>NZ_CP168654.1:292500-4020000 GCF_041889765.1 Rossellomorea sp. FM04394 | reverse complement strand
AAGTGAGAATGCCGGTATGAGTAGCGAAAGATGGGTGAGAATCCCATCCACCGAATGCCTAAGGTTTCCTGAGGAAGGCTCGTCCGCTCAGGGTTAGTCGGGACCTAAGTCGAGGCCGATAGGCGTAGACGATGGACAACAGGTTGATATTCCTGTACCACCTCTTTTCCGTTTGAGCAATGGGGGGACGCAGGAGGATAGGGTAAGCGCACTGCTGGATATGTGCGTCTAAGCAGTTAGGCTGATGATGAGGCAAATCCCATCATCGTGAAGGCTGAGCTGTGATAGCGAGCGAATTATAGTAGCGAAGTTCCTGATTCCACACTGCCAAGAAAAGCCTCTAGCGAGGAAAAAGGTGCCCGTACCGCAAACCGACACAGGTAGGCGAGGAGAGAATCCTAAGGTGAGCGAGAGAACTCTCGTTAAGGAACTCGGCAAAATGACCCCGTAACTTCGGGAGAAGGGGTGCTCTGGTAGGGTGCAAGCCCGAGAGAGCCGCAGTGAATAGGCCCAGGCGACTGTTTAGCAAAAACACAGGTCTCTGCGAAGCCGTAAGGCGAAGTATAGGGGCTGACGCCTGCCCGGTGCTGGAAGGTTAAGAGGAGTGCTTAGCGCAAGCGAAGGTGCGAATCGAAGCCCCAGTAAACGGCGGCCGTAACTATAACGGTCCTAAGGTAGCGAAATTCCTTGTCGGGTAAGTTCCGACCCGCACGAAAGGCGTAACGATCTGGGCACTGTCTCAACGAGAGACTCGGTGAAATTATAGTACCTGTGAAGATGCAGGTTACCCGCGACAGGACGGAAAGACCCCGTGGAGCTTTACTGTAGCCTGATATTGAATTTTGGTACAGCTTGTACAGGATAGGTAGGAGCCTTGGAAGCCGGAGCGCCAGCTTCGGTGGAGGCATCGGTGGGATACTACCCTGGCTGTATTGAAATTCTAACCCGCGCCCCTTATCGGGGTGGGAGACAGTGTCAGGTGGGCAGTTTGACTGGGGCGGTCGCCTCCTAAAGAGTAACGGAGGCGCCCAAAGGTTCCCTCAGAATGGTTGGAAATCATTCGCAGAGTGTAAAGGCACAAGGGAGCTTGACTGCGAGACCTACAAGTCGAGCAGGGACGAAAGTCGGGCTTAGTGATCCGGTGGTTCCGCATGGAAGGGCCATCGCTCAACGGATAAAAGCTACCCCGGGGATAACAGGCTTATCTCCCCCAAGAGTCCACATCGACGGGGAGGTTTGGCACCTCGATGTCGGCTCATCGCATCCTGGGGCTGTAGTCGGTCCCAAGGGTTGGGCTGTTCGCCCATTAAAGCGGTACGCGAGCTGGGTTCAGAACGTCGTGAGACAGTTCGGTCCCTATCCGTCGTGGGCGCAGGAAATTTGAGAGGAGCTGTCCTTAGTACGAGAGGACCGGGATGGACGCACCGCTGGTGTACCAGTTGTCTTGCCAAAGGCATCGCTGGGTAGCTATGTGCGGAAGGGATAAGTGCTGAAAGCATCTAAGCATGAAGCCCCCCTCGAGATGAGATTTCCCATCACGTAAGTGAGTAAGATCCCTAGAAGATGACTAGGTAGATAGGTCAGAGATGGAAGCATGGCGACATGTGGAGTTGACTGATACTAATCGATCGAGGACTTAACCACAAAGAGTCATTTTTAAATGAACAACATTGGTCGGTATTCGGCTTTCTTGACATCAATTCTTTATCTAGTTTTGAAGGAACAACCCTTCAATTGAATATTCGTCTGGTGATAATGGCGAAGAGGTCACACCCGTTCCCATGCCGAACACGGAAGTTAAGCTCTTCAGCGCCGATGGTAGTTGGGGGATCTCCCCCTGTGAGAGTAGGACGTCGCCAGGCAAATATGAAGAAAGAGTAGCTCTTAGGAGTTACTCTTTTTTCGTTTGGTTAAAAGTCTAATTTGGAAAATCGAATCAATTCTTTCTCCTTACATTCGGAGAAGTTGACTTCTTCATCTATAAGTTCTACGATAATAGTAAATAGAGGTTTGATTCGAAAGGGTGGTACTCTTGCAAGGATCCAGTACTACGATTGATCAGTTTTTAACATGGCTTGAACATGAAGGAAAATCATCAAATACCATCTCGACTTACCATCAGGAGCTTAAAAAATATGAGAAGTGGCTTCAACAGAATCACAGAGAGTTAATGGACATTACTCAGCGTGACGTTCAGGATTATATTCTATTTTTAGAAGAAAAGGGTAAGAGTCCGATCACGACGGATAAAATCTTGGGAGTGATACGTACTTTTGCAAAATATTTAAAACGGCCTGACATTACGTTTGATATAAAGATCAAACAAGGAAGCAAAAAGGATGAAATCGAAACGCTTTCTAAAGAAGAATGTGAAGCACTTTTATCAGAAGTAAGAGAAAGTGAAAATGAAAGAAATATAGCGATTGTGTATATGCTGCTTCATACCGGCATACGGGTGTCAGAGCTTTGTGCCCTGAATACAGCGGATATAGACCTTGAAACAAAGCAAGTAAGGGTTTCGGATACTCATGGGGATCAACGGATCATTCCTCTTTCGGATGAAGTTGTGCATTCTCTTTCTGACTATATGGATGCTATCAAACCAAAGGAAGCGCTTTTCGTTTCCAAATCGAATGAGCGCTTAACGGAGAGATCGGTCCAGTATATGCTTAAGAAGTTTCATATAAATGCCCAAAAGCTGCGCCATACATTTTGCCAGCATCTTATCGATCAGGGTGTCAGTATTGAAATTGTATCTAAGTTGGCGGGGCATAGGGATATCAATGTAACGAAGAGGTATGCGAAGTCACACGTGCCTGAAACAGAATATGAAAATGCAATCAGACGAACGTTTTCGAAGGATTGTTAAAATCATTTTAAGTGAGGTGCCAAAAAAGTGAAGGATGATTTAGCACATAAAAGATGGATGACAAAACCTGCACATATCCGAGAGAAATTTGAAGGAAATGTATATTGTCGGGCTTGCGGTGTCACGACGATTGTTGATTACAGTGTGGATTCTGATAATCATAATATTGTCCTTAAGGGAAGCTGCAAGACATGTGGGGGAAAAGTAGCAAGAGTCATTGAGTCATAATGAAAGAACTCCTTTATCAGGTTCATGGTAAAGGAGTTCTTTTTATTCAATGTGCGATTTTGTTCCAAGGAAGAATGATATAATGGTTTTTCAACTACTTGTTTTTTCACGTATCAGGAGGACTCATGCTTACGTCAATACTATTACTATTCTTGTTATTTCTTTCCCTTGCCGGGTGGGGGATGTTTTTTCTATATAAGGTAAAGGTTCATCCTGCATTTATTCCTTTATTTCTATTTTCCAGTGTCACGACGGTGCTATTTGGAGCCGGGTTGCTTCATCGAATGCCATTCGCCACGAATAGCATCTATTATTCCGGTTTGTTTTTATGTTTGATTTATCTCATATTATTCATTCTTAAAAAAATCCCGTTTCAGCCTTTGTTGCATCCCTCGCTTGTGTTCTTTTCCATATCTGTTCTGTTTGTCATGCTCTATATGAGGGGGACTCTCTTTTTAAACTATGATGATTTCAGCCACTGGGGATTGGTGGTGAAGGAGATTGTGAGGCTTGATGGTCTGCCGGATGCCAGTACTTTGGTTACTTTTCAGAACTATCCACCTGGGAGTGCCGTGTTTATTTACTATTTTCTTAAGCTTTTAGGATTCTATGAAAGTTTGGCTTTGATGGCACAGGGATTCTTGACTATGGCTGGATTCACAGCTCTATTCACATGGAGTTCCTGGAAAAAGCCATGGACGGTCATCCTGCCTTGGGTCATCTCCTTTACCCTTCTATTAGTGAATGCAAAAATCTTTTACAGTTTACTGGTGGATATTATTCTGGGGTCGGTGGCGTTGGCGATTCCTTTAATCGCCTATTACTATCGTAAGGATTGGAAAAGACTGCTGCTCGTGAATCTTCCGATAGTGATAGTCTTGATTCTATTAAAGGATAGTGGGAAGGTCTTCCTGCTTTTTAACGGGATTGCCATACTGGGGATACTCATTACTTCTCATCGGGAAGGAATTGAAAAGAGAATCGATAAGGTCATGCCTTATGCTTCTTTGGTTCTGTTGTTGATTCTTCCTTTAGTGGTGAATCTACTTTGGCACACGTATACGTTACAAGCCTATAGTGAGAGTTACGGAGACAATAAGTTTGCGATTACAGAGGATAAACTGCAGGATATCCGGAAATCGGAGGAGTTTTTAGCAGGCTTTGATGGAATGATGCTGGACGCAGCGTTTAATCCTTTGTCGTCTCCTCATGTGATGGCGTTACTGGCCGTCAATCTGATTGCCCTTTTACTAATCGTCAAAATGAAGCGCAAAACGCCTAATGAACTGGTGGCTTCATTTGTATTGTTTAATCTCTTTTATGTGCTGTACATGTGTTCGCTTTATTATATGTATGTGTATCTGATGCCTGAGAATGAAGCGTCAAGGCTTGCAGGGTTTAACCGCTACCAGTCGACCATCACCGTATATGCAGGCGGCATGCTCATGACGGTGGTTGCTTATGTATGGTCCAACTATGTGAAATCCTTTAAAAGGGTGACGGGCATCCTGATGGCGGCCTGCTTCTTAATCCCGTACATCGGACACCTGGAAGTATTGGTGACCCGGCCGGAAGCACATGTTGAGCGTCGGGGCGATGTGAAGGAGTATTCTTCTGTGATTAAAACATCAGGGGTAACGGAACCTATGATTACGTATTATAGTCCAGGCAGTGCGGATGACGGAGGTTATTTCAGCTATTTGATCAGGTACGAACACCTGTCAATGAATTATTCTTTCATCAAGGGTGCCAAGACAGAAGATCAGCTCTCGTATTTAAAGGAAGTTTTGAGGAAATCTGATTTTCTGATGGTGCTGGATCTCGACTTATATATACGAGAAGGGTTATCCGAGTATACTGAAAATGAAATTTCTGAAGGGGTGTACCGGGTAAAACACGAGAATGATAGGTTTGAACTTGTGCCGGTGCGTTAGGGTGTGTGGAAGTCTATCTTTTTAAGATAGGCTTTTTTATTAAACGTCTAACGGATGGATTTCATCCAAATAAAACCAGTTATTTTGTCGTAACTTTTCGAACCTCCATCTACACGTATATACAAATTCTGAACTCTATCTCCTCTATCATATGATTCATAGACTTTACGTTATGGGGGATGAGGATGAAGAAGTTTTTGTTAGTCGGTCTTGGCGTGATTACATTATCAACGCTTGCAGGTGGAAAGTATCATTGGGATCAAAGGGTCGAGGCCGTCCAGGTTAACGTCCATACAGAAAAAGTAGCCGGCGTTCAGGCGGTGAGTGAAGAAGAGCGTAAAGAAAACGAGAAAGAAAAAGCAGCGGCTGAAGAAGAAAAGAAGAGGCTGATAAAACTGGATAAGCTAAATTATCTTCCTCCAGAATTAAAAGAAGCGTTTAAGAAAAAGATTGAAGGTAATGAACCCGTTCATTTGGTGATTCTTGGCTCTTCTTCTACTCCTGGGAAGGAAGGGGCGTGGCCCAAAGAACTAGAAAAGGCGCTTCTCGACACGTACGGTCATGATTTGATAAAGGTGACGTTGAAAGAAATCGCCGGAAAAACGTCAGAACAGGTTGTGAAGGAGGAATTACATAAACCACTGGCTGAAATGAAGCCGGATATACTCTTATTGGAACCATTTCTTTTGTATGACAACGGGGAAATCAGGATGTCGAGCCGCATTAAAAATCTTGAGACGATCCTTGGGGATTTCAAGAAACAGAATCCTGAAGTCACCTTTATCATCCAACCGGCCAATCCAATTCCGGGTGCTTATTACTACCCGCAGGAAGAAGCTGATCTAGAGAAGTATACGCGGGAGAAAAAATATGTGTATCTTAACCATTGGGATGCATGGCCGGATTACAATAATAAAGAAATTAAGGACTATTTAACAGAGGAAAATATACCTAACGAAAATGGAAATAAGGTCTGGCTCGATTATTTAATGAAGTATTTTATAAGGGGATAACTTATCGAAGTCTTCAATCCATCGCGGGTTGAAGGCTTTTTTAATGAAAATGGCCATTATAAGAAAGAGGACGGGCACAGCGGGATCGATCTACATACTTAATTTTGACTCATGGTAGTGTAATTTCCGGAGTAATTGTTCTTTCATTTTTTCGTCAAGACAATCTTGTATCAGGGTGTAATAGTAAGTGGCGAGAAACCTATGGATCATCTTCATTGCGATCTTCACTCCTTTTATTTGCTTATTTTATTTTCCACTATAAATCACCTCGAATATATAGGGATTGTTATTTATTTTTATTACATAATTTGCAGGTGTGATTGTCAGAGCTCACATAACTGCTCCTAAAGGATCAAATTGCGGGTTTTGTCGATTGAAAATAGGAGGAATATCCTAATTTCTTGGCAAATACTTATAATTGGATTGCCAAATTAGAGAGGAGAACTACCTTGAAAAAAGACCTGAAACATTCTTTGAAAGTGTTGACCGGAGCAATGACAGTGGCATTAATGATGACACCGACGATGGCTTTTGCTGAAATGAAAGAAGAGCAGACGTATGTAGATTATCTTGCTTTAGGAGATTCGTTGGCGGCAGGGGTGCTGTATGACAACTCGCTAGGTAAGGGCTACCCTGATTTCCTTGCAGACGAATTTAAGGAAGATGGCTTTCATGTAGATTTTAACAAGAGCTTTGCCGTACCGGGTTATACGTCTAAACAGGTATTGGCGGACATACAAGATCCTGCAAAGGGTTTGCAGAAAGAAATCATGGAGGCTGATACCATTACATTGGACGCTGGTGCCAATGACTTACTGCAATTGATTGAACAGAAGGATGGCAGGATTTCAATCGATCCAGTAAAAGTACAGGCAGCCCTTCAGGAAGTGGGTGTGAATATCGGTACCTCTTTAGGCATCATCCGTCAATTAAACCCTGACGTTTCGGTGTATGTGATGGGTTATTACAATGCATTCCCTTATTTGCCACAAGAGACCCAGGCACAGTTAAAACCTGCTTTAGATGGATTGAACCAAGCCATTCAAGCAGCTAGCGTGCAGGGGGGAGGCGTGTTTGTCCCGGTTGAAGAAGCGATGGCCGATAACTTCCAGGTGAAACTTCCGAACCCGCAAAATGTACATCCTAGTGAAGCGGGATATGAAGCGATGGCTGACGAGTTCTGGAAAGTCATGGAGCCGGTCACCGATACAGTTGGAAAATCAACGGCCCGTTTATATGGACAGGATCGTTACGGAACAGCGGCTGAAATCTCGGAAGAAAGCTGGGAGTCTGTTGATACCGTCATCATAGCAAGAGGAAACGAGTATCCCGATGCACTAGTCGGAACACCCCTTGCTTATCAGTTGGAAGCGCCGATCTTGTTGACGAATGGCGCCACGTTATCCAAGGAGACTGTAGAAGAAATCGACCGTCTCGGAGCGGAGCATGCGTTGATTCTCGGTGGGGAAGGAGCCGTCCCTAAGAAGATTGAGGCGGAATTGGATGAATTGGGATTAAGCGTGGATCGAATCGGAGGAAACGACCGTTTTGAAACAGCCGCGTACGTCGCGAATGAATTGGGTCATTCAGAAACGGCAGTGGTTGCCTATGGATATGACTTCCCTGATGCTCTTGCCGTTGCTCCATACGCAGCCCAGCATGGATATCCAATCCTGTTAACGAAAACAGATTCCATTCCGGAACCGACCGGCTTTGCCCTTCAAGATATAGAGAACACCTACGTAATTGGGGGAGCCGGGGTCATCGGTGAAGATTTAACGTTTAAAAATGGAGAGCGTTTGGCTGGTGACACGCGTTACGATACAGCTGCCGCCATCTATAACAAGTTCCAAGGTCCAACAAGCCATGCCGTAGTTGCAACCGGCCAGGACTTCGCTGATGCACTTACGGGATCTGTGTTTGCTGCCATAAATGAGGTTCCGTTATTGCTGGTGAAGAAGGATGACTTGCCTCAGCAGACAAAAGGTTTGGTGATGGAAAATGGTTTGAAGCACTTTATGGTATTAGGTGGAGAAGGTGCTGTTGAGAGTGGTGTTGTTGAGAAGTTAGTGGAGTAGAGTGGATTAAAGCGATCAAAAGGGTCCTGGACTATTTTCAAGTAGTCCAGGACTTTCTTTATGTGTTAAACGTTCGTTTAACAGATTCTATTATGGCTGTAATAGGGCCTGATTTGCTTAATCAAACGTTTGTTTAAATATTAAGGGCAGAAATTGCAAAGCGGCTATTCTTCTTGAAGGGGTTTTAACGACTATGTAGAACCTAATAGTAGAACGGAACATAAAGAATATTCAAAAAATATTGACCGGGTAAACCAGAAATGATTAAATAATAAGTAGTAATTGGTTGGGTGACTGAACCAAAAAGAAGTGGCTTTTAAAAGGGAGGAATTTAAATGAAAGCATTGATCACAGAGTTAATCTGGAAAGAAGGCATTGATGAACTGAAGGAACAAGGATTTGAGGTCGACTATGATGAAACCCTTTGGACCGACAGAGAGAGGTTACTTGAGATCCTTCCTCAATATGATGCGGTGATTGTAAGAAACCAGACGATCGTCGACGAAGAATTAATGGAAGCAGGCAGCCGCCTTAAGGCGATCGGAAGGCTCGGGGTCGGGTTGGATAATATTGATGTTAAACGGGCGAAAGAGAAGGATATTCCGGTGGTGTTTGCCCGTCATGCAAACGCAACTTCTGTAGCGGAATATGTACTCGCTGCGATTCTAAGCTCATCAAGACCCCTTCATTTGGCAGATGCGGATGTTCGAAACGGACAGTGGAACAGAAAGAAATACACAGGTGGGGAGCTTTATCAGAAAACACTTGGATTGATCGGACTTGGGGAAATTTCCCACCGTGTGGCAAAGCGCGCCAACGCATTTGGCATGAACATCATCGGGTATGACCCGTTCATTACAGAGTATGATCATGTGGTGTCAGAAACGGGTGTACATGTAAAAGAAACCCTTCAGGAACTGTTGATGGAATCCGATTTCATTTCCCTCCATGTCCCTCTTACTCCATCAACCGAGCATCTCCTTTCAACATCCGAGTTAAATAGGATGAAGCCTTCTTCTTATGTCATTAATACTTCCAGAGGGGGCATCATTGATGAACAAGCACTGGCTACAGCCTTACAGAACCAACAAATTGCAGGAGCTTACCTCGATGTGTTGGAGCAGGAACCGATACTGGACTCACATCCCCTGCTTCTTTGTGAAAGCGTTACCATTACTCCTCATATCGCAGGATTGACTGAAGAATCTCAAGTCCGTACGTCCTTTCTGGTGGCCAAGGAAATCGGGAAAGTGCTAAAAGGCGAGCGTTCCCTCTGCACTGTGTAATTTGTCGAAAATAAATTCTGAAAATTTAAATAATCTCATTGACTAACAGATTGATAGGTGGTTTAATAAAGATAGATTAAGTGGTTGGGTCACTCAACCAATTTAAAAGGAGGCACCATAATGAGTCACAATAGTCAGGCAGGTACGGTTACGGAAAGAAATGCTCCAGATTCAAAAGCGGTGAGCACTCATAAGTTTCTTATCCATCACAATGGTGATCACGTAGGAGTTGCCACATCACCGATTGCAGCAGGGGAAAAGGTTGTGGGGATCTTCATGGATGACAATTCAGAAGTGGAAGTTACCTCAAAAGGGGATGTTCCATTAGGCCACAAAATCTCATTGGTTACTTTAAACAAAGATGAACCAGTGCTGAAATATGGGGTTCAAATCGGTATTACAACAGAAAAATGGGAAGTAGGCGACTACGTCCACACTCATAATATTAAAACGGCGAGGTGGTAAGGATGGAACAAACATTATATGGTTATCGCAGAGAAAATGGGAAAGTTGGAATTCGTAATCATGTCATTATTTTACCTGTAGATGATATTTCAAACGCTGCTTGCGAAGCAGTGGCAAGACAAGTCCAAGGTACAATGGCTTTGCCTCACGCATATGGAAGACTACAGTACGGACCTGATCTTGATTTGCATTTCAGGACAATGATCGGAACGGGATCCAATCCTAACGTAGCGGCTGTCGTGGTCATTGGAATAGAAGAAAACTGGTCGAAGAAAATTGCTGACGGGATTGCTGAGACCGGAAAGCCTGTTACGTACTTCTCCATTGAAGGAAACGGGGATTTAGAAACGATCCGTGCTGCTTCATGGAAAGCGAAGGAGTATGTCCAGTGGGCTTCGGAGCTTCAGAAAGAACCGGTTGAACTGAAGGACTTAACTGTCAGTATCAAGTGCGGTGAGTCTGATACGACGACAGGTCTTGGATCATGCCCTACTGTGTCCCAGGCGGTTGACCGTTTGGTTGAAGCCGGCGCTACTGTTTTCTTCGGGGAAACATCGGAATTGACAGGCGGGGAACATCTCATCCGCGACCGGATGGCGACGCCTGAGTTACACGAGAAATTCATGGCGGTTTACAATGACTATGTAGGTGAAATTGATTCAAAGGGAGTCGATTTATTGGGATCCCAGCCTACTCAAGGTAATATTGCCGGTGGACTCTCCACCATTGAAGAGAAGGCACTAGGGAACATTGCCAAGACCGGAACGAAAGAGGTCATCGGGGTCTTGGATCCTGCAGAAGCACCTGCCAATGGCAACGGTCTGTATTTCATGGATACGTCCTCTGCAGCGGCAGAATGTATCACCCTGATGGCAGCTGGTGGAGCGGTTCTGCACCTTTTCCCTACAGGTCAGGGGAATATCATCGGTAACCCGATCGAGCCGGTTGTGAAAATTACGGCGAACCCGATTACGGCGGGTACGATGAGTGAACATATCGATGTGGATGTGCAAGGACTCCTCTCTCGTCAGATTTCCTTGGAGCAAGCGGGAGATCAGTTAATGGAAATGATCTGCCGTACGGTGAATGGTCGACTCACTTGTGCAGAAGCATTAGGTCATAAAGAATTCGTCATGACGAAATTATATCGCAGTGCCTGATTTCTTACTCCCTGCACATTTTATGTGTGGGGAGTCCATGTTTACGGGGAAAACATTATGAATGAGAAGGAGCAGAAAATGACTACGTATGCTGAATCTGATTTACGACAATTTTGCAAGACACTGTTGGAGGAAATGGGGATGATGGAGGATCATGCTGCAGTCGTCTCTGAATCCCTTTTAAGGGCTAATTTAGAAGGGGTGGATAGTCATGGTATCAGCAGGCTTCCCATCTATGCTAAGCGCTTCAGCGATCAAAGGATCAACCTGAATCCATCCATCCAGATGGAGCAAAGAAGTCCTTCTGTTCTCGTAGTGAACGGTGATAATGGGCTTGGTCATGTCATCAGCTATAAGGCGATAAATAAAGGAATCGAGATGGCAAAACAGAGCGGTGTAACAGCCATCGCAATTAAAAATAGTAATCACTTCGGGACAGCCTCTTATTTTTGTCAACTGGCTTGTGAACAGAATCTTGCTTGTATCGGTTTCACAAACTCGCCCCCGGGTATAGCTCCTTGGGGAGGGAAGGAAGCTTTCTTTGGCACGAACCCCATGGCATTTGGTTTTCCTACGGGGGATGATCAACCTGTCATTATCGATTTATCGACAAGCATTGTAGCAAGGGGAAAAATCATTTTAGCGGAGAAACAGGGACAGACGATACCGGATGGATGGGCGATCGATGAAAAAGGGGAACCGACCAATGATCCCAAAGCGGCTTTGAACGGTTCTGTCCTGCCTTTAGGAGGAGCAAAGGGATCAGCCCTGGCACTGGCCGTCGAAATCCTTACAGGCCTCTTGACGGGGGCGGCATTCGGGCCTCATGTGAAGAGTATTTATGAGGATGGGGAAAAGGAAAACGCAAATGTGGGTCACTTTTTCATTCTGATGGACATAGAAAAATTCATGAACCTGAATGTATTCTTTGAGTCTATTAAAAGCTTATTAGTGGAGATGAAAGCTGTCCCGAAAGCACCTGGGAACGATGAAATCCGCTATCCAGGGGAAAGAAGGAAAAGGGAGCGGGATAAACGTCAGCTGGAAGGAGTACAATTATCCCAAAGTGTATCGGATGAGTTGCAATCATTAGGCAGCCAATTTGGAGTTGAATTCCCTTCCCCACTGTCTTCTCAACAACCTATCAAAAACTAACACAAAAGAGCCGGCTTCCAGGGTGAGGAAGCCGGCTCTTTCAATATAAGGTTATAGGGAATCTATATTTTCCTTGATGGAATGTTCTACGCTCTCTATATGTTCTTTCATATATTTCTGGGCCAGATTAATATTGTTTTGTTTCATGGCTTCCAGTATCTTGGCATGCTCCTGGACAGACTGTATGGCTCTGCCGGGAATTTGGATCGACTTGGTACGTGATTCCGATAGAAGGTCAATAAGGAAATTCATGATTCGGATGAGAACAATGTTATTAGAATTGTTCGCTAAAGTTAAATGGAATTTATGGTCAAGCTCTGCCAGCCTCTCATGATTCACTTCGCCGGCGCCGAGAATCTCATTGGCTTCTTCCAGGATGTGTTCCAATTCACGGAATTGCTCTTCGTTGGAGTTTTCAATGGACCATTTGACCGTCCATTCTTCGAGAATCTTACGTACGGAGAAGAAATCATTAATCTGATCAGAAGATACAAAGAAGGCTTCTGTCATTTTTTGTATCTGATGTTCAGGTGTGGCAACGAATACACCTGTTCCGTGTTTTGCTGTGATATAGCCGTAAGCTTCCAGGATCTTATATGCTTCCCTCACCGTATTCCGGCTGACGGAAAGCTCGATTCCCATTTCCCGTTCCCCGGGAATTTTGTCTCCGACTTTGAATTCTCCATCTTGTATTTTCTTTTTTATGCTATCTGCCACTTGTTCAGATATGCCTTTTCGATTTAATTGCATACAATCGCCCCTATCCATCTGTGAAATGGTAGCTGTCATCAGGTTTGCTCAACCTTCTTAGACTTATCATTTTTCTGATTCTCATATGAATAGATACATGTCATGACAGGTATTATTCTGTATATTCAGTGTACCATGTCGAGTGGCTCAACCTCTAGTGAAATATTTGGCAGCGCTTACAACTTAGTAAGGAGAATACCCAATAGGATCAATGCAAAAGATCCTGCGACACCAGTCACGAGCACCTTAGAACTTAGTTTTTTGAATTCCGCGAAGTTGACGCTAAGGCCAAGACCCGCCATGGCCATGGATAATAGTAAAATACTCAATGCAATGAGCATTTGTGTAAATGTGTCAGGAAGGATTCCCACAGTATTGATTAAGCACATGAACAGGAATCCGAAAATGAACCAAGGGACGGGCAGGTCTTTGAATGTCCGCTTCTGTGCAGAGGCATTCCCTCTTTTTTTGGAAAACATGGACCCCAATATAATTGCAACAGGTATAAGAAGGGCAACTCTCCCAAGCTTAACAAGTATGGCTGTATCGCTGCTGACGTCGCCACCCGGGGCAGCGGCTGCGATCACGTGGGCAAGCTCGTGCAGGGTTGAACCTGTCAACACCCCGTATTCATATGGAGTGAAACCGAGTACTGGGTAAAGAAACGTATAGAATATCGTAACGATCGTCCCCATGATGGCAATGAAGGCCACTGAAATAGCAGTGAGTTCCTTTTTTGCCCCGATAAGCGGCGCAACGGCGACGATGGCTGCAGCTCCGCATACGGCCGTTCCGACTGCAATCAAAGTAGAGAGGTGACGATCAATGGACAGGAGCTTTCCGAGATACATCATGAAAACCAATGTGAACACGATGACCAACACATCGATGATCACAATCGAGAAACCTGCCGAAAGGATTTGTTCAAAGTTTAATCTCAATCCCATCAGAATGATTCCTGCCCTCAGTAGAATTTTGCTGCTGAAGGTGATTCCTGGCGCTGCGTCTGCAGGGACCTCCATCAATCCTTTCCAGCTCATCCCGAGAAGAATGGAAATGATCATCACACCCATGACGGAGAAAACGGGATATTCGGCTACAATCCCAGCAAGTAAAGCAAGTACTAATGTCAAGATGACCCCTTTCATCCAACCCTTTTTCAATTGTAGTGATTTACGCATCTTTCTGGATTCCAAGGAAATGGACGATTCTTTCGTCTTTGCGGCTCCAATTGGACTCACTTCAAAACCCCCTTTAATTCATATGAAATTTACATGAATGGTACAGTGACCCAACCAATATAATTTAATTAAACCACTATTAATGTCTTCATTCAATGATTATTTTTCTGTAAATCATGAAAAAGTATTGATTTTTTTGAAAATTGAAAATAAAATAAGTGGTAGTGGTTGGGTGACTGTACCTAAATGCAGACAATGCTGCTGTGTTCCCTAAGTCCCATTTCTTTTAAACGGGAAGGACTTGGCATGGAGAGTCAAGAATACATAGCATGGAATTCCTTTAGTAGGTTAAACGTTGTCACCCCTTGGAGTTGAAGAAGTCATGATGATGGCCATGTCATGGCTTTTACTGAAATTTTTCATCTAGAATGTAATCAATTCATCTACAGAAAAAATTGTAAGGGCTTACATTTTGTTAGTAGGAGGGTGTTACATGAAAAAGTACATGGCATTTCTGACCATCATCATGATGATCCTGGTGAGTGGATGTTCCAACATGGCAAAAGGAAATGAACGATCTGCAGAATATGTCCTGAGGCTCGGGCATTTACAGACGGAAACGCATCCTTATCACAAAGGGGCGTTAAAATTTAAAGAGCTCGTGGAAGAAAGATCGAATGGGAAGATTCAAATCGATATTTTCCCGAGCAGTCAGTTAGGGAACGGCCGAGATCAAATAGAAGGTGCCCAGATCGGGTCCATACATTTCCACATCGGTTCTGTTGCTCCTGTCACCAACTTTGCGCCGAAGTTCAATCTTCTCAATCTTCCATACCTATTTGAAAGTAGGGAACATGCTTTCAAAGTGCTGGATGGCGAGATCGGGGACGATATCGCTTCCGACCTGGAGAATAGGGGACTCATTAATCTCGGATATATGGAAAACGGCTGGAGGCATATGACGAATAACAAGAAGCCGATTAAAACCAGTGCTGATGCAGCGAATTTGAAGCTCCGTGTCCAAGAATCACCACCGTATATTTCTTTCATCAAAGCACTTGATTCCACTCCTGTCCCCATCCCGTTCGGGGAATTGTATACAGCTTTAGAGCAGCATGTGGTTGACGGCCAAGAAAATCCACTGGCCCAGATTTACCTTAATAAATTCAATGAAGTCCAACAACACTTATCCCTGACCGCCCACAACTACGATGCAGCCGTATTCATCATGAGTAAAACAACCTTTGACACCCTCCCTGAAAATCTACAAGAAGTGGTCGATGAAGCTGCAAAAGAAGCCGTCCAATATGAACGCCAGGTAGCCCTTGAAGACGAAGAGAAACTTCTCGAGGATTTAAAGAAGACAGACATCCAAATCGAGGAAAACCCTGACAGAGAGTCATTCAGAAAAGCGGTCGAACCTGTTTACAAGGAGTTTGAAGCATCCATTGGAAAAGAGTTATTTGAAAAGATCGAAAGTCTACGGGAATAAAAGGGGGCTACACATTGAAACAGTTCATCTCTCATTTGAGTAATAGGGTGGATCGGATCAGTCGGTGGATTATGATAGGGTTCTTTATGATTGCTTTTGTCACCACGGTTTATCAGGTTTTTTCCCGGTTTGTTCTTCAAAGCACATTCTTAAATGAAGCTTTGCCTATGGTTGACTTTTCCGTCTTCAACCTGACATGGGCGGAAGAACTCATTCGTTATTTATTTGTATGGATTGTATTTTTGGGGATAGGGATTGTATATAAAGCAAAAGGTCATGCCCAAGTAGAAATCTTGCATCATTACTTATCTGAAAAACCAAAAAAGTATCTTCATTATTTTATGGAAGCGGTAAACTCAGCCCTGTTTCTTTTCCTCATCGTTTTTGGCGGCAGGATCCTCCAATATACGAATCTGCAAATCTCCCCGGCGATGGGGATCAACATGACGTTCATTTATGTAACAGTACTGATCAGCTCCATCTTCTGTCTTATTCACTCCGTAAACAATATCTATGAGGTGAGACAGGGAAAAGTCGACGTCCAAGATGCGATGAAGGTAGAAGAAGTTCAGCAGCAAACAAATATAAGTTAAAGAAAAGGGGGAGATCGTATGACCGTTGCCATAGTAGCTCTTGGTATTCTGTTTCTTTTAATGCTGATAGGAGTCCCAATTGCCATTTCTCTCATCTGGGCTTCCGTAGCCGGATTCCTGGCAAGTATTTATTATGTACCGCTGGAAGTCATTCCTCAGAGGTTGATCACATCGACGGATTCATTTCCGCTACTCGCCATCCCGTTCTTTATGCTGACAGGAGAGTTCATGATGTCGGGAAGCATGGGGAGGAGGATTGCGGCCTTTGCCTTTGCTACGGTCGGCTGGATACGTGCAGGCCTGGCACAGGTATCTACGCTGACGAGTATGTTTTTTGCAGGGATTTCAGGTTCAGGGGCAGCTGATACGGCTGCAGTCGGGAAAATGATGATTCCCATGATGGAGCAGAAAGGATATGACAAAGGTTTCGCTGCTGCCACGGTAGCAAGTGCAGGGACGATTGCAGTGGTCATTCCCCCTTCCATTCCCATGATCGTATATGGCGTCACTGCGGGGGTATCAATCGGGGATTTATTTACGGCAGGGATTGTACCGGGAATCATCATCGGTCTTTCCATCATGATGGTAAATTATTGGATTACCAGAAAGAACAATTATTCCGAAGAAGCTGGAAAGTTTGAATTCACTACGTTTAGACGTACCTTATTCGAAGGGGCACTTGCCCTCGTCCTGCCGCTGATCATTATTTTCGGAATCCGCGGAGGGATCTTCACCCCGACCGAAGCGGGTGCTGCAGCTGCAGCGTATGCGTTCATTATTAATAAATTCGTGTACAAAGATATGGATTGGAAGGACATACCGGAATCATTCCTTCGAGCTGGTAAGATGACAGCGATGGTCGTATTCATCATCGCAGCGGCCAACTTATTCGGTTGGTTATTGACGGCAGAACAGATTCCGCAGCAACTGACCCAGCTTGTGACAAGCATCTCGGATAATAAGTTACTCATCTTACTCATGTTCAATGTCATTTTCTTCATCGCAGGATGCTTCTTGAATGCTTCCGCCGCGATTACGATCTTGACGCCGCTGCTCCTGCCAATAGCCATGGGAGTGGGGATCGACCCTGTATTCTTCGGAGTCGTCATGGTTGTGAATCTTTCCATCGGATTGATCACGCCTCCAGTGGGACTGGACCTCTTTATCGTAAAAGGAATCGCAGATGTCTCCTACGATAAACTGATCCGGGCCGTCACACCATTCATCGTCGTCATGATATTTGACCTATTACTCATCACCTACTTCCCGGCCCTGTCCATGTTCCTGACCCAATTATAAGGAGGGACGGACCTCCATTTTTGATAGAGCCAGCCCCTGTTCATCGTGAACAGAGGCTGGCTCTTTATTTGTTTCTTGATCAGGTATACCACTATTAGTATCCTATATTTTTCCTATAAATATAATATATTTCCAATTTATGCATTCTATGGTTTAATAGATTCTGTAGTTCATTTTATAACATAGTGGAGGTTCTAATGAAAAAGAAGATTCGTAGTTTCGTAGCTTTGGTTTTCGTTTTTTCGTTGATCTTCAGCCAGTTTTCCATGATGGAAGCGGGGGCGGAAGAGTCTGGTGTACCGAATGAGGAAGGAACGTTGACGATCGGGACACCGGTCGACGGGGAATTCGATGTCTCTGAAAATGTTCATTGGTATAAGGTCGATCCTTCGGAAAGGGAAATCACCGACTATACTCATTTACGAGTGAAGCTTCAATCAGAATCAGAAATCAATGTGACGGTTTATTCCAGTCTGGAAAATGCCATCGATAATCGCGCTTTTGAGCGTTATATGAGCTATTCCTATCAAGATGAACCAGCGATCATCGACTTCCCTATTTCCTGGATAGGCCCTTATTATATCAAGATCGAGTCTTATGGTATGGAAGAAGAATATCCAGAGTTCGAAGAAGAGTTTGAAGATATGGTGACTCCTTACACGATCAGCTATGATGGCGTTACGCTGCCTCCATCTGACGAGGCCATTGCTGAGGAGTGTCCTGCGGAGTTAAGCACGAAAGAAAGAGAAAATGGAAAAAGTATCTTAAGAGATTTACGTACCGTTCGTGAAACGGTCTTGGCGAAAACGGAAAAAGGCCAGGATCTATCGGCTCTTTACTACAAAGCGGCTCCATTCATCAGTTCGAAAATGGTGTTCAGCAAAACGCTGCGTGACAGTGTTTACCGTGATCTTGTTCAATTAAAGGACCTGTTTGCCGATGTAGCAGCGAATGGCAGTGCAAGCTCCTACAAAATCACGAAAGAAGACCAGAATGCGATCAATTCTCTGTACAACCATGCACTGGAATCGACTCCTGCATTTATTCAGGAGAATATCGAAAACACAGGTAAAAGTGTCGGAATTTCGAATCTGACGAATAAAACGGCTTCTTCCATCTTGGCTAAAGCGGGGCTTTCCCCTATTAAGGCTGCCGGTGATGAAACCCGTTTAATCGTGAAATTAAAGGATAAAAAAGATGCAGCCAGTATCCAGAGGAAAACAAAATCAATGGGTGTTGAATCCATTTCCCCGTTAAAGGCGAAGGATTCTTTCTTCTCTAATATGTATGTGGTAGAAGTCGGTGGAGACGCTGGAAAAGTGTCCACGGCTTCGGTAAAAACTGCTTCAAAAGAGATTGCGGAACTGCCTGAAGTCGAGTTTGTTGAACCAATCCAACAATATAAAACTCTGTCTTCCGATGCTCAATATCCTTACCAGTGGTCACTTAAGAATAATGGTGACAACGGTGGTACCCCGGATGCTGATATTCAGTACGAACAGCTTCAGGAGCTTCTGAAAGAAAAAGATCTTGAAGATACGGTCATTGCTGTAGTGGATACGGGCGTAGACCACACGCTTGCAGATCTGAGCAGTACTGTATTGACTAATGATGGCTATAATTTTGTTGGCCGCAATTCGGATGCAATGGATGATCACGGTCATGGGACCCATGTATCCGGAATCATCGCAGCAGAAGCGAATAATCACTATTCGATGGCAGGAATCAATCCTCACACGAAGATCCTTCCTGTTAAAGTACTTGATGCATCCGGAAGCGGTGATACAGAACAAATCGCTTACGGGATCAAATATGCAGTCGATCACGGAGCCCAGGTCATTAACTTAAGTCTTGGCGGATCATATAGCCGTGTGATTGAGTATGCTCTCAAATATGCTTATGACCACGGGGTGACCGTTGTAGCTGCTACAGGTAATGATGGGATGGAAGAAATTTCTTACCCTGGTTCATCAAAGTATGTGGTTTCTGTTGGAGCGACGAATAATATGGACCTTGTATCTGACTACTCAAACTTTGGAAGCGGGATCGACCTGGTTGCACCGGGAACGAATATCCCGAGCCTTGTTCCGGATGGAAACGTAAGCTATATGAGTGGAACGTCCATGGCCACTCCTCACGTGGCGGCAGTTGCTGGTTTGCTGCTTTCCCATGATGCCGCGTTAACACCTGCTCAAGTTGAAAGAGTGTTAACAAGGACAGCTGTCGATATTACCTTCGCCGAAGAGGATAATCCGGGTAACGGCTATTATTATGAAGATGAGTATCCGTACCCGGCAGAACTGGTTCTTCCAGGATATGATACTGTTTCCGGCTGGGGAAGATTGGATGCCTTAAGTGCCGTTACAGGGATCGATCAAGCGAATATTGGAACGGAACGAATCTTTGGAACCGATCGTTATGAGACGGCAGTGAAGATTTCAAGTAAAGGATGGGAGCAATCGGATGTAGCGGTCATTGCAACAGGGCATAATTACCCGGATGCACTAAGCGCCACACCTCTTGCTTATCACCACAATGCACCGTTATTGTTAACCAATACGACAGCCCTTCCTCAGTCGGTGAAGGACGAACTAAAACGCCTGAAAGTGAAAAAGGTGGTTCTCGTCGGAGGGAAATCGGTCATTTCGGCCAATGTGGAGAAAGAAGTCAAAGATTTAGGAATCAAGACGATTTCACGCATCTCAGGAGTTGATCGTTATGAAACATCCGTGAAGATCGCTGAAGAGTTAGGTTTCACTGATCGAGCAGTCGTGGCAACGGGGCAAAGCTTCGCGGACGCCCTTTCCATTGCGCCGATAGCTGCTTCCCTGGAAATGCCGATATTATTAACAAAGAAAAGCGGAACACCGGAATCTGTTCGCAGCTATATGGAAGAAAGCATGTTTGAGCAGTTCTACGTAATCGGCGGTGAATCCGCCATCCCGGAAATGGTGGCTGAGGAGTTCATGAACTATGAGCGTTTAAGTGGAAGTGACCGTTATGAAACGAATAGCAGCATCATCCACTACTTCGCTGGGGAATTGAACATGTCCACACCATTCATCGCAACAGGCAAGAACTACCCGGATGCACTGGCTGGTTCTGCACTGGCAGCTGCAGAAGGCAATCCCGTAGTACTGACTCACCCGAGAGAGGCACAGTTTACAACGATGGATACCCTTTCTACGTTTGCTCCGGTAACAGATATGTATTATATTCTCGGTGGAGAAGGAGCCGTATCTGATTCGGTGGTTGAATCTCTATTAGCACAATAATGAATAATAAGAAACCTCCATTTGATGCATTCGTGTATCGAATGGAGGTTTTTATAGTTCTGAGTTTAATAGAATATCTTACCTGGGTTCAATCTATTTCTGGGATCCAGGAGTGTTTTAAATGATTTCATCACTTCGACAGCCCTTCCATGTTCCATTTCCTGATACTTCATCTTCCCGAGGCCAACACCATGTTCGCCCGTACAGGTACCGCCAACTTCTATTGCTTTCAAAACCAGTTTCTCATTAATCGTTTCTGACTGTTTCACTTCACCGGGATCATCCGGGTTATATACGATGATTGTATGGAAGTTCCCATCTCCCACATGTCCGAAAACCCCTCCGGCAAGGCCGCTTTCTTCTATATGTTCACGGGCAAAGACGACTAAGTCTGCGAGTTTAGAAATGGGAACACATACGTCTGACCCCGCTACGGCCATTCCTTTAATATGACGATAGGCATAGGCCAGCTCATGCCGCGCACGCCACAATTCAGTGCGTTCTTTTGACCCGCTGGCACGAGCCCAGTTCCCGCATCCCGATTCCTCCATTAATTCTTGTACAAAGGAAGCTTCTTCCTCTGCTGAAACCAGGGTACCTGAGAATTCGAAAAACAGGGAATGGGCTTCGGGGAATCGATAGTCTCCATAGGCATTTACTTGCTTGATGCTGCTGGCATCCACAAGCTCCATTCTTACTATAGGGATGCCGCTCATTAAAACTGCATGAGCAGCCTCCGCACATGCTTTAGGTGAAGGAAAGGTGCAGCGGGCAGCGATGGTGTGTTCCGGGATGCCATGCAGTTTTAAGGTGATCTCTGAAATGATCCCCAATGTTCCCTCTGACCCTACAAATAGGCTGTTCAAATGATAACCGCTTGAAGATTTTTTTGCTTCACTACCTGTTTTTATGATTCTGCCGTCTGATAAGATCACTTCCAAGTTCAACACCTGATCCCTCATCGAGCCATACCGGACGGCAGTTGTACCACTGGCATTCGTTGCAGTCATTCCGCCTATGCTCGCATCAGCACCGGGATCGATTGGAAAATATAGTCCATGCCGATTTATTTCTTTATTGAGCTCCAAACGGGTGATTCCGGGTTGCACCGTAACCGTTAAGTCTTCGGGGTTAAAGGAAGTTATTCTTTTCATTCGTTCAAAGTTCATTGAAATTCCACGTTTTACAGGTATAGATTGACCATCTAATCCTGAGCCGGCCCCATAGGGAGTTACCGGGATATCATATCGATTAGCTACCTGCAAGACAGCGGTAATATCGTCCCTCGTTTCGGGAAACACCACAACTTCCGGTTCAGAAGGAGGATGAAATGATTCATCTTTACTATGCCGATATCGGTCACCTGCACTTGTGCTTATTTTTTCTTTCGTAAGAATAGCGGTTAATTCTGTCAACCAATCTATGGTCAATCCAATTCACCTTCCTAATATTTAAAATATTCTAAAATTTATATTTACAAATAGACTAGCATAAATTATCATACTTGTATACGGTATACCTCTTCATTAAGTATGCGGTATACCACCAAATCACCTAGTCATCATGAATAGAAAATAAAAATAAAAGGATAGGAGGGAGTGACTTGCAGAGAATCATTAAGAAGGAAACGTTAGCTGAGCAAGCCTTCAATTTAATCAAGAAAGACATTATTTCTGGTAAGTTGGCACCCGATGAAGAACTTCCGGAGAAGAAGCTTGCTGAGGAGTTAGGAATCAGTCGAACCCCGATTCGGGAAGCGCTGAAGAGACTCGCTGCTGAAGGGCTCATCATGATTTCAGATGCTAAGATGGCGACGGTCGCTTCATTTACTGAAGAAGACGCGTTACAGTTCCTTGAAATCCGTGAATTATTAGAAGTATATAATCTTGAAATCATTGTAAATACATTTCAAGATCGTTTACTTGATGAATTAAAGGAAAACTTGAAATCACAATGGAAAGCGATTACAGAAGATTGTTACGAAGAGTTCATTGAGCTTGATCGTAAGTTTCATCTTCTGTTAGCAAAAGAAAATCCAAACCCCAAGCTTAGAGATATGATACATACTTCAAATACCGGAGTGAACCGTGCATTTCTTGTTCTTTCAAATACTCTCCGGTTAAGTGCGAAAGAGGCTTATGAAGAACATATTCGCATCTTCACGGCACTCCAATCAAAACATGTCGAAGCAGCCAAAAAAGAGATGTCGGCTCATATGAAAAACATTGAACGCAGAATTCAAGGATATTATCAAGAGGAGGAAGCAAATTGAAAAAATTCATTCCATTATTATTGATTGCCATTCTGATTATATCAGCATGCGGACGTCCCAGTGGTTCTTCCAGTGAAGGTAATGAAGACACGTACACAATTCGGATTGCTCACTTAGTACCAGAGGAACAGTCTTCACATGTTGCAGCGGAAACATTTAAAGAAAAACTGGAGAAAGAATCAGATGGTCGTATTAAAGTAGAGCTTTACCCTAATGGTCAGCTTTATGGATCAGATCGCGAAGCAATTGAAGCTGTTCAATTAGGGAACATTGAAATGACGATTCCCGCCGTTGCCCCCCTTGCCTCATTTAATGAAAAGTTCTTAGTGTTCGACTTACCTTTCCTCTTCAATAGTAATGAAGCAGCTTATAAAGCTCTTGATGGTGAACTGGGTCAAGAACTGATGGCCGATTTAGAAAAGAATGACCTTAAAGGCCTGGTATTTGGAGAAAATGGTTTCCGCCACATGTCAAATAATAATGGGCCGATTGAGAATCCCGACCAACTGAAAGGATTGAAGTTCAGGACTCTGGAAAATCCTCTTCACACAGATACGTTTAAAGCATTCGGAGCTAACGCATCACCGTTCGCATTTGGTGAATTATATACTGCACTGCAGCAGGGGACATATGATGCTATGGAATGCCCGGTTTCCCTTTATTACACGAATAAGTTTTATGAAGTTCAGGACTATCTATCGCTGACGGGACATGTGTATGCGGCAACTGCCTTGCTAATGAATAATGATTTCTACAATGAATTACCTGAAGATTTGCAAAAATTAGTAACAGAAGCATCTGAAGAATACCGCGATGAGCAACGTGGGTTAGCTCAGGAACAAGATGTGGAATTCTTAGGTAAGCTGAAGGAAAACGGTATGGAGGTGAATGACTTAACGGATGAACAAAGAGATGCTTTCCGTGAAGCGGCATCGTCTGTTTATGACCAATACGTACCGAAAATCGGTGAGGATTTAGTCGACAAGGCGTTAGAGGCAAACAACTAATAACGAAAATAAGAATCAAGGTTCACCTCCTTGATTCTTCGTTTTTTTGAAAGGAGCAGTACACATGAAAAAGAAATTCGAGTACATCGAAGAAATGATTCTAGTCCTCACTTTAGCCATTATGGTCGCCCTTATTTTTGCTCAAGTAGTCGGACGATACGTATTTTCTTCAGCTCCAAGCTGGACTGAAGAAATGGCTCGATATATTCATATTTTCCAAGTTTGGATAGGTGCCAGCTATGCCGTGAAAAAAAGACAGCATATCCGAATCGAGGCATTTATTGATTTATTTAGAGGAACATCAAGAAAAATACTTGAAACATTCGCGTTGATCATTTGGTTTGGACTAGCCGTATTCCTTGCTTTCTTTGGAACGCAACTCGTACTTGCCAGCTTTCAAAACGGACAAATCACCCCGGCCATGCAAATCCCGATGTGGCTGCCATTTCTGGCGATTCCTATAGGCGGGGCTGGAATGGCTCTGCGTCTTGTTCAACAGTTCATCATGATTTGGCGCACGAATGATGATGTGCCTTCTGAGGAGGTACAAGTATGACCATTGCTTTACTCTTTGGATCCCTTGCGCTTTGTTTACTCATTGGTGTTCCGATTGCCATCTCACTTGGGGTTTCAGCTCTTGTAGCCATTTACTTCGGCTCAACATTGCCTCTTGCCATCATTACTCAGAAAGCATTTACATCCCTGGATTCCTTCCCTTTATTGGCGATTCCGTTCTTTATGCTTGCAGGCATTTTAATGGGAAAAGGAGGAGTTTCACAACGGCTTTTAAACCTTGCTACTGCCATGGTTGGGTGGATGGTTGGAGGGCTCTCCATGGTCACCATCGTAGCCTGTATGTTCTTCGCAGCCATTTCAGGATCTGGACCAGCTACTGTTGCTGCCATAGGGGGATTCATGATTCCAGCTATGAGAGCACGTAATTACGGAGGGGGATTTGCCTCAGCCGTGGCAGCTGCAGCAGGATCTATAGGAGTCATCATACCTCCAAGTATTCCTTTTGTATTGTACGGGGTCATCGGCGGAGTTTCTGTTGGAAGTATGTTTCTAGCTGGAATCCTTCCTGGATTTCTCATCGGTCTTGGACTGATGCTTACTGCCTATGTGATTGCGAAGAAAAGGGGATATGCGCCTGAAGAACAAATATCTTTCCGGTTTAAAGATGTGGTGAAAGCAACTAATGATGCGAAATGGGCCCTGCTCATTCCTGTCATTATCTTAGGTGGTATATATGGTGGGGTGTTCTCTCCGACTGAAGCTGCCGTGGTTGCTGTCGTGTACTCATTAATCATTGGTCTATTTGTCTACAAAGAATTAACGTGGAAGTCAGTATTCGAGAGCTTCCGTGAAGCAGTCGTGATTAACGCCACTACTATGATCATTATTGGTTTATCTGTTTCGTTTGCGTACTTTATGACATTAGAACAAATTCCAAATGATATTTCTGCATTCTTAACTGATCTTTCTACGAACCCATTCATTATACTCATTGCAATCAATATCCTTCTCTTAATTGTCGGGATGTTCATTGATACGATTTCTGCTTTAGTAGTCCTTACGCCAATACTACTGCCAATCGTTACAGCAGTAGGCGTAGACCCAGTACACTTTGGAGTCATCTTGGTAGCGAATTTAGCGATCGGGTTTATCACACCACCTTTGGGTGTGAATCTATTCGTAGCTTCTAGTGTAGGAGGGGTGCGATTCGAAAAAATTGCCTGGGCGATTGTACCATTTCTTGTTTCGATGATGATTTGTTTACTCGTTATTACATTTTTCCCGCCGCTATCTCTCTGGTTACCAGGGTTTACGAAGTAGTGTGGAATAGAGAAAGGTGTAGAAGTATATGTCAATCACTATAAATGCGCGAGCTGAAAGGTTGGTTATACCAGGGATTCGCCAGTTTTCTAATCAGTTGGTATTTTACCCTGATGCCATCAATCTTACCGTTGGACAACCTGATTTTCCTACGCCTGAAGCGGTGAAAAACGCAGGAGTCAGAGCCATTCTCTCGGATCAAACAGGTTATTCCCATAATGCAGGATTACTTGAATTGCGGACCGCCATCAGAGACTTTTTCGCTGATCAATATGGCTTGGACTATGATCCTGAAACGGAAGTGATTGTAACAAATGGGGCAAGTGAAGCCATTGATTCTGTTTTCAGAACGATTCTTGAAGAAGGGGACGAGGTAATCTTACCAGCTCCCCTATACTCTGGGTACGAACCAATTATTACGATGTGCGGAGCAAAAGTCGTTTATTTAGATACATCTGTTACTCAATTCAGGCCTTCTCCAGCAAAACTGGAAGCTTTGATCACGGATAAAACGAAGGCCATCTTGTTTAACTATCCATCCAATCCAACCGGTGTCACCTTGGGTAAGGAAGAAATGGATGAGCTGGTAAAAGTGATAGAGCAGCATGATGTGTTCATTATTTCGGATGAAATCTATAGCGAGAATGCTTTTGAAGGAGAGCATCACTCCTTCGCATCTTATACAAACTTGAAAGATCGATTATTTCTTATCCATGGGTTGTCGAAATCTCATTCGATGACAGGCTGGCGGATTGGATTTGTGCTGGGCCCCAAAACTGTTATGGAGCATGTTGTGAAGGTTCATATCTACAATGTCGTTTGTGCATCGGTGCCAGGCCAATTTGCTGCCATCGAAGCACTATCGAATAACCGCCATGTGCCTGCTGAAATGAATGTGGCTTACAAAATGAGACGTGATTTTGTCTACAAACGTTTGGTGGAAATGGGATTTGAAGTGATACTTCCCAAGGGGGCCTTCTATATCTTCCCATCCATCAAACAATACAATCTTTCTTCACTAGAGTTTGCTACTCGCCTATTGAAGGAAGGTGGGGTAGCTGTTGTACCCGGGAGCACCTTCACACAATATGGCGAAGGGTACATTCGCATTTCTTTTGCCTATAGCATGGAAGTATTGGAAAAAGGTCTGATTCGTTTAGAGCACTGGCTGAATCAGCAGCAAATAAAGGAGGTTATATCATGAGACGGTGGGGGACGCCTGAGTCTTTACGGGCATTATTGTGTGAACTGGTGGGCTGGCATAGTCGAACGTTAACAGAGGGAGAGTTGGATTTCCCAGTCAGGCTGTTTGAAAAAATGAAAAACATCCCTTATTTCCATTCTAATCCCGAGTTGCTAAAACTGGGAGCCGCAGATCTTGGCCGCCAGTTTTTAACCGCTTTATATAGGCATGAAAAGGCGGATAAAACGATTGTGTTAATCAGTCACTTCGATACGGTTAGTGCAGAAGAATACGGAGAGCTGGAAGCACTCGCTTTCAATCCCGAGAGCTTAACCAAGGAACTGAAACAGTATATTGATGAATTGCATCCCGAAGCCCAAAATGATTTACGTTCCGGAGACTACTTATGGGGACGGGGGATCATGGATATGAAAGCTGGATTGGCCATTCATATGGCAATCATTGAAAAGGCAGCCCATGAAGAGTGGCCGATCAATCTTGTCTTATTGACAGTACCGGATGAGGAGGTCAATTCATCTGGAATGCGTTCAGCGGTCGTTGTATTAAATGAATTGAAAGAAGAATATGACCTTGACTATACTCTCTTTCTGAATGGAGAACCCGTATTTTCCCAGAAACCTACTGATACGGCATATCACGTTTATTCAGGATCAATCGGTAAAATTATGCCATCCGCACTTTTTTATGGAAGAGAGACTCATGTTGGTGAACCTTTAAGTGGGATGACTTCTTCTTTTATTGCGTCATTTCTTACTCGGAAAATGGAATGGAATCCACTATTCAGAGAAACAGAATACGGAGAGAATGCTCCTCTTCCCATTACACTTCAGCAAGAAGATCTAAGGTTGAATTATTCTGCACAAACTCCATATGGAACTGTCGCTTTATACAATGTCTTTACAATGAAACGAACAGCAGCGGATATCATGAACTTATTTGAGCAGGTTGCAGTGTCTGCAGCGGAGGAATGCAATGAATGGTATCATCAGTTATGTGAACGAGAGAGGATTCCTTCTGTAGGAAAGGTTTCAGTCCTTCGTTATTCTGAGCTGCTTGAATATGCTGAAAAGAAGCTGGGGAAAGATTATATCGAGGCCCTGAAACATGACATAGGGATAAACCAAGGGGACGATCGTGAGAAATCCTTTCGAATTGCTGATACTCTCCTCATTAATTGTCAGGAGCTGACTCCAGCCATTGTACTGATGTTTACGCCACCTTATTATCCCGCTGTCAATACGTCTGAGAATCCTCTAGTATTAAAATGTATAGAAAAAGTAACGGAAGCGGCTAAGGAGCAATTTAATTTGCCTGTCGAACAAGCACATTATTTTAATGGAATATCTGATCTCAGCTATGTGAACTATCAGGACAATAACAAAGGCTGGGCTGTATTTGAAGAAAATACCCCTGTTTGGAACACCACTTATAGCATTCCATTTAAAGAGATGAATAAGTTAGAGGGTCCTGTACTCAACGTAGGTCCATTCGGAAAAGACGCCCACAAACGTACAGAACGTTTGCATGTGGAAAGCGCGTTTGTAAAGACTCCTATTTTTGTGGAGGAAGTGATCAAGGAAGTTATGCGGTTTAAAGAACACGAAGAGAGCAGTATAAGAATGTGTAAAACTCATGGCTGATGTTTATTTGTTAAGAGGCTGGGACAAAAGTGTTTTAGTCTAAGTAAAGCACGAACAAACCTGCTTGCTTTTAGGCAGGTTTGTTCGTGCTTATTATTTGTTGTCGGTACATTTGATTTTAGCTATTTCCAGCGGTTGATTGGAGTGCAAGACGAAGACTCCTGCGGGAAAAGTAGCTTATGTGAGACCCGTCCAGCTCCGGGGCTTAGAGGCACATGTCATAAGTCAAACCGTCCAAGAAGGCAAAGAACGCCTTCGTGGCCGCTTCGCCTTATGCCAACCGCCTCTGAACAAAGCGCCTCCGCTTTTCTTCCCGCAGGCTTGCCGAGGAGGCTCACGGGCTACCCGCGGAAAGCGTAGTCTTGCACGGAAATCATTAGCGGTATTAAGAACTTACACTTCTATTGTTCGTCTTACTATCGTGGTTTTTTAGTTTTGTCCCAGCCTTTTTTTGTTTTTTTAGGTAATGCATTTAGAGTTCATGACAAAACGACGGAAATGAATGAACAAGCCGATCAGTTTTTTTATATTTAAAGGGACGGGTTTCGACACTATCTCCCAGGAAATAATCCATTTCCTCAAATTATGAGATTTTTCTCAAAAAATATACAAATATAAATGGAAATATTATGGTATTAGTATATAATAGTAATAAAGTCTCATATATAAGAAGATTCTGATAATAGAGGCTTTATTAAAAAGGAAAAGGAAGGTGTTTAGATTGAAAGGTTTAGAAGTGCTGGTTACTCGAAGGACGGTAGCTATTTGTCCTGCTTATGATGGAATCCATCGGTCGATCATTTATGACTATTCGGGGAGAAAGATGTTCAGCAAAAAATCCGTCATGGAAATTTTAGACGAATCCTGTATGGCTTACCGCTCTACATATGACGGCAGGATCAAAGCCGTTCGCCATGCCACCAAGTATTTACGAAAAACACCTCTCATGATCTGCCCGCATGAGTTCATCTATTGTATACCTACCATGGCCCCTACACACTATGATTGCATCTGGTTATTCTGCCAGCATATCGAGTCATCATCCACTTCTCAAGGAAAAACATACATCCAGTTTACGAATGGAGAGCGGTTGGAAATCAACTGTTCCGAAAAAGTCATCACCAAACAACGGGAACGGGCCGCTGCCACCATGAACCACTTTGCCAGCTTCCCATCCCAGAGAGCCTTCAGAAGGATCGAAAGCGAACTATACCTTCCAGGATTTCATCCCGGCATGCTGGATACAGCAGACATCCCAAATGATCCGCAAATTGATTTTTGAGGGACGGACCTCTGAGTGTAGAGTAAGATAAACATGAAATAAAGAAAAAACAGGAGTAGGAAGCTTGTTCCAACTCCTATTTGTCGTTTTTTATTTTTTATGAGTTTACACCCATTCTAGAAAACTTATCCTCCCTTTCCACAAAAAACAATGGTCTATTTTAAAATAAAATTTCATATATTTAAAAATACAATTGAAATATTATTTTAAAAGTGATATTAATATAAGTAATGAAAACGCATACAGATTTTCTAGGAGGAATGACTTATGAAAGAAGATAAATTTTTTGAGTTATCAACAGAGAAGGTGAACCAGAATACGCTGGGGATCGATACAGCAAGTACGGGTGAGATTCTCCGCATGATGAATGAGGAAGATCAGAAGGTCGCTTTTGTCGTTCAAGAAGTGATTCCTCAAGTTGAAAAAGTAGTGGATGATGTTGTGAAATCCATCTCTCAAGGTGGGAGATTGATCTATATCGGTGCAGGTACAAGCGGCAGGCTGGGTGTGCTGGACGCGGTGGAATGTCCGCCGACTTTCAGTGTGAGCAGTGACGTCGTAGTCGGATTGATTGCAGGCGGGGAGAAAGCATTCGTCAAAGCGGTCGAAGGAGCAGAGGACGATGAGGAGCTGGGTGTATCCGATCTGAAAGAAATCGGGCTGACCAAGGCGGACACAGTCGTAGGGATTGCTGCGAGCGGACGTACGCCGTATGTCATCGGTGGTCTAAGATATGCAAGGGAACTTGGTGCGACAACCGTTGCCCTGTCTTGTAATACTGGCTCGAAAATTTCTGCTGAAGCAAAGCATGCGATTGAAGTGGATGCCGGACCCGAAGCCTTGACCGGATCCACTCGATTAAAAGCCGGAACTGCACAGAAAATGGTCCTCAACATGATTTCGACAGCGGCCATGATCAAGCTTGGAAAGGCGTATGGGAATCTGATGGTCGATGTGAATATCAGTAACTATAAACTGGAGCAGCGGGCGATCGGAATCATTGAGAGTATCACAGGTGCTGATAGAGAAACGGCAGCATCCACATTGAAGAAAGCAAACAACGAAGTGAAACCATCCATCGTGATGATCACTCTCGGTTGTGGATATGAAGAAGCGAAGAGCCGACTGGAAGATGCCAATGGTTATGTTCGATTAGCCATTGAAAAATAGGCTTTTTGTACAGGGGTACCTGTCCAGGACCCTTCATAGAAATAGAAGGGAAAAGGAATACAAAGCAAACTTGAAAGGGGAAGGTGAACAATGACGAATAAAGAATTGGCTGGCATCATTTTAGAGCAGTTTGGCGGTGCTGACAATATAGCAAGCTATGAAAATTGTATGACCAGACTGAGAGTGAAAGTGTATAACGAAGATCTCGTGCAAAAAGCCAACATCAAGAAGATCGAAGGAGTACTGGGCTTTGTAGAAGACGAAACATACCAGGTCATTTTAGGGCCGGGTAAGGTCAATAAAGTAACAGAAGAATTCGGGAAGCTGGTTGCATCCGGATCAGGTGATCTTGATCTGAAAGCCCGTGCTGCTGAGCAAAAGGCTGATTTGAAAAAGAAGAACAGCACACCATTTAAATTACTGCTGAGACGAGTTGCGAATATCTTCATCCCTCTGATTCCTGCGTTGATTGCGTCAGGACTTATCACTGGGTTTACGAAGTTTTTCGTTCAAGCCGGCTGGCTGAATGGTGAGTCACAGCTTGTGATGATGCTATCCATCATCGGAAGTGGGTTATTCGGCTATCTTGGTATCCTTGTCGGGATGAATGCGGCGAAGGAGTTCGGTGGATCTGCAGCACTTGGTGGTTTGGCGGGTATTCTGATTATCAACCCGGCCATTGGTGATGTGACGTTATTTGGTGAAAATCTGCTTCCAGGCCGTGGCGGACTGATCGGAGTATTGATTGCAGCGATTTTCATGGCGTTCGTTGAGAAAAATGTACGCAAAGTGATTCCGCAGGCTGTGGACATTATCGTGACACCGACCATTGCGTTACTTGTCACGGGATTATTAACATACACGGTATTCATGCCGGTAGGTGGATTTATTTCAGATTTAATTACGAACGGACTCCTTTCATTGATTGAAATGGGTGGATTGGTCGCTGGATTCGTGCTCGGTGCCACCTTCCTGCCGCTAGTCGTAACAGGATTGCATCAAGGACTGACACCGGTTCACCTGGAACTGATCAATACGATCGGGGACGACCCGCTTCTCCCGATCCTTGCAATGGGTGGAGCAGGACAGGTTGGAGCAGCTTTCGCGATCTTCATGAAAACGAAGAAGAAGAAGTTGAAGAGAGCGATTGGTGGAGCTCTTCCAGCAGGGATGCTTGGAATTGGTGAACCGCTTATCTTCGGTGTGACGTTACCACTTGGCAGACCTTTCCTGACAGCTTGTATAGGTGCCGGATTCGGCGGAGCATTCCAAGCGTACTTTGATGTCGCGACGTTTGCGATCGGGGTATCTGGATTGCCGCTGATTTTCCTTGTGAATGCAGGAGAGATCCTTTACTACACGATCGGGCTTTTAATTGCCTATGCAGCCGGATTTGCCATCACGTATCTGGTTGGCTTTAAAGACGAAATGGCGAGTGAGTTCGAATGATTGGAATCTCCGTATATTTATCTGACGAAGGAGCCGAAGATAGCATTCTTCGCGCTTCTTCGCTGGGTATCAAGCTTGCGTTCACCTCTCTTCACATTCCTGAAGAGTCGGCGTATAGCAGGGAGCATGTCCGTCACCTGTTATCCACTTTTCAAATAGAAGGATTCGAAGTGTTTGCTGATGTTTCAAAAAACACGCCTTCCTTTTTAGGGTTAGACAGCTTTGAAGAGTTAAAAGGTTTGGGTGTTACGGCACTGCGTCTGGATGACGGGTTTACGGCAGAAGAGATGGTGGCGTTGTCCCATCACTTCCAAATTGCCATCAATGCCAGTACCGTCGGGGAAAGGGAATTGAAAAATTGGATCGACAGCGGACTGGAAACAGGAAGCATGATTGCGTGGCATAATTTCTACCCTAAGCCTGAAACGGGATTGGAACAGGCATACTTCATGAAACAGCAAAGACTGTTTAAAGCTTTGGATATTCCGGTTTATGCCTTTGTACCGGGTGACGATGAAAAAAGAGGACCGTTATACAAGGGTCTCCCGACGTTGGAAGACCATCGTGATCAAAACCCATATGTGAGTGCAATAGAATTGAGGCAGTGGGGTGTCCAGGGTGTATTCATTGGCGATCCCGGATGTTCACAGGAACTTCTTCGCAAGCTATTGGATGTTGACCAAGAAAATGTATTGGAGCTTGTATATGAGGGCGGCGGTGAATTCGAGGGCGAATATCAGCTCAGACCAGATCCGGGAAGAGACGTGTATCGGCTCCTGGATACACGGAAGAGTCAGGATGTTCCCCCTTCAAATACTGTAAAAAGACCGCGGGGGGCCATCACCCAGGACAACGATCTGTACGGACGCTATAAAGGCGAAATGCAGATCGCCCGAAATGACCTGGAGAAAAACCCTGCCGTGAACGTGATCGGGATTATACGTGATGAAGACCTTGATCTATTGGAATTAATGGATCCTGGTCAAAAGATCCGGTTGATGAGAGGGACGGACCTCAGTGAATGAAGTGCTCGAAAAAAATCTTCTAATGATGATTCATTAGGAGATTTTTTTTTGTTTCAGTATGATACATCTTCTATCCGACACGGTTCATACTAACTAGAAAACGCTTGTAAAGGAGGGACGACATTGAGATTAGACAAGAAACACCTGCTATTCATATCGGGACTGGCTGGTTTGATGGTTCTGCTTTGGGTGTTGTTCCCTCCTGTCATTTCCGGACGGGACATGGAAGAGAGAGGTCCTTCTTCAGCCATCGCCGCCCATTGGATCTTCTCGAAGGATTACATTCAATCCGGAACCATCACCGGGAAGGATCTGGTGATGAGGGATGTAAGTGGGAACGCGAATCATCTCCGGTTAATCAACCTGGATGACTCCAATCAAAAGATTCCTTCCATCCGCTGGTCTGAAGAAGATTACGATCAAAAGGATGAGGTGGAGACCCTGCAGTTTCATCACAAAAAAAGTGATGCTGGAGGTCAATATTTTCAAACCGACAAGGATGCCCCTTTGAATCATAATCGCTTTAAAAATGGATATACCATCGAGGTATTATTCAAACTGCCGAAACAGTTCTCACCTAAAGATCACGGTGGAATGGGCATTATGTCAAGGGGGGGCGGGCGCTCCACCTTAACTGTATCCGATTTTAAACAAGTCCAGTGGGCCAGTCATCCATTAAATCTTCAACGCAACGAGACAGATTGGTCCCCAGCCCTTGATAGTGAAGAAGACTGGTACCATGTAGCGGTCGTCAATGATGGGAAACATTCAAGTATCTATATAAATGGAGTAGCAGATTTCAGGCACTCCACTGATGCTGAAATAATCGGGATTGATGTTGCAAAAGGGAAGGGATGGAATATCGGGGCATCAGAAAAAGACAACAAAGCAGAAGCCTTGTTTGCGGGGAATTTACAGGAAATACGTATCGCCGATCGACCACTTCCACAAGAAGAATGGCTTATCCAACTAAAGGCTGGTGACCACGTCAAAAACGGGTCCAACAATTATCAATCCTTGCGAACGAAAAAGAAAAATTATTCCTTTCTTTTTGTCCCTGATCCTCAAAAAACGGTACGCTCTAAACCAGAAATTTTCAAAGAACAAATGAGATGGATTTCTAAGAGGTATGAAAAGTTGAATATAGCCATGACCGCTTTCTTAGGAGACATGGTCGATCAAAGCGATTCGTTGGAGGAATGGGTCCACTCGTCTACAAGCGTCGGTCTCCTCGATCAGGGAAAGGCACCGTATGTGACGATTGCCGGGAATCATGACTACGGTAAAGGAGATCCCTATCTTAAATATTATGGGTCAGGTCGTTTTAAGGACAAATCGTATTTTAAAGGGGCTTCCCCTACTGGATATAGTTCGTATTCCATCATTAAAGCGGGAAGCTATCATTACTTATTCCTATCCCTTGACATGGAACATATGAAGGAGGACATTCCTTGGGCAAAAAAGGTTTTAAAAGCACATCCCAAAACGCCAACCATCCTTCTTTCTCATCAAATCCTCAACATAGAGGGAGTCACTCCCATTGAGACAGAAAGGGGGACACTTGCCTGGGATCAACTGGTCCATCCTTTTAACCAGGTATTCATGACGGTCAATGGACATCATCATGGCTCCACTCACAGAGTGAAACAGAATGCTGCAGGTAATCCCGTTTTACAAGTGCTTGTCGACTACCAGTCAAGTTATCACGGGGGCAATGGCTGGATGAGGTTTGCGGAATTCGATGAAGCAGACGGGACGATCTCGTTTAAGACCTACTCCCCATGGGTGGATAAACTGCCGAGGCCGCAGAAAACGTATTTTGATGTGGCGTATTTGACGGGGGTACGGGATCAATTCCAGATCCCATTTGATTTTGAAGAGCGGTTTGATTTTAAACGGTGACCACTGGGGGAACTTGAAAAATCCAAAAGAAGCATGAAGAGTAGATCTTCATGCTTCGCTAACCTCAGATTTATTTATTCCAAAATTCCGACAGAATCAAATCCACCGGCCGCGGCTTCAGCCTCTTGACTGCCTTCACCATACAAGTCGACCGCCGATTGAATGATCGCTTGACGGGCAGCACTGAAATCAGACGTAGGCGTCAAATAAACCGTCAATGCACGGTAATAAATTTTCCCAAGCTTCTCGCGTCCGATATCCTGAGCCGTCAGGTAGGCGGCATGATTAATGATGGAGGAGTTAATATGAACCCCCCCGTTGTCGAGGGAACGGGGAAGATCATAAAACTCATCCATATGCGATGGATATTTGCCTTCACCATTTCCGTACTCTACATATTTTGCTCCTACCGGGTACTTGCTCGGGTCACTTAAGCTGCGAAGAGATTCTCTGCCATCTGCTTTGGCAGCAGGTGCCATGATGTCTTCACCGAGCTCCCAGTTTTCGTCATCGATCAATGCACCGAAAATGTCTGCGTAAGCTTCATTCAACGCACCTGATTGAAACCGGTAAAGAAGATTTGCCGAGTTGGAAATGACCCCATGAGTCATTTCATGTGCGGCCACGTCAAGACCGGCAGATAATGGGACCATGAATTCTCCATCTCCGTCACCATAGGTCATTTGTCGTCCGTTCCAGAAGGCGTTGTTATAATTTGTACCAAAATGAACATAAGAAACAATCGCCATTCCTTCATCATCAAGGGAATTTCTGTCATGTTCGTTCAGATAATATTCATACACCTTCTCTGAGTTATAATGGGCGTCCACGGCAGGACGATCGTAATCCGATTTAAATGAAGCATCTTTATTGGAGAAAACCTCTCTTGAAGGATAGTCGTATGTTAAAATCCCCTCCAAATCCTCATGACTATAATCCGCCATCTGGAATTCGGTGCCTGAATGCGGTTCCTTTACTTGTGAAATATGTAAAAGGCGATGTTCCCCTAATACACCGGTCCCGGTTCCTGTTTGAGTTTTGATCTCTTCTGAATGCATGATCCCATTATATTGATCAACCACTTTTCCGCTTTTCGCATCAACGAACACATACCAGTTTCCAGGCTCTTCTCCTAAAAAGTTCACATTCACTTTGTAGGCGACATGATTCTTCCCTTCAAACGGGTAGATCACGAGTTCCGATGTAGGAGAGTATTCTGTTTTTTCAGGAGCATGAACAGAGGATTTCGCAACTTCTATCGCTTTTTCACTGGTAACGAGTGTAGACGTATTCAATTCACTCGTTTCCACCTGTTCATTGTAAGAACCATTCACGGCTGTAATTTCATTGTTTTGGTTATAGTGAACAATGATCTCAGATCCTTCAACAGGTAGTCCATTCTTTGTTTGATGGAAGCGGACGTGGGTCATCCCCAGCTCATCTTTTTTTGATTCCTTCACTTTCAAACTGGCTTTGGGATTCTTCATTTGAATTTTACTTTTATGCTGATCCAGATAGTTAAGAGCATCATTGGAATTGGCGGCAAGACGTTTGACGGCCTGCTTTTCTTTTACAAAAAGAGGGACATTGGCATTGTCATTCCATTCTTTAGAGGCTGCATTTACTGCGTGTTCCTGGGGTTGGACGGCAAGGGCATCACTGGACGGAAGGGCGGCAGAAAAGAGAGTAGTAGAAAGGATAATTGGTGCGATTAGTATTTTCTTCAAATTATTTCCTCCTTTAGTAACTTTAGTACAAGTATAGAGAGGGAGGAAAATAATTACATGATTCATATTAATTATCTTAATAGTCTGAATAAATAGGTATTTAATGGTAGTATTGTAGACCTTGAGTGAGTAATAGTAATCAGAGAAATTATCCTTTTTATTCATTTCGGGATTCGAAATAATGAGAAGGGACTAGTTCGTGTCGAATAAAGGAGAAGTATTGTTTGATTCTACTATAATTGAAGTGTAAGAAACATGGGATATCATGGGTATTTTGGCGGGGGAGAAGTGAGATGAAAAAAGATCCTGCAGGTATTGATACAGGATCTTTCTTTCATTGATTGACATAGCTTTTGAATTTTTTCATGGAAACAGAATAAAAGATTTGAAACCTCGGTATTTCATAAAGGTGAGATGCTGGTGTAGCAATGTCTTCTTCAGTGGTAAAGGCCATCTTGAACCCCAAATCCCTCAAGGTATCAATCGTCCTTGGAGAATATTCTCCATAAGGGTAGGCAAAGGCAAGATTCTCACCTTCCAAGTGAAAGATACTGGTTTCTAAATCCTTCTTCACCTCCTGATCCGATTTTGATAGTAAATAAGCCAATCTTCCATTTTTGTCTTTTTTCTCGCGTTTATGAAGATTGTAGGTGTGGCTTTCGTAATCGAATACGTCACAGGCCTTTGATAATTCTTTCGTGCTGAAATATTGAACATACTTAGGAGTATAGGTTTGGATTCGATTCGAAATCGCCCCGGTTATTAAAAAATTCGCAGCCTTAAAGCCATGCTCTTTTAAGATCGGATAGGCTTCGATGTAGTTATCTTTATACCCATCGTCAAACGTCAACACGACGCTCTTTTCGGGGACGTCCAGATCATTGGTTAAAAACGCATAAAGTTCACTCATTGTAAGTGTCACGAATCCATTTTCTTTTAAGTAATCCATCTGTCTTTTGAAGTTTTCGGTGGTCACGATCATGGGGTTGATCTTTCCTTTAATGTAGTGACGTTTCGTAAGGTCTTCTTCATGAGTTATTCTGTGATAGGTCAGAACCGGGATGCTTTTCGCGGGCTCTCCCTTGATGGAAAAAGATCGTATCTCTTTTTGGGATCCCTTTATACAGGCCTCGATATTAAGGTCTTTATCTTCGGGGTAAGCCCCTTCGTACTCTTTTGCGAGAAGATCATATTTAGTGATATAGAAACTGAATCCGACAAATATCAAGCTGACAAGAGAGAGAAACCCAAAGGCAACTGTCACCTTTATCATGATCTGCTTCATGCCCGTTTTTCTCCCTTCCAGCCTACAGCTCCTGAACGCTCAAGTTTATCCCACGCCTGGGGCTTATAGAAATAAGACAAAGTTCCATAAACAACAAAGGCCAGGTTGATCATTCGATAGATGAAGATTTCAGAAGGAAGGAAGAGCAGGATGCGTCCGATATCCTTTTTTGAAAACTTAATGTTATGCAAATGACAAATATAAATCGTTGTGATGCTTTGGTACATGAAAAGGAAAACGGCCGTCAAACCCAGCAGGATCAATAAAATAAAGTTTCCTCTGTTCATAAAGAGCACAAAGGGGGTAATGATCACAGGGAAAGCGTTCAGGGTACCAATCAGAAACTGATCCAGGAGAAAAAAGACAGAAAATCGTTTTGAAAACTTGTGGAAATAACATCTGCGATAGTGGACTAGACAATCAATAAAGGCCTTCTGCCATCGAACCCTCTGCTTGAACATATCCCTGAACGTACTCGGGCATTCGGTGTAACAGATGGCACCAGGAGCAAAGGCGATTTTTTCTTTTCTCCCATTCTCTTCGATCCATTTATGGAGCTTCAGGGTAATATCCATATCCTCCCCGATCGTGCTCCTGAATCCTTTAATCTTAAAGAGGGTACCCCTTCTGAATGCTCCGAAAGCCCCTGCGATCACGGTGATGGCACCCACAGAAGCCTGGGCACGTTTATGAAGGAAGAATGCCGTTAAATATTGAAGAAACTGGTATCGGATAATGCCGCTTACCCGAAAGGTTGGCCTTAATTGATGCAACTCACCTTCAAATGCTTGAGCGATCATCACGTTTCCACCGGAAGCTATGACTTCCCTTTCCTGGAAAACATCGTTCATTTCTGATAAGGCATTCGTTTCTAAAATACTGTCGGCATCAAGAGTGATGACAATCTCATTTTTGCTGAAGTTGATACCGGCGTTGAGTGCATCTGCTTTCCCGCCATTCACCTTATCGAGGACGAAGATGCCGGGATATTTAGTAGAACGATAGACATTGAGTATTTCCTTATGTTTCAGTCTGCTATCCGTAGGTCGATAATACGCCTTCAGATCAAGCTTTTGTCTTAATACCTCGAGGGTCCCGTCTTTGGAACCATCATTGACGATTACGAGTTCTGCTGGATGATGATCCTGATGGAGAAAGCCTTGTATACAATTTTCAATCACCTTATCTTCATTGTAGGCGGGAACAATGACGGAAAAGCTGTGATTCTTAAACACGACCTTTTTCTTCTTTTTTTCATTTTTAAAAATGGGGACGATGATGTATACGGTCTGGAACAACACAAAAGCGATAAAAATAGCGAATGTGAGATAGAGAAAAAACATAGCACTTATCTCTCCTTACTGTTTGCTTCATAGACTCTTACATAATCGATGAGAAATTCTTTTGTCGAACTATCCTTTGGATCCGGTGAACCGGGCCACGTTCCCCCTATGGCTGTATTGATATAAAGAAATAAAGGGGAGTCCGGAGAATACTTCGTTGTTTCAAATACAACTTGATCATCCAGTGTCCATGTGATCTTATCCTTTTCCCAAATAAGTCCATATGTGTGAAAGTCATCAGAAAACTTGGTGTCGCTTGTGTGTGTTGAGTAATCTCGTTGTTTCTTTCCGTTGGAGTCTTCCCAGTGGACAACGAAATAGATTTCATTAGGATTTTGTCCGATGTTCTCCATAATATCGATTTCAGGGAGCCAATTCCTGTTGTTGGAATTCACGAGCCACAAGGCAGGGAATATTCCTTTTCCTTCGGGAATCTTGGCGCGTATCTCCACTTTCCCATACGTGAATTCATAGAGGTCTTCTGTCGTGATCGCCCCGGATGTGTAGTTTCTGCCTTTGAATCGTTCTTTTTTAGACTGAATGACCAGATGTCCATCCCGGATGGTTAGATTGTCAGGAGAGTAGTACTGTAACTCTTCATTCTTATCTGAAGCCCAATCCTGTAAGTTCCACCGGTTTTTTAAATCATGGCCATCAAATTCATCGTTCCATACTAATGACCAGGGACCATCCTCTTTTAGTTCAGCGGATAACGCCTTTGGCGGAAGTTCTACTTCTCTTTTTATCCCTTCGCTTTTCGGTGTTACCCCCTCCGAGTCTTCGAACTTTTTCTTTACGGTAGAAAGAAAATCATCTTGATTAGAGCATCCTGAGACTGTGAGCATCGTTACTAATATCCCTGCTAATAAGCGAATCGTGCTCCCTCCTTTTAAGAGAATAAGGATATTGTTCCTTCATTAAGAACAACTTGTGAAGAAAGATGGAGAACGATGTTGTTCTATATTGAGAACAATTGTAACAAAAAAAAATAAAGGGGTAAAGAAATATCAAGTTAATTTTATGTGAAAGTAGCAAAAATATCTTACCCTTTATAACACAGGAAAGGATCCAGTCTCATAAGACCGGATCCTTTCCTGTGTTTTCTATTATTTCTTCTTCCTTAATTCGGAGTCGTTTGATACTGCCTGCAGGAAGCTCGATAACAGAATGAGCGTGCTTAACGGGGAATGTCATTTTCCAAGGCTGCAGGTCAGGAACCAGTTTAATTACTTTTTGTTCTTGATCAAGGAACACGGCGTCAATTGGGAAGTTCATAAAGAACATATGGATGGAATTGCAGGGAATGATCCAAAGCCCTTCTTCTTCCAGGGGGCGCTTCCTGAACATCAATCCTTTTAATCGTGCTGAAAAGTGAACAGCCTTCTTTAATGGATAGGGTATTGTTCGACATAAAGTATTTTTCTCCAAGGAGTCCATCTCATCTCTCCTTATAAAAAATGTAGATATAGACCTACTATATAACAGATATTGGATGATTCTCAATAGCGAATAATGTCGAATTTTTTATTCAGTAAGACTATTTACATGTTCATTATAATGAACTATCATGGGAGTATAAGGTAGTTCTTAAAAAAGAACATCCGGTAAATTATAACGAATATACTTAAGGAGGAAATACAAATGGTAAACAAAATGAAGCAGTTAGTGATGGAAGAGGAAGGTCAGGGGTTGTCGGAGTATGGGCTGGTTTTGGCTGGTGTTGTAACAATAGTTGCAGCAGTAGTTATTATATTACAAAAAGAAATTTCAGATCTCTTTACAAATCTCCTACCATAATAAACTTAGTTTCTACTATTTCTCAAGCCTTATTGCCAAATAAGGCTTGAGATAAAGAATTGAGGTCGATTCCATTGGTCATAATCTACATCACTCTCAGTCTGGCATTAGGAATCTCCCTAATAACAGACATCAAAACTAGAAAAATATTAAATATCGTCACCTTTCCTACTATACTATTCGCCATCATATTCTATTCCATTACACAAGGATGGGATGGATTTTTTTTTAGCAGCGCAGGATTTCTCGTTGGGATCGGGACTTTGCTGATTCCTTTCTTACTCGGCGGGATGGGTGCAGGGGATGTAAAGCTGATGGGAGCGATAGGGGCACTGATGGGATCAGCGTTCACCCTGAAAGCATTTGTCGTCGTGGCCCTTATAGGTGGTTTGATTTCGTTGATCCTGATTGTTACGAAAAATGGTCTCATGCATTCTCTAAGAAGTTTATATATCTTCCCGGCTTTATTATCAGGAACAAAAGGGATGATTCACTTGAAGCCTGACACGAAATCGTCCATTGCCTTTCCTTACGGGGTTCCAATCGTGATCGGAACGTTATTGACAGTAGTATGGGGTGTTGTCTCGTGAAAAGCGAAAAAGGCCAGTCTCTTGTGGAATATGCGTTTGTGCTGCCTCTCTTATTATTGCTTATCTTTGGGATCGTGGATTTTGGACGGTATTTTCACGCTGCCTTAACGGTGGACCATGCCGGCCGGGAAGCGGCAAGGGCTGCCAGTGTCGGGAAGAGTGATGTGGTGGCCGTGGCTGTGAGGAACGGATCGAGCATCAGCTTAACGGCCGGTCACGTACAGTTTTCGAAATCCACAGAGGAGGCTACCGTCCGCATCGTCTACCCGCTTACATTTATTACGCCTGTGATAGGGTCCCTTGTTGGAACCCTGCAAGTGGAAGATACCACGGTTATGAGGATTGAATGATGATGAACCGATTAAGATCATTGATAAAGAATGAACATGGAAATATCCTAGTGATGACTGCCCTTTTCATGGTTGTTTTGTTAGGGGTGGTGGGACTTGCCTTGGATGGGGGGAGGATTTATGCCGAGAAGAGCTCCCTTCAAAAAGCCCTCGACGCAGCGGTTCTGGGAGGAGTACAGGTCATTGCCAGCAAAGGCGAAGCAGAAGCCATCACAGTGGCAAAGAACCTGGGAGCTAAAAATTCCCATTCCTTGGATGGAGGTACATTCTCCACTACCAGCAGATCGATAAAAGCCAGTCAGGAAGTGAAGGTCCCACTCACATTTGCCAGGTTTCTTGGTTTTAACGAAGCGACGGTTTCAGCTTCGGCCAAAGCGATTGCGGCTCCCCTGCAAAAAGGCTTTAAGATCACCCCGATTGCAGTGGAAAAGGATTCCCTTCCCCATAATACAGAATTGAAATGTGAGAACACGAGTAAGAATCATGGGAACTGCGGTTATCTTGCCTTCGATGGCAGGGGGGCAAGCAATCTTAAAGACAACATCATAAACGGGGTGGAAGTTTCGGTTGGAGAACTTGGGACGGTTGAAACCGAGCCCGGACAGAAATGGGGGCCCGTTGAAGATGCTTTCCAGACGTTGATCAGCCTGGATGCCGGCAAGCCCCATTGTCAACGTGCTGCTACGGCCGACAATAAGTGTGCCCGTGTCATCAATATCGTCGTCATTGACACCTGGGAAGGGGTAAATGGACGGGATACATTAAACGCTGTTGGTTTGGCCGCTTACTGGCTTGAAGGCATGCCGGAAAAGAAGCGGGTGACCGGTAAGTTCCTCAAAATGGTCACTCAAGGGGATATCGATGAATCTGCCCCTGATTATGGCTTATATGGTGTGAAATTGGTTGAATAAACTCTTTATTACTAGTAGCGGGAGGATGTTATGAAAACGAAGCGTATTTGGATGTGGTCATTTGTTTTTGGAATCATTGCGGCACTTGTCGCTTATGTGGTCGTCTTTCCGGCACCTGCACCGGTCCCGGCCTCCACGACTACGGCAGTGAAGGACGATGCGAAGGAGAAGCAGGACGAAGAAGAACCTGAAGTGCCAAGTCGGGAAATGAGTAATGAAATGATTTCCGTCGCGGAGGGTATGCGGGCAGTCTCCCTTAAGGTAATGGCCCTAGAACAAGGGGTTTCAGGGTATATTGAGCCAAATTCACATATTGATATCATTGCCTATGAATCGAGCAAAGATGAAAAAACCAATAAGGAGATGCGGACAGCTAAGCTCATTCTTCAGAATATCAAAGTACTCGCTTCCGGTAAATCCGCTGATGGCACTGACGAAGCCCTTCGATATGAAACGGTGACGGTAGAGGTTACCCCAGAGCAAGGGGTTGAACTCAGTTTGGCTTCAAGGGATAAGGACGGATTCTACTTTATGCTGCGTGGAAAAGATGATGCGAACATTGAGAAAGATCCCATTTCATTTTCTAGGGAAGTCTTTAAAGAAGGGGAGAGTGAGGAATAATGATTAACTGGTTTTATTATTCAGATACGAATACAGCTCCTGGAGATATTGAAATACTCCTTCAGCGTCGATCCTATGAGCTGCACCATTTCCCACAGTGGGAGGACCTGATATATCGAATAAAAGAAACCGATCATTCCATTCTATTCCTTAAAGCGAATGCCATCTATGATGGATTCGAGCTGTGTCAGGAAATATCGATCCTGTTCCCTCATCTATATATCATCTTGATTTTGCCGGATCATATGGAAAATGCAAGAAAAGCCATGAATGTGGGGGCTTCCAATATTCTCAGACAATCTGCGGAACAAGAAGAAAAAAGAGATGTCATCGATCAAGCCGTTAAATACTTGAAGCTCCGGGAAAGCGGCGTGAACTTTCATCTTTCGAAAAATTGTAAAGTAGTATCCGTCTGCAGTCCCAAAGGTGGTATCGGTCGGACCACTACCGCTGTCAACCTGGCAGTGACTTATGCTCAAATGGGGAAAAGGGTGGGGGTATTGGATGCCAACCTTCAATTTGGCGATATGAACATGCACTTTGATATCAGACCGAATGGAACCCTTTACGAATGGGTGAAGGAAGAATATGAACAACATAGCTTTTCCATCGATAAATACTTGGTTCAACATGACAGCGGTGTCTCTATCCTTCCAGCGCCCCTCAGACCGGAATTCTTTGAAATGATCACGGAGACCCATATAGAGAAAGTAATCGAAGAAATGAAAATGAGGTTTGACATTTTGATCATCGATATACCTTCCTATTTATCAGAAGTTCATTTGAAGTGTTTGGAGCGCTCGGAAGAATGCCTTTTACTGGTGACGAATGACCTGCCGGTTTTAAAGCGAAGCAAGCTTTACATTGAAGCACTGGATTCATTTCAATTCAGGGAAAAGATAAAAATCATTCATATTCGCAATAAGAAGAATAAGCAGGTTGATGTAAGTCAGATGGAAAGAATACTTGAAACAGCCATCTTCGCTACGCTGCCATTTCATGAACCGGTGATTACTCAATCGGTTAATCTTGGGGTACCCGTTGTTCTTACCCATCCAAGGAAACCGATCGGGAAGAGTTTTCTATCTATAGCAAAACAGCTTACCCAGCCGCCTGTACAATCCGAACAGGAAGTATCACCAAAAAAGAAAAAGGGTGTCAAACAATTAGTCCCTTTGAAAGGAAGGGTATAAGATGGCCGTCTTCAGCAGGGGTGCTCAAGATAAGAATCAAAAAGGTAAGCATGATAGAGAGGCTAAGATGAGAGCTCCTAAAACAAAGGAGTTCTGGGAGATGGGATCCCGACTTCATCACTATATAATAGAAGAATTGAAGAAGTATCCCGGTCAGAGTGAGGAGCAGGAAAAAAGTAAAATTAAAGAATTGAGCGAGGAATTTATAAGTGAAGAGGGGGGACGTTTAACCTTTGAAGAAAAAAATCAGCTCGTTGAATCAGTGGAAGATGAGCTTCTTGGCTATGGTCCGATCACTCCTCTTTTGGAAGATCCATCTATTTCAGAGGTTATGGTCAACGGGCCACACCAAATCTACTACGAGCAACATGGAAAGCTGATTCGAAGCTCAGTCACCTTCAGGGATGATCAGCACGTTCAGAGGATCATCGAAAAAATCGTTTCACCCATCGGCCGCCGGGTGGATGAGAGCTCTCCCATGGTAGATGCCAGGCTTCCCAATGGTTCACGCGTCAATGCCATCATCCCTCCCCTTTCGTTAATAGGACCGATCGTTACGATAAGGAAATTTTCCGATACGCCTTTTTCAGTCGAAGATTTGACTCAATTCGGGACATTGAATCAAGATATGGCAGAATTCCTTGAAGTCTGTGTACTGGGGCGGCTGAATATCTTTATAAGCGGTGGGACGGGTTCGGGTAAAACCTCGACCCTTAATGTTCTTTCGTCGTTCATTCCTCATGATGAACGAATCGTGACCATTGAAGATGCAGCAGAACTGCAGCTCTCTCAAGACCACATCATTTCCCTTGAATCGAGACCGACGAATATTGAGGGGAAAGGGGAAATCACGATCCGGGATCTGGTCCGAAATGCATTGAGGATGCGTCCGGACCGGATTGTGGTAGGTGAGGTGAGGGGCGCAGAAGCACTGGATATGCTTCAAGCGATGAACACGGGACATGACGGAAGTTTGAGCACCGGGCATGCGAATTCGCCACGGGATATGCTGGCACGCTTGGAAACCATGGTCATGATGGCCGGGTTTGATCTGCCGGTCCGTGCTATCCGGGAACAGATTGCCAATGCCCTGGATGTCATTGTCCAACAGGTCCGTTTAAAAGACGGCTCCAGAAAAATCACCCATATTACAGAAGTACAGGGGATGGAAGGGGAAACCATTGTCCTTCAAGACCTTTTTCATTATAAGGAAACAGGATGGTCCCATGATGGGAAAGTGCAGGGAAGATTTGTGTCGACGGGTATCCGGCCAACTTTCATTGAGCAACTTGAAGGAAATGGCTTAACCGTATCCTCTTCCTGGTTCAAGGGGGAGTGGTAATGTGGAAAATGGTGTTTGGATTTTAAGTATATTCACTCTGACAACCTGTTTCTTCTATTTACTATTTTCAGTGATGATGAAAAAAAGACATGTTCAAAAGCGTGTGGATCGATATTTTGGCGCACCTTCCTCCCGACAAAGCGAGGAAGGTGCAGTGAAACATAACCCGCCACTTGAGAAGATCAGTATGAAGCTTGCCAAGGCATTCGAAGGTGTACGGTTCAGTCAGAAAACAAAAGCCCTTTTATTACAAGCCGGCAGTTCCATGTCACCGGAACAATTTTTTGCTTATCGATTGATGAGCGCCATCTCCTTCTCTTTGCTGCTCCTGATCCTTCAGGTACATTGGGTGCTGACTGTGACGGGCTTGACGATTGGTTTCCTCCTTCCTGGGCTGGTCATGTCGAAGAGAAGGAAAAAAAGATTACAAGCCTTGCCGTTACAGCTGATTGATGCTCTGGGAATGATGGCGAATTCCATGAGGGCAGGCTTCAGCTTTATGCAGGTGATGCAGCTTGTAGGAAAGGAAATGCCTTCGCCCATCGGACCAGAATTCCAACGGGCGGTCCGTGAAGCAGGACTGGGGGTGCCACTTGAACAAGTGTTTGAAGAAATGATTTACCGCTTGCCCAATAAAGAGTTAGAGGTAGCCCTCGAAGCCATCATTGCTCAACGGAGGAGCGGGGGGAATTTAGCTGAATTACTGGAAACGATGGAGGATACCATCAGGGGGAGAGTGAGAATAATGGGCGAGTTGAATACGTTGACTTCTCAAGGTAAGCTATCTTCTTTGGTCATCACCTTGCTACCAATCGGGCTGGGATTCTATTTATATGCGGTGGATCCTGAATATTTCGGTCCCCTCATTCACCATCCGATGGGGGTAGCCATGCTTGTCCTTGCTGGTTTACTGGTATTGATTGGCTGGTTTTCAATCCAGAAGATCCTGCGGATTGAGGTGTAAAACATGAGTATTTTCTTTTTTTTAATGGCTATCTGTTCATTCACGTGCCTATCGGCAGCCATCCTCTTAACCCTTAGTAGGAAAAGGATTGCCATGGACCATCGCATCAAACATTATTTCAACGATATACATCAGGTAGAATCTATGGAAAAGATAAAAGGCAAAAAGAAGTCCTTTCGCCCTTTCTCGCGATTATGGAATCGTGGACTGCAGCTGATTAGTAGAAAAACGAGCAAAGCGAAACAAAAGAAGCTCGATCATCTCATCCGGGATGCAGGTTATTCAGGCAGGCTGACAGCACTTGAATTCCGATTGATTCAACTGCTTATTAGCATAGGAGGGGGAACGGCCGTTTTCTTCCTTTTTGCTCCCATGGCAGACAGTATGGTGATGACGCTGCTTCTGGCCTTTGGCGTTTTCTTTCTTGGCTTTCAATACTGCACGTTCTACTTAAGCAAAAAAAAGACCCGTCGAATCGCCCGGATCAATCGGGATATGCCGGATTTCTTTGATACAGTGAATTTATTGATAGAGGCCGGCCTCGGGTTGGATGCCGCCATTTTAACCGTCTGTCAAAAGAAAAAGGGACCTCTTTCCGAGGAGTTCTTATTCGTCCTGGAAGATATGAAACGAGGGAAATCAAGAAGGGAAGCCTTCTATGAACTACGGATGACGGTACCATCGGATTCCCTGCAAAGCACTTTGACCACCATGATCCAAGCTGACTATCTTGGTGTGGGGATGTCAAAGGTCATCCGGAACCTAACCGTCCGGATAAGGGAACAAAGAAGGGAATCGGCCCGGGAACAAGCCATGAAAGCTCCCGTCAAAATGCTTTTTCCCATGGTTTTCTTCATCTTTCCATCCATCTTCATCGTGTCTTTAGGACCTCTCATTGTCAAAATCCTGACAGAAGGACTAATGTAACCTGAGGGACGGACCTCCTATAGGAGGTCCGTCCCTCTATAAGAAAGTTGTCGATAAGTATTTATGCCTAAATGCTAGATTATTCTGACTTTTCTATTATAATGGGAATATAAGTAATAACTGTTAATTAATAAATTTGATTGTTTGCAAGGGGGGATTGCGAATGCCTGGATATTATATGAAGGAAGTATGGACGCCGTTAAAGATAATAGGAATCAAGTTTTTCAAATCAGAAGAGAATAGCATCTTTATGAAGGTCTTCCAAAAGCCAAGGAAACGCTTATTCTAAAACTAGTATTTTAAATACTTCTACAACGCGTACGATAAAGGCAAACCCATTGAAAAATGGTGACGCAAAGCTATAGGGGCTTCAGTCCGGGAGACGATGCCAGCCAGTTACCGTGTACGCATCTGTTTTGATTCTTTTTTATTGGTTAGTTTTACATCTATAGTAGTCGCCATCCAATTCACTCTTAATTGTTTTCTTTTCTACCATCTACCTCACCATTCATCTAAATCATGATATACCTTCCACATTATCACCAACCAGTAAGACAATAGAACCAAATTTTCACGTCTAGAATTCACCTTTCTCAAATAATATAAGTTTGTAAACCAACTTATTGTTGGGTGTTACATAATTTTTCAATTCGAAGGGGCTGGGATCATGAAAAAAATCAGTACCGGTTTATTTGCCTTTCTATTAATCTTCTGTTTTAGTGTTTCACCGTCGCTTGCCGAAGGACCGTTTGAGCACCCATCCATTAAGAAAGAAATTCACACTCTCTCTAAGAAACAATCATCTACGACACTTGATGACTCAACCTTCACCAGGCTGAAAGAAAGGATGAAAGGATTAAAGAAATCCGATGAAATGAGGTTGATGGGTGAAGTTTATGAGCAGGAACCCAATGATTATCCTTACCAGGCTGACTTCATTCGCCTCGACGACATCGTACTCGGCACCTTTTGGTGGGCAGAGGACCTGGATTTTTATAGCTTAAATATTGATGAAACGCAGGATACGTATATTTACGGCTCGACATTGACGACTCTCAATGATCTTGGGTATTTGCTTTTCACCCCGGAAGGCGAGCCTGTTTATCCTGATGAATGGCTGGAAGATGGAAGCGATAATCTCCAGATTTATTATTCACTACCTCCTGGCTCGTATTATCTTGCAGCCACTGACCTGAATATGTTTGGCGGGGATGGAGTATATGGGTTGACTGCATTCACTGGAGAAGAAACCGTGGATAATGTGTATCGGATTTATGGAAACGACCGGCACGAAACTGCGATTGAAATCTCAAAAGTAGGATGGCCAGACGGGGCCGAAACAGTTGTTTTAGCAAGGGACACCACATTCCCTGATGCATTGGCAGGTGCCCCATTCGCTTTCCAAAAAGATGCGCCGATCCTATTAAATCCTAAGGATCGTTTAAATGGTAAGGTAAAAGAACGAATAAAAGAATTAGGGGCCAAGGAAGTTGTGATTTTAGGAGGAGAGGGTGCAATATCAGCTGATGTTGCAAGGGACCTAAAGAATAACGGCTTGGATGTCCGTCGAATCGGCGGGAAAACACGATATGAGACGGCGGCCAATATTGCAAAAGAATTAGGGTATTACGATCAGGCAATCATTGCCTACGGAGGCAATTTCCCTGATGCCTTATCCATAGCACCATTTGCTGCCTCAAGTGGGATACCGATCCTGTTAAGTCCTACCAATGAATTAGCAGATGAAACGAAGGAAGCTTTGAAAAATGTCACGGACACAATCATCGTAGGGGGAAAATCAGCCATTTCGGAGGGAGTCCAAAAGCAACTTGCTAAAAAGAATCCTGTACGGATTTCAGGTGCCAACAGATACGAAACATCGGTCAACATCGCCACACAGCTTGAAATGCCGGGAGATATCATCACCGTTGCCACCGGTCAAAACTTCGCCGATGCACTGACTGGTTCTGTACTCGCCGCCAAATACTATGAACCTATCATCCTGGTAGAAAAAAATAAGGTTCCCGACCCTGTACGGAAGTATATTTCAGAAAATGGAACGTGGTACTATACTGTACTAGGGGGAGAAGGTGCCGTTTCTCAAAAAGTCGTAGAAGAGCTCAGCGGCCTCTAGGTTATCAACATGATAGAAAGACCAATGATCACGCCTGGGGCGGACATTGGTCTTATTTTGTTTTCATCTGTTTCAATTATTCCCCAACTAATAAAATACCAAATGACTATCATCCTATCCCTCTTTTTCTGTTATGATGATATCAACGAATATTTTGACAATAAACGGAATGAAGGGACTGCCATTCAATGACTAGTGCTTCAACCATGCTGATACAATTCCTGGAAGATCACTCAGAGGAATTTTTACATAATTGGCTAAAAGACATCGTTATTTCAGAAAACGATTTATATAAAGAAGAAGTGTTGAAAAATGGGGTAAAAATGTTTGAATTAGTCAAACGTGCGATCGAGAAGCCCCTCACTGAAGAAGAAATCACTTATCTTGCACACAAAACCGCACTGGAACGGGTCAACGCAAACGTCAATATCAGTGAGTTTGTGTACAACGTGAATATAGGAAAAAGCATCATTATAAAATGGGTCAGCAACTCAGGGATCGAGCTCCGGGAATTACAGCCCATTTTTGAAGAGATCAATGCGTTATTCGACCGTTTTTCCTACTTGGCCGTCAGAAAATATACGGAAATTAAAGAGCAGCAGCTCCAGGAAAAAGAGTTGTATATTGATCAGACCCATAAAGAAAGGCTGACGATCCTGGGCCAGATGAGCTCGAGCTTTGTCCATGAATTCAGAAATCCACTCACTTCCATCATCGGTTTCACCAAACTCTTGCAGAACGGTTATCCCGACTTACCGTATCTCGATATTATGCAGCATGAGCTTGAGCAATTGAATTACCGTATCTCTCAATTCCTCCATGTGTCCAGAAAAGATTTAATCGAGAGTGCAAGAGAAGAGATCATCCTTTCGAATCACCTGGAAGAAACCATTGAATTCTTGTATCCGAGTCTTCTGGATGGTGATGTATCCATTGACTTTAAGTGTGATACAGCCATCAGGGTATTGGGGAACAGGGATGAGCTTAGACAGGTTTTTCTTAACCTCATCATGAACTCGATTGACGCCCTGCAAGAAGTGGAAGGGCACCGTCAGATCACCGTTTGCTGCGAAGAAGAAGCAGGCAAGACAAAACTGGAAATCTCCAACAATGGGCCACGGATTAAAGAGGAGACCATCGAAGCCATCTTTGAACCTTTCTATACGACGAAAGATCTTGGAACCGGAATCGGTCTATATATCTGTAAAAAGCTGATCGAGAAGCATGGCGGTGAAATTCGTTGTCAATCAAACGATGAGTGGACGACGTTTACGATCGGTATTCCTGTTGAATCCAATCTGGTTATCTAAAAGAATAACGGTCTATCGGTGCCATCTATCGGTGCCAGGCACCAAACATGATTTTGGTGCCTGGCACCGACAGATTGGCATCGTTTTTTTGGTTGATTTTAGCAAATGATTGAGTGATTGGTAGAATGGAAATGATATAATCGATATAGGAAAATATAATCATTTGAAGGGGAAGGTGGATGAGATCATGACGCAAAATGAAAAAGGGATTACGTTACTTGAAGTGCTTTTGTCGATGGTGATCTTATCGATCGTTCTCTTGACGATTGTGAATTTCTTTCCCCAGATGGGCAGGATGAACACATATAATGGCGAGAAAATGAAGGCTGTGAACGTGGCCAGGGGAGAGCTTGCTGCGTGGAAGGAACGGGGCAGCCTTGATAAACCGCCTCCACATTACATAAAAAATGAAGGGACAGACCCGCACCATCAGTATTTCACTTCCACAATCGATGGATTTAAGGTGAATGTAACGATCAATAAACACTCTGATTTGGATGCAACAGAATCCCCATCTCCAGCAAAAGCTCATCGATTGCTTATCCAAGTGCTTGAAGATCAAAAAATAGTAAGTGAAACCTACGGATACGTGATGGTAAATGACTAAGGGGGCTTCTACATTGATACATAACGAACGTGGCCTGACGCTTGTTGAAGTCCTTGCTACTTTAACCATTTTGTCGATTATAGGTGCAGTTGTATGGAATGTTTTCTTTCAAGGGATCCATTATACGAAAAAGGCAGTCTCGCAAAATAGTATTCAGCAGGAAGCGAATATTCTAACGATGAAGTTGACGAGGATTCATCAGACCGTTAATGAGTATGAATTAGAAAGTTCTGATTGTGAAATTGAAGTGATATATGAAGATAAACCTAAAGAGAAGTTTCGTAGTGATCAAATGTGTTTTTCGTTGGTCGTGAAGAATTCAACAGATGAGGATACGAGCAAGCACATAAGCCTTACCGTTTCGGATAAAGTCCATTCTAAAAACGAAATCGTCCTTGATACAGTGCTATATCGATTGGAAGGAAATTAAGATGACGAATAAATCTACAAATGAGCAGGGATATGCCTTAGTGACGGTATTATTGATGATTGTTGTGTTCATGGTGATTTCCCTTTCTTTTATGGGACAATCCTATTCTAGTATCAAACAAAACAAAGCGGTGGAGTCCGACTATCAATCAGTTGCGTTGGCTGAAATGGGTGTGGAGTATTTAGAGGGGGAAGTCAGGAATGTTTTGGAGGAGAATAAATCGAGGATAGTGAATGTTGTCCAAGATGAAATAGAAAAAGATAAAAGTGAGGGATTTAATAAGCTTCCAGAATACTACAGGAAAAAAGCCTTGATTGAATTGAAGAGAGTGATAGATCAAGAAATCGCCAACTCAAAGTTGATCCAGATGGATGACAATCGTCCGGAAATCTTTTTCGAAATAACAAGGAAGCCATCCTTTCCGGGTAATGGTGACCTGAAAATCCCCTATACAAGTAAAGGGGCTGATGAAGGAAAAACTTCACAGTTATATGGAGAAATAATCATTCCTATCGAGGGAATTTCAGGTGATGGAGAACTGGAACCTGCATTCAATCAAATTGATAGACCAGAAAATGGACCTGGTGTTTGTATTGATCCAGACTCTATTCCTGAAAACTGTCAGGAACTTTTATTGACCAAGGATATGAAGTACTCAAAAGGGGTTAAAAATTTAAAGCTTATTTATGCTGACTCAGGCGTAGTGTTAACGATTGACGAGGTCATGAATCATTCTGAGAGAATGAGTATACATGTAGATGGTATATTAAGATTCAATAAAAATATGAAACATATAAACAACCTTACCATGGAAGTAAATGGAGAGCTGGAGTTTGATGACCACTTGGATGTGACCGACTCAAGTATTTTTTTAAAGGGACCCCTGACCATCGATAAGCATTTAAGCTTGAAGGGGACTTCGACCTTGTACGTTTTGGGGAATCTTGATTTGAATGGGAAATTAGACATAAATCGTGATTCTAAAGTCTGCGTAAAAGGAAATGTAGAGATTGATAAAAAAAATAACGCTATAGGCAATGTATATTATACGGGGATATATACCGAGGGTAAATCCAAAGGACCAAATACCGAAAATATTAAAAGATTAGATATCAATGAATTCAAGGAAGTATGCGGGAGTGGATATACAACCGATGATGTATCTATTAAGTGGGGGGATATCACCAAAACTGTGAACTACTGACAAATAAGTTCTTAGTCGTTTGAAAAGCTTGCTCAACGATGAAGAAGGGAATGTTTTGGATCTGTATATAAAAAAAGTGACAGGAACAAGTTGTTAACATTGTTCCTGTCACTTTTTCATGTAGTATACCTTTTCCTATCGATGTAAAAACTGACTATTAAAATACATGAATCAGTCAGGAGAATATAGAAATGAGAGATGAAGAGGGTAACTTGTTTATCGGATTATTTTGGGGAATGATTTTCAGTATCCCCCTTTGGATATCATTTTTTGGATGGGTGAAGCTGGTGAACGTTTTTATTGAGTGAGGATTGAAAGTGTACCTGGTACAAATCGAGGTTTTTGTACCAGGTACAAACCCCGGATGATGTACCAGGCACACTTGTTATGACATGTGTGCCTGGCACCATTGCCAAGTTTCGTGCCAGGCACCGCGATTCTCGTCCACTATGTCATTAATTGACTGGATAAATGAACCGCCTTTTTAAACTCCTCGGACTCTACGTAATGCTCATAGAGCACTTTCCCAAACCTTTCAATCAACAGCACATTCTTCGTTTCAAAAAAGTAAGGCAGTGCTTTGTTTTCGAGATATGAGAAGTAGTCATCGCTTTGGTTGTCTATACGGAGAGAAAAAAGTTCGAATAATGTAATGAATAGAGTATTGTTTGCGCTTTTGCTCTCTTTTAGGCCGTGTTGTATGTGTTTCTTTATCTGTTTGGAATGTATGAGATTTCCTTCAATGCAGGCATCCGTATAATTACATAATCTCCGCAAATAAAACATCGAACCTTTTTTCGCCAAATCCAACGCTTCTTTAAAGCATTTTTTGGCCAGGGCATATTCTTTACGATTGTAATACTCATATCCTAAGTTATTTAACAGAGTCCCTTTTTGATCTAAGTACCCAAGTGAATCACTGTCCTGGATCAGGTTCTGATACCTTTCGACCAAATCTTCAAAATCCAGATACATCTCACTGCTCAGCTGCAGGAGCATTAAGGACTCAGCCTTGATCGCACCGGGGTAATTATTCGTTTTTTTAAAGTAACTGAGGGCTTTACCGGCGTGCAAGTAGGACATTACTTTGTTTCCTAAACAGTGATAAGCAATCGATATATGATAATGGCATTCTTCGTTTTTGTATTCATCCATATTTATTTTCTTTAAGATTTGTACGGCTTTTTGCTGGTTTTCTTCCGTAGTGTCTCTAATATAAATAAGCCCTTGAACGTGATAAAACAGATTGGTCTCAAAAGCTGTAAGAGGACTTGAACCCCTTTGGATGGAATCCAGTATGTTGGAAGAGAGGTCATCTTTATTATGCAGGATGTAGTACCTCGCCCTAAGTAAGTGGTAATAGACACCATATTTCGAGGATTCGAGAAACGGAGACTTTTCAAGTTCGGATTTCATCTGTTCCACAAGGTTCATTCTCCTCATGATGATGCTATTATGCCAAAGTTGCAGCTGCTTTTCGACTTGATTACATGAGTTGATCTCGTGATGGATGTCGATTCCCAGTCGTTCTGAAAAAAGTGAAATGATATCGTCTGAATAAGCCGTTTTACCCCTCTCGATCTTACTGACATGCGTCGTTGTACATATCCCTTCACCCAATTGCGACTGGGTGAGACCCGCTTTTTCCCTATAAAATCGAATGATTTCCCCTGTATGCATGGGTAACCCCCTCCTTATCAATATCCCTTTATGAGTAGTATTTGTTAGGGTGAGGGGTTTTTCCTGCTTTGAAAGTGGTGGTGAAAGTTAAATGAGTGGATAGACATGGGGTTTTGGAGGAATTTGGTTTGGTAATCGAGGGAAGGTGGCTGGAGAGTTGGGAAGAATTTTAGCATAAAGATTTTTCGACAAGCAGGATCGATTATTCCCACTTCGAGATCAATTATTTGTAATGGGGATTGAAAAATTCAGATCGGGATTAATATACCGTGAAAGTGGATCAATTATAAAGGCTAAGTGAAATAATCCTACTATTCCACACAAATTTTCACGAGAAAGATGCCGAAAAACTAAAGAAACCAGCTAAAAAAGAGTTCCATACATACTTCAGAGGTAATCTACACAAAAAAACCTCTTCGATTCACTCGAAAAGGTCATTTCAACTTCTCAATGTCCTCAATCATCTCTTCATAAGGAGGATTGGACACCCCTTCATACTGCTTCAACAGAACTCCATTTTCACTCACTAAATAAAAAGACGTTCCATGAACGAACTGATTCGATCCTTCCACCTGGGCTGCAGGAGTTTTAAAAGAAACATTGGCGAAGGATTCAATCTCATCACGGGAGTATCCCGTCAGGAAGCTCCAATTCTCATCATCCATTTCATATCGACTGCTATATTCTTTCAACACCTCAGGAGTATCATGTTCGGGATCCACACTAATTGAAACCAGCTGAAGTTCATCCTCCAACCCCGCATCTGTTACCTTCTTTTGAAGCTTCGCCATATTCGCCGTCATCGGAAGACAGACGGTATCGCAATTTGTAAAGATGAAATCGGCAATCACAATCTTACCCTTATTGAGCTCACTTAAGGACGTGCTTTCCCCATTCTGATCCACAGCGTTCAAGTCACCGACCTCCACTTTCATGGGAAAAGATTCCTCGACATTTTCACTCTGGCAGCCAGCAAGCAAGAAAAGGGATAGGGCAGCCGCAGCAATAATAGACTTTCCTTTCATTTTACTTCCTCCATTCTGAAACAGAGGTCCGTCCCTCATTCAGAAGAGGGACGGACCTTGTCTGGTTAGTCTATGAATTGTTTGTCAATGAGGTCTGTGAATTCCGGTTTTTCTTTTAGGAATTTCAGTTCATAGGATGAGTCGGCGAAGGCTTGAACGGCCTCGGAGTCCACTTTGTAAGTGAAACCGATGCGTTCCCATGCCTGGTCGACGGCTTCTTTGCTCAGTTCTTGACCGGTTACGTCTTTTACGTCTTTAATGGTGATTTCTTTTGCTTCTTCAGGATTTTCTGCAATGAAAGAAGTTGCTTCTTTATGAGCGTCCACGATTTTTTGGATGGTGTCAGGGTTTTCTGTCACGGACTTTCCAGACGCTACAAGTACTGAAGCAGGTAGGGTTTCACCGAAAGAAATTTCATCGTGATCGATGATTACATTCGCACCTGTTTCCTGCTGGATCACGGCTGCCCATGGTTCCGGGGCAACGGCAATGTCGACTTTACCCGATTTCAGCATGTTCGCATATTGAGCCGGGTTTCCTGTAACGTGTTTCATGGTCCCGCCGATACGTTGGGATTCAATGCCATGTTCTTGAAGGAATGTTTCGACCTGGACATCGTGTGTGCACCCGACCGCTGGGGTGATGAAGGATTTGCCTGCGAAATCGGCGACTGATTTCACGCCGCTTTCTTTACTTGCAAGGACGACCGTTCCACCAGTAGATCCACCACCAATGATTTTTACATCAGCACCGGTCATGTAATTGTTCATGGCTGGACCAGGACCGACAAGACCGGCATCAATTTCGCCAGTTTTCAAGGCGGTCATGAATGATGAGCCATCAGGGAAGGTTTTGTATTCAATCTTGGTACCGTCACCCAGCTGCTTTTCATAAAAACCTTTGTCCTTCGCTACCATAGCGGGAACGTGGTTAATATTTGGGAAGTAACCGATGACGACCTTCTCGCTTACGTCACCACCGGAACTCTTTTCTGTTCCGCATCCTGCCAAAACACCTAGGAATGTAAAGAAAATCGTTATGAGTAGAAATGCTTTTTTCATTTTGTTACCTCCTGTTTTTTATTAATAAGCAGGCGATAAGTACCTGCCGTATTTTCTAAGGCAATGCTATGACTCCAATCCCCAACGCTTAATCACCGATTGCTCGACACGTTGGAAGATCAGCTGATCTACGATGGCACCGATGATACCGATGATGATCATCACGGCGATGACGAGGCTCATGTCACCAAAATCGGATGCATATCGGAGAGTGTAACCAAGGCCGGGCCCGGTACTCAGCAGTTCCCCGGCCATCAACGCTCTCCAGGCAAATGCCCATGCAAGGCGTGCACCTGTAACCACATAGGGGATCGATGCCGGGAAGATGACTCGAATGAATAAGTCCAAACCTCTCGACCCCATGGTTTGTGCTGCTTTCAGAAAGAGGGGGGAGACGTTTTTTATACCCATTCGAATGTTGAGGGCCATGACGAATGTCCCGCCAAGGATGACGACGAAAATGACGGCTTTTTCATTAAGGCCGAACCACATGATCGCAAGTGGCAGCCAGACAATGCTTGGTACACTTTGGAAAGCCAGGAGTAAGGATCCGAGTGTATCGTCGGCTGTTTTTGATTTAGCCAGTAGAACACCGATGCTGGTGCCGATGACTAAGGAGATCCCGAGACCGATGAAGAGGCGTTTGAAACTTGCAATAAGGTCAATGATCAAGGTTTGATCTGCAATTCCTGTAAAAAGGGCCTGAAAAACGGAAGTGGGAGAAGGGAGGACAACTTCTGTCCATAGCCCGAATCGTGACCCCGATTCCCAGAGGCCGATGATGAGGGCAAAAAAGATGATGCGTTTAAGAGCTGTGTTCATAGGCCAATTCCTCGCTTATCACTTTGTCGATTTCCTTCTTTAGATAGCTCATGATATGTTCTTCGATCTTTACCATTTCTTCTTTATGAGCATCCCGTGGACGGGGAAGGTCCACTTTGATATCCGCCAATATCGTACCGGGTCTGGTACCCATGACGATGATACGGTCTGAGAGCTTAATAGATTCCGAGATGCTGTGAGTGACGAAAAGGACCGTTTTCTTCGTTTCCATCCAAATCGTTTCCAGCTGATGGTGAAGACGGGAGCGGGTCTGTTCATCCAGTGCGCCGAATGGTTCATCCATGAGAAGGATTTCCGGGTTCATGGAGAGAGCCCGGGCAATGGCCACCCGTTGCTGCATGCCCCCTGACAGCTCATGAGGGTAATGATCCTGATAGTTTCCCAGCTGGACCATATGTAAGTATTTCGCTGCCTGTTTCCTTGCATCTTTCTTAGACATTTCTTTTTTGAGAGGGAACGTCACGTTGTCCCGTACATTAAGCCATGGGAATAAGGCCGCCTGCTGGAAAACCATCCCCCGGTCCTTTCCGGGTTTCTTGATCGGATTTCCTTCTACAAGTATTTCTCCCGAAGTTGAGCCGGTCAGGCCTGCAACGATAGAGAGGAGGGTGGACTTTCCACATCCCGAAGGTCCAAGGATAGAAACAAACTCACCCTTTTTAATTTCGAGATTAATATCTTTCAAGACATCGGTGGGTTTTCCTGCCTTATCAAGGTATTGCTTATTGAGATGGTTGATTTGTATAAACATATAATCACCCTTATCTTATAAATCTTATTAGTTTAGTCGGAATATAAATAATAACAATTATAGTATATTGGGGATGGTTGTCAAGGTTTCCTTATTTTTGTGAAGGTTGGACAAGCCGGTTCTTAAACGGGTGCCAGGCACAAAGAGGGGGGGAGTGTCTGGTACCGAATGTAACCATTTATAAAGCAGGAAGAGTTATTATAAAAAATGGAAATAAAATCTAAAAAGTGAAATGATTTCAACTTCTATATCGTCTAATATATAAAAGAAAAAAGCGGGGGAATGGGATGTCCAACAATAGATTGGTCGCAGATTGGTTTCGGCTCTACAGTGATCCTATATATACATTCTTGGTATATCGGATGGGGTCCGCTGATGTGGAAGATCTTGTTCAGGAAGTATTCATTCGGGCATTGAATTCCGTGGATTCGTTTGAGGGGAAAGCGAATCCGAAAACATGGTTATACTCCATTGCCAGGAATCTTGCCCTTGATGAACTGAGAAAGAAGAAGCGGAATAAATGGTCCTTGACATCTTTTTCCCCAAGATATCATGAAGCCGCTTCATTGGAAACACCTGAATCACTTTATTTTCTGAATGAAGAGAGCCGCGAACTTCTCATCACGATTCAAAAACTTAAATCCAATTATCGGGATGTGCTGGTTTTAAAAGGGATACATGGCTTTGACGTAAAGGAAACGGCCGCCATTCTTAATTGGACGGAGAATAAAGTTCGAATCACCTATCATCGTGCGTGTAAAAAGCTTCAATCCATAACAGGAGGATATGAAAATGAAGAATCATAATGAAAGCAATCTATCAAAAAAGCTTCCCCCGCTTCAATTAAATGAAGAGGCGAAAGAACGGATCCATTCAGCCATACTCCGTCATGAACCTTCTCCGTCTTCAAAGAAGAAAGCCTGGAAAGAGGGCGGGCTTGGCAACCTTGTCGCTGCAGCTGTAGGGTTACTCGTTTTTTCTATCCTGACGGTATATATCATTTCTGAAACAGAGAAAGAGAAAGCCAATCAGCTATTCGCTGATGCGGAGGCGAACATTCAATCCGTTTATGAAGAAATGGAATCGAACCTGAAGGATACGGAAGAAGGTGGATTGCTGAAAACGATCGAACCTTCCGAATTGAAATCGGCTCAAGTATCACTAAGCAAGGCTGAGAAGGAATTGGAAAGTGCAGAAGAAATGGAAAGGGGACTCCGTCAACAATTACTCCCGATGATGAATGAAATAGAGGATTATAATCAGACCGTCCCAGTGGCCAATGAACTTCAACAGAACATTAATGATGTGAGCAGCCTCCTCGAGAAAAGCCCTTTAGAGGAAAGAGTGGCTGAAAAGGTAGCGTCAATAAAAAGCGAACTGGCGGAAAAATCAAACACATTCGACAAACTTGAAAGCCCGTCCCTCAGAGCGTTTTTTACCAGTCAGTATTCGACACAGGTGAATCGTATTGATCAAACGTTTAATCAATACAGGGAAGCTCAAGAAGAAATCGAAAACCTTAAAGAGATGGCAGAGGACCAATCTTTAAACGAAGAAGATTTCGAAAAAGAAGCAGAAAGAGTGATGAAACAGGTTACCCTTTTGCCGGATAATCAGGCGACTTCTGAAATGAAAGAAGGAATAGAGTCTGCAAAAGATGCGTTCTATCAGGTGAAAGAAGAGGAGGAAGAGAAAACGCGACTTGAAGAAGAAGCAAAGCTTGAAAAAGAAAAGGTAAGCAGCGGCGAGGTAAGAAGTGCCTCTGCAGATGAGAAAGAAAATGAAGAGACGAACCAAGACAGTCCCGAAGACGAACTATACCCGATGGAATTCACTATGACTGATTCTAATGGACGTACGTTTAAGCTAAGTCGTGATTTCGATATCTATAAATTCGGTAAGGATTATGATGAAATTGCAAAGAGGTACGGAGGACGTTTCTACTATACACCAAACTCGGATATGTCACACGTCATTATAGGCAGAAAAATCATAGCCACCGTTTCTCTCGTGTCTGCGGCTGATGTGGAATATAAAGAGCTCTTTATCGATTTGATGTCGCTTCGATCCAAGAAATATACAAGGGACCAATTCGCTTCCATTGTAGACACGGTTATACAGACCGGTGAGCCGTATAAAGTGGAAGAAGGAAACTCAGGGGAATTACTCGAGGTGAAAAATGGAGTGTTGGTTTATCATGGATGGTAGAGAAACGTATGCCAGCTTTAATCAATTGATTGAGTGAAAAGCCAGGAAAGACATCCTATCGTTTATGGGGTGTCTTTTTTTGATTTCTTTTTCAGGTTCCAGGTACAAATCTTTGATCATGATATCCGGTACATACAATCTTCACATGGAAAGGATCATCCATTCTCCCAGGGTCCAACCTCCTTGAAAAGTACCTGTACGGTTGCCTTTTTAAGCCTTTTTCCTTTTCACGGATAGAAGCGTATTTCCTCTCTGGTAAAAAATAATAGTAAAATTTAATAATTTTATTTACTAAAATGTTTACTATAATAGCGCTTTCACGTTATACTGTTTTTAAAGATTTAGAAAAGTCTTCATTCAGCTTTATAAAACAGCTAAAAAGAGAGATTGATAGAGAGGAGTTTCAACTATGGTATTCACAATTGTTTCCTTCTTGTTTTTCACGCTTCTTGTTGCGTTGATTTCGTATTGGAAAACAAGGGACGAGGATCTGGGGACACAGGAAGGGTATTTTCTTGCAGGCCGCAGTTTGACCGGATGGGTGATCGGGGGATCACTTATGCTTACGAATTTATCCACAGAGCAGCTCATCGGACTGAACGCCCAGGGTTACACCGATAATATGTCGGTGATGGGCTGGGAAGTCGGGTCTGCGATTGCGCTTGTGCTTGTAGCATTTTACTTACTTCCCCGCTATTTAAAAGGGGGAATCACGACGATACCTGATTTTCTTGAAGAACGATTTGACTCTGGTACGAAGCAGATTGTCACGATTTTATTCTTGTTCGGGTATGTGTTTAACTTATTGCCTCCCATCCTTTATTCAGGGGCAGTGGCACTGAGTGGGATCTTCAACGTTCCTGAAATGTTGGGAGTGGACCGTACAACGGCACTTTGGATCACGGTGTGGTCGATTGGGATAATCGGTTCCCTGTATGCCATTTTCGGTGGATTGAAAGCGGTTGCCGTTTCCGATACGATCAACGGAGTCGGGCTTTTGATTGGTGGATTGATGATTCCAGTCATCGGTCTGGTTGTTCTGGGGGATGGTTCCCTCTTTAAAGGGTTTGGCACCATCATGGAAAATACACCCAAGAAACTGAATGCGATCGGTAAGCCGGAAGATCCCGTTCCTTTCAGTACGATGTTTACGGGAATGCTCTTAGTGAACCTTTTCTACTGGGGGACGGCTCAGCATATTATGCAGCGTGCCCTTGCCGCGAAGAATCTGAAAGAAGGTCAAAAAGGGGTTCTGATTGCAGCAGCATTGAAGTTGGTCGGACCATTCTTCTTGATTCTGCCTGGAATCATCGCGTATAACATGTTTGGAGAAAATCTTGAGCCGACGGATGCTTATCCACGACTGGTGAATGAGATCCTGCCGACGCCTCTGGTAGGGTTCTTTGCAGCTGTGTTGTTCGGGGCGATCTTATCGTCATTCAACTCGGCGCTGAACTCTTCTGTCACACTATTTACGCTAAATATTTATAAGCCATACGTGAAACCGGGTGCTTCTGATAAGCAGCTTGTCAAAAACGGGAAGTATTTTGGAGTATTACTCGCCGTCTTCGCCATGGTTCTGGCACCACTCATTGAAAAGGCGCCACAAGGATTCTTCCAGTATCTCCAGATTGTAAACGGTTTCTATAATGTGCCGATCTTCACGATCATCATTGTCGGTTACATGACGAAAAGGGTACCGGCGATTGCAGCGAAAATTTCGCTATTTGTGTTCATTACGTTGTATGCGATTACACAGTTATTCTGGGATACGGGCCTTCACTTCCTGCATATTTTAGGAATACTTTTCGTGCTATGTTCAGCACTGATGCTGATTATCGGGAAGTTCAAACCGAGAGACACGGAGTATACGCTGCAGGAATCTCATAAGGTCGATATGACACCATGGAAAATCGTCTATCCGATCGGGATTGCTTGTACGATTGCCATGATCATCATCTATATGGTCTTCTCTCCGGTGGGGATTGGAGCGTAGAACAATAGTTACAACAAAACAGTCAGGTGATTGCCTGGCTGTTTTGTTGTATATTGGATATTTTACCCAAAAGTTTGTGGCTGTCTTAAGGTAGAAAGTGGTAGTTGATTTCCGCTGCAGGATGCTCGCTTTCCGCGGGGCGTGAGTTGAGCCTCCTCGGGCTTCCGCCCTGTGGGGTCTCAACTTTCCCGCTATTCCCGCAGGAGTCGAGCATCCTTCCGCTCCAATCAACTTTCTAAGCATGTATCCTTTATAGAAATCAATAAAAACAACGTTCTTTGAGAAAAGAGCGTTATTAAACCAAATGGGAGGTCACTCAATTGAAAAAGAATACACTCATTAACGTTAACGAATCCAACAAGGAATTTCACCTGCAAGGGAAAAACATAAGCTATATTTTCACTGTGCTGCGAAATGGGCAGCTTGGTCAGCTTCATTATGGGAAGAGGGTCCGTCATCGTGACGATTTTTCCCACCTGTATAAAGAGGAGCACCGAGCGACTTCTTCATGTGTGTTCGAAGGGGATTTATCTTTTTCACTCGACTTCCTCCGTCAGGAATTCCCGAGCTACGGGACAACGGATTACCGTGAGCCTGCCTTTCAGATTCTTCAGGAAAACGGGAGCCGAATCACGGATTTTCGGTATGAAGGCTATCGGATCATCCATGGAAAGCCGGGGCTTGAGGGTCTTCCTGCCACCTATACAGAAGACGACTCTGAAGCAGAGACCCTTGAAATTACATTAAGGGACGAGCTTCTCGATGCAAGGATCATTCTTTTATATTCCTGTTACTGTGACCGTGACGTGATCGTTCGTTCGGCGAAATTCGTTAATGACGGGAATCAAAAGCTGCAACTGGATCGTTCATTAAGCTGTTCGGTTGATTTGCCTGATTCTACTTTTGACCTTGTTCAGTTATCCGGTGGCTGGTCAAGGGAACGTCATGTGAGATCGAGAAAGTTACAACCGGGGATCCAAAGTATTTCAAGTACGCGCGGAACGAGCAGCAGTCAGCAAAATCCATTCCTTGCCCTTAAACGTCCCCAAACAACGGAACACCAAGGGGAAGTCTACGGTTTCAGTCTGGTGTACAGCGGGAACTTCCTGGCCCAGGCTGAAGTGGATCAGTATGATGTCACCCGGGTTTCTATGGGGATCAACCCGTTTGATTTCAGCTGGCTTCTGGAGAGTGGCGAGAGCTTCCAGACCCCGGAAGTGGTCATGGCATATTCAGCTGCCGGATTGAATGGTCTCAGCAGGGAATATCACGAACTATACAGAAACAGGCTTGCCCGCGGCATGTGGCGGGATAAAGAACGTCCGGTTCTGATCAACAACTGGGAAGCCACCTATTTTGATTTTGATGAAGAGAAGATTGTAACGATCGCCCGCACGGCCAAAGAATTGGGGGTGGAGTTATTCGTCCTGGATGACGGCTGGTTCGGGAAACGGAATGACGATACCACTTCACTGGGGGACTGGTTTGTCGACAAGGATAAGCTACCGGCAGGCATCCCGTCCCTTGCGGAGAAAATCAAGCAATTGGGCATGGATTTCGGGTTATGGTTCGAGCCTGAGATGGTGTCGAAGGCCAGTGAACTTTATGAAAAGCATCCGGACTGGATCATCCACGTCCCGGGCAGATCCCCTTCGCACGGACGTCATCAATATGTACTCGATTTTTCAAGGAAAGAAGTGGTGGATCATATCTATGGCATGATGGTGGATGTATTGGAAAAAGCCCCTATTTCGTATGTGAAATGGGATATGAACCGCTATATGACTGAAATCGGTTCAGCGGTACTTTCGTCAGAGCGTCAGCGGGAAGTCCCTCACCGATATATTCTCGGTGTCTATGATTTGTATGAAAGATTGACTTCCTCATTCCCTCATATCCTATTCGAATCCTGTGCGAGCGGCGGGGCACGGTTTGATCCGGGTATGCTGTACTACGCTCCTCAAGGGTGGACCAGTGACGATACGGATGCAGTGGAACGGTTGAAGATCCAATACGGGACATCGTTAGTCTATCCCCTCAGTTCCATGGGGGCCCACGTATCGGAGGTTCCGAACCATCAGGTGAGACGTGTCACATCCTTGCATACAAGAGGAAATACGGCCTTTTTTGGTGTTTTCGGATACGAGCTTGATGTGACGAAAATGACTGCTCACGAGAAGGAACAGGTGAAAGCCCAGATCGATTTTTATAAAAAGCACCGCAATACCCTTCAGTACGGTGATTTTCATCGCCTGATCAGTCCATTTGAAGGGGATGGAAACGTGACTTCCTGGATGACGGTGTCTGCTGATCGAAAAGAAGCGATTGCAGGATATTATCAAGTGCTCTCTAAACCGAATCAAGGATATGAACGGCTCTTACTGAAGGGGCTCGATCCGGATAAGGAATACCGCATCAACGGTCGGGATGGTGCCTATTTCGGAGATGAGCTGATGCATGTGGGGATTCAGCTGGATAGCGGCTATTCAGGCACACAACTGGGCGGTATCGAAGAGTCGGGTGACTTTACTTCTGAGATCTTTATTCTATCTGAGGTGGATTGAAAACATTTTAAAAACATCAGGCTGTGATTGATTGAGGTCTGGTGTTTTTTTACACCTTATTCAAAGATAAGGAATTAACCATAAATAAAACTTAGTAAAACTTTTACTAAAATTTTATTGACCTTTTTCCTTCCTTGTTTTATCATGGGGTTGAAAGCGGTTTCTGTAATTTTAAACTATATCCGCGAAATTCTTTACAGGACTCTCGCGACATGAACGATAGCTAGTGAAAGATCGGTATAAATGGTAGGAGGAATCAGAATGGATGTTCAGCAACTTTTCAGGAGTTTTCAGGAGATTTTCGGCAGTGAAGCAAAGCGTGTGTTTTTTGCCCCTGGGCGAATCAATTTAATCGGGGAACACACGGATTATAACGGTGGGCATGTGTTTCCTTGTGCGATTACGTTCGGCACCTATGCAGTGGCAAGAAAGCGTGAAGACCGTCTGGTACGCCTTTATTCCTTGAACTTTGACCATACGGGCGTCATAGAATTTGATCTCGACAGCCTGGACTATGATCAAGATCATGAGTGGGCGAATTACCCGAAAGGAATGATCCGTTATTTAATGGATACAAACCGTATCAACATGGGGATGGAAGTTCTTTTTTACGGAAATATTCCAAACGGTGCCGGTTTATCTTCATCGGCTTCCATTGAATTGGCGACAGGTGTCATGCTCCAGGGACTGTTTGAACTGGATGTGGACCGGATTGCTCTTGTCAAGACGGGACAAAAGGTGGAAAACGAGTTTATCGGTGTGAACAGCGGGATCATGGATCAGTTTGCGATAGGAATGGGTAAAGAGGGAGCCGGTATTTTACTGGATACCAACACCCTTCACTTTCAATACGCGCCGATCGATCTTGAGCATCACAATATCATCATCATGAATTCCAATAAACGCCGGGAGCTCGCCGGTTCAAAATACAATGAGCGAAGAACGGAATGTGAATCTGCCCTGGAAAGCCTGCAATCGGTGACGGATATCGGTTCGTTGGGTGAGCTGACGGAAGAAGGATTCGAGCTTCATAAGCATGTGATCCCGAATGAAGTCGAACAAAAAAGAGCCAAGCATGCTGTATATGAAAATCGACGTACGCTTAAAGCTCTTCAATTTTTACAAAACGGACAGCTTCGTGAATTCGGGAAGTTGATGAATGAATCCCATGTTTCGCTCCGTGACGATTATGAGGTGACGGGAAAAGAGCTGGATGCCCTTGTGGAAGCAGCATGGAATGAAGAGGGCGTAGTCGGGGCGAGGATGACCGGAGCAGGCTTCGGCGGCTGCGCAATTGCGATTGTGGAAAAGGATTATGTGGAGAGTTTCATTGACGGAGTAGGCGAGAAATATAAGGATGACATAGGGTATGCAGCAACCTTCTATGTAGCAAGTATCGGTAATGGTGCAACAGAATTAGACAAAGAGGTGATCGTATGAACGTGTTAGTGCTGGGCGGTGCAGGTTATGTTGGTTCTCATGCGGTATTTCAGCTTGTGGAGCGAGGATACAGAACCATCGTTGTGGATAATTTGGAAACAGGTCACAGAGGAGCGGTTCATGAGGACGCGGTCTTCTACAATGGAGACATCAGGGATAAAGACTTTCTGCGATCTGTGTTTGAAAAGGAAAAAATAGATGGGGTGATCCATTTTGCCGCAAATTCTCTTGTCGGCGAGTCGATGGAGAATCCATTAAAGTACTTTGATAACAATGTATATGGTACTCAGGTGACCCTTGAGGTGATGAACGAATTCGGTGTGAAGCATATCGTATTTTCATCAACGGCTGCCACGTACGGAGAGCCGGAACAGGTGCCGATCACCGAGAAGATGCCGACGTTACCGACAAACGCGTACGGCGAAACGAAGCTTGCCATGGAAAAAATGATGAGATGGTGCGATGAAGCCTATGGAATCAAATTTGTTTCCCTCCGTTATTTCAATGTGGCGGGTGCCCGCGGGGAAATCGGTGAGGATCATACTCCCGAGACTCATTTGATTCCTATCATCCTACAGGTGGCCCTGGAACAACGTGAATTCATCACGATTTTTGGAGATGACTATGACACTCCTGATGGAACATGTATCCGTGATTACATTCATGTCGATGATTTGATCGAAGCCCATATCCTTGCTCTTGATTACCTGAAGCGCACCGGGCAAAGTAATATCTTCAACCTGGGAAGCAGCCAGGGGTTTTCGGTGAAAGAAATGATTCACGCTGCAAGGGAAGTGACCGGCCATCCGATCCCCGAGAGAATCGGAAAAAGAAGGGCTGGTGACCCGAGCAAACTGATCGCTTCTTCTGAAAAAGCGAAAGATCTGCTGGGCTGGAGCCCATCCCGTACCTCGATAACGAGAATGATCGGGGATGCCTGGGAGTGGCACGAAACCCATCCGTATGGATACAACGACAGAAAGGGAGAGTGAACGAGGATGAGCATTTTCTTGACCATTGATGCGATTATACAAAAAGCGTTAGAGGCTGAACTGATCGGAAAAGAGGATGAAATCTATGCCCGGAACCGGATCCTTGCCCTTTTAAAAAAGGAAGAGTATAAAGCTGAAGAAACAGAATCACTTGACGGTATCACCATTCCCGACCTGCTTGAAACATTGACGGTTTATGCAGTGGAAAATGGAATCATCGAAGATCTGTTTGATCATAAAGAAATGTTCACGGCCAGTGTGATGGACTGTTTGGTGGCACGTCCATCTGTCATCAATCAAACGTTTACCCAACATTATAAAGAAGATCCCAAACAGGCAACCGATTACTTTTACCAGCTCAGTCAGGACAGCAATTACATCCAGACAAAACGGATCAATCAAAACATCAGCTACAAAGTGGATACTGAATACGGTGAACTCGATATTACGATCAATCTATCCAAGCCGGAAAAAGATCCAAAGCAAATCGCCCTGGAAAAGTCCATGCCGAAAAAGGATCAGACGTATCCACAGTGTTTACTATGTGTCGAGAATGAAGGATATGAGGGGAGAATCGGTCATCCTGCCCGGGCAAATCACCGGGTGATCCGCCTGAACCTTGCGGATGAAGACTGGATGCTTCAGTATTCACCTTATGTCTATTACAACGAACACTGCATCGTATTGTCGGAAACCCATCGTCCGATGGAAATCAATCGTGGCGGATTCGAACGACTGCTTCATTTTGTCGATCAGTTCCCTCATTATTTTGCCGGCTCGAATGCAGACCTTCCGATTGTCGGTGGATCGATCCTTTCTCACGATCACTATCAGGGTGGACGGTATGACTTTGCCATGGCGAAAGCGGAAAAAGAATATACCTTTTCAATGAGCCGTCATCCAGAAGTGGAAGCGGCGATCGTGAAGTGGCCGATGTCGGTGATCCGCTTGAATAGCGGAAGCATGGAAGCTCTGCTGGATGCAGCGGAGGATATTTTATCAGGATGGAGAGGGTACAGCGACCCTGAAGCGGAGATCCTGGCCTTTACCGGGGACACACCTCATAATACGATTACACCCATCGCCCGGATGCGTGACGGGAAGTATGAAATGGATCTCGTTCTAAGGAACAATCGAACGAATGATGAACAACCAATGGGCATATTCCATCCTCATGAAGATGTCCACCATATCAAGAAAGAAAACATCGGCTTGATCGAAGTGATGGGTCTGGCCGTACTGCCTGCCCGCTTGAAAGATGAGCTTCAAGAAGTGGAAAAGTCCCTGCTGGGTGAAGCCCATCAGGTGGCAGACTACCATAAACCTTGGGTGGAAGAACTGAAGGACCGTTATCATGGGAAAGTGACACATGACAATGTTCGTGGCATCGTCAGAGAAGAATTAGGGAAGAAATTTTCCCGTGTGCTTGAAGATGCGGGTGTATTTAAGAGGGATGAAAATGGACAGAAGGCGTTTGTTAGATTTGTGGACGGTTTTTGTTAAAAACTTTGTGGTGGATTAGCGCTGGTTTGATCGGATATGGCTGCTTTTCATGATGAACAGGGTTGAAGTTGTGGAAATTTGGGATTGAAATGACTTTTTGCGCGCTAAAATGAGAAGTGTTGAGGTGGAAGTTGTAAAAAAGCATCCATTCTATGGTATTAAGATTCTGTTTCGAGACTTATGATCCGGTTTGAACACTTTTTGAGGCGGAAATTGAACATATCGGTCCGGTATTTCAGATATATCGGCGAAAATTTGATTTTAACGGCGAAATCTGAGATATATCAGCGGAATTTTGATTTTAACGGCGAAATCTCGGATATAACGGCGAAATCTTGATTTTATCAGCGAAATCACAATTATACCAGCGAAATCAAATATATGCCCCACTCTTGCTATTTCATGATCAATTTTCCGAAAATTATCAGATACTATTGGATAAGTACCATCAGACCTATCAAATAAATACGATGAAAAAGAAATAAATCTCCAAGTGAAATAAGAAACCATTGAACGACCCGGTTTCTTATTTTCTCTATACTAAACAAAACAGGTGATAGATATGTATTTAGGCGTAGATTACTACCCGGAACATTGGGATATCGATTTAATAGATGAAGACCTTTCAAGGATGAAAGACATGGGCGTCAATATGGTCAGGATCGGCGAGTTCGCCTGGCACTTGATGGAGAAAGAAGAAGGCAGTTTTGACTTTTCCTTTTTTGATCATGTTATTGAAAAGGTGAAGGCGTACGATATGAAGGTGATGTTCGGAACACCGACAGCGACGTTTCCTGCGTGGCTTGCTGCCAAACATCCCGATATTTTCATTGAAGATATCAATGGAGTGAAAAAGTCGTTCGGGGGCAGAAGGCAGTATTGCTATAACTCTGAAACGTACCAAACATATTCCCTGCGAATCGCTGAAAAACTCATCACTCATTACCGTGACGAAGAAGCCATCGTGTCATGGCAAATCGACAATGAATTTGGCCATGAAGATAGTGATATGTGTTACTGCTCCAGCTGTGAGCGTGGTTTTCAGGCGTTCCTTCAGGAGAAATATGCGTCAATCGATGAATTGAACGAGCGCTGGGGGACGATTTTCTGGGGGCAGACGTATAATGATTTTTCAGAGATCCCCGTACCCAAACAAACGATCACGGTTCATAACCCGGCCATGATGCTGGATTGGTCCCGTTTTCGTTCAGCTTCTTTAGGCGGCTTTGCCCTTAGACATGTGGAGCTTGCAAGACGCTTGAAAGGCGCTCACCAAACCGTGACCACGAACCTGCCAGGCGGTTTCTTCGGGAAATGGTTTGATCATAATGAATTTTCGAGAGATCTCGATTTTGTTTCCTACGACAATTATCCGGTGTGGGGAGGATTGAAGGAACCGATTTCTCCGGCCCATCTTTCCATGACACTCGATTTTGTAAGAGGATTAAAGAAACAAAATTTCTGGATCGTTGAAGAATTAATGGGAGCCCAGGGCCATGACGTAATCGGTTATTTACCGAGACCGAATCAGGCGAAGGCATGGGCATGGCACGCCTTTGCACACGGATGTTCCAATATGTTGTTCTTCCGCTGGCGTGGAATGAATCGCGGAGCCGAGCAGTATTGTCTTGGAATCCTTGATGCCAATAACCGGACGACGCGTAAATTCAATGAAGTGAAGCAATTTTTCAGTGAAGTCAAGGAATATCAGACACTCTTTGATTCACCTGTGAAGGCGGATGTCGCTCTTCTATACGATTTCGATAATGTATGGTCATGGCGGATCCAGCAGCAGAATCCGAGTATCGATTTTACGGAAGAAGTTCTTCGTTTGTATGAACCTTTCCATAAACAAAACACGATGATCGATGTGTTGAAATACGATCAGGATTTCTCACAATACAAGGTGGTGCTTGTACCGGTTCCGCAGCTGATGGATGCCGAATTGACGGAGAGACTTGAAGCGTTCACCAGGAATGGAGGGACGGTCATCGTGTCGTACCGTGCCGGTGTGAAGGATAAAGATAATAATCTGGTATTCGGACAAATAATTCCTGGGGGACTGTCCCCGTTGCTTGGCATTGAAGTGGAAGAATCCGAATCGCTTCATGAAGGGCAAGCTGTTCCTGTCGTATCAACGGAGTCAGGTCGTACGACGATAGCTGAATACTGGCGCGATTTGGTGAATCCGATTACGGCCAAATCCCTTTATCGCTACGATGACACATTTTACAATGAGTATGCCTGTGTCACCGAAAATGAATTCGGCACAGGGAAAGCGTACTATATCGGTGCGGGAATCGAAAAAGAAATCATGGACGTGCTTGCAAGAAAAATTACAGATGACACAGGCATTGAAACGCTGGAAACAAATCCAGGTGTCGAGGTTGTCACGAGAACAGTCGATGCTAAAACGTATCAGATAATCATTAACCACAATGGGTATGAGGAAGCGTTTGGTGAAGTGGTTTTACAGCCTTATGACTGCGTGATAAACGAGTTGTAGCGGAGATCATGAACGGAGAAAAGGATTGAGGATGAATATGGATGTAATCAAAAAGCCCTTTGGCGAAATAGACGGAGAAGCGGTTGACTCCTACACGTTAAGAAATGATGCCGGAATGGAAATGACGTTTATGACGTTCGGAGGGGCCATTACGAAAATCCTGACCCCGGACAAGAATGGGGTACTTGAGAATGTCGTCCTTGGATTTGATACGTTAGAGCAATACGTTCAGCACGTGCATTATTACGGTGCTCTGATAGGAAGGGTGGCCGGCAGGATCGGGCAGGCAGGCTACTCCTCCGAGGGAAAAAAAGTTGAACTGACCCCTAATGATAGCGGCAACCACTTGCATGGTGGTAAAATAGGGTTTAACAGAGTGATATGGGCGGTCGAGGAAGTGTCCGTTGAAAAGGAAGAAGTCAGTGTCCGCCTATCCTATTTGAGTCGTGACGGAGAAGAGGGGTATCCAGGAAACGTCAAGGTGGATGTAACCTATACTCTGACGAACGGCAATGAACTTCTCATTCAGTATGAGGCAGAACCGGATGGTGACACTCCCATCAACATGACGAGCCACAGTTACTTCAACTTGAGCGGTGCTTACAAAGAAGATATTCTGTCTCACAGATTGGAAATGGAGGCAGATCGGATCCTCGAGCTTTCCGGGGATAAAGTGCCGACAGGAAAGTTGATTCCTACAGAGGGGACAGGCTTTGATTTCAGTGAAGGCCAAACGATTGGGGAAGGAATGAAGTCCGGACCGAAAGAAGGGTATGACCATGCCTTTGTTTTAAATAAAAAGAATGACCCAATCGTCCTCTCCCACGAAGAAAGCGGCAGAGCGATGACGGTGGAAACGGATCAGGAAGCGGTCGTCCTATATACGGGGAATCATTTGACTGGCGATCTCTTGACAGGCGGTGTTAAGGGGCGCGAGCATCTCGGACTTTGCCTTGAAACGCAAGGGTACCCGGATGCCGTGAACCACCCTCATTTCCCATCTGTCATGGTCAAAAAAGGGGAAGTATACAAAGCTTCCACGACGTATAGTTTTCATGTATTAAACGAACAGGGGTAGATTTAAAAATGGCAACGATTAAAGATATTGCGTTAAAGGCGGGTGTCTCGATCTCGACGGTTTCAAGGGTACTGAATTACGACAAAAGTTTATCTGTACCAGATAAGACAAAACAAAAGATCTTTGAAATTGCCGAGGAATTGGAATATAAGAAAAAGAAATCACCGCGGAAATCAGTGGAATCCAGCATCGCGATTTTTAACTGGTACACGGAAAAAGAGGAATTGGACGATCTGTATTATATGTCGATCCGCCTTGGTGCCGAGCAGCGCTGTCAGCAATACGGGCTGAATCTGGTGAAGTACTTTCAAAATGATTTCGAGGAAATGAAGAAAGAAGAATACGATGGCGTGGTAGCGATCGGGAAGTTCAGTCCGAAACAGGTACAGGAGCTCCACAGTATAACGGAGAACATCGTATTCGTCGACTTCAGTCCAGAGGGTGAGGATTTTGATTCTGTACTCACTGATTTCTCCATTGCCACGAAAAAAGTGTTGAATTATTTTATCGAAAAAGGACACTCCGAAATTGGCTATATCGGGGGCCGGGAGACGTTTAAAGAAAATGGAGGAGCATACATTCCAGATTCCAGGGAGGCTACCTTCAAGACTTATCTCGGTGAAAAAGGGATGCTGTCAGAATCCGCCATGTATGTCGGTTCCTTTACCGTTGACGACGGCTTCGATTTAATGAAAAAGGCCATCGCGGAACACGGTGTAAATCTGCCGACGGCCTTCTTCTGCGGCAATGATTCCCTTGCCATCGGTGCCCTGCGTGCCCTTCATGAAGAGGGGATCAATGTACCCGACCGGGTGAATATCATCGGCGTCAATGATATCAGCGTCGCCAAGTATGTATATCCGCCACTTAGTTCTGTCAAAGTCCAAACCGAAATCATGGGGGAAACGGCTGTTGACTTCATGATGAAAAGATTGGAGCAAAAGCAGAAGGTGACGCATCAAGTGTTTGTTTCATCCGATCTTGTGATCAGAAAAAGCAGTTATTGAATACCATCTGTTGAAGACCGCACCTTTTGGATAGGGTGCGGTCTTTTTGATGTCGGGAGAGATTCGATATGGGAGTTTATGAATAGTCGTTTTTAACCAGGAATGGAAGGGTAACAATATAGTAGATGCCACTATTTTCTTACATTTATAGGAGGGACCCGATTTGATCAGCCAAACGAGAGATATTGTTCAAAAGTCATTGGATGCACTATTAGAGGACGGATCTTTTTTACCGGAAGTAAAAGGTGAGACGAGGAAGAAAGCGTTTACGTCTCTGACTTCGATTCTATCGACGCCCAATCATGTACATAAGTCGTACTTGAGGATTCCCCTTGAAGACGAAAAGGTGGTCCGTATCCCTGCATTCCGCGTTCAGCATAATAATGCCCTGGGGCCGTATAAGGGAGGGATCCGTTTTCACGAGACGGTGAATGAGGAAGAAGTCGTGAATCTGGCTTCTTTGATGACGTTGAAGAATGCCCTTCATGATGTGCCATTCGGTGGGGGAAAGGGCGGGATCATCCTGAATCCCCGGGAGTATTCCGAGAAGGAGCTTCATCTGATTTCGAGAAAGTATGTCCAATATTTCAGCGATGTCCTCGGGCCCGATAAAGATATCCCTGCCCCTGATATGGGATCGGGGGAACGTGAAATGGACTGGATGATGGCGGAGTATAAGAGCATCCGGCCGGGAATGCCTTATAGAGGGAGCTTTACGGGGAAGAGTGTTGTGAACGGCGGATCGTTGGGACGGAGAGAGGCGACTGGAAAAGGCGTTTACTTTACATTCCGTTATCTTGTTCATGATTTTGTGAGGGATCAGAAGAGTCTATTGACGAAGACGGATAATGTCTTTGCGAAAACGGCCCTTGATTTTGAAGATCGTGCGTTGACGATTGCTGTGCAAGGGTTCGGGAATGTCGGCTCGGTGGCGGCGCTTGAAGCCCATCAATCCACCCATTTACAGAATAAAGTGGTGGCGGTGAGTGACCGGAATGTCACGCTGTTCAACTCGGATGGGCTGGATATCCCGGCTCTGGTCGAGTTTACGATGAAGAATAGAGGAGATCTGCCGACCGGGAAAGAACAGTTGAAGGAAATCGGTGTGAATGCTGAAATCCGTGACCGTGATGAGGTTCTGTTTTTAGACGTAGACGTTCTGGTGTTAGCGGCATTAGAGGATCAGGTTCGCAAGGACAATGTGGAAAAAGTGAAAGCAAGAATCATCGTGGAAGGAGCCAATGCCCCGATTACGACAGAAGCGGATACGTATTTAAGTGATCAGGGCGTCATCATCATCCCCGATATCCTCGCGAATGCCGGCGGGGTCATCGTCTCCTACTTCGAATGGCTGCAAGGACGGGAAACCCAATTCTATACTGAGGAAGAAGTATTCAACCTCCTCTACGACAAAATGAAATCAACCCTGGACACCGTCCTGCCCCTATTCTTCGGCGACCCATTCCCATTACGCCAAAACTGCTACATCCACTCCGTCATGAAACTATGCACGGTTCTATACAGGCAAGGAAAACTTTATTAAGAACGAGGGACGGACCTCTATTCCTAGGAGCTGGTACTAGGAATGGAGGTCCGTCCCTCTTTTTTTACACACGGGGTGTCCCTTCCTTTCCCTATCCCCTATATAAAGGGTGAAGGGAGGTGAGGCACATGGCAACTGCGGATTTGAAATCGACGAGGATAAGACTTGCTTACAATGATGGCTTGGACGAGAAAGGGAATCCTAAGTTTGTGTACAAATCGTACAGCTACATCAATGCACTGGCAACAGCGGATGAGATGAACAGTGCGGCTTTATCGCTGGCTAGTCTTTCTTCAAAAGGATTGTATAACATCGAGAAGGTACAAAGCTTTGATATTAACGAATAATGATGAACAATAACTTAATAGAAAGGAGGAGACAGGATGGCAAAAGTATTAGAATTGGAATTCCAAACTGAAACGGGGAAGCCAGCTAAACTATCCATCAATGATCCCATCGAGCCGATCGATACTGTGGCGGTGAAAGCAGCGATGGATAACCTGATCGCAACCAATGTATTCGGAAGTTCAAACGGGGCATTCGTGAGTGTTGAGGGAGCCCGGGTGGTAGAGCGTAATGTGACGGATTATGAAGTGATGTAATCGATTGGAAGTGTCCTCCTGTAAAGGAGGGCACTTTCTTCATGTTCCTCAATATGAAAAAGAGTAACCTGTTACAGGTCACTCTCAATCATGAAACGATTATTACCCCAACAGCCCTTCAGCCTGCTCCAATACCTTCGCACCATTCATCATCCCATAGTGCATCCCATCGATGACATCCACCTTAATCTGATAAGGCTCTGCCTTTTCAATGATTTTAGAAGATAGATAGCGGACTTGAGGTCCGATCAGGATGACGTCCAGTTTATCTAAATGATTGCTTAAGTCAGCTTCGGATGTAGCATTAATCGTGGCTTCAAGGCCTTTTTCTTCAGCGGCCTTCCTCATTTTTTGGACTAACATACTCGTTGACATGCCTGCCGAGCATACCAGCATGATATTCATATGAAGCACTCCTTACTTGTTTTGATGGATTTCGATGATTTCCTGTGCCAGTTCTTTCACGGTGATGGCATTCATGAGATGATCCTGGGCGTGAATCAATAGAATCGTAGGATTCTGGTTTTCACCACTTGCTTCTTTTTGAAGTAACTGCGTTTGATAGTGGTGAGCTTGATGTACTTCTTTCTCTGCTTCAGCCATTTTTTTCTCTGCTGTTTCGAATTGTTTCTTCTTGGCGGCTTGGAGGGCTTCCATGGCGGAAGACCGTGCGTTTCCAGCATGTAATATGATATGAAAAGATATCTCTTCTAAAGTCAGATTTGCATTCATGCGATTTTATCACTCGTTTCAGTTGTTTTCTTTAATTGGGCACGTTCAGATGCGAGCAGGAATGGAATGTACATGAGTGTGGCGATCGTCAGGTTCACGAGTTGAAGCACGATTCCACTCCAGGATCCCCCCGTTACCAGGTAGCCACTGATGATCGGTGGTGTCGTCCAAGGAACAATCGCGACGGTTTTAGGTACGATTCCTAAGCTCAGTGCCAGGTAAGATGTGACCGTCAATACGACAGGTACCAGTAAAAACGGGATAAACATAAGCGGGTTCAACACAATCGGCAACCCAAAGATGACCGGCTCATTGATATTGAAAACCCCAGGCGCTGCAGATAATTTTCCTACTGTGCGATAATGCTTCGTTTTCACTACAAGGAAGATGGCGATGATCAAGGCGATCGTCGTACCGGATCCACCCATGTACACGTACGCATCGAAGAATGGTTTAGTCACAATGTAAGGAACGTCGAAGGCACTCATCCCGTCTGCAAAGAGCTGCTGATTTTTCTCAATTAACGGTAGATAGATCGGTTCGATGATCGGACCTAAAATGTTTGTGCCGTGTAAGCCGAAGAACCAAAGGAAATGATTTAAGAAGGCTACAACTATGGCTGATGGCAGTGAGTTGGATACAGCTTGCAGTGGTTCCTGAACCACAGTGAACACGATTTCAAAGATGCTTTTTTCTGCAAAGGAAGTTAAGAGAGCTTGAATAAGACCAACAAGAATCAAGATGATCGTAGCCGGGATCAGGGCTTTAAATGATTTCACGACCCCTTCAGGTACACCGTCCGGCATACTGATCGTAAACTTAGAACGAATCAACACTTTGAATAATTCTGTGACAAGGAGGGACGTGATGACGGCGACGAATATCCCTTGTGCTCCGGTCCACGCGTAGGAAATCCCCCAGTCTTCTGTTACCGGCGTGAGGATGATGAGTGAAGCGATCGATACCAATGCTGCAGATAACCCATCGATATGATAAGACTTGGCTAAATGATAACTGATGGATGCAGCGACCAGCAGTCCGAGGATGGCAAATGATCCATTCCACATATTGCCCCCGACGGATTTCCAGCTTTCGCCGAACACAGAGGCCATAAAATTTTGAAAGGCATCGATCGGCAGATTATTTAATAAGACAGCCAAAGATCCGACGATGATCAGTGGCATGATCGAAACGAATCCATCACGGATGGCGACGAGATGCCGTTGTGACCCGATTCGTCCTGCAATCGGCATAAACTTGCTTTCCATAAACCCCATTACTTTACTCATTTCTCTTTCCCCCATTTACTAGATTAATTGAATTGCGGTAAAAACTCTTTGTGAGCTTCCAATAATTCATCGACTAGTTGTCTTGCTACCCCTTCGTTCTCTACTAGCGGATTCATCACCATGGCCTGAAAGACATGATTGTACTCACCTGACATTGCTGCCTGAATGACGAGCTCTTCGAACGCTTTCATCTGTTGGATGATCCCTTTGACTGAGGGTGGAAGCGGTCCGATGGCGATTGGCCGAGGTCCGTCCCTCGTAATGACGGCGTTTATTTCGATGACAGCGTCGTTTGGCAGGTCAGGTATGGATCCATTGTTCAGTGTGTTGACGGTTTGGATGTCCCCTGAGTTGTTGTAAATGCTCGTCATGAGGCTGCAGGCAGCATCACTGTAGTAGGCACCTCCTCGATTTTCCAATTCTTTTGGTTTTTCGTTCAACTCTTCTTTCATATATTGTAAGAAAAGCTCTTTTTCAACTTTTCGAACAACCTCTGCCCGTGTACCGTTTTCTCTATAAGCTTGAAGGTCCTTTTCCAACACAGAGTCCCGTCGGAAGTAGTATTGATGATAAGGATTGGGAAGCATGCCGATGGCCTGTATAAATTCCTTCGACCATCCGAGGGAGACGATGTTGGCCGGTGAGTAATCCACTTCTTGATGGATCAGTTTTTGCAGAACCTGATCTGTGACATCCTGAGCGTTGACCCAAACCCTTTTTCCAAATACAAAATGATTCATCCCTACAAACTCAATTTGTACTTCATTTGCAGTACAATTCATCATCTCAGCCACACTGTTTTTCATATTGATAGGGATGTTACATACCCCGATGACTTTTTTGTGAGGGCTGTATTTAAGCAGGGCTTCTGTTACAATGCCTGCAGGGTTGGTGAAATTAATGAGCCATGCATGGGGACAAATCTGCTGGATGTCATGACAAATTTCCATCAGGACCGGAATGGTACGCAAGGCCTTGAATATACCGCCTGCTCCATTGGTTTCCTGACCGATGACGCCATGACTTAACGGAATACGTTCATCTTTTTCCCTGGCTAAGAGGCCGCCCACCCTGATTTGTGTTGTCACAAAGTCAGCGCCGATCAAGGCAGTGCGCCGGTTAAGAGTCCATTCCAATTCAATCGGCACACCTGCTTTTTGGATCATTCGACGAGCAAGCTGCCCGATGATTTCAAGCTTCTCCTTTCCTGCTTCGATATCTACAAGCGTGATGTTCGTGATAGGAAAAGATTCGTACCGATGGATGAATCCCTCGATAATTTCTGGTGTATAGCTTGATCCGCCTCCGATTATGACCACCTTTAATGACATTCTGTCGATCTCCCTTCATTTTGAAAGCGATTTCTGTTTTTTATAATGTATCATACAAATTTTCGCTCGTCTATATATTGTAATGACAAATATAAATTATATGACTGTTTTTTATTTAATTGTAATAACAAATTATTTTTATGATAAAATGAATAGGAATAGAGAATTGAACGTGGATGTGTTATAACAAATATAGGAAGAAAGTGGAAGGGAGAAACAAAATGAAAGAGACACAAGAAGCAAAGGCCCTGCATTCGCATGTAAAAGAAGAAATCATCCACATGATTAAAAATAAAGAATACGCACCGAATACTAAACTGCCGACAGAGGCGGAGTTTTGCGAAAAGTTCAACGTCAGCCGTACGACGATCCGGACGGCGCTCCAACAGCTGACACTTGAAGGATACGTGTATCGCGAGCAAGGAAGAGGAACCTTTGTCGCAGAACAGAAAGTCAGTCAGATCCTGTCATCGACGATCGACAATTACACAGAGCAACTGCGATTACAAGGTAAAAAACCTAAGATCAAGGTACTGAGCATGAATGTCATCCCGGCAGAATCAACAGTGGAAAAAGCGCTGGAGTTGAAGAACGGAGATCCCGTCAATCGGTTAGAGAGAATTCGTTATTCAGACGGGCTGCCCCTGCAATATGAGGTGGCCTATCTGCCCTGGTACAAGACGCCCGGGCTGGATAAAGACGAATGTGAAAGATCACTTTACAAGCTCCTGGAAACACAGTTTGAGATAAAAATTAAAAAGACCGTCGAAACGATTGAATTATTTTTAGCAGATGAACGAGTGGCAGAAAAGCTTGAGGTACCAGAGGGGACGCCTTGCTTTATGATTGAGACGACGGCTTATGTAGAGGATGGATCGGTGATCGAATTTTCCAAAGCGATTTTCAGGGGAGATAAAGCGAGCTTTCTTGTAGAAAGAACCTATTAGAGAAAAGGGGATGGGGGATTATGAGGAATGTGATCGTCAACGCAGATGATTTTGGTTTATGCCGGGGGGTGAACTACGGAATCGTTGATAGTCACCGGTTTGGAATCGTCAACTCAACAACGATGCTGGTCAATATGCCGGGGACTTTGCACGCGGTGGAATTAGCACGTCTTTATCCGGAATTACAGGTTGGGATCCATTTAACGCTGACATGCGGAAGACCGGTTTCAGGTGGAGTATCATCTCTGCTGGATGAGAGGGGCTATTTCCGTTACACCAGCAGGATTTTTGAAGAAAAAGAAATCAATGTGGATGAGGTTGAGATGGAGTGGGAGGCTCAGGTGGATAAATTTCTATCATTCGGCTTGCCCCTTTCCCATATTGACAGTCATCACCATGTTCATAGCTTTCGGCCTTTGATCCCTGTGGTGAAGAGGTTGTCGGAGCGCTTTGGGGTTCCGGTCCGGAATGTGCCCTGTGATGGATTTGATGGAATGAATGTGTTAACCGACCGTTTCTCGATGGACTTTTATGGTGACGGAGTGTCGGTTGAAGGATTAAAGAGGATATTGGACAGCAGTGAGGAAGGTGAGACGCTTGAGATTATGTGTCATCCGGCGTATGTTGATACATACTTGAAAGGGAATTCGTCTTATTGTGAGCAGAGGTTGAGGGAGTTGGATGTGTTGACGGGGATTAAGGAGTGGACGTTTTAATTTGGTTGATTGAGAGATTACAAGTTGGTGCGAGTTGTTATGACAAATGATCGGGGTGCTGCTCTAGAAGGCAGTGCCTTTTTCTATTGGTAATGGAGATTTGTCCGATTTAGGGGTGGAAGGGAAGGTTTTTGGATAGTATATATGGTTTTTGAGTCTTTGAGATGGTGTTAGGAAGGATTTGATCTGAATTTCATGTGAAATATATGGATTGTTAGGATGAGAGAAGGTTTATTATCGACTTTCGCTCTTTTATTATCGACTGTAAAAAAACGGATGACCCCCCAGATTAAACCCATATCCGCTCCCCCTAAAAAAATCCCTATCCCAGTGCATCAATATAAATAACGCTTACATAAGAACAACTGCAAAATTCCCTATTGACTTCCATTCACATACCCAGTATTATCCTCTATAAGATTAAAAAATTAGAAAATTACATACTTTCAATTATCCAGAGTGACCGAGGGATCAGGCCCTACGACGTCCGGCAACCTCCAGTATTGGAACGGTGCTAATTCCTGCAGAATGATTTCATTCTGAGAGATAAGTCGAGATAAACAGGCGATGCTTCTTTCAGTTGAAAGAGGCATTTTTTTATTGGATAAAAAAAGGGGTGTGCACATTGATCGAGATTCGAAATCTAGTTAAAACCTACAAAACAAAAAAGCAAACCGTGGTCGGTGTCGATAACGTTTCAGTAACAATTGAAAAGGGTGAAATCTTCGGGATCGTCGGATACAGCGGAGCGGGTAAGAGCTCACTCATTCGCTGCTTGAATCTACTTGAAACCCCGACATCGGGTGAAATCATCATTGATGGACAGGATTTTACGAAGCTCACCTCCAAACAACTAAGGTTAGCCCGCCAGAAAACGAGCATGATCTTTCAACATTTTCACCTGATCAAATCAAAAACGGTGTTTGACAATCTGGCTTTTGCCTTGAAAGCGGCACGTGTACCGAAAGGGAACATCAAACCCAGAGTCGTTGAGCTCCTGGAGATGGTCGGTCTATCGGACAAAGCGGACGCTTATCCGGCCCAGCTCAGCGGAGGACAAAAGCAAAGAGTCGGGATTGCAAGGGCCCTGGCGAACAACCCATCGGTTTTACTTTGCGACGAAGCGACATCGGCACTGGATCCGAATACGACCAAATCAATCTTGCAACTCTTAAAAAAGATTAATAAAGAACTAGGGTTGACGATCGTGCTCATCACCCACGAAATGGAAGTGGTGAAGGAAATCTGCGACCGGATGGCCGTGATGCAGGATGGGAAAATCGTGGAGGAAGGTCCGGTATACGACTTGTTTGCAGAACCTAAGCAGCCTTTAACGAAGCAATTCATCGAAACGATTCTTCAATTTGAACTCCCGCCACACCTTGTGGAATCAAGGAAAGGTAAGCTGATCAAAATCCAATTCAAAGGGTCGATCGCAGAGGAAAGCGTCGTTTCAGAAGTGTTCCAGAAATACAAAGTGAGAGGCAACATCCTTCACGGCAAGATCGAATATATCCAGGAAGTTCCCCTGGGGATATTCATCATGGAACTGATCGGGTCCCATGAAGAAATCGAAGCCGCGATCCGGTTCATCACGCTGAAGACGCAAAGCTTGGAGGTGCTTGAGAATGCTGCCTGATTCATTGACTGCGATTTTACCAGAATTGAATAAAGCTTTTTTTGAAACGGTGTATATGGTGGGGATTTCACTTGGAGTTGCGATTTTAGTGGGATTGCCCCTCGGGATCCTTCTTTTCGTAACAGACAAAGGCTTATTTTTGCAAAATAGTTTGATCAAAAAGGTCGTTGGGTTTGTCGTCAATATGGTGCGGTCGGTTCCGTTCATCATTTTATTGGTCGCACTATTACCATTAACCAAACTATTGACCGGTACCACGATTGGACCGACGGCAGCATCGGTATCACTCTCTGTTGCGGGAATTCCGTTTTTTGCGAGAATGGTAGAAACATCATTGCGTGAAATTGATAAAGGTGTCATTGAAGCTTCGGTTTCAGTGGGGGCAAGCCCTTGGATGATCATCAAGGACGTGCTGTTACCGGAAGCCCGTCCAGCGGTGATTCAGGCGATCACGATTACAACGATCAGTTTAGTTGCCTATTCAGCCATGGCCGGCATCGTCGGTGGAGGCGGAGTCGGGGACCTGGCGATTCGCTTTGGTTACTACCGATATGACAATACCGTGATGATCACGACCGTCGTCATTTTAATTTGTTTGGTTCAACTCATCCAGTATACGGGTGATGTGTTTGCACGATTAGTCGATAAACGATAACTACTCTAGGGGGAACAACAAGTGAAAAAGTGGATTTTATTAGTGGCATTAACGGTAACGATGATCATTCTTGCAGCTTGCGGAGGGGACGAGGCAAGCTCGGAAGATAAAAAAGAAGTGACCATCGGAGCGACATCCGGACCATACAGTGATATGGTGACAAAAGCGATCAAGCCCGGTCTTGAAGAAAAAGGATACACGGTTGAAGTGAAGGAGTTCAGTGATTACATCCAGCCGAACAATGCACTGGCCCAGGGAGATCTGGATGCGAACCTTTTCCAGCATAAAATCTACATGGAAACCTTTGCGAAACAGCATAACATGGAATTATCCGAAGTGATTGTCGTACCTACCGCTCCGATGGGAATCTACTCGGATAAGTTTGATTCGATTGAAGATATCAAAGAAGGCAGCGCCATTGCCATTCCAAACGACCCGACGAACGCAGCACGCGCATTTCAGATTTTAGAAGATGCGAAATTGATTACCTTAAAGCCTGACACGGATCCGTTGACTGTATCAGAAAAAGACATTGCGGAAAACGTGAAAAATTTGCAGTTCAAACCGATTGAAGCGGCTCAGCTTCCACGGGCTGTAGAAAGTGTAGACTTATCAGCGGTTCCAGGGAACTACGCCCTGGCTGCCAAGATGGACTTACTTGATGCACTTCAGCTGGAGAACATGCCTGATCAGTATCGTAACCGAGTGGTTGTAAATACGAAGCACCTTGATTCACAATTGGCGAAAGACATCAAAGCAGTCGTAGAAGCAGACGGATTCGAAAAAGTGATCGACGAAGAATTCAAAGGCTTTGGTAAGCCTGAGTGGATGGAGTAGAGTGGAGTAGGGGGACGGACCTCCAATTGGATTAGAGGGACGGTCCTCCAATCAGGAAATTTAGTATAAGAATGTGAAAGGGACGGGCTTCCGCAGAATGCGGAGGTCCGTCCCTCATTTTATAGGCAGCACTTTTTATATTTCTTTCCGCTGCCGCATGGGCAAGGGTCATTGCGCCCTACTTTTTCGTCGTTTATGACGGGTTGCGTTATTAGAGCAGGTGGCTCATTCAACATTTCAAGTTCCATTATCTCCAGAAAGTGTCTCCATTCTGGAAGTTTAGGATGTTGGATGCCATTCATGACGCAATTGACATATAGTGATTCCTCTAAACAAAGCAGCCCATCTTCATACCCGGCTTCAATTAAACCTTCTATCTTGGGGATGGCCATTGTTGATAAATGGCGGCATAGATTATCTGCAATGATTGTTTTGGCGGTATTCCCATCACCTAAATAAGTCCCCTCCAGCATTTCTATCGCATATCTCTGAACAAATGGATCTTCACTCAAGAAATAAGGTACGACCCTTTCAACAAAACCACTCATCCAACCATCCTTTATCATAATATTTTCTTTAAGTGTAAAGGGTGGGAGTGGAAAATGGAAGAGGGACGGACATCTAGGATGTCAACTTGAAAAAAGGAAGTGATGACATCGTACTTTTAATCATTTTAGAGGTCCGTCCCTCAAAAATATTAGTAACTATGTGTTAATAGTAATAAAGTAATGATAGATTACAATATTAGTCAAAAATTACTGTTTTCAGTAAAACGAACCTTTTTGCAAGAAGGATATGTTAATATCTTCCTTGTGTTAAAGATAATTACAAGGGAGAGGACAAAAATGAAAACAAGAAAGTATTTAATGGGTGCTTTATCCACGGTTGTATTAGCAGGGGGGATTTCAGCCACTTTTACAAGTGCATCCGCAGCTGGAGTGGTATCTTCAAAATTAGTTACAACGAATTCTTTTATAGAACAAGAAGCGGATATTGATAGATTGGCAGATGATATGCAATATCTCTTTGAAGAAGCTACTAGTTTACAAGATGGAACCTACATAATGGACGAGCATTTAATTGCTGAAAAATTTGGAGAAGAGAATGTGGCTTCGATTGCAGCCTTCGTTAAACTTGTTAATGGAGAAGAGTTAACAGAAGCAGATTTAATTGGAGTTCCTGCACCTGCAGAATTTAAGAATGATAAAAAGATGACTATACAGAGAAGTTCTTGGTCAGAATGCGTCGGAGACAAGATTATTGATGCGACGGGTATAGGCTTCATCAGTGGTGGATTATGGAAGCTGATTGAACGAAAAGCTTGGCAGCAAGTGGCAATCGAACTTGCAAAAGTAGTCGGGAAAAATGCCATCAAAGGTGGAGTCATCGGTTTTGCCGCAAGTCTGGCATGGTATGGAATAAAGTGTAAATAAGCTTGGTTCATTACTCTCTAAGAGGTGTGTTAAAACTTTATACCTCTTAGAGAGTGTAACTCAATTACTACCATTTATTATCTTCCTCTAATTCACAATTCTTTTTATATGAATGTTTAAGAGAGAAATAATTTAATAAGAACATAAACGTCCAGATAAGGAAAGATAACCCTAATAGGTCTACCCAACCTTCATTGGCTTCGGGGATTCCCGTAAAGAGTAAATAAATGACGCAAAATATTATTGCAAACTTTAATGATTGAAAAACAATACTTCTTACTTCTTTTTTATATTCGGTCTTGTTAAATACATTTGAATATTCAATGCCAGAAACCATATAACGGATAATGGTATATATAACCACTAAGCCGGACAGGGATGCCACAACGATCTCATCACTTATTTGGTTAATAGGATAGAAGCGTTTTACGGCTAAAAAAATGAATGATATTGCTAGTAAAATGACGGCGGACTCGGCAAGGAAATACAATACTCTTTTCTCCTTATATTCATCCTTTGGTAAGAAAATCGATAGCCAGGATTTCATTAATGTTGTTCCTCCTCCCAAAATAATTCATCCAATGTTTTATCTAATGCTTTAGCGATTGATATGCACAGTTGAAGGCTGGGGTTATATTTTCCCTTTTCAATGAGTCCAATCGTTTGTCTTGTAACCTTAATTTGTTTGGATAACTCCTCTTGAGTCATATTCTTCTCAATCCTTGCTACTTTCACCTTATTGTTCATAGAACCTCCCTTATTAAGTTGAATGCAATATATATATTACAATATGCAATATATATATTACATACATAAATGAATCATGGCAAGATATTTCATGGTTATATTTGGAATCAGGTCCTTAGACCTACATTTGGTAAATTAGTTGAAGGACTAAGTTGAGGGACGGACCTACAACTCAAAGCAAAAATAGAAAAATACGATAGGGACGGGCTTTTCGCAAAATGCGGAGGTCCGTCCCTATTCTTTATAAAAAACTTCCTCATCCACATAGGATTTTTCAACTTTATATCGAATATATCTATTAACGGTATTATTAAGGAACTTTTCCTTAAATAATCAATCGACCGAAAAAGGAGATTTTTCATGAAGTTAAAGCAGCTTGTCCAATCAGTAGAGAATGAAGTCATTGAATTACGCAGACACCTCCACCGACATCCTGAGGTGAGCGGAGAGGAATTCGAAACATCGAAAACGATTCAGAAAAAATTGTCCGAGGCAGGCATCCCTTTTAAAACGGGCTATGCCAAAACTGGAGTGCTTGGCATCATTAAAGGAGAAAAACCTGGGGGCACGGTTGCGCTGAGAGCCGATATCGATGCACTGCCGATCCAGGAGGAAAATGATCTAGCCTACAAATCCACCATTCAAAACACCATGCATGCCTGTGGTCACGATGCCCATACTGCCATGCTTGTTGGTGCAGGAAAAGTACTGAATCAACTGAAGGAGGAAATAGCAGGAACGATCCTTCTTGTCTTCCAACCGGCGGAGGAGAATGCCCCTGTAGGAGGTTCTCAGCAAATGATGGACGATGGAGTATTCAATGAATATACTCCGGACCTCATTTTCGGACAGCATGTGTGGCCGGATCTGCCTGTCGGGGAAGTCGGTGTGCGACCTTATGAAATCATGGGAGCTTCAGACCGCTTCAAGATTACCGTCAAAGGTTCCGGCGGACATGCGAGCATGCCTCATCAGTCCAATGACGCCATCATTATTGCCAACAACCTCATCACCCAGCTTCAAACGATCGTGAGCCGAAATACGGATCCCATTGATTCAGCCGTCCTCACCATCGGAAAAATCGAAGGAGGCTACCGTTACAATGTTATTGCCGATGAAGTCAAGCTTGAGGGGACCATTCGAACCTTCAAGCCGGAAGTGAAAGAAATGGTGAAAGGTCGTTTCCACTCCATCATTGAGGGTGTCGGAAAAAGCTTCGGGGCTCATATGACGATCGACTATTTAGATGGATATCCCGCGACGGTCAACACACCTCAATGGGCGGATGAAGTGCGTAACTCTGCCCAAAAAGTACTTGGGGAAGAAGCTGCACCAGTGGTCTCACCGTCTCTTGGAGGAGAGGATTTCTCCCGTTTTCTGAAGAAATATCCAGGTGCCTTCTACTGGCTGGGAACATCTGTGAAGGATACAGAACAGCAATTCCCACTCCATGATCCGAGATTTAAATTAAATGAAAGTGCATTGCCTAAAGGGGTTGAAGTGATGGCCCAGCTTGCACTGGATGCCTTGAAAAAGCTTGAAAAAAGGAGTCTTTAAAGATGAGAAGTGTTGAACATTTTATCAATGTAATATCACCGTCTCTTACTGCCTTCAGACGGACCTTTCATCAGAATCCGGAACTTGGATTCACTGAATATGCCACCACCTACCTGATAGGAAAAGAATTAATCAACCTCGGCTTCACCGTTCACCTTGGGAAAGATGCACTGGAGTCCACGGAACGAATGGGGGTTCCCTCACCCAACTATTTAACCAAACAAGAAGAACGTGCCATAAAAGAAGGCGTAGAAAAGAGCTGGCTCGACAAAATGAAAGGAGGTCATACAGGATTGGCTGCCACTTTCGATACAGGAAAGCCCGGTCCTCATATGGCGTTCCGATTCGATATCGATGCCCTGCCCATAAAAGAAGCGAATGATCCTGATCACCACCTGCCAATGAGAGAAGGCTTTCGTTCCCAAAATGAAGGCGTCATGCATGCCTGCGGTCATGACGGTCATGCTGCCATCGGATTGGGAGTGGCCAATTTCCTGTCAGCTTACAAAGATAAGCTAAGCGGAAGGTTCACTCTCCTCTTCCAGCCTGCTGAAGAGGGTGGGCGGGGAGCAAAGGCCATGGTGAAAAAAGGCTGGCTTGAGCATGTCGATTATTTTGCAAGCGGACATATCGGAATCCGGGATACGAAGCTTGGACGAGTGTACGCTACGACTCATTCATTTCTCGCTTCCTCCAAAATAAACGTCACTTATAAAGGAAAGACTGCACACGCGGGTCTCGAGCCTGAAAAAGGGAAGAATGCCTTATTGGCTGCTGCCGCTGCAAGCCTTCACCTCTATAATATCCCGCGACACTCTGAAGGGGCGACCAGGGTCAATGTCGGGAAGCTTCAAGGGGGTGGAGGCCGAAACATCATAGCCGATGAAGCTCATCTCGAAATGGAAACAAGGGGGGAAACGACTGCCATCAATCAGTACATGCTGAAAGAAGCCCTGCGGATCCTTCAAGCATCGGGAGACCTTTATGGTGTGGAAACCGGTATCGATGTGGTTGGCAAGACGGTTGAAGCTGCATGTAACCCTGAATGGATTCAGTGGTTAAAGGAAGTGGGAGAAGAAAGTCCATTTATATCTGAAATTCTCGATGATATACCGTTAAAGGCTTCAGAGGATGTGACCTATATGATAAATGAAGTCCAAAATCAGGGTGGCAGCGCAACCTTCATGGTATTTGGAACCTCATTGGAAAACGGACATCATCATCAACAATTTGATTTTGATGAAGGAGTATTAAAAGTGGCGGTGGATGCCTTCGCACGTCTTATTTTGAAATTATCCCGACAAAAAGAGGAGGTTACGAGTTGAAAGAATGGTTGAGTACAACTCTAGAAGCTTTAAATCTGGTTGAAACGATGGAACAGCCCGATGGATTTACGAGATTAGGATATTCCGAGGAAGAGACTGCCTCCATGAGTGTGTTTAGGGATGTAGCAGAAACGTTGGGGTTATCCGTACGCAGGGATCAGGCTGGAAACCTTTTTGCCAGGTGGGGAGGGAAGACCGATCATGTTGTCATGACTGGATCTCATCTCGATACGGTTGAAAATGGAGGTGGATACGACGGGGCAGCGGGCGTACTCTGCAGCCTTGGAGCCGTGAAAGCTTTAAAAGAACGTGGTTTTAAACCTCATAACCCGATTGAAGTAGTGTGCTTTGCTTCAGAAGAATCAGCCCGATTCGGTGTTTCTACACTGGGAAGCAAAAGTGTGGCAGGGATTCTTGATAAATCAATAGAAAACGTAAGGGACCGCCACGGGGTCAGCATTAAAGACGCAGTGGAATCAACGGGGTTAGACTGGTCATCCATTGAAAAAGCTGAACGCACCAAGGACGAAATTCTCTCTTTCATCGAACTGCATATTGAACAGGGGACCCAGATTGAAGATCACGGCGCTCAATTCGGGATCGTCCGGGGTGTGGCCTGCCCCATCCGATTGAAGGTGAAGGTGGAAGGGATGGCGGGCCATACGGGGACGACTCCAATGGGGAAACGAAAGGACGCTCTGGCGGCTCTTGCACCCCTTATAACGTTCGTTTCCCAAGAGGCGGAAAAGCTTTCAAATCAGTCACAAAAACCACTCGTGGCAACCGTCAGCACGATGAACGTAAGACCGAACGTCATGAACGTCATTCCGGGCCAAGCAGAAGCAGGGATCGATATCCGTTCCGTCGACGATGACCTAAAGAGAACCATGGCAGATAAAATAATTGAAAAGTGCCGAAGCTTAGAGAATGAATTTAATGTTACAATCAACATAGAAACTCTTGTAGATAATCCTTCTATTCTATTGGATGAAGAGCTGACAGCCAGAGTCAAGCGGGCGGGGGAAACTCTGGGATACAAAACGTTTGAAATGGACAGCGGGGCAGGGCATGATGTCATGAACATGGCAGTGAAATGGCCATCCGCTTTAGTATTCATTCCTTGTGAAAAAGGGATCAGCCATCACCCGAAGGAGTATAGCTCTCTAGAAGACTTGCATGCAGGAGTAGAGATTCTAGCTGAAGTGTTGCAGCAAGAAGCAGGTGAATAATCGTTGATGATAAAAATTGGTGTCATCGGCCCGGATGATTCGATACAACGGATCAATCATGTGGCTGCTAATTTTGACAATATCGAGCTCATAAATTTCCCCTATCATGGGGTGGACGAGATTGAAGGGATTCTTGATAAGAACCGCGGCTTAGTTGATCAATGGTTCTTTTCAGGACAATCCCCTTTCTACTACGCCCTTGAAAAAGGATGGATCACGGAAAAGGAAGGAAGCTTTCCTCCCCTTCATGGCTCCAGCTTTTTCGGGGCCTTGCTGGAAGCACAAATGAAAGAACGGACTCTATTGAATAAAATCAGTATCGATACGATTTCAAAGGAGGAAATTGAAACAGCCGTCCAATTCCACTCCTTTGATCAGCTGATGATTTCAAGCTATCCATATGAAGGATATCGAAGTCCCGATGAACTTGTGGACTATCACCGTTCCCTTTACAAAAAAGGTGAAATTGAAACGGCGATCACGTGTATTCAAAGTGTCCAAAAACGTCTCGCGGAAGCAGGCATCCCTTGTTACCGTGTCGTGCCGACGAATTTATCCATTCGAATGATTTTGCAATTTTTGTTAGAGAGGGCCCAATCCCGAAAATATCGGAAATCCCAGATTGCCATCGTGGGAATCGAAGTCATCTATTCCACCCAGACACTGGACGAGTCACACTTCTCTTATAAAATGAAACATCAAGAGTTGGATTTAAAACGGAACCTCCTGGATATTGCCCAGAAGATCAATGGCTCCATGGTGCAATTAGGGGACGGATTATTCTTCGTTTATACTACGAGAGGGGAGCTCGATCTTCATGAGAAGGAGTCGATTTTTTCTACCTTGACTCTGGAAGTAAAGGCCCATACCGAGCTGGATATTCGTGTGGGGATCGGTTTCGGGGTCACGGTCCTGGAAGCTGAACACCATGTGCGTCTTGCTTTTCAGCATGCAAGGAAACATGAATCCTCCATTGTTGTAAGTGTAAATGAAGATAAGTCGGTAACCGAAATCCTTCCATCATCGGAGTCCATTACCTATTCTCTCAACAACTGGGGGAATGAATGGAAGGAAGTCTTTAAAGAGGCTACGGTAAGTTCGGCCATCGTTTCAAAAATCCTTTCTCTATCCCGTCACTATGACAAAGAGGAGATCACGTCCCAGGATCTGTCCCGCTGGTTAAAAAGCACCGAACGGAACGGGCGCAGAATCCTTACTGAAATGGAACGGATCGGAATTGTGGAAATCAGCGGGGAAGAACAAAGCGGCGGGAGAGGCAGGCCGAGAAAGTTGTATCGTTTCCAGCTTAAATAATGAGAACATGAAATCCCCTGTTCAAGCAGGGGATTTTTTTTGTCTAAAGCAGTAATCCGTAAATTTAAAATTTTCTCATAAATATTAAAAAATAAAGAGGATTTATGCAAATAGTATCGAAATACTTATTAACGGAAGTAAAAAGGAATTATTCCTTAAAACAATATCTTGAAGGAGTGACCTCATGACAAACCCTAATTTAGAGCCGAATACACCTCAAAAGGAGAAGGGATACCTTCGAATTTTAGGTGGGATTGAAAAGGTAGGGAATAAACTCCCTGACCCATTCATGTTGTTTGTGTACTTATCTTTCTTTATTATCTTGTTTTCCTGGTTCATTTCAAGTCTGGGTGTGACGGTGATCCACCCGAAAAATGGAGAAGAATTGGCGATCAAAAGCCTTGTTTCTGGAGAGGGACTTCAATACATCCTGACCTCCATGCTCGATAACTTTACCGGCTTCGCTCCACTCGGCCTCGTACTGGCGATGATGCTCGGGATCGGTCTTGCGGAAAAGGTAGGACTGCTAGAGACGGCAATCAAGAAAACAGTTTTAAACGCTCCAAAAGGATTGATTACATACGCTGTCATTATGGTAGGGATCATGGGGAACCTGGCGTCAGACGCAGCCTTCGTTATCATTCCTCCACTTGCCGCCATGATTTTCTATACGGTGGGAAGACATCCTCTGGCGGGACTTGCTGCCGGATTCTCCGGAGTAGGGGCAGGATTTACGGCAAACTTTATCATTACCGGAACCGATGCGCTACTCGCAGGGATATCAACAGAAGCTGCCAAAGCATTTGAAGTGACGGTGACACCGGTGGATAACTGGTACTTCATGATTGCATCTGTTGCTCTTCTTACGGTTGTGGGAGCTCTCGTAACCGAAAAAATTGTGGAACCGCGTTTAGGAACATACAAAGGGAAAGTAGACAAAACATTAGAAGAAGAAAGTCCTTTGGAAGGAAAGGGACTTCGAAATGCAACCCTCGCAGGATTAGCATTCATCGTCCTGTTAGTCGTTTCGATTGCATGGCCTAACTCTCCGATGCGAAATGAAGATGGTGGACTGATTCCGTCTACCTTCTTATCCGGTATCATTCCCATTACGCTATTCTTCTTTATCGTGATCGGGGTTGCTTACGGGGTGACCGTGAAGAAAATTCAATCAAGCAGGGACGTACCGAAATATATGACAGAAGCCATGAAAGACATGGGAGGTTATATCGTACTGATTTTTGCGGCGGCACAGTTCATCGCTTACTTTGATTGGACGAATCTTGGGACATGGGTAGCGGTCAGCGGAGCGAACTTCCTGGAATCGATCAATATGACAGGGCTCGCAGCCATCATCGGTTTTGTCCTGTTGACGGCATTATTGAATCTATTAATCTTCAGTGGATCCGCTCAGTGGGCATTGGAGGCACCGATCTTTATCCCGATGTTTGCGACGCTTGGATACAACCCGGCGTTCGTACAAGCTGCCTATCGGATTGCTGATTCATCGACGAACATCATCACTCCGATGAACCCGTATATCATTGTGATCCTTGCCTTTATGAAGGAATATGATAAAAAGGCGGGTCTTGGAACCTTGATATCACTCATGCTCCCTTATACGATTGCTTTCTTATCTGTTTGGATTGTATTACTCCTGACATTTGCTTTATTAGGTATCCCTTTTGGTCCAGGGGTGGGAGTGTACCTGTAAAAAGCGGAAATACCACCATTTAACTAATAAATAATCATAAGTCCGGTTCAAGAGCTGTTCATCCGCTCCAGAACCGGACTTTGTCAATTTTTATAGTTCAAATTTACTTAATAGTAATGTAAGCGGTAACAAATTTCAGTTAATTTACCCTATTTTTACACTATTATGACAAATCCTGTTGTATACTGGTAGATGTGGCGAATCTACCACTTTACTAAACTACGAACAGGGGGAAGAAAATGAACGGGAAAACAATGAAGCGTCAATTGTTAAGTGTAACAGTTGCCTCAAGTATGGCCTTAAGCATGTTTGCACCTCCTCTATCTCAGCACGTATCCGCTGCAGACGAGGCGTTTCAGGACTTAATCATTTCTGAATATATCGAAGGATCCAGTTACAATAAAGCAATTGAACTTTATAACGGTACAGGTGAAGCAATTGATTTATCGAATTACTCCTTAGAATTACATAGCAATGGTGCGGTGACCACCGATAAGATTTTACCGTTATCCGGAACACTTGATGCAGGAGAAGTTTTCGTGATTGCCCATAAAGATGCAGATGCTGAAATTCTTGCCCAAGCTGATATTGTGGATAGTTACGTGATTAATTTTAACGGTGACGATCCGATTACCTTAAAAAAGAATGATAACATTATTGATTCTATCGGTCAGACAGGTGTAAAGGTCAGTTTTGCAGCTGATGTCTCAATTACTCGCAATGACTCCGTGACGACAGGAGATACAGACGTAACCGATGCCTTCGATCCATCTGCAGAATGGACGAATTTAGGCAAGGATGTATTCAGTAATCTCGGTACGCATCTATCAGATGAACCGGCTCCTGAACCAACCCCTATTGAACTATCCACCATCGCTGAAGCACGCACAGCCCCTAAAGGCACGGTTGTTAAAGTACAAGGTATTGCGACAGCATCCTTTGAAGCAGGCGGACAAACGAACCTGTTCATCCAGGATGGTACTGCAGGTGTCATCGTCCGTGCCAGCGGACTTACTGCCGAGCCGGGTGATGAAGTAGTAGCTGAGGGAAAACTTGGCGATTATTATGGTATGCAGCAAATCGAAGCGACTGCTCCAAACGTTGAAATTACAGAAGAAGACAAGGGGGTTCCTTCACCTGCCTCCCTAATTTCTACAGATCTCTCAGCAGAATATGGTGAAGAACACGAAGGGATGTATGTTGAATTTACGGATGTGACCGTGGAATCGAAAGACAGCAACGGTAACTTCACGGCGACAGACAGCTCCGGTGAGTTCGTCATCAAACCAACTGATAGTACGATGCTTGAAATTGGCAAAACGTACGAAATCCTTCGCGGCGTGGTGGACTATAACTTTGACGAATATAAACTGGTCCCGCGTAACACGTCAGATGTCATTGAAACGGCCTTCTCCGTAACGGCTGATCCGGCTTCAGGATCTGTTGTGGAAGGAACGAAGGTCACACTTCAAACGGCAACGGAAGATGGAGCGATTCATTACACAATGGACGGGACGGACCCGACAGCTTCCAGTCCTGAATATACAACACCGATCGAACTTACTGCAGATGCAACGATTAAAGCAGTTGTTGTAAAAGATGGCAGCACAAGCGAAGTTTCCACTTTTTCTTATAAAATCCTTAAATCAGCTGATGGTTTAAGCATTCATGATATTCAAGGGGATTCCCATGCCTCTCCTTACGAAAACATGACTGTCTCTAACGTTCAAGGAATTGTGACGGCGAAGGCCGGATCCAATGCCTTTTATATGCAGGAAGAGACACCGGACGATAGTCTGGCGACTTCTGAAGGGATCTATGTTTATGCGAAAGGCAATTCTGTAAAAGTCGGGGACAAGGTAAACGTGGCCGGACAAGTAAAAGAGTGGAGAGAAGATGGATATTCAGATGCCAAAGATCTTCTCACAACTCAAATCACGGCATCAGCCGTTACTGTAGAATCATCAGACAATACAGTACCTGCAGCAATCGTGATGGGTGTAGACCGCGTACCGCCGACAGAAATCATTGAAGATGATGAAATGAAATCATTTGATCCGGAAACAGACGGACTGGACTTTTATGAAAGTCTTGAAGGAATGCTGATTGAGATCCCGGATGCCACGATTACAGGTCCGGTGAAATATGATGAACTCCCTGTAGTTGTGAATACAAGCGAAGATCAGCTTCGCACAAGAGCGGAGGGAGTATTGATTTCTCCTGAAGATTATAATCCTGAGCGCATGCTGATCGACGTGGATGGAATGAATATCAATGTGAAAACAGGTGATATGCTGGATGGTTCCGTCACCGGAAACGTAAGCTATGATTATAGCAACTTTAAGATCCGTCCAACAGGAACTTTCCCTACTGTAGTTGATGGAGGAACAACGCAGGAAGTAACGTCGATCACTCCGGAAGCAGAAGATCTAACGATCGCTTCTTATAATATTGAAAACTTCTATGCCGGAATCGAAGAAAGTAAAGTTGAGAAGATTGCTGACTCAATTGTTTCGAATATGAAAACGCCGGATATCATTGGCCTGGTCGAGGTTCAGGATAATAATGGACCAACAGATGATGGTACGACGGATGCAAGTGCATCATACGAAACGATCATCAAGGCCATTGAAGAAGCCGGAGGACCGACTTATGAATTCACCGATATCGCTCCTGTCGATAAAACTGATGGCGGGCAGCCTGGTGGAAACATCCGTGTTGGTTTCATCTACAATCCGGAGCGTGTCCAACTGACTGATAAAGAGGCCGGGGATGCGGTGACTTCCGTGGGTGTAAATGAAGATGGACTTACTCATAACCCGGGACGCATCGATCCAACAAACGAAGCATTTGATGATTCGCGTAAAGCCTTGGCAGCCGAATTTATGTTTAACGGTGAAAAGGTCATCGTCGTAGCAAACCACTTTAACTCCAAAGGTGGAGACGGAGCTTTATTCGGTGCAGATCATCCGGTTGTGCTTGGCAGTGAGGTACAGCGACTGAAACAAGCCGAGGTACTGAATGATTTTGTAAATGATGTGAACGAAAAGGTCGAAGATGCAAATGTTGTGGTCCTTGGTGACTTGAACGACTTCGAATTCTCTGCCCCGATCAATACACTGGAAGGGGACGTGTTGACCAATCTGATGGAAAAGCTCCCTGCAGAGGAACGATACACGTATATTTATCAAGGGAACTCTCAGGTTCTTGATCATATTCTAGTGACGAATAATCTGGCAAAAACAACGATGATCGATAGTATCAACATCAACTCTGATTTTAGTGAAGAAGATGGACGTGCGAGTGACCACGATCCTGTCCTCGCTAAGATTCAGTTTGAAAATAAGGTAGAACGCATTTCAGGCGATGATCGTTACCAAACGGCCATTGAGATTTCTAAAAAAGGCTGGGAGTCTGCAGAAACAGTGGTCATTGCGAGAGGCGATAAATTCCCTGATGCCCTTGCAGGTGCTCCGCTTGCTTACAAACATGATGCACCGATCTTATTGACGCAGCAAGGCAGTTTGAACGCTGAGGTACAAGATGAAATCAAGCGTTTAGGTGCGAAGAAAGCGATCATCCTTGGTGGCGAAGGTGCTGTATCCAAGTATGTTCAATATCAGCTTAAAGGATTAGGTTTGAAAACAGACCGTATCACAGGTGACGATCGATTTGAAACAGCGGCAAATATCGCTGCCAAATTGGATGGAGATCCTGAAAAAGCGATTGTAGCAAATGCCTACCAATTCGCCGATGCCCTTTCTGTTGCTTCTTATGCCGCACAGAATGGATATCCGATTGTACTATCTGCTCAAGACAAGTTGTCAAAAGCCTCTAGTAAAGTATTAAAAGATATTGATGAAAAAATCGTCGTGGGTGGCGAAAATGCGATCAGTACAGACATTTTTGAAAGCTTTGATGAAGCGACCCGTTATAGTGGGCTGGACCGTTATGAAACATCAGCTGAAATTGCGAAACACTTAACTCCTCAAACTAACAATGCAATTGTGGCAACAGGGACTAATTTTGCCGATGCTCTGGCAGGTTCGGTCCTTGCAGCAAAAGAGGGTGCTGAAATCCTTCTTGTGAAGAAAGAGGAAGTACCAGAAGATATTATGGAAGCAATTGATATGGATGATATTTCTAACTTTCGTGTTATTGGTGGGGAAAATGCCGTTAGTGAAGAAGTTGTAAAGCAGCTAAAGAAATAGAATGTAGAAAAAGGCGGGGGAATTCCTCCCCTGCCCTGATATGTAAAAAGAACCAGATTTGTTTTAATATTTAGTAAAATTATCACATTTTGTCATAGAGTTACTATATAATGGGTTTTGTGGATGAAATTTCGACAAAAACCTACATATGAAAGGGAAGGGATTAACCAAATGAATATTAAAAAACCTTTATACGGTGTATTATCAACTGCAGCTCTGGCCGCTGCGATTTTTGCAGTATCCCCGGCAACTGCAGCCTCAGCAGAAGGGGAAGATTTTGATTTAACGATCATGCATACCAACGATACGCATGCTCATGTTGAAGGCTATCCCCGTTTAGTAACAGCAGTAAACGAACTGCGCACTGAAAAAGCGAACTCTTTACTGGTAGACGCCGGTGACGTATTCTCAGGAACCCTTTATTTCCGTCAATATCTTGGACAAGCTGACCTACATTTCATGAACGAGCTTGGCTACGATGCCATGACACTTGGTAATCATGAATTCGATAAAGATTCTAAAACCCTTGCAGACTTCATTAAAAACATGAACTTCCCGATGGTGTCATCAAACGTTACCGTTACAGGCGACACGGATTTGGAGCCCCTTTTCAAAAATGAAATCGGACAACCAGGTGACGGCGGCAACGTCTATCCAGCCATGATCAAAGAAGTAGATGGAGAAAAAGTGGGAATCTACGGATTAACGACTCCAGATACAGAATTCATCTCCAACCCGGGAGAAAATGTTGTCTTTGAAGATGCAGTTGAAAAATCGAATGCCACGATCGCGATGCTTAAAGATAAAGGCGTCAACAAAATCATCGCCCTTTCTCACCTTGGATACTCGAATGACTTAGAATTGGCTGAGGAAGTGGATGGACTCGATGTCATCGTAGGTGGGCATTCCCATACGGTTCTTGATGAGCCTGTGGTCATTGAGAAGGAAGAGCCGACATTGATTGTTCAAGCTGGTGAATATTTGAACCTGCTTGGATTATTGGATGTATCATTCGATGATGAAGGTGTAGTAACAAGCCATAATGGAGAAGTGCTGGACCTTGAAAGCTATGAACAGGATGCTGAGGCTCTTGCGAAGGTAGAAGAGTTCAAAAAGCCGCTTGATGAAATGAAAAAAGAAGTGGTTGGGAACACAAAAGTAGCTCTTGATGGCGAACGTGCAGATGTACGCCGAAAAGAAACAAACCTAGGAAACTTGATTGCCGACGGTATGGTTGCGAAGGCAAATGAGTTTGTGGAAACCTATATTGGCCTTCAAAACGGTGGAGGGATCCGTGCGTCAATCGATGCTGGTGATATCACACTTGGAGAAGTTCTGACGACGATGCCATTCGGAAATAATCTTGTGACACTTGACCTGACCGGCGAAGAAATCGTAGCTGCCCTTGAACACAGTGTAGCCAGAGTCGAAGGAAAAGACGCACCAGGTGAATTCCTTCAAGTATCCGGTATCAACTATAAGTATGATGTGACTAAACCTGCCGGAGAACGTGTGTGGCATGTAGAAGTCATGACTGACGACGGATTTGAAGAGATTGACCCTGAAATGATGTACTCTGTGGCAACAAACGCATTCACTGCCGATGGTGGAGACGGATATACAATGTTCAAGGAAGCGAAAGAAGAAGGCCGCATGACGGAATTATTCGTTGTCGATTTTGAGGTGTTCACTTCTTACCTTGAGAAAAACAGCCCTATTTCACCGGCTATCGAAGATCGCATCGTACAAGAAGAAGCACCGGAAGTGACACGTCTGACTGGTGATACTCGTTACGAGACAGCCGTTGAAATTTCACAAGAAGGTTGGGAAATGTCAGATACAGTTATCCTTGCCCGCGGAGATTCATTCCCTGACGCACTTGCAGGAGCTCCTCTTGCATACAAACATGATGCGCCGATCCTGTTAACGGAAAAAGGTACATTAAATAAAGCGGCTAAAGCAGAAATCGAGCGTCTTGGTGCTAAGAATGTCATTATTCTTGGTGGAAAAGGTGCTGTAAGTAACTATGTGAAGTATCAGCTAGAAGGAATGGGTCTTGATGTCGATCGTATCGGCGGAGATGATCGTTGGGAAACGGCTGTGAACATTGCTGCGAGTCTTGGGGGATCCCCTGAGAAAGCAGTAGTGGCAAACGGTCAAAACTTCCCTGATGCCCTTGCCATCGCTTCTTATGCAGCGAGCAATGGATACCCGATCCTATTGACGGATTCTGATAAACTACCAGCTGAAACGAAGAAAGCTCTAAAAGGGATCGACAGTACGATTGTAGCCGGTGGAGAAGCTGTAGTAAGCAAGGATGTAATGGAATCACTTCCTGATGCGACTCGCTATTTCGGTCAAGACCGTTACGGCACGGCAGCAGAAATCGCGACTGAACTTAATCCATCAACCAAGGTATACTTAGCGACTGGAAAGAATTTTGCCGATGCATTGGCAGGTTCTGTCCTTGCAGCTAAAGAAAATGCTTCTATGCTTTTAGTACAGCCTAATGATCTTCCAGCTGTCACTTCTGATGCCATTGAAGAGATGAAAGCGAAGGATTTCCATATCCTTGGCGGAGAAAATGCTGTAAGTGATGTTGTTGTTGAGAAGTTGATGAAATAACACTCAACAATATCAAGCCATCGATTGATTTCGATGGCTTTTTTCTGTATTCAAATGATTTAAAAAGCTACGGGATGGTCAACGCTAATTTTAGAGGGAGTGATTAGCGTTGCGTCTACTAGTGGCTTTTATGTATTGTAGCTTTGTATTCATCCTGACTTGTACCCAGAGTATTACAAAACTTGCCGTTGAGGGACGACCATCCTTTCAATGGAATCCTGATCCGGATTTTTTGAGTTTCCTTGATTTTCACTCGTACCCCTTTTACAGCCAAGCCTATTTAACCCAAAAATCAGGGCATGCCATCGCCTTCTTCTTTCTTGCATTCGTCATTCACCTTGCTGTTAGGAAAGCTTCAATTGGATTTATTCTTTCCGTTGCTTTTGGTTTGTTTACTGAGATTGCACAGCTGTACTTCTCACGAACCGGTTGTTTACTAGATGTAGGATATGATGTCGTTGGAATTACATTCTATTTTCTGTTTTATTGCATCAACCAAAAGATTATGGTTGGTTCTTCAATGGCTCAAAATGGATAAAACATATTAACTAAAAGGCTCTTTTCGTAAAGTTTGTTGCTAGTGCAGATAAGAAAGTACTAGTTGATTTCCGCTCCAGGATGCTCGCTTTCCGCGGGGCTGGCGGTGAGCCTCCTCGGCTGCGCCTGTGGGGTCTCACCTGTCCAGCTACGGGCTTAGGGGCTCGAGGTCATAAGCCAAGTCTGCCAAAAAGGCAAAGTGCGCCTTTCCGGCAGACTCGTCTTATGTTTGTCGCCCCTGAGCAAAGCCCCTCCGCTTTTCGTACTATCCAGCTATTCCCGCAGGAGTCGATCATCCTGCAGCGAGAATCAACTTTTTAAGCATAAATCCTTAATCGAAAAAAAATTAAACAAGCTTTTTAGCAAACAATCTCATCTAAGGTAAGTAACTAATTGACAGAGCTTTGCAGGACTCATGTTAAAAACAACAATCTTTGCGAAAAGAGCCAACTAAAAAAGAACCGGCTCATTACAGCCGGTTCTTTTTCATATATTCATTAGATCGTCGCAGTTTCCTTCTCGTTCTCAATCACTGCCAAACGCTCTGCCACTTCTTCCTCAGTTAAACCATGCTCTTTAATGTAGCGGTTTTCAGGGCTCTTGCGGCACTCATCGGAGCAGCTTCTCATATATTTATGCTCATTTTCTTCAGAGCAAAGAATTTTTCGGTTACAAGGCGGGTGCGCACAGTTTACGTAGCGTTCACAAGGTTCACCTGTGTAGAAGTCTTTCCCGACAACGACATGCTCTGTCTGGTTGACAGGAACACCGATGCGCTCATCGAATACGTATAGCTGGCCGTCCCATAGCTGACCTTTTACTTCAGGGTCTTTTCCATAGGTTGCAATTCCACCATGAAGCTGTGCTACATCCTCGAAGCCTTCCTTCACTAACCAGCCTGAGAATTTTTCGCAGCGGATACCACCTGTACAGTACGTGATGATTTTCTTGCCTTCCAGTTTATCTTTATTATCACGGACCCAATTCGGAAGATCACGGAAGTTTTTGATATCCGGCTTCACGGCACCTCTGAAGTGCCCTAATTCATATTCATAGTCATTGCGTGCATCAAGAAGAATCGTATCTTCCTGCTGGATTTGTTCAAAGAAATCCTTTGGTTCAAGGTATTTACCAGTAAGTTCATTCGGATTCACATCATCTTCAAGACGAAGTGTCACTAACTCTGGACGGTGCTTAACTTTCAATTTCTTGAAGGCATGACCATCTGCTTCGTCGATTTTGAACACAGTGTCGTAGAAGTGAGGATCCTTTCTCATCGCTTCCATATATGCATCTGTTTGTTCAATCGTTCCGGAACATGTTCCGTTGATTCCTTCAGATGAAATCAGGATGCGTCCCATAAGGCCAAGCTCCGTGCATAATTCTTTATGCTGAGCAGTGACTTCCTCGGGATTCTTGATGTCTACATAGTTGTAATACAGTAGTACTCTATAATTTTTCATGTTTATTTCCACCTATCGATATATATTTGCAAGATATAATCTTAGGATTCTGTTCCTTATTACTCTTACGATGTACTATTATAACAAATTTTTTAAGAATTGCATTATGTATGGGTGAGAAAAGCTGGGGATTGTGAGGAAAAGGTGGTGGAAATTGGTTTTTTTAGTGGGTGAGAGGTGCGCATAATCTGGCTTTAGTGAAGGGATATGTGCCGTATTGAGAGATATCTGGCGCTATTCAAAATAGACAAATATCGCTGCCTTTCAGGTCATCATCATAACAGAGAGATACAAGCATATAGATACATTAAATTTGAAAAAATTTGTTATTTTTGAAAGAATTAGAAGTAGAATGAAAAGTCTAATATAGGGGTTGTCCGTACATATGTATAGAAAAGTCATGCTGTTTTGTCTCTTAGTTGCCAGTCTGTTGGTCGCCGGATGTCAAGAAAAGCCTAAGCCTGATGATCGCTTGCAGGAATACGTGGACCTTTGGAACAAAGAAAAGTTCGATGACATGTTCACCGGTTACCTAACCACCACAACGAAAGACACATTTAAGAAGGAAGATTACGTCACAAGATACAAGGACATCTATGAAGATTTAGAAGTGAGAGATGTAAAGATATCTTTTAAAAAACCGGAAAAAGAAGTGGACTGGGATAAAGAAACAAAAGCGGAATTTCCGTTGACTATTTCGTTCAAAACTTTGGCTGGTGAGGTTTCCTATGATAAAGAAATCACTTTAACAAAAGAAAAACAGGGTGAAGATGAAAATTGGTTTGTAGAATGGGAACCTTCTTTTATCCTGCCTGAACTGGAAAAGGGAGATAAAGTAGGCGTAGAGAGTATAACCGCCAAGCGTGGTGATATACTTGACAGGAATCAACAGCCTCTTGCCATGAATGGAGAAGCGTTTGAACTCGGGATTGTACCAAAAGAATTCAACGAGAGTGACTTAAAGAAGCTTTCATCCCTGATCGATATGTCACCGGAATCCATTCAGGGGAAACTTGATCAAAGCTGGGTGAAACCTGAATTTTTTGTACCGATTAAAAAGATTGCCCTTACCGAGCGTCCTTTGGCTCTGGAAGTTATAGAATTAGGCGGTCTGTACTCTAAGCGGGTGCCTGCAAGAGAATACCCATATGGAGAAGCTGTCGCCCACCTTACAGGCTATATCGGTAAAATCGATGCAGAAAAGTTAGAGAAGTTAAAAGATAAAGGTTATTCCCCTCAATCACTTCTGGGTCTCAGCGGTGCCGAAGAAGTATACGAAGATCAGTTGCGGGGAAAAGATGGACAGCGGATTTATTTGAAAAAACAAGAATCTGAAGAAGTAGTCACTGTTGCAGAACAACCGGTGGAAGATGGCAAAAACATCACCTTGACCATCGATGCCGACATGCAAAAGAAAATTTATGAACAGATGAAGAATGAAGCGGGGACCGCGGCAGCCCTGAATCCCCAAACTGGTGAAGCGTTGGCATTGGTCAGTACACCAGCCTATGATCCGAATGATTTTGTTTTAGGTATGTCCTCTGAAAAATACAAAAAATTGGCGGACGATCCGAAAAAGCCATTACGCAACCGTTTTCCAATTGCGTATTCACCTGGATCAACAATGAAGGGAATCACAGCTTCTGTTGGATTGAAATCCGGAAAGTTAGATCCAAATAAGATCTATGATATAAAGGGTAAGAAGTGGCAGAAGGATGATTCTTGGGGAAATTACAAGGTCGTCCGTGTCTTTGACAATGACAGTAAGGTGGATTTGGAAAGCGCGTTGAAATTCTCGGATAATATATATTTCGCAAGAGTCGGGTTGGAGATGGGGGCAGAAACCTTTATCGCCGGTTTGAAAGACTTTGGTTTTGGAGACGAGATTCCCACTTCCTATCCCATCTACAAGTCGCAGATCTCCAATGACGGAACCATCTCCAAGGAGGTTCAATTGGCCGATTCAGCCTTTGGTCAAGGGGAAGTTCTCATGAGCATCGTACATCTAGCCAGTGCCTATGGCGGCATCATCAACGATGGGAACATGATGAAGCCGAGGGTTCTAAAGGATGAAGAGCATGAGGTTTGGAAAGAAAACCTGCTGACGAAAGAACAAGCGGACTTGCTGAAAACGGATCTCCGAAAAGTTGTCACGGAAGGAATTGCAGGAAAAGCAAGTGTAAAAGGGAAAGCGATCGCCGGTAAAACCGGTACGGCAGAAATCAAGGCAGAACAGGGGACAACCGGGGCGGAAAATGGATTATTTGTATCCTACGATCAGAATGACCCGACAATGGTGCTCGCCATGCTTCTTGAAGATGTAGAAGATGCTGGAGGAAGTACGCATACGGTAGAAGTGACGAAGAGGTTTTATGATAGCTGGTAATCCTGAACCGGTGAGCAGATATATGCTCACCGGTTTTTATGGATTAGGTAGGGACGGACCTCTGGAGGTCCGTCCCTCTTTTTGACATCATGTTCCAACTCTCTCATTCACAACGATTCCGCTTTCAATATGTGCTATGATAGACAAAATAGCCCTTGTGGTTGAAATTCAACAGGAGTGATCAATTTGAATTTATTTTTAACGGGATCGACAGGTTTCCTTGGTGGAAGGCTCATCAAGAACCTTTTACAAAATAAAGTGAACGAAGTCTATATTTTAGTGAGAAATGTAGAGAAGGCTGAAAGATTAAGAGATTCCTTTGAAGCGGATGAGCAAAAGAGAATTCACATATTCCAAGGGGACATTACCATTCCCGATGCCGGTCTGAGCAGGGATGACCTTGAATGGTTGACAGGAAAAATAGATGCGGTTTATCATCTCGCTGCCCTGGTGAAGTTTGATTTGGAGCTGCGTGATGAATTGTTTGCTGCTAATTACGATGGGACCAGACATATCCTTGAATTGGCTTCACTTCTTGGTGTGAAGAAGTTTTATTATGTGAGTACGGCGTACACGGTCGGGAAGCTTGCAGAAGGGGTAGAGGAGCTTTATCCGGCAGATGGAGAATTTCACAACCCATACGAGGAAAGCAAAGTGAAATCGGAACATCTTGTTTTTTCTTATCGAGACAAAATGGATGTGTCCATTTTCCGGCCGGCTATCATTGTTGGTGATTCAAAAACAGGCGAAGCGGATTCTCAGTTCACTCTGTATGGGTTTATGCGTGCCCTTGGGGTTTTCAAGCGTAAGACTGCAAGGCGCAAGGGGGAAGAGCGGACCTACAGACTCGTTGCGGCGAAAAACGGAACTTCCAATCTTGTTCCCGTGGATTATGTGGCGGACATTCTAAGCCTGGCTCCAGAAAAAGCCCAAGCGAACAAAATCTATCATATTACGAATCCGAATCCTCCTGAGAACATCGAGATTTTGAAGATGTTAAAAGAAGCTCTTCAATATGAAAACTTATCGGTCGTTGAAAACACGGGTGAGTACGAGTTAGATGAAGAGGAAGTAAAGCTTAATACCTTGATTGATGTGTTCAAGGTGTATCTGGCGGGGGCGTTGACGTTTGATGATCGCAATACTCAAGACCTGATGGAAGGTACCGGGGTGTCCCATTTGGATATGTCGAATGAGACGATTGAGATGATCATACGGACGGGTTGCGAGCCTAACGGTGGGAAAGTTACGGTATAAACAGAATAAGCAAAGCCCCAATGGTAATAGCCATTGGGGCTTTGCTTTTTTTATAGTGCGGTAACCAATCCGCCATCAACGACGAGGGATTGACCGGTTAAATAAGTGTTGGCGTCTGAAACTAAGAAGGTAATGGCCCGGGCAAATTCTTCAGGCTCGCCGTACCTTCCCATCGGAATCGCTTTTTCACTTTGCTTCTTAAATTCCTCAAGAGAAACATTTTGTTTATCTGCGTTTAATTGATCCAACTGAGCCACTCGTTCTGTTGCGATCCTACCAGGACCCACCGTGTTGATGAGAATATGATCCTTGGCCAGTTCCCTTGATAAGCTCTTCGATAATCCGACGATTCCTGTTCTGAAGGTGTTGGATAAAATCAAACCATCGATTGCCTGCTTCGTTGAGGAAGAAGCGATATTGACGATCCGTCCGCCCTTATTCTTTTTCATATGGGGAATAACCGCTCTGATGGTACGGATATAGCTGAGCAGGTTGAGCTCGAAGGCATACTGCCAGTCTTCATCATCGAATTGCTGGAAGCCCCCTGCAGGTGGACCTCCTGTGTTGTTGACGAGAATGTCGACACCTCCAAGTTTATTTACTGCTGTTTCAACAAGTGCTTGAATGTCTTCCGGCTTTGTCATGTCACATGTGGCGAAATAGACTTGTTGATTCCCTGTCAGTTCAATGATCTCTTTTGCAGTAGATTGAAGCTCTTCTTCATTTCGGCTTGAAATAAGCACGTGCGCTCCTTCTTTTGCAAGCTCGAGCGCCGTTGCCTTTCCTAATCCTTTACTGGAAGCAGTGACAATCACTGCTTTATTTTTTAAACCAAAATCCATTAACATCCACCTCATTTAATTTGGAATATTGATCTCTTTATTCATCGGTTTACCCTTTCCCTGGTAATTCCAAAACAGGACAAAGACGAAGACGGTGAAGCCGATAATGTCTGTCACCCAGCCGGGATAAATCAGGAGAAAAGCGGCTACAGCACTAATCAAGCGCATACTGACAGGGATTTTCTTTTTGAAATAGCCCTCAATGGAAACGGATAACAGGAACACTCCGATAACAGATGTTACGGTCAGGACAAGAATACTCGTAACAGATGCGTCCACCATCAACATTTCATGGGAGAACACAAACATGAACGGAACGATAAATCCTGCAATGGCAAGTCTCATCGCCTGGAATCCGGTCTTAGTCGGATCACCGCCACTGATGCCTGCTCCGGCAAACGCTGCCAGTGCGACAGGCGGGGTGATATTGGCGAAGATTCCAAAGTAGAACACAAACATGTGAGCAACAAACACAGCCGTTTCCGTCGACCCGGCCAATTCACGGAACAATGGCAGCTGTAAAAGGATCGGTGCTGCCATCGTACTCGTGATGATATAGGTTGGAATACTTGGTAAACCCATTCCCAGCACGATGGAAGTGACCATTGTCAGCAGTAACGTAATAATGAGCTGAAGGAGCGGGCTGTCGATCATTTCACCAATACCGACAATACTGTTTGCAAGCTCCAGTGCCACTCCAGTCAGTGAGGCAACTCCTACGACAATCCCAACCGCACCACACGCGACCGCAACCGGAATCGTCGTTTTCGCTCCTTCTTCCAATGCTTGTACGCAATCCTTTAAGCCGATTTCTTCAGCTTCCAGATTTTTTGTTTTTCTAACGAGATTGATGATTAAAGGTATCACCACGATCAACAGGAGTTCCCACCATCCGCTTTTAAGGGGAGGGATGGCTTCTCCCGAAAGGAGGCTATTCAATTGTGGTTGGAAAATGAAAAATACTCCCAGTAGGCTTGATAAAGTAAGAACCTGCTTCGAACCGGAAATGATAATCGTTGCCAAAATAGACCAGAACGCAGCGTAGAATGGTGTTTTTCCTGAGAATAATAAGTACAGGAGAATCACCATCGGGATGATTAAATGTCCTCTTTCGGCCAGTACTGCTTTCACGGATGGCAATTCTGATTTCGGTACTCCATGCAATCCACGTTTGGAAGCTCTAAAGTGCACTTGAAGCAGGATGCCGATGTAGAATAGCAGTGCAGGGATGATACCTGCCAAGATCACTTTGGTATAAGGAATATTTAGATTCTCTGCCATAATGAAGGCGGCTGCACCCATGATTGGGGGAAGGATCTGCCCACCGACACTTGCAGCGGATTCAACAGCCCCTGCAAATTCTTTCTTATAGCCGATTTTTTTCATCAATGGGATGGTGAAAGCCCCGGTTGTCACGACATTGGCAACAGCCGAACCATTGATGGAGCCGAGAAATCCACTGGCGATGACGGCAACTTTTGCAGGACCGCCTTTTGTATGACCAGCGACGGCCAGTGCCAGGTCATTGAATAATTTCCCCATGCCTGAGCGGCTAAGGAATGCTCCGAACAAGATGAAGAGAATGATGTAGCTTGCCGATACGCCGATCGCTGTACCGAGGATCCCCTCGGTAATGTAAACAAGCTGGGATATCATTTTCTTTGTCACGGTCATTGTGATTTGAGAATTCAATTCCGGATAAATGGCCAGCTTCACATAAAGACCATAGATTAAAAATCCAAGGGCAAGAAGGGTCAATCCCCAGCCGGTCACACGCCTTGTAAGTTCGAGGAGAAGGACAATGACGAGTATCCCGACAATGAAATCGGTATCGTTGATTTGTCCCCCCATTTTAATGATCCGCTCTGCACTGAATAACATATAAATACCAACGAATAAGGACAACCCGCTTAAGATATAGTCATAAAATGGAACAGGGAGGCCTTTCTTTTTACTGATAAAAGGGTACAGGATAAATCCAATCGCCATCAATCCGTACAAGTGGATGCTTCGCTGCTTTACATCGACTAACGCCCCTGCATAAGACGTGTATAGATGGAAAAGTGCAATCCCGGCTGCCAATACTAAAATGAACAGCCCGATCACTTTGGGAAACCCGCTTCTCGTATTTCCCTCCCGATCCAACTCTTCCACGGATGTATTCTTTTGTTTTCTCATCATGAGTCACCTCGCTTAATCATTAACAATCATATAAATCAGTTGATACATAGGGACGGACCTCACCGATAATTGGTAGGACCGCTGTGAATCAAGTACTAAAGTTCGTTCATTAAATGAGATACGATGATTCGTATTTTTACCTGTCTGGAAGCGCAATGAGTCTCCAACCGGTTGATGGATATCCGTCATATACACCCATCCGTCTTTGATAAATGTGTCCTCGCCTGCGTCATCCGGGACACCGGCACCAAACGTTTTGAAACGGGTGGAGGTCAAGGTGATGGTCGTATTTTCAATGAGAAAAAATTCTTCCCAATCTTCTTTTTCTACAGAATGTGTCCAGCGGATGGACACTTCCTTCTGGTTTAAAAAAGGCTGCACTACTATACTTTTATTCTCGTAGGATAAGACCATCGTGTTCATCGGGACAACGGCGAGAAGGGTAAGAAGGAGCAGGGCTGAGGCACCCAGGATTCTTTTTTTCATAGATAGAATGAAAAGGGCACCAGGATTGATGCCCTTTCTCGATTATTCCAGTAATCCTTTTTCTTCATAAAACTTCTTCGCCCCCGGGTGCAATGGAGCAATGAGGCCCTTCGCCATTTCATCCCGGTTGACTTCTTTAAGCGGTGCAACCGCAACTGCATCTGTTCCTAAGTAGTCGTAATAACGTTTTGTTAAGTCGTACACTGTGTCTTCACTTACATCCTTCGATACAATCAGCATATTTTGGATGCCGACTGTTTCGACTTTTGAATCCAGATTGTATTTTGCCTCGTCTCCTGACTCGATCGTAAATGTTTTATAGAATGGGTATTTCTCCATTAGCTTATCAGCAAGATCTCCTTTGATTTCAACAAACGATACATCATTTTGCTGCATAAGGTCTGTGATATTACTGTTCGGTACACCTGATGTGAAGAATGCGGCATCAAGTGTACCATTTTTCATTTCCTGTACAGAATCCGCGTACCCCGTGTGAGTGACTTTTTCAAGGTCATCATATGATAAACCGGCCGCTTCCAATACTTTCTTCGCACTCTGTTCCACGCCGGAACCTACCTGACCGACTCCCACTTTCTTACCCTTTAAATCTTCTATACTCTTAATTCCGCTATCAGACATAGCGACAACCTGGACAACGTTTTGGTACATGCCTGCGAGAGCCTGCACCTCTACTTTATTGCCTTCGAACTGTCCTTTTCCTTCTACGGCGTCATAGGCGACATCGCTCATGACGATAGCCATTTGATTAAGGCCGTCGGTGATGTTCTGGATATTGGCTACAGAAGCTCCTGTTGATTCAACTGTTACATTCCCGATCGAATCACTTTCCTCGAAAATCGGTTTTAATGATCCGCCAATCGCATAATAAGCACCTGACGTCCCACCTGTACCAAATACGATGGATTGGCTGGAAGAATCACCGCCACCGCTTGAATCGCCTCCGCTTGCGCCATCACTTCCACATGCCGCCAGTAGTAATGAAATGATGACTATTATCGAAATCCATTTTAATTTTTTCATCGATTCGTCCTCCTTTAAGTTACCTATTAAATATGGTAACGCTTACAAATTAAAATGAGAATATTTAGAACTTAAAGGACGTTTTGGTCTTTTTGGTCCGGGAGTGCGGTTGAGGAGAATAAAAAAAAGAATGAGGCGTGTCCTCATTCATTCTTACTGCCATTGATATCGATTGATCGGGCGTCCAATACCGCCATACTCGATCATGATTTGAACCTGTCCTGATTTCTGTAAGTAGTCTAAATATCTTCGTGCTGTCACACGGGCGATGCCGATTCCTTCAGCGGTTTCTTCTGCTGATAAGGGGCTTTTTTGGTCTTTTATAAATTGAACGATCTGCTGTAACGTCTGCTGGTTCAATCCTTTTGGTAATTCTTCTTTCTTTTCCTGTGGTTCGATGGGGGAGGGAACACGCTGAAGCCGATCTAATTCCTGCTGACCCACCGGTCCTTCTCCAGCCATTTGATGTTTGAACATTTGATATTTCTCGAGAGCTTGTTTCAACCGTTCAAACTTGAAAGGCTTAATGATGTAATCGAATACTCCGAGTCTCATCATCATCTTGATGGTTTCTTTATCCTGTGCCGCTGATATGACAATCACATCCACGTCTGTATCCTGCTGCCGGAAAGCTTGTAAGGTTTCAAGACCATTTTGTTTAGGCATAAAATTATCCAAGAGAACAAGGTCAGGCTTAAAGGATGCAACCTTGTCCGCACCTTCCTGTCCATTTCCGGCAATCGCACACACTGTAAAGCCGGGTACACGTTCTATGAACATTCGATTGACTTCCTGAACCATTGGATCATCTTCAATAAGTAGTACGTTAATCGGCTCCTTCATGATTGTTCCCTCCATTCATTGGAAAAGTGAGTTGGAATAACGTCCCTTCACCTGGGGTTGAGTCCACTTTAATATGACCGTCTGCTTTCTCTATAATGCTATCAATCAAGTAGAGTCCGATGCCCGAGCCGTCTTTTCCTTTGGTCGTGTATCCTTTTTGAAATAAGTGGGGAAGCTGTTCTTTCGTCATTCCTGTACCATTATCTTCTACTTCTATATGAAAAGTATCAGGGTCTTCCTTTAAATAGACATGGATGACTTTGGGCTCTTCTCCAGATTCTTTAATGGCATAAAAGCTATTTTCAATGAGATTTCCTAAGATGATGACAAAATCATGTTCATCCAGAAGAGGGGGAAGGGATTCCAGGTAGCTATCGGGATCGACCTTTACTTTTATTCCCATTTCATTTCCTCTCCTGATCTTGCCCAATAGTAATCCTGTCAAACTATCAAGCTTGATCTGCCGGGTCAGGGTGGCAGTGAGGTGTTCCTCTTCTTGAGAGGATTGAAAGATATAATCGAGAGCTTTCTCTCCTGCTTCTAATTGAATCAGACCGGCAACGGTATGTAATTTATTCTGGTGTTCGTGGTTTTGGACCCTCAATGCCTCAACGAATTCTTTCACTCCGGTCAGCTCTTCCGCCAGTTGAGTCATCTCCGTCCGGTCCTGAAACACGGCAACGGCACCGACGATGTCCTCGTTTACAAAAATTGGAACCCTGGAGCTTAATACGATCTTGTTCCCTAATCTCATTTCTTCATGATAAACCGGTTCCTTCTTGTGTAACACGTCCGGTAATTTTGAAGAAGGAAGTACCTTTTGAATGGATTTTCCGGTCGGGTCTCCTTTTAATACCAAGATGTCCTTGGCTTTCTCATTGAAGACGGTGATCCTTTTTTGATTATCAATGGCAATGATCCCTTCATTCATGGCTTGAAAAGTAGCGGTCCTTTCCACCAGGAGTTTTCCAATTTCATGGGGCTCAAGGTGAAAGGTATCTTTCTTTATTTGTCTTGCCAGTAACCATGAACCAATGATGCCGAAGAGGAGGGTGATGGTGCCTATAATGATGAGTTCATTTTTAAGATCCTTCATTATATCGAACGTAGAAGGGAGCAGGATACCTACAATGACCACACCGATTTGCTGGTGCTGATCGTTCATGATCGGCACGAACCCCCTGACCGCCGTACCGATTTCCCCCTTGGCTGTCGTCACATAACTATGCTCGGCAAAAGCAGGACCTTCATCCTTTCCGGCAGAGATGGTCCCAAGCTGCTCATCCGACGGGTGTGAGTAACGGATCCGGTTCATGTTGAGGACAACGATATAATCAGAGCCATTTACGGTCCTGATATTTTCTACGATGGGCTGGATTTCACCCCATCCTCCGGAATCCTCGAGATGGCTCTGAACGGTAGGAAGATTCGCTACCGTCCTGGCTGTAATAAGTGCCTGGTTTCCTAACTCTTCTTTCTTCATTTCAATCGATTTTCCGACAAATATAATAAATCCAATGATGAGCGCAAACAGGACGACACCAAAGGATAATATCGTCATCTTCCAACGAATGGGCATTTGTTTTCGATTCATTCTGAATATTCCTTCCTCTTCATTCAAAGTTATTGTACCATTTTTAATAGAACGGAGAGAGGGGAGGTCCAAATATGAGAACATTTTTCTTTATAGGGGTGTTTATTTTAACAGGAATCGCTACAGCCTATTTTGTCGGATTTCAATCTCAGAACGGCTTTACCTCGGAATATGATGACGATCAAGAAAAGCTTAAAGATGGCATCGTCATAAAAGTCAGTCATGTTGTTTCTGAAAACACACCGAAAGGAAAAGCGATCAGGCGTTTTAAAGCCCTCGTCGAAAAGAATACCAAGGGGAAAGTGAAGGTTGAAATTTATCCGAACGGATCGCTCTATTCAGACATCAGTGAATGGAATGCCCTTAAAAATAATAATGTACAAATGATCATCCCTGCCACGTCTAAAGTCTCTGCCTATGTTCCGGAGTATAGTGTGTTTGACTTACCCTTTGCTTTTACTAGTTATGACGATGTTCAACGGGCATTTGAAGGGAACGCGGGAGAGATATTACTGAGAAAGCTAGAAAAACAAGAAAACGTGAAAGGAATAACCTTTTGGTATAACGGATTTAAGCAAATCACCAATAATCAGCGACCCTTGATCAGGCCGGGTGATTTCAACCGTCTCCACTTCCGTACGATGCCCGGTGAAGTGATAGAAGAACAATATCAAAGGATGGGGGCTGCCGTAAGTCACCTGCCTTTTAATAAAATATACGAGAACTTAGAAGTAGGATTTATAGATGGACAGGAAAATACCATTTCGAATATTTACTCGAAGAAGCTTTATGACCATCAATCGTTTCTTACAGTGAGCAACCATTCTTATTTGGGCTATGTCGTATTAATGAATGAAGAATTTTGGGATGACTTGCCTGAAGAGTACCGAGTGGAAATTGATGAAGCGATGAAGCAAACGACTGATTGGATCCGCCGGCACTCCATCGAAATCAATGATGATCATTTGCGTGAATTAAAAAGAAATACTGATTTGGATGTCCACATTCTGTTGAATTCGGAAAAAGAAGAATGGATGAAGAAACTGGCTCCTATGTATGAAGAATATGAAGATGAAATAGGGAGGGAAATCATGAGTGAGATTGAATGAAAAGTGGTCAGGTATGTGATAGGTGGTTATTGCTGAAGTTTATCTAAGTGGGAAGAGTGGGAGTGAAAAGTTTTGAGGTTACTGCTCCATCCCCACTCGTCGTTTTACTTTATGGAGATCTTTTTTGTGATCCCAGTTTTCTTTTACCAGAATCGTGATGTTATCCTGGATGTCTTGTTGATTTTCTTCGAGGACGGTCATTCTGGATCCGAGATTATCCATACGGGTTTCTAATTTCGTCATGCGTTCATTCATATTGTCTTCAAAACGTGTCATTTGCCCCTGCAGCTCTCTTATGGCTTGTAATACCTGATCCATGCCATTTGTCACCTCTTTGTCCACCTAGTATAACACAGAATTTGGGAATATTGCCTTCATAATCACTGGAAAAAATCTTTCCCAACGGATACGGTTTTGCTTTTAAATATGGTAATATAAGAAAATGAAATCAAAGATGACCATTACATAGAGTTAGGAGAATGATGATGAGTAAAACACTTATTTTCGGACACAAAAATCCAGATACAGATACGATTACGTCTGCACTTGTATATGCTGATTTGAAGACAAAGATCGGGATGGACGTTGAGCCTGTACGTTTAGGTGACGTGAACGGTGAAACACAATATGCCCTTGATTACTTTAACGTTGACGCACCTCGTTTAGTTGAAAAGGTTGCCGGTGAAACGGATACGGTCATCCTTGTTGACCATAATGAGCGTCAGCAAAGCGCAGAAGACATCGAGGAAGTACGCGTTCTTGAAGTCATCGACCACCACCGCATCGCCAATTTCGAAACGGCAGATCCTTTATACTACCGTGCAGAGCCAGTTGGATGTACGGCAACGATCTTAAACAAGATCTACAAGGAAAAAGGAGTAGAGGTAACGAAGGAAATGGCTGGATTAATGCTTTCAGCAATCATTTCAGACTCTTTATTATTCAAATCCCCAACTTGCACGGACGAAGACGTAGCAGCAGCCAACGAACTGGCTGAAATCGCTGGAGTTGATGCTCAAGTTTACGGATTGGAAATGCTGAAAGCCGGTGCGAACATGAGCACGAAATCAGTGGCGGAGCTTGTAACCCTTGATGCGAAAGAATTTTCAATGGGTAACGCGAAAGTTGAAGTGGCTCAAATCAACGTTGTCGATGTGAATGACGTATTCGGACGTCAGGCAGAAGTCGAAGCTGCGATGGAAACACTGATCAAAGAAAAAGGACTGGATCTTTTCCTGCTGGTTGTCACTGACATCCTGGAAAATGACTCAACGGCATTGGCTCTTGGAAGTAAAGCAGCGGAAGTGGAAAAAGCATTCAATGTAACCCTACAAAACAATACAGCCCTTTTAAAAGGTGTTGTATCACGTAAGAAGCAGATCGTACCTGTATTGACGGATGCGATGAAGTAATAAAGAATTGGGAGGAGCAGTCTATGGGCTGCTTCTTTTTTTCGACAAAAACAGGAGGTGCTTGTGACCCATGACAATGAACTTTAAGAAAATCCACCATATCGCCATTATCTGCTCAGATTATGATCAATCAAAAGACTTTTACGTCAACAAACTGGGTTTTGAAATAAAACAAGAGATATACAGGAAGGAAAGGGACTCATATAAACTTGATTTAGCGTTAAATGGTGAATACGTCATCGAATTATTTTCATTCCCTGACGCACCAGCACGTCCCAGCTATCCAGAAGCCCAAGGGTTACGTCATTTAGCATTTGAAGTGGAGGATATCGAGGAGAGTGTAAATCTTCTAACTGAAAAAGGGATTGAAACGGAAGAAATAAGGATAGATCCATATACTCATAAACGTTTCACTTTCTTTGAAGATCCAGATGGACTTCCTATAGAAATGTATGAAAGCATGTAGAGGTCCGTCCCTAAAAAAAGGGCACTTCCCATTAAGGAAAGTGCCGTCCAAAGGTATTGTAATTTGTCGTTAGGTATATTAAATCATAGATTGATAAACCGTGTATTGTCGTTAAGGTGCGATTTTGGTTGATATTTAGAGGCGTTTCTTACGAATAACTCTGTTATCTTTATATTTATTAAAATATTAATATTGCGAAATGGGATGCCAGGCATAGAACCTCTTTTTTGTGCCTGGCACCATTTGTATATAGCCGTTGGAATGTGAGGTCCGTCCCTCAAAAAAAAGAGCACTTCCCACAAGGAGAAGTGCCGTCCAAAGGTATTGTAATTTGTCGTTAGGTATATTAAAACATAGATTTGAAATGTATGTATTGTCGGTCTATGGGCTTGAGGGGAGATGTATGAGGATTTCCCTAAAAAAATTGCTCGTTTTCTGTTAAAATATAAATATATTAATATTTTAAGGGTGGTGAGAGTGTGGATTATTCAGTCATTGGAACCAAGATTAAAGAGCTCAGAAAAGTAGTCGGATTGACTCAGGGTGAACTAGCCGATGGGATTTGCACACAAGCTCTCATCAGCCGGATCGAAAAAGGAGACATCTATCCGAGTGCTACTTCTCTTTATCAAATTTCAAAGAAGCTCGGAGTGGATGTAAACTACTTTTTTGAGATTGGGATGACACCCCGCCTGGATTATGTTAAGGAAGTAGAGCGACAGTTAAAGAAGCTCAGAGTAAAATTAAAATATGATGAAATCATTGAGATAGTTAAAACGGAGGAGAAGAACCCACTATTTTTAAAAGATGAAACCAACCTCCAGCTCCTCTACTGGCATAAGGGAATTTATATGATTGAAGTAAAAAAGGACCGAGAAACAGCGTTACAAATCCTAGAGGAAGCACTTTCACTTACCCTTGATATAAAAAAAGCCATGTCAGAAAGAGAAATGAACATTCTCATCAGTATGGGGATACTTGAATTCGGCAGAAATAATTATGAGAAAGCATTGGAAATCTATCATAAAGTGAATGATGCTTTAAAATACAATGACCAGCTCATCGATAAATCGATTAAAACACGGCTTTTATATAATACTGCGAGAGTGTTAACAAGACTGGGGAAGTATCAGGAATCCATCGAATACTGTGAAGAAGGCATCAGGTGGATCATTGAAGAAGAAACCTTATATGGTTTTGCTCAATTAAATTATCATATAGGGTATAACCTGGAGCTGCAAGAGCGTTACAAGGAAGCATTACCTTATCTCGACAAAGCGGCCATGCTGTTTGATATACAATTTAACCAAAAGCTGACAGCCTTCATCTTAGAGAAAAAAGAAGAATTGATTCAAAAGCTGGAAAAGAATTCTACATTCACTCCAATAAAAGGTTCTACGAAAAGATAACTTCGTAGAGCTTTTTTATTTTCATACATCCAGCAAGTCCCTCATAAAGATTACTATAGACAGGGAGTGGTGGAGCTATGAGAAGGAAAAGCCCGGTTCCTCTGGTCATTGGGGCGATTGCGTCCATTCTGATCGTAGTGGCCCTATTCATGATGGTGGGGGAAAGCCGGGAACCTGATACACCAGAAGAGGTCATCAAGGAATTTTATCAATTTGAACAATCCGGTGATTTCGGAAATGCGTGGGAATTGTTTCATCCGGAAATGCAGAACAAATTCCCTAAATCCTCTTACATTCAAACGAAGAACCATGTATTCATGGGGCATATGGGGGTAGACGAGTTTGAGGTGGAAGTGGGAAAAATAGAGAAATTAGAGAAGTTCACGTTTAACGAGGAAGGCCTGACGTTCAAGAATGTAAGAAAAGCAGAGGTCGATTTATTTTTTGACAGTCAATTCGGAGAGCTGACCATCAGTCAAATCTGTTACGTGGCACTGGAAGAAGGAGAATGGAAGATCCTGTGGGATTATAGCTTCTGACAAAAGGTGTCATGATCATGGTAATAAGGCAAAGTGAAAAACGTCTGATTTTTTTCTTCTATATTGGTTTTATTTAGAATTTATCGGGTAATAAGAAACTAATTATTTTATAAAGGAGGGCATTAGCTGTGTCGTTACTCTACTTTAAAGCTCGTGAAGCATATGAGCTGGATGCGAAAGTATCTCAATCCCAAGTAATCAAGCTCAGGGAATTCCGTAGAACGAAGCCCGCCCCCATTGTCAAAAAAAGATAGTGTAAACAACCAAATCGAATAAACCCTGATCAGTCTAAAACTCTTTTAGGCTGTTTTTTTCGGTTTATTTCCGTTCATCCAGTACACATTTCAAACATTGGGGATACAACTATTGCTCCAAGCGTTTCAATCATTAATTATGGATTTGTATCGCCGATGATGCTGTATGGCCAATAAAAAAGTCAGGAATCAAATGATTCCTGACTTTTTTATTCTAGATCTTCACCGATGATGCGTACTTCCCGTTCAAGTTCCACATCAAATTTTTCTTTCACTGTTTTTTGAACGTGTTCAATAAGTGAAATATAATCAGAGGCTGTCGCATTGTCTTTATTCACGATGAAACCGGCGTGCTTCGTGGAGACTTCAGCGCCACCGAAGTTCGTTCCTTGAAGCTCACTGTCCTGGATAAGCTTACCGGCAAAGTAACCAGGTGGTCGTTTAAAGACACTCCCGCAAGATGGATATTCCAGCGGCTGCTTGGATTCACGCTTGTCAGTGAGGTCATCCATGACGGCCTTGATTTCTTCGTAGTCGCCAGGCTTCAAGCTGAAGGTTGCTTCCAGTACAATATCGCCTTTTTCAGAGATATTGCTGTGGCGGTAATCAAGCTCCAATTCTGCGGCTGTACGTTTTACCAGGTTCCCATCGCGGTCGACGACATGGCAATAATCCAGAACATCTTTGATTTCTCCGCCATAAGCCCCGGCGTTCATGAATAGAGCACCACCAACGGTACCCGGGATACCACAGGCGAATTCAAGTCCTGATAATTTTTCAGCTAACGCACGTCTCGACACATCGATGATCGCTGCGCCACTTTGAGCGACAATCAGTTGATCGGTCGTTTTGATGTCTGTGAAGTTCTTTAAATGAAGAACGATCCCACGGATTCCACCATCTTTTACAATCAAATTCGATCCGTTCCCTAATAATGTAAATGGGACATCCACTTCATTTGACAGCTTCACGATGTTTTGAACTTCTTCATATGTGGTCGGAGTCAAGAAGAAATCTGCTTTTCCGCCTAACTTCGTATACAGATGCTCTCTTAACAATTCGTCACGTTTGATATTGTCAGAATGCATCACCTTTGATAATTCTTCAAACACTTTTTCCTTATTGTACATTCTATATCAGTCCTATAAAGTAATTTTCGTCTTCTCTAAGTTAAATCCTACCCAACCATTATATGACGAAAACCCATGAAAGTTAAATGGTTTCAGTTGGCAGATGTGAATCCCCTCCGAATGAACCTCTTCCAACTGGAAAAGAATGCTTGATCATAGGTCGAAAATACGAAAAAAGAATGTTTCCATCGCCAGCAAAGTAAGATAGGATAGAACTAACAAAATATGTTATAACGTCTATTTAACTATTAAATTATACAATTTGGAGAGGAGGAAGCAAATTGGCCAGATTATATATAGCGCTAATTGGCTTAAGTTTGATTTGGGGGATGTCGTTCGTTTTTATCAAGTGGCTGGTGGATCCCGTAGGTGTATGGGGGACGGTATTCTTACGCTGTATAGCCGGTGCTCTTGTGCTTCTTCCGATCTTATTTATAAAGAGGAAAAAAGGAGAGAAGAAATCGCTCCCTATGTGGAAGTTATTTGTTGTCGGGATTGGTAATGCGGCGTTGCCCTGGACTCTGATCGCGTTAAGTGAAACACAGATCAATAGTAACACTGCCTCCATTTTAAACGCAACGACTCCCATTTGGACTGGACTTGCGGGATTTTTATTTTTCTCGGTCCTATTGACCGGATTTCAATGGATTGGGATCATCGTTGGGTTTATAGGAATCCTCGTCCTGATGAATTTCGAAGTGAGCGGGATTTTCACTTCTGATTTTGTAGGGGTAGGGACGATGGTGCTCGCGACAATGAGCTACGCGTTTGCTTCACAGTTTACGAAAAAATACCTGGCGGGAACGAGTGTAGTGGTGATTTCTACGTTCCAGTTGTTGATCGGTGCAGCGGTGGGATTTGTGGGAATGATGTTGACCAATCCGATATCTGTAGGAAGCCTGCTATCCGGTGAAGTGATTCTTGGCATTCTCGGGTTGGGCTGTTTAGGTTCTGGAGTGGCGACGCTTCTTTATTTTTACATCATGACCAATGGAGGACCTGAATTTGCATCGACGGTGACGTATTTGATACCGGGTACAGCGATGATCTGGGGGTTTGTTCTTCTGAGGGAGCCTGTGACACATAATCTCATTTTAGGTTTATTGATTATCTTTGCAGGAGTGTACCTGTCTTCCAGAAAATCAAAAAAACTGGTCTCGACCATGCCTGTCGGTACGAGGTAAGACCTTTAAACAAACGTTTGATTAGGATATGGAATCCCTTATAGCTTAAGGGTTCTGAGTCTTAAACAAACGTTTGATTCGTTTTGTGGACCCGAAAGTCCCGATAAACAGATGCAAACCAACTTGTTTTCATATAAAATGAAAAGGATACATAAGGTAGACTAAACAAGCTCGCAGCACGGGCTTAAAAATAAACAATAAGGATGGTAATTCTATGAAAACGGCAATTGTAACGGATAGTACAGCCTACATCCCGAAAGAATTGCGTGATCAACTGAACATACATATGATCCCTCTCAGCGTCATTTTGGGAGGAGAAACCTATCAAGAAGAAGTTGATATTACGGCAAGTGAATTTTACGAAGAGGTCAGCACCCAGGAAAAGCTTCCAACGACTTCGCAGCCTCCTGTCGGGAAGTTCGTCGAGCTGTTCGAAAAGCTTTCAAGGGACTACGATGCCGTCATTTCAATCCACTTATCAAGTGGGATCAGCGGAACGTATCAAGGTGCCGTTCAAGCTGGAGAAATGGTCGAGGGAATCGACGTGTATGCGTATGATTCCGAGATCAGCTGCATGATTCAGGGCTTCTATGCGATTGAAGGGGCCAAGCTTGGCCGTGAAGGGAAAACGGCTGAAGAAATCGTTGCGTTACTGGATGAAATGAAGCAATCGGTACAGGCATACTTCATGGTTGATGACCTGGCTCACTTACAACGCGGAGGCAGATTATCACAGGCACAGGCAATCATCGGAAGCCTTTTGCAGGTAAAACCACTTCTGCACTTTGTGGATAAAGTCATCGTCCCGTTCGAAAAAATCCGTACGAAGAAGAAAGCATTGAAGCGGGTGGAGTCACTGCTTGAAGAAGCCGTGTCTTCCGGAGAAGAATTTCAAGCTTCGATCATCCATGCGAATCGCGAAGAAGATGCGATTGAGTGGAAGAATGAGCTTCAGGAGAAGTATCCGAATGTGGAGTTCAATGTCAGTATTTTCGGTCCTGTCATCGGTACTCATTTAGGTGAGGGTTCGATGGGGATGGGATGGGCTCGGAAGATGAGTCGTTAGGTTTTGGGGGTTTTTGATTGTACCTGGTACAATGATAAGATTTTGTACCAGGTACAATCAGGTTATCATGTACCAGGTACACTTCCGAACTCTCGGTGCCAGGCACAAAACAAAGCTTTTGTGCCTGGCACCTTTATTTTAGGCAGGATTTTCACAGACCAGTGTAGAATACAACACTATCCCAAAAAGGAGTGATGTGTTTGCGTTTTGCTTTTACAGATAACCATTTAACCCCGCAATCCCTGCTGATAGGAGAAAGTACCATTTTGCAGCGGATTTCAGATATATCTTCCATCCCATTTCAACCCCTCAATGAATCCTTCACCTTTTCTTCAGAGCTTCAATCCTTTCTCAGCGGCCGATCCCTGCTTTTAGACGAAATCCCAATTTCGATTGATGTCCTGCATGAGCATTATTTAAATGGATATGTTTCCTATCAAAAGGGTGTGGAAAAGAGCTGTTGCCACCGTTGTGGAAACAAACGGCCTCATTTGTTCGCTTCCTTTTCGTGTTCAAGATGCCACACCACGTGTACCTATTGCCGAAATTGCATCATGATGGGAAAGGTATCGGAGTGCACAACGCTTCTGACATGGCATGGGCCTGAACCGGTTCCTGACTCACCTCCAACTTTTCAATGGCTTGGAACTCTTTCAGAGGCGCAGAAAGAAGCTTCCAAGCGAATGGTCTCAGCAGTCCATACCAGCAAGGACCTGCTTGTGTGGGCCGTATGCGGGGCAGGAAAGACCGAGGTTCTCTTTGAAGGGATTCATGAAGCTCTTCAGGAAAACAAACGGGTATGCATTGCCGCACCCAGAACCGACGTCATTCTTGAACTGTCTCCCCGCCTTAAAAAGGTCTTCCCTGACACAATGATCATCACACTTTACGGCGGGTCTGAAGAAAGAAACACCTATGGCCAGCTCGTTCTTACCACCACCCACCAGCTTTACCGGTTTAAAGAAGCATTTGACGTCATGATCATCGATGAAGTGGATGCCTTTCCGTATTCCTATGATGTTTCTTTGAAGTGGGCAGTAGAAAAAGCGCGGAAAACTCAATCCTCTATCATTTATCTCACAGCCACACCTGATCGAAAGACACAGAAGCAATGTGCGGGAGGGAAGCGATCCTTCATCGAAATCCCAGCCCGTTTCCACCGCCATCCGATTCCCCTGCCACGCTTTGCATGGTGCGGACTTTGGAAGAAATCCCTTGAGAAAAAACGGATTCCTCCTGGACTGAAGAAATGGACGTCCCTAAAACTACAGCAATCCAAACAAGCCTTGATCTTCTTCCCCACCGTTGAAATCATGGAAAAAGCCCTTCCTCTCTTTCAAGAAATCGATCCTCTCATCCAATCTGTGCATGCAGAAGATCCCCAAAGAAAAGAAAAAGTCATGAAAATGCGTAATAAAGAGATTCCGATCTTACTCACCACCACCATTTTAGAAAGGGGGGTTACCATACCCAATATCGATGTAGCAGTCCTTGGAGCTGAAGAAAAGATCTTTACAGAAAGCGCCCTTGTTCAGATTGCAGGGAGAGTGGGGCGAAGTGCGGACTTTCCAAAGGGTGACATCGTCTATTTTCACTTCGGTCGCACCCGTGAGATGATCAAAGCGCTCCTTCATATCAATGACATGAACAGGGAAGCCGTGAAGCGGGGGTTGATTGATGGTAAGTAACTGCTTGTACTGTGGGAATGAACTTGTTGAGGTCTTATCCTGGAAAGGTTTATTTTACAGAGTACCTCCGTTGCTTTGTAATAAGTGTGAAAAACAGCTGGTGATAATAGAGGGAAAGCGTTGTTCAGGTTGTTCCCGGTCCATGGAAGAGCTACCTTCCGATTTTATAAAAGGGGAGCAGTGCCTGGATTGTGAACGGTGGGAGTCTGACCATGAGTGGAAAGGGGTCCTGCGACAGAACGTATCACTCTATCAATATAATGATTTTCTTAAAGAGTATCTTGCTCGATACAAATATCGAGGAGACTATGTATTGGCAAAACCATTTGCTTCTATTCTCAAAAATTATATTGAAAAAAGTGAGTTTGATCTAGTGACCCCGATCCCACTAAGTAACGACCGTTTATATGAAAGAGGATTCAATCAATCCACTGCTCTCCTGGAAGAAGCAGAGGTCCGTCCCTCTCGTCTCCTTACCCGCTCCCACTCGGAAAAGCAGTCGAAGAAGACGCGGTGGGAGCGGCTTCAGCAGGAGCAGGTGTTTCAGTTGGGCGAAGGGGGTGTTGATGGAAAGAGGGTCCTTCTGTTTGATGATATTTATACGACGGGAACGACGTTGAGGCAAGCAGCTAAATTGCTGAAGGAAGCGGGTGCCAGCGAAGTATCCTCTTTGACCCTTGCAAGAGGTTAAAGCAACGCTCGCTTCTGCCGATATAGAGAATAATAGAAGTGAATCAGGGAGGAATGGAACGATGTCAGAGATCATTAACTGTCCACGCTGCAACGGGATTTTTATGAAAAATCAATTCAGGGATGTATGCGATACGTGCTATAAAGAAGAAGAGAATACGTACGAGGCAGTCTACCAATTCCTGAAGAGACGGGAAAACCGTGCGGCCACCATGAATCGTGTGATTGAAGTGACGGGTGTGGACGAAGAGCTTCTCTATAAATGGGTGAAGAAGGGGCGCATCCAGACAAGGCAGTTTCCGAACATGGGTTATCCGTGTGATAAATGCGGGAAGATTATTGGGACGGGGAGGATTTGTAACGATTGTTCTTCAGAACTTGTCAGTGAGCTGAAGCAGTTCGAGTCGGAGCAAGAATGGAAGAGTAAGGTGAAGGAATCGAATCAAAAAACGTATTACACAGTAAGAAATAAGAACTAGATACGTCACGCAAGAAAATCAGGAAATACTAACCAGTCTTTCGAACTAAACAAACCGTTTTTTTATCCGATATACTAGGTAGAGACGATGGACGTGATGAAAGCGAGGGAAAAATGATGAAGATTAACAATATCGGAAATCAAAACATTAATCCTTATAAGCGCAATCTTAACAAAATGGATCAAGTTGGCAAGACCGGAAAGACGGCTTCAGATAAGATTGAGATTTCTTCTGCTGCCAAAGAGATGCAGGAGGTCTCTAAAATCAGCAAGGAACGCCAGGCGAAAGTAGAAGCACTCAAGGACCAGGTGCAGAGCGGTAACTACACCATTGACCCTAAAGCGATTGCTAAAGGATTAAAGAATTTTTATAACGGAAATTAAGGGAGCGAACAGACATGCCGGCAACTTCATTGATTGCAACGTTGGAAAAACTTTATAAGTTGCACAAGAGTTTGTTCGATCTTTCGGTTGAAAAGACGGATGTAATTAAAAAAGGTGCCATGATCGAGCTGGACGCAGTGCTAAAGGATGAACAAAAGCATCTGGCAGCCATCAATACGCTTGAAATCAAAAGACAACAGGAGTCCAATCACTATCTTGATTCATTAGGAGTCCGAATGGAGAAAACCCCAACAATCTCTTTGTGTATGGAATACAGTTCACCTGAAGATGCAGAGATTCTTGGCATCTGGCAGCGAAGGCTTGTTGATATGATAGCCGAGTTAAAGGCACGGAACGAACTTAATCAAAAGCTTGTCTATCAATCTCTTCAATTTGTCAATATGAACTTGTCGTTGCTGCAGCCTAAATCAGTAAAATTAACGTATTCCCGTCCAAACGCTGAAAAGTCGATACCTGCAGGAAAATCCATATTCGATTCGAAAGCATAACACCAATCATGTGAAACGGAGGCAACACCATGCGATCCACTTTTATGGGCCTTGAAACGGCTAAACGGGGGATGTACACCCAACAAGGAGCCCTTTATACGACTGGTCATAACATCTCCAACGCAAATACCCCCGGTTACACCCGACAACGTGTCAATTTTGCCCAAACGGAACCTTACCCGGCTCCCTCCATGAACCGTCCGCAAATTCCCGGTCAAATCGGAACAGGTGTTGAAGCTGGATCGATCCAGCGTGTTCGAGATTCTTTCCTGGACACCCAATATAGAGGGGAAAATAATAAGCTTGGCTACTGGGATACGAAAATGGAAGCCATGAAGAAGATGGAGGAAGTGATGAATGAACCATCTGATTCAGGCTTGTCGAAAACGATGGATATGTTCTGGCAATCCCTTCAGGATCTAGCAGTCAACCCTACGAACTCAGGTGCCCGGTCTGTCGTACGTCAGCGTGGAATCGCTGTTGCAGAAACGTTTAATTATTTATCATCTTCATTAACAAGCGTGAGAAACGATTTGAAAAATGAATTGTCTGTGAGTGAAACGCAAATTAACTCTCTTACAAGACAGATTGATAATATTAATAAACAAATTGCCGAAGTAGAGCCCCATGGCTATCTCCCAAACGATTTGTATGATGAACGGGATCGTTTAATCGATGAGTTATCAAAACAGGTCACGATCAAAACAAGTTATCAGTCGAACGGTGGAGGGTCTTCTCCAATGGCTGAAGGTTCCGTGACCATAACATTAGTAGGTAAAGACGGAAAGAATCCGGTGGACCTGGTCGATAAGAGTGGAGCTAAGGAACTCAGTCTTTCATTTAATGGAGATCAAGATACGGTTGATTCTGTCACAATCGGTGGGGAAACGATCGCTATAAATGACTTCTTATCAAAAGGTGAAGGGAAATTGAGGGCCCTTGTCGATACATATGGATTTGAAAATGAAAAAGGTGAGGCAGAAGGATCTTATGTCACCATGCTCCAAGAATTAGACAGCATGGCGTTTGAATTTGCGAAAGCCTTTAATGAACAGCATCAACAAGGCGTAACAGCGGAACAAATCAATAATCCGACCTCCATCTCAGAAACACCTAAATTCTTTCAGGATTCAAAAGATCCCTCATTAGACTTGGATCCCGATAATAAAGAGGGATTCGCTCAACGGATTCAAATAGCTGATGAACTTAGCAATCTCGACAACATAGCCACAGCCAGTGCAGACAATCCTACCCTGGGGGATGCAACAAATGTGCTGGCCCTCGCTGATATCATCACAACCACCAAATTACCTTATGGGGAAAAAGAGTCATCTTTTCAGGGTCATTTCGAATCAGTTATTGGAAGGATGGCGGTTGAATCACAGGAATCTTTAAGACTTGCGAGCAACTCGAATGTCCTCAGATCCGCTGTTGACGAACGCAGGATGTCCGTAAGCGGGGTTTCCCTTGATGAAGAAATGACGGACATGATCAAATTCCAGCATGCCTACAACGCCTCTGCCAGAATGATCACGCTGCAGGACGAAATGCTCGATAAAATCATCAACGGCATGGGAACCGTTGGAAGGTAGGTAAACAATATGCGTGTAACTCAAAGTATGCTGACGGGGAACTCGATGAGAAATCTCAGTTCATCCTATGGACGGATGGGGCAGCTACAGGACCAGTTGGCGACGGGGAAGAAAATTACCAAGCCTTCCGATGATCCTGTTGTTGCCATGAAGGGCATGTTCTATCGCTCCAATCTGACGGGAATCGAACAATATAAAAGGAATCTATCAGAACTTTACTTATGGATGGAGAATTCAGAGTCCGGAATTGATCATGCCAATCAGGGACTGCAGCGTGTTCGGGAATTGACACTGCAAGGGAAGAACGGATCCCTCAGTGAAGAAGACCGTAAAGCGGTGGCCGTTGAAATCGAACAAATCAAAAAGGACCTTGTCAGTGTGGCTGAAACAAAAGTGGCAGGACGATACATCTTTAATGGAACGGATGTCGGGAATTCTCCAATGAAGGATGGGGTACCTGCTGACGGGACCGCCCCAAAGGTAGCTGATAACATACTCAATGGGACGAACGGCGAATACACCATTGAAGTGTCACAGGGCGTATCACTAAAGGCAAACGCCAACCCATCAAAAGTTTTTAGTCAACAATTGTTCAATACAGTACACTCAATCCAAAAAGCATTAGAATCGGGAGATGTTTCAAGTCTTGATACGGAACTCGAAAACTTGGATGAAGTGATGAATACACTATCTGCGGAACGTTCGGACCTGGGCGCCCGCTACAATAGGCTGGAAATGATCGATGACCGCTTGGCTCAGCAGGAAGTGACCGCCAGCCGTATTCTTTCGGATAACGAAGACGCCGATATCGAACGGGTGATCACCGACCTGAAAACCCAGGAAAGTGTCCACCGTGCCGCCCTCAGTGTAGGGGCAAGAATCATGCAGCCGACATTGATGGATTTCTTACGATAAAAGCAAGGGGACTGACCCTTTAAGGTGTACTGTCACCTTAAGGGGTAGTCCCTTTTTCTTTGGAGGTGAACACTCATGAACATGCCACAAATTCGATTGCAATCCACTCCGGCGGAACTCGGGATCCACACGACTCCGGGACGAATGGATATCGAACAACCCAAAGTAGAACTCGATATCCAACAGCCGGCAGGGAAAATGGAGATTGAACGGAGACCATCCAGGCTGACCATCGATCAAACAGAGGCAAGGGCAGACATGGATTTGAAATCCGTACGCCGCAGGATAGAAGAATACTCTCAACAAGGGTACGAAGATTGGTTACGGGGGCTTGCCCGGGTGGCCCAGGATGGCGATGAACTCATGATGGTTGAACATGGAGGAAACGCGATAGCAGACCAGGCAAAACGAAACAGCGAAAACCCTATATACGACTTTAATATTGGCTGGATTCCATCTCCCGGAAGCGTCAAGATCGGGTATGATCCGGGAAGTGTCAGAGTGAACTTCGAACCTCAAAGAGTAATCAATAATACCCGTCCACAGAAACCGACCATCCACTATACGCCTGCCAAAGTCGACATCAGCCTGAAACGATACGCCGATTTACAAATCGACTTCGCGAACTTAAAGCATGTCGGCATTAACTACGAACAAGAAATATAAAACGAAGGAATGAGAATGATGAACATAGATACAAAATACCACGGCGCCATTGACATCCATTCAGAGGAAGTCCTGATATTTGATCACGGAATCCCCGGATTTGGAGAAGAAAAGCAGTTTATATTATTGCCCCTCCCTGAAAATGAATGGTTTCATATCCTGCAATCGGTGGCCACACCTCAACTTGGATTCGTGGTCACGGATCCGTTTGTATTCTTTAAGGAATATGACTTTGAATTGGATCAGGCGAGTGTGGAGTTACTAGAGAACCCTTCGGAAAAAGAGGTGCAGGTGCTTTCTATTTTGACTGTACGCGAAACCCTTCATGAATCAACCGCAAATCTCCAGGCTCCGATCATTATTAATCTGGCAAATCGCAAAGGAAAACAAGTCATCCTGAACAACACAGACTACCAAACCAAGCACCAGATCTTTGCCCAGCCTGCAGGGAAGAAGGGGTGAGGGGATGTTAGTACTGACAAGGAAAACGGGAGAAAGCATTCAGATTGGGGATGACATTGAGTTAACCGTGATTTCAGTAAAAGGGGATCAAGTGAGGTTGGGGATTAATGCCCCAAAGAATGTAGATATTCATCGGAAAGAAGTCTACCTATCTATTCAGGAAGAAAACACCGAAGCTTCGAAGGGAATCGACAATCTATTTAATCTTTTGCCAAAAAATGAGTAATTAATTTTCACTAACTATTAAATACTAGTTAAACCGACCGATATTAGTAGTGTAAGCAATGAGGAAAAGGGCGGCCGACCTTTGTGAATCGTTGCAGACTACTAAACTTTTATAGTTCACATGGATGTGGGCTTACTTTCAAGGAGGAAATTTTAGTTATGAGAATTAATCATAATATCGCGGCGTTGAATACTTATCGTCAATTGAATAGTGCTTCTACTGCACAATCATCTTCAATGGAAAAACTATCTTCAGGTCTCCGTATTAATAAAGCAGGTGATGATGCTGCGGGTCTTTCGATTTCAGAAAAAATGCGTGGCCAAATTCGTGGTTTAGAACAAGCTTCACGTAATGCTCAAGATGGTATTTCATTAATTCAAACTGCTGAAGGTGCGTTAAATGAAACGCATTCTATGCTTCAACGTATGCGTGAATTAGCGGTACAAGCTTCTAATGATACAAATACTACTGAGGATCGTACTGCGATTCAAGATGAGGCTGATCAGTTAGCCAAAGACATTAATCGTATTGCAAGAGACACACAATTTAATGGTCAAGATTTATTAACTGGAACAGGTGGTCCAAATGGAAATGGTTCTTTTACTTTCCAAGTAGGTGCTAATGAAAATCAACAAATTTCATTAAGTGTTGCTGCGATGGATGGTGCTACACTATTAGTAGCTGCAGGTTCAGCGGAAACAGATGGTGCTGTGGATATTAGTTCAACTGCAGCAGTTGCTACAGCAGCAATTACAGTTATTAATGATGCTATAGAAACTGTATCTGCTCAACGTTCTAATCTTGGTGCTTATCAAAACAGATTAGATTATGCAATCAATAATATTGACACATCTGCTGAAAACTTAACAGCAGCTGAATCTCGTGTGCGTGACGTAGATTATGCTTTAGCTGCTTAAGCAGCCACAAGCACAGTCGTCCTAGCTGGTAACGGCTAGAGATCATAATTGGGTGAATTGCTGGAAACCCCTTAGAGCTTTTCTTGCCACAACGTAGTTGGAAACGACAAGCGTGATGGCTTTAACAAAAGAAGAGATTGGGCAATCAGCAGCCAAGCTTCTGTGAGGAAACTCTGGAGAAGGTTCAACGACTAGGATAGACCATCTAAGGCGAAAGCTATGGTGATGAAATCCGTAGGTGAAACAATGGTCATCAGCATTGTGGATCCGAAGTGCCCAACCCCTGCTATGCTAGAGGGTGAAGATATAGTCTGGTCATTTATGAGAATAAATGTTCGCACGATGGCGAAAGAAATGATGAACCAAACGAAGAATTCTATTCTTTCTCAAGCAGCACAAGCTATGTTAGCGCAAGCAAATCAGCAACCACAAGGAGTTTTACAACTTCTTCGTTAATTTTAATATTTCTAAGAGGGGCTCTAGCAATAGGGTCTCTTTTTCTATGTTTAAAGTTAAATAGGCTTCTAACCACTAAACTTTTCCCACCAAATTCCGATATAACCCATATATCCCTCAGGAGGATCAAACGATGATTGATAAAGTGACAGGCGGAGTTTCAGGAGTACAATCATTTACTAGATTAGAGAATCAAACCAGTGAAGAAGTGAAGCAAATTCAAGCGCAGGAACGACACCATGAAGAAACCTCCAGAAGAGAACCTGTCACCAAAGAAAAGGTGGAAGATGTCGTTCATGGGATGAATGAGTTTATGTCCACTTCGAATACACACCTCAAATTTGAATTTCATGATAAATTACAGGAATATTATGTGACGATCGTGGATGATCGCACGCAGGAAATAGTGAAAGAGATACCAGCAAAGAAGATTCTTGATATGCATGCGGCGATGACGGAATTTGTTGGTTTAATGGTCGATAAGAAGATTTAGCGGAAGGAGATACATATGGCTGATATGCGAATTGGTGGACTTGCCAGTGGCATGGACACGGATCAAATTATTAAAGACCTGATGAAGGCAGAGCGAATTCCTTTAGATAAACTTGAACAGAAGAAGCAATTCCTTGAGTGGCAGCGTGATGATTACCGGGATATGAATAAGATGATGTTTGATTTTAGTAATCTTATTTTTGACGGAGTAATGAAGCAGGGGACGTATACTCAGAAAACGGTATCTGTGTCGAACCCGAATGAAGTCTCCATTAAAAACATTAATTCTACTACTGACTTCTCAGGAACATTGAAGGTGGAAAAATTAGCTACTGCAGCTACTATGTACAGCTCGTCGATCACCCAGTCAGATGGGGGAGCATTTGATCCCAAAAAGAAGTTGAGTGAATCGTTCGGGATGACGGGTGAGCAGAGCATCAAAGTAAAAGCGATCAAAGCAGACGGAACGATGGCGGCTGATTTTACCGAAATCAAATTTATTGCTGAAGATGAAACGTTGGACAGTTTAATAGCGAAGATCAATGCTCAGACCGGTGTCACGATGTTCTATGATCAACACACAAAGCAAATGTCTGTGATGAGTAAGAATACAGGTGCCAATGCCGGAGGTGCTGAAATTGAGTTGCAGGGAGACCTGTTTACTACCCACCTGAATCTTGACGCTGACAATGATACGGCCCTGGCTAATAATAGGGGCTCCATTGGAGAGAATGCCAAGTTTACATACAACGGGATGGAGACTGAACGTTCATCCAATACGTTTACGATCAATGGCTTTGAATTAACGTTGAAGAATGCATCCAATACCAATGTAACCTTCTCCTCACAGCCTGACACGGATAAAATCCTAGAAAAAATCGTCAAATTCGTCGACGAATACAACAAACTCATCGAAAAAGTAAACGGTGAAGTGAACGAAAAGAAATACCGGGATTTCCAACCACTAACGGCTGAACAAAAAGAGTCGATGGAAGAAAAGGAAATTGAATTATGGGAAGAAAAGTCCCGTAGTGGAACGCTTCGGAATGATTCCGTCTTAACATCGGGTCTGAACAAAATGCGGACAGACATGTACACACCAGTTTTAGGCGGTACATCAGGCGTCGACCAGCTGGCGCAAATCGGAATCAAAACATCAAGTAACTACCTTGACCGTGGAAAGCTGACCATTGATGAAAGCAAGCTGAAAGAAGCAATATCAAAAGATCCGAATGCTCTATACGAAATTCTTGCGAAAAATGGAGAGACTCCAGGTGAGCAGGGAATTGCCCGTCGACTTCGTGATACGTTGAAAAATACAATGGACAGCATTGAGAAAAAAGCCGGAAAAGCATCCAGTACGAATAATACATTTACCCTTGGTCGCCTCTTGAACAATATGGACAATCAAATGGATCGCTTTGAAAATCGTCTGATCCAAGTCGAAGACCGCTATTGGCGCCAATTCACCGCCATGGAAAAAGCGATCCAGCGTTCAAACCAGCAATCCATGTTCCTCATGAACCAATTTGGCGGCTAATCATACCTAAAGGAGTGTCACTATGGCCATCAACAACCCTTATGCAGCATACCAGAACAACTCGGTTAACACCGCGTCACCAGGTGAACTCACCCTTATGCTCTATAACGGAAGCCTGAAATTCATCCATATCGCGAAAAAAGCGATGGAAGATAAGAATATTGAACTGAAGAACACAAATATCCAGAAGACACAGGCCATCGTGAATGAGCTGATGGTTACGTTAAACATGGATCTTGAAGTATCGAAAAATCTAATGTCCCTATACGACTACATCAATCGCCGTCTGACGGAAGCCAATATCAAGAATGATGCTTCTATTTTAGAAGAAGTGGATGGCCTCATCACAGAGTTCCGCGACACGTGGAAAGAAGTCATTAAGCTGAACCGTCAAAAGCAGCACGGGGGTCAGGTGGGACAGGCGTGAGCTCGGTCGTTCGTTGTCACACCATTACGAAGCAGTTGAAAGAAGCGTTGGAACACATAGAAAATCGGGAATCCACGATCGAAACAATAGAGTCTCTTTTAGATAAAAGACAAATTTTAATCACAGCGATCAGGCCCCCTTTTACCGAAGAGGAGCAAGTGCTTGGAAAGCAAATGATCACATGGAGTCAAGAAATAGATAAGGAACTCTCACAATTGCAGTCTTCAATAAAACGGGACATGAACGGGTTATCCAGGAAAAGAACCTCCGTTCAGAAATATGCAAATCCATACGAATCCTTACAATACGACGGAATGTTCTACGATAAAAAGAAATAAAGCCTCGACCAATATGCGAGGCTTTTTTCTATTTCCAAATACTCTCATGCTATAATAATAGAAAAAATGCTGGAGGGAAGCCGGTATGAAAAATAGTCTGGTAGATGAAATCAGAAGTCTTTGCGTAACTTATCCGGAAGTTCATGAACACATAGACGGCTTTGGCCACACTTCCTTCCGGGTGAAGGACAAGCCATTTGTGATCATTGGCGAGGAGAACAATCTCTCCTTATCTATTAAAACCCTCCCCACCACACAAGAAATCCTACTCGAACAGCCAGGCTACACAAAAGCCCCCTACATCGGAAGACATGGCTGGGTGTTGGTAGACGCCGAGGAAGTAGGATGGCAAGCGATTGAAGCCTTGATTTACGAAGGCTATTTGAGAGTGGCTCCCAAGAAACTGGCAAATCAAGTTCGAAACGGATGAAGACATATGATCAACCTAATAACCAATGAACTTATAAAACAACTATCCCGCCCCCGCATGTGGATTTCCATTGGAGTGATCGTATTCATCAACTCCATCGCATCCCTTTTCGTCTACATGCTATTCGATGGAATCCAATTCTCCTTCTGGGAATACATGCGAATCAGCTCAAACCTGCTCATTGTCCTCCAAGTCTTCTGCCTCATCATAGCAGGCGACATCGTATCCAGTGAGTTTTCGACAGGTACCATCAAGCTGCTGCTCATTCGCCCCGTCAACCGTGTGAGAATATTGCTCTCAAAATACTTAACGGTCGTTGTCATAGCAACACTTTTGACGACTGCACATTTCTTATTTTCGTCCATACTGGGCATACTCTGGTTCTACGACAGCTTCTTTGACTTCAGCTTGAACGTTTTTATTGTAGCGGGGGCTTATGTGCTGAGATTTCTTGAGTTGGTCGTGATTTGTTCCTTTGCTTTCACTCTATCTGTACTGACGAGAAGCGGTTCCTTTGCCATCGGGTCGACCATCTTTCTGACATTCTCTGCAGGTACATTCTTGCTTGTAATGAACGAGAGGGGAATGGAGTGGGGGAGGTATTTGTTGTTTGCAAATACGGATCTGCAGCAGTATTTCTTCGGTACACCGCCTTTTGAAGGGATGACGTTTTTGTTTTCTGTTGGGGTTATTGTGGTGTATTTGATTGGGTTTGGTGGATTAGCGGGGTGGTTTTTTGGTCGGCGGGATGTGGATGTTTAGTTCTCTCTTGTACCAGGTACAATGAATCCAATTTGTACCTGGTACAAGAGGTCAGATATGTACCTGGTACAAAAAGGTTCAGATGTACCAGGTACATATCAACTTTCACACACATATGAGAAGGGAAATTTCGAATCATGTCGAATAAGAATAAAAGTTGTAACTTTATTAAGGAGAGGAAGATTTAATGACAAGAAATCATAGGGTCTGGTATCCTGGAGCTATTTATCACATAACCGCACGAGGTAACAGGAAGAATAATCTTTTTCGAGATAGAAAAGATTTTAATCATTATTTAGGATTAGTACAAAGAGCAAAAGAAAAAACTCCATTCATTCTCCATTCGTATTGCCTCATGCCCAATCATGTTCATCTCATAATTGGGACACTCGATGACTCTCCTTCAGAGATTATCCATTACATTCATTCCATTTATGCTAGGTATTTTAACCGGAAATACAACTATATTGGTCATGTGTTTCAGGACCGATATTATGCCAAGCTGATTAATAATTCTAAGCAGCTTATCGATACAAGTAGTTACATTCATTTGAACCCGGTGAAATCCAAGTACTCTAAACAACCAGAAGACTATAATTGGAGCAGCTATAAGAGTTTTATAAATGCAGGTTATAAATCAATTGTCGATACTCAAAAGATTCTTTCAAATCTTGGTGATCATCCAAACGAGAAATATAAATTTTATGTAGAAACAAAATTTAATATTAAGGATTGGAACCAGCCGATATAACTGTTTATTTCATTTTGTACGAGGTGCATTTGTTAGTCATTGTACCAGGTACAATCCAAAGTAAATGTACCAGGTACAATCCAAAGTAAATGTACCAGGTACAAATAAATTTAAAACACCAATGACAATCAACCTCATTCACAAATCCGCCCCAAACCATTCACAAAACCTCCAAATTCCCACCGTTTAATCTCCTCAAAAAGTGAGAAAATAATAATAGAAAGAGCCACAGGTGAACCTACATACTCGCAGCCATCACCTCACTCTTTCATTCTCCAACCCCACACCTATCAACACTTTCGACACCACATTACAAACTTTACGGAAAATTGACAAAAAATTTAGAAAGTTTAAGAAGGAATAATCAAGGGAATGGAGAATATATAAACATAGCTTTATTTTTAAAAGGAGGAGTTTACATGTTGAACTACAACATTCGAGGCGAGAACATTGAGGTAACTCCAGCGATTCGCGAACACGTGGAGAAGAAGATTGGCAAGTTAGATCGTTACTTTAATGAAACTCCTGATGCAAATGTACATGTTAATTTAAAAGTGTATCCTGATAAAAATACGAAAACTGAAGTGACTATTCCAATGCCGCAATTAGTGCTACGTGCAGAGGAACGCAACGCAGATATGTATGCGGCCATTGATCTGATTGTAGATAAATTGGAGCGTCAAATTCGCAAACATAAAACGAGAGTGAACCGTAAGATGCGTGAAAAGGGCAGCCCGAAGGAGTTCTTCGCGGCTCAGGAAGATTTGAATCATGTTTCTCCTAACGGCGCAGCTGCCGTGGAATTGGAGGAAGAGGACGATACGGAAGTAGTAAGAACGAAGCAGTTCAATCTTAAGCCGATGGACAGTGAAGAAGCGATCTTGCAGATGAACATGCTGGGTCACACATTCTTCATTTTCACGGACGCAGAGACGAACGCGACGAATATTGTGTACAAGCGTCGTGATGGGAAGTACGGCTTGATTGAAACGAATTAACTATTAAATGAGGTGATCCTGTAGTCTACATGACTGCAGGATCTTTTTTATAAAAAGGATTTTTGACAATTATTGTAGAAGTTTGTAGGTAGACATTATGTTTTCACCCTCAAAGATAGGAAGATGGTAATAGAAAACTTAAGGAGGACATCACCATGACGTATTCCATTGTAGGCTATGACCCGGAAGAAAAAGAGTGGGGGATTGCGGTCCAATCCAAATTCCTCGGGGTCGGTTCGGTCGTGCCTTTTGCGAAAGCGGGTGTGGGGGCGGTAGCGACTCAGTCTTACGCGAATACTTCGTACGGACCCCATGCACTTCAATTAATGGAAGAAGGAAAGACGGCGGAGGAAGCGCTCGATATCATCACACAGGATGATCCGGAGCGTCCTTTACGTCAAGTAGGGTTAATTGATGCTGGAGGCAACCCTGCCACTTTTACAGGAGAAGGCTGCTATGATTGGGCTGGAGGACAAATAGGAAAGCACTTTGCTGCTCAAGGGAATATTTTAGTTGATGAGAATACCGTAAAGGCGATGGCAGAGACATTTGAGTCGACGACCGGATCACTGGCTGAACGATTACTCCATGCATTAGATGCCGGTCAGGAAGCGGGAGGTGATTCCCGAGGTATGCAGTCTGCTGCTCTTCTAGTGGTGAAGGAAAGCGGTGGATATGGTGGCTTCAATGATCGGTACATCGATCTCAGGGTGGATGATCACGCGTCTCCTATTAAGGAACTGAAGCGAATCTATCTGTTGCATCAGCTCTATTTTAAAGAATCAGATCCTGGTAGAGTCGTATTACTGGAAGGTGAAATCCACGATGAAGTGGAGCGGGAACTCACCCGTCTTGGCTATGCAAAAGAAAGACAGTCCCTTCATCAGAGTTTGAAAGACTATCTCCACACCGAGAACTTTGAAATGCGGGAGCAGGATGAGAATTATATCGATTTAGATGTCTTGGATTATATGAAAAAACAAGGACGATAGATCATTAAAGAACCGGTCCAAAAGCGATTGGTTCTTTTTTCTTGTTCTAAAACAGTTTAAGGAACGCCACAAATGTTATATAATGAACATTTGTGTACGGGACTCAAGAAGTTGGAGGTAAATACAAACATGAGTACAGTCGGAAGAAATGAACCATGCCCATGCGGCAGTGGGAAAAAATATAAGAAATGCTGTGAAAAAGAAAATGTTGTGAATATAGATACGTTGGTGAGTCAGGAGCTGGATGTGCTTCAGGCGCAACTTTATGATTATATTGCTACGGCGCAGTCAACAGAGATGGAAGAATCCTATCATCACTACTTGGCGAAGATGGATCTTATGCAAGCGGATCCGGATATTTATGAAATGGCATTTGTCAGCTGGTACGGAGCGACTCAAAAGGATGCTGACGGTGTTCGTTTGATTGAACGATTTGTTGATAAGCAGTTGAGCACGGTGACTCGTCCTCAGACAGCTGAAGTGTTGGAGTCATGGAAAAACGTTCGCGTGACGGCAGGTTCAGTCGAGAAGCTGGATGACAATACGTTACGTGTGGAAGAAGCCCTCTCTGGTGATGTGCTGATTGTAACGGAAAAGTTCGGTAAGCTGGAAGAGAATAGTTTCTTCTTGGGGTTATTGTTGCCGAATGGGGAGAAGTATCTTCCATTCGCTCAATACTTCATTTATCCTGCGATTGAGAAAGCAGCGATGGAGCTGGTGAAAATCCGTTTTGAACAAGGCGAGTTTGAAAACTTGCATGATTACCTTTCAGGGCAGTACTTGGAAATAGCGGATGTGGGATTCGTTCTTTATAGTGCTGAGAAGAAGAAGGGCGGTAAAGCAGCAGCATCTACTAAAGCCACGGATGAAACAGATACTTCCAAGGATTCGGATGAGAAATCGGAAGAAGCGATCGAAGGAGTAGAAATATGGAAAACTCCGGAATACGTTGAAGCAATTACATCCCTTCAAAACTTCCTGACTGAAAAAGGGGAAGACAAAAAAGAAAGTGAGTTGCTCGTAGCCGTATTGGAAAAATACTTCTACACAGAGCGCCCGACGATCCGCAATCCGAAAATCTACTCGGGAGCACTGGTGGACATGGCGAAAAACATCGACGAAATCAGTATCCGTCACGTCCAAAAGGAACTGGCAGAATACTTCGATGTCTCCGCCAACAGCATCTCAAGACGAAGCAAACAAATCTGGGAAAGCTACCAGGACACCGTCTGCGAACTACTGAAAGCAACCAAAGCCTGACCAATACAAAACACCTAAAAGTCGCCTGCATAGGCGGCTTTTTTGTTTTAGAGGGACGGACCTCGCCGTTCACCAATTATATATGGAATTGCTTTAAAGTCGCCAATCCTTGATGAATTGATGAAGTAGGTGAGGTCCGTCCCTAATGGCTCCTAATGGCTCCTCAACACATGATCCATCCACGAACACAGGCTGATAGTGCAGCATCCAACCATTGAAACGGGTGAGGTTGAGAGGTCCGTCCCTCCTTGAGTTGTAACCCATATAGGATAGTGGTAAGATTGGTAGGGAATATATCGTGTTTTTGTGGGAGGATATTTGGATTTTGTAGCGAATTTTAAGTAGAGTGATTGGAAGCTGATGAGGGTGTGTTTTTACATGAGTTTTCGACAATCTCATCTGAATTTCATTTTCTTTTGTTATATTAGTGACGTTCGGCTCTCATTTAAACACAGATAAAGGAGCGTTTATACATGCTTGGTCTATTAAACAAAGTATTCGATGCGAATAAAAGAGAAATAAAGAGGCTGGAAAAACTGGCTGATCAAATAGAAGAATTAGGCCCCGATATGGAGCGTTTGACGGATGATGAAATCCGTGAAAGAACGGAGCGTTTCAAGGAGCGTTACCAAAAGGGTGAAGACCTGGAGGATATGCTGGTTGAAGCCTTTGCTGTCGTACGGGAAGCCGCGCGCCGCGTGTTGGGTCAGTACCCTTACCGCGTTCAGCTTATGGGTGGTGCCTCCCTGCATGGAGGGAACATCTCCGAGATGAAAACCGGTGAAGGTAAAACGCTGACAGCGACTATGCCTGTGTACTTGAATGCCATCACTGGAAAAGGCGTTCACGTCATCACAGTCAATGAATACCTGGCCAGCCGTGATGCTGAGGAAATGGGCAAGCTTTATAATTTCCTGGGACTCTCTGTAGGTCTGAACTTAAACTCTATGTCCAAAGACGAAAAACGTGAAGCATACAAAGCGGATATCACATATGGTACGAATAACGAATTCGGATTCGACTACCTTCGTGACAATATGGTCCTGTACAAAGATCAAATGGTGCAGCGTCCCCTTCATTTTGCCGTAATCGATGAGGTTGACTCGATTCTAATCGATGAAGCACGTACACCTCTGATCATTTCCGGTAACGCACAGCGCACGCCTCAGCTTTATATCCAGGCCAATGCCGTCGTACGTACCCTGAAAAAAGATGAGGATTACACATATGATGAAAAAACAAAAGGTGTGCAATTAACGGAAGACGGAATCAGCAAAGTGGAAAGGTCCTTCCACATTGAAAACCTGTTCGATATTTCACATGTAACCCTGAACCATCATATCAATCAAGCGTTAAAAGCTCACGTCAGCATGCACCGTGATGTGGACTATGTGGTTCAGGAAGGCGAAATCGTCATCGTTGACTCTTTCACAGGACGTCTGATGAAAGGTCGTCGTTACAGTGATGGACTTCACCAATCAATCGAGGCAAAAGAAGGCCTTGAAATCCAGAACGAAAGTATGACGATGGCAACGATCACGTTCCAGAACTACTTCCGTATGTACGAAAAGCTTTCCGGTATGACCGGTACGGCGAAAACGGAAGAGGAAGAGTTCCGTAATATCTACAATATGAACGTTATTGTGATTCCAACAAACAAGCCGATCGTCCGTGATGACCGTGCCGATCTGATCTATGCTTCCATAGAAGGGAAATTCCTTGCTGTAGTGGAGGATATCAAAGAGCGTCATGAAAAAGGTCAGCCTGTTTTGGTTGGTACCGTTGCCGTTGAAACGTCAGAGCTCATCTCTAAACTATTGACGAAAAAAGGCGTACGCCACAATGTATTGAATGCGAAAAATCATGGCCGTGAAGCGGAAATCATTTTGGAAGCGGGTCAGCCTGGTGCTGTAACGATCGCGACAAACATGGCCGGTCGTGGTACGGATATCAAGCTTGGAGAAGGCGTCATCGAACGTGGGGGTCTTGCCGTTATCGGGACCGAGCGTCATGAATCACGCCGTATCGATAATCAGCTTCGTGGACGTTCCGGACGTCAGGGAGATCCCGGTGTGACCCAGTTCTATCTTTCCATGGAAGATGAACTGATGCGTCGATTCGGCTCTGACAATATGAAGAGCATGATGGAACGCCTTGGAATGGATGATACGCAGCCAATCCAAAGTAAAATGGTCAGCCGTGCCGTTGAATCGGCCCAGAAACGAGTGGAAGGAAACAACTTCGATGCTCGTAAACAGCTTCTGCAATACGATGATGTACTACGTCAACAACGTGAAATCATCTATAAACAGCGTAATGAAGTAATTGACTCTGAAAACCTTCGTGACATTGTTGAAGGCATGATCAAATCAGCCATCGAGCGTCAGGTAGCAGCCCATACAGCAGAAGAAGACATGGAGAACTGGAATCTTCAAGGAATCGTTGATTATGTAAACGCCAATCTTCTTCCTGAAGACGATGTGACAGTCGATGATCTTCGCGGAAAAGAGCCGGAAGAAATGATGGATCTGATCTATGAAGATGTGAAGCACCGTTACGATGAAAAAGAAGAACAGCTCACGCCGGAGCAAATGCGCGAGTTTGAAAAAGTCATCCTGCTGCGTGCGGTTGATACGAAATGGATCGACCATATCGATGCGATGGATCAATTGCGTCAAGGTATCCACCTGCGTGCATACGGTCAAACCGATCCACTGCGTGAATACCAGCATGAAGGGTTTGCCATGTTTGAAAGCATGGTGCTCGCAATCGAAGAAGACGTGGCAAAATACGTCATGAAAGCTGAAATCCGCAACAATCTTGAGCGTCAGGAAGTAGCCAAGGGTCAAGCGGTGAACCCGAAAGAAGAAGGCGGTAAGGCTAAGAAACAACCAGTTCGCAAGCAAGAGGACGTAGGGCGCAACGACCCATGCCCATGCGGAAGCGGCAAAAAGTACAAACACTGCCACGGCATAACTGGATAAATAAAGAGATGCTACCTGGTGCTTATTTTGATAAAATAAGTGCCAGGTACTTTTCCGTTTTTAATGGGTGCCTGGGAAAGATTTTACTAATGATTGGATGTTTTCTTGTACTAGAGTTTAATAATAAGTTATGTAAAAGCATGACTTTAAAGTTGATTGGAGCGGAAGGTGCTCGACTCCTGCGGGAATAGCGGGAAAGTACGAAAAGCGGAGGCGGCTCGCACAGCCCCGACAAGCATAAGCTGAATGGGCCGGGAAGGCGTTCTTTGCCTTCTTGGACCATTTAGCTTATGACCTCGAGGGGCTAGCCGCCGGAGCTGGAATGTTGAGACCCCGCAGGGCAAAGCCCGAGGAGGCTCAACTCACGCCCCGCGGAAAGCGAGCACCTGGAGCGGAAATCAACCAGCACTCTCAAATAGAAACATGCCACTCTATTCAACGTTTCAACAATACAAAACAAATTCAACAACCCAAATAACTATAGAGGTGACCACACATGGAACTATCAGAAATCAGAGCAGAGTTAGAAAAATCAGCTAAGACATTAGCGGACTTCAGGGGGTCTCTTTGACTTAGAAAACAAAGAGGCAAGAATTCAAGAACTTGATGAAATCATGGTTCAACCCGATTTCTGGGATGATCAGCAAAAAGCGCAAGGGCTGATCAATGAGGGGAATGGTCTGAAGGATCTTGTAAATGAGTACAAATCATTGCTTGAATCCCATGAAAACCTAGAGCTGACCCTTGAACTGATCAAAGAAGAGCCGGACGAAGAACTTCAAAAGGACCTTGAAGAGGAGCTGGGTGATTTAGTCAAACGATTAAATGACTACGAGCTTCAGCTTCTTCTAAGTGAAGAACATGATAAGAACAATGCGATCCTTGAGCTGCATCCAGGTGCAGGTGGAACCGAGTCTCAGGATTGGGGCTCCATGCTTCTTCGCATGTACACACGTTGGGGAGAAAAACGTGGCTTCAAAGTGGAAACACTTGATTATCTTCCAGGAGATGAAGCCGGGATCAAAAGTGTGACCCTTGCCATTAAAGGTCACAACGCGTATGGATATTTAAAAGCTGAAAAGGGCGTACACCGTCTTGTGCGTATTTCTCCATTCGATTCTTCAGGCCGTCGTCACACTTCTTTCGTATCTTGTGAAGTCATGCCTGAGTTTAATGAAGAAATCGAAATTGAAATCCGTACGGAAGACCTGAAAATCGATACGTATCGTGCAAGTGGAGCCGGTGGACAGCACATCAATACGACGGACTCGGCTGTCCGTATCACTCATTTACCGACGAATGTCGTGGTAACCTGCCAATCTGAGCGTTCTCAGATCAAGAACCGTGAGTCAGCCATGAAAATGCTTAAAGCCAAGCTTTATCAGAAGCGAATCGAAGAACAAGAGCAAGAGCTTGCCGAAATTCGTGGAGAACAAAAGGAAATCGGATGGGGAAGCCAGATCCGTTCCTACGTATTCCATCCATACTCAATGGTCAAAGACCACAGAACCAACACTGAATCCGGTAACGTACAAGGCGTCATGGACGGCGACATCGATCCATTCATCAATGCCTACCTGCGTTCCAAAATTCAATAATAATTTTCAAGCTGAGCCCACCTATCCAATGGAGGGTTCAGCTTTTTTCTAAATTTATTTAGGGACGGACCTCAAAGAGTGATGAAGTTCTTCCATTATATGTATAAAGGAGGGCTTGGAATATACTCTGCATAGATGAATAAGTACATACCAACGACTGCCATCATCCCCTTTGCAGAAGGTTGAATCTAAATTATTCTTAGTGAAAGTCCGATATTCAGTTATCCGACCTCCCATTATCCAAGGTCCGTCCCTCACCACTGCAACTCGTAACCACCACAATCCATTAGTGCTTTACCACGTTATTGAAGTGTCATTTACACCTCTAAGTACCCATGCTATACTCTCAAAGGTTGATACAGAGCGTGTTTAAAGGGTTGATATGTCTATTTATCACCTCAATTCATTACCTCTGCAGTCATTAGAAAAGACTATTGGTGAACAACCCTTATCTCAAAAGACGAGGCAGGATCCGTGATAAGAGGTCCGTCCCTCTGCATAAAGGAAGAGGTTGTACTCATACTATAAATACATAGGTTAAAGGAGTCGTACTGGATGGGTTTGAAGGAGAGACGTCGTGAGCAGGCTTTTAATCCACGGAAAGAGAAGTTGTTAGAGTATTTGTTTGTTGTGTTTGGGTCAACGATTGTGGCCATTGCGTTTAATGTGTTCTTATTGCCGAATGAGGTGGCTTCAGGAGGAGTGAGCGGGATATCGACCATCCTTAAAGGTTTGTTCGATTGGAAGCCAGCCTTCGTTCAGTGGGCATTTAATATTCCGTTATTTATTGCGGGGTTAATATTCCTGGGCCTTCAATTTGGCGTGAAAACAGCCATCGGTACGGTCTTCTTACCATTAGTGGTGTTCTTAACAGAAAGTTGGGAGCCATGGACAGAGGACCCTTTATTAGGTGCATTATTCGGCGGGATCGGTGTAGGATTGGGGTTGGGAATCGTCTTTCGAGGTAAGGCATCTACAGGAGGGACGGACCTTGCAGCCCAGATCGTCAACAAATTTACAGGGTTGTCCCTTGGCACGTGTGTGGCGCTTATTGATGGAATGATCGTTCTATCGGCTGCCATCGTGTTTGACATCGAGCGTGGTTTATATGCTCTTATCGGCTTATACGTGACCAGTAAAACAATTGATTTAGTCCAAGTCGGCATCAGCCGTTCAAAAATGGCTCTTATCATTACAAACAGACAGGAAGAAGTCCGTGAAGGAATCCTGAATAAAATCGATCGTGGTGTGACAAAACTATCTGCATACGGTGGTTATACGGACGATGAGCGCCCGATCCTTATGTGTGTGGTCGATCAAACAGAATTCACAAAACTGAAACAACTGGTCAAAACCATTGACCCCTCTGCCTTCGTCGTCACAATGGACGCTTCTGAAGTGTTGGGAGAAGGTTTCAAACGCGTTTAACCTTGGTATAATTATGTAATAGAGGGACGGACCTCGGTATATCCCGTTACTCATAAAAATGTGTTCCTAGGGGGAGAAAAAATGAAGAAAAAGCTACTTGGAATTGTTTTTGGCGCTTCATTGGTACTTGCAGCCTGCGGTGGCGGCGAAGAAAGTACAGAAACAAGCTCTGGCGGAGTGGACCCTGAAAAAATCGTAAACAATAAATGCACCAGCTGTCACGGTGGTAACCTTGAAGGCGGAATGGGTCCAGCCCTAAATAACATTGGTGCTCAATTAAACAAAGATCAAATCTTGGAAGTCATTCAAAATGGTAAAGGTCAAATGCCTGCAGGACTCATCAAAGGTGAAGAAGCAGAAGCAGTGGCAGAGTGGTTGGCGAATAAGAAATAAGTGAGGAAGAAGAGTCCCTGTAAGAGGATTCTTCTTTTTTTTTGATACTTCACAAGTTTTACCCTTGCTCTTCTTTAAATATTTGTTACAGGAGCTAATCCCAATAACCATAGCTGGCAACCAGTACTCAAACCGTCCTCCGTTATAACCTAGTAACCAAATCAGAATAGCACCAGCTTAGCATTTTGATGAAATGGATCCTCAAACTTCCGAACTTGGTATTAGCACCAGATACTAGTTATAAAAGACTACTTTTTTCGTTCGTAATAGGTACAATCGACAATAAAAAAGGTAAAAAATTCACATTATTATATGTTTTGAAACGTAAATGTAATAATTTTTTTCCTTAACATCGTATAAAGTGATGTTATAATAATTTTCGGGAGAGCAATTCGAGTTTTTTCGCCATTTTGTGTCTAATTATGGTAAAAACGTTGAGCTCATACCGCGTACATATGTCGATAACAGCCAAGAGGGTAACTACATAATACAAATTAGGTGATTTTAAAATGATAGAAATGAAAGACGTCTACAAGCAGTACAGCAACGGTGTCATGGCTGCTAATGGCTTTAACGTCCACATTAAGCAAGGCGAGTTTGTGTATGTTGTGGGTCCAAGTGGCGCCGGGAAGTCTACTTTTATTAAAATGATGTACCGCGAAGAACGTCCTTCCAAAGGAGATATCATTGTAAATGGTATCAATCTCGCAAAATTAAAAAATAGTAGAGTTCCATACTTACGAAGAAACGTTGGGGTTGTATTTCAGGATTTCAAGCTGTTACCATCGCTGACAATCTATGAAAACATTGCCTTTGCACTTGAAGTAATAGAAGAACATCCAAAGCAAATCAAGAAGAGAGTCATGGAAGTCCTGGATCTGGTAGGGCTAAAGCATAAAGCAAGAATGCTGCCTGATGAGTTGTCCGGGGGAGAGCAGCAGCGTGTATCCATTGCAAGATCCATCGTGAACACGCCGAAGCTTGTGATTGCAGATGAACCTACAGGTAACTTAGACCCCGAAACATCTTGGGATATCATGAACATCTTTGAAGAGATCAGTAACCGTGGAACGACAGTTATCATGGCTACACATAACCGGGAAATCGTAAATACTATCAAGCATCGGGTAATTGCCATTGAAAATGGCCGAATTGTTCGTGACGAACAGCGAGGTGATTACGGTTATGAAAGCTAGAACGTATGGTCGACACCTTAGAGAGAGTTTCAAAAGCATCGGACGTAATGGCTGGATGACATTTGCATCAGTGAGTGCCGTTACCGTAACCTTACTGCTCGTTGGTGTGTTTATGGTATTGATGCTAAACATGAACAAGGTTGCAACCGATATTGAAAAAGACGTTGAAGTGCGCGTTCTGCTCGAGGTCGGTACTGAAAAAGCTCAAATAGATGAAATAGAAAAGAAGATTAACCAAATAAGTGGAGTGGAATCCGTAGAGTATTCCTCTAAAGAAGAGGAGCTTCAGAATCTTGTGAAAGATCTGGGAGACGATTTCAGATTATTTGAACAAGATAATCCATTATACGATGTGTTTATCGTAAAAGCAGAGAATCCTCGTGACACAGGGAAGATTGCTGCTGAAATCAGCAAGTATGAGAATGTGAATGAAGCACTGTATGGTGAAGCGAAGATCGAAAAATTATTTAACGTACTTGAGATGAGCCGAAACGTTGGCCTGGTGTTAATCATCGGTCTGTTGTTTACAGCCATGTTCCTTATCTCCAATACGATAAAAATTACGATTGTCGCCAGAAGAAGGGAAATCGAGATAATGAAACTCGTGGGTGCAACCAACTGGTTTGTGCGCTGGCCATTTATTTTAGAAGGATTATGGCTTGGAATTTTAGGTTCTATTATCCCGATCGCTCTTGTAACTACAGGTTACTACTATGCTTATGACTTTATTAAACCAAAACTACAAAACCATTTTATTCAGATATTGGATTTTACCCCCTTTATCTATCAAGTAAACGGATTGATTCTATTAATGGGTTGCTTGATCGGGGCATGGGGAAGCTTTATGTCTGTTCGTAAGTTCTTAAAAGTGTAAAATTTGATAGGTTGATAGAAGCTGAAAGGAGCATGCCGCTTGAACAAGAAGTATTTCATATCATTATCAATTGCAGCAGCCTTAACAATCGGAAGTTTACCAACGTTAGGGACAACCGCTAACGCTCATTCCCATAGTGTGGAGGAATTACAGAAGCAACAAAACGACATTTCTTCAAAAAAAGAAGAAATCAACGGAAAGATCGATGAGAAAAAATCAGAGATTAACCAAAACATCAATAAACAACAAGAAATCCAATCACAAATTGCTGAAATCAGTACAAAATTAAAAGATACTGAAACCAAAATTGCCGAAAAAACAAAAGAGATTGATGAAACAACTGCAGAAATCAATAAGCTTAAAGAAGAAATTAAAGTTTTAGAAGAAAAAATAAAAGAGCGTAATGAACTACTGAAAGAACGTGCCCGTGCGATCCAGGAAAAAGGCGGCTCTGCAAATTATCTTGATGTACTACTTGGCGCGGACAGCTTCGGTGACTTCATCAACCGCGTAACGGCAGTAAATACAATCGTAAGTGCCGATAAAAAGATCATGGACGAACAAAAACGTGATCAGGCTGAATTAGAAAAGAAACAAGAAGAAGTAGAAGGCAAGCTTGCAGACCTGGAGTCTACTAAAGCGAGTCTTGAGTCTCTTAAACAAGATCTTGATAGTCAAAAAGCTCAAAAAGCTGAGTTATTCAAGCAGTTGGAAGCACAACAGGCTTCTCTTGAAGTAGAGAAAGAAGATCTTCAAAAAGAATCTGATGAGCTTTCTAAAATGGAACATCAGCTTGAAGGTGAAATCCAGGCTGAACAAGCACGTCTAGCGGAACTTGCACGTCAGCGTGAAATCGAACGTAAGCGTCAAGCGGAAGCTGAAGCGGCAAAACGTGCAGCAGCACAACAACAAGCAACTACAAGCAGCAGCGGTGGTTCTTCTTCAGAATCTGCAGCACCAGCGCCATCAGCCCCTAGTGCGCCAGTAAGTGCCGGTGCCTGGACATCTCCAGCTTCCGGAACGATTACTACAAACTTCGGTTGGGACGTTTTGAACGGTAAAAAGCGCTATCATTATGGTATTGATGTTGCAGCTCGCGGCAGTGTTCCGATCTCTGCAGCTGCTGATGGATATGTCATCAAGAGTCACTATAGCTCAAGCTACGGTAACGTAGTATATATCACTCACTCAATCAACGGACAAACCTTCACAACGGTTTATGCCCACATGGCTTCTTCGTCTGTTAGCACTGGACAAGCAGTTAACAAGGGAGACAGAATCGGTTACATGGGTAACACAGGATACTCTTTCGGACAGCATTTACACTTTGAACTTCATGCAGGTTCATGGAATGCATCGAAATCTAATGCTGTAAACCCACGTCAATATATTAACTTCTAATTTTACGACCCCACTTCCTGAGAAGCGGGGTCTATTTTTTGCCGTTTTTTCTAGTTCAATGTAAGTCTAGGGAATATTCACTATTTCCATTAAGAATCTTCTCAAATATTACACTTTTTAGTATAATGACAACTGTAGTTTCTACAAATTGATAAGGGCAAACTAATTGAAAGATTAGGACGCAAAGCCACGGGTCTACCATTCTCAGATGAGAATAACGATGGCCGGGTTACCGAAAACAATGGATTACAATGAATACTATTTCGAAAGTTTTTATTAGTATCATTTAGCCTGCCTTTTTGGTGGGCTTTTTTTATACGACTTGTTTGATAAGATTTGAATCTGTAGTAAGGATGATGATGTTGGAATTGACTGAATTAAAAAGGCAATTAAGAAGTTTCTGTAGAAGGAATCGTACTGCTTTGAAGTCTACTTATGTAGGTAAATATACAGCTGAAGAGCTCAGTGAAATGCTTATCGAAAGTCTCGGTGCAGAAGAAGTAAAGAGAGTTGTACAGGACATCGAAATCATCAATCGCCGTGGTGGAAATACAGTTACATACTTTATGCTTATTTTAGAAGGGCTAAAGGCAGCATAAGACGAATAAAACCGAATGCCGGTCATGAATGGCATTCGGTTTTATCTATTTTTTAACAGTATAAGAGAGTTCAATCCATTAAATTGTAGGAAATTAATATCGTTGCAAAAAGAAAGAGAGTATGGTTTAATAACCATACGTACTTAAAACGTAATGATTACGATTAATAAAGGAGAGAACCATTTTGGCAAAGAAATCAAAGGTAGTGAAAGAGAAGAAACGTCAGGAACTTGTTCAGAAATACGCAGATTTACGCAGGGAGTTAAAGGAGAAGGGTGATTATGAAGCGTTAAGGAAGCTGCCGAGGGATTCCTCGCCGACCCGATTAAACAGTCGTTGTGAAGTTACAGGGAGACCAAGAGGCTATCTCCGTAAATTTAAGATGTCCCGTATCGCTTTCAGAGAGTTTGCTCATAAAGGGCAAATACCCGGCGTCAAAAAATCAAGTTGGTAATACATTAAACGTTAAGGTGGGGAATTAAGAATGAAAAAAGACATTCATCCAGAGTATCAACAAGTGGTATTTATGGACACGAACAGCGGTTTTTCCTTTTTAACAGGATCTACGAAAACATCCAATGAAACGATTGAGTGGGAAGACGGGAGCACGTATCCTTTATTAAAAATAGAAGTAAGTTCGGATACGCATCCGTTTTATACAGGAAGACAGAAGTTCTCTGATAGAGGAGGGCGTGCAGAACGCTTCTTGAAAAAATACAACATGAAATAGTGCATGTCGTGCCACTAGAGAGAATAGGTTAAGGTATAGACTTATGCCGGGGTGAATACGATGAACGAACATTTAATGGAAATTGCTGCTCGGGATATTGTTAAGGGCCTGCCAAATGAAAAAAGGGAGATCTATCAATATGTGGTCGATCTTGAAGATGAATTGGCGAGCCGATCCGAGACGTCTGAGGAATTTATGGCCTTACTTGTGAAACATTCTCCTCATCAACAGGCAGCCTCTCATTTTAACATGAACTTTGGAGAGCTGATGAAACGGATGAGGGAAATTGAACAAGAGATTAATGCCAAGTTAGATCAGAAGCTGCGAAATGTAACGTGGATTGATTATACAGACACCATTCGATCGATGAAAGGGTCAGAAGCAATAAATACAAGCTACTTCTTCTTTTCCATGAATCATGCTTATACTAAATAAGAAGTAGAACTTTATAATTTAAATCGTAATCTTTTCGTTATAAAAGAAATACTCAGTAGGAAATGGGAATATCGAAGATCAGGGAACCGGTGTTTTCCCTTCTATGATTTCCTATGATCATAGGGGAAGTCCCTATCCTACAAAAGCAGAAATTAAGGATTCTCCTTCATGGAGAATCCTTTTATTATTCAAAATTTCGACACACATTTATCCATGCAATCTGTAATAATTCTCCTATAGGATAAACTATGAGTAAATAACTTGCTTGTATATAAAAGATTCAGGATACTAATACATAGTAGGGTATGATGAACGAATGGAGGAATTCCCAATGGCCGGAGATTTATTCGAACACCATAAAGCTTCAAAGCTCCTCGACCCAAGACGTCAGGAGCTCGTACCAGTGGACAAAGTTCTCGAACTTCTCAAACTCAATAAAGACGATATCGTCGCCGACTTAGGCTGTGGAAATGGCTACCTGACCCTTCCCATTGCGAAAGCGGTAGAATCAAAGGTACAGGCAGTAGATCTGCAGCAGGAAATGCTGGAATACTTGAAACACCGTGCTAATGAAGAAAATGTAGACAATATCGTTTATGTGAAATCATCCCTTGAATATCTCAGCTTCAACAAAGGTACTTTGGATAAAATCGTATCCGCTTTTGTCTTGCATGAAGTTCCCGATCTGATCAAAGTATTTCAGGATTTACACGATATGCTGAAGGAAGAAGGCATCTGGCTGATCCTGGATTGGGAAAGGGTAGAGTCAGAAATGGGACCGCCTCTGGATCATCGGATTTCTTCAGGGGAACTCGATCGGCAGCTCCAATCATCCGGGTTCCACACAACAGTGGGTCACTTGCATCCATCGGTTTATTATATTGTCGTGAAAAAAGGGTAGGAATATAGTAAATAAAGATAGCTATCTTAATCAAACATTAACATTTCCTGTTCATACTGTTCATGTAAAGGAGTGATCAGTATGACGGAAGTATCTATTTGGTTCGCATTAGCCGCCGGGGCACTATCCTTTTTTTCACCTTGTGTGTTCCCGCTTCTCCCTGCTTACGTAAGTCATTTAACAGGTGGTCAGGCAAGAGAAGGACAAATGCAGGTGGAAAGATCGGTGGTTTTACTTAGGTCATTTGGTTTCATTGCAGGGTTTTCCCTAATCTTCATTCTAATGGGGGCTTCTGCCAGCTTCCTTGGAGAGATTTTCTCAGAATATCGAATCTATATCGAACAGATTGCAGGGATTCTCATCATTGTGTTTGGTTTACAGATGATGGGCTGGCTTAGCTTTTCTTTCTTAATGAAGGATACGAGAAAGTTTGAAACAAGGAAGAAGGGAACGACGTTAGGTTCTATCCTGCTGGGGATGGCCTTTGCCAGCGGATGGTCACCATGTGTAGGATTAACCCTTTCTTCCATCCTTTTATTGGCAAGTGCCACCAGTACATTGACTCAAGGAGTCGTGCTGTTGATTGTGTACTCGATTGGTTTAGCGGTACCGTTCCTGCTTATCTCACTGATGATCACGAAGACATTTACCGTAATGAAAATGGTGAATAAAATCTTGCCAAAGCTTTCTAAAATCAATGGAGCATTGATGATTGCATTGGGATTTCTCGTGTTCAGCGGGAAGATGCAGCAAATCAGCTCGTATCTATCTGTCTTTAGTCTCTTCTCAACATAGGGGGAAAGTATGAAGGTTCAAAATAAAACGATTCTGATTGTTGAAGACGATATGAAAATCCGTAATCTGATAAAGCTTTTCCTTGAAAAAGAAGGGTACGAGGTATTTGAAGCAAGTGACGGGGAAGAAGGGAAACAACTATTCAAAGAGCATGACCCATGCTTTGCGATACTGGACTTGATGCTTCCGAAAACTCAAGGGGAAGAGCTTTGCAGGTGGATTAGGGAAGAAGAGAAAAGTGATATCGGCATTATTTTCGTTACGGCAAAGACGAGTGAAGAAGAGCGGATCCACGGATTGAAAGCTGGAGCGGATGATTATGTCACAAAGCCATTTAGTCCATCTGAGCTCGTTACGCGCGTGGACACAGTGCTGCGCAGAACAGGGACACGCTGCCAGAAGCTCAGTCGGAAAGGATTGACGTTGAAGCCTTTGAAGGGCGAGGTCACCTATAAAGGGGAAGTCCTGGAATTAACGACTTTTGAATTCAGAATCCTTCATTTTTTAATGACGCATGTTGGTCAAGTGATTTCAAGGCAACAGATTCTTGATTCCCTGTATGACATGAATCAAAAAGTGGTTTCGGAACGAACGATCGATGTCCATATCCGCCACCTTCGTCAAAAACTTCAAGAATTGACTCATCAAGCATTTATCCAAACCGTTAGAGGGATGGGGTATAAGTTTGAGGCTTAAGAGGAAAAAAGTGTGGGGGATCTTCACACAGTTGACTTTCCTTAACACCATTATCATTGCCATAGTCATTGTCATTGCAGGATTTACCGTGAAAAACTATGCTTGTACACTCGTAAATCAGCAAGAGATTAGAGGAACTGACTTAGAAACCCTCCTAAATGAGTATTTAGTTAAAGTGAGTATTCTTGCATTCATCCTTGCAGGCGGATTTCATTTTATTTTATTAAAATGGTTGATTCATCCACTAAAGAAATTAACAGCAGCAACTCAAGAGCTGCAAAAAGGAAAGCATCCGACAAAGCTAAAGAATCCTCTGATCTATGAGGTGAAGGAGCTGAATGATGCCTTCAATGAACTTTCAGAAAGAACGGCTATCATAAAAGCAAAGCAAAATCGTTTGCTGAGAGATCTTTCTCATGAATTAAGGACCCCCCTGACGAATTTATCAGGCTATCTCGAAGGACTTGAAAAAGGGGTCATTGAAGGGGACCAAGAGATGTATCGTTCACTTCAAGAAGAAACCACACGAATCGAACGATTACTGGAACAACTCGTCCGAATCAATCAATGGACATCAGATGGAGAAATGAAGCACTTCAACCATGAAAAAATTCTGATCCACGAACTGATAAAGAGACGACTCACCATCTTTCACGTCAAATTCCTTGAGAAAGATATAAAAGTGGACTACAATCTTAAGCTTTTCACTTTGGAAGGGAGCACTCATGGACTTAATCAAGTCCTTAGCAATATCCTTCAAAATATTGTGGATTATGACAATGGGAAAAAGGTAAGGATAGAAGGCTATATGGAGAAAGAACATTATATTATCCGTTTTTCACATAAGGGAAGAAAAATTCCCATTGAAGAAAGTGAGCTTATTTTCGAACGCTTTTATCGAGTGGATGCTTCCCGTTCACTGGTGACAGGTGGAACCGGACTGGGGCTCGCAATTGCAAAAGAAATTGTGGAAGCGCATGGAGGGCACCTTTCCCTCGTAACAGATAGCCATTACCATACCTTTGAAATACGACTTCCAATCCCTAAATAAAGAACGACTTAAGGAGAATATCATGACACAACAGTGGTACACCATAGGCTCCTTCACATTCCCGGCTTCATGGGGAGCCATTATCGCTTCGTTCATAATCACTTTCTTGTTCCTCTTCTTTTGGAATAGAAAGGCAAGCGACTGGTACTCCAATATTATTTTCACTTTTTTACTCGTCTGGAAGCTGAGTGTGATAGTAATTGACTTTCAAACGGTGATAGAGCATCCAATTACCATCCTCTATTTTCACGGAGGAGTCATTGGATACTGGTTAGGACTGATAGCAGCTCTTACTTACATAATGGTTAAAAAAGTTGATCATCCAACAACAATTATTATTTCATGGATGGTCACAGTTCTTGTCTATGAAGCGGTCCTTCATATCCTTTATAACCACTATCTACTAGCTGGTATTCAGGTACTGCTCAATCTATTGATCCTTGTATTCTTTAGTAAAAAAGCCGGTGATCAAGGCGGAGATACCTGGGCAGGCCAGTTATTGATCATGTTTACTTTAGTCCAGCTATTTCTAAGGGCATTCATTAGCGGCTTTGAATTTACCGTCACCACCTGGACCTATCTGGTCATGATGACCTATCTCATCTTTCTTTTAAACGTAAGGAGGAAACACATTGAATAAACGAAATTTTGCTTTGACCATCGTTGCACTTCTTATCGGCATTTTCTTAGTGAACTTTTTTCAGGATCAACAGGAAAAGAAGGCCAGGGAAGAGGCTGCCCAATTAGCCAATGAATCCATGGACCTTTCTAATGCACAGCAGGGCCTCGCAAAAGGGGACCGCGCTCCGGATTTTGAATTAACCACCTTAGATGGTGAAGCCGTCAAGCTTTCAGATTATCAAGGTAAGAAGGTGATCCTGAATTTCTGGGCTACCTGGTGTCCGCCATGTAAAGCTGAAATGCCCCATATGCAGAGCTACTACGAAGAGAATGCAGAGAAAGAAAACGTTGAAATCCTTGCCGTCAATCTGACATCCATGGACGATGGGGAAAAAGCTGTCCAGGAATTCATCGACGGCTACGAACTCACCTTCCCTATCCCAATGGATGAAAAGGGAGAAATCGGAGACGAATACCGGGCATTCACCATCCCCACCACCTACATGATCGATACCAAAGGCATCATCCAACACAAAATCGTCGGACCAATGAACGAAGAAATGATGGGTAAGATGGTGGAAGGAATGGAATAATGAAGAGGGACGGACCTCTGAATATCGATGTTTGACCTGATACACTATGAGGTATTAACAGAATGTAGGCTAGAGATAGATAAAGGAGGAGATGTGAACGTGTTTCATTACACAAAGGAAGTGTCAATGAGTGTGAAAGAAGCAGTGGAAGCGGCAGAAACGGCCCTGAAAAATGAAAGCTTTGGCGTGTTATGGAATCTCGATCTTGCCCAGAAGCTGCAGGATAAAGGGCTTGATTTCAACGAAGAAGTAGTCGTATTAGAGGTGTGTAATCCGCATGAAGCGAAAAAGGTGCTGGAAGAAAGCATGCTCGTAAGCTACTTCCTCCCTTGCAAAGTAACGGTATACACAGAAGGCGGGACCACCAAGATCGGTATGGCAAAACCAAGCAAGCTGATCGAAATGGTGGATAACGATGAACTGAAGAACCTGGCATTGGATATTGAAAATCGCTTGATCGGATGTTTAGATAACGTTCAATAAAATGTAGAGCACCTGTTGCAATTTGGCAGGTGTTTTTCTATGCCCTCCAATACGTCTTACTCCTCACAATCTTCTGAATATGATACACTTTTAAAAATACAATGATTCAGGAAGGATGAAAGAGAGATGAAATTCACAACCAAGGTCGTACACAACCAGTTAAAAGGAACGGAGGAAATCCGCAGTAAGACGACTCCGATTTATCAGACCTCTGCTTTTTCTTTTGCCTCTTTAGAGGAGCTGGAAGGTTTCTATGAAGGAAAGTCTCCTTATCTCTACACAAGAACGGGAAATCCAAATACGGACGAGCTTGGTAAGATGGTGGCAGACCTGGAGGGGGCCCCGGCAGGTGTTGCAACTTCTTCTGGGTTATCGGCAATCCTTGTGGGAATCCTCGCAGTTGTGAAATCAGGCGATCACATCATTGCCGCTGAGGATTTATATGGAGGTACGTTCCATATGCTGAAAGAAGAGCTGAAATCATTCGGTATTTCTACTTCATTCGTTGATTTTACAAGTGTGGGAGAATTAGAGGAAGCCATTACTCCACAAACCAAACTCCTCTACAGTGAGACCGTCACAAACCCGTTCATGCGAGTGGAAGATATTCCGAAAATGGTCGGATTCGCTGAAAAACACAACCTGAAAACCATGATCGATAACACATTTGCCACACCGTTCCTGCGCCAGCCTTTCTTAGAAGGAGTGGACCTGGTCGCCCACAGTGCCACGAAGTATATCGGAGGACACAGTGATATCACAGCAGGGGTCGTCGTCGGAAAAGAAGAGCTCGTTCAAAAAGCGAGGGAAAAAGTCGTCAACATCGGTTCGAACTTGAGTCCATTTGAAGCCTGGCTGACATGCCGCGGAGCAAAAACATTGGCTCTTCGGATGGGGACTCAAGCAAGGAATGCCGAAGTTCTGGCGGCGGACCTTCGAGCAAATGAATATGTGAAGGAAGTCTATTATCCAAGAGATTTATCCGATAAGGGAAATGGCGCCATAGTAACCATCGAGCTATCCAAAACATGTGATATCAGCTCATTCTTCAAGTCACTTGGATGGATCAAGATCATCCCGTCCCTGGCCGGGGTGGAGACAACGGTTTCCTATCCGTTAGGAACGTCCCATCGCGCCTTACCGAAGGAAGCTCAGGAAAAACTGGGCATAAACACACATGTCGTGCGCATATCGTTAGGTATTGAGGATGGGGAAGACATCGTCGTGCAATTCAACGAAGCGATTGCAGCTTCGGTTAAAAATTAAATAATGTAAAAATTCTAAAAATACCTTGACGTTGAGGTCGGTTACCCCTTATAATTCATCTCAACGCAAGAATTTTCACATTGACAACTATATGCTCTTATCCAGAGAGGTGGAGGGACTAGGCCCGATGAAACCCGGCAACCTTCATGTACGCTTTCAAGCTGCATGAAAAGGTGCTAATTCCTGCAGGCGATCTGCCTGAAAGATAAGAGGAGGACCCTATTAAATTAGACCCTCTTCTTAGGAAGAGGGTTTTTATTTTTTCCTCTTCTATCTTCTTAAGGAAACATACTACTTCGATTTTTGAGTCTCTGATTTCAACAGGAGAATTTTAGCCGTAATTCAACAGGAGAAAATGGGTCGATATTTAACAGTTAAAATAAGTCGGAAATTCAACAGTCAAATAAACGCATTATTTTAACAGTCCAATATCATTCCAAATTCAACAGTCAAATTAACACTAAAATTCAACAGTCAAAAATCCAACAAACATCAACAGGCAAACGTCTAAAACATCCAAACGCAAAACGCAAAATCCAAAATTAAAAACCATTTCAGGAGGAATTCTCTATGACAAAATCATTCGATTTCGACACACTACTGCTTCACGGTGGCCAGGAGCCCGACCCATCCACAGGTTCAAGGGCAGTTCCCATTTATCAAACAACATCCTACGTTTTCGATAACAGTGATCATGCGGCAAAATTATTTGCCCTTGAAGAACCGGGAAACATATATACCCGCATCATGAACCCGACAGTAGACGTATTGGAAAAACGCCTGGCACTTCTAGAAGGGGGAATCGGAGCACTGGGTGTTTCATCCGGGATGGCCGCGATCTCTCTATCAATCTTAAATATCGCCGGAGCAGGTGATGAAATTGTAGCGGCTACCAATCTCTACGGTGGAACGTATAATTTATTCTCTACGACTCTACCGAAATATGGAATCAAGGTCCATTTTGTAAATCCCGATGACCCGGAAAACTTCAGAAAAGCGATCACTCCCAAAACAAAAGCGGTATTCGCTGAAACCATCGGTAATCCGAGTCTTCACGTCCTCGATATTGAAGCAGTGGCAAAAGTGGCTCATGACCATCATATTCCGTTGATCATCGATAACACATTCGCCACTCCATATGTATGTAAGCCGATCGAGTGGGGAGCGGATATCGTCATTCACTCTGCAACAAAATGGATTGGCGGTCACGGTACGGCAATAGGGGGAGTCGTCATTGACGGTGGGAAGTTTGATTGGAATCATGAAAAGTTCCCGGGCTTCACGGAAGAGGACCGGAGCTATAATGGACTGCGCTACGCACAGGATGTGGGACCGGCAGCCTTCATTACGAAATTAAGGGTGCAGCTGCTCCGTGACCTGGGAGCTTGCTTAAGTCCACAAAACGCATTCCTATTGCTGCAGGGATTGGAAACGCTGCATCTTCGCATCGAACGTCACACAGAGAATGCCTTGAAGATTGCGGAGCATTTAGATCAGCACAATGGTGTTGCGTGGGTATCCTATCCAGGATTGCCTCAGCATCCGTCTCATAAACTTGCTCAAAAATACTTGAAAAATGGAGCGGGATCCATAGTCGTCTTTGGTATAAAAGGCGGCAGGGATTCTGGACGGAAAGTAGTCGATAATATCTCCCTTTGGTCTCACGTTGCCAACGTGGGAGATGCCAAATCATTGATTATCCATCCGGCATCCACGACCCATCAGCAATTAAACGAACAGGAAATTCGTGCGACAGGTGTAACCGAGGATCTGGTGAGACTTTCTGTTGGATTAGAGTCTGCGAAAGACTTGATTGAGGATTTGGATCATGCCATTGAAGTGGCGTTGGAAACATCAAGGGTATGATTGAAACGGGAGAATTAAACCCTAAAATCGTAATTGAAATCACTTTACAGGGTGAAAAAGGGGATTTATATACTATTTTTAGGGCATTCGGGGTTTATGAAAGGGAGTTATCAGAGAAAATCTGATTTTATCAGCGAAATTTCAAATATATCAGCGAAATCGGACCATTTATCAGCGAAATCCGCAATATATCAGCGAAATCAGGATTTTATCAGCGAACAGGCTGCTAGCTGTCCCCTCGAATGAAAATCTGAATTCTTTGCGAGAGACTTAACGGCGAATTTTCAATTTTTGCGGTTGAGCGCCATATCCAAAAACAGACCGAAATCAACTGTTTTACACGCGGGGGAAATCCGGAGTAAAATCCTGATCACCCCCGCCACAACACCAAAAAAAGGAGGTGGAGGAATGGAGAAGCCATCCACATATGAAGTAAGCTCCATTACCATCCCATCCCTAACATTAGAGTCAGGCACCACGTTGACAAATGTTGATCTTACGTATGAACGAACAGGAAACAAAGACGGCCCGACCATCCTGGTTTGCCATGCCCTCACCGGTACCCATATCGTAAAGGGGACGAGTGAAGACCGCGGCTGGTGGGATGGGCTTATTGGTCCGGGATCGTATATTGATACCGAACATTTTAATGTGATTGCCTTTAATGTTTTAGGAGGATGTGAAGGAAGTACGGGACCCGCGTCAACCAATCATCATACCGGAGAGCGTTACGGTCCGGACTTCCCGGGTATTACGATAAGGGACATGGTCCATGCCCAATATGAAGCACTCCAACAACTTACAATCGACCACATCGAGGCAGTCATCGGAGGCTCACTGGGAGGGATGCAGGCCTTGGAATGGGGAGCCCTCTATCCTGCCTATATAAATAAAGTATTCGCCCTTGCCGTAACCCCTGCCTTAAATGATTATGGTCTTGCTTTTAATCACATTGGCATCACAGCGATTGAAGAGGACCCCGAATTTCAAAAGGGGCATTATCCACCAGGGGCTATCTTAAAAGGATTGGAGATTGCCAGAATGGTCGGTATGGTCACGTACCGGACGCAGGAGCTGTTCGATCATCGTTTCCAACGTGAAAAGCAAAACGAACTGTTCAATGTGGAAAGCTATCTCGATTACCAAGGAAAGAAATTAGGGAAGCGGTTTGATCCAAACAGCTACCTAACCTTGCTGAAAGCGATGAACTCACATGATATCGGAAGGGGAAGAGGAGGAACAGAAGAGGTAGCTAAGAACTACCAGTGCGAATTGATTTCCATCAGCTATGAAGGAGATTTAATTTATTCACCTCAATATTTAAAAGAGTTTACTCAGCTTGTACCAAAGAGTGAACATTACTTTATCTCCACCTCCTTTGGTCATGACGGATTCCTGGTGGAATTTGAAAAATGGGGAGGAATCATTGCTTCTCATCTCAAAAACCATCACGTTCAAAGACTTTTTACAGGTTCAAAATAAGAGCTCTCTTATCATAACTCGTCCCCCTCCGGCATATAGTTAGATAAGCAAAGACATCGCACCGCCTTAGCGCGTTTTTGTGTGGTGTCTTTTTCGTTGGATAAGGAAGGCTGGCGTCCTTAGTCGCGCCACTCTTATCTATACAAAGACCAACTACAAGCTGGAGGGGAATATATGGAGTGGACGGGCAGAAAGCTCATCATCACAATCATCATCAGTATGCTGATCGGTGCTGGAGGAATGTATGGCGGCTTGGAATGGACGGGCAAGGATGGGGACGAGCTTGCTCAGTTTGACGGAAAAGGCGAGCTCAATGATAAGCTTCACAAAGTGGAAGTGGCTTATGATCTGATCAGTGACAAATTCTTTCAGGATGTGGACAAGGGGCAGCTTGTAGAAGGTGCCATTCAAGGAATGTTGAAGACCCTCGATGATCCATACTCGGTTTACATGAATGCCGAGACTGCCTCCCAATTCAATGACGCATTGGATTCTTCATTCGAAGGAATCGGAGCAGAAGTCACAATCATGGACGGAAAGCTGATCATTGTCGCCCCTTTTAAAAATTCTCCGGCGGAAGAAGCGGGACTGAAACCGAATGACCGTATCATTAAAGTCGACGGAAATAGCATCGAAGGACTTGACCTGTACGAAGCTACTTTAAAAATCAGAGGGAAAAAGGGTACTGAGGTCCAATTGGAAATTACGCGGGAAGGACTGACGGATCCGATCAAAGTATCCGTGAAACGCGATGAGATTCCTGTTGAGACGGTCCTCTCTGATGTGAAAGAAATCAATGGAAAGAAAACAGGCTACATCCAGATTACTACTTTCTCGGAAAATACAGCCGTTGATTTTAGGAAGCAATTAGGCGAACTTGAAAAGAAAAAGGTAGAAGGATTGGTCCTGGATGTGAGAGGGAATCCTGGAGGTCTCCTTTCAAGTGTAGAAGAAATCCTTAAAGAATTTGTAACGGAGAAAAAGCCGTATGTTCAAATTCAAGAGCGAAGTGGAGAAGTGATGAAATCCTTCTCAAACAGTAAAGCAAGAAAGGCTTACCCTGTAGTCGTGCTGATAGATGAAGGAAGTGCCTCAGCTTCTGAAATCCTGGCTGGTGCTTTAAAAGAGGCTGAAGGATATCCGCTCATCGGAACAAAGAGCTTTGGGAAAGGCACCGTGCAACAAGCCGTTCCGATGGGAGATGGAAGTAATATCAAGCTGACGATGTTCAAGTGGCTGACGCCAAATGGAAACTGGATTCATAAAAAGGGGATCAAACCGGATATCCCTGTCAGACAGCCGTCCTATTTCTATGCCCACCCTCTTCAAGTGGAAAAGCCTCTTCAAGAAGGGATGAACAATGAACAGGTTCAAAACGCCCAGGAAATGCTTCAAGGACTTGGATTCTCCATTGACCGCGTGGATGGGTATTTCAGTAAGGAAACGGAAAAGGCCGTAAAGGATTTTCAGAGTCAGGAGAGTATTGATGTCACAGGAATCATTGATACTGTAACGGCGGAAAGATTGCAGGAAGAAATCTTTGAAGCGGTTCAGGATGAGAAAAATGATCTGCAGCTTCAGGCAGCACTGGAATATGTAGAACGAACAGCACGGCGTTAATAAATCGGGAGCTGACCATCATGATGGTCAGCTCTGTTTTTGTTTATATAAACAAACATAATCACTTGTTTTTCCCGTCTATCCGACATCATTTCCCGGGAAAATATGGGGAATGATGTCGGAAATGAAATCGAATCGTAAAACTATCAAATAAAATTGCAATAGGTTTTAGGGGATTCTTTTGATAAAATAGTAGATAATGCAAATTTTCTTAAAAAAGGTGGTGACGGATCATTGGTTGAGATTTGGTTGCTGGAGGTAGTGAAGGGATTTGGAAAGTTATTTCTTCATCCTGTTTTATATTTGTCTGTGTTTTTCGCTATCATGACGGGCTATTATCGTGTCAAAAGAGAGCGAAGGGACTTTAATACGAGATTGCTGGACGGATATCACGATACTCGGGTTTTATTTTCATATGGGATTGTACTTGGATTGCTGTTTTCTGTCGTAACAGTTGGAGCTGGGGTTGTAATTCCTTTCGCTGGAATCATGCTTATAGGGGTGGTGTCCATCCTCATTGCTTTAACGAGTCGTTTTCAGCTTATGTCTGCGACCATGACTGTAGGGTTTTCGTATTTCTTACTGTTTGCGGTGGATTATTTCCAGTGGGAGATCCCCTATATGAATACATATGTAGAAACCTTGAATGTAGGACTGCTGGGTTCCATCGTCGTGCTTCTTGGTGTGTTGACCATGATTGAAGGAAGCTTGATTCGATTGAACGGGTGGAAGCATACGTCACCCCGTTTGCTAAAGAGTGCCCGAGGTCTTAAGGTAGGGGCTCATCAAGGGAAGAAATTATGGCTCGTGCCGATGTTTATGCCGATTCCTGCTGGTGCATTGACCCCTCCATTTGAATGGTGGCCGGTGTTTACAATGGGGACAGAGGCGTATTCGCTCCTTTGTGTGCCGTTCCTTCTTGGTTTTCAGCAGCTTGTTAAAAGTACCTTGCCTGAAGTTGCAATCAAGCATACAGGTCACAGGGTTTTCTGGCTTGGTGCATTTGTGTTGACACTGGCTGTAACGGGATTCTGGGCTCCTATGTTTTCAATCGGGGCAGCTGTTGTGGCGATGGTAGGACGGGTATGGATTTCTTATCGCTACCGGAGTACTGAGGATTCCAAGCCATACTTCTTTAAAAGACAGTCTAAGGGAGTCATGATTCTTGGAATTCTACCTGGTTCTCCTGCAAAGAAACTGACGCTTCAAGTAGGGGAAATCGTCCTGAAAGTAAATGGAGTCGAAGTGAATACAGAAAGGGCGTTTTATGAAGCCCTTCAAAAGAACGGGGCTTATTGTAAGCTTGAGGTACTTGGGACGAACGGGGAAAACCGTTTTACGCAAGGAGCCCTGTACGAAGGTGATCATCACGAGTTGGGAATCATTTTTGCGGATGAGTCTTCAGGGTGGGAACACCATCAGGTTTCATAGATTCTTCTTCAAGCAAACTACTGACAGTAGTTTGCTTTTTTATTAGAAATAGTGATAGGGATATTGATATCTCCTGGGAGGAACAGATGATATGTATAACAGAAATAAAGAGTTTCAAAATCGTTTCATCATCAATCAACACTTACTTAGACACTCCAAGGACCAAATCATTCTTCAATCACCGATTCCACTAAAAACAATATCCTCTGCAGTCACCAATGCCGGAACAGGTTGGTATTCAACATTCGTCAATCGCCATGTATCGAAAAACTATAATAGTGAGGACCACCATGAAGAAATGAAAAGATTCCTTGAGCAAATGGGTGCCAAGGTGGAAGACACGGTTGGGATGATGACGGCTGTTCAATTGGAAGATGTCTGCTGGGGATTTTATGAGGAGGGATCATTTTCTGTATTCATTGTCGTTACCGCAGGAGTAGGCAATGCGGTTGATGCGAGTAGGAGTGACCGTCATTCGTTTGATCATTCACCGGGCACGATTAATATCTGGGTGTTTATCAATGGGAAAGTAACAGAGGCGGCAAGCGTACAGGGGATTATGACTGCAACAGAAGCCAAGGTGAAAGCTCTTGAAGCTCATAATGTAAAAGATCCCATTACAGGGAGTGGGGCAACGGGAACCTCTACTGACAGTGTATTGATCGCTAGCACTGAAGAGGGAGTGCTTCTGGAATATGCTGGTACGATTACTCCTTTAGGTAAAAGGATTAGTAAGGGAGTCTACGAGTGTACCATCCAAGCGATATCCAAGTATAAGAAAAGGGTGGGGATCTCATGATGATTCATCACTTGTTTGCTATAACCATTGCCTATGTGCTGGACCTATGGATTGGAGATCCACCAGACTGGCCTCATCCTGTTAAATGGATGGGAAAGGCGATTTCTCGTATGGATCGTAGATTGAATAGAGGAAGATTTCTAAAAAGTAAAGGCATAGTGATGGTATCGATATTGGTAATATCGGCATTTATTCTTACCTCCTGCATTATTTGGGCAAGTTATTCTATTCATACCATTATAGGGATCTTGATAGAAGCAATCATCATCATGACGACCATCTCCCAGAAGAGCCTGAAATTGGCGGCTTTAGAAGTATTTCACCCGCTTGAAAAAAACGACATGGAAACAGCGAGGGAGAAGCTTTCTTATATCGTGGGGAGAGATACAGAACACTTAAATGAAAGTGAAATCGTAAGGGGAACTGTTGAGACCGTTGCGGAAAATACTAGCGATGGGATAACGGCTCCATTGTTTTGGGCGTTGATCGGCGGTGCTCCACTAGCCATCGTGTACAGATGTGTGAATACGTGTGATTCCATGGTGGGATACAAGAACAAGCGGTACATCGATTTTGGGTGGGCGTCAGCCAAGCTGGATGACGTACTGAATTGGATTCCAAGTAGAATTACGGGAGTCATCCTATATTTCTGTAAACGACCTGAATATTTCTCTTACAGAGAAGGTTTTCGAATTTTACAGGAAGATGCCAAGAAACACCCCAGTCCAAACAGCGGCTGGGGAGAGGCGGCTGTAGCTGCGAATTTAGGAATACAACTGGGGGGACTCAATACATATAAAGGAGTGGTCTCAGATCGGGCGAAAATGGGAAGGAAGGCTTTCGAGTTAGAACGAAATCATATCCCGAAAACCATTGTCCGAATGCAGAAGGCTTGTTTCATCTTTATCATCGTTCTTTGGATAGGAGGAATTATTTTTGGTATTACCAGATCATGGATCTAATCCACAGTATACATATAAAGCAATGGATATTAGGATGCCTGAACAAATCGTTGATCTAAGTGCAAATATTAATCCTATTGGTCCACCAACTGTTTTAAAAGAGATATGGAAAGACCTGATAGATGAGATCGTTACGTATCCTGATCCGCATTCTGTAGCATTACGAAAAAGCATTGCACGGAAGGAAGGGCTAGAGCCAGAAGCGATACTTATTGGTAATGGCGGCGCAGAACTGATTCATCAAATTGGTAGATGGTTGTCCCGTTCCAATGTTATGATCATTCATCCCACTTTTTCGGAGTACGAGAAGGCTTGTCAAATCAATGATTGCACAATCCATCATTTTATTTTAAAAGAGAATGATTGGGACCTTGATTTGAATCGATTGAAAGTCACTCTGCCGAAAATGGATGCTGTCTTTATATGTAATCCTACCAATCCGACGGGTGTGTTGTATTCTGCTTCCAAGTTAGAAGAAATCATTATGGAAGCTAATAATGAGCAGTGTTACGTGATTGTGGATGAAGCATTTTATGATTTTCCTTTGGAAGAGATAACGGTAACCCCTCTGGTAAAGAAATATACAAATCTCATTGTTTTAAGAAGCATGACGAAAATGTTTAGTATTCCTGGGATCCGCCTAGGTTTTCTTATGGCTGGGGAAACAGTGGTGAGAGAATTGGAAAACTATCAGGTTCATTGGAGTGTAAACGGGATCGCTCAAAAAGTAGGGGAAATACTCTTGGAGGAAAAGGATTTTATCCGTCAGACTCAATACATGGTGAAAAAGGAGAGGGAGAAGTTATTTGCATTTTTCGACGAATCCCAATTTCGCTATTCACCAAGTCAGACAAACTTTTATCTCTTAAGGGATCCGTGGCTTAACGATCAAACCGAGTTATTTCGCTTTCTGTTGGAGAATGGGATTGTGAGCCGCCATACCCATAATTTCAAGGGATTGGATGGAAGGTGGTTAAGGTTTGCCGTTAAGGGAGAATTAGACCACGGAAAATTGATGGATGCCTTAACGGAATGGAAATCCCGTCCTTAAATAAAACAAGCTTGAGCCACCTCAAGCTTGTTTTTTATTCGATATTTATACGGAAGCTGCTTCCTGATTGTCTCTGTTCTCCGTCTTATCAATAATCGACGTACCAACCAAATCCCCCGTCACATTAAGAGCCGTACAACCCATTCCAACCAGGGCATCAATCGCTGTCAGGAGGGCGACGGTTTCCATCGGTAACCCCAGCTGTGCGAAGACAGTGGCAATCATGATGATGCCTGCTCCTGGAACACCGGCAGTTCCGATCGATGCCAGTGTTCCGACGAGGACGACTACCAGCATGTCAGTCAAACTTAAAGGATTGCCGACTACGTTTGCTGCGAAAACAGCGGACACTGCAATCCGGATCGCAGCACCATCCATATTGATTGTGGCCCCAAGGGGTAAGCTGAATCCGTATAAGCTCTTCGGCAGACCAAGGTTTTTCGCAGCGTTTAAAGTTACAGGCAGGGTACCCGAGCTGCTCTGAGTCACAAATGCCGTAATCATCGGTGTTCTTGCTTGAGCAAAGAACCTGCCTGGGCTGATTTTAAAGAAGAGTAAGGCGATGATATAAATGGCAATTTGAACAAACAAAGCAATGTAAAGAACCAGTATCATGTTTCCTAGAGACAATAGTGTATCCAATCCTTGTTTCCCGACCGTTTCAGCCATGATGGCGAAGATACCGATCGGAACATATTGAAGGATCACTTTCATGATCGCTAGGGTCGCTTCGTTTAACCCGTTCACGACTTTATATACCTGTTCACCCAGTTCATGGTGCTCGGATGAAGACCTTAAATAGGAAATCGCAATACCAAACACAAGGGCAGTAAAGATGATTCCCAGGAGGTTCATATCCGTGAATGCCGTGACGATATTCTCAGGAATAATATTCAGGAGTACACTGGTCACTCCTGGATTTTCGGGTACTTCAAATTTCTCCGTCGTATCGAGGGTCATGCCCGTTCCCGGGTTGAGAATACTTGCAACGGCAATCCCTACCACGATCGCTAATGCCGATGAGAATAAATAATATAAGAACGTTTTTCCTCCCATTCGCCCGAGTTTGCTCACATTGGTCTGGTTCACGCCAACCATCAATGTAAACAGAATAAGAGGGATGATAAGAAATTTAAGCAAGCGAATCAAGATATCGCCCAAGGGGGAAAGGACGGATGCATCTTTTCCGAATATCAGTCCGACCGCAATCCCCAGTACAAGAGCAACGGTTATTTTCACAATAAGGGACGTATCTAGATAACTTTTCCAAAGAGATTTCATTGTAGCCACTCCTTCTATTTAGTAGATTTCCCCAAATATCTGAAACATACTATTTTTCATAATTCTGATAGGTTTAGTAAGGATTCATTGTCATAAGATACAACAGAATGAAAGGAGTGTCAAAATTCATGCCTAATCCATTATAAAGAAAGAGCCTGGATTCAAAATCCAAGCTCTTTAAGAACGTAAGGGAATGGTGAAACCGGCAGTTGTACCTGAACCTTTATCACTTTTCACAAACAATTTTCCATGGTGCAATTCAATGATATTTTTACAGATCGCTAATCCTAACCCTACCCCATCTGAATTCTCCCTCTCCTTATAGAATAAGGTGGCAATTTGGTGCAGGTGTTCCGGGTGGATTCCATGCCCCTCATCTTCTATTTCAAAGGTAAAATGGGAATTCGTCTGGATATAACGAATGAAAACCGTTGAATTCGGCTCCGAGTACTTAATTGCGTTATCTAAGAGATTGATCAACACTTGTCGGATACGATTTTCATCGGCGAATAGATCCATTGTCTCATCGCTTTCCAACAGAATGGATATATTTTTTTGTTTCCGTTTTTGGTCCAGCTGTAGAATGACTTCATTGAGAATCCGATTGAAAGAAAAGGTAATGGGGTGAATCGTAAATGATCCATTTGAAAAGCGCGAGAAATCCAATAAATCCTCTACCATTCCAATTAATCGATTCGTTTCGTTTGAAATGATTGTTAATCCCGTTTTATTTTCCTGAACATTTTGTAAATCACCGGTCAGCAATGTTTCGCTCCATCCTTTAATACTCGTAAGGGGAGTGCGAAGTTCGTGGGAAACGGAGGAGATGAACTCATTCTTCATTTTCTCCGTTTTAAGGAGTTCTCTCGCCATGTCATTAAAGGACGTACTCAATGTTTGGAATTCGTCCTTGTACTGTCCGACAATTCTAGTTTCCAATTCTCCTTTGGCAAGCTTCTGTGATGCTTCGGTCAGTTCAATCACTGGATTCGTTAAATTACGGGCAAAAAGTGTACTTACCATAAAAACGATAAGCAAAATAACGAGTCCAATTAAAAATAAAGAAAGCAAGATCGTTCGGAAATTGTTATCGAGTGATTCCAGGGATGTAATAAACCGGATCAATCCAATGGTGTTATTCTCTCCATTCAACGGTACCGACACAGCCAAAATATGCTCACCTGTAATAGGATGGTCGCCGATCCAAGTTCCGCTGCCATTTCGAAATGCCTCCTCAATATCCTTGAAGGCAGGCTTTTCATCTGGAATAAAGCCAGTCGAAGAGGATAATAAGTCTCCACTCGCGTTCAATATTTGTGTTTCGGCTTGAGGGATGGAGAAATTATTTTGGATATTAGTCAATTCATTTCTCAAAGTAAAGGAGTGCAGGTCCATATACTTATTCGCAAACTGTGACGAGTTGACCGCATGATTCTTCAGCATATCTATTGTACCGTTGTAGTAATACGAATAGATTCCTGAAACGAGAATGCCCAAAAATAATAGAATGGTTAAGGTGATAAGAGAGACGTTCTGAATGAGTAATCTTCTTTTAATTCCCATTTTCATCATTCCAGCGATACCCATATCCCCAAACCGTCAGGATATAGTGAGGATGGGAAGGGTCTTTTTCAATTTTTTGACGGATTCGTCGAATATTCACATCCACAATCTTCGGATCACCTGCGTATTGAAGTCCCCATATTTCATCCAACAAATCATTGCGGGAGACCGCTTCTCCATTTGCCTTGAAAATGATGCTGAGTAATTCATACTCTATCGGGGAAAGGTCAATCTTCTTTCCTTGAACGAATAGTAGCCTCTTCTGTTCGTTTAGCGTGATGGGGGACTGGCTATCTTCCTTGACCCGATGAACATTCATTCTTCTCAGTAACGCTTCTATTCTAGCAATGAGTTCATTCGGACTGAATGGTTTCGGAATATAATCATCTGCCCCGTTCATCAACCCGTGTACCTTATCCATTTCCTGCACTTTGGCCGTTAACATGATGATTCCAATGGATGGGTTCCAATTTCTGATCTCTTTACATGCTTCAAAACCGTTCATACCGGGGAGCATGACATCAAGTAAGACAATATCAATGGGGGGGTGTGCTTTCTTGACCAGGTCGATTCCTTCCTCTGCGCTACCAGCTTGCAAGACAGCGTATCCGTATCGCATTAAGTTAATCTCGATAAAGCCACGGATGGATTCTTCATCTTCAATAATCAAAATGTGCTTCATCCAACTACACCTCCATTTTCACATCAGATAGGCTGGAAGAGACGCTTGCCTATTGCCGTTGAGTATTTTGTTACATATGTGAATTGATTGGTTTCATATAATAGATTCCACCCTTTTGGCAGTGGTTGACCTTTGTCAATCGCGTATACATCATATAGCACGCTGCCCTCTTTCATGGAAAGAAATTGCACATAACGTCCGTCTTCTGATTCCTCCACTTTTACAGAAGGCCAGTCTTGTGGAATCTCGAACCTGTATAAATAAGCTGCATTTTCGTAGTATCGATGAATGAGCTCGGCTTGTTTTTGATCGGTGAGCTGATAATACTCATTGATGAAAGGCATTTCAGAATAGGCAAGATCATCATCGCTTGCCTCTTTTTGAAGAGTGAATTCAAGGATTCCATCTCCGTTCGAATCTTCACTATTCACGGCATATGCCCTGAAAAGCTCTTCCTCCTTCATGTTTTTCGGTAGGACATTCCTCAACTTCTCACCCTCTACACCAATAATGAATGACGTAGACGAATGAGCACCCACACCTGCATCCAGTATCGCTCCTTTTATTGAAGGGGAAATGGACCCGGCTAAGGAGTGGTAGTAAGGGTATACATATGGATCTAATTTCAGCTCATCTAACACGTTCATTTTATGATTGCTGAATTGATAAAGACGTACAGAATGGGACTGGTTTGGTACCAGTGACGCGAGGAGGATCTCCCCTTGATCATCTTTCGTGAAGTTCCCTGAAAAAAATGCACTATATTGGGATTCAAACAGCTTCTGTGGTTTACCTTTAGTCAGGTCGAACACGATCAATGCTTTGTCTGAAGCGTCTTCTGAGAAAGAGAACCCAACCAGTATTTCTTTGTAGCCATCCTGATTAAAGTCCAGGAATTCCACTTTATGTAGTTCCCTTCCAAGGTCCTTCAATTTCATTTTTTCCTTCCATTCCCCTTTTTCTTCTTTTAGAACAATGGCTTCCATTTGAGAGGTTTGATCAGGTAGTCTATAAAATACGATCAATTCGTTCGTTTGATCATGATCTAAATCTGCTTCAATCATTTTATTCGCTTGTTTGTTTTCAATCGGTGAAACCCATTCCGCCTGTGAAGGAACATACTTTCCAATCGCTTGTTTCACTTCCTGCTGTTTAACCGGAAGTTCAGGCGGCTTAAGTAATGAAGTGTTGGATTGGAATAAAGAGCAACCCGTGCACATCAAAAGACTTCCCATAAGGAACAAAATCTTCTTCAATTGATCATCACATCCTGCCTATAGCTTTCACTAGTATAGTGTAAACTCAATCGACAAAAGTAACAAAAAAGTTACAAAAGTCGCGCTTGCTTTGTAACCGGAAAGTAACCCTTTTCATCATCTATGATCCTATCATTAAACGTAACAAGAATGCAGAAAGGTGATCGACATGGGGAGACAACGAAAAAAAAGAAAATGGATTAAGCCCATTGAGTTGGGAGGATTGGCGGGAGTGATCGTGCTATTACTCATTCTTTCTACTTCGTGGCTACTTAACATTGGTGAAGCGAAGGTTTCAAAGGAAACAATCACTCCACAAAAAGTAGTCCAGGGAGAACCTTCTGAAAAAGAGGAAGGCGTATCGGGGGGACCTGTAGTAGGGGATGAGGATCATGGGCGCAATTCTCATGAAGAGAAACAAGAGGCTAATTCCAGTGAAGCTGTAAGTGTGAAAGATGACAATCATGATGAGGAAGAGGAAATGGAAGAACATTCGGCCAATGTGACTGACCAAGAGAATACCGGCGATGAGAAGACGGTTTACATAACATTCGATGATGGTCCTAATGAAAATACGGAAGAGATTCTACAAGTACTTGATCAATATGGAGCGAAAGCGACCTTCTTTATGCTGGAACCGAATATGAAAGAGCATACTGAGGCCGTACGGCACATGGTGGCAGAAGGTCATGGTGTAGGGCTGCATGGTGTCACTCATGATGTATCTGAAATCTATCAATCTAGTGAATCGGTTGTACGGGAGATGCTGACGGGTCGGTCTACTTTAGAGGACATTACGGGTATTCGCAGCGATCTGATTCGCGTTCCTTATGGGTCTGTACCCAATATGAAACCGGAATATTTGACAGCAGTAAAGAGAGAGGGATTAAGACTATGGGATTGGAATGTGGATAGTGAAGATTGGAAATTTCATAATGGGGAGTTTGTTCATAGTGTCTTGGAACAGTTAGCTTCTTTTCCATATGAAAATCAGTCAAAAATCATTCTTATGCATGAAAAGCATACGACACTCGCTTATTTAGAGTCCCTTCTTGAGAAGCTGACGGATCAAGGGTATATCATGAAAGCATTAACTGAACAAATGGAACCAGTGACGTTTTAGGGAATGAGAAATCAATTAATCAAGTCGATTGAGTTTAAATAGGGAAGCAGTAAGTGTATATGATATCGGAATAGAACAAAGGAGCGGCCGATTGGCTGCTCCTTTGGTATTCAATAAATACTCATATGACGGTTTTTCCCTTTTAAAATCTGGAAAACACCATATACAAATAATCCGACCGCTACTATCCCCAGCAGCCATTGTCCATATGGTTGTTGAGCTATCTTAGAAAGTGCTCCATCCAACCCTTGCGTTTTATCAGGATCGGCAGTGATTGCAGTTTGAATAAAGAAATAGCCGATCAATAAAAAGACGGTGCCCCTGGAGTATAACCCGAGCTTTCCTGTCTTTCTTCCCAGTTCCCATTCTTTTTCGGACATTTCATGACGTTTAAATTTGTTCGTGTATTTCTCAGTATAAGCTTTATGAATTTCATAGAGTGCATATCCGATAATGATGAGTCCGATAATCCCGACAATCCATTGACCAAAGGGCTGAGACAATAACTTGGCGGATAAGGTTTGTTTAGAACCCGAACCGGAGCTTTTGGCATGCATCGCAATGGCGAAAGCATTATAAGTCAAGGAACCATAGGCAATCCCGCTGATCAGATTAGCGAGTCTTCTAAACATGGATTTCCCATCGTTTTTCACATGTTCCGGATCCTTCACCACTTGAATGAGGCGCCAAAGAACGATTCCGATCAGACCAATACCTAATATCCACAGAAGGACTTCCCCAAAGGGTTTGCTCGCCACTGCTGAAAAGGCACCACTCGAGTCCGAAGTGCTTCCTCCTATTCCGAGAGCCGCCATAACGGCTAAAGCGCCGATCAGCATATAAACTAATCCGCGTGAAACATATCCAATTCGAGCAAATCCCCTTATCCAGGGTTTTATATCATTTGATGAAACAGATGAACTCGTGTTTGATGATGTAATGGATGAAACTCCTGCCATTTACGCTTCTTCCTTTCTGATTCTATTTTCGTGAGACTTATGTATGCTATTCCCCGGAATCTGAAAAAAGAAACCTTTTTATCGAACAGTAAATGCTGGATGGATTGATCTGAATTTGCCTTTTTCTTTTAAAAAAATTTTTACATAAAACCTATTTACAACGAATTAGGAGAGGAGTAATATATCTATCATCAAATGAATATTCTTTATCGCTTAATTCATTTTTGAAGCGGGGGACCCGAGTATTTAAGGGGTGAATCCTTTCTTTTGAAAGGTAGGGCTACTTCCATGACCCGAATCCGTCAGCTAACCTCGTAAGCGTAATGGGAGAGGATGATACTTGTGATCGATTATGGATGACCACAGGCTTAGTTCCTGTTGGTCTTTTTGCGTTGTTTAGATGTTTGGCTTCTGTAGGCTTTAGGCAGGACGGCATAAGACAAACCAGCCAAAAGGCAAAGGTTTCCACCAGGATCGTCTTATGTTTGTGGCCTCAGTTCGAGTTGCCTGAGCCTTTGCTGTAATGAAGAAGTACTATATGGTTAAGCTATTAAAAAGGTTTTGGAGGATTTCATCATGAAAAAGCAGTTTGCCGTTATTGGATTAGGGAGATTTGGAGGAAATCTGGTTCAGGAATTAGCTGACCTGGATGTAGAAGTATTAGCCATTGATATTCATCACGATGTTGTCCAACAATATATAGATATTGCCACGCATGCCGTGCAAGCGAATGCGATGGATGAATCCGTTTTGAAATCCCTTGGGCTCAGAAATTTTGATCACGTGATCGTGTCCTTTGGGGATAATATAGAGGCAAGTATTCTTACCACCTTACTTTTAAAGGAATTAGGGGTTAAAGAGGTATGGGTGAAAGCTTCAAACGCTTATCATCAGAAGGTATTGGACCGGATCGGCGCCGATAAAGTCATTCACCCTGAACGTGACATGGCACGAAGAATTGCCCACCACATTACGTCAGAAAAGATCATTGATTATATCGAAGTATCGAAAGAACACAGTATCGTAGAAGTGCGTGCGTCTAAAAAGGTCGCGGGCAAAACCTTAATTGATCTGGACGTCCGGGCGAAATTCGGATGTAATATCATTGCCATTCACCGCGGGGAGGAAGTCATTGTATCCCCTTCTGCCGATGAAGTCATAAAAATGGAAGATTTACTCATCGTCATTGGACATAACAGGGATATCAACCGATTTGAAAAAGAAGGTGTATAACTTATGAAGCATAAGGTGATCCGGTTAAGCCCCCCTCAGCTTCTCGTTGTGACATTTCTATTTTTTATCATAGTAGGAATGGGCTTGCTTAAGCTGCCGTTTGCCACCACGGAATCGATTACCTGGCTGGATGCCTTGTTCACGACCACTTCAGCCATGACGGTGACTGGGCTTGCGGTAGTGGATACGGGAAATGCCTTTACCCTATTTGGTGAAGTGGTCATAATGAGTCTGATCCAAATCGGGGGACTGGGTATCATGTCCTTTGCCGTCCTGATCTTTATGATGCTTGGAAAGAAAATTGGGTTTAAAGAACGACTTCTCCTTCAACAGGCGTTAAATCAGACGTCTGTAGGAGGAGTCATCAAGCTTGTAAAATATTTGTTTATCTTTTCCTTCGTTGTAGAAGGCTTCGCTTTACTTTTACTGGCATCGGAATGGGTTCCGGAATTCGGATGGAGAAGAGGGTTGTACGTCAGTTTATTTCATTCTATTTCTGCGTTTAATAATGCAGGATTCTCCCTTTGGTCCGATAGTTTAATGGGTTACGTGGGAAGCCCCGTCGTCAATATCACGATTTCGTTTCTGTTTATTTTAGGGGGAATCGGGTTCACTGTTTTAGTGGACCTGTGGAAATCGAAAACGATCAGAAGGCTGTCCCTCCATACGAAAATCATGGTGGTTGGGACATTGGTCATCAATGTATTCGCTTTTATGATGATTTTCATCCTGGAGTATAATAACCCGAATACACTGGCTCAATTACCATTCCTGGATAAACTATTCGCTTCCTATTTTCAAGCTGTCACCCCCCGCACGGCTGGTTTTAACTCGCTAGATTATGGCAGCATGGAGCGCTCCACATTGCTCCTCACAATTCTTTTGATGTTCATCGGGGCCGGAAGTGCTTCAACGGGTGGAGGAATCAAGCTGACCACTTTTGTCGTGATTTCATTGAGTGTGTTTGCTTTCTTAAAGGAGAAAAGAGAAATTCGTATTTTCCGTCGTACGATCGATCAAAACTATATTTTCAAGGCCTTGGCCGTGTCGATGATCAGTGTGCTCCTTGTCTTTACGGCTCTGTTTTTTCTAGATATGACTGAAAAGAATGCTTCTTTCCTGGCTATTCTCTTCGAAGTGGTATCAGCTTTTGGAACGGTGGGGTTGTCCATGGGCATTACCGGATCTTTGACGGCCATAGGTAAATGGATCATCATCATCGTGATGTTTGTCGGGAAACTGGGCCCCCTCACATTGGCCTTCTCCCTATCAAGACCGGACAAAGAAAAGATACGCTATCCAAAAGAAGATATTTTAACAGGTTAATACTCAAACAACCGGCTCTCTTCATGTTTCCCTTCGTGGGTAATATAAGAGAGCCGGTTTTTTAATTCTTTTTTAAGGTTCTTTTCGTAAAGTTTGTTGCTCTTGTAGAGGAGAAAGTAATAGTTGATTTCCGCTACAGGATGCTCGCTTTCCGCGGGGCTGGCGGTGAGCCTCCTCGGCTGCGCCTCCGGGGTCTCACCTGTCCAGCTCCGGGGCTTAGGGGCTCGAGGTCATAAGCCAATTCTGCCAAAAAGGCAAAGAACGCCTTTCCGGCAGACTCGTCTTATGCTTGTCACCCCTGGGCAAAGCCCCTCCGCTTTTCGTACTGTCCAGCTCCGGGGCTTAGGGGCTCGAGGTCATAAGCCAATTCTGCCAAAAAGGCAAAGAACGCCTTTCCGGCAGACTCGTCTTATGCTTGTCACCCCTGGGCAAAGCCCCTCCGCTTTTCGTACTGTCCAGCTCCGGGGCTTAGGGGCTCGAGGTCATAAGCCAATTCTGCCAAAAAGGCAAAGAACGCCTTTCCGGCAGACTCGTCTTATGCTTGTCACCCCTGGGCAAAGCCCCTCCGCTTTTCGTACTGTCCAGCTCCGGGGCTTAGGGGCTCGAGGTCATAAGCCAATTCTGCCAAAAAGGCAAAGAACGCCTTTCCGGCAGACTCGTCTTATGCTTGTCACCCCTGGGCAAAGCCCCTCCGCTTTTCGTACTGTCCAGCTACGGGGCTTAGGGGCTCGAGGTCATAAGCCAATTCTGCCAAAAAGGCAAAGAACGCCTTTCCGGCAGACTCGTCTTATGCTTGTCGCCCCTGGGCAAAGCCCCTCCGCTTTTCGTACTGTCCAGCTATTCCCGCAGGAGTCGAGCATCCTTCCGCTGCAATTAACTTTCTAAACATGAATCCTTAATCGAAAACAATTAAAACAAGCTTTTTAGCAAACAATCTCATTTTAGGTAAGTAAAGATTGATTGTCTTAAGAAAGAAGATTATTTTTACTAGTTATTTTGTTTTCTGGTACGCCTTGAAGCTCTGTCACAAAGATCCTGTTAAGGATGGTGAGGGGAACTGCGCAGACTCCTGCGGATTTTGGGCGTGCCGAGACCCCGTTCGGCTAAGCTGAGGAGGCTCGGCCGAACGCTAGCTACAAGCGGAGCAGTTCCCCTCACCATCCAGCACACACCGATTGACAGAGCCTTGCAGATCGTATGTTAAAAACAACTCTCTTTACGAAAAGAGCCTTTTTTAAAAACGACAAAGAAACTATCCATACTCACGCATGAGCCTAAAAACGGTCATGTTAAGCGTTTTCATCTCAGCTTTTTGATATTGACTAAACCAATGGACGCGATTATACTGTTGAAAAATTCTGAACTTTAGGCGGTGCTGTTGTTGAAGCGTGTGTATAATTTTTCTGCTGGTCCTGCGGTGTTACCTGAGCCTGTTCTGAAAAAGGTTCAAGATGAATTATTGAACTATCAAGAAACGGGTATGTCTGTGATGGAATTGAGTCATCGATCTGCTCCTTTCCAAAATATAATAGAAGAAGCTCAAGGTTTATTGCGTGAACTGCTCTCGATCCCGGATGATTACCATGTCGTATTTATGCAAGGTGGAGCATCCCTGCAATTTTCCATGATTCCTCTTAATCTTCTCGGTTCACATCAAGAGGCTGACTATATCGTGACAGGCAGCTGGTCGAAAAAAGCTGTGAAAGAAGCGGAGAAGGTTGGAAATGTCCGAACTGTATCACCTCAAGAAAAGTTCGAGATCCCAGCTTATACACCAGAAGATTTTTCACCACAGTCAAGCTATGTACATATTACATCCAACAATACCATTGAAGGAACGCGTTACCATGAGTGGCCTGAAACAGGGGGCATTCCACTTGTAGCCGATATGTCCTCCCATATTCTATCTGAGAAAATCGATGTTTCCTCTTTTGGACTGATCTACGCAGGTGCTCAAAAGAATCTAGGTCCTTCGGGTGTAACAGTGGCGATCATTCATGACAGCCTTGTCGGTCAAGCATCGAATACGTGTCCTACGATGCTGAATTATGAAACGTATGTAAAACATGATTCTCTCTTCAACACGCCTCCGACCTTCTCCATCTATGTATTAAAGCTTGTACTGGAGTGGGTGAAGGAGAATGGCGGTGTGGAAGGGATGCAGGCTCAAAATGAGAGGAAGGCTGGTCTCTTATACGACTGTATAGATCAATCATCTTTATTCCATAACCCTGTCCCGGAAAAAAATCGTTCTTTAATGAACATTCCTTTTTCAACACGTGATGAGGAGCTGGACGGAAGGTTTCTAAAAGAAGCCAAAGAAGAAGGGTTTGAGTTTTTAAAAGGACATCGTTCCGTGGGTGGGATGCGAGCGAGTTTATATAATGCCATGCCTATCGAAGGGGTGGAAGCACTAGTCGATTTCATGAAAAAATTTGAATCTGATCAAGGAGGATTATGAGGATGATTTCAATCAATACGTACAATGCCATCAGCCAAAGCGGACTTTCACTTATCGAGGATGACCTTAACTACCACCTGAATGGGAATGGGGATCCCGATGGAATTCTGGTAAGATCCAAGAACTTGCATGATTACTCTTTTCCGGCTTCAGTCAAAGCCATTGCCCGGGCAGGGGCGGGAGTCAATAATATCCCGATCGATCTCTGTACGGAAAAAGGAATCGTAGTCTTCAATACGCCAGGTGCCAATGCAAACGCGGTGAAGGAGCTCGTACTGGCCAATTTGATCGCTTCTTCCCGTAACCTGTATTCTGCAGTCGGCTGGACGAACACGTTAAAAGAAACAGGGGAAGACGTTCCGAGTGTCGTAGAAGCAAAGAAAAAAGAATTTGTAGGAAGTGAGATTAAAGGGAAGAAGCTTGGTGTTGTAGGCTTGGGAGCGATTGGCGTCCTTGTCGCAAATGATGCTCTTGCCCTTGGTATGGATGTGGTCGCCTATGATCCATTTATATCCGTCGACGCAGCTTGGCGTTTATCCCAGGATGTGAAGCGCGCTCATCATATAGAAGAAGTATGGGCAGAGTGTGATTTTGTGACGCTGCACATTCCACTGACAGACAAAACGGCAAGCTTTGTAAGTGAAGAAGGCTTCACGAAGATGAAAAAGGGTATGACAATTTTAAACTTTTCAAGAGGTGAACTAGTGGAAGAAGATGCTCTCGAAAAGGCCCTTGAAGCAGGAATAGTCCGTAAGTATGTGACGGATTTCCCTAATAAAAAGGTATTGAGCATGAAAAACGTCGTCCCTGTTCCTCACTTGGGCGCATCTACCGTAGAATCTGAAGAAAACTGTGCCATCATGGCGACAAAGCAGCTGAAAACGTATCTTGAAACGGGGAATATCAAGCATGCTGTGAACCTGCCTGATGTGGAACTGCCTTATAGCGGAAAAATGAGAGTAACGGTCATGCACCAAAACATTCCGAATATGGTCAGCCAAATCGCCAATGTTCTCTCAGGTTACGCGGTCAACATTGCAGATATGATCAACCGCAGTAAGCATACGTGGGCCTATACCATGATTGATTTGGATCAGAAACTCGTCGAAGAAGAACAACATCAAGTGAAAAGCAGGATGAAGGAAATACACGGTGTTGTTTCCGTCCGACTCATTTAAATAAAGTGACTAGAACTCCCTTAACCCGAGAACAATGTGTAGTAAAGCGGTTGAGGGAGGATTTATTTTTATGGCGATGATCCATTTTAAGAATAGAGATCTTTATTTTGATGATTTAGGAAAGGGAACACCTCTCGTCTTGATTCACCCCCCGGGAATGGGGAGGGTGACCTTCATAAAGCAGCATGTGCTTTCCAGGCATTTCCGCCTGATTATTCCAGACTTAACAGGTCACGGGGACTCCTTTACTATGGATCAGAGTATCAGTATCTCTGAGTTTGTAGAGGACATAAAGGCGATCCTCGACCACCTGAACATTGCTGTCTGCGTGATGCTTGGATATTCTGCAGGAGGTATAGTGGGACAATCATTCGCCTGTACATATGAAGAGCGGGTTTCCACCCTCATTCTAGTTGGGGGCTACCCGAAAGTCACGAATCCCAAGCTGAAATGGATGCACCATATGGGCATGAAAATGGTTCGTGACCATCCGGCCCGCCTATCCGGGATTATTTCCAGAGCGCATTTCAAGGACAAGCTCGAACGGGAGAAGCTGAGGGGTCATATGAATAAGGCGAACCCCCATATTTGGTATCAGTTCTACGAGGAGTCACTTCATTATAATGGAATAGAGCAAGTCGAGAAGCTTGCCATCCCGCTACTTTTGATTTATGGGGAAAAATCGGATTGGATCAATTCTCAGCTTAAACTGTATAACGATTGCTATCCTAAGAAAATATATGTGATACCAGGAGCCTCACATCAAATACCCACACGTTATCACGATGCTCTAAATAATATACTGTTAGGAGAAATAGAAGGGTGATTATCTTTGCTCTTACTCCTTCTACTTGATACTATTTTCATAAAGTAAAGTCGATCAATGAGAGGAGATTAACATGGGAATTCATCATTATTTTAAGAGCTTATCGGATCTAGAAACCCTCATTCGCTGTCCGGGGAGATTTAAGTATCATGAGCATAACGTAGCAAGCCACTCGTTTAAGGTGACCAAAATTGCACAGTTTTTAGGAACGGTGGAAGAACAGAGCGGGAAAGAAATTGACTGGAAAGCACTATATGAAAAAGCTTTGAATCATGACTACGCGGAACTGTTTACAGGTGATATCAAAACCCCTGTAAAATATGCATCGGGAGAGTTGCGTGAGCTCTTCAGCCAGGTAGAAGATCAGATGGTCAATAAATTCATTACTACAGAATTTCCCCCGCAATTTCAAGAAGTGTACAAAGAACGGTTTAAAGAGGGGAAAGACGATACCCTTGAAGGACGGGTCTTATCTGTCGCAGATAAAATCGATCTTCTGTATGAATCCTTTGGAGAAATCCAAAAAGGGAATCCGGAGCCTCTATTTATTGAGATTTATCAAGAAGCCCTGTCGACGATTGTGAAATACAAGGACCTGGAGTGCGTACAATACTTCTTGGAATACATCCTGCCTGATATGCTTTCTGAAAAATTCATCCCTCATAGTGAGTTGAAGGAAAGGACCCAGAAATTAATTCAGCAGGGTGAGGAGTAGGAAAACCCTTTCCAGATAGGGAAAACTTCGGTAGAATATGTGTTATTCCCTTATCTTTAAGGAGAGTTGAACGTGTCCAAAATCATTTTAGGTATATTTTTGCCAGGTTTGCTTGTCGTTCTGTTCACACGGGTTACGTACAATCACTATGTGGGATTGATCTTGACCGTAGCCCTCATTGCAGCTTCGGTTTCAAAGGGCTATACGGACTCCTGGTTGCTGATTGTCGTAGACGCGGCTTCACTGACCGTCGGATTCTGGTATAGCGACCGGATGATGAAAAAAGCGAAAAGAAGTGCATGATTCAGGTGACAGATGAATAGAAGTTCTTGAAAATAACGGGCTGTCTTTTATTAATAAAAGACAGCCCGTTTTTTTATGGAGCAGCTACAACATCGACATCGCTGGCTTTTACAAATGCCAGGCGATGGTTTAAGTGAATAAGATAAAACTCATCATTCCCCCAGACGATTTTATGTGTCGTCTCTGGATTGTACGTGTAAACAGGCGCACTATAGTAGCTTCCTTTTACTTTTTCGGTTGCTACATACTTTTGATCAGAGGTGAGCGTGTACTGAAGAGGGGACATTCCTCTTACAGGGATGCCATCAGGAAAAGCTTCTTCTTCCGGATAAGCAAGTCCATAGACAGGGATACCGGTCGTTCCTTCCTTAGGTTTGATCACAATGCCTGATCCTTTCGTGGTATTCGTTCCTTTAGGATTATAAAACCACGCTTTTTGTCCTGCGTACCAAATCGCTGTCCAGTCATCTTGTTGTTCTGCCTTGTAAAAGGTTTGCCCTGTAACCGCCTTGTTGCCCCAATTGGAGGCATCATATGGGTGGGCATTCGGTAAGGCAGCATCTTTGATCAATGGAGCATCAAAGCTTGGGGCTTTATACAAATACACAAAATTTGCCGATTGTTCAGGTACAGGTTCTCCCTTTGGTGTCTGAAGGATTGGCTTGTTTGTTTCGAAATTCGGACGGATCTGGACGATGTCTTTCTGTCCTTTCCCTGATTCCAGGGGTGCTCCAAGAATCTGCATATAATGAGCCCAATCCCAGAATGGACCTGGATCCCAATGCATTGCAGGTTGTCTTGCTGCAGTCGTTCCGGGTACCTCATCATGTGCAATGATGTGATCTCGGTCCAATGGAATATTGTACTTTTTGGAAAGGTGCTTCACTAAACGCGCGGATGCATGATAGAGCTGCTCGTTATACCAGGCTGCCCCTTCGATGGCGATTCCTTCATGTTCGACCCCGATGCTCTTGGAGTTGAAGTACCAGTTTCCGGCATGCCAGGCTACATCCTTATTGTCCACCATCTGTGTTATATCACCGTCGGAAGAACGGATCACATAATGAGCGGAAGCCTGGGTCCATTCACGTTGAAATACGGTTTTGGTTAAATCATAGCTGATTTCCGTGTCGTGGAGGACGATGTACTTGATTTCCTGATTGTCATGTGGCCGGTTTGCTATATCGTAATTGCCGTAGGAAGTTTCATAGTAGGTCCCGCCGCCCCAGTCAATCTTCTTGTAAGCTGCCGGAACGTAATGACATGCAAGGCCATTCGGACAATCGGCCCCAGTTTCTTCTGTATCCATTTTTAAGTTTAATGATTGGATCGCTTCCTGATTAGGTGTGGTTTGTTTAGGTGCTAATGTTAAGGAAGATCCATCCTCTGTTTGTTTCGTCACCCCGTTGTTGATTGTCTCGTATACACGGTCAGCAAAGTCCTTTGCTCCTGAGTAGTCGGATGAACCGCTGTATTTAGCTACGGCCCCGTACCATTCATTTACATCAGAAGATGTCTCACCAGAGGTATCTTTGGCATACTGTGCCAACAGTGCTGCAGCACCCCGGATATTTTGCTTTTTATTTTGTTTTAACGTTTCTGGTTGAAGTGAGAGTAGTTCAGCTGCTGTATTCAGAGTATGAAGTTTGGGGTCATTAATATCTAATGTAGACTCGACTTTCAGTGTTGATTCATCTAAAGGCGGAGCGTCTCTGTCCTCTTTACCGGATAAAAACATATGAGCGGGTTCATCGCTGTGGGTATCTTCTAAACTATCAGTGTTAACATCCGTAAGATGCATCAATCCGTAGCCTCCTGAAGCACTTGGCTTGCCGTCATGATGCTCCCATAGGGATACGTTATAACCAACTGAAAGCAGGATTTCAACCGGGACATTGAATTCATGCGCTGCTTGTTGGAACGCTTTTTGCAACTCGAGTGAATCGGCAACTTCAGCAGCTTGGACCACTCCATGAGAGGTGATCGATGGTGCCATCGGGGTAATGGTGGAACTCAGCAGAAATCCCGTTAAACTAAGGGAACCGGCGACTTGTAGCCATTTAGTTTTTTTCATACATTCCTCCTGAACAATATGTATTTTTTTGTAGAACTTATAAAAAAGCTTATTGGAAATTAGACAGAATAGTCAATCAATTATTGGATATATGCCTAAATGAATATTTGATGGAGGGATAATCTTTATGATGTGGTAGAGAGCATTTCAGTTATTGGTTTCTTAATTGTGGATAAATAAAGAATAGTGTGAATAAATGAAGTATTGGACGTGTTATTCACAAATTGAATACGCATTCATCAACATTGTGCACAAAAAATTTGACGAATTGTGAATAAGTTTATGCATTTTCCACAAGGTATATCGACTTATACACATAGTTGTACACAGGGTGTGTATAGAAATGCTCGGATTGTGTCGAAAATTTCTTTGTCACCTCCCGTAAAATGTCGAAATCTCAATTCAAGCCTCTAATTTGCTACTTCACCGAATGTTATCCACAACCAAGAGGACGTTTCATGAGGTCCGATCCTTAAATATCAAAAATAACGAACTTTTGTTCGCTTATTATTGGTTAATAATGTAGGAAATGTGGTAGAATGTGTATAGATGAATGGACAGTGTTTAAGATGGGTATAAGTAGGTAAATACAAGGTAGCAGTCCTTTATTATAGGAGGTTTCACGGTGAAAGATCAATTCGAGCTCAAGTCTAAATATAAACCAGAGGGAGATCAGCCCCTGGCAATTGAAAAATTGGTTAAAGGTATAAATGAAGGGAAACGTCATCAAACCTTGCTTGGGGCAACAGGGACCGGAAAGACATTCACTGTTTCCAATGTAATCAAGCAGGTTGAAAAGCCGACCCTCATCATTGCTCATAATAAAACGTTGGCAGGACAGCTCTACAGCGAATTCAAAGAGTTTTTTCCTGATAACGCCGTTGAATATTTTGTCAGTTACTACGACTATTATCAGCCGGAGGCATACGTTCCTCAAACGGATACGTTTATCGAGAAGGATGCCAGCATCAATGATGAAATCGATAAACTCAGGCACTCTGCCACATCTGCTTTGTTTGAACGAAAAGATGTCATCATCATAGCCAGCGTGTCCTGTATTTACGGTTTAGGTAATCCGGAAGAATATCGGGAGCTCGTCCTTTCCCTCAGAACCGGGATGGAGATCGAACGAAATCAATTACTCCGCAAGCTGGTGGATATCCAGTATGAACGAAATGACATAGACTTCCAACGTGGAACCTTCCGGGTAAGGGGCGACGTAGTGGAAATTTTCCCTGCTTCCCGGGATGAACACTGTATGCGCGTTGAGTTTTTTGGAGATGAAATTGACCGTATCCGTGAAGTGGATGCACTGACCGGCGAAATCATGGGTGATCGTGAACATATCGCGATTTTCCCTGCTTCCCACTTCGTAACCCGTGAAGAAAAAATGCAGGTAGCCATTAAGAACATTGAAAAAGAGCTTGAAGAGCAGCTCGCCGTCATGAAAGAAGAAAATAAACTGCTGGAGGCCCAGCGTTTAGAGCAGCGTACCCGCTATGATCTGGAGATGATGAGGGAGATGGGCTTTTGCTCGGGGATTGAAAACTATTCCCGTCACCTGACACTGAGACCAGCCGGGTCGACTCCATATACCCTTCTGGATTATTTCCCTGACGACTTCCTAATTGTGGTCGATGAGTCCCATGTGACATTACCTCAAATCAGGGGGATGTTCAACGGGGACCAGGCCCGTAAAAAGGTGCTTGTGGATCACGGCTTCCGCCTGCCTTCAGCCATGGACAATCGTCCCCTGCGCTTTGAAGAGTTTGAAAAGAAAACCCAGCAGCTCCTCTACGTTTCGGCAACTCCAGGACCATATGAGTTGGAGCATAGTCCTGAAATGGTCGAGCAGATCATCCGGCCGACCGGACTGCTGGATCCAATCATCGAGGTGCGGCCGATCGAAGGACAGATTGATGATCTATTGGGTGAGATCAATGAACGTATCGAGAAAAACGAGCGTGTCCTGGTGACCACCTTAACGAAAAAGATGTCCGAGGATCTTTCCGCCTACCTGAAGGAGATCGGGATAAAAGTTCAATACTTGCATTCAGAGATCAAAACATTGGAGCGCATTGAAATTATCAGGGATCTTCGTCTGGGGAAATATGATGTTTTGGTCGGGATCAACTTACTTCGAGAAGGATTGGACATTCCTGAAGTGTCACTTGTCACCATATTGGATGCTGACAAAGAAGGATTCTTGCGTTCTGAACGTTCACTCATTCAAACGATTGGCCGTGCAGCCCGTAATAGTAACGGTAAAGTCATCATGTATGCGGACAAAATTACCGACTCTATGCAAAAAGCACTTGATGAAACAGAACGTCGTCGGACGATCCAGGAAGAATACAATGAAAAACACGGCGTGACACCGACGACCATACAAAAAGAAATCCGGGATGTCATCAGGGCAACCCATGCTGCAGAAGAAGCAGGGGTTTACGAAGGAGAACAGACAAAAGTTTCGAATATGTCTAAACCGGAGCGACAAAAACTTATTGCTAGCTTAGAAGTGGAAATGAAGGAAGCAGCCAAGGCATTGGACTTTGAGCGGGCTGCACAGCTTCGTGATACCATTCTTGAGCTCAAGGCGGAAGGATGAAAGAGATATGGCGCAAGATCAAATAATCGTACAAGGAGCCAGGGCTCATAATCTGAAAAATATAGATATAAAGATTCCACGGGATAAGCTGGTCGTATTAACCGGGCTTTCCGGTTCCGGAAAGTCTTCCTTAGCCTTTGACACCATTTATGCAGAAGGACAAAGACGTTATGTGGAGTCCCTTTCTGCCTATGCCCGTCAATTCTTAGGTCAAATGGATAAGCCGGATGTCGATGCCATTGAGGGGTTGTCCCCGGCGATTTCCATCGATCAGAAAACGACCAGTCGTAATCCCCGCTCGACAGTAGGGACGGTAACCGAAATTTACGATTACTTAAGACTGTTGTTTGCAAGAGTAGGGAAGCCGATTTGTCCAAATCACGGGATCGAAATTTCCTCCCAAACAATTGAGCAGATGGTCGACCGAATTCTTGAGTATCCGGAAAGAACAAAGCTTCAAGTACTGGCACCTGTTGTGTCGGGACGAAAAGGAACGCACGTGAAAACCCTTGAAGAAATCAAAAAACAAGGGTTTGTTCGAGTTCGTATAAACGGTGAAGTCCAGGATCTTGGGGAAGAAATCTCCCTGGAAAAAAATAAAAAGCACTCCATCGAAGTGATCATTGACCGGATCGTTGTGAAGGAAGGTGTGGCAGCGAGGCTATCTGACTCACTTGAAACAGCACTTAGATTGGCAGACGGTCAGGTGATCATCGATGTAATCGGGGAAGAAGAGCTTTTATTCAGTGAGCATCACGCATGTCCATACTGTGGGTTTTCCATTACGGAACTGGAGCCAAGAATGTTTTCCTTCAATAGTCCATACGGTGCTTGCACAAGCTGCGACGGATTAGGGACAAAGCTTGAGGTCGATAAGGAGCTTGTGATTCCCAATTGGGATCGCAGTCTCGACGAGCATGCCATTGCTCCGTGGGAACCGACAAGCTCCCAATACTATCCATCTCTTCTAAAGGCCGTATGTGATCATTATGAAATTCCGATGGATATGCCTGTAAAGGATATTCCCAAGCAGCAAATGGATAATATCCTTTTTGGGTCCGGCAAGGATGAGATTTACTTCCGTTACGAGAACGACTTCGGTCAAGTCCGTGAAAACTATCTTCGTTTCGAGGGTGTCATCCCGAATGTGGAGCGACGTTACCGTGAGACAAGTTCTGATTACATCCGTGAACAGATGGAGAAATACATGGCACAGCAAGATTGTCCAACCTGTAACGGACACCGTTTAAAAGAAGAGAGCCTGGCCGTCAAAGTAGATTCTCTTCATATAGGGGAAGTAACAGCGTTTTCTATTGAAGAAGCAGAGCAGTTTTTCCATAAACTCGAGCTATCCGAAAAGGATATGAAGATTGCCAACCTTATTTTGAGGGAAATCCGTGAACGCCTCGGTTTTCTTGTGAATGTAGGGCTTGAATACCTCACACTAAGCCGTGCAGCAGGAACCTTATCAGGAGGAGAAGCTCAGCGTATTCGATTAGCCACTCAAATCGGTTCCCGTCTGACGGGAGTCCTGTACATTCTGGATGAGCCATCCATTGGGTTGCATCAACGGGACAATGATCGACTGATTGACACTTTAAAGAACATGCGTGAAATAGGAAACACATTGATCGTAGTGGAACATGATGAAGATACGATGATGGCTGCGGACTACCTTATCGATATAGGACCGGGAGCAGGAGTACATGGGGGAGAAGTGGTCTCTGCCGGGACTCCTCAAGAAGTAATGGACGATCCGCACTCATTGACAGGCCAATACCTGTCAGGAAAGAAATTCATACCTCTTCCACAGGAAAGACGTAAGCCTGATGGCAGGTATTTAGAAATTGTGGGAGCGAAGGAAAATAACTTGAACAATGTCAAAGTGAAGCTGCCATTGGGGATTTTTACAGCGGTGACAGGTGTGTCGGGTTCCGGAAAAAGTACGCTGATCAATGAAATCCTCCATAAGTCACTGGCTCAAAAGCTTCATAATGCGAAATCAAAGCCTGGTGAGCATAATGAAGTGAAGGGGATTGAGAACCTTGATAAGGTCATTGACATCGATCAATCACCCATCGGTCGTACCCCAAGATCGAATCCTGCTACCTATACCGGGGTATTCGATGATATCCGGGATGTGTTTGCCACAACCAACGAAGCAAAGGTGCGCGGCTATAAAAAAGGCCGCTTCAGCTTTAACGTAAAAGGCGGCCGTTGTGAAGCATGCCGCGGAGACGGAATCATCAAGATCGAAATGCACTTCCTTCCAGATGTATACGTTCCATGCGAAGTTTGCCACGGGAAACGATACAACCGGGAAACACTTGAAGTAAAATATAAAGATAAAAATATTTCCGATGTACTTGAAATGACAGTCGAAGACGCAGTGAAATTCTTCGAAAACATCCCGAAGATCAAGCGTAAGCTTCAAACCATCTTTGATGTGGGATTGGGCTATATCACATTGGGTCAGCCAGCGACCACATTATCTGGAGGAGAAGCCCAGCGCGTGAAGCTTGCGTCAGAATTACATCGCCGTTCTACCGGCCGCTCACTCTACATTTTAGATGAGCCGACAACTGGACTTCATGTGGATGACATTGCGCGACTCTTAGTTGTACTGCAGCGTCTTGTAGAAAACGGGGATACGGTCCTGGTCATCGAACACAATCTCGATGTCATTAAAGCAGCCGATTACCTTGTAGATCTTGGCCCTGAAGGTGGAGACAAAGGTGGTACGATTGTTGCAAGCGGAACCCCGGAAAAAGTGGCCGAAGTACAAGGCTCCTACACAGGAAAGTATCTGAAACCTGTGCTCGAGCGCGATCGTGAACGGATGAAAAAGAAAATCCGTGAAAAAGAAGAAGTGACGAATTAGTGATGAGAGAGATGCATAATGCATCTCTCTTTCAACTGGAAAAACAATATTCGCATCAATCCACCAACCAAAACCACACCTCCATACCTACCTGAATTCAGCCTCAAGATGGAGGGAAGAACATTCCCTCTATGTAAAAATAGGATTACAAACAAATGCATTGAAACCTTTTCCTTCACGTATCGTAAATAGTAGTAGAGGAGAGGATGAAGATGGAGACCAATAAGGTATTATCAGCCCTATGCTATTTCAGTATATTTTTTGCAGGCTTCCTTTTTCCGCTGATTGTTTATTTTGTATCAGATCAACCTTATGTGAAAAAGGACGCAAAAGCAGCCTTTTTATCTCACTTATTACCGGTCGTTGCGGTTCCCCTAATCATTGCGGGCTTGTTTTTGGATATGGGGGTTTTCGCGAGTGGTGCGGGATTGCCGATTTTTACCGTCATCATGATCGGTTTAGCTATATTACTTAGTGTTGTCGTTGTCATTTGGAATGTGTATAAGGGAATCAAAGTACTTTTATAATCAATAAAGGGGATGAAAGAGTATGAATGAAGAACGTAAACGCATTTTGGATATGCTAGAAAATGGGACGATTTCGGCACAGGAAGCAGTGGCATTATTGGAAGCACTCGATCAAAAGCCGAATACCTCAACCTCAAAGGCAAAAGAAAAGGATTTCCTTGATGATTTTGTATCTCTCTTTCAAGATGGTAAAAAGGGTGAGCAAGAACACTCTACCCATTCGGGCAATCCGAAAGAGAAGCTACTGGATTTCATGAATTCGGCGTTAAACAAAATCAAGAATTTTGACTTTGATTTTCAATGGAATCAATCGGTTGAATTATCCCATGTTTACCAACAGCCAAATACTCATTTTGAGAAAATTGATATAGATGTGGCCAATGGGAAGGTGGAGCTTATTCCTTGGGACGGTGAGGAAGTCCGTGTGGAATGCGAGGCCAAGGTTTATCGTACGGAAGATCACGAAGAGGCGAGAAAACAGTTTATGGAGAATACGTCCTTTGCGGTCGATGGGGATACGCTTTATTACTCGACGCAATTAAAGTGGATGAAAGTAGATTCTAAGCTATACATTCCAAAGCATCAATATAAGAGGGTTTCTGTCCGTTTATTCAATGGAGGTTTGAAAGCCGGAAAATTAGAGGTCCAGGATCTTCGTGCCAAGGCGGCGAATGGGAAAATTCATATCGACCATCTGACGACGAAGAAGGCCGAGGTCGAAACCTCCAATGGTGCAATTTCCATCATGAATGCGAAAGCAGACCATATTGAAGCGGAATCCATTAACGGCAAGGTGCATGTGGAAGGAGATATCTCTTATACGGATGTACAGTCCCTCAATGGAAACATTGTTTGTGCCTTAACGGGGGAAAAAGCGGATACACTTCACGCGAAAACCGTAACGGGCAACATTGATTTACTCGTTCCTGAAAAGATCAATATTTCCGGAGAGGCAAAATCAAACTTCGGTAGTTTTAAACTTGAATTGCCGGGTATTGATGTACTAGAAGAAAAAAACGAAGTGGTCCAAAAGTCGATTCGTTTCAGTCGTAAAACCGACTCATTAGATAAGCTTCATCTTTTTGCAGAAACAAAAGCGGGATCTGTCCTCATAAAAAAGCATGAACAGAAGAATGTTAATAAGGACAACGCATAAGATGAGAAAGAAGGAATAAAGATGAAAAAACAATTAGCACGATCAAGGTCAAACAGAAAGCTTTCTGGGGTGATTGGAGGATTGTCCCGTTATGTGGGAATCGATGCTACGATTCTAAGGGTGATTTTCATCATCCTGCTCATTCCGACGGGATTCTTTCCCCTTATCATCGTATACGCTTTATTAGCCTTCGTGCTGCCACATGAGGAGGAAGCCATCAGATAATGAGATGGATAATCGGAATTTTAATCAATGCAGTAATCTTTATTGCATTAGCAGGTTTTTTTGACGGGTTTGAAGTGTCGGGGTTCGGGGCAGCGATAGGGGCAAGCTTTATCCTGTCGATCCTGAATGTTCTCGTAAAGCCCATTTTGATCATCCTGACATTGCCGGTCACCATTTTGTCCCTTGGACTGTTTCTCTTCGTCATCAATGCCATCACGTTACTCCTGACGGATGGTCTGATGGGGAGCAGCTTTGAGTTATCAGGCTTTGGCATGGCTTTTCTGGCGTCGATCATTTTGTCCCTGGCCAATCTCGTGATTCAAAAAACGGTGTTTGATTCGATGAAAGAGAAATAATAAGGGAAAGCGCCTGTCTTGGCCAATGAGACAGGCACTTTTTTTCGTCATGAACAAAAGCGAAAGGCCGTATAGGCACAGCATTCCTTTACCAGCATGTATCCCCATTTGGTGTATTCCTACTTTGTTTCAATATGGATGTAAGGAGTGAATCCTGCTTTTATTAGGCGGTTTGCCAGCTTGCGGGCATTTTCTTCTTTCGAGAATGCTCCTAACTGAACTTTGTATAGTGAGTTGTGCTCTTTGGACTTCAATTTGTAGAAGGCAACAAGGGCTTTGGCGATTGCTTTTCCACATATTTGACGGTAGGTTCTGGTTCTTAACAGGGCTGCTTCTTCAGGGTTTGTCATAAACCCGCATTCAATTAAAACAGATGGCATGTCCGTTTCCCTTAGTACGTGAAAGTTGGCAAACTTTACACCACGATCCCGTCTTTGGGTAGAGGCAACCAAGTGAGATTGAATCTCCCGCGCCAAGGCAGTGCTTTTGGAAGGCTGTGTCGTGTAGGTATATGTTTCAATGCCCGATGCATCGTTCCAGCCCCCGGAACCAAACGCATTCGCGTGAATCGATACGAACGCATCCACCTTTAAGTTATTTGCCCGATCCGTTCTCAATTGTAATGGGATATCTTTTGAATCTGAGTGAGAATAGTAAACATCCACATCATATTTTTCCAACTCATTTTTGCAAAATGCTGCGGCATCCCTGTTAAATTCATACTCTCTCATTCCATCCGGTGTCCTTTTCCCCCTTGTCTCATACCCATGCCCGGCGTCCAACATAATCTTCAACCTCATCATCCTCCCCTAAACGAATTTCTCAACCTTCATATATGGAAAAAGTCGTTTTATGGGTACCTTTGAAAGAGGGACGGACCTTTAGGTTTCAGGAATGAGCAGCCATCGAGCTGAACCGAAAATGGAAATACGCATCCTTTCGTTTGTCACGAGGAAGCTGCCTTGCGCTTTTCTCTATAATTGCTAAAATAGGTTAGAGTACGCTTATCAATATTTGAAGCGAGTGTATCGTGAAGGAGGAGCTATTTGTGGCAAAGGTTCGCACGAAAGATATCGTCGATAAGTTTAAATTAGAACTTGTCGGTGGAGAAGAAGGTTTACATAGACCGATCACAACAAGTGATATTTCCCGTCCAGGTTTAGAGATGGCTGGTTATTTCAATTACTATCCCGCAGAGCGTATACAATTATTGGGGAAAACCGAGTTATCTTTCCTGGAATTGCTGGATGATGCAGAACGAAAGCGCAGAATGGAAGCTCTTTGTACAGATATCACGCCTGGTATCATCATCTCAAGAGACCTTGAGATCCCGCCTGAGCTAGTGGAGGCATCGAATCGTTATGATGTTCCTGTCATGCGTTCTTCAATGAAAACAACACGATTCTCTTCAAGGCTCACTAATTATTTGGAAAGTAAGCTTGCTCCAACAACGGCCATCCACGGTGTATTGGTCGATATCTATGGAGTCGGGGTTTTGATCACCGGGAAAAGCGGTGTCGGTAAAAGTGAAACAGCTCTGGAACTTGTGAAGAGAGGACACCGGCTTGTAGCAGATGATTGCGTAGAAATCCGTCAAGAAGACATGGATACGCTAATCGGCAGTTCTCCTGAATTGATTGAACATCTGTTAGAAATCCGAGGGTTAGGCATCATCAATGTGATGACGTTATTCGGAGCAGGAGCAGTGCGCAGTTATAAACGCATCACTCTTTGTATTAATTTAGAGCTGTGGGACAAAGCGAAGCAGTACGACCGACTTGGTCTGGATGAAGAAAAAATGAGAATCATTGATACTGATATTACAAAACTAACCGTACCTGTTCGTCCTGGACGAAATCTCGCGGTTATCATTGAAGTGGCCGCCATGAATTTCCGTTTGAAACGGATGGGCGTAAATGCAGCAGAGCAATTTACAAGCCGTCTGTCTGATGTGATTGAAGATGGAGAGAATGAAGATATCTGATCCTTACATAAAACTTTAATGGTGTTAACGATCACATTCTATCTTTATCAAAAAAAAGGAGAGACAAAATGAACGAAAACATTACGCCAATCGATCCCATTGCCATTTCACTTGGGCCGATCCAAGTACACTGGTACGGTGTCATTATCGGCCTGGGAATTGCATTAGGACTCTATTTAGTTATTCGTGAGAGCAAAAGATTGGGTCTTCATCCCGATACATTCATAGATTTGCTCGTTTGGGCAATTCCTATCGCCATCATTTGTGCCCGTGCTTATTATGTCATCTTTGAATGGAATGATTATTATGCCGATCACCCCGGGGACATCATCAAAGTGTGGAATGGTGGAATAGCCATTCATGGTGCATTGATCGGTTCGGTTCTTACCACCATTGTTTTTGCCAAAGTAAAGGGGCTGCCTTTCTGGAAGCTTGTTGATATTGCAGCACCAAGTATTATTTTAGGTCAGGCAATAGGACGTTGGGGCAATTTTGTTAACCAGGAGGCTCACGGTGGAGAAGTGTCCCGTACGTTTCTTGAAAACCTGATGCTGCCTGATTTCATTATCAATCAAATGTACATTAATGGAGCCTATTATCATCCTACATTTTTATACGAATCTCTTTGGAGTTTCGCAGGCCTGATTCTTCTCCTGGTTTTGAGAAGAAAAGCAAGCAGCCTTCGTCGAGGAGAACTTTTCCTTACGTATGTGATTTGGTATTCCATCGGACGGTTCTTTGTCGAGGGCTTGAGAACGGATAGTCTGATGCTGGGGCCTTTACGCTTTGCTCAAGTGATATCCATTGTTCTTATTATTGGAGCTCTTGCATTGTTCTTTTACAGAAGAAAAGCAGGTCTTGCGAAAAAGGCATACGATGAGAAAACGGATAGCGTAAACGCTTAACAAAAGGGGAGTAGGGAGAATGTGGATCTCATCTTTGAAAAAAGGTGGCCACGTAGGTTTGAGAACCACTTGGTCATTAGGTAAGGTCATCTTTCCAATCACACTGATTGTGTTTTTGCTTCAATACACGCCTGTCCTTCCCTGGGTCATGGAGAAAATCTCTCCTTTTATGAAGCTACTAGGTCTTTCAGGTGATGCGGCCATTCCTCTGGTATTGGGGAATTTCCTTAACTTGTATGCAGGAATCGGGGGGATCCTATCCCTTGATTTAACGGTAAAAGAAGTATTCATCATTGCGGTGATGCTCTCTTTCTCTCATAATCTCATCATTGAATCAACAGTGGCTGCCAAAGTGGGAGTGAAAATTTGGCTGATTGTAGCGGTAAGGGTCGGATTGGCCTTGGTTTCGGCGGTTGTTATCAATCTGGTTTGGAACGGTGGATCTGATATCGCCAAGTATGGAATGATGCCTCCAGAGCAAGCCGAGCCTGATGGATGGGGAGAAATCATTCTCCTGGGACTTGAAAAAGCAGGATTCGGTGTCCTGCAATTAGCTCTGATCGTCATTCCACTTATGATGATTATTCAGATTATGAAAGATCTGAAATGGATGGATGTGTTTTCACGCTGGATGTCCCCTGCAACCCGGGCGCTTGGCATGAATGCAAATACGTCTTCCACGATGGTAGCGGGACTCGTCATTGGTCTGGCATACGGAGCAGGCGTCATGATCCAGGCGGTAAAAGAGGAGGGAGTGAGCAAGAAGGATGTCACGATTGCATTCATCTTCTTAGTCTCATGCCACGCAGTGGTGGAGGATACGTTAATCTTCATCCCGCTTGGCATCCCGGTACTGCCGCTCCTGATCATCAGGCTGGTCACAGCGATCCTGTTAACGATGGCGGTTGCGTACTATTGGAATAGAGTCGATGCAAAGAAAGAAAAGGAGAGACATTATGAGCAGGATTACAACCATATTGTTTGACTTAGACGGAACATTGATCAACACCAATGATTTAATTATTTCTTCCTTTTTGCATACATTGAATCATTATTATCCAGGGCAGTACGAGGAAAAAGACGTTCATGCTTTTATGGGACCCCCATTAGAAGAGTCATTCGGGGGATTGGATCCCGACCGGATGGACGAAATGTGTGCCCACTACCGTGCCTATAATCATGAGCATCATGATGCACTAGTGACTGAATTTGAAGGGGTATATGAAACCGTTCAAGCACTTTACGAAAATGGATACAAATTAGCGATTGTCTCAACGAAAGTACGGGATGTTGTGTTAAAAGGATTGGATCTCATGAATCTACGGCCTTTCTTTGAAGTCATCATCACCCTGGACGAAGTGGAGAACGCGAAACCACATCCTGAACCAATCGAGAAAGCTTTAGTGGCATTGGGATCTTCACCAGGGGAAGCGATTATGATCGGGGACAATCACCACGATATTTTAGCTGGGAAAAATGCAGGTGTATTATCGGCAGGTGTCGCGTGGAGTGCAAAGGGAAGAGAGCATCTGGCTCACTACGAACCGGACTTTATGTTGGATAATATGAAAGATTTACTAAAGATTGTCGGAGTTCCGGCTACATGAGACGAACGACCCGCTACCCTGTGGAAGGAGCAAACTCTCTCTGGCATGTTTACAAGACCGTTCCTTTTGGGAAGGTAGTCAAAAATTTCATCGTCATTCAACTGGCGAGGTATACTCCTTTTTTAGGGATGAAAAATTGGCTGTACAAGATGTTTTTACGGATGGACATCGGTGAACAAACCTCATTCGCTCTTATGGTGATGCTTGACGTCATGTTCCCGGAAAAAATATCCGTCGGCAAGAACACGGTGATCGGGTATAATACCACGATCCTGGCCCATGAATACTTGATCAAGGAATACCGATTAGGTGACGTGGAAATCGGATCGGAAGTCATGATCGGTGCCAACACCACGATTCTGCCAGGCGTTAAGATCGGTGACGGAGCCATCGTGTCAGCGGGAACCCTCGTCCATAAAGACGTTCCGGCAGGGGCCTTCGTCGGAGGGAATCCGATGAGAGTCATCTATACCCAGGACGAATTGGCCGAACGATGGAGAGAAGATTCAATCTACGGATTGAAAAGAGAAGAATAAGGGAAAAGGCAAAGATAGACTGAGTTCTATTTTTGCCTTTTTTGTTTTATAAAAAAATCCGCAAATCAAACGGTTGACGAATAAAAAAAGAAACGCTACACTACAAATAACTTTATTTTATTAGCACATTAGCGAACTAAAGGATTTCTGAATAATCGAGAATTAGTAGCAAACCCCAAATCGGGGGAAAATAGATGAATTAATACGCCAAAGGTGGTTCTTATGACTAAGTTATTTATGTTCGAGAAGCCATTGGGAATGAGAGATACATTTCCTGATTTATACGAAATCAAAGATCAGACGAAAAAGAAAATGGAACAAACAATGAAGCTGTGGGGTTACAAATTTATTGAAACCCCAAGCCTTGAGTATCATGAAACGGTTGGTGAGGCATCTGCCATCTTGGATCAGCAACTATTCAAACTCCTGGATCAGCAGGGTCATACCCTCGTGTTAAGACCTGATATGACAGCTCCCATCGCCCGGATTGCCGCGTCAAAATTGTTAATAGATGAGGCACCGCTGCGATTGGCGTACTCCAATTCAGTGTTTAGGGCACAGCAGCGGGAAGGCGGACGTCCGGCCGAGTTTGAGCAGGTCGGAATCGAATGCATCGGTGATGACTCGGTCAGCGCCGACGCTGAAGTGATTGCGTTAATGGTATCGGTCCTAAAAGAAGCAGGATTGGATAACTTCAAAATTTCCATCGGGCATATTGGATTCGTTCAAGAGCTATTCACTCAAATCGTTGGGACAGAAGAGCGTGCGAATACGTTAAGAAGATTTTTGTATGAGAAGAATTATGTTGGATACCGTCAACATGTAAATGAGCTGGCGCTTTCGTCCATCGATAAAGAGCGACTATTCCGATTTCTTCAATTGCGTGGATCTGAAAATGTGTTGGGAGAAGCGCATTCCCTTCTAGAGGGGGAAAAAGGGCTTGATGCTCTCGAACAGCTGAAAGAACTATGGAGTATTTTAAAAGATTATGAAGTGGAGCAATATGTGAAGTTTGACTTGAGTCTGGTGAGCCATATGAGTTATTATTCCGGCATTTTATTTGAAGTGTACGGAGAAAATGTAGGGTTTGCAATCGGAAATGGCGGCCGCTACGACAAGCTACTTGAAAAATTCGGGAAGAACTCCGGTGCGACAGGCTTTGGATTGCGTCTCGATTATGTGCTTGAAGCGATGCAGGTTGAGTTAACTTCCACCCTTCAGCAATGTGTGCTGTTCAGTGATGAGCGCAGGAAAGAGGCCATTGGTCTTGCTCGAGAGCTGCGAAGCGAAGGAGTTAAAGTGGTGCTGCAGAACTGGAAGGGCGTAGGAGATGTGGATGAGTTTACGAAGGGCTTCAGCAATGTTCACTTCGTTGTGGGACAGGAGCGGAAAGGCGGTGAGACATCATGAGTTCATTAACCATTGCCATGCCTAAAGGCAGGATATTTGAAGAAGCAGTAGAACTATTAAGGAAGGCAGATTACAATCTGCCGCCTGAATTCGATGATTCTAGAAAGCTGATTATCGAAGTTCCCCAGGAGGACTTACGATTCATTTTGGCGAAGCCGATGGATGTTCCGACATATGTGGAGCATGGAGTCGCTGATTTAGGGATTGCTGGGAAGGACGTCATGCTCGAGGAAGAACGGGATGTCTACGAGCTGTTGGACTTACGGATCAGTGGTTGTTATTTGGCGGTAGCGGGGTTACCGGATACAAAGATGAGTGATGTGGCACCGAAAATCGCAACAAAATACCCGAATGTTGCTTCATCCTATTTCCGGGAGCAGGGAGAGCAAGTGGAAATCATCAAACTCAACGGTTCCATCGAGCTTGCTCCTTTAATCGGGCTCGCTGATCGCATCGTCGATATCGTCTCAACGGGAAGGACCCTGAAGGAAAATGGACTGGTGGAATACGAGACCATCGTCGACATCACCTCACGCCTCATCGTCAATCCCGTCAGCTACCGTATGAAAGACGAAAAAATCGAAGACCTCGTCACCCGGCTGACACGCATCATCGGATAATGGGCAAGAGGGACGGACCTTGCCTGGAATCTGTTAATACAGGGATTGCGACACTTATAAAGAGACTCCGAGGTTCGGAACCTTGTCCATTCACGGCAAGGTCCGTCCCTCCAAATATAGATTACATAGGGTTCGCGGCATCTGCTCTTAGTGTGCAGGTCCGTCCCCGTAAAAGGCTGGTGAATGGTATGAAGATTATTAAGGATATAGGCGGGGCGTCGATTAAGCGCTCGATCGATAGTGGTACGGAGGAGCAGCGTAGAGCGGTTCAGGGGATCATTTCTTCTGTGCAAGAGAATGGAGATCAGGCTGTCCGTGAGTATACAGAGAAATTTGATGGGGTTCATTTAGAGAACTACAAGGTGTCTCAGGGTGAAATTGAGGAAGCCTTCGCTTCTATGGATGCTGAGATGGTCTCGATCATTGAAGAAGCTGCGGATAATATCCGTGACTTTCACTCCAAGCAAAAGAGATCCTCATGGTTTACAACCAACGAGGATGGGACGATGCTTGGGCAAAAGCTGACGCCGCTTGATTCAGTCGGCGTGTACGTGCCAGGTGGAACGGCTGCGTATCCTTCCTCAGTATTAATGAATGTCTTGCCGGCTAAAGTAGCGGGAGTCAAACGGATCACGATGGTTTCGCCACCGGGTAAGGGTGGCAAGCTGTCTGCCGGAGTCCTGGTTGCTGCAAAAATTGCCGGAGTGGAAGACATCTTCAAAGTGGGTGGTGCTCAAGCCGTAGCCGCACTGGCGTATGGGACTGAATCCATCACTCCTGTGGATAAAATAACAGGACCGGGGAACATCTACGTAGCACTTGCAAAAAGGGAAGTGTTCGGTGATGTGGATATAGATATGATCGCAGGTCCGAGTGAAATCGTGATCCTGGCCGACGAACATCAGCGGGCCGATGAAATTGCCGCAGACCTTCTATCCCAGGCCGAGCATGACGTGTTTGCATCTGCCGTTCTTGTTACGAATTCCGCGACACTTGCTGAGGAGGTTTCCTCACAGGTCCAACGACAACTGACCACCCTCCCTCGTGAAGAGATCGCCCGTCGATCCATAACCGATTACGGAGCGATCTATGTGACGAGAGACATGGTAGAGGGGATCGATGTTGTAAACAAACTCGCTGCAGAGCATTTGGAGATTCTTACAGAAAAGCCGATTGAAACGATGGCCAAAATCCGTCATGCCGGAGCGATCTTTCTCGGCCGCTACAGCTCTGAGCCTGTCGGGGACTATTTTGCTGGACCGAATCACGTTCTCCCTACCAACGGGACGGCACGTTTTTCAAGTCCGTTAAATGTAGACGAATTCATGAAAAAGACAAGTGTTATTTCTTATAGTGAGACAGCACTGAAGCAAAATTATCAAAAAATCGCGAAGCTTGCCCGATTAGAGGGACTGGAAGCCCATGCAAGAGCAGTTGAGATTCGATTCGATAAAGAGAAATGGTAGAGGGACGGACCTCACAGAGGTCCGTCCCTCCAAAAAGGAGGACATCATGGTGAGAAGTGCAGAGATTGTGCGAAAGACGAATGAGACAGATATTCGTTTGAATTTTGGAATCGATGGAGAGGGGAACTCTAAAGTAGAGACAGGCGTCCCATTCATGAGTCATATGCTGGATTTGTTCACAAAACATGGACAATTTGATTGTACGATCGAGGCAAATGGCGATATTGAAGTGGATGACCATCACACGACAGAAGATATCGGCATTTGCTTGGGTCAAGCATTACTTGCGTCACTGGGAGATAAAAGAGGGATTAAGCGCTACGGCTCGGCCATGGTTCCCATGGATGAAGCCCTTGCTCAAGTCGTTGTTGACCTGAGTAACCGTCCGCACCTTGAGTTCCGTGCAGAACTTCCAAGTCAGAAAGTTGGGACCTTTGATACGGAGCTTGTTCATGAATTCCTTTGGAAACTTGCTCTCGAGGCAAGAATGAACCTTCATGTCATTGTTCATTATGGTCACAATACCCACCATATCATTGAAGCGATCTTTAAAGCACTGGGTCGTGCCCTTGATGAGGCAACCACGATCGATCCCCGGGTAAAAGGGGTTCCGTCTACGAAGGGAATGTTATAATTCATGATCGGCATTGTAGACTATGGGATGGGGAATCTGTTCAGCGTCAGTAAAGCACTTGAACGGTTGAACGTTCCTTATTTCATCAGTGATCAACAAGAGGAATTACTGAACGCAGATGGGTTGATATTACCGGGAGTGGGAGCATTTAAAGATGCCATGAATCTTCTCGAAACCACTCATTTAAGAGAAACCATCCTCACTTTTGCCCAAAGCGGGAAGCCGCTCTTAGGCATTTGTTTAGGCATGCAACTCCTGTTCGAGGAAAGCAAGGAGAATGGAAGGACGAAGGGCTTGGCCCTGCTTCCCGGTGAAGTGCTTCACATCCCGAATAAGGACAGCCGAGGAAACTCATTCAAAGTCCCCCACATGGGATGGAATCTTCTGCGTTACCAAAAAAAATCCCCCCTTTTAGAAGGGTTATCAGAAGGCTATGTGTACTTCGTTCATTCGTATTATGTGCATGAAGGATCTCAAGACGTGATCGCAGCAAGTGCTGATTATGCGGGAGTCGAAATCCCGGCAGTCGTGAGCCGGGAAAATATATACGGAATGCAGTTTCACCCTGAAAAAAGCGGAGAGCTTGGTATGAAGCTGTTAGAAAACTTTACAAAACGAGTGAAGGAGGCGGTCTCGTGAGTTTTACGATTTATCCAGCCATCGATATGCGGGACGGGAAATGCGTCCGTCTCGTTCAAGGTGATTATAATCAAGAAACGGTTTATGGAGACTCCCCTTATGATATGGCGAAGAAATTCGCTGATGAAGGGGCCGAGTGGATTCACATGGTGGATCTTGATGGGGCAAAGGAAGGCTCCAGGATCAATGATGAATTCGTGATTGCCGTTGCAGAAAAGCTGGATGCCAAGGTGCAGATCGGGGGAGGCATCCGCTCCAAAGAGGATATCGAGCACTATTTAAGCAGGGGTGTCGACCGTGTGATCATTGGCAGTATCGCTGTTTCCAACACAGGATTAGTGAAGGAATGGCTGTCGGAATATGGTGACAAGATTGCCATCGGACTTGATGCAAAGGATGGATATGTGGCAACTCATGGCTGGTTGGAAACGTCTGCGCTTAAAGCTGTCGATCTTGGAAAAGAACTGGCTGAAGCCGGCGCGGAAACGTTCATTTTCACCGATATTGCCACAGATGGAATGCTATCTGGTCCCAATGTTGAAGCGGTTGTGGAGCTTGCCGAACAAACGGGGAAATCAGTGATTGCGTCTGGAGGCATCAGCTCACTTGAAGATCTAAAGACTTTAAAGCAATACGAAAAACAAGGCGTCTCCGGTGCGATTTGTGGAAAGTCACTTTATACAGGAAAGTTCACGGTGAGTGAGGCTATAAATGAGGTGAAAACATGTTAACGAAACGTATCGTCCCTTGCCTGGACGTGAAGGATGGCCGGGTGGTAAAAGGCATTCAATTTGTGGAGCTGCGAGATGCGGGCGACCCCGTTGAGCTTGCCAAGGTATACGACGATCAGGGTGCTGATGAACTTGTATTCCTGGATATATCCGCCTCCCACGAAGGCCGAAAAACCATGGTCGAGGTCGTTCAACATGTGGCGGCTGAATTAGCAATTCCTTTTACAGTAGGTGGAGGGATTAACTCAGTCGAAGATATGAAAGCCATCCTGCGGGCAGGGGCAGACAAGGTATCCCTTAACACTGCAGCCGTCCTGCGTCCAGAGCTTGTCCGTGAAGGGGCCGATTACTTCGGATCTCAATGTATCGTAGTGGCCATCGATGCCAAGTATGATGAAGAGAGCAAAGGTTGGAAAGTTTACACCCATGGAGGCAGAAAGCTGAAAGACCTGGATGCCGTTGAATGGGCGAAAGAAGTGGAATCTCTCGGTGCGGGGGAAATCTTGTTAACCAGCATGGATAGCGATGGAGAAAAGCAGGGGTTCAATCTTGCCCTGACGAAGGCAGTCAGTGAAGCGGTTTCGATTCCGGTGATTGCTTCAGGCGGTGCAGGCAATGCGGGGCACTTCAAGGAGGTATTCACGGAAGGCAAGGCCGATGCGGCCCTAGCAGCCTCCATTTTTCACTATAAAGAAACGAGCGTTGAAGAAGTAAAGAGCTACTTAAGAGAGCAGGAGGTGCATGTACGATGACAAATGACGATTGGATCGCATCCGTTAAGTATGATGACAAAGGATTGGTACCTGCCATCATCCAGGACGCTTCGACTAAAGAAGTTTTAACACTGGCCTATATGAATGAAACGTCTCTAAGAAAAACGGTTGAGACAGGGGAAACGTGGTTTTACTCCCGTTCACGCCAGGAGCTGTGGCATAAAGGAGAGACAAGCGGTAACACCCAAAAGGTCAAGAATATCACGTGGGATTGTGATAAAGACACCATCCTGGTCCTCGTCGATAAAAAAGGTCCTGCCTGCCATAAAGGTGAAGAGAGCTGCTTTCATGAAGGAGTGTATGGGGAGGAGGCATCATCAACAGAAACTATCCTCCTTACTCTGGAAAAACTCATTGAAAATCGTGAAATCGAGCGACCAGAGGGAGCATACACGACATATCTCTTTGAAGAAGGTGTAGACAAAATCCTTAAAAAAGTAGGCGAAGAGGCGTCAGAAGTGATCATCGCCGCGAAAAACAGGGACACTGAAGAATTGAAATGGGAAGTCGCCGACCTGTTCTATCACGTCCTCGTCCTATTAAGAGAACAAAAACTTCCACTCGATGATGTATTAAAAGTCCTTGTGGAACGTCATAATAAATAACTCCCTGAGGGACGGACCTTCGCGCACGCGCAAAGGTCCGTCCTTCAAAATATGGTAGTTTAGTACAGGGGTATTGTATGATATACTACTGTAGTTATACTATGAACGTTTCGGAGGACTTTGATGAGAAAAGGGTCAAAATTAGGTAGTGAGCAAGCGAAAGTGTTGTCTTTTGTCCCGACTGGCGAGTATTACTACAACAAAGGGATGAAGGCTTATCAACGTCGAGAGCTTAAGAAATCGTTAAAATATTTAAATAGAGCATTTCAATTAGAACCGATAGAACCGATGATTGCCTGTCAATTATCGATTGTGTATACAGAACTTGGTGAATACAAGCGTTCCAATGATTTATTGCATCAAATCTTGGATGGTCTGGATCCCCATATGGCGGAGTGTCATTATTTCCTTGCCAACAATTATGCCCATCTAGGCTTATTTAAAGAGGCGTACGAACAGGTTTCAGCTTATCTTGACAAAGAAGAATATGGTGAATTCGTCGAGGATGCAGAAGACTTATTAGAACTTCTGGAGCTCGATTCCGATCTGATTGTGGACGATTTATATGAGCATGATGAGCTTATCGTCCAACAGGAAAAAGCAAGAGATCTTCTTGAATCAGGACATTTTCAAAAAGCCGTGGACACCTTACAGAAGGTCATTCAGGATTATCCTGAATTCTGGTCAGCTTATAATAATCTGGCACTTGCCTATTTCTATTTAGGAGAAGTCGATCAAGCTGCTGCTACGTTAGAAGAGGTGCTGGAGAAGAATCCTGGAAATCTTCATGCCCTGTGCAATACGGCTGTCTTTTATTTCTACCAAAAGCGTCATGACGAGCTGGATGAATTGATCCAGGGTCTTGAGAAGGTCCGTCCCTTACTTCATGAGCATCGTTACAAGCTCGGGGCCACGTTTGCGCTTGTTGGTCATTCGAAGCGGGCGTATGATTGGTTGAAGTCCCTTCAGAAGATTGGCTTCGAGGGAGATGCGAGCTTTTATTATTGGTTGTCTTATTCTGCTTATGAAACGGGTCATGAGGATACTGCCCGTAATGCGTGGAAAAGGGTACTTGATATCAATCCTGAAAAAGAAGGACTCGAGCCTTGGAACGACCAAAAGCAGGCAGAGGGCTTTGAAAATCACGTCACATCGATTTTAAAAAAGCTGCAAAGTGAATATACCGAAGAGAAGTTATTTGGTCTGTTTCTTACGTCCATCTCCGATAATCAAAGAGCCATCCTGACTCACGCCGACTTTTGTGATGTTGAGGACCTTTCCATTGTCGAGAAGGTGTATTTGGCACAGGTGTTGAACAGCAACGGAAACAGCTCGATCAAAGTGAACCAGGAGATACAGAATATGCATCAAGTGGCCCTTCACCTTTACGGCGGTCACCGTCCGATTACGAGCGTGGAGTCCGGATTGTTCCTAACTTGGTTCACGATCGCATACAGAGGCATAAAAGAACGGGAAACCTTCAAGAATGCCAAAGCTTTTGCAGCAGCGACAGAATTCGTCTGGAGTCGGCTGCGAAATGAAAAAATCACGAAGAAGCAGCTATGTGATCGATTCAACTTATCCACAAGTACGTTGACAAAATACATTGCAGTCGTTGAGAGTTACCTTCCGTGAGCATATTTTTGGACGATATGACCCTATTTTTTATAGGATAGGTGTAGGAAGTTAATACTATGGGTGGAAGGCTCAGCACCATTACAACCTCTAACCATAGTATTTTAATAAAGAATATGCTTACGACTGTTTCGGAAGGAGAATGTCATTATGTCTGAAGAAAAAATTTATGATGTAATCATTGTAGGTGCAGGCCCTGCAGGAATGACTGCAGCTGTTTATACGTCTCGCGCAAGTCTTTCAACGCTCATGCTTGAAAGAGGAGTGCCGGGTGGACAAATGGCGAATACGGAAGAAGTGGAGAACTATCCAGGCTTCGACCATATTCTTGGACCTGATCTTTCAAATAAAATGTTTGATCATGCGAAGAAATTCGGTGCGGAATACGCATACGGGGATATTAAAGAGATCGTTGACGGAGAAGACTTCAAAATCGTCAAAACCGGTTCAAAAGAATTCAAAGCGCGTGCCGTCATCATCACGACGGGTGCTGAATACAAAAAAATCGGTGTACCTGGTGAGAAAGAGCTTGGCGGACGCGGAGTATCTTATTGTGCAGTTTGTGACGGAGCATTCTTTAAAGGAAAAGACCTTGTTGTAGTAGGTGGAGGAGACTCCGCTGTAGAAGAAGGGGTTTACCTGACAAGATTTGCTAACAAAGTAACGATCGTTCACCGCCGCGATGAGCTTCGTGCTCAGAAGATCCTGCAACAGCGTGCTTTTGATAACGAGAAAGTTGATTTCATCTGGAACCACACGGTGAAAGAAATCAACGACAAAGATGGAAAAGTGGGCAGTGTGACCCTTGTCTCCACAGAAAATGGAGAAGAAACTGATTTCCAAGCGGATGGTGTCTTCATCTACATCGGAATGCTTCCACTGACAAAGCCATTTGCTAACCTTGGAATCATCAACTCGGAAGGTTACATTGAAACAAACGAACAAATGGAAACAAAGGTTCCTGGAATCTTTGCAGCCGGAGATGTCCGTGAAAAGCAACTCCGCCAAATCGTTACAGCAACGGGTGACGGCAGTATCGCCGCTCAAACGGCTCAGCATTATATCGAAGAGCTGAAAGAAAAAGTCAAAAACGGTTAAACAAGAAAGCCTTGCGCAAGGGTAACCCTTTCGTAAGGCTTTTTTTGTATGAGTCAATTCTTCTTATGTTTATTAAACACATACACCAACTCCGACAGGGTCAACTTCTTCAATCCTTCATCACATGGCTTGTAAACACCAGCTTCTACTAACCGACGAATAAATTGCTGTCTTTCTCTTTCAACGGCTTCTCGTAAAAATGGCATGCGTGTTCACTCCTTTTGGATTCTTACCCATAGTGTAAGGGGAATGAATGTAGAAATCTTCTAGTTCGTTAAGTTTTCTTCCAATTTAGAATTCTTTGTGAGGTTTTCTAACATAATAGTCCAAATCCGTAAGAGGGACATGTATAATCAAGATATTCCCTGCTTAGGAGGATGAGGAGAACGTGGAGAATGAACCTTCCTATAAGGATAAAAAAGTGATATCAATCGGTGTCGTCAGTGAATTGACCGGATTGACCGAGAGGAAGATCCGTTATTACGAAGAGAAGAATCTGATCTTTCCACAGCGTTCCAATCGGGGCTATCGCAAATACTCCTTCTCCGACGTAGAACGACTAATGGATATCGCCGACCAGCGAGAAGAAGGGGTCACCACAAAAGAAATCAAAAATGAATTAACCAGAAAAGAAAGAAAAGAAGCAAAGCAAAAAATGATAAAGGGCCAACTCAATGCGCGGTTTGGTGTTCAGAAGAAGTAAGGGGGGACGGACCTCCGGAGTGAAGCTCGTTTTTGAAGGGGTTTTGTGAATCTGCAAAATGTGTAGGGTGGGTATTTGATGCTTTTTTGTGGTGAAAAAAGTAAAACGGCTGGATTTTTTCAACTAAACCTCTATTAATACCCCACTCTGCATACAGAACGACTGCTCATTAAGGGGAATTCCCTGAGAAGTATGCCGCCAATCGACGCATTCCACTTAAAGAGGACTCAAATCCATACAAATAGCATCTACAAGTCACTTTCCTCTATCTAAAAAGTATACGCTCCTCGAAGCCATCATTAAAAGAAATGAAGAACCAATCGTTCATCAGACAACTTCCATAAATAAACAGGATTACAACCCCTTTAAGAGGGAATAACCACTATTATGAAAGTCATCCCAGTTTATTTTGGAAGGTCGGATCAACCATGAAAATTTTGAAGGTCGCAGCTGTGATCGCACTGTTTGCCCTTATTCCCATCACCTATTTCAGTTTTTTTGCAGATGAGACTCAATCATCATCGAAGAAGCGCGTGATTGCATTGGGAGATTCCCTCACCTATGGATATGGTGATAAAAAGGAAGCGGGTTATATAGGGCGTTTAGAAGAGAAAGTAAATCAAAAACATACAATGGTGTCGTATAACTTCCAAAACCTTGGAGTACCAGGGCAGCAGTCGGATCAGTTGCTCGGTCAAATCGTAAAGCCTGAGGTAGCAGAGGATTTAAGTGAAGCGGATGTATATATCATCAACATTGGAACGAATGATTTAATCAAGAACAATGGTGGAGACTTATTCCCTTTACACCATGATGAGATCATGGATGCAAAAAAGGACTATCTCGACCATCTGGATAAAATCCTGAATATTGTAGGGACAGCGAGCAAAGAAGCGGATATCATCGTTTTGGGCTTATACAACCCATACCCGGACAAAGACAGCGACAAAATCGAAGCGTACGTCGAGGATTGGAATAAGTCGATGATGAAAGAAGCAGAAAAACATGAAAATGTGAAGTACGTACCAACGAATCCATTATTCAAAGGGAAGTCCAAGGAAAACTATTTCCATGATTCCCTTCATCCAAATGGGAAAGGGTACGAATTAATCGCAGATCAAATCATGAAGAATTATGACTTTTAACCCTGTTTTGACACGATTCGTTAGCTTTCGAGAGAATTTGCAAAAAGCTCCTTGAAACATTAACAATTCCGTAATACCGTTTTAAATCTGTTGTAACACTAGTGAAACAATTTTCGGGTAATATAGAAAATAAGAAATTGACCCCCTTTTAAGTAATAAATCCCGTAGACGACACAGGACTCGCCTGTGTCTATTTTTTTTGTTTTTTTTCCTGTTATAGTGACTCCAATGGGTCTGTACCTATTATTTACAATTCCTCATCATGTCAAAACCTGTCCCAATATCTTTCGATTTCAATCGACAACCGTCAAACAGCAAGCCAAGACATTGTAGCTTGTCTACAATCATAGTATAATGTAAGGAATGAGAATGACTGAAAGTGGGATGGATGTATTCATTGGATCCCTATTCATCAAGATTGAGGTGAAGGTAGTGCAACGTGTCACAAATTGTTTATATCTGGATGGAGACAAGGTGCTCCTTCTCCAAAAGCCAAGAAGGAACTGGTGGGTCGCCCCGGGTGGAAAGATGGAGTCCGGTGAATCGATCAGGGATGCCGTCATTAGAGAGTATCGTGAGGAAACAGGCATCTACTTGAAGAATCCTGATTTGAAAGGCGTCTTTACGTTCATTATTAAAGATGGAGATCAGATTGCATCGGAGTGGATGATGTTCTCTTTCTTTGCAACCGAAGCGGATGGCGTCAACCTCCAGGAATCAGAGGAAGGCAAGATTAAATGGCATCCGATCGAGGATATTAAGGACCTCCCGATGGCTGAAGGGGATTATCATATTCTGGACTACCTCTTACACGGAAAGAATACGATTTATGGAACGTTTACCTATACTCCTGATTTTAAGTTATTGTCTTATCGATTAGATCCAAGTTAACGAACTTTTTAAATAGAACATTACGAAAAAATGGGGGAAGAGTATGAGTACAGGTTCTACAAACGATGTTCAATTAGTAATCATAACAGGGATGTCCGGAGCTGGAAAAACCGTTGCCATTCAGAGCTTCGAGGATTTAGGATTCTTCTGTGTGGACAATCTGCCGCCAACTCTTCTGCCAAAATTTTTGGAACTGATGAAAGAGTCCGGTAATAAAATGAATAAGGTCGCGCTTGTTATGGACCTTAGGGGAAGAGAATTCTTTGATCATTTATTTAAGGCATTGGATGAATTAGCGGAAACCTCTTGGGTCACACCGCAGGTACTATATCTTGATGCAGATGATTCTTCCCTTGTGAGACGCTACAAGGAAACGCGCAGATCCCACCCACTGGCTCCATCGGGACTGCCTCTCGAGGGGATCCGTCAGGAAAGGGAGCTCCTTGAAGAATTGAAGGGGCGTGCGCAGTTGATTTATACAACTTCAACCATGAAGCCAAGAGAGCTTCGGGAGAAGATTCTAACGGAATTCTCGGTGAATAAAAAGACGATTTTCACGGTGAATGTCGTGTCTTTCGGTTTCAAGCACGGTATCCCGATCGATGCCGATTTGGTGTTTGATGTACGCTTCCTGCCTAACCCGCATTATATCGATCACATGCGTCCGAAAACGGGGTTGGATGAAGAAGTGTCCACCTATGTGTTGAAATGGAATGAAACGAATAAATTCATCGAGAAAGTGACCGATTTACTTTCGTTCATGCTTCCTCAGTACAAGCGGGAAGGAAAGAGTCAGCTTGTGGTGGCGATTGGTTGTACAGGCGGGCAGCATCGATCGGTTGCATTAGCAGAATATCTTGGCCATCATTTTGAAAAAGACTATCAAACGAAAATTTCTCATCGGGATATTCAGAAGAGAAAGGGTCTAACAACATGACACATACACCCAAGGTCGTCGTGATCGGAGGAGGTACGGGCTTGCCCGTCCTTCTTCGTGGATTAAAACGACACCCTATAGATATATCGGCCATTGTCACTGTCGCTGATGACGGTGGCAGCTCAGGTCGTTTGCGGGACAGCTTGGATATTCCCCCTCCTGGAGATATACGGAATGTCCTGGCTGCCCTTTCAGAAGTGGAGCCACTGGTGGAACAAATGTTTCAGCATCGTTTTGAAACAACGAATGAACTTTCCGGTCACGCGTTAGGAAACCTGATCATTGCTGCCCTTGCTTCCATTACAGGTGATTTTGTTCATGCGATTCAGGAAATGAGCAGAGTATTGAATGTGAAGGGGAAGGTCTTGCCTTCGGCGAATCAAAGTGTCATCTTAAAGGCGGAGATGGAGGATGGGACGATTGTCACTGGAGAATCGGCCATTCCGAAAGCCGGGAAGAAGATCAAAAGGGTCTTCTTAAAGCCGGATAGCATCAAGCCATTGGGAGAAACCTTGCGTGCCATTAGGGAAGCCGATTTGATTGTGATGGGACCGGGAAGCCTATATACTAGTATTTTACCGAATCTCCTTGTTCCGGGGATTGGTGAAGCGGTATGCCAGGCGAAAGCGAAGAAAATGTATATCTGCAACATCATGACCCAGGCAGGGGAAACACTGGACTATTCAGCAAGTGATCATGTGTTGGCTTTATACGATCACCTGGAAACGCCAAGCATTGATTATATCTTAGTCAATAAAAAGCAGGTACCGAAAGAGGTGCAGGCCCGTTATAATGAAGAACAAGCGAGGCCCGTTCACTTTGATCTAGAAAAATTAAAGTCCATGGGCTTAGAAGTGATTGCAGAAGAGATTCTCTCCTATGACAACCATCTTGTTCGTCATAACACTGAGAAGGTCGCGGATATCATTTATTCTTATCTAAAAAAATCAACCAGATAAACTACGAAAATTTCCTTTGTATAAGGTTGTGCAAGCGTTTGCTAGGAGGTGATGGGGATGTCGTTTGCGTCCGAAACGAAAAAAGAATTAACGAACATTGAAGTAAAGGATTGCTGCGCGAATGCAGAATTATCCGCATTGATTCGCATGAATGGTTCATTGTCATTCTCGAATCAAAAGCTCGTCGTAAATATTCAAACAGAGAACGCCGCCATTGCCAGGAGAATCTATACATTAATCAAAAAGGGATACGACACCCCGGTAGAGCTTTTAGTGCGTAAGAAGATGCGGTTAAAGAAAAACAATGTCTACATTGTACGAATCAAAGAAGATTCAAAGATGATTCTCGAGGATTTGAAAATTCTAGGTGAAGGTTTCACCTTTATTCATAATATATCGGAAGACCTGATTAAGAAGAAGTGCTGCAGACGTTCGTATTTAAGGGGAGCGTTCCTTGCAGGAGGCTCTGTTAACAATCCGGAAACATCCTCCTATCATTTAGAAATTTTTTCTCTTTATTCTGAACACAACGATGCGTTGTCCGAGCTGATGAATTCCTTCGGGTTGAATAGTAAAACCCTTGAACGCAAAAAAGGCTTCATTACGTATTTGAAGGAAGCAGAAAAAATCACGGAGTTCTTAAATATCATCGGGGCCCACAATGCCCTACTCCGATTTGAGGATGTAAGGATTGTCAGGGATATGAGAAATTCCGTTAATCGCCTTGTGAATTGTGAGACGGCTAATTTAAATAAAACCATCGGTGCTGCTTTAAGGCAGGTCGAGAACATCAAGTTTATTGAAAAGCATGTAGGATTACAGGTTTTACCCGATAAACTAAGAGAAATTGCAGAATTACGAGTGAATTATCAAGACGTTACATTGAAAGAACTAGGGGAAATGGTGTCAGGCGGCACCATCAGTAAGTCAGGTATCAATCACCGCTTAAGGAAAATCGACCAGCTTGCTGAGAAACTCCGAGCGGGAGAGAAAGTGTAAATTTTGGGCAAAGGGGAGAGAAATGATTATGGTGGAAAAACAAGTGGAAGTGAAATTGAAAACAGGTCTTCAGGCACGCCCGGCGGCATTATTTGTTCAGGAGGCGAACCGCTTCTCATCTGAAATCTTCTTAGAAAAGGATGGAAAGAAAGTCAATGCAAAAAGCATCATGGGCTTAATGAGTTTAGCCATTTCTACAGGTTCTGCCATTACGCTGGTAGCGGACGGAAGTGACGAAGAAGAAGCACTGTTTGCCCTGGAGCGATTTGTACAAAAAGAAGCATAAGATCAACTTTATATCAATGGAAAGCTAATGACCAGGGAGTGGGCATTGGCTTTTTTTATTGTGCTTGTTTTGAAACAGTGTGATCCTACTTCTATAGACCCTTTTTTTCATTTTTCAATATCCTGGTTGGATGTTAATGGAATATTTTGTTACATTATACCTTTCAGGACTTCTAGGTTACTATTGCAAATACGACTGAAAAGATTTTTTTACCCTGCCTATCAAACTAGTATATGGGGGAGTATAATGAAAATGGTTTGATGAAAATTCTTACAAAATGATAAAAGTCATGACTTTTCCAGTATGTACGGCATACGTTTAAAAAAGGATGCCGGAAGTCAGGAGTTTACGATAAAGGAAGACGATGCGAAATGGAAAAATACACAAAATATTTTTTGAATAATGTACGAAAAAAACTACGGGAGTGGGAGGCCACAGTTTCCATCCCTCATGAAGAAGTATACCGGTTCATCCATTCCATGGCTGGATCAGCTTCTGTACTTGGGTTACATAAAATCGGGGACCGTGCACGAGAACTGATGGGTCAGTATGAAGAAAAGGACGAACGGCTGTGGACGATTACAGAAGTAAAGGAAGAACTTTTTGATATCATTCAATTCTGTTATCAATATGAGGAGGAGTCCACGGAAGTATTTCCGGGAAAGCAAAAAAGGACCGGGGAAGAACCTGTCGTATTGCTCATTGATGATGACACCTCTTTCCTTATGTACATGAAGGAAGAGCTTGAGAAAATAGGATGGTATGTCGTAGCCATCGCCAATCCTGATAAGGCTGTCATGTCCTACTACGACGTAAAGCCGGACTGTGCCATCATTGATATTTATATGGACGGGACGAATGGATTCGAAGTGCTGGACTTTTTTAAAAAAAAGCTGAAGCAGCAGTTCATCCCTACGGTCATGGTGAGTGTGGAGAACAGTAAGGAAGTCCGTATCAAAAGCTATCAGATGGGGGCGGACGATTTTATATCCAAGCCCTTTGATCTGGAAGAATTTATTGTACGCGTGAAAAGGCAGATGGAACGAAAGAAACAAATGGAAGAACTGGTGCTGATTGATGAATTGACGCATGTGTATAACCGTAAATACTTGGGGCAGGCTTATGCCCAAGTGCAAAGTGAATGGGCACGAAGAGGGGATTCTTATTGTGTGGCCGTCCTGGATCTGGATCATTTCAAAGGAGTGAACGACCGGTACGGTCATCTGGTTGGGGACGAGGTTTTGAGGAAATTCGCTTTACATCTAAAGTCCGAAACGAGAATCCAGGACACGGTCTTTCGCTTTGGAGGGGAAGAGTTTGTTATCATTTTCCCACATACCTCAGTAAAAGAAGTGTTTACCTTGGTCGATGATATACGTAAGGGGTTCAATCAAGTATTGTTTGGCACTGACGAGGCATTTTCCTGTACATTCTCTGCAGGTGTGGCGGAAATCACCGATCCGACGAAGCCCTTTGATACGTGGCTTAAACTGGCGGATCAGGCCCTTTATGAGGCAAAGGAAAGTGGGAGGAATAACGTAAAGATTGATGGTAAATCACGGGAGAATATTCCTCATAAAACGATCAAGATCGCCATCGTGGATGATGATCCGATCATTCGGACCGTGATGAAGGACATTGTATCAAAACTACCTGAAGAGACTCATACACAGTATGACATCCAGACATTCAACGATGGAGCGGCCTTTGTGGAATCCGACTGGCATGCCGCATACCCTTGCCTCGTCATCTTAGACGGGGTGATGCCAAGGATGGATGGCCTTGAAGTGTTGGAACGCATCCGTTCAAGAAGTGATTCCGATCGATATAAGGTCCTTATGCTGACATCACGGAAGAGTGAAAAGGACATTTCAAGATCCCTTCAGCTTGGAGCGGATGATTATATGACTAAGCCTTTTAAATTATTAGAGCTTGAGGCCCGATTGGGGCAAATGCTGAGAAGGATGAGGTAATTGTTTTCGAAGGAAATTTTTTATTTTTCTGTTGTGCTTGTGGGATTGCTGGTTGTGTTAACGGGCCTTTGCCTGTATTTAATCATAAAGAAGATGATGGTTAATAAAAATCGGGCGAAAGTCGAGCGGTATAAAGAAGAGTATCAATTAGCCCTTTTTCACTTTTTACATGAAGGTGTCGAGGATGAGAGATTCCTGAACAGTTCCCCCCTGGAAGCCCGGGCATTGGTGGAGCTGTTGGCCGGCTTTTCAAAGGTTCTCTCCTCACCAGACATTCTCAAGAGGCTACAGGGGTTTGCGGAAGACCATCTCCAGCCGTTCATTCTGTCTCAGCTGAGGCACAGAAGATGGAGTATCCGGATGAATGCTCTTTATTGGATACAGGATTTCAGAATGAGTAGTATGAGAGAGCCATTGAGAGAACTTCGTGAATCCCGATCCATCAGTAAATCGGAAGAGATCCAATTATTGAAAATAGATGTGCTCTTCAATGAACGTGATCTGCTGCCCCGACTGACAGATCCTTTGCATGAGCTGACGGAATTTGAGTACAGCCTGCTGTTTCAGTCATTCGGGAGAGATCAGTTCCAGCCATTGGTCCACGCCTTTGACGAACTTCCTGATGTGATGAAATATGCCCTCATCGATTCAATCGGCGTGAAGAATAGAATGGAGCATATTGCTTTCCTGCAGCAGTTATTGTCAGGAGACTCAACTGAGCTCCGGGTCCGTGCGTTGAAGGCAGTGGTGGGGATGGAATTTTATCTTGATATACCGGAACTTTCCGTTCACTTACGAGCAGATTCGTGGCAGGAACGGTTAATGGCCATTAAAGCATGCGAGTACATCCGTTCCCCGGAACTGACCCCATATTTACTGGAACTTATGAGCGACCCGTCCTTTTATGTCAGGTCCGGGGCAGCTCAATCCCTTCTCCGTCTTAAGAATGGTAAAGATGTGTTAGGGGAAATAGCTGTCCATGCAGAGGATGAATATGCAAGGGATATGGCAGCGCAGTGGCTTGAGAGGGGGACGGTTTCGTGAATATAACGATAGAGTGGGGAAATATCATGATGATCATTGGATGGCTTGTGCTCATTTATATGATACTCGTAATCTCTTTCTATACGATTCTCCTCGTGATTTCCCTGTTTCAATTAAGGAAAACCTATGGCCTTGATGAATGGGAACCGTACGAGGAGCTTATGCATCTGCACCAAACGAAGCCTGTGTCCATATTGGTTCCGGCATACAATGAGTCAGTGGGGATCATGGCAACGGTGAGGTCACTCCTGAGCATAGAGTATCCTGAATACGAAATCATCATCATCAACGACGGTTCCACCGATGATTCACTGGAGAAGCTCATCGAAGCGTTTCAATTGGTGAAAATCAAGTGGGTCATCCGTAAGCAGTTGGACACACAGCCGGTGAGGGGAGTATATCAATCGAAACTGTATAATAACCTCCTGGTCATCGACAAGGAAAACGGAGGGAAGGCTGATGCTTTGAACGCCGGGATCAACGTATCGAACTTCCCTTATTTCTGTTCCATCGATGGGGATTCGGTGCTTGAGAGAACGGCTTTCCTGAAAGTGATGAAACCGATTGTTGAATCAGATGGGGAAGTCATCGCGTCGGGTGGAAGTATCCGTATTGCCAACGGTTGTAATATAGAAAGCGGGGAAATCGTGAAGGTCGGTCTGTCCCGTTCACCCCTTGTCGTCATGCAGGTGATCGAATATTTAAGGGCCTTCCTGATGGGTAGGATCGGTTTGAGCAGACATAACCTATTATTGATCGTTTCCGGTGCATTCGGTGTCTTCTCGAAGCGCTGGGTCGTAGATGCCGGCGGATACTCCCATACCGTAGGAGAGGACATGGAGCTCGTTGTCAGGCTTCACCGGTATGTGAAGGAGCAAAAGGCGAATAAAAAGATTGTCTATGTTCCCGACCCCGTCAGCTGGACGGAAGCACCTGAGTCATTGAAATACCTGAGGCGTCAACGCAGCAGATGGCACCGGGGACTATTTGAAAGCCTCTGGATCCACCGTAAGCTCCTGTTCAACCCGAAGTATGGTTCGATCGGGATGGTGTCCATGCCATATTTCTTAATCATAGAATTCCTGGGACCTGTCGTTGAATTGATGGGATACGTCATCATGATCTTCTCCATCTTCCTGGGCGGCGTTTATCTGGAATTTGCCATTCTATTATTCTTGTTATCCATCCTCTATGGATCGGTATTGTCCATGGCCGCTGTCCTTCTTGAAGAATGGTCAGTTAGAAAGTTCCCGAAACCATCCGATATCGGGCGGCTTTTTGCTTATTCATTGACCGAGACGCTATGGTACCGTCCATTGACCGTACTCTGGCGATGTGAAGGGATACTAGACGTGCTCCGCAAAAAGAGGGGATGGGGAGAAATGGCGAGAAAAGGAGTTTCAAAATGAGAAAGCTGAAATCTTATTGGTTTGTTTTGTTCATCGTCGGTATTGTCCTCTTGATCTCTGCCCCGTTTTGGCTTTGGCAGGTGAAGGGAGATAAAGATTTGGACCTGTTGATCATCAATAAAACGGTACCTGATACGACATACAGGGAACATAAGGGATTAATGTGGCTCTTGAATCAACAGAAATATGTCCAATCCAACGGGGAAAGGTACGACCTGAAGAAAGACTATATAGGATTTGTGCCGAAAAAGGACCAAACCTACAATATAAAGAACTTCCCTTCCTCCACAGACCAATATGATGCGGTCTACATAGCCGATACGTATGGGGTGTATGAAGAAGAGTTTCATAATAAGAATCTATCAGGCAAGCGGTCCACCAAGCTTTATGGAGGCTTGACCGACCAGGATATGGACGCATTAAAGGACATGGCGGTGAAGGATGGAAAAACATTGATCGCCGAATTCAATTCCATGGCGCAGCCTACTGAGGAAGCAACGCGCAAGAAATTCTATTCCCTTTTCAATCTGGAGTGGTCCGGCTGGATTGGAAGGTATTTCCCTGAGCTGGAAAACAGTGAAGTGCCTCAATGGGTGAGGGGTAATTATGAAAAACAGTATGAAAAGACCTATGATTTTAAGGGTCCAGGCTATGTACTGGTGGACGAAAATGATCGTCTGGTGGTACTGGATAATGAAGACATCGGGGATAAGGGAGTGGTTTTTTCCACTACTCCTGATGGTGAAAAGTTGATCGGTGAAAAAATCAGCACCCCTTATTCCTATTGGTTCGATATTGTCGAAGCAATCAACCCCGATGAGGTCGTGGCTGACTACACGCTGTCATTGTCAAAGAGCGGTAAGGATACCATGAAAGCCTTGAATCTGCCGGTGACATTCCCAGCTGTCGTCCACGGTCAGAACCGTCAATACGACACTTACTATTTTAGCGGGGATTATGCGGATCAGGCAGATGTGCCGGGTCTTTATCAGACGGTCGGGTTTTCATCCTGGAGAAAGTGGACGGGATCATCGAAACCCGATGATTCATCCCAGTTTTACTGGAAAGCCTATACTCCGATGATGACGGCTATCTTGAAGGATATCCAAATGGATGATGACACGAAGAAGAAGAAAACCGTCGAAATCACCAATGAGAAGGGTCTGAAGCTGGCAGGAAAGACAGGCACTGATTATATTCAGGTAAAGAAGGACGGGAAGTGGGAAGATCTCCTCATCAAAGGGGTGAACATGGGGATCGCAAGACCGGGTTCTTTTCCCGGTGAAACGGCCATTTCCAAAGAAGAATACATGAGGTGGTTCAAGCAGATCGGAGCGATGAAAGCCAATTCCCTCCGGATTTATACCATCCATCCTCCAGAATTTTATGAAGCCTTTTACGAGTATAATCAGATGGCGGAAGAGCCTCTGTATTTATTCCATGGGGTATGGGTCAATGAAGAGATATTCTTGAAGTCCCAAGATGCGTTTGCGAAAGAGAACACGGACGAATTTGCGTCGGAAATCAAAAAGACCATCGATATCGTTCATGGGAACGCTGAGATTCCTGAGAGAAAAGGTCATGCGTCCGGAGCGTACACCTCCGATATATCACCTTATGTTCTTGGCTGGATCTTCGGAGTCGAGTGGGATCCCGAAGTGGTCCTTGCAACAAATGAAAAGCATAAAGGACTCCAGGACTTCAAGGGCGAATATATAAGAACCGAAAAGGCGCAGCCGTTCGAGATATGGCTGACGGAAAGAATGAACGAAGGAATCAAATATGAAACCGATACGTATCAGTGGCAAAGACCGGTGAGCTTCACGAACTGGGTCACGACTGATCTGCTGGATCATCCGAGTGAACCACTGGAGAAAGAAGACATGGTGTCGGTGGACCCGAACGTCATGAAGGGAACGGGTAAATTGAAAACAGGTCTATTTGCTTCCTATCATATCTATCCGTATTACCCGGATTTTCTAAACTACGAACAGAAGTATGTCGACTATATTGATCAACGGGGAGAAAAAAACAATTATGCAGGCTATCTGAATGATATGAAGAAAGCCCACTCCATGCCTTTATTAGTGGCGGAATTCGGTGTACCGGGGTCCAGGGGACTCACTCACAAAAACGTCTACGGGATGGATCAGGGACATCATTCAGAAAAAGAGCAGGGTGAAATCGACAGGAAATTATTCGAAGATATCGTGGAAGAAAAAATGGCGGGGGGAATGGTGTTCGCCTGGCAGGATGAATGGTTCAAACGGACGTGGAATACGATGGATTATGACAACCCGGATAGACGCCCTTTCTGGCAGAATGCCCAGACGAATGAGCAGCAGTTTGGAATGGTGAGCTTCGACCCTGGGGCTAGTAAAAGCAGCATGATCCATGTGGATGGGCGAGGGGAAGACTGGTCCTTCAATGGAATCCAACCGGCTTTCGACAAAGACGGGCACAGCATGTATGTGACGAGTGACGAGCGATTTGTATATGTTCGTGTAGATTCTGACCGCATAGAAGAAGGGAAAGATACCTATCTGCTCTTTGATACGATTGGGGATCAGGGGCAATCCACGCTACCTGATATGAAGGGTGTGTCTACAAAAGGTGTAGACTTTGCACTGCATATTAAGGGAACTAAAGAAGCCAGATTGTGGATAGACAGCTATTACGATACTCATTACTATCACTACGGGCACGTCCTCCACATGATCGAGGAAGAGAAATATGCCAAAGTGAAAGATAACGGCAAGTACCACCCAATCCGGCTGACGCTGAACAAATCGCTGGAGGTTGAAGGAGAAAACATCCCGTTTCAATTCTATGAAACCGGTATTCTCCAGTTCGGTACCTCGAATCCTCAGGATGAAGCGTATGATTCCTTGACGGATATCAGTGCTGACTCCTCAAAAGGGCAATATGAGATCCGTATACCTTGGCAGCTGCTGAATATAAAGGACCCAAGCCTGAAAGAAGCAATGGGGGATTTCTGGACGGAAAAAGGTATCCAAAGCTCCATCAGCCTTGATTCTATCAAAATCGGTCTATTTGAAACGAATGGAGAAAAGGTATTTTCATACCCTGAACGGAATGAAAATGGGTTTATCGATCCTGCAGAGTTTTATCCATACAACTGGGAAACATGGGACCAGCCGACCTCCCATGAGAGATTGAAGCAGACCTACTACGAAATGAATAAAGCTTTTGAGAAAGAAGGGGAATAACACATGGCGAGAATATTGATTGCGGAAGATGAAGCAGTCCTTCGGATGTTGATGGTGGACACACTGGAAGACGAAGGGCATGAGCTGGATGAAGCGGCAGACGGTCAGGAAGCGATCGATCACATCATGGAAAATGACTATGATCTCATTCTCCTCGATTATATGATGCCATTGCTGACTGGTCTGGAAGTAATCGAAAAGGTGAGAAATTCACCCGGTAAAAGCACGGTAAAGATCATGATGGTGTCTGCAAAGAGCCAGCAGACGGATAAAGATCTTGTTTTGAAATCGGGAGCCGACTATTTCATTGCCAAACCGTACAGTCCGGCAGAGCTTGTTCAGCGGATCGAGGATATTTTGAATGAAGAAGATCAATGAGTTTTTTCAAACAAGTTTACGAAATCAGTTCATCGGGTTGATGAGCGGCTTTATTGTCATCTTTTTCATTGGTGCGGCATTTTTGTATGTATATGATCAGACGATTGCTAATGACTATCAGGTACAAAGAGACGGGCTAAACCAAAAAGAAGACGTAGCTGAACAATTGGATAGAGATTTTCAAAAGGCTTTCTTTGATGCGAGGGGATACATCGCCTTTGGAAGGAAGGAATTCAAAGAGAGTATCTTTAACCAAGAGAAAAAAGTGAATGATACGTTGAGTAAGTTAAAGGAATTACAAATGGAACCTGAAGATCAGCTATTCGTGAAAGATGTGGAGGAGTTTTCCAACCTATACTTTAAGGAATTGGTCCCACCTATCATTGACAGTTTTGAAAAGGGGGATATAGAGGCTGTGAAAGAGGCTTCGGCCAGTGGTGCCACAGCCAGGATCGAAACATTCCAGACCCAGCTGAACGGGTATGCAGACTCTATCGAACAAAGTAAACGAAGTGCTTATGATGAGGTGAAACGGAAAGAGTCTCTAAGTCAGACAGCTTTCATTGTCTTTGTCTTTCTGATGCTTCTCGTTCTGATGAGGTTAATGAGAATGATCGCCAAGCAAATCGGTCATCCTCTCGATCAAGTGGCTTCAGCAGCAGAGCAAATTGCAGAGAGCGATGCATACCAGAATTGGGCGTTTAACAATAAAAGAAAAGATGAAATCGGTAAGATGTCACGGGCCTTTGAAAAGATGATCTATAAAATCCAGGAGAAGGAAGAGCATCTCCTTGCCCAGAATGAAGAACTGCAGGCGCAGCAGGATGAGCTGGAATCACAGCAATCTGAGCTTGAGCACCTCCTGAATATGACGAAGAACAGGGAGGCACAGCTGGAACGCAGAAACGAATTCATTCATGGGATATCAAGCTCCTTGAACAAGCAAGAGGTACTGCAGAGCATCGTCGAAAGCATGAGTCATGTGATGGGGGCCTCCCGTGGGATGATTGTCCTTATGGATGAACAGAAGTCCAGTGCTTCGTTCGGTATTTCCAAAAACGGGGCTGCCCAGTTTTTAACGTATATCTATAACGGGATTCACCAGCGATTATTCGATTCGAGAGAACCCTTCTCCCTCAAAAGGGAAATGACACAGGCAGAGAAGGGGTACCATGAAGAAACCCTGTACTCATATGATCTATTTTTACCTGTGCTTTCAGCTGATCGAAAAGTGGAAGCCATCATGGTATTCAGCCGGTTCGGCAATGATTTCAATAAGCATGAATTGGTGGAGTACATGAGCCTTGCAAAGCAAATTTCAATTTCCCTGCAGAAGATCACCCTGTTTGAAGAGAGTGAGACAAATCGTCAGTTAACGCAGGATATTCTCAATAATATTCAAGAGGGGATACAGCTCATCGATAAAGACGGAAACAACTTATTGATGAATACGAAATTGTCTGCCTTGATCGAGGGTGAAATAGACGAACTTCAACAGTCATGCTATCACACCTGGAAGCAGGCACTGATTGCCCAGGTCGAAGACAAAGAGAAGCTGCATGAGTATTATGAGTCGATTGTGAAGGGAGGAAAGACCGGGAAACATCTTCTTATTTACCGACTGTCGGACAGTAAAGAGGTCTTCCAGGTATACTCCGAATCCCTCTATCGTGGGGATGAGCAGATCGGCACCATATTCGTTCATAGGAATATCACAAAAGAATTCGAAGTCGATCAAATGAAATCGGAATTCGTCAGCACAGTCAGTCACGAACTTCGCACTCCGCTGTCAAGTGTGCTTGGCTTTACGGAATTGATGCTGACAAAAGAATTAAAGCCCGAAAGAACGAAGAAATACTTAACGACGATTTACCAGGAAGCGAAAAGACTGACGTCACTGATCAATGACTTCCTGGATGTCCAGCGTATGGAATCGGGGCGACAGACCTTCGAGAGGAGATTTGAAGATGTCGTACCGATCATGCAGCAGGTAATTGATACCCAAAAGGTGAATGCTCCCCATCATTCCTTTAATATTGCCAGGGAGACAGACTGTACAATCGTACTGGGTGATCGGGATAAGCTTGCCCAGGCATTTACCAATTTAATCAGTAATGCCATCAAGTACTCCCCTGACGGAGGGGCCATCACAGTCATGTTCCGTGAAGGGGAAGAATGCATCAGCATTGAAATCCGTGATGAAGGTCTTGGAATTCCACCGGAAGCCATTCCCAACCTGTTCACCAAGTTTTATCGTGTCGATAATTCTGATCAAAGAAGGATCGGCGGGACCGGTTTGGGTCTGACGATCGTAAAGGAAATCATCGAAACCCATGAAGGGAAGATCACAGTGACATCCGAGGAAGGAAAAGGGAGTGTGTTCACCATCCGCTTGCCGATCGTAACGATCGAAACCTTCAAGGATGATGAACATGGCGGGGATGGCATGAATATCATCGTCATTGAAGATGATATCAATCTGGCATCTTTACTCAAAGCCGAACTTTCCGACAGTGGCTTCAAGGTGCAGCATACCTCCTTGGGAAGCGAAGCCTTAACCAAAATGAAGGAAGAGAAACCGGATGCCGTCGTTCTGGATATCATGCTTGAAGGAAACATGTCCGGATGGGATGTCCTTGAGAAGATGAAAGAGGATAAACATCTCTCTCAAGTCCCGATCATCGTATCCTCGGCTTTGGATGAGAAAGAAAAGGGGTTAACGCTTGGGGCCAATGACTACCTCGTCAAACCATACCATCCAAGCAGGCTATCCAAAACCATCCTGCACCTTTTATTGAAAAAAGGGATGAACGGTGAAATCTTGATACCCGTTTGTGAGAAGAAGGCGGATAAAAAATAAAGTAGGGAGGCTTTCGGCAACGGAAGCCTCTATTAATTGGATTATAACTGGTTACCCAGCAAAAAAGCCCTTCGCAACTTGTCGCGAAGGGCTTTAAAAATCATTATTTGTTGTTCATATCGTTCCGAGTGATGATGCGATCGATCAATCCATATTCAAGCGCTCTTTCCGCTGTCATGAAGTTATCACGATCTGTATCTTTGGAAATCACTTCAAGTGGTTGACCAGTGCGATCAGCCAAGATCTGATTCAGCTTTTCGCGAAGGAATAGAATGCGCTTCGCTGCAATTTCGATTTCCGTCGCCTGACCTTGTGCTCCACCAAGTGGTTGGTGAATCATCACTTCAGCGTTTGGAAGGGCTAAGCGTTTGCCTTTTGCACCAGCTGCAAGAAGGAACGCACCCATTGAAGCAGCCATACCGATACAGATCGTCTGTACATCAGGTTTGATGTATTGGATTGTATCGTAGATTGCCATACCTGCCGTGATGCTTCCGCCAGGAGAGTTTATGTAGATCGATATATCCTTCTCCGGGTTTTCAGATTCAAGGAAAAGAAGTTGTGCTACTATGGAGTTCGCCACATTGTCATCGATTCCGCTTCCAAGCATGATGACACGGTCTTTCAATAAACGTGAATAAATGTCATAGGCACGTTCACCGCGGTTTGTTTGTTCAATTACTGTAGGAATTAAATTCATCCTGGTTCCTCCTTAGAAATCCTTTTTATTTGTTAGAGTTACTTATTCACTTTGTACTGTTATCATACACCCATGGTCAATAAAGGTCAAACTAAACGATTCCTTTATTATCCTGTATATAAATCCTTTCTACATGATACCCATTCATTCCTTTTTTAAACGGGAGAGTGTTTGTAAAGTTTATGGTTGTAGTAGAAGTTTATTTCCTTTAAAAATAAATGGAGCCACCTTTTGATAAGTTACGGCGTGAAAACAAAGACCGTTCCTTTCCGCTGCAGGCAAGTGCTTTCCGCGGGGAGGAAGTCGAGCCTCCTCGGGCGCTGCCCTGTGGGGTCTCGACTTTTCCTCTATTACCCGCAGGAGTCAATTGCCTTCCGCTTCAATCCACTCTGTGATTCTATTTTATGAATGACTAATTATAAGGGTAGACAAACAGAAAAATAGATTCTAATGCAAATCAAACTATTTACAAAGGAACTCCAATCAACATTTACGTCTTTAAGAACCAACTATTTATGAGGTTAGGGCTTAAAGAATAAAAATATTGCAAACAAGCATTTTCTGGCTTATAATATATATTCGTGACGGTTATTCATTTCATGCCCTCGTGGTGCAACGGATAGCACGTAAGATTCCGGTTCTTAAAATGGGGGTTCGATTCCCTCCGAGGGCGTACCAAACTACTGAAACCATTGCGTTTTTACAAACGTGATGGTTTTTTTATACTCATTTTTAATTGGTACAGTTCATTCATAAATACCACGAAAAGCACCACGCATACCTCAAATCGTTCCTATAAATAATTTTAGGAGTGATTCCCATCAAACGAAGAAAATCTGTCTCTAGTATGCTAGCCAAACAAACCTTTCAATCTATTTCTGAAGATAAACAGGATACTTCATACGAAGAAGCAGCAGAAGAATTTTTTAGACATTGTAAGATTAAAGGTCTCTCTTCTGAAACTGTGAAATTTTACGAAAAGGAATTAAAGCAGATGAGGAGAGGATTCTCAGAAGTAGATGCTCCTTTAAAAAATGTAAGGCAAGTACAAACCAGTCATATTGAAGATTTTGTGGAGTATCAGCAAAGTCTAGGGAGGGCAATTAATACCATTAATTCACGTTTACGAGCAGGGAGAACATTCTTCAACTTCTGCTTAAGGAAGAAGTATATTGATTCAAACCCTTTCGATGGCATTCAACAATTGAGAAAGCGTCATGAAGTAGGTCCGACTTTTAGTAAAGGGCAACTTAAACGTTTATTAAACGCCCCAGATGTCACTACGTTCGTCGGGTTGCGTGATTTATCCCTTATGTTGACGTTTGCCCATACAGGCGTAAGATTGACCGAGCTGACGTCACTACGGGTTCAAGACGTAACATTTGATGGTAAGGGTGCGATTAACGTTCAACGGGCCAAAAATCGATTTGCTCGAAGAATCCCACTCACTAATCATCTGAAGAAAGTATTAAGAGCATATATTGATGAAAGAGGCGTATTAGATCATGACATGTTATTCATCAATGTGGAGGATCAGCCGATTAATCAGAGAACAATTCAAGAACGATTGAAGCATTATGGCAAGAAAACCAATGTTCAAAAAGAAGTATCCGTAAGTCCTCATGCTTTTAGAAGGACGTTTTGTCGATTAAAGGTAGAAGCAGGTACAAACTTGTTCGTTTTACAAAGGTTAACAGGTCATCAATCACTTGAAATATTGAAAAGGTATGTAGAAATTTACGGTACAGATCTTGAAGATGCAGTAGAGCAAGGGATTGATTAAAAATAATCGAAAATATTTTTCGGAGCTCTCTTCAGAGAACGTTTGTTCTGTGTTACGATGAAATAAAAACGAACGGATCATAGAGTTGGCGCTCTACCGTTCGTTTCCCCAACAAACTCACGAGGAGTTGTCATGTTCATATTAGCATGATATCTCCTTGAATTAAAGGAGAAGTGAATGATGAATAATTACAAAGGTGAAATCAATAGATTACAGAAACAAATGTTAAATCGGCTTAATGCAAGAAGAGGAACGACCTTATTTAAAATCATTGAAGCAATTTCACAACAGGCATTCGCCAAAAACTCCTTAACAGTATCACAAAAGAACAGTACACTGGCCAAGAAGGCAGGAGTAACAGCAAGTACGATATCTAGAAATCTAAAGAAAATAAAAGAAAAATGTGCTGATATTATCGAAATTACACAGAATCGTAATTGTGAAGAAAGGTTTGCTTCATTGGTATTTACATTCGTTCCTGTAATAGCGTCAAACGACTTGTCAAACGGTGATAAAACGGAGCTCGATGAAAGGATCAACGAACCCGTTGAAATGGCTGAAAACACTTCTAGATTAACTACTAATCAATTAGTATCAATCACTAAAGATAATAATACTAATACTATTAATAATGTTAACAGGGTTAATCAATCCGATAAAATTTTTGACTTATACCTTGAATATAAAAAGCAAGGTATTAACAAAAGTGTATTTAACAAGGTATTGGAGGAGGTTAAGAATAGAAGTGGAATAAAAAATTTTATTGGATATTTACGGGGAGCATTAAATAATATCTTAAACCATATTTCCTTCAGGAATGGCACCCGTACATATAAAAATAAGAGGCTACAGGACTTCTATGAGGTATTAATAGACAAGAATAATTAAATATTAATAATCAAAACTGGGTTCATCCTTAACCATCATGGCATGTGTTGTACGGTGAGAAGACGTTTGGGATAGGTATACCTTGTATACACAAATAAAACCACCAGCAAATCAATGCTAATGGTTCAGGTGACACATATTTCGTTAATTAAATACTCTGCATAAGATCCCTGAACTCTTCAACGCTAATACCTAAAGACGATGCGCTACTTGTTGTGTTGATTTTGTCACGGACTTCAATGAACTTTTGATCATACTCCTTTTGAGTAACGATTCCTTTGTCTTTCAATAATTCAAGGAGTGCTTTGTTTTCAACCTGTCCTTTAATTGCTTCAGAAAGAGTTTTGCTTATTAATATATCATTTTTTTCCATGTTTGATTATCACCTCCTAAATACCTATTTCGACACATTTAGATAATTTCCTTTTTGTTCCTAATATTTTTGTGGATATTTTAAGGTAAATACATACACCTTTATTTAACTTCTGTTCGTATTTCCATATTTTCAGAAAAGAGACCATTCTTATAATGATCCACTTTTCTGATATATTTGTTTTTATGACCACTCCTAAATTGGTCAATGTCTTTTGTAAAGTAGTCACAAGGTATTGTCAGTCATTGATTTACTCGACTTCCTTAATTTATTAAAATTGAGGATAGTAATCTTGCTCTTCCGTGTAAGTACCTTCTTTTTTTGATTGATTTACTCGAAATGCGTATTCCTCGCAAAGATCAATTAAATCGCCAGTTTCGTCTGGATCTGTTTCAAGAGTTGCTATGCAATCCCCTAGCATAAGATTATCTTCGAGTGTTACCTTGTCATCATCTTTGCTGTAAATTACCTCGAGCCAAAATGCTTCGCCATAAGTTACTCCTAAATTTACTGCTTTATTAATGAATTCTTGTTTTTTCATAATTAATTCCTCCTGTTAAGTTGTTTTGTTTTACTTACAATACGTATTATATTGAGTCTTTTTAAATTGTCAGGTGAAAAATGAAAAAAATAAAAAAGATGTCTCAAAGGACATCTAATCTTTCTTTTCATACATTTCTTTTCGGATTTCGGCCCGTTCTTTGTTCTTCGCTGCTATCCTTTCTTGCTCTTCGTCATAGGGGATAGCAGTCAAAAATAAAAACACATATCCAAGGATCAGCAGAATAGAAGACACACCGAGTAATAGGACATTATACCTTTTCTTCATATCTATGTCCTGTTAGTTCTGCAAGATCCTTGCGGAGAGTTGGAGAATCCTCGAAGAAATAAACTTGATACTTTCCATTGTTCCTGTTCTTTGCGGTGTAATCAATGTCATGTCCTTTTTTTACAAGATCCATAGCAAGTGTTTTCTTGTAAATTAATTTTTTCCCCATATATTCCCCTCATTTCTATTCTTATAGTTACATTAATGCTTCCACACGTTCAGTATTCTTACTGTCAAATACTCTAAGGTAAGGTAATAGCAATTCGGCTTTTTGTCTTTTTATTTCTGATGTAACCACATATATATCAGAAAATAACCCTATATCCAGGAAATTTTCTAGCATTCTTAGGTGATTTCTATCGCTGATACCTTCTTTATTTAGGATTGTCTCTTTAAGTATTGCAATTGCAAGTTCGATCATTTTGTCATTCATAACAAACCTCCTGAAATTCGGTTTTAATGACTGAATTTTCTGTTTTATAAATTTTATCATAAGGAAAGCAGATTAATCAATCGTGTTTTCTTGAAAAACCGAACTATAAGTCAAATTTTTAATTTATTGTTCGTTTTGTTTAATGGTTGATTTTAACTCGTATAGGTGAGGCAAAATCATTTGCCACTACCTAGATTCAATGAAAATCACTATCTAATGGGGATGTACTACAAACCGTTAAAAAATGAACTGTGGCGAAGTATGGGCGAAAAGTATTTTGGTAGATTTTTCTAAAACCACTTGTTAAAATGGTCATTGATTAGCGGTTATTACATGAAAAAGGGGAAATTTGATGTCAATTAAACCTATGAACCTATTGTCCTTGATAAATGCAAAAGAGGATTTGTCTGAAGGTACATTTGAAGATTATTTAACAAAAATGGGAGTAAATATTAAATTATCTGAAGTAGATGATATCAGTTCATTAGTAGAAAATATAAAATCTACTACCGAAAAAAGAAAAATTTTCAATGAATTTTATGTTGGGTTCACTATTAATCAAATCGGGAAAGAATTTGATCTTATCAGATTAGGTTCCAATTATACGGTCAACATTGAATTGAAGAAAAAAAACACTGGTGATAAAATTCATAAACAACTCTTAAAGAATAGGTACTATCTCAATGCTTTAGAAAAAGAAGTTTTTAATTTCACATATGTAGTAGAAGAAGAAGTACTGTATTTTTTGGAGAAAGAAAGTTCTTTAATTGAAGTTGAGTTCGATAAGTTGATAGTTCTTCTTTCAAAACAAGACATTTTAGAAGTCGATAATATCAATAACTTATTCGATCCGTCTAATTACTTGGTCTCTCCATTTAATTCAACTGAAAGATTTATGGCCAATGAATACTTTTTAACAACACATCAAGACTCAGTTAAAGACGAGTTAATGGCGATTAGTTCAAAGTCAGAAAATAAGTTATTTTCTATTGAGGGTGCAGCAGGTACAGGGAAAACATTACTTATATACGATATGGCAAAAAAGTATACAGAAGAGGGGAAAAAGGTCGCACTGATTCACTGTGGTAGATTGAATAATGGACATAGTAGACTCATCAATAACTATTCGTGGAATATAGTACCTATTAAACATTACAAAAGCGTACTCGCTGAAGAATACGATTTAATAATTATTGATGAAGTTCAGAGAATTTATAAAAGACAATTAGAAGATATTATTGAGAATGTTAAAGGGAATCAAACGACTTGTATTTTTTCTTATGATCCCAAACAGTGTCTACATGCAGACGAGATACGCAATAATATACCAGGTAAATTGGAATCGGTTGTTAACAAAACGTTTAAACTCACAGAGAAAATTCGAACCAACACAGAAATTACTGCTTTTATAAAAAATCTATTTGATCTTTCTAAACAAAACCCTCAGCAAACATATTCAAATATTGATATACAGTATTTTTCAGATATTGAAAATGCAAAGGGTTATATTCATTCATTGAAATTAAATGGATGGACTGCCATAAACTATACTTTATCAAGTTATAAACGAACCTCCCTTGACAATATCTTTGTTAACGCTGATGAAAATGCTCACTCAGTAATAGGACAAGAATATGATAACGTTATTGCGATTATTGGAAATTCCTTTAGTTACAACGATGAAGGGAAGTTAATTGGGGATTGGAGATCTTATTATCACCCAACAAAAATGTTGTTTCAGATATTAACAAGGACCAGGAAAAAGTTAAATTTAGTTATTGTTAATAATGAAACACTACTAAAAAAATGTATGGAAATAACGGGGTAATCGTATAAAAAAATCGCCGTAAGTCATAATCTTACGGCTGCTTTGTTTATATTTCATAATTCGCCCATTTTCTTAGTAATTCTCGCATTCGATAGGAAGGAATGTAGCAGTTCATCCTTTCTCCATTCCTAATACAACCCCTGAATAAGAATTGAATAAGATCAGATACTGCCAGCAGGTCTTCGTTTACTTCGACTCCACGGGAAGTGAAGAATTTCTTGTCATTGGGATTCATGAATCGATTATATACAAATGCCATTGCAGTTCGATCTGCATAGGTATTAGTGGCACGTGCATTAAATGGTAAGAAATTATCCTTAATACGGTCTCCCTTTCTATTATATTTGCATTTTTTGTTTGCAAAGGCAGGAGCAATTCGACTTAAGGTCGTCCAGTACAACCTGTTCACTGGTACATCACAATGATTCAGGAAAAAGTTTAAAAGGTTTTTATTTAACTTTTTTATCTCATCCTCGGATGCTCTATCTTCCAACCATGTACCCGAAAGTTGGTTATTTCTTATCTTCTTTAATTCTTTTGAATTGGCATCATCTTCTCGATGATCGAAGTTGTAATTTAACTTCCCCTCGTATATTGCCAATAGATTGTATAGTTCTTCTCTTCGTTCAAGTAAAGGGTTGTATTTTACAAGCTCATACCTGCCTTGATTGTTTAATACACTATGTTTTTTGTATTTTACATCAAACATATCGTAATAGTATTTTTGCATCTGAGCATCAAAAAGGTAAGTAAGGATATATACTTCATCGAATACCTCAAAAGCCCTCACGTTCATCGTCCAATAGAACGCTTGGTCATTTTGAATGTACAGCGTTCCGTTATCAGCCATAATTTTAATATCACGGTACCTGCTATTTTCTCTTTTCCCGTATTCTTCATCGATCCATTTTACTTTACCAAGATCGCCAATCTCTATGGACTTAAACCTCAATAAATATTCGATATCTTCATCAGAAATGTCATTGATGGACTCAATGACTTGAGCAGCCTCATCCATTATTAATGTATAGCCTTCTGCTTCAATGTGGTTCAAAGTCTCTTCATCTAAACGCTTGAAGATTTCGTGGGTCGTTATAATATTTAATCCGAGTTCGACCATCATTTTTAGATGCTTTAGTTTAGACCCTTTTCCCTTTTGTGGATCAGGTTCATAAAAGTCTGCTTTTGTATCATTCCTTAGACGAGCGACTTCATCAAGGTATGGAGTAACATAGATATACTTTTTATCTGTTCGTTCATCCGTACCGAATCCAATATTTTTTACTTCATTTAATCTTTGAATCGCCCATGAAGTTTTACCTGCCCCACATATGGCATCTACGATGTTTATAATTGTTTCCATTCTTAAATTCCTCCTAATTTTTATCACACTACTATTTTATTGAAGTAATTTTCAGTGTAAGGAGGAATCTGAAAGGTATTTATCTTTTTATGAATAATATTTTTTATCCCAAAAAGTACGAAAAATGGGATAAAATTCAGCAAATATCTTATAGCACCAACGATGGTGAGGTAGGTCCTTATAAAGAATAGTATTAAAAGGAAAACAACATGAAACTGCACCTGAGGTGCTTGCACCGAAGGAAGGGCAAGCGACAGCTTGACCAGGCGAAGGCTGTTGCGAGCCTCGCCGAAGGCCAACAAAGTAAATGATCAATTACAACATTAAATAGTTATGACTCGCTTAACGCTCGTCAGCGAAAAAAAGCATGCGCTTTTTGTTCGCCTGTTGTCTTTTCCGCTTTCAGCGGGGGGTTAATAAGTATTGATAATACATTAATTACTATTGTATTTTTGAGGAACGATATGAAAGTCTCGATGGTTTTGAGAATAGATATTCAATATGGATCAGGATGAATAAGAATGCTTTATTAAATATTTTCGTCTATACCCCCCTACCCCAAATTTTTTTTTTGATATAAGGTGGAAGGACTCGGTTCTGGTTGGTGCAAAAAAAATTTTTCCCCATCTCTGAGATTTCGGAAAATACATGGAAATTTGATAGATATTTTTTACGAGAAATCGAGCAAACATGCACCACTGATGGTTTCCTTCTCCCAGTTTTCCCCCTAATACTTTAGAAATTCACAAAATATCTATCAAAAATCACTCATTTTTTAACGGAAATCTATAAGAAAACCATCGTTTTTTAACCCTTTTTTTGATGAATTAAGGTTCGACCCAACGGTTAATTGTAAATTTATAGTATAATGGACACATGAAATCTTTTGGGAAACGGTGATAAACAATGGATAGTAACTTTTCATTTTTTCGTGGAAAATGGGATGTACTAGCAAACCTAGGAGAAACAGCCGAGAACAATGTATATCAAGACCCACATACAACCTTGATGAAACTTCGCCTGTTTGGGGAAACAATAACAAAATTCATTTTTGCTTCTGAAAATATTAGAGAAACATATGATACAAGGCAAGTAGATCGGATCAATAAGTTACGACGAGAAAGACTGATTGAACCTGAGTTACTTGATATTTTTGAAGCACTTCGTCTTAAGGGTAATAAAGCGTCTCACGAAGCAGACTTCGGCAAAATAGAAGAAGCAAAAGCGCTTCTTAAATTAGCATTTCGTTTATCTACATGGTTTATGGAAGTATATGGAGATTGGAACTTTCAAGCACCCGAGTACATTGAACCAAAAGAAAAAACAAACGTAGATATAGATAAACTTCAGCAAGAGTATGAAGAAAAAGTTAAAGAACTAGAAAAACAGTTGGAAGATACACTCCAGAAAGCTGAAGGAGAAAATGAAAATGTTAAGATTGAGCGTAAAAAAATATCAAAAAACTTCTTGCGTAGACAACAATTATCAGAACCGGAAACACGTGCCATAATTGATGAAAAACTACGCTCCGCTGGGTGGGAGGCAGACACCAACCAACTGAATAATCAAACTAAGCGAACAATGCCTGAAAAAAATAGAAACATGGCAATTTCTGAATGGAAAGTAGACGGTGGCAGAGTCGACTATGCGCTATTCGTAGGTCTTCAATTAGTGGGAGTTATTGAGGCTAAAGCACAAAGAAAGAACATTCCTGGCATATTGGAAAGTCAAACTAAAACATATGCGAAAAATGTTATTAAACATGGAACAGAAACGATCACGCCAACTACGGGAGATTATAAAGTTCCATTTCTGTATGCAACGAATGGTAGGCCATATCTCAAACAACTTAAAGAGCATTCAGGTATTTGGTTTTGGGATTCACGTAAACCATTGGAACATGCTCGTCCATTGGAAGGGTGGCATTCACCTGCTGACCTACAACTTCTCCTAAGTCAAGATGATGAAGATGCAGATAAACGACTTGAGGAAGAATCAATAACGAAGTTTGGGTTGCGAACTTATCAACAAAAGGCTGTACTAGCCACAGAAGAAGCATTAAAAAGTGGTCAAAGAAAAATGCTAGTTGCAATGGCGACAGGTACAGGTAAGACTCGAACTGCCATAGCACTTATGTATCGTTTAATTAAGTCTAAAAAGTGTCGTCGTATTCTGTTCTTAGTAGATCGAAGTTCTTTAGGTACACAAACAGACGATGCTCTGAAAGACACGAAGATTGAAGGATATTCATTTTCTGATACTTATAATGTTAAATCATTAGACGATATATCACCTGAACTTGAAACAAGAGTACATATTGCTACAGTACAAGGGATGGTTAAAAGGCTGTTTTATAGTGATGGTGAGAACTTACCGAGTATAGGTCAATATGACTTTATCATTGTTGATGAAGCACATAGGGGTTACACAAATGACAGAGAAATGTCAGAAGAAGAGTTAATCTTTAGAGACCAAAATGATTATATAAGTCAATATAGACGAGTTATTGATTACTTTGATGCAGCTTGCTTAGGTCTTACAGCGACACCTGCTTTGCATACAACTGATATCTTTGGAATGCCTATCTTTAAATATTCGTATAGCGAAGCAGTTTTAGATGGTTTCCTTGTAGACCATGAACCTCCATATCTATTTAAAACAGAGCTTTCAGAAGCAGGTATTAGTTTTGATAAAGATGAAGAAGTAGAAGTATTCGATGTTGATAGTGCTGAAATCCAGTTAGAAAAAATGGAAGATACGGTACGTTTTGAAGTTGAACAATTTAATAAAAAAGTAATTACTGAACCATTCAATCGAGCCGTTTTGAACAAACTGACGGATTATATTGATCCAACGAGTAAGGAAAAGACTCTTATTTTTGCAGCCACGGATCAACATGCCGATTTAATCGTTCGATTATTAAAAGAGGCATTCAAGGAGCGTGGTGACGAGGTTGAAGATGATGCGATTGTTAAAATTACAGGCTATATATACAAACCCTCGGAAACGATTAAGCGGTTTAAAAATGAACGTCTACCTAATATCGTTGTAACTGTTGATTTACTTACAACTGGGATTGATGTGCCTACAATTACGAACTTGGTATTCTTAAGACGTATTCAATCACGTATCCTTTATGATCAAATGCTTGGTCGTGCTACTCGCTTATGTCCTGACATCGGGAAGACTCATTTCAATGTATTTGATGCTGTAGGCATCTATGATAAGTTACAGAGTTATACAGAAATGAAACCTGTCGTAAAGCAACAAAACTATACTATAGGTCAACTACATGAATCACTTTCAAATGCTTCAACAGAGGAGGAAGAAGCATTTTACCGAGATCAATTAGTTGCGAAGATTCAGCGTAGAAAACAAAAGTTCAATGAAGAAGGAAAGCAAAAATTCGAGGAGTTATCTAACGGTAAGAGTTTAGATGACTGGGTTAAAGGAGTTCAATCATATTCTTGTAAAGAAGCAAAGAAAGACTCTGTTCTATTTGAATTTGTCGAAACTTTCCGTGCCAAAGGTGAGAAGCGCTATATCTCTAAAAAAGAGGATAAAGTCACAGGTGTTGATCGAGGTTATGGAGAAGGTAACAACCGACCAGAAGACTATTTAGATGGTTTCGTTCAATTTATTAAAGAAAATATTAATGAGATTCCTGCTCTTCAACTCGTGTGTACCCGTCCTAAGAATCTTACTCGAAAAGATCTCCGAGAATTAATTACTATCTTAGAAACTAAAGGATATAAGCAGAATCATTTACAAACCGCTTGGAAACAAACAAGGAATCAGGATATTGCGGCTGATATCATCAGTTTTATCCGACAAGCTGCATTGGGTGAAGCACTGGTAGATCACGATACCCGTATAAAAAATGCGATGCAGAAAGTCTATTCGTTAAATGACTGGACTCCTAGACAGAAGAAATGGTTGGAACGAATTGAAAAGCAGTTAATTCAGGTGCCAGTTTTAGCACCAACTCCTCAAGATGCTTTTTCTGAAGAGCCATTCTTAAGTCGTGGTGGTTATAAAACGTTAAGGAAAGAGTTCGGTGATTACATCGATCAAGTGGTAACCACCATAAATGATAGTTTATATATCAGTTAAATTTTGTGCCTCTTAATTGGGGCACTTCTGCGTTATAATTGGAAGGTCGTTAAATTATTTAAAGTAATGTTTGGAGGAATAGAAATGAACAACCAAGAAATCGTTCAGAAATTATGGAATTTATGTAATGTGCTACGTGATGATGGAATTACATATCAGCAATATGTAACAGAGTTAACATATATATTATTCTTGAAAATGATGAAGGAACAACAAACTGAAAGTGTAATACCTGAAGGATATCGGTGGGATGACCTCTTAGAAAAAGAAGGTGTAGACCTTAAGACTTTTTATCAAAGGTTGTTACTCGAATTAGGAAACAGTGACAATGATCGTCTTCGTCAAATTTATAGTGATGCTTCTACGAGTATTACAGAGCCAAAGAACTTGGAAAAAATCATTAAATCTATTGACGGTCTTGATTGGTATAACGCAAAAGAAGAAGGTTTAGGAAACCTTTATGAAGGTTTGCTTGAAAAGAACGCTAGTGAAACAAAATCAGGAGCAGGTCAATACTTTACTCCTCGTGTACTGATCGATTTAATCGTGCAACTTGTAGATCCTAAAGTTGGAGAACGATGTAATGATCCGGCAGCTGGAACATTGGGTTTTATGATATCAGCCGATCAATATTTGAAAAATAAAACAGATGATTATTTTGATCTTGACCCCCAAGAAGCCGAGTTTCAAAAGAAGGAAGCATTTACTGGAATGGAACTCGTGCAAGGAACACATCGTTTAGCGTTAATGAATGCGTTGCTTCATAATATGGAAGGTCGTTTGGAGAATGGTGATTCTTTATCTAATAATGGTAAATGGATGAAGAACTTTGATGTCATCCTGACAAATCCTCCCTTTGGTACCAAAAAAGGAGGGGAGCGAGTATCCCGAGATGACTTAACATTTGAGACATCAAATAAGCAACTGAACTTCTTGCAATTAATATATAATGCCTTAAAAGATGATGGTAATGCTCGAGCTGCTGTTGTCATACCTGATAATGTGCTATTTGCTGATGGGGCAGGTGTTCAAATTCGCCGTGATTTAATGAACAAATGTAACTTGCACACAATCTTACGTCTTCCTACAGGAATCTTTTATGCCCAAGGTGTTAAAACAAATGTATTGTTCTTTACAAGAAGTAAAACAGATCAAGGTAATACAAAAGAGACTTGGGTGTATGACTTACGCACCAATATGCCTTCATTCGGCAAACGTAATCAACTTACTATGGCGCACTTTGAAAATTTTATGAAAGCGTATGTGTCTGAAGACCGATCAAAAGTTAAGGATGAAAGATGGAACAAGTTTACTCGTGAAGAAATTGCTAAGAAAGATGATAGTTTAGATATTGGGCTGATTGCAGATGAGTCACTATCTTCTTATGAAAATCTACCAGACCCGATTGAATCGGCAGAAGATGCAATTGCTAAACTTCAACGAGCGATGGATATGTTAAATGAAGTTGTTGAAGAACTTCGAGCAGTTGATGAGCTTGAGGTGGTTGAACAGTGAGTAACCACCAAAAGAACAAGATGGATGAATTATTGAAAGAAACTATGACATTAGAAGAACCATATGAAGTACCAGAAAATTGGGTATGGGGAAAGTTAGGGAATTTATTTACATTAAAAAGTGGAAAATCAATTAATAAGATTGAAGAACAAGAGAATGGTGAATTAGCGTATATAAAAGTTGCCGACATGAATTTAAATGAGAATCAAGAAGAAATTAGGGTTGCTAGTAAATATGTATCTTCTAAAATTAAATATCAATCCTCAATAATTCCTCCTAGAAGTGTGATATTTCCCAAAAGAGGGGGAGCAATACTAACAAATAAGAAAAGGTTAGTGATGAGTGAAATCCTATGTGATCTTAATATAATGGCAGTTATCTCTCCTAAAAGCATTTGTGTTAAGTATCTTTATTATTGGTTCTTGACAGTTGATTTAGCTAAGTTAAATAATGGTTCAAGTGTACCTCAGATTAATAACAAAGATATTAACCCTTTGTCTTTTCCTTTGCCACCTCTAAATGAACAAAAGCGTATCGCTGAAAAAGTAGAACTTCTTCTACATAAAGTTGATGAAGCGAAACAGTTAATTGAAGAAGCAAAGGAAACATTTGAGATTCGTCGCGCCTCTATACTAGAGAAAGCGTTACGAGGAGAGATGACAATTGACTGGAGAAATAATAAATCGAAAGTTAGGTCAGGTGAAACTCTTTTAACCATAATTAATGAACAGAGAGAAAAAATAATACAATCCTTACCTAAAAGTAGAAGTAGAAAAAATAAAATAATGGAAATAAGGGAAGATAACGTTCCGTTTCAAATCCCACCTAGTTGGATTTGGGTTAGATTGGGGAATATTTCTACTAAGATTGTTGATGGGGCTCACCATACTCCAAAATATATTGATTCGGGCATTCCTTTCTTATCTGTTAAGGACATAAAAGGTAATAAGATTAATTTTGATAATACAAAATTTATATCTTATGAAGAACATAGTGAATTAATAAAAAGATGCTACCCTCAAAAAGGCGATTTGTTAATTACTAAAAGTGGGACTATCGGAAGAACCGCAGTTGTCGATATAGATAATGAGTTCTCCCTATTTGTCTCTGTAGCGTTAATTAAATTAGCAGGGTTGTCGATTAATCCACGTTTTATTGAGTATATGATTGAATTATTAGTGAACTATGACTTTGGTGGTGAGTTTGTTAAAGGAAGTGCAATAAAAAATCTTCACCTTGATCAACTAATAAATCTCCCTATCCCTTTACCATCATTAGAAGAACAGGAAAAAATAGTTAGTATATTGAATAAAATATTTATTCGTCATAATGAATCTATTGAGATTTTAAATGGGCTTAATCAAAAAACGGAAAGATTGAAACAATCTATCCTTACCAAAGCTTTCCGTGGAGAACTTGGGACAAACGATCCAGCAGAAGAAAATGCAATTGAGTTGTTAAAAGAAATACTCCAAGAGCAAGTAAAATAAGGATTTTAAAGATCGCTTTAATAGGCGATCTTTTTTTGTGAATAAATAAATTATATTAAAAAACAAAAGGACCCAGCGGTCCTTATTATCAAAGCGAATGATTCTTGTGAAATGTTTTGTATTAGAACGGTAAATCATCCTCGTTAATATCTATTTCTATTCCTATATTAGATAATCTCACGTCGATATTATCTATTACTATCTTTTGTTTATAAGGCCTTAATCCTTGTATAAATTGATAAAAATCAGTAACTAGTGAAAGGGGTATGTCATTTATTTGTCTAAAAGTATAATTGTTATTAATAAAACAATTTATTAGTTGTTGATTATCCTGGATATATGCTTCCAGAAAACTATTTCGTACAAGGGTAGATAATCGATTTATTATTATACTTGGATCTCTAACAGGCTCGTATTCATTTGTATGGCTTACTATATACCTTGAAAGTACTTCTGCAAAACTCCTATATAAATTTTTCTCTTCTTCTGTAAAGTTTATTGCGAGTACTCCTTGGGAAATATCAACAGAAATATCCTCAAACTTTGCATATCTTTCACTAGGATCTAATTGAATCATCTTATCAATTATATGCTTAAATTTAAAATTTGGAATATTATCCCCAATAATGTTACTAAACAATTTCCCCAAAAAGTAAATCTCACTTTGATGGTTGTATATGCCTTCATCAGCAGTTTCGTTTGGTAACTGTGTTACAGGCCAGTTTAAAAAGACACTTCGCCCATCCTTATCTTGGCCTAACAATTTTTTCCCAAAACCAAAATCAATGACTTTAACATTCTCATATTTATCTATCATAATGTTTGCAGGTCTTATATCCCTATGCAATATGTTATTAGATTCTAGATATTCAAATGCAAGTATTGTCTCAGTGAAAATTTCTGACCAGTCTCTCCAAAAAGGATCAAATTCATCAATTGAAACCCCGTCAATAAACTCCATTTGAAGATATCCTAATTTACTTTCAGGGTATAAATAGTAGTTATAAACTCTTACAATGTTAGGGTGAGATAATGTAAATAATATTTTTATCTCATCGACAAAACGTTTATAATGTTCATCTTTGTGGTTAGGGTCTTTCGGTGCGTACTTTTTAAATGCAAAAAACATGTCAGTAGTTTCATCTTTAAAGAGATGCGTATCCCCAGTTCCTCCTTGACCAAGATCCTTAACATGCACAAATTGCTTTTTCTTATCAAATTCAACTACGGTACCTGGTTTGACCATTTATCTACCCTTCCATTCTAATCTTTTTGTATTATTTTAACATAAATTCCTCGATTTGTAGAAAAGTAGATTAATATAGCAAATACCGTTTCTACATTTGTTTTCAACATGCTCGTACTTAAAGTTATGGATAATAAAATACTGATTTTATAAGTAACTATTCTGTCCGATCTGTTTGGATATTTTTATCTTTTTATGTGTATCTGAGAAACTTTTAATGGGGTATACTTATGACAATTACACAATAAACTTCGATTTCAAAATAAAAAAATCGGAAGGATGTTGTAGATGAGATTACCTATGTATGATGAGATACACTTACCGTTTTTAAAACTAATCAATAGCGGTTCAGTTTATCGAGTGAAAGATGCGGTGGAAGCATTGAGTCAGGAATTTAATTTGACTGAAGAAGCCATGAATGAACGAGTTCCTAGTGGATCTAATAAGTTCTATTCACAAGTAAGTTTTTCAAAGAAAAGATTAATTGAGGCTGGATTGATCTTTGCAAAAGTTAGCCCGTATAAAACGACTGAATTGGCGAAAGAGTTATTAGAATTAAATCCCAAGAAAATCTCAAACAGCTTAATAAACGACCTTAAAAAGAATGGCAAGCTTGGAAAAGAAAAGATAGTTCAAGGATCACCATACACAACAGAAGAGTATTTACACAAAATACGAGAAATAAATGAAAATGATCCAAACTTTTTTGAATATATTTCAGGGTTGGTTTTATCCAACATACTAAAAGTGGATTTTAAAAAGGTTGTATTTACACCTCAGAATAACGATGGAGGCATAGACGGTTTTATCAAGTTAGGAATTAATGATGAAACAATTTGCTTCGAATCCAAATGCAAAATGAGTAGACCTGTAGCAGTAGGTAATTTACGTGATTTTATAGGAGCGCTCGTTTTAAGGGAATCGAAACAGGGGTATTATTTTACAACTACCAGATATACGGGCGATGTTATCCGTGCTGTTAATAAATTAAAGAGTCTGAAAATAGATATCAATATAGAACTGATAGATGGAGATACACTTGTGGATCTCCTTTTAAAATATAATCTCGAAAATGAAATTGTGAAAAATTGCATTAACCTAAACGCTAAATAAAACAATGTAAAAAGACCGTTAATAACGGTCTTTTTTTATGTAATCAGTATATTTGAATAACTTCTATTTTCCTCCTTACTTTTTTATATTTCTCAATATAATAACCTTGTAATCATAAGAAAATGGAGGAATTATTATGTTAAACAAAAAAATTGAAAATGCAATTAAAGAACATCAACAAGTAGTGACAAAAAAATATAACGAATTAGCAGCATGTTTTAATATCGAGTTTGAAGAGGGCTCTTATGGAGTTTCAATTGATTCTGATAAATTAGCCTTTTATACAAATTTTGAAGATGAAACAGATCGTTATACCTTCAAATTGACACCACTTTATAAAAATATTAGTTTCATGTGTCATAAACGCAGAAAAAAAAGCAATTATAATATTGGATCAGGTAAAGCCTTTGAAAATCCCATGGATGCAATATTAGAAATAAAAGAATCAATCCGAAAAATAAAGAAAGCAAATGAATTTTTAGCATACGCAACACAAGAACTTGCGGTAAAGAGGCGAAAATTTGTGGAACCATTATCAGATAGTGAGTTAGATTTTTTTATGTCTAAATATGATTTAATCAGCGAAATTGAATACGACAAATTGAAGTTTGATGAAAATAAAATAGTGAATTTCTTGTGATTAAGATAATTACCGTCAGCATTAACGTTGGCGGTTTATTTTATTACTTGCGATTTTTCAAATGAAAAAGGGGTTAGTATAGTGAAGAAAATTACTTCATTACTAAAAGTAAGACCAGATTTGGGACGTTATTATAATGAAGGGGATAACGCTAATTTGCCTATGAAGAAAATTTCATATGGATCAAAAACAAAAATTTATTTGCGTTGTTGTGAATGCGGAAAATTACAAAGCGATAAAGAAGTAAAATCTGCCAACAGTTACACGAAACTAAATAACAATAAAAATGGTTTTCATAAAAATTTTGAATGTACGTATTGCAATTCATTGGCAGAGAAATATCCAGAGATAGCATCTGAATGGGATTATGAAAGAAATGAAGGATCACCAAGTGATTATAAAAAAGGCAGCAGGTATAAAGCGTATTGGGAATGTGAACAAGGTCATAAATGGCAAACGTCAATAAATACTCGTACAACTAATCAAACGAGTTGTCCTGAGTGTACGAGTTCAACAGGGGAAAAGGCAATTGGGAATATCTTGAGGAAGATGAAAGTCAAATATCTAGCAGAATACCCTGTAAGTCTTAATGGAAAAATACGCAGGTTTGACTTTTACCTACCTAAATACAACGTGTATATCGAGGTTCATGGTAAACAACACTTTCAGGATGCTTTCACTCGATCTGTTGATGATCAAAAGAAGATAGATCAATGTAAGCAAAGATATGCTGAAGCAAATGGATATTATATTTTGGTGGATTATCGTGAACATGATCCTGTAATTGCAGTACAAAGATTTTTAATCGAATGGAGAAAGTACAAAGAAGTAGTGTGATTTGCTACTTCTTTTTCTATTGACAAAGAACATGATATTTCTTATTATGGGTGCAACATAGGTTCGTATTTGAGGTAAATAACACGCAATGAATTTCAGATGAATGCCCTTCAGCCCTTATGTGCCAATGGATACAGATGTTTATTCTGCTCAACGGTGCAACGGATAGCACGTAAGATTCCGGTTCTTAAAATGGGGGTTCGATTCCCTCCGAGGGCGTACCAGAGACCTTGTGTTTGTTGAGTTATCAGCAGGCATGAGGTCTTTTTTTGTGGATTCTATTAATTCTACTGATTATAAACTGTGAATAATATTAATAAGAGTTGTTATTATGATGTAAGAAGATCTACACCACGACCGTTGATTGGAGCGGAAGGTGCTCGACTCCTGCGGGAATAGCGGGACAGGTGAGACCCCGCAGGCGCAGCCGAGGAGGCTCACCGCCCGCCCCGCGGAAAGCGAGCACCTGCAGCGGAAATCAACTACCGCTCTCTCCGTAAAGTTATGAAGGAAAGAATTATATAATTGTACACATCCACCAACTACCAGCGAATTCCCATTAACGAACAACCGATTTTATTGTAGAATAGATAAATGGGAGGTTAATAATCATGAATTTGAAAGCAGGACTATTTCAAAATCAACAACTGAAACTTCAAATGACGCAACAGCTTTCTCAAGCCATCACCATCCTCCAATATTCTACGATGGAACTGAATGCTTATTTAGAAGCTAAGCAATTAGAGAATCCCCTTATACAATTAGAACCGCCTAAGCTAGACCCCCTCCATCAACGAGAACCTTATACTTATAAACGAAATTCAGGCAATCATGAAGATACGGTGGATTGGTATGAATATGTATCCGTGCCGAAGAGGACTCTTGCGGATGCGTTATCTGTTCAATTAAATTTGAAATCGCTTACTTCCTTTGATCGAAAGGTAATGGAAGAATTAATATACAGCCTGGATGACAATGGATATTTGAGGGTGGACGAAGAATCTTTCCTTCAAACACATGGTCTGGAAAGGGCTCAACTTGATCACTATATTAATAGATTGCAGGAATTGGAACCGGCAGGGATAGGAGCAAGGAGTCTGCAGGAGTGTCTTTCCCTTCAGCTGCAGAAGAAGGCAGATGTTCCCTCTCTGGTTACCATGATTGTAGACAACCATTTTCAAGCTTTTGCCGAAAAGAAGTGGAAAGCAATCGCAAAGGAACTTGGGGTTGAGCTGAAAGACATCCAGCAGGCGGCTGATTTCATCCAGCATTGCAATCCGAGACCCGGCTCAAAATATTCTCAGCAAATCGCTGAATACATTATTCCTGAACTGGTCGTGAATGTGATCGATGGGAATACCGTGACCGTGTCGTTGTATGATGGCACAACCGTCAACGTCTCATATAATGAAGAGTACACGGATTTCTTGAAGCATCACCCTGATAAGGAAGTCCAGTCCTATCTCCAGGAAAAGGAGCAGGACTTCCAGTGGTTGTTGCAGAGTTTAAGACAGCGAAAGCAAACGATCCTCAAGGTGGGGAAGATGCTCGTTGAAAAGCAGAAGGCCTTCTTTCAAAAAGGTCCATCGGCCATCCAGCCTTTGACATTAAAGCAGGTGGCCGATGAAATCGATGTTCATGAATCCACCATTAGCCGCGCCGTGAAGGGGAAGTATATGCAGACGCCGTATGGAATCTTCGAATTGAAGTATTTCTTCACTTCGGCAATTAAATCGGTACGTCTCGAGGATTCCGAAGCGGCTTCCGCGCGGACGGTGAAAAATGAGCTACAAAAGCTGATTGATGAAGAAGACAAGAAAAAGCCGCTATCAGACCAGAAAATTGTCAATATACTATTGGATAAAGGCTACGATGTGTCTAGAAGGACAATTGCCAAATACCGTGATCAAATGGGCATCACTTCTTCGACGATGAGGAAGAGGTATGAATAAAACGGTTTCTGTTGGTGCCAGGCACTAAAAGTGAGTTTGGTGCCTGGCACCGGACAATGGCACCGGACAAAATCACTGACCGGACCCACCAACACAACCTAGTATAAAGTGAGGGAAGTACATGAACCAAGTCATTTTCTACACACGCACCCAATGCGGATTATGCGAAGACGCAAAAATCACCTTAAAGCTCCTCCAGGATGAACTGGGCTTCGAGATGAATGAGATCGACATCGAGGAAAGTGATGAACTGACAGAACGTTTCGGACTCATGATCCCTGTCGTGGAACTGGGCGGGGAAATCCTCCAGTATGGGCAAATTGATTATTTTACGCTCAGCAAGCGTTTACATGAAAAAACCCGATAGTTTCTAGTTGAATTACGATTCATACCCTGATAAAATGAACTTTGAAAGCAGGGATGAATTTTTTTTGGAGGTAGTGGGACATAATATGTCTATGCGGGACTTTTGTAGTCCAACATAACCACGCACTTCATTTGAAGGAGCTTTTATCTATGGAATCTTTAATTGACATACAAAAGCGATTATTACCTGACCTGCTTGAAGTTATGCAAAAAAGGCATCAAATTCTTCGTTCCATCCGGTTCATGCAGCCTGTCGGACGCAGAAGTCTTGCTCAGAACATGGGCCTGACCGAACGTGTACTGAGAAGCGAAGTGGAGTTCCTTAACAACCAAGATCTCATTGATATCAAGACCTCTGGCATGATCATGACGGAGGATGGTATTCAGCTTTTGGAGAACCTGGAAAGCATGATGAGAGAGGTTTCTGGAATCAACGTAATGGAGCGGGAATTAAAATCTTTACTTAATCTTCATGAAATTGTAATCGTTCCTGGGAATAGTGATGAGTCTCCTTGGGTAAAAGAAGAATTAGGGCGTGCATCAGCTTCTAGTATGAAACGTCGCCTGAAAGGAAATACTATCATCGCTGTGACTGGAGGTTCGACGATGGCAGCCGTGGCAGAAAGGCTGACACCTGATTTCTCTGAAGAAACCTTGTTTGTTCCTGCTCGGGGTGGAATCGGGGAAGATGTTAAAAACCAGGCTAACACCATATGTGCCAAGATGGCTGAGCATACGAGAACGCGACATCGTGTTTTATATGTGCCGGATCAGGTTAGTAAAGAAGTATACAAATCCTTCTTGAAAGAACCGATGATCAAAGAAGTTTTGAATTTGATCAAATCGGCTAACATGGTTCTCCATGGGATTGGAGATGCTATCACGATGGCTGAAAGACGAAAGACCACTGATGAAGACTTTGAGAAGATCACAGATGGTCATGCTGTCGGTGAGGCATTTGGTTATTATTTTAACGAAGCGGGTGAAGTGGTACATAAGGTGCCAACGATCGGCTTGCAATTAGAAGATTTAAGTCACATCGAAAGCGTCATCGCCGTCGCTGGCGGCAGCTCGAAAGCGAAAGCGATTCGGGCGTATATGAAGAGTGCTCCTAAGAAAACCGTGCTCATCACGGATGAGGGAGCAGCAAGAGAGCTTTTAAAAGGGTAAGCCCTTTTGAAATATAAAAAAATCATCCTTAACTATCTAAAGGAGGAAATTATTCATGGCAACAAAAATTGGTATTAACGGATTTGGACGTATCGGACGTAATGTATTCCGTGCAGCACTTAAAAATAACGACGTAGAGGTAGTGGCAGTTAATGACTTAACTGATGCAAACATGCTTGCTCACCTTTTACAATATGATACAGTTCACGGAACTCTTCAAGAGAAAGTAACTGTTGACGGTGACTACCTTGTAGTCGGCGGTAAAAAAGTAAAGGTACTCGCTGAGCGCGATCCTGCTCAACTTGGTTGGGGAGATCTTGGTGTAGATATCGTTGTTGAATCTACTGGACGTTTCACAAAGCGTGCTGACGCTGCGAAACACATCGAAGCTGGTGCGAAGAAAGTCATCATCTCTGCTCCTGCATCTGATGAAGATATCACAGTGGTTATGGGTGTTAACGAAGATAAATACGACGCGGCTAGCCACGATGTTATCTCAAACGCATCTTGTACAACGAACTGCTTAGCGCCATTCGCGAAAGTTCTTAACGATAAATTCGGAATCAAGCGTGGAATGATGACAACAATCCACTCTTACACAAACGACCAACAAATCTTAGACTTACCACATAAAGATTACCGTCGTGCACGTGCAGCTGCTGAGAACATGATTCCAACAACTACTGGTGCTGCGAAGGCTGTATCTCTAGTTCTTCCTGAGCTTAAAGGGAAACTGAACGGTGGAGCGGTTCGTGTTCCAACTCCAAACGTTTCTCTAGTAGACTTGGTTGCTGAACTTGATAAGAACGTAACGGCTGAAGATGTGAATGCAGCACTTAAAGAAGCTGCTGAAGGCGATCTTAAAGGAATCCTTGCTTACAGCGAAGAGCCTTTAGTATCAACTGACTACAACGGTAGCCCGGCTTCTTCTACAATCGATGCACTTTCTACAATGGTTCTAGAAGACAACATGGTAAAAGTGATCTCTTGGTACGATAACGAGAGCGGATACTCTAACCGTGTAGTAGACCTAGCTGGTTATATCGCTTCAAAAGGACTTTAATCCATAAAGTTTTGTAAATTGACATCATTAGCATGGTGATTGATGGATAAATTTTGTCCCACCATCTATAATGAAGATGTGGTGAAGGGGAGCGGGGAAGATTCCCCTCTCCCTTTTCTTATTGCTATTTCTATTTTTTTGAAAAAGATGTAGAAATTGAAAACTAAAGGAGGCCTTTTACGATGAACAAAAAGTCGATTAAAGATGTCGATGTAAGAGGGAAACGCGTATTTTGCCGTGTGGACTTCAACGTACCGATGTCAGAAGGCAAGATCACAGATGAAACCCGTATTCAAGCTGCTCTCCCTACAATCAAGTACTTAGTAGATGGCGGAGCGAAGGTCATTCTGGCTAGTCACTTAGGCCGTCCGAAAGGTGAAGTGGTGGAAGAGCTGCGTTTAACACCTGTGGCTGAACGACTTTCCGAACTTCTTGGGAAAAACGTAGCCAAAGCAGATGAAGCGTATGGTGAAGCTGTTCAATCAAAGATCGGCGACATGTCTGAAGGTGACGTTCTTGTACTGGAAAACGTTCGCTTCTACCCTGGGGAAACAAAGAATGATCCTGAGCTTGCGAAAGAATTCGCAGCCCTTGCAGACCTTTATGTGAACGATGCATTCGGTGCTGCCCACCGTGCACATGCTTCTACTGAAGGAGTGGCAAAGCACCTTCCGGCTGTAGCAGGCCTACTGATGGAGAAAGAGCTGGATGTATTAGGAAAGGCTCTATCCAACCCTGAACGCCCATTCACAGCCATCGTCGGTGGAGCAAAAGTAAAAGACAAAATCGGTGTCATTGACAACCTATTAGACAAAGTGGACAACCTGATCATTGGTGGAGGACTTGCTTACACATTCGTGAAAGCCCAAGGCCATGAGGTAGGAAAATCCCTTCTTGAAGAAGATAAAATTGATTTAGCCAAGCAATTCATGAAAAAAGCAGAAGATAAAGGTGTTAAATTCCTTATGCCTGTTGATGTAGTCGTTGCTGATGACTTCTCAAATGATGCAAATACGAAGGAAGTGGATATCGACTCGATTCCTTCTGATTGGGAAGCACTTGATATCGGACCTAAGACTAGAGCGTTATTCCAGGATACGATCAAAAGCTCTAAGCTTGTTATCTGGAACGGACCGATGGGTGTATTCGAATTAGAAACATTTGCAAACGGAACGAAAGCCGTAGCGGAGGCGTTAGCCGATGCAACAGATACATATTCTGTTATCGGTGGCGGTGACTCGGCAGCAGCCGTTGAGAAATTCGGTTATGCTGACAAGATGAGTCATATTTCTACAGGTGGTGGAGCATCACTCGAATTCATGGAAGGAAAAGAACTTCCTGGAGTAGTGGCTCTTAACGATAAATAATCGCTTCATCAAAGACCAACAATTTTGCTGAAACGATTTAAAAGAACAGAAAGGATGAGTACAATGCGTAAACCGATTATTGCAGGTAACTGGAAAATGAACAAAACGCTTGGAGAAGCTAAATCCTTTACTGAAGAAGTAAAAGGACTTGTACCTGATCAAGAAGTGGTTGATTCTGTCATTTGTTCACCAGCCCTATTTTTAGAAAGCCTGGTCCATTTAACAAAGGATTCAAAAGTGGCAATTGGTGCTCAAAACATGCACTTTGAAGAAAACGGAGCGTTCACAGGAGAAGTGAGTCCTGTAGCCCTTACTGACTTAGGCGTACAATATGTCATCCTTGGACACTCTGAGCGTCGTGAAATGTTCAATGAAACAGACGAGTCTGTGAATCAGAAGACACTTGCTGCTTTCAAACATGGATTAACGCCGATCGTTTGTGTAGGTGAAACATTAGAGCAACGTGAAAATAATGAAACAAAAGAACTTGTTGGTAACCAAGTGAAAAAAGCACTTGCCGGCCTATCGGCAGATCAAGTGAAACATACTGTCATTGCTTATGAACCAATTTGGGCAATCGGAACAGGTAAATCATCTACAGCGGAAGATGCGAACGAAGTATGTGCTCATATCCGTCAAGTGGTTTCAGGAGAATTTTCTCAAGAAGCAGCAGACGCAGTGAGAATTCAATACGGCGGTAGCGTAAAACCTGGCAACATCAAAGAATACATGGCCCAATCGGATATCGATGGAGCCCTTGTGGGTGGAGCAAGCCTTGAACCACAAAGCTTCTTGCAGCTTTTAGAAGGGGCAAGCACACATGAGTAAGTCACCAGTAGCGTTAATCATCTTAGATGGTTTTGCTTGCCGTAACACAAAAGAAGGAAACGCTGTTGCCCAAGCGAACAAGCCGAACTTTGATCGTTTGTGGAATCAGTACCCTCATAATCAATTAACTGCAAGTGGCGAAGCGGTAGGACTACCTGAAGGACAAATGGGGAACTCCGAAGTGGGTCACTTAAATATTGGTGCCGGACGTATCGTGTACCAAAGCTTAACACGTGTGAATTTAGCGATTCGTGAAGGTGAATTTGAAACCAATGCCACTTTCCTGGATGCGATCAACCATGCGAAAGCAAAAGGAACGAATCTTCATATCTTTGGACTTCTTTCTGATGGAGGGGTCCATAGTCACATTGAACATCTTTATGCTCTTCTTGGTTTAGCAGCAAAAGAAGGCATTAAAAATGTATATGTTCATGCTTTCCTTGATGGACGTGACGTTGGACCGCAAACAGCGAAAGGATACATCCAGGATGCTGAAGCCAAAATGAAAGAAATCGGCGTGGGTCAATTTGCGACGATTTCTGGTCGTTACTATTCCATGGACCGTGACAAGCGCTGGGAACGTGTAGAAAAATCTTACCGTGCCATGGTGTACGGTGAAGGCCCAAGCTATCATGATCCGATGGAACTTGTGAACGATTCTTACGAAAATGGAATCTACGATGAATTCGTCATTCCATCTGTTATGACAAAAGAAAACGGAGAGCCGGTAGCAACAATCAAAGACGAGGATGCTGTCATCTTTTACAACTTCCGTCCGGACCGTGCAATCCAAATCTCAAATACATTTGCGAATGCAGACTTCCGTTCTTTTGAGCGTGGAGAGAAGCATCCGAAGAATCTTCACTTTGTCTGTTTAACACGATTCAGTGAAACAGTTGATGGATTTGTTGCATTCAAACCGACAAATCTTGATAATACATTAGGGGAAGTCCTTTCTCAAAACGGACTGAAACAATTGCGTATCGCCGAGACGGAGAAGTATCCTCACGTCACCTTCTTTATGAGCGGTGGCCGTGAAGATGAATTCCCGGGAGAAAAACGAATTCTCATCGATTCTCCTAAAGTGGCAACGTATGACTTAAAACCTGAAATGAGTGCCTATGAAGTAACGGATGCTTTACTTGAAGAAATCCGTGAAGACCGTCAGGATGCAATTATCCTGAACTTCGCAAACCCGGATATGGTTGGACACTCAGGAATGCTTGAGCCAACGATCAAAGCCGTGGAAACAGTGGATGAGTGTCTAGGGAAGATTATTGACCTCATCACTGAAAAAGGTGGAACGGCCATCATCACAGCGGACCACGGGAATGCAGATGAAGTTTTGACCGAAGAGGGCACCCCTATGACGGCACACACTACGAACCCTGTCCCTGTCATCGTTACGAAAGAAGGAATCGAACTTCGTGACGGAGGAATACTGGGAGACCTTGCTCCAACCATGCTAGATTTATTAAATGTCAATCAACCAGCTGAAATGACTGGAAAATCACTAATTAAAAAATAAGGAGAGATTCTAAATGCCATTTATTACAGACGTATACGCTCGTGAAGTATTGGATTCACGCGGTAACCCAACAATTGAAGTAGAAGTTTACACACAATCAGGTGCTTTCGGACGCGCACTAGTTCCATCTGGAGCTTCAACAGGTGAATACGAAGCAGTTGAACTTCGTGACGGTGAAAAAGGCCGCTACCTTGGTAAAGGGGTACAAAAAGCAGTTGATAACGTAAACAACGAAATCGCTGAAGAACTGATCGGTTATGACATCACTGAGCAAGTAGCAATCGACCAGGCAATGATCGCTCTTGACGGTACAGAAAACAAAGGTAAACTAGGTGCAAATGCTATCCTTGGTGTATCCATGGCTGTAGCTCGTGCAGCTGCTGACTTCTTCGGAGTGGAATTATACCAATACCTTGGTGGATTCAACGCGAAGCAGCTTCCAGTGCCAATGATGAACATCGTTAACGGTGGAGAGCACGCTGACAACAACGTAGACATCCAGGAATTCATGATCATGCCTGTAGGAGCTTCTACATTTAAAGAAGGTCTGCGCATGGGTACTGAAATCTTCCACAGCCTGAAATCAGTTCTTAAAGGTAAAGGCTACAACACTGCAGTAGGTGACGAAGGTGGATTCGCTCCAAACCTTAAGTCTAACGAAGAAGCACTTTCTACAATTATTGAAGCAATCGAAAAAGCTGGTTACAAGCCAGGAGAAGAAGTTCTTCTTGCTATGGACGTTGCAGCTTCTGAAATCTACAACAAAGAAGACGGTAAATACCACCTTTCTGGAGAAGGCGTTGTTCGTTCATCTGCAGAAATGGTTGATTGGTATGAAGAAATGTGTAACAAATATCCAATCGTTTCAATCGAAGACGGTCTTGACGAAAACGACTGGGATGGTTTCAAACTTCTGACTGAGCGTATCGGTAAGAAAGTTCAACTAGTTGGGGATGACTTATTCGTTACAAACACGACTAAGCTTTCTCAAGGTATCGAGCAAGGTATCGGTAACTCAATCCTGATCAAAGTGAACCAAATCGGTACACTGACTGAAACATTCGATGCAATCGAAATGGCGAAGCGCGCTGGTTACACAGCAGTCATCTCTCACCGTTCTGGTGAAACAGAAGACAGCACAATTGCTGACATCGCAGTAGCAACAAACGCTGGTCAAATCAAAACGGGTGCTCCATCACGTACAGACCGCGTAGCGAAATACAACCAACTTCTTCGCATCGAAGATCAATTGGCTCACACAGCTCAATATCTTGGAGCGAAAACATTCTATAACGTTAATCGCTAATTGAAGTGATTGAAGAAAGGCAGCCCCGTCTTTGGATGGGGCTGCTTTTTTGGTATGACTTCTCATTTTTATAAATACCCTGTTTGCCAATTCGCGTTACGATTAAAGGGTTTTTAGCTAAAAAGGGGTGTGACAAGCAGAAAAGAAAGTTGCAGTGGTGACGTACTCGGTTTTAAATGATTTTTTACGGATAAGACCGGCCTCAGGGACTTTTTGAGGTGCTTTGACAATGAAGATCCAGCCGGTTTTGGCAATAATCCGGCCGATTTGGCTTAAAATCCAGCCGAAATGTGAAAGAATCCAGCCGTTTTCGATAATAATCCGGCCGAAATAGCCTAAAATCCGGCAAATTAACAGTTAATTCTAAATGAAAAATGTACATCGCGTCTCTATACACATCGACGCGCACTTTCATCCCTAACCAACTCTTTCCCACAATTCAAACAATATTACCTTGTCCACTGCATAATCCCTATGGTAAACTAGTAGTAATGTTATGTTCGTATCAGGAGGTGGGACTCATGCACACAATACTCGTCACTTTACTTATTATCGTATCAATCGCACTTATCGCCATTGTATTACTTCAGTCAGGTAAAAGTGCTGGACTTTCAGGGGCCATCTCTGGTGGTGCAGAACAACTTTTCGGAAAACAAAAAGCTCGTGGTATCGACTTAGTACTACACAGAATCACAATCGTATTATCAGTACTATTCTTCGTACTAACCATTGCCATCGTAGCTATCTAATACGTACAAAAACCTGATCATTAAGGTCAGGTTTTTTTATTTATCATGCAAGTGGTGTAGCGGAGTGATCCCTCTATGCGTGAAAAGAAACTTAGTTTTCAAGCGAATTATTGGATTGTCTGTCCAATGTTTGCTAAAAATAGAGAAGAAGAGTGGACTAAACGATCGTTTAACTGAACGAAGCCTATGAAATCAAGCTTTCCAGCTACTAATCAAACGTTTGTTTAATAAAAAAACCACTAAAATCTGATTACATAAAGAAATCATTTAAACAACCGTTTAACATGCTGAGGACCTTGAAACCAAGGTTTTTAACAACTAATCAAACGTTTGTTTAAAATGAGATAAAAGGAGTTATTAGTCATGAAAACCGCATTACCAAAACCATTCACTTTTGAAGCAGGTCCCCGTGCCGTACTATTGCTTCACGGATTCACCGGAAATTCCGCCGATGTACGAATGCTTGGACGTTATTTAGAAAAGAAAGGATATTCTTCCCACGCCCCTCACTATAAGGGACATGGTGTTCCCCCTGAAGAACTGGTCCACACGGGTCCAGAAGATTGGTGGAAGGACGTCATGGACGGATACGAACATTTAAAGAGCAAAGGGTACGAAGAGATTGCCGTCGCGGGCCTTTCGCTCGGAGGGGTATTTTCTCTTAAATTAGGTTACACTGTACCTGTAAAGGGTATTGTCCCTATGTGTGCGCCAATGTATATAAAAAGTGAAGACGTGATGTATAAAGGGGTAGTGGAATACGCCCGTGAATTTAAGAAATTTGAAGGAAAACCGGAAGAACAAATTGAAAAAGAAATAGAAGAGTTCAAGAAAACGCCGATGAATACATTGAAGGCCCTGCAGGAGTTGATTGCAGATGTGCGTGAAAACGTGGATATGATCTATTCACCGACGTTTGTAGTACAGGCAAGGCATGACCATATGATCAATACAGATTCTGCGAATATCATCTATGACAACGTGGAGTCGGATGAGAAAGATATCAAGTGGTACGAAGAGTCCGGTCATGTCATTACATTAGATAAAGAAAAAGAACAGCTTCATGAAGACGTCTACGGTTTCTTAGAGAAATTGGACTGGACGGTTTGATGAATTCGATGATCAGGAGGGATTGTCATGGACGAAAATATTAAAGAGCATGTGGATAGGCTCCTTTCCTACATGAAGGAAGAAGCATACAAGCCATTGACGGTACAGGAGCTTGAAGAAGCATTCGGAATAGAAGGGTCCACGAACTTCAAGGATTTCGTAAAAGCTCTTGTCGTAATGGAAGAGAAAGGGTTAGTCGTTCGCACTAGAAGCAACCGTTATGGCCTGCCCGACAAAATGAATCTGGTAAGAGGGAAAGTATCCGCTCATGCAAAAGGATTTGCGTTTGTGATACCGGAAGAATCAGGTATGGACGATATCTTTATCCCTCCTAATGAAACGAATAACGCCATGCATGGTGATATTGTGTTAGTAAGAGTGTCTACTTCTTCTTCAGGTTCCCGAAGAGAAGGAACCGTCGTGAGAATCGTAGAGCGCGGTGTGGATCAAATGGTTGGTACGTTTACGGAAAGTAAACATTTCGGATTCGTCATTCCGGATGATAAGAAGTTTGCGAGTGATATCTTTATCCCGAAATCTGCTCAAATGGGTGCAACGGAAGGACATAAAGTAGTAGTGAAATTAACTTCCTATCCTGAAGGGCGCAAGAGTGCAGAGGGTGAAGTCATTGAAATCCTGGGTCACAAAAATGATCCGGGAGTCGATATTCTTTCGATCATCCATAAACATGGAATTGACGTTGAGTTTCCTGAAGAAGTCATGGATCAGGCGAATAATGTGCCAAGTGAAATAGACGAATCAGAAATTCCAAACCGAAAAGACCTGCGGGATCAGACAATCGTCACCATCGATGGTGCTGATGCCAAGGATCTTGATGATGCGGTAACGGTAACAAAGCTTGATAATGGAAACTATAAGCTTGGGGTACATATTGCGGACGTAACGTACTATGTAAAAGAAAGCTCTCCGATTGATCAGGAAGCTTTTGATAGAGGTACATCTGTATACTTGGTAGACCGGGTCATCCCAATGATCCCTCACCGATTATCGAATGGTATCTGCTCACTTAATCCCAAGGTCGATCGATTAACTTTATCCTGTGATATGGAAATTTCACCTGATGGCGATGTCGTGAAACACGAAATCTTCCAAAGCGTCATAAAAACGACAGAACGAATGACGTATTCAGATGTAAACAAAATCCTTGTCGATAAAGATGAAGAACTTCGTAAAAAATACGAGCCTTTGGTACCGATGTTCGAGGAAATGGAAGATTTGGCACAGGTTCTTCGTACGAAACGCATGAAGCGTGGAGCCATCGACTTCGATTTTAAAGAAGCGAAAGTGCTTGTCAATGAAGAAGGAGAACCGACGGATGTGGTGCTTCGTGAACGTTCGGTCGCAGAAAAGCTGATCGAAGAGTTCATGCTGGTGGCAAATGAAACGGTTGCCGAACATTTCCACTGGATGGAAGTGCCGTTCATCTATCGTATCCATGAAGATCCCAAAGAAGATAAGCTTCAGCGTTTTTTCGAGTTCATTACCAATTTCGGTTTAATCGTAAAAGGAACAGCCAATTCCATCCATCCTCGTGCCCTTCAGGAGATTGTCGAAGACGTACAGGGTGAACCTGAGGAAATGGTTGTATCAACAATGATGCTTCGTTCCATGCAGCAGGCGAAATATGACCCTGAAAGTCTGGGCCACTTCGGACTGGCGACAGAGTTCTACACTCATTTCACATCACCGATCCGTCGTTATCCTGACTTAATTGTCCACCGTTTGATCAGAACCTATTTGATCGAAGGAAAACTTGATCAGGCAACCCGTGAAAAATGGGGCGCTCAAATGGGCCACATCGCTGAGCACACATCAAGTCGTGAGCGTCGTGCAGTGGATGCAGAGCGTGAAACCGATGAACTGAAAAAAGCAGAATACATGGAAGACAAAGTGGGAGAGGAATACGACGGTATCATCAGTTCCGTTACGAACTTCGGACTGTTTGTCGAATTACCTAACACGATTGAAGGTCTTGTTCATGTGAGTTATATGACCGATGACTACTACCGATTTGATGAACGTCATCTCGCCATGATCGGTGAAAGAACGGCAAACGTATTCCGAATTGGAGATGAGATTACTGTTCGTGTCGTGAGCGTCAATAAGGATGAGCGTTCCATCGACTTTGAAATCGTAGGCATGAAGAACAATCGTAAGGAGCGCGAAGACCGTGTCCGCTCATTCAGAACAGACAATGGGAAATCTTCAGACCGCTCTAAATCGAATCGATCCTCAAACCGTAAAAAAGACGGAGAGTGGTCAACGCGTCCACCGAAAAACAACAAGAAGAAAAAGACGAATAAGAAACATTTTGAAAACGCGCCTCGAAGCAAACGTAAAAAGAAGAAATAAAGGTTCAGGAGCAATGGGATATCCTTTGCTCCTCTTCTTTTCCAAGTGTTTCGGTACAATTTTTCCTGGAGTTATGAGATAATAAACATTAAACGCTAGAAAGAAAAAGAGGGGATTCCAATGCCAAAGGGAGAAGGCAAGCTCATTGCCCAAAATAAGAAAGCCCGTCATGACTATGCCGTAGAAGAAACATATGAGGCGGGTCTAGTACTGCAAGGGACCGAGATTAAAGCGATCCGGGGCGGCCGCGTGAATTTGAAGGATTCCTTTGCCCGTGTTCAAAATGGAGAGATTTTCGTTCACAATATGCATATCAGTCCTTATGAACAGGGAAATCGATTTAATCACGAACCTCTCAGAACACGTAAGCTGCTGCTCCATAAAAAGCAAATAAATAAATTAATCGGTGATTCGAAGGAAGCAGGATATAGTATCGTTCCATTAAAGCTATACATCAAAAATGGTGTAGCTAAGCTTCTGATCGGCCTTGCCCGTGGTAAGAAGAAGTATGATAAACGTGAAGATTTAAAACGAAAAGAAGCCAACCGCTCTATCCAGAGAGAACTGGCTCAGCGCCAAAAAGGAATGTAACTATACAGATTTCCGGAATCTGGCATTTGCAATTATCTCAGGATTTGTTATACTAGTAGATGTCGCGAGGTAATTTTGTGGCTGTAAGAACAATTGAATAAGTGACTTACACGCTGAACTTATTCTTTCCCGTTCTTCCCTTTCTATCATGGGGACGTTACGGATTCGACAGGGATAGTTCGAGCTTAGGTTGCGAGCCGTGGGGATCGTCCACGATAAAACGTCAAAGCCAATAATAACTGGCAAAACTAACAATAACTTAGCTTTAGCTGCGTAATAGCGCTTTAGCTGTTCCTCCCTCCATCGCCTATGTGGTAGGGTAAGGGACTCACTCTTAGTAGGCTACGCCGGAGTCCACCGTCTGAGGACAAAGGAAGAGACTAATCAGACTAGCTGCACGGACGCCCGTCGATAGGCAGAAGCTGCAGTGAACTTGCGAATATATCGACTACGCTCGTAGACGCTTAAGTGGCGATGTTTCTGGACGTGGGTTCGATTCCCACCGTCTCCACCAAATACATATTTGGTGGTTTTTATTTTATAAAATCATATGAGGATCCTTGTATGTATCCTCTTTGTAATACAAGTGTAACCATGTTTTTGCTTTTTAGCATAAAACATGGTTTTTTTATTTCATTATTAGTCAGAAGGAATTATCTTTAAATATTATAATTTTGAAAAACTCTTCTTCAATACCTTTTGTTTTAAGTGATCTGGACTGTACTTTCCGTTTAAAATCGTTACCCGATGGACCTAGGCATGGGCATGTCCTATTGGGGGCCAGCCAAACTAAAATATACAATTTTCAAGAGGGCGCTCATCAATAAATATGAGCGTCTTTTTGTTTGCATAATTTCTTCATATTTTTCGGGAAAGATATAAGTGTCGTATATAAAGATGCTAGGAGGGACGATACTGACAACACATATTAAAGGTAAAAATGTTGATGAAGCAGATACTACTGGAAAAAAGATAAAGCTGATTCTTCTACTCGCACTGCCCGCAGTTGTGGAGAACTTTTTCCAGACTATTTTAGGTTTTGTAGATACGTACTTTGTTTCTAAGTTGGGGTTAATACAAGTTTCGGCTGTAGGGGTAACAAATGCTATACTGGCCATCTATTTTGCTCTATTCATGGCACTTGGCGTAGCTGCTAATGTATATATTGCTAACTTTATAGGTGCCCAAAAAATAGAGAAAGCCCGACACATTGCTCAGCAATCGATCATTGTTACGATAGTAATTGGTCTAATCACAGGAATCATTACCATTTTGTTTGCAGAGCCATTGCTTAAATTAATGGGGATTGATAACAATGTACTGGATGCGGGGGTGACATATTTTAGGATTGTTGCGATCCCATCTGTATTTATGGCGCTTATGTTCGTTTTGAGTGCCATTCTCAGGGGGGCGGGCGACACAAAGTCACCGATGAAAACGAGTATTGTCATCAACATAGTGAATGCGGTACTGGATTATGTGTTAATCTTTGGGTTTTGGTTTATACCTGAAATGGGGATAATCGGAGCAGCAAGTGCTACTGTCCTTGCCCGTGTTCTGGGAACCTTTATCCTATTCGGTTATATTCAAAAAAATACTTCATTAACGTTCAAAAAAGAGTATTGGAAAGTAGATTCTGTTCATCTAAAAGAACTGTTCATCCTAGGGACTCCCGCAGCAGGAGAGCGATTGATCATGAGGGCAGGTCAAATTGTTTACTTTGGATTTGTTGTCGCTCTTGGGACAAATGTATTCGCAGCCCATCAGATTGCAGGTAATATCGAAGTCTTTTCTTACATGATCGGGTTTGGGTTTGCCACAGCAGCAACGATTCTGGTTGGTCAGCAGGTGGGAGCCGGAAGATTTGATGATGCGAAAACATATGCAAAATTGTGTATGTATTTAGCGATAGGAAGTATGACGGTCTTCGGGATCATATTATTTAGCTTAGGCGGATCGGCTGGCAGTTTATTTACAGAAGACAAAGTAGTGATTGGGAACATTGGAACAGCATTGAAGGTCTCAGGAGTGTTTCAGCCATTTTTGGCGGTTGTCCTTATTTTAACAGGTGCATTTCAAGGAGCGAATAATACAAAATTTCCGATGTATTTAACAGGAATCGGTATGTGGGCTATCCGAACGTTACTTGTTTATGTGTTAGGGGTACAGTTGGAGTGGGGGCTGCTTGGTGTCTGGATAGCCATAGGTCTGGATATTGCTTTTCGAGCCGTCGTACTAACCGTACAATTTCATCGTGACAAGTGGATTGTGGTGAAAGTAGAGCCGGAGGAAGATCCAGAATCTCATTGCCATCCTCAAACGACGAAGGAAAGTATGTCAGGTTGTGTGAATAACTACTAAAAAAGATGGAGCAATTTTTCTCTCCATCTTTTTTCTATTTCAGGATTTAGTGATGTCCTTCGCCATCTAAAATGTACAATTCGTCCTGCACTTTAAATTTTCTATGTATACCCTGTGTTTATGATTTCAACATGATTAAAGTGTGTATCCGTTTGGACTGCGAATGTGCAGATATATGTGCATACTTAGAACAATCCTTAGTAAGGGGAACCCCCTTTGTAGCGGAAATCGCCCAGGTGTGTGCTGGTATTTATTTGTGAAACATGGGGGGAAGAATGAAAGAAACATGATCACGATAATCACTGCCAGAAATGTGCCGATGCATGTTTCAATTGTGCAGAAGAGTGTATGAAAATCGCGTAAACAAAAAGGAGTGGAAACAATTCGAATGGTCTCCACTCCTTATGAAATATCCTACTTTGTAACCTTTCCTTCATCTACAACTTCATCCCATGTCTCCCCATTATTAGTCGTTTGGTAGATATCATTGTTATAGGTCACGACCGTCCACTCATCAGAGCGTTCAGGGTTAGATGAGATATACATGATCGGATTATCTTGAGATAGTTCTGGAGTGGGGTAGAGTTGAATTTTGTTTGAGTCAAGATCCAGCTTATATAATTGTATCTTTCCTTCTGCAATACTGGAGAAAAGCCCTGCCTTTTCAGTTAAGTAGATGCTGGTTGTCGTTTGAGTATTCTCCACTTTTATAAAGGAGTCTCCGCCATCTTGTGATACAAATACCCCATCCTTACTGGAGATGGCCAGCATCTCTTTCTTTGAAGGGTGAACCGCAATATTTCCGATTGAAGTAGAGTCAAACCCTTTCATATCGGCCTTTTCCCAATTTTCCCCATCATTCATGGTGCGGTAAAGCCCTGTATCCATCTCCGAATTAGGCTCTTGGTTAATCGCATAAAGGGCCTGGGACTGGTAACCTGCACCGAGATAATGAAAGTCGGTTTCGCCATAGAATGCCAACTTGTTTAATGACTTGCCGCCATCCGTACTTTTGACCAATCCCAGTGGGTTTTTTAGTTTTGACCCCTCTTCCGGGTGTCCGCTGGAATAAAATCCATCTTTATACGGCTGGAAGCCCATATAATCGTGTTTATTGATATTGGTTTCGTACCAAGTGGAATCTTTGTATTTCATTAGCCCATCATGAGTAGCAATCACCAATTCGCCTTTATTATTTGGGTACCCGATTCCGTGGATGTGGTCGATGGTCGCATCTTCCGATTTGACGTAGGAATATTCCTCAATTGATGCAGAGCAGCCAGATACCATGATGCCTAATAAAGATACTAGTAAAAATGTTTTGATCTGTTTCATTGTTTCTCCTGCTTTCTTCAATATATTTTCCACTGATACCCAATCCCCCGTATGGTTTTTAAATGATGTTCGATCGGGAATCCGGCTTTTTCAATTTATCCCTCAGATTGCTGATATGGGAGTCGAAGAAATGGTCTCCAGAAATTTATGATTTCTATTACCAGTGTAACGGGAAAATATGAAAAATGTGTGCATAATGACTGATTTGACGGGACAGAATCAAGACAGGATTTAGTTTTTGTATATGTCACGAAAATATGACATTTATCCTTATGTTCTCCGTAGATTCATACAGTAGAAGAAATGGACGCCTATATGGTGGACTTCACTTTACCCACAGGAGGAGAAAAAATAAAGAACCATAAGTGGGCCACAGAAAGCGAATTATCACCAATTGCATAATAAAAAAGAGATGGCAATAGGCTCATCTCTTTTTTATAACGGCCAACAGGTAAATACGTTTATAGAATTTAACAAGTGGTACAGAATAAAAATGTTATCTAATCGTCCAATAACTGCCCATTTTAAAAAATACAGAACAAATCAGTTGACCAAAAACGATTACAGTTGTAAACTGTAAATGTAAATCGATTACAAATGTAAACAGATAGGAGGGGGGTTCATTGCCCGAAGAAGAAAAACCGGAAATCACGGATTCTGAATGGGAAGTCATGAGAGTCGTCTGGACGCTCAAAGAAGTGACCAGTAAGGAAATAAGCGCCGTCCTGCGGGAAAAGAAAGAGTGGAAGCCGGCAACGACGAAAACCTTTATTGGGCGTCTGGTCAAAAAAGGAATGCTGACAACTGAGAAAATCGGCAACCGGTTCATTTACAGGGCGGGAGTCAGTGAGGAAGAAAGCCTAAAGACACTGAAGTCAGGATTATTCACTCATATATGCAGCAGGGCAGTCGGCAAAACGATTGCCGATTTGATTGAAGAAGCAACGCTGAGTCATGATGACATTGCCTTGCTCCAACAAGTTCTACAAACGAAGAAAAAAGATGCTGTTGATGAGATCGCATGCAATTGCGTACCCGGACAGTGTACATGCAAGAAAGATCCCGGCATGAAATGCCATCATTTAAAAAATAGAGGAGTGTTTTAACAATGGAAAAAACTTTATTGAACGTATCTGGAATGACATGTGGAAATTGTGTAAAAAAGGTAGAAACGGTCCTGAATGGTCTGGATGGAGTGGAAAAAGCAAAAGTGGATCTCGAAAATGGAGCGGCAAAGGTGAAGTATGATGAATCGAAGCAATCTCCTGAGAGCTTGAGTAAAGCCGTTTCCGATGCGGGATATGCAACACAACCAAGTAAATAATAAAAGGTGGTTGGCACAATGACGGACAAAACAGTAAGCATCGAAGGGATGACCTGTGCCTCATGTTCCCAGGCCGTTGAGAAAGCAACAAAGAAATTGCCCGGTGTTCAACAAGCAAGCGTAAACCTTGCAACGGAGAAATTGAATATCACCTATGATGAAAATGAACTTTCACTTGAAGAGATCAAGAAAGCAGTGGATGATGCAGGTTACAAAGCGGTCTCTGAAATGGAAAAAAAGACGTTCAGCGTGACTGGCATGACCTGTGCATCCTGTGTGCAATCCGTGGAAAAGGCAACAAGAAAGCTCGATGGAGTCAAAGAATCGAATGTCAATATGGCGACAGAGAAAATGGTCATTGAGTACGATCCTGCCGTCGTCACCGTGTCCGATATCAAGGGTGCGGTCTCAGATGCCGGGTACGAAGCGCACGAGGACGCTGACGCAGAAGATACAGTGGACGAAGACAGGGATAAGAAAGAGCAGCACATCAAGACGATGTGGAAACGCTTCTGGGTTTCAGCCGTCTTCACAGTTCCCCTGCTGCTGGTTTCCATGGGGCATATGTTTGGGATGCCTCTACCCGAGGCCATCGATCCGATGGTTAACCCGTCTGGATTTGCCTTACTTCAACTGGTTCTTACGGTTCCCGTCATGATGATGGGAAAACCTTTTTTCAGCGTTGGCTTTAAGACACTTGTCAAACGACATCCCAATATGGATTCACTGGTTGCACTGGGGACAGGGGCTGCCTTTTTTTACAGCTTATTCGCTACCATCATGATCATAGCAGGCAGTGAAGGCTATGCAGAGAACCTCTATTTCGAATCGGCAGCCGTCATCCTCACCCTCATTACATTGGGGAAATATTTTGAGGCTCTATCGAAAGGGAAAACGTCTGAAGCCATCAAGAAGCTGATGGGGCTCGCCCCTAAAACAGCGACTGTCGTAAGAGATGGAGAAGAAGTCGAGATTTCGGTGGAAGAAGTGGCAGTCGGAGACAACATCATCGTAAAGCCGGGTGAAAAAATCCCCGTCGATGGAGTGGTGACTGAAGGAAAGACCTCCGTCGATGAAGCGATGCTGACAGGGGAAAGTATCCCTGTTGAGAAAACGAGTGGCTCGAACGTCATCGGTGCAAGCATTAATAAAAATGGCACCATCCGATACGAGGCAACCAAAGTCGGTAAGGATACGGCATTATCACAAATCATCAAGCTGGTCGAAGAGGCTCAGGGTTCAAAAGCCCCGATTGCCAAAATGGCGGATATCATTTCAGGTTATTTTGTTCCTATCGTCATCGTTCTTTCCATTCTTTCCGGACTCGCCTGGTATATAGCAGGGGAATCAGGTCTTTTCGCCTTTACGATCGCGATTTCTATTCTCGTCATCGCCTGTCCTTGTGCGCTGGGACTCGCGACACCAACGGCGATTATGGTCGGTACAGGGAAAGGTGCGGAAAATGGCGTGTTGATTAAAAGCGGTGGTGCCCTTGAAACGACACATAAAATCGAAACCATCGTATTCGATAAAACCGGCACCATTACAGAAGGAAAGCCGGTGGTGACGGATATCGTCACGTCAGAATTCATTTCAGAAGAAGAACTCCTGATTCTTGCTGCTTCAGCTGAAAAAGGATCTGAGCATCCTCTTGGAGAAGCGATTGTCCGGGAGGCAGAGGAAAGAGGACTCTCCCTCCGCAAGACTGACTTTTTTGATGCCATTACGGGCCAGGGAATCGAAGTGACGGTAGACGGAGACGATCTGTTGCTTGGAAACCGCAAGCTGATGGATGAAAATGGAGTCGAAGTCGGTGAATTGGCAGAAGTATCGGACCGGCTCGCTGCCGAGGGTAAAACACCGATGTACATCGCCATCGAAGAGGAAATCGCGGGCATCATTGCAGTAGCCGATACGGTGAAAGAAACAAGTGTTCAAGCGATTGAAAAGCTTCACAGAATGGGACTCCAGGTGGCAATGATCACGGGAGACAATAAGCGGACCGCGGAAGCCATTGCGAGAGAAGTCGGAATCGACCGCGTGCTGAGTGAAGTACTGCCTGAAGACAAAGCCAATGAAGTCAAGAAGCTTCAGGGAGAGGGCAGGAAAGTGGCGATGGTCGGAGACGGAATAAACGATGCACCCGCCCTTGCGCAAGCTGATATCGGGATTGCCATCGGCTCAGGTACAGACGTGGCGATGGAGTCGGCAGACATCGTCCTGATGAGAAGTGACCTCATGGACGTACCGACAGCCGTCGAACTAAGTAAAGCGACCATAAAGAACATCAAGCAGAACCTTTTCTGGGCGTTTGGTTATAATATCCTAGGTATTCCAATTGCGATGGGAATCCTGTATCTGTTTGGAGGCCCCTTACTAAATCCTATGATCGCAGGAGCAGCGATGAGCTTCAGCTCCGTATCCGTGTTGCTGAACGCCCTTCGCCTGAAAGGCTTCAAACCATCAGGAGTTTAGTTCTATAAGAAAGGAGCAGAGGATACAAATGGGTAACAACCTTATATTAGAGCTTTATACCCGTCCGACCTGTTCTGATTGTCAAGCTGCTAAAGAATACTTGAGCGGACATAACATTGACTATGTTCATAAAAATGTAGGCGAAGAGGAAAGGTTTGAAAAAGACCTTAGAGAGATTTCTGGCTCAAGGGTGGTTCCATCCTTTGCCTTTTACAAGAGAGGACTATTCGGTAAGAAAAAGCTTGTAAAGAATTTTATTGGATTTGAAAACAATAAAGAGGAAATCAAGAAATGGTTAGGAAAATGAAAATAATAGTCAACTATAAAGCGGGCCAATATGGCCTGGCTTTTTTTTTGCAAAGGAAATCAAATTATTATTACGTAACAGCTTTTTTCCTCCACAAACCGATGCTAAGATGAGAAATAGATAGATCATTAATAATAGTTCCGCCTCTAATAAATGGTAAATAGTATGTAGGGTAACTGATACCAATTTGAGTGGGGTGGAAAGGTGAATGATTTTAAACCTGTTTCTGATGACGTTCGTTCATCTCAACGAATATTCAAAAATCATAAAAAAACGATGAAGTTCAGTTTAGTGTCTATTTTTTCCTGTATTGCTGCTATCCTGCAGGCTGCTGGCGGCATTTTACCAGGTATAGGATATTTAATAAGTCCGCTTGCCACTGCACCTATTCTGTTGTGTTCCATTTTTTCCATTCCATTTGGGATGATATCCTATTTTCTAACAATGATGTTGTTATTCATCCTGCAGCCAACTGAACTAATTGTATACCCTTTTACAACAGGATTATTAGGAATAGGTATAGGGGGGGCTTTTCACTTTTTTGGGGAGAGAATAAGTATCGTTGCTACAGGTGCCATTCTTTTAATGGTAGGAATTATGAGTCTGCTATTTATTCTTGGCTTCCCCGTATTAGGGCCGGCATCCCCTGGTTCCTTTTCATTTCTTACAACGGGAATTATATTTTTATTTGCTTTTCTTTATAGTTGGTTATGGGTTGAATTGGCTTTAATCCTTTATAAAAGATTAAAGAGGATGATTATTTAGGATTATGGAATGATTTCAAAAACAGTGCCTTGGTTAAGGTCAGTCACATTCGTAGAGCGATAAACCCCTAAATATAATCTTGTTTGCTTCAGATTCGTCCCCAAATTAACATAATAGGCGGATTGAGACCCAAACTCATAATCGGTCTGTATCACACTAAACTCATTTGGTTTACCATTTCGCCTTACAGTGGTGTAAGCTAAAGCCCCTCTAACCTGAGGGGTGGAACCTTTCCGGGCAAGATCGGTGAACACAACGCTTCCTGTTAACCCAGGGATTCGTTTCCCCATATAAGGCTGGACTCCTGTAAGTGCGGTTCCTTCAAACGTATCGGGTCTGGTGTCTTTATGAAAATAACTAGTCAATGGATGAAGTCGGTTCCCTGAAAGTGTTACAGCTTCATTGTAAAAGGCAATGGTTTTCTCATCCAAGTCAGGATTTTGTGGGCAGGCTCCTATAATCGAAGCAGGAAAATCACCTTCCCAGCCCCGCCAGCCAAAGTTAATAAAACCTTCTTTGTCATATTTGAAGTTCATGGAAGACGCTTGAACTAGCTGAGTAACCTGTAGTGGTTGATAATGAACAAATGAGAAAATCGACTCGACCAGATTCTGTCCGACATTTCCCGCATATTTAATATATTGATTATAATATCTTTGAAAGGAAATACCTGGTATATTGCGAACCCCCTTGGCCATTACAGTTAGCGTTTCCTGAATAGATGTAGGAAGTTCATTGAAACGAGTGACAATGGGCGGTTCATTGATGGGTGTATCCTTACTTACATCAATTTCAATTATTTTACCAGCTATTTCCAGGTTGCCCTGGCTTAAGTTAAATGGATCATAACCAGACCCGCCATCTCCGGTTGTTAAAACAAGTTTACCTGTTTCGGGTGAGAAATTTAAACTATTGAACCCATTATGATTATAAAATGGTCTTCTTAAATTAAGCAATGTCCGACGTTTCCTGTGTTTTCCATTCGACTGTAACATCCATTCTTCGATCGTATCAATATGATCATATTGCTTTTCTCTGTTTCTCCACCTTAGGTTTAATGTTGCAGAATCACACGGGTCAGGCTTAAAAGAATCAGAAAGAGCACCTGATCCCTCTGTTCCGGCGGCTGAATAATGAAGATAAAAGAGACCGTTATAAGTAAAATCTGGATGAAACGCCAGCCCCAGTAATCCCCGTTCATCATATCCACGCCCGGAAACACCCAATTTTAGAATTCGTGAGCGTATATCTATAAAGGTCCTGATCACTCCATTTCTTATGTAAAAGATTTCCCCAACCTGGGTTGCGATAAATAGTCTTTCCTTTGAGTCACCCGGGAGTATAGCCGTTTTCAAAACAGTGGGTAAATTGATCTTACTTACGATGGGCTGTAAACCAACTTTTACTTTTATCAACTGACTTTGCCCTCCTTATTATTGTTTTCTTATTATAAGAATATGATTTGGACCGTCTATTAGTACAAAATCAGGAGGCATTTGGAGCGGTTTACAACACATGTTTACTGGTGATGCTGTGAACAGGTATTGACTACTGTCTTTATGAATTGGTTTTAAATCAATAAAAATGAATTCATATACGGATTATTACATACATCACGATTTAAAAGGGAATTGTATTGGTATCTATAAATGGAGGTATACTTATGGACTATAAACTATTCAGGGCAATCAACCTGCTTTCTGGACGCTCGGCCCCGGTTGATGTGCTGATGATCTTTTTATCAAAAAAGATTCGTTATGTGTTTATACTTGTTTTGATACTCATGTGGTTTCGAAATGAACATTATAGAAGGGTGTCTTGGAATGCCGTGGTATCTTCGGGGATTACTTTGTTTCTTCACACTTTGGTTAATATATTCTACTTTAAACCGCGTCCATTTGCCAAACGAAGGGTCGGCATACTAATTCCCTCAAAAACGGATTCTTCATTTCCAAGTAAGCATACCTTGCTGGCATGTGCCGTTTCTATGTCCATTATTCTTTATGATCGTTTCCTTGGTTCGATCATGTGGGTATTATCTGTGTTGACAGGTTTTTCCCGCATTTGGCTGGGACATCATTATCCATCTGATATTATCGGAAGTGCCATTATGGCCTCCATGACCAGCATGGTTGTGGGTAAAACTACTGGAAAATTTATGGATGAAAGAATACAGCACTGAGTGTAGATTCATTTCAATGGCGTGAAAATAAAATATACGAAAATAGCAACGGCAGAAAAAACCTCTCATCGTTCTCTTACGTTGAGAGGTTTTTTTCCTGCGGGGACCACAGGGTGACCTATAAACTTCCACTTGGTCCTCCTTTTTCCTCCTCTTTGAAAAAACTTTTTCATAAAAATACTGAAATCCATACATCAATACCGATTTTAATAAAAAGAGTAAGGACAGTTGTATCCTTGTAAACCTGATCAGGGTGACATATCCGATTCTCTTGAACCAATTCAACATGAAGATGGTGAAGAAAGAAACAACAATCAAATTAACTAGAAAATAGAACATGAACTTCCCGTAGGTGTATTTGAAAATCCAAAATGATCCAACAAAAAAGGGACCTAGAATCAATGGCAGTTCAGCCAATACATTCGGTTTTATGGAAAAAGGGAACCACCACCATTTCCTCCGGGTAGCTAATATGCCCTCTGCTACTAAATATACGCACATAAATAGTGTGCCGGGTAGAAATCTTTTTAACGTTTTTTTGCGCAGAAGTGGAAGGGACAGCCAGGGGAGCAAGGTCATTAACGTAATCATTTGTTTCCTATTCTTCATAGAAGGACATCCTTTACATCATAGTGGTAAATATTCTTCCTTTTTTATGAAAAACTTATGTATCTTCGTGCGCGTTCTTTAATCTATATGAAGTCCTTCTTTTTTAACTCCTGATTAAATATATAAATAATAAAAAGGAGGTAAAGATGTGGCTAATCTAATGATCACGACATGGGAGGAGCACTTATTCTGGCTTGAAGTATTACAGGACCATGCTTATTTCATCAGGGACCACTTATCTGCAGCTGAAGCAGAGTATGTGGATGTTTCACAGCAGTATATACAACTATTTGGGGGGCTAATCGACCTATTGAACCGTGTGCCGCGTACAGCAGACCATCGGGATGAAACCATGGTCCGGTTTTCAAATAAAGTTTGGCCAGTGGCCAAAGGCTATTTTGATTTTGAAGGCATGCTGCAATCGTTAAGGATCGATAATAAAGTGAATCTTAATTTATCCCCTACCTACCTAAATGGCACGCTTGCAGAAAACCAGGAATACTTGCGGCTTTTAGAGTATCTGAAGAAGGCGGAAGAGCCGGAGCCGCTTCCGTTGGTGGATTTGATGGATTTATGGCTTGAAGATCAGCTGGGGCACGCCGTGTTATTTCAAAACGTACTCGATCCCATTGAAATTAACGCGAGCAGGCAGGCGGAGGCTTATATTAACCAATATCAAGCATATATCATTCAAAACCGGCATCTGAAAGGATATCTCAGATTTAAGCAACCTGGCTTCGCCAGGCAGAGGGAATTTGCCTATGAAGTTGGTCAAACGACATTGGAAATGAGTCAGTATATCTCTGGGATGGTCATGAAATACAATAAGAAAAAACTGCTGAATAAAACCACTCTCCGTTTTTTAGAGCATCATTTTCCAGAAACCTGTTATTTTATTAAAAAGCTCAGCTATTATTCTCCAAAGCTCAAGGAGGCAGCAGGGACTTGCTCATTAAAAAGAGCCGCCTATTTATAATAGATGGCAGGGGATACTTGAAAGTTTATCGGTATAAAGGAATTCATTCATGTTTAGCGGGAAAGGTTCATGGATACGAATGAATTAATGGAAGGTGAATGGCAGTAGGAATAATCGGGTAAAACGTTATTTTTCTAAATAATCAGTCCATAAAACGCTCTCAAAATTATTGTTGAATAATTTTGAGAGTTATTTTTTTGTCTCCCGAGCAATTCTTTCCAACATTGTTACCGTTCTGTGAATAAACTTCGACGAAATTTCGAAAATCTGTTTAAAGTTTAGTGAAACAAGGGTACCTTTTAATAGAATTTGATAGTATAGGTCTACAGTGATAAATCCGACATAAAGGAGGGTGATTTCCCTATGTTCAATAAATTCAAGCCATACTTGATTGTCTTGATCAGTCTGGTTTCATTATTTTTCATCATTATATTCAGTTCGGGTAGTGAAATGATCATTCTCGATCCGAAAGGGCCGGTTGGGGCCTTGCAGAAAGATCTGATCATGCTGTCAATCTACTATATGCTTGGCATCATGGTTGTCGTTCTTTCCTTCTTTACTGTTATTCTCCTAAAATATCGAAGCAGTAAAAAGGATAGTGATTACAAGCCCGAAATGCACGGGAGTACGAAATTAGAAATTATATGGACGCTTATTCCTGTACTGATTGTTATCGCCTTGTCTATCCCAAATACAAAGGCATTATATGAACTAAAGGAAGCTCCTAAAGCAACTGCTCATAAAGATCCGATTGTGATCCATGCGACTGCTGCCGATTGGAAATGGATCTTCAGTTATCCAGAGGAAGGTATTGAGACAGTGAATTATGTCAATGTACCGGAAGATCATCCCATTTTGTTCAAGGTGACGGCTGCAGATTCCATGGCTTCCTTCTGGGTGCCGCAAATCGGCGGACAGATTTATGGGATGCCTGGAATGGTGAATGATTTATACTTACAGGCTGATGAGCCGGGTACTTATGATGGAAGAAACTCAAACTTCACTGGTGAAGGAATGACACACCAAAAGTTTGATTTTGTTGCGTTAGAAGAAGAGAAGTATGAAGAGTGGGTTCAAGATGCTCAGGAGAATGAGCCAAAATTAACCGAAGAAACATATGAAAAACTAATGCTGCCTGACACGGTTGATAAAATGACCTTTTCATCCACTCATTTAGCCTTTGTTGACCATGGAAAGAACTCTGAATATGCCATGGCGATCAGAGAGAAATATGGTGTGGAGGCATCTTCACATGGTGCGGATAAAAATGCTGAGTCAAGTCATGGAAATCATGGTGATCACGGAGACATGGATGATCATGATAACCATGAAGACCATGATGGAATGAAAGATCATGAAGACCATGACGAAGAAGAGCATAAAGACCATGAAAATAACGCAGGACATGAGCACTAAGAAAGGAGGACACTAGATGTTTGATTTTATTAAAGATAATTTAATACTCAATGATCCGTTGATTCTTGGAGCCAACATTTCCATCGTTTTCACCGTTATTGGGATCGTTGCGACCCTTACGTACTTTAAAAAATGGAAATGGCTGTGGAATGACTGGATCACGAGTGTTGATCATAAAAAAATCGGGATCATGTATATCATTGCTGCATTGATCATGCTCTTCCGCGGAGGAGTGGACGCGCTTTTAATGAGGGCGCAATTGACGGTGCCTAATAATGAATTTTTATCATCACAGCACTATAATGAAATTTTCACGACTCATGGTACGATCATGATTTTATTCATGGCGATGCCATTTTTACTTGGACTAATGAACGTCGTAGTCCCTCTACAAATCGGTGCAAGGGACGTTGCATTCCCATTCTTGAATAACCTGAGCTTCTGGTCATTCATGTTTGGGGCGATCCTCTTCAATATGTCTTTCGTATTCGGTGGATCACCGGATGCAGGATGGACGAACTATGCACCACTGGCGATTGAAGGGAGTCCTGGACCGGGAATTAACTATTACCTCCTCGGCTTGCAGATTTCCGGGATTGGTACGTTATTAACGGGGATCAACTTTGTCGTCACGATCATTAAAATGCGTGCACCTGGCATGACGCTTCTACGTATGCCGATGTTCACATGGACGACATTGATCACAGCATTCATCATTGTATTTGCTTTCCCGATCTTGACGGTGACATTAGCGTTGATGACATTTGACCGATTATTCGGTACGCATTTCTTCACGCTTACAGCCGGAGGGAATCCGATGCTCTGGTCGAATTTATTCTGGTTATGGGGACACCCGGAAGTGTACATCGTTATTTTGCCTGCTTTCGGTATTTTCTCAGAAATCATTGCAACTTTTGCTAGAAAAACATTGTTTGGTTATAAATCAATGATTATCTCACTTGTGGCCATTTCAGGGTTAAGCTTCGTCGTGTGGGTTCACCACTTCTTTACAATGGGCGGAAGCGCTGCGGTTAACAGTGTATTCTCGATTTCGACGATGGCGATTGCGATACCGACCGGGATCAAGATATTTAACTGGTTGGGTACCCTTTACAAGGGACGGATTGAATTCACCGTTGCCATGATGTGGTCGGTTGCGTTCATTCCGACATTCCTGATTGGTGGAGTGACAGGTGTCATGCTCGGTATGGCTGCAGCCGATTTCCAATATCATAATAACTACTTCTTGGTTGCTCACTTCCACTACACGTTGATTGCCGGTGTCGTGTTTGCCTGCTTCGCAGGACTTGTATACTGGTATCCAAAAATGTTCGGACACAAGATGAATGAACGAATCGGAAAATGGGCTTTCTGGTTCTTCTCTATCGGTTTCAATGTATGTTTCTTACCGCAATTCGTCTTAGGATTTTCAGGTATGCCAAGACGTGTGTACACATACGGACCGGAAGATGGCTGGACAGCATTGAACGTCATCTCTTCCGTCGGGGCTTTCGGAATGGGAGTAGGATTCATGATCATCGTCTATAACGTTTACTATAGCTATCGTTTCGCAAAACGTGAACTATCAGGGGACGCTTGGGATGGACGTACGCTTGAATGGGCGACCAGCTCTGCGATTCCACCACACTATAACTTCGCTCATGTTCCTGAAGTGAAGAGTGCGGATGCTTTCTACTATATGAAACAAGAAAGAAAAGAATCAGGCAAACCGGAAAAGGTTGAGTACAAACCGATCCATATGCCGAGTAATGCAGGGACACCATTCATCATGTCCGGGTTATTCTTCGTTGGAGGATTTGGCCTGGTATTTGAACTGTGGTGGATGGCGATCCTTGCCCTCATCGGTATTTTCGGATGCATGGCATTCCGCTCACTATTCTCACACAAACAGGATGCTGGTTACTATGTAAGTGTGGAAGAAATAGAAAAAACGGAAAATCCGTATAAGAGGGAGGCGTGAATATGGCACATAGTACGAATGTAGATCCAAATACGCCACTTGAATATCAATCGGAGATCGGGAAACTGAATATTTTCGGATTCTGGGTTTTCCTGGGTGCGGAAGTAGCTCTATTTGCCACTATTTTCGCGACATTCTTTGCCCTTGAAAGCGGCACGGTTGGGGGTCCGCTTCCATCTGAAGTGTTTGATCTGAAGAATACAATCATCATGACGTTACTATTATTGATCAGTAGTTTCACGTCAGGGTTATCAATAAATGAATTAAGAAGAAGAAATGTCAAAGGGATGATGGTCTGGCTGATCATCACATTGCTCTTTGGCGCAGGTTTCCTTTACATGGAAATCACGGAATTCCTTCACTTGATCCATGAGGGAGCCGCCATGGGAACCAATGCATACTGGTCTTCTTTCTATCTATTGACCGGAACGCATGGTCTCCACGTATCATTAGGTATTCTATGGATATTACTTGTGATGTTCCAGGTGAAAAGACAAGGCTTAAATCCAGATACCGCTAAAAAACTATTCGTATCCAGCTTGTATTGGCACTTCTTGGACTTTGTATGGATCTTCGTGTTTACAAGCGTGTACTTACTGGGGATGGTGGGATAATGGAACAGAATACAGCGAATCACAGTCGTATTCCTTGGACACAGATCATTGGTTTTGTCTTATCCATTGCATTGACATTTTTAGCCGTTTGGTTTGGACTTTACGCAGGACTTGCGTACAACGTAATGGTTGCTCTTGTATTTGTGCTCGCATTCATCCAGGCTGCAATCCAGTTGTTTATGTTCATGCACGTAACAGAAGGTGAAGGCAGATGGCAGGTAGGGAAAATGATGTCAGCTGCGTTTATCGCCCTTGTGATTGTCATTGGATCGATTTGGGTATTGAGTAATATGCATTAAGTGGAGAGAGACTGTTGAATACATTTCAACGGTCTCTATTTTTTTATTTTCTACAAAAAATAAATCCTATAAATTGTAAAAATAGTAAAATTTTACTGGTAGTTTCGCCTCTTATTTCGTTTTACGAAATAATGTATGATTCAGTATATTCAAACTATTAATCTATCAGGAGGATTTGATTGTTGAAAAAACCGATTGTATCTCTTACGCTTGCCGCCACTCTATCCATTGGAGCCTTTGGGTTACAGCCCGCTTTTGCTAAAAGTAGCGAAGTCGGATATCACCATGTTCAAGACCACTTTGATAAGAAACTATTAAAAAAGATTGAAGCCGAAAAAATCTATCAAAACATTGATTACCTATCAAAGGTTCCACGAGTAGCAGGAACAGATTCTGAAGAAAATGCTGTTCACTATATTAAGGAACAATTTGAATCGTATGGTTATGATGTAGAAATTCAGCCATTTACGTTTTATGGCTATACACCACCTACTACGATTGAGCTGTCTGTGGAAGGTCAACAAGGGGAGTATGCGCCAAGAGCATTTACATACTCAGTCAGTGGGAATGCAACGGGTGAACTTGTTGATGCCGGTCTTGGAAAGAAGGAAGATCTTCAAGACCATGACCTGACGGGGAAAATTGCCCTTGTTGAACGTGGAGAAATCAGTTTTAGTGAAAAGGTATTAAATGCAGCTGAAAAAGGTGCGGTCGGAGTCATCATTTATAACCATTCAGATGGACCATTAAGCGGTACATTAGGGGAACATAATGAGGACTTCGTGCCGGCAGTTTCCCTATCAAAAGCAGAAGGTGAAGCACTTTCAGCTGAGTTGGGAAAATCGGTTACCATTACGATCGAAGGAGCGGAAACAGGAGAAAAAACGTCTCATAATGTGATCGCAACAAAGCACCCAAAAAATAAAAAGAAAGCGACTGACGATATTATTGTCGTAGGTTCTCATCATGATTCAGTAGCCGGAGCTCCCGGGGCAAACGATGATGCCTCAGGTACAGCGATGACTCTCGAACTTGCACGTGTCCTGAAGAATGAGCAGACAGATACGGAAATCCGCTTTATCACATTCGGTGCAGAAGAAGTAGGATTACTAGGTTCCTCACACTATGTCGAGACGTTATCAGAAGATGAAATTGATCGTACGGTAGCTAACTTCAACCTTGATATGGTGGGTAGCAAAGATGCAGGTGACCTTGTTATGCTTACTCTCGATGGGAAGCCTAACCTCGTGACGGAGCTTGCCCAGAAATCAAGTGAAAAACTAAACGGTGAGGCGACACCATATGGTCAGGGTGGACGCAGTGATCATGTTCCTTTTGCTGAAGTGGGAATCCCTGCTGCACTATTTATCCATAGCCCTTCAGAACCTTGGTATCATACACCGGAAGACACCATTGATAAAATCAGTAAAGAAAAGCTTCAAGATGTAGCTGAAATCGTGGGGTCTGCTGTTTATGACCGTGCCAGAGTTGACTACAAGGGTCCGAAGGCTAAAAAAGGTCCTAAACTAAAGGCGAAAGAGGAAATGTTTTACGAGCAGGAAATAAAGTAAATCCTATCAATCCAAACAGACCTCAATAACAAAGATACAAGTTAGTTTTTACTAATCGACTAACAAACCACTAAATATGAAAAAATCAGCCTTTTCCTAAAAAGGCTGATTTTTTTTGAGTTTATTCTTCCTCACTCTCATAATTAAACTGCCACTGAATACCGAACTTATCGGTCACCTGACCATACAACTTGCTCCAGAATGTCTCCTGAAGCTCCATATCCACCTTCCCGCCTTCTTTCAGTTTGTGGAAACGGGTTGTCAACTCTTCTGTATCCTTGCTTACCAGAGCCAGGGTGATATTGTTTCCTTCTACAAAAGGCATATCAGGAAACACGTCGGAAAACATGACGTTGCTGCCATCGATTGTCAGTCTTGTATGTAACACCAGGTTCTTAGCTTCTTCAGGCAGGGGATAATCCGGATGGGGAGGTGCTTCTGCAAATGTCATGATCTGCGGTGGCTCTGTTCCGAATACCTCTGCATAATATTCAACGGCTTCGCGACAATTTCCATTAAAATTAAGGTAAACATTGACTGACATCAAAATCACTCCTATGCTTGAAATGTACTTCATACCTATTGTACCACTGGTCTTTATACAAACATAAATTATTTTAGAATAATCAAAAAATAGATTGGGCAATTTAAAAAAGCCCAATCCTTACTCGTCAGGACGGGGCTCTTTTATACTATTCCGTTTTTAATTCTCTTAAAATATTGACCCCGAAAAGGAGTATGCCGACTGTCGTCAGGAAACCGCCTGCTGCAATAAGGGGGACGACGGCTTCACTTCCAAGTACTAAGAAAAATAATCCAATCATCATAAGGGGCAAGCCGACATTGTGAAGCCAGAAATGAGCTTTAGCCAGTTTAGTAGAAGATACTGCCGGGAATAAGTGATAAATAAGACCTGCTAACGTTAGGGCAGTCCAGCCTAATAAGTTAATGTGGACATGGACCGGAGTCAAACTGTAGTCATGGACCATGGACATATACAGTCCGATACACACACCAATCATAAAGTAGACGACAGAAATTTTGATCAGTTTAATCCCCATCTAATCTCCCTCCTTTTCTCTGGTAATATATGAGAATTTAGACCTATATAGAACTTGGGTTCCGTCTATGTATCTATTTTAATTTCAAAAAATAGGCAGATGGTGTTTATTAGGTGTTATACTGAAAGAAATGGCTATTCATCTGTCTTTACAGAATTTTCATGGTCATAAATGTAAGCGGTTTAATATAAGCGTCCCTGGATAAAATGAAGGAGTGATAAAGTGGAAACTAAGACATCATTAACCGGCACGATTTTCTTAAGTAAACTCATCACTCAATATGCGTATATACATCAGAAAACGGTAGGAAAAACAGCGGATGAATACATTCGTCAAATCGGTCTTCGTACAGGGGAATGGATTGAGGGATTATATGGGAAGAAAGGTGAGGAATGGACGGTCGACCGATATGCAGAGGTCATTGTCGATTTGAAAAATTCAATCGGTGGGCATTTTTACATATCTGAAGTATATCCTGATCATGTCGTCGTGAAGGCTACGGCTTGCCCATTTGGAGAAGCCGTTAAGGACGCCCCTCATTTGTGCAATATGACATCAAGCGTATTCGGAGGGATTGCATCCCGTCAATTCGGTTATTCGAAAGTGGTTTTACGGAAAAGAATAGCGGTTGGGGACTCAGGCTGTGAGGTAGCGGTATATTTCCGTGAAACGGATGACGAAGAAGGAGACGTCTACAGAGACTTACATTATACTCCTGATCTTGGCAATCCATTTCAATGGGAAGAAGAAACCATTCGTTTATTAAACGAACAGCTAAAGCACAGTGATGAGCTCGTCATGAAACTTGTGGATGAGCTGGAAATGTTGCGGGAGCAGGTAAAAGAGAAATAATAGTATGCTAGAAAAGCCGGCGGATACCCCGCTGGCTTTATGTTTATTTGTATAGGATGCAAAATTTTGGGTTTTGTCATTAATCGTTGCCTACTGTGTCAGGAATTGATAGAATCATCAATTAGAGAAACTGTAAATTTAAAATGAGGAGCAGAAAAATGATAAATGTCACTAGTGGATTTAGAATAGAAAAAGATTTTCTTGGAGAAAAAGAAGTACCTGAAGATGTGTACTATGGGATCCAAACGTTACGGGCAGTGGAAAACTTTCCGGTTACGGGGTATAAAATCCATAAAGAGATGATCGATGCCTTAGCAGTCGTAAAGAAAGCGGCAGCATTGGCAAACATGGAAACTACACGCCTTTATGACGGAATCGGTCAAGCCATCGTTCAGGCTGCTGATGAAATCCTGGAAGGGAAGCTTCACGAATTCTTCATCGTAGACCCGATTCAGGGAGGGGCAGGAACTTCTATCAATATGAATGCCAATGAAGTCATTGCCAACCGAGCTTTGGAACTCATGTCCCATCGAAAAGGGGAATATGGGAAGGTGAGCCCCAACAGTCATGTGAATATGTCACAGTCAACCAATGACGTATTCCCGACGGTCATCCATATTTCCACACTGAAATTATTAGAGAAGCTTCTCGGCACAATGGAGCATATGCTGAACGCCTTTAAAATGAAAGCCCAAGAGTTCGATCACGTCATTAAGATGGGACGTACCCATCTTCAAGATGCTGTTCCGATTCGCCTTGGCCAGGAGTTTGAAGCGTATAGCAGGGTGGTGGAGCGTGATATTAAACGGATCGGACGAACACGGGAGCACCTCTATGAAGTAAATATGGGGGCTACTGCAGTGGGAACTGGATTAAACGCGGATCCTGTTTATATCAAGAGCGTCGTGAAACATCTGGCTGATATCAGTGGTTTGCCATTAACGGGGGCTGAGCACCTTGTCGATGCTACGCAAAATACCGACGCCTACACAGAAGTTTCGGCTGCACTGAAGGTATGTATGGTCAATATGTCCAAGATCGCCAATGACCTGCGTATGATGGCTTCAGGCCCAAGGGCCGGACTTGGTGAAATTTCATTGCCAGCAAGACAGCCTGGTTCTTCCATCATGCCTGGTAAAGTGAATCCGGTCATGCCTGAATTGATCAATCAAGTAGCCTTTCAAGTCATGGGGAATGACCAGACGATCTCGTTGGCGTCAGAAGCCGGCCAGCTTGAACTGAACGTGATGGAACCAGTACTCGTATTCAACCTCCTTCAGTCCATCAGTATCATGAACAATGCGTTCAGAAGCTTTACGGACAATTGTCTTGTGGGAATTGAAGCGAATGAGACACGTATGAAGGAATATGTTGAAAACAGTGTGGGGATCATCACGGCTGTTAATCCTCATCTGGGATATGAGGTCGTATCCAGAATCGCAAGGGAAGCCATTTTAAAAGGGAAATCAGTGAGAGAGCTTTGTTTGGAATATGATGTTCTGACAGAAGAAGAGCTCGATTTGATCTTGAACCCTTATGAAATGACGAACCCGGGGATTGCTGGGCGCGTGCTTTTTGATCGGGAATAGGTATTAAAAGTATACCGAATGAATTGAAGAATTAAAGATCAAAAGCTGGCTCTTTAGAACGGAATGAGAGCCAGCTTTTTTACATTTTTCCTTTAAAAGGTAAAAATGTATATTCATTTATAATTTATATATATTATCCACTTAGATGAGGATAATTACTTACCTTTAATAGCTTATAAGAAACGAATATCCTATGTATAATGATAGATATATACAAGGGGGGAAGTGAAGCAATGTCTATAGGCAGGATCATCTACTATCATCGAAAAAAACAAAATAAAACACAAGAGCAGCTTTGCAAGGGGATATGTTCAACCACTCATTTAAGTAAGATTGAGAACAGTTCTAAAGAAGGGAATCTGGAAACATTAGAATTACTTTGTAAGCGACTTGGTGTATCAATCGAAGAGGAAACGGCAAAGACACTTTACTTGAAACGCCAGCTAGCCCAATTCTATGAAGCGATTGAGAGACTTCATCGAGATCATGCCGAAAGACTGTATCAGGAGTTACAAAGACATAAAGACTATATCCAATGTACGGAAATGGTTTACTTATTTGAGCTTTACATGCTTCGATATCAATTATTCACGAACAACCCAACCGAATATGAACAGGCTTCTCTTGGACTCAAAAAGAATATGAGTAAATTTTCATCGTTTGAAAAGTATTTATGGGAGTTCTTTCAGGGAATTTATTACGGACAGAAACAGCAATACTCCAAGGCGCTTTCCATCTTTGATCAAATAGAGGATAGAGCCGATCTCTATAGTGAGAAAGTAACAGATTATTATTATTATAAAGCGGCTAATCATGGGTTATTGAAGCATTTTACTTTGTCTCTGCATTACTCACACAAGGCATTGAGGATTTTTCAGAACACTGGGAACATTTTGAGGATACTCCATGTGAAAATCGGATTATCGGCTAACTTGATTTATATTAACGATTTTGAACGTGCAGAAGTCATGTTGCATACGGCCTTAAACGATGCAGAGATGTTAAAGGATAACGAAACGAAAATTACCGCCCTTCATAATTTCGGATTGCTAAATAGAAAAAAAGGAAGGCTTCAAGAGTCGTTAGACTATTTCTCCCAGTCCCTCAAATTGAAAAAAAAGCATACAATGGGGTATTACGGCACATTGATTGAAATGGTACAAGTGTTGCTGGACTTGAACGAGAGGGAAATAGCAATCAATCTTTTGCAGGAGAACCTAAAAGATTTTAAAGATCAAGAGTCCGTTAAATATACGGAGTTGATGGTGTTGTATTTAGATGCGACAGAGGATGATAAACGGCTTAGCGACTATTTAATCGATCGTGGTCTGCCAATGATGAAGCAATATGATCGTTATAAGGCCGCGTCATTTTCAGAACGACTAGCGGTTTATTTTAAAGAGAAGGGGGACCTGATTTCTTCCAATCACTATCTTCAATTATCGAATGAGCTATTGAAAAAGTTAATCTTTAACCATATTGAACCTCTTCAAATAAAAAAGTAAAAACAAGCGACTGCTATTGGTTGCTTGTTTTTTTACTTTTATAAGAAATTTAATAGGGATTATTCCCCTTTCAGTAAAGGGTGTATTTACCTATTTGTAAGGGTGTAGGAAATAAAAAATAGGTACAAAGACTAATTCATGCGAAACTTTCCCAACTTTCTTCATGACTTAATAGAGAAATGCCATAAAAAAAATAGAATCTTTAAGATAAATGTCGGAAAGTGTAAAGAATTTTCCCAATTAACAGTCATATTAAAGAAGATTAAAATACAAATTGTAAACAACTCTACGCTAATGGATGAATATAAGAGGGGGAAAAGTATGAATAAGAAACGTTCAGCCAAGATCTTGACGGTTGCACTGGCTACAAGTTTACTAGGCACATCAGGGATGCCATTTAACGTGATGGCAGAAGGTTCGCCAAATCCGTCTAAGTTCACACAAGTAAAAGATGTAGAAAAGACGTTGATGAATCTATCGGATGAGCAGAGAAGTGCTCTTAAACAGATCGAAGCGAAACCGGATTTTGAAATCGCTCCGAATATCAATACAGAAAGCGAAGGACTCGTTGATGTCATCGTTGAATTCAAACAGGCACCTGCTAAAGTGGAAGTGATGAAGCAGGCGGCTAAGGGACTCCGAACGACTACTAAAGCAGCGGCTGAAAAGGTAGAGAAATCTCACAGTGAATTCAAACAAACATTCCATTCTATGAAAAATAAAAAGAGTGCAAGCTCTGGATTACAAGATGCGAAGATCACGAAAGAATATCGTTCCGCCATCAATGGTGTCGCGATGTCCATCCCGGGAAATGAGATTGATAGTTTGCTGGATTCCGGGGTCGTGAAACGTGTATGGAAAGATGAAGTCGTTCAGCTTGAACTTCCGGAAATGGAAGGGGAAGCTTCTGAATCTAAAATGATGGATAGTATCCCGCAAATCAATGTAGATAAACTTCATGATGAAAATATAACAGGTGAAGGAATCAAGGTCGGAGTACTTGATACAGGAATTGACTATCATCATCCTGATTTGCAGGATGCCTATAAGGGTGGTTATGATTTCATTGATAACGATAATGACCCTATGGAAACAACCTATGAAGATTGGCAGAATTCAGGTAAACCTGAGGTCAATCCTGCTTCTGGATCAGCCTACTACACGGAGCATGGTACACATGTCTCGGGAACGATTGGCGGCGAACAGAAAAATACAGTCGACTATGCGGTAAAAGGGGTTGCCCCTAATGTCGATTTATATGGCTATCGTGTTCTTGGTCCGTACGGTGCTGGAACAGCCACAAGTGTCCTTTCAGGGATTGAGCAAGCTGTCATCGATGACATGGACGTCATGAACCTATCTTTGGGTGCTTCAACGAACGATCCGCTATATCCGACTTCGGTTGCAGTTAACAATGCGATGCTCTCAGGAGTGGTGGCAGTAGTGGCAGCAGGAAACAGTGGGCCGGAAGAAGGAACACTTGGAGCTCCAGGTGCAGCGGCCCTCGGCATTACGGTTGGGGCAAGTGATTTTGACATGGATATCCCTACCTTCCAATCCATGAGTGTAAATGGTGAAACATTTGAGAATGTTTTATTATTGGGAAAGAACTTTTCCGATGATTTATCATCTCTTCAAAATCAGTCAAAACAAGTAGTTTTTGCCGGACTTGGATATGAAGCTGATTTTGAAGGGAAATATCTAACGGGGAAAATTGCCCTGATTCAACGTGGTGAAATTGCCTTTGTGGAGAAAATGCAACAAGCGAAAGAAGCAGGGGCTGAAGCTGTCATCATCTACAATAATATAGACGGTGAGATTCAGGCCTATTTAGGAGAAGGATCAGACTATATCCCGACCTTCCGTATGACAAAAACGGATGGAGAGCGTCTGAAAGGGCTAGGCGATAACGCATCCATTACGTTTGGAGATGTAGCGTCTGTCCAAACAGAAGGGGATAACCTGGCCAGCTTCAGCTCAAGGGGACCTGTGGCTGGAAGCTATGATATTAAACCGGATGTTGTGGCACCTGGGGTAGCGATCTTCTCAACCATTCCAGAATATATCAATAGCCCGGAAGAAGGGGTAGACTATTCTGCAGCCTATGCCCGCCTTCAGGGAACATCCATGGCAACACCTCATGTTGCGGGAGTGGCGGCCCTCATGCTTCAAGAAAATCCAAATCTCTCACCATTCGATGTGAAAGCTGCCTTAATGAATACGGCAGAAGACTTGAATGGTGACGTATCCGTATTTGAACAGGGAGCGGGACGTGTGGATGCCTATGATGCAGTACATGCCGATGTATCCATCAAAGTGATGGATACAACAAAAAATCTAAATGAAAATGGTGAAGAGGTCGAGATCGATGAAGAGACGGCATCCATCTCTTTCGGAAGTCACTACAAAGATGACGATGGAATTAAAGCAGACAGCAGGATGATCATCGAGAACAATGGCGGGGAAGACAAGTCATTCAAGGTTGAAGTCGAATACCATGGTGAACGTACAGGTATCAAGGATTCAGCTGCGAACGGCATTCACTTAGACGTTCCGACGAGTGTAGCGGTTGCCGCAAGCGGTTCGAAAGAGATTTCACCAACGATCACGGTTCCGGAAGATGCAGAAGAAGGGCGATACGAAGGATATATTCACCTGACGAATGCAAGTGATGCGAGTGAAACGTACCAGGTTCCGTTTGCGATCCGAGTCACTGGAAAAGGGTTCGACTATCTTGAAACAGACAGGCCCGCTCTTGCGAATAATACGCCTAAGTGGCAGTACTACAATCCGTTTATCTCAGCCGCCTTTCAAATGAAAAACCCGTTGACGAGGATAGACATAGTGGTGAAGGATGGACAATCGGGTGAGGCGATTGGATTCATAGCATCCCTCACACAAGCAGATGCAAAGGCTGACTTCAGGTATTACATTCGTGCAGTATTTGCTGGAGTCGTTTATCCATTTACAAATGATGAACAACATCCGATTTCCGATCAATACGTGGATCTGCCTGAAGGGGACTATAAAATGGAGTTTATAGGGTATGATGAAGAAGGGAAAGCGTATTCGATCGACACTCCTGTTATCGTTGATAATACAAAACCAGAAGTGGAATTTGATAAAGCTCCTGGTGTGTATGAAATCAATGAAGATATGTATACAGAAGAGTTTGGAAAGAAAGCATTCTGGATCCACGGAAATGTGCAGGATGAAACAGTGGGTGTTTTACAATCAAAAGGATTGAATTATGATCAATCTTCGAACAAATTTTTAATAGCAACCGGCTTCCGTGAGTACTTTAATTGTTGTTTCCCTCCAGCAGATTCTGAAGGAGACACAGAGTTTGGTATAGAGCCTTCTGATATTGCAAACGAACCATTAAAGTTAAGCCTGGCAGCTACTGATATCGCAGCAAACGTCAATTACCAAAGATATATCTTCCTTCAAGAAGGTACTGAGTATCTGACTTCTGATTACAATAAGGAAGAAGTCGGGCTAAATGATACTGTAACCATGACGCTGAGCTTGAATAACGTGAAAGATTTCATTTCCGGAGAGTACACGATTCAATATAAAGGGGAAATGTACTCATTCGAATCGGCAAAGCTGAACGGTGATTTTAAAGCTTATGCCGAAGAAAACAGACTTCAAGCAACCCTGCAAGACCCTGTTGTAAGCGGTACTGGATATTACCAGACTGTCACGTTGGGAGCTGCATTGAATGGAGAAGGTCACTCCGGATTAAATGGTGATATGCCCGTTGTGGACGTAACGTTCAAGGTCAATCAAGATGACTGGTTTTACGGATCTGATAAACTTGATGTAACAAAGTCAAGTTACACAAAAGCAGGTGGGGGTGGTGCTGTAACTCTTCCATATTACAGCACATCTTCTTATAACTTCGTGTCCAAACATTCAAGGGTAGAAGGGAATATCAAACCAGAAGCATTTTTGAAGAAAAATGGCAGCGGAAATCTTTATTTACCAAATGGTGTAGTTCAAAATATCGGAGCGAAGGTATATGCCCTATCACCGGATGGTGAAAAATACGAAGGCAGCATTGCTGCAAATGGGAAATACACCATTTATGGTGTTCCGGCTTCACGTGAGACATACAATGTCGTAGTGGAAACACCAGGACATATAAAGACTTATACTCCATTCATACCTGGATTTGAATTAAAGGGTGAAGAGTATGGAAGGTTCGTATCTGGAGGAACCAAAATGGGTCTTGCAGGAGATGTGAATAGTGACAGTTTGATCGACATCAAAGATGTTCAGGATATCGTTGAATATTACGGTAAAGAAAACCCTGAGATTCAAACATATGACCTGAATCAGGATGGAGTAGTAAACGAGACGGACGTTCGATTCATTGAAAAGAACTTCTTAACAAAAGGACCGGATGCGCCTAAAGGGAAATCACCTAAAGAAACCAACGGAAAAAAAGATCTAGCCTATTATTTGAATATGATGGGATTAGAACGAACTGAATAACAAGTAGGCATTAACTAACAAAAGGGAAAGAAATGTTCATGAACATTTCTTTCCCTTTTTCTTATTTCCAATGGGTAGCTTTTTAAACATATAGAGCAATCAGTATGGTGAGTCTATTTTCTTATAATGAATTCTTTTGACATCCTTCTATTCTTTTATTATTAAAATTCCCCCGGTTCCCCCAATTATTTTATAGAATTTTCATTCTTTTTAACTAACAGTCAGGGCTATTTGAAGAGAAATGCAAAAAATGTTGGTATTTTCAGGGTGAAAAGACCCGTTATGCCCTTGTTGGTAAATCGGAACTCCCCCAACAGGAAACCTGATCACTAAACAGAAATGGTTAGAGTATGGTACTCCGTATTCAAACTGATTGAAGGAGGAGGGGAAGTGAAGGGGGATATTCATGATACTTACACAGGAGTACTGTTTCTTCTATGAGATACGTAAAAAGAAAGATACTATTCTATCAAAAAGGGTGAATACATGATGGTTTCGAAGAAAAGTACGTTATCCATTGGATTGATGTCCGTTCTCCTAAGCAGCAGTATGATTACGCCAGCAAGTGCTGAATTCTATCAGTCTAAGGAAGAAAAGGATCCTGCTCATATCCATAAAGGGAAACTCCCATTTATGGATATGGAAAAGAAAGCTACAGATGATCCTTTATACGGACAGGACCTTAAAGCATTCAACTCAAATGAAAGTATTCGCCTAATTGTAGAGGTGGACGTAAATAAGAAACTGGAAACGGCACCTGAAAAGCAGGTAGAGCAAGTGAAAAATACGTTTATGAAAAAGAGGGATGCTTCTTCTAAAATCATACATACGTATTCAACAGGTTTTTATGGATTCAGTATGGAAACGACGATGAAAGACGCAGAGAAAATCAAAGAGCTAGAGGGCGTAAAGGATATTCGTATTGCCAAAACCTATGAGCATATGGATGTAAAGAGCAACGAGCTTGTGGAAGCGATGAATGTATGGACGAAATATAATTACAGCGGCAATGGAATGGTCGTAGCGATCGTGGATTCTGGCATCGACTATCGCCATGAGGCCATGACGCTTTCTGAAAAAGGAAAGAAAAAAGCGAAGTATAATGAACATAACATACAAGATAAGCTTGATGAGTCGGAAGTAGATGATGTTTGGTATACAGACAAAGTACCGACAGGCTATGACTGGGCAGATAAAGACACCAATGTCATTCCTGCAAGTAATTCCCACGGAACCCACGTAGCAGGAATTGTAGGGGCATACGAAGAATCCCAGAAAAAGGCGATGGGAGTGGCACCGGATGTACAGCTATTGGCCGAGAAAGTATTCTCGGATAGTAGAAGTGGTGCATATGACGATGATATTGTGGCTGGAATCTATCATGCGGTGGAGTTTGGGGCTGATGTCATCAATTTAAGTCTGGGATCTGACGCAGGAAGCGTAGACCCGAATGATCCGGTACAACGGGCCATTCAATATGCAACAGAACATGGGGTATTAGTCGTAGCTGCGGCAGGTAACGCTTCTTATAGTACAAAACAAAACTTGCTGGAAAGATCACAATTACCATGGGCCAAAAATCCTGATATCGGCCTTGTTGGCGACCCTGGTGTAACACCATCCGCACTGCAGGTTGCTTCATCAGAGAATGATCAGATGAGTGTCGATGCTTTAAGTTTGAATGATGGAAGTCAGCTTGGATATCAAACACAATCCAGTTCCAAAAAGCTTAGTGATGAACTCGAAGCTGGTCAAGATTACGAATTGATTTTCGCCGGTGAAGGATTTGGCAGCCATCTGGATGGTTTGGATCTAGAAGGGAAAATTGTAGTTGCAAAACCTGCAAAATCGTATGCTGTTTATTCGACTCTTCAATATGACTCAGCAAAAAAAGGGGCAGTCGGACTGATCGTCATTCCACCGGATAAATATCCATCTTATGCAAATTTAAATTTCTCAAGATACACCATTCCAGCCGTTACGACTGGACATACAGAAGGAGATCAATTAATCGAGCGATTACAAAGCGGAGAGAAGATTTCAGTGCAACTGTCAGATGAAGGTGTTTGGGTACAAAACCCGACAACAGAACCGATGTCTTCATTCTCTTCTTATGGTTCACCAACGGATTTAAGCTTTAAACCAGAAATCACAGCTCCTGGAGGAAAGATCAGCTCGACAGTATTGAACAACGAATATGAAACCATGAGTGGAACATCCATGGCAACTCCACACGTAGCAGCTGGAGCGGCTTTACTTCTTGAGAAGTATTACGAGGAGTTAGGTTTACCAAAAAATGAAGAAACGGTCTTAAAAGCGAAGAATGCATTAATGAACACGTCCCAGGTGTTAACGAATCCCGACGATGAAAATTCCTTATACTCACCAAGACGTCAAGGTTCAGGTTTGATGAAGATTGAACAAGCGATTAAATCTCCTTACCTTGTGGAACATGTAGGTGCCCCTTTGGAAAAGGCTGCATCCGTTGCGTTAAAGGAAGTGGACAGAACGTTCGATTTCACATTGGATGTAGAGCCCTTGGCAAAAAAGCTTGAAAAAGCCAATGACCAATATGAAATCGTAGTAGATGTGTTAATGGATGAGACAGAGAAGAAGACATATGGCGGTGTAGAAAGAGAATATCTAACTTTACATTCGATACCGATAGAGGGAGCGGTCGTTAAAATCAACGGAAAACAGATGGGAGACAAGAAAATTCAATACAAACCACGTCGTGATGGCGAAGTGAAGATCTCTGTCACACTCCCGGAAGGGTTAAGCGAAGGTCGTTTTGTTGAAGGGTTTGTCCGCTTTGTTCCTAAAGGAACCTCTGTAAAAGATTTAGCAACTTTAACGATGCCTTTCATGGGATATTACGGCGATTGGGATTCCCTTAATAATATTGATGTGAGTCCGGTGAATGGAGATCCATACTTAGGATATACCGTTCTTTGGAATGACGTAATGGAGTTGCCTATGGGGTATGATACTTCCACAGGAACATTTGATCCAAATAAGATTGGATATTCTAAGAATGCGGTTGCGTCAGGTATATATCCTTCCTTCACGGCGTTTCGTAATTTGAAAGAAATGTCTCTGAAGGTAGAGGATGAGAATGGAAAAACTGTTGCCAACATCACGAATTTCGGTGAATTTACGGAAGATGGCAGCCCGTACCCATTCAGAAAGAACATTATGGGCTATGGAAATTACTCTTATAAGTTCGATGGGATGTTCTGGAGTGGGGAAGATGACGGCGGGAACCAACTTCCTGACGGGAACTATACGTATGTGTATGAGAGTACATTGAATTATGAGGGAGCAGAGCCTCAACAAACGAAAATTCCGTTTAAACTGGATTCTGTTGCGCCAGTTGTTAAGAATATCAAGATTACAGAACAAACGGATGGGAAGTATAAAATTACATGGGGTGTCACAGAAGAAGGAACGAAACATGTCGGAAATTTCATCTGGGTAAATGGCGGTAGTCGTAAAAGCGTATACAGTGATGCAAATGAGTACATTACCGACGAAAAGCCTGAAATTGTCATGATTTCAGCCATAGATGCTCTCCAAAATGTTGGTGTTAGTTATACTGGAAATGAGGAATTGCTGAATGCAGATCCATTTATCAATTATTGGAATGTTTCACGATCCAATGTGAATGAAACGAAACCGGCTTCCATCTTAATCTTTGGCTATAAACGAATAGATTGGCATATAGAGATTTCTAATTCAGCAGGCGAAGTGATCGAGTATGCCGATATTGAAAATGAACATTCAATTTATGGGTTGAAATGGTATGCTGGCACTGAATATCCGGACGGTGATTATTATGTGACTGTCACAGGAACAGATGAAACGGGATTATCGTTGAGGTCTGAGAAGAAAAAAATCACAGTGAAACACTAGAAATGAAACCAGGACTATTCTTTTAAGAGGTTAGTCCTGGCTTTTCTTTATAAGCCGAGTCTAGTAAAAATACTCTCTATCAAATATACGATAATGATCGATTTATTAGTAGGACAATCTTACTTAAACGTAGCTTAAAATAATGATGGAAACAAACTTATACTTAAGGAGAAGGGGCTTTATTTTTGCAAGCTTTAGGATATAGAAACAAATTAAAAGTTTAATATTAGTGTGTTTTCCACTAAATACCTTTACTTATACTTCCTGAATCAATTATCCCCCAACTTTAATAGAACAAAAGGTTCGGTTCTTATGGACTATTTTGTGTAATCAGTCATTTTTCAGCCTCCAAAATAGCTGGTTTTTCTGATTTTCTTCGCTAGGTAAACACAAACACCACCATATCCTGCTTCCCAAAAATGACAAAATTCCCCCCAATGACGAATTCGTTTTTCAACAATATAATTTAATTAGAAAGAAAAAGGGGTTGAAGTCATGAAAGCTATCAAATATTCAAAGATTGCATTAAGTGCAGGGCTTCTTATGGGTGGAGTTGCACCTTTAAGTCATGGGCCAGCGGTACATGCAGAAACACAGTCGGATGCGATGAAAATCTTGGCGGGTTTGTCGCCAGAACAACGTGAGGCCTTGAACAAATTAGAAGCCAATCGATCAATGAAGGGTCTGCAATTATCAAGAGACATTGATTTGAAAAGTGAAGAACAAGTGACCGTCATTGTTGAATTTGAACAGCTTCCTGCAAAGACAGAACAAATCCATCAATCTTTAAAGGGGAAAGAAGTTTCTTTTGAGAAGGCAAAGAAACAGGTAGAAGAGTCCCACGCAAAATTTAAAAAAGACTTAAATGAAAAATTAGTGAAAAAGACAAAATCGGGGAAAGAAAACTACGAAATTAAGCACACGTATAAAGATGCGTTTAATGGTGTAGCGATGACTCTACCAGCCAATGAAGTTGAAAACCTATTAGAATCAGAAATCGTTAAGGCTGTATATAATGAAGAGGAAGTCCAGCTTTCTCCTCCACCAAAAACAGATGAAGAAGAAGGATCAACTACAAAAGTGGACAGTATTCCTTTCATGAATATTGATCAGCTACATAAAGAAGGGTTCACTGGTAAAGGAGTCAAGGTTGGTGTGATTGATACAGGAATCGATTATAACCACCCTGATTTAAAAGATGCCTATAAAGGCGGATACGATTTTGTAGATAAAGATGATGATCCGATGGAAGCAACATATGATGACTGGAAAGCTTCTGGATATCCTGAAAACAATCAAGGGAACAGTTACTACACGGATCATGGTACACATGTCTCAGGAACGATTGTAGGTCAAGCTGTAAATGACTCGGATTACAAAGTGATTGGTGTCGCTCCAGATGCGGAATTGAATGTATACCGTGTATTAGGGCCATACGGATCTGGATCAACGAGTAACATTCTTGCCGGGATTGACCGTGCCGTAGCAGATGGAATGGATGTCATCAACCTATCCCTTGGAGCATCAACGAATAACCCTTTGTATGCAACGAGCATAGCCGTTGATCATGCTGTGTTAAGTGGTGTGACAGCCGTTGTGGCAGCTGGGAATTCTGGGGATCAAGGGAATTATACATTGGGATCTCCAGGTGCCGCTGCCCTTGCCTTGACGGTAGGTGCAAGTTCTGCACCATCTTTTGTCACGACTTATGATGGCGTGTTCTCTGTGGAAGGTAAGGGTCTGGATGGACTTCTACAATTAATGACCAACAAATGGACGGATGAGTTCAGTAAGCTCCAAGGTCAAAGTTTTGAAATGGTTGAAGTAGGAGAAGGTGGACCTGCTGATTACAACGGGAAAGATGTCACTGGAAAAGTGGCATTCGTGGCTCGCGGCTCCTATGCACTCATCGAAAAAATGGAATACGCGAAACAAAATGGTGCAAAAGCCGTCATCATTTATAATATGAATCCAGATGAAGGGCATATCCCTCATTATTTAGGCGAAAGCAATGACAATCTCCCTACTTTTTCATTAACGAATCAAGATGGTTTAGCAGTGAAAGAACTATTCAAAGATGGAATACCAACCATCACTTTGGGAGAAATGGGGGAAGCGGAAATCAGCGGTGATGAGCTTGCATCCTTCAGTTCAAAAGGTCCTTCAGGAACATTGTATGATATCAAGCCAGAGGTAACGGCACCTGGGGTCAATATTCTCTCAACCGTTCCATCCTATATGCAGAATAAAGAAGATTCATCGGATTATTCACATGCCTATCAACGGTTATCAGGCACATCAATGGCGTCACCTCAAGTAGCGGGGATTGCAGCATTATTACTTCAAGCACATCCTGATTATACGCCAAGCGAAATTAAATCTGTGTTAATGAATACGGCAGATCCATTGAAGAATCAATATAGCGTATTTGAAGTTGGAGCGGGAAGAGTCGATCCAATGCAAGCCATCCATTCGGACACGATGATTTCCGTTCTGGATGAAACACCATTTATTGAAAACCAGGAAGAAATCATCATTCCGGAACAAACCGGTGGTCTAAGCTACGGTTTTATCCCGATGGGGGATGAACATATTACAAAAACGACCAATCTATCAATTACAAATAATAGTAATAATAACAACAAGTACGATATTTCAGTAGAATATAATGTGGGGGCAAAGGCTTCTGGGTCTCTGGATGCTGAGAAAAATGGTGTGAGGCTCAATGTGCCAAGCTCCATGAAAGTGAAAAAGAATAAAGAAGAACAATTCAATGCGATTCTTACCATCCCGAAAACGGCTCAAAAAGGAACATATGAAGGATACATCGTGATTCAAAATCAAAAGGATCCAGAGAACAGCTATCGTATCCCATTCGGAGCGAAAGTCGTGGAGGAAGGAATCGGCTACTTTGATGTTTATACGAAAAGTATTTCGACTAATCGCGTGAACAATCCTTATAGCAGAAAAGAAACCGATCTTGATTTCAGATTGAATTCCCCGATGGAAAGATTGGATTGGGTACTGGTTGATCCAGATACGAAAGAAGACCTGGGATGGATTACAGGTGTGAATGCAACAGGAGCTGCAATCGATGTCGATTATTATATTGAAGAGGGGTTCTATGGATATTATTATCCATTAACAGGACATGATAAAAAGCCGATCAGCTATACAAAAGTGAGAGTGGAAGACGGCATTTATGATGTGAAGATGATCGGAACGACGAAAGATGGAAAGCAGTTTGCCAAAACATCCACCATTAGCTTAGATAACGGGGCACCGACAGTCGTTTATGATCAGACGAATGCATTGCCAACGGGTGACTTTCCGATTGTAGAGCTGGAAGAGGGTCAAGAAACAGTCACTTTATCAGGAACTTTATTGGATTCAGAAATAGAGGAAACGGCAAAGACCGATATCCCGCTCACTCAAGCAAGTAATAATATATGGTATGGGACGAATGGTCCAAGCTATCGACTACAAGTGGATGAAAATGGACAGTTTTCAAAGGAAATCAATGTAAAAACGTCATCCATCAGAGAAATGCAATATTTAGGAGCTGATTATGCTGGAAATACAGCTATTCCTAAAGTGGTCTACTATGCACCTAAAGGACTTCAATATGTTTTCGCGAAACCGGATAAAGAGTCTTACCAAATGGGTGACAAGATCACTTATACATTCTACGCTAACAATTTGGAAAAAGCCCATGACTTTTCAATGTATACCTATAACTCAAGTAAGCTTTTGGATTCTGTTGAATTCCAATTAGCGGATGGGTTACCAGAGGGATCAGAATTGAATGTGACAAAAACCGGTACAACAAGTGTCAGAAATGATATTGAGATAAAAATTCCAAATGAAGGCGTATCAGGAGACGTTGCATTATTCAAGATTGTAGTTGATACGAATGAGCAGGAGTTTTTCAATACGTATTCTCCATTGTTCAGTAGTGTAAGTACGATGAAGATTAATAACGGACCACGGATCCCGACGAAAATGGGAGCTCACCCAGTCTATCCAAAAGTATCAAAGGTTAATGCAGGATTTATAGGCGCAGAAGGACTCCTGACAGATGCAGGTCGCTTTGATTATAGCCGGGATTACACACAAATAGGTGCCACTATACACTTAGAGGATACAAATGGAAATACTTATCCTGTCACCATACCGAAAAACGGTGTTATTTCTATCGAACAACTACCATCATCTGTACAGAAGTATACCGTCGTTACGGATGTACCAGGACACTACACAACATATACACCACTTGAAGCGGGACGTACAGAAAATGGTGTAGATATTGGTGAATACATCACTTATTATATGGCCGTTTCCAAGCCTGGAGATATCAATAAAGACAATGCCATCGATATTCACGATGCACTACTGCTTCAAGATCATTGGGGAACGGACTATCGAAATACGGATATCAACTTCGATGGTACGACAGATGAAAAAGACTTTACACTCCTTGAGAAGTATTACTTGTCTGAAAATGATTTTGTATTAGATACTCCAGATCCTCAATCTGAAGTAGATGGTAATACGATTGACACGATTAAAGAGGAACTGGGAATTAATCCTTAACGGTTTCATTTCGAAACATTTTGATGAACGTAATCAACCAGAAGAAAGGGTAGTCCGTTAAGGGCTGCTCTTTTTTCGTGAATGAAAATTCATCGAGATTACACTTTACTCCTACTTTGAAAAGTCCGAATAGACAAAAAATAACACTATTTTAATGAAGATTGAAAAGGTATGATGATTAAAAAGAGTTAATCAAAAAACAATTAGTATAATCTTTCGGGAGTGAATTCGATGAGTTTAGGATTACTTATAAAATTTTACAGAGAGAAAAAAGAACTGACCCAGGAAGAACTGGGAAAAGGGATTTGTTCCGTTACTCATATCAGTAAAATTGAGCGTGGCAACACCCAATATTCTCCTGAAATCACGCATATGCTAAGCGAGAAACTCGGAATCGATCTGGAAAAGGAAATGCAGTCCCTTCAGAAATATGAGCGATTGCTTGAGCAATGGCACGATAGCATGGTTTTACAACAAATAAGTGAGATTGAACGTTTAAAAGACGAGGTAGAAAAGAATTCATTATTTCTCATCCAATCTGTTAAGAATAAGTATTTTTTATTACAATCCAGATACAACCTTTTGCAAGGGAACATCGCCCAAGCAGAAACGCTGCTGGATAAAATGAATAAACACCGTAAAGAATTAAACACGTATGAACTTCACCTGCTTCATCACCTTCTCGGAATCACAGCAGGAATAAAAGGAGACTTCAAGAAGTCACTCGAATATCTCCTTCAAATCAATGAAAAAGAATATTTAAATCACGAATTCTTCTATCAAATCGCCATCGCCTATCATAACCTCCAATTTAAAGTAAAGGCCTATTACTATAGTGAAGTCGCACTTGATTACTTCAGGAAAACGAATAATTTTAAAAAGGTCATTGATGCTGAAACAATTAAGTTGATAAACGAAGGAAGAAACGAACTTTGGGATTTCGAGGAACTCGTAGAAAGGTATAATCGTTTAATCGCACAGTGTGATATTCTTAATGAAACGTCAAAAAAAGCGGCTTTATTAAGCAACTTAGCATACGAACACTCGTATGTTGAGGACAATGAAAAGGCAAAAATGTACTACAAGAAGACGTTATCTTTATTGGAGAAGAACCAAAAGTCACCTATCTATCTTAATAATCTGATTGGATACGTTTACTGCAGTTTACATATCGAAGGAAAGCAAGAAGAACAGGATCTCAAACAACTGATAGAGACAGGTACTCAATTCGCGAAGGAAATTAACGATCAAAGCAGTGTTCTATTCTTTAAAATGCTCCGCTTGTTACATGAGGATAAAAAAGAGTTGTATTATCAGTTTATTGAAGAAAAAATCATTCCCATGCTTGAGGGGAGTGGAAAACATCAACAGCTGCATACCTATGAAAAAACGATGTATCAACATTATTTAGATAAGGGAAATCAAGAGAAAGCCCTTCTTTATGCAGGTAGATTAATTGAAAATTGTTAAGGTCGTGTGAGTAAAACACTGAAATGAAAAGCGGGTTGATCTAAACCAAGAGTACGGGAAAAAGTACCTTGGTTTTTTGATTTGAAGAAGTAGAAAACACTATCCATCAATCAGAAACAGGTGTGTATTTTTATATAAAAAGGTCAAATAATGATAAGTTGACCCCGAATTTTTTTACTATCCAACATTACGTATCAAAAATGTACCTCTAATCGACAATAGTTGGGGGATTAAGGTAGTGAAAAAAGACTGGTTATTTTATCACACTATCTGATTTTTCGTAAGAATTAAGCAACTTCTTCATTTTCAAAGATAGAATAAATCAGGCAGTAATACCTATGAAAACGAAAGCTTAATCATGTGTAAACCCCAATACACCAAGGCTTACAGCTATGTCATAATAAAGACAGAAATCAGAATCTTACTTAAATTCTGATTAGGGAACTTCTTTTGCTAGACCAATTATTTTTATACAGCACAACCAGAATAGAGGGTGAGAAATGGAGCAGATAGTGAAAATTGTCAAAAAAGCCATTCCAATCGTAATCTTTTTACTCATCATGATGATCATCGTTTCCATCTTCATAAGCCTGAACAGCAATAAACCGCTATCCTTTTTTGGATACAAGCCGTTAACCGTATTGTCGAATAGTATGTCTCCTACCTTTGAGGCTGGAGATGTAATCATTACCCGGGAGATGGATCCGGATGATCTTAAAGAAGGAGATATCATCTCCTATTACAACCAGGAGAAAAACCTGATCACTCACAGAATCACTTCCATTGTTGGAGAAGACGGAGTAAAGCACTTCTATACTCAAGGTGATAACAACAATACGGTGGATGAAGATGTTACAACGGCAAATGAAATCGTAGGGAAGGAACTCTTTCATATTCCAAATCTCGGTTTCCTTTCTCAATATACGAAGGGACCGATGGGTTTCTTACTATTCATCATTGTTCCATTAACGGGGTATGTGTGTTTGACGGTTTATGAAAAAATCAAACCGAAGAAGCAAGAGGAGTATACCAAATCATAATAAATAATGGGGGATTGACATGTTTAAGTTGAAGAATGCATTTTTGGGAAGCGCATTAGTAGGAGCAATCGTAGTATCTGGAAGCTTTGGTACATATTCTTGGTTCACATCCGAGACAAATGCCACAGGAGAGATCACAAACGGTACATTGGAGATCAACAACTCACAAGACATGGAAACCAAGATCATCGAAGCTACTGGGTTTGCCCCTTCACAATTAAAGTACGGTGAATGGTTAAAGATTGAAAACACAGGTGATATGGATGCTTATCTTAAAGCTACCTATAACCAGTCTCTAAGTGCAGATGTACCTTTAGACGCCTATAAAGTAGGATATATCGCTTATAAGTTCTCTGAAGGACAAGAAATGACAGACGACATCCTGGAAGAATCAAGAATCTACTTAGATGAGTTATTCAATGGGACAACCAATGAAGTTAGATCTATGTCCAAAGCGATCGCTCCTGGAGTTGAAATGGTTGTCGGATTTGTAGAGGAAGAGGCACAACCTGCTGCAAAAGGCATGAGCGGGAAAGCCAAGATGGTACTTGGGGACGGTTCTAAAGAGGGCGAGAAGCATGAATTTTGGCAATTAAATGATGACCAATACATTGACCTTTCTTTCGCAATCAAACTGGACGAAAAAGCAGGTAATGAGTATCAAGGAATTACCTATACATCGAATTTGAATGTAACAGCCAAGCAAATGGATGATGGTGCAAAAAACTAACGAATCTCTAAAATAGAATAACTTCGTGAATAACGTTTGAAAAGGCAATCGAAAGGAGACAATCCTGATAGATTGTCTTTTTTTTTTAAACTCTTAAATAAAGGAGATCGAATGTTAATGAAGAAGTGCTACTGGAGAGTCCTTTTCCTGGTCTTTATGATGGTCATAGGAGGATGTCAGGCAGATCCAGGGGAAAGTACCTATCAGAATGAGGATGAGGCGGTGGAAGAAACGATGAATTCGGCGGTCAAGGTTGATCCATCCATTAATCTTTCAAGTGAGAAGGTTGTTTCCGTTATTATTGAGTTTAAGACAAAACCTGCAAAAATCGCCGTTCTGGAAGCAGAAGCTCAAGGCGTGGATATGACCTTGGACAAAGCCAAGGAACACGTTGAACAGAGTCATCAGGCTTTCGAGCAAGAACTTCATGCCTTCCTGGATGATAATGAAGTGGAATATCGTATCAAACACAGGTATAAAACAGCCTTTAATGGGGTGTCAATAGAATTACCGGCAAATGAAATTAAGAGATTAATGGGCTCTTCTGTTATTTCCAGGATTTATCCAAACCAGGAAATCCAGTTGGATCCTCCTATTCAACCTTCAGATCAAATGTAAAAAAGATAACCGGCACACCTTGAATCAGTCAGGTGGGTGCCGGTTATCTTTTTTTCTAATTTTAAAGGCCACAATTCCTTTCGGAAAATAGCATAAAAAATGTTCAAGAAATCGGGAAAATAGAATAGATCAAAAGGACTAATCTCGTTTTAATCACAAAGCCGGATAATTGATAATTTTTCAAATATATATGATTTAGTGCCGATTTTTCTTTAGAATTTACTTTTAATATTCAGTAATATAGGTGCGTAAGTAAAAATGACTAGGATAATAGTTCTGTTTGAGACTTAAAGAAACCTGCTGAAAACCCCAATTTTTTCATGATCAGTTATTAGTATAATAGGAGTATAACCTATATTGAAATAAAAACTTGGATGAAATGAATCAACCTATACTACGTCACCCTGGAGGTTAAATCATGCATATTGGGACATTTATTAAGTATTATCGAATCTTTAAGGGAATGACCCAGAAACAGGTAGGGGATGGGATCTGTACACCTGGCCATATCAGTAAAATTGAAAGCGGACACTTACAGATTACGAAAGATAAAATCGAATTGTTCAATCAAAGGCTGAATATTAACGTGGAGAAAGAGTTAAAGGCGTTTAAAAAATTACGATTAGATTTGGAATTGTGGCATGATGTCATGATCAAGCAGGTAAATGGAAAAATCGAATTATTGAAAGAGACCATCGAACAAAATCCATTAATCAAAATTGAAACGCTTAATGGCACCTTTAAGCTGCTGAAAGCAAGGTACTTTATTATGAAAGGAGAGCTAAAAGAAGCTGCATTCTATTTAGGTCAGTTTTCTAATAAACGTCTGTCCTTCCATATGTTCGATTATGATTTTCACTTATACTATCATATAAAAGGCATGTATGAGCTTGCAAAAGGAAATCCGCAAACAGCCATAAAGTATTTGGAGAAAATAGATCGGGATATTTATTCCAATCCTGAATCCTATTATCATATGTCAGTTGGCTATCATGATCTTGGACAGCTTGACAAATCCCTGCGATATAGTCAGCTGGCTTTGAACTATTTCAAGGAAACGTTTAATTTTACAAGGTGTATAGATGCTGCTACGATTCAGTTGGTAGCAGAAGCCAGAGGCGAAGAAGCGAGTCTTGCGTCGCTAGTGGAGAAATATGACGAGTTGATCCAACATTGTGATAATCTCCATGATCATAGAAGAAAAGCCGTTCTTCACCTGAATTTAGGGAATCTTTATCGAGACGTAATGGATGATAGAAAAGCAAGAGACGCATTTCACATAGCATATGGATTATTGAAACACGAGTCCGATAAAAGAATGTATGTAAACAGCCTCTTTGGTTATATTGATAGTTCCATGGATGTAGACGGTTCCGCAAATAATGAAAAATATGCTAGTTTAATAGAGGAGGGACAGACATCTGTGAGAGATATGAAAAATTCCTACTTGGAAACGTTCTTTACGATGCTTGAGATCAGGATCCAAGAGGGAGAGGAAGCATATTATCACTATATTGAGAATGTCATCATCCCTCTATTAAAGGAAGAAGGGCAATATGCCCAGTGCAACTATTACATTCAAAAGCTCTACAACCATAATAGAATGGATGGTAGTAGAGAGGCAAAAGGAAAAGAATGCGTATTTAGCTGACGGTTATATGATTAGAAATGACAGAGAAAGGAGAGGTTTAGATGGAAAACCCGGATCGATTAATTTCATCATTTGATGAGGTGACATTGAGTGATTATAAAATGCCCATCATTTGTATTTACTCAAGCCCAAAAGATTATAAAGGCATGTTTGTGGCAAGGCTATTCGATGTCAATCAGCCCACTCATTATATTTTGATGAGACCTACATTAGAAGCAATCCGAAGTGAAATTCCCGAACGTTTCTCGATCGTACCGAAAGCACAAGGGGAAGATACCAGCATCGTCGAAACATGGATTTAACTCCTAGTAAAAAGCTTCATCCCTCTAAAAGGGATGAAGCTTTTTACGTATTTTCATTGGCAGACGGATAGAATTTACTTTCGATTTTCTTATATTCCCTAAGATTTTCAGTGAGACGTGCCAGTTTATGAACTTCCTGGAGAAGAAACGTCTTATCCAACTCATAAATCACTTCTTTTTCAATATGATCAATGGTATTACAGGCAAATTCCCAAATGGCTTTGTGTTTAGAGGGGGCAATGGACTCTGCAATAAGTGAGAGTGCCCGAACGATGTCAGTAATGATGAGATGATTGTTTTTTGCATAATGCCTGATATAGCCAAATCCACGATAGAGATAATAATCAAATGCTTCTGTCTGGAGAATGACTCGAATTTTTCCTTCCTGATCGATTAAATAGGGGGTGAAGGAAAGGTGTTCTTCAACTGTCAGCATAAGATCGGCCATCTGATCAATCGTATTGGATGCCGTTTTAGGGTCATCATTCCCAAGGGACTTAATCGCAACTTCTGCAAGCTTATGGATCCCCATCTGGAGATCTTGAATTTCAGTCTCCTTCTGGCCCATTTCGATAAAGTCGAGATGGAGATCAGTGGAAATATCTTCGGTCTCAGGTCCCCAAATGCTCATCAATTCATTCCCTGCCAAAACATAATCCCCGACTTTATGGTGGAGCTGAATGACAAGTTGATCTCTTTTGGCCGCTTCAATCATTCCATGAAAATCGATCAACTGTATATATCCCGACTCTCTTGACTTCACATGAACAATATTTTTCTTATGATGCTCCATGATATCCCCGGCATTTTTAGTTCGGTGGGCTTCTAAGTCATGTTTCAGCGTTTGATTGATCATCACTTCAGAAACCTGCTTCATATTGTACGTAATATTGTGTACCTGCATCCAGGTAGAGGCATGGTTAATAAAGTAGATAAAGGTGACGGCAGTAAGGAATGCAAGTCCGATCGTCATGGTCGGGGCAGCAACAAACAATTCTTCCTTTGAATTTCCGATAAAAAGAAAGAGGAGCAGTACGTAAACAAAACTGCCATTGAAAATTCCAAGGGCGTGCTGCGTTTGTTTGTCCGAAATGAAATCAAGGAGCATCCTGGGTGAAAATTGACCACTGAACATCGTGAGTACTACAAGGAGCGAATTCAGCGTGAAAGCACTGAGTGTGAGAATGGCCCCGATGAGTGTACTGACAAGCATGCGTGTAACAGCGGCATCCATACTTAGGAAACCATATGTGTACTGAGAAATGTCTGCATACAGATCTAAGTAGAGAGTGAGAGCGACAAGGAGTATGGAGAAACAAATATAAAAGAACGGCATATACCAAATGTTCAGTCGAATCTCACGCATTCGTTGCCGTTTTGACATGAGCATATATTTTCTGATGGATAAGGGAAGCATTTTTTTGAGCATAATAGATTCGGTTCCTTTCAAATAAAGAGATATGGGTTAGTTTTCCCTGCCAGATCATGTTAAAACGTCTCTCTGTAAATTAGATTAATAGGCTCGTAGAAGGAGCTCAATCTTAAGTAAACCAATAGGAATTCCCCTCTCTCGTCACATTAGAAAGAATTTTTTAAAAATAACAAAAATGGTATTGACGAAGGAATGAATCCCCTATATAATCCAATTCATACTCAAATAGCAAGTAATACCAAAACAAACGATATATCTCTTATCAAGAGCGGCGGAGGGATAGGCCCGATGAAGCCCGGCAACCTACAGGATCAGACTGTAAAGGTGCCAATTCCTACAGATTCTATATGGATCTGGAAGATAAGGGGAGGAGCATGCTCATAAAGCCCTCTTCTTAAAAAGAAGAGGGCTTTTCTGTATACCCTCTTTCTTTCCCACATTATTCTAAGTGATTCCTAAGTGGAGCTTCAAAGGAATGAACCAAGCTAGTCTGAAAATGAAAAAATGTGATAAAGGAGGCTGAAGCATGTCAACGATAAATGTGGCACTTCTGGGGTTTGGAACAGTCGGGCAAGGAGTCTGTGAAGCCATTGATACCCATCAGGAAAGAATGAGGGAAATCCTGGGGAAAGATGTAAAGATAAGGGCCATCCTTATTAAGGATCCCGCTAAAAAACGGAGCATCGATTCGTCCATTAAAGTAACAACGGATTTTCAAGAAATCTTGGATATCCCTGATCTTCATGTGATATTTGAAGCAATAGTAGGTGAAGAACCGGGTCATACGTATTTAACCCAAGCCATTGAGAAGGGAATTCATATTGTAACCGCCAATAAAGCGATGTTTGCTAAATATGGTCCGGATCTATTGGAAAAGGCGAGGAATAATGGGGTATCCATCGGTTTTGAAGCGACGACAGCCGGAGGAATTCCCGTAATCGGGAGTATCAGGCAGCTTCTTAAGGTGAATGAGATCGAGCGGATTCAAGGGATCCTGAATGGGACGTCCAATTTCATCTTATCGCAAATGAGAAAACGTGGAATTTCCTTTGAGACAGCATTAAAGCAATCGCAGGAAAAGGGGTATGCTGAAGCTGATCCGACCAGTGATATTGAAGGTTATGATGCTTTTTATAAACTCCTCATTCTAAGTCAAACCGCCTTTGGCAAACAGCCGGATTGGAAGGATATCAGACGAAAAGGAATATCACACCTGACAGCAGAATGGCTTCAAGCAGCGGAATCTTTTCGATTGCGATTTAAGCATGTAGGCTCCCTGGAACGGGATTCATTCAATCACATCAAGGGTGAAGTCGAACCGATCCTTGTCCATGACACCCATCCTTTTTACGGCGTGGAGGATGTGGAAAATGCCGTCTCACTCAAGGGCAGTCTTGTAGGCAGGGTCACCCTGCTCGGTCCCGGTGCCGGTAAATTACCTACCGGAAGCGCCATGGTAGAGGATTTTCTTTCACTGATAGAACGGAAGTATACGGACTCTGCACAAAGCACAGCGAGCTCTGGGGAAGTTCATGAAGAGAACCGCCACCAATGGGTTCTGAGAATCCGCGAAAATGAAGATTATCAAAGTTGGATCCCATCGTTTACACTAAAGGATCGCATTCAGCTGGACGATCACTTGTATGTTTTTGTTGAAGGCAGCAAAGACACACTTCAAACTCTTCTAAGGACACATGATCATATCCAAGCCGTTTCTATTCTAAAAGAAATTCCGTTGGAAAATAAAGTGAAAACTGGCGCTGCCGTTTTATAAAAAGAGTATTTAGCAAGTATCATACCGATCGTTGTTTAAAGGAAATTTCTTTAAGAGAATGTTTATCACGATGTTGTTTGGAGCGGAAAGCAGCCACTACAGGATAAGTGAAAATAAAAACAGCTTCAAAAAAAAGGTCTGATAGAAAGTAGGGGGATCACTTGAGTATTATTGTTCAAAAGTTTGGTGGAACCTCTGTTGGTTCTACAGATCGAATCAAACGGATGGTCTTCCATGTCTTGAAGGAAAAAGAAAAGGGGCATGACGTTGTTGTAGTGGTTTCAGCTATGAATAAAACGACGGATACCCTCGTGAAATTGGCAGGGGAACTTGCAACAGAGCCAAGCAAGAGAGAAATGGATATGCTCTTAAGTACTGGGGAGCAGGTGACGATTTCCCTTTTGACAATGGCCCTCGAGCATCAGGGAATCGAAGCAGTTTCCCTGACAGGGAGGCAGGCGGGTATCCAAACGGACGGAGTATATGGGAATGCGAAGATTACCTCGATTGATACCGAGCGGATCAACTCGGAGTTATCAGACGGACGAATCGTCGTAGTAGCCGGCTTTCAAGGGATTACCAAAGAAGGAGAGGTCACCACATTAGGGAGGGGCGGTTCGGATACGACGGCAGCTGCTCTTGCATCGGCGTTAAAAGCCGTAAGATGTGATATCTATACAGATGTGGATGGTGTTTATACATCGGATCCACGAGTCGTTCCCCGGGCATCGAAAATTGATACTCTCTCCTATGAGGAGATGTTACGCTTGGCCACCATGGGAGCAGGTGTCCTGCATCCAAGAGCCATTAAACATGCGAAGGAACATCACGTGCCGCTTGTTGTTTGTTCCAGTTTGAATGAGGGACGTGGAACCTTGATCAGTGGGAAAACTCAAAGAAATGCCCCAATAGTCGGAGTAGCCCATCAGGAAGACATCTGTGTTCTCACAATCCATGATTGTCAGGGAGGAGAGTCACTGATTCTTTATGATCTGGATTCACACCATATCGAGACAGAAATAATAAAGTTTCAGGAAAACCTTGCCCTCATCGTTAAAGAACAGGATTTTCAAGCAGTAAGGAGAATCGTTGATCAATATAACCAGGCTTATTCCCATATAGAACAAAGAGAAGATCTATCTAAAGTATCTGTGATTGGACGCATCGACTCATCCCGTGAGGTGAAAGAGAAGGTTACCAACGTTTTTCATGACTACCATATTGGAAAGGTGTCCATATGGGAATCTTCCGTAGGGTTAAGTGCTCTTGTGGAAAAAAGTGATGTGGAAAAGGCGGCCAGGGTCCTTCATATGCACTTTGGCCTGGATTATATAGAGTCAAGGAGAGCCGTACTATAAAGTAAAGAGTGGTGATGCCTTCCGGCTGTCACCACATCCCAAAAGGAAAGGTGTATAGGCATGCCTATACACTTCTTCTATGGACTGATCAACACAGGTGTACCGATTGGAATGAGGCCGGCCAACTCCTCAACATCTTTATTATACATTCGTATACATCCTCTGGACACGGCATTCCCAATTGAACTGGGGTCATTTGTTCCATGGATCCCATAACTTTCTTTTGATAAGCTCATCCACATCGTTCCAAAGGGTCCGCCGGGATTCGGTGCTTTATTAATGATGATGAATTCCCCAATTGGGGTTTCGAAGAGTACTCTCCCCACTGCAATGGGGTACTGCTTGATTTGAATGCCATCTTTGAATAAACGCAGCCAGCGGTTGTTAACAGAGACTTGAATACGGTAGGGATTCGCAGTAGCGTCAGGAATCCCCGGTATGGTGACCGTTTGCCCGGGATATATATTATCGGGGTCTATACCTGGATTAGCGTTAAGGATGACGGCCAATGGAGTCCGGAAGTCCCTTGATATCTGACTAAGTGTTTCTCCTGTCTTTACTGTGTGTATCAGCTCAAACACCTCCCAATTTCACTTTCTTTCCAGTCTATGTACATGTGAAAAAGTCGGTTCATCAGACGAGCCGGGACATAAAAAGGCCTGCATCCATAAAAGACGCAGGCGTAAAAAGCAGCTTATTGAGGAAGGTTCTGCTGTGGAACCGTCGTATAGCTTTGCAGCATGAGAGTCATATCCTGTTCATTCAGCTGAGGAACCTGATAATAGCCATGCTTGTTTTGATAGAGGAATATCTCATAACTCATTTCGATGAAGTTCGGTACGCTGTCTGCCACAACACGGCGTAATACGGGGTTCGTCATCTCAAGAGCCGTCATGGCAAGCAGGGTGGCCAGAGATTTCGTTTGTCCTAGCATATAAGCTGACAAGCCTTTATCTGAGAGCTCATTGACGAATTGGTTCGGTTTTTTTGGTGGTCCTGGTTTCACTCCATAAGTAGTGGCGTGGGATTGAGTCATTTTGTATTGTTGGGTTGGGACAGCCGGGTCATGACCTGTCGAAAAGCTTCCCACAATCGTATTATACATAGTCGTCACGAAAGTCGACTGCCTCTTGAGGATATCCTTTAGTTCAGGGTCCTGTATGTGTTGATCATACATTTGATATTGATCCAGCATGCTGATGATTCCGGCAATAATTTCGTGGGCATCAAATAATTCATGACCCCCATGGTCTTTACTTTGATTATTCATCATATTGGGTGGCATTTGGTTTCCCCGTTGAAGCGGGGTATTCGGTTGATTCTGCATGAGTTTTCCCTCCTTTTTATATAACATCGTTGATTAGAATAACCACTTACAGTTCAATTATGTATTCTCCCATCCACAATCGTTTAATACTTACCGACCTGTCCGAATACAATAGGAAGAAGTCAATTTGAAGGTGGTCTTAGGATGAGTATATTTGTTAGTTATATCGTTTTGGGATTATCTCTGTCTGCACCCATGGGACCGATCAATGCCGCTCAATTGGACAAGGGGATTCGCTTCGGGTTCCTCCACGCCTGGCTTGTGGGCGTAGGCGGCATGGTGGCGGACGGAGTATTTATGGTCCTCATCTATTTTGGGATTGCTCAATTTGTCGATACCCCATTGATAAAATTATTTTTATGGACCTTTGGTTTTTTTGTACTCACGTATACTGGGATTGAAAGCATCCTAAAGTCGGGTTCCCTCACCTCATCCTCAAGTCATGGTCAATACGAAACGAAAAGGAAAGCGTTCCGGACAGGCTTCTTTATGGCGATCTCGAATCCCTTAAGTATTTTATTCTGGCTTGGGATCTATGGTTCAATTTTGGCCCAGACCTCGAGCTCTTATGAAGCGGGGCAAATTTTCATCTATAGTATGGGGATATTTCTCGGGATCACACTTTGGGACCTGACGATGGCAGGTGTTGCAACGGGGGCGAGAAAGCTGGTCAGTCCCCGGATCCTTCGAATGATCTCCATCATTTCGGGATTCATCTTGATGGGATTTGGTATTTATTTTGGTGTGCAGGCCTGCCGTTTATTGTTCGGCTAGACAGACACCCACCCGGCTCCCTCCTAATAGGATAAATGTGTAATCTTTAGGAGGGATCGGCTATATGTTACGTTCTAAAAGTTGGATCGATCAACACATGGATGAACTTACAAACTGGCAGCAATCAGCCTATAATCATTTCTCGGCTGTGATGTGCGACGAAAATCATCCATACCCATGTGTGCCTGGAAAACAAGGCTTTCATTCAGATACATTACGTTTCGGCTTTGCAGATGATCCGAGAAACGAAGAGGCATCCGAAGAGCTGGCGGCCTTGCTCAAACAATACGGTGAAATCTCAAGGGATACAGGAACTTACGCATCTCTTGTCGTGTTTTTTAATTCAGAAGGTATAGGGGAAGATGCCCAGTCCATTGATTCGTATCAACATATATTCTGGACTCTTTTAAATCGGGTGCATGAATTAGATGAAACACCTTGGCCGGACGGTATAGCGAAGGATCCCCATCATCATACATGGGAGTTTTGTTTTAATGGTGAACCGTATTTTGCCTTTTGTGCAACACCGGCTCACGCCGTAAGGAAAAGCCGTCATTTTCCTTACTTTCTTGTAGCCTTCCAGCCTCGATGGGTGTTTGATGAAATTAACTCTTCCACTGCATTCGGTCAGAAATTAAAGAAAGTCATTCGGAAGCGTCTCATTGAATATGATGAGATAGAGCCGCATCCAAGCCTGAAATGGTATGGTCAGGAAGATAACTATGAATGGAAACAGTATTATCTTAGTGACGATGAATCTTCACTTTCCAAGTGTCCCTTTTTAAATAGGCAAAAGAAAATCAGGAGTTAAAGCGTTCCGGCTTTAGCTCTTTTTCCTTTGATGAATGTCGCTATCGCAATAAGCATGATGAAACCGATGCTTACAAAGAACCCTATGCGACTCACAGGATCAAGAAGTGTCCCACTGATGGCCAATACAATGAGAAGGAGAGCAAAGAGTGTTTGGATGCGCTCCCAACCGGTTTTGCTCATCAGCTTGTGAAAGGAAGCCAGAATAAATATCCATGTGTATAAAAGCATGAGTCCCGCAGCTGTAGTGATATATTCGAATAGTCTATCCGGCAGGAGCATGGCAATGATAATGGACACAGCAACAACCAGGGTGGTGAGTCCGAAAGCAGGAAGGGGGACCTTCATTTTCCCCGTTTTGGCGAAAACTTTCGGAGCATCCCCTTCTTCTGCCAATGCTACGAGCATCGTCGTGACGGCGTACAAAGAAGCAACCATGGTGGAGAACCCGGCAATTATCAGAATGGCATTGAAAACATGCGGGACCCAGGGAAGGTCATATTGTTTAAGTGCCGTAAGAAATGGACTTTCATTCGCATCGATCCTGCCTTCAGGTACGAGCTTTAATACGAGATAGAAGGATAAAAGATAAAGGATCGTTAAAATGAGAAGCATGATATTCCCGGACTTTGGCGCATCCCTGGGATCCTTAAGCTCCTGAGCCATCAACCCCATCACCTCAATTCCCCCAAATCCATAAAAGGCAAAAAGAAGGGCGAGCCAAAGCCCTTTTCCGTCATGGGGAAGAACGTCTTGTAATGGAGATTGAAGCTGTTGAGCCGAAGTTCCGATACCTGACCACCCAAACATGGCGGCACAAGCGATGATGACAAACATCACGATGGCTGCAATTTTCATGATGCCAAACAGATTCTCCATCTGCTCCACTTTTTGCACGCCCATCAAAATGATCAATAATCCAAGCCCTGCAAATCCGGCGGTGAAGACCCACAGGGGAACGGCAGGAAACCAAAATTGGGCAAAGAGAGCAAGAGCAGTCAGTTGACTCCCCATGATGAGCATTTCTGCGGACCAATAGACCCAGCCGTTACTGAACCCTGCCCATGATCCGTATGCCTGCTTTGCATAAGTTCGGAAGGACCCCTTTTCAGGATGATGTGCTGTCAACTTTGCAAGGGCTTGGAACACCATCCAGGTTCCGATACCAGCCAATAAATAAGCAATGAGAACCGAGGAGCCAGCCTTTTGAATGGGGATAGCCGATCCCAGAAAGTACCCGGTTCCAATGATACAGCCCACCCCGATGAAAGAAAGCTGCCACCAAGATAGATTCGTTTGATTTGTACATTTACTCATATGTTTTTTCACCTGACCTTTAACCTTCATAGTGTGACGCCAGGACTCATGAAATATGTGAAGGGAACAGAATGATTTTCTTGTAGAGGGAAACAGTAAAGGTGACTGAAAAAAAGGAGGCTGGATCATCGTGAAAATTAATCCGAATTGCTGGAGTGAACATGGAGAATTAAAGACGGTGTTGGTGTGTTCGCCTTCTACATCGGATATACCCGATCAAAGAACCGCGGATTATGTGGGGTGGGAGAAGCCTGTTAACCAGGAGAGAGCCCAAGAAAACCACGAAGGAATGATCAGGGCGATGGAAGACGCTGGGGTAACGGTCGTTAATTACTCTGAATTCCTGACGGGTGAGAATGCTGCGCTCAATCATCAGTTGATCAACCGGGTATTTGTACGCGATTTAGCCTGTGTGTACGGGAATACTGTGATTCCAGGAGATGCGGGGATTACAATGAGAGCACCTGAATACGTTCATTGCCATGAGCTGTTTCAATCCTGGTTTGACGAAAAGACGTTTTCAATTAAAGACAATAACGGTATGAAGGCATTGGAAAACGGTGATGTATTCGTTTTGAATAAGGATGCCGTCTTCATCAATACAGGAATGCGGACAAGTATTGAAAGTATAGAGGTGATGAAGAAGAAAATCTTTCAAGCTGGATTTTCTGAGATTGGCATCATCGATTTACCCCGAACCGGGGAAACCATGCATCTGGATATGAACTGCAATGTGGCCGGGTCAGAACTGATCATTGCTAAGAGCTATATGAGACTTTTTCCGGTACAAATCATCGGAGAAAAGGGTGGCCGGTATGTGATGATGGAGGAATTTATTAAACGTCAAGGTTTTGAGGTTCTATGGACGGATGACGTGAAGCATACGGTTGCTGATATCAACTTCTTAAATCTAGACCCGGAAACCCTTTTGGTAAGCACGAAAGCGAGTAAAAAGATATTGAAAGATCATCCGAAATTAAAAGGCAAGAATTTGATTGAAGTGGATGTGAATGAGCTTGAAAAGGGCGGTGGTGGAATCAGATGTATGACACTGCCTTTTGAGCGGGGATGACGGGATAGAAACCCTGATTTATTCGTTATGCCTAAAGAGACAAAAGGTTCATGATAACGACATCATCCATGGTCAACTGACATCATTTCCTGGGAAAAGATGTTGAATACTGTAGGGTAGTGAATATAGAGTTGAGCCCTTAGTTTCTATGTCTTTTATTAAAAAAGGAAAAGCCTGCGATCAATTTTTGATCGCAGGCTTTTTCTATAAAGAAATTAATTTACCCCAACAGCATCCCATGCCGCTTTAATGGAATTGTAAGTAGAACTGCTATCACGTAAAGATTTGCAGCCGACTGATTGGTACTGGTACTGCCGATCCATCCTTACGTTTCATCACCACATCTGTCGGTTCATGGGCGATAACATCTAACCTATCGAACAGGGAAGTGAAGCGTGTGCCGTCACCGTCACCAACTTTTTTTGTATATGGGAATCAGGAGAAAATAGGGTTCATATTTGTTACAGGATTTGGTATGATTAATGTGAATTAATTCACAAACTTATGAGAAGAAATGAGTTGATACGGTGGAAAAGAAAATCGTCATAGCTGGGGGAACAGGTTTTATCGGCCAGTATCTTCAGAAAAAATTCCTTGATGAGGGTTATAAAGTGACCATCATTTCAAGACAGTCTCCTCATGTATCCTGGGATCGCCCTAATGACATCGTTCAGTCAATAGAAGGTGCAGATATGCTCATCAATCTTGCAGGGAAGTCAGTCGACTGCCGTTACAATGAAAAAAATAAAGCGGGAATTTTCAGGTCCAGGACAGAAACAACGGAGATTTTAGGGAGTGCGCTTATACAGTGCCAGAATCCACCCTCCTTATGGATCAATTCCAGCACGGCAACGATCTATCGTCATGCAGAGGACCGACCCATGACGGAGGAAGATGGGGATATCGGTACGGGCTTTTCCGTTGAAGTAGCAAAGAAATGGGAGGAAGCATTCTTTTCCTTTTCTTTACCGGCAACCAGGCAGGCAGCTCTAAGGATCGCCATCGTTTTAGGGCCGGATGGAGGTGTGATGACACCATATAAAAATCTCGTCAAATATGGTCTAGGAGGGGTGCAGGGTCCGGGGGATCAGAGATTCAGCTGGATTCATGTAGAAGACGTGTTCCGGATCATTCTTTTTCTGAATGAGGAGAAGGAGTTAAGTGGGGTGTTCAACTGTTCATCTCCAAATCCGGTCACCAATCGTGAATTCATGTCACACTTAAGAACCGCTATGAACAAGAAGATAGGGCTCCCGACACCGAAATGGATGCTTGAAGCAGGCGCCTTGTTTATCAAAACGGAAACCGAACTGGTGCTGAAAAGCAGATGGGTCATTCCGAAACGGTTGGAAAAAGCAGGATTCGTTTTTCAATATGGTACATTGGAAAAGGCGCTCAGGCATATCCTGGCAAAGTAAGGATGAAAGGACTTGGCCCTTGCGACAAGTCCTTTTTAACGCTCCTGATTCTTATCCATGAAATTATAAGTCGTCCAACAACGATTCATCTCGATCCCTTTTTGCTCCGCATACTCATCGCCCCATTTACACATTTCAAAGAGGGTGGTTTGCAGCTTCTTTCCCATCTCAGTCGTCGAATATTCGACTTTCGGCGGTACTTCCTGATAAACGGTCCGCGTGACCAGGCCGTGCTCTTCCAACTCCCGAAGCTGCTGGGTAAGCATTTTTTGAGTGATATTCGGAAGGGAACGCTTCAATTCGTTAAATCTCTTCACTCCTTCGTTTAAATTCCACAGTATGAGTACCTTCCATTTTCCTCCTATGACATCGATGACCAGGTCGATGGCGCATTGGTATTCTGGGTTTAATTGTTTCATTTGAGTACCTCCTTGGTTTCTAAACGGTAACTAGGATACTAAATAGTGCCTACTTGTTTAACAAGTTTATAGTATATATTATATACCATATAGACAAATTAATCATAAAACTCTAATGGGAGATGAATAGATATGAAAGCACTGCTTTTAAAAGATAAAGGTTTATGGAAAGACATGAAGGTCGAGGAATTTGAAACACCATCACCACAGAAAGGGGAACTTCTTGTAGAAGTCCATGCAGTCGGGGTGAATCCGGTTGATTATAAGACAGCTACGAATGGAATGCCTGTGTGGTCCTATCCGCATATTCTCGGTCTTGATGTGGCAGGAGTGGTAGTGGAAATAGGTGAGGGAGTGACCGATTGGAAGAAGGGAGATCGAGTCGTTTACCATGGTGACTTTACTAAAAAAGGAGGCTATGCGGAATATGCGGTCATCAATGCTCATACCGTTTCACGCATTCCTGAAAGTGTGACATTTGAAGATGCTGCGGCTCTTCCGACGGCAGGTTACACAGCTTATCAGGCACTTCATCGTAAATTACCGTTCGATCAGGTAAATACAATTCTGATCCATGGCGGTGCCGGTGGAGTAGGAGGGTTTGGCGTGCAGCTTGCGAAACTCGCAGGTAAGACCGTCATATCCACTGCTTCCCGTCACAATCATGAATATGTCAAATCGCTCGGGGCTGATTACGTCATCGATTATCGTGAAGAAGACGTGAATGCAAAAGTGATGGAAATCACAAATGGCCGTGGAGTGGACGCTGTAGTCGACGCGGTAAGCAGACAAAGTGCAACAGATTCCTTGGACGCATTGGCCTACATGGGACATATGGTGTACATCGCAGGGGCGCCTGATTTCACTAAGATCAAATCATTCACTAAAGTGGTTTCTTACCATGAGATTGCCTTGGCGGCTGCACATCAATCAAATGATGTTTTCGCTCAGAAAGATTTTGCCCTCATCGGGGATGACATGCTTTCCTTATTGGAACAAGGGAAATTAGATGCGATGCTGAAAGAGACCGTCTCACTTGAGGAAGTTCCTGAAGCATTGAGCCGTCTTTCAGACCGTCATGTGAAAGGGAAAATAGTAGCCAAAATAAAATAATGTGATAAAAAAGGAGAGCTTATTGTGATAGGCTCTCCTTCTTACTTTATAGGTTGTTTTGACGCAAATATTCTAAACTCATCCTGACGCTTTCAATAGGGGAAATCCTGGACTGGTCCTGTTCGACGATCCACCAGTCCACACCACTATGTATACCATAGTCGAGAACAGAAGCGAGGTCCACACCTCCCGTTCCCAGTTCAGCAAAAAACCGTTCCCCGTCCAACGTCATGTCTTTCAAATGTACAAGAGGGGTTCGTCCCTGATATCGTTTCAACCATTCCACCGGCTTTTCTCCAGCAAAGGTCAGCCAGTAAATATCAAACTCAGCCTTTACCCAATGAGGATTCGTTTCATTCAGAATCATTTCCAGTGCCGGTTTTCCTGTCGATAGGGTGGTTAATTCAAAATCGTGATTATGATAGCAAAGGGTGATCCCTTCGTTAAAGCATAATTCCCCAATTGAATTTAAGTCATCAACCAATTGAACATAATGCTTCTCTGTTCTCTCTTCAGGTGGAAGATAAGGACAGACAATGTAGCTGCTGGAAAGCTCCAGTTGATCATGAATCACTTTCTGGACATCGTTTCTCAGTTCAGAGAGCGGAATATGACTTGAAGCGACACGGAGATCCAGACTATCGAGTGTGCCCTTAAGTTCTTTCGCGGATAACCCGCCATGGCCGGCCAGCTCAACACCCTCATATCCCAACCGGGCCACTTGTTGAAGTGTCCCTGTAAAATCTTTTTCCGTTTCGTTTCGCAGAGTATACATTTGCAGGGCAATCGGTATTTTTTTCATGGTCACACTCCTTTTAGATGGTGGTTTTTATTTTTTTGAAATATTCTCATTCATTTGAGAAAGGACGCTCTTATATACTTCTAATTTTTCCTCCGAAATACCTTTAAGAATCGTTTCGTCGTATAAACCTTCTATAAAAGGGGAGAGCTCATCCTTGGCAGTCATGCCTTTCTGCGAGATGAAAATTAAAAATGATCTTCTGTCTTCCAGGTTCCTCTGTTTGTATATCAGTTCTTTCCGTTCCAAAATGTCGAGGATTCTCGTCAGGGTTGGCTGATCCTTTTCTGATTTCATGGCAAGTTCTTTCTGACTGATTCCATCCTGTTCAGCTAAGCGCTTTAGAACCGTCCACTGTTCGGGTGTAACATCAAATTCCTTCAGATGCAGGGTGAGGAATCGAATGATATTCTTCACTGTATGGCTCGTGTACAAGCCGATGGATTCATCGCGGGACATAGTCATTGGTTTCACCTACTACATTCATTTTCTTCCTTTTATCATACATGAAATCCAGGGTGTTTTGAGAGGTTTAATAAAAGAAATTAAAATTACTTGTCAAAACAACTACATTTACAAATATACATGTTGTGGATATAATTAGTATAACAACTAATTGAGCGAAGGAGAATCTTATGAGTCATTCAACTCCATCAACTATATGGACACGACCATTCTTTATGGCACTAATAAACAACTTTTTTATATTTCTTGTATTTTATTCGTTGTTAACGGTACTGCCCCTTTATGTGATCGATGAACTCCAAGGAACGGAAGGGGAGGCAGGACTCGCTACCACCATCTTCTTGCTATCAGCGATCATTGTCCGGCCTTTCTCCGGAAAAATGATTGAACGGTTTGGGAAACGAAAAACGCTCATCCTCAGCGTATTATTTTTTGGCATTTCTTCATTCATGTACTTTTGGGTCAATGATTTTTACCTTTTAATGGGGCTGCGGTTTTTTCATGGGATTTGGTTCAGTATCAGTTCCACGGTTTTAGTCGCGATCGCAGCAGATATGATTCCTTCTCACCGGAAAGGAGAAGGGCTGGGTTACTTCGCAATGTCGATGAACTTAGCTGTTGTCGCAGGACCGTTCATTTCGTTGGCCTTGGTTCAATGGATTTCCTATACGACCCTTTTCTTGGGGCTTGCGTTAGTCATAGTCATAGGTTTCCTTTGTTCTTTCGGCATTCAGGTCATGGAGGAGGGTGTCGAATCGAAAGAGCCCAGGCGCTTAACCTTTAAGGATTTGGTCGAAGTTAAAGCGATACCGATTGCACTTGTGGGATTTTTAACTTCATTTGCATACTCAGGCATCATGTCGTTTATTTCCGTCTATGCCAAATCCATCGGTTTATTTGAATCAGTCAGCTTATTTTTCGTTGTTTTCGCAGCCGCCATGCTGCTTTCACGCCCATTTACAGGACGTTTATTCGACCGATCAGGACCGGATGCAGTCATCTATCCATCCTTATTTATTTTTGCCATTGGTTTGATTTTGTTGAGTGCCACACATTCCGTCGTTCTATTATTGATTGCTGGAACACTCATCGGATTTGGATATGGGGCACTTCTTCCAAGCTTTCAGGCGATGTCCATACAGGCCGCACCTAAAAAAAGGACGGGGCATGCGACCGCAACGTTCTTTATTTTTTACGATCTGGGGATTGCCGTGGGATCGTTTGTGTTGGGAGTCGTTTCGTTTCAGCTTGGATTTTCTGCTTTGTATATTATTTGCGCCTTGGTGGTTTTACTGACGGTTCTGGCTTATAAATTTGTTACGAAGAAAGCAAGATGTGCAAGGAAAGAAAGGGCGGAGGTTCTGGAGATGTGAAAGAGAAAGTGAAAAGCAGAGGATCTCAACCTCTGCTTTTCTTGTTTTAATGATTATTCCCACGCTAATGCTTTTTTTCCATTTAAAAGAGGGAGGGTTATATGACTTCTCTCGGGATCAATGGTAATGATCGTTCCGGGATCAGGACGTAAAGTATAGTTGTAATCACTTGAAAGGATGATGACCCCTAATCTTTCTCCTTCGTTAAACACATAATCGTCGGGCTGCATGTCCCATGTAAAGGTATATTCCCGATCTGGTGTCAAGGCAATTGAACGATCGTCTTTTCGAAGATTTTGAGGGTCCATCCATCCACGGGTTACAATCTCGACCGAGTTATCAGAATCATATTTAACAAGCAGTGCGGTTAAGTTGGCTGTTGGCTCGCTGATGCTTGCCCTAAGGGATATTTCAGGGGTTCCACTCAGACGAACCGCCTTTGTTAAAGGAGAGGTAGTATAGGAAAGCCTGTTGTCAGAATGCATGTCAGGATTTTCAGCTAACGTTTCCGCTTTTATCAGGGCATTATCCACAAAGGATTGACTCTGCTTATTCTTATTCGGGACAGGTTTCAGGCTGAAGTTTCCACCGATTCCATCCTGATCTGGTTGTAAATACAGTTTAGCTTCTTCTGTACCTGGAACCGGCCAGTTTTCTTCAGTGCCCCATGATCGATCTTCACGTTGAATATCGATCATCGGCTCATCCATAACATCATTATTGATATCATACAACCAATAATCAAACCATTTATTTAGTGTAGGTAACCAGGCATCTTGTCTAAAATAATAAGGAGTGGAATGTCCACCTCGGTGCAGCCACATTTTACGTGGAACATCATTCTTCTCCAAAGCTTTCCACCAGTCCGAGAAATGTTTTGTTTTTACGTTCCAATCATTTAAACCATGAACCATGAATACACTGGCTTCAACTTTGTCAGCGTCTTTGGTGTAGTCACGTTGACTCCAGAAGCTGTTATAGTCTCCAGATGTTCGATCCTGCCCGGAGGTTAAGTCTTCAATGATAGGCCGGCATGCTTCGGGAGTATCTCTCGTGAGAACGGCCTCGGCTAAATTGTCTGCATCTTCCCCTTGGTATCCCCCGGGAGCAATGACCGCGCCATTAGAGCGATAATAATCATACCATGAGCTGATCGCTGCTATAGGTACAATGGTTTTAAGTCCTTCCACTCCTGTAGTGGCTACAGCATTGGGAAGAGTCCCGTTGTAGGACACACCGGTCATGCCTACATTTCCAGTGGACCAGTCTGCCGATACTTTCTCACCATCAGCATTGTAAGCATCTGCCCGTCCATTCAACCAATCAATGACGGCACGGGTACCAAGGATTTCATGTTGATCTCCCGTTGTCGGACACCCATCAGACAACCCTGTCCCTACGCTTTCTGCCAACACAACAGCGTAACCCCTCGGTACAAAATAATCATCATAGTAGCCACGAAGATCTACTTGAGGTTTTCCAGTCTCTCCTTTCCCTTTTCGTGGTACAGTATTTAATTCAACATCTACATCATAAACAGGTACATTCTTGATGCCTGATCGATAGGGGCTCATTTCGTAAATAACTGGTACTTTCAGACCGTTATTTGTTTCCTTCGGTCGGATGATGTCTGCCCGGACGCGATCCGGTTTTCCATCTCGATCACTATCTGTTGAGGTTTCTACAAAGACTCTTTCAATGATTGCATCTTGATGGGAAAAGACAGGCTGAGTCATTCCGTTTTCAACCTTAATTTCTGGAAGTGTGTTTGATGGCTCTGTTGCATTTACAACAGTAGAGGTAGCGAATCCACTTGTCAGAAGCGGAATCGAAAGTGAGGTGGTGAATACCATTTTCAAAAATGCACTCTTCATAAAATTCCTCCTAAACCTTATTCGTCATTCTTTTACAGAATAAACCAAATAAACAGAATATTCGAAAGCCGAAAGACCTGTTTTTGGAAAAAATGAGTTTTTTAGACATAAGAAAAAAAGGCGGGGGATGAAACCCCACACCTCAATTTTCTTATAAGATGAAAATATGATATTAGTGGTTAAAGTAAATGATCATAGGAAAGTGAGTATGAAGAAGACAAAAAAAGTGAATTCTAAACACTAACAGGGGAGGTGTAAATACCATGGCACAAGACGTACTATGTGAAGTAAGCAACTGCAAATACAACCGTGAAGGCAAAAAGTGCTCTGCCGACCAGATTTTCGTTGTCAGTCACAAAGGGAACAAAGCCCATAATAGCGAAGAAACAGATTGTAAAACATTCGATCCTGGTATGTAATGGAAGGGAAGGCAACCATAGGCGTGGTTGTCTTCTTTTTATATAGTATTGATAATAATTCTCATACTTATACAAAAAAGCTCACTTTTGTGAGCTTCTCATTGATTAACAGCTTGTTCCGATAAAGTGGTCGTTCTAAGCTGTCGATATCTTGAGTAGAAAAGTCCTGTCATAAAGAGGGATAAACATCCGAATAATACGGTCATGATCTGCAGTCCCACAAGATCCAATAGAAGTCCTGTCAAGAGGAGCACAACTTGGAAAATCAGTCTGTCGAGCATGTTTCTAAACGAAAAGAAACGGCCGTGAAATTCTTTTGGCACCCGCGTTTGAAAAATCGTGGCAGCCGTTGGGAAAAAGCATCCTACTGCAAAACCAAAAACAGTAAATGCCAGCACAGATAATAACGGGCTGGTCGCAAAATAAAGGAGCAGTTGCGCAATCCCGATGACGAAACTGAAAAAGAACAAGATTTTGTAGGGTGACACCTTTTCACCCATTTTCTTTACAGCAAAAGCCCCTGCCATAAAGGCGATTCCTTCGGCAGTATATATCCACCCTTTTATGGCAGAACTATCTTGCAGCTCGCTGATATTGATGACCATCAGGTTGAAACCACCAATAAACAATAATGGGATCAATGTCATCACAAGGGTCATGAATACAATGGGCAGCCCCTTAATGACGGGGAATACTTCATTGAAGCCTGCCCCTTTTGTTTTATCATCTTGCTGTTTGGATATTGACGTTTCTTCTATTGTAAGGAACCAGGTCATGACGAATAGGGCTAAATAGGCCACTAATGATAACAGGTACAACATAGATAAGGAGATAACCACCAATAGAATTCCAGCTAACGCCGTACCAAGTATTCTTGAAAGGGTGGCCACATTCATATGGACCCCATTCATTTGAAGCAATTCCTTCTCTTTCACAACCATGGGAATGGCGGCCTGAAGAGCAGGGAAATAGAAAGCGGCAGAAATTTGGATGCTAACTAAGAAAACGACCATCCACAGAACCGATCCTGTGGCAATCGCAATCAACATAAAAACAACACTTAATGCCCTTGAGAAGCCAGAGATCAGCATCACCGTCTTCTTATTCGCCTGATCCGTTATCCTGCCGGCCAAAGGTCCTACGGCCAGTCCGGCGAGAAGCCCAGAAGCTAGAATAACCGACTTCAGGAAATCAGAAGGCACCTTCTCCTGCATAAACTCCAGATTACCGATGATCCCCAGCCACAATCCAAGGCCGGCAATAAATTCACCTATCAATAATATCCACACATTTTTATTTCTCCACATATAGGTCCGTCCCTCGCAGTCAATTTATTTCGCTTCTCTAAATATACTATGGGTGGAGGGGAATGGGAATGATTTTTTTTGGTGGGGTGATCTTGATATAGAGTCTGGAAAATCTAGTTCGCCGTTAAAAATCAGATTTCGCCGTTATATTGAAAAATTCGCCGTTAAATCCAGGATTTCGCCGTTATATTAAAAATTTCGCCGATAAAATTCAAATCTTCAGACACATAGCAGGATTTTCTGTAGTTTAAAGAGAATACATGTAGTACAAAAACCGATTGGAGTGATAAAATGATCGAAAAAAAGCGAATCATACCTCGAATCATCCTAATTTTACAAGCTTTACTCCGCAGACTCCCACTCCACCATCCAAAACTGCACATGATATCCGAGGAACTTGGTAAAAGAATGGCAGGATATAAAGGAGAGAAAGCTTTAGATTACACTTTAAGCTTTTTAGACCCCAAAAAGTACAACATTCTCCACGATCTGCGACTTCCCCGCAATTCCCACAAGGATAGCTTCTTTCAAATAGACACTTTACTCATCACAAGCAAATTCATTCTCATAATTGAAGTCAAATACCTTGCAGGTACTGCGTTTTTTGACCCTAATTTCAACCAGTTAATACAAACAAAAGATGGAATTGAACAAGCTTTACCGGATCCTACGGTTCAAATCAAAAGACAGGAAAGCCAGTTTATAAACTGGTTATCGAAGCATGGATTTCCTAATATTACCATTTACTCTTGTGTAGTCATGAGTAACGATCGTACAATCATTAAAACTTCTCCAGATAACAAAACACTAAATAAGATCGTCATTCATCGCCATTCTCTATTGGAAAAGGTGAAAGGCTTGGAAGATTCTATGAGAATAGAGTCGGCTACTCCAAAAGACCTAAAAAAATTAATTCGCACATTAAAAAAACAACATGAAGAACAAAATCCCTCCATTCTAGAGAGATTTAACATTGAAGAGAAAGATCTATTAAATGGGGTGATTTGTGAAGCTTGCAATCATCGTCCTTTAGTAAGAAAACATGGTACTTGGTTTTGTCTGAAATGTAAAAGCAGAAATAATAATGCTCATATCCAAGCTCTTAAAGATTATGAGCTGTTAATCAATTCAAAGATAAATAATACAGAACTAAGAAAGTTTTTAGTAGTTGACTCACCCTATGTTGCCAAAAGACTCCTCCAATCCCTACACCTCCCCACAACAGGCATCAAAAAAGGAAAACAATACATCCTATTATTCGATGAGAGCCGACCCCGAAAACACAAATAAAAAAACCCGCCTACCTGACGAGTTTTTCATTCCTTCTCAATCCACTCCTGGGACCACTTCTCTATATCTTTCATTAAAGGTTCTAAAGAATAACCCTTCTTTGTTAATGAATATTCTATACGCACTGGTGTTTCAGGGTAGACGTCCCGTTTTACGATTCCTTCTTCTTCAAGATCCTTCAATCTCTCTGAAAGAAGTCTGCCGCTGATTCCGATTGCGTCTTTGATGGTGCAGTTGCGTTGTGGACCGGAAAGCAATTGATAAATGATGAGTGCTGTCCATCGCTGACTTAAGATGCCGATTGCTTTTTCGAATCTTGGACAAATTTCTGATTGATTCACTCTGTCAACGCCTCCTTCTTTGTAACTAGTATACCACATAACTAACATTTTAGTAATTTAATTACTTGACAGTATTAGGTTATTAAAATAATATAAGTTACATAAAGTAACTAACTTTAATATAATAACAACAAGGAAGGGAGATTACTAAATGTTACAGAATCACTTAATAGGGGCATTTATTTTAAGGGTATTTCTAGGCATCACCTTTTTCATTCACGGTTTGACTAAGTTTCAGGGAGGGATTGAAAATACGGTCGGTTTCTTTCAAAGCTTAGGACTGCCGGGATTTACAGCATATGCAGTCGCAATCATTGAGATGATCGGCGGGGTGGCGATGATCCTGGGATTTGGTACTCGGATTGTTGCAGTTCTATTTGCGTTCGTCATGGCAGGAGCAATCGTAAAAGTGAAATTAGCTGCCGGTTTCTTAGGGAATGGGCAGATGGCAGGATATGAATTGGATTTAGCACTGCTTGCGATCTCATTATATTTTGTCGTGGCTAAGGAGTCATTGTTCTCAATAGACCAGAAGTTTTCGAATTGGAGGAATAAAGATGAACTTTCATAAAGAGCCACACATATTTGTTGGGGAAGTGAATATAAAAGTCGAAAACTTAGAGCGGTCGCTCTCCTTTTACCAAGAAGTAATCGGATTTCAAGTGTTGGAGCATACCGGGAAAAGAGCGACTCTGACGGCAGATGGCATCCGCCCATTAGTATCTCTGGAGCAACCTGAAAATGTTACTCCTAAGCAGCCCGGGACGACAGGATTGTACCACTTTGCCCTGTTGTTACCGAATAGAACAGATCTCGGAAAAATATTAGAACATCTTATAAAGCTGAATATTCAACTTGGATCTTCTGATCATCTGGTCAGTGAGGCTTTGTATTTATCAGATCCCGACGGAAATGGAATCGAGATTTACAGGGACCGTCCCTCATCTGACTGGACATGGAATGGCAATCAAGTAGAGATGGCCGTTGATCCGATCGACGCACGAGGAATATTGGCTGAGGCAGATGGACAATCGTGGGATGGGCTTCCTGCCGGCACCGTTATGGGGCATATTCATCTGCATGTTTCAGATTTGAAATCAACTCAAGATTTTTATGGCAGGGGACTTGGCTTCGATGTAGTCAGTCGATTTGGAAGTCAGGCACTATTCATATCAACAGGTGGATACCATCATCACATCGGACTCAACACCTGGAACGGGGTTGGGGCTCCGAGCCCAGCTGAAAACAGTGTCGGTCTTAACTGGTTCACCTTACATTTCCCATCAGAAGAAAAGCGGGCAACCATCATCCGAAAGCTTCAATCCATGGGAGCAACCATCCAGGAACAAAACGGAAAACTCCTGACCGAAGACCCTTCACGCAACCGGATCTATTTAAGCTTGTAAGGGGAGAGGGACGGACCTCAAAATGAGGTCCGTCCCTCTTGCACATTATCACCGAAACCCTTATTCCATAGCGTTAAATCCATGCTGCAATACGAAGTTCGTCACCTGCACTCCAAGGTTCCAAGGTCCGTCCCTCAGGCAAGGTTTTTTGTTTGATGGGAAATTCGTGTGATAATGTTGGGGACATACTAAGTGATAGTCAGAATTGCAGGGGAGTGGCATGAATGAAGTTAAGTGTATTGGATCAGTCTGTGATTTCCAAGGGGGAGGATGCGCGGACGGCATTTCAACATACGGTGACCCTTGCAGAGCGAACGGAGGAGCTTGGGTATACCCGTTTTTGGGTCGCGGAGCATCATAATACGAATGGTCTTGCGGGTTCTGCTCCTCAAGTGTTGATTTCTCATATTGCATCTAAGACGAATTCGATTCGGGTCGGATCCGGAGGGGTGCTTCTTCCACAGTATAGCCCTTACAAAATTGCAGAGGACTTTAATGTATTGGAAACCCTTTTTCCGAATCGAATCGATCTTGGGATCGGCCGGTCGCCTGGTGGTTCGTATGAGACAAGGCTGGCGCTGACGGATGGATTAAAGAAGAGTATGAATGAGTTTCCCGGACAGGTAGAAGCCCTTCAAAACTATTTGCACCATTCAAATGACCAAGCAGTCAAGGCTTATCCAAAAGTGACGAGGCCACCGATTCCCTGGATATTGGGGATCACCCACAGGGGGGCACGCGTGGCTGCTGAGCAGGGGACCGCTTTCACATATGGTCACTTTATCAATCCTGTAAATGGGAAAAGAGCTCTGGACTACTATCATTCTCATTTTCAGCCTTCCCTGTCTTTATCCCAACCTGAGAGCAATGTTTGTATCTTTATCGTCTGTGCTCCAACGCAAGAGGAAGCTGAAGAAATTGCCATCACCCAGGATTTATGGCTATTAGCCGTAGAGAAGGGAAGAGACACGAGAATTCCCTCCAAGGAAGAAGCAAAAGCAAGAACGCTGACACAGTTGGAAAAAGTTAAAGTGAAAGAAAACCGAAAGCGGGCCATTATAGGGACTCCTCAAAAGGTGAGGGAGGAACTTCAAATGCTGAGTGAAATCTATCAGACTGATGAATTTATGATCATTACTAATGTAGATCAGTTTGAAGATAAAGTAAGATCATATGAGCTCATTGCGGAAACTATCCTTTAGACTGGTTAAATCTGAAGTATGTACTTCAAAATCAATGGATGAATGAAAAGAGCCAGTGTACGCGGAATACGTGCGCTGGCTCCTTTTGTGTATGAATGTATTAATAATAATAAGGGTAAGGAGGATAACCATAATAAGGTGGTGGATATCCGTATCCGTATCCATAACCATAACCGTAAGGACTTAAAAGGGCCGCACCCAGAAGTCCGCCGGCAAGTCCTCCTAAAAACGGGTTAAATCCAAACGGGCGCCTTCCAAATCCCCCGTAGCCGAAACCAGGTCTTCCAAACCCCACACGTCCGATGGGGCGGCGTATATCATGGTAATCTATAATTGTTTCATTACCGGTAAAGTGTAAATCATTCATAGCATAAACCTCCTCTCTATCTATGGTTATGGATATTCGCCCCTACACCAAATGGTATGGGCATCAACCTATAAAGAGAGATTTTAAGAAGGTAGGCCTATGTCGATTTTTACAAGTAGGATAACTGCAAATCCTTTTTAAAATAAAGAGCAGCCAACCCGGTTGCCCTACATATCGAATATCGAGGTATGTAAATCAACTTTATGAGGATGGCTCTTTCGTTTGAACTAATGCGGAAATGATCGCACCGATTGCCTGTATCCAGCTGCCCACCACATTGATATTGCCACTGTCTCTTTCATTCAATTCGAGGATTCCAGCAATGGCCTGGAGTGAGTTACCGATAATCTGAAGGAGATTACCGTATATAGAATAAAGCTCCTCCAACGTATGTTCTTCATCAAATGAATCGGCAAGTGCAGCCCCTCCCCCTAATGCCTGGAGAAGATTTCCTTTAATGTTCAGCTCTTGTTTCGTAATGTCATTAAACTTAATGAGTATACCGGCTATAACGGTTACGTTTCCAATCGCTTGAATTTCATTCCCTGCTTTCGTCAAGGTGAAATCATCTATTGCATCTGCCTCTAAAGCATTTCCGGTTGCTTGTAATTCATTTCCTACGAGATTGAACGAGTTTAAAGTCTCCTCAGGAATGCTCCTGATAGGGGTGCTGCCAATAGCGGCAATGACCGTTCCGATTGCCGCAACCCATGCTCCGAATATGGCTTTTTGTTCATTGCCCATAGTATAATCGCCTACTTTAAAGTTCTTAGATATTGTATACAACTAGGCGATGGTTGGTTCATTCCCACCATTTAGAAGAGGGGTAGTAATCACCTTCTACTGGAAATGTTTCTCCGATTCTCGGGGTGACAACATGGACCCCTTGTTCTGCCCCGCATTCCGTCACTCGTTTGATGGGATCTGTCCATTCATGAAAAGATAACGTGAAAGCACCCCAATGTATGGGCAACAGCCGTTTTCCTTTCACATCCATATGTGCTTGTACGGTCTCTTCCGGGCTCATATGTATCGGTGCCCATCTGGGATCGTATTGACCACATTCCATCAGGCACAAGTCGAATGGGCCATATATAAGGCCAATCTCTTTAAAATGAGGACCATATCCACTATCTCCGCTGAAAAAGATTCTGGAAGAGTTCCCAATGATACACCATGAACACCACAAGGTAGCATTACGATCATGTAAGCTTCTCCCTGAAAAATGTCTTGCCGGGGTACAAGCCAGAGTAAGACCATCCCATTCAACCTCATCCCACCAATCAAGCTCTTTTATGTGATCAGAATGGACTCCCCATCTCTCCAGGTGACTCCCCACTCCAATGGGAACAAAAAACTGCTTCACTTTGTCCCGAAGCTTTAGAATGGTGCCATAATCGAGATGATCGTAATGATCATGGGAAAATATCACAGCATCGATGGAAGGCAGTTTATCTGTTTCAAAAGGCAGTTCTGTGCTATACCGTTTTCCACCGATCCAAGGAAACGGGGATGGAGCACGACCAAACATGGGATCAAGAAGGAGTCTTTTTCCACCAATCTCAACCATTGAAGCTGAATGGCCAAACCAACTTATTTTTGTAATGGAATGAGGATGGTCAAAGGAAGGAAATCTGACCATTGGAATATCGCGATCAGGTTTACGGTTGGAATTTTTTTTCATAAGATCCCGGATCATCGTAAGAGACGTGAAAAAGCTGGTATCCATAGAGGTTGGGATTGAATTGTTAAATGAGCCTTTTGAATGCTGAGGGGATGATTGAACGCGTTCAAGGGAAGGCTTCTTGCCAAACGCGGGGTAGAATCTGAGAATCAGGAAGGTAATCAAGAGTATAGCGATCAGCAAAAATATAAATAGTAGCATGCATTTTGCTCCTTTTCATTCGATATCTTTACTATCTCAGATTAACTTGTGACTGTCCAAAATGAAGTCGGTATAACATTTAAGAATTAATTAAGATTTCCGTTAAGAATCCGTAAGGTTTGTTTATTAAACTATCGTTAATCATAGTGAGGGGATGATCAAATGATAAGATGGATGATTGGAATAGCTATAGCAGGAGCTTTGGGAGTGGGGTGGTGGCTGATCTCTCCGTTGTTTTTGGATAAGGTCGTGAACGAATCGGCTGTTTCATCGTCTTCCGGATCCATTATGAAAGACCAAGGAGAGAATAGTATGAAAGAAACCGATTCATCTTCGCCAGACGAAATGACAAACGATACAATGGAAATAAATGAGTTAGTCGGGACCTTTCAGGGAGCAGATGAAAATCACGAAGCAAAAGGAAAAGTGAGTATATCAGAAAAAAATATCCGATTGGAAAATTTTGAAGTGACCAATGGACCGGATCTTTACGTTTACTTAGTAGAAGAAGGTCAGAAAACCAAAGAAGGGATTTCACTGGGTAAATTAAAGGGGAACATCGGCAATCAAAATTATGAAATACCAGGAGATCATTCTGCATCATCAGGAATGGACATTGTCATCTGGTGTAAACAATTTAATGTGGATTTCGGTCGTGCTGAATTAGGTAAGGCGATGTAAAGGAGAGTAAACATGGCAAACAAAGTGCTGTTAGTAGATGATGAAGAAAATATTGTGGATGTATGCGCTCGGTACCTCATGAGGGAGGGGTATGAAGTGAGCACTGCCTCTAACGGAAAAGAGGCAATCCAACTGTACAATACGTTCCAACCGGACATCGTGATACTGGATATTATGATGCCTGAAATGGATGGGTGGCAGGCAGCTGAAACGATAAGGGAAGACAGTGATACCCCCATCATCATGCTGACAGCTCTAGGGCAGGAGAAGGATCGGATTTATGGGCTGACGATAGGTGCGGATGATTATGTCACCAAACCTTTCAGTCCCCGGGAATTATTGCTTCGCGTCAAAAACGTTTTAAGAAGGACCTATTCCACTCCAAAACGGGAAGCAGAGAGGGAAGTACTTAAGTGGAAAGACTTACACATCGATCGGGATAAGCGAAAAGTAGTCGTGGCAGGAAAAGAAATTGACATGACCGTGAAAGAATTCGATCTATTAACTCTGTTAGCAGGGCATCCTTCACAGGTGTTCTCCAAATCCCAGCTGCTCGAAACATTATGGGGATATGAATATTTGGGTGATGCCAATACGATCAATGTTCATATTCGCAGGTTAAGAGAAAAAATAGAGGTCGATCCTTCTGAGCCTCAATGGATAAAAACCGTGTGGGGAATAGGCTATAAGTTTGAGGGGGTAGAATCGTCATGAAAATTAGGACCCTCCTTATTTTAGCCAACACGATTTCACTCATCGTCATCTTGGTATTTCTCACAATATCGTATGTTCAGATGTTTCTCTCACCCAATATCATCCTCCTGCTTTCCCTTATTACGCTCGGGGCGGGGATCCTATCCTTTGCCGTGAATTTGATGATCACATCCCCTTTATTGAAGTCTGTCAAGCAGATGAGCAAAGAGGCAGAGCGAATGGCCAAGGGTGACTTTGATGTGAAGGTGACAGAAGCCGGACCGCAGGAAATTAAAGAGCTCGCTGCTAACTTCAACCATATGTCCACTAGAATAGAAGCGATGTTCGATGAGTTAAGGGAATCAGAGAAGTTCAAGAGTGAACTGATCGCCAATGTTTCCCACGATCTCAGAACACCTTTATCATCGATTCATTCCTTTGTTGCCGCTTTAAACGATAACATCATTGAAGAGCCGGAAACACGGAGGAGATATTACGAGACCATTTTGTCAGAAACAGAAAAACTGAGTCAATTGATTGAAGAGGTATTGGAATTTTCACAGTTGGAGAATAGAAAACTTGCGTGGAATCCACAGCTTACACCTATCGATAAACTCTTGATTGAAACCATCCAGCAATTCGAGAGAGTTTTACAAGATAAGCATGTTGAAGTGAAGGTGGAATACGATGACCACCTGCCTCTTGTTTCTTTAATGCCTGTTCAAATAAAAAGGGTGATGACCAACTTAATACAAAATGCCTTATCCTTTTCGCCTAACCAAACAACGCTTGATATCAGGGCAGTGAAAGATGGGGGGATGATGAGGTTTTCGGTTGCAGACGAAGGGAAGGGGATTCCCCTTGAAGAACAGGCATCGATCTTTCAGCGTTTTTATCGGGTGGAGAAGTCACGAAATAAAGCAAGTGGAGGGTCTGGATTAGGACTTTCCATCTGCAAAGAGATTGTTGACCTTCATGGTGGAGAAATCGGAGTCGAGAGTGATGGTAAGTCGGGCAGTACCTTTTGGTTCAGATTACCTTTAGAGATGAGTAAGGAGGAGAGACGATGAAAAAAGTGATGATTGGGATCGGCGCGGTACTCTTATTGAGTCTGGCGGCTTTTTTCGGGCCTAAATTGTATGCAAGCATGACCCAGAAGTCATTGGGAAGTGAGCCGGTAAAGGTAGATATGGTAGATGATGAACATGCGGTTGCGACCTTTGCAGGAGGATGCTTCTGGTGTATGGAACCCCCTTTTGAAAAATTGGATGGCGTGTATTCCGTCATTTCCGGATACACAGGCGGTGAGGAGGAAAATCCAACTTACGATGAAGTATCCACGAAACAAACGGGGCATGTGGAAGCCGTTCAAATTGAATACAACCCTAAGGTGATTACGTATGAGCAGTTGTTAAAGGTTTTCTGGAGACAAATCGATCCTACCGATAATGGTGGTCAATTCGTGGACCGGGGTCCACAATACGTGAGTGGTATCTTCTATCATAATGAAGAACAGAAGGATATAGCACAACGATCAAAGCAGGAATTAGCAGACTCTGGTCGCTTTGAAGAAGAAATCGTCACAGAAATCCAACCTGCTAAGACATTTTACAAAGCGGAAGAATATCACCAGGATTATTATAAGAAAAATGAATTAAGCTATAAGTTTTACCGAAACAACTCAGGAAGGGATGACTTCCTTGAGGAAGCTTGGGGAGAAGACCGGAACATCAAGCTGGATACGAAGCCCCTTTATCCTTCCTACACAGATGAAGAATTAAAAGATAGACTTACAGATATCCAATATAAAGTGACTCAGGAAGACGGGACCGAGAAAGCATTTGATAATGAATATTGGGACAACAAAGAAGAAGGGATTTATGTGGATATCGTTTCAGGAGAGCCTCTATTCAGCTCAAAAGATAAATATAAAAGCGGAACCGGCTGGCCCAGCTTCACTCGTCCCCTAGTTAAGGAGAACATTGTTGAAGTCGAAGATCGCACACTATTCATGGTGCGGACGGAAGTTAGGAGTAAACACGCCGATTCCCACCTGGGTCATGTGTTCGATGATGGTCCGGAACCAACAGGTTTAAGATATTGCATGAATTCAGCTGCCCTTCGGTTTGTCCCGAAAGATGAGTTAGAAGAACAAGGCTACGGGAAGTTCGTTTCTCATTTCGAAAAAAAGGAGGGGGAGTCATCTTGAATGCAGCAAGCTCATTACGATCTGCTTCATCCACCAGTGATCTTCCCGGAAAGCTCGTAAACTACTCAAATAAAGAAGTTATCTTTCAACCTTTTTCACTTAGTAAAAACCTGTACATGATTCAATCAGGGAAAATAAAGCTATATAAGAACAGTGAAGATGGACGCAAAATCATTCTCACCATGCTGGGTGAGGGAGATTTCTTCAGTAACATAGCGCATTTAAGCTTAGACGATGAGGGGGTTTATGCAGAAGCGATCGATGAATCGATCTTATGGATCATTTCTCTTAAACAACTGGATAGCTTAAGTGTAACGCAACCTGTTTTCCTTGCAGAGCTCTACTACACCTTCTGTCAACATATGAAACAACGAAACATGTTCCTCGAACGCATCATGTACGCACCGGTTAAAGAACGAATTCTTTATTTCATGTCATTTCTTGTGAAAAAATTTGGAGAAAAACATGGGAGATTCATAAAAATAACGGTCCCCCTTACCCACCAGGACATCGCAAGCTTCATTGGCTCTACAAGAGAAACGGTCACCAGCCTCACAAAAGAACTGATATCAGAAGGACACCTCCAAAAAAAAGATAAGCACTATCTTATGATGGGAGGGACGGACCTATGAAGGTCCGTCCCTCATTTTCACCTGTCCAATTTAACGATGTCTGCGTCTTGGTTCGGACGGTTTAAGATGAGATCACGAAGGATGTGAGATCCGAGCATACTATAGACCGTGCCGTTCCCACCGTAGCCCAATAAGTAATATGTGCGTTCTTTTTCAGGATGCCTACCGATATAAGGGAGGTTGTCCAATGACTCTCCGAAGCTTGCTCCCCACGCATAGTCCATTTTGATATGAAGGTCAGGGAATAGTTTTTGAATTTCTTTTTCAATTTGTTTTCCGCGTTTTTCTATTTTCTTTTCACTTTGAGGTGCCTCAGGGGGATCTTCATCCAATCCTCCTGCGATGATCCGGTTATCAACTGTGGTGCGCATATATAAGTAAGGGCGTTTGGTCTCCCAGATGAGAGCCCGTTCATGCCATTGGGATAAATCTTCAATGGGTTCTGTTGCAATGGCATAAGAACGATTGATATCAGTGCCAATTTTCTTATCGATAGGAGGGGTTTCATATCCGGTTGCATGAACCAAGTGAGATGCATGGATAATGCCTTCAGAAGTATGAATGCTGACCCCGGTGGAATCCTCTTTTGTCAACTCGGCTTCAAGGTTTTCAAAGATTGTGGTCTTCTGGCCCACTTTTAAATAGTCAATGATGCCGTTCACAAATCGGTATGGATTTACTTCGGCATCTCCATCGGTAATCAATGCACCAGGCTTTGAAAAAGGCAATCGCTGCTTGATTTCTTTCTTGGACCAATATTCTACTGGAAAGCCATTTTCCTTCAATACTTTGTATTCTTTCTTCAGCTTTGATACATGCCGGGTAGTACTCGCATAGTATATGCTCTTCCTCCGTATGAATTCGGGAGAGACTGGTAACTTCATTGCTATCTGTTCAAGGCTTTCAATCGCTTCAAGACACAGTTTATAAAAACGGACAGCTTTCTCTTCTCCAATTTGCTCAATCAGATCATGGAGCATGATATCGTTGGAAAACTGCAATAAACCAGTATTAGCAGCTGAGCTCCCTGAAGCCATTCTTCGCTTCTCGATGATTGCAACGCGCAACCCCGCTTCGGTAAGTGAGTAGGCACATAATGCCCCGGACATCCCTCCCCCTATGATGGCAACATCATAATGTGTATCGAAGCTTCTCTTTTTATCTTTTAATGTAGTTGGCCAAAATAAGCGGCCATTATGTAGATCCATGTTGGTTCCCCCAATAAGAAATATCGTCATTTAAATTATGTTCATATTCCATTCCCTTTAACAGTATTGAATAAAACATAATTACTCGTTACCGTTATATACTTCAGCTTTTTAGTGGGTTCCATCAGCATTAAATGAGTAAAATTATTAAGTTAGGTAGGATTTATTCTAAAGAGGATGTTCCAGTCTGAAAGGAATTCGATCGAAATGTATCAGTGTAAACGTGGAAAAACGGCTACTGCATTTGCAGGTTTGCAGCAGCCACTGGTTTATTTTTTCGTGTAATTCAAGTCCCAATTGATGCCATAAGGATCTTTCACCTTTGCATACATAGCACCCCAGAACGTGTCTTGAAGCTCCATAACTACTGTTCCTTTTTCAGTTAAACGACTATAGTATCTATTGATTTCCTCTTCACTTTCCAGCTCAAGGACAAGGGATATATTGTTTCCTGCCGTTGGCTGATGACCAGGAAAGCTATCTGACATCATGAAGGAAAAATCTCCTTTTTTAAAGTGAGCATGCATGATTTGATCAGCAATTTCCGGTGGACTTGGGTAATCAGCTTCGCCAAAAGTCTGAACTGTTAATACTTCTCCTTCAAACACTTCTTTGTAAAAGTTTAGTGCTTCTTTTGCTTCGCCACTAAAACTAAAATAAGGTGTAGCCTGATGCTTCATCACTTCTCCACTCCAGTACGCATGAATTTTAATACCCTCTTATTATAGTCCAATCTATTGGAATGAAACTAGAACAAACGTTCGTTACAGTATAAAAAAAGGGGATAGGCATTTAATTGCCTATCCACGATTATTTAGTATAATTCAGTGTTTAGTTCAACATTAATATTGCCACTCGTTGCTTTAGAGTATGGGCAAACTCCATGTGCCTTTTCAACCAATTGCTTCGCTTCATCCAGTTCAACACCATTGACGGCCACTGAAAGAACAACGCCAAGTTTAAAACCTCCGTCTGTATCTTTACCAATAGAGACTTCAGCCGTAACTTTCGATTCAATCTTTTTCTTTTCTTGACGGGCCACCAAGTTAAGAGCGCTATCGAAACAAGCCGCATATCCAGCTGCGAACAGTTGCTCTGGATTCGTTGCTCCTTCTGCCCCGGATCCACCAAGTGATTTAGGCATTGCCAAACCGACATCCAATACTCCGTCACTGCTGGTTACTTTTCCGGCGCGTCCACCTGTTGCTGTTGCTTTTGCTGTGTATAATGCTTCCATTTCTTTCACTCCTCATTCGTTTTGATTGTGTACAATTTAATATTACAAAACTTATATTAACAACTTTTATTTTAATTGTCAACAATTGATTTTTGTAAAATTAAATTTGATAATTGATATCTTTATTTGTATGATGATCTTAGGTTAGTTTGTTCAAGAAAGGAATATGCATGTATGAAAAATCCATTATTATTAGAGAATCAAATATGCTTTAAGATCTATACAGCTGAGCGGGAAATAACAAAGTTATATCGCGGGCTGCTTGAAGAAATCGGTGTGACGTATCCGCAATACCTGGCATTGTTAGTGCTTTGGGAAGATGGAACGGTATCTGTAAAAGAATTGGGACGAAAATTGTTCTTAGACTCGGGAACGTTAACTCCGATGCTGAAAAGAATGGAAGCAAACGGACTCGTTGAGCGTCATCGATCTGTTAAGGATGAGCGGAGCGTCGAAATTTCTCTTACACAGAAAGGAGAAGCCCTTAAAGAAAAAGCTGCTTGTGTTCCGACCCGGTTGCTCGAGCGATTAGAGATGGATGGGGAAGAGTTGGAGAGTTTGGATCAGACATTGAAGACGATATTGGGAAGACTTCAAGGATGACTTTGGTCATCTTTTTTTGTGTAAATTGTAGAGTCATGGTGAGGCGTTTGTTATAATTTGGTAAGTGGCTGGATTTTTCGTGATTTCGGCCGGATTACTCCACTTTTCGGCCGGATTTTCTTCAGTGAACCTTTCAACCACTGGGTCAACCAAAGATAAAAGATACGACTTAACACCCCTCATCGAACATCCTCCTTCTCCCCCCGAAAAGCCAATACGGAAGTCTTCAAAGAAGCATAATTCCCAATCGCAGCGTATCCATAAAAGAAACCCATGAAAATCCCCGTAGCAAGGTGCCCTTTATGACTGATGAAAATGGAAATAAGCAAGCCAAGAATGACGGCAATATTAGGCACTAAAAAGCCATGAGGTTTAAAGAGAACTTTAATGAGTTGGGTGAGGATGATAATGACAGGAATCGCGATGACGGCGTCCCAGACGTTTGTGTGTATCGTTGGAAAATCCATAGTGAGCCTCCCATAAAGAGTTGTGCTTATACTGTTTCCTTATCAAGGAAAAATCAACAAAAAAATGACCCCCATAGAGGGATCATCCATTATTTGAATTGTGCATTCCAACGCTCAGCTTTTTCAAGGGCTGCTACGTCATTTGCGATTTCTCCGGGCTTCACTCCGGCACCGATCATATAATCCGCAAATTCCATATTGACGAATTCAAAAATGTAATTGAACTGCTGTACCAGGGGAAGGCCTTTGATCTTTGCAGAGCTTCCACCGGTAATCACTACAAACGCTTTTTTCTTCGCTAGCTCTTCTTTTAAGGTAAAGCGCTCATCGCGCAGGTACTGGCTCCAGCGGTCGAAGAAGTTTTTCATGGGACCACTCATTCCGTACCAATAAAGGGGTGTAGCAAACAGTAATACGTCATGCTCTTCCATTAAATGGACGAGCTGTTCGTAGTCATCATCGACAGGCGAGAATCCACCTTCTGAGTGTCTTAAGTCTTCGATCGGTTTAATATGCAGATCGGCAAGCGACACGATGGTATGATAGGTTCCTTCAACGATCTTTTTGGCAAGGTATTCAGAATTACCGTTTTTTCGTGTGCTCCCTAAAAGCGCTAATACTTTCATTAATTAACACTCCTCCAAATGAATTTTGGTTTACAGTTTATATTTGCTTAAATTATATGGCGGGATTTGATGAAGAGCGACCCATAAGCGGAATAGGAAAGAAAATCCTTCCTATCTATTAGTCAGCCAAAGTAATAGTTAAAGTGTACAGTATCATACGGATTGGACGCCACCTTTTGTTGGGGAAAGGTGTTGGATTGGAGTATATCATTGATTAAAGTATTGGAGTTATCTATAATTATTGATACTAATTATCGTAAATAATGATGGAGGAAGAGCATGGATCTGAATTACTTTTATACTTTTAAAGAAGTCGCCAAATGGGGAAGTTATACAAAGACCGGGGAAGAACTGGGCTATGCTCAATCGAGTGTGACCACCCAAATCAAGAAGCTAGAAGAGCATTATCGCATTAAGTTATTTGAGCGGGTCGGCCGAAAGATGCGCCTTACACAATCTGGGGAAGAACTCTATTACTATGTGGAGAAGATCCTATCCCTTTTAGATGAAGCAGAGGAAAGAATCTCGAAGGAAAGTAATCTCAGGGGAACGCTGCGTGTAGGGACGGTAGAATCATTGGCTGCCTATTTCATAACGCCCTATATTAAACAATTAAAAGAAAAGCATCCCGAATTAAAGATTCTATTGGAATCCGGACTTTGTCCGAATTTAAAGGAAGGGACGCTTGAAGGGAAATTCGATGTTTCGATTTTAATGGACCGTTATGTGGAGCACCCTGAACTCACGACCATTCCGATTCGTCAGGAAAAGCTTGTCATGATTGCACCTCCTGGTCATCGACTGGGTTCATATCATGTGATGGACCTGCGGGAACTTGAATCAGAAACCTTGATTTTAACGGAGGAAGGCTGCTCTTACAGAGTCTTGCTGGAACAGTTGCTGAAAGAAGAAAATGTTCAGGCTAAATCCGTTATTTCCTTTAGCAGTCTAGAGGCGATTAAACAATGTGTAGCGGACGATTTAGGACTTGCCATCTTACCTGAAATCTCGGTAAGGAAAGAAATTGACAACGGTAAGGTGATCCAACTTCCGTTTCATCATGAAAAAATAAAGGTCTATACGCAAGTTGTGTACCAAAGAAAGAAGTGGCTAACTCCGCCATTAACGCAATTGATTTCATCAATAACTCATTAATATCAATATTTTTGATGAGTCATATGGAAAAGTATCAATATCTATATGAAAGAACTCAGTGTTACTATGAGTACACAAACTTTAAGATGAGGTGCGAAACATGAATACATTCTTGCAATACAATCCTACGAAGCTGTACTTTGGAAAAGATGAAGTAAAGCAATTATCTACTATTTTAGATAGAGGAAAAAACATCCTGCTGGTCTATGGGGGAGGTAGCGTCAAGCGAAATGGCGTTTACGATCATGTACTGGCTGAGTTGGAGAAAGTCGATGCGTCTGTATACGAACTAAGTGGAGTTGAACCAAATCCCCGTTTGACAACGGTACGTAAAGGAGTCGAAATTTGTAAAACTGAAGGGATTGATTTCATATTGGCAGTTGGTGGGGGAAGTGTGATCGATTGCACAAAAGCCATCTCTGTCGGGGCAAAATACGAGGGTGATGCTTGGGATTTGATTACGGGAAAAGCTCCTATTAAAGAAGCTCTACCGTTTGGAACGGTTCTGACCCTGGCGGCAACAGGTTCTGAAATGAACTCTGTTTCGGTGATCACCAACTGGGAAACGAAGGATAAATTAGGATGGGGTTCTCCCATTGTATTCCCTGTGTTTTCAATCCTTGATCCTGCCTATACATTTTCTGTGCCACGGGATCAAACAATCTATGGAATCGTCGACAGTATGTCCCATGCCCTTGAACACTATTTCCATCGGACAGAAAACACACCGATGATTGATGGATTCATTGAGTCCCTGTTGAGAACGGCAATCGCAACCGGCCCTCAATTACTGGAAGACTTACAATCCTTTAAGCATAGAGAAACGATGATGTATGTCAGTACAACAGCATTTAATGGAACCCTTTCGAATGGAACAGATGGGGGAGATTGGGCAACGCACAGAATCGAGCATGCCATCTCCGCAGTTTACGATATTCCACACGGCGGCGGCCTTGCGATTCTTTTCCCAAACTGGTTGGAGCATGTCGCAGAAGAAGATCCCTCCCGAGTGAAAAGTCTAGCGGTCAATGTTTTCGGTATCTCCCCTGAAGGTAAGGACGATATCACAGTGGCAAGAGAAGGTGCTAAAGCTCTTCGTGACTTCTGGAACTCGCTAGGCGCTCCAAGTACGCTTAGGGATTATGATATAGATGATAGCGAGTTTGATGCCATTGTGGAGAAGACGTTCATCAAGCCCGGTGTAGGAACCTATAAGGAGATGGATTATGACGCTGTGAGGGATATTTTGAAAAGGTCTCTATAAACAAATTGGGTTTTGATTTGGGAATAAAAGTAATTCGGCCGGATTTTTCCCGGAATCGGCCGGATTCTCGGCAATATCGGCTGGATTTTCACAGAGATCGGCCGGATTCATTACAGTTTCGGCTGGATTTTTAGATAAACCGGCTGGATTCATCAAGTTTCGCCTGGATTTTCCCAAAAACCGTCCGAATTCGTCACCATTTCACTTGGTTCTTACAAGGGGACCCCTGCCCCATGACAGATGCAGCGCCAGATTCCATTAAAAAAGGACGAATCGATAAAGAATTCGTCCTTTTAACTTCTTATCAACGTCTCCGAAACCCTTCCTCACGCAAATACAACGCAGCTTCATCATATCCGCCAAAGCTGTCCTCCAAATTGTCACCGGCATATATATTCCAGCGGTCATCTTCTTCCAGCAGTGTGAGGGAGTGCCCATCCGCATCTTTCCACAACTGTTCGACCGGAGGCACGATTTCTTCTTCCGTTGCCAAGTGATCAATGGAAGCCCGGATGATTACGCGCAGTTCATCCGCCGAAAAATCACGGATATTGACGAGTCCTTTTTGATTCGCTTCATAACCGGGAAGGCTGCCCGTATAAACAAAACCGTTTCCGTTCGGGTGCAGGTGGTACACCACGGTCGTTTTATCATAGAGACTGTCTTCAAAGTGGAAATTCACCCGGTTCAATGATACATCCTTCCGTGTAAGCTCAGGAAACTCTTCGATTATGGTTAATTTATCTTCAAATGCCAGCATGATTATTCCTCATTTCATTTTACGATTTTCCCATTATAACATAGTGCCCTATTTTCTAAAGAGAGTTAAAGGTATAATGGGTACAAAGAGGTGACCCCATTGAATGATTTTACTTCCTTAGGAATTCAACCTAAGTACGTCAATGCGTTAAAAGAACAATCGATAACAGAACCAACACCGATCCAGAGCGAAACCATCCCTGTGTTATTGAATGGAGAAGATGTGATCGGTCAGGCACAGACAGGAACGGGAAAAACGATGGCTTTTCTTCTGCCTATGCTTGCTAAAATTGATCCAGCGAGAGATGAGATCCAATCTCTTATTGTGACTCCGACAAGGGAGCTCGCGATTCAGGTAACGGCTGAATTAAATCAGATTCTTTCTTCTACGGAAGATGACATACATGTGTTGGCTGTGTATGGCGGCCAGGATGTTGAGAAGCAGATCAAGCGACTGAAGAATAAAGCGATTCATATCGTGATTGGAACACCGGGTCGTTTACTTGATCACGTTCGTCGGGAGACCGTGGACTTTTCAAACGTATCGTTCTTAGTACTGGATGAAGCAGATCAAATGCTTCATATCGGATTTTTTGATGAAGTGGAGTCGATCATTCGCGAGACGCCGTTCACCCGTCAAACCGCGCTATTCTCTGCGACGATGTCAAAGGATATCCGAAAGATCGGCAAGCGCTATATGAACAACCCGCATAATGTACAGATCCGTGAAAAAGAAAAAATCGTACAGGAAATCCAGCAGGAAATCGTGGAAACGACGGATCGTCAGAAATTAGAAGCCCTCAGTCAAACGATCGATGATGTTCAGCCGTTTTTAGGCATCATTTTCTGCCGCACGAAAAGAAGGGTCAGCAAGCTGCTTGGAGACCTTAAAGCGAGAGGGTTTCTAGTCGATGAGCTCCACGGCGATTTATCCCAGGCGAAAAGGGAAAACGTGATGAAGAAGTTCCGGGATGCGAAGCTTCAACTTCTTATCGCAACGGATGTGGCAGCTCGTGGTCTTGATGTTGAAGGCGTAACTCATGTATTCAATTATGATATCCCTCAAGATGTGGAAAGCTACATTCACAGAATCGGACGTACGGGACGTGCCGGTAAAGATGGGCTGGCCATCACGTTTGTTGCATTAAAGGATAAGCAGGACTTGGAAATGATTGAAAAAGGCATTGGCCGTTCATTGCCTCGTCGTATCGTGGAGGTCGCACCTTCTAAGGAACCCGCCAATGTCCATAAGGGATCAAATGAAAGTGCGAAGGATAGACGTGAAAAGAATATCCAGGCGAATAAAGAGAGAAAAGCAAGGTCTCCACGTGGAGGCAGGTCCCGTAACAGTGACGGTGGTGACTCGTCAAACAGTCGTCGGACCAAAAGGGAAGAATCATCATCCCGGCGCGGCCGTGACTCAGCCGCCCCTTCAAAAGGCAGACCATCAAGGTCAAGTGATTCTGGCAAACCTAGAAGAAACGACTCCAGCGGTAAAAGAAACAGCCAAGGAAGAGCATCTTCAAATAGAAGAGGCCGCTGACTTTAAAAGCATGGTGACCAATGTGTCATCATGCTTTTTTTGTTGAAAGGAGTGGAGGACTATCCTTCAAGACAATAAATTTCAGAATATTCCCAATAAATATTCCGAATCTGCTAAAATAATGAATATAAATAGTCATTTACTAACAGAGGGGATGGGTTGTACATATGCATGTACCATTAGTGTTAACGGATTTTCTGGATCGGGCAGTCGAACAATATGGGGAAAAGGTGGCAATCATTGATGATGTAAAGCGTTTGACGTATAAGCAGCTGAATGCCCGAGTGAATCAATTGTCTAGAGGACTAAAGGAATTCGGGGTTGAAAAAGGGGACAAGGTTGCGTACCTGGCCCCCAATACCACTGAGATGCTGGAGGGATTCTATGGTGTCTATGGTGTCGGAGGGATTATGACACCGCTTAATACGCGCTTAAAACCTGCGGATTATCAATTTATTCTGACTCATAGCGAGAGCAAAGTATTATTTGTGGATGAGGAACTGTATCCACTGGTTCAGCCGATTTTGTCAAGGGTGCCGAATGTAAAGCATATTGTGATCCATGGTGAGTCAATAGATGGACACCCCGGCTATGACGAGTGGCGCGGTTCATTCAGCGACGAATCTTTCGATCGCGTAGACCTGGAAGAAACCGACATCGCTTCTTTATTATATACGAGTGGGACGACAGGAGATCCGAAGGGAGTGCTCCTCACCCACAGGTCCAATTATTTGCATGCTCTATCATCCATGCATCATTTACGGGTTTCGGATCGCGACACGTTACTCCATGTCCTGCCCATGTTTCATGTGAATGGCTGGGGTTCACCTTTCTATTATACTGCCAACGGTGCGACCCAGGTGATGCTCAGAAAAGTAGACCCTGAGATGATTTTAGATAAAGTCGAGAAGCACGGCGTAACGGTTATGCATATGGCGCCGACTGTTCTGAATATGCTTCTGGAGAACTATCCGAACAGGGAGCGGACTATCGGACAAGATGTAAGGGTTGTCATTGCGGGTTCGGCTCCTCCACCAGCATTTGTCCGAAAGGTAGAAGAGGATCTAAAGTGGGAGTTTATCCAGGTGTACGGAATGACTGAAATATCACCACTTATCACTACATCCATCCTGAGATCTTCCGAACAGGACCGACCAAAGGAAGAAAAATACCGGTTAAAGGCGAAAGCCGGCTACAGTATGATTGGCAGCAAGGTAATAGTAGTGGATGAGCTCGGTAATGAAGTGCCCCGTAACGGAAAAGCGATTGGAGAAATCGTGACAAGAACGAATACCGTGATGGAAGGATATTTTAAAAACCCCGAAGCAACCAATCAAGCCATTCGAGATGGATGGCTGCATACAGGTGATATGGCGACGGTCGACGAGAATGGCTTCATTGAAATTGTCGACCGAATGAAAGACGTCATCATCAGCGGAGGAGAAAACATCTCTTCCATTGAAGTAGAGGGGGCTCTCTATGAACATGACAGTGTCCTCGAAGCAGCGGTCGTAGCCATCCCCCATGAGCGTTGGGGAGAAGTGCCCCATGCAGTCGTTGTTATCAGGGAGGGTCACAGCTTAACGGAAAAGGATCTTATCGAATTCAGCAGAGAAAAGCTTGCCCACTTCAAAGCACCGAAGAGTATTACCTTTGCAAAGGAGTTACCAAAGACCGCTTCAGGAAAAATCCAAAAGGTTGTGCTTCGAAAAGAATACTGGAAGGATCATGACCGGATGGTTCATTAGGAAGTATTATTTTGGCGTGCGACAGCACGCTTTTTTCACTGGATAACAAAGGGCTCATTTCCAAAATCTCACTCATTTGTTTATCATAATCTATTCGTGGTAAACAAGAACTAAGCACTTACAGACACACTTCAAAGGAGAGATTGTTAATGAAAATAAGAAATTTATTACTAACTTTACCGCTGAGTGCAGGCTTGGTTTTAGCTGGTTGTGGAAATGATGAAGGTGCCGAAGATGAAGGTAATAACGTGGAACAGCAGGATACTTCTCAAGATGAAAGCACTATGAATGAAGAGTCGAATAACGAAGATTCCATGAATGAAGACAAAGCGGATGAAGAAGATAATGAGGGTACGCTTAATGAAGATCCTTCCGGTGAAACATTGAATGACGATGAGGTGGATAAGGACGATAAAGCCTCAGAAGAACAATAGAAGGCATTCTAAAAAGGGCTTAGCTGAGTCCTTTTTTAATTGAGTGCACAGTAGCCCATATAACACCCATTAACTATACCCGTCGTCCCTGTTTAGGCTTCTTCAGCATAAATTATAAAAAGGAAGTTTTATCAGCATAATAACAGGGAAAAGCAGTTTTTAAGAGTATATAAATGGAGGGCGAAAAGATGAGTTTAAATTCCCCGTTGGTTCCAAAATCTAAAACCCATTGTTCCAATGAGTATGGAAAGTTAAAGAAAGTGGTCGTTGTTTCACCTGAAAATATGCAAATAAATGAAATCATAAATGAGACTCAAAAGCATTTCCTAAAGGAAAATATCAATATAGATAAAGCGGTACAGCAACATAAACACTTTGTTGATACATTAGAGAAAAATGGTTCAGAAGTCATTCACCTTCAACCATCACCGGAGTTTAATGAACAAGTCTTCACGAGGGACATCGGTTTCTCGATTCATGATCAGTTCTTCGTTGCATCGATGAATACCGATGTCAGGCGGGGCGAAGTGAAAACGCTCAAGAATTGGCTGGAAACGAATGACGTGCCTTATCATGAACTTCTCCATTCCATTGAAGGAGGGGATGTGCTCGTTGATGAGCAGAATATTTGGATCGGAGTGAGTGGACGGACGAACCAATTGGCCATCCAATCGTTACGAAATCAGCTCCCCCAATATACCGTTCATGAGTTACCTTTAAAAGAAGGGATTCTTCATTTGGATTGTGTATTTACGATCATTTCAGAGGAATGGGCCCTTGTGTATCCACCTGCCTTTTCTAAAGAGGATCTTGAGTCAATCAAGGAACATTATAATATCATTACTGTGTCTGACGACGAACAATTTCAAATGGGTCCCAATGTATTAGCGATCGGTGACGGGAAAATAATCAGTCTCACTCAAAATCAAGACATGAATGAACGAATCAGATCGAAGGGTTTTGACGTGATTGAACTGGATTTATCCGAAATCATCAAGTCAGGCGGCTCATTCCGCTGCTGTACGCTTCCTCTGATCAGAGAGTAATGAGCTCGTAAAGACTATGAACGGGATCGTTTTACTAATGAAAAACAGGTGACTTTATACCTGTTTTTCTTCATTTACATAACCTTTACACTCCTGTAGTCCATTTGCAAATGGTTCTTCATATTTCCCCTTTATTCTACATATGTATTCGAAATTATAGGAGGTAGGGTAAATGAAGAACTCAATGAAGAAGATTCTTCCATTAGCGGTTGTGTCAACATTAGCTCTTGGAAGTGTAATAGGAATGAATCAGGACAACACAGAAGCCCAAGCGAAGGAATCCAAGAATGGCAAAGCAAAAAACGTCATCTTTATGATTGGTGATGGAATGGGTGTTCCTTACACAACGGCTCTTCGTTATATGAATGACAATCCAGAAACAGTTGAAATGGAAAAAACGGCATTCGATCCTTACCTTGTCGGATTACAATCCACTTATCCAGAGGATGAGAAAGAAAACGTAACAGACTCAGCCGCTGCTGCTACGGCGATGAGCGGTGGGGTCAAAACATATAATAATGCAATCGCAGTAGATAATGATAAGACTGATGTTAAAACGGTATTAGAGCAGGCGAAAGAAAACGGCATGTCTACAGGAATCGTGGCAACATCAGAAATCACCCATGCCACTCCAGCATCCTATGGAGCGCATGAAGAGCAGCGTAAAAGCGAAAATGCGATTGCGGATGACTATTATGATGAAATGATTAATGGAGAGCATAAGATAGACGTCATGTTAGGTGGGGGGACGGACTTCTTCGAACGTGATGACCGTAACCTTGCTGAGGAGTTCCAAAAGGATGGCTACAGCTATGTGAAATCAGCTGAGGAACTTAAAAATGACGACAACAAGCAAATTCTTGGTCTTTTCTCTGAAGTCGGGATGGACAAGATGATCGACCGTAATGAAGAACAGCCAAGCTTAGCGGATATGACGACATCTGCACTAGACCGTTTAAAAGGTGACAAGGACGGATTCTTCCTGATGGTGGAAGGCAGTCAAATCGACTGGGCTGGTCACGATAATGATGTTGTCGGGGCTATGAGTGAAATGAGAGACTTTGAGATGGCTCTTGAAGAAGTTAGGGATTTTGCGAAAGAAAATGGTGAAACATTGGTAGTCGTTACAGCCGACCATTCTACAGGAGGAATCTCGATTGGTGCAGACGGTGAATACAATTGGGATCCGGCACCGATTCAAGCTGCAAAACGCACTCCTGATTTCATGGCAGAACAAATTGTAAATGGTGCTTCAGTGGAAGAAACATTAGCTGAAAATATCGACCTTGAGCTGACGGAAGAGGAAATCGCTTCTGTGAAAGAAGCAGCAGAAAAAGGCGATCAAACCGAAATCGATAATGCAATCGAGAAAATCTTCGACAAGCGTTCAGGCACGGGCTGGACAACGGATGGACATACAGGAGATGACGTTCCTGTGTATGCATTTGGTCCACAAAAAGAGAAATTCTCCGGCATGATCGATAACACAGATCAAGCAAAAATGATCTTTGAACTTCTTAAAAACAAAGGGAAAATCAAAGACAATAAATAAGTTTAAGATAGATGAGACCATGCTTCTCCTTCCTTTCGGGGGGGGGGGGACTGCATGGTCTTTTCTACGATTATGCTTCTTCTAAATCTGAGACACTTACTTCAGAACGTTCTTCTAATGGTCCGCGAAGATGAACAACGGCTGTTTTTCCATCTTCATTAACAGAGTCGATCCAGACAGATGCATCTTTATATTTTACTTCAATATCAGCTGAAGAAGATAATATCTGTTTTACACGATTATAATCCATTCTTCATTTCCTCCTTGTAGTCTATTTTCATTGGTTAGTTTGTCCTTTTTTTAGAGAAAAATGAGCGTATATTTCATTTGGAATCCGATACGCTAATAGCGAAAGGGTGATGATATGAAGAAACAGGATGAAAGAACATCGACTACAGAAGCAAATATGGAATTGAATGAAAGATTTTATGGAAGTAATGATAAAGAAGTTGATCCGGCACCGCCCACTTATCTTCAAAATGGTACTGCCGCGGTGAGGATTACTGGTGATGATGAGTAAGAGAACCAGTTGAGACAATTACTTATAACTAATTAAAACCTGCCTGATGATTCATCAGGCAGGTTCTTTTTATTTCGTTTTATTACGTTGGTCTTTATTGTGCTTATTACCCTTACTGTTGTCTCCACTCGTGATTTCGTTAGCAAATTCCGTGGTGCCGCGCTTGGGTGAATTTTGATTTTCACTGCCTTTGTTGTACTTTTTCGTCATTTGAATCCCCTCCAATCTATTCAATTCATTTGTAGTTTTTGAAGAATAACTTTAGGTTATGCAGAATTGAAATGTTAAAGAAAGATTAAAAATAATTTAGCATAGTTTTTTGGGACAAGAATAAGGTATAATGTAAAGCGAAATGATTACGATTAAAAGATGTAAACTAAAGAAAGGAAACGTAAATGAATGAATTCTTTGAGAAGCTTCAGTCAAGAAATGACAGGGATATTATTATTTTTGTTATTCATTGTTCTTTTTTTAGCAGGAGATTGGGTGAAAGTGTATGTCCCGGACGAGTTTCTTACTTCTTCGATGGCGAATGTCATTACTATATTTTTAAGTATCCTATTAGAAGCGATACCTTTTATCTTAATCGGTGTCTTCGCATCAGCACTTATTCAAGTATTTGTGTCTGAGAGGTTATTACAAAAAATCATTCCCAAGAGATTCCCTTACCTGGCTTTGTTTCCTGCAGCTGTAGTAGGGGCATTGCTTCCGGTATGTGAATGTGCCATTGTACCGGTGGCCAGGAGACTGATTAAAAAAGGGATGCCTGCTCATCTTGCGATTGTCGTGATGGTAACGGCGCCTATATTAAACCCGATAGTCTTCGCATCTACTTATTATGCGTTCCAGAATAATATGACGGTTGTCTGGGGAAGGATGGGTATTGCTCTAATAGCTGCCTTAATCATTGGGGCACTATTGTACAGGTTTTATGGAAAGAGAAACCCGCTAATACAGAAAGAGCATGATCACGAGCATCATCACGATCACTCTCCCAATAAACTAATGCAGACGATTGTACATGCCAGTGATGAATTTTTTGACATGGGTAAATTTCTTATCATCGGAGCATTTGTTGCAGCAGGATTTCAGACATATCTTGATAGAGAACTGTTAGTGGGGATTGGGACGAATGAGGTTCTGGCACCGGCGGTTATGATGGGGTTTGCGTATATTATTTCTTTATGTTCAGAGGCAGATGCATTCGTGGCTTCGTCTTTCGGCAGTATCTTTTCTGCTTCGTCCCTTTTGGCATTTTTAGTGTATGGGCCGATGATTGATTTCAAGAATACATTATTGATGCTTGCTTACTTTAATAAAAAATTCGTGTTGATCTTTATTGGAATCGTGACAATCGTAGTATATATTTGCACGCTTGTATTCCAAGTATTTGTGTAAAGGGGGCAAGAGGAGTGAAACAATCCATTCAATTCCATACATTCATCAGAGGGATCATCTTAATCGGATATGCTCTCTTGGTATTGAAACTATTTTTAACGTTTAATTTGCAAAACTTTGTCGCACCAAAAATGCATGGATACATGTATTTTGCTCTGGGTGTTTTTATTCTTCTTGGTGCGATTCAAATCATTCGGGGGACATCTTCAGCTTCTGTTAAAGAACATCATTGTGGTTGTGAAGGACATGAACTGCCAAAAGGATTCTTCAAGTCCAGCATGGTATATGCTCTTTTTATATTTCCAATTGTTGTTGGGTTCCTCATGCCGGATAACTTACTAGATAGTTCCGTTGCGGCTAAAAGAGGGGTGAAAGTAGGGAATAGTCTATTTTCAACACCGCCATCCAGTGAACAAAAAGGGGTGAATCAAGATGAGAATGCTGAAAAAAGTTCGGCTGTAACCGATCCCACCCTCGACCCGTATGACGAATTTCCTGTGGAAAAGGATTTCGACAAGTTGAAGGAGATAGTAAATAAAAAAGAAAAAATATTCGTAAGAGATGAACAATATATTCAAACATTAAGTATTGTGGATGAAAATCTTGACAACTTCGTCGGTAAAGAAATTCAGCTTACAGGTTTTGTTTATAAAGATGAAGGATTTGCAGAGGAAGAATTGGTCATTTCCCGTTTCACCGTTACATGCTGTGTAGCCGATGCCTCTGTTTATGGTTTATTGGCACGTGATTCAGAACTGAGTAAACTGGAACCAGATACATGGATTAACGTGAGTGGCGTGATTGATAAGGTGGATTTCAATGGTCAGGAAATGCCTGTAATAAAGAATCCTGTGTTTGAAATAATCGACCCGCCTGCTAATCCTTATGTAGAAGAATTTTTTATTAAAATTGAATAAACGAAAGAATCCTTACTTATATGTAAGTAAGGATTCTCTCATTATGAATAAATCGTAATTATTTCGTTTTATTAAACATAATCAGGTGGTGAGAATATGTATGAATGGATCATAATCGGTGGAGGTATCCATGGATGCACAGTGGCTACGTATCTTGTGAAAAAGAAAGAGGTGCCAATTCATAAGATATGTGTAATCGATCCTTACCCAGAGCCAATATTCAAATGGAAAAGGCTGACCGGTTTAATTGACATGCCGTATTTGCGTTCACCTTTTGTCCACCATTTGGATACACATCCCTTTAGCCTGCTATCCTTTAAGAAGGATGAAGGAGAAGATTTCTACGGACCATATAAGAGGCCGGCTCTTTCTCTATTTAATCAACACAGTTCCACAGTATTAGATGAAATTGAAATCTCTAAAGCATGGTTTCAGGGAAAGGTGGAACACGTTGAGAAAGGAGATAACGGTTGGATAGTGAGAACAAGTAGTTTGGACCATTTTTATGGGAATAACATTGTGATTGCAACGGGAATGAATAATAAATTGACTTATCCCTCTTGGGGAAGTGATCTTGTTGCGGCACGCCCACAACAAGTTGGACATTTATTTGCTGACTCCCTTCCGAGAGTAGAACCTCCAATCGCCGTGATAGGAGGAGGGATCTCCGCTGCCCACCTGGTGGTTAAGCTAAGCAGGCAATTCACCGGACAGGTATATCAAATTGCCAGGCACCCTTATAGGGTTCACGACTTTGATAGTGATCCCGGCTGGCTTGGTCCTAAGTATATGAGGGGCTTTGAAAAGATTTCACGGTATGAAGACAGAAGAGCGGTCATTGATCATGCCCGTCATAAAGGGTCTATGCCAAGTGAATTAGCTAATAAGTTGAGACATTTGAAACGAAGCAACACGTTCACCTTTATCCAAGATGAAATCCAATCATGGGATGTATCAGATGATGAGATTATACTGCATTTAACGAAGGCAAAGTCGAATGTAAAAGCAAAGACGATACTATTTGCCACTGGATTTTCAAGAGAGGTCATGAAAGTGGACTGGCTGCAAAAACTCATTCAAGAAGAAAAGTTAGCGTGTGCGAAATGTGGTTTTCCGGTAGTGAAAGAGGACTTGTCATGGTGTAATCATTTATTTGTTACAGGACCACTGGCTGAGTTAGAAATCGGGCCGTCCTCGCGTAATATTTCAGGTGCAAGGAAAGCAGCAGAAAGAATAGTGAAACATACAGTTTAAATCGTAATGATTTCGAATTTAAAAGGAGATGAATGTTTATCATGAAAGTACCAGTAACAGTATTAAGCGGTTATTTAGGATCAGGCAAGACGACATTATTAAATCATATCTTACATAATCGGGAAGATAAGCGAATAGCGGTTATTGTGAATGATATGAGTGAAGTGAATATCGACGCGTCCCTCGTTAAGAGTGGGGGATTCGCCAGAACAGAAGAAAAATTGGTGGAGCTTCAAAATGGTTGTATTTGCTGCACCTTGAGGGAAGATTTAATGATTGAAGTCCAGCGATTGGTCGATCAGGGGAATATTGATTATATTGTGATCGAGTCTACCGGGATCTCGGAACCTATTCCTGTAGCTCAAACATTCACTTATCTGGATGAAGAGATGGACATTGATCTGACGAGTAAAACGAGACTGGATACGATGGTGACGGTTGTAGACGCCAACCGATTCTGGCACGATTTTGCAAGTGGTGAAACTCTGCTGGACCGCGCTGAGGCAACAGGCGAAGAAGATACAAGGGAAGTAGTGGATTTGCTGATTGATCAAATCGAGTTTGCGAATGTGATTGTGTTAAATAAAATAGACTTAGTGGAGAAAGTGGACGTGGTTGAATTAAAAGCGGTTCTTCATAAGTTGAACCCGGAAGCGAGAATCATCGTAACTTCACATTCTAACATTTCTTTAGATCAAGTCCTGAACACCCGACTATTCGATTTTGAAAAAGCTAGCCAGGCAGCCGGGTGGATTAAAGAGCTACAAGAAGAACACACACCAGAAACTGAGGAATATGGAATTTCTTCTTTTGTCTACCGTCGTAACAAGCCATTTCACCCAGAACGTTTCATGGCTTGGATGGAGGAATGGCCGGTTGATATCGTTAGGGCAAAGGGCTTCTTTTGGCTGCCGACCCGTAACGACATGACGGGCTTATTATCCCAGGCAGGTCCATCGATCATCATCCAGGGAGCAGGGGAATGGGTAGCTTCTTATCCTGAGAATGAAAGAATGGAAATCCTTGCTGAAGAAGTGGAATTAGCAGAGAAATGGGATCCTGTTCATGGGGATCGAATGAACGAAATTGTATTTATCGGCCTTGGGATGAACAGGGAAGAAATCGAGCAGTCATTGGATAGCTGCTTGTTAACAGAAAAAGAAATGACAGAGGATTGGACTGAATTTAAAGACCCGATTCCTGCTTTTACGGTGGAAGTTTGATAGATGGAAAAAGCCAGGCGCTTAAATGCGCCTGGCTTTTATCATTTGTGTTCTAGTGCTTCCCTGATTGTTTGAATGTTTTCTTTCATCAAAGATACATATTCTTTTTTGGGGGTTGATGTCCTCACCGGTTTATACAGAAAGGTTATGAACCTTAAGAGGTTCTGCCTTGATTTCGTTCTGAACGACCTTTGCGATGATGTGTAACTTTATTCCTATATTTAACATTACTACTGATATTTTGATTCTTCTAAACGATAATGAAGATAGATAGGATAACAAAAGGGAGGTAAAGACATTGCATGAGAAAATGGATGGGATGAAGAATTCGTCGGGAATACCGGGCAGGTGGTTTGTGGATGAAATGGCAGAAGGGTCGGAGGGCTATCCGATTTTATTTATTCATGGAATTCATGCCTCATCAGACACGTGGATACGAGAAAATGATCTACAGGAATTCACACGGAAATATGGGCATCAAGCAGCTTTCATTGATTTGTATCCAGACGAAGACATGTGGAAGAATGGGCAGCTTTTAGGAGAAAAGCTTCGTGAGATTTACGGCTATTTTAAGAGGAAGGTAGTGGTTGTAGGGCATAGTAAAGGAGGGATCGATGTTCAAACCGCATTGGTTCATTATGGTGCAGGACCATATGTGGAGAGGGTCATCACTCTTTCATCCCCTCATCATGGATCAGAACTTGCAGACCTTGCCTACAGTAAATGGGCCGGCTGGTTGACCGATGCTTTAAAAAGTAAAAATAATGCCGTGTTTTCCTTGCAAACGGGATATATGAAATCTTTCCGTTCAGAGACGGATGAACTTGAACTTGCAAAAGCCATCCCATTCTATACGTTCGGTGGTACAGGATGGGGAGGGGTGAATTCTGAACTGTTTTGGGGCGGGTTATACTTAAGCCGATATGGGCAAAGTGATGGAGCGGTGCTTGTAACAAGTTCACGCCTTCCTTATGGGAAAGAGGTGCGGGTCCAAGACTGGTCCCATACAACAATAAAAGAAGGCGGGGAGATTTTCCCTTATTTGAAGGATCTGTTGACTGAAAATCTGCAAGAGATATCCTATGCTGCTGTGAGCGAGCTTGCAAAGGATGAAGAAACATCGGTCCTCCATAGAGGCGGGGTGTTTATGGGTGTTGGAGTGGAGAAGTTTTCAGTGGAGGAAGAGGTAGAGAAAATCTCTGTGGACTGGATCAGCGATCAACAGGGTTCGAGCTATGAGCTCATTAGTCCAAACGGGCAAGTGTATAAACAGTTCATGATTACTGAAGATGCGACTGGTTTTTTCCCTGGCGCTTATCATCATTCCATCATCATTTCAAAGCCGCTTTTGGGACGGTGGGAAATGAGGGCGCATAATAGTCATAGCGAAAAATACATGCTGACCATTCTGTTTCAGAAAGGAGTTAGTAAGAAAGGGGATCAGTTCGCGAGTGATGGAGAACCTTTAATGGGTTCATGGATTATACACGACAAACCTGTGAAGAAAACCTATACCATTCAACATATTCCAACGAAGAGCGGAAACAAAAAAACAACCACCCTCATTACAACGGAAAATCTATCTTCTCTGCCCCTTGCTGAATTTGAAGAAGGAGTCCATAACATCACCATCGATATAGAAGGGGAAACCCAGGTGGGGAACCAATTTCAGAGAACGATCATTCAAACGGTTTATGTAGATGGAAACGGGAACATCTATTAATTATTTGAGGGGATATTCATCTGAAGGGGTTAAAAACAAGGTCCGTCCCTCGACGGACCTCTAGGTTATAGTGCACTCAGGAATTCTGTTACCTGTTCTGGTGTTTTGGCGTTGGCGCTGTGCAGGTGAGCGATTTTTTCGCCGTTTTTGTAGACAAGCAGGCTCGGGATGCCCATGACGTCATATTTTTCGGCGATTTCAGGAAATTCGTCTTTATTGATGTCGTACCATTTATATTGACCGAACTCTTCCATGATCTCATCTATGAACATATCCATACGACGGCAGTCAGGACACCAGTCTGCATGGAATTTAACGATCACCGGCTCTGCCGAAGTGATTAAATCTTCAAAGGTTTCTTTGTTTTTAATTGATTGCATGTTGTTAACCTCCCTTTCTACATTATTTTATACAAACAAACAATCAATTGTAAAACGAATCATTTTTCGTCTGAACTTGTACATGATAATATGGGAATACATTTTGAAAGAAAAAGGTGACATTATGCAACCGATCAAAGTTGGATTAGTAGGATACGGTTTTTCAGGACAAAGTTTTCATCGCCCGTTCCTCTCACATTTGGAGGAATTTCATATTGAAGCGGTGCTTTCATCGGATGAGGAGAAAGTGGTGAAGGATATTCAGGGTGCGACTGTGGTTTCATCCCTTGACGATTTACTTCGACAAGACATTGAATTAGTCGTGATTACAACCCCAAATCATCTTCACTATTCCATGATTAAGCAGGCTTTACTTGCGGATAAACATGTAGTGGTAGAGAAGCCATTTGTGACGAATAGTGAAGAAGGGGAAGAGCTGCTCGCTTTAGCGAAAGAGAGAGATTTGCATCTTTCTGTCTTCCATAACCGCCGTTGGGATGCCGACTTTTTAACCATTCAAAAATTACTTGAAGAAAAAGCTTTAGGACAAGTATATACATATGAAGCCCACTTCGACCGTTTCCGCCCGACCATTAAAGACCGTTGGAAAGAAAATAAAATCGAGGGAGCCGGTGTGTTATATGATTTGGGATCACACCTCCTTGATCAAGCACTTACTCTATTTGGAGCACCACAATGGGTGCAGGCAGATGTGTTCCCGCAAAGGAACCCGGAGAAAGCTGAAGACTACTTCCATATTACGCTCGGATATGACGTATTGAGAGTGCAATTGTATTCACGTTCGATCGTCCTGGATCCAGGACCTCGTTATCAGATTCATGGATTACAGGGCAGCTATGTGAAGCACGGCATGGATCGTCAGGAGGATGACTTAAAAGCAGGCGGAAATCCACTTGATGAAGAGTGGGGAATGGAAGATGAAGAAAACTGGGGGACTCTGACAACCCTATCCGGGGAGGAAGTGACCTCGGAAGTGATTCCTTCTGAAAAAGGAGATTACACACAATACTATAAAGGGATTTATTTGGCATTAAGAGAAAACGAACCTCTTCCAGTAAAACCTGAAGATGCTCTTCACGTGATCAAATTGATTGAAGCATGTAAAGAGAGCGCGGAAAGTAAACGTGTTATCCGTTTGAATTAAAGGGGGAAAGGCTCCCGACCTCGGGAGCCTTTCTTTTACTATTATTCCACAGTACCGGCCTCTAATATCATTACATTTGCGTCCACATTGAATTTCACACGGGGATAGATACTTTCTTTCCATTCCTTAATATCAAATCCACGTATCCCGTGCTTCTGGTTTTGACCGATACCGACAGGATCGATGCCTAATTCCTGAAATTCCTTCAGCATGGTCAAGCATTTATCTTCAATATCCTTTTCCATTTTTTTCTCGACTTCTCCGACTTTATCAGGTGTCAATTTCTTTCCGGTATACTCTCTGACAATCCCCCTAACCTTAATTCTCATTGTCACTTCAACAGGGTCAGCTTTATGTTTGATGATAATTTTGTGCTTTGAAATCAGACTCGTTACAGAAGCCTCAACGATTTTTTCTGCAGCACCGGGCTTTTTACCCATTTTGATGACATGGCTTCCTTCAGCAAGCTTATCCACTAATAATTTAAAGAAGAACATATCATCAGCAGGAATCTTTTTGATCATTTTATCTTTATCGAAGAGGGCAACACCTGTAATCGCTACACTTTCATTCGTAAGCTTCTTTAATATGGGGAGATATGCTGACTGTCCTTCCTGAAAATAGTCGAATAGAAATAAATGTAGATTCGTTTCTGGCAATTCTCTTCGGGTGATGTTGTGAGTGATTAAGTTAGAAAGGTATGTCCCATTTCCTCTTAAACCATAGTTCCCTTTAATGAGTTCACCGGCTTCGCCTTCTGTTATCGTTATATATACCCTTGCACCAACACTGGCGTCTCTTTGCAGGGAGTCTCCAATATCAATGATTCCTTTCTTCGCCAGCTCTTCTCCTATCAACACGACATCCAAGCTTCCTCTTACAAGGGGCTGTTGCGCTCTTCTTTCTAATTTCTCCAACACTTCCCGGGTGGATGATGCTTCTGCGGACAGCGTTCCGTTTTGGATGGATTTATCGGATAAATAAATGGGGAACAGAGCTGTCCCCCTTATTTTATTCTCTCCTACATAATCATAGGCTTTACCGGTTTCAACATATAAATCGTCAAGAATTTCCTTTTCTACACATCCCGATAGGAACTGAGAACAAATGAGTATAATGATCAAGGAAAGTTGTTTCATTGTTTTTGTCTCACCTTCTTCATGATAGTCACGAGTACTAAGAGGGCAGGTATGTAAATAAAGTTAAAATAAAAACCGATTTGGCCAGAAATCGTATTCAGGAAATTCACCTGTTCCCGGTCGGTGATAAAAGTCAAGGTGCATAAACAGAGAATGCATATGATGACCAGCGCATGACGATGTCTTAAAGGAGTCATACGCTTGATCGTCCTGCTGGCACACCATAGAGAGATGCACACGTTGGGGAGGATCACCAGGCACCAATTAGCGATCCCGATATATTCAAAACGTTCAACAAAGGGCATCTCAACGATTTTCCACATGGAAAGGGTGGCCCAAACGGTCTTTTCTAATTGCTTTTGACTGAAAAAGGCAAAAGAGATGATAGCAATCAAGGTGTATATGATGGTTGTAGTAATTAACCCCCAGTGAGCATATTTTTGAGATTTTTTCGCGTCTTTTATATAAGGATAGAGCATCAATATGGCTTCGTATCCCAAATAAGTAAGCGACATATTTTTGGTAGAGATCAAGATATCTTTGATGGTGTGATCAAATACCGGCAATATGTTTCGGAAATCAGCGTATTTAAATGTAAAGGCAAAAGTTAAAATCAGATAACTGGGCAGTACAGTCCCGAAAAAAGCTGTACCTGCAATGGTACGGACTCCTCCATTCACAATATAGTAAACAAGGATCAAGAAGAACAATGCAAACATAAACGTACTTAGGCGGGGATACATCCACACTTGCAATACTTCGATATACGTCCTCATAATCGTGATCACCAGCAGACTAAAATAAAAGGTGAACAACAAATTGAATATATTCCCGATCCATTTTCCGAAAACTAAGGTATGAGCAGATACAAGGTCCCCTCCGGATTTTTCTAAAATAAGGTACATAATGAACATGAGAATGTGAGTGAAAATACCTGCCAGGATGACAGAGATCCACCCATCGTACCCGGCATTCTTTGAAATGACTCGTTGGAACCCAAGAACCCCTGCCCCGACTTGAATGGAATGTATGAGAAAGAAAACAAGGAAAGGGGATATTTTTCTTCTATCTGGAATGGTCTGCATCTGATCACCTCCGGCCTTTATTCGTCGATATCCAGCTTTTTCTTTCCTTCAGATGGGCGGAACCTGAATGGTTTCTTTGTTCTTAAATATTCGGGGCGCCCTGCTTGTTTATTAAAAGGGAACCGGATCAAAGCATCTTTCAGATCCTTCATCCTCGGCGGGAAGAGCGGCTCTAGAAAAGGTCTGCCCAGGGAGGTTAATTGTAAGAGATGTCCCATCAGTAAGCAAAAGCAGAAAACAATTCCCAATAACCCCCAAAGTTGTGCGAACAACAAGAAGGGGAATCGGAGTAAACGAATCGTGTTACCCATGCGGTACACGGGAGTCGTAAAGGAAGCCAGTGCAGCAAGGGCAACTAAAATGAGCAATACATTACTTGTAATACCTGCCTCAACAGATGCCGTCCCGATTACGATCCCCCCAACGATACCGATCGTTTGACCAACCTTGGTCGGCAGGCGTGCTCCCGCCTCACGCAATAATTCAATCGTCAATTCAAGGAATAAAGCCTCTAATATTGGGGGTAAAGGAATTTCTTGCCTGGATGTCACAAGAGTGGCCATAAGATCCTTCGGGATGAGTTCATAATGATACGTCAGGGCAGCGACATAAATCGGTGTAATCAAAATCGAAAACCCTACTGCAAAAACACGCACCAGTCTGAAGAATGATGCAATCGAGTAATTCAAGAAGTAATCTTCATAGGCATTAAAGAACTCAACAAGAGTCGTGGGTCCAATCAATGCGTGGGGCGACCCATCGACCATCACCCCCACCTTTCCTTCTACCAATACAGAAGCGACACGATCAGGGCGTTCTGAATCCAATAGTTGAGGGAAAGGGGAATTGCTATTATCGGCAATGAGCTGTTCAATGAATGAACTATCCATGATTTGATCGAAATCCACAGCCCGTAAACGTTGGCGCATCGTATTCACATTGGCCTCATCTACTAATCCATCAAGATAGACTATAGCGACTCTCGTGTGAGTCAATTTTCCAAGATTGAATTCTTCGACTATCAGCTCTTTAATCGGAAGACGTTTCCGAAGCAGATTAAGATTGTCACTGAGGGATTCCACAAAGGCCTCTTTCGGTCCCACCACACTGAATTCCACTTCTGGTTGGGAAACCTTTCTACCCATTTCATTTTTTGTAGCGATGAAGGCAAATTTCCGGTTGTTGGCATCCATCGTTAACAGGGTATATCCGTTAAAAAGCTTTTGTTCAATATCCGCTTCATCTTTTGAGATTTGAATATCCAATACTGGAACTAGCGTTTTTAGATCATCAAAGGAGTGAAAATCTTTTGAAAGCAAAGAGGGGAGAACGTCCTCCTGCAGAATCTTCCCATCGATGAGTGTAGTGATGAAGTGCAAACTGAATTTGACCCCTGTATGAGGGTTTTGGTAAAAGGCTTGTTTATAGTCAGCCGATTTCTCAGCTTCCTGCTTAAAGTTTTCATAGGTTTGTTTTTTCTTCGTCTTATCGGTGTTTTTCTTGTTCTTAAAGAATGGAAACATACTAATCCCTCATGTTCGATGTATGGTCTATCCGTAGTGTTTCCGAAAATAGGAGAATTATGAAAAAGGATGGGGAATGTGGGAAAAAACGTCAAGATGTGCTGAATGAAAAGGGGGATGAGTTCGTGGTGAATCGATCCAGGCGGGCATGAAATAAAAAAGACTGGAAAAGGAACATTCCTTTTCCAGTCTCATATGGTTATTCCTCTTCCAGGAAAAACTTTTCGATATCATCAAGCATCGCATTTGCTGCCATAACGCCACCTGCAGTGTTCCAAATAGCATCGCTTACTTCATACACTTTATCTTGCTTTGCTACTTCAAGGTTTTGGAATAGGGGATCGTTCAGCCACTCTTCAGCAAGCTTGTTCGCTTCTCCATCACCCGTTTCATATGTGAAGTAGAATAACACATCTCCATCCATCGCCGGGATGCGCTCTTTCGTCACACCTTTTTCAGCAAAGTCGTCTACATCCTGCCCCTCAGGACGGGCAAACCCTAATTGATCGAGGATTACACCTGAGAATGAATCTTTATGGTAGATACGTACGTCACCTGCTAAAAAGCGGACCATAGAAACTTTCTGGTTTAGTTTATCCCCAAGCTTACCTTTAAGATCTTCGATTCGCTGGTCATACTCGGCCAATACTTCTTGACCTTTTTCTTCTTTGTTTACTGCTTTGGAGTATAATTCAAAGTTCTCTTTCCAGTTACCGCGAAGTGTTTCCGCCATTACAGTTGGAGCGATGTCTTTCAGCTGATTGTATTGTTCTTCTTGACGCATTTTGTTCCCGATAATCAGGTCCGGTTGAAGTTTTGCAATAGCCTCCATGTTTAATTCGCTTTCAGTTCCGACTACTTCAACATCTTTCATGTCTTTTGCAATATGATCGTACCAAGGATCACCTGTCCAGGATTGTACGGCACCAACCGGTGTCACGCCTAAAGAAAGAAGAGCCTCTGTTCCTTCATTCGTAAGGATCACAACCTTCTTAGGTGTTCCTTCGATTTCAGTGGTACCCATTGCGTGTTCCACTGTATAGGTTTCTTCTTTTTTATCATCGTTCCCTGTAGAACCTTCTTTTTCTTCTTTATTACCGCAAGCAGCTAAAAATAGAAGAGAAGCGATAAGCAATAAAGATACTAAATTTCTTAACTTCATATGTATAATTCCTCCTGAAAATATTTTGATATTGATAATGATTATCATTTACATCTTTTATATTAGTTGAGAAGGTTTTCATTGTCAACATCTAAATGATAATGATTTTCAAAGTCATTGACGGTTGTTTCATTCTTCTTTAAAATAGTAGTGAAAGAAAAGAACGTGAAATTAGATTTTCCTTTCCTTATTAATTTCAATAAGGGATAGAGAGGTTAGCACATAATGAAAATTCAAAAGCAATTTCTTCTGTTTATAGGAACCATTCTTTTTCTCATAGTGTGTATAGGAATCAGCATTGTTTACGGATACACGGATACGTCGTGGAGAATAGCTCTTGAAGCGTTTACCAACCCTGATGGATCAACTGAACATATCGTGCTTCAGACCATACGCTTACCACGGGCACTTATCGCTGCGACGGTGGGGGCCTCCCTCGCCATTGCAGGAGTTCTTATGCAAACTTTAACAAAAAATCCATTGGCTTCCCCGGGTATCTTTGGGATCAATGCGGGCGGTGCCTTTATGGTGGTAGTGGCGGTTACGTTATTTGGTGTAACCAATCTTCAATCCTTTACGTGGCTGGCGTTTTTAGGAGCTGGTTTAGCCGCTGTCGGTGTGTACGTCATCAGCTCAGTCGGGAATAACGGCTTGACCCCCATGAAGCTGACGTTAGCAGGGGCTGCCATAACGGCAATGTTCTCTTCGTTTACACAGGGTTTGCTTGTATTGAATGAAGCAGCATTGGAGCAGGTTTTGTTCTGGCTTGCAGGATCTGTTCAAGGGAGGAGCCTCGACATTTTATCCGGAGTATTTCCTTATATCGTGGCAGGCTGGGTCCTTGCACTCATGTTGGCAGGTAAAATGAATATACTTGCCATGGGAGAAGATGTTGCCAAAGGGTTGGGGCTTAAAACAACCTTGATTAAATTTATCGCATTACTTATTGTCGTACTGTTAGCTGGAGGCTCCGTAGCCGTTGCCGGTCCGATAGGCTTTATCGGAATTGTCATCCCCCATCTTGCCAGAAAAATCATTGGTGTAGATCATCGCTGGTTGATTCCTTACTCGGGATTACTAGGAGCGATTTTACTATTGGCTGCTGATATTGGAGCCCGTTACATCATCATGCCCCAGGAGGTGCCGGTTGGTGTTATGACAGCCATTATTGGTGCACCGTTCTTCGTGTACGTTGCAAGGAAGGGGTTTTAACCGATGAATAGATTTATAGGAAAACGTTGGCTCGAGGACCGGGTTTCTATGCTTGTTGATTTATCAGCGATGAAAAAAATTATGATATTAGGTGTCATCACTTTACTGGTCCTTATTATGAGTACAGGAATAGGCGACTTGAAAATAGCACCCTGGAAGGTCGTAAGCGTCTTCTTTGGAGGCGGAACAAGTTTAGAACAGCTTGTTGTTACTTCTTTTCGACTTCCAAGAATCATCATTGCCCTGCTGGCCGGGATGGCATTGGCCGTGGCAGGGGGGATTTTACAGGGGATGATCCGAAACCCTTTGGCATCTCCCGACATTATCGGGATAACCGGAGGGGCAGGAGCAGCTGTCGTCGCTTTTCTGACCGTTTTCAGCAACGATGATAATACATTGATGGTCAGCATTAAGTGGCTTCCTGTTGCTGCATTTATAGGGGCAGCAGTCATTGCCTTTTTAGTCTATTTTTTGGCTTGGAGAAAAGGTGTATCCCCTGTCAGGCTCGTATTGATCGGAATCGGGATTTCAGCTCTGACACAAGCATTGACTACATTGCTTATGATCCTTGGCCCTATTTATAGAGCTAGTCAGGCAAACATTTGGATTACAGGTACCGTCAACGGATCTGATTGGCAGGACGTATGGATCCTGCTTCCGTGGAGCTTGGTCTTTATTCTGTTAAGCTTCTTTATTACCCGTCAATTAAATATCCAGGAACTTGGGGAAGAAATCGCTACAAGTGTTGGAGGGAACGTTCAGCGACAACGCTTTTTGCTTCTATTGATGTCTACGGCTTTAGTTGGTGGAGCCGTTGCCTTTGCAGGGGGAATAGGCTTTGTAGGCTTGATGGCTCCCCATATGGCAAGAAGGATGGTTGGATCATCATTCGGTGCGTTACTTCCGACTGCTGCCTTTATCGGTGGTATTCTCGTGATGGTGGCAGATTTGATCGGCCGAACATTATTTCTGCCCTTGGAAGTTCCTGCGGGAGTATTTACAGCAGCGATCGGAGCACCTTATTTTATCTATCTATTATTTAAAACAAGAAATTCTTAAAGGAGTTGGCCATACATGAGTGACATTTTACAAACGAAGGATTTAACTCTATCTTACGGGGAACGAACGATTATTGATGAACTGAATATTGACATTCCAAAAGGAGAGATTTCGGTCTTTATCGGCGGAAATGGCTGCGGTAAATCCACTCTTCTTCGTTCCATTGCCAGATTGCTTAAGCCGAAACAAGGATCGGTTCTGTTAGATGGGGAAGCAATCTCTCGTTTATCAACGAAAGAAGTCGCTCGAAAAATGGCCATTCTTCCTCAATCGCCAACCGCTCCTGAGGGATTGACCGTCCTGCAGCTGGTAAAGCAAGGTCGTTACCCTCACCAAACCTGGCTCAAGCAATGGTCCCATAAGGATGAAGAAATCGTCCAGGATGCATTGAAGGCAACGAAGATGGAAGAGCTTCAGCACCGGAAAGTGGATGAACTTTCAGGGGGACAGAGACAGCGTGCCTGGATTGCGTTGACATTAGCTCAAGACACAGACATCATTCTGTTGGATGAACCGACTACCTATCTCGATATGACCCATCAGATTGAAATCCTTGATTTATTATTCGAACTCAACGAGAAAGAGCAGCGAACCATCGTCATGGTCCTGCACGATCTTAATTTGGCCTGTCGCTATGCCCATAATATTGTCGCCATCCGCGATAAGCAAATTTATGCCCAAGGGAAGCCTGAAGATGTGATTAGCTGTGAGCTTGTGAAGAATGTGTTTGATATGGATTGTCAGGTATCCCGAGATCCTTTGTTCGGAACCCCGCTATGCATCCCATTCGGTAAAGGCCGTTGCATTCTGAATGCCGTGGGTGAGACGGGATGAATGCCCTAACCCAAGAACAGTGGGCGACCCTTGAGAAATACCGTTTTCATAAGGAGTGGTCACCTGCTTTTAAAGGGGAAGAAGCAAGCTCATTTTTAGATGAGCAAGGGATGAAGTCTTACCTTACTGACCGGGTTGCATCAATTGGAACGGATGATCTTAAAGTAGCGGCTTCCCTATTCATGAAACGCTATGCCTTCATAGCGGCTATGGGATTGATGGCGATGACATATTGGAATAAGAAATTAAACCTTAAACCGGAAAACCTTATTCTTTTAGATGGAGACAAGAATGGTTTATGGATGCCCCAGTTTTATATAAAAGACGCATCCGTTACTGAATTTACTTCACATGAGGAAAAAGTGAAGTTTATCCGGTCAATATTTCAGGGGCATCTTGATAAAGTGATTCAGTCATTAAAGAAAACGACGAAGCTATCTAATCTTATATTGTGGGAAAACATCGCTGTATATGTTTTCTGGATATACGAGAATGATGACTTCCTTTTAAGTGAAGGAATGAAAAAGCAGAGGGATGAACAATTCCATCATTTGCTTTTGGACGAAAACAGCCAATGGTTCGGTCGTTATCACAGAAATCCACTGGCCCGTTACTATAGCGGTAAAGTAAATGTAGAAGGTGTAACGGAAAAGGTCCGTGTTCGTAAAACATGCTGCTTTTCCTATAGATTGGAAAACGGGGAGCAGTATCGTTGTAAAACATGTCCGCAAACCTGTCGAGTGAAAAGGACATAGCTCAATATTCACAAGGAGGTTTAAGATAATGAAAGACTTTCCGGAACAATTTGATGCATTGATAGAAAAGTACACTGAGCTATTAGTAGGTGAGACCGATTCGGAAAAAAAAGAAATGGTCAGCCGCTATGCTCTTTATTCATTCATCGCGAAAAACATGCCTGCTCTCGTGAAACATTGGAATTCTTTATATCCTGAGGGAAAAGATGAGATGAAACGGATCGTTGGAGAGATCAAAGAGATGAATGAAGCTCATCGCGCGGAAATGAATGGGAAAAAGAATGAAGAGTAAGCAATTTAATGTAAAAAGTGCCCTTTTTTGATTGAGAGGGTGCTTTTTTTATTGGATTTTATCTGGAGTGGGGAGGCAGAGAGAGATTTTAACCGGGTTTATGGGATATATTATCGACTTCGGCCTATTTATTATCGATTTTAGGATTATATTATCGACTTCGGCCTATTTATTATCGACTTAGCACCATTTATTATCGACTTTCAAATTTTATTTACAAATTAGCACCATTTATTATCGACTTTCAAATTTCCGATTTTATTTTCAAATCCCAACTTTTATTTTCAATTCGGCAAAAATGCCCCATCTTATCCCGAGAGCCACAAACTCGCAGCCATACCAGCGCCTCACCCCTCATGCACTTCCCAATAAAAAGAGGCAGACCCGAGTCTGCCACCAATTATTGAACCTGACCGCCATATCCATAAGGAAATTGAGAAGAATACTGCTGGTGCTGCTGATAGGATTGTTGAATCTTTTGGCTGTCGGCAGCCTCAAGCTTGTACCAGCCTTTACGGAACATTTCATTGTATAGCTCGCGTTGAGCATTTTGTGTTTCATTAAAGATGGTGAGCAGGTCTTGATATAGCGCTTGATGACTCGCTTCGTTCAGTGCTGTACAGTAAGAAGCAGTCATGTATTTCTCCTGAGACAGGACATCAGTGATGAAGTCACGATCATTCATCTGTGGTGTAGCCGGTACTTGAGTCTGTGGATTTTGGATTTTTTGTTGATTTTGTTGATTCATGTAATCGTACTCCTTTCTACATCATGTTTTGGTTAGTCGTATTTAAATGTGCCAATAGTTGTTGATAGTGACGCTGATGCATCTGCCCGCACTTATCCAGCTCAGCTTTAATCTCAGTATCCTGACAGTGAGCTGCTGCAAAATGGCACTTCTTCATGGCATTAAGATTCCATGCAAGCATGTCATTTAAATATAAAGAGTCCTTCGTTGTAAGCATTTGTGGTGGTTCTGTATAGGCTTGTGGCTGACTTCCTTGTTGAGGTTGTTGTTGCATATTCTTTTCCTCCTTTTCATTCCTTTAATTTCCTTTCTTTGTATGGTCGATAGGTAATATTACCCTGTATACGACCCCTTAAGAAAGTTTTATAATCATAGGGCAAAGGTTATTTTTCCTAATGCTCGGCATGATTATTCACGTATTTACAAATTTCGATAATATTCTACTAAGAAAGTATTGAAAGTATATTCAAAACGTTTAAAAGGTGATAAAATATTGCTAAGTATATAATGGTATGAACTTTTTCTTTTTTAGCAATGAAGAAAACGTTTTCATAGTATGATATATATGTTTTTTCAGGGGGTAAGCAACATGGAGCAAGCAATGCGTAATTTCTTTTTATTCCTTTCAAAAAATAAACCGATGACGAAGCTCGCTAAGAAATATGGCCTGCGTTTTGGAGCCAGCCGATTCGTTGCAGGGTCTTCGATTCTACAGGCAGTTGAGGTCATTCGTGAACTGAATAGTCAGAATCTTGTTGTAACGATCGACTATTTAGGAGAGTTTGTGGACAATGAGCGAGAAGCAAACGAAATGGCCCTTGAATGTGTAGAGGCTGTTCGTGCAATCGGGAGAGAAAACCTGAAATCTCAACTATCCCTAAAGATGACATCAATGGGGCTGGATATTTCCGAAGAGGTTGTCATGAAGAATATGAGGTTGATTCTTGATGAAGCAACCAAACAAAATGTATTCGTGACCATTGATATGGAGGACTATTCCCGCTGTGGAAAGACCATTGATATCTTCAAGCGGTTAAAGTCCGAGTATGATAATATCGGCACGGTCATACAAGCCTATTTATATAGAACAGAAAAGGATATGGATGATCTGAATGCGTATTCCCCCAATCTGCGTCTAGTAAAAGGGGCCTATAAAGAGTCACCTGAAGTTGCGTTTCCTGAAAAGAAGGATGTAGACGATAATTTCAAAAAAATTATTAAAACTCATCTGTTGAACGGCAATTATACAGCCATTGCCACACACGATGATGAGATGATCGAATATACGAAGAGACTCGTTGAAGAGTATAATATCCCACGTGATCAATTCGAGTTTCAAATGCTTTTTGGTATCCGTGTGGAACGCCAGCATGAACTGGTCAAAGAAGGCTACAAAATGCGCGTATACGTTCCGTACGGTACTGACTGGTATGGATACTTCATGAGAAGACTGGCTGAAAGACCGGCCAACGTCGCCTTTGTTCTAAAAGGTGTCATGAAGAAATAAAAGAGATTTATCAGACTCTGTGAAAATTCACGGAGTCTTTTTTGTTTATAGGAGCAAGCATCCCAATATAAGAGGAAAAGGTATTGCTAAACGACTGATGGGAATATTATTGCTGAATAGAAGAGAGAAGAGGCATTTTAATTGTTACAGTATTCACAATATAATATAATAAAAGAGTATAATCTTCATGAATAAGAGGCGATATAATGGAAATCACCATTGATAATTTGACATTACTGCTTGGCCTCTTGCTTTTAGTCGGTGTCATAACCGCCAAGTTCTCCACCAGATTAGGCGTCCCCTCACTCATTTTATTTATCATCGTAGGTATGGTCTTAAATACATATTTCTTCTTCGATAATGCTCCAATGACACAATTCATCGGAACACTTGCCTTGATTATCATTTTGTTTGAAGGTGGACTTCAGACAAAATGGAGCAACGTGAAAAGTGTCTATAAACCTTCATTATCACTCGCAACCATTGGAGTCATAGTGACCACACTATCGATTGGGGTGGCTGCCAAATTCATTCTGGATGTTAGTTGGCTGGAAGGGATGTTATTTGGGGCGATCGTTGGTTCAACGGACGCTGCAGCGGTTTTCTCCGTTTTAGGCAACAAAAACATCAAACCGAAAATTTCTTCCACACTGGAAGCTGAATCAGGCAGTAACGACCCGATGGCCATTTTTTTAACGGTAGCCTTTTTACAATTGATCCAATTTCCAGGGTTAAATCCTGCTACCCTGATTTTAAGCTTTTTTTGGCAAATGGGTATGGGGCTGGTGCTTGGACTGGCGTTTGGATGGGCATCTGTATGGATCATTAACCGGATTAACCTTGATTCATCCGGATTATACCCGGTTCTGTCCATTTCGCTGGCTATCTTCACGTACGCCTTTACGAGCATATTGGAAGCGAGCGGTCTATTGGCCGTTTATATCATGGCAATCGTAGTCGGAAATCAGGAATTGACCTATCGTCATTCCATCGTGCGTTTTAATGAAGGGTTTGCGTGGATGATGCAAATCGTCATGTTCATCCTTCTGGGTTTATTGGTTTTCCCCCAGCATCTTCCGAGCATTGCATGGCAAGGGATTGTGCTGTCGATTCTATTGATTGTTGTAGCGAGGCCACTTGGAGTCTATTTAAGCCTTGCACTTGCCAAGAACTTCACGATGAAAGAAAAATTTTTCATCTCGTGGGCAGGTTTGAAGGGCGCGGTCCCAATCGTATTGGCAACGTATCCGATGGTGGCTAATATTGAAAACAGTGAAGTCATCTTCAACGTCGTGTTTTTCGTTGTCCTACTATCAGCCCTGATTCAAGGAACGACGATTTCACCGTTAGCCAACTATCTGAAGCTGGCCGGAGAAGAAAAACCGCCAATCGCTCACAGCATAGAACTCGTTTCGATCGGAAAGACAAACAATGAAATGCTTGAAATTCTCATTAACGACGATGCCTATATTACAAACAAGGCGATTAAGGACATCAATCTCCCTGAGAAGACATTGATTTCTGCGGTTATCAGAAACAATGAACTGATCACACCAATGGGAGACACGATCATCAAAGCAAACGATACACTCTATGTGCTTGCAAATAAGAGTCAGAGAAAGCGTATCAATGAGCTCCTGAATTCTAAAGGTGGATTAAGCTCCACTTAAACTATGGAACAATTCCACCAGTTCTTTCCTTAGATGCGGGAGCTTGCCATGAACCACCTCAGCCATGATGATACACAATATATCACCAAATAAAAAAGCAATCTCCCTCATGGGAGATTGCTTTTTGTTATGGATCAATCAGCAGAAACGGCTGCTTTGCCCACTGATTTTTTCTCGAAGAGCTGTTCAAAAATCGGAAAGCTGTATTGAACCACGAATCCTAATAGAAGCGTTACAATGATTGTACCGATTCCAATATCTCCTTTAAACAGGAAAGCCAGTGATAGAGCAAACCCTTCACTGATAATACGGGAATTGCGAAGGTTTAACCCGAAACGTGTATGGATGGCCACCATCAGTGTATCCATGGGACTTGCCGGGAATTTAGCCTGTAAGTAAATCGCAATCCCAAGTCCCATCGTCAAAATCCCTGAAGCAAGGGTGAACACCTGATTCATCAGCATCTCAGGAGCGTAATCATTAAAGACAACCAGTAACCAAAAATCAATCAAAAGACCAATAACAAGAATGGATCCCGCTGCCAGTACATCAGGCTTCTTCTTCATTATAAGAGCATTAAGACCAATCAACACAACCCCATTTATGAAAACAGCGGTACCAACCGTTATCCCGAACATATTGGATTCCCCAACGGCCAGGGCATCCCAGGCAGAGGCACCTAGACCAGATTTAATTATCAGGGCGACACCCATCGTCAAAATAAAAAGTCCAATCGTAAAAAACAAAAGTCTGCGCTTCATTCACATAGTCTCCTTTACTGTAAACGTTCTCATTACTATACTTTAAAAAACAGACGAGCTACCTTGGATGGTGATGATAAAGTAGGAGGTCTGACAACTTCGAATTTATATTCTTAGTTTACTGCATAAATGAGGACAAGGCAAAGTTAATTTTTGTATGGGTGGGGAAAAGATTGGTGGGGAGGTTAGGGTTATTAGCGTGTGTGGTTAGCGAAATATGTCGATCGGTCGATATATTGAATACGGTATTGATAAAATGAAACAACGGTCGATAATTCCAATCAATTTCCACTACAGCAAAAAGCACCCGATCAACAAAATCAGGCGCTCTTTCTTCATTACATATTATGGTTGCTTCTTAAATTGATTGTTTTGACTGTTTCTTTTTCCTCCACCGTCCATATCAACGGTAGGACCAGCGTTCCCCTTCACACTTGCTGCACTGACTCCAGCCTTGGAAGGGTTTTTCTTATGCTTAGCCATGTCGAACACCTCCATTACTAAGATTCCCGGATCTTCTAGAAATTATGATGAGCATCATGCAGAAAAGGGACGGACCTAAACAGAGGTCCGTCCCTCATAATCGACAACAACTTTCCAATTGTGATTACAGGCAGCTTTTATGGTTTTATGTTTGAGGAAGTAATCAGCAATCAGCTCGGTCATGTCGATTTGGATTTCCTTGATCATCGGTTTGTTTTTGAACATGGTGTATTCCCCGCCGCCACCTGCCCGGTAATTGTTCATGACGACTTGGTAATGTTTATTTTCCTGTAGGGGCTCCCCATTATAAAGTAGGGAAGTAACCCTTTTTCCTATTGGATGGCTGATATTCAACACGTAGTCAATCCCTTCCCACATATCATAATTATAATGCTGGGGTTTAGGAGTGGTGAAATTCGCGTTTACACTAAGCAATCCCACTTGGTTCACAGCGAAATATGATGCCGAACGCTCAAGGGCAAGATGGATGTCTCTCCCTGTCAATTCAAGAACGATTAAGGTATTTGGATAGATGTAGTTAGACACGATATCCCTCATTGTGACCAAATCAGGCAGCCCACGTTGTGATTCACTAAATAGTGCGGTTGCTGATATGGAAACTCCAGCAGCCTCCATTTGGACACGCTGAATGAACTCAATGAATGGATGTTCCTTGATACGAGCCTCGAATGTATCTTCTATCAGCATATTCCCTTCAATCTTACCAATCGGTTGATCAAGCCAGGATTGTGTTTTGCTTTCAATATTCCGGGCTAAGGAAAGGACATTTTCATCGGCCTCGATTCCCTCCATGGAAATGATTTGAGGCTCCTTGTTTAATACAGACCATCCTTGCTTGTTTCGTTGTAACTCAATGGTCACTTGTCCGATACTCCCACCATGCATTCCCGGCTGAACGATTGAAACCCCATTGATGGTGCCTGCAAGCTTTCGGTGTTGATGACCAGTCAGGAGAACATCGATCCCTTTTACTTCTGTACAAATTTTATAACCTTGGTTTTCACCAGTTTGCCGTTCAGTCGGTGAACCCGTTCGAATATCCTTTTCAAAACCCCCATGATACGAAACAATCATCACGTCAGGTTTTTCTGCTTCTTGAATGCGGGAAACCCAATTCTGAGTTGAGGTTAAGGCATCTTCGAATGACAAACCTGCTATGTGAGAGGGATTTTCCCAGTTTGGGATATAATGTGTGGTTACGCCTAGCACAGCTGCTTTTACCCCGTTAGGTAGTACTTTGATGAAGTATGGGAGACCAAAGTAAGGTTTCTTCGTTTTTTCATCAAGAATATTTGCGGATAAAAAAGGAAACTCTGCATCTTGTTGCGCTTTGCGTAAAGGTTCCATCCCATAATTGAATTCATGGTTGCCAATCACGATTGCATCAAATTTGAGTTCATGTAAAATTGAGATAAAAGGGTTTGGCAAATGACGAGCTTGTTTCATATAGTAATAAGTAAGGGGAGTGCCTTGATAGAGGTCTCCATTATCAATGACCAGCACATTCCCGGCTTGTTTTTGTACATCTTTAATATAGGTGGCAATTTTACCTAAACCAACGGCAGCATTCTCCTTGGTTCCATATAAGTAAGGGAATATATGTCCATGGATATCACTGGTTTCAAGGATCTTGATAGATGTTGTATCGTTTTTCATTTGAACCTCCATACTTAAAAACACATTATTGTGTTAACAAGTTTACATTATTCTGGAAGAACATGACATAGTAAAAACGCCGAAATTTTTGTAAAATTTATCATTTTTAGTCTTTTAAATATTGCGATATTTCATGAAATCAGATATATTAGATGTAACAGGAACTCATTCGAGTCTTTTTTTTGAGAAAAAAATGAATGAGTATTCATTCAAAGTGAGTAAAAGGGGGAAATACCATTGGTTCGTAGAATTCAGAAAGCCGCAGTGTTAGGATCGGGAGTCATGGGTTCAGGAATTGCCGCTCATCTTGCAAATATCGGCATCCCGACTATGTTATTAGATATCGTACCAAGAGAATTAACCGACGAACATAAAGCAAAGGGACTGACAGAAGAGAGCAAGGCATTTCGTAATCAATTTAGTGAAAACGCTTTAAAAAAGCTCTTTAAGCAAAAACCGGCGCCATTGACATCAAAGCAAAATGCTTCACTCATTACAGCAGGCAACTTCGAGGATGATCTTCAGAATATCGGGGATTGTGACTGGGTCATTGAGGTAGTCGTTGAGAACTTAGATATCAAGAAGAAAGTGTTTGAACAAGTGGAACGCTATCGTAAACCGGGAAGCATCATCAGTTCAAATACATCGGGGATTTCAATCGAGGCTATGTCAGAAGGACGAAGCGATGATTTCCAAAAGAATTTCTTAGGTACTCATTTCTTCAATCCACCACGCTACTTAAAGCTTCTTGAAGTGATCCCGACGAAAAAGACAGATCCCGAAGTCGTAAGTTTCATGAAAACATTTGGAGAAGACGTCCTCGGTAAGGGTGTCGTGATGGCGAAGGATACACCGAACTTCATCGCAAATCGTATCGGAACGTATGGATTGCTCATCACGGTTCAGGAAATGCTGAAAGGCGGCTACTCTGTGGGAGAAGTTGATTCCATCACGGGACCAACGATCGGAAGACCGAAAAGTGCCACTTTCCGTACACTTGATGTGGTTGGACTCGATACCTTCGCACATGTAGCGAAGAATGTGTATGACCAAGTAGATGGTGAAGAGCGGACGGTGTTTGAAGTACCGGCCTTCATGCAAAAAATGCTTGAAAATGGATGGCTGGGGAGCAAGAGCGGACAGGGATTCTTTCTGAAGCAAGGGAAAGAGATCCTGGAGCTTAATCCTGAAACGATGGATTACCAGCCACGTCAGAAGTTGAAAACAGCTTCACTTGAAATGGCCAAAAATGAAAAAGGCTTAAAAAACAAAATGAAATCACTCGTATATGCGAAAGATCAGGCAGGCACGCTTCTATGGAATATCGTGTCGCCCGTCTTAACCTATTCAGCCCAGCTCCTAGGCGAAATTGCCGATGATATCGTAGGCATTGACCAAGCAATGAAATGGGGCTTCGGATGGGAGATGGGTCCATTTGAAACATGGGATGCCATCGGCGTTGAAAAGTCTGTAACACGTATGAAGGAAGAAGGCATGAACGTCCCTGAGTGGGTGGAAACCATGCTTAGTGAAGGTCATTCGACTTTCTATAAAGAAGAAAATGGTGAGCGTTACTTCTATCACAATGGTGACTACCAACTTGTTGAACGGAATCCAAAGGCACTCGACTTAAAGGCACTGAAGAATTCAGGGAAGCTGATCAAAAAGAACTCCGGAGCAAGCTTAATTGATATTGGTGATGGCATCGCGCTTCTTGAATTCCATTCTCCAAATAATGCCATTGGTATGGATATTACGCAAATGATTAATTTTGCCGTTGATGAAGTAGAGAAGAATTATAAAGGACTCGTCATCGGGAACCAGGGTAAGAACTTCTGTGTAGGTGCAAATCTTGCCATGATTCTAATGGAAGCACAGGATGACAACATATTTGAGATCGATATGGTCGTCAGGCATTTCCAGCAGGCGATGATGAAGATCAAATATTCATCCAAGCCAGTGGTGGCTGCCCCATTCGGTATGACATTAGGTGGAGGAAGCGAGGTCTGCTTACCAGCAGCTCATATCCAGGCGTCCATGGAAACGTATATGGGATTAGTGGAAGTTGGAGTCGGATTGATACCGGGCGGAGGGGGGAACAAAGAGCTTTATATGAAGCACTTAGCGAACCTTCCGAATGGAGTGGAATTCGATCTTCAAAAAGTAGCCAATAAAGTATTCGAATCGATTGCAATGGCGAAGGTTTCCACATCCGGTGATGAAGCAAGGGACAATAACTTTTTAAATAAAGCAGATGGAGTCAGTGTAAATAGTGATCATCTGTTATACGATGCAAAACAGGCTGCACTAAGCCTATACGAAGGTGGATACTCAGCTCCGATCCGTAAGAAGGTACCCGTTGTAGGTGAAACAGGATATGCAACCCTTCTTCTTGGAGCTCAATCCATGCTCCAATCAGGCTTCATTTCAGAGCATGATCTGATGATCGCGAAAAAGCTTGCTTACGTGATCGCAGGCGGAAAAGTACCATACGGCACAGAAGTAGATGAACAATATCTGTTGGACCTAGAAAGAGAAGCATTCCTGAGTCTTGTTGCACAGCCGAAATCACAACAAAGAATGCAGCACATGCTTGTAAAAGGAAAACCATTACGCAATTAATGAGCGTTTATACCATATTAGAAAGCGGGGGAATATCATGCGCGAAGCAGTCATTGTTGCTGGTGCAAGAACACCAGTCGGAAAATCAAGAAAAGGGTCATTGGCTCAAGTTCGACCAGATGATCTCGGAGCACTTGTAGTGAAGGAAACCCTCAAGCGTGCAGGAAATTATGAAGGCAACATCGATGACCTGATCATCGGATGTGCGATGCCTGAAGCTGAGCAAGGGTTAAATATGGCGCGAAATATAGGCGGACTTGCGGGATTGCCTGATTCAGTACCGGCAATTACGATCAACCGTTATTGTTCATCCGGATTGCAGTCCATAGCCTATGCTGCAGAAAAAATCATGCTGGGTCACTCTGATACAGCGATTGCAGGTGGAGCGGAATCCATGAGCCTCGTACCCATGATGGGTCACGTTGTACGCCCGAATGCTAGATTAGCTGAAAACGCGCCACAATACTATATGAGTATGGGGCATACAGCTGAGCAGGTGGCAAGAAAGTTCGGTGTATCCCGTGAAGATCAGGATGCATTTGCGGTAAGAAGTCACCAAAAAGCGGCAAAAGCGATATCTGAAGGGAAATTCGACGATGAAATCGTACCGGTTGATGTGCTTCATCGTTCAGTAAGCAATGATAATAAACTGGTTGAGAAATCATTCCAATTTTCAAAAGATGAAGGTGTACGCGCTGAAACAAGCTCGGAAGTTTTGGCTAAGTTACGTCCTGCCTTCAACGTGAAGGGCTCTGTAACTGCAGGAAATTCCTCACAAACGAGTGACGGAGCGGCAGCGGTCATGGTGATGGATAGAGAGAAGGCTGGATCTCTGGGTCTTCAGCCTATGGCGAAGTTCAGAAGCTTCGCAGTAGCGGGAGTTCCGCCGGAAATCATGGGGATCGGCCCGGTCGAGGCAATTCCACGGGCATTGAAGATGGCAGGTTTGGAGCTTTCAGATATCGGACTATTTGAACTGAATGAAGCATTCGCTTCTCAATCCATCCAAGTCATTCGTCAACTGGGGTTGGACGAAGAAAAAGTGAATGTGAACGGTGGAGCAATCGCTCTAGGCCATCCACTGGGATGTACAGGTGCGAAGCTGACCCTTTCCCTAGTACACGAAATGAAGCGCAGAAACCAGCAATTCGGTATCGTCACCATGTGCATCGGCGGCGGAATGGGCGCAGCCGGCGTCTTTGAATTAATAGGTTAATAGGAGGGACGGACCTCGAATGCCGAGGCCCCCTGCTCCTTCAAAATAATAATTTTTAGGGGGATTCGAAATGGCGAATCAAACAGAAAAGCTGATCAAGGGTGGAAGTTTTTTAATTGAAGATGTAAGCTGTGAGCAAGTTTTCACACCGGAAGAATATTCTGATGAACAAAAAATGATTGCTAAAACAACTGAGGATTATGTGTTAAATGAAGTGGTACCTGTAATCGATAATTTGGAAAACCATGAATTTGACCACTCCGTTCGCCTGTTAAAAGAAGCGGGGGATCTTGGCCTTCTGGGTGCAGATGTTCCTGAAGAGTACGGCGGATTGGGCTTGGATAAAGTAAGCTCGGCACTGATTGCTGAAAAAATGTCCCGGGCAGGTGGGTTTTCCATCTCTCACGGTGCACACGTTGGAATCGGTTCACTGCCAATCGTGCTGTTCGGTAATGAAGAGCAAAAGCAAAAATACCTTCCTCCACTGGCAACTGGTGAGAAGTTGGCAGCCTACGCATTAACGGAGCCGGGTTCAGGGTCAGATGCCCTTGGTGCGAAAACGACAGCTAAATTGAATGCAGAAGGTACTCACTACATTTTAAATGGTGAGAAACAATGGATCACAAACTCTGCATTTGCTGATGTGTTTGTTGTGTACGCAAAAATCGATGGGGAGCATTTCTCAGCATTCATAGTAGAAAAAGATTTCCCTGGTGTTTCAACCGGTCCTGAAGAGAAGAAAATGGGTATCAAGAGCTCATCTACCCGTACATTAATCTTGGAAGATGCTGAAATTCCAGTAGAAAACCTTCTTGGTGATGCAGGGAAAGGCCATATCATTGCTTTCAATATCTTAAACATCGGCCGTTATAAATTAGGGGTAGGTGCCGTTGGAGCAAGTAAACGTGCATTAGAGGTGACGGTACAATATACAAACCAGCGCCAGCAATTCAAAACACCAATTTCCGCTTTCAATCTGACAAAAGAAAAACTGGCAACAATGGCGGCTAAATTATACGCAGCAGAGAGCTCCGTTTATCGTACAGTAGGATTGTTCGAGGATCGCATGAGCAAGCTTACGGATGAAGAAGTGAAGAACGGAACAGAAGTGGCAAAATCGATTGCAGAATACGCGATTGAATGTTCACTGAATAAATTCTTCGCAACAGAAGTACTGGATTATGTAGTCGATGAAGGTGTTCAACTTCACGGGGGATACGGCTTCATGCAGGAATACGAAATTGAGAGAATGTACCGTGACTCCCGTATCAACCGTATTTTTGAAGGTACGAATGAAATCAACCGCCTTCTGGTTCCAGGCACTTACCTGCGTAAAGCAATGAAAGGTGAGCTTCCATTACTTCAAAAAGCACAGGCCCTTCAAGAGGAATTGATGATGCTTATGCCTGAAGAAGTAGGGGATGAGCCACTTGCCCAAGAAAAATATCTTGTGAAAAATGCGAAGAAAATCGGCTTGATGCTTTCTGGTTTAGCAGCTCAAAAATTCGGTAAAGCTCTTGAAAAAGAACAGGAAATCCTTGTGAACATTGCTGATATCGTTTCGAACGCATACGCGATGGAATCCGTTGTCCTTAGAACAGAAAAAGCGATCCAAAAAGGTGGAGTAGAGAAAGCTCAGCAAAAACTTCTTTACACACAAATCTTCTGTCAAGAAGCATTCAACGAAATCGAACAGCATGCGAAAGAAACGCTTGTGGCAACCGAAACAGGCGACACTCTGCGCATGATGTTGTCAGCACTTCGTAAATTCACCCGCCACACACCGATCAACGTAATCGCAGTCAAACGTGCGGCATCAGAAAAGCTGATCGACGCAGAAAAATATACAGTGTAATAGAGTAGTTTAAGGGACGGACCTCTGAATGGAGGTCCGTCCCTTTGTTTTGTTGGTAACTTGACATTTCTAATTGTATTAATTATTATATGTTTAAACACTTAAACGTTTAAGTGTTTAAACATTAAAGATAAGGTGGTAATCATTGATGAATAAAACAGTTCTAATTACAGGTGCTTCAAGTGGTATCGGTTTGCACTTTACTCATAAATTTGCAGGTTCAGGACATGATGTGATTCTCGTCGCAAGAAGTGAGGAGAAGCTTCGTACTCTATCAAACGAAATTGAAAATAAATACGGAGTGAAATCATACGTCATCCCATCCGACCTTTCCAAACCAGGGTCATCTGAAGCGTTATACAAGGAAGTGAATACACAAGGAATCCATGTTGATATCCTTATCAATAATGCAGGATTCGGGTTGTTTGGCGAATTTGAGCAGACTGACTTATCAAAGGAACTGGATATGATTCAAGTCAATATCACTGCCCTTACAGAGCTAAGTAAGTATATTGGAAAAGAAATGGTGAGCAGAAAGAGCGGGAAAATCCTGAATGTAGCATCAACAGCAGCATTCCAGCCGGGCCCATTGATGGCCGTTTACTATGCAACAAAAGCGTATGTGCTGTCATTCTCAGAAGCCCTGGCGAATGAATGGGCACCACACGGAGTGACAGTGACCGCTTTATGCCCCGGTGCTACCAAAACGGGATTCAGCGATGCAGCTGAGCTTCAATCTTCAAAACTGTTTCAGTCAGGGGTAATGAGTGTGGAGGAAGTGGTGGATGAGGGGTATAGGCAAATGATGGAAAAGAACAAAACCGTAATCATCCCTGGTTTCAAAAATAGAATGCTGACTCAATCCATCCGCTTTATGCCGAGGAAAATGGTCACAAATATTGTTCGTAAAGTACAAGAACGGGTATAATTGAATGTGAATGAGATTGAAGGGAGAAGACTATGGGTCAAAAAGCAATCGATACATTTCGTGCTTGCATTCCATTATTTCAAGCACTGAGTGATCCTTATCGTCAGGACATAATATTACTTCTTGCCGAACAAGAACCTCTTACGGTCAATCAAATAACTGAAAATCTAACATTATCGCGTCCTGCTGTTTCTCACCATTTAAAGATCTTGAGAGATCAGCAATTGGTGTCATTAGAGCAAAAGGGGACACAGCGCTTCTATTCCCTTGAATTGGATAATGCAACCGTCCTTCTGAAGGAACTGGTTGAGACGGTTGAAAAACAATGTGAGTAATGTTTCACAAAAGAAGGATAATATTGAATATTGTCGAATGTAGAGATAGATTCGTGCAATACAGAATGCTGGATGGGGCCAAGCTTCATCCAGATCATTATGAAAGGTAGTGGAATGATGTCGTTGACTTTTTATTCTTATCCAAAGTGTGGTACTTGCCGCAAAGCAAAGAAATGGCTGGAAGATCAAGATTTAGCTATTAATGAAATACATATTGTGGAAAACCCGCCGTCAAAAGACGAGCTTAAAAGTCTTTACGAAAAGAGCGGATTACCTCTAAAGAAGTTTTTTAACACAAGTGGGAAAAAATATCGGGAAATGGGCTTGAAAGATAAAGTAAACTCTGCTTCTGATGAGAAATTATTAGAAATCCTTTCCACGGACGGGATGCTGATCAAGCGTCCGATTACGACGGATGGAAGCAAGGTGACAGTTGGTTTCAAGGAAGAAACCTTTGAAGAAACCTGGAAGTAAAAAGAGGTCTAGGATTACCAGATCATGGACAATGAAAAAGTTTCATCATTCACGCTTAGTTTTCTTGCTTTTTTAATGAAAAGTGTGTCAATATTAGGTTGTATACTAGCATTTGGAGGGATAGAGAATGAGTACACCGAAAGAACTTCGTTATTCTGAAGAACATGAGTGGGTCAAAGTTGAAGGGGAAAATGTACGCGTAGGAATCACATCATTTGCACAATCTGAACTTGGCGATATCGTATTCGTTGAGTTACCAGAGGTTGGGGATGAAATCAAAGCGGACGAGCCATTCGGTAGTGTCGAATCGGTTAAAACCGTTTCTGAGCTATATGCACCAGTATCAGGTAAGGTGGTAGAAGTGAATGAAGAGCTGTCTGATAGCCCTGAGTTCGTGAACGAATCACCTTATGAAAAAGCATGGATGATCGTCGTTGAACCTTCAGACGCTGGAGAAGTAGACAAGCTTATGACTGCTGAACAATACGATGAAATGATTAATGAAGGATAATTTCTTTCCAAACACCTTGAGGGCTTCTCAAGGTGTTTTGTTTTATATTTTGGGCATCATATGAGTAGACGTTTTTTCAATTAGAAAGGATGAACATATATGGTGCTCAAGCCTAAGAAATTAGATGTAACCAACAGGGTGACAGGAAAACTGAAAAATGGAGAAGTAGAACTATATTTAGATAATCAGCCAATCGGCAGAATGGCTTTACCCCTTGATGGGTTAAACATGGAGCCAAACTTTGAAGCAAAAGAAAATAAAATTTATCAAAGCTACACTTCCACGGAAGGCGATCAAGCAAGATACACAGATTGTGATGAAGGTGGCTGGTGTTAGAGATGCTCATGGTGCCAGATTCGATAATGGATCTGGCACCATTTGTATAAGCAGATAGGCAAACCACTTGCGCATTTTTTTATAAACATGAGAAAATATAAGCAGAAAGTGTAGAAAGTGTACATCATCTCTTGTTATTTGAATATACTATCGTAATCTTATTTCTGAAAGATAAGGTGATGATCATGATGGAACTTGACGAAAAAGTAATCATTGTCGAAGGGACAACAGACAAACGAAAAGTGAAACATATCATTAAAGAACCGATTGAAATTATTTGTACAAACGGGACGATTAGCATTACGAAAATGGACGAACTCATTGATGCATTATTGGAAAGGGATGTCTATATCCTCGTAGATGCTGATGATGCAGGTGAAAAATTACGAAAGCAATTTAAACGTGAGTTCCCTGAAGCTGAACATTTGTACATTGATCGCATGTACAAGGAAGTGGCAGCAGCTCCGGAGTATCACTTGGCGTCTGTCCTGATTGGAGCCAATATAGACGTTCATAAAGAATATTTAGGAAAAAGGATGATCTAGTTTTGATGGAGGTAAGTAATACCGAAACATTAACCCATCTGATTGAAGACAATACGTTTGAAGCCGTTTACCTGTATACCCCGATGTGTGGTACTTGTCAGGTTGCAAGTAAAATGATTGACGTAGTGGAAAAGCTTCCGCAACCTTTTCATTTTGTGAAGGCCAACTTGAATTATTTGCCCCAATTCGCAGAAGGACAATCCATCGAAAGTGTACCCTGCTTACTTTTATTTAAGGATGGGGTCGAAAGGGACAGGATCTATGCCTTTCATTCCGTTCCATTTTTATATGAAACCTTAAACAAGATCACTGATCGTTAGTGGATAAGAGACCTTTTGGGAGAAGGTCTTTTTTATATGTCTATTTTCTAAACGATTTTCTTTCTACAAACGAAGACATATTTCTCGGGAAATGTTGCGAATGGCATCATTTTTTGGCTAGTATTCATCCAGATTCTTACTGTTCGACAAATTAGATGGATACGTTCAAAACATGTCGAGAAAGTATAAAAGGGATAAATACCTAAAAGTGGAATTGTAATAATATAGAAGTTTCACTGGGAGGGTATTCATGCGAATATATTTAGAGGAATTAGTAGATCAGTGTCATTCAAGATATCACTTACGACTCTTATTTCCAGACAGCCCATTTGTTCTTCACTTTGATTGTGGAAAAGATTTGTACGGTATTTCTATTTCCAGCAAGGGGTGCGTTGTATTAGATGATTTGAGTGAAGACGCTCATTTCGTAATCGAAGGAATGGAGGGAAAAGTGGTTTCCCTACTTACAGGGGAGGAACGGTTGTCTCAACTGATTGAATCCGGAGAGCTTAAAATCAGAGGAGGGTATCGCCCACTTCTATTTGTTGAGTCTGTTCTTTGGCTGACGAGGTCAAGGAGAAAAGAGCCGGTTGAAGTTTAAAGAATGAGTAGAAAAAATAATTGACACACTCGATCACCGATGATAGAATCTCTCTTGTAGCAAATTTTCAGAGTCTTTAACTTATTAAAAAATTTAATAATCGATACTTTACTCTTATTAAGAGAGGTGGAGGGACGTGCCCTATGAAGCCCGGCAACCGTCAATGAAAATTGAAATGGTGCCAATTCACTCAAAGCAATGGCTTTGACAGATGAGAGAAAGGATAGTCCTATATGATTATGCCTTTCTGCTTATCGCGGAAAGGCATTTTTTATTGAAATAAAAAATGTAACCGGAAAACGCCAGGTAGGTACACCAATAATCCTGATTAAACAGGTCGTTTTACTCCGAAAGAAGGTGGAATACAACATGATTACCATTTCAGATGTAAAAAAAATCTATCAATCCAAATCGGGTTCGATCTCAGCCGTTGATGGCGTCAATATCGAGATTGCCCGAGGAGAAATTTTTGGGGTGATTGGCTATAGTGGAGCAGGTAAGAGTACGCTGATCCGCATGCTTAATGGTCTCGAGGTTCCCACAGAAGGAATAGTGGACGTGAATGGTCAAATCGTTTCCCAAGTAAAGGGTAAAAAGCTTCGGGAAGCAAGACAGTCAATAGGCATGATTTTTCAACACTTTAATCTCCTCTGGTCCAGGACAGTATTAGAAAATATACAGTTCCCATTAGAAATTGCCGGAGTATCAAAGAAAGAGAGAGTTCAAAGATCCAATGAATTATTGAAGCTTGTAGGGTTGGAAGGCAGAGGAGATGCCTACCCGTCTCAACTGAGCGGAGGACAGAAACAACGTGTTGGGATTGCCAGATCCCTTGCTAACAATCCCGATGTCCTATTATGTGATGAAGCTACTTCCGCTTTAGATCCACAAACAACCGATTCCATCCTTGATTTATTGGTGGATATTAATAAACGCTTAGGGCTGACGATTGTCCTGATCACTCATGAAATGCACGTGATTCAGAAGATTTGCCACCGTGTCGCAGTCATGGAGCAGGGCAAGGTCGTGGAACTCGGCGATGTATTGGAAGTGTTCCGAAATCCACAAGAGCAAGTGACAAAGCGTTTCGTGAAAGAAGTTTCGCAAGCAAAAGAAACGGGTGAAACCATTGATCACCTATTGACGCAATATCCGAATGGAAAAGTGTTGAAATTCACTTTTGTAGGTGAATCAACTGAGCAGCCCCTCATCACCACTCTGATAAGGAAGTTTGACTTAGACGTGAACATCCTTCAAGGACAAATCTCCCAAACCCAAAAGGGTGCCTATGGAACGTTATTTGTTCACCTTGATGGGGATGAACGGATCATCAAAGATGCTTTAGCGTTTGCAGAAAAGCAACTGGTTCAAGTGGAGGTGTTAAGAGGATGATTGAAAATTTATTTCCAAATGTAGATTGGGAGAAGATGTGGGAAGCGACCCTCGAAACCCTGTATATGACCGGGATGTCTGTAGTGATTACCTTTGTACTCGGAATGATCCTCGGGATTTTGCTCTTCCTCACCTCTAAGGAAAATCTATGGGATAACAAACTGACATACACGATTACAAGTGCAGTCGTGAATGTATTCAGATCGATTCCGTTCATTATTTTGATTGTATTATTAATTCCATTCACCAAGTTTTTATTGGATACGATCCGTGGAGCGAATGCAGCCCTTCCGGCACTAATTATCGGAGCCGCTCCGTTTTACGCCCGCATGGTAGAAATAGCTTTAAGAGAAGTGAACAAAGGCGTCATCGAAGCAGCGAAAGCAATGGGTGCAAAGACGAGTACAATTATCTGGAAAGTCCTGATCCCGGAATCCATGCCGGCTTTGATTTCAGGAATTACAGTAACAGCGATTGCCCTCGTTGGATATACGGCAATGGCCGGGGTCATCGGAGCAGGTGGTTTAGGAAACCTTGCCTATTTAGATGGCTTTCAACGAAGCAGGGAAGACGTGACGCTCGCCGCAACCATTATGATCTTACTCATCGTGTTTGCGATTCAACTATTAGGTGATTTCTTTACAAATAAATTGGATAAACGATAAAAGGAGAGAAATAAAAATGAAAAAATGGGTAGCAGGAGTTATTGCAGCAACAAGCATTTTTGGATTGGCAGCATGCGGAAGTGATTCAGAATCAGGAGGAGGCAGCGACGAGAAAGAATTAGTAGTTGGAGCTTCCAATATTCCTCACGCTGAAATTCTTGAACAAGTGAAGCCTTTATTAGAGGAGAAAGGTATCGACTTAGAAATTGAAACGTACCAGGACTATATCCTGCCAAATAAAGATCTGGATAATGGAGATATTGACGCAAACTATTTCCAACACGTACCTTACTTAGAATCTCAAAAAGCGGAACACGGATATGATTTCGAAAATGCTGGTGGCATTCACATTGAGCCGATTGGCGTTTATTCTAAAAAGTATAAATCCCTTGAAGACCTGCCTGAAGGTGCAACGATCTTAATGAGTAATTCCGTAGCAGACCACGGACGTATCCTTACGTTATTAGAAGAAAAAGGTCTAATTACATTAAATGATGGAGTAGACAAGACAAAAGCGACGCTGGAAGACATTAAAGAAAATCCAAAGAAACTGAAATTCGATTACGAATATGAAGCAGCTCTTCTTCCACAATTGTATGAAAATGAAGAGGGAGATGCCGTTCTGATCAACTCCAACTATGCAATTGATGCCGGTTTAAATCCATTGAAAGATTCGATTGCCATTGAAGACAGTAATTCTCCATACGTGAATGTGATTGCTGTGAATAAAGGTGACGAAAATAAAGAGGAAGTAAAGGCGCTTGTTGAAGCTCTTCGTTCAAAGGAAATCCAAGACTTTATTAAAGAGGAATGGGACGGTTCAGTAGTTCCGGTGACTGAATAATTTCATGTAACGTAGATAAGGAACCCGATTTTTGATGCTGATCAGAATCGGGTTTCTTCTATGAATATGTACTAACAGTATTTTTTTAACATAATCATTTCCATTATGGCTCATACTATTTTCGATGAATCTATTTCAGAAATGGAGCTGAATGAAATGCAGATGGAACCAAGAAATACAACAGAAGCTGCTCTTCATGATTATAAAATGGGACTTGGAATCTTCACTGAAAAAATGCCTGAGCTTGCCGAGCAGTATAATACGTTCACCGAGCACTGCTTTAGAGAAGGGATTCTTTCTAAAAAAGAAAAGCAGTTGATCGCGTTAGGAATCAGCCTTTACTCCCAAGATGAATATTGCATCATTTACCACACGAAAGGATGCCTGGATCAAGGGTGTTCAGAAGAAGAAATCCTAGAAGCAATAGGAGTAACTGCCGCATTCGGAGGCGGAGCGGTCATGAGTCAGGCAGTGACACTAGTACAGCAATCGATTCAGGACTTAAATCAGTTAAAGCAATAAGCGGGTGAGGATCAAGGGGGAGAAATCCTCCTTGATTTTTTTATTGAATCAGTGATCGAACAATGCTTTTTACTCAATTACATAAGATCTCGCTTCCAGCAAGCGTTTGGCAAGCAAGCTCAACTTATACGGAACGCACTCTTGCAGACACGTACTTTTTCAAGTATCTAGGCAGTTTCATTCACCATAATGCGATTCCCTGACCACTAATAGGCAGTCATAAAGTAGTAGCACAGAGTGGATTGTACCGGAAGGCACTTTACTCCTGCGGGAAATAGAGGAAAGGTCGAGACCCCGCAGGGCAAAGCCCGAGGAGGCTCGACTTCCTCCCCGCGGAAAGAAAGTGCCTGGAGCGAAAAGGAACGGTCTGTGTTTTTATGCTACCGTCCGTTCAGTGTTAAATAGAATAAAGTTTATGAAATGAGCTTTTGGGTGGAAAGCTCGTTATTCATCACCAATCCTTAAATACTTATTCAATAAAATGAATATATATTAAAAAAGCTATTAATTGGCAGTATAATGGCGGAATTTTGTGAAAACTTAAAGGTAACCCCTTGAGGTTAGGATGAAAAGGATGAATTTAAGAAAAAATGACCCTATACTGGTTTTGTCTTGTGAACGAGGGGGTAGTATAGTTGTAAAGTAATTAAAAACCTGAAAGGAATGATTCATTATCGACTCTCTTGAGAGTATCTCGTACACAAGTGAAATGGAAAAGGCAATGCATGGAGCCCATGGAATTGGTTATGAGGTGTACAAACGAAAGCATGATGTCAGAATGCAAGTAGAGAAAAGAAGAGAGCAGGACTACAAGGAAAGCAGAAGAATGATTGCGGCACTTGATAGAAGAGTGCATGCTAATATATAATAAGGAAGAAAAAAGGAAACCAGTGTAAATTGATACACTGGTTTTTTTGTTGCGATGCATCTCATAGGTGAAGGACGAAGCGGAATGTTCTCCGAGATCATCAGATAACAACAAAATTTCCTCAATATGATCAATCCGGAAAATTGAACAAGCATGCTACATTTTTCTTTTATATTAAGCCAACAATAGAAAAGGATTATCTTGTCAAGTTTACACTATCTGTATAGTTGAAAAAGTTGATTATAGCTTTTATTTGTTATAAGATTGTAATGAGAATAAATTGAGAATGATTAAAGAATTTAATTCTTAAATTCATTATAAAGTCACGGAGGTAAATACACATGGCAGGTTCTACTTTAACAATTAAAGATCTTCATGTTGAGATTGAAGGAAAGGAAATCCTGAAAGGGGTTAACCTTGAAATTAAAGGTGGAGAAATCCACGCAGTAATGGGACCAAATGGTACAGGTAAATCTACTTTATCTTCTGCTATCATGGGTCACCCAAAGTATGAAGTGACAAAAGGAAGCATTCACTTTGACGGTGAAGATGTGCTTGAAATGGAAGTGGATGAGCGCGCTCGCGTAGGTCTATTCCTTGCAATGCAGTATCCAAGTGAAATCAACGGGGTAACGAATGCAGACTTCTTACGTTCAGCGATCAATAGCCGTCGTGAAGAAGGCGAAGAAATTTCTCTTATGAAATTCATCCGCAAAATGGATTCGGAAATGGAATACCTGGAAATGGATCCGGATATGGCACAGCGTTACTTAAACGAAGGATTTTCTGGTGGAGAGAAGAAGCGTAATGAAATCCTTCAACTAATGATGTTACAACCTAAGATCGCCATCCTTGACGAGATTGACTCTGGTCTTGATATCGATGCCCTTAAAGTTGTATCAAAAGGAATCAATAAAATGCGCGGTGAGGATTTCGGTTGCTTGATCATCACTCACTACCAGCGTCTTCTTAACTACATCACTCCTGATCATGTCCACGTTATGATGCAAGGACGCATTGTGAAATCAGGCGGAGAGGAATTAGCACAACGCCTCGAAGCAGAAGGATATGACTGGATTAAAGAAGAGTTAGGAATCAAAGACGAAACTGTTGGCCAAGAAGCGTAAGTGTTAGGGGGATGAAAATGACTGTAGAAACGAAACTACCAGTAGATCAAGACTATGTCAGCTCCTACTCAAAACAACTTGGAGAGCCGGAATGGTTAACAACCCTTCGAACAGATGCCTTTGATAAAGTAAAGGATCTAAGCCTTCCAGTTGCTGATAAAACGAAAATCACGAACTGGAATTTCACACAATTCCAGAAGCATACAGTGGAAAGTGATACGTTTTCATCACTGAGTGAGCTGCCGGATGAAGTTAAAGCATTAGTTGATTTGGAAAGCACAGACCAAAGTCTATATATTCAACGTAATAATACACCTGCTTTTCTTTCTCTTTCGAACGAATTAAAGGATAACGGTGTTATTTTTACGGATATTTTTACAGCAGTGAAGGATCATGGTGATCTTGTTCAAAAGTACTTCATGACTGAAGGTGTGAAAACGGATGAGCATAAGCTAACAGCACTGCATGCAGCGTTAATGAATGGAGGGGCATTCCTTTACATTCCGAAAAACGTAGAATTAACCCAACCGATCCAAGCTGTATACGTCCATGACAATGCTGAAGTGGCGATGTTTAACCACGTATTGGTTGTCGCTGAAGATAATAGCTCTGTCACGTATGTTGAAAACTACATTTCTACGACAGACGTAGAAGATGGCGTATACAACATCGTAACGGAAGTTGTGGCAAACAATAATGCGAAAGTGGCATACGGTGCAGTGGATAATTTAGCAAGCGGATTAACGACTTACGTTAACCGTCGTGGAGTTGCACAAAGAGATGCTCGCATCGAGTGGGCCCTTGGATTGATGAACGATGGAGACACCGTTTCTGAAAACGTAACAAACCTAATGGGCGATGGCTCATACGGTGATACAAAAACGGTTGTCGTCGGACGTGGAAAACAGAAACAAAACTTTACGACAAAAGTTGTTCACTTCGGTAAAAACTCTGAAGGATACATCCTTAAGCATGGGGTTATGAAGGACGAAGCATCCTCCATCTTCAATGGAATCGGTAAAATAGAACACGGTGCATCCAAGTCGAATGCAGAGCAGGAGTCACGCGTGTTAATGCTAAGCGAAAAAGCACGTGGGGATGCAAACCCGATTCTTCTGATCGATGAAGATGACGTAACGGCAGGACACGCTGCATCTGTAGGGCGAGTAGATCCATTGCAACTTTACTACCTGATGAGCCGTGGTATTCCGCAGCATGAAGCGGAACGTCTGGTTATTCATGGTTTCTTGGCTCCAGTGGTGAAACAATTACCGATCGAAGGAGTTAAGAAGCAACTTGTTGAGGTTATCGAAAGGAAAGTAAACTAATGGATGTAAAAGAGATTCGTAAACAATTTCCGATTCTCGACCAGGAAGTAAATGGACATCCACTGGTTTATCTTGACAGTGCGGCAACATCTCAAAAGCCTGTTTCAGTTATTGAAGCGATGAATGATTATTATCGCGGATATAACTCAAATGTTCACCGTGGTGTTCATACTCTTGGTACGAGAGCGACAGATGGATATGAAGGTGCCCGTGAAAAGGTCCGCAATTTCATTAACGCGTCCTCTACTCAAGAGGTGATCTTCACCCGTGGAACGACAACCGCAATCAATACGGTCGCAGCAAGCTACGGGCGTGCGAACCTGACCGAGGGAGACGAAATTGTGATCACTCACATGGAGCATCACAGTAATATCATTCCTTGGCAGCAGTTAGCCAAAGAAACCGGGGCGACGTTAAAATATGTTCCTCTTCAAGAAGATGGGACGATTGCGATCGAGGATGTAAAAGAGACTGTTACACCTCAAACGAAGATCGTTTCGATCATGATGGTTTCAAACGTACTTGGTACGATGAACCCAATCAAGGAAATCACCGGGATCGCTCATGAAAATGGTGCGGTCATGGTTGTTGACGGAGCGCAGGCCGCTCCACATATGAAGATCGATGTACAAGATTTGGACTGTGATTTCTTTGCCTTTTCAGGCCATAAAATGGTAGGTCCCACTGGGATCGGAGTTCTTTATGGTAAGAAAAAGCACCTTAATAAAATGGAACCGGTGGAATTCGGTGGAGAAATGATCGACTTTGTCGGACTTCAGGAATCCACTTGGAAAGAGCTCCCGTGGAAATTTGAAGGTGGCACACCGATCATTGCGGGTGCCATCGGACTTGGAGCTGCGATCGATTTCCTTGAGCAAGTAGGGCTTCATAACATTGAAGAGCATGAACATAAGCTTGCCGCTTATGCATTGGAGAAAATGAATGAAGTCGAAGGAATGAAAATCTACGGCCCAACAGATCCAGGTAAGCGTGCAGGTCTTGTAACGTTCAACATAGATGATGTCCATCCGCATGATGTGGCAACCGTACTTGACGCTGAAGGGATTGCCGTTCGCGCAGGTCATCACTGTGCACAGCCGCTGATGAAGTGGTTGAACGTATCCGCAACAGCACGTGCCAGCTTCTACCTTTACAATACAGAAGAAGATATTGATAAACTTGTTGCAGGCCTATTGAAGACAAAGGAGTTTTTCAGCGATGTCTTTTAATAATTTAGATCAGTTATATCGACAAGTCATCATGGATCATTATAAAAATCCACGAAATAAAGGTTCTCTAGAGGATGGAAGCTTTACCATCGATATGAATAACCCTACTTGTGGAGATCGCATTCACCTGACGTTAAAGGTGGAAGACGGTATCGTTCAGGATGCAAAGTTTGACGGGGAAGGCTGTTCGATCTCCATGGCTTCTGCGTCCATGATGACACAGGCGGTCAAAGGGAAAGAAATTGAGAAAGCATTGAAGCTTTCCAAAATCTTCTCTGATATGATGCAAGGCAATGATTATGACGACGATGTGGATTTAGGAGATATTGAAGCATTACAAGGAGTCGCTAAATTCCCGGCCCGTATCAAATGTGCGACACTGGCTTGGAAAGCGATGGAAAAAGGAGTGTCAGAGGAAGAGCAGGAATGATGCTCTCCTTCGGCACTACCAAAGAATGGAGGAATCAACATGGCTAAGAAAGCGCCTGAGATTGGGGATTATAAATATGGATTCAGCGACAAAGACGTCTCGATTTTTCGTTCGAAACGTGGTTTGACGCGCGAAATCGTAGAAGAAATCTCCCGCATGAAAGAAGAACCTCAATGGATGCTTGATTTCCGTTTGAAGTCACTAGAGCATTTTTATAATATGTCTATGCCTCAATGGGGCGGAGACATGCAGGAACTGAACTTTGATGAGATCACTTACTATGTGAAGCCTTCTGAAAAGTCAGAGCGCAGCTGGGATGAAGTACCTGAAGAAATCAAGCAAACGTTTGATAAGTTAGGTATTCCTGAAGCTGAGCAAAAGTATCTTGCAGGGGTTTCTGCTCAGTATGAGTCAGAGGTTGTATACCACAACATGCAAGAAGACCTTGAAGAGATGGGCATCGTATTCAAAGATACAGATTCTGCTCTTAAAGAAAATGAAGAACTTTTCCGCGAGCACTGGGCGAAGGTTATTCCTCCTACGGATAACAAGTTCGCTGCCCTTAACTCAGCGGTATGGTCCGGTGGATCTTTCATCTATGTTCCTAAAGGGATCAAGGTGGATACACCACTTCAAGCCTATTTCCGTATCAATTCTGAAAACATGGGTCAATTCGAGCGTACGCTGATCATCGTCGATGAAGGCGCAAGCGTTCACTATGTTGAAGGTTGTACGGCACCGGTTTACACAACGAATTCACTTCACTCTGCAGTCGTTGAAATCATCATCAAGAAAGATGCGTACTGCCGTTATACGACGATTCAAAACTGGGCGAACAACGTGTTCAACCTGGTGACGAAACGTGCTGTATGTGAAGCAAACGCAACGATGGAATGGGTAGATGGAAACATCGGTTCTAAATTAACGATGAAATACCCGGCGGTCATCCTTAAAGGTGAAGGCGCACGTGGTATGACACTTTCCATTGCACTCGCAGGTAAAGGTCAGCACCAGGATGCCGGAGCGAAAATGATTCACCTGGCACCGAATACATCTTCTACGATCGTTTCTAAATCCATCTCCAAGCATGGTGGTAAAGTAACTTACCGTGGAATTGTACACTTCGGCCGTAAAGCGGAAGGCGCACGTTCAAACATTGAGTGTGATACGCTGATCATGGATAACCAATCAACTTCCGATACGATCCCTTACAATGAAATTCTGAACGATAACATCTCGTTAGAACACGAAGCGAAGGTTTCTAAAGTATCCGAAGAACAATTATTCTATCTTATGAGCCGCGGTATTTCAGAGGAAGAAGCAACAGAAATGATCGTAATGGGCTTCATCGAGCCATTCACGAAAGAACTTCCAATGGAATACGCAGTCGAAATGAACCGCCTGATCAAATTCGAGATGGAAGGTTCAATCGGATAACACATTATTCAAACTCCCTTGATGTTTCATCAGGGGAGTTTTTTGGTTCCATTAATAATTCACCACGTTTTTTCTCCATCCAAGCCAAACATAAGAATTTCCATTTCCCTTATGATAAAATGGACATGTTCATAATAAAGCAGGTGAATGCGGATGATATACATAGGTGTAACAGGGTGGGGAGATCATGATACCCTTTATGAAAATGTTTCCCCGAGAGACAAACTAAAAGAATACGGTGCTCATTTTCCCATTGTCGAGGTGGACACAACCTTCTACGCTGTCCAGCCACTTCGAAATGCTGAAAAATGGGTAAAGGAAACACCCAAGGACTTTAAGTTCATAGTAAAAGCGTATCAGGGAATGACGGGCCATCAGCGGGGGGAGATCCCCTTTGAAACAAAGGATGAAATGTTCAATGCCTTTAAGGAATCCCTTGCCCCGTATGTGGATGCAGGAAAATTAGCAATGGTGCTGCTTCAATTTCCCCCTTGGTATGATTGTAAAAAGGAGCATGTTGACTATATCCGATACTGTAGGGAGGAATTACAGGAATTTCCCCTGTCTTTGGAGTTCCGTCATCAAAGCTGGTTCAGACCGGAGTTCAGGGATAAGACGTTAATGTTTATGAAAAAGGAAGGATGGATCCATAGCATTTGCGATGAACCTCAGGCAGGAGAGGGATCTGTACCGCGGGTCTTGGAAGCCACGCATAAAGATGCGACTCTAATTCGGTTTCACGGAAGGAATCTGTATGGGTGGAATAAACCGAATGGAGGAGATTGGCGGGAGGTTCGTTATTTATATCGCTATAATCGTGCTGAATTAGAGGAGTGGATTCCGCATATCCATCAGTTGCACGAAACCTCTAACGATCTTTATATTCTTTTCAATAATAATTCCGGTGGGGACGCCGCTGATAACGCGAAACAGCTCATTGAATTATTAGGTCTTGAATATGGAGGACTTGCACCAAAGCAACTGGATTTATTTTAGCTGACAGGAGATGAAAGACAGATGGAATGGATGGTTCTTCTATCAATCGGACTTCTAGCAGGAGCAATGGGATCTCTCGTAGGACTGGGCGGAGGGGTGATCATTGTTCCTGCCCTCATTTATTTCGGTACATATACAAGCTTGATTGAAGGAATGAACCCTCAGACAGCTGTAGGAACATCATTGGTCATTATGATTTTTACAGGGTTATCATCAACCCTGGCTTATCTAAAGCACAAGACTGTAGATTATAAAAGCGGCTTGATCTTCTTTGCGGGCAGTGGGCCGGGTTCAATATTGGGAGCTTGGGTAAACAAGGGATTGAACATGGAGAGCTTTAATTTATACTTTGGTATTTTCATGATTTTAATCGCGATTATTCTTATGGTTCGAAACAAGTTAAAGCCTATTGAGAAATTTAAGGATGCTTCCTTTCAAAGGGAGTTTACGGATCCCGCTGGAGAGACCTTTCGATATGGGTATCCTCCTGTATTAGGAGCGGCTATTGCATTTGTCGTTGGATTTACTTCTGGTTTATTTGGCATTGGCGGGGGATCGTTAATGGTACCTGCCATGATATTAATTTTTCTATTTCCGCCCCATGTAGCCGTTGCCACATCCATGTTCATGATTTTTCTATCGGCATTGGTCGGCTCTGGTACACATATCATGCTGGGCAATGTAAAGTGGTTGTATGCTCTTGCCCTTATTCCGGGGGCATGGATTGGAGCTAAGTTCGGAGCCTATTTAAATACGAAACTTGAGTCAAAAGTATTAGTGAGTATTTTACGCATTATCTTGATATTAATTGGAATTCGATTGATTTACCAAGGGATTACAGGATAACATACCTCCAATAGGAGTGAGCAAATAGTGAGAGAAACCATTCATATTTATCATACAAACGACCTTCACAGTCATTTTGAGCATTGGTCAAGGATCCGTGATTTTTTGAAGATGAGAAAACAATGGCATATAGATGAAGGGGAACCTGTTTATCTATTCGATATCGGAGACCATGTAGACCGCTGGCATCCATTAAGTGAAGCGACTTTAGGAAAAGGAAACATCGAATTTCTAAATGAAGTTGGCTTTGATGCTGTAACGATTGGGAACAATGAAGGAATTACACTGGACTATGAAGATTTAAACAGCCTTTATGATAAAGCGGATTTTCACGTGATTGTAGGCAATCTATTTGATCAGTCTGCACAACATCCCGACTGGGTGAAGCCTTATCATATTTTTCAAACGGATAGTGAAATGAAGATAGGTGTCATTGGATTGACAGCCTATTTCAAACCGTTCTACAAAACCCTCGGCTGGAATATTACTTCTCCAATGGATGAACTGCAGAAATTGGTTCAAGAGCTTCATCCACAGGTGGATATGATAATCCTTCTTTCACACTTAGGGATAAGGGATGACGAGGTGATTGCGGAACAATTTCCTGAGATTGACGTTATCCTCGGGGCTCATACTCATCATGTCCTTCATCAAGGAAAAGAAATTAAGGGAACGATGCTTGGGGCAGCAGGGAAATTTGGTCATTATGTTGGGCATATGATGATTGAGGTCGATATAACCAATAAAAATATTGTAGGGAAAAAAGCTCAGCTATATGAACAGCACGAGCTTCCCTCTGTTGAAAAGGAAAAACAGGAAAGCCTGGGGTGGTATCAGGCGGGGGAGGAATTGTTAAGAAAAGAAGTATCATGTTTGACGAAACCCCTACATGTGGATTGGTTTAATCCATCCCTGCTTCCGAACGTTTTATGTGATGCCCTTAGTGAATGGTGCCAGGCTGATTGTGCCTTTCTTAATTCTGGCCTGCTTATCCATGGACTGGATGAGGGACCGGTGACGAAACAGGATTTGCATCGGATCCTGCCCCATCCGATCAATCCATGCCTCATTAAGGTGAAGGGGGCCGAGCTTAAGGAAATCATTAAACAAACATTTAATGAGGAATGGCCTCATCTTCAAGTGAAAGGGTTAGGATTCAGGGGCAAAGTGATGGGTCGATTTGTTTACACGAATATTCAAGTTGAAGACCATGAAATCTTAATCGATCACAATCCGATCGATTCAGAGAAAGTGTACAAGCTTGCCTTGCCTGATATGTTCACGTTTGGACACTTCTTTCCTGACCTTCAAAGACTCGAAAAAAAATACTTTATGCCTGAGTTTTTACGAGATGTCCTGGAATGGAAATTAAAGCAGTAAATGTTTCACCGTTTCCCTTTCCGCATCATACATATGAGTGAAAGGAGCGATGAAACATGATGAATGTATCTCCGATTACCATTCAGGGACATACCTTTTTAGCGATTTCTGTTGAACTGCCAAAAACCAATCTCCTCGTCGTGGCGAGTGATATAGGATATATAATGTGTGGAGCACTGGACGTAGCATTACTAAATGAGAAATTGAAAGACAGAGGAATCATTGCAGGAAGAGCAGTCGGTGTGAAAACAATCGACCAGCTTCTTGATGCCCCTCTGGAATCCATCACCATTGAAGCAGAAAATCGTGGCATCAAACCGGGCATGATCGGCCGGGATGCGTTGTTAAAAATGATATAAGTGTCAGAGGATCAGCTGCACTTTTGGTAACTTCAGAGGTGCAAACAAGTAAATATCAAAGCAAAACGTACTGTATTTCACAATGAAATTCACAGTGCGTTTTTTATTGAGATAAAAGGTGTCACATGAGTTTCGGTTGCTAAATCATATGCGGGTTCACCTCCCAGTTCACAAGGGCGGAAGTAATTGTTGTAGGGTATGTAAATTTAGTGAGATTAACATTTTGATTTTGTAGAGTAACAACAAAAGTTTATCTAAAAAAATGTTAAAGTTTAGTAATAATAATTTAATTACCACTATTCAATTAACGGGCAGGTTAATGGAGTATCGAAAACTTAATAAATTTGGCTTTCGTCTAATTCATAAAGGGGGCATAAAAATCAAAAACTGTATGTATTTAATTATGGTTGTTTTGTTACTTGTAGGATGTTCTCCTGACTCTAGGGACTCAACTGTTTATGAGAAGCTAGAAGTGTCACAGGAAGAAGCTGTTCCAGAAAGAACACTTTTAACGAGAGAAGAAATGGACAATAAAAAAATGCGATACAGTGAGGTAAAGATAGCAGAGGTGGGTGAAGAAGCAGCTAGGTTGTCTGTTGCAGATAGTTTTTCTGGGTTAAATGACCACTTTTCTTCAGGAATTATGGATGTTTTAGATGCAGAAGGCAATAAATACCGTGCAATTTATATTGGGGAGAATTATCAAGAAAACTTTAGTGCTGAAAACGAGTATGAGAAAGCAGTTCTAAAATTTTATCGGACAAAGGACCAGGAAGATGAAAGACCCTTTATCGATTTTATGGAAATGGATTAGATTTTGAGTTGTTCCTTTAAAGGGGGCGTTAATGGAAGAAAGCGTTTAAAAAATAGAGGCTGGGATTAACGTGTTTTAGACCAAGTAAACCCGAATTAATTTGTCTTTTATGAGGCAAATTAGTTCGGATTTTTAATTTGTTCAAATGTCATTTCAATTTAGCTCTTCCCAGCGTTTGATTGGAGTGCAAGACGAAGACTCCTGCGGGAAATGTAGCTTATGTGAGACCCCGCAGGCTTGCCGAGGAGGCTCACGGGCTACCCGCGGAAAGCGAAGTCTTGCACGGAAATCATTAGCGGTATTAAGAGTTTACACTGAAATAGTCAGTATCTACACGGCGGTTTTTTAGTTTTATCTCAGCCCCCTTTTTGAAGTGAAATACACTGTGAATTATAGAATGGAAATTACGAAGTTTCCGTTATGATTAGGTTTATGTTTTGATGTTTGCGCCTCAAAAGTAAAAACGGTGCGCCGGGTTTTTGTTTGGTAGCAGGGATCACCGTCAATATTCTTTCATGAATAATTAACAATATATAAGGAAATACACCTTGCAAGTACGTTTTTATCCTTTATAATGGAGATACTAGGAAATTTTGTCGAAAAATGAAAGAATTACATAGGAGAATTCTATGAGGCTTATATCAACTAGGGCTTTGAAACCGGGCATGGTTCTAGCTACAACCGTATATAACATGAGAGGTCAAGCTTTAATTCATGATAACGTTCCGATAACAGAACGCATGATTTATAGATTGCAGGAGCTTAGTATTCAGTATGTCTATATTGAAGACTCGCTTTCAAGGGGAATCCATGTAAATGGAACCGTTTCAAATAAGGTGAGACAGCAGGCTGTAAACAACATTGAAATGGCCTTTAATCAATTAAGCGCATCGAATGCGCCCCCTAGCACGCTCATGATCGAAGATAGTGCTATACAATTGAAGCAGGTGATAGATGTAGTTTTGTCTGAAGTAAAGGCGAATCATGATCTCCTAACCATTTTGACAGATGTTTTCACATATGATTCCTATATCTTTCACCATTCATTTAATGTTACATTGTATACGCTCTCCATTGGTCTCGAACTCAAGCTTTCTACTAAACAGCTCGAGCAGTTAGGGGTGGGAGCGATTTTACATGATATCGGTAAGATGCTGGTGCCTGAGGAGATTCTTTTGAAGCCGGGTAAGCTGACAGAAGGTGAGTTCTCTGAAATTAAGAAGCATTCAGAACACGGATTTGAGATTCTGAGACAGCTTCATTCTGTGTCTTTGATCATTGCTCATTGCGCTTATCAGCATCATGAGCGCCTTGATGGATCCGGTTATCCACGGGGTATCAAAGGCGAGGATATACATCCTTTCGCAAAAATCATCGCCGTGGCGGATGTGTTTGATGCCATGACGTCCAATCGTGTATATAGAAAAGCCATGCTTCCACATCAAGCACTAGAGGTATTATACGCAGGCAGCGGCACCCTGTTTGATACAAACGTGATCGAAGCCTTCAGGGCTTCAGTTGCCATCTATCCAAATGGGATGGTCGTGGAGCTGAATGACGGCCGAAAAGGAATAGTGACAGAACAAAATAAAGGGGTGACGGATCGACCGGTGATTCGGATCATCGAAGAGGCCGGACAGGAATTACAAACTCCTTATCCCATTGATTTAAGTACGGAATTAGATAAGGTGATTACCGGGTTTGATCCGGATTATGAACCCCAATCCCTGAAAATTAAATAATTTTTTTGCGTTAAACCCCTCTTACTGTGCATACAAATAGCTTGTAAGGGGGGATTTTTTTGTCAAAGTTCAAAACATACAAACCCCGAAGAGGAGGGCCGCTACCTTTTCGATATGTGATGATCATTACGATTCTTTTCTTTATGATTTCCACTGGTTTCGGATTGTGGATCATTAATAAAGGTTTAAAACCGACACTGCTTGCTTATGCCGAAACCCAGACCAGCAGGATCGGTACGCTGGTTATCAATAAAGCAATTAACAAAAAAATTGCCGATGTTCTCGACATTTCGGACATAACGGAAGAAGTGAAGAATACAGAAGGCGATATTGTTTCATTTAAATACAATACTCAAACAATCAACCGGGTTCAGGCAGAAATCACAAACTTAGTACAGCAAAACCTGCAAGAAGCAGAGGAAGGAAATCTAGAAAACCTTGAATTTATAACCGAAGTTGAAATTGATGAAGGGAAATCTAAAACATCGAAGGGAATCACTTACTCGGTGCCTCTTGGCCAGGCGACCAACAACGTGTTACTCGGTAATCTGGGTCCAAAGGTACCAATACGCTTTCATTCGATCGGAGATGTCCGTTCCGATATTAAAACTACCGTTGAGCAATTCGGGATCAATAATGCCGTTGTAAAAGTGTTTGTCGAGCTTGAAGTCAATGTCCAGATCATCATTCCATTTGCAACGAAAACGGAAACCATCAAGCAGGATATCCTGGTTGCCATGGGTACCGTTCACCTGGATGTACCACAGTTTTATAACAATGGTGGAGGGGAATCCAGCCCATCCATTGAAATTCCCACAAATTAGTCAGGAAAAAAAGTTGTCAAAAGAATGATAGTTTGTTATATTAATAAAGAAAATTTTATAACACACCACATCATCAGTCCGATGGGGTAGAGGCGCAGAGTTCAAGAGTATGCTGTTTGAGGATGACAACTGGGAGAACAGATGAAAGGGAACTTTTGCCGAAGTAAATATGCATGTCGAAGGTGTATTTGCTGGGGTTATCTTGAAGAAGGATAACACTGTCATTATAGGGGAATCTCTATAATGGGGAGCTACAGATCGTGATGGAGCACTTAAATTACTTACTAAGGTAATGATAGTTTCTCTATCGTTGCCTTTTTTTATTATCCTCTGTCATGCTACGATGGTTCCCCCCTATCAAATAGGAGGAGGACACTATGGAAAACACGATTTACTCACTATTACCACCCCTTTTAGCCATTCTTATGGTTATTCTTACGAGACGGGTTCTACTTTCATTGGGAGTAGGAATCGTTGCTTCTGCCTTTCTGTTAGCAGATTTCTCAATTACGAAAACATTCAGCTTTATGTGGGACGCCTTTAAAGGCATCTTTGTCGCAGATGGAGCACTCAACACATGGAATGTCTATATTATTTTCTTCTTACTCATTCTAGGTGTGATCACAGCATTTGTGAACATTTCCGGCGGTAGCCGCGCATTTGGTGAATGGGCGATGAAACGTGTGAAAACAAGAAAAGGTGCACAGCTTCTTGCTGCTGTTTTAGGTATCATAATTTTTATTGATGACTATTTTAACGCCCTTGCTGTTGGCCAGGTTTCGAGACCCATCACGGATCGTCACAAAATTTCACGAGCCAAACTAGCCTATATCATCGACTCGACATCGGCACCGATTTGTGTCGTTTCTCCAATCTCAAGCTGGGGAGCGTACATCATCGGGATTATCGGTTCCATTTTGGCTACTCACAGCATCACAGAATACACAGCATTTTCAGCATTCGTTCAAATGATTCCGATGAACCTCTACGTCTGGGCAGCTGTCCTGCTTGTGATCATGGTTGCTGCTAAAGGACTGGACTTCGGAAAAATGAAAGAGCATGAAGTAAGAGCCCTAGAAACAGGGGCCCTTTATGATCCTGAAAAAGAAATTCCAGGAGAATTGAAAAATGATCTGCCTGTCAGCTCGAAAGGATCAGTTGGTGATCTTGTCTGGCCGATCGTAGCACTTGTTGTCGGTACAATTGGAATGATGCTCTGGACAGGATATCAAGCCGTCGGATCATTTGACATCCTTCCGATTTTTGAAAATACAGATGTAACGAAATCTTTATTATATGGTGGATTATTCGGTCTCCTTGTTGCGCTGATCTTCTTCATCCGTCAAGTCACCTTGAAAGGAATCGAAGGTAAAGCAGTTGGAGTAGCAGTAGTGGAAGGAATCAAATCCATGTTACCTGCCGTTTATATCCTTATCTTCGCCTGGACGATCGTCACATTGATCGATCAATTGCAAACAGGTACGTATCTTGCGGGTCTGGTTGAACAATCAAGCTTACCGATGCAGGCACTTCCAGTCATTTTGTTCTTAGTTGCCGGAATCATGGCATTCTCGACGGGAACTTCATGGGGATCTTTCGGAATCTTACTTCCAATCGCCGGGGAAATTGCTGCAGCGACAGATGTAAGTATCTTACTTCCTGCTATGGCAGCTGTATTAGCCGGATCCGTGTTGGGAGATCACTGTTCTCCAATCTCGGATACAACCATCCTTTCCTCTACAGGGGCAGGAAGCAATCATATCGATCACGTTCTTACACAGCTTCCATATGCATTGATCGGAGCGGTTGCTGCTTCAATTGGATATCTTGTACTTGGATTCACGGGCAGCACGTTATTTGGTTTAGGAGTTGTGATTATTTTAATCGTGGCATTCGCTTTTCTATTTGGTGAAAAAGCAAAACCTGCTGTTTCAGAACAATAATTAAATGAAGAACCAGGAGCTCATTGGCTTCTGGTTTTTTTATACATTCTTACTTGTTGTCAGGGGGGGGTTAAAACCTATGGTGGTATCCCAAAAGCCCTCTCAACCTTTCCGAACGTCAATTCTTCATGTTTCGACAAAATTCATATAGTGAAATAGTACCTGTCCCCATCTGAAAAAAACTTACTCTAAGCTTAAAAATAGCTTTGACAATTGTCTTGGAACTAGCTATACTGACTTTAGATTACAAATAATCTGAAAATATAAAAATTTCAAATACCTTAATATGGTAGTTGAAAAGAACTAGGGGGGACCAAGATGGAGAATCGTGCCCAGTTTGGAACACGAGCAGGATTTATTCTGGCTGCTGTCGGGTCAGCAATCGGTTTGGGAAACATATGGCGTTTTCCGGCAGTAGCGTATGAAAATGGTGGAGGAGCATTCTTTATTCCTTATTTATTCGCTCTTCTAACAGCGGGAATTCCATTATTAGTACTTGAATTTACATTAGGTCACAAGTATCGTGGCTCAGCACCGCTATCTTATTTCCGTCTTAATAGAAAATCAGAGTGGCTTGGCTGGTGGCAGGTATTAATCGCCTTTGTCATTTCCACCTATTATGCCGTCATTATCGCATGGGCGATGTCCTACAGTGTATTTTCTTTCAATCTGGGTTGGGGGAAGGATACAGAGACATTCCTATTCAATGACTATTTAAAGCTTACCGTTGATCCAGGCCAGACAGGCAGTATCGTTCCTGGAGTATTCATTCCACTTGTATTGGTTTGGGTAATTACATTAGGGATCCTTTTCAAGGGTGTAAAGAAGGGTATCGAAGTAGCGAATAAGATTTTCATTCCGGCATTAGTCATTTTGTTCTTAATCATTGTTGTTCGCGCTCTAACCTTGCCTGGAGCATTGGATGGCCTTGATGCTTTCTTCAAACCGGATTTCAGCAAAATTGCTGATCCAAGTGTATGGGTGGCAGCATATGGGCAGATTTTCTTCAGTTTATCAATCGCTTTTGCAATCATGATTACGTATTCAAGCTATCTTCCGAAGAAATCGGATATTACGAATAACGCTTTCATTACAGGCTTTAGTAACTCAGGGTTTGAATTATTAGCAGGTATTGGAGTATTTGCTGCTTTAGGTTTCATGGCTCAATCCCAAGGTGTAGGCGTTCAGGAAGTAGTAAGCGGGGGAGTTGGATTGGCGTTTGTGGTATTCCCGCAAATCATTAATGAATTCCCGGCCCTTAACGGTTTATTCGGATTCTTGTTCTTCGCTTCACTTGTATTAGCAGGGTTGTCATCACTCATCTCGATTACAGAGACGTATGTAGCGGGTGTTTCTGAGAAGTTCGGAATTTCCCGTACAAAAGCCGTTCTATTCGGTGGAGGACTTTCTGCGATCATCTCTATCTTATTTGCCACTCAAGGCGGATTACTCTTCCTGGATGCGGCAGACTACTTTATTAACCAGTTCGGTGTAGCATTCGCTGGATTAGTTGAAGTAGTAGTGATTGCCTGGTTCCTGCGCAAGTTAGGTACATTCCAATCCCACGCCAATGGAATCTCTGATATTCAGCTGGGTGCATGGTGGAAGGTATGCTTGGGTGTCATCACACCAATCGTCCTTGGATGGATGATGTTCGGGTTATTCAAAATGAACCTGCTAAAAGAATTTGAAACTGAAACTGGAAACTACGGAGGTTACTCAGATGCCTTCATTCTTTACAGTGGTTGGTTTGTTGCAGGATTCGCAATCCTTGCCGGTGTTGCTTTCTCCTTTAAACGCTGGCATGCAAAAACAGAAGCTGAGAGCTATAAGGAGGTAAGCTGACATGACTGGTAGTGCAATTATAATGATGATTGTTGGGATGGTCATTATCTGGGGTGGATTAGCAGCTAGTATCATGAACGCTGTTTCCAAATCAAAAAAACAGGTGTAAAAAGATGAAGCAGACGATGGGATAACCATTGTCTGCTTTTTTAACGTTTTTTGCTTTTGATTCTGTCTTGACGCTCCCACATTCTTAAGTGGGGGTATGGATCAAAGGACCACTCCGTCAAGCCATTGTCCTTATACATCCCATAGTGCAGATGAGGAGGGAATTTTCCCGATGTTCCAGGAGGTCCATATCCTGAGCTCCCAACACCGCCTATAACCATTCCTGGTTCAACCACTTGTCCTACGTGAAGGTCTTTAGAGAAGCCGCTAAGGTGAGCAAAATAATGATACGTATTATTAATGTCACGTATCCCTATCCGCCAGCCTCCATATCGGTTCCATCCTTTCATCTCGATGATTCCATACGATGTCGCTCTTACAGGGACACCATAATCAGCAAAGAGGTCCGTCCCTTCGTGTATTCGTCTTCCTCCCCAGCCACGGGCATCACCCCAAGTGTTTCGGTAGCTGTAGTTGAACCTGAGGGGAAGGGGGAAGGCTTTTTGGTTTAAATGGATTGTACCGTATTGCTTATAGATTTTTGCATTTCCCATGATGATACTGACCGTTTTATCACGCTTGTAATAGTCCCAAAGAGCAAGCTTGAAATTATCCCGGTCAATTCCGTACCGCAATATATACTCTGTCAAAGAAGCCAATATATCTTCATCACTCTTCAGACTTGCTTTTCCATCGAAGTCTCCATCCCGGCCCATACCATTGAATAGAGTGATGGTTTCGGGATTGTCATCTTCCGGATCAGGGTTTAGAGGGCCGACCCACTTTTCAGGCTCCATATAAATAGATATAAGAGAAGAGGGTTTTTCCCGATCTTTACGGGCAAAACGAAGACTCCGCTCGTACTGATCGACGGCAGCAAGATAGTACCAGGGAATTTGGGTAAGTGCCTCGCTTTTCTGAAATAACTCCATTCTCTTTGTGTGGATCTGTTCGTCTGTCAGCTTTTCTGCTGCAAAGGTTTGACAAGGACTTATGAATATGCAAAAAGCTACAAAGGTAAATACCAATCGTTTGTACAAAATAATCCCTCCATTTTTAGGGGCCTACTTCTAGTTTGTATCGTTCATCGGGATTCATAATCATCAATAAATGGTAATAGGGTATCACATGCTTGTTTTCACATTTTTAGTATGATAAAGTGACAAAAGAAGTATATTGATGATGGCTTTTTTTACATAAGATGAACGATCTAGAAAGCGTTTCACTCTTTGCCTAAGTCAGAATTATTTAGGATTGGAGATGAGGGGTATGAGCAAGAAAGATGAACATATTCGTAAACCGGATTGGCTTAAAATTAAGCTGAATACGAACGATAATTATATGGGCTTGAAGAAGATGATGCGTGAAAACAACCTTCACACAGTATGTGAAGAGGCTCGTTGTCCTAATATCCATGAATGTTGGGGAACCAGAAGGACAGCTACATTCATGATTCTTGGGGATATTTGTACCCGTGCCTGCCGTTTCTGTGCCGTTAAAACAGGACTTCCGACTGAATTGGATCTGAAAGAACCGGAACGAGTTGCTGATTCCGTACAATTAATGAATCTAAAGCACGTCGTAATCACAGCGGTTGCCCGTGATGACCTGAAAGATGGTGGATCACAGGTCTTTGCTGAAACGGTTCGTGCTATTCGTCGTAAAAGTCCATTCACTTCCATTGAAGTATTACCTTCCGATATGGGTGGAGTATTCGATAACATCAAAACATTGATGGATGCAAAACCAGATATTATGAACTACAATGTCGAAACCGTTCGCCGCTTGACTCCAAGAGTTCGAGCCCGTGCTACTTATGACCGCACATTGGAATTCCTGCGCCGAGCTAAAGAATTAAACCCGGATATCCCAACAAAATCAAGTATCATGGTCGGTCTTGGGGAAACCAAGGAAGAAATCCTTGAAACAATGGATGACCTGCGTGCAAACCATGTTGATATTGTGACATTAGGTCAATATCTGCAGCCATCTAAGAAACACTTGAAAGTTCAGAAGTATTATCACCCGGATGAGTTTGCTGAACTACGTGAAGCAGCGATGGAAAAAGGCTTCAGTCACTGTGAAGCAGGTCCACTTGTTCGATCTTCTTATCATGCAGATGAGCAAGTGAACGCAGCTGCCAAAGCAAGACAGGCAGCCGGAGAGCAAGAAGTTCAAAAAGCATAATCTTTCATATATAAAAGGACTGACCTGAAGGAGAAAATCTCCGACAGTCAGTCCTTTTTGCAGAGAAGGAGAGAATGACAGAGAGTGCTTTTTTCGGCATTTACGCCAAAAAGCTTCGTCACTCTGCAGCCTCCGCCTTACTATTAATCGACCATGTTGTCTGTGTTGTCTTTTCGTTTTTGGCGGTCTTTGTTAATTTTGTGGACATCGTCGTCCTGCATTTCGTATTTCTCAGATGTCATTTCACCATTTGGATTTTCACCTGCGTCTACATTTCTTCCCTGAGGAGAATCCTGCAGCATGAGATTGATGGTATCATCGATGGCCGTGTTTGCGTTACGGCTATCGCTATCCATCTTGGCCAGGTTTTCTACATTCCGCATCAGGCTCTTGTCATCGGTCACATAGACGTGGTACCAACGGGGAATAACAGACATGGCTGTTTTCTTTACCTGATCGGCTACTTCAAAGCGGCCATCTTTGTCCTTTTTGTCCGTCACATATGAAACCAATACTTCTTCGTCAGTGACGAGAGTGGAACAATCTTTCACGTCAGGGAGAGCGACACTCATTTTGCTGATCGTGTCGGCCACTTGTTCGCGGTTGATGCTGTACATATCTTTTGTCGAGATGGTTTGACCGCCTGTAGGACTTTTTTGTTGACGTACATAACCGAAGTCCTCACCGCGGTGAGCTCCTTTTTTGGTCCAGCTATTTTCGTTGTACAGGTCCTCACGGTCATTCACGTTTATGGTATTCCCATTATCGTGAAACATTTCCTCGTTGGCCGTGTCGATTCCATCACAGGCAGTTCCGATTAGCGCAATACTTAGTACAGTTGTACCAAGAATGAATTTATTCAATTTAAACACCCCCTATTCGATAGGGTGACCATCTCTTATTACAATTTTTCATAGTAATTAATGGACAATCCGTTATAATTTAAGATAAGGAAATGAAAGTGGGTGGACGAGATGATTTGTGTGCAGAATACATGCTACGAAATCGTTGAGGAATTTAGAGACGGATTCAACGAGGAAGCATTTAAGGAAAGATATAGCGATATCTTAAGCAAATATGATTATATCCTTGGGGATTGGGGATATGGCCAGCTTCGTTTAAAGGGATTTTTCGATGATCACAATCAAAAAGCTTCTTTTGACACTAAGGTGAGCACGCATAAGGATTACTTGTATGAATATTGTAATTTCGGCTGCGCTTATTTTCTTGTGAAAAAAGTCAATAAATAATGGTGAAAAAGGAACAAACCGTTTCGTTTGTTCCTTTTGTCTTTTTTACTTATTTTCAGTATATGGAGGTTCTTCATTCACATCGGGATCGGCATGAACAGGGTGTGATCCGGGCTCCTGACGTGGTATATCTTGATGGAGTGATTTATTTTCATAGTTGAAGGCACTGTAATATCGTTGTCCTTCTTCCCATGGAGTGCTTTTGTTCTCAACGGGAGTATGTTTTCCTCGCGGAGATCCGTAAGGTCCTTCAGGAAGTGTTTCTGGAACGATAAAATTGCGATACGTTTCAACATTAGAGAAGTCACTATATACTTCTTCTTCTTTGTCTCTAGGTTCTTTACTCATTTTATCTCCCACCTTTCATACTTATAGTATGTGAGAGTGGGGTGGACTTCATTCCTTAGAGCACGTTCTACATAATGATTTCTCCTAAGAAGTCCCTTAATTCATCGGCTTCTTCATGAGTTAACTTGAATACACTTTCTACATATCCGGGTTCATCAAGGTCATCTCTGCCAACGATCGCGAATCGACTCCCTTGAAGATCTAATACCAAAGATTTACCATAATAGCGATCTGTTTGGGTAATGGCTAAGTCGTACCTTTGATTTTCTCCCATAAAACTCACAAAGCGTGTTTTTGTATTTTCTGTATCATCGTATAAATAAAATCGTTCACTCATGACGATGTCCTCCTCTTTTTCTGCTTATTTCATCATAACAAACTGAGTAGAGAATTGCAGGATCTACCTGTATGGTGGAGATGAAATTATGTTAAAATAAAGTGTGAATGATTTCGTTCAGGAAGAGGTGCCATCATGTATTTCGTAGATAGAGAAAAGATTGAAGTGACGTTGCTTTATATGAGTGAGCAGTTAACCATCGTTCGTTCCAATGAGAAATGGAGCTCCATAATAGAAAAACTGGCCTTGGAGCGAATGGCTCATACGATCATTGAATCCGTACTTGATGTAGGGAACAGCATGATTGATGGGTTCATTATGAGAGATCCGGGAAGCTATGAAGACATCATTGATATCCTTTTGGATGAAAAGGTGATCGATGACAAGATGAGTGAAGACCTTAAACTTCTTGTAGGCCTGCGTAAGGTTCTTGTGCAAGAGTATACAGCCGTTATTCATGATCATTTACATAAGGTATTAAACGAAGTATTCTTCTCATTAGAGAAGTTCCCTCAACAGGTTCGGAGCTATCTTGAAAATGAACTGGGACCTGTTTCTGCATTTAAAAATTAATAAGATATGACAGCGCTTTCTGATTCAGGGAGCGTTTTGTTCTGTTTAAAGCTGCATTTTATCGAAAAATCAACAGGTCCCACCGGTGTTTGGGCATACTAAAAACAACTTATGGAGGTAAACAATGAAAGAATATAGAGGATACTTGATCGATTTAGATGGCACGATGTATAAAGGAAAAGAGAAGATCGAAGAAGCAGGGGATTTTGTTAAACGATTACAAGAAAAGGGATTGCCTTATTTGTTTGTCACCAACAATTCTTCGAGAAGACCGGAACAGGTTGCGGAAAAATTGCAGTCCTTTGATATTCCTGCCACGAAGGAACAGATATTTACTACTTCAATGGCGACAGCTCAGTATATGGCAAAAGAAAAGCCGAATGGGACGGCATATGTCATCGGTGAAGAAGGGATCCGTTCAGCACTGGAGGAGAATGGAATTACTCTAACAGATGAAAAACCGGATTTCGTAGTAGTGGGGATTGATCGTGGCATTAATTACGAAAAGCTGTCTCTCGCTTGCCTTGGTGTGAGAAATGGAGCTACCTTTATTTCAACCAATGGAGATATCGCGATACCGACTGAAAGAGGGTTGCTTCCAGGGAATGGTTCACTGACGTCAGTTGTCACCGTTTCCACACAAACAGAACCGATTTTTATCGGAAAGCCCGAATCGATCATTATGGAGCAAGCACTGTCTGTATTAGGAGTCCCGAAGGAAGACACGTTAATGGTTGGAGATAACTATGATACCGATATTTTGGCTGGAATTAACGCCGGACTCGATACGCTGCTTGTCCACACAGGAATCACAACCAAAGAGGCTTTAAGTTCAAAGGATATTCAGCCGACCTATACAATTGAAACATTAGACGAATGGGATATATAATAACAAAGTGGAGGCTGCTCTAGCAGCCCCCACTTCCTACAAACCCTTCTGAATACACAAATAGAAAAATGTCTTAAATTAGTAACACATTCATAATAGACAACCTTCGTTCGTATAAGTAAAATAGAACTAGTGTTAAAAGAAGTAATCAAAATACTATTTATACTTAAGGACCTATGCAATTGGTCCTTTTTGCTAATATCTATGCCTCTATAGGTATTGAAGCAAGTATAATGATAGCAGGAACGAGAATTATACTCCTAAAGTATTATGTGGTTTTTGCCTCTAACTAACTTTTCCATTACACATATTTGAGTACTCAGAAGGACCAGGAAGACAGTTTCTTTTAAAAAACAGTATGAATGTAATTTTTTTTTTTATATTACAAAATTAAGTGTAAAGATATTAATCTAGGGTAAACATCAAGGGTAGTAGGGGACTATTAGCCATTGATACCTTTTCAATTTCTAACTATTCTTTACGAATGCAATCAACTTTAAGAATGAAAGTCACTGTTTCTTTAATTGATTTTCGAAACATTCTGTGTCGTCATTTCTAAAGAATTTTTAAAAGGGTAGTGAGGTAATGAGTATTACAGTTACAGGAATTGTCGGAAAGAAAATAAGGCACCATAGAAGAGCTAAAGAAATCACCATACAAGCATTAAGTCACAAATGTGGATTGACGGTAAATTATATTTCGTTGATTGAAAAGGGTGAGGCTAATCCGTCCCTGAACAAGTTGAATGCCATTGTATGTGCTCTTGACGTTCAGTGGGAAGACATTATGCCGACTTGTGAAGAGCACGAAGAAATCTACAATCAAACGATTCTTTAATGAACTAATTTACTCTTTTTATTTCTTGTTCGATCAGAATGATTATATCATTGCTGAGTTTTAACTGTTTTGCTTTCTGGTAGGCAGCAAAAAGGGCATGTCCACTTAAGGTTGGATGAGATTTCACGTCGTTTATTTTATTGCTATGTATGTATGAAACGTATCTAATCTCTTTTAAGTGACAGCCTTTATTTGCTGTGTAATTTTAAGAGAAGTCCCTGGTACAACTATATTATTTATTATTACAACTATAATTGTAATTATATAAAACTATTCATTGATGTGCAATAAAAAAGTTAGTGAAAATGTTTAGTATGTAATTATTTAGGGAATACAGTATGATTTATTTTATCACCGGATAAATACACTTCTTCTTTCACTGAAAAATCAGACGACCCCTGTCGTCTGATTTCGATACGTATTTTATTAAGGTTAGCGCTTATTCTGCGCATTTAGCCCTATGTGCCAGTCGACTTGAAGCGGCTGCTGCAATAGCACCCACAATATCGTCCAAGAATGTATGACACATACCAGATGATTTATCATTCAACCTCTCCAGGATTCCAGGCTTTTGTTTATCGATATAACCGTAGTTGGTAAATCCAATCGATCCATATACATTAACAATCGAAAAGGCTAGAATTTCATCCACACCATATAATCCTTCATCTACTTCGATAATCGCCTGAAGTGGTTCTTCCAGCAGCTTTTTCTCAGCTAATATATCAAGTTGAATACCCGTTAGTATCGCATTTTGCACTTCCCGCTTCGTTAAAACACGTTCAACGTTATAGACACATTCCTTTAGTTCGAGATCAGGATGGTACTTTTGTTGAAGGTACATGACCAATTGAGCGATATCTTCAATCTCTACTCCTCTTTCATGCAGCCATTTACGTGCCGTTTTCTCTAATAAATCCATTGATTCTTTATCCTTCATCCTATTCACCTTTTCTTTGAAAGATTATAAAACCCCTATTTCGATTAGACGAAGCCTTGTTTTACACATATGATTCCCATTTGAAAAATAGACATAATAATAGCTTCTATTCTCATTCTTGCCCATCTCCAGTTTTAGATATTCATAATTGTTCTTAAAGGTTATTTTCATATAGAGTGCGTTCTTTGTAATGAAGTGGTTTTGAATAAAATGACATTATGAAAAATTTTTTGTTTAACACGGATCACCCTGTGAAAAAAGACGGTCATTTTAGATAGGAGAGATCAACATGTCGCAAGAAATATTAATCAATCATTTTGGAGTGCATCCAGAGCGGGCGTTTTTTGATGGAATGATGGATCGATATATGGTCGGGGGATTAGTATATAGTATTGTGGGCGTATCGAATATGGAACAAGAAACCTTAGTGGAACTCTACAAATTGGCAGAACACCTAAAAGGTCAGGGAGATCGCCATGTTTCAACCTTCGTTCAGAGCACCGAAGGAAGATTCCTCGTGGTGGAAAAAGATAAAGATTATGTGGTCCTGCGAAATGAAAGCATCCAATCTCCCCCTGATAAAAAGCTGGGGAGGAAGTTAAGCAAATTCCATTTCAGGGGACGGACCTTTGAGGAAAAGGTAGAAAAAATAAATCGTATGGGACAATGGAAAAGTCTGTGGGAAAAGAGGCTTGCCCAGTTAGAAAAGGCTTACTATCAGGTTATTCAGGACCAGCCAGCTGACGAATTTGAACGTCGATTTGTTGAGAGCTACCCTTATTACAGTGCCCTGGCGGAAAACGCTATCCAGTACCTTGTGGATACGGAGCTTGATGAAGATCCGAAGCCAGAGGATGCGGGAACGGTTTGCCATGAGCGTTTTCTTCAATCCACATGGGGGACGGAAGTGTGCATCCATTTTCCGTTTCAATGGGTGTTCGATCACAGCACCCGGGACATTGCAGAGTGGGTGAGAGAACGCTATTTCATGAGAAGTCAAACGTTTCATCCCGAGCTTCAGGAATTCATCAGAGAATATGAATCCATTACCCCACTCTCGCCATTTTCATGGAGATTGCTGTATTCAAGGCTTTTGTTTCCCCTTCACTATTTTGAGTGCGTAGAGGAATATTATATTTCACAATCGGAACAGAAGAAGAAGGTAGTTGAAGATAAGCTGGAGCGCTATCTGAAGACTTCACACCAATATGAAGCATTCCTTTCTGATTTTTATCATTTGTCTGAGGTTCCCGTAAAAAAATGGGGAATCCCACTTGTTGCATGGCTGTAACATCGATGACCATCCCCAATCTGAAAGGCTTTCACTTTTATGCTAAACTGTAGAAAAAGAGTGAAGGCAGGGACTACATATGAAGCCATCCATCTATATTACAAGAAAATTGCCGGAATCAGTCATTACCCCTTTGCAGAAAGAATTCGAAGTTGACATGTGGGAGCATGAAGATGTTCCGGTACCAAGAGACATCCTTCTCCATAAAGCAGAGAGTGCGTCTGCTTTACTTACGATGTTATCGGACAAGATAGATCGGGAGTTATTACAGAAATCTCCTTCATTAAGAGTTGTGGCAAATCTGGCTGTCGGTCATGACAATATAGATCTTGAAGCTGCAAAAGAAGTAGGCGTAACCATTTGCAATACGCCGGATGTCCTAACAGAGACAACGGCTGATTTAACCTTTGGACTATTAATGGCAACGGCAAGACGAATCGTCGAAGCAGACCGTTATATTAAAGAAGGAAAGTGGAAAAGCTGGTCACCCCTTTTGTTAGCTGGTTTAGATATTCATCACAAAACCATTGGGATTGTGGGAATGGGAAGTATAGGTGAAGCTGTGGCAAGAAGGGCGAAGGGGTTCAATATGAATGTTCTATATCATAATCGTTCCAGAAAGCATGCAGTGGAACGAGATCTTGGTGTTCACTATACAACATTTGAGGAACTCCTTACTCAATCGGACTTTGTCGTGGTTCTTGCTCCCTTAAATGAAGACACAGAAGGTATGTTTCAAGATGAACAATTTTTATTGATGAAAGATACAGCGATTTTCATCAATGCGGCCCGTGGCCCAATCGTAAATGAAGAGGCTTTAGAACAAGCGGTAAAGAGGGGCGACATTGCAGGGGCAGGTTTAGATGTTTTCGAAGTGGAGCCGATCGATGCAGACCATCCTCTTATCAAGTTAGATCAAGTGGTCGCACTTCCTCATATTGGCAGTTCCTCGAAAGAAACACGGTACGAGATGATGGCGTTATGTGTAGAGAATATTCATGCCGTATTAAAGGGAAACAAACCGCGGACATCTCTATAATCAAAAAACAGCCTAAATCCATTGAAGGATTTAGGCTGTTTGGTCAATGGTACATTAGAATACTTGCTCTACTTCAACGATACCAGGAACTTCTTCTACTAATGCGCGTTCGATTCCTGCTTTTAATGTGATGGTTGAACTTGGGCAGCTTCCACAAGCACCGAGAAGGCGTAATTTTACGATACCATCTTCAACGTCCACAAGTTCACAGTCTCCACCATCGCGAAGTAGGAACGGACGTAATTTATCTAATACTTCCTGAACAGGTGCAATCATTTCGTTTTCAGCCATAATTATCTACTCCTTTCCTTACTCTCTATTATAATGACATATTCACAAAAAATCTATCAACCTGCAAACTATTGGGAATTTCTTTTTTTTTAAATGGCTCTGAGGAACGATAGTGGTTAAAAAACAATGAATCTGCCAGGGATCTGTCAATGAGTGAGTGCTGGATGGTGAGGGGAACCGCTCCGCTTTCCGCGGACGTTCGGCCGAGCCTCCTCAGCTTCGCTTCCGGGGTCTCGGCACGCCCGTACTTCCGCAGGAGTCTGCGCAGTTCCCCTCACCATCTTTAACAGATTTTTCGCGACAGATCTAGAAGGTGTCAATTACAATTTAATTAGAAAACAAAATTCTTTTTCCTTAAGACAATCAATCTTTACCTATTTAAAATACTTACCTAAAAAGAGATAAAGCTTGTTTTAATTGTTTCGATTAAGGATATATGCTCAGAAAGTTGATTCTCGCTGCAGGATGATCGACTCCTGCGGGAATAGCTGGACAGGACGAAAAGCGGAGGCGGCTTGCTCAGCCCCGACAAGCATAAGATGAATGGGCCGGGAAGGCGTACTTTGCCTTCATGGACCATTTAGCTTATGACCTCGAGGGGCTAGCCGCCGTAGCTGGACAGGTGAGACCCCGGAGGCGCAGCCGAGGAGGCTCACCGCCAGCCCCGCGGAAAGCGAGCATCCTGGAGCGGAAATCAACTAGTACTTTCTTCTTTAAAATAATCACAATATTTACGAAAAGACCATCAGAAATTTTCTAAATGCAGTTTCCAGTATAGAAATTGGCACATTGTTGTTCCAACCCTGCTGTTTTTTTTGTAAAATAAACTAAAGAGGGAAACAAAGGGGAGAGTCATATGGAGCGTAAACCTGTTGAACTTTACGTGTATGGGGCAGAAATACTGTGTCCAAGCTGCGTGAATTTACCATCATCGAAAGAAACGTACGAATGGCTTGAGGCTGCTGTTAGTCGAAAGTATCCGGATCAGCCCTTCGTGATTAAATATGTGGACATCCACAATCCTCCTGAAGATGAATTCGTTAAGCAATTTGCTTTAAAAGTGATCGAAGAGGATATGTTTTATCCGATTGTCCTGTTAGAAGGGAATATTATCGGAGAAGGGAATCCCCGGTTAAAAACGATTTATTCCGAACTTGAGAAATATGGGTATAAAGCGGTTTGATTGATTGGGTTAGAAAGGCTCTTCTTATGGGGAGAGTCTTTTTTATTGAAAATAATTACGCTGTACCTAAAAAAAGAACCGCCCGATCGCGGTTCTTTTTTACATCATCCATTATGATATTTATACATCCACAACACACCGGATTTCAACAATCGAGCGACACGACCTGTGATGGAACGCTCATTTACCAGACCAAAACCATGTTTCTTCCCGAGTGAACCAAGAATTCCTTTTAGCTTAATCTTAGGCAGTTCTGCCGGCAGCGGCTCATTCTTCCAACGTTTAAGTAAGACTGCCACGATTTGTTCTGCTTGTCCCTCAGCAAGCTGGGCACTTGGAGCTTGAGGGAGGCTTGCGCAGTCACCAACCACGTAAACATTCTCATCCTGAGGCAGGTTATGATACTTTGTTAGAATAACGCGACCGCTTGCATCCTTTTCAACATCCATATCACGAACGACTTTGCTTGGCTGTATCCCAGCCGTCCAAACGATGGCATCGCAGAAAATCTGTTCTTCATGGTTATGAAGGGTGTTTGGCTCCACTTTTGTAATATTGGAGCCATTGACGATGTCTACATCATTCTCGTCGAACCACCCATGAACATAAGAGCTTAATCGTTCAGGGAAAGCATTAAGGATACGTGGACCGCGATCGAAAAGTTTAATTTTCAAATCAGAACGGCTTTCTCGAAGCTCACTGGCAAGCTCAATCCCGCTTAAACCAGCTCCGACGATTCCAACGATCGAACCCGCCGGAAGGTTACATAGGGTTTGGTACGTTTTACGGGACTTTTCAATCGTTTGAATCGAGTAAGTATGTTCATCTGCACCAGGTACATTATGATATTTATCCTCACAACCAAGTCCAATGACCAGATCATCGTAAGGCACAGGGTCTTGATCTTTCATATGAACAAGTTTGTTCTCCATATCGACTCCGGAGATATCTCCATATACATAGGATAAACGGGCATGTTCCGGGAATGATACGCGTACATGTTGATCTGAAATCGTACCTGCAGCTAATGCGTAGTACTCAGTTTTAAGACAGTGGTAAGGATTTCGATCAATCAGGGTAATCGACACATCTTCAGGTAATTGGTTGGGTAATAAGCGAAGAAGAACGCGCATGTTCCCATATCCTCCGCCAAGCAGCACTAATTGTTTCATGAAAAATTTCCCCTTTTTTGCACTCTTCATTATCGTTGAAATAGTGTGTTTGTATATGTTTTATATCCCTATAGTTGTATGGGACAGGATTTAAAGGACATTCACGTTAAAACGGGTCCTGAAAAAGTAAGCATTTTCAATATGAAGCATAATTCGGGCAATTATCACATTAATAAACCTATTAACATTAAAAGTATATCGAAATAGTGGCGTTTTCACAACAGAAATAAGCGAAAATGTTCACAATCTGTTATACCATTACATGGAATTCAAATGATTGACGATAATGATAAAAAAAGGTAGCATAACAAAGAGTAGTGAGGTGATAGTATTGAAACCTATTATAGAATTTTGTATAAGCAATCTTGCTAGTGGTGCGCAAAAAGCGCTTGAGATATTAGAAAGAGACCCTAACCTGGATGTCATTGAGTACGGATGCCTGGGCTACTGCGGAAAATGCGCCCAATCCTTTTATGCACTCGTAAATGGTGAAGTCGTGACAGGGGACACACCTGAAGAACTGGTGGATCATATCTATCAGTTTCTTGAAGACAACCCAATGTTCTAAAGAAAAGCTGGTCAGATGACCGGCTTATTTTTTTGTTTTTTCATTGTTTTCGTTCTGTTTTTTGTTTGTTGATTTGCCATATAAGTTCTTCCGGCTTCTGGAAACTGTTGTGGGGTTTATGTTGAGTCGGTCCGCTCCATTTGCAGCTTGCGTACGGAAAGCCTCGTGCTGGTGAAATCCATCCTACTTTCTCCTCTAAAGTAGCAAACAAACATGTTGAAAAGAGCTTCATTAAAAAGTTTTCTTCCATTCATTCACCAAAGCCCCTTTGGTTGAGTAGTAAAATAGAAAGGAGTATACTAAGTAGTAAGATATGAAAAGGTTGGGGGTGTAGTGTATGAGTGAAGTTGTCATTTTAACCGAAGCCGCAGCCCTTCAGATTAAAGATATGATGAAGGAACATGACGAAACGGATGCCATGTTAAGAGTAGCGGTTAAAGGGGGAGGCTGTAGCGGTCTTTCTTATGGAATGGGTTTTGAACATGAGATTCAAGATGGAGATACAACAACAGAGCAGCATGGAATCAAGCTTGTGGTAGCTAAAAATGATGCTGCTATCTTGAACGGCACTAAAATTGATTATAAGCAGTCCATGATGGGCGGTGGGTTCACCATCGACAATCCGAACGCCATCGCTTCATGCGGATGCGGATCATCATTCGTGACGGCGACGAATAAGGGGACGCCGGAGAATTGCTAATGATTAAAAGGGACGGACCTCCATTTTTGGAGGTCCGTCCCTTTTCAAGTATTAATGAATATTCTTTAACGCTTCTTCCACAGGTGTGTCACCGCTTAAGATTTCAAATACTTTGTGATTCGTTTCTTCGATGGTCAAGGAATCGACGAGCACCTTTGCTACGTCTGCACGGGAAATGTCGCGGCTTTTATCTTCGATGCTGGTAGCCGCTTCAATCTTACCGGTCGCATCATCGAAGGAAAGGGATCCAGGTCGGACAATTGTGTAGTTTAAGCCGCTTTCCTTCAAGTGGGCATCTGCTGCACCTTTTGCTTTTAAGTAGAATTGCAATTCATCCGGGCCGCTTGACGGGTTATCGGCACCCATTGAGCTGAGCATCACAAAACGCTCAATTCCCATCTTCTTCGCATAGTCCACCGCTTTTTTAGCACCCTCCTGGTCAATGGCAAGTGTTTTATCGTCACCGGTCGATCCGCCACTTCCAGCTGCAAAAATAACGGCATTTACATTTTCAAGAGCGTACGAAAAGTCCTGCTCCAGGTCTGCAACAATCGGTCTTGCCCCCAAGTCTTCCATATCTTTCGCTTGTTCTGTTTTTCGAATCATGGCTCTCACAAAATGCTGACTGCTATTTGAAAGTTCTTTCACTATATGACGGCCAGTGTGACCATTTGCTCCAATAACTAATACATTCATTCCATCCATCATCCTTTATCTATGTTTTTTGTCCTATTATTGGTCTACCCATTCATTGCTAAAATAAACAAATCAATGGGTGATGATGAAAATGTTTAGTATGCGAGAGGGTGTTTGACGAAGACCAGGTCACGTTACTTCTTAAATGGAAAGTTTACTTTCATAAGAGCTGCGATCTTTTTTCTGTATAAATGGTTGTTCTTCACCAAATGAAAAAGAGGCATAGGATTACATATCCTAAAACCTCCCTCATAATCGTCTTTAGTCTGTAAACATGGATGTACTGTGCATCGGCTGGACTCTTGCTTTAGGATCCATATATGCTTTTGCATTGTTAACGGCCGTCGGTGCCTCACCAAATCCGCTTGCAATGAGTTTCACTTTACCGTCGTACGTACTAATGTCACCTGCTGCATAGATACCGGGAATATTCGTTTCCATTCTTGAATTGACCACGATGGAATTCTTTTCAATCTCAAGTCCCCAATCCTTGATCGGACCAAGAGAAGAAACAAATCCAAAGTTTACAATCAACTCATCGAGATCAAGGATTTCCTTCTCATCACCCTTGGTTTCTTCTAGAATCAGCTGATTGATTTTGTTATCATCCACAACCAGTTCTGAAGGGACATAAGGTGTTTTAAGTTCCACAGTAGAATTGTGCAGGTTTTCCACACTATGCTCATGTGCCCTGAATTTATCCCTTCTGTGCACGAGGTAGACTTTTTCTGCAATCGGCTCTAGCATAAGAGCCCAGTCAACGGCTGAATCGCCACCACCGCAAATCACAACCTTCTTATCCCTGAAATGCTCTAAATTATCAACAAAGTAATGAAGATTCTTCCCTTCAAATTCGGACGCATGCTCGAGTTCCAGACGGCGAGGCTGGAACGCACCGTTCCCTGCTGTGATAATGATCGTTCTGGAAAAATGAATCTCTTTATCTGTTGTGAGTTTAAACATGCCATCAGCCTGTTTTTCTACACCTTCCACAGCTTGTTCAAGACAAATCGTCGTCTCAAACTTTGCCATCTGTTCTTTTAAGTTATTTACAAGGTCCTGGGCTTTCACTTTAGGAAAACCTGCAACATCATATATGTATTTCTCAGGATATAGAGTAGCCAGCTGGCCCCCGAGTTGTGGTAAACTTTCAATAATCTTAACTGAAGCTTTTCTCATGCCGCCATAGAACGCCGTAAACAACCCTGTAGGACCGCCGCCTATGATCGTAATATCATACACTTTTTGATCTTCCTTCAACTAGATCCCTCCAACAATTAAGATGTCTTTCACTTTAATTTATTCTATCATACAGCTCTCGATTCTTCACAATATTTGAAATTATAATTGGGAATAATCAGTCTTTTTGGGGAGTGGAGTTTCAGACTTTTGGAGGAGATGGGATTTCATCCGCTTTCCGGCGTTCTGGTCTTATGCTTGTCGGGCCTGAGCGAGCCGCCTCGGCTTTTCGGTTTGTCCAGCTCCGGCGGCTAGTCCCTCGAGGTCATAAGTCAAGAGCGCCAAAAAGGCAAAGTGCGCCTTTCCGGCGTTCTCGCCTTATGCTTGTCGGGCCTGAGCGAGCCGCCTCGGCTTTTCGGTTTGTCCAGCTCCGGCGGCTAGTCCCTCGAGGTCATAAGTCAAGAGCGCCAAAAAGGCAAAGTGCGCCTTTCCGGCGTTCTCGCCTTATGCTTGTCGGGCCTGAGCGAGCCGCCTCGGCTTTTCGGTTTGTCCAGCTCCGGCGGCTAGTCCCTCGAGGTCATAAGTCAAGAGCGCCAAAAAGGCAAAGTGCGCCTTTCCGGCGTTCTCGCCTTATGCTTGTCGGGCCTGAGCGAGCCGCCTCCGCTTTTCGGTTTGTCCAGCTTCGGCGGCTAGTCCCTCGAGGTCATAAGGCAAACCAGCCAAAAAGGCAATGAACGCCTTTCCGGCAGGTTCGCCTTATGCTTGTCGCCTATGAGCGAGCCGCCTCCGCTTTTCGAATATTCTTAAGTTTTCAATTTCCTATATATATCTTGAAAATACCTGGCAAAAAGAATATTATGTAATGTAGGCATATTGTTAAGAATTTATGACAATTTTCGCATATGTATGTAGTAGTTCGTGAAATACGTCACATACTTTCTTATTTATTCGTTTTTATTTATTTTTCATACACTATTTCCTCATGAATGAAGGAAAACAGTCTCGTTTAATTTGTTTCAGTTTCTTTCCTATAGGGAAAAAGGTAATAGCATCAGATTGAACGGGATAAAAACGCAAGATGTGGAGGACTCTAAGAGTATCCAAAGCAAATTTATCAAAAAAGGTGGATGTGATTCAGTTGAGAAAGCCAAGAATCGTTGTATTAGGTGCAGGTTATGGTGGATTAATGACGGTAACTCGTCTTCAGAAGCAATTAGGTACAAATGAAGCAGAAATTATTTTAGTTAATAAAAATGATTATCATTACGAGACTACTTGGTTACACGAAGCTTCTGCAGGTACACTTCATCATGATCGTGTTCGTTACAACATTAAAGATGTTGTTAACACAAGCAAAGTAAACTTCTTACAAGCTACTGTTGAAGACATTAAAGTTGAAGAAAAGAAAGTCATCACAAGTGACGGTGAAGTAGAATTCGATTACCTCGTCGTTGCATTAGGTGCAGAATCAGAGACATTTGGTATCCAGGGTCTTCATGAGCATGCATTCATGATTTCAAACATCAACTCTGCCCGTCAAATCCGTGAGCACATTGAATTACAATTTGCCACGTATAAAAACGAAGAAGAGAAAAAGGATGACCGCCTTACAATCGTTGTAGGGGGAGCAGGATTCACAGGAATCGAATTCTTAGGTGAATTGGGTAACCGTGTTCCTGAACTTTGTCATGAATATGATATCGACCGCAAGAAAGTACGCATCGTGTGCGTGGAAGCTGCCCCAATGATCCTTCCTGGATTCGATCCAGAGCTAGTGAAATACGCACGTGCCAAGCTTGAGAAAAAAGGTGTTGAATTCCATATCGGAACTCCACTTAAAGAAGCAAAAGCAGACAGCGTACTCATCGCTAAAGGTGAAGACGAAGTGGAAGAAATCAAGGCAGGTACAATCGTATGGGCTGCCGGTGTACGTGGTAACTCCATCATCGAAAGAGCTGGAATCGAAAACATGCGTGCTCGCGTTAAAATCAACAAAGATCTTCGCGCACCAGGACATGACAACATCTTCATCATCGGTGACTGTTCACTAATGATCAATGAAGAGACAGAGCGTCCATACCCTCCAACTGCACAAATTGCGATGCAGCAAGGGGAAGTATGTGCCCGTAACATTGCTTCTTTACTACACGGTAAAGATCACTTGGAAGAATTCACTCCAGACATCAAAGGAACAGTATGTTCACTGGGTGAAGATGACGCAATCGGTGTCGTTTACGGTAAGAAAATCACTGGGACAAAAGCTTCCTTCATGAAGAAAGTAGTCGACAACCGCGCTCTTTACATGGTTGGTGGACCATCACTTGTCTTCAAAAAAGGAAAGTTCAAGTTCTTTTAAGTCTTAAATCATAAGTGAAAAAGCAGGGTGGTTTCCGCTCTGCTTTTTATTATGGGGAAATGTTGATGGGGGTGTTTGCAGTGAAAAGAGGGAAGGTTTGGCTGGCGGTTGCAGGACTGGTCATTGATGAAAGCGGTAAATGGCTTGTGGTGAAAAAGAAATACAGCGGTTTGAAAGGAATGTGGTCCTTGCCTGCAGGATTTGTCAATGCTGGTGAAACAGTTGATGAAGCGGTGATAAGAGAAGTGATGGAAGAGACAGGATTACATACGACCATCAAAGGAATCATCGGCGTAAGAACAGGAGTCATCCAACATGACATTAGTGATAACATGATGATCTTTCTGCTGGATAATGAGGGAAATTCTTCTATTGAAATGGAAGAAGCTGAATTGTGGGATGTCCAGTGGAAATCGCCTCAAGAATTATTGGAGGATGATAAGACATCCGTTATGGTGCATGAGATGATCAAACGAATGGAATCTCAACATGAGTTAAACATGATTGAAGGAATCAATCCTGGGGACCAATTTGCATACACACGTTATCATTTATTTTTATAAAATTCTGTAAATTTTAAGAAAAAAAGAGATAATGAAAGAAAAACACAAATGTATTCGCTTTCTTAGAGGTACATCCCCTCTAATGTCCCTTTTCTTTATTCTGGATAGATGATATATTATCAGAAAATTAAGAAATTAAAGAAAAGGGAGAGGGATTTGATGAGAGCTACTGCAAGTACTAAAACGAAATACTGTCTTTATTGTTCAGGAAAAGGATACTTTCAGTTAGTATTGGGTGGTTCTGAAACGTGTCCGTGCTGCGGAGGCAGCGGGAAACAGAAATAAGCCCTAAAGGATAGATGATAAAAGCAGGCCTAATGTAGGTGGATACTTCGCTTGTGAAGTATGAATCCTGATATTGGGTCTGTTTTTTTATGTCCGCATGGAAAATAAGTTTATTTTGTGAATAAGCCACAAATCTTCCTTGAAAATATTGACGCTTTCATTTCACTCGAGGTACACTATTATTTAGTGTTTATGGAGGTGTAATCGGTAAAATGCCTATACATGTAATGATAATTTCGATGCTTTTATTTTTTGTTCTATTTTTTGGAATAGGTTTCTTGTTAAATATGTTATTGCGTATGACGTGGATCATGGCCATCATTTATCCAATTGTCGTCATTTTTATTGTAGACGATGTTCGTTTTATAGATTATTTCCGAAATGCAGGAGAGTCTTTTTCTGAGTTAGGTACGAAAATCAGTCACTTGGCTATAGCCGATCTTGTGATTTTAGGAAGTGGATTGGCAGGAGCGATTCTGGCAGGAGTCGTGATGAGGATTTTAAGAGCAAAAGGATATCGAATGTTTTAATCAAATCCGTTTAGCCGAGGTATCTTTCTCGAGTTGAACGGTTTTTTATTATGATTTTTTTATAAAAAGTGTACATAATAGGTTAATGAGGAAATACCTTCGTCCCATTGTAAGTCGCATCTGGGAGATGAAATTCCTCTGTAAGGGCCCCTCTAAACGACCATCCTAATTATTTCCAAATATTGAAATTATTCGATTTTTTTCTCAATTTATGCATATATCTCCTCCTGGTTGGGAAGTAATAAGGGTGGGAGGAGTGAATACATGAATTTGTTTAAAACATGGACGAAGAGATTCGTTATGGTCAGTTTATTTGTCCTGGCACTGGGAACTACTTTTCAATCAGTTTCGGGAGTAGAGGCCCAAACCCTTAAAGCCTGGTTGATGGACAAGGGTGACCATGATCAAACCAGTTTGAATTATAAAGAGCATCAGACAAATCGTTTAGGTTTGTCATTTAAATTTCTTAAGAGGCTCGCAGGTTTTGAGACTCAAATTTCTGCAAGTACGCCTGTTGAACCGAGGACGTTGGAAGAGTCGGTTGATTGGGAACAGTATACGAAGCATGAGGTGGTAGCAACAGGCTACACAGCCGGGATTGAATCGACCGGGAAAAACCCGGGGCATCCCCTCTATGGAATTACATATTCTGGTGTGAAAGTGAAACGTGATTTATATTCTACGATTGCAGCCGATCTTTCCGTTTATCCTATTGGTACCATTCTTTTTATCCCCCATTATGGATATGGGGTAGTAGCCGATAAAGGGAGCGCTATTAAGGGGAATAGACTGGACCTCTATTACGAGACAGTGGACGATGTGTATAATGAATGGGGTAAACAGACTCTGGACGTATATGTAATCCAGATGGGTTCAGGTGAGTTGTCTGAACAGCAATTAGTAGATCTAAATGAAAATAAATCCATGCAAGTGTTTAGACAGCAGATATTATCACCAAAAGAAGAATAGAAAAGAGCTCGCAGTTCACAAGTTGAACTGCGAGCTTTTTATTATCATCGGACCCCTTTATACAATTCAGGATGAAGAACTTCTGCAAGCTTGACAGCACCTTTTAAAAGAAGGGGTGATGGCCTGCAATAAAGGGCTTCCTCCAGAACGAAAATCCGGTCTTTTTGAATAGCCTTCATTTCGTTCCAGCCAGTACGCTTCCTCACGATATCAGGGTTAACCCGTTTCTGCTGGACGCCGACCCATGCAAGACAGATATAGTCTGGATCACGTTTCAGTACGTCGTCCCAATCCGTTTGAACACTCGCCAGATCCACATCATCAAAAAGATTTCGAGCACCGATCATCTCGCTCAACTCGGTTAACCAGTTGATCTTACCAGGAGTGAAAACAGGCTTTGGCCACCATTCCCAGTAGAGAGATGGTGGATTTTGAACCCCTGAACTGATCGCTTTTAAGCGATTTACGGTCTGTAAAAATTCTTTCTGACGCCGAATTCCGTGTTCTTCGATTCCACAAGCTTTCCCAACCGTTAAAAGGTCTTCGGCAATGTCAGAAAAGTTCTGAGGATTTAACGTAATGTGGGGGATGTTCCGCTTTTCCAATTCTTCTATGTTTTTTTCCATACCGGGTACACTTAATGAAGAGAGCACCAAATCAGGTTTCAAGGCCTCTACCTTATCCATGTTAATAGAGAGGTCCGGTCCAAGCCGGGGAAGGGAATCGACCTCTTTAGGATAATCGGAGTAATCATCCACTCCTACAAGATTCGATGTTAATCCAAGATAATCGATTATTTCTGTATTACTGGGGCAGATTGAAACAATTCTCATCGTGACACTCCTAAGCATTTAAAAAATAATGAAGCAGAAGCGTTAGAATGATCCCCGAAAGTCCCCCAAAGAACACTTCAATGGGTTTGTGACCGAGTAATTCTTTCAGCTCCTTGCGCTTTTCTTGTTCAGGCTTGTTCTGCCAGCCTTTTGCTTCTGACATGAACTTCTGGAAATCAACCATCAACCGATTCAAAACAATCGCTTGTTCTCCTGCCTGCCTCCTTACCCCCGTTGCGTCAAACATCGTAATGATGGCAAACATGGCGGATACGGCGAAGATCGGTGAATCCACGCCCACTTCCAGGGCCACTCCAGTAGATAATGCCGTTACGGCCGCTGAATGGGAACTTGGCATCCCGCCTGTTGAGGTAATCAATGACCAATTTAACTCCCTGGTCGCGATAAACTGTATGGGAACCTTTACAAACTGAGCAAAGAAGATTGAAAATAAAGATGCCCATAATGGAAAATTTAAAAATACTTCCATGCTGTTAAATGCCACCCTTTCAATTGTTTGAATAAAAATAATGTTCTCATTATATCATACCCTATTAACCACTGAATTAACTTTATGGAGTGGTTTGGTAGATAGTCGAAATAATGGGACATCTTCGCTATAATAGAGAATGGAGGTGTCGGTTAAAATGAAATTTTCGATTAATCAAAATGAAGTAAGGACCGCAAATCAAGAGTGCCTGGTCGTCGGGATTTATCATCAGCCAACATTCGAAAGAGAGCTGAAAGAACTTGACCGCACGTTTGAAGGCTATCTTACACAACTGGTAAAAGACGGAGACATTTCTTCGGAAGCAAAGAAAGTGTCAAAGATACATACATTTGGAAAGCTGGAAACGAAGCGGTTATTATTCGTAGGTCTTGGAAAACAAAAAGAGCTTACGTTTGATTCTTTAAAAGAATCGTTAGGCGTAGCATCAAAGACGTTAAAGGATATGAAGGTTTCTTCTTTTTCAGTAGCACTGGATACGTTTGTTTCTGATGAAATGGCAGCAACAGATGCAGCCCATGCCTTCATGGAAGCCTTTACGATGTCTACATATGAGTTCCACGGCTATAAAAAGAAATCTAATCAACCGGAGGTACAGGTGGAGTCGATCGAGTTCTTTACGGGCTCAGACTCTAAAGAAGTAGAGATGGCTTTACATATCGGCTCTGCCTTTGGTAACGGAGTCAATTCAGCGCGTACGCTGGTGAACACTCCTGGTAATCTATTAACCTCGACTAAATTAGCCGAATACGCCCTTGAATTAGCTGAGCGATACAACTTTGAAGTTGAGATTTTGGATAAAGAAGAGATGGAGCATCTGGGAATGGGCGCATTGCTAGCAGTCAATCAGGGGTCCGTCGAACCACCGAAAATGATTGTTCTTAAATACAGCGGTAAAGATGAATGGAAAGATGTCATCGGTTTAGTCGGAAAAGGAATCACCTTTGATACAGGCGGTTACTCCATTAAGCCTAAAGATGGAATCGTCGGAATGAAAACCGATATGGGAGGAGCTGCAGCTGTTCTTGGTGCCATGGAAATCATCGGAGAAATCAAACCTGAACAAAATGTAGTTGCCGTCATTCCTTCAACAGACAATATGGTCAGCGGCTCTGCATTCAAGCCTGACGATGTGATTACCTCTATGAGTGGTAAAACCATTGAAGTGTTAAATACAGACGCTGAGGGCCGTCTTGCTCTTGCTGACGGTATGACCTATGCGAAGCATCAAGGGGCAAATTATTTAGTGGACGTTGCAACTTTAACAGGGGGAGTCATCATTGCTCTGGGTGAAGACAAAACAGGGGCCCTCACGAATAATGAAGCGTTCTTTGAGCAAGTGCTGGAAGCGTCAGGTGAATCAGGCGAATACATTTGGCAGCTTCCATATACGGAAAACGATAAGAAACGTGTTCGTGGAAGTGATATTGCCGACTTGAACAACTCTCCGGGACGAGCGGGTCACGCCATCATGGGTGGGGCATTTGTCGGAGAATTTGCTGAAGGTCTTCCTTGGGTGCACCTTGATATCGCCGGTACGGCTACGACAAAAGGAAGCTATGAACTTGGTCCGAAAGGCGGAACGGGTGTCATGGCAAGAACCCTGGCACTATTGGTTGAACGTTTTGTGCCTTTAGAGAAATAATGTGATGGAATGGAGAGTCTTTTTTCAGTGTTCAAGCACGATGACACTGAAAAAAAGGCTTTTTTTTTATGAGAATTCCTGATTAGGAATGTAGGGGATAGGTGAAAGTGTATGTGAAACCGGGATCCAGTTTAGGATAAGCGGGGTAATCCGGCCGTTTTCCTTCAGAATCCAGCCTAAAAAGGAGAAAATCCAGCCGTTTTCAATCAAAATCCAGCCGTTTAAAATTTAATGGAATCCAACCACGCCAACCGCACCAACCGCACCAATCCTCAATCTGACCCCACTGCTCTCCTGAAAAATTCCCCAACCCATCTTTTACCCTGCTAAAGTGTTGACAAACTCTCTTTATCTTGTTAAAGTTGAAATCGTGATTTTATTACTCTACCAATTTAGCGAACTAAAGCAAAGGATATATCGTTGTATGGAGAATTTTGAGGAGGAAGTTAGTTATGAATGCAGTTGTTATAGCGGTTCTTGTCATGCTTGTACTGAGCCTGGTACGTGTGAATGTCGTATTCGCCCTGATCACTGGTGCGTTAGTCGGAGGATTGACCGGGGGGTTGGGATTAGACGAGACGATAGCCGTATTTTCTGAAGGAATCAGCGGCGGGGCAAATATCGCGTTAAGTTATGCATTACTGGGTGGATTCGCGGTGGCAATTTCCTACACGGGAATCCCGAATCTGCTTGTTGACTGGGTACTGAAGGTAGTTGGGAAAAAAGGTGATTCCAGAAAAACAGCCCTTTCCAAAGCACTTATTGTATTATCTATTTTAATTATGGCTTGTTTTTCACAGAATGTGATTCCGATTCACATTGCCTTTATTCCTATTTTGATTCCGCCTTTATTGAAGGTGATGACAGAGTTACGGATAGACAGACGTTTAATCGCCTCCGTGATTACGTTTGGTTTAACGGCTCCCTATATTCTTTTACCAGTAGGATTCGGCTTGCAGTTCCATGAAATCATTGCTCAAAACATGGGCACAAGCGGCATGGAAATCGCATTAGGGGATATCCCCAAAGCGATGCTCCTCCCGGTAGGGGGCATGGTGATCGGGTTAATCATCGCCGTATTTGTGAGCTACCGTAAACCAAGGGACTACAATGAAGCAGAAGAAGTGATCGCTGAGGAGAAGGTCGTTTATAATAAGAGAGCGATGATTTTCGCCCTCGTTTCTATCGTTGTCGCTTTATATGTTCAGCTTCAACTGGAATCAATGATCTTTGGTGCATTAGCCGGAATTGCTGTACTTTATATATCTGGATCGATTAAATGGAAAGAGGCCGACGGGTTACTGAACGAAGGAATGAAAATGATGGCCTTCATCGGCTTTGTGATGATCACTGCATCAGGTTTTGCTGAAGTGGTAAAAGCCACAGGCGATGTCGAAACATTGGTTGAAGCGACTGCTGACGTAATCGGCGGAAACCAGGCATTAGCAGCTCTAATCATGTTGATTGTAGGGCTTCTTGTGACAATGGGAATCGGATCTTCATTTGCTACGATTCCAATCATTGCAGCCATTTTCGTACCACTTGCCATGGAGCTTGGATTCAGCCCTCTCGCAACGATTGCGATTGTGGGAACAGCAGGGGCACTTGGTGACGCAGGTTCTCCGGCATCAGACAGTACGCTTGGACCGACAGCAGGATTAAATGCAGATGGACAGCATAATCATATCTGGGATACATGTGTACCAACATTCTTACATTACAATATTCCACTGATCCTATTCGGTTGGATTGCAGCGATCATTTTATAAACGTAAAAAAGCAGGGGATGTGTTCCCTGCTTTTTTTGCATGTGTACCCCATCACCGGGAAAATAGGTCATCGCCCACTCCAAACTTCATTCTTTCGCATACAAAATAGTGAAGCCTAAAAAGAAATAGTGGCTATAAACGATTGAAAAGAGAAGGAGGAGGCAGCCAGATGAATCACCGTGTTGTGTATGAAAGAAGACCGTGGGGAAGAAGGCCATTTTATGGCGGAGGTTTCTTCGGCGCACCATTCGTAGGAGGGGTACTCGGCGGGTTATTGGGTTCGGCACTCTTAGCTCCACGACCGTATTATTATCCGTACTATGCACCGTATGGGTATGGAGGGTACCCGGGTTATTACCCATATTATTAAGAGCAGCAAAAAAATATATGAGAATAGCAGTGTCGTAAAGAGACACTGCTATTGTTTGTTATGGTTATAATAAATGGCGGTCTCAATTCTCTCACAGCTTTCCTACATCCACCGGACAATCACAATCAAGTGACAACAATCCACCTGGCCAAGCTTCTCATCGAAGACTAGACGCACACCGTCAGGATTAAATGAGACTACGGGTTGTACTGTTGTGCCGATAGTTTGAAGTAACTTATGTACTTCAGGCAGATTGGATTGTTGGGCAGCTTTCATGAACTTCGATGAAAAATCTTTTGAACTGTTAATCCTGCGCAGCACCTTTTGGGCATCATCCATCAGGATTAAGGTTTTACCTGCTGAAGACATAAACGTATTGCTATCAACGGGGGGATAATTTCGATTATATGAAAAAACAGGCTGTGTCCTTGAATAAGTAGGCGGGTAGGGGCGTTGAACAGGCTGGTAAAAAGGATGGTATCGATACATAATATAACCCCTTTCTTATGAATGCTCTAAGGAAATGTATGAAATGGAAGAAGGAATTATTCGTGAAACAAAAAGAATGAAGGGGAGGGCAGGCAAGCCCTTTTAGGGAAAATAAAGGATTTTTCGAGCCTTTCTCGAACAGATAGTATAGAAGAATATTATGATGAGGTGATGCACATGAATATGAAAAATACATTAATCAGTACATTAGGGATTGAGTTTGTAGAACTCGGGAAAGGGAAAGTAATTGCGACGATGCCGGTAAATGAAAATACCAGGCAGCCATTCGGATTCCTTCATGGAGGAGCATCAGTGGCACTTGCAGAAACAGTGGCGAGCGTGGGAGCAGTGCAATTGATTGATCTTGATAAAGAAATCTGCTTTGGCTTGGAGATCAATGCGAACCACATCAAAGCAAAGCGGGAAGGACTTGTCACAGCAACAGGAACGGTGATGCATCAAGGAAGAACGACTATGGTGTGGGAGATTAAGATCACAGATGAAGATGACCAATTAATTTGTGTATCAAGATGTACGATGGCGGTTGTACCTAAGAGATAATCGAAGTCCTTACATATCCATACGTTTAATAAGTGAATAAATGGGAAATCAATAACTAACCATTTAAAATAGGAGGCTTGATTTAATGAGCTGGACCAAAAATGATTATCCTGATTCACTGAAAAACCTGCCTGCTGATGTTCGAAACAAAGCCATTGAGATTGCCAATGCTCTTCTCGATGAAGGGTATGAAGAAGGACGGGCCATTGCGATTGCCACTGACCAGGCCCATAAGTCTGAAGAGGGAAGCGCGTCAGATAAAACGGAGTATCATGTGAGCCCCCATGATGATGGATGGCAGTTAAAGAAAGCAGACGGAAAGCGGGCAATCATGGTAGAAGAGACGAAGGATAAGCTTCTTACAAAAGCAAAAAACTATGTGACGGATCATTCCGGTACGTTGATTGTGCACAAGCAAGATGGAAGCGTCGAGAATCACTTATATCAACAATAATAAAAAAGGCTTGACCAATCGAGTGAATGCTCGTGGGGTCAAGCCTTTTTGTTTCATCATATGCTTTTTATTGACTGTTCTGACGGTCGTATTCTTTTTTATCTTTTAAATCATCTTGCACGCTTTGGTCCCAAAGCTTAACACCTGAGTTATAGGCAGCTCTTGCAATAAGATGTCCGGCAACAGGTGCTGTTACGAAGATGAAGACAATGGTCAGAATCACTCTCGAGTTAAAATGCCCATGCTCTAGGTAAAAGTAAAGGAATGTAGCGAGCAGAATCGACATCACGCCCAGTGTCGCACTTTTAGATGCTGCATGATTCCTCGTATATACATCTGGTAGTCTCAGTAACCCAAAGGCGGTGACAAGGCTGAGAAACCCTCCTATTACTAAAAAGAACCCGATGAAAAATCTAATGATCTCGCTCACGTTCGATGATCTCCCCTTTCTCTAAGAACTTTGAAAAGGCAACGGTTCCTAAGAAAGCCAGAATTCCAAGAAGGAGAATGACTTCCAGAAAGGCGTAGGTATCGAGCATCATGGACACCAGGGCAATGATGGCAATAAGGTTAATTCCGATTGCATCCAGGGCAACTACGCGATCTGGAGTTGTAGGTCCTTTCACTACCCTGTATACAAGTCCCAGCATGGATAGAGAGACGCATAGTAATGTGATTTGAAAAATCGTGTGTAACATCAGCGACTCACCTCCATAATGGCTTTCTCAAAGGAATTTTTAATCTCATCAATGGCTTGATCCTTATCGGGGATATCGATGGCATGGACATAAAGGATCTTATTATCGTACGATACATCCATCACCAGTGTACCCGGTGTTAAGGTGATAAGATTAGCCAATAAAGTAATCTCCCAATCGGTTTTTAATTCTGTCGGTAAAGCGAAGATTCCAGGTTTGAAATCAAGCTTCGGTCTCAGAATCGTTTTTAGGACCGATATGTTAGCAAGGATAAGTTCTTTTAAGAACAAGAAAAATAAGTTGATCACGGCAGTCACGCGCAATAAATAAAACCGTGAGCTGAAAAACCTTCTGAATGCAAAAATCACAAGCAATCCTAGCAAATAGCCAATTATAAATGACTGAGAAGTAAAGGATACCGAAAGAAACATCCAGACAAAGGCCATGAAAAAGTTTAATAAAATTTGAAAAGCCATTCTACATTACTCCTTTAACACTGCGTCTATATAGAGATTCGGATTCACCAGTACTTCCGCTGCTTGTGAGAATAGAGGACGGATCGCTTCGGCACCAAAGCCGTAACATACAGCTAACACGACGAGTATCGCGGAGGTCATCCATAAGTAACGAGCGTGTCCTTTTGAAACCCCTTTGTATTCTTTCGGAGTGCCCCATATACCGTTCAGGAAGATTTTAATAACAGAATACAGTACTAAAAGACTTGATGCCAGAATGACACCAGCACCTACATAGGCTTCTGCTGCAAAGCTTCCTCTCAGAATTAATAGTTTTCCAATAAATCCACTCAAAGGAGGGATTCCTGCCAAGGAGAATGCAGCGACCAGGAATGTCCAGCCGAGCCACGGGTACTCCTTGATGAGACCGCCCATCTTCTTAAGGTCAGTCGTGCCCGTTATCGCGATCATCACCCCGACAAGGAGGAAGAGAGCGGCTTTAATGAACATGTCGTGGACCAGATAGTAAATGGCTCCTTCCAATGCTTCAGGGTTCATGGTCGATACCCCGAATAATATCACACCAACTGCAATGATGATGTTGTAGATAATGATCTTCTTAACATCCCAATACGCAATGGCGCCGATACAGCCAAGGACAATTGTCAGGATGGCTAACATGCTTAGGATCACATGGGTAAACCCAGTATCATGATAGAAAAATAGTGTATACGTCCGTAAAATCGAATAGATCCCTACTTTTGTCAGCAAGGCTCCGAATAAAGCCAGCACCGGTGTCGGTGGAGCATAGTATGAGCCTGGTAACCAAAAGTAAAGCGGGAAGATCGCACCCTTAAGTCCAAAGACTAAGAGAAACATGATAGCGATCGCTGTAAGAATTCCCGGTTGATCGACTTCTGCAATCTTTCTCGAAATATCTGCCATATTCAGCGTACCAACTACAGAATATAAATACGCCACGGTAATAACGAATAAAGCAGAAGAGATGACATTGACAAGAATGTATTTGATCCCTTCACGCAATTGAGCTTTTGTTCCACCGAGGACCAATAGTACGTAAGAGCTCATCAGCATCACTTCAAAAAAGACGAAAAGGTTAAAAATATCCCCGGTTGTAAATGCACCGTTCACACCTACCAGCAGGAACTGCACAACAGGGTAGTAGTAGAATCTTTCTCTGTCTGCTCCAATCGACTTAAAGGAGTAGAGTAACACGACAAATGTGATGATGCTTGTCGTTGTCACCAGTAATGCAGAGAGCATGTCAGAAACGAGTGTAATCCCAAAAGGAGCCACCCAGCTTCCTAAGTCAATCGTTTGTATTCCATCAATATAGATGGTGTTGATGAGTACAAGGGATGCTGCAATGGTGGCCAGAGTCGAAACGGCCGAAATCCCTCGTTGCACCTTCACATATTTGCTGATAAACATTAAGATAATCGCCGTAAATAACGGGATTAAAATGGGTAGTATTAATAAGTTAGTCATTTCCTTCGTTTCCTCTCATCTGATCCATATTATCCGTTCCAAGCTCTTGATAAGCACGATAAGCTAGAACAAGGAAGAAAGCGGTCACTCCAAAGCTAATAACAATCGCTGTTAGAATCAATGCTTGTGGCAACGGATCGACATAAGATTTTGCGTGTTCTCCAAGAAGAGGTGCAGCTCCTCCTTTTAGACCGCTAATGGAAAGAAGCAAAAGATGTGCGCCGTGACTCAATAATGCTGTTCCAATAATGATTCGGAGCAAGCTTTTGGATAACATTAAGTAAACGGCGATCGTAATAAGAATACCGACAACAATGGCCATTAATATTTCCATTATTCGCTCACCCCAATCGTTTGAATAATGGTCATCGTGACACCGATAACAACCAGATACACTCCTGTATCAAATAAAACGGCTGTATGCAGGGATGTCTTTCCTAACAGTGGAAGATGGAAATAATCGTACGCATGAGTCAGGAAAGGGACATCGAACAGAAGTGCCCCCGCAGAAGTCGCTACTGCCAGGAGTAAACCGATCGCAGTAATGATTTTATAATCCACCGGCAGGATATTGGCTACCGTTTTGATATCATACGCCAACAACAGTAGTACAATCGCAGCCGAAGTCATCAATCCTCCAATGAAGCCTCCACCCGGGGTATAGTGCCCGGCGAAGAAAAGTCTCAGAGAAAACAGGATAATGATGAATGCGACAACGTTCGTTACGGTTTGTAAGATGACGTCATTCGTTTTTGTTTTCATCCTTCTTTCCCCCTTGTCAGACGCAATTTAATCATGGAGAAAATACCAAGTGAGGCGATCGCCAATACACAAATTTCAAATAATGTATCAAATCCACGGAAGTCAACGAGTATAACGTTTACCATATTCTTACCGCCCGCTTCTTCATACACATTCTTGATGTAATAGCTTGAAATCGACTCGGAAAGTTTTGTGCTGTATGCAGAAATCGCAAATAAGGTGACGACCACCCCGACTCCGATGGCAATCAAGGCATTTCCAAGCTTGAATCTCATTCGTTCTTCATGCCTGCTTAATGGAGGCAGGTGATAGAAGCAGAGTAAGAAAAGAGCAACAGACACGGTCTCGATCACAAGCTGTGTCAGAGCCAAGTCGGGTGCACGGAATAATACGAAGAATAAAGAAACCGTATATCCGGCAGCACCCAGCGAAATGATGGACGTCAATCGTGATTTTGCAAACAGGATGGTAACAGAGCTGATAACAAGTAAAAGCGCTATGGCTACCTCATAGATTCCAATTGGAGCCAGGTCATCTGTATTGATCGCAAATGCACCTTTAAACCACAAACTAAACAATAATACGGCAATCAAGAAGGAAAAGATATATACGAGATACGTACGGATAAATCCTGTCATATAGCCTTTTGTAAAGTTGTAAGCTCCGCGTTCGGATCCAATCAATCCACCATCATAAAATGAATTCAATGTGAAACGATCAGGGATCCATGAGTATACTTTTCTCCATTTTGGAAGCAGGAGATATAACAGGATCCCAAATAGAATGACACCGAAAGTCATAAATAGTTCAGGAGTAAAACCATGCCAGAAATAAATATCAGTTTCGACCGCATGCCCTTCCTGGATAAGGCTTGGAGTAATGGCAGCCACTGCCGGAGCGATGATTCGTTCTGACAGGATATTTGGGAAGAAACCAAAAATGATCACAAGTGAAGCCAGAATGATTGGTGGAATCAACATTCCAAGTGGAGCTTCATGTGGTTTCTTTTCAAGTTTTTCCGGCTGGTGCTTACCTGTAAAGGTCTTAAACACAAGAATCATGCTGTATATAAACGTGAACACACTGCCTGTCCATGCAAGGATAGGGAAAATCATGCCCAGTGTATCCAAGTTGAAAATATCCATTTCAAGGACCCTTACCATACCTGTAAAGAACATCTCTTTACTTAAGAATCCATTAAATGGAGGAAGTCCAGCCATGGAGAAGGCCCCGATTATCGCGATGGTGAAGGTGATTGGCATAAAGTTCATCAATCCACCAAGCTTACGAATATCCCTCGTGCCTGTTTCATGGTCAATGATGCCGACAACCATGAACAAGCTTCCTTTAAAGGTCGCATGGTTAATTAGATGGAAAACGGCTGCTAGGGTAGCAACCATATAAATATTGTCTTCCAATTGACTATAGTGAAGAGCCGCTGCTCCGACTCCCAATAAAGACATGATTAGACCAAGTTGACTGACGGTTGAAAATGCAAGTATTCCTTTAAGGTCCGTTTGTTTCACCGCATTAAAGGAACCCCAGAATAGGGTGAAGATACCGAATCCGCCCACAAGCCACAGCCATACACTTGATTCTGCAAATACCGGGCTCATTCTGGCCACCAGATAAATACCGGCTTTAACCATTGTGGCAGAGTGCAGGTACGCACTGACCGGTGTCGGGGCCTCCATGGCGTCAGGTAACCAAATGTGGAACGGGAATTGAGCGGACTTCGTAAATGCCCCTAAAAGGACAAGCAATAATGCTGGAAGGAACAGTGCTTCAGTCATGAGCTGATCTGCTTGCATGACTAATTCCCTGATGCTGAAGGTCCCGCCCATAAGATAAAGAAGTAAGAATCCTCCAAGCATACTCAGTCCGCCAAATACGGTAATGAGCATGGATTTCTGTGCACCGTATCTCGAACGCTCACGGTGGTACCAGTAACCGATCAATAAGAATGAGGAGATGGAAGTGAACTCCCAGAACATGTAAAGAACGATTAAATTATCGGAAAGGACAACTCCCAACATCGCTCCCATAAACATCATTAGATACACATAAAAGTTATGTAGTTGTTCTTTCTTCTTATCTAAGTAGTAAATCGAGTACAGGACTACCAGTGAACCAATCCCTGTGATGAGAAGGGAAAAAAGTAATCCAAGGCCGTCGACATAGGCGATGAAGTCGATCCCGAATGACGGCATCCACTCCAAGGTTTCCTTGACGGTGTCTCCATTTTTGGTGATGGAGATGAATTGAAAAAAGTAAGTAAATAAAGCGACTGGCAGCAGTAATACGAACCAGCCGGTATGTACATTCCGGAACGCCTTATAAAGAAATGGAATGAGTATGGCAAATAAAAAAGGCGATACAATAGCCCAATGTAACAAAGTCATATAAAACCCCCCTCATGTAAAATTCATTTATTCTAAAGCATGGTCTAATGTCTTTCCAGATTTTAAATAAGCATCTTTTTCAAAAACCTCGACCGAAGCTGAACCTCAAAGAGCATTATAACGTAAAAAATAAATGCTTGCATTACTCAGGATTCCGTTCGTATCAGATTGTTCTTGAAGTATTAAATATGAAGATAGACGGAAAATACACCTGAAAAATTGTTAGATTTTTTCTGTATTACTAAGAGCTTAAGAATAGTTTCGGTCTAATTGGAGAATCCTATCCATAAGGTGGTGAAGTTATGAAAAAGAAAACTGTAGCGGTTACGACCATATTCTTTACTTTTTTTGGCTTTGCGTGGTTAATTGAATCACAAGATCGGTTTAATAGAGGTATCATTGAAGTGGAAGACCCGACCAGTATGAATATCAGACCGGTTCAATACGGTGAAACAGAAGAAGTGGAAGAAGAAGTAACGAGAGAGCCGATTCGTCAAAGACAACCATTTCGATCTCGGGAATATATCCGGGTCGTGCCACATTCCAATCCCGGAACGCAACAATAAGAGTCTGTCCTTTCTTTAGATGAATTGAAGGGGCATTCTTTTTTGTCATGATAGTAAAGGGATGATAGGTATTTAGTCATTGTTCCTTCTGTTTGTATACCCTTTTCAAGATACTCATAAACGATTATGATGAGAGTGGTTGAAGAATCGTTATGGGAGAGTTTTGAGTGAAAAATACATACTTAACAAGTTATTTGCCTCTTTTTTCTATATTATTATTTAGCCTTACTTTTTCCGTATATGGTGTGGAAGTGTTTGTGGACATCTTCAAGAAAATAGGTGTCTATCCAGGAATGAGGGAGTTTTTATCGGATATGCAATTAAAGCTCGCCATTATGATTTTGTTAATGGTCGCTTTTTTTATGGTGTTTGCTGCCTTGAAGCTGATAGCGGAGACGATCAATGGCGTATCCATGCTGTTTTTCTCAATGGATTCAAATGGCTTATTGTATAACCGTGTTAGAACAGGCTCGATGATATATTTTATCGGTGGCCTGGTGTCTGTCCTAAGCCTGAAATCCTTCCTGGGACTTTTGATCATATTTACTTTAAGTTCCATCGTGTACTTTGTTTATTTTGTTTATAAAATAAGTCCGTCCCTCTCAAAAATGGGAATAATCGGAGTCGTCAGTTTACAAGTATTCTCGTGGTCATCCTTATTCTTAACGATATTCTTTGTTTTTTTGAAATTATATAATGGGGTGATGGCGAGTTTGCCGGTGATGTCGAAGGTGAAATTATAATAACAAAAGAGTCTGCAACATGTGCAGACTCTTTTGTTATTCCATGATCCTTTTCCAAATCTTATGGCTTGGACGCTGTTGCTCGATTTGACTCATGTTCCGGGGGATGTCGTGCCCGACCCATACCCCAGTGGTGAAGGTGTCTGTTAATCCCATCACCCAGTAGTCATGATAGTTATTGGTGGTTCCGGTTTTGATTCCCACATAAGGTTTTGAAACGTAAGCTGCTCTTCCGGTTCCCGAAGTAGCTGCTTCGGTCAACATATTCCTTATTTTGGATGTAGTATCTGCGGACCATACCTTCTTCTCATCATTCTTCCATTTATAAAGGACCTTGCCGTTGGTGTCTTTCACGTGGATAATGGCATGACTCTCCTGATAATTACCATCAATAAAGGATGTGTAGGCATCGGTTAATTCTAAGGGTGACATTCCATAAGTGAATCCTCCAACAGATGAAGCAAACGTTTTGTCCTCTTTTAAGACCTTTTTAAAAGAAAAAGCGGATAGGTAGTTGAAGGCTTCATCTATGCCGACTCTCTCCATCAATCGAAGTGCCGGGCTGTTATAGGATTGTGCCAGCGATTGTTTCAAGGTCACATCACCAGGCTGAACCCCTCCATAATTCACAGGACAATAATCACCGATGCAGTACCGGTTTGCATTCACTCTGTCTGTAATGGAAGCCTGGTATTCCTCGATATACGGCCCATATACGAGGAGTGGTTTTATCGCTGAACCCGGTTGCCTGAAGGCTTGGAATGCATGATGAAAATTGTATTTCTGATAGTCCCTTCCGCCGGACAATGCCACAATGGTCCTGGTCTTGTTATCGATGGTGATGGTGGCACCCTGCAGCTCTCCCTGTAAGTTCTCATTTAAGGCATGAACACTTCTTTGTTGAAGATCAGGGCTTAAAGCAGTTTGAATCCGGACACCTGAGGAAATCACTTCCTGAAAACGTTCCTCAAGCTTCTGACCGATCCTCTCTTTTTCTTCAGGAGATGCTGCGTTATCAAACTCTACTTTGAACCCCTCGTGCATGGAGATCAGTTCTTTTAATTCGTTTTCAACGTAAAAAGCGTAGTCAGGGTATAAGTCTGTCTTCTTGCGGACGTTTAAGGAAATCGGAACTTTTTTTAGTTTTTCCGCCTGATCTTTGGAAAGCTTGGACGTAGTCACCAGAATATCCAGGAGTCGCTCCTGACGAACTTTCGTCTGATCGAAATGATCGATGGGATCATATTTTCCGGGATTATTGGGAATTGATGCAATAAATGCCATCTCTGCTTGGTTCAGTTCCGTTACACTCTTCTGAAAGTAATATTGTGACGCTGTTTCAATCCCGTAAACGCCGTTACTGAAGTAAATGACATTCAGATAAAGCTCTAAAATTTCATCTTTTGATAATGATTTTTCAATTTCATGGGCATAAAATAACTCGGTCAATTTACGATTGTACGTTTTTTCCTGACCTAGATATAAATTTCTTGCGAGCTGTTGTGTAATCGTGCTTCCACCCTGTTGAATGTGGGTAAACACTAAATTTTTCACCACAGCCCGAAGAATCGCTCCGGCATCAAATCCAACGTGTTCATAAAAGTGCTGATCTTCTGACGCGACAAGAATATCCTTTATAAAGAGAGGAATCTGTTCATCCGAAACATATAAGCGATAGGGACGGTTAACCTCTGAAAAAACACGCCCGTTTTGGTCGAGAAGCAAGCTCGTCCGGTTCAGGTCTATAGTATCTGTACTTACTGCGAGTTCCAGTTCCTTTTGAAAGCTTTGTACTTTGTTTAATTCATCCGTTGTAAAAAATAATGTGGTAAAAAATATGAGCATAAAACTGATAACCGATATATAACCTGCGAAAACTCTCATTTCTCACTCTACTTTTCTAGTAATCTCTCACATGGCTGGTTGTTTCAGAATGACGTATACTCCACCATAATAATCCAAACGCGCCTAAGAATAAAGCACCTGTTACATAAAAAACGGAAGAAATACCAATATATCCGGATACAATTCCTCCGAAAGCAGGTCCAACCACGTTTCCCAGAAAACGAAAGCTTTGATTGTATCCAAGCACTTCCCCTTGCATGCTTACAGGGGCTTCCTGACGGATGTAAGCCGTCACACAAGGAATCATCCCTCCAATCGCGATTCCGAACAAGAAACGGAACAGGACGAGCTGCCACAGTTCAACAGCCAGTGCCTGGGGAACGATGAAAATAGCGGCCAGGATCAGGAGGATCGATAAAACTTTCTCATAACCGATATCATCACCAAGCTGACCCCATCGTCTCGTCGCGAGTAGATTTCCAAATCCCGTAGCAGAGAAAGCAATTCCCGCCAAAAATGCCAGGTTCGTAGAAGAGGTAAGTTCGTCTACATAAAGGGCGAGAAGAGGCTGGATGCTAAAATTCGCTACCTGGATTAGGAATGACAGTAAGATAACCGTCACTAATAATTTATGACTGAAAATATGCTGAAGCACTTCTTTACTTGAATACTGGTTTCGTTGATTACGCTGCTCTTTGCTCCGTTGCTCATTAATGCCTGCCCATACAACAGTCGCTGCTACAGCGATGGCAATGGAGGTGAAAATAAACGTATAGGAAAAGCCCACATTATCGGCGAGGATCCCACCAATGACCGGACCGAATAACCCTCCTGATACGGTTCCCATTTGCAAGGTCCCTAATGTGCGACCCGCTTCCTCCTTTGGGGTTTGGGAGGAAATAAGGGCCATTGAGGTAGGGATGAAGCCTGTCACAGCACCCATGACCATTCGAAGTAGAAAGAGTCCCCATACCGATTCCATAAGGCCCATCAGAAAAATGGATGCTGCAATTCCGTAACCTGTGATCAAGAGGATCGGTTTATACCCGAAACGGTCCCCGACTCGTCCCCATAAAGGAGAAATGAAGAAAGCCGTTAAAAAGGTAACCCCGAAAACAAACCCTGACCAGCGCTGTACATATTCGTGACTGTATGTACCAAAGGTTTCAATATAAAGGGATAAAAACGGCAAGACCATTGTGGCACTTGCAGCTACCATGAAATTGGCCAAAAGCATAATCGTTAGATTCTTTTTTTTGATTGAAATGGTTAACACCTTCTATGTGATATTTATTTCGTATAACTAAATATTCATTTTATTAAAGAAACAGTCGCCAGTCCACCGAATAACATTTATTCACGCTGAAAACCTGGAATTAGTCATATTTTCTAGGTCCAGCATGATATAATGTAAGAATAAGAAGTATGGGAAAGTGACGCGTGTACCACTTTATGAATTCTATTTTTTTTAGATAAATTGGGGTCTTATCCACATTTTGAGGAGGGAGTATAGTGGCGAAAGCGGATCAGCTTGTGTTCATAGATTTTGAGTTTTCTATGCCGGAAAGACATAGAGTCCCCAAAGGTTTTTTTCCTGAAATTATTGAAGCCGGTGTCGTGGTGGTTGAGAAAGGGAAAGTATCCGATACGTTTTCATCTTATGTGAAACCGACTGCGTTTCCCAAACTAACCAATCGCTGTAAACGGTTCTTATCAATTAATCAGCAGGAAGTGGATTCGGGAATATCGTTTAAGTGCTTGATTGACTATTTCAACGGTTTAAATGCAAGGGGAGTCGAAAAGGTAGTGACGTGGGGAAACATGGATATGAAGGTACTGAGGGATAATTGTTCCCAGTCTGATATTCCATTTCCTTTCCAAGCTCAATTTGTCGACTTGTCCATGGAATATAAACGCTTCTTTGGTGATCAAAACCAAACGGGACTATGGAAAGCAGTCCAGGAATACGGGAGAGAAGGAGTCGGAAAACATCATAAAGCATTAGATGATGCCCTCACCACCCACCATATCTACAACCTGGTCGAAAAAGACAAAAAATACCTCGATAAAGCTGAACCCACCACCATAGGGGACAGAATCGACCTCTCCAAATTTTACAATCAGCTTGCATGACGAAATGAGGGACGGACCTTACCGAGGTCCGTCCCTCATTTTCGGTTAAAATGTCAGACTATACATCAGTTCATATTCTCTCTGAACGGATTGAAGGGTTTCAAGGCTCTTTTGGGCGTGAGGGGAAGAGTCTGCTTCCAGCTCATTTTTAAGGGAAAGGTAGGCAGCCACTAATGATTCATTATAGTCTGGTATATCGCCATCAAAGGGCTTGACCATTTTTTTCGGCATGTTTGCCTGCTCACGGTGGGCAAGGGCTTTTCGTTCGTGGAACAGTGGAACATCAACCTCCTGAGGGTTATGGAGGTCCCCTTGTCGAGGGTGCTTCAACACTGAGAGGATCTTCACTACATAGGCACCGGGCCGCTCTCCGGTCACTTCCCCGATATATTTCCCGGTTTTATAAAAAGCCGTGACATAATCACCAATTTGTATGTTTTTCATAAAAAAACCTCCTCTAATACTTCAAACTCTATTATAATGAAAGCGGAATGAATTGAGAAATAACTACTATAAAGGTAACATGTGGAGGTACATATATGAAGCGTCTGATGATCGTGATCCTGTGTTTACTAGGTTTAGTACTTGCTTCTTGTGGACAAACAGAGAAGGAAGATGCCACTAAAGAAGAAACACAACAAACAGAGGAAAAGAAAACTACAGAAGAAACCAAAGGAGATGACCCAATGACATTCCCTCAGCTTACAACAGAAGTTGCTGAAAACGAAAAATTAGTAGAAATGAAAACATCAATGGGAACGATTAAAATAAAACTATTCCCAGAGCAGGCACCTAAAACCGTTGAAAACTTTATCACTCATAGTGAAAACGGCTATTATGACGGACTGAAATTCCATCGAGTGATCAAAGACTTCATGATCCAGGGGGGTGACCCGAATGGAAACGGAACGGGCGGGGAAAGTATTTATGGCGAATCCTTTGAAGATGAATTCTCACCTGAATTATTCAACCTTCGTGGCGCCCTTTCCATGGCCAATGCAGGTCCTAATACGAATGGAAGTCAATTCTTCATCGTGCAAAAGGATGACATCGATCCACAATTTGAAGAGCAAATGAAATCAGCAGGTTTCCCATCAGAAATCATTGACGCCTACATGAAAAATGGTGGAACCCCTTGGCTTGATCAAAAGCATACCGTGTTCGGTCAAGTGGTTGAAGGCATGGACATCGTTGATGAAATTGCTAACGTAGAAGTTGGTGCGAACGACCTTCCAAAAGAAGAAATTGTGATCGAAAGCATTAAGGTTGTAAAATAGTAATGAGAGAGAGCGATGGACCCTATTAGAGGTCCATCGCTTTTTGATTATAGCATGTAGGCCCTGTAGGTGCTAGAAATGCAGGATTATACAAGTATTTCCTCGGAAATTGTCGAGGGTTGTTCGAATAATAGTTCAATAAATCGTTAAAAACAGAACGATTTCAAGTTGGTTTGTCCTTTACAGTGTTGGTATAATAAACGAAGAGTTTGTTTTTTGAAAGGAGCTTACGATGCTTTCTTCTTTTGTATTAAATCTATTTCTATACTTTCCTGAAGACAAGTCGGAATATATCCCGGCAAGCATTACAATGGCCATCTTCTTAATAGCTGCCTTATTGACGTTCCGTTTAATTATAAAGGTTTCAAAACGTGAAGAATTGAAAACGAAAAAGATGGAAGAGGAAGCGGCGCAGCATAAAAGGGAATCAGAATAATAAGAGTGAAACGCGCTTAAATATCTAGGCGTGTTTTTTTTGTGCTGATTCTGTGCAATTTCCTTCGGATACCACCTCCTGCCTGATCCTTTTTTTCGCGCAAAAAAGGAATACATTTTCCCTCAAACGTTAACAATGGAGGAAGAGTATGCAGATTTGGAGGAAGAGCGATATGAAAAAAACATCATTATTATATATGGTCATCATGAGCGTATTACTTGGGGCATGTGCCATTGAAAACCCTAAAAAGGTCGAAGTGGAAATGAAAAATGAGAACGGGGATTCACTTGGAAAAGCCATTCTGCAAGAGAAATCAGACGGAGTTGAAGTCGACTTGGATCTTGAAGGTTTGCCACCGGGTGAGCACGGGATTCATATCCACGAAAAAGGAGTATGTAAACGTCCGGATTTTGTCTCTGCGGGCAATCACTTCAATCCGGATGACACCAAACATGGACTTCTTCATCCTGAAGGAGCCCATGGAGGAGACCTGCCTAATATCATCGTGGATGATGACGGTACAACAAAGGCAAAGCTGATGGCAGGAGGGGTCACCTTGACAAAAGGAAAGACATCTCTATTTACAAAAGAAGGTACTTCTTTGATCATTGATGAAAATAAGGATGATGGCATGACACAGCCTTCTGGTGATTCCGGTAAACGGATTGCCTGCGGGGAGATTGTGAGTGATAAGAAGAAATAGAGTAAGTAGAGGGTTTACAGCATAGTTTGTACCAGGTACAAATGACTTGGATTGTACCTGGTACAAAAAAGTAATCACGGAAATTGAAATGAAAATGCAGAAGTTGAAAATGACTCATAAACATCCCATTTTATCAATTTCAGCTGACAAAAAGAGAAAAACCAATCGGTCATTGAAGCGATGACCACCCTACAAAAGAAAAACGGGAAGAGTTGTCAGCAACTCTTACCCGTTTTTACTATTAACTTAACGCTTTTCGCAATCTTTCCAACCCATCCATCAGCGTCGTTCGTGGACAGGCAATGTTCATACGTACAAAACCTTCCCCGCCAGGCCCGTATTTCGTTCCGGGTTCCAATGCGAGTTTTCCTTTACCCAATAGACGTTCCTTCAGTTCTTCATCTGATAGATCCATCTTTGTGCAATCGATCCAGAGCAGGTACGTTCCTTCTGCTTCCACCACTTGAAGCCCTGGTAAATGCTTCCCTATGAATTCCTTCGTCACCCTCACGTTTTCCTGCAGGTACCTAAGTATTTCCTTCAGCCATTCTTCACCAAAGCGATAGGCTGCCCCCATTCCAACAATCCCAAAGGTATTGAGAGTGAAGAAGCCTTGTTTTTTATGAATGGCGGCGATTTTTTCCCTTAGATCCGGATTGGGGGTGATCATGGCTGAAGCCTGCAATCCTGCGAGATTAAAGGTTTTACTTGGTGCGATGCATGTAATCGTCATATCCCGGAACGAGTCATTCAGGGACGCTAATGGGAAATGCTTGTGCGTGTCGTAAACCAGATCTGAATGAATTTCATCCGAGACGATCACGACATTGTACTGCTGGCATAATTCAGCCATTTTTGTAAGCTCTTCTTTCTTCCATACACGTCCGCTCGGATTGTGTGGATTGCATAGTAAAAATAACTTTACACCTGTTTTCAGTGCTTCTTCAAAGGCATGATAGTCGATGGAATAGCTGCCATCCTTATACTCTAATTGAGCATTGACTATTTCCCGGTCATTGTCTTCCACCAGGCTGAAAAACGGTGTATAGACGGGGGACTGAATGAGTACTTTGTCACCGGGTATGGTGAGGGCTTGAATAATGGTTGAAATGGCCGGCACGACTCCTGGGCTGTACTGCAGCCACGTATTCTCGATGTCCCAGCCGTGACGCTTTTGTAGCCAGCCTTTAATGCTTGCCGCCGTTTCATCGCCGACGAAGGTATAACCAAAGATTCCGTGCTTCAACCGTTCCTGCAGGGCGTCCAATACCTCTTGTGGAGGAAGGAAATCCATATCTGCCACCCACATGGGGAGGACATCGTCTTTTCCAAATACTGTCTTCGTCAGATCCCACTTGACGGAGGATGACCCTTTTCGATTGATGATCTCTTCGAACTTACTCACAGGATATTCCCCTTTCCAATATGTATTTGTCAGTATAATCATAAGATGTAATCGTAAAAGATGAAAATGATTTGTTCAGAGGTGATCCAGAGTACAAAGGTTCGTGTTCGATTTAACGGTCTAATAGAAAAAGGGACTTCTCCCTACGTTTCAGAAATGAGCGCTTGGGAAAGTCCTTTTTTGTATAGTGGTTGTGTCTGAGTATCGTCGGAAAACTCTGCCGCACTTGCTGATACAAATTGATGAATGTGTTCCAATACTTCCTCAGGTTTTTCTTCAGGAACGAGATGACCGGTTTCCTTTAAAACCACCAGCCTTGAGTTAGGGATATCTTGTTTGAGCTTATGTCCGGTGGATAGCGGTACCACTCTGTCATGTTCTCCCCAAACAAGGAGGCAAGGTGTTTGGATGTTACGCAAGTCGTTCCCTGATAAATCTCCTTCACGATCTCGAATCATCCTTGTTAAGGCCTTGAAAATATCATCTTCCAGAAAAGGTTTCAAATACCCAAACATCATTTCATCATCAATCATTTTTGAATCATGTACCACATTTTCAAGATTATTTCGTACCCCTGATCGAGTAAGCCACAGCTTTACATACAGATGGAAAAAGGGAATGTGACTCAGCATCGTGACAGGCCACTTCATTTTCTTGAGATAGCCGGAACTGCATAGAAGAACACCTTTTTCGACTAATGAAGGTGCTTTTTTCATCACGTTCAAAGCGATTTGACCACCCATTGAATGACCCGTTAAATGGATATTCCTAACATCCAAGTGGTCCAGCAAGGCGATGACCGTGTTGGCCAGGTTGTCGTAAGAGTAGATAAATCGATTGTTTTTCTCGCTGTTCCCAAAGGGAGGAAGATCGATGGATATGACATTATAATTTTCTTTCAGAAGAGGTGTAAGCCTTCTAAAGCTAAAGGTTGACGATAGAAATCCATGAAGAAGGACGAAGGTTTCCGAGGCAGTAGGATGCTGATGATGTTCAAAGTAGACATTAGCACCATTCACTTGAACCACTTTTGCAAAATCTTGTTCTTGCATACTTCGTCACTCCTCTCTACTGGCTTACAGGTATTTTACCCGTAATTACGCATTTAACACCTCTATTTGAAAGTTATAACATATTCAATTGTAATTATAGATGGAATGGGGAAAATAGTCTTAAAGTGATGATCCCTCTTTTCATAATAGTGACTTCTGATATAATAAAACCATTTAGTGGTGATGAGGAGGAAGAAGAATGCAACTGAGAGAAATGGAGCTCGATTTAGTAAGGATTTTACAGAAGGATGCCAGAATTTCCACAGAGAGTTTAGGGAAAATGCTTCAAGTATCAACTGAAGAAATTGAGGAAGCGATTGAGAAGCTTGAAAAAGACAATGTTCTGGTCAGGTACAGTTCCGTTGTGGATTGGTCCAAGGTAGAAGGCCATGAAGGGGTAACGGCGATGATCGATGTAAAAGTCGCTCCAAAAAGAGGAGTAGGATTTGATGAAGTGGCTCATCGTATTTATCGTTACAAAGAAGTGAAAAGCGTCTATCTAATGTCGGGGGCGTATGACCTTTCTGTGACGGTGGAAGGCCGTTCCATGCACGAAGTGGCTACTTTTGTTTCTGAGAAGCTATCCACTCTGGATTCTGTATTATCTACAACAACTCACTTTCAATTAAAGAAATACAAGCATGATGGAACCATTTTTGGTGATCATGGTGAAGATAAACGAATTGTGGTGTCACCATGACAACAAAGACCTCTTACATATCTCAATCAGTGAAAAACTTAAAGCCTTCCGGCATCCGGAAATTCTTCGATTTGGCTGCAAATATGGAAGGTGTCATATCGCTCGGGGTTGGGGAACCGGATTTCATTACCTCCTGGACGGTTCGGGAAGCTGCGATTCTGTCCTTGGAGCAAGGCTACACCTCATATACGGCGAACGCAGGCCTACTTGAACTCCGGGAAAAGATTGGCTTGTATATGAAAGAAGGATACTCCGTCGACTATGACGCGAAAAATGAAATCATTGTAACTGTAGGTGCCTCTCAAGCCCTTGATATCAGTATGCGGGCAATCATTGATCAGGGAGATGAAGTGATTGTAGTGGAGCCAAGCTTCGTTTCCTACGTACCACTTGTTCAATTGGCAGGGGGAGTACCTGTAACGGTTGAAACCAAGCCGGAAAATGACTTCAAAGTCACAGCCGAAGAACTTGAAGCAGCCATCACTCCACGAACGAAAGCCGTCTTACTTTGTTCGCCCAATAATCCGACAGGGACGGTCCTTGAAAGAAAGAACCTGGAAGAATTGGCAGTGGTGATTCGGAAGCATGATCTGGTGGTCCTTTCAGATGAAATCTACTCTGAGCTGGCCTATGATCACCACCACGTGTCAATTGCATCTTTAAAGGACATGAGAAAACGTACCATTGTGATCAATGGGTTTTCAAAAGGGTTTGCCATGACGGGCTGGAGGCTTGGGTTTATTTGTGCACCTGAAGAGATCGCTTCCTCATTACTTAAAATTCATCAATACGCCATGATGTGCGCTTCTACCCCTGCCCAACATGCTGCTGTCGAGGCACTGGATAAAGGGATGGATGATGTGATGGAAATGAAGCGAAGCTATCGTCATCGACGTCACTATTTTGTAGACTCCTTAAATGAACTGGGCTTAACATGCCATACCCCGGGAGGAGCATTCTATGCCTTTCCATCCATTAAGAAAACAGGGTTGTCTTCAGAGGAATTTGCAGAAAAGCTCCTTATGGAAGAAAAAGTTGCAGTTGTACCCGGCAATGTATTCGGTAAAGGTGGAGAAGGATATATCCGCTGTTCTTATGCGTCAAGTATGGAGCAGCTGCAGGAAGCCGTGAAACGGATGAAGAGGTTCGTTGAGAATCATAGTTAAGAAATGAAGGGTGCCAGGCACAAAAGAACACATTTGTGCCTGGCACCTATTTTATTTGGGCAAAAAAAATAGGACGATTAATATCGTCCAACAAATGAAAACAAAAGGGGGAATACTTAGAAAGCTTATTTTCAGTATGACCTCATTTTTAATTGGTTATACATCACTTAATAAAAAATTTTTATTGCTGGCTCTTTTCATATTTCAGTTCATATAACATTTGCATCACACGCAGGAAATCATCTTCAGAGAATTCCTTTGCTTTGCGGAGGATCAACTTCGTACGTTTGGGACCCAATTCTTTGATCAGCTGCTCCATTTCAGCATCAACTCCGGTCGGATGATGATCCTTTACTTCCCGTTCAAGCAGCTCGGAAGCTGGTATATCAAGAACGGTTGACAGCTTTAGAATCGTTTGTGTATCAGGGATTTGCAGATCGGATTCATACTTTTCAATCGTCTTGGTGCCTAATCTGGCCCTTAAAGCAAGCTCCTGTTGAGATAATTTGCGCTCTTCGCGTACCCGTTTTAAATTCTCACCAAAATGTGACATGCTAAAGTCCCTCCCCATAGAATAACTTCCTTATATCTATAGTTTATCATCATTTGAAAAAAAATAGCCCGCCTTCCCGTGAACAAAATGTTAAAAATAAAAGGCCCGTCTTTAGGGACGGACCTCTCATTTAAGATATGAAAACAAGCAGAATGGCTACTGGTACGATGTAACGCAAAAGAAAGATCCAGCTGTTGAACAGGGCCGGTGATATAGACGAACCGGATTGGATTTCGCTCCAAACATCTTCTCGTTTTAATCTGTAGGAAACGAATATACTGATCAGTAATGCCCCTATCGGCAATCCGAAATTGCTCGTTATATAATCGGCAAAGTCAAAGAAGTTCTTTCCTTGAATGAGGAAATCATCGAATACACCAAATGAAAGAGCACTTGGAATACCCGCAAAAAACACAAGGATTCCGATTAACCATGTAAATGGCTTTCGTTTCGACTGATTTCCTTTTGACAGTGCGGCCACTCCGATTTCAAGAATGGAGAATGCAGAAGTCAACGTTGCAAACAACAGTAGAATCAGGAACACTGTTAAGAAAATGCCACCGAAAGCAATTTCATTAAAGACGGCTGGAAGGACAACAAAAGCAATCCCCGGTCCTTCATCAGGTTGGAAACCAAGAGCGTAAACGGCAGGGAAGATGACCAATCCTGCCAGAAGTGAAATAAAGATATTTAACCCGGATACGCTGATTGCAGACCGTGGCATACTATCCTCTTTTGAAAGATAGGATGCATACGTCACCATGACAGAAAGTCCGACAGTAAGGGCAAAGAATGCCTGTCCTAGCGCAAGTAACACCGTTTCCCCATTCAAATAGCTCCAGTCCGGCAATAATAGAAAGCGGACACCTTCCATTGCGCCTTCTAAGGTAAGGGATCTGATCACCAAAATAATAAATAAAATAAATAATGCCGGCATCATATAACGGCTTGCACGTTCAATCCCTTTTTGAATCCCGCCTTGGACCACAAGGATTGTAATCACAATAAAGATGAATTGGGCAATCAGCACTTCCTTAGGATTTGCTATGATGCTTTCGAATAAGGTACCATACTCAGCTTGAGTTTTCCCGATTAAAGACCCCGTCACACTTCGGGCCAAGTAAGAAAGGATCCATCCGCCCACAACACTGTAAAAGGATAATATGATAAAAGAAACAACCGTTCCTAAATAGCCGATCCAATGCCAATAGGAATGGGGAGCTAACTTTTTATAAGATGTAACGGCGTCTGCTCCGGCCCGTCTTCCAATGACAAACTCTGCCAAAAGTATGGGGGCACCGATCAAAACGGTAAAAAGGATAAAGAGTAGGAAGAAGACACCTCCTCCATTTGCACCTGCCATATAAGGGAATTTCCAAATGGCACCGAGGCCTATAGCAGAACCGGCAGCTGCCAAAATAAAGCCAATCTTAGAAGTCCACTGTTCTTTTTTGGCCAAGATTAAGATCCTCCTTTCAAAAAAATAAGATTTTTCAATCGTACTATGTTTTACACCCCCTGTACACCGGAATTTTAAATTTTCAATATATAAGAAATATGGAGGGAAATGTCATAAAAGTAGTGTCTGAGAGCAATATCAACAGATTCATTTCCATTTATTATGTGTGAAAACGTTTGAAATCATTACATTTAACCTAATTTCTAGAAAAGTAGTCAAAAACATGCTGAATGGGCTGGAAATTTCTCCGAGATGTAGTATACTAATTGTAACAAAACGTTCACAAATTATTCTTTTTTTCGCCATAATTGAAAGCGTTTACTATATGATTGGAGGAATTTAATATGGATGTATTTCTTGTGTATCTATTTATCGCAACGGCTACTCCGCTATTTCTTTGGATTGAACATCGTAAATGGGCGGTTCTTCATATCCCATTTGTTATAGCCTTATGGGCAGTGTTTATTTATTACGTAGCGGTTCCGGAACTTGGAGGATGGGGACATGTGACGCTTTGGAGCCTGTTTGTTGCCAATCTTGCATTCGCCCATATTGCAGCCTTCATGCTTTATGCCCTGCCTTTTATTCAAAAGCAGAAAAAGAAAAAAGCCATCACCATCAAAAATCTATAGTCTGATCCGATGTTCATCGGGTCAGGCTTTTTTTTTGGTCAATTTTAAAAGAATGGATCCATTTGTAAATAAATGAAACAAAATCCACTTCGCAATCGTTACATAAATGAAAGCATCAAAGGAAAAGGGGGAAAAGCATTGGAAAATGAGCACTTGATCGAGCGTGCAAAAAAAGGAGACTTGCAGGCATATAGCCTTTTAATCACATATTATTCTCCCATTGTTGAACGGTTTGCCTATCAGATGGGGAATTCCATCGCCGATATACCAGATATCACACAGGAAGTGTTCATTCGTGTATACCGATTTCTGGACGGGTTCTCTTATGCGAAATTTACAACCTGGCTTTATAAAATCACTTTAAATGTGTCGAGGGACTTTAAACGAAAAGAAAATCAGCATACTAATCGAGTGAAAAAAATCGGGAGCGAACCTTCAGAAAACGTCACTACACCTCAAGACCGTATCCTGAGGCAGGAAGAGGATCGGATGCTCCACGAATGCATTCAAAGGCTGGATGGTAAATATCAACTACCAATCATCCTTTATTATTTTCATGAAAAGAAGTATGAAGAAATGGCTGAAATACTGTCAATCAATTTATCTACTGTCAAAACAAGACTTTTAAGAGGAAAAAACCTCTTGAAAAAAGAACTGGAAGAGGCTGAAAAAAGGGAGGGGAGATTGAATGGATGACAAGATGCTTGAAAAACGCATGGAATTATTGAATCAATCGTATAAGAAAATTCCAGATCAGACCAATCCCTCAGACATCATACAAGCCATAAAACAAGAAGGGAAATCCCAAAAGAAACGAGCACTTATTCATTGGCCATACGTCGCAAGTTTCATTGGTGTCCTTCTGATCAGTGCGGTGCTCATCCTGCAGCTTACGATGGATGAACCAGGAAGACAGAATGGGAATCAAACTGATTTAGCAGGTGAGTCAGACCAACGACTTCAAAGGGAAATAGAAGATGCGAAGGTCCAATATGATGTCAGGAAAACACAGGCAATGGAGCGGCTAGGGTTTACAGAAGGCATATTTAATTCGACAGTGATCGCCCGGGATGCAGGGAGGCACCTCACATATATCGAGTCCATTCCAATGAGGGACTTTTCATATGAAAGAAAAGTGGAGTGGGTTCAGAGAGCGAGGGAGGAGTTGGATCAGATCCTGGCTACTCCTGATGTAATGATGAAAAATCTGAAAGCTCCTTTAACGAAGGAAGAAGCAGAAGTATGGGTTGATGATTTTATTAATAAGGAACAAGATATCCTCCCCCTATACGAGGATGAGTTGAATGAGTATAGGGAATATTGGATGACTCATGTTGAGAATGGAGAGCTCAATATGAAGGAGTTCAACCATATGAAAAACGACTATCCCCCAAAACTATGGTTGTTACGGGATGGAATATTCAATAATGCTGTTAAGCTATCGTATAACAATGAGACGGACCGGCTTGAAACGACATTGGATGTGGAGTACTTCAGGATGATCACAAATCATAAAGCCTTACCGGAAGGGTATGAATTATATATGATTACCCGGTTTGACCCAGTGATTAAAGCAGGTGAATTGACAGGAACATGGAAAGAAGCAGCAGATCGCTTGATGGACTATGAAAAGTTATTAAAGGAATTGCCGGATAACTCAAGATTCAGAGTAGAAGTGAAGCATGAATACGATCTTCTCTATCAATACTTCACTGATGGAAATGTGTATCAACCCATCTTCGACGAAAATGATAAAATGAAATCAAATGTAGAAAAAACCTACCGTTATATTCTGAAAGAGTACCCGGATTACACAACGTCCCTTCATCTGAAAGAAGTATATGAGGAGTTGAAACGTGTAAATTTCGTTAAGCCAGATCGTTGGGTTCATTCGACACCGGTCATTTTGTCTTCAGAGACAGAAGAATTATATAAAGAGAGCTAAGTTTTACACTGTTTTAATAATTTCAATAATTGGGAAGCATAACTAGTGAGAAAGCAATTATAGGTGGGAAATCGAAGAAAATGGATTTGGTTGCAGAGATCCGATAGAATAAACCTTTGCCGAATCACGGATTCTATGATATAATCTACAATTGCGTGTAAAGACGAAAAATAATATATATACTAGGAGTGTTACCATGACTACAAAATTCGAAACAGGAACTGTTGTAACAGGTAAAGTTACAGGCATTCAACCATACGGTGCATTCGTTGCACTTGACGAAGAAACTCAGGGATTAGTTCATATCTCTGAAATCACTCACGGCTTTGTTAAAGACGTAAGCGAGCACCTTTCAGTAGGCGACGAAGTAAAGGTTAAAGTATTATCAGTGGACGAAGCAGCTGGTAAAATCAGCCTTTCTATCCGTGCTACAGAAGAAGCTCCTGCAGCACCACAAGCAAAACCTGCAGCAGCAAAAAAACCTCGCCGTCAAGGTCAAGGAAGTGTAAAGCAAGCAAACGAAGAAACAACACCAGCTGGCTTTAACACTCTTAAAGACAAACTTGAAGAGTGGATCGAGCAATCAGAACGTGAAGATCTAATCAAAAAATAATACTATTTTTAAGAAGACTGCCTTTCTTTTAAGGCGGTCTTTTTGTTTATCTTTTTTGGAAAAGAGGAATTGTACTCTATCTTAGAGAATTTATATTATAATTGGAAAAACTAGTTGAAAGGCGGGATGAATTGAAAGAAAAAATAGGGAAACTATTAAATGAAAATCAATGTACTCACATCCTCTATTCTTATCATGATCGAAACCGATATCTAGAAAATGTCATTGCGTATGTGCTCGAGGGAATCGAAAAGGGAGAATCGATTGTTCTTATTGAGAACGAGAGGAACCTGAATGTATTGCTAAAACAGTTAAACAATCAATTAACGGACGACCAATTAAAGAAAATTAAAGTTATCAGTAACTTTGATTTTTATCAATCGAGTGGAAGCTACCACCCTCCAGCCATTTATGAACAACTAACGAAATCCATTACTCCATTTTTAGAGAACGGTCTTTCTTTTCGTTCGTGGACAAATGTGGAATGGGGTACACTTGACAATCCTTCTTCAATCATAGAATGGTTCGAAACAGAGACGGATAGAGTCGTTCATGAACATAATCTGACCCTCGTTTGTGCGTATGAGGCTGAGAGAATGCCTGAGCATCTGGAGGAAGCCCTGAAAAAAAGCCATCCTCACATTATGAAGGATGATGATATTATGGTGTCAAAAGTGTACAATTCAGGGCGAGAATTAAAACTAAGACGATAAACCCAATGATTATGGGTTATCGTCTTTTTTGTGTGGGTATACCTATCCTCCAATTCGAAAGGGATTTATCGAAAAATATAGAATTTTGTAACAATATACTTGTCCGTACCTCCTTAATGGCATATAATGAAAAATGAAAGCGCTTTAATTTAAAAATACATAAATACAGGAGGATCTTAGATGCTTTATAATAATCCGAATACTGAAGGTTCATTGGTACAATTTAAAGGCCAGTATGAAAACTTTATTGGTGGAGAATATGTGCCCCCGGCAAGTGGCGAATATTTTGAAAATGTATCACCTGTCACGGGGAAGGTTTTCACGAAAATTGCCCGTTCAAACAAAGAGGATGTAGAAAAGGCATTGGATGCAGCACATGCAGCGAAAGACGCATGGGGTAAAACCTCTGCTACGGAAAGATCCATTATCTTAAATAAAATCGCTGATCGAATGGAAGAAAATTTAGAAATGCTTGCTGTAGCCGAAACATGGGATAATGGTAAGCCGGTTCGTGAAACATTAGCTGCTGACCTACCACTTGCGATTGACCACTTCCGTTATTTCGCCGGATGTATCAGAGGACAGGAAGGGTCTCTTGGTGAGATCGATAATGATACGGTCTCATATCATTTTCATGAGCCGATCGGGGTTGTTGCCCAGATCATCCCTTGGAACTTCCCGATTCTGATGGGTGTATGGAAGATTGCCCCTGCACTTGCTGCGGGTAACTGTGTAGTCTTGAAGCCTGCTGAGCAGACACCGGCTTCGATCATGGTTTTGATTGAACTGATTGAAGATTTGCTGCCTAAAGGTGTACTGAATGTGGTTCAAGGATTTGGAGTGGAAGCGGGAAAACCTCTTGCGCAAAGCAAGCGTGTCGGTAAGGTAGCCTTCACTGGTGAAACGACTACAGGTCGCCTGATCATGCAATATGCTTCTCAGAACATTATCCCTGTCACGTTGGAGCTTGGTGGTAAATCACCTAATATCTTCTTTGAAGATGTAATGGATCAGGATGATGATTTCCTTGATAAAGCAGTCGAAGGTTTCGTCATGTTTGCACTGAATCAAGGAGAAGTGTGTACATGTCCTTCAAGAGCGCTAATCCAGGAATCGATTTACGATAAGTTCATGGAGCGTGCGATTGAACGCGTGAAACAAATCAAACAGGGGAACCCGCTGGATTCAGATACAATGCTGGGTGCCCAAGCCTCACAAGAACAATTGGATAAGATTCTATCTTATATTGAAATTGGGAAAGAAGAAGGAGCGGAATTACTCATCGGTGGTGAGCAAAATACGCTGGATGGAGATCAGGAAGCAGGTTTCTATGTGAAACCTACAGTCTTCAAAGGCAACAACAAAATGCGTATTTTCCAGGAAGAGATCTTTGGGCCAGTCGTTTCCGTTACAACGTTCAAAACGAAAGAAGAAGCTCTTGAAATCGCCAATGATACTCTTTATGGACTTGGAGCAGGTGTATGGACGCGTGACATGAACACGGCTTACCGTTTCGGCAGAGAGGTTCAAGCAGGACGCGTATGGACTAACTGTTATCACCAATACCCGGCTCATGCGGCATTCGGTGGATACAAAATGTCCGGTATCGGTCGTGAGAATCATAAAATGATGCTATCACACTATCAACAAACGAAGAATTTACTAGTCAGCTATAGTCCTAAAGCGTTAGGATTCTTCTAAAATGGAACAGCGACTAGAGGCAACTGAACAAGCCCTCCAGCTGATTGAAACCTTAAAGAGCAAGCATGGGGCTCTTCTCTTTCATCAGTCTGGAGGATGTTGTGATGGCAGTTCTCCTATGTGTTTAAGTCAAGATGATCTGATCATCGGTGACAGTGATGTATTGGTAGGTACTGTAGCTGACTGTCCTTTTTATATGAACGAACAGCAATATGAGTACTGGAAACACTTCCGGATCATATTGGATGTAAGGGAAGGAAGGGGAGGAGTGTTCTCGTTGGAATCAACGGAAGGCGTCCGCTTCATCACGGATTCCAAACTGATCAAGGCATAAATGTAAATATTATGGTTCTACCCTTCTACTCTCAATAATAATTTTTAGAGACAACTTTTTTATAGGTTGTCTCTTTTTTATTACCTTGAGAAAGATTGATTGAGTGACTATCAGATGGTCAATTCGCTAATTTTAATGATTACTAATTTAAAATAATTTTAATTTGTAATTGACTTTCATTCTCAAATAGTTAAAATAAAACTATAATTACTTAATAATTATTATAATCTAAAGGAGTGTCTGAAGTGGATAAAAGAAAACTAACAACGAATCAAGGTGCCCCGATCGGCGATAACCAGAACTCAATTACAGCTGGAGAAAGAGGACCTGCGCTGCTTGAAGATTATCAACTAATTGAGAAACTTGCTCATTTCGATCGTGAACGAGTTCCTGAAAGAGTCGTTCACGCCAGAGGAGCAGGAGCGCATGGTGTTTTCATTACAAAAAACAGCATGAAAAAATATACAAAAGCCGCACTTTTTCAAGAAGCTGGAAAAGAAACACCTGTATTTGCCCGTTTTTCCACCGTCGTCCATGGCCAGCATTCACCGGAGACACTGCGTGATCCCCGTGGATTTGCCGTGAAATTTTATACAGAAGAAGGAAACTGGGATTTTGTGGGGAATAACCTTCCTGTCTTCTTTATCCGTGATGCCATGAAATTCCCTGATATGGTTCATTCTTTAAAGCCGAATCCCCAAACGAATATCCAAGAACCTGAGAGATATTGGGATTTTATGTCCCTGACCCCGGAATCAACGAATATGCTGCTCCATCTCTACACAGATGAAGGGATTCCTGCGAACTATAGGCAAATGCGCGGATCCAGTGTTCATGCGTATAAATGGGTGAATGCAGCTGGCAATACAGTGTATGTAAAGCTTCGTTGGAAGCCTAAACAAGGCACCCAGAATCTAACAGTTGAAAATGCGGCTAAGATTCAAGGGGAAGATTTTAACCATGCAAGTCGTGACCTATATGAATCAATTGAAAAAGGAGATTTTCCGGAATGGGATCTGTATGTTCAGGTTCTCGACCCAATGGATATGGATTCCTTTGATTTCGATCCGCTTGATGCTACGAAGGACTGGTCGGAGGATGACATCCCATCTCATTTTGTGGGTACGATGATCTTAAATAAAAATCCAGAAAATATCTTTGCGGAAACGGAATCAGTGGGCTTCAATCCTGGAGTGCTGGTGAATGGAATGCTTCCTTCCGAAGATAAGTTACTGCAAGGAAGACTATTTTCCTATTCAGATACACAGCGTTACCGGATCGGTGCTAACTACATGCAGCTCCCGATCAACTGCCCATTTGCTCAAGTGGCGAATAACCAAAGGGACGGACATATGACATTCAAGCAGCAAATGAGCCCTGTAAATTATGAGCCGAACAGCTTTGATGATACGCCGAAAGAAGTGGCGGGGTATACAGAGGTTCAACAGCCGGTGACAGGAGAAAGGGGAAGGCAGAAAATCCAGAAAACGGACAATTTTGGTCAGGCCGGTCGCATTTACAGAAGCTACCCCGAAGAAGTGAAGAAGCAAGTCGTGAAAAATATTTCAAGTGAATTATCAGGAATCAACGAAAGGATTGCCCTGCGCGCAGTGTGTAATTTCTTCCGGGCGGATGAAGGGCTTGGAAAGGAATTGGCGAAGAGTATCGGGGTGGATCTGACACCTTATTTGCAGCATGTGAAATAAAAAGGGATGAGTACTGGACTTTTTATCGGTGAAGTTGTGCTGATGAAGGGGCTGGTGCTCTTTTTCTATAGTTGGGGAGAATTAAGCGATACGACAAATTTCGCAACACACCAACCGCCCCCTTACCACATCTCCACCCCACCAAAAAAGCCACTCCCCAAAAAAAAGAAAGTGGCCCTAAACCAACATCAAAATGCATTCCGCTCAATCCCGTACTTCCGTATCCGATACTGCAGATTCTGCCTGCTCATCCCAAGGGACTTCGCCGTTTTAGTGATATTAAAGTCATGGTATTTCAACGCTTTTTGAATATAATAGGTTTCCGCTTCTTCCATGAAAATTTCCAATGGCTTGATTTCGGTTCCGGATTGGTAGAGGAACTCCGATTCATCCTGACTTTCTTCTCCAGTCGCCATATGATGAATCCTCTGCCTGAATCCGAATGGAAGGTGGTTGAAACCAATCTCCTCTTCAAAGCCAACAAGATTAAAGGCTCCCTCAATGACATGCTCGAGCTCCCTCACATTGCCAGGCCAGTCATACTGCTGGAAGATTTCACTTACTTCATTCGAAACCCCCTTAATACTCATGGCGAAATGGTGGTTGAACCGATCAATGAAGTAATTCACAATCTCCGGTAAATCTTCTTTCCTCGAACGAAGAGAGGGGATGAAGATTGAAACAATGCTCAGCCTGTAATAAAGGTCCTTTAATAACCGTCCTTCTGCGATGGCGTCGATGGGATCCTCGTTCACAGTCGCCATCACCCGCACATCGTATGGAAGGTCCGTCCCTCGTGAAAAGAAGTTTAGCAGTTTCTCTTGAAGGGAAGGGGTTAATGAGTTAATCTCGTCCAGTAGCAGTGTGCCTCCCTGTGCTTGTTGGAAGAGGGAGGGACGGTGATCTTCCGGATTGCTGTCTTTTACCTCATCGTGAAATAGGATTTCTTCAAGCATATCATCACGTAATGATGAGCAATTCTGGGTGATGAAAGGCCCATTGGCACGGGCGCTGTCGTTGTGGATGCTTTGTGCAAAAAGCTCCTTCCCGGTACCGATTTCCCCACATATCAACACAGGGGAAGGCGTCCTCGTCGCCCGCTTCCCGGTTTCCACGGCGTCCTGCAGGCGGTGATGCTTACCGATGATGCTGTCAAAGGTAAACAAACTGCTCGGACGCTTCTGTATATGATCTCTCATAACCTTTTCAAGCTTCGTTATGTCACGGGCAATTTCAATCGCCCCTATCAAGACACCATCGTGAAAGATCGGGAAGGTGTCGTTCATCGTCGTGATTTCGATTCCGTTTATATTAAAATAAGTTTGCTTCACATTGAGGGTTGGTTCCTTTGTGTTCAAAACTTTAAGAAGGGTGCTTTCTTCTTCAGAATGAAATTGGAAAACATCAAGCAAATTTTTATCAAGGACGTCTTCAATTTCCATCCCTTCTATTTCTCTCATTTTACGATTGTAGATGATGGTTCTTCCAGTAGAATCGATGACATGAACGCCTGATTCGAGATGTTCAGCCACTTTTTCGTACATATACAAACGTTTTTCGGATTCCAGCATGCTGTCTCTCTCCTCTTCTTTTTCAATAGGTCTTACTGCAAAATGTATCGTCAATAAAACATTATTTTGCGCAAATTTTCCATCCGTCCGTTGCTGAATTTAACACTCTTAAGGAATTGAATCGGCAAAAAGAGCGGAATTATAAAAAATTTTTAAAAAACTCTTGAAAAATGCAACTATCTTTTGCATTATTATAAGTGTAAGGGTTTTCTAAATGCAAATTTTTTTTGCATATCTGTTAACTAGCCTTGTCATATGGCTTTAAAAATAAAATGCTTTTAAGCAAGGAGGAACTTTCATGACAGTAAGTACTCATTCGATTATTGAACAAACGGAAAAGTATGGTGCGAAAAACTATCATCCCCTACCAATCGTTATTTCAGAAGCAGAGGGTGTATGGGTAAAGGATCCTGAAGGGAATAAGTACATGGATATGCTTAGCGCCTATTCAGCTGTAAACCAGGGACATCGTCATCCAAAGATCATCCAGGCGTTAAAAGATCAAGCGGATCGTGTGACATTGACTTCACGTGCATTCCACAACGATCAATTGGCTCCTTGGTATGAGAAGATTTGTAAGATGACGGGTAAAGACATGGCCCTTCCAATGAACACTGGTGCTGAAGCAGTGGAGACAGCGATCAAGACAGCTCGCCGCTGGGCATATGATGTGAAGGGTGTAGCCGAAAACAGTGCAGAAATCATCGCATGTAACGGTAACTTCCACGGAAGAACGATGACAGCTGTTTCCCTTTCTTCAGAAGAAGAATACAAGCGTGGCTTCGGTCCGATGCTTCCGGGAATCAACTTGATTCCTTACGGTGACTTGGAAGCATTGAAATCTGCCATTACCCCAAATACAGCAGCTTTCCTGATCGAACCTATCCAAGGAGAAGCAGGGATCGTATTCCCTCCTAAAGGCTTCATGAAAGCGGCATATGAATTATGTAAAGAAAACAACGTCCTATTCATTGCAGATGAAATTCAGGCAGGTCTAGCCCGCTCCGGAAAAATGTTTGCTTGCGAGTGGGAAGATGTTGACCCTGATATGTACATCCTTGGAAAAGCACTTGGAGGAGGGGTATTCCCAATTTCATGTGTTGTGGCGAATGAAGAAGTATTAGGTGTATTCAACCCAGGATCCCATGGTTCTACTTTTGGAGGAAATCCAATGGCATGTGCGGTTTCCGTTGCATCACTGGATGTACTGATCGATGAGAATCTGGCAGAGCGTTCTCTTCAAATGGGAGAATACTTTATGAGTAAACTTCGCGAGATAGATAATCCTATGATTAAGGAAGTTCGTGGTAGTGGTTTATTTATTGGAGTGGAACTTAACGAACCAGCCCGTAAATACTGTGAACAGCTGAAAGAAGAAGGACTGCTTTGTAAAGAAACGCATGATACTGTCATTCGTTTTGCCCCACCACTTGTCATCTCACAAGAAGACCTGGATTGGGCAATCGAAAGAATCAAAAAAGTATTATCTTAATGCCCGTGGTGGTTCAAGATTCACCAAGAAGATTTTTTCTTGAACTGAGCGTAATAAGGCGTGAAAATAAAAATTATTTCTTTTCCAAGTCAATGGTTTAAGATACGGTAATATGTTACAATTACAACGTTTCAGATCACATAATAAAGAGGCGAATGTTTACAATGGGAGAAAACCTTAATCTGTTTACTTCTACACAGCATGTCATCAATGATGCTTTATCTAAGCTAGGATATACGGAAGAAATGTATGAACTTCTGAAAGAGCCGATTCGTATGTTGACCGTTCGTATCCCGGTGCGAATGGACGATGGCAGTATCAAAGTATTCACTGGCTACCGTGCACAACATAACGACGCAGTCGGGCCTACCAAGGGCGGGGTACGTTTCCATCCTGAAGTGGATGAAGAGGAAGTAAAGGCTTTATCCATGTGGATGAGCTTGAAATGCGGAATTGTTGATTTACCATACGGTGGAGGAAAAGGCGGGATCATCTGTGATCCAAGAACGATGTCTTTCACTGAACTTGAAAAGCTAAGCCGCGGTTATGTTCGTGCCATCAGTCAGATTGTCGGCCCTACAAAGGATATTCCGGCACCTGATGTGTACACAAACTCTCAGATCATGGCTTGGATGATGGATGAATACAGCCGTCTTCGTGAAAATGATTCACCAGGATTCATCACAGGGAAACCGATTGTTCTTGGCGGTTCGCAAGGTCGTGAAAAGGCTACAGCTCAAGGTGTTACAATCTGTATTGACCAAGCTGCAAAGAAACGTGGCATTGACATCAAAGGTGCACGCGTCGTGATCCAAGGTTTTGGAAACGCCGGAAGTTTCTTGGCGAAGTTCATGCACGATGCGGGTGCGAAGGTCATCGCCATTTCTGATGCCCATGGTGCCCTACATGATCCGGCAGGTTTGGATATTGATTATCTATTGGATCGTCGCGATAGCTTCGGTACAGTAACGACTCTATTTGAAAACACGATTTCGAATAAGGAATTATTGGAGCTCGAGTGTGACATCCTTGTTCCTGCAGCGATTTCAAACCAAATCACTGAAGAGAATGTCTATGATATTAAAGCATCCATTGTGGTCGAAGCTGCAAACGGTCCGACAACCTTTGAAGCAACTCGAATTCTTTCTGAAAGAGGAATACTGCTTGTACCCGACGTACTTGCAAGTGCGGGCGGAGTAACGGTTTCATACTTTGAATGGGTTCAGAACAACCAAGGGTACTATTGGACGGAAGAAGAAGTAAACGAGAAGCTTCATGCTAAACTTGTCGAAGCTTTCAACAATGTATACGAAACATCTCAGAATCGTCGAGTGAATATGCGACTAGCCGCATACATGGTCGGCGCACGCAAAATGGCTGAAGCCTCAAGATTCAGAGGTTGGGTGTAACGATCGCATAAAATAAAGAACGTATCCTCAATTTATTGGGGATACGTTCTTTTTTCGGTTTGGAAAGGAAATTTCTCTTTTGTATCGAAATGATTAGAGAGCATCGATTCTGGGTAAAATCATTGAAATTGACAATAAACAGAAATCGTCGTACGATAAAAACGTTCTTATGTTTAAACTATTAAACATTAATGATTTGGAGGGATCCATGTGTCAACTGAAATGATGATAGAGGAAGCTTCTCTTGAAAAAGTTGAATCAACACTTCAACAGCATAAGCAATTTTTTAAGTCAGGGGTTACCCGGCCAATTCAATATAGAAAAGACTTGTTAGAGAAATTCTCGGCCGTCATTAAAAATCATGAAGCAGAAATCATAAATGCATTAAAATTGGATTTAAATAAATCTGAGATGGAAACGTATGCGACGGAAATAGGTATCCTGCTTGAAGAAATCCGATTCGTACTAAAGCATATCGACGAATGGGCAGAGCCCAAAAAGGTGAAAACAGCAAAGACCCATATTGGCTCGAAAGCTTACACGGTCCCGGAGCCTTATGGGGTCACATTGATCATTGCTCCTTGGAATTATCCGATTCAGCTTGCCCTGGCACCTGTCATTGGAGCGATAGCAGCAGGGAATACAGCCATCATTAAACCATCAGAATTAACTCCTGCTACATCGGTATTATTAGCGGAAATGATCAATACTCATTTTGACCCAAGACAGCTTTTCGTGATTGAAGGTGGAGTGGAAACGACGCAGCATCTCCTAAAACAGCCATTTGATTATATTTTCTTTACCGGAAGCGTTCCAGTTGGAAAAGTGGTGATGGAAGCAGCGGCAAAACAATTGATACCTGTCACTCTTGAACTTGGTGGGAAAAGTCCTTGTATAGTGGATGAAACGGCGGATATCCCTCTGGCTGCCAAACGTATCGCCTTTGGTAAAGTGACAAATGCCGGGCAAACGTGTATTGCACCTGATTACCTTTTTATTCATAAAAGCAAGAAAGATGAATTCATCACTGAATTTAAGAAAACGGTTATTGAATTTTATGGAACAGAACCGCTTAAAAGTGATAAGTTCGGGCGGGTCGTCAACGAACGTCATTTCAACCGTATAACAAGCTATTTGGAAGATGGTGAAATCCTTTTAGGGGGGAACATTGATCCCTCCAGTTTAAAAATCGAACCGACCTTAATGGAGCCCAGAGACTTTTCAGTACCGGTGATGCAGGATGAAATATTCGGACCGATTTTCCCGGTCATTGAATATGAGGATCTTGACGATGTCATTGAATTTGTGACTGAGCGACCAAAACCCCTGGCACTTTATTTGTTCACCAACAATCCAATCACAGAAGAGCGAATTAACGGATCGATTTCCTACGGTGGCGGTTGTGTGAATGATACACTCATGCACATCGTTACACCATATCTTCCTTTCGGAGGAGTAGGGGAGAGTGGAATTGGAAATTACCACGGAGAATCAAGCTTCTCGACCTTCTCACATTATAAAAGCATCTTGAAGCAGACGACGAAATTTGACTTAAGCTTCCGTTATCCAAGTGGAAGATTTGGTATGCAGATTATTAAGAAGTTACTGAAATAAGAAAGGCGACCCAGAGAATGGGTCACCTTTTTTAAATTGTACGGGAGATCCCGTTTTTAGCGCGTCGGCTCAGTATGAGGTTCTCTCTCAAGCTCTTCCGTTGGTTTGAATAACAGTCCAAGGTTAATGAGACCAGCAATACCAACTAAGCCGTAAATGATACGGGATAGAGCGGCATCTTGACCACCAAAGATTGCTGCAACAAGATCGAATTGAAAGAAGCCGATAAGTCCCCAGTTCACAGCACCAATGATGGTAAGAACTAAAGCAATGCGTTGAATTGCACTCATGATGTTTTCCTCCTTATTGAATGAATCATTTATAACGTTTCCCATGTCCCCAATTCCTATTCAAATCAAGCGTAGCAAAATTTCCATGTGCAAGTTCTTTGCATTTTGGGGATGATATATTCGATAATAGGAAATGTGTTGAAAATATTTTGGGTAACGAAATGATTTGACCCTTAAAGAATACAAGGAGGTAACAACAAATGAATGACTTTACTTTTTACAATCCAACCAAATTGATTTTTGGAAAAGGGCAAGTTGAACAACTGAAAGAATTGGTACCTCAATACGGTAAAAAAGTTCTTGTAGTATATGGTGGAGGAAGCATAAAGCGTAATGGCTTATACGATCAGGTTATGTCTGTATTGAAAGATATCGACAGCGAAGTATTCGAGCTTTCCGGAGTAGAGCCCAATCCCCGTCTTTCCACAGTTAGACGAGGGGTAGAAATAAGTAAAGAAAATGATATTGAGTTTATTTTAGCTGTTGGTGGCGGAAGTGTCATCGACTGTACAAAAGCAATTGCTGCAGGTGCAAAATATGATGGAGATGCCTGGGATCTTGTAACGAAGAAAGCTTTTGCGAAAGAAGCTCTTCCATTCGGCACAGTCCTGACTCTTGCTGCGACAGGTTCTGAAATGAATGCTGGATCTGTTATCACAAATTGGGAAACGAATGAGAAATATGGCTGGGGCAGTCCTGTGACGTTCCCGCAATTCTCTATCCTGGATCCGGAAAATACGTTCACAGTACCGAAAGATCATACAATCTACGGTATGGTTGATATGATGAGTCACGTGTTTGAACAGTATTTCAATAATGCAACAAACACACCACTTCAAGACCGTATGTGTGAGTCTGTTCTGACTACGGTTATCGAAACAGCTCCGAAGTTGATCAATGATCTTGAAAACTACGAGCTTCGTGAGACAATTCTGTACTCCGGAACAATTGCACTTAATGGAATGCTGCAAATGGGTTACAACGGTGACTGGGCAAGCCATAACATTGAACATGCCGTGTCAGCCGTATACGACATCCCCCATGCAGGTGGACTCGCGATTCTATTCCCTAACTGGATGAAGCATAACCTGAAAGTGAATCCTGCACGATTCGCTCAACTGGCAGAACGAGTATTCAATGTCGACCCTGCCGGAAAGTCAGAGGAGGAAGTGGCACTGGAAGGAATCGAAAAGCTTCGTGAATTCTGGACGAGCATTGGTGCCCCGTCCCGATTGGCAGACTATGATATCGACGACAGTCAGCTCGACCTGATGGCAGACAAAGCCATGATCAACGGCGAATTCGGTAACTTCAATAAACTGAACAAAGACGACGTTCTTGCGATTCTGAGAGCCTCTCTTTAATCAATCCTGGGAGGGACGGACCTTTTGAAGGTCCGTCCCTCTTTTTTATGGGGTTACTGAACCATAATTAGGGAATTATAAGCTGGTGAGAATGGTTGTTGAAAAAAGTTTGTTATGCACACGCTTACATAAAGGGAGCTTTCTTGATTCTCGGGTCAGCTTTCGATAAAGTGAGATAGAAGAAAATATTTTAATCGGAGGATGGTTATGACACACATTCGTTTTGATTATTCAAAAGCGTTATCGTTTTTTGGAGAACACGAACTTACATATTTAAGTGATGCGGTTAAGGTGGCCCATCATTCACTTCATGAACAAACAGGTGCCGGGAGTGACTTCCTGGGTTGGATCGACCTTCCAGTGGATTACGACAAAGAAGAATTTTCACGCATTCAGAAATCCGCGGCGAAAATCAAGAATGATTCCGACATTCTTCTTGTGATCGGTATCGGTGGATCTTACCTGGGAGCGCGTGCGGCGATTGAGATGCTGAACCACAGCTTTTATAACGCTCTTCCGAAAGATAAGCGTTCCACACCTCAAGTGTTATTCGTTGGACAAAACATCAGTTCCACATACATGAGAGACTTAATGGATCTTCTTGATGGAAAGGACTTCTCCATCAATGTGATTTCAAAGTCCGGTACGACGACTGAACCGGCCCTAGCCTTCCGTATCTTCCGCAATATGCTTGAAGAAAAATACGGAGTGGAAGAAGCACGTAAACGTATTTATGCCACTACGGATAAATCGAAGGGTGCACTGAAGACGCTGGCGACAGACGAAGGTTATGAAACATTCGTCGTTCCAGATGATATTGGAGGACGCTATTCTGTCCTGACAGCAGTGGGATTACTTCCGATTGCCGTCAGCGGAGTGGAAATTGAGACAATGATGAATGGTGCTGCACAGGCCCGGGAAGATTTTGGTAAATCCGAGCTGACTGAAAACGCTGCTTACCAATATGCTGCGGTTCGTAACGCCTTATACAACAAAGGCAAGACAATCGAAATGCTCATTAACTACGAGCCGGGTTTACAATACTTTGCTGAATGGTGGAAGCAGCTGTTCGGTGAAAGTGAAGGAAAAGACCAAAAAGGCATTTATCCTTCTTCTGCGAACTTCTCGACAGATCTTCATTCTCTTGGACAATACGTTCAAGAAGGACGACGTGACATTTTTGAAACAGTCATCAAGGTTTCGGAGCCTCGTCATGAGCTTAAAATCGAGAAAGCTGACAGTGATCTGGACGGCTTGAATTACTTAGCCGGTGAAACAGTGGACTTTGTAAACAACAAAGCGTTTGAAGGGACATTGCTTGCACATACAGATGGTGGAGTGCCAAACCTGATCGTGGAAATTCCTGCAATGGATGCCTACACCTTTGGTTACCTGGTGTACTTCTTCGAGAAAGCATGTGCGATGAGTGGATACCTGCTTGGTGTGAATCCATTCGATCAGCCGGGGGTGGAAGCATACAAAGTGAATATGTTTGCCCTTCTTGGAAAACCAGGCTTTGAAGAGAAGAAAGCCGAACTTGAAAAACGTCTTAAATAAGGAAAAGAGCACTGAGGGAAATCTCAGTGCTCTTTTTACATTTTTCTTTCGCTTTAGGAGAAACTATCCCTAAAAGAAAGGGGATGGATCGATGTGATTGAGCTTTCATCTAGCATTGAAGGACAGCATTACCAACTGTATAAACTTGAACAGCTATTAAAGCCGCTTGGGTATTCAATAGGCGGAAATTGGGATTATGATCACGGCTATTTCGATTATAAAATTGATGACGAAGTGGGCTACCAGTATTTGAGAGTACCATTTACGTCTGTTGATGGGCAATTGGATTCAAGGGGGGCCACGGTTGAATTTGGGAAACCGTTTCTTCTTTCTCATAAATACCAGCGTGGCTTGGACGACTACGCATCCACAGGAACCTTTTCAGGCTCTGTCAATCAATTTTCAGAACCACAAGATCCTGATGCAAGCTTCCCGGAAGAATACATTGAAGTCGGAAAAGAACTTGTAAAAGAGCTGGAGAACGTTCTTTTCTCTAGTTAGAGATCACAAGAAGTTCATCCGTTTCTTCAATCATAGTCGTCAAAGGAGGATTCACAGTCGTGATTTCTCCTTTTTTTATGCCTAAAAGGATGACATTGCCCTTTAAAAGATTTGCACTTAAAGAATGGAAGCTTTCATTGATGTGTTCTTCTGAAACAGGTATCAGCTTTAGATTGTTTCCTTTTAAATGATTCAATAATTTTAAGATGGTCTTGGACATCCCTTGAGAAATGATACTGTTCATCATCACATAGCTTGTTTGCATATTCGTTTGAATCACTTCATCGGCCCCTGCCCGCTTGGCATTCGCTACTTGATCCTTCTGGAGAATTTCCACTACTGTATATAAATCAGGGTGATTCCCTTTAATGGCAAGAAGAGTCAAGACAGAATTCATGTCCGCCGTTATCTCATCTTTATTTTGATCAGCGGTGATGATGGCGATCGATGCTTCATGGAGATTTACTTTTTTCAAAATAGCATCTCTAAATGGGGTTCCCCTCACAAAATGGATGTGGTTATTATTATATGGATTCTTTTGGAGGGTTTCATCGACCAAAATGATATCGCATCGGGACTGCAGGGAAGTTAATTGGTTGATCACTTCCCGCGTGCGCTCATTCCACCCTACGATCACAACATGATCTTTCCCCTTGAACGTTGCTCTGCCTTCCAGATAAGCATTTTGTGTCATGACCGTTTCTGCTGCGAGCATGACAAAATAAGTAGAAAGAAAACCCGCACCTACCAAGATAAGAATGATGCCAATCAGTCTGCCTTCAAACGATGAGGGAACAAAATCACCATATCCCACAGTGGAAGTCGTAATAATCGCCCACCAAATCCCGTCGAATAGGGAAGGGAAGGTATCGGGTTCGATGAAATGAATAATCGTTCCAAACGAGAGCATGAGCGTAATCGCAATCATAAATATCCTAACAACTAAAGGCCAGCGCAAAAACCCCTGAAACATCTGCTGTACCATTCTACCAGCTCCTTTTCATCTGCACTGACCATTATTGCCTATTCAGGTTCTTCTAAAACTCGGAAAGCCATTCTTTCTTCAACAAACTGTACATATGCGCATCATATCTATGGTCATCTTGAAGAATATACTCTCTGAGTAACCCTTCTTGCTTGAAACCAAGCTTTTCAACCACTCTTGAAGAAGCTTTATTGAATGGGACGATCACTGCCCCGACACGATTCATTCCTTTATCTTTAAATAGGTAGCTGAGTAACGGGAAGAGTGCCTCAACCATGATGCCCTTACCCCAATGTCCGGGACTCAAATCATAGCCTATTTCGCAGCGTTTATAGGCTTTGGAAATGGCGTGGAATCCGCATGTACCGATTATGTTGTCAGAGGTCTTCTCCACAATCGCCCAGCGCATTGGTCCGCCTGTTTCAAGGTGCTTTTCGTAGTTTTCCACCATACTGACAGCCACTTCTTTCGATTCGATCGGACTCATGCCGAAATAGCGGAGAACATCCTCAGACGTGTATAGCTCATAAAGAAAATCAACATCTTTCATTGTGAGTTGCCTTAGTGTTAATGTTTCTGTTTCTAATATTGGATATTTTTCCATTATTTTCAACCCCTTTGTACATGAAAGTATACCATGGAAGTGTCCGGTTGAGTGATGTTTCATAGGCACTTCTACATTTCTTCATGATTTGCTGATTTCGTTAGGGGGAGTCAGCGTTTTTTGTGAGGTTTTGCACATATTTACAGTGGGTAAAAGATGGTTATTAAAATTAAAATGTATAAGGGGATAAACAGATGGACGTACATTTTTGTGTAGAAGGACTTCCGTACGTGTTTCATAAACAAAAATTTGATGATATCTCTCCACTCCTTCTGATGAAGGAGGCAGGGACCATTATGAAATTTTCAACTGAACATGAGGGTTCTTGTTTTATGGAAGCACGTATTATTAAGACATCCTTTGAGACGATATTGGACTCCTCCAACGGGATTATAGAACAGTTTTTTGCGGTGCATTTGTTTGTAGAAGATGAGGAATTGAAGAAGGGTTTTTTTGGTAGTGCAATGATGAATGAATAGCAAGTAGAGGCGTAATATAAAGTTACTCTAGTATATGGACAAACTGACAGTCATTGTGAAAGCTAGTACATACGATATATTAAAAATATTAATATATCGGAGGAATAGTATTGAATAATAGAACAATTAAATGGAGTGGCTATACTTGGAATGTGAAAGATTCTTCTACTAACAAATGGGGTCCGGGACCGAATTTTTTTTCAGGTAGCAGCGAAAATGTATGGGTAGACAATAGAGGAAGATTGCATTTGAAAATAACAAAACGAAACAATAAGTGGTACTGTGCTGAAGTATATAACACGAAGACCCTCGGTTATGGAACGTACCGTTTTTTTGTGGATGGCCGACCCGATTTATTGGATCCAAATATTACGCTGGGATTATTCACATATGATGGTACTTCTGCGGATGCTGCTGCGAATCATTATCGGGAAATTGACATTGAATTTGCAAAATGGGGATATCCAAAAGGACCAAATTCACAATACGTGGTTCAGCCCTATACAAAGGCGGGAAATATGATTCAATTTCAAACGTCCCTAAGTGGAAACTATTCGACCCATAGTTTTTTATGGACTCCATCATCCATTAAATTTCTTTCCCTGCATGGACACTATTCAAAACTACCAAGTCCAATAGAATGGTATCGAATCAAGGAATGGACATATAGAGGAGGAGATATCCCCAATACCAAAAACGAAAAAGTAGATATCAACTTATGGTTATTTGGGGGAAGGGCTCCGTTGAATCAAAAGGAAGCGGAAATCGTGATAACTAAGTTTGAGTTTATACCATTTGCTACCTAATGGTATAGTTTGAGATCAAAGCTATTACTAAAAAAGATGGGGAAATCCTTTATACAGGATTTCCCCATCTTTTTTTGGTATGGAGCATAGCGGGATCGAACCGCTGACCTTTTGGCTGCCAGCCAAACGCTCTCCCAGCTGAGCTAATGCCCCGTGATCGGTCAAGATTTATTATAAGAAATATTCATACTGTTCGTCAATCCTTTTTTATAATATTCTTCGTTTTAATTTAGAAATATCCCAATAATAATAAAAGCGACGAACCATTGTTCGCCGCTCTTGAGACATGGACCAAACTTAATCACTCCATATCTTCATCCTTTCATCTATTCGACAACTCTAATCCTTTCACCAGTGCCAGGGCTTCTTCATCGGCGATCACCGTTACATGGTCATGGTGATTCAGAATAGAAGCAGGAAAGTCCTCTGAGATTTTGCCTTCTACTAACTTTATCATCGCCTCTTGTTTGGCCTCGCCTGAAACTAGTAAAAGAATTTCTTTACTCTTCATGATCGATGAGATACCCATGGTAATGGCGTGTGTGGGAACGTCATCGATTGAATCAAAGTAACGGGCATTAGCCTCACGTGTAGACTCGGTAAGCTCGACAATATGAGTGTTGGATTCAAACGATGTCCCTGGTTCGTTAAACCCGATATGTCCGTTGCTTCCGATCCCCAGTATTTGAAGGTCGATCCCCCCGTGGGCGCGGATTTTTTCATCATACGCTTCGCATTCTTTTTCGGGGTCTGCTGCTTTTCCTGAAGGGATATGGGTGTTATCTGAGTCTATATCAATGTGTTTAAATAGGTTTTCATTCATGTAATGATAGTAGCTGTTAGGGTGTTTACCGGATAGTCCGATGTATTCGTCAAGGTTGAAGGAAGATACATGTTGATAAGACGTTCCGTTTTGTCGATGATCATGAATCAATACCTCGTAAAGCCCTTGTGGTGTTCCGCCTGTGGCTAAACCCAGTGTGACGTTTTTAGTTTTTTTCACCTTGGATAATAGATAGTCTGCAGCGACTTGACTCATTTCCTGGTAGTCTTTCACTTCAATTAGTTTCATGAGTATCATCCTCTCGAATATAGGCTATTTTACCTTTACAAATGGTTGTGTATACGTCGTTGTTTTCGTCTAATATGACGATATCTGCATCTTTCAGGGGAGTGAGGCTTCCTTTTCTATCGAACACATTTAATTGTTTTGCCGGATTTTCAGCAGTCATTTTAACAGCACTTCTCATATCACTTGTTGTGAATGTTTGAATGTTTGTAAAAGCATCTTTCATTTTCAGGACGCTTCCCGCTAATGTGTCCTCATCCAATAAAGCCTTGCCGTCCTTAACTGTCACCATCTGTCCGCCAAGGTCATATTGACCATTCTTCAAGCATTTGGCTCTCATGGAGTCAGTGATGAGGATTAAGCGCTCATCTGTAATCTGATTGAATGCTAATTGAATCACTTCTGGTCGAACGTGAATTCCGTCTGAAATCAATTCCACCATTAATTCCTGTCGTAAGAAGGAGGCTCCGACAATCCCGGGCTCACGATGATGAAGGCCAGACATTTGATTAAACAAGTGAGTCACATGGGATAAGCCGGCATCGATGGCTTCCCCGACCTGATCGAAGGTTGCACCGGAATGGCCCACTGAAGCAACAATCCCATTCCCTTTTAAATAACGGATCAATTCGTAGTCATCGTCAAGCTCTGGAGCGAGAGTGACTAATTTTATATGGTTTTGAGATAGGGCCTGCCAGTGCTTGAATGTGTCGACACTTGGTTTTTGGATTCGATTGAGAGGCTGTGCCCCTGCTTTGTCCGGATTGATGAACGGTCCTTCTAAATGGATGCCGAGAATTTCTGCCTGACCATCTCTTTGATGCTTTGACATATAGTCTGCGGTTGCCTTCAGTGCTTTTTCAATTGCATCGGATCCTTCTGTCATGGTTGTTGCAAGGAAGCTCGTGGTTCCTTCTTTCGGAAGTGTCCCGGTCATCGTATCAAGGGCTTCTCGCTTAGCATCCATTGTGTCTGCGCCATTTACCCCATGAATATGAATATCTATCATTCCTGGGACAACACTATACCCGTGGGGAAGAGAAATCACTTTATACTCTTCTGAATCGGTTAACTGGGAGCGATCACCCATTCCGGTGATCACACCATTCTCTATTTTGATAAACCCTTTTTCATAAATTGTATCTTCTGCATAGATGTTGCCATCCATAATAAGTAGTTTTTCTGTATTTGAGGTCAATGAAATCACTCCTTGAGTACTTTACAATTCTACAATACCACCAGAAAGTATAGTTGTCTATACCAGTTAGGGGATGACGATAGATATTTATCAATTCAGATTTTTATGGAACTTTATAAACGTATTATATTACTAATCTTTTTCTTTAAATTGGTATAGACATCTATTCCTTTTTAATGATATGATGTGTTTTGCTTAAACGCTTTCACTTGAAACAAAAGGAGAGAATAGTATGTTAGGTTTCTTACAACGAATCGGTAAATCGCTCATGCTTCCAATCGCGGTCCTACCTGCAGCTGCACTATTGCTGCGCTTGGGTCAGGATGATCTATTAGGGATCGCGTTCATGTCTGAAGCAGGAGATGCCATATTTAAAAATTTAGCTTTAATCTTTGCCATCGGGGTAGCAATCGGATTTTCGAAAGATGGAAATGGTACAGCTGGTCTGGCGGGTGCCATTGGTTATCTGGTATTAACGGGCGGGTTAAAGGCCCTTGATCCGGATTCAAATATGGCGATTTTCGGGGGGATCATCTCCGGGGTCGTGGCAGGTTTATTATATAACCGTTTCAATGATATTAAACTTCCGGCTTGGCTGGGATTCTTCGGAGGCAGACGTTTCGTTCCAATCATAACCGCTGCGTCCATGGTTGCACTCGCAGGGATATTTGGAATTGTCTGGCCGCCAATTCAAAGCGGGATCAATTCCATCGGCGAATGGATCATCGGTGCCGGAGCAACGGGAGTCGGTGTGTTTGGCCTGTTGAATCGACTCTTGATCCCGGTTGGATTGCATCACGTGTTGAATACACTTGTATGGTTTGAATTTGGAACATTTAAAGATGCAGCAGGAGAAATCGTGAAAGGGGATATACCACGTTTCTTTGCGAAGGATCCAACAGCCGGGACGTTCCAAACCGGATTCTTCCCTATCATGATGTTCGGTCTTCCGGCAGCTTGTCTGGCAATGATTGTGACGGCAAAAAAACATCTGCGTGCAAATGTATCGGGAATGTTAATCGGATTAGCCGTTACTTCATTCTTAACGGGGATCACAGAGCCGATTGAGTTCAGTTTCATGTTCTTATCTCCTGTTCTTTATGGAATTCATGCAGTATTAACAGCCAGTTCAATGGTCATCACATACGTACTGGGCATTCATCATGGCTTCGGTTTCTCAGCAGGTGCCTTTGATTACATCTTAAATTTCAATATCGGTCAAAAACCTTGGTTATTATTGGGGGTAGGCATTCTTTACGGAATCATCTACTTCCTCGTATTCACTTTCTTGATCAAGAAGTTCAATTTGAAGACTCCAGGGCGTGAAGATGATGAAGATGTGGTCGTAGCAGATGAAAACACAGGCGGAAATAGTAAATATGAAATAATGGCCTCGCATTTTCTGCAAGATCTGGGTGGAAAAGAAAACCTGGCTATTGTGGATAACTGCGCCACACGATTACGTCTCGAAATCAATGATGTCACACTAGTAGACGAAAAAGCGTTGAAAGCTCATGGGGCGAAGGGTGTGATGAAGGTGAATAATAAAAACCTTCAAGTCATTGTAGGAACGGATGTAGAGTTTGTCGCGGACGAGCTGAAAAAGTTAAAATAAATTGAGAGGGCAGTCTGGCTTGTCGAATGTGGCTAAAGTCCCGTCTGCTCTTTTCTATAGACATCGGATAATTGTCTGTTATAAACATGGTGTATGTAATAAAATAGAACATAGAACCGCTATATCGAAAGGAGAACAGTTCGTGGTTAATAAAAATTCTCCTCTTCCTTTGTATTATCAGTTAGAAGAACACCTTAAACATTTAATACAGTCTGAAGAGCTAAAACCAGGGGATGCCCTGCCGTCTGAAAGGGAGCTTGCAGAATCGTTTAAAATCAGCAGGATGACCGTGAGACAGGCGATTACCAATCTTGTGAATAAGAATGTTTTATATAGAGAAAAAGGACGTGGTACATTCGTCTCCCATCGGAAGATTGAACAAAGCCTTCAGGGGTTGACTAGCTTCAGCGAAGACATGAAGAGCCGGGGACTCGAGCCTGGGAACAAATTATTGCATTTCGAAATTTCTCCGGCAAGAGAGGATATTCAGGAACTCCTTTCTTTAGAGGAAGAAGAGCTTGTGTATACTATGAAGCGAATCCGTCTAGCGAACGGTGAACCGATGGCACTGGAAACAAGTTATATCCCAGTCAGCCTGCTTCCTGGATTGAATCAGGAAATACTGGAGAAATCGCTGTATCATTATATTGAAAGCGAACTAAACCTTCACATCAGCCATGCCACTCAATCAGTGGAAGCGGCGATTGTGACCGAAGCGGATACAAAGCATCTTAAGGTGAAGAGCGGGGAGCCGGTGCTGCTCATCCAACGGGATTCATTTCTGGAAGACGGTACCCCGTTTGAATTGGTGCGATCCATTTATCGAGCTGATAAATATAAGTTTAAAATCAACTTGGACAGACTGTGAAAAAAGAGTAGGTGCCCTTTAATGGGCTCCTACTCTTTTTATCTATAGTCCTTTCGTTAACAGGGGAATCCGCTTGCGATACTTCTCAATCAGCCCTTCGTTATGATCATCTGCGCCATCCACGTTTCCGCTGATGAAGATAGGCGGCTCAAATCCTTCTTCCAGCATATTTTGAATGGCACCAGCCATGACTCCATTCAAAATCGCCGCCCCGATGACGGTTGAAGAAGGAGAGAATGGAACAGCCACTCGATCATCGGTCAGGACTGCATCCCCTACGACCGAGTGATTGTTAATGGCAAGATCCACTACTTCACTAAGAAACTTTCCGCTGGGGTGTCTGGATGTTTCTTTCTCTACATAGTCAAAGGCACTGATGGATACAACATATGCACCCTTTTCCTTCGCGAGAAGAGCAACATCGATGGGAACGGGATTTTTTCCCGAAGTGGAGAGGACAATCACCACATCATGGGACTGAATATCCTGGGCATTCATAAAATCACCCGCATACTCTTCCGCTCTTTCTAATTGCGAAGATCGTACGGCTCCTTCATGAAGCATGAGTGGCTCGATCAAAATCGGATTGATCGGAACCAATCCACCTGCTCTGTAGAATACCTCTTCAGAGAGGATATGAGAGTGACCACATCCGAAGAGCTGGATGATGCCATCTTGTTGAATGGCAGAAGAAATCTTCCCAGCAAGCACAGTCATTTTGTCAGCTTCATTGGATTGAACAATATGTAACTTTTCCTGGATTTTTTCAAAATATGTAGAAATCATTATTTTCCCGCTTTCATTTTTTCTTTCAGCATATCATATTTCTCATGAAAATCTTTGGTCTACACACTTTACATGTTATCTTTACGCTGAATCGTGGTAACATAAGGAGTAATGAACTGTACGGAGGACATCTATGCGTATTTTTAGAATTTTAAACAACAATGCTGTTGTAGTGGTGGACGGGCCGCAGGAAAAAATTGTTATGGGGAGCGGGATCGCTTTTCAAAAGAAGCGGAATGATATCGTCCCTAAGAACAAAATTGAAAAGATTTTTGTCCTTCATGAGCAATCCTCCGAGAAATTCCAGCAGCTGCTGGCTACCTTGCCGGAGGAACATATTGAAATCGCTGAAAACATCATCAGTTATGCAGAGGGACATTTAAATGCCCCTCTCAGCGACCATATTCATATCGCTCTTACGGATCATCTTTCCTTTGCCCTTGAAAGACTGCAGCAAGGGATCCCCATCCAAAATAAGCTCTTAAATGAAATCAAGCTGCTTTACAAAAAGGAATATGAAGTCGGGGTGTGGGCAAAAGAAGAGATCAGGCAGAAACTCGGGATCGAAATCCCAGATGATGAGGCGGCTCATATTGCCCTTCATATTCATACGGCGAAGATGGATTCCCCTTCTATGAGCCAATCGTTGAAGCATGCAACGATCCTGAGGGATTTTGTCGAGCAGGTTGAGTCGATTCTTTCCATAGAAGTAGAAGAGTCGAGCATCAACTATCAACGATTGATCACACATCTCCGGTTTGCGTTGAATCGGATTGAGCAGGGTGACCAGTTTGATCCCATTGATGAAGACATGCTCGAACTCATCCAGATGAAATACAAAAGGGCTTACGAGTGCTCAAAGGAAATCACAAAATATCTGCAGGAAGAATACAGCATACGATTCCCGCCTTCAGAGGTTGCGTATATTGCCCTGCATATAGCGCGCCTCTTAAAGTAAATGGGTTGACGGTACCGTTTTCATATTGTAGAATGAACTCATCAATTTCATACAGTAGGATTGTTACTGATCATGCAGGCAAGACCTAGAATCTTTAAGACGATAATGGTAAGCGTCACTCTTTGACCTACCTCTATCCTCTTAAGGGTACTAGGTCTTTTTTTATTGATTCTTTAAAGAGAAACAGGAGGGATTCATGATGAACCATCGTGAAGTAGCAGAACAGCTTGTCCCGTTATTGGGCGGCAAGAGTAATGTTGTAAGTGCAACACATTGTGCGACGCGACTGCGTCTCGTGATTGAGGACGAAAGTCAGGTAGAAAAGAGTGCCATCGAGGATTTGGATGGTGTGAAAGGGGCATTCTCAAGCTCCGGTCAGTTCCAGATCATTTTTGGGACAGGGAATGTAAATAAAGTATTTGAACATTTCGGCCCTCTTGTTGGAGCGTCTATGGAAGAGAAGTCCCCAACTGGTGAGTCTCACAGTGATGCAGCAAAACGGAAGATGAACCCGTTTGCCCGTTTTGCACGTACACTCTCAAACATCTTTGTACCGATCATTCCGGCGATCGTAGCGGCAGGGATGTTGATGGGGCTGCTTGGCTTGATGAAGACCTATAATTGGGTCGATCCAGATAGTGGTCTATTCGTGATGCTGGACATGTTCTCTTCTGCTGCCTTTATCATTTTACCGATCTTGATCGGGATGAGTGCAGCGAAGGAATTTGGAGCAAATGGATACTTAGGTGCTGTCATCGGAGGGATCATGACCCACCCCGCATTACTGAATCCATGGGGTCTTGCCGATGCCCAGCCGGAAACTCTCGATTTCTTCGGATTTGGCGTTGAAATGCTTGGGTACCAAGGAACGGTTATTCCAGTACTGTTAACCGTTTATTTAATGGCAAAGATTGAAAAGGGCTTACGCAAAATTGTCCCGAACGCCGTTGATTTACTGGTGACACCGTTCTTGACGGTCATCTTCACAGGGTTTACCGCCCTGCTTATCGTTGGACCACTTGGAAGAGTCCTAGGTAACGGAATCACAACGGTTCTGGATGTTGTCTACAACACAGCCGGACCTATTGCTGGATTGATCTTCGGTGGATTGTATTCAACGATCGTTTTAACCGGTGTTCACCACAGCTTCCATGCCATCGAGGCTGAGCTTTTATCAAACATCGGCGGGAACTATTTGCTGCCAATTTGGGCAATGGCAAACGTCGCGCAAGGTGGGGCAACACTCGCCGTCTTCTTTAAAACGAAAAACAAGAAAACGAAGGAAATCGCTGTGCCGGCAGCTTTCTCTGCTTTCCTCGGAATCACAGAACCGGCGATCTTCGGGGTTAACTTAAAGCATCGCCGCCCATTTATCGGAGCAGCCATCGGTGGAGCGCTTGGAGGAGCATACGTGGTATTCACACAAGTGATGGCCAACGGAATTGGATTGACGGGTATCCCGATGTTTGCGATCGCTCAAGATCCGCTAAATTATGGGATCGGATTTGTCATCGCCGTAGCAGGCGCATTTGCAGCAACCTTATTATTGGGATGGAAAGAAGAAGCAAAATAGAATTATTATCCTTACTAGTCACCTGGCTGGTAAGGATTTGCTATATTTAAAGTAGAACCGAATGTAACGAGGAGGAACTCAATATGAAACAGGGGATTATCTCACTGGGTGAAGCACTGATAGACTTCATTCCTTTAGATGAACAAAATACTACCTATCAAAAAAGTCCAGGAGGAGCTCCCGCCAATGTGGCTGTTGGACTGGCCAGATTAGGCGCGAGGTCTACCTTTTTAGGGAAGGTGGGAGAGGATGTATTAGGCAGATTCCTTCAGGATACCCTTAAAGATTATGGTGTAAGAATAAATCAAATGCTATTGACTCCTGATGTCCGCACCGGTGTGGTATTTGTAACCAACGGAGAAGACGGAGAGCGCAGCTTTGACTTTTATATCGATCCGAGCGCCGACCGATTCCTCCAAATGGATGATATTGATGAAGAGGATTTCGTTTCCCATAAAATCCTTCACTTTGGTTCCATCTCCATGATCAGCTCTCCGGCGAAGGAAGCGACGCTTCATGCTGTGAAAGTAGCGAAAGAGAATGGTTTATTGGTTTCCTATGATCCTAATTTACGCTTAGGATTATGGAATTCTGAGGAAAATGCCCGGGAAACGATTAAGAGCATGCTTTCTGAAGCGGATGTTTTGAAAATCTCTGAGGAAGAACTTGAATTTATTACTGGTGAAAAAGAGATTGAAGCAGGGGTAGCGAAACTGAAATCATACACTATTCCTTTCTTGATTATCACGATGGGGGCAGAAGGAAGCTATGTGTACGTTGGCGATGCCCGTCAGTATGTACCTGCCATGAAGGTGAAAGCAGTGGACACAACGGGGGCCGGGGATGCGTTCGTTTCCGGGATCCTTCATTCCATCCATGAATACAAAGGGAATATTGAATCCTTATCAATCGAGGAAGCAGCCCGCATGGCCCGATTTGCAGCCGTATCCGGTGCACTTGCTGCCTCAACTAAAGGAGCGATGACGGCTCTGCCTTCCCTGGAAGAAGTAAACCTTCATTTGAACAGGGGTAATGAGCGATGACGAGAGATGAACAACTGCGAAAAGAAGCCTATGAAGAAATCGATAAGCATAAGGGTGTTGTTGATCAGGATCCATACCGTCTTCATTATCACCTCATGCCACCTGTGGGGCTGTTGAACGACCCGAACGGATTTATCCAATTCAAGGGGGTCTATCATTTATATTATCAGTGGATGCCTTTTAAGACAGGTCATGGTGCGAAGTTTTGGGGGCATTATTCGTCAAGGGACCTAGTGAACTGGACGCATGAAGACATCGCCCTCACGCCTGCAGAATGGTATGAGAAAAACGGCTGTTATTCCGGAAGTGCCATCGAGCATGACGGAAAAATCTATGCATACTATACAGGGAATGTGAAGGACGAGGAAGGCAATCGGGAATCCTATCAGTGCTTGGCTCTTTCTGAAGACAGCCTTCACTTTGACAAAAAAGGTCCCGTCGTTCACTTACCGGAAGGATTTACCGCTCATTTCCGCGATCCGAAGGTATGGAAACAGGATGGAGCGTTTTTCATGGTAGTCGGTGCACAGACGACAGAGTTAAAAGGCGCAGTCGCTTTGATGCGATCAGAAGATCTAATGGATTGGGAGTATCAGGGAGTCCTTGCAGGTGGAGGCGTGGGAAAGCTTGCTGAGTTCGGTTATATGTTTGAATGTCCTGACCTTTTTAAGCTGGGAGATCAAGACATCCTTGTTTTCTCTCCACAAGGAATTGAAGCTTCTGGAATGAAGTATCAGAATGTGTATCAGGCAGGCTATGTCGCCGGACAATTTGATTTAGCTGCAGGAACGTTTGAACATGGAGACTTCGAAGAATTGGATCGGGGATTCGACTTCTATGCACCGCAAACGACAGTCGACGATAAGGGCCGCCGTATCCTTTTTGCATGGATGAGTGTACCGGATCAAAATGAACAGGATCATCCCACCATTGAACATAAATGGCTTCATACGATGACCCTGCCTCGTGAGCTGAAGCTTGTGAACGGTAAAGTGAGACAGGTTCCTCTTGAAGAATTGCGGGATTTAAGGGCCGGAGAAGCGATAGAACACAAGGTTGAATTGGATAAAGAAAGCCGCGTGCTCAATGGTGTAAACGGAAAAGCGTTTGAATTGGAGATCGAGGATTTGTCCTTATCTGAAGGGTGGTTTGATCTTTCCATTGGAGACGGAGGCAGACTCGTTTATTCTATCGGGGAACAGATGGTGACTCTTGAGCGCAAAAGCTATGTAAATGGAGTGGTAGAGAAGCGGCAATGTAAAGTGGAGAATTTGAATTCACTAAGAGTGTACGTCGACACTTCTTCCATTGAAGTATTTATAAATGAAGGAGAAGAAACGTTTACATCCCGATTCTATCCATCACCAAACAACGATACTGTGGGATTCGGAGCTTCAAATCAGGCTAGTTTTACCATTAGAAAATGGGACCTGGACCATGTAAACTTGAAATAGACTGCCGATTCGGCGGTCTATTTTCTTTTTCTAAATAAAAGATAGATGTTATAGTAAGATAATATAAATCGGATTTCCTGAAAGGATTTTTCATGATGACTTATAAAATGATTGTACTTGATTTAGATGATACATTATTACGAGATGACCAAACGATTTCAGAGCGTACAAAAGATGCATTACTTCAAGCACAGGAAGCAGGAGTGAAAGTTGTTCTCGCATCTGGCCGCCCAACGTTTGGAATGAGATGGGTTGCAAAAGAACTGAAGCTGGACCAATACGGAAGCTATATTCTTTCTTTCAATGGATCGAAAATAATAGATTGCAAGACAAACGAAGAGAAATACAGTCGAACACTATCAGCTGAAACGGCTCATCGCTTATATGATTTGAGTAAACGGGAAGACGTTGGGATTCTGACGTATGCTGAAGATGCGATTATTGTAGAAGAAACGAGTGAATATGCTTCTATTGAAAGTGAACTGACAGGGCTGCCTGTAAAGGTCGTGCCGAACTTTAAAGAAGCGATTAAGGAGCCTGTTGTGAAGGCACTTATGTTAAAAGAAGCCGATCGATTGGTGGAAGTCGAGAAAAAACTTCAAACCGAACTGGAAGGTGAACTGAGTGTGATGCGCTCCAAACCGTTCTTTCTGGAGTTTACACAGCTTGGCGTGACTAAAGGGGCAAGCCTCGATTATCTGATCAAGCCGATGGGCATTAAGGCAGAAGAGGTCATTGCCATCGGAGATAGCTATAACGATCTTGCCATGATCGAATTTGCCGGGCTGGGTGTCGCCATGGGCAACGCTCCTCAAGATATAAAAGAAAAAGCGGACTACGTTGCAGCCTCTAATATGGAGGACGGAGTAGCGGAAGTTGTTGAAAAATTTGTGTTAAATGAACTTTCGAGAGTATAAAGGAGAGAAATGACCGAAGTCCTTTTAGGGGATTTCGGTCATTTTTTTGAGAAGTGTAGGTCATGTGAAAAAAACAGGAAAATAATGTATAATAATCACCATCCTATGATACTATTAAAACTAATCAATCCAACAGGAGGACAATCCATTGAGAGTGATCGGTGGTATTTTACTCAAATTCTTCTTATCAATCATAGGTATTATTTTTATAGGCGGACTGCCCGTGCTCCTTTCAGGATTAGGTCATCGTGAATTGAGGTTACAGGAATATTTGCAATCCGTTAAAGAAATCGTTTATGCCTTGTTTCATCCGGGGGATTTAACCTATATCATTATCGGGGGGCAGCAGGAACGCGATTTATTTCCTTATATATGGGACCCGATTACCTATTCGTTACTCGTTTTGTTTTCTGCTTTTCTTCTGGCAGGCTTCTTAAGTATTCTCCTCACGATCCTCACCATGTTGTTTTCTCAAAAAAACAGAGACCGAATCAAGTTCACCTTTTATTTGTTCGAATCGATGCCGGATGTTCTGGTTATTTTGCTTTCGCAGTTATTTGTACTCTCCCTGTATAAGCAAACTGGCATCCTGTTTTTTGAAATTGCATCAGTCGCCACTGAACGCGCATTTCTACTTCCTGTGCTTGTATTGGCGATTTTACCTACAGTTCAGCTGTTCAGGATTTCGATTCTTTCATTTGAAAGTGAAGAAAGAAAAGACTATGTGACCCTGGCTCGATCCATTGGACTGGGGAAACTGGTGATATTGACGTTTCATATTTTAAGAAACGCTGTCATTTCCGTGTTCTTTCAATCAAAGAAGACCGTTTGGTTTATGCTCTCCAATTTATTTGTGTTGGAGCTCCTATTTAATATAACGGGGATAACTCGTTTCTTAATGTCGACGCTGCAGCCGAAAATGTTTACAATCGCCATTCTTTCTATTTTCATTCCTCTGTTTGTCTTTTACGCTTTGGGAGAAATGGTCCTTTCAAAAAAAGCCAATAAGGGGGAGGAGATATAATATGAAGAAAAATGTTTGGAAGAACCCGCTCTTTCTTATTGGATTTACATTTATCGCCTTCATGCTTGCCTCCAGTTTTGTTTATTCATTTATGTGGGGAAATGAAGTGCGGAGATTGTATTTTATTACTGTTGATGGTGTTGTAGTGGAATCTTCTCCGATTTCACCAAAATGGTCTTTCCCTTTTGGAACGGACCCCCTGGGGCTTGACATGCTCGGGAAAATCATTATTGGTGCCAAGTATACGATTCTAACGGCATTAGTGATCGCCTTTTTACGTGTGTTTTTAGCGATCCCGCTTGGGTTGGTCCTTGGGACATTTCTTGTGAAGTATAAGAAATACTTTAATGGCTGGATTGATTCCTTCCATTACATCCCCTTGACGATCCTCGCGTATTTTTTGTTGGAACCGATTCTTTGGGAACCGTTTGAAGGTTTTCCTAATTCGATCGTGGAACGTTTCATCATTGAGATACTGATCTTGACCTTACTTATTGTGCCCATATTGTCAGTTCTGATTGGCAATGAAGTCTCTTTGCTTTATAAACAAGAATTTATCATGAGTGCGAAAACACTTGGGGCAGGAAAGTGGCGAATCATCTTTAAACACATTTTGCCCGGGATGAAAGAGAAGCTTGTGATTTTGTTGGGTCAGCAATTCATGCAAACCCTGATCATTTTTATTCATTTAGGATTACTAACCCTGTTCCTTGGTGGTACCGATGTAGACTATCAAATGATCAAAGACCCTCCAAGATCCATCACCTATGAATGGTCGGGACTGATCGGGGACTCCTTCAGGTACCTTCAAGGAGCACCGTGGGTTCCACTGACACCGATTCTCTTCTTCTCGGCAACGATGTTATCGGTCTCGTTGATGATCGAAGGATATGTCCAAGCCACTAGCGGGCATTCCTTCTATAGGAAGAAATTTAAATCCGCTTATCGTCCATTAAATAAAAAACCAGATCAACCGCGACAGGATGAGTTTCAAAAGGTAGAAATGTAAAAAGATTTGAGCATAATAGTGAAGGAAGCAAGATGATTGATATGGTAAAAATTTCATCGTTTTTTGTGTTTGATTAAATGGATTCCGGGGAATTAGTTTACACTGAGTAAACAATCTTAAGACTCTTTTGACATTTCTAGTATATATATCCACAAGATTGGGAAAGTATGGGTCGTTCACGAATCGTTCAAAATGGACAAAGCATTGACAGCTCAAGCTTTCCTACCTCATTTGTTACGGAATGTCGAATTTTCATGAAATATTTTTGTTACGATTCACAACAAAATGTTATACACATGAAATTATTTTTTGTTATAATACTCGTTGTTGATTCAAATGAATTTACATTTGCTAAACAAATTCTTAATAAACTTTTTCATATATGTTTTAAATAAATACTAATAAAAAAGGTGATGAAGCATGAACTTCTTAAAAAGACAGTTTGATGATATGCGTACTGGGAAGTTATCGTTCTTCTTTACAGTCGTTATACTATTTTGGATTAAGACTTATGCCGTATATTTAGCCGAATTTAACCTGGGAATACAAAATGCGCTTCAGCATTTTCTTTTATTTTTTAACCCATTAAGTTCTGCCCTATTATTCTTTGCCTTCGCATTATTCTGGAAAGGCAAAGGGAGATATATTGCGTTTATCGTTATTAATTTGTTAATGTCCTTCGTTCTATACGCGAACGTCGTGTACTACCGATTCTTTAATGACTTTATTACAGTACCTGTTATTTTACAGGCAAAAACGAATAACGGTCTTGGTGGCAGTGCACTTGAATTAATCAGTCCATTAGATATTCTGTATTTCCTGGATTTATTCATTATCATTGGATTGATGGCTCTTAAGAAAGTGAAACCTCAGGAAAAATTGCGTTTCCGTTCAGTATTCGCGGTCATGACATCTGCAGTCCTTGTGTTCTTATTGAACTTAGGGTTAGCAAACATTGATCGTCCTGAATTATTGACTCGCAGTTTTGACCGTAACTATCTGGTGAAGTATCTTGGAACTCACAACTTTACGATCTATGATATTGTTCAAAACTCCAAAACGTCTGCTAAACGTGCTTTGGCTGACAGTAATGAAGTTTCAGAAGTTGAAAATTATGTAAAAGCAAATAAAGTCGACCCGAATCCTGAATACTTTGGTAAAGCAAAAGGGAAAAACGTTATCTACATCTCCATGGAATCCCTGCAAACATTTATGATTGGCAGAGAGCTAAATGGAAAGGAAGTCACACCATTCTTGAACTCTTTAGTGGATAGTAAAGAAGCGATGTACTTTGATAACTTTTTCCATCAAACAGGTCAGGGGAAAACGTCTGATTCTGAGTTCATTATTGAAAATTCATTATTCCCGCTTCCTCAAGGTGCTGTATTCATGACACATGCGAACAACACGTATCAATCAGCTCCTTCGATTCTAAAGGGAGAAGGATATACTTCAGCGGTATTCCACGGTAACTACAAAACATTCTGGAACCGTTCTGAGATGTATCGTTCAATGGGATATGACGAGTTCTTTGATGCAACGTATTATGATATGAGCAAGCCTGAGGAACAGCTTCCATATGGATTGAAAGATAAGCCGTTCTTTGAAGAATCAATTCCTATGCTGGAAAGCTTAAAACAGCCGTTTTACACGAAGTTCATTACGTTATCCAATCACTTCCCGTTTGACCGCCATGAGGAAGATGCTAATTTCCCTCAGGGTGAAACAGGTAACGGTGTGGTCGATCGATATTTCCAAACGTCCCATTACATGGACCAAGTATTGGAAGACTTTGTGAATGATTTAAAAGAAAAAGGTTTGTATGAAGATACAATGATCGTTCTTTATGGTGATCACTATGGTATTTCTGATAACCATAATAAAGCGATGTCCGACGTATTGGGCAAAGAAGTGGGTAACTTTGAAAGTGCTCAGCTGCAACGTGTACCATTGTTGATTCTTAACTCCGGTGCAGAAGGTGGGGTTAACCATACGTATGGCGGTCAGGTTGATCTTCGCCCTACGATCATGCACCTGTTGGGAGTAGAGACAAAAGATTATCTAAGCTTTGGTCAGGACCTGCTTTCGGAAGAGCGCAAGCAAATCGTACCTTTCCGTAATGGAGATGTCATTACAGAAAAGTACTCTGAAATTAAAGGAGTCTGCTACGATAACGAAACAGGTCAACCTGTAGAAGAAGGAAGCAAGGCATGTGAAGAAGCAAGTAAGGAAGCAAACAAACGCTTAGAGCTTTCCGATAAAGTGGTTTATGAAGATTTACTGCGCTTCTATAAACCGGAAGGATACAAACCGATAGATCGTTCAGATTATCAGTATAATAATCCAAATCCAAAAAGCTCAGAAGATCCTGAAGCTTCACATGAAGAAAATCACGAATAAAATAAGTAACTTTAAGCAAGCTCCATCCACCGAATTTTGTGGGATGGAGCTTGTTTTTTGTTGTATGGGTCTTTGGATTCTCCTTAGGAATTTGGTTTGCCTGTTGAATAATCGTTAGAATTCAACAGGCAAAATTGGGCCTGAAGTTGCCAGGCGAATTTCGGACTAAATTTGACAGGTAAATAACCGTTGAAATTTAACAGGCAAATATTAGGGTGAATTTAACAGGTAAATAATTATTGGGATTCAACAGGAGAATAAACCGGGAAACTTAACATGTAAACATATGATTGATTTTGGTTGGTTTATGATAGAAAATGATTATTTTTGATTAAAAATGATTGATTTATGAAACCGTTCTCATTATAATGAAAGTAACAAGAAACGGAGAAAGTAGGAGAGTACTATGTTAACGGAGGAACGACATCGAATCATCTTAGATTTATTGAAGGAGAAAGATGCGATAAAAATACAAGAGATTGTAGATGTTACGAACGCTTCTGAGTCAACGATTCGCCGGGATTTAACACAGCTCGAGCAAGAGAAGTTTCTGAAACGTATCCACGGTGGAGCTGCAAGGCTTCAAGGGAAGTTGAAGGAACTGAGCGTTTCTGAAAAATCATCCAAAAGCTTTCATGAAAAGCAGTCAATCGGTCAATATGCTGCTTCCCTAGTAGAAGAGGGCGATTGCATCTTTTTGGACGCAGGTACGACTACCTTGAGTCTCATTGATCATCTACCGCAAATGGATATTGTGGTCGTGACGAATGGATTGACCCATGTGGATGCACTCATTCAAAAAGGATTTAAAACATACATGATCGGTGGATACGTAAAGCCGGTGACAAGAGCGATGGTAGGAAGTGGAGCGGTGGAATCCCTACGCCAGTACCGATTTGATAAAGCATTTATGGGGGCGAACGGGGTTCATGCTCAATATGGATTCACGACCCCGGATCCTGAGGAGGCCCAGGTAAAGCGCATGGCCATTGAATTATCGAGGGAAGCCATGTTCTTAACAGATGACTCCAAGTTTGGAGAGATTGCTTTCAGCAAAATTGTGGACCTTGATAAAGCCATGATTATTACCAACGCTCTTGATGACGAACATGACACGGCAATGATGAATCAAACTACGATAAAGGTTGTGACACCATGATATATACCTTAACACTGAACCCTTCTGTCGATTACATTATGGAACTGGAATCCTTTCAAAAAGGCGGTCTGAATCGAAGTGAGAAAGAAAGTGCATTTCCTGGAGGCAAAGGAATCAATGTCTCCCGTGTATTACATGTACTGAATGTAGAAAGCGTTGCTCTCGGTTTTGCAGGAGGGTTTACTGGTGAGTACATTAAACAATTTTTAAATAAAGAAAAGATAAAAACTGAATTTGTGGAAGTAGAAGAAGCTTCCCGTATTAACGTAAAGGTTAAGTCGGATGATGAAACGGAAATCAACGGTAGTGGACCATTGATTCGCGAGGAACATATACAACAGTTACTTCAAAAGATATCTTCATTAACAGAAGAAGACATGATCGTTCTGGCGGGGAGTCTACCTGGATCAGTGCCTAAATCATTTTACCGGGAGATTGCTGCACAGTGTAAGGAACAAGGAACGAAAGTGATCATCGATGCCGAGAAGAACTTGATTCAACCGGTTCTTTCCCTGAATCCCTTCCTGATTAAACCAAATCATCATGAGCTGGGGGAGATGTTTGATGTGAAGATTGAGTCAGTTGATGATGCGGTTCACTATGGACAGAAGTTGAAGGATTACGGAGTCGAAAACGTGATGGTTTCAATGGCGGAAAAAGGTGCCCTCTTACTGACCGGTAAAGAGGTATTGTATTCGTCCGTACCAAGTGGAGAATTACAAAGCTCGGTCGGTGCAGGAGATTCTACCGTTGCCGGATTCCTTGCGGGACTATCAAGGGGATGGAGCATTGAAGATGCATTCCGCTTGGGAACCTCAGCTGGATCAGCCACAGCTTATTCAATCGGTCTTTGCTCATCGAAAAAAGTGAAAAGCTTATTTGAAGAAATTCAGATTACAAAAAAATAGGGGGGAACAAACATGAGAATTACTGAATTACTAACGAAAGATACGATTCAGATAAATATTACTTCTACATCAAAAACCGGAGTTATTGATGAATTGGTTACGGTATTAGATAAAAGTGGGAAGCTAGAGGACCCTAAAGAATTCAAGCAAGCGATTCTTAACCGTGAAGCACAAAGTACGACGGGTATCGGGGAAGGGATCGCTATTCCACATGCGAAAACATCGGCAGTCAAAGCACCTGCCATTGCATTCGGCAAATCTGCACAAGGTGTAGACTATGAATCTCTCGATGGGGCTCCTGCTCATTTGTTCTTCATGATTGCAGCAACAGAAGGGGCCAATCAAACTCATCTAGAAGCATTAAGCCGCCTTTCTTCTATGCTGATGGATGGAGATGTCCGTAAATCGTTACTGAATGCTACTACAAAAGAAGAAGTTTTAGAGATTATTAATGTTCATGATCAAGAGGACGAGGACGAGGTTCCTGCTGAAACTTCTGGTACAAACCACGGAAAGGTCCTGGCTGTAACGGCATGTCCTACAGGGATTGCTCATACGTATATGGCAGCGGATGCTTTGAAAGCCAAAGCGAAAGAAATTGGTGTGAACTTAAAAGTAGAGACGAATGGTTCCGGTGGAGCAAAGAACGTCTTAACTTCTGAAGAAATTGAAAACGCTGTAGCTATAATCGTAGCTGCCGATACGAAAGTGGAAATGAATCGTTTTAAAGGAAAGCCTGTGATTGAGGTTCCAGTGGCAGAAGCGATTAGACGTCCTGAAGAATTATTGAATCAGGCCATGAAACAAGCTGCACCTCTTTATAAAGGTGGAGAGCGATCCGGTGAGACCGGGGCCGGTCCTGAGAAAAAACAAAAGTCAGGCTTTTACAAGCATCTGATGAATGGTGTTTCCAACATGCTTCCATTCGTTGTAGGGGGAGGGATCCTGATTGCGATCTCGTTCTTATTCGGCATTCAGTCAGCGAATCCTGATTCTCCTGAATACAATGAGTTTGCAGCGATGCTAATGAAAATCGGCGGAGATAATGCCTTCTACTTAATGGTTCCTGTCTTAGCGGGATTCATTGCCATGAGTATCGCGGACCGACCTGGCTTTGCCCCTGGTATGATAGGCGGATTGATCGCTGCAACTGGTCAAAGCGGTTTCTTAGGTGGAATTATTGCCGGTTTCTTAGCGGGATATGTGGTTCTTGGAATCAAGCGTTTAACAAACAACTTCCCTCCATCATTGGAAGGGATCAAACCGGTATTGATCTATCCGTTGCTGGGAATTTTCATTACTGGATTTATCATGCTTCAGTTCCTGGTCGAGCCTCTAAGTGCAGTCAACACGGGTATTCAAAACTGGTTGGATGGACTAGGCACAGGGAACCTGATTTTACTCGGACTGGTCCTTGGTGGAATGATGGCCGTCGATATGGGGGGGCCGATCAACAAAGCGGCCTTTACATTCGGGATTGCCATGATTGAAGGAGGGAACCTTTCTCCCCATGCTGCCATCATGGCCGGAGGTATGGTGCCGCCACTTGGGCTTGCACTGGCAACGACACTATTCAAGAAGAAGTTCAATGATAACGAACGAAAAGCAGGTATCGCGGCTTACTTTATGGGAGCATCCTTTATTACAGAAGGAGCGATTCCGTTTGCTGCAGCCGATCCATTCCGGGTCATCCCCTCAATTGTGACAGGTTCTGCGGTTGCAGGAGCGTTAGCGATGTTCTTTGGGATTGGTTTACCTGCCCCCCACGGTGGATTATTCGTATTCCCGGTAGTAGAGGGGAATCCATTCTTATATCTGTTAGCAGTACTGATTGGCTCTGTTATTACAGCCGTGATGGTGGGCTTATTGAAGAAGCCAATTAAATGATTCATGAAAGAACCAGGTGATCTCCACCTGGTTTTTTTGAATTTTGCGTTTTAAAAGCCCCATTCCAGGTAAAAAGTATAGGTAGATGATGGAGAGGGGAAAGGCTATGGAGATGATAGATTTGCTGGAGATTCCAGATGAGTTTTACACTGCTCTTATTCGTATTATGTTAGTCGTTCTGCTGAGCGGCTTGATTGGTATAGAGAGGGAATTTAAAAATCACCCCGCTGGTTTACGCACTCATATTCTCGTAGGTGTCGGTTCCTGTTTGATGATGCTTGTTTCCCTGTATGGATTCCAACCGTTTTTAGACGAACACCCCCAATTGGTAGGGTTTGATCCAAGCCGTATTCCCTCTTATGTTATTTCCGGAATCGGCTTTCTTGGAGCAGGAACGATTATGGTCCATGGTGGTGTGACGGTCAGAGGCTTAACCACTGCCGCCAGTATTTGGATTGTTGCAGGATTAGGGCTGGTAGTGGGGATTGGTATGTACTCCCTGGCCATTTTTACGACCCTGGTGATTGTGATAACATTATTTTTCTTGAACAACCTGGAAAGCTTTTACAAGGAAAAAGTGAAGCATAAGAAGCTACTGCTCCTTAGTCTGGTCGTGCAAAAGGGAAAGGGGAACCTCACGTCTATAAATGATGCCCTTCATGATCATGGAATCGAGATCACTCAGTACCAGATTGAAGAAGGAGATGAAATGGAGGGAATGGATGCCTTTAAATATTCCCTCCTTATATTAACGCCAAGTGCGCTGCAATTTAATGAAGTACTGGAAGTTGTCCAAGATTTAGAATGTGTGAAAAAGTTCCAGCTTCACAAAAAATAAAAAAGGAACGAGGGTGTCCCCGCATCCTCATTCCTCCATACTCTATAAGCTTTCAATTTCTACATCTTTTATCCCTTGGATCTCTGAAATCGTATAGTAAATATCGACCGTTTTTTTTCTGAAGTCCACAATGATTTTCAATTCCAAAAGGTGTTGCTGGTTCTTTAAGTCTTTGATCCGAATATTTTCGATTGAGATTTCTTCAGCTTTGATTCGTTCAATAATCGATTTGATCTCTTTTTTCTCCAAAATCGTCGCACGCAGGGACAGCTCTTTTTCCCGCAGTCGTTTCGGACCTAAATACGTAATAATGATCGGAACCACTTCAACGGATACAATCAAGAGAATCACACCTGCTGTAGCTTCCATGTAGAAGCCGGCGCCGACAGCAATTCCGATCCCGGCTGCTCCCCAGATCATAGCGGCTGTCGTTAATCCGGAAATGCTGTCATTCCCTCTTCGTAAAATGACACCTGCCCCTAAGAAACCAATCCCTGAAACAATCTGAGCTGCCAGTCGCAAAGGATCCATCGTGATATTTACTTTATCCGAACCCTCTGATATATAAGCAGACTCAATAGAGACAATCGTTAATAAACAGCTCACGATACATATAACGAGAGACGTCTTTAAACCTACAGGCTTTCGCTTTAATTCTCTCTCAAGCCCTATGATTAACCCTAATACCGCAGACACACCCAGCTTTATCATGAATGTCGTGTCTAATAGTTCCATTTAGCTCCCCCCAGTTCCACCTGCACAGTTATAAATTCGAGTAGTAATTTATCCTGACTGATTATAAAATAAGAGCAGTGATCTATCAGGGGGTGTGTTATGTCAGAAACAAAGGTTAATCCGTATCTCTTATTAGCAATCGAGGTAATCTCCGTTTCTACATCTGCAATATTAGTGAAGGTATCAAGTGCACCAGCAGGCGTTTTAGCATTTTATCGATTGTTTTTCACTGTGCTTTTAATGTCCCCTGTATTTTTCTTAAAGTATGTGAGGGAACTGAAAGTTATTACTCTAAGAGATTGGATGTTTTCGATTTTAGCCGGGGTATTTCTGGCCTTTCATTTCATACTCTGGTTTGAATCCTTAAACTATACGTCCGTGGCAAGCTCAACGGTACTCGTCACACTGCAGCCATTATTCGCTTTTATCGGGGCATATCTTTTCTTTCGGGAAAAATTAACAGGAAAAGCCATTATTTCAGCAGTCTTGGCCGTTAGTGGAAGCATCATTATAAGCTGGGGTGATTTTAGAATCAGTGGGAGTGCTCTCTGGGGAGACGTTCTTGCTTTGGCGGCATGCGCTCTTGTAACAGGATATCTATTATTCGGGCAGACGATTAGGAAGCGCCTTTCCCTCATTACATATACGTACTTGGTATATGCCATAAGCTCAGTCGTTCTATTTTTATATGCAATTATACGGTCAGAAAGCCTTGGCCCTTATCCGAAAGAGGAATGGATTTACTTCCTATTGCTTGCCATTATACCCACCCTGTTAGGCCATTCATTATTCAATTGGTCTCTAAAATGGTTAAGCACCTCGACCATCTCAATGGCAATTCTCTTTGAACCTGTCGGCGCATCTATCCTTGCTTATTGGCTCTTAGCCGAAAAAGTGATGATCACTCAAGTGATTGGAGGTTTTGTCATTATGATCGGCGTTACCTTCTTCTTAATAGAAGAAAGGAAATTAAAAAAGATGATCCAACAAGTCAACGAGGTGAAAAAGAATGAAGGACTTCCGCTTTAGAAAGGCAGACCTAAAAGACGCTCCAGGATTAGCGCATGTCCATGTCCATAGCTGGAGAACAACGTACGAAGGAATCGTTTCAGGAGAATATCTCCAGTCTTTATCAATAGAAGAAAGAGAACAAAAGTGGGTACAAATCCTTTCCGGATCTCATCATACCTATGTATGTGAACAAGACAATGGAGAAATCGTCGGCTTTGTTTCATTTGGGAAAGAGCGTTCAGGCGAGTATGAAGGGGAATTGTATGCCATTTATCTTCTAGAAGAATATCAAGGTAAAGGCATAGGGAAAGAGCTCTTCGGAATTGCCGCCAAAAGTCTTAAAAAACAAGGATACAACTCCATGTGGATCTGGGTGTTGAAAGATAACCCGTCGAAACATTTCTATTATACGTTTAAACCTGAACTTATAAAGGAAGAGGTGTTAACTCTTGGTGGTGAGTCGCACCAGGAAGAAGGCTTGCTGCTGAAGTTGCATTAAAAAGGAGTAAAGGAGCGTTCACTTCGCCCCTTTACTCCTTTAGTGAAGATTTTTTCACTTAAGAAAATACGTATGTAAAACCAGAAAACACAAACGCCATGACGACTGAAAAGATGAAGGTCATTCCTTTTACAGGTGTAGTACTTTCGCTTATCTTAAGAGCCTGTACATACGAATACGCAAACAGATATACAGCCATGATGAATGATAGAGATAATGCGACGTTTGAAAGCATCATGTTTAAATCTCCTTTCAGGAATGCGTAGTAATAATATATATGGAGGTTTATTGTTAAACAGAACAACAGAAGTGATTGATTAAGTTTTTAAAGTTTTCTTTAAAAATATATTGCAATAGCATTAACAGCATGTTATATTAATAAACGTCGCTGATACAGCAAACAACATTTCAGAAAAATAAATGTAAAAAGTTGTTGACGTGAGAACGAAAGATATGTTATATTTATAAAGTCGCTTCAGAACGAAGTGGACAAGCCTTGAACCTTGAAAACTGAACAAAACAAGACAATACGTCAACGTTAATTCTAGATTTATTTTTAAAGAGCTATTCAAACTTTTATCGGAGAGTTTGATCCTGGCTCAGGACGAACGCTGGCGGCGTGCCTAATACATGCAAGTCGAGCGGACTGATGGGAGCTTGCTCCCATCAGTCAGCGGCGGACGGGTGAGTAACACGTGGGTAACCTGCCTGTAAGACTGGGATAACTCCGGGAAACCGGGGCTAATACCGGATAACTCATTTCCTCGCATGAGGAAATGTTGAAAGATGGCTTCTTGCTATCACTTACAGATGGACCCGCGGCGCATTAGCTAGTTGGTGAGGTAACGGCTCACCAAGGCGACGATGCGTAGCCGACCTGAGAGGGTGATCGGCCACACTGGGACTGAGACACGGCCCAGACTCCTACGGGAGGCAGCAGTAGGGAATCTTCCGCAATGGACGAAAGTCTGACGGAGCAACGCCGCGTGAGTGATGAAGGTTTTCGGATCGTAAAACTCTGTTGTTAGGGAAGAACAAGTACCGTTCGAATAGGGCGGTACCTTGACGGTACCTAACCAGAAAGCCACGGCTAACTACGTGCCAGCAGCCGCGGTAATACGTAGGTGGCAAGCGTTGTCCGGAATTATTGGGCGTAAAGCGCGCGCAGGTGGTTTCTTAAGTCTGATGTGAAAGCCCACGGCTCAACCGTGGAGGGTCATTGGAAACTGGGGAACTTGAGTGCAGAAGAGGAAAGTGGAATTCCAAGTGTAGCGGTGAAATGCGTAGATATTTGGAGGAACACCAGTGGCGAAGGCGACTTTCTGGTCTGTAACTGACACTGAGGCGCGAAAGCGTGGGGAGCAAACAGGATTAGATACCCTGGTAGTCCACGCCGTAAACGATGAGTGCTAAGTGTTAGAGGGTTTCCGCCCTTTAGTGCTGCAGCTAACGCATTAAGCACTCCGCCTGGGGAGTACGGTCGCAAGACTGAAACTCAAAGGAATTGACGGGGGCCCGCACAAGCGGTGGAGCATGTGGTTTAATTCGAAGCAACGCGAAGAACCTTACCAGGTCTTGACATCCTCTGACAACCCTAGAGATAGGGCTTTCCCCTTCGGGGGACAGAGTGACAGGTGGTGCATGGTTGTCGTCAGCTCGTGTCGTGAGATGTTGGGTTAAGTCCCGCAACGAGCGCAACCCTTGATCTTAGTTGCCAGCATTCAGTTGGGCACTCTAAGATGACTGCCGGTGACAAACCGGAGGAAGGTGGGGATGACGTCAAATCATCATGCCCCTTATGACCTGGGCTACACACGTGCTACAATGGACGGTACAAAGGGCAGCAAGACCGCGAGGTTTAGCCAATCCCATAAAACCGTTCTCAGTTCGGATTGTAGGCTGCAACTCGCCTACATGAAGCTGGAATCGCTAGTAATCGCGGATCAGCATGCCGCGGTGAATACGTTCCCGGGCCTTGTACACACCGCCCGTCACACCACGAGAGTTTGTAACACCCGAAGTCGGTGAGGTAACCTTTTGGAGCCAGCCGCCTAAGGTGGGACAGATGATTGGGGTGAAGTCGTAACAAGGTAGCCGTATCGGAAGGTGCGGCTGGATCACCTCCTTTCTAAGGAAGATTTACTAAACGTTTGACAGTCGAAGTTTTGTTCAGTTTTGATGGTTCAACCATCAAAACTTTTTGTCTCTTACGAGATGAAAATGGATTTGTTCTTTGAAAACTAGATAAAGATATAATTGATAGTCAAGAAATTACCGAGTATCGCCATTTTAGGTTTTAAACCTGATGTAACAACCAATTCGGTTAAGTTATGAAGGGCGCACGGTGGATGCCTTGGCACTAGGAGCCGACGAAGGACGGGACTAACACCGATATGCTTTGGGGAGCTGTAAGTGAGCTTTGATCCAGAGATTTCCGAATGGGGGAACCCATTGTTCGTAATGGAACAATATCCTTACTTGAATACATAGAGTATGGAAGGCAGACCCAGGGAACTGAAACATCTAAGTACCTGGAGGAAGAGAAAGCAATTGCGATTCCCTGAGTAGCGGCGAGCGAAACGGGATGTAGCCCAAACCAAGAGGCTTGCCTCTTGGGGTTGTAGGACACTCTATACGGAGTTACAAAGGAATGAAGTAGACGAAGAAGTCTGGAAAGGCTCGTCAAAGAAGGTAACAACCCTGTAGTTGAAACTTCATTCTCTCTTGAGTGGATCCTGAGTACGGCGGGACACGTGAAATCCCGTCGGAAGCTGGGAGGACCATCTCCCAAGGCTAAATACTCCCTAGTGACCGATAGTGAACCAGTACCGTGAGGGAAAGGTGAAAAGCACCCCGGAAGGGGAGTGAAATAGAACCTGAAACCGTGTGCCTACAAGTAGTCAGAGCCCGTTAACGGGTGATGGCGTGCCTTTTGTAGAATGAACCGGCGAGTTACGATCCCATGCAAGGTTAAGTCGATGAGACGGAGCCGCAGCGAAAGCGAGTCTGAATAGGGCGAATGAGTATGTGGTCGTAGACCCGAAACCAGGTGATCTACCCATGTCCAGGATGAAGTTCAGGTAACACTGAATGGAGGTCCGAACCCACGCACGTTGAAAAGTGCGGGGATGAGGTGTGGGTAGCGGAGAAATTCCAATCGAACTTGGAGATAGCTGGTTCTCTCCGAAATAGCTTTAGGGCTAGCCTCATGTGTAAGAGTCTTGGAGGTAGAGCACTGTTTGGACTAGGGGCCCTCATCGGGTTACCGAATTCAGACAAACTCCGAATGCCAAAGACTTATCCATGGGAGTCAGACTGCGAGTGATAAGATCCGTAGTCGAAAGGGAAACAGCCCAGACCACCAGCTAAGGTCCCAAAGTATACGTTAAGTGGAAAAGGATGTGGAGTTGCTTAGACAACCAGGATGTTGGCTTAGAAGCAGCCACCATTTAAAGAGTGCGTAATAGCTCACTGGTCGAGTGACTCTGCGCCGAAAATGTACCGGGGCTAAACGTATCACCGAAGCTGTGGATTGACACCTCTAGGTGTCAGTGGTAGGAGAGCGTTCTAAGGACTGCGAAGCTAGACCGTAAGGACTGGTGGAGTGCTTAGAAGTGAGAATGCCGGTATGAGTAGCGAAAGATGGGTGAGAATCCCATCCACCGAATGCCTAAGGTTTCCTGAGGAAGGCTCGTCCGCTCAGGGTTAGTCGGGACCTAAGTCGAGGCCGATAGGCGTAGACGATGGACAACAGGTTGATATTCCTGTACCACCTCTTTTCCGTTTGAGCAATGGGGGGACGCAGGAGGATAGGGTAAGCGCACTGCTGGATATGTGCGTCTAAGCAGTTAGGCTGATGATGAGGCAAATCCCATCATCGTGAAGGCTGAGCTGTGATAGCGAGCGAATTATAGTAGCGAAGTTCCTGATTCCACACTGCCAAGAAAAGCCTCTAGCGAGGAAAAAGGTGCCCGTACCGCAAACCGACACAGGTAGGCGAGGAGAGAATCCTAAGGTGAGCGAGAGAACTCTCGTTAAGGAACTCGGCAAAATGACCCCGTAACTTCGGGAGAAGGGGTGCTCTGGTAGGGTGCAAGCCCGAGAGAGCCGCAGTGAATAGGCCCAGGCGACTGTTTAGCAAAAACACAGGTCTCTGCGAAGCCGTAAGGCGAAGTATAGGGGCTGACGCCTGCCCGGTGCTGGAAGGTTAAGAGGAGTGCTTAGCGCAAGCGAAGGTGCGAATCGAAGCCCCAGTAAACGGCGGCCGTAACTATAACGGTCCTAAGGTAGCGAAATTCCTTGTCGGGTAAGTTCCGACCCGCACGAAAGGCGTAACGATCTGGGCACTGTCTCAACGAGAGACTCGGTGAAATTATAGTACCTGTGAAGATGCAGGTTACCCGCGACAGGACGGAAAGACCCCGTGGAGCTTTACTGTAGCCTGATATTGAATTTTGGTACAGCTTGTACAGGATAGGTAGGAGCCTTGGAAGCCGGAGCGCCAGCTTCGGTGGAGGCATCGGTGGGATACTACCCTGGCTGTATTGAAATTCTAACCCGCGCCCCTTATCGGGGTGGGAGACAGTGTCAGGTGGGCAGTTTGACTGGGGCGGTCGCCTCCTAAAGAGTAACGGAGGCGCCCAAAGGTTCCCTCAGAATGGTTGGAAATCATTCGCAGAGTGTAAAGGCACAAGGGAGCTTGACTGCGAGACCTACAAGTCGAGCAGGGACGAAAGTCGGGCTTAGTGATCCGGTGGTTCCGCATGGAAGGGCCATCGCTCAACGGATAAAAGCTACCCCGGGGATAACAGGCTTATCTCCCCCAAGAGTCCACATCGACGGGGAGGTTTGGCACCTCGATGTCGGCTCATCGCATCCTGGGGCTGTAGTCGGTCCCAAGGGTTGGGCTGTTCGCCCATTAAAGCGGTACGCGAGCTGGGTTCAGAACGTCGTGAGACAGTTCGGTCCCTATCCGTCGTGGGCGCAGGAAATTTGAGAGGAGCTGTCCTTAGTACGAGAGGACCGGGATGGACGCACCGCTGGTGTACCAGTTGTCTTGCCAAAGGCATCGCTGGGTAGCTATGTGCGGAAGGGATAAGTGCTGAAAGCATCTAAGCATGAAGCCCCCCTCGAGATGAGATTTCCCATCACGTATGTGAGTAAGATCCCTAGAAGATGACTAGGTAGATAGGTCAGAGATGGAAGCATGGCGACATGTGGAGTTGACTGATACTAATCGATCGAGGACTTAACCACAAAGAGTCATTTTTAAATGAACAACATTGGCTGATATTCGGCTTTCTTGACATCAATTCTTTATCTAGTTTTCAGGGAATAAATTTTATACGAAAATATAAAAAAACCTTGAAAAATTATATCTACGCGATATAATAGTACTTGTCCCTAAAAAAGAGACAAGAAATTGTCTGGTGACTATGGCGAAGAGGTCACACCCGTTCCCATGCCGAACACGGAAGTTAAGCTCTTCAGCGCCGATGGTAGTTGGGGGATCTCCCCCTGTGAGAGTAGGACGTCGCCAGGCTTTATATTTTGGAGGATTAGCTCAGCTGGGAGAGCATCTGCCTTACAAGCAGAGGGTCGGCGGTTCGATCCCGTCATCCTCCACCAAGTTTTTTACGAAAGTAAAATAAACTTCATTTTATTTTGCGCCAGCAAAATATCTTTCCTTGAACTGCTTCTATGAAGTAACTTGTTTTAAAAACTTCATTTGAAAGTAAATATGCCGGTGTAGCTCAACTGGTAGAGCAACTGACTTGTAATCAGTAGGTTGGGGGTTCAAGTCCTCTTGCCGGCACCATTTGGTTTTCTTACTATATAGATGAGCCATTAGCTCAGTTGGTAGAGCATCTGACTTTTAATCAGAGGGTCGAAGGTTCGAGTCCTTCATGGCTCACCATTGATTTTTGCAATAGCAAATTATCAATCATACATGCGGGTGTGGCGGAATTGGCAGACGCACCAGACTTAGGATCTGGCGCCGCAAGGCGTGGGGGTTCAAGTCCCTTCACCCGCACCATTTATTATGCGGAAGTAGTTCAGTGGTAGAACACCACCTTGCCAAGGTGGGGGTCGCGGGTTCGAATCCCGTCTTCCGCTCCAGAAGATTTTGCCGGGGTGGCGGAACTGGCAGACGCACAGGACTTAAAATCCTGCGGTAGGTGACTACCGTACCGGTTCGATTCCGGTCCTCGGCACCAAAGTTTTTTGCGCCAGCAAAATAACTTTCCTTGCTTTGTCTTTAATGAATTATTTTGCGCCCGTAGCTCAATTGGATAGAGCGTTTGACTACGGATCAAAAGGTTAGGGGTTCGACTCCTCTCGGGCGCGCCATATAGATCGGGAAGTAGCTCAGCTTGGTAGAGCACTTGGTTTGGGACCAAGGGGTCGCAGGTTCGAATCCTGTCTTCCCGACCACTTCTTTGGGGCCTTAGCTCAGCTGGGAGAGCGCCTGCTTTGCACGCAGGAGGTCAGCGGTTCGATCCCGCTAGGCTCCACCAAGTTTTTTTACGAAAGTAAACTAAACTTCAATGATATTTGGGATATCCATCTATCAATTAATTTGATATTAAATGTTTCTTGGCGGTGTAGCTCAGCTGGCTAGAGCGTACGGTTCATACCCGTGAGGTCGGGGGTTCGATCCCCTCCGCCGCTACCAAAAGGGACCTTTAGCTCAGTTGGTTAGAGCAGACGGCTCATAACCGTCCGGTCGTAGGTTCGAGTCCTACAAGGTCCACCAAGTACCATTTTCATTACGGAGGAATACCCAAGTCCGGCTGAAGGGATCGGTCTTGAAAACCGACAGGGGTGTAACAGCCCGCGGGGGTTCGAATCCCCCTTCCTCCTCCATATTTTATTCTATGGTAAATTCTATATATCGTCGCGGGGTGGAGCAGTTCGGTAGCTCGTCGGGCTCATAACCCGAAGGTCGCAGGTTCAAATCCTGTCCCCGCAATACCATTTTTGACTTAGGATAGGATATTCCTTGATGAGTCACGCATGGATAGTTATTTTCGCTATCGCAGAATAATGAAACCTATTTTGCTGGCGCAAACAATGAAAGTTATTTTGCTGACGCAAAAAACTCTGGTCCGGTAGTTCAGTTGGTTAGAATGCCTGCCTGTCACGCAGGAGGTCGCGGGTTCGAGTCCCGTCCGGACCGCCATTTTCTAAAAAAAGATTATGGTTCATAATTAAATATTTTACTCTAAAGTAAGGCTCAGTAGCTCAGTTGGTAGAGCAATGGACTGAAAATCCATGTGTCGGCGGTTCGATTCCGTCCTGAGCCACCATTTTTTATTTAAAGATATTATGGCGATTGTGGCGAAGTGGTTAACGCACCTGATTGTGGTTCAGGCATTCGTGGGTTCGATTCCCATCAGTCGCCCCATACTTTCTTATTTCATTACCGCGGGTGTAGTTTAGTGGTAAAACCTCAGCCTTCCAAGCTGATGATGAGGGTTCGATTCCCTTCACCCGCTCCAATTCTTAATGGGCCTATAGCTCAGCTGGTTAGAGCGCACGCCTGATAAGCGTGAGGTCGGTGGTTCGAGTCCACTTAGGCCCACCATTTCATTATTCCGCAGTAGCTCAGTGGTAGAGCTATCGGCTGTTAACCGATCGGTCGCAAGTTCGAATCTTGCCTGCGGAGCCAATATGGGGAAGTACTCAAGTGGCTGAAGAGGCGCCCCTGCTAAGGGTGTAGGTCGGGCAACCGGCGCGAGGGTTCAAATCCCTCCTTCTCCGCCATATTATGGCCCATTGGTCAAGCGGTTAAGACACCGCCCTTTCACGGCGGTAACACGGGTTCGAATCCCGTATGGGTCATCTAAAAAAAGACTATCATTTTGATAGTCTTTTTTTATTGTATAAAGAAGAATTGGTGGCCATTTTATTAAAAATAAAATGAAAATATGACTAAATAAAGAGATTTAGTTGAATATGAAGCCAGATCGGGGCTAGATTAATCTGTTTTACATGAGAAAGCATGCTTCTACTTCTGTACGAGGGATATATTATCGACTTTCCGCCATATATTATCGACTTTCCACCATATATTATCGACTTTTCCCATTATATTATCAACTTCTACACTCCTCTTTTCAGCTCACATTTTAATTACAATAAAAGGAGGATACGAGGAAACATTAGTCAGTGATCTTCGAAGAGTAAAAGGCTTATACGACCTCTTAAATTTCTCCATTATTCATATCCAGTATTCCATCACCTAACCCAGATTCCTCCAAAAATTACACTATGCATGGGTTCTCCATTATTGTACTTTAAAACAGGTTTCATCCACCCTAAGAATGCAAATGCCAGATCTATCATCGATTATTAATCACCCCTCCATTCGACACCGCCCAGCCCTCTCACAACAAACCAAAAACCATACAAAATACCGGAATCCTTCTGCTTTTTCATCAAATTTCACTTTTTTTAATTAAAAAACTTTCGACAAATTTCGCTATGGATTCAACACGATTCCCCTATGTTCTTCCAATGTAAACCCTATCATTTAGTAAGACTTTCCAATAGTGTACCTTTTTAATAGATGTATGTAGGAAATTGTCGTAATTGAGCGACGATAATAAAAAGGATTTTGATGAAGTTGAAAGAAAGTAGTAAGTAGATTGAAAAAATGTAGGTGAGATGATGAACGCAATGACCATATCAGATTATGATGTTTTTTTGTTTCATGAGGGAAATTTGCAGCAGGCCTATCAGTTTATGGGTTCACATGTGAGAAGAGATTCTACAGGGACCTATACAGAATTTTGCGTTTGGGCACCGAAAGCAAGACATGTTTCATTGGTTGGATCTTTTAATGATTGGAATGGAACCGGGTATGAACTTACAAGGCGGAATAACGAAGGTTTATGGACAATTCGCATTGATGGGGATCTATCGGGAGAAACGTATAAGTACGAGATTACGACTCTATCGGGATCCAAGAAGCTGAAGGCGGACCCCTATGGATTTGCTTCCGAGAAGCGTCCGAATACTGCAAGCGTGGTGTATGAGCTGCAGGGGTTTTCATGGGAAGATGAGGAGTGGCTTGAACATCGAGCCAGTTCGACGGTCTATGACAAGCCTATGGCGATTTATGAAGTGCATTTAGGCACTTGGAAAAAGAAAGCGGGGAAGTTTCTTTCTTATAAGGAATTGGCACAGCAATTGATTCCTCATGTGAAAGAACAAGGTTTTACACATATTGAGTTGCTGCCTGTCACGGAGCATCCGTTTGATCGTTCTTGGGGGTATCAAGGTACTGGTTATTATTCTCCGACTAGTCGCTATGGCTCACCTCATGAATTGATGGCGTTCGTGAATGAATGTCATTTACATAATATTGGCGTGATTTTGGATTGGGTCCCGGGTCATTTTTGTAAGGACGCTCACGGGTTATACGAATTTGATGGTTCTTTTGCTTATGAGTATGGAGAGGAAAGGGATCGTGAGAATTATACCTGGGGAACGGCGAATTTTGATTTAGGTAAGGGAGAAGTGAGAAGCTTCCTGATTTCGAATGCCCGTTTCTGGATGGATCTTTATCATATTGATGGATTCAGGATTGATGCAGTTGCCAACATTATTTACTGGGCTAACCAGGGAGAGCTTGCTCCCAATGAAGGAGCCATACAGTTTTTGAAAAACTTGAATAAGGCAGTGTTCGAGTATGATTCTTCGATTCTGATGATTGCGGAGGATTCTACAGACTGGCCTCAGGTGACGTCTCCAGTTCATTACGGAGGACTTGGCTTTAATTATAAGTGGAATATGGGATGGATGAATGACGTCCTTAAATATATGGAAACAGACACGTCTGAAAGAAGGCATGTACATTCTCTTATCACATTTTCATTGTTATATGCGTACTCAGAGAATTATGTGCTTCCCTTTTCCCATGATGAAGTGGTGCATGGGAAGAAGTCATTATTGAATAAAATGCCAGGTGATTACTGGCAGAAATTCGCTCAATATCGTCTGCTCCTGAGCTATATGATGGCTCATCCAGGGAAAAAGCTTCTGTTTATGGGAAGTGAACTTGCCCCGTTTTCAGAGTGGAAGGATTTAGAGGAAATAGATTGGCATTTATTGGATTACGAATATCATCACAAATTCAACTCATATTTTAAAGAACTTATGCATTTATATAAAGGTGCTGAACCATTATTCCAAATGGACCATCGTTCAGAGGGATTTGAATGGGTGGATGTGGATAATAGAGAGCAGCAGATTTTCTCTTTTATCAGGAATGGGAAAGAGGAGGGTGATCATCTTGTGGTGATCTGTAATTTCAGCCCTCATGTGTATCATCAGTATAAGGTGGGAGTCAATAAAGTTTCTTCTTATGAAGAGATTTGGAATAGTGATGATGAACGATTTGGCGGATCACATCAGGTGAACCCTATGCCTCTTACAGTGCACAGCGAGCCGTACCATGGAAGAGAAGGATATGTGGAAATGACGATTCCACCATACGCAGCCGTTTATTTAAAACCAATAGATTGAAAGGGGAGAGAGCAAGATGGCAAAAGGTAGATGTGTGGCCATGTTATTAGCAGGTGGAAAAGGGAGCCGTTTAAGCTCATTGACGAAGAGTCTGGCGAAACCAGCCGTACCGTTTGGAGGAAAATATCGTATTATTGATTTCACATTAAGCAATTGCACAAATTCAGGGATTGATACGGTGGGGGTCCTTACTCAGTACCAGCCATTAGTATTAAATTCTTATATCGGGATTGGAAGTGCATGGGATCTTGACCGTAAAAATGGGGGAGTCACCGTTCTGCCACCTTATGCAGAATCATCTGAGATGCGCTGGTATACAGGAACGGCCAGTGCCATTTATCAAAATATGAATTACCTTGAGCAATATGATCCAGAGTATGTACTGATACTTTCAGGAGATCACATTTACAAGATGGATTATAGTAAAATGCTCGATTATCACATCGAGAAGAAAGCGGATGTCTCGATCTCCGTCATTGAAGTAGGCTGGGATGAGGCAAGCAGGTTCGGTCTTATGAACACGAATGAGGATATGAGAATTACTGAATTCGAGGAAAAGCCGGCTTTCCCTAAGAGTAACCTTGCTTCGATGGGAATCTATATTTTCAATTATTCTGTACTGAAGGATTATTTGGAGATGGATGAGCGTAATCCCGATTCCAGCCATGACTTTGGGAAGGATGTTATTCCTTTACTGCTTGATGAGAAGAAAAAGCTGATGGCCTATCCGTTTAAAGGATACTGGAAGGATGTCGGAACAGTTAAGAGCCTATGGGAAGCGAATATGGACTTGATTGATGAGAAAAATGAGCTGAATCTGTTTGATCATGACTGGAGAGTGTATTCGGTGAATCCGAATGAGCCGCCTCAATATATTTCTGAAGAAGCGCTTGTTGAGGGGTCCCTTGTGAATGAAGGGTGTACGATTGAAGGGACGATTCGTAAATCCGTCCTGTTTCAAGGAACAACGGTAAAAAGAGGAGCACATGTAAGCCGCTCAGTCGTCATGCCGGATGCGGTCATTGGGGAAAACGCCTATATCGAGCAGGCAATCGTACCGTCGAATGTCAAGGTTCCGAACGGCCTGTGCATCATGCCGGACGAAGGATCGGATGAAATCATCCTGGTTACGGAATCATTTATTGAAACACTACTGGAACAAGAAAAAGTGTAAAGGTTAAAGACCCACATTACAACTTAAGAGGAGGAAGTGTTTTGAAAAATTCAATGCTTGGCGTTATTGATGCTACTAGTTACTACGATTCGTTGGAGGATTTACTGTTACATCGTTCATTAGCTGCTCTGCCAATTGCAGGGAGATACCGCTTAATCGACTTTGTACTCTCCAATATGGTGAATTCAGATATTGGCTCCGTTGCGATTTTCCCTAAGTTTCAATACCGTTCCCTTATGGACCATCTTGGATCAGGGAAGAACTGGGATCTGAACCGGAAGCGTGACGGGTTGTTTTTCTTCCCTGCACCAGGATTAGAGGCGAATGAAGAGGGTGTGGGTTCATTTAATCACTTCGCCCATCACTTGGACTATTTTTATCGCAGTACCCAGGAATATGCATTGATCAGCAATTGCTTTACCTTATGCAATATCGACTATCAACCGGTGCTAGAACGCCATATCCGTATCGGTTGTGATATAACGGAAATGCGTCATAACGGAAACTCTTTAGATATGTACCTGGTGAAAACGTCTACACTCATTGATTTGATAGAGAAGCGACGTGAAACAGGCTATACGTGTATGCAGGATGTTGTGGATGATATGGATAGCGGCTTTAAGGTGTGCGGCTATGAACATGAGGGATTTGTTCAAACGATTGATTGCATTGAAGAATACTATGATGCCAGCATGAAACTTTTGAATCTATCTTATTGGAAAGAGTTGTTCAAAAAGGATTCACCAATCTACACGAAGGTGAAGGATGAGCCGCCAACACGCTACACTTCAGCTGCAAGTGTGAAAAATAGTATTATCGCAAATGGATGCTTCATAGAAGGCCAAGTGAAGAATTCTACCATGTTCAGAGCGGTCAAGGTAGGAAAAAATACGATGATTTCGGACAGCATCATTATGCAGAAGAGCCAAATTGGAGATAACTGTGTACTAGAGAATGTAATCTTAGATAAAGATGTGAGAATCGAGGATGGCGTCAAGCTTATCGGAGATCCAAACAATCCAATAGTCATTCGCAAAGGGATGATTCAAGGAGCGCTGATGAATTCGTGAAAGTGTTATTTGTAGTATCTGAGTGTGTCCCTTTTATTAAATCTGGAGGCTTGGCGGATGTTGCAGGCGCTTTGCCTAAGGAATTAAGGAGTTTAGGGACGGATGTCAGGGTGATCCTGCCTAAATATGGTGGGATCCCTCATGAGTTTCGTTCAAAAATGAAAAAGAAGAAAGAGTTCTTCGTGTCAGTCGGCTGGCGGAATCAGTATTGTGGAATTGAAGAGTACAGTGAAAATGGTGTAACGTATTATTTTATCGATAATGAATACTATTTTAATCGGGATCGTTTATACGGTTATTTTGATGATGGTGAGCGCTTTGCGTATTTTACGAGAGCGGTGTTGGAAAGTATCGCTGTTCTTGATTTTTATCCAGATGTGATTCATTGTCATGACTGGCACACAGGAATGGTTCCATTCTTATTAAGAACCGAATACCAGGAGAGACCGGGTTATTCGTTTATCCGCAGTGTGTTCACCATTCACAATCTTCAATTTCAAGGGATTTATCCTAAACAGGTGATGACTGACTTATTAGGCATTCACGATAAGTATTTCCATCACGAATACCTTGAGTTCTATGGGAATATCAATTTTATGAAGGGCGCTTTGATTTCGGCGGATTTTGTAACCACGGTGAGTCCTACATACAAAGAGGAGATTCTGACGCCATATTACGGGGAAAAGCTTCATAATATTCTGGGACAGCGATACAACCAATTATTAGGTATTCTAAACGGTATTGATGATGAAGTTTACAATCCTGATGACGGAGAGTTTCCTTACTTTAGCGGCAATCTTCATGGAAAGAAGAAAGCGAAGCTTCACCTGCAAAAAAGCTTGGGATTAGAAGAGAATGTAGGAATCCCTCTTGTGTCCATCATTTCAAGGTTAACGAATCAAAAAGGGCTTGAACTAGTAAGAGGAGTATTTCATGAAATGCTCCAGGAAGAAGTTCAATTTGTCCTTCTGGGAACAGGGGATTGGGAGTTTGAACAATTCTTCAGGGAGATGGAATGGACGTATCCGGATAAGGTCAGGGTACAAATCGGATTTAATGAGGACCTGGCAAAGCAGATCTATTCTGCCAGTGATTTGTTCCTGATGCCTTCTAAATTCGAACCGTGCGGACTGGGGCAACTGATTGCCATGAGATATGGAGCCCTGCCGCTTGTCCGGGAAACAGGGGGATTGAACGATACGGTTGAATCCTATAATGAAAAAACGAAGACAGGGAACGGTTTTTCGTTTAAGAACTTTAATGCCCATGATATGCTCTACACCTATCGAAGGGCTCTATCGTATTTCTACGAAGATCCGGAAACATGGAATCATATTGTACGAACTGCAATGAATAAGGATTATAGTTGGGCACAATCGGCCTTTAAGTATAATCAACTATATGCTGACCTGGTATCAAGGAGTGAAAGCCATGTTTTCTGATCCAATTGAATTTAAAGAAATGTTTCTGAAGAAGCTTGAAATGATGTATGGGAAGACCTTTCCTGAGTCTACGAGTCAGGATCAGTTCTTCACATTAGGTCATCTTATAAGGGAATACATCTCTATGAACTGGATCCATACGAATGAGCAGTACCGGTTCAGTAAACAAAAGCAGGTGTACTATTTATCGATAGAATTTCTATTGGGGCGACTGCTTCGCCAAAACCTGATGAATTTAGGAATCTACGATATTGTGGATAAAGGATTAAAGGATTTAGGTATTGACCTTGCTGAAATGGAAGAGGTGGAGCACGATGCAGGGCTCGGAAACGGTGGTCTGGGTCGATTGGCCGCTTGTTTCCTGGACTCATTGGCTTCCCTTAATTTACCTGGACATGGCTATGGAATCCGTTACAAGCATGGATTGTTTGAACAAAAGATCGTCAACGGTTTTCAGATGGAGCTTCCGGAGCAGTGGCTGCGTCATGGGCATGTATGGGAGGTTCGAAAGTCAGATCTTACCGTTGAAGTGCCTTTCTGGGGAAAGGTGGAATCCTATACGGAAAATGATGTTTTGAAGTTCCGTCACGTGGATGCAGAAGTAGTAGCGGCCGTTCCTTATGATATGCCTGTAGTAGGATATGAAACGTCGACGGTTAATACTCTTCGATTATGGAGTGCTGAACCCGCTGCCTATAAAGCCGGGAAAGATATGATGAAATACAAGCGTGATACTGAAGCGATCACAGAATTTCTTTATCCAGACGATACCCATGATGAGGGAAAGATCCTGCGTCTGAAACAGCAGTATTTCCTTGTATCAGCTAGCATCCGTTCCATTCTTGACTCCTATCTTTACCGGAATGGTGACCTGAAGGAACTGCATGAGAATATATCGATCCATATCAATGATACTCATCCGGTCCTCGCGATACCGGAACTGATGAGGGTCCTTCTAGATGAGTATTCCTTTGAATGGGAGGAAGCGTGGGAAATCACGACGAATACATTCGCCTATACGAATCATACGACTCTTTCAGAGGCACTGGAAAGATGGCCGATCCGTATTTTCAAGCCGCTTTTCCCCCGCATCCATATGATCGTGAATGAAATCAATGAGAGATTCTGTCAGGAGTTGTGGAAGGAGTATCCCGGTGAGTGGAAGCGGATAGAGGATATGGCGATCATCTCCCATGATGAAGTGAAAATGGCTCATTTGGCCATTGTCGGAAGCTTTAGTGTGAATGGAGTAGCCAAAATTCATACAGAAATTCTAAAGCTGAGAGAAATGAACTTATTCTATCAATATTATCCTGATAAATTTAATAGTAAAACGAATGGCATTACCCATAGAAGATGGCTGCTGAATAGCAATCCGGCCCTTTCGAACTTGATAACCTCCTCCATCGGGGATGGGTGGATCAAAGATCCCGGTAAGTTAGCGGATTTGAAGGACTATCATCATGATACGGCGTTTCTTAAGGACCTTCATGATGTGAAACAGGAAAATAAACGGAAGCTCGCAGATCGAATATTTGAAAGCAATGGAATCATCGTCGATCCCACTTCGATTTTTGATATTCAAGTGAAGCGGCTCCATGCGTATAAACGACAGCTCATGAATGTTTTACACATTCTTCACCTTTATAATCGCTGTGTGGAAGATCCAAGCTTTGATTTTCATCCGCGAACGTTCATTTTTGGAGCAAAAGCATCCCCGGGTTACTACTATGCGAAGAAAATCATTAAGTTGATTCATTCTGTAGCGGATCTGGTGAATGACCACCCGCTTGTAAAAGGACGGATTAAAGTCGTTTTCCTGGAAAATTACCGGGTATCTTTAGCTGAAGAAATCATTCCCGCAGCTGATTTGTCTGAACAAATTTCAACTGCCAGCAAAGAAGCCTCCGGTACAGGAAATATGAAGTTCATGATGAATGGAGCCTTGACCATTGGAACATTGGACGGGGCGAATATTGAGATTCTTGAGCAAGTGGGGAAAGACAATATCTTTATATTTGGATTAACGGCTGATGAAGTAATGAAATATCAGCATCACGGTGGATACTATGCCATGGAGTATTTCCACTATGATACCCGTATTAAGAAGGTGTTGAGTCAATTGATCGATGACACACTTCCTGATGCAGGCGACCATTTTGAAACCATTTATGACTCCTTGCTGACCGAGAACGATCAATTCTTTGTTTTAAGGGACTTCGATTCCTATGTGAGGGCTCACGAACAAGCAGGAAAAGCGTATGAAAATAAAGAGCATTGGTCCCGAATGTGCTTACAGAACATTGCGGGCTCCGGCTATTTCTCGAGTGACCGGACAATTGAGCAGTATGCGAAGGACATATGGGGCATTACACAGGGCAGTTTAATAAAATAGAAAAAAGCTTGGGGGAAAGTTTCCCCAAGCTTTTTATATTATTTATTTTTCTTATCAGAAATATAACTGTCGCCATCTTTATACGGAATGTCGCCCAATGTGGATTCCATATTGTTTTCATCCAGCATATCCTCATATTCTTCATGTGTTTTCGAAGGATATGCCTTGCGATTGGATCCTTCCATGTCGGTTCCGACAAAGGATTCGAAATCCTCGGTAAATCCTTCTGAAGTGTCCTCATCCTGATACATTTCCGAATAGTCTTCATAATCACCTTCGAAGTCAGAAGGTGTTTCGGATGTGCCGAAGCGTCCTACTTCCTGAAAGCTGTCTTGATCATCCCGCACATTTCCGTCTGTTTCATGCCTGAATTCGTTATCAACAGGCGGCTGCAGTACATCTTCCTCTACGGGTCTATCCTGAGGTGTCGATTGTTCAGGTGAATGATCTTTACAATAAAGTGTCGTCGGAATGACTTCCAAACGCTCATAAGGAATCTCCCCACCACATTCTTTACATTGTCCATAAGTTCCTTGTTCGATCGCCTCAAGGGCGTTGTGAATTTTATTTAGTTCAAGTTTGGCGTGGTCATCTATGGCGAAATCCTTCTCTCGTTCATATAACTCTGTTCCCATGTCGGCAGGATGGTTATCGTAAAGGGAGAGTTCACCTGAGTTATCACGTTCATTTGTATGGTGAAGATTATCTAAATCCTGATGAAGATGTTCCTGTAACTGTTTTTCCTGTTGAACCAATTCTTGTTTCAGTGTCTGTTTTTGGCTGTCTGTTAGCAATTTCTTCACATCCTTCATTATGTTCGCTTAAATAATGTACTAACCATACTTTATCCGAAAGTGGGGTTGTTAAAACATAAAAGGTTGTTTTCATATACTATGTTGCTTTGTCAATTAGCGAGCGGTGGTTGATTTCCGCTCCAGATGCTCGCTTTCCGCGGGGCGTGAGTTGAGCCTCCTCGGGCTTTGCCCTGCGGGGTCTCAACTTTCCCGCTATTCCCGCAGGAGTCGAGCATCTTCCGCTCCAATCAACTTTCAATGCATAAGTCCCTACTATAGACTTTTATCAATACAACCATTTACAATAGAGAATATTTTCCAATGGAATAATGGTCATTTTAGAGGTATTTTACATTATTTTTGTCGCTGTTTAGTTCTGGCACCAATCCAATATCAAGCCGTTAATGTTTTTGTGAAATTTAACAAATTCAGGAATATAACAAGCATTGTAAAAAAAGCATATAAAAAAGAGTCGACCCCCAAATGAAGGGGTCGACTCACGTTTTTTTACAGCATATATGCAAGTAATAGTCCAATGGATAGCAGGAATCCGAAGATGGTGTTTGTTTGTGCGGTTGCTTTCATGGCGGGCATCATTTCGATCGGCTGTGATTTGCCGATGAATCCTGTCGTTGCCTTGACGGCTTTCGGAATACTTAGAAAGGCAACGAATAGCCAAGGTGATGAAACGCCTGCAAGCACCAACCCGATGATCCAGCCATAGGATACGACAAACATGCCGCCCAAAAGGATGATCGCTCCTTTTCTTCCTAAAAGGATCGCGACGGTTTTTCGGCCGTTCTCTTTATCCCCGTCCAGGTCGCGGATGTTATTCGCTAATAGAATGGCGCCGACTAAAATGGATACGGGAACAGACAATAGAATGCTGTCACCATTGATATATCCAGTTTGAATGTAGAACGATATGAGTATGATCACAAGTCCCATAAAAAAACCGGCTACAATTTCCCCAAAAGGTGTGTAAGCAATTGGCATAGGTCCGCCAGTATAAAAGTACCCCGCTGCCATGCACACTATACCTATGAGTGCCAGCCACCATGTGCTATTAAGACAAATATAAATTCCTAATAAAAGTGCGATTCCGTACAGTGAAAATGCAAGGTTTATGACCGTGGATGGCTTAACCCCGTTCCGGACGATTGCTCCGCCGATACCGACAGAATGCTCTGTATCCAAGCCTCTTTTATAGTCATAATATTCATTGAACATATTGGTAGCAGCCTGGATGAGCAAGCAGGCAATGAGCATGGCTGCAAACAGTGATAAACTGACCTTGGTAAATTGCAGAGCTAGTACAGTCCCCAGTAAGACAGGTACAAATGCAGCTGTAAGAGTGTGTGGCCTTGTAAGCTGCCACCAGATCTTCCACCCTTTATCTGATTCCAACACGTTGGATGCTTGTTGTTCCATCATATTCTCTCCCTTACGCAATAAGGAATTTTTCAGAAAACATTACAATTCCTTTACAGATTAAAGTGTAGGTAAAGGGAAGAAGACTGTCAATCATTTTTTAAAAATCTGTGAAGGTGCTATTTTCCAGTAATTGAGGACTTTTACAACGCTTTTGGTTTCTCAAAAGGGGAAAAAGGGTTTATTATATATAATAAGGATAAATATTGTTAACATGTCTTAAACTTCGTTGACACACCTTAAAGACAGGTGTATCTTAAAATAAGTTTGAATATCGTACGTGATTTTGTTTGGGGGAATTCAATTGGTTACCATCCATAAAACCAATATTGAAAAAGCATATGATACAGCCAAAATGAAGGCTAAACAATTACATCACCCCGTCCTTCTCAGCATAGTGGAGGAAGTCGATGCAGTCGATCCTCTTTCTTTTTATTATGGAGGAAGCTCTTTTGTTGGTGAGCGTTTCCTATGGAAGGACCGTGATCAGACCATCTCGCTAGTAGGGCTTGGAGCGGCTCATATACTGTCTACAAATGAGATTGAAGAACGATTTTTTACGGTAGAGAAAGAGTGGAAGCGCTTAATTGAAGAGTCTGTAGTTGTGACCGGGGAGAAAATTGCAGGCACAGGACCTTTGTTATTTGGCGGCTTTAGCTTTGATCCGCTTAAATCTATCGGAGAAGAGTGGGGGCAATTCTCGAACGGAACGTTTCAATTACCTATGTTCATGCTGACAAAGCCGGGAAAAACCAATTATTTAACGGTTAATTTCATTTGTCATCCCGATGAGGAAGAAGCCCTATTCTTTGATCGTATCAGAGTCAAGGATGAACTGCTTGCAAACGCGAGGATGCCTATTATTCCTGAGCAGCCCCAATGGCTGCAAAATCGGGATATGAAGCCTGAAGAATGGAAGGATTCTGTTCAAAGTGTGGTGAGCCGTTTAAAACAGGGTGAAATGGAAAAGGTAGTGCTTGCCAGAAAATGTGAAGTGTCGTTTGATGCGCAAGTGTCATCTGATTTTGTATTGGATAATTTGTGGAAGCAGCAGCCCGACAGCTTTGTCTTCAGCTTTGAAAGGGAAGATAGCTGCTTTATCGGAGCTACGCCAGAACGCCTCGTGAAGAAATCGGGGGAAGAAATTCTTTCCACCTGTTTAGCAGGCTCGATTGCCCGCGGGGAAACGTTGGAGAGTGATGAGAAGCTGGGCGAAGAGCTCCTTGAGGATGAAAAGAACCGTTATGAGCATCAGCTTGTGGTGGAGAGCATTCAAGACGCTCTTGCACCTTTATGTGAAACATTGACGATTCCATCTTCGCCTCAGTTGATGAAGCTGAAAGACATTCAGCATTTATATACGCCTGTCATTGGACAGGCGTCTGAACATACATCTCTTATCAATCTGGTGGAAAAATTACATCCGACACCTGCATTGGGTGGGGTACCAAGGGATAAGGCATTGCATGTGATCAGGGAAGAGGAGGACATGGATCGCGGTCTGTATGCGGGTCCTGTCGGCTGGATCGATGCTTATGGAAATGGTGAGTATGCCGTTGCCCTTCGCTCAGGTCTTCTTCAAAGGGATAAGGCTTATTTATATGCAGGATGCGGGATAGTGGCAGACTCTCAGCCTGAAAGTGAATTTAAGGAAACACAAATGAAATTTCGACCGATGCTAAGGGCATTAGGGGGAAACATACATGATTGATGAACATCAGCAGAATTTAACACATTATTTAACGGCTTTTATTGAAGAATTAGTTGGAAATGGAGTAGACGAAGTAGTCATTAGCCCTGGCTCTCGATCTACTCCTTTGGCGTTATTATTTGCCCATCATCCTAATGTGAAAACATATGTTAATGTAGATGAACGATCGGCTGCTTTTTTTGCATTGGGAATCGCGAAAGTAAAAGAAAAGCCGGTTGTCCTTCTCTGCAGTTCGGGAACTGCAGGGGCCAATTACTATCCAGCTATCATTGAAGCCCGTTATGCCAAAGTGCCGCTTATTGTCCTGACGGCCGATCGTCCTCATGAATTAAGAGAGGTGGGGGCACCACAAGCCATTCATCAGATTGATCTTTACGGGAAACACGTGAAATGGTCAATTGACATGGCCCTGCCGGAAAATCTCCCATCCATGATTCAATATGCACAATCATCTGCTGTCAGGGGTGTAGCCGTATCCACAGGTCATCCTCAAGGACCTGTCCATTTTAATTTTCCTTTTAGAGAACCTCTCATACCCGATCTAAAACAGGTTGAATTTTCAAGGGACACACCTTTGAAAAGAGTCCACCAGGGAGACCGGCAATTATTTCCGGATCTTAAAGAGGAACTTCAGGAGGAATTGATGAAGTCCGAACGTCCCCTTGTTGTATGTGGACCAGGGTTAAATGGGGATGCTGCACTTCCTATTGTGCAATTTGCAGAGTATTATGGTCTGCCCGTTGTGGCTGATCCTCTTTCCTTTATCCGGAGTGGAAACCATTCAAAAGAAAATATTATTGATGCCTATGATACTTTCTTAAGGATTGATGAATTGAAGGATACATTGAGACCCGATCTCGTCATCCGTTTCGGTGCTATGCCTGTATCGAAAGCCCTTATGATTTTCCTGAGGGAGTTGCCTGAAATCCCGACTTGGATCGTTAGTAAGTCTGAGGAATGGCAGGACCCAACGGCTAAAGGAACGAATTATATTTATTGCGAGGAAAAATGGTTTTGTGAGAGCTTTATGAATCAAGAACATACAAGTAATCACGACTGGTTAAATCGTTGGTTGGGTGCAAATAACGATAGCAAAGATCTTCTGTTAAAAGGCCATCATGAGTGGGATGAAGGGGTAGCTGTACATCAGCTGGTACAGCACCTTCCTAAGGGAGCGACTCTTTTTTCAAGTAACAGTATGCCTATTCGTGATCTTGACACCTATTTCTTTACAAATGACCGTTCTATTCGCATCTTTGCGAATCGAGGGGCTAATGGAATTGACGGAGTGGTATCTACTGCTCTTGGCATGAGTACAAGAGCACGGCCGATGTACTTATTAATTGGGGATTTGGCATTTTTCCATGATCTAAACGGTTTATTGATGGCCAGGAAATATCAACTCAATATGACGATTGTTGTGATGAATAATAACGGCGGAGGAATATTTTCTTATTTACCGCAGGCGAACGATCAGAATCATTTTGAAGACCTTTTTGGCACCCCGATGGATTTGGAGTTTGTCCACGCAGCCAAGCTATTCGGCGCGGGTTATTTCCATGTCACTTCACAGGAGCAGTTTATTCCGGCCCTTCAGGAAGCTGATCAAAGAATGGGAATCAACATCATTGAGGTCATGACGAACCGTGAAGAAAATGTAGCAAATCATCGTAATTTGTGGGATTTTGTTTCCCGGGAAATGGTGAAGAAATTGAAGGGTGAAAATCAGTGATCCTTCAAGTGAATGATATTCGTTATTTTGTAGAAGTTAAAGGAGAAGGAGAGCCTTTGGTTTTTCTTCATGGATTTACCGGGGATACGACGACATGGTCACGGATCACCAATCGGTTATCTTCCACTTTTAAATGCGTAAGCGTTGATTTGATCGGTCATGGCCGCACAGAAGCCCCTGAGGATTTCTCACGTTATACAATGGATCATGTATCAAATGATCTTGATTCCATTTTGTCTGCATTTGAAATAGACCAGGCGATCTTCATCGGCTATTCCATGGGTGGTCGGACGGCCCTTCACTTCGCCATGAGGTATCCTCAAAAGGTGAAGGCCTTGATTCTTGAGAGTGCCTCTCCCGGATTAAAAACGGGTGAAGAAAGAATGGAACGGCGGAAAAAAGACCATGCGTTAGCCGACAGGATCATGAGAGAAGGAGTGGAAGCCTTCGTCGACTTTTGGGAAGAGATTCCCTTGTTTGCTTCTCAAAAGAGACTGACTGATGAGGAACGTGCCGAGATTCGGAAGCAGCGCCTGGGGCAGTCCCCTTTAGGGTTGTCCAATAGCTTAAAAGGAATGGGGACAGGGGCTCAAGACTCATGGTGGGACAAGTTGGGCGGGCTTTCTATACAAGTCCATTTACTTGTCGGAGAGATGGATCAGAAGTTTGTTCAAATTGCAAAAGAAATGAAAAAGTTTAATCCGGACTTTCAAATCACGACAATTTCCAACACAGGTCATGCAATTCATGTGGAAGAACCGCGAAAGTTTGGTACAATAATAGAGGAACTACTGTTAACTACATAAAGGAGGAACAAACCAATGGCTTTTGAATGGGTTTCAGAAAGAAATTACGAAGATATTTTGTACGAAACATATAATGGAATCGCTAAGATTACGATCAATCGACCAGAAGTTCGTAACGCATTCCGTCCTAAAACCGTCATGGAATTAATCGATGCATTTGCATATGCACGCGACGATTCCAAGGTGGGTGTCATCGTTTTAACGGGTGCCGGTGAGAAGGCATTCTGTTCAGGCGGAGACCAAAGAGTGCGAGGACATGGCGGGTATGTCGGGGAAGATGAAATTCCACGCCTGAATGTATTGGACTTACAGCGCCTGATCCGAGTGATTCCTAAACCGGTCATCGCCATGGTGGCAGGTTATGCAATCGGGGGAGGACATGTCCTTCACGTCGTATGTGATATTACGATTGCTGCTGACAATGCAATCTTCGGGCAAACAGGTCCTAAAGTAGGAAGCTTTGACGCAGGATACGGTGCAGGATATCTTGCACGCATCGTTGGTCACAAGAAAGCAAAAGAAATCTGGTACCTGTGCCGTCAGTACAACGCACAAGAAGCGCTTGAAATGGGTCTTGTCAATACAGTCGTTCCATATGAGCAGCTTGAAGCGGAAACGGTTCAGTGGGCATCAGAGATGCTTGAGAAAAGCCCGACTGCCCTTCGTTTCTTAAAAGCTTCATTCAACGCAGATACAGATGGATTGGCAGGTTTGCAGCAGCTTGCAGGTGACGCTACACTACTATACTACACAACGGAAGAAGCCAAGGAAGGCAGAGACGCATTCAAAGAAAAGCGTAAACCGGACTTCGGACAATTCCCTCGTTTCCCTTGATCTAAGGTGGCCTGATGAATCTAATTTGGATTCATCGGGCTTTTTTAAAATAAAGATTGTAGCATAAACAAGAAAGGAATGGAGAATGACAGGATGACTACACAGCAATTGCCTAACTGGCTAAAACAAAGAGCATTCTTAACCCCTGATCGGATGGCAATAAGTAATGGTGATGTGGAATATACCTTCGGGGAGCTCTGGGAAAAAGCAATCCACATCGGTGAGCAGCTTCATACCATAGTGAAATCTTCTGCACATCCTTTTGTAGGACTCATGATTAAAAATAAAGTGGAATCTGTGTTGGTCGTTCATGCCATTCAACAGCTCGGATTCACAACTGTACTATTAAATAACAAACTAAGTTCCAAGGAATTATCTTTTCAGATACAGGATATGGAGTTAACAACGGTCATTTATGAAGATGAGTTTGAAGGGAAGTTGTCTTTTCTAAAGGAAGACGTTGATGGAATCCCATTCTCTCAAGTGTTTCAAACACCACCTACAAGCTTTAAAGTAAAGGATTATTTTCAGTTAGACCAAGCATGCTCGGTCATGTATACCTCGGGTACGACCGGAGCCCCAAAAGGAGTTCTTCAATCATACGGAAACCATTGGTGGAGTGCAATTGGATCTTCTTTGAACCTGGGAATAAGTGAAAATGATGCCTGGCTTTGCTCGGTTCCCCTCTTTCATATCAGCGGGTATTCGATCCTTATGAGAAGTGTCATTTATGGGATGAAGGTACGACTGTTTGAAACCTTTGACGTAGCAGGGATTAATCAGGAGCTTGAAAGTGGAAGGGTCACGATCATGTCCGTTGTGAGCAATATGCTCCAACGTTTAATCAATGATATGGGGGACAGAACGTATCATCCGGATTTCCGCTGCATGCTGTTGGGCGGGGGACCGGCTCCACTTCCATTACTTCAGGCGTGTAAGGAAAAAGGAGTCCCCGTCTTCCAAACGTATGGAATGACTGAAACGGCTTCACAGATCGTGACGTTATCCCCTGAATACAGTATGACGAAGCTTGGTTCCGCCGGGAAGCCCCTCTTTCCTGCCGAATTAAGAATCAAGAATGAACACGGTGCAGCCCGGGCAAATCAAGAGGGTGAAATCCTGGTAAAGGGCCCGAATGTCACGAATGGATACTACCGAAGAGAGGAAGCCAATGCGAAAAGCTTTGAAGATGGCTGGCTCCACACAGGGGATATCGGTTATGTAGATGAAGAGGGGTTCTTATTTGTACTGGACCGACGATCAGACCTCATCATTTCCGGAGGGGAAAATGTGTATCCTGCAGAAATTGAAAGTGTGCTGATGGGCTGTGACGGTGTGAAGGATGCCGGGGTGGCAGGAATTCCAAATGACACATGGGGGCAGATCCCCTGTGCGTTCATCGTCAAGAAAGGGCATCTTACAAAAGAAGAGATCTTAACCTACTGCAGCGATAATCTGGCATCATATAAACAGCCGAAAAAAATAATCTTTGTGGAAGAGCTACCACGAAATGCATCGAATAAACTCCTGAGAAGAGTGCTCAGGGATCAGTGGGAAAAAGGACTGTTTGACAATGAAGATTAAAAACATTACGCTTCACATCATATCGATGCCATTGAAAAAGCCATTTGTGACCCACCTGCAAACCGTCGAAGAACGGGAAGGGATCATTGTAGAGGTTCAAGATGCCGACGGATTGATTGGACTTGGAGAAGGAGTTGCTTTTTCCACACCTTGGTATACAGAAGAAACCGTTAAAACATCCTATCATATGCTTAAAGATGTATTAATTCCATTAATGATCAGCAGCCCTTTTCCACACCCTAAAGAAATCGGAAAAAGATTCGAAGCCGTGCGGGGAAATTCAATGGCTAAGGCTGCCCTTGAAATGTCTATATGGGATCTCTATGCCAGACAGCAAAACGTTCCTCTCTGGGAGATCATAGGGGGAACGCGTCATGAAATTCTTGCAGGCGCAGTTGTGGGGGCAAACTCAATGACAGGGATGATCGAGCAAGCCGAGGTCCTCGTACAAGAAGGTTATCAACGATTAAAGCTGAAAATTTCTCCTGGAGCGGATGTGGGGATCGTAAAAGAATTGCGAGACCATTTTCCCTCGGTTTCTCTTCTGGCAGATGCAAACTCAGCTTATACCCTTGATGATAAAGCCCGGCTTCAAACGCTGGATGAGTTTGGTCTTGAGATGATCGAACAGCCCTTGGGAGTTGATGATTTAGTAGAACACTCTCTATTACAAAAGGAGCTGTCGACTCCTATTTGTTTGGATGAAAGCATCGTAACCCCTCTTGATATGAAGAATGCCATCTATTTGAATAGTTGCGGAGTGGTCAATATCAAGCTGGGTAGAGTCGGTGGGTACACAAGTGCTTTGGAAATTTACCGGTTGTGCCAGGAGAATTCCATCAAAGTATGGTGCGGAGGCATGATCGAGTTTGGAGTTTCCCGGGCTCATAATCTGGCTCTTGCCACTCTCGAGGGTTTCTCGATTCCCGGGGATATCTCTTCCTCCTCAAAATATTGGGAAGAAGATATCATTACTTCTCCTATCGTGGTGAAAAATGGTGTGGCGGACCGTTTGGCTGGTCAGGGGATAGGTGTGGAGTTGAACAGAAAGCGATTGAGTGAAGTGACCAGGTATAGTGAAACGTTTAATGCATAGTTGTCTTTCATAAGGTACTTATTTATACTTGACCTACAACCGAAATAGTTGAATGATCAATTTTCTGGAGGGGGAAATATGGAACTAGGGGCATTCTCAGTAAGTTTAAGTGTTAAAGACATAAAGAAATCAAAAGCGTTTTACGAAGAACTTGGTTTCCAAACTTTGGGAGGGGACCTTGCCCAAAATTGGCTTATCATGAAGAATGGAAGCACTGTAATTGGTCTGTTCCAAGGAATGTTTGAAAAGAACATTCTGACCTTTAATCCCGGCTGGAATCAAAATGCCGAAAATCTTGATTCATTTACGGATATCCGGGACCTTCAAAAGCACCTGAAAGAACAAGGGGTAAAAATATTGACTGAAGCAGATGAATCAAGCGAAGGGCCTGCAAGTTTCACGATTGAAGATCCTGATGGCAATCCGATTCTTGTGGATCAACACAGGTAAAGATAAGATTGAAAAAAGCTCAGAGCTGATTCTGAGCTTTTCCTTATATTTATTAAAATGGATTTGTCGCCCATTGGAGAGACTGCTTGATAAAGATGCGAGGGTGTAATTTCAGTTGCGAAACCATATGTTCCGCTAAATCCTCCTGCTGCATGTATTTTTCTTTGTCCGCTTCATCAAGCTTATCGCCAAAGGTAAGATCCGTTGCCACGAGGCTTGGGTTCAGAGTCATGACACGGATATTATGTGGACGCACCTCCTGCATCAACGCTTCGCTCATCCCTTGAACGGCAAATTTCGATCCACTATAAGCCGTGCTTTTTGCCGTACCTTTCAATCCGCTGCTGGATGAAATCATAATGATGTCTCCGCGGTTTTTCTCGATGAACTGGGGCAGAACGGCACGCGTCACATGATAAGTACCAAAAACGTTGACTTCAAAGGTTCTCTTCCAATCGGCAGGATCGATGTCCAGAAATGATCCGTACGTTCCGATGCCTGCATTATTGATCAGGATATCTGCTGGACCCAAATCATCTTTTAGTTTCGAAATGGCTTTTTCCACTTGCTCCATATCTGAGATATCAGCTATAGCCACACTGGCTTTCACACCCATAGATCTCGCTTCCTCTGCCACTTGTTCCAGGGTATTTTGTGTACGTGCGATCAATCCGACATGAACTCCTTCCCGGGCAAGCTCCAATGTCGTTGCCTTTCCAATTCCCCGGGCAGCACCCGTAATATAAGCGATTTTACCCGCAATTGATTGCGCCACTTTGAATCATCCTTTCCAATCTGATTTCTACCGTTAGTGTAAGGCTGGGGGAGCGGATAAGCAAATGATTGATATACTGAAGGTAGAAAAATAGCTCCGAGAGTCTCGGAGCTATTGTGCATTCATTCACTTTTTTGTCTCAAATATCGTTTATCATTCATAAAAAGACTCCAAAAGTAGACAAAACCGGGAAATAGGATGATGAATCCGACAATATAGGTGATGAATACAGCCCTAAAAGAGTTGGGATCCGTGAAGCCGGACTGGATCGTGACTTCCGGATAGATGATATAGGGCAGATGGGCTTTACCGTATACATAGCTTGCCAGTACATATTGAAATGTCACGGCAATGACAGCGACACGGGGCATCCCCTTCATGCCCTCTTTATTGGTGGGAAGAAATAATGCTCCCCCGGCAACCAGGAATCCGATTAAGGAGACCCATAACAAAATCTGATCTTCCATCATTCTTTCATAGATCCATGACGCCTCATTTTTCATGGTGAACATAATGAAGAACGCCATCACGACAGAGATTGGACCGATGATCATCGCATCCCGCCTATACACTTTAAAGGCTTCAAATTCCTTGGAAGCTTTGGAGTAGTCAGCAAGAAGTAAGGATGAAAGAAATAACGTACTGGCTACGGCAAATCCGAAAAAGGCATATTCATGCGGACTTGTAAACAGCTTCCCCAGAAGAAGGGTTTGTCCGTCTTCAAAATCGATGTAAGGTCCGTGAGAGATGGGAAGAACGCTTATGAGCAGACCTGGAATCAGCAAGCCTGTTATTCCCGTTACATAGGTCAGCGGCTTTCTGTAATCGTCTGCCACGTGGGAGAATACCAGAAATGCACTTCGAAGAGCCAGGAGCAGCAGGATTAAACTTCCCGGAATGAGCAGCACCGTTCCTAATGAATAGGCAGCACCCGGAAACATACTATACACTGCCACTACCAGGGCAACAATGAATGTATTCGTCACCTCCCAGGTAGGCGACAGATACCGGTTGGCGATATTGGTTGCTTTTGTTTTGTCATGATTAATGTAGATCATCGACCAAAAGCCGGCCCCGAAATCCATCGTTGCCATGACGGCATAAATAAAGACGAAGCCCCATAGTATCGTGATGGCAATCAATGCTTGTGTCATAACTTCACCTCCGATTCTTGCTGGTTATGTAGATAGGGGAATATCCTTGTTATTTCCTTCTGCTTTGTTGATGTCCTTTTCAGGCGGATTCCGTTTGAAGTAATACAAGAGAACGAGAACCACGGACACGGCCAAAATCGCATAAACCGAAACGAACAGAACGAACAGTACGGCTAAGTTTCCTGTAGTGGTAACCGAGTCCTCTGTACTGAGAATACGGTAAATCGTCCAAGGCTGACGGCCTGTACAAGCGAAAATCCATCCGAATTCGATGGCTAAGATCGATAGGGGGCCACCCGCTACAAATGACCACATCAACCATTTTGGGAACCGGTCTTTCTTCAGTAATTTGTTCCATACGTAGGCAATGAGGGAAAGTAAAATGAGCAGCGATCCGATTCCCACCATCGCGTTGAATAACGTATGAACGAAGAGAGGCGGCCAATATTCCTCAGGGAAGTCGTTTAAGCCGATGACCTCCGTATCGAAACTGTTTCCAGCAAGGAAACTCAGGGCCCAGGGGATTTCAATCCCCCATTTCACTTCCTTCTCCACAGGATCCGTGAAACCTCCAATCGCAAGCGGTGCATGGGTTTGGGTCTCAAACAATCCCTCAGCCGCCGCCAGTTTCTCAGGCTGATATTCATGGAGCATTTGAGCCGATTCATGTCCATTAATCGCTGTGAAGAAGGAGAAGACGCCCCCTACCAATAAACAAATCATGAGGGATTTTTGATGAAACTTATAAATTCTTGACCCAAATGATGTACGGAGCATCTTAAACGCAGAAACTGTAGCAATCGTAAACGCCCCCACAACATAAGCAGATAGTGCTACATGCCCCGCCGTTACGAAAAAGCTTGGATTGAAGAAAGCTTTCCAAGGATCCACATTGGTGATTTCACCGTTCACCATCTCAAATCCAGCAGGCGTCCCTTCAAATGCATGCACATTCGTGATTAATACAGCTGAAGCAAGTCCACCGATGGCGACCAGGACAAGACTCACGATTCTCATCCAAGGAGCGATCCGATTCGCCGCATACACATAAATAGACATAAATAATGCTTCAACAAAAAAGGCATAGATTTCGATTTGGAACGGCAGCGCCATCACCCGCCCGATAACCTCCATGAATCCTGGCCAAAGGAGTGACAATTGAACACCGGCAATCGTCCCTGTCGGAATCCCTACCCCGAGCAGAACGGCGAACGCCTTGGTCCAGCGTTTTGCCATTACGGAATAGTCCAGATCATTCGTCCTCTGATACATGATTTCTGCAACAAGGATCATTAAAGGAATACCAACACCAAGTGTGGCAAAAATGATATGAAAGGCCATCGTTGTACCAAACAAGGAACGAGCAATTACTAATTCATCCATTCTCATGTCTCCCTTACTAGTCTTTAACATTTCCTTATTGTCCACTTAATGGAAAATAATATTCATGATTTTTTGTAGAGGGAGAAAGTTTGATTGTTGATCTAGAATGCTGCAGGAGCATGTCGGTTTTTGTAAGTTGATAATATAATAGGGAGAGTCGGGATGATATGTGGGTGAAAGTCGGAGTCGATAATATAAGGGTGAAAGTCGATAATATACGGTCCAAAGTCGATAATATAAGGGTGAAAGTCGATAATATACGGTCCAAAGTCGATAATATAAGGGTGAAAGTCGATAATATACGGTCCAAAGTCGATAATATATGAGTGAAAGTCGATAATATAGCAGTAAATCGACGTGGGGGATCGAGGATCTATACACAGGTATATGTGATTTGAAAATAAAATTAAATATTTGAAAATAAATGCCTCGATTTTGAAAATAAAACTTGAAAATTGAAAATAAGTCGACCAAATTTGAAAATAAAATTGGTATCGGCCTACTCCCGGAGCTAAAAATCTGCCGACAATTGCTAATATACTTGCTTTTTTAACGATTAATCTTAAATAGTACGTTTTTATAAAGATTTTTCATCACAAAAACTAAAAAAGAGCAGCTAAGCAGCTGCTCTCTTTCAAAACGGTCTATTGTAGTGCCTGTTTCAATGTCTCGATGTTCTTCTCCATAAGTGAAAAATAGTCTTCATCATTCTTTCTGTCTTCTTCCGTAAGAACAGAAAGATTATGAAGGGTCAGGGCTTTTGCACCCAATTCGTTTTGTACGACTTCTGTTAGACGGGAAGAGACATTTTGTTCAAAGAGAATGTATTGAACATTATCTTCTTTGCCTTTTTCAATGATCTTCTTAAGTTCTTGCTGCGATGGCTCATCAGCCGTATTCAATCCGGCGATGGCTTCCTGGTGCAATCCGTAGCGTTTTTCCCAATAGCTATAAGCGGCATGAGAAACGTAGAAGGTTTTCTTTGGCGTATTTTCTGCCATGTCTTTAAATTCAGCGTCCAGCGCATCTAAATCTTTCGTTAATGCATCGAGGTTCGCTTGGAAATCTTCCTTATGTTCCGGCATTTCTTCTGAAAGTGTATCTGCAATGGTTTTCGCCATTTCCTTAGAGTACACAGGGTCTAACCAAAGATGAGGATCAACGTCATGGTTGTGCTCATCCGCATGCTCATCTGAATGCTCATCCGCATGCTCCTCACCATGCTCATCTGAATGTTCATCCGCGTGCTCATTTTCAATTTCTACATGTTCTTCATGCTCTTCAGTACTTTCTTCACCGTGATTATCTTCCTGGTTCAATTCAATATGTTCACTGGTCGGCACGACGACTACATCTTCGTTCTCCAGAATCGATTTTGATCTCTCAACGAATCCTTCAAGTCCCATTCCGATGTAGAAGAAAACATCTCCATCAGCCATTTTAATCATATCTTTCTGAGAAGGCTCAAACGTATGCTCATCGGCACCTGGAGGGTAAATGCTTTCCACATCCACATGTTCCCCACCGATTTTTTTCGTGAAATCCTCCAGTGGATACACAGTAGTGTACACTTCCAATTTATCTTTCTTTCCAGCCTCTTCCTGCTCAGAAGAGGTTCCGCAAGCGGACAATACTAAAATCAATAATAAAAATAAACTCATACGAATATAGTTCAAGAGGAATCCTCCTTTAAGTGTAATAGTTTGATAACTGTAATGATTACGATTTAGCACAAAGGTTATTTTACTACCGTTATGGGGAATAAGCAAGATATATGGTTAGTTTTTTTAAAAAAAAGACTACCTCCCGATACGGAGCTAGTCTGAATCACTCATTTTTTTAGATGGCCACTTTTCTGGCACGTGATCAATTCCACCAGGATGAAAAGGGTGGCATTTCAAAATCCGCTTTAACGTTAACCATCCTCCACGTAATGCACCGAACCGACTCACTGCCTGTACGCCATAATGGGAACAGGTTGGATAAAACCGGCAAGTGGGAGGCTTGAGAGGAGAGATGACTCGTTGGTACACCTTGAATACAAATAACAAGAACCTTTTCATAACACGTCTCCTGATTGATTTTCTTTTACTATATCAGAACTGTATAGGGGATTAAAATGTTTTTGACTGACTGTTCCTCCAATGTTCCTCACAATCGGTTTTTCTTCCGTTTTTAAAAAGGTTATCATCACTGATTTCCAATTAGAAAATACGGGTATTTGTTTTTAATTCAGATTAAGTTGATGAAATAACTATGAATTTACGTTATACTATAACTAGAAACTAAATGGGAGTGATTTTAATGCCTTCAGTAGAAAGCTTTGAATTAGATCATAATGCAGTGAAAGCACCTTTTGTGAGACATTGCGGTGTCCATAAGGTAGGTAGCGATGGACTTATCAACAAGTTTGATATTCGTTTCTGCCAACCAAACAAACAAGCGATGAAGCCTGACTCCATTCATACACTTGAGCATTTATTAGCCTTCACCATCCGTAAATATGCAGAGCCGTTTGCTCATTTCGATATAATCGATATTTCTCCTATGGGATGCCAGACAGGCTACTATCTAGTCGTCAGCGGAGAGCCTAAAGTGGAAGAAATCATCGACCTCTTAAATGATACGATGAAAGAAGCTGTCGAGATAGAAGAAATTCCGGCAGCCAATGAAAAGCAATGCGGCCAGGCGAAGCTCCATGATTTAGAAGGAGCAAAGAAGTTAATGAAATTCTGGCTTAGCCAAAGCAACGAAGATCTAAAGCAGGTTTTTGCATAAATAGAAAAAAATCCACCGTCTGCATAGGACGGTGGATTTATTATTTATCTTGATTCTCATCTTCTGGCTTCATCTTCTCCAAGTGAGGATTATCTTCAATTGGATCTACTGTATGTTTAACCGCTGTATATGCTTTGGAAGTCGTAAGGGCACTTACGAAAATTACTAAGATACATATAGCAACGGCAATGATCAGGACAAGAGTTACTGACATTGTGCAACCCCCTTTTTTTCACTATTTTACCATAGAAGATGGGGATGTTCATGGACGAAATTCAACATTTTTATGACGTGAATACGCCGGTTTAGTAATCTTCGGTATCTTCAAATATCTTCAAAGGTCCATTTCATTTTTTATTAGTATGTACAAGCTTCGATAAACGAAACGAGGTGGATGTTACCATGGATGTGACTTCAATGATGGGTAAACAAGTTGGAGAGCTTCAACGGACGCTTGAATTTATTAAAAAGTCAGATGGCGGCACAAACCGTTCAAGCTACGATAATGATGAAGGAAATGCAGGTAAGTCAGCCTGCACGGCATCTATAAAGGACATGTCCTTGATGAGAGGAGATGAAAAGAAAAAAAGCCTGGTTCCGAGAAATTAGGAACCAGGCTTTTTTTGTGGGAAATGGCCTTCAGGGATTTCCCAGAAATGCTTGTCGGGCCTGTTCAAGCCGCCTCCGCTTTTCGATTTGTCGATCTCCGGCGGCTAGAGGCTCGAGGTCATAAGTCAAGTACACCAAAAAGGCAAAAGGCGCCTTTCCGATGTACTCGCCTTATGCTTGTCGCCTCTGAACAAGCCGCCTGCGCTTTTCGATTTGTCGATCTCCGGCGTCTAGGCCCTCGAGGTCATTTCTGAAAAATCCCCAAAGGCAAAAAACGCCTTCAGGGGTTTTCCAGAAATGCTTGTCGGGCCTGTTCAAGCCGCCTGCACTTTTCGATTTGTCGAGCTCCGGCGGCTAGAGGCTCGAGGTCATAAGTCAAGTACACCAAAAAGGCAAAAGGCGCCTTTCCGGTGTACTCGCCTTATGCTTGTCGCCTCTGTTCAAGCCGCCTCCGCTTTTCGATTTGTCGAGCTCCGGCGGCTAGAGGCTCGAGGTCATAAGTCAAGTACACCAAAAAGGCAAAAGGCGCCTTTCCGGTGTACTCGCCTTATGCTTGTCGCCTCTGTTCAAGCCGCCTGCGCTTTTCTTTTAGTGCAGGCTCTTTTTTTCCAGTCTCACTCGTTCTTCGCTGTTGGACCATTTTTCTTTTAGTGTTTCGAATATGTATAAGCGGAAGAAGTATTGTAGTTCTTCTGTTTCCATTTCTTGAATAAGTTCCAGGAGCTCGTTCCTGGAGGTGTCTTCTAAGATTGTAAGGGCAATGAGGTCTAAGTCTTCGTCGGTACCTTTGATCCTTCCACGGTACATTTCATAAATCTCTTCGATCAACTTCATGCGCTTCACCTCCCTTTCGTTTCATTTTAACATGAACGTTTATGAATTACTCTACATATTATGCTAGGACAACTCTTATTTGTCTTTACCCTTTATAAGACTTATTAACCATGTGATGTAAAACGGTCTTTACTCACTTTTTGGCAAAAGGTGCTATAAAAGCAGGTAAAGTCCTGGTTACCCATTCGCATGTTACAAAGCCAACCATTAGAAAAAGGAGATGCTTTATTTGGGAAAAAGTACGCTGTTCGTTGGATCGGGCCTGGGTGCAATGATTCTAAATTTATTTGGAGAATGGAATTCACTGTTGACTATATTGTTAATTGCCGTGATACTGGATTATTTCACCGGGATGATTGCAAGTGGGATCGAAGGAAAGTTATCAAGCAAATTCGGTTTGAAAGGGATTGGCCGGAAAGTGCTGATATTCGCACTTGTCACGGTTGCCCACCTTATTGATACTATACTAACAAATCAGCACTTTATTCGTAATGCGACGATTATTTTTTATTTATGCAATGAAATGATTTCAATCATCGAAAATGTCGGGAGAGCGGGAGTCCCCGTGCCGGAGTTTCTGCGGAAGGCCGTAGAAGTGCTGAAGAAGAAATCGAAGTGAATAGAATTTCGTCAATTGAGGAAAATGAAGGGTAAGTACATTGAAGGAGTGGGAAGATGAACGAAGAACGACATGACTACTATATTGAAGTGGCCACCGGTGAAATTTCAAGAAGCTCGACGGATTCACCTTGGAACTTTAAGATATCGGCAACCGATGAAGAAATCACCCAGCTCCGGGAAGTGTTCGATTCCAATCACTCAGTCGATTGGCAGAACTTCTACCGGGCTCACGTACCCTATATTCAATATCATTATGATCGTCAGAATGATGCGTACGATGAAAACCTGCATCTTGTGTATGAAATGATTCATAAATTGGGAGATGACGATGCCAAGAAATTTATTGAGAGTATGGGGATCTTAAATACTCAACCACATGAGGATCCTCAATAAGAAATAAAAGTGTTGGTTCAGGAGAGATATCTGTGGACCAATGCTTTTTATTTGTGGTTAGATGAAAGAAAGTGTGTACGGATGAGGTGAAGTCAGATGGAACAATTTATCGATGAAAATGGGAAGCGGGTGGAATTATCCTTTGAAAAGGGAAGGTTTCAACAAGAATCATATCATGTGTTAGTCCTATGCCGCTACAAAGAGACATGGTTGTTGACACGGCATAAAAAAAGAGGGCTGGAGTTCCCGGGAGGAAAGCGGGAAAGAGGAGAAACCCTTGAAGAAGCTGCGGTGCGTGAAACATATGAAGAGACAGGGGGAGTGATCAACCACCCTTTATTTATAGGGGAATATAAGGTATATGATCACTCGCCATTTATCAAAACCATTTTCTTTTCTCAAGCCGAAGAGCTCATAAAAAAAGATGATTATCTGGAAACAGAAGGAGCCGTCCTTTGGAGCGGTGATTTCTCCAGCATTCATGACGATCCTTCCTTTAGCTTTATCATGAAAGATCAAGTGGTTGACCTGGCTCTCAAAAGAATAAAGGATCTTAACCTTATGACTTGATCAACTTCTTTTCGAGCTGCTCGACCAGCTTATACATAATGGTGGCGAATACGGCAATGACAAGCAGGGATAAGAGGACAAGGGTGAAATTGAAGACTTGGAATCCATAAATGATCATATATCCAAGCCCCTTGGCAGAGACAAGGAATTCTCCCACGATGACCCCGACCCATGATAAGCCCACGTTTACCTTCAGTGTCGAGATGATGGTCGGGAATGAGGAAGGAAGAATGACTTCTTTAAACATTTGCCCCCTTCTTGCTCCGAAGGTCTGCATCACCTTTAAATAATTCGGATCAACTTCCCTGAAGGAAGTGTATACAACAATCGTGGTGATAATGACGGAAATGACGGTACCCATGGCGATGATGGAAGTGAAGCCCGGCCCCAACCCCACGATTAGAATCGGTCCGAGAGCTACTTTCGGCATGGCATTCAGGATCACAAGATAAGGGTCCAATACTTTAGAAAGAAATGGTGACCACCATAATAAAGCGGCTAAAAGGGTCCCAAGTAAGGTCCCGAGAATGAATCCGATGATGGTTTCAAAGAGTGTGACAGAAAGATTGGCTAGAAGGCTTCCGTCCCCGAGCTTTACCAGAAACAGCTCATATATTTTTGAGGGTGAGCTGAAAATGAGGGGATCAACCCAGCTGTTCCGGCTCGCGAGCTCCCAAAGAGAGAAGAACACAAGGAAAATAAGAGCTTGATAAAACCAGACCCATCGCTGTTCTTTCTTGAGTGATTGAATGTATTCCAAGTGTTTTTGTTTAATCGACTCGTGATTCAAGTTTTTCAAGCTCCTTCCAGATGGTTTGGAAAAATGCCGGGAATACTTCGTGATTCCTGACTTCAAAGGGCATTAATTCTGTTAACGATGTCGGGACCTCGAATATGGTGTGAATACGTCCTGGCTTGGATCCGAAAAGAATGATGCGGTCACTCATGGAGATGGCTTCCCCGATATCATGAGTGACAAGAATCGCTGTTTTTCCAAAGGACTTTAATGTGGAAAACACCAAGTCCTCAAGCTTCAATTTGGTTTGATAATCAAGGGCAGAGAATGGTTCATCCAAAAGGAGTAGTTGAGGTTCTGTGATCAGTGTACGAATAAGCGCGACCCTTTGTCGCATTCCCCCGGACAGCTCCCGCGGATACAACGTTTCTACCCCCTCTAACCCCATCTCGATCAATAAATCACGTGCTTCTTTCCTCTTTTCTTCTGTCAGGATCCCCATAATGGTCAGCCCTAAAAATATATTCTCTTCTATGGTTTTCCACGGAAACAGATAATCCTGTTGGAGCATGTAGCCGAGCTTCTTTCTCATTCTTCGGATAGGTTGATTATTTAATAAAATCGTTCCTTCGGTCGGCTGTATGAGTCCTGCAATAATGGAGAGTAAAGTGGTTTTCCCGCATCCACTCGGACCGATAAACGACACAAACTCACCTTCTTTTACATCCAATGAAATGTCTGAGAGGGCATGGGTGGCCGTTTTTGGCGAAAAGTAGGTATGATGGATGGATTCTAACGATAGAAAGTTCAATGAATTTCAGCCTCCATTTTCATTTTCTATAAGTGAAGGGCTGACATGTGAAGTCAGCCCCATACTTGTTGCTACTTTGCTGCTTTTTCAGCGATAGACGTGTTCACTAACGTTTCATGATCAACAGACTGTGGAAGTTCTCCCGCTTCATCCATGATGTTTTGGAGATTGTTCCACTCTTCTTCGTCAAGGATTGGATCTGTCGCAAAGGACCCTTGTGATTTATAGCGATCGACAACCGTTTCAATCAGTGCAGGCTCAGTGTCTTCAAAATAGGGCTCAATCACCTTGGCAATGTCAGCTGCACTGTTTTCCTCCACCCATTGCTGAGCTTTGAATAATGCTTTTGTGAATTTTTCAACCGTTTCTTTGTTTTCTTTCATATAGCTGTCTTTGGCCATGAACGTTGTATAGGGAACGTGCCCTGATTCAGTTCCAAAGGAAGCCACGATATGCCCTTTTCCTTCTTGTTCAAAAATGGACGCCGTTGGTTCGAATAGCTGTACATAGTCCCCTGTACCAGAAGCAAAAGCGCTGGCGATATTCGCGAAATCAATGTTTTGGATCAGGTTCAGATCGTTTTGCGGGTCTATTCCGTTCTGCTTCAGCACAAATTCCCCTACCATTTGCGGCATGCCGCCTTTACGCTGTCCAAGGAAGGTGGAACCTTTTAATTGATCCCATTCAAAGTTTTCCAATTTTTCACGGGATACGAGAAACGTTCCGTCGGTTTGGGTTAATTGAGCAAAATTGATGACCGGATCATTCGAACCTTGTGCGTGGACGTAGATGGAGGTTTCTGAACCGACCAGGGCGATATCAGCACCGCCGGATAGTAAGGTGGTCATCGTTTTATCTCCACCCCACGTTGTGGTCAGTTCAATGTCCAGTCCTTCTTCTTTAAAGAATCCTTTTTCAATTGCGACATATTCAGGGGCATAGAAAATCGAGCGGGTAACCTCTGCTACACGAACCTTTTGTACGACTTCTTCTTTTTCTCCACATGCTGTTAACCCGATTGTTAACATGACCATGAGCAACACGGCAAAGCCATTTCGAAGCCATTTTTTCATTCGATATTCCTCCTTTTAGCTTGTGAAACTTGTTTAACGATAGAATGGGGGATGAGTGCATCTCTCTTTGCCTTGTTTATCCTTATATAAGAAGGGTAGGATGGTCATAAAGGCTGCGTCCCACCTCACCTGTTGATGATGAGATTTGCTAAAATATTCTATGTAGAGTATAAAAAATGTGTGAACACCCAATGCACATTTTGAAAGGAAGAGAATATGAAAAACGGAACGATTGTGAAGAAAACATTGTTTCCTTCACCTAATCCACATGTGGAACTATATGAAATCACCTATCTATCCGGTGGCCTCCGTGTGAAGGGCTTAATGGCTGAACCTGTCGGGGGAGGAAAGTATGATGGTTTCCTCTATTTAAGAGGGGGGATCAAAGGCGTCGGAATGGTCCGGCCGGCGAGAATCGCTCAATTTGCTTCTCACGGTTTCATTGTTTTTGCCCCTTATTACAGAGGAAATCTCGGAGGAGAGGGAAATGAAGACTTTGCGGGAGATGATCGTGAAGACGCCATTTCCGGTGTTGAATTGCTCAAACACTATCACAGGGTGGTCCATAACCGGATCCATGTGTTTGGCTTTTCCCGTGGAGGGGTTATGGCGTTACTGACAGGCATCGTGCGCAGGGACATCACCTCTGTTGTTACATGGGGAGGCGTTTCGGATATGTTCTTGACATATGACGAACGGAAGGATCTCAGGAGGATGATGAAAAGAGTCATAGGGGGAAGTCCCAATAAAGTTCCGGAGAGATATGAATGGCGTACGCCCCTTTACGAATTAGAAAACCTTGAAGCTCCAGTATTGATCATTCACGGTGAAAAGGATCAGAACGTTTCTGTGGAGCATGCATATAGATTAGAAAAAAGGCTGAATGATCTGAATAAATCTGTGTCGTCCCAATACTTTAAAGAATTTACGCATTACTTCCCTCCTCGAAAGAACCAACAAATCGTCTCCATGCTATGTACATGGATGAAAAATCAATAGGCAGTGGTGTATGATTAAATAAAAAAGGATTGAGGTCAAGCGAAATGGGCATGGGCTTAGAATTAAACACGATGATCGTGACCAAGGGAAAAGAAGCGAGGAAAGAAGATAATCTGTTTGAACTGCTTAAAGACGGATACCGCCTTTACCCTATGCATATTCCGATAGAGGTAAGAAAAACGAAACACAGTGACCCCAGTGGTTACGGCAGCATAGAAAAGATGGAGTGGACGGATGAGAAAACGAAGATCCTGTATCGATTGATTTCCTTGAATTCCACGAACTAAATAAAGGATGGCTGTAAACATTCGCTTACAGCCATCCTTTTATTGTATTTCCTCATATAAAATATAGCGATTATCCTCTGTCTGGGCGATTAAATAGTGGCTGTGATCTTTCACGCTATAGATGGGTGTCCCTTTTTTTAATATATTTGCCGAAAAATCATTTTCGGGGTGATATTGACTATCAATCTTTTCTTTAATAGATCCAAGCTTTTCATCCAGGACCAGCTTCTTCTCCTCAGAGACCTTCACATATTCCTTCTTGTTCACCACCATCATATCCCCGTATCCACATAATTCATGGGATGCAGGTTCTTTGTCTCCGCATGCACTTAATAAGAATACGCATAATATCAAAACAATCAATCGCTTCATGTTTTTCCTCCTTAACATTTCTTCACATACTCAAAAGATATTCAAGCTTGTACGCCAACATGTTTGTTTTTTTGTGTAAAACTTCTTCATCTTTCACATGGAAAAGGTGGTATAATGTTCCTTAAGTGAATAAACCCACGCAGAAATTAGGTGCTGATCTATAGCATAAAGGGAATTCGGTGTGAGTCCGAAGCTGTTTCCGCAACTGTAAGTGCTGACGAAATAAGAAGAAAACCACTATTTGATCATTCAAATGGGAAGGTTCTTAGAGTAGGCTGACGCACGAGCCAGGATACCTGCCTATTTTCCATCGTATTATGCTCTTCGGAAGTTAAGGGTATGGTGCGGCTTTTTAGCATCTCTTTTTTTATATGGATGACAACTGCCGGCCAATATTCTTGGGTGGTTTTTTTGTGTTTATGTAAAACTCCCGGAAGATACGATAGGTGCTTCACAAACATCATTCAGAAAGGAGGAAACTTACATATGGCAAAGGATTTCCGCTACTTATGTTATCCCTATATGCGTGAATCTGTTTCGACCGTCGATTTCGAAATCCGTACCGATTCACTATCGACTAAAATCGGACTGGCATCATCATTGGCTGGGCACTTACCGGAAGTACGCGATGATTTACTGTATTTGGCTGAAATGGCGTACCACCTCAATGGTTCGGTGCGGGGAATGACAGCCATCAAAGAAGAGGACTTGAATAAATTGAGTCGAATGTACGATCGTTATGTTTTCGAAGTAGAGGAACGAATCCAAACCTTTGTCCTTCCACAAGGGTCGACAGCTGCATGTGTGCTTCATACCTGCCGCAGTGAAGCAAAAAAGTCAGTCCGTGCCTTACATAAAGTCAGTACTGAGATGAAAGTGGAGAACATTTTATTTAAATACGCTCATTTACTGGCAAATGTCCTGTTCGTAATGGCCGTGTATGTGAATAAATGTGAAGGGATTGAAGAAATTCCTTTTGAGAGTAAATCGTATATAGACAAAATTTAGAGAAGCGGGGAAGACGAAAGATGAAAAAGTCATGGTTAAATAGTTTACTACTATCGATCATCCTGGTTGTTTTCGCAGGATGCAGCAACGGGGAAGAAGCTACATCCCAAAAGGAAGTTAAGCCTGAAAATGAGCCTTATTCTGTTAAAGATGACAGGGGGGAAGATATAACCTTTGATGGCGTGCCCGAAACCGTTGTTTCGTTACAGCCAAGTAACACAGAGATTCTTTTTGCAATAGGAGTTGGGGATAAGGTAGTCGGGGCAACTGAATACGACAACTATCCTGAGGAAGCGAAAGAGATTAAAAGAGTATCGGATTCCATGACGGTCAATGCTGAAGAGGTCATTGCATTAAAACCTGATGCTGTCATTGCATATACCACTGGAGATGATGCCGGAGTGAAGCAGCTTGAGGAGGCGGGATTAAACGTATTCGTCATTCAATCTGCCCAAACCTTCGAAGATGTATATGGGGATATTGAACAGATTGCAGAAGTAATGGGGGTAGAGAAGAAGGGGAACGAATTGGTGGACGGTATCAAGGAACAGATTTCAGAAGTGAAAGAAAAAGTAAATACACTTAAGGAAAAAGAACAAGTATATTTTGAAATCAGTCCCTCTCCTGATATCTATACAGCAGGAGCAGAAACCTTTCAGCAGGAAATACTGGAAACGGCTGGGGTCGAGAATGTTTTTGTAGACCAAAAAGGCTGGGTGAAAGTAGGCGAAGAAGAAATCATTAAACGGAATCCTACTATGATTTTAACGACAGTGGGGTATGTCGACGAGCCGACAGCTGAAATCAAGTCCCGGGAAAGCTGGAAAGATGTAAATGCAGTGAAAAATGACCAGGTTCATTTTCTGGACTCAGATATTATGTCAAGACCGGGACCGCGTATTGGAGAAGCTGTTGAGCTAACAGCTGAAACAGTATATCCCGATTTATTTACTGAATAAATTAGAATGTCAGAGTGGAGAAGACAATGATTCGCAAGAGGAATCATTGTCTTTTTCATTCGATTTTTCTGATAGATTGTTCCTTTTTATAGGTTTTGTAAAGCAAACATAGTAGTACTGTCTTCTTTCTAAATAGCAACATATTTTTGCGGTGTAATCCTTATCATCACAAGTTCAACAATCTTCACCATTGTGATAAAGTTAACGTAACATTATCACGTTAGGAGAATGCAACATGAGTAAACTGGAAGTCATAGTCTTGAATGAGGAAGATGCCAAAGTGGCTGAAGCATCTGGAGCAGATCGACTTGAATTGGTGTCTGCCATACAGGAGGGAGGATTAACTCCTGATTTTCAAGTGATAGAAAAAGTATTAAGGGCTGTTTCGATTCCTGTTCAGATTATGATCCGATTACATAGTAAATCTTTCTCATATCAGTCTGATGAATTGAATACCATGGTCGAACAAGTTAGAACCATTGTTGAAATGGGTGGCCGGGGCATCGTTTTTGGCGCATTATCACATGAAGGTAAGCTTGATTCCCACGCTTTAAAGGAGATCTTACAAGGTGCGAAGGAGCAATCGATCACTTTTCACCGCGCTATCGACCTGTCTGATGATCCAGTAGCCTTATGTAAAGGAATACTCCAATCAGGCTTAAATGTTGATCGAATTCTCACATCAGGCGGAAAATCTGAAGTGAGTAAGGGGTTGGATACGATTGGTGAAATGAGGGAAATAGAGAAAATGGGTGGTCCCATCATCATGCCGGGTTCGGGCTTAACTGTGGATAATATAGGCGAAATACACAGCAAGCTAAAAGCAAGAGAATATCATGTAGGATCAGGCGTACGTCATAATGGGAGCTATGACTTAGGGATAGACTCTGAAAAGGTAATGGAAATCAAACGTGTGATCATGTCCTAATTTGATTTGTTACTATACGACTATTGGAAAAAAGAATGATTCATGGTAAAAATAGTATGTAATACAATAGAATACTATCAATATTTCTACTAGGGGAGTCCGATACATTGCTTGGACTGAGAGGAGAACGCATAAGTTCTTTGACCCTTTGAACCTGATCTGGATGATACCAGCGTAGGGAAGTAGTACGGAAGCGTGTATTTGTGTTTTGAGGCGCTTACTACTTTTTGACATTTCGGGTTCTGATTATTCAGGACCCTTTTTTGTGTCTTCATGTCCTTTTGTTGAACAATGGGATGCCTGACGCAGTAACTTCTAAGATCCAATCAAAAGGAGGAGAAGTTAAGTGGCAATCGAGTTCAAAACGCAATTTAAAAACAGTAAAAAAGTATATGTCGGAGGTTCAAGGCCAGACATACTTGTACCGATGAGAGAAATTGAACTGAGTAGGACGAATGTTTCCTTGGGCGTGGAAGAGAATGAACCGGTTCGTGTATACGATACAAGCGGACCTTATACAGATGAGCGTTACCAAGTCGATATTCATAAAGGGTTACCTTCCGTTCGCACAGAGTGGATTCAAGAACGTCAAGATGTCACGGCTTACCCGGGACGTGAAATTGAACCGGAAGATAACGGCTATAAAGGAGACGATCCTCGTGCAAACGTAGAGTCGTTCCCTACTATCAAACGTACCCCAATGCGGGCAAAAATGGGGCGTAATGTGACTCAAATGCATTATGCGAAAAAAGGAATCATTACACCGGAAATGGAGTTCATCGCGATCAGGGAAAATGTTGATCCTTCATTTGTAAGAGAAGAAGTAGCAAATGGCAGGGCCATCATTCCTGCTAATATCAATCATCCTGAATGTGAACCGATGATCATCGGCCGTCACTTTCATGTGAAAATAAACGCGAATATCGGAAACTCTGCCGTATCATCTTCCGTTGAAGAAGAAGTGGAGAAAATGACGTGGGCAACTCGTTGGGGTGCCGATACCATAATGGACTTATCAACAGGGAAAAACATTCATACAACAAGGGAGTGGGTCATTCGAAACTCCCCTGTCCCTGTTGGTACGGTACCGATCTATCAAGCACTTGAAAAAGTAAACGGAATTGCAGAGAATCTTACAAGGATGTGTACCGGGATACATTAATCGAACAGGCGGAGCAGGGTGTTGACTATTTCACCATTCATGCAGGTGTATTATTGCGGTATGTTCATCTGACGGCTGATCGTACAACAGGGATTGTTTCCCGTGGAGGTTCAATTATGGCGCAATGGTGTCTTGCCCATCATAAAGAGAACTTTCTTTATTCACATTTTGAAGATATATGTAAGATTTTAAAAGCCTATGATATCTCCGTTTCCTTAGGAGATGGTTTAAGGCCAGGATCAATTGCTGATGCGAATGATGAAGCACAGTTTCCCGAGCTTGAAACATTAGGCGAGCTAACCAAAATTGCTTGGAAGCATGATGTACAGGTCATGATTGAAGGCCCTGGTCATGTACCGATGCATATGATTAAAGAGAATGTGGATAAGCAGATGGAAATCTGTCATGAAGCTCCCTTTTATACCTTGGGGCCATTAACGACAGATATTGCACCGGGGTATGATCACATTACTTCTGCCATAGGGGCTGCCATGATCGGTTGGTTTGGAACAGCTATGCTATGCTATGTAACACCGAAAGAGCATCTGGGATTACCGAATAAAGATGATGTGCGAGAGGGTGTCATTGCTTATAAAATAGCAGCACATGCAGCGGATTTGGCGAAAGGCCATCCAGGGGCACAAGTCAGAGATAATGCCGTTTCTAAGGCTCGATTTGAATTTAGGTGGAATGACCAATTTAATTTATCCCTGGACCCGGAACGTGCAAGGGAGTACCATGATGAAACACTTCCTGCAGAAGGGGCAAAAACGGCCCATTTTTGTTCAATGTGTGGCCCGAAATTTTGTTCAATGAGAATATCACATGACATAAGGGGAATAAAGAAGACTAGCATGAATGATGTTCATAAGGAAATAGAAAAAGGATTGAAAGAAAAATCGAAGGAGTTTGTGGAAAATGGATCAAACATCTACCGATAAACCTCCTTGTCATGTACTGAAATTGAAGAATGAAATCGTAAAGCTCAATCAGAGAGTCATCCAACTCGAAAAAGAAGTGAAGAGCATTCAGGAAAACTGCAGGCATGTCTTCTATGAAACGGATGTAACAAGGTCTTGTATCAAATGTCACTATGTAGAAAGTACCTATTATTAGAAACGTGTAAGCTATTGATTAAATTTCTTTTGACAGCGTATATGTACCATGCTACGATTATTACAAATTTCGGAATAGTAAATATATATGTGTAACTCTTATTGAGAGTGGTGGAGGGACTGGCCCTGTGAAACCCGGCAACCATTCAACCGATGTGTTGAAAAGGTGCTAATTCCTGCAAAGCACTTTGCTTTGGAAAATAAGAGAGGATTCTAATAAACATGAAGCCCTCTCTATCGCAAGAGAGGGCTTTTCGTTTTTATGAAAGAAAAATTAAATAGATAAATGCAATAGGTGCTGAGCCATCCTCAGCTAAAAGGGAAGACCGGTGAAAATCCGGCACGGTCCCGCCACTGTAATGGGGAGCGACTTATCATTCAACCACTATTTCTATTGAAATGGGAAGGGATAAGAAGCTGTGAACCTAAGTCAGGAGACCTGCCTGTTGTATGCGCTTATGCTCTACGTGGATATAGAGAGGGGTGAGGAATACGTGTTGAGAATACAAGAATGTCTCAACTCTAGTTAGTGATACGTATGAATCTCTCTTTCATTTGAAAGAGAGATTTTTTTGTTGATGACAACCATCTCAAGTATAAGGAGTGAGGATTGAATGAGTAAGGTGATCAGTTCGAATTTAGGATATCCAAGGATCGGTGAAAAGCGTGAATGGAAAAAGACGCTGGAACAATTTTGGGCAGGGAAGATAGAAAAGGATTCCTTCTTAGAACAAATGGAGGAAATACGAGTCAACCACTTGAAGAAGCAATCGGATCAGGGGATTGATTTAGTTCCGGTTGGAGATTTCAGCTTATATGATCATGTGCTTGATACAGCCGTCATGTTCGGCTTGGTTCCCGAGAGGTTTCATTATAGTGGGGGGAAGGTCTCTCTTGAAACGTATTTTGATATGGCTAGAGGCGCGAAGGACGCGGTGGCATTAGAAATGACAAAATGGTTTAATACCAACTATCACTATCTCGTGCCTGAACTTGATGGGATCGCACCACAGTTAGTGGAAAATCGTCCCCTGCATTTTTATAGAGAGGCAAAAGAGAAACTGGGTATAAAAGGTAAACCGGTTATCTTAGGTCCTTTCACTTTTGTGAAATTGTCCAAAGGGTATGAAACCGGTGATTATAAAACTCTTGTTGATCAATTTGTCCCTCTTTATGCTGAAGTATTGCGTGAATTACAGGAAGAGGGTGTAGAGTGGGTACAAATGGATGAACCGATCTTGTGCACTTCCATCGGGGATGAAGAGATGGATCAATTCAAAGAAGTCTATCAAACGCTTAAAGAATCCTGCCCCGGGTTAAAGATCATCCTGCAAACCTATTATGATAGTTTGGAAAGGTACCAGCGGGTGTTAGCACTCCCGGTAGATGGCATAGGGATAGATTTTGTGCATGATCGTGGTGAGAATTTGGCGGCGCTGAAAAGATTTGGTTTTCCTAAGGATAAAATCTTGGCTGCCGGAATTCTCGATGGAAGGAATATTTGGAGAAGTCGTCTTACTGATACCCATACGCTTCTATCGTTCATTGCAGGGTATGTTCCGAGTGATCGCTTAATCATTCAACCATCCTGCAGTTTACTACATGTACCAGTAACCTTGCAGAATGAAGAAACACTTGGCAGTCCCCTCATTGACGCTCTATCATTTGCTGATGAAAAATTACATGAAATCACAATTTTAACAAAGGGGATTCGTGACGGAGCTGATACAATAGAAGATGAGATCGTTCAAAGTGTAACGGCGATTAAGAATTTAAACGAATCACCGCTGCGTAATAATAGGGAGGTGCAGGAAAATGTTGAAGAATTGCACCAAAATAATGTCGGTAGAAAGGTTCCTTTCCATGTTCGTAAGCTGGAACAGGCGAAGTACTTTTCATTACCTTTTCTACCTACCACTACAATCGGCAGTTTTCCTCAAACCCAGGAAGTAAGAAGGCAGAGGTTGAAGTGGAGGAAAGGCGAGCTCTCTGATGGGGAGTATCAACAATATATTCATGCGGAAATAAAACGCTGGATTATAATTCAGGAAGAAATCGGCCTTGATGTATTTGTACATGGTGAATTCGAACGGACGGATATGGTTGAATTCTTTGGTGAGAAATTAGAAGGTTTTCAATTTACGAAGTTTGGATGGGTACAATCATACGGTTCCAGATGTGTGAAGCCGCCACTCATATATGGTGATGTGAATTTCAAAGAACCGATGACGGTTAAAGAAACCATATATGCTCAATCATTAACCGATAAACCGGTTAAAGGGATGTTAACGGGCCCGATCACGATTCTAAATTGGTCATTTGTTCGGAATGATGTATCACGATATGAAGTAGCGAATCAAATCGCACTTTCTCTCCAAAAAGAGATAGAGGAATTAGAAGCCAATGGGATTCGGATGATACAAGTCGATGAGCCGGCACTTAGAGAAGGACTCCCTTTAAAGAGTGAGAATTGGGAGGAATATCTAAAGGCTGCCGTTTATGCTTTCAGATTGGCCACTTCATCTGTACAGAACCAAACCCAGGTCCATACCCATATGTGCTATTCGGATTTTGAAGATATTATAGATGCCATCAGTGATTTGGATGCTGATGTCATCTCAATTGAAACATCAAGAAGTCATGGGGAATTGATCCATGTTTTTGAAGATCATACGTATGACAAAGGTATAGGTCTTGGGGTATATGATATTCACAGTCCCCGGGTGCCGAAGCGTGAAGAATTAATCCGTAATATACATCGGGCTCTAGAAGTGCTGGATCCCGAATTATTCTGGGTCAACCCGGATTGTGGTTTGAAAACACGTGGGATCGATGAGACAGTTTTAGCGCTTAAGACCATGGTGGAAGCTGCGGATCAAGTGCGTGAAGAGGTGTTGCTTAAAAAGGAAAGATAATTGACGGGGAACGAAGAGATATAGGTCGCGTGTAGCTGTACCTTCCTTTGATCCACATTTTTAAGACGCAGGGCGCAGTTGAAAGGGATTGCGTCCTGTTCATAAGGAGAGAATAGAAAATGTCATACATAGCCATAGGAAGAATCATTCAAGTATTTAATGAACTTCACCCAAATCGTACCATCCTGTACCTGGTGAGTGATAGGGGGATGGATGAGTTCCCAAAAGGGAGGATTTCATTAAAAACCGCTTTAGAATGGCAGGCAAAAGAAAAGATATGTAATGTTTATGCTCCCAATTAAAAAACGAAAGGGAGAAAAAATAAGCTTCCCAAAATCCTTTAAATTGTGTTAACTTAATGTTATAAACAGTTTACATACACAAGGGGGATTTGAAAGTGAACGGAGAAAAACTAAGGGTGATCATTCACTGTGCCATCTTTGCTGCGATTACGGGGATTTTTGCTCAAATCGAGATTCCACTGCCACTCGTTCCAATCAGTGGGCAAACATTAGCAGTAGGAATTACGGCGACGATTCTTGGAAGCCGATATGGAGCGTTCGCCATGGTATGCTATGCAGCCCTGGGAGCAGTCGGTGTGCCTGTATTTGCGGGCTTCAGTGGAGGTGCACAGGTACTTGTCGGGCCTACGGGAGGCTATATTTTTGGCTTTATCGCAGCGGCTTTCTTTACAGGCTTCATTCTTGAAAAAACAAAATTCACCATTCCAATGGCGATGGTTGCCAATACAGTTGGGATGATGATTACATTGATCCTGGGTACCATTCAGTTGAAATTTGTTGCTGACCTTAGCTGGAGTCAGGCGATGGCAGCAGGTGTTTATCCATTTATCGTAGTTGGACTTATTAAAGCGTTCCTTGCAAGCTGGATTGGAATTACCGTTAGACAACGTTTGGTTCAGGCGCGGTTGATCGGGAATCGGAAAGTAGCAGCATAGTGAAAAAGTTGACTCTTTGTTGGGAGTCAACTTTTTTATTACTAAAATTTATACATAGACCAATATCCTATATCCTTGAATCCAATACGCTTATAAATTTTCCCTGCTTCAGGATTATCATAGAATAAGCATAATTCTTTTCCTTCTTCTAATACGTCCCGACAGAGCTTCGTCATGCATTCCGTCGCGTATCCTTTTTTCTTGTACTCCGGATGGGTACAAACAGCGACAATCATCGCAGACATACTGTTTTCAGCGGTTGTAGAGGCGGAAGAAACAAATTTACCGTCTTCTTCTACGTAATAGCTTCTGGAAACTCCGGCTTCCATGCTATGTTTTCTTTTTTCTACGCAAAAATCCCCGCCGCTGAACTCAGGAATGCTGTTCAACAGATCCACAAGTTTAGGAATATCAGTGAGGGTAGCCTCTTTCACTTTTGGGAGGTCTTGTCGATCCATTGATTCGGTGTTGTCGCATTTCGCATAATACATATGTCTTTTTGATTTAATTTCTCTGGATAAAAAGGGTTCAACCTCAGTGACGATCCGTCTTAAACCTGAAACGATGCTGTAGTCTTCATGTCCATTAATGATAGCGGCGAATCCTTCAGCATCAAATTCAGCCATTGAAAACGGAATGAAATTTTCACGGTACTTAAGAAGAATTCCTCTTAAATTTCCTTCCTCATCGAAGTCGCCCCAGATCTTCTGGAAATCCTGTTCATACCCAAAGGCTTCAATGTCCCCGATAATAAACAAATTCTCAGCCGGCTGCCGATGAATGAGCTGCTGGCAAATATCATGATCCTCTTCTGTAAGCTGTCTGATCATTTTAATTCCCCTTCGTGAATTTTAATCATTATCATACCAAAATTAGAAATATTTAGTAAAGTATTATTTTTAGGAAAATTTAAATGACAGCAAGAATGTTTTGCATAAATTCAGTTGGACTAACAGAAGTTACTAATAGCTGCATAATTTTTAATGGAAATACCATGTATGGTTTTAAATGGACCGAAATAGGGAATCTTAGCATCAATCACAGTTATTAGGAGGGAAAACTCATGCTTTGGACCATTATTGGAATTCTTTTAGTCCTTTGGTTGCTTGGATTGATTTTTAAAATCGGGGGAGCCATCATCCATATCTTACTCGTTATTGCCATTGTAGTATTTTTATTTAACAGAATCACCGGTCGAAAAAAAGGATTATAACCATAACAAAGGTCCGTCCCTCAACAATGAGGGACGGACCTTTGTATATAGACTACTTAACGGATGGGCCGCCTTTTAGTTCGATTTCAGATGGTACGTTTGAGAATTTCTTGAAGTTCTCGTTGAATTTATGGGCAAGTTCTTTTGCTTTCACTTCATAGGCTGCTTCATTGGACCATGTTCTTTTTGGTTGAAGCACTTCGTCCGGAACACCAGGAACGTGAACAGGGATGTTCAGACCAAAGATGTCGTCCGTTTCTGTTTCAACGTGAGTCAGTTCGCCTTCAAGGGCTGCTTGAACCATGGCACGAGTGTAAGATAACTTCATGCGGTTACCAACACCGTATTCTCCACCAGTCCACCCGGTGTTCACAAGGAATACCTGTGCACTGTGCTCATCGATTTTCTTACCAAGCATCTCGGCATAGCGGGTTGCAGGAAGTGGCAGGAATGGTGAGCCAAAGCATGTTGAGAATGTTGCTTGTGGTGAAGTGATCCCTCGCTCCGTACCTGCAAGCTTGGATGTATATCCGCTTAAGAAGTGGTACATTGCTTGTTCTTTCGTCAGTTTGCTGATTGGAGGTAATACCCCGAATGCATCTGCCGTTAAGAATACGATTGTATTTGGATGTCCTGCAACACTTGGTTCAACGATGTTCTCCATCGCTTGAAGAGGGTATGCAGCACGCGTGTTTTCAGTTAATGTGTTATCCTCATAATCCGGGATGCGGGAATTGTCATCAAGGACAACATTTTCAAGGACAGAACCGAAACGGATGGCATCGAAGATCTGTGGCTCTTTTTCACGTGTAAGGCCGATACATTTCGCATAGCAGCCGCCTTCGATATTGAAAACACCGTTCGGAGACCAACCGTGTTCATCATCTCCGATTAAACGGCGGTTAGGGTCTGCGGATAAAGTCGTTTTTCCAGTTCCGGATAAACCGAAGAACAATGCCACATCGCCTTCACGTCCCACGTTTGAAGAGCAGTGCATGGAAAGGATATCGGATTCAGGGAGCACATAGTTCATGACAGAGAAGATCGATTTCTTCATTTCACCTGCATATTCAGTACCACCAATCAGGACAATTCTTCTTTCGAATGATACAATGATAAATGTTTCAGAATGAGTTCCGTCAACTTCGGGATCCGCCTTGAAGTTCGGAGCAGAAACGATTGTGAATTCTGATTGGTGACCCTTTAGCTCTTCTTCTGTTGGGCGAATGAATAATTGATGAGCGAAAAGATTATGCCAGGCAAATTCGTTGATCACCTGAATCGGCAGTCTATGTTTTGAGTCGGCACCTGCGAACCCTTTGAAAGAAAATACTTCTTCTTTTTCTTTTAAGTAATTGATCACTTTCGTATATAGTTTATCGAATGATTCAGATGAGATGGGTTGATTGACAGATCCCCACTCAATCTTATCCTTCGTGGATGGTTCTTCAACTATAAATTTATCCTTAGGAGAGCGTCCTGTGTATTTACCAGTTTCTGCTCTGACTGCACCTGATGATGTTAAAACGCCTTCATTACGTTGAAGGACTTTTTCAACTAGTTGGGAAACAGATAATTGTTCCTGAATGTTTTGACCGTTAAGTAATTCTGTTAATTCATTAGACATGCTCACTGAATTCATTAGAACCCTTCCTTTATATAAATTTATTTAATGGCATCGCTTACTTCTCAAAAATAGTATAACACAATCAAGCTATTAGTCTATACTATTTATTTAATTTTATAATGTGTCTCCATTTTGTCACATTTTTCGTCCAAATACAGCTTGTTTCTTCTTATATATATGAAGAAAAAATCTAAATGTTTAGCCTCATTACCCCATTAGGTTATTTTAATCGAGAAAAATGGTTGGAAGTCTTAAAAAGAGGCTAAAAGATTGGTTAAACCTGTCACTCGAAAAAAAGTTGACACCTCTAGTCCTAAACGTTATCATTGTTCCTTGAACGGATACTCTTATCCTGAGCTGGTGGAGGGAGCAGACCCTATGAAACCCAGCAACCTGCTAAATAGTGAATGGATCGCATTTCTTGAAACGATCCGATTAAGCGAAGGTGCTAAACTGAGGCAAGGTCTATGAACCTTGAACGATAAGAGAGAAAAGGCGCGGCTATGATCTGAAACCTTTCCTCTATTGCTTTAATCATGAGGAAGGGTTTTTTCTGTTTATAGTGGATCAAATGCACATAATTCATGATTTTTTTATAAAAAAACCATGTTTACTTCATACTACTTAGGGAATGAGTACCGTATCTGTTTAATGTTTTGTTAGATCAGAGTCTAACAAATAGCTTAAGGAGGAACCTTGATGTCAACTAAACGTCGTCTGTTTACATCTGAGTCCGTAACCGAAGGACATCCAGATAAAATTTGTGACCAAATTTCTGATTCAATTCTTGATGCAATTCTTACCAATGATCCGAATGCCCGTGTGGCATGTGAAACGTCTGTTACAACGGGTCTTGTTCTTGTTGCAGGTGAAATTACAACAAGTACGTATGTCGATATTCCAAAAATCGTTCGCGAAACGATCCGTGAAATCGGCTACACTCGTGCGAAATACGGCTTTGATGCTGAAACATGTGCAGTACTTACATCCATCGATGAGCAATCTGCTGATATCGCTCAGGGTGTAGACCAGGCACTTGAAGCCCGTGAAGGTCAAATGACGGATGAAGAAATCGATGCAATCGGTGCAGGTGACCAAGGGCTAATGTTTGGATTCGCTTGTAATGAAACGAAAGAGCTTATGCCTCTTCCGATTTCCCTTGCACACAAAATCTCCCGTCGCCTGACTGAAGTTCGTAAAGAAGAAATCCTTCCTTACCTTCGTCCGGATGGAAAGACGCAAGTAACCGTTGAATACGATGAAAACGATAAGCCGGTCCGTATCGACACGATCGTTATCTCTACTCAACATCACCCTGAAGTGACGCTTGAGCAAATCCAGCGCAACTTGAAAGAATATGTCATCGACCCGGTTGTACCGAAAGAACTGATCGATGGAGAGACGAAATATTTCATCAACCCGACAGGCCGTTTCGTTATCGGTGGACCACAAGGTGATGCAGGACTTACAGGACGTAAAATCATCGTTGACACTTACGGCGGATACGCTCGTCACGGTGGTGGTGCATTCTCCGGTAAGGATGCAACGAAAGTGGACCGTTCAGCGGCTTATGCAGCACGTTACGTAGCGAAGAACATTGTGGCAGCGGGACTTGCTGAAAAATGTGAAGTTCAATTAGCGTATGCAATCGGTGTTGCTCAACCGGTATCGATTTCAATCGACACATTCGGAACGGGTAAAGTATCAGAAGACGTATTGATTGATGTTGTCCGCAACAACTTTGACCTGCGCCCTGCAGGAATCATCAAAATGTTGGACCTTCGTCGTCCGATTTACAAGCAAACAGCTGCTTACGGACACTTTGGCCGTAACGATCTTGATCTTCCTTGGGAGCGTACAAACAAAGCTGAAGCATTAAAAGCAGAAGCATTAAGCGAATAAGAGAAGATATAGATAGAAAAGACCAACACTTATCAGGGTGTTGGTCTTTTTTTTCGATAGGGGTTGGCGGTGGGGGAGTTTATTTTATTGCGTGGAATGGCAGATATACTCCGACTTTGCTAGATATATTCTGAAAACGGTAGATAAATCTGAAACGGGGACCTTCATACAAGAAAATCTTCCATGAGTATTCTCAGGAAGGATGGGGTATCCCAAGTATATAAGAAGTTAAAATGGTTTGATGCTCTTATAATATTGTCCTTTTTCCGCGTATTCCCTGGAAATGCGCTTCATCTCGCTAATATCATGTTCGTTCAGCTCTCTTACCACTTTTGCTGGCCGACCGAATGCCAGTGTATTGGGAGGTATGACTTTTCCTTGTGGAACAAGGCTTCCTGCCCCGATAAAGGCTCCTTCTCCAATTTCAGCATTATCGAGAATGATCGATCCCATGCCGATTAACGCTTTTTTTCGGATTTTGCAGCTATGTAGAATCACCCCATGGCCGACGGTTACTTCATCTTCAAGAATAAGAGGGTTATTTGGACTCTGATGGAGTATGGAATTATCCTGTATATTTACTTTATTACCGATTTTCGTTGGAGCGACATCCCCTCTTATAACGGTGTTAAACCAAATACTGGACTCTTCACCGATCTCCACATCCCCAGAGATGGTCACATAATCAGCAATGTAAGCCGAGTGAGAGATGACTGGTTTTTTATCATAATACGGATAGAGCATTTTTTACTACCCCTTTCAATAATATTTACTATAATAAATGGTAGCAGAATTCAATCAATTAGAGAACTATAAAGGAGGATTTGCCATGTGGAAATGGGAAACAGATCAAGAAGCAAAAGCAGTCATCGTCATCATCCATGGAGCAATGGAACATCATGGCAGGTACGGTTGGCTCATTGAAATGTGGCGTGCAGCAGGCTTCCATGTCATAATGGGGGATTTACCGGGTCAAGGTATGACCTCAAGAAGTAAAAGAGGACATATCGATTCCTTTGATGAATATATAGTGGAAGTGAAAGATTGGGTACAGGCGGCTTATCAATTTGAATTACCTGTATTTATGATTGGTCATAGTATGGGGGGGCTTGTCGCCGTCCGCATGCTTCAGGAATCCCATGTGAAACTGGCAGGTGTAATATTGTCCTCACCTTGTTTAGGCTTGGTTACTACGCCTTCTAAACCTATCGAGCTTTTGTCCTACGGGTTAAATAAAATTGCTCCTATGGTTAAATTCCCATCAGGGTTAACAATCGATATGGCAACGAGAAATGCAGATGTCCGTGAAATCGACAGCAATGATTCACTTTATATCACCAAAGTGTCTGTACGCTGGTACCGGGAACTGGCGCATGCGATAAAATTAGCTTTTGTTAATCTTGATAAGATGCCTGACGTTCCATTACTTGTCCTACAGGCCGGTGACGACAAAATCGTGGATAAAAGAGCAGTGAAGAAGTGGTTCAACGAACTGTCTTTATCTGAAATGCATTACAAAGAATGGCCGAAATGCTATCATGAAATCTATAATGAACCAGAACGAGAAGATATATTTGAGTACTCCAAAAATTTCATTGAAAGTCGCTTGAAAGCGTTAGGTTACATTTTGTAAAAGAGGTGGTAAAGGTGTCCATTCCAAGTGATCCCTTTTCGTTAATGACAAGAGTATACCGAAATGTTTTTCCGATTGTTCATAAAGAGTTAGATGAGTGGAAGAGGCGTGCAGAAGCGATCCCCAACCAAGAATTGAGAAACCAGGCCCTTTCAAGTATTGAGCATAAAACGTTTCACTGTGAAGGTGGATCGATTTTATCACTTTTGGCACTGGATAAAAAACAGGATACAATCCGATTTATCGTCGCTTATCAAACGATAAGTGATTATTTAGATAATCTGTGTGATCGAAGTGTTTCTCTTGATCCAGAGGATTTTACCCTTCTTCATCAATCCATGAAGGATGCCTTGACAGTGGACGCTGTGCCTGTCAATTACTATGCATTAAGAGCAGATCAGGATGACGGGGGGTATCTCAGGGATCTGGTGCTTACCTGTCAATCCGTTCTTGCAAATCTAAGTCATTACGGCAGCATCAAGGGTGATCTGCTCGAATTGTGTGAATACTATTGTGATCTGCAGATACATAAACACGTGAAGAAAGAGGAGAGAGTGGAAAGGCTTCAGAATTGGTTTGAAACACACCGGTCGAACCTCCCTGAAATGAATTGGTACGAGTTTTCCGCCTGCTCAGGTTCGACCCTCGGTATATTCTGTTTAGTATCATACGCCTGTCGCAGCGATTTTCAGCCGTCCTACACAGAGAAAATAAAAAGCGGATACTTTCCGTATATTCAGGGCTTACATATTCTTCTCGACTACTTCATCGACCAAGATGAGGACCTCGAGGGAGGAGACTTAAACTTTTGTTTCTATTATGAGGACGATGAGCACTTAAAAGGTCGACTCCTTCATTTCTTGCAAAAAGCAGATGAACATACCCATGAGCTGCCGCACGCTCACTTCCATCGTTTGATCAACAAAGGACTCATTGGCGTTTACCTGTCAGACGAAAAGGCAAGCAAACAAGAAAAAGTACAATCCTTCTCCAAAGAATTCATCGGACAAGCCGGCTGGATCACGAGATTCTTCTACATCAACGGCAAAATCTACCGCAAATGGAAAAAACGCAAAAAAACATCCTGAATAAGAGGGACGGACCTTTGACACCAGTGTCGAAGGTCCGTCCCTTTTTTTGTCTATTCCATCAAACTTAAGTCGTATGAGTAATTACTAAATTCGACCTTTAATACCATATTTATACAAAAAAGTATTCGTTGATTTTCATCAGATCGCGACAATTTACCCATCCGTTCATTCGTGGAATTTCATACTATTTATCTAAAAAACTATTATTTCGTAATACTAAATAACTAATATATTCTGAAAATATTTACTTTTCAGAATAATGGAGTATATTTTAATTAGTGTAAAAATTTAGTACAGAAAAAAGAGGGGGAATACTGTTTGAAATCACGTAAAGTATTAACAATGGCCATGGCTGCGGCATTAAGTGTAGGGGCATTTGCTGTACCTGCATCAGCTGCAACCACAGTGCCTGAAAATGTGTTAGCAAAGCCAACGGTGAAACACGAACATAAGCATGGAGGGCCTTTCGATTTAGGCATTGCGAATGACGAACGCCTGATTGAAATGTTGAAAAAAGACGGAAAAATCAAACAAAATGCGACACCTGCTGAGGCTGAAAAAGCACTGCAGAAGTTCTTGAAAGCGAAAGCGGATTCTGCGGAAAAAGAAGCAGGAGAATTACATGAAAATGAAGCTTCTGAAAAAGTGAAGCTTCAAGAACAAATGAAAAACAATGATTTGACGAATGGAAAAGGAAATAAATTGGGACAAGCCAAAAAGAATTCACCGGAGTCTGTGAAAGAAGAAGCGTATGACGGTGAAATGCGTACGGATAAGGTATTGGTACTTTTAGTTGATTATCCGGACAGAAAGCATAATAAAATGAAACCTGAAGAAACGGATATGTATTACGAAGGTGAAGATGCTTATTCACGTGAGCACTATCAGGATATGTTGTTTGGTACAGGTGGATGGACAGGCCCAGACGGTAAAAACTATGTTTCCATGAAGCAATATTATGAACAGCAGTCGGGTGGAAGCTATTCTGTTGAAGGTGAAGTTGCCGGTTGGTATACAGCAAGTAAGCCTGCCGCTGAGTATGGTGGCAACTATCCTACTGAAGACGGTAGCGATGTCAATGCACGCGGCCTTGTAAAAGAAGCCTTAGCAAAAGCTGCGGCAGATCCAACCGTAAACATTGCTGATTATGACCAATGGGATCGTTACGACCTTGACGGAGATGGTAATTACCTTGAGGCAGACGGTCTGGTTGACCACTTAATGGTGATTCACTCTGGTGTGGGTGAAGAAGCTGGTGGAGGAGATTTAGGATCTGACGCCATTTGGTCTCATCGCTGGAATCTTGGCGGGGTTCATGCTCTTCCAGGAACTGAAGCAACTGTTCCTTATTGGGGCGGGGCAATGGCTGCTTATGACTACACAATCGAACCTGAAGACGGTGCTGTCGGAGTCATGGCCCATGAATTCGGTCATGATTTAGGTCTTCCGGATGAATACGATACTCAGTACACTGGTGCAGGAGAACCGGTCAGCTACTGGTCCATCATGTCAAGCGGAAGTTGGGCCGGGGATATTCCTGGGACTCAGCCTACCGGATTCAGTCCTTACATGAAGGAAATGCTTCAAGGATCAGCAGTTGTTGATAATGAAGGGACGAAAGGTAACTGGTTAACTGGATCTGAAATCAATTTAGAGGACGTTACTAATGAAGGAACAGTAGCATTACTTGACGAAGCAAACACAAAAGGAACAAACAACGACGTAGTGAAAGTTAATCTTCCACAAAAAGAAACAGTCATCAATGAGCCGGCTAGCGGTGAGTATGAGTATTTCTCTGGAAGTGCTGATGATTTGCACAATTATTTATCGACTACTGTGGATTTAACAAATGCTACATCTGCTGAGTTCAATTTTAAAGCTTGGTATGACATTGAAACGGACTGGGATTACGCTTATGTAACGGTTAACGGAGAGCCGGTAGCGAGTGACATAACTACTAATACTAACCCTCATGACTCTAATCTTGGGAATGGTATCACTGGTTCTTCTAACGGATGGATTGACGCTTCCTTTGATCTTTCGGCTTATGCTGGTCAAGAAGTTGAAGTTGCCATTGAGTATGTCACGGATGCTGCCGTTTCGAATCCTGGCTTCTACGCAGATGATCTTTCTTTAGTCGTCGATGGGGAAGAAGTAGTATTTGATGACGCTGAAGGAGAACCTCAATTCACTTTAGACGGATTCGAAAAGAACGACGGTATTAAACGCTCTGAACACTACTACCTACTGGAATGGCGCAGCCACAACGGTGTAGATGAAGGTCTTGCCAACATCCGCCGTGGTGCAAGCTTAATGCAATTCGACGAAGGTTTAGTGGTCTGGTATGTGGATAAGCAATTCAGTGAAAACTGGACTGGCATTCATCCAGGAGATGGATTTGTCGGCGTTGTGGATGCAGACCAAAGTACAAACTTCTGGAGTGACGGAGCTGTGGCTGGTACACGCTACCAAGTACATGATGCTGCGTTCAGTTTGAACAAATCAGAGAAAATGTTCCTGGACTATAGCGACATTCTTGGAATCACTCTGAAAGACAATAAAACTGCTCAAAATCCATTATTTGACGACAGTGCGGATTACAGCAACAAAGGATTGATAGACGCTGGACGTAACGTACCGAACTACGGATTGAATTTCCGTGTAACAGGAGAAAGTGCTGACGGTACAGTCGGTAAAGTGTTGATCTACAAAAAATAAGTAAGTAAAGGGTGACTGCCTTCCCGGCAGTCACCCTTTAAGCATGTTAGTGGACATTTTTTACTATGGAATTGATAATAATACTCACATCAATAAAAGGAGATGTCCATTTTGACTATCAAGCTAAGTATTTTAGATCAGTCACCCATTTCAGAAGGAATGAGCCCTCAAGAGGCTTTACATCATACAGTACAATTAGCTCAGCATGCCGAAAAGTTGGGATTTGAACGTTTCTGGGTATCAGAGCATCATGATTCAACGGGTCTTGCCGGATCTTCACCGGAGGTCTTGATCGCTCACCTTGCACAGAATACATCAAAAATCCGTGTCGGTTCCGGAGGGGTCATGCTTCCTCATTACTCTTCATACAAGGTAGCGGAAAACTTCCGATTGCTTGAAGGGTTGAATCCGAATCGGATTGACTTAGGCCTCGGAAGGGCACCTGGCGGAATGCCGATGGCAACGATGGCCCTGCACGACGGGAAGCCGAGGGACGTCAATCGTTATCCGGAACAAATCGATGACCTCCTTGGATATTTGACGGATTCCTTACCAGACACACATCCGTACCAAGGTTTGACGGCAGCCCCGATGATCGAAACGATGCCGGAAGTATGGATGCTCGGTTCAAGTCCATCCAGTGCGATGCTGGCGGCACAAAAAGGATTACCGTATACCTTTGCACAATTTATTAATGGGGAGGGCGGTCCCCAATATACGCAGGCTTACAAAAATAACTTCGTTCCTTCCAAGTATCTGAAGGAGCCCAAAAACATCGTAGCCGTGTTTGCCGTCTGTGCTGAAACGGATGAAGAAGCAGAAAGAGTCGCATCCAGCATCGACTTAGCGATCCTCATGATCGAACAAGGTATGCGTTCAAACGGGACACCAAGCCCTGAAAAAGCGGCAGCTTATCAGTACACGCCTTTTGAAGAAATGAGAGTCCGTGAAAATCGCAAACGCATGGTCGTCGGAAATCCTAAAAAAGTGAAAGAACAACTACTTTCACTGAGTGAACAGTACCAAACTGAAGAAATCATGCTCGTCAGCATCACATACGACTTCCAGGACAAACTTAAATCATTTGAATTAATCGCAAACGAACTGTTATAAAGAATAGGGACGGACCTCAAAAAGGTCCGTCCCTATTTTACTATTTTCATCTCTTCTCCAACGCCACAATGAATGGAGGATTATTCAGCTGATTTATGAATTGGTATCTAAGGACATGAACATAGTTTTGATCCAGTCTTTCAACGTAGCGAAGGAGGTAATCCCTCTCTACGGCACCCTCAGGATGTCCGTGATAAATGACAAGGACGAGAATCCCTTCAGGTGCCATCATTTCCAGGATCTGATTCAATGCGAGTATCGTGGTTTTCGGACGTGTAACGATCTCCTTGTCACCGCCCGGTAAGTATCCAAGATTAAATACTGCCCCTGTCACTTTCCCATGATGCAATGGAGGAATGACGTTCATAACAGTCTCGTGACCTTGGTGAAAGAGTGTCACCCGGTGAGCAAGATCATGGGTGATGAGCTGTTCCTTCGTGTTTTCGATGGCTTCCTCTTGAATATCAAAACCGTATACCCGTCCGTTTTCTCCGACTAACCGGGCCAGGAATAAGGTGTCATGTCCGTTCCCCAGTGTAGCGTCTATAGTAATGTCTCCCGGTTTGACAGCCCGTTCCAGAAGCTCTCTTGCAAAAGGTAAGATTCGATCTAATTTCATGTTTTCACATCCACTTTATAAAATTTTCCCTGCCAGCTGTCCCGGCGTTTTAGTTCATCGTCAATCGCGTTCAATACATTCCATTTATTCACGCTCCACATCGGTCCGATCATCAGGTCGATAGGTCCGTCCCCGGTAATGCGGTGAACGATCATCTCCGGTGGAATGACTTCCAGCTGATCGCAAACCAATTTCACGTAATGATCAAAATCCATGAAGTCGAGCAGACCTTTTTCATATTGCTTGACCATGGGAGTTCCTTTCAGTAAATGCAAGAGGTGGATTTTAATTCCCTGGACGTCAAGTTTGGCCACTTCACGTGCTGTTTCCATCATCATTTCTTCATTTTCTTGAGGCAGTCCGTTAATAATATGGGAACACACCCGTATACCGTGCTTTCTTAATTTATTGACGCCTTCGACATAGCATTGATAATCGTGGGCCCGATTGATCAATCCGGCCGTTTTTTCATGAACGGTCTGAAGTCCCAGTTCTACCCATAAATAGGTTCTTTCGTTCAATTCAGCTAAGTAGTCGACTACATCGTCAGGAAGACAATCCGGACGGGTAGCGATGGAAATACCAACAACGCCCTCTTGTCCGAGAACTGATTCATATTTCTCTCTCAGCACATCGACAGGTGCGTGAGTGTTCGTGAATGCTTGGAAATACGCCATGTACTTCCCATCTTTCCACTTTTTGTGCATTCTTTCCTTAATATCATTGAATTGTTTTTCTAAAGAGTCGACCCTGCTTCCGGCAAAATCACCAGAGCCTGCAGCACTGCAAAATGTGCATCCTCCATGGGCGACGGTGCCATCCCGGTTCGGGCAATCGAAGCCTCCGTCCAGGGCAACCTTAAAGACCTTGTGTCCAAAATGGTTTCGCAAATGATAGTTCCACGTATGATATCGTTTGGTATCTGTGGCATATGGAAATGGGTTTGTCCCGATGACAAACACCTCCTAGTTTTCAATGTGTGTAGCAGTATGTATGACGCTCAAAAAGATTTTAACATGAACACCGGGTCAAATGTATCCTGCATAAAGAAATAGGCGAAGATTACCACTTCTGAAACGGGCAATCAGGTTCAAACTAAGGTGGAGGAGAGTATGGATAGGACCTTCCTCTTCTTTATTCCAAACGTCAAGGAGGTAGTCGGAATGGCCACAAGAAATTCGATCGATGAATGCATTCAAAAGTGTGAAGATGCCATTCGTTACGCTCAAGAACAATATAAATCAGGGTCACAGCAGGAGCATTATCATGATGTAGAATATACTCAAGCCATGCAACAGCTTGAAGCAGCGGTGAATGATGTAGCTCATTTAGCCAATAGTGCGAACTCTCAACAGCGTGAACAATTGCATCGCATGAGACTTCAGCTTCAAAACATGCAAAATGAAATGATTTTGTTAGATCACGATCCAAATGTAGTAGGAGGTAAATTACATTGACCACACGTTCTGACAAAAAAAACCCTGAACAAAAAACCAGGAGTGACTTCCGCAATCTTGATACAGAATTCGGGGCTGAAAACAATCCTGTTAAAGCTGCGAAAAAGCGCTACGAAAAAAAGGGACAGCCTGTCAAGTCCGATCATCATAACGGAAAATGATTGTCTAAAGCTAGGTGCTATTAATGGTGGCACCTAGTTTTTTTAATTTGAAAAAAGGACATCCATTTTAAGAAATAATTCTTGCCCCCTTCCACAAAAAAGAGTAAAATCCTTTTGGGACTCGAAATAAAATGGTGGAAAGGGGGCAGAATCATGCCCAAATCATTATGGCTGCTTGTCATTGGAATGATGGTGAATGTGACAGGTGCCTCTTTTTTATGGCCTCTTAATACAATTTATTTACATGAGAATTTAGGGAAATCACTGTCTGTAGCGGGAATTGTGCTGATGATCAATGCCGGTGCGAGTGTCATTGGAAATCTGATCGGAGGAACACTCTTTGATAAGTTTGGTGGATACCGTTCCATTCTATTGGGAATCTCCATTACCTTAACTGCTTTGGTAGGGATGAATATTTGGCATGGCTGGCCGCACTATGTTGTCTTCTTGACGATTGTCGGATTTGGCTCTGGAATCGTATTTCCTTCCATGTATGCCATGGCAGGTTCGGTTTGGCCGGAAGGTGGACGGAAAGCATTCAATTCTGTCTATGTGGCGCAAAATATTGGAGTTGCCGTTGGAGCCGCATTAGGTGGGTTCGTCGCCTCATTTTCCTTTAACTATATATTCTTAGCGAATCTTAGTATGTATATCGTCTTTTTCTTCATTGCCTTATTTGGTTATCGAAACATTTCCGTTAACGGTCATCAAACATCTGTGTTGAATGAGTCTAAGATGATAAGGGATAAATCGAAGCTGAAGGCCCTGCTCTTCATTTGTGCGGCCTATTTATTATGCTGGGTGGGCTATGTTCAATGGCAATCCACCATTGCGACGTACACTCAGGAAATCAATATTTCCTTGAAACAATATAGTTTACTGTGGACGATCAATGGAGCGTTGATTGTGCTTGCACAGCCACTATTATCAAAAGCCATCAAGCGTTTTGAACATAATTTAAAGCTTCAAATCATGATTGGGACGGTTATTTTCATGGTTTCGTTCGGCGTGGCTTCGATTGCCGATCAATTTCAATGGTTTGCGATTGCGATGGTCATTATGACGATTGGTGAAATGCTCGTATGGCCGGCTGTTCCTACGATAGCCAACTCACTTGCTCCAAAAGGGAGAGAAGGGTTCTATCAGGGAATCGTGAATAGTACAGCAACAGGAGGGAGAATGATCGGGCCGTTTATGGGAGGAGTATTAGTGGACCTATTCAGCATGCAGGTGCTGTTTATGACGTTAATCGTTTTCTTCATGGTCTCATTAGTGATTACGAGTCAATATGACCGTCCATTGAAAAAGAAAAGCGCTGTGTCCGTATCAGTTCAACAATAAAGAAAACCCCAATGAGAAATCATTGGGGTTTTTTCCATATAAAAAGGGCTCCCGTTTCCTACGGAAGCCCACTTGCAAAAAATTGAGGCGAGAGATCAGCAAACGCCACATCGTTTGTTGTCACAAGGACGTGATCCCCGACTTACACAATTCAGCTCATCGCTATAATAGAATAGCATAGGACTTATAAGAAAACAAGACTATTTCAACAAAATAATCTAATCACTTAGATTATAGGAAGTTTCAAAATTATTTATAGTCGTTTCTAAGAAGTATTACAATAAAGGAATAGGAATGGAAAAAATCGAATAATAACGTAATCAACTGGATGCAGAACGTTAGCTTAATCCAATTTCTTGAGCCAATATTTTATGAGTGGACCGGTTTCTCCAAACACAGGGTCCAACGTCGGACGCAGAACACTCTTAATTTCAATCAATACACTGGGCCGTTCACGTAATGAGCCTTTTTTCAAATTATAATCGTCACCGTTCGGATAGGCTCCTGCGACTTTAAAGTCGGGACTTGCGGATAATTTCTTATGTCCGGTTCCGGCTGGGAGGACGATCACATCACCTTTATGGACCGTCACTTCTTCGCCCATTTCACCGCCTAATTGAACCGTTGCCTCACCTTCCATGACCCCCAATACTTCATGTGCATTACTATGGTAATGGTGGTAATCATATATGCCATTTGTCCAACTATTGAGCCATTGATTCCGGTTGAAGAGCTCTTCGGCGCCATTAGGATGATCAAGTGCATTCCGGTATATGAGTACGGGCAGGTCCGGGTTATTCGGGATGATTCCATCGTCTTCGAAATAAAATATTTTCAGTTCTGCGATTTTCATCCTTTCATTCCTCCATTCATTGTTAAGAAGTTTCCCTAATACCGTATAGATTAAACCGAATCTCTACTGGAAATTGAAATGATTGGAAAACGGATTCAATTTCAAAACCATGGGGAGTGTATGTGCTACTATAGATATATATGTTCTCTTGCAAAATAGAGGAGGAAATGGAAATGGGAAGCTTATTAAAAAAGGTATCCGTCGAAATGATTGAAATCATTCTTGAGAACGCTTTCGAATGGTTGGTCGTCGTTGATGATGAAGGCACGATTATCTACATAAATGACAATTACTGTCGCTTCCTTGAAGTTGAGCGGGATAAAGCGATTGGCTCGCATGTGACAAACGTCATCGAAAATACACGAATGCATATAGTCGCTGGCACCGGCAAAGAAGAAGTGGCAGATCTTCAATATATAAAAGGAAACTATATGATCGCCAATCGAATTCCGATCCGGATTGATGGGAAGGTCATTGGAGCATTTGGGTCTGTTATCTTTCGGGACACGAGTGAATGGATGCAAATGAGTTCTCACGTGAAGAACATGATGTCGAAAATTCAAAGCTATATTCAAGACATCAATACCGGAGTGAAATACTCGCTGAATGATATCATCGGTGAATCACCTGGCATGAATGAGCTGAAAGACAAAGCCCAAATGATCGCTCCCAGTGATATCTCCATCCTCATCAGAGGGGAAAGTGGGACCGGTAAAGAGTTGTTCGCTCACAGTATCCACCAGCTCAGTGAAAGGAGCGGACAACCCTTTATTAAAGTGAACTGCGCAGCGATTCCAGAGCAACTTCTGGAATCAGAGCTATTCGGTTATGAAGAGGGTGCTTTTACAGGGGCGAAAAAAGGAGGTAAGAAAGGAAAGTTTCAGCTGGCTCATAAGGGTACACTGTTTCTTGATGAAATTGGGGACATGCCTCTCAATATGCAGGCGAAGCTTCTAAGGGTTTTACAGGAAGGGGAGGTCGAGGCAGTCGGTTCAAATCGTGTTCAACATGTGGATGTCCGTATTGTTGCCGCCACCAACCGCCCACTTGAAAAAATGATGGAAGAAAAGCGATTTCGAAGTGATCTGTATTATCGTATTAACGTCGTTCCTTTTCAAATTCCCCCTCTCCGTGAACGGAAGGAAGATATCGAGACACTGGCAGCTTTTTTCTTGGAAAAATCGACAAAATCGTCGGGAAAACGGATTCAAGGCTTCGAAAACGAAGTGATGCAGATATTTCTTTCCTATAGCTGGCCGGGGAATCTGCGTGAATTAGAAAATGTCATTAACGCATCCACCTATTTGTCTAATGGAAGCAAGGTTTCCCTTCAGTCCCTACCTTCTTATATGAAGGCAGGAAACTTATATGATGTAGGATCCAAATCGTTAAAAGAAATCCTTGAAGAAACGGAGAAATCCGTGTTGGCACAAAGCCTGCAAACCCATCAGCACGATAAACGAAAGGTTGCAGAGTCTTTGGGGATAAGCAAATCAAGCATGTATGAAAAATTAAATAAATATCAGCTTCTATGATGTGGTTGTGCCGGATGTCCGGAAATATGGAAAGTAGTCCATGTTTCCGGACTCTTTTATTTTTAGTGTAAAAGTGTACATTTTGTGACTTAATAAATGAATTTGTCCAGAATCTCGGAATCCAAATACTATTTAAGTGTGGAAATAAATGAGTTTTAAGTAATCTGAAAGTTGGCACAATTATTGCAAAGATTATGTTTGAAAGTATTTTATGGAAGGGAGAGTAGGGGTTTAAATAAAAATGTAAACGATTTCATTTACTAGTAAACATCTTTAGAGAACAAAGGGGGAAATATCATGTTAAGCATGATCGGTCTTATTGGAGGACTCATTTTATTAATCTTTTTAACGATGAGGGGCATGAACATATTGATTGTTGGTCCTATATCGGCATTGTTCGTTGCGGTGTTAAGCGGCATGCCGCTCTTTCCACAATTGGCGGCTGAAGGGGAAGCGAATCTGGTAAGCAATTATATGTCAGGATTCACTAGCTTTGTCGCCGCCTGGTATCTAATGTTCCTGTTGGGTGCCGTGTTCGGAAAAGTGATGGAAGATAGCGGTGCAGCGGATAGTGTCTCCCGTTTCGTTGTAGAGAAAATGGGGATGAAATACGCAGTACTGGCCATTGTTGCAGCCTGTGCCGTTTTAACATATGGCGGCGTCAGTCTCTTCGTTGTAGCATTTTCTGTTTATCCAATGGCGGTTAGTTTATTTAAACAAGCCGACCTGCCGCGCCGTTTCATTCCTGCTGCCTTAGCATTCGGTTCGGTCACGTTCACGATGACCTCTGCCGGTTCACCGGAAATCCAAAACTGGATTCCTATTGAATATCTGGGGACGACACCTTATGCAGGCTGGGAAGTCAGCTTGATCGTCGCCGTGTTTATGGCAGTGTTTGGCTATTGGTGGTTGAAGCGTATGATCACAAAAGCGGTCAATAAGGGAGAGAAGTTCCATTCACGCGAAGAAGATCCTGTCATTGATGAAGGAAGACCTTTACCTAACCCGTTCATGGGATTGATTCCATTATTAGTCGTCCTTATTCTGGCTTTTTCATTCCACGATTCATTAAAACAATCCGCCCTTATCATTGCCTTATTAGGTGGTGTGATTTCGGCTTATGTGTTAAATCGCAAATATTTCAAAGGCTTCTGGGGTGCTGTTTCCGAGGGTACAGTAGGTGCATTGATCGCCATCGGAAATACCGCCGCCGTTGTTGGATTCGGAGGAGTGGCCAAAGCCGTTCCAGCCTTCAGTACAGCGGTTGATGTCATGACGAGTATTCCTGGATCTCCATTGATCGGTGGAGCAATCGCCGTCAGTGTGATAGCAGGGATGACTGGTTCGGCATCCGGTGGTCAAGCGATCGCATTGCCGATCCTCGCACCTCATTATGTTGATATGGGCGTGAACCCTGAAGCCCTTCACCGGGTAGTGGCGATATCTTCAGGAGCACTGGATTCATTGCCGCATAATGGATATGTCGTTACGACGATCCGCTCGATCTGTAATGAATCACATGGAGAAGCTTATGGCGCGGTTGGTGCCGTTACGGTCATTGTCCCACTTATCGGTTTAGCTATAGCGATTCTTTTATTCTCATTTGGCCTAGGGATCTAAGGAAGGAGTATCATCATGGTTGAAAATAAAGTTGTATTCATAACAGGGGCAGCGCAGGGAATCGGCTTCGAAATTGGAAAAGAATTCGCTGCTAATGGAGCAAAAGTCGTACTAACGGATTTACAGGAAGATGCCGTTCAGGGAGCTTCAGAGGCCCTTAAGGCAGATGGATATGAAGTTCTTGGATTGCGCTGTGACGTGACATCGGAATCCGAATTGAAAGAAGCGATCACTAAAACGGTGGATCACTACGGGAAGCTCGATGTATTGATCAATAATGCGGGACTTCAACATGTATCCCATATTGAAGAGTTCCCGACTGAAAAATTTGAACTTCTCATAAAAGTCATGCTGACCGCTCCATTTGTCGCGATCAAGCATGCCCTGCCTCATATGAAGGAGCAGGGGACCGGACGGATCATCAACATGGCATCCATCAATGGATTGGTCGGTTTCTCCGGCAAAGCAGCCTATAATTCTGCCAAACACGGAGTCATCGGCCTGACGAAGGTAGCGGCATTGGAAGCGGCACAACATGGAATCACCGTCAATGCGGTTTGTCCCGGATACGTGGACACTCCGCTTGTCCGCAATCAGCTGGGGGACCTTGCCAAAACACGCAATATACCGTTAGAAAGAGTGATAGAAGAAGTCATCTATCCTCTCGTACCACAGAGAAGATTACTCGATGTCAAAGAAATTGCAGACTATACCATGTTCCTGTGCAGTGACGCTGCCAAGGGAATCACCGGGCAGGCAGTCGTCCTGGATGGTGGGTATACGGTCCAATAGCTTGATGGAGGAGAAACGACCTTTTTGGAGGTCGTTTTTTTTAGGTGAGGTTGATGTGACGGTGCTATATGGTGAGGATAGATTTGGAAAAAAACGTTAATCGGCTGGATTATTGATGGGAACGGCCGGATTATCTTCGGTTTCGGCCGGATTTTTCGTCAAAACGGCTGGATTCTTCGTCAAAACGACATGATTTTTCTGAAAACGGTCGGGTTCTTCGTCAAGACTCCTGGATTTCTCTCGAAAACGGCCCGGGATCTTCGTCAAAAAGGGCGGAGTCTTCCGAAACGACTTGATCCTTCATGAAAACGACCTGGATTTATGATTGAAACAGCTCGATTTTCATCAAAGAGGACAAAACTTCTCCAAAAGCGTCACCTGTAATCCCAAACCATTCAATAAAATGACAAGAATCTCATCCATAAATCAATAATAGGCTTGCGCTTCAGTATATTTTTCCCTAAAATAGTGAATACATATAATGTTTTCTTATATTGAAACGTTGATCAGGAGTAGTAATGAAGGTTTTCTGTTTTAGAGAGTTGACGGGTGGTGAAAGTCAACCAGAAGCATCATGAACTCGCCTGCTGAGTTGCAAGTGTGAACCATAGTAAGACTTGCCGTTTTCCGCGTTAAGGATGAATGAAGCTGAGTGCGCGTACACTAATGTGGGTGGTACCGCGGGAGAATGTTAATACAAACTCTCGTCCCAAATATTTATTTGGGATGAGGGTTTTTTTATTTTATAAAAAAGAAAGGGACTTTACGACCTTTCGAATGACAATTAAAGGAGGATCTCAATATGAGTTTTAATCATAAAAGTGTTGAGACGAAATGGCAGCAGTATTGGGAAGAGAACAAAACGTTCAAGGCGACTGAAGACGAAGGGAAATCCAATTTCTACGCACTGGATATGTTCCCGTATCCATCAGGTGCAGGCCTTCATGTAGGACATCCGGAAGGGTTTACGGCAACGGATATCCTTTCCCGCATGAAGCGTATGCAAGGATACAATGTCCTTCATCCGATGGGGTGGGATGCATTCGGTTTACCTGCAGAGCAATATGCCCTTGATACTGGGAATGATCCGGCAGAATTCACTCAAAAAAATATCGATACGTTCCGTCGTCAAATCAAGTCACTAGGATTTTCGTATGATTGGGACCGTGAAGTCAATACGACAGATCCCGGCTATTACAAATGGACGCAATGGATCTTCACGAAACTTTATGAAAAAGGCTTGGCTTATGTAGATGAGGTTGCCGTGAACTGGTGTCCGGCCCTTGGTACAGTACTAGCCAATGAAGAAGTCATCGATGGGAAGAGTGAACGAGGAGGTCATCCTGTAGAGCGCCGTCCGATGAAGCAGTGGATGCTGAAGATCACGGCTTATGCGGATCGTCTGGTGGAAGACCTTGAAGAGGTTGACTGGCCGGAAAGCATTAAAGACATGCAGCGAAACTGGATCGGCCGTTCTGAAGGGGCGGAAGTGAACTTTACCATCGATGGTCATGACAAATCATTCGATGTCTTCACGACTCGTCCTGATACGATTTTTGGTGCGACATATGCGGTTCTTGCTCCTGAGCATCCGTTTGTAGAAGAAATCACAACGGACGAACAACGCTCGAAAGTGAATGAATACATCGATACGATCAAATCGAAAAGTGATCTTGAACGTACCGATCTTGCAAAAGAAAAAACGGGTGTATTCACAGGCGCTTATGCGATCAACCCGGCTAACGGTGAGAAAATGCCGATTTGGATCGCAGATTACGTTCTAATGAGCTACGGTTCAGGTGCGATCATGGCCGTTCCTGCCCACGACGAACGAGATTATGAGTTTGCGAAAGAGTTCGATCTTCCAATCGTGGAAGTGGTCGCTGGCGGAAATGTTGAGAAAGAAGCTTACACAGGTGACGGAGATCATGTCAATTCCGGTTTCCTTGATGGACTGGGGAAGGAAGAAGCGATTGCGAAAGCCATTTCCTGGCTGGAAGAGAAGAACATCGGGACGAAGAAAGTCACGTACCGACTTCGTGACTGGCTATTCAGCCGTCAACGTTACTGGGGAGAGCCGATTCCTGTTATTCATTGGGAAGACGGTACGACCACGACTGTTCCTGAAAGTGAGCTTCCTCTTGTTCTTCCAAAGACGACTGAAATCAAACCGTCGGGAACAGGTGAATCGCCACTTGCGAACATCAGTGAATGGGTGAACGTTGAAGACCCTGAAACAGGCAAAAAAGGCCGTCGTGAAACGAACACCATGCCACAGTGGGCGGGAAGCTGCTGGTACTATATCCGTTATATCGATCCACATAACGAAGAAGCTCTTGCCGATGCGAAGAAAATGCAAGAGTGGCTGCCTGTGGATACGTATATCGGAGGAGCCGAGCATGCGGTGCTACACTTGCTGTATGCCCGTTTCTGGCATAAGTTCCTTTATGATATCGGCGTAGTTCCGACGAAAGAGCCATTCCAAAAACTATTCAACCAGGGAATGATCCTGGGTGAAAACAATGAAAAAATGAGTAAATCAAAAGGGAATGTTGTCAATCCGGATGAGGTTGTAGAATCTCACGGTGCAGATACCCTTCGTCTTTACGAAATGTTCATGGGACCACTGGAAGCTTCCATTGCGTGGAGCACGAACGGCCTGGACGGCGCACGTCGCTTCCTTGACCGTGTATGGCGCCTGCTTGTTGAAGAGGATGGTTCAATTTCCTCTAAAGTGACGGATGCACCGAACAGTGCTCTGGACAAAACGTATAACCAAACTGTTAAAAAAGTGACGGAAGATTACGAAGGCCTTCGTTTCAATACAGGAATTTCCCAGCTGATGGTGTTCATCAATGATGCATACAAGGCTGATACACTTCCTAAGAACTATGTAGAAGGATTCATCAAGCTTCTTTCTCCGATCGCTCCGCATATGACGGAAGAACTTTGGAGCAAGCTTGGTCACGAAGGAACGATTTCCTACGAGGCATGGCCGACTTTCGATGAATCGAAGCTTGTGGACAACGAAGTCGAAATCGTCCTTCAAGTGAACGGAAAAGTGAAAGCAAAAGTCATGATCCCTCGTGATATGAACAAAGAAGATCTTGAAAAAACAGCCATGGAAAACGATGAAATCAAAAGCCAAATCGAAGGCAAAACCATCCGCAAAGTCATCGCCGTACCTGGCAAACTAGTCAACATCGTAGCCAACTAATATTTGAGTATATTTCAATATATTTGAGGGACGGACCTTGAACAGAATCTGATTGTTAGGAAATGCTATCAATTGGGGATTCTGTATTTCACCAAGGTCCGTCCCTCTATTCACTGTTTTCGATCTGATATTTTTGTTTGGGAGACGGGCTTTGGTATAATTATGGTGAGTGAATGATGAAAGGAAGATGACATTGGAAACGATTAAAACGATTACGACTGATGAGTTGGAAAAGAAGTTGAAGAATGGGGAAGATCTGCTTTTAGTGGATGTTCGTGAAGATGAAGAAGTGGCAGAAGGGGTGATCCCGGGAGCGAAGCATATCAAGATGGGCGAAATTCCTGAGTCACTGGATCAGTTTGATAAAGACAAAGAGTATATCTTCATCTGCCGTTCAGGAAACCGCAGTGGAAATGTCGCTCACTACATGCAGGAGCAAGGATATAAAGTGGTGAACATGGAAGGCGGCATGATGAACTGGGCCGGTGAGACAGCAGAGAAGAAATAATGGGTTTTATGTGGAGCACGTTCCTTTTTTAAGGGAACGTGCTTTTTAATTTAACCTATATTAATCATGTTCTTTACTTGTATCATACTCAGCCAGTGCAACAGCAATTTTATCTTCAATATCCCTTAAGTTACTAGCCATAAAGTTATTTAAGATGATGGAGAATACAAGATCTTTTCCATCTTTAGTCGTCACGTAGCCGGAAAGTGAGGTAGCCCCCGTAATCGTTCCTGTCTTGGCTTTTACATTTCCTTCAGCGAGGGTTCCTTTCATGCGGTTTCTCAAGGTTCCTCCCTCCAACCGGTTACTTGCACCTGCAACTGGAAGAGCGTTCAGATAAATCGGATACCATTCCTCTTGTTGAACTGAGTAAAGTAACTTTGACAATTCATTTGCTGGAATATTCGTGACATGAGATATACCAGAGCCATCTCGAATTCTCATGGTATCTGTATTTAATCCACGAATTGAAACGTAGTCTTCAAGCACTTCAAGCCCTTTTTCCCAACTACCATCATGATGAACGACCCGTCCCATTTCTTTCACCAATGTTTCCGCAATCGTATTGTTACTTAGCTTCATGAAGGGAACCAATAAATCAGAGAGTGGCAGGGACTCTTTTGTGAACAGGACTTCAGCATCTGCTGGGGTTTCTCCATAGTCACCCTGGTGTTGTTTGACATGGACTCCTGATTGTACAAGTGATTTCTTAAATAAGTCCAGTGCATAACCAGTAGGTTCCCAAAGCGTCACCCAAGACCGGGCAGTTGAACTATCGACCGGTATAGAACCTTCTACCACAATATTGTTGGACCCGTGTTCTCGGGAAACGCTGATCGACCGTGTTCCGCTTTCGATGGTTTTCGTTTTGTTAGTGACGGTCGGATAGCTTGTCTCAGGAGAAAGTTTAATGTCTGCTGGCTGCCCGGCTTGTGTAGGGGTAGTTTCAACGATGACGGTACCAGCATCATAATCTGTATCAGGTGAAGCTGTAAGAGCTGAGATTTGAGCACCGTAATAATACGATTCATCATTCCAGATCATATCTTCAGAAAGCCTTACCGAGTTATACCAACTGTCATCTGCAATGATATTCCCTTGGATCGTTTCGATATGATTGGACTTTAAGAATGCTGCCATTTTATCAAAATCATCTTTTAAAAGGGTAGGGTCACCTTTTCCTTTTAGATATAGGTTCCCTTTCAAGACATTTCCCACAATCTGTCCATCGGTTAATATTTCTGTTTTGAATGTGTAATCGGGCCCAAGTGTATGAAGGGCAGCAGCTGCAGTCAATAGCTTCATATTAGAGGCAGTTTTCAAACGTATATCCCCTAAGCGATCAAGAATAATTTCACCACTTTCAGCATCACGCACACTGACAGAACCTATAGCGCCATCTAAGCGTTCGTCTGCAAGTATATCGTGAATTTGCTGCTCTAAATCTGCATGATCAATTGATGCGTTTACTGATGTAGGAGTCTCAGTTGAGTGCAAGGGGGTCAAGATGAGGGTGAAAAGAAATAAAATTGCTAGTATACGATTCTTGCTTAGTTGTAATTGATTCATTAAATCCCTCCTAAATGGCTAATGTACTTATATTAAATGAAAATTGAGAAAATTATAATAAATTTGCAGTATTTATACAAAAAATGAATATATTGTCATATTTTACGCTACTTAAATGGGATGGAATATGTATCCTTTCTCTTAGTGGGACTCTTGTAAGTCGCAGTGAAGGAGGTTGGGGGGCTTTTTTTGTTGATAGTGGAGAGATTTGATAACAATCAAGACACTATTAAGTGTTTCAGCTGAAATTAGACAATCTTTAGAATCCTGAACCTGATGAATTGTGAATGTAAGGTATTTTATCAGCGAAATCGGAGGTATATCAGCGGAATTTTTATTTTATCAGCGAAATCCGGGATATATCAGCGAAATTTTCATTTTATCAGCGAAATCAAAAAACACCACACTACCCGTAACAAATCCGCCCTCACCCTCCCAAAATATTTCTACTGAATCGTTTGAAAACTCACTATTCTGACAATACTAATACCAAAAACGATCCGGGAGGGGATTCCATGATCCAGGTAAAGGTATTCGACTACGAGCATGAAAAAGATTTAGAGAAAGATATGAACCAATTTCTCAGTAAAATGGATGATAAAAAAATCGTCGATATTAAATATCACGTAGCGGCGATGTCGGAGGAAGTGGAGGACCAGATCTATTGTTTTTCGGCCATGGTCGTGTATAGAAAATAAAAAGGTTGATCGCTCTGAATGTGCGGATCAACCTTTCTTTTTTTACTATCATACCTTCGCCGCATTCAACCCCGCAAGCCGTCCGGTTACGAGGGCGGAAGTGATGTTATAGCCACCTGTGTATCCATGGATATCAAGCACTTCCCCGCAGAAGAAAAGGCCATTCATCTTTTTAGAAGCCATCGTTTTCGGCTCGATTTCTTTGATGGAAACCCCTCCGCCTGTCACAAAGGCTTTATCGATGGATAGTGTCCCGTTCACATTGAAAGTGAATTGTTTTAAGAGCTTTGCGAAATGGCGGATTTTCTCTGAAGAGATGTGATCCCCTTTTTCATCGTGATCGATTTCTGCACGATCCAGTAAGAACAGCAGATATCGCTCAGGGACGAGACCTTTGAAGATATTTTTCGCCGCTTTCTTCCCTTCTTCCTTTACCTGCTTGTGGATAGATTGGAAGAGCTGCTCTTCATTTTGATCAGGCATGGAATCGATCTGCATGGCGACGTGTGTCAGGTTCCATTTTTTCATGGCCTTCACCACGTATTGACTGCATCGGAGCACAGCCGGTCCGGAAATCCCTAAATGAGTAAAAATCATATCCATTTTATGCGTGATGATTTTCTTCCCCTTAGGGTTCAATACGCTTAAATCGACGCTCCTTAAAGAAAGGCCCTGAAGCTCTTTCTTTTTAATAAAAGGTTCGTCCGACGTAAGGGGAACTTCTGTCGGAAACAGATCCGTGATCGTATGACCGGCTTTCGTCGCCCATGGATATCCGTCCCCAGTGGACCCGGTATGGGGAACGGATTTTCCACCGACCGCGATCACGACAGCATTTGCAGCGATCGTTTTCCCATCTTTTAAGAGGATGCCGACCGTCTCTCCGTTTTCATATAACACTTCCTCGACACTTGTGCTTGTCCGGGTGTCGATCTTCAATTCCTTCATGCGCGTCAATAACGCTTCGACCACATCCATGGCCCGGTTCGAAACCGGGAACATTCTTCCGTGATCTTCTTCTTTTAGTTGAATACCAAGTTTCTCAAAGAAAGAGATGATATCTTCATTATTAAACTCAGAAAAAGCGCTGTATAAAAAACGTCCGTTCCCCGGGATGTGCTTGATGATTTCCTCAACGGGGAGCCGATTGGTCACGTTGCAGCGGCCGCCTCCTGAAATCGCGAGCTTTCTGCCAAGCTTGGTTCCTTTATCTACAAGAAGGACTTTCGCGCCGTATTCCCCGGCTGCGATACTGGCCATAAGGCCGGATGGTCCCCCGCCTATGACGATGACATCGTATTTCTTTACCATAATTTTCACCAACTTTACCTATTCGCTTCTTATTTAAGAAGTTTCACCTTATTTTAAATGGGATAGGTTTTAAATACAACATTCGAAAAAAATTGTCATTCGATTCGTACAGTAGTAAACTACTGATAGTGTATAAATTTCTGAGTTTGATTTTATTTTGTTTGTTTAACGCGCAACAAGATATATAGAGAGGGATACTATGTCATCTAAATTAATAAGAGGAACGTTTATCTTGACGTTAGGGACCTTTATTTCTAAGTTTTTAGGTCTTTTTTATGTTATACCGTTTGATGATTTGTTAAAAGGTCATGAAGAAGGGGCATCCCTTTATCAATATGGGTATGTACCGTATACCATTTTTCTGACTGTGGCGACTGCGGGAGTGCCGCTGGCCGTTTCGAAATTTGTCTCAAAATATAATGCCATAGGGGAATATGCCGTAGGGCGAAGGTTATTTAAATCAGGCCTGGTGTTAATGACGTTGACGGGGATTGTATCATTCCTCATTATGTATGCATTTGCACCGGTTTTTGCTGAAATGACGATTAAAAGTGACGAGCAGGTGATTTCAGTTGCACAGGTAACAACGGTCATACGTGCGGTAAGCTTTGCACTGATCATCATTCCGTTTATGAGTTTGATTCGGGGATTCTTCCAGGGGCATCAATCCATGGGCCCGACGGCGGTTTCCCAGGTGATTGAACAGATTGTCCGTATTGTGTTCTTACTCGGAGGAATTTATGTTGTATTAAATATAATGGATGGATCAGTGACGACCGCCATCGCCGTAGCCACATTTGCTGCATTTGTCGGTGGACTGGCAAGTCTTGGTGCTTTGATTTGGTATTGGTTTAAAAGAAAGCCTCATTTAGATGAGTTATTAGAGGAAGATCGCGGTCAGGAAGAGATTTCATTACGATCGATGTACAAGGAAATCATCGCCTATTCGATTCCGTTCATTTTTGTGGGGCTCGCCAACCCATTGTTTCAACTGGTCGATCAGATCACCTTTAATACAGCGATGGCGGATATCGGAAACGCGAAAATCTCGGATCATGCCTTCGCCGTGTTAAACTTCTATACTCATAAGCTGGTGATCATTCCGGTGTCCTTGGCAACCGCCTTTTCCATGACGCTAATTCCTTTAATTACGACATCTTATACAAGCGGTGACCGGAAAACAATGCGCAGAAACATCGACCAAACGTTTCAAATACTATTGTTTCTAACAGTTCCGGCAGCTTTGGGAATCGCGCTTTTAGCTGAGCCGACGTATACAATGTTCTATCACAGCGACGAATTAGGAACGTCTATTTTAAGATCGTATGCACCTGTTGCGATACTCTTTGCTTTATTTGCCGTTACGGCAGCGATTCTTCAAGGAATCGACGAGCAGAAATTCACCATTTTCAGCTTGCTTGTCGGCTTACTTCTCAAGCTTGTCCTGAACATTCCGTTGATTCGCTTGTTCGAAACTCAAGGTGCAGTCATCGCTACTGTGATTGGGTATGCGGTAGCGATTCTAATCAATTTATACATCATTAAAAAATACGCGAGATATCAATTCCGATTGATTATGAGAAGAACCATGTTCATTGGAGCCTTGAATGCCATAATGGCAGTGGTGGTATTGGTGCTATACAGTGTACTGGTCCAATTCCTTAATCCGGAGTCCGGATTCCAATCGATTATTCTCGTTGCGATCTGTGGAGGAGTGGGAGCACTCGTTTACTTCTACTTAAGCTTAAGAAGTAAATTGGCAGATCGATTATTCGGAGATAAAGTAACGAGAATTCGCAGTAAACTTCGCATAGGGTAAAGAAAAAGGGATGATACATGCCGATCATCCCTTTTTTTATTGAGAGTTTATTTAGTGGAGCAGGAGGGTTGATTTGCCCCCGTTATTTAAATGATTGCGTCGATTTCGACATTGTTGGACCATTAAAAAATCCGAATACTAATTGTTATAATATCCAAGCTGTCTTTCAAGTCGCTCTACTTTTCGTTCTAAGCGGTCGACTCTACGGTCCAGACGCTCATATTGTCTTTCAAGCCGGTCTAACCGGTCGTTGACGCCGCCGCCATAACCTTGACCGGGAAAACCCGGATATCCTTGACCGCCGCCTCCAGGGAGTGGAATAGGGATCAATAGACCACCTGAACCTTGTTGTCGATATGGATACATATGCTTCACCTCAAATATTTTTTCATAGTTGCTTACCTTTAGTAGCCTATGTTAAGAATAGAAACATGAATGGGTAAGTGCCTATTGAAGGGTCAAATCACTAATAAAATCAGCATTGAAGAAAAAGAAATTAACATAAACGGAGCGTGATTAATTTTGAGAATAGATAAAATGCTTGCCAATATGGGTTACGGCAGCCGGAAGGAAGTAAAGAAATTATTAAAGGATGGCGGTCTTCAGGTCAATGGAGAGGTCATTAAGGATGGAAAGGTACATATCAATACGGAGAAGGATACGGTGATGTTGTACGGAGAACAGGTCGAGTATCGTGAATTCATCTATCTTCTCATGAATAAGCCGCCTGGTGTCATCTCAGCAACTGAAGATGGACAGGATGAAACCGTCATTGATCTGCTTCAATTGGAAGATCAAATATTCAATCCTTTTCCGGTTGGACGACTGGATAAGGATACAGAAGGTTTCCTTCTCATTACGAATGACGGTCAATTATCTCATCAGCTCCTTTCTCCGAAGCGCCACGTTCCGAAAACGTATTTTGCCGTGATTGACGGGGAAGTGACGGAAGCGGACGTGGAAGCTTTCAAAAATGGAGTAACGTTGGATGATGGTTACGAAACAAAGCCGGGGAAATTAACGATTTTAAAATCAGGTATAACCTCTGATATTGAATTGACGATTACAGAAGGAAAATTCCATCAGGTGAAAAGGATGTTCGAAAGCGTAGGCAAGCGCGTCATGTATTTGAAGCGTTTGACGATGGGGCCACTTGAACTGGATAAAGACCTGGAGCTTGGGGAATACCGTGAGCTGACGGATGAGGAAGTCACGCTACTTAAGGAATACAAGCCGGAATAAACAAAAAAACGGGGCAGCACCCTTTGGTAAAGGTGCTGCCCCGTTTCATTGTTTAAAAGTCATTTTAGTCCGCTATTCTTATTGTTCAGCTCCGGCGGCTAGTCCCTCGAGGTCATAAGCCAAGAACGCCAAAAAGGCAAAGGGCGCCTTTCCGGCGTTCTCGTCTTATGCTTGTCGGGCCTGAATGAGCCGCCTCCACATTTCTATGTGTCCAGCTCCAGGGCTTAGAGTCTCGAGGTCATAAGCCAAACCTGCCAAAAAGGCAAAAACCCGCCTTTTCGGCAGGTTCGTCTTATGCTTGTCGCCTCTGGGCAAAGCCCTTCCGCTTTTCGTTTATGAAGTCATCTTTACTTTTTTCTGCGTAGTTGTCCACTGCCCCCGACTCGGGCTCTGGACCAGGTCATTATAGGCTAACACGTTGAGATCTCTTTGTATGGTGCGAGGAGTAATGCCAAATTCGTCTACAAGATCTTGAGTTGTTACAGTACCCTTCTGTTTAATGTACATGTATACAGCTTTGATTCTAGTGAGCATACGATTGGTTGAAGGTTTCAAAGAACCACTCCCTCATCATTTTTCCGAAAGGCAAAGACTACATGCGTCATTTGTGCACCTCACGTGCTACCATATGTACTATGCGCTTTAGACAACCCCTTTTCTACATATAAAGTTTACTCATAAGATGTCAGACAATTACATTGTAACCCTAATCCGACAAAATTTCTAGAATATTGTCCAAATTTACAAACAATTTACGTAGTAACTCCTGGTTGTATTCCTAAGATATGAATAAAATGCTAAATATATGTATTTTTATCTTATAAAGTTCTATTCGTATAGATTATTGCCATCTCACAGGAGAAAGGAAGTAGTGGATTTGCGCTAGAGGACAAGTGTAGGAACAAAAACGTGGACCGTTCCTTTCCGCTCCAGGCACTTGCTTTCCGCGGGGAGGAAGTCAAGCCTCCTCGGGCTTTGCCCTGCGGGGTCTCGACCTTTCCTCTATTTCCCGCAGGAGTCAAGTGCCTTCCGCTACAATCCACTCTGTGCTTCTGAATTCGGACTGCCTAAAATACACAAAAATAAAAAAATTTGTAGATACGTTGAGCGTTTGTTTCAAAAACAAATTATTTCATAGGAGCACCAAGTTAACTTCACGATCAGGCACACGCTGATTGACTGAGCCCTGCACTTACATAGTCATTCTACCGGATTCTCTCTGTTTGGATTTCCCCATGAAACAGTATAAAATGATAAGAGAAGTAAATACATATAGAGCAGGTGGAAATGAATGAGTATTAATTGGACGAATGAAGTGGAGAAGCGGAAAGACGATTTGCTGAAGGATCTGCAACATTTCCTGCAAATTAAAAGTGTGCTGGATGAAGAGAATGCGACTGAAGATGCGCCACTTGGCAAAGGGGTGAAGGAAGCTCTCACCTACCTGTTAGCATTAGGGGAGAAAGACGGATTCACTCCTAAAAATGTCGACCATCTTGCAGGGCATTTAGAATTTGGTGAAGGGAAGGATCTCCTCGGTATCCTTTGTCATGTGGATGTTGTGCCGGAAGGGGATGGATGGAGTGTCGAACCTTATGGCGGTGAGATAAAAGACGGTAAGATTTATGCCCGTGGAGCGATCGATGACAAGGGTCCTACAATGGCTGCTTACTATGCCATGAAAATCGTAAAAGATCTTGATCCCGCCTTTAATAAGCGAATCCGAATGATCATCGGAACAGATGAGGAAAGTGACTGGAGATGTGTAGAGCACTATTTCAAAAAAGAAGAAATGCCTACAATGGGATTTGCCCCTGATGCCGATTTCCCCATCATCCATGCAGAAAAAGGGATTGCAGACTATGATTTAGTTCAAACAATCCCGACGGATGCGTCCCAATCGGGCATAAAAGTCCTGTCCTTCGAGTCGGGCCGCCGCTACAATATGGTTCCTGACTATGCAAAGGCAGTCCTTCTAGTGGATGAGGACCATACAAAATGGGTTCAAAACTTTGAAATTTTCACAAAGGAAGAAGATATCAAAGGCAACTATTACATTGAAAACGGAGAGCTTGTTTTTGAAGTTGAAGGTGTGTCTTCCCATGGAATGGAGCCTGACAATGGTAAGAATGCGGGCCTCTATTTAGCAGCTTACTTATCTCAGCTGCCTCTATCATCTCAAGGCGAAGAGTTCTTTACGTTCACGACAAAGCATTTCTTTAAAGATTCAAGAGGGATCCAGCTAGGCGTGAGCTATCGGGACGATATTACAGGAGATCTAACGATCAACGTAGGGAAGCTGCGCTATTCAGATGCTGAAGGCGGACGATTAGGATTGAATATGCGTTATCCTGTAACGTTCGAGATGGAAAAAGGAAAGGCAATCATTGAGAACGTAGAAGGCTATTCAATCGAAAACTTCTCGGATAGTAAACCTCATCATGTGTCTAAAGATGATGAACTCGTTCAGACGCTGAAAAAAGTATATGAGGATCAAACCGGTGAAAGAGGCGAGTTATTAAGCATCGGTGGAGGGACTTACGCCAGAAGTTTAGAGGCGGGTGTAGCCTTCGGGGCATTGTTCCCCGGCCGTGAAGATATTGCACATCAGAAGGATGAATATATGTATATAGAGGATCTCCTTAAAGCAACGGCAATTTACGCTCAGGCCATCTATGAATTAGCATGTGAATCTTAAGAGAGACAAGGGGAGAGTAGTATGAACTCAGTATTTATTAATGGGGAAGTTGTGGATCGTGCCAATGCAAAAATCGATATAGAGGATCGCGGGTATCAATTCGGGGATGGGATCTATGAAGTGATTCGCGTGTACGGAGGAAACACGTTCACGATGAAGGAGCATATGGTGCGACTTTACCAAAGTGCTGAAAAGATGAAGCTTGAAATTCCATATCCAGAAGAAGAACTGACTGCGCATCTTCTGAAGCTCATCGATTCCAATCAAGTGAAAGACGGGATCGTTTATTTACAAGTGACTCGCGGTGTGTCTGCCCGTCAACACCATTTTCCTTCGGGAGATGTAATAGGGAGTGTCGTTGCCTATACGAAGGATTTTCCAGTTCCTTCTCAACAAATGGAGCTTGGTGTAACGGCAAAGCTTTTGGAGGATATCAGGTGGCTCCGATGTGATATTAAGAGCTTGAATCTTCTTGGAAACCTGCTGGCAAAGGAGGAAGCTGCTTCTGAGGGGCATTTTGAAGCGATTCTGCACCGTGGTGATACGGTAACGGAAGGCTCTTCTTCAAATGCATTTATGGTGAAAGACGGTGTCATTTACACACATCCCGCGACAAACTTGATTCTCAATGGTATTACGAGAAGAGTCATTGAAGGTTTATGCAGGGAAAATACGATCTCTTTTCAAGAAGAGGCGTTTCTTGTACGTGAGCTTCTCGAAGCGGATGAAGTATTCATTGCAAGCACGACTTCAGAAGTAATGCCCGTCATTAAGATTGATGAGCAGACGATCGGCGATGGAAAACCCGGTCCTGTAACGAAAAGGCTGCAGGCACTCTTTAGTGAAAGAAAAAGGGAGCAAAGCCCGGTAAAATAGTTGGAGGCTTTACATGAGATTGATTTGTTCACAACCATTTATGAAGACAGAACGAAGAATAGAAGATAACCAGCAATTCACGGTAGAGACGGAGGAGCATCTTTATTTATATGTGGATCGAATCGAGACTCCTACGAAAAGTTTCACCATCAAGGACGTGATGGATGTGACAAGCAAGCCTTTGTCAGCTTACTATACTTTCTTGTATCTTCACACGATTGAAGGAGTATGGACGTTCGTTGTAAAGTCTTCTCCTGAACATTTCATCACCCAGTATCATAAGGTCAGATAATCATAAGAAAGAGGCTGCGCAGTCATGGGCGCAGCCTCTTTTGGTTATTGTCCGGCTCGATGAGCAGTTTTTGTAATTAAAATCTAAACAGGTCGCTTGAAAGATATCTTTCTCCTGTATCACAGGCGATGCACACGACTACATCTTCGGGTGATAATTTCTTTGCCACTTCAATGGCTGCATAACAAGCGGCTCCTGATGAGGGTCCTACAAGAATTCCTTCTTCACTGGCCATTCTGCGGGCGATATCGTAGGCATGCTCGTCTTCGATTTTATGAATTTCATCATACACTTCCGTATTTAGGATATCTGGAACAAATCCGGGACTCGTCCCAACTAATTTATGCTTCCCTGGCTTTCCTCCAGAAAGAACCGGAGATCCCGCCGGCTCCACCACATGAACGGCAAGATCGGGGTAGTGCTCTTTTAACACTTCACCTGTCCCTGTAATGGTGCCCCCGGTTCCCGCAGTCGCAACAAATGCAGATAATGGCTTGCCGATTTCTTTCATGGCTTCGACAATCTCGAGAGCCGTCGTTTTCCTGTGGGCATCTGGGTTCGCATCGTTTTCAAACTGCATCGGCATGAAGCTGTTTGGGATTTTCTCTGTTAATTCTTTCGCTTTTTCAATAGCACCCGGCATTTTGTCATCTCCAGGTGTCAGGACTACTTCAGCTCCATATGCCTTCAACAAGTTAATACGCTCTTGAGTCATTGTATCGGGCATCACCAGGATAGCGCGATATCCCCTTGCAGCTGCATTCATGGCAAGGCCGATACCGGTGTTTCCACTTGTGGGTTCTATGATGGTTGAACCTTCTTTTAATAAGCCTTCCTTTTCTGCTTCTACGATCATTTGAAAGGCTGCACGGTCCTTCACACTTTTACTCGGATTATAGAATTCCAATTTAACATACACATCCGCCCCATCAGCAGGATTGAGGCGATTCAATTTGACAAGGGGGGTGTCCCCGATCAATTCAGCAATATTTTGTACAACTTTCATGTTCAACTTCCTTTCAGAAAAACGTTCTTATACTATCGTACTAATTCAGATAAATCTTATCAAATAAATGCGCTTTGTATTTCATTTTTATTGCATTTCTCCCTGGTCATTCTCTCTCATGACACATTTTGCTAAAATGGTAGTAACAAATGAAAGGACGAGTGATATGTTGAAAGCTCACTATTTCTTTGCACTTTCACTGTCTCAAGAAACGAAACGCCATATTCAAAAGTGGACGCAGCCCATGAAGGATGAGAATTTCTTTAAGAACTGGGTGCACCCACAGGATTATCACCTTACACTGGCCTTCTTGGGGAGTGCGGATGAACTTCAACCCGTGATCCATAAAGTAGAGGCTCTCGAGTGTTCTGCTTTCCCTTTAACCCTTGACCACTTCGGCATCTTTGGCAAAAGTGATTCACCCAGAATACTTTGGATGGGTATTCAGCCATCAGAAGCATTACAACGGGTTCGGGACCGTGTGTATGATTCGTGTGAAGAAGCGGGCTTTCAATTAGATAAGAGACCTTTTTCTCCGCATATCACAGTAGGGCGAAAGTGGAATAAAGCTTTCCCGTTTACAACCGAATGGTTAAATGCGTTTCAGCCGACGCATACCCACTCCTTTACAGCAGTAGAAATTGTGTTATATCAAACTCACTTAGATAGACTCCCAAAGTATGAAGCCATTTACACGAAATCATTACAGGCAAATCGACCGTCATGAAAGGATAGATTCATATGGCACAGCTGATTAAACTTCAAGATTACGTTTCCAGGTACGAAATGGATTTATATAGATATCCTTCCCAATTTGTCCGATTAAAAAAGCAGCAATGGGAAAAAATGAAACAACATTGGGAAAATGGCGATCATCCCCCGGTTACGCCAATCATTAAGGATGAAGTGCAAGAAGGGGAAAGGAATTCCATGAAGGAGAAGCTCTTTTCACTCTTTATAAAGAAAGATGCTGGAGAAGAGGAGCAGCCAATTTCTACTGAGGGGTATGATGATGAAATTGAAATTGAAATGGATTCACACCAAGATATCTCTACAGAGGAAGAATTAAAGGTTTCCTTCCTGGACCTTGTTTTTGATTTTCAGTTGAGGTGGGCAAGCTCCACGCTTATGGAGAAGTCCTATGTGGATAACAGCTATCATTATGACGAGCGGTTACGCTATTTGCTTCAGCGCTTCCCGGATAACATATTCGTGATGTACAACCCGGTTCTGAAAATTAAACATGCACCAGTAGAACTCGAAACCATTCTGATCACGCCGACAGGAATCTGGTGTTTGACCTTTCTTGAATTTGAGGAAGGAACCGCCTATATAGGATCGGGCGATCGATTCTGGTTGAAAAAATGGGGAGATGTCGAGACAAAGGTATTAAACCCTATAATCGGGCTCAGGAGGATGGAGAGTATACTCCATCAGATCATCCAATATGCAGGAGTGGAGCTCCCTATCTATAAAGGTGTAATAAGCAGGAATGGATACATAGATTACCCACAGGCTCCAGGGGGCATCCAGTTTCTGGACAAGCGGCTGCACAACGAATGGTTCCAGCAGCAGCGCTCAAGCTCTTCTCCAATCAAGAGTGTGCAGCTAAAAGCGGCACAAGCCATCATGGAGTATTGCCAAACTACTTCTTTCAAAAGACTTCAGTGGGAAGAACAGGCTGTTGGATCAGATGAGAATCAACAATGAAAACGATTTTTATCGTGAACCCTTCTGCAAAGAATCATCATTCCTTATCTTCCTGGAATCGATTTAGTCACACCATCGACATCCCTCATGAAATTTTTGTGACGGAGCAGCCCGGGGACGTAAAGAGCATTGTCGCAAGTAAGGTCAACCAATTTCCTGACGACTTGCTCCTTGTAGTGGGAGTCGGTGGAGATGGCACCATGAACTCTGTGGTCAGTGGAACAATCGGTTTTGACAAGGTCGTTATAGGGTATATTCCATCAGGAAGTGGTAATGATTTTGCAAGAGGCTATAAATGGCCTAACAATCAAAAACAAGCATATACCTTAATAAAGCAAGGATTACAAAAAGAGGATATCGTGCTTCTGGATTCTGGGCAATATACCATGAACAGCGGACCAAAAGGGCATTTCGTGAATAATATAGGAATAGGCTTTGATGCCCAAATTGCCCGGAAGGCCAATCGTTCTTCCTTTAAAAAATGGTTGAACAAATGGTCCCTTGGGCAGCTGATCTATCCTATCCTTCTTTGTAAGGAAGCGTTTACGTTTAAACCATTTACTCTTTCGATAACGGTCGATGGAAAAGAACAACGGTTCCACAAGGTATGGTTTGTGACGATTTCGAATCAGCCTTTTTTTGGGGGAGGTATGAAAATCGCCCCGCAGGCCTGTCCTCGAGATGGATACATCGATATGACTCTCGTCCACGGGTTATCGAGGTGGAAATTACTCTTGGTCTTTTTATCCGTATTCTTCGGAAAACATACGGCTTTCAAAGAAGTCAGCACGTGTTCGGGAAAAAGGATGACAATTCAGTCGAATCAGGATGTACCTGTTCACGCAGACGGAGATACAATTGAAGAACTAAAGAAGGCTGATGAATTGAAGGTGCATGTTCTTCCAATGAGTTGGAAAATGTTAAACAGAAGTGGGTGGCAGAAGTGTTAGTCATTAGCAGGCATTACGATGCGTTTTTAGATACATTCAATACGATTACAATGATTCTTCCGTACGATTATCATGAAGGTAATTCCAGTCACTTCTCCCTGATGAAGGGAAGTGAAAAAATAGCTCTTCACATTGAAGAAAAGATTCCCTTGAATGATGCCATGAAATATGTCACGGCGATCCAGGGTGAAAAGGTAATCTTAGGTGAAATGTATGAAGTGGTAGATGAACATAACACAAAGACAGACCTGCAGATCGGGGCGGTCATTAGAACAGAAGAATTTGATCAACGCTATTATTACGACGGGGATGACCTTGGTGTTACATACCAAGAAGGGTGCACCGTGTTTAAAGTATGGTCTCCGACGTCAACAGAGGTAAGATTAAAACTGAAATCCCCTGATGATGAAGAAATCCAGTATCCTTTTGCGAGAGTCGAGAACGGCGTATGGGAATGCAAGGTGAATACGGATGTAGATAGGTATTATTATACGATTCTAACGTGCATTAATTTAGTGTGGGAAGAATCAATCGATCCATACGCTAAATCCGTTTCATACGATAGTGAATGGGGACGTGTGATAAACCTGGATAAACGTGAGGCACTTTCCTCTCTTCCGCCATTATCATCCCCTACGGATGCAGTCATTTATGAACTGAACATCCGGGATTTCTCAGCTCAAAAAGAAAGCGGCATGAAATACAGGGGAAAGTATCGTGCTTTTACAGAAAAAGGGACTTCTACTCCAAGAGGATTCAGCAGTGGGATCCAGTATCTGAAGGAACTGGGGATCACCCATGTTGAACTGCTTCCAGTAAATGATTTCGATGGGGTGACGGATCACCCTGAAGATAAAAGCTACAATTGGGGATACAATCCTTTGTTTTTTAACGCACCAGAAGGAAGCTACAGCTTAAAGCCTGAAGATCCCTATGAGCGAATCAATGAACTGAAAAGCGTGATTCGAAGCCTTCATGAAGAAAATATCAGGGTCATACTGGATGTGGTGTATAACCATGTTTTCATTCGGGAGAATTCATCTTTCGAAAAGCTCGTGCCAGGGTATTTCTTCCGTCATGATCAAAATGGCTTACCGTCAAACGGCACGGGAGTGGGAAATGACTTTGCGTCAGAACGCCTCATGGCCAGGAAATTCATCGTTGATTCGATTCTTTATTGGATAGAAGAATACGGTGTCGACGGCTTCCGTTTTGATCTCATGGGAATTCTTGATATTGAGACCATGGCGACAATCCGTGAAGAAGTGGAGAAGGTTCTGCCGGGAGCGATTCTAATAGGGGAGGGTTGGGACCTGAATACGCCTCTGCCCCCTCATCAAAAAGCGAACCTGCGTAACGCCCATCAGCTTCAAGGAATCGGTCAATTCAATGATTGGTTCAGGGACACCATTAAAGGAAGTACCTTTAACTTATATGACAAAGGATTTGCCCTCGGTCACGGTCATTTGGAACAAAAGGTAGAACTCGTCCTGACGGGAAGTGTCGGGATGAAAAGTGGAGAAAGAGGACTCTTTAAAGAACCGACCCAATCGGTCAACTATGTGGAATCACATGATAACCACACCCTTTGGGATAAAATGAAGGCTTGTTTAAATGAAGATGAAGAAACCCTTATGGATCGCCATAGATTGTCAACGACGATGGTGCTGTTATCACAGGGAATCCCTTTTCTTCATGCAGGACAGGAGTTCTACCGAACGAAAAAGGGCATTGAGAATAGCTACAATTCTCCAGTGGAAATCAATCAACTAGACTGGATTAGAAGAGAAGAATATGATGATGTTGTCCAATACGTTAAAGCGCTGATCCAAATCCGTAAAAGTCACGGCGCCTTCCGTTTCCATAAGAGCGGCTTGATCCGGGAGCATGTGGAAGTATCCCATAGCATTGAAAATCTTGTCGTCGTTCATTATCGGAATGTACACCCATATGGTCCGTGGAATGAGATCTTCATGGTCTTTCATTCTGATACGAAAAAATGTGAGTATTCTCTTCCCGAAGGAAAAGATTGGATTTGTTTGTCAGATGGTAATCGGGCAAATGTAAAGGGTCTTTATGAGGTAGAAGTGCCAACCATAACCCTTGAACCCGTCTCTTCCTATGTATTTGTAAGGTAACAGTTCATTCCAGTGCTTGACGAAAACGCAAGATGACGATAAAATCTTAAACAGATGGCTATTGATTGTATTGCCCAATAGCTGTCTTTTTTATTTTATAAAACCTTTTTTACAGTTAATAATTGAATTTAAAAATATCGTTAATGAACATATAAACATGACAAAGGACCAATAGAAGGTGAATATATTGGAACACTTATTTGACCAAGATTGGGAAATAGTCCCCGCAGGCGGTGCAACCGGAGAAGCGTTCTTTGCTCAGTATCAGGAGCAGAGATTATTTCTTAAACGTAATTCTTCTCCCTTTGTAGCTGTATTATCAGCAGAAGGAATTGTGCCTAAGCTAGTTTGGACTAAAAGAATGGAAAACGGGGACGTCATAACGGCACAGCACTGGTTAAATGGGAGAGAACTAAAGCCTGAAGAGATGAAGGATGAAAGAGTGGCCAGGCTCCTCAATAAGATTCATTCCTCTAAGCCGCTTTCAACAATGCTTGAACGCTTGGGGAAAGAGCCGTTTCAACCCGAGCATATGCTCACGGAAGTGGAAACAGGCTTAGAATTCGATCTTCTTTCATTACCAGTTATCAGAGAGGCGCTCCTGTTTCTTCAAAAAGAGCTTTTGGATGTTCAACAAGAGGAGTATGTAGTCTGCCACGGAGATGTTAATCATAACAACTGGCTGCTGTCTGATTACAACCAGTTGTATTTAATTGATTGGGATGGGGCCATGATTGCAGACCCGGCCTTTGACGTAGGTCTGTTATTATACTGGTATATCCCTGAGGACCAGTGGGAAGGCTGGTTAACTCAATACGGCGTTGAGTTAACCGATAACTTAAAGTTGCGAATGAAATGGTACGTGGTGGCACAAACGATTTTATCCATTCAGTGGCATAAAGGAAAAGCTCGATTCCACGAGATGAATCATTGGATTGAATACCTGCACAAGGTGATCTGATTTATTAAGAGTAGCTATTCATATCCGTAACCCATTGGGACAAGTTTTCTTGATTGGTCGTAATATGGTTCGATAAGTCGGGTGAGGATATCCCGCTTTGACTGTACTGATAAATTTCCTGCAGGACAGGTTTTACGTTTTCATGAATATCAGCGTTAACCATCAATGACTTCACTAATCGTTCAACTTGCTCACATTCAGAAACCGAACCGCAGCAATCCGCACTGTGATTGCTTAAAATATCTGATAATAACTGCATTTGATTCTGTGAATTTAAAGGCATAGAGTACACCCTTTCATTTTCGTCTCTCAAAGATTTAAAGAAAACACGTACTTTTTCAGCCCTTCAAAATGACCAGACCCGAAAAAGGAATTCACTAATAGTGTGTGAATTCCTTTTTCAATTATGCGCACTTTTTGAGGGACGGACCTCTGAAGGTGTGGTGATTTGCTCTATTTTGGCTCTTGCACAGGACGGATAGTCATGGTATGTTTTTTTCGACAATAAAAAAAGAGGTGTCTACATGCGTTTACGTAATAAACCGTGGGCTTCTGAGAAAATCAGTGACCATCCACAGTATGTGGTGGCAGAACCCCAAGAGATAAAAGGTCAATGGAATAAAGAGTTCGGTAATGAAAATCCTATCCACATCGAGGTAGGAACAGGAAAAGGTCAATTTGTCACGGAAATGGCCAGAGCCAATCCGGACGTTAACTATATTGGAATCGAATTATATGAAAGCGTCATTGTAACAGCTCTTGATCGTTTAATCGAAGCTGAGCTTCCAAACGTAAAGCTGTTAAATGTCGATGCAAAGAATCTGACTGAATACTTCGCATCAGAAGAAGTAAGCAGAGTGTACTTGAACTTCTCTGATCCATGGCCTAAAAACCGTCATGAAAAACGCCGATTGACGTATAAGGACTTTTTGAAGCTCTATGAAGATGTGTTGATCAAGGGCGGAGAAATCCACTTTAAGACAGATAACCAAGGCCTATTCGAGTACTCATTAAAGAGCTTCTCATGGTACGGCCTGCATCTGAATTTCTTGAGCCTGGACCTTCACAACAGTGAGTTCGAAGGCAATATCATGACAGAATACGAAGAAAAGTTCTCAGCCAAAGGACAAAGAATCTACCGGGTTGAAGCACAATATCAAAATGAATAATTCAATGCTAAAACAGCTTTGCGATCTCGCAGGGCTGTTTTTTATATTAGGCTCTTTTCTAGGAGTCTTTTTATGTTTGTCTATCCGTGATTCGGCAGTCAGAATATAGAAGCATAGAGTGGAGCGGAAAGGAACGGTCCATGTTTAAAACTCAAATTCACTTTTTTGAAAGCTTTACAATTCCAGATGGTGAGACTCAGGCCATCCACCTATAAGTTGTCCATAAATTCTGATAAAATAAAAGGGTATGAACAAAGGAGGAGTCATAATGGAAACGATGAAAGTTGGAGATCTAACGATACACTGGCTGAATGGCGGCGTCACTCACATGGATGGGGGAGCTATGTTTGGAGTGGTTCCGAAGCCTCTTTGGTCAAAAAAATATGCTGTGAATGATTTGAATCAAATCGAATTACGAACCGATCCCCTCTTTTTCCAATGGGCAGGCAAGAACGTATTAATTGAATCCGGTATTGGTAAAGGGAAGCTGAATGATAAACAAAAGCGCAACTATGGAGTGCACGAAGAGTCGGATATCGAAGCCTCCCTGGAAGCTCTGGGCTTGACGCCGGATGATATTGATGTGGTGCTGATGACTCACATGCATTTCGATCACGCATGCGGATTAACGAAATATGAGGGGGATGAGCTTGTATCTGTGTTCCCTAATGCAATCATTCACACCTCCCAGGTGGAATGGGATGAAATGAGAAATCCTAATATCCGTTCCCAAAATACATATTGGAAAGAAAATTGGGAAAGCATTCAATCTCAAGTTGAGACGTTCCAGGGAGAAAAGGAAGTCCTTCCTGGAATCACAATGGTGCATACAGGAGGTCACAGTGACGGGCATTCGATCATCCTTTTAGAGAAAGACGGAGAGAAGTTCATTCATATGGCTGATATCATGCCTACTCACGCACACAAAAATCCACTCTGGGTACTCGCTTACGATGACTATCCGATGACGTCCATTGATGCCAAAGAAAAGTGGATCAATCAAGCGATTGAAGGACAATACTGGTTCCTTTTCTATCATGATGCGGTGTATAGAGGGATAAAGTGGAATCGTGATGGAGAAGTCATCGACAAGGTGCTGAGGGGAAAATAAACGCAAAAAGAATGATCCCGGGACTGTAAGTAAGTTTCGGGATCATTCTTTTATATTAACCGTTCGTTCTTACCAGGCGGCTCGGCTTATCTATCCTAAAGGATAAACATCGATAACCGTCCCTGTATACGCATCGGCTAAAAACTCATATTGCTCAAGCTCCCCGTCTTTTCTTCTGGATACGCCACCTTTATAGACCTTCGTGGTGAGGGAGTGCTTTTGATAATCTTCAGGCTTCATCCCGATCCAGGAGCCATCGATGTTCCCTTCTTTTTTAAAAGATAGTTTAACGTCCTTTAATACTTTTTCTGCAGAAACGAAGCTTGAGTCATCCAATTTTTCTTTAATGAAGTATCCGCCAACTGCTCCGATTCCGATTCCAATCATGAAAGATTTCCAGTTCATCGTTTATTCCCTCCACAAACATTGAGTATTTGAAATGTTTCTCTGACAAGGTAAGGGGGGGTTGATCAAACATCCCATCCGTTCTCAGGGGATCTGCGCCACCCTTTGCCATTCTCGATTATTTTCCATCTATAGGTACATTCTATCAAAGAAATAATAAAAAAGAGAACTGCTTTTCTTCTCAATTGGTGGTAAGACGTTCGAAAGTTCTGTAAAATAAGATTATACATAAAGTAGATTTTATATAAAAGGGGCATATGACATGAAACAAGATACGTTGGAACTATTTAAAACATTGACTGAATTGCCTGGAGCACCTGGTAATGAGCATGCGGTACGTAAGTTTATGAAAGAACAATTATCCAGGTACTCAGATGATATTGTGCAGGATCGTTTGGGTGGAGTGTTTGGAGTGAAAAAAGGCAACGGCCAGGACCCTGTTGTCATGGTTGCGGGACATATGGATGAAGTAGGTTTTATGGTCACGTCCATTACGGATAATGGAATGATCCGTTTTCAAACCCTTGGCGGCTGGTGGAGTCAGGTACTGCTTGCCCAGCGTGTTCAAATCATTACGGCTAACGGCCCTATTACGGGTGTGATCGGAAGTATTCCCCCTCACTTGCTGGGAGAAGAACAACGCAGAAAGCCAATGGATATCAAGAATATGCTCATTGATATCGGTGCCGATGACCGGGATGATGCACTTGAAATCGGGATTAAGCCAGGGCAGCAAATTGTTCCGATTTGTCCATTTACCCCTATGGCGAATGAGAAAAAGATTCTTGCGAAAGCCTGGGATAACCGTTATGGGTGTGGATTGTCCATTGAGTTATTAAAGGAGCTTCAGGGAGTATCTCTTCCAAACACGCTTTATTCCGGAGCTACCGTTCAAGAAGAAGTAGGATTGCGCGGTGCTCAGACAGCGGCCAATATGATTAATCCCGATATCTTTTTTGCCCTGGATGCGAGTCCCGCAAATGATATGTCTGGGGACAAAAATGAATTCGGCCAATTAGGAAAAGGCGCACTCCTTCGCATCCTTGACCGTTCAATGGTAACACACAGAGGCATTAGGGAATTCGTCCTCGATACAGCTGAATCAAATGATATTCCTTATCAGTATTTTGTTTCACAGGGTGGAACAGATGCAGGAAGAGTCCATATGTCGAATGAAGGGGTCCCAAGTGCAGTTGTTGGTATCTGCTCAAGATATATTCACACTCATGCATCCATGATTCATGTAGATGATTACGCCGCTGCGAAAGAACTGATTGTAAAATTAGTGAAGCAATGTGATCGTTCTACAATCGAATCGATCAAATCGAATTCATAAGTAACCCTTCTAAAAAAATATACAAAAAGGCTGTCTCATTCAGGTACTTCTTGAGACAGTCTTTTTATAGAGAGAAAAAGAGTGCATCATCACGGTGTCTCTTATATAGAAATGAGGTATTAATTTGTTAAAAGTAGCAATAGGAACAACCAATCCTGCAAAGGTACAAGCCATTCAAAAGGCATTCAACGAACAATACGGGGACGTAATGTTCGAATGTCTCAAAACAGAGTCTCATGTAAGCGAACAGCCTTTTTCTGATCAAGAGACGATCGAAGGTGCACTCAATCGGGCGAAGAACGTCTTACGTGCATCAGATAGTGAGATTGGAATTGGTCTTGAAGGAGGGGTGACGGAATCACTATATGGAATGTTTGTCTGTAATTGGGGTGCTCTTGTGGATCGCAGTGGAAACGAAATCATCGGGGGAGGTGCCAGGATCTCCTTGCCTAAAGAAATCAGCAGCCAGTTAAAGGCTGGGAAAGAGCTGGGACCCTTAATGGACGAGTATACCCAAAAGTCTGGAACGAGGAAAAAAGAAGGTGCAATGGGAGTATTTACTAATGGCCTTATTACAAGAGAGGCTATGTTCCTTCATGTTGTTCAGCTGTTGATAGGTCAGTGGCAGTTCAGAAATAAGGTGCAGGGAAATAATCCATCATACTTTTACCTATAAAGGGTACTTGGCCCATACCAAATCTATCACCCCCTCATAGTATGGAGTATATCAGACTTTATTCTATCTGATAAATTCTTTCTAAGGAGGTTAGAATTTATGGGATGCCATTATTGCAATGACCGAGTCGGAGGACGTCGCGATGACCGTCGCGATGACCGTCGTGATGACAGAAGATGCTGTGACTGGGATAATTTCTTATTTGGTGACAGAAGAAGATGCAACCTATTTGGAGACGACGATAATCGTCGTAGAAGATGTCGCAGAAGAAGAGACGACGATGTTTTAGGGGCTGAAGATAACCGCAGAAGAAGACGTAAAAGAAAATGTGGCTGTGACTTTTTCTAATAGTTGAAACGGGACTCCGTGTTGAAGCGGAGTTCCTTTTTTATTTCATCAATATCTTTGGTACGATACAAGCTTTAAACGATACAAAAAACCCTCTGAAACCATTCAGAGGGTTAAAGTCAATTATTTTACACCTTTCATATATGCCTGAATCTTAGGTGAGAGCAGGAATAGTGCAATACTCAATACGATTGCCATACCTCCGATTGCGCCGAAGTAAAGCGTTTCTGTTTCAGGTGTATAGAAACGTACAAGCTGTGCATTCAATGCCTGTGCAGCAGCAGAAGCCAAGAACCAAAGGCTCATTGTTTGAGCAGAGAAGGCTTCAGGAGCAAGCTTCGTTGTGGCAGAAAGACCGACTGGTGATAAGCATAGCTCACCAAGTACAACGATGAGGTAGCTAAGCACGAGCCATAATGGACTTACTAGTGAATCTTCTCCTCCGAAGTATGCAGGTAATAGAATCACTAAGAATGATAAACCGGCAAACAATAGCCCGAATGAAAATTTCTTCGGAATCGATGGTTGACGATCACCGAGTTTCACCCACATCCATGCAAATACTGGAGCTAATAGAATAATAAATAACGGATTCAATGATTGGAACCAGGCTGGTGAAATGCTGATTCCCATGAATTCAAGGTCGGTTCTCTTATCAGCGTAAACTGCAAGGATGGTTGACCCTTGTTCTTGAATCGCCCAGAACATAACCGCTGCAATGAATAATGGAATATAAGCGATGACTCTTGAACGTTCAGTTTCTGTTGTTTTCGGACTATAATACATCACGATGAAGTAAATGGTTGGTACGACGATACCGAAGATCCCTACTAAATTGATGAATACGTTTAATGTAAATAGGCCTGCTGGAATCGTAACACCTAAAATGATGGCAAGACCGACAACGACTAAACCTACGATTAAACCATACTTTTTCTTTTCAGCCGGTGCAAGTGGATTTGGAACATACGTACCCGCAAGACCAAGATTCTTTTTCTTTGTCGCCATAAAGACAACAAGACCTAAGAACATACCGATGGCTGCAACCGCGAATCCCCAATGGAATCCTTTTGTTTCCATAAGCTTACCGACAATCAGTGGAGCAATGAATGCACCCAGGTTGATACCCATATAGAAAATACTGAAAGCTGCATCGCGTCGAGTATCACTTTCGCTATACATTTCACCGACAACCGTTGATACGTTCGGTTTTAATAACCCTGTTCCGATAACAATCAATACCATCGAAACAAAGAACATGGCTAAACTTCCTGGAAATGATAAAGCAATATGACCAAACATGATGAATATTCCACCGTAGAAGACGGCTTTCGAAGTTCCGAATATTCTATCTGCCAGCCAGCCTCCGATTACTCCGGACATATATACAAGTGAACCATAAATCGACATGATTGCTAAAGCTGTGTTTTGCTCAAGGCCCAGTCCGCCTTTTGAAACCTCATAGTACATGTAGAATACGAGGATGGCACGCATTCCGTAATAGGAAAAGCGCTCCCAAAATTCGGTGAAGAATAAAGTGAATAATCCCTTTGGATGTCCAAAGAAACCTTTTTGAGGGACACTATCCACAATTTTCTGTTTATTCATTGATGACATGTTACTACCTCCCTTATTCTTTTACTATAATATTTTAATATTTTCATAAAGTCAAAAAAAGTTTATAAATTGTTAATAGTAACATAAAATGTCTTTAGATTTCCAATATTAAGTTATTTTTAAATAGTAAAAAAGTTCTGTTATGTAGAAACTGTGACAGGATAAAAGGCTTGCAGTCCAAGGTGGACTGCAAGCCTTCTATTGCTTACTTGATGTGTTTATTCGGTTTCAAAAATATACGATAACGTCTTTATCGCTTGATCTATGTTTGTCACGGTAACACTTGCCTTATTGGAAAGCTCTTTTAGCGGATGATGCAGTCCTTCAGGACGAATAAGGATAAGGGGCTTTCCAAGTGTGATGGCGGTGCTCGCATCCATTGCGGTATTCCACTGTTTGTATTTTTCTCCAAACAAGGCAATCACTACATCGGCCTTTTTCATCAATAACTCTGTTCGAAGATTGTTAATACTCGAAGCTGCCTCATCGCGGAGTATTTTATTTGGTTGTTCACCAAGAATTTCTTCTCCGATCGCATCGGAACGTTCGTGATTTTCCATCGGTCCTACGAAAGATAGAGGGAGATGAAGCTTATCTGCTTTCTCTTTAAGATCGTTTCTCCAGGAACTATGTATTTCTCCTGCTAGGTAAACTGTGAATTCCATGGTTTTCAGCCTCCTGTTTTTAGTCATTTTATCATAAATACCCTATGTGAGTTAAAAATAACCTGTTTTCCCATTAAAAAGGCTGCCTTTCTTGTTGGAAGGGTTGTCAGGTGGTACTTTGTGAGGGTATCATAAGCGTAGGTCCTAAGCATGAAAGGGAGGATAAGTATAGGATGAAAATCATACACTCAGTCATTTTCTTTATCCTTGTGCTTATTTTAGCCGGATGCAACACGACAATCGATAAAGAAAAAGAACAAACAGCCAAAGTGGTGGAGAACACCTTGAGCTCAAAAGAGTCAGCCAAAGAAGAGGCTGGAAACATTCGCTTTTATCTCCCATTTGGAGCAAAAATAGAAAAAGAATCTCCCAATAATATCATTATTTCAAAAAGCTCTGATACTTTTATACTTTTTACTAACCCTCAAGAACAGAAGGATAGTGAACTTCTATATAAAATGGCCATTAGTGACAACAAGAATCTCGTGAAACATGGGACTTTTAAAGAGAACAATCGCTTAGGATACTATGTCATTAAGGACCTGCCCGATACGGAAGAATACGAACTGATTGTTGGAGTGGGTGGAACGAAGGTAACAACGCAAGCGGGGATGGATGATTTAGCAGATCATGCAGAAATGATGATGAAAATGGCAGCTTCAGTTAAACATGAATCATAACGATACAGACCGATTTTCTACTTAGGTGGAAAATCGGTTTTTTTTATTTTTTTATACTGGGTAAGCTATCACAATAACAACAGGAAATTCCATGAGCAATTAAAGTAATATATATAGACAAAACAAACAAGTGTCTTTACACTAGTAAAAGTAGATTCATTAACACAGAGGAGAGGACTCATAGTGAGAGAATTCTTAAAGCGAAAAGGCATTTCATTATCCGCAAAGGTTTATTTCATAGATGCGTTAAGTTATATGGCTTTAGGGCTGTTCAGTTCGTTGATCATCGGATTAATCATTAAGACGATTGGGGAACAGTTTCCAATTTCCCCAGGATTAAGTGAATTTTTCATTGAGATGGGCGGTCTGGCAATCAGCTTGATGGGTCCTGCCATTGGAGTGGCGATTGCCTTTGGTCTCGGGGCTCCACCCCTTGTCCTGTTTGCTGCCGTGGTAACGGGAGCAGCGGGAGCCAGCTTAGGTGGACCAGCGGGAGCTTATGTAGCAGCTGTCATATCCACGGAAATCGGCAAGCTTGTCAGCAAAACGACGAAAGTGGATATCATCGTCACTCCATTCGCCACCATCCTGGCCGGATTCACAACCGCTTATTTTATCGGACCGGGAATCGCCGATTTTATGAGCATGTTCGGAAGCTGGATCAGCTGGGCGACAGAGCAAAGACCGATCATCATGGGAATTTTGGTTGCCGCCCTCATGGGTCTTGCATTGACGGCCCCAATCTCAAGCGCAGCGATCGCCCTTATGCTTGAGTTGAACGGGGTGGCTGCCGGTGCTGCCACGATTGGGTGTGCTGCTCAAATGGTAGGCTTTGCTGTCATCAGCTATAGGGAGAATAAGGTGGGTGGATTGATTGCACAAGGAATCGGGACTTCCATGCTGCAAGTGCCCAATATTATCCGAAACCCCAGAATCCTTATTCCCCCGACCGTTGCAGGCATGATATTGGCACCCATAGGAACCACGATTTGGTTAATGGAAAACAATGCAGCCGGAGCCGGAATGGGGACAAGTGGCTTTGTTGGTCAAATCATGACGTTTAAAACAATGGGATTCAGCTGGGATGTAACCATGAAGGTCCTTCTGTTGCATTTTGTTGGACCTGCATTCATAAGCCTGTTAATATCTGAATATATGCGTAAACTAGGTTGGATCAAACCTAATCAAATGACGATTGAAACAGGGGGAAAATAAAATGCGTAAGCTTGAATCAGTGGAAGAGTTTCACCAGTTGAAAGAAAATGGGAAGCATGTATTTATGTTTTCAGCGGACTGGTGTCCGGATTGCCGGGTCATCGAGCCGTTCCTACCGGAAATCGAGAGCCAATATTCAGAGTACACATTCCTATATGTAGACCGGGATCAATTTATTGATCTGTGCATTGAATTGGATATCTTCGGAATCCCAAGCTTTCTGGCTTACGGAGACGGCCGTGAACTTGGACGATTTGTCAATAAGGACCGTAAAACAAAAGAACAAATCGAGAACTTCATGAACACATTATCTTCATAAAAGGATGAAACAGGGATCACCTTATTTTGGGATCCCTTTTCTTTTGCCTGAAATAAAACAGGTTCCTTTTGTATTCTAAGCATTTTCATGTAAAATGTTATAAGTGAATGATTCAACGATGAAAGTTTTGAATGGATACTTTCTATTATAATAGTACCACCAAAGGAGGATCAGATTTGGACATAAAAAAGCTAAAAGGTATACTCCAAGAACGATTAGAGAAACCGAATCGTACGTTTACATATGATCGAGATAAGGATTCATTGAGAATTGAGAACACCGATACGAAAAAGGGTATTAACGTCGCCCTGCCACCGATCGTATCCAAGTGGAAAGAAAACAATAAGTCCATTATCGATGAAGTGGTGTATTACGTGGAAGAAGCTTTAAATGTAATGGGTACTGGATCAGATCTTGGGAACAAAGAGAAAAAAGTGTTTCCAGTGATCCGTTCCACTTCATTTGCGACCGAATCCAATGAAGGGGTTGCACTCGTTACAGATGATCATACAGCTGAAACACGTATCTATTATGCTGTTGACCTGGGAAAAACGTACCGCCTATTAGATGAAAATATGCTAAAGGCTGAAGGATGGACTCACGAGCAAATGAAGGAAACCGCCTTATTCAATGTAAGAAGCTTGCCGACAGAAATGAAAAAGGATGAAGTAGCAGGAAACATCTTCTATTTTCTGAACAATAATGATGGATATGATGCAAGTCGAATTTTGAATGACGCTTTCTTAAAACAAGTTAGCAATGATGTTCAGGGTGAAATGACCGTATCAGTACCTCATCAGGATGTGCTGGTCATCGGGGATATTCGCAATGAAACAGGCTATGATGTCCTGGCTCAACTAACTATGAGCTTCTTTACAACAGGAAATGTACCAATTACTGCACTTTCCTTTGTATATGAAGAGGGAGAACTGGAGCCGATATTCATTCTGGCAAAAAATCGTAAAAAGGAAAGGGAGAAGAAATAATGAACGTATTTTATAACTTAGAAGGTATTGGTGATACCCTCATCGTTACTATGGATCCAGGGTTTGAAGGAGAAGTTCAGCATGAAAGAAAAGAAGATGCTGCACGTTTGTTTGATGAGAAAACAGGGAAGACACTTGGCTATAACCTATTCCATGCATCAAACTATATGGATTTAAGTGAAGTGGGACCGGTCGAAATGAATGATGAGAAGCTCCAATTGATCAATGAAGCCATCAAGAAGAACGGTTTCGATGAGGTATTGGAAGCAGATTTTTCGCCAAAGTTTGTGGTAGGTTACGTTTCTGAAAAAGAAAAGCATCCGAATGCTGACAAGCTGAATATTTGTACAGTGGACGTTGGCGATCAAACCCTGCAAATTGTGTGCGGTGCCCCTAACGTTGACAAAGGGCAAAAAGTCGTTGTTGCGAAAGTTGGCGCTGTCATGCCAAGTGGAATGGTCATCAAGGATGCAGAGCTTCGCGGAGTGGCATCATCAGGCATGATCTGTTCTGCCAAGGAGCTTGCGCTTCCAGATGCTCCACAAGAAAAAGGAATTCTCGTACTTGAAGATACTTACCAAGTAGGTCAACCATTCACAGCTTAAAAATGTATACCTGAGTCCGGAGTGTGGGCTCAGGTATTTTTGTTTTTATTAATGTTAAAGTTCGTACGATTGGGATAAATAGAAACTTGTATATGGTAAGTTATTTTAATTAGATTTATTACCGAGTTCTGGGAATATGTACAGATCATTCATAAGTTGATTGGAGCGGAAGGTGCTCGACTCCTGCGGGAGAAGCGGGACAGGTGAGACCCCGGAAGCGAAGCTGAGGAGGCTCACCGCCCGCCCCGCGGAAAGCGAGCACCTGGAGTGGAAATCAACCACTGCTCGCTCAGTAATAAATTTCCAAAAATAACCTTCCAAAACGTATTACATTCTCTTTACACCTATGTTTATTTCGACACAATCCCTTAACAATTCTCTTATTCTATCGAAATGACTCGAATTTTTCTCTTTAACTGATAAAATAAAAATAAGTATGAAAGAAAGAGTGATGTTTGTGAGCTGGATTAAAAAAATGTTTGGAAAATTATCAGATAATGATGAACAATTTGAAGAGTATTATGATGAAAAAAATGATGAAGTTCAGCATGTGGAACGTAAAAAGACTGAACGTAAAAATATAGTAGGGCCCAATCATTCACGTGATGTAGAAGCAAGGATGACGTATCAATATCCTAAAGGGAATTTTCGCTTTCCCCTCATATCGGATGGAGAAAATATGGACCGTCCACGAACGAATAGGAACCGTAGAAGTCAGGAGAAGGAAGCGCCGGTCAAGGAACAAAAGAATAAGAGCCTTAACCATCCTTCTAAAACTACAAAGTGGAAAGAAGAAAAACCAACGGCTACTGTCAAAATGAAGAAAACGCCTAAAGTAGAAAAAGGAAATAGCAGGCCCTTTACCCCAACGGAAATTCCGTCACCTATTTATGGTTTCAGAGGAAGACCAGTGAAGAAAGAAGAGCAAGTTGAATTCGAACTTAAGAAATTTTTACATAATGACGGAGAGAACAAAGAAGTAGTAATTGATCATGAAGCCCTAACTGTTGCAGAGGATTCAATCCCGATTGGAAAAGAATCACCAGCAATCGTCGAAACAGGGGCACCTGTTGTGAATTCAGAAAAACCATTACACAATGAACCAGTCGAAGTCATGACGAATGTAGAAGACGAACATCTTGAAGAAGATCAGACTGAAGATATTTTAATGGTAGAAGATGAAACGATCGATGAAACAACGCCGGTGAAGGAAACAGATCAAAAAGTGGAGCCTACTGAAGAAGTTTCACAGAGATCAAATGAACGTATTCCACTTATATCTGAAACGGAGCAAGAACCCAAAGAGCAACAAATAAAGCAGGGGCTTAACGACTCTGTGCAAGAAGAAGAGCCAGTCCACCAGCCTGTCTATTCTGCACGGGAAGAACAAGGGGTGGAACCCGCTCAAGCTGTTAATGAGATACCAGCTCAGGAACCCGTTGTACAAAATGAGCCTCCGACAGAGGAGAACCAGGCAGGGGAAGAGTCGGAATCGACATCTCCTCCACAAGCACCAAGGGAGGAAGAGCCCCGTCCTAGAAAGAGATCTCATCTTCCTTTTAACGTATTGATGCTAAACCAAGATAAGAGACAGTTGAATAAACGCAAAGGCCGAAGTGAAGCGACTCCCAGCAAGGAAAGTGAACGTCAAACCTTAACTCAGAGAGCAGGAGAAGAAGAGAAGATGGAACAGCCTGTAAAGGCAGAAAATCAAGAAATGGCGACTGAAGCAGCACCCATTCAGCATCCGGAAGAGAAACCATCTCAATCCGGCCCTGTTCAAGGAGAAGAAGCGGTAAAGAGCTATAGCGAATTAAGCTCTTCTTCTAAAAGGACAAGAGACTACGTCTTTCCTGAAATGGATTATCTGATGCCTCCTGTATCGAAGGAAATGAGCGAAGAATGGCTTGATTCGCAACGGATTTTACTGGACGAGACCCTTCATAATTTTAACGTAAGGGCCAAAGTAGTGAATGTCACACAAGGCCCGTCTGTCACGAGGTTCGAGGTTCAGCCGGAACCTGGCGTGAAGGTGAATAAAATTACCAATCTGTCAGATGATATCAAGCTTAGCCTGGCTGCTAGAGATATCCGGATGGAGGCCCCTATTCCAGGTAAGCATACGATTGGTATCGAAGTGCCTAACCGGGAAAGCCGGCCGGTCTGCATTAGTGAAGTGATCGCGAGTCCGGCTTTTCAAGAGCCATCTTCTCCTTTGACCGCTGCTCTTGGACTGGATATTTCCGGTCAGCCGATCGTGACTGATTTAAGCAAAATGCCACACGGACTCATTGCCGGTGCAACCGGATCGGGTAAAAGCGTATGTATCAACTCGATACTCGTGAGTCTTTTGTACAAAGCATCACCGGATGAATTAAAGATGCTCCTCATCGATCCGAAAATGGTGGAGCTTGCTCCCTATAACCGGATTCCTCACCTTGTCAGTCCGGTCATAACAGATGTGAAGGCGGCTACTGCAGCTCTTAAATGGGCTGTCGAGGAAATGGAAAGAAGATACGAATTATTTGCTCATACAGGTGTACGGGATATTAAACGCTTTAATGAACTGGCTAAACGGAATAAACAATACAGCGATATGCTTCCATATCTGGTCATTGTCATTGATGAGTTAGCTGACTTGATGATGATGTCGCCGGCAGATGTTGAAGAAGCCATATGCCGGATTGCCCAAAAGGCACGTGCCTGCGGGATTCATCTGATCATCGCGACTCAACGGCCTTCAGTCGACGTCATTACAGGCTTGATTAAAGCCAACGTACCGACACGGGTTGCGTTTTCCGTTTCATCAAGCGTCGATTCGAGAACGATCATTGATGGGAGCGGTGCTGAGCGGCTACTGGGTAAAGGAGATATGCTCTTCCTGGAAAATGGTTCATCGAAGCCGGTCCGCCTGCAGGGAACCTTCGTGTCCGACGACGAAATCGATGACATCATCAATCATGTAAGAGAGCAAAGAGAACCGGATTACCTCTTCCAACAGGATGAATTAATCAAGAAAGCGCAGGTTACCGAGGAAGAAGATGAATTGTTTTTAGAAGCATGTGAATTTGTCGTCGACCAGGGCGGGGCCTCTGCATCGGGCTTGCAGCGCAGATTCAGAATCGGCTATAACCGGGCGGCGAGATTGATGGAAATGATGGAGAGTAATGGAATCATTTCAGAGTCCAGAGGCAGTAAACCAAGGGATGTCCTGATTTCTGAAAGTGAATTGGAGACATTGGCATAGACTAGTAGAATCATTTAATACATGGTATTCTGTTTATATGTGTCCTTTTAGGATTCAGTAAACAGAATACCTATTTTTATGTAGGAAAAGCCATAAGGAGCTTTAATGATGAAAGAAATAGAATTGAAACTTCAAGGAAAACTCAACAGATTGACCAATCATACATTTAAGTTTGATGAAAGAATCAAGGATGGCTGGTTTTCAGCGGTTTATTTTTTGAAAACGAAGGAAATTGCCAAAAAGTATAAACCGGATGCCGTTGTCACCATGCAATTCTTCCAAAAGAATCATGCCGTTATTTGTGGAACGGATGAAGTCATTGCACTTCTACATAGTTTCGCTGATAATCCTCAAAATCTTGAGATTCACTCTTTAAAAGACGGGGATCAAATCTCACCGTTTGAAACGGTCCTGACAATCAAGGGTCGCTACCAGGATTTTGGCTATTTAGAAGGGATAATAGATGGTATCCTGGCAAGAAGAACATCAGTGGCGACGAGTGTCTATAATGTAATGAAAGCCGCCTCTATTTCAGGTAAACAAAAACCTGTCATCTTCATGGGTGATCGGGATGATCACTTTACTCAACAAGCAGGTGATGGTTATGCAGCCTTCATTGGTGGATCTACAGCCCAGGCTACCCATGCCATGAACGAATGGTGGGGAAAGAAGGGGATGGGGACGATGCCGCATGCCCTCATCCAATTATTCAATGGGGATATCGTAGAAGCCACTAAAGCTTATCAGGAAACATTTCCTGAAGACGAGCTCATCGCTCTTGTAGACTATAATAATGATGCCATCACAGACTCATTAAAGGTAGCACGGGAGTTTGGCCCTGAATTAAAAGGGGTAAGGGTAGATACATCACGAATGATGATCGATAAATACTTCCTCCGTAACCAACATGTGCTCGGCACATTTGACCCGCGGGGAGTAAACATGCAGCTCATTAATGCATTAAGACAGGCATTGGATGAAGAGGGGTACCATCACGTCAAGATTGTGGTGTCAGGTGGATTTAACGAAGATCGTATTCGCCAGTTTGAGGAAAATCAGGTTCCGGTCGATATGTATGGAGTGGGAAGCAGTCTTCTGAAAATCCATGTCGGTTTTACAGGAGATAATGTGGTGATCGATGGTTCTCCTGAAGCCAAAGCAGGCAGAAAACTCCGTCCAAACCCCCGCCTGGAAAAAGTAGAATTCGAATAGGTGAGAGGATGCAAGAACCAGATAGCCTTTTAAATCTAGAGCAATACAGACAAAAAAAGCAGCGAATGGCCGAGGACCATATAAAAGACCTCTATAGAACAGCATGCGAGTACGCTTTGAAAGAAACGAATATTAGAGAAAAGGTACGGGCCAAGATGATTTTCTCTAAACGTTTTCTTTTGCATGATGAGGCTCGTTTGGATAAAGAAACCAATAAGCTCTTTCAAGAATGGTTTTTGTTTGATTACAAAACCATCAAGGGGCAAACCCTGTTTTTGCAATTTCTTCAGTCCCATTCACTGCATGAATCCGTAAAACTGCTTGGTGCCATCATGCTGACAGCAGCGTGGGAACCCGTCACCATTGGGAAAATCGATACGAAGGGTGAAGAAGCTACTTTTACATGTCACAATCTCATTCAGGATGAAAAAAGTTCTGTTAAAACAAGCCTAAATTGTGAAGAAATGGGAATTGTTGAGAATGGTGTCTATTTCATGAGGAAAGTCCCGTTAGTGACTCACCAATGGATCTTAGGTCCCGTTTTCCCCGTCAAATCAGAGGGGATTTTATCAGATATGAAAAATCATTATGGTCAAATGAATCAAAAAACTGGGGTATTATGGAGAACGTATTTAAAAGAAGAAGCACCGAACTTCATTCTACACAGTCTTTCGTAGCTTGTGCATGGTCAGGGATTTTAAAAAATGATATAATGTTTCAAGTTGAAGAAAGTTCGCTTTCTTCTATACTCAATATCAAAAGCTTAAGACCGATAGCAAAATAATATTCATTTCATATAATGCTTTTAGATAGACGATTGTTGGAGGTTCTATTATGACTATATATCATTTCGTAGGAATTAAGGGGTCGGGCATGAGTGCATTAGCCCAAATACTCCACGATATGGACTACGAGGTCCAAGGATCTGACGTAGATAAATATTTCTTTACTCAGAAGGCACTGGATGAATCAAATATAAAAATTCTTCCTTTCCAAAAAGAAAACATTGGAGGGGATATGCATGTGATCGCAGGAAATGCCTTTCCTGATACACATGAAGAAATTCAGGCAGCTGTCGAGCAAGGGTTACCCCTCACTAGATATCATAAATTTCTTGGAGACTTCATGCAGAAATTTACAAGTGTAGCGGTAACCGGTGCACACGGAAAAACGTCTACAACAGGATTGTTGGCACATGTCATCAGTGGCGCAAAGCCAACATCCTTCCTGATCGGGGATGGAACTGGGAAAGGGGAAGTGGATGCTCAATACTTTGTTTTTGAAGCGTGCGAATATCGCCGCCACTTCCTGTCTTATTTCCCTGACTATGCCATCATGACGAACATTGACTTCGATCATCCCGATTATTTTGCCAATGTGGATGACGTTTTCTCTGCCTTCCAGGAGATGGCGATGCAAGTGAAAAAAGGAATCATCGCATGTGGAGATGACGAACAGCTACAGAAAATCCAGGCTCAAGTACCAGTCGTATTTTACGGCTTCGCTGAGGAGAATGACTTCCAGGCGAGAAACGTATCACGGGACAGAAGCGGAACAACATTCGATGTGTTTGTGCGTAATGAATTTTATGCAACATTTAAAATCCCTACCTTCGGGGATCATAATATCTTGAATGCTTTATCCGTCATTGCCATCTGTCATTACGAAGAGCTGGATACAGCCATCGTTCAAGAGAGATTAAGCTCATTTAAAGGAGTAAAACGCCGCTTTTCTGAAAAAGAAGTAGGCACTCAAATCCTGATTGATGATTATGCTCATCACCCGACTGAAATCAAAGCGACCGTGGACTCTGCAAGACAGAAATATCCAGAAAAAGAAATCATTGCTGTCTTCCAGCCTCACACATTTACACGTACGCAAACCTTCCTTTCAGAGTTTGCAGAAACCCTGAGTCTCGCAGACAAAGTGTACTTATGTGAAATCTTCGGTTCCGCAAGGGAAAATCATGGAAAACTTTCGATCAACGATCTTGGAAGCAAAATTGAAGGATGCGGAATTATAGATGAACAAGATACGACTGCCTTACTCAAACATGAAAACGCAGTGCTGATTTTCATGGGAGCAGGAGACGTACAAAAGTTCCAACAAGCGTATGAAAAAACGCTGGAGGAACAGGTAGCAGAAAATTAATGTGAAAAAACCGGTTCTTATGTGAGCCGGTTTTTTCTGTTTTAACAGGAGGGTAGTTGTGGTGGTTTGGGTTTGACAGTTGAAATGGTGGGGGAAATTTAACTGTTGAAAAAATCGGTATTTTTGACAGGTAAATAATAGTTAGAATTTAACAGGCGAAGATTCGATGAGATTTAACAGGTGAATAAATGCTTTAATTCAACAGGCAAATAATTGATGAGATTCAACAGGCGAATAATTGCTTAAATTCAGCAGGCAAACAATCGCTGAAATTCAACATGTAAACAATCCATCAATTCAACAGTCAAATATAAAGATCTGCAAGAAATCCAACATCCCAAACCGATACATCATTAAACCATTCACACACTACGAAAAAAGCCACCGTCATATTTCCCGACGGTGGCTTCAACAATCTTATTTCAAATTCTCCGGATTCAGCACTTCAAGTTCTTCAATGACAAATCGACCATCTTTTCGGATCAATACATCATCGAAATAGATCTCGCCTCCACCATATTCAGGACGCTGGATCATCACCATATCCCAGTGAATGTTCGAGTGGTTTCCGTTATACGCTTCTTCATAGCATTCACCCGGTGTAAAGTGGAAGCTGCCATCAATCTTCTCGTCAAACAAGATGTCCTGCATCGGATGCTGGATGTAAGGATTCACACCGATTGCGAATTCACCCACGTATCTTGCCCCTTCATCCGTATCAAAGATTTTGTTGATTCGGTCTGTATCATTGGCAGTGGCTTCTACAATCTTACCTTCTTTGAATGTCAATTTCACATTTTCAAAGGTAAATCCATTGTAAGGTGACGGTGTATTGTAGGAAATGACGCCGTTAACCGAATCCTTTACAGGTGCACTATATACTTCACCATCAGGAATGTTCAGGCGTCCCGCACATTTTACTGCAGGAATGTCCTTGATTGAAAATGTAAGGTCCGTCCCTTCCCCGACAAGGCGGACTTTATCCGTATTGTTCATGAGCTCAACCAGGTTGTCCATGGCTTTGTCCATTTTGCTGTAGTCCAGGTTGCAGACATCGAAGTAGAAGTCTTCGAACCCTTCTGTACTCATGTTGGCAAGCTGTGCCATGGATGAAGTCGGATAACGTAGTACGACCCATTTTTTCTTAGGAACACGGATTTCTCTATGTACTTTTTTCCCGATCGTATTACCGTGGATCTTCATCTTTTCATCAGGTACATCCGATTGTTCACTGATGTTATCACCTGCACGCAAACCGATATATGCATCCATCTGGTCCATGACATTCGCCTCGAAGCTTGCCATCATATTGTATTGTTCATCCTTAGCCCCCATTAATAATGCACGGTCAACTGCGTGATCTTTAATGGATACGAAAGGATATCCACCGGCTTCATATGCTTCTTTAACGAGTGCCGTCACCAGTTCCCGCTGCAATCCGAAGTTTTCGATCAATACTTTCTCACCAGGCTGTAACTGTACAGAGTACTGAATTAAATTTTTTGCCAGTTTTTCAATCCGCGGATCTTTCATTGGATCTTCCCCCTTGTATGTAGTCCATTTTATTGTACCCTAAAACATTTATTAATGGATGAGAGAAAAAAGATGAGAAATGCTAAAACAAGAAATATTTTTTATTTTTTCATGCAGGAGAATGCAGGGGGGAGGAAGAAATACTAGTATAATGTTTATTTGTTTATGATAAGGGTAAAGAATTTCTATACATGGAGGTGTGGCATATGGAAATCATTCTTTATCTAAGCGTGGCTGTAATAGCTGTTGCATTTTTTATTTTAGTTATGAGTTTAATGAAGACATTGAAGTCCCTCAGCTCTACATTAGACAGTGTTTCAACTACAATGACCGGCCTTGAGGGGCAGCTTCAAGGAGTAACAAAAGAGTCTACAGAATTACTACATAAAACAAACCTATTAGCCGAGGATATCCAGAAGAAATCTGAGGATCTGAACACAGTTGTTTATGCAGTAAGAGATGTAGGGCATTCCATCCAAAACCTTAATAACTCGGTTAAGAAAGTAAGTACATCCATTTCTACCGAATTGGAACGCAACCAAGGTAAAATTTCACAGGTGGTCCAGTGGGGAAATGCTTTCATTGAGTTAAAGGACAAATGGAAACAAAAACAGGAAAAACAGCCAAGTCAATCTGATGCAGCTGTTCATAACCAAGCATCTAAAGAAGTTCGATCCCAAGAAAAATTGATAAAAAGAGCAAGATCTTATAACAATTAGAGAGGGGAATTTTAAAATGACACAACAGTACAATCAAAACCAGAACCAAAACCAGACAAATGACAACAACAACATCAACTCAAAGGACTTCATGATCGGAACACTTATCGGAGGTATCGTAGGAGCGGCTACTGCTTTACTACTTGCCCCTAAATCCGGTAAAGATCTTCGTCATGATATTAACGAACAGGCGGGCGTCCTGAAAGAAAAGACAGGCCAGTGGAAAGACACGGCTGTAGAAAAGAGCAATGAACTTGCAGCAGTGGCGAAAGAAAAATCTTCTGCCCTAACAAAATCAGTACAAGAGCAATCCAACAATGTCGTTGGGAAGCTGAAAACATACCGCTCCAATAATAAAGAGCTTCAAGAAACTAATGATGAGCTTCAAGCTGTGTCAGTAGGAGAAACAACACCTGTTGAAGAAACAGAAGATGTGAATCAGAAGCTCGAAGAAACAAAAAAGGCATTTGAAGAAACTGAAAAAACATACAATCAATAATAATTGATTCCAAGGGCGGTGAAGTGATATGATTACTTCACCGTTTTTTTGTTGGAATAAGATTGCCAAGAGGCACCTGCTTGTCTCTTAAAGTACATGTAGGAAAGGAAGTATGAATGTCATGCAAAAGATTGAAACCGTTCAAGAGTTTGAAAAGCTTTCTGAAACAAATTCCCGCTTCTTTTTCATGAAGCACAGCTTAACCTGCCCGGTAAGCTCTAATGCTTTCAACGAATACCAAGCTTTCTTAAACAAGCATGAAGAAGAAGACGGCTACTATTTAGCCGTTCAAGAATCAAGGGAGCTGTCCAACCATATTGCCGAAAAATATGGCATCAAGCATGAATCGCCTCAAGCCTTCCTATTTATCGAAGGAAAACCAGGCTGGAATGCTTCCCATTGGCATATTACGGAGAATGAATTAAATAAGCTGTAGGGGAAAGGACTCTGTTTTGACAGGGTCTTTTTATTTTATTTGTATTGCCTGATGATTTCGTTTGGGTTTTCTAATAATTTTTGGTAATTCCCTCCCATGTGTTTATTTTCTATCATACAGGGAATCTACTCTATAAGATTAAAAATTATTTAAAGTAAATTAGGAGGAACGATTCATGGCACAGACAGTACCTTATAACACTCAAACAAGTAATACGGCTAATGCGAATAGGATGAACGGCACTTCCGGAGAGAAGAATAGTAAGTTACTTAAAGGCATGGTTGTGGGAGCTGTAGTAGGCGGTGCAGTGGCTATGCTTGATAAAACTACAAGAAAGAGAGTATCTTCGAGAACATCTAACGTGAAGGACTCTACGATGGGCATGGTGGCAAAGGTAAGGGAAAATCCATCGGGAATCATGAACGACTGGCAAGATCGCCTCAAAACGGCTTCTACCGTATTAAAGGAAGCGATCAACGATGCACAGAGCCTTTATGAAAAGGTGAATGATGATGTGATTGATCAAGTGAATCAAGTAAAAGAAGACTCTTCTGAAATTATAGCCACTACAAAAGAAGCAGCAGAAGAATTGAAGGAAATTGGTGGAAAAGTGAAAGAAGCAGGTGAAGAAGTGACAGGCGACTCGACCTCTTCTGTCAATAGCACTCAGCCTTCAACGAGCTCTACTTCTACACATGATAACAATATCCATCCGACTAACCGTACGAGCAGTGTACCTGGCCAAGTTGGATCATAAACAAAAAAACTGGCGTAAATGCCAGTTTTTTTTGTTTTCTGCTTTTCAGCGTGTCACCTTAGGCCAGACGATTTCGAGTTCATCCCCTTGTTGAATCTCCTCATAAAAAGTGGTTTCCTCCCCATTTTTAAGGAGGATGAAGCTACCATTCGCATGTGCAGGCATATTGACTTCAACTGAATTAAACAAGTCCTGGAATATAAATGAACTCATTTGTTGTGCTTCTATTTCAATCGTATCACCTGATGATAAGCGATCTTCCATTTTAAGATGAGTACCATTGCGATAAACCCGGCTGCTCTCTTTCATAAGCTCGACTTTCTTGCCGTTGAATGCAATCAGGATAGTGGAGCCGGCGGTGAGCTGTTTCTTGGCGAGAAGCTCCTTTACCGTTGGAGTGGAACCAGGTTTGAATGAAACGATATCATTCTGCTGAATCTTTGATGAAAGTTTCGCCTCAAAACCGTTTATGAATAGCTTTCCGCTATAGGCAGGAAAGAACGTTTCTTTTCCATTGATGGAAATACGATAGGGCTTTGTGCTTTTTATCCATTCCTCATACCCAAAATGCTTTAACACGTCGAAGAGTGATTCCATTAATTCGATACGAATAGAATCACGGTCCTGAATGGTTTCGTCAAGGGATGCCGTCTGATTGTTTCTGTAGACGAGTGGGGTTACTACATAATCCTTATCGCCAATGACGATCTGTTTAGAAGAGGAAGCGTCTATTAGATCACCGATGGTCACCCGTGGTGGGGTCCCGTCTACTCCTCTATGAACAGAAATCATATCGTTATTTTTAATGTTTTCGTCAAGTGAACTAGGCAGACCATTTTTTTCAATAACTGGCGGGTAACCGTGACCTCCCGGCAAAGATATATCTTGACCATTGACTGATACAAAGAAACCACTTCCCGGAACCCCGTGCCATTTACTCAGCTTTAACCCTGCAGCTAACAGGCAGTCGCCGACCGTTAAGTCCTTTACTTCAAACAATCGGACCGGTTGTTTGTTCACGTGAGCGGTGACGTATTGAACAGGGGCTTGTTTAGCAGCAATGGCGATTCCAATCGGGGTGACGAGGTCAGGGCCTTTCGTTACTTCTTCCAGTATGGCTATGTTCTGAATAGCCTCTACGCCTCTTACAGCGACCCGATTGTGAGGAAGCTGCAGGGATGCTCCTAATCGGGTGGGAAGTGCAGGTGTTAAGCTGCCTCCTCCTACAAGCATGACAGCTTGAGGGGGCTTTTCATTGTTCAAACGGAGAATCTCCTTTGAAATCTCTTCCGCCAACCGATTCACAGCCGGTGTGATTTTCTCCACGACCTCATGTGCAGGGTAACTCGTTTCAAAGCCAAGAATATCGGTAACCGTGATTTCTTCTCTGGTCTGAAGCTCCCTCTTTGCCTGTTCCGCTAATGGGAAATCCAGCAATAATTCATTGCTGAGGGCTTCCGTTATTTCATCCCCGGCAGTGGGGACCATCCCATAGGCAATGACAGTCCCCATATTGGTAATCGCGATATCGGATGTTCCCGCTCCGATATCAACGAGGGCTACATTGAGTCGTCTCATTGACTCTGGAATCAGCACATTAATGGCAGCGATGGGCTCTAATGTCAAAGCATCCATTTCAAGTCCGGCGCGATTGAGTGCCGCGATCAAGGATTCCACTACGACACGTGGGAGGAAAGTCGCGATAATCTCAACGGTGGCTACATCTCCTTGCTGATCGATGAGGCTCCCGATTTCCTCACCATCCAAACGGTAAAATAGGACAGAATAACCAACACAGTAATAGTGGTAGTCCTTCGTATCATGTTCGTTTTCTGCAGCTAATGCTTGAGCCTGCTGGACAGCACTTAACTCCAGGTGGAGGATATCGTTTTTTTGAAGAAGGGGTTTGCCTTTTATATTAGATGTGCAAGATGCTATTTCCGTTTTTAGAGCTCTCCCGGCAGCTGCGACACACACTTTATGAAGGGCACCATGCTTCTTTTCCAATTGTTCTTTAATGGAGCAGATGACTTCTGCTACAGCAGGAACGTCATGAATCTGACCATCCAGCATGGCTCTCTTTTTATGCTCTTCTACTAAAATATCTGAAACTTGAAATATTCCGTCTATTTCTTCTAAAATAATCCCGACGACCGATCGGGTGCCGATGTCTAACGCAAAAATTTTTTGCTTATTTTTCAATTAGTGTTCACCCACTTTAGCCTATTCTCATACAATACTAAAATACTTTAGTACTTAAAAGCGTCTAATTAATAAAGAATTTTATCGTGACATTTTAGATATGTTCTATTATAATAAGTTTCAATATCAAAAATGTATCATACTTTCTTAAAACTATAACAGTTTTTACGTATGAACAGGATAAAAAAAGAAAGGGTGCTGTATTGTGAGTAATCAAGAGCTCGATCAATTACGAAAACAAGTCGACGAGATGAACCTAAAACTATTAGACACCATCAATGAACGTGCTAAACTAGTTCAGGAAATCGGGCGTGTCAAGGAGACTCAAGGAGTATACCGCTATGATCCTGTTCGTGAAAGAGGCATGCTAGATCTGATTAAAGAAAATAACAATGGTCCATTTGAACATTCTACCATTGAACATATTTTTAAAGAGATCTTCAAAGCTGGTTTAGAGTTGCAAAAAGACGATCACCGGAAAGCATTGCTTGTTTCCCGTAAAAAGAAACCGGATGATACGATTGTCAATATTAACGGAGATTCCATCGGGGACGGAAAGCCTCATTTCATTTTCGGTCCATGTGCCGTTGAATCCTACGAACAAGTGGCTGAAGTGGCGAAAGCCGTTAAAGCAAAAGGACTTAAATTGCTTCGAGGCGGAGCATTTAAACCTAGGACTTCACCTTATGATTTCCAGGGCCTCGGGATCGAAGGCTTGAAAATCCTTAAAAAAGTGGCGGATGAATATGATTTGGCTGTCGTGAGTGAAATCGTTAATCCAGCCGATATCGAGCCTGCACTGGAATACATTGACGTGATTCAAATCGGTGCGAGAAATATGCAAAACTTCGAGCTGTTAAAAGCAGCAGGGGCAGTCAAAAAGCCCGTATTGCTTAAACGTGGTTTAGCTGCAACGATCGATGAGTTCATCAACGCTGCCGAATACATCATCTCACAAGGAAATGGAGACATCATCCTTTGTGAACGTGGAATCCGTACGTATGAAAAAGCAACAAGAAACACATTGGACATTTCAGCTGTCCCAATCCTTAAGCAAGAAACGCATCTGCCGGTATTCGTGGATGTAACACATTCGACTGGACGCAGAGATCTATTGCTCCCAACGGCAAAAGCAGCACTTGCCATCGGTGCAGATGGAGTAATGGCCGAGGTTCATCCGGATCCTGCCGTCGCCCTATCGGATTCAGCTCAGCAAATGGATCTAGATCAATTTGATCATTTCTATCAGGAGCTATTAAAAGGAAGAACGATCGAAGTGTAATGTATATAAGAGAAGGGTTGGATCCTATTTTGGGGTTCAACCCTTTGTTTTTTGGAAGAAACATACGAGTTTTTACGGTCAATTTGGGCATTTTTTTAAGAAATGTCCTTTTAAGGGTCCAATTCATTGTTTTGGAGCAGTAATTTTAGTTGGAACATCCGATCTTTATTAGGGATATCGGCGAAAATTTCATTTTAACGGTGAAATTCTGAATTTATCGGCGAAATCTTAATTTTAACGGCGAAATTCCAAATTTAACGGCGAAATTCGATTATTACGGTGGAATTCAGATTTTTATCAGCGAACCCCTCATTTTATCAGCGAACCCTTCATTTTATCAGCGGAATCCCGAAAATATCAGCAAACCCCCAGCCAACGCCCCGCCAAAATACCCTCTGAAAGTGCAGTCTTATGCCTTTTTCTCCACTAAACCCGCCCCCGCTTCTGTATGCTATAATAAACTTTTTGTTAAGATAAGGCTGAGTCGTTGCAGGAATATAGAGACTATCGTATGATTATCTAGGTAATTGCAGATAAATAACCTATATACATTGAAAAAACACTAAGTTGAATATAAATATGTGCATTTTTTAACAAACTATTGTAATCGCTTTTTTCTTTAGGTTTATTTAGTGTAAAATAAGATAAATAAATGAGTAGAAGAGTAAAGGAGAGTTAATGATGAACGTTACAATATATGATGTAGCAAGAGAAGCAAATGTTTCCATGGCGACCGTTTCACGTGTAGTCAATGGAAATCCCAATGTAAAACCGGCAACAAGGAAGAAAGTACTGGAGGTCATTGACCGCCTTGGATACCGTCCGAATGCTGTAGCAAGGGGACTTGCAAGTAAGAAGACGACAACGGTCGGAGTCATCATTCCCGATATCTCTAATATTTTCTATGCTGAATTGGCACGTGGGATTGAAGATATCGCAACGATGTACAAATACAATATCATCTTGAGTAACTCGGATCAAAATGCCGAGAAGGAACTTCATCTTCTTAACACGATGCTTGGAAAACAAGTAGATGGAATCCTGTTTCTTGGAGGTCACATTTCCGAAGAGCATGTTCAGGAATTCGAACGTTCCCCGGTACCTATCGTGTTAGCTGGGGCAGTGGAAGAAACAAACAAGGTCCCATCTGTTAATATCGATTACAAAGCGGCTTCTTACGATGCTGTTACGGAATTATTAGAAAAAGGACATAAACGGATCGGATTTGTAAGTGGTCCTTTCCACGATACGATCAACATGAAGTTTAAATTGGAAGGGTATCGAGAGGCCCTTGCCAAGGCAGGGGTGGAATATAGTGACGACCTGGTTGTTGAAGGTGAGTACACATATGATTCAGGACTAGAGGCATGGCAGAAGTTTTCTGAGCTTGCGGACAAGCCGACTGCTGTGTTCGTGGGCAATGATGAGACGGCCCTTGGAGTCGTTCATGGCGCCCAGGACCAAAATGTGTCCATTCCTGAAGAAGTTGAAGTGATCAGCTTCGATAACACGAGACTGGCGCTTATGGTCAGACCACAGTTAACTTCCGTTGTGCAGCCTTTATATGATATCGGGGCTGTAGCGATGAGATTATTAACGAAATATATGAACAAGGAAACGGTAGAAGAATCCACTGTTGTTCTTCCTCATCGACTTGAACATCGTAACTCAACAAAATAAGAAGTTTGTCGATATAAAAGATAAAGACAAACAGATCTTATTTTTGTAGGGAGAGTCAAAATGAAAAAGCTTGATGTTCTTACACCAATCGGGGTTGTAGTTGGGTTTCTATTCGTCGCTTTCGCCATCATTACGAACGCAGGTGTTACAGGCTTCAGTTCTTTCTTAGATCTGCCTTCCATGTTCGTTGTGATAGGCGGGTTGATCGCTGCCATGCTGGTCAGCTTCTCTATCAAGGAATTGAAGCAATTGGGGAAAGTGATGAAAGAATCCTTTCGTGACGAGGAATACGACCTTCATGGCCTCATTCGTACGTTTGTGACACTTTCAGAAAAAGCCAGACGTGAAGGCCTTCTCGCATTAGAGGCGGAAGTGGAAGAAGTTGAGGACCCTTTTATTCGAAAAGGTGTCCTGTTGGCAGTGGATGGCATTGAGCAAGATGTGATCGTAGATATTATGAATGCTGAAATCATCGCTTTAGAAGAGCGACATCGCAAAAATAAAAGTTTACTGGACAAGGCGGGGGAGTATGCACCTGCCTGGGGTATGATCGGGACCTTGATTGGTCTCGTACTGATGTTAAAGAATTTGAATGATCCAACAACATTGGGACCGAATATGGCCATTGCCTTATTGACGACTTTATATGGATCGATCCTTGCAAACCTTGTCTTCCTGCCTATGGCATCCAAATTAGCGATGAAAACAGAGAAAGAAGTGTTCATGAAACAAATCGTGATTGAAGGTGTTGTGGGAGTCCAATCCGGTCAAAATCCAAAAATATTAGAAGAGAAACTAAGGGTGTTCTTATCTAATGAGGAACTGGAGACGTACTTGAGCAGGAAACAAGCGGAGGCTTCATTCGATGAAGCGTAGACGAAAACAAGCGTCTCAGCCCACGGGTGCTCCAAAATGGATGGTAACCTTTTCTGACCTCATCACTCTTATTCTCGTATTCTTTATTTTATTGTTTTCTATGTCACAAATAGATATCGTGAAATTCAGGGCCATCGCTGATTCCTTTCAACAGCGTCAAATACTTGAGTTTTACCCATCTGTTATTCCATTCGAGAATCCTTCTGCTGAACCTGAAGTGGAAATGGAGAAAATGCAGACTCAAAGCAGTGAACAAGCCGACAAGGAGCTAAAACAACTTTTAGCGGATATTCAGAGCTATTTAAATGAAAACAAATTAAGCGATGTTATAGTTGCCACAAGAACCGAGCGAGGCGTCGTACTGGTTCTTCAGGAGCAAGCTCTATTTGCCTCAGGTGAAGCAACGGTCCTCGAGGAAGCTTATCCGTTCCTGAATAAAGTGGGGGATCTCATATCCAGGATCCCAAACTTCGTGAAGGTAGAAGGACATACAGATAATCGTCCAATCAATACATATCGATTTCCATCAAACTGGGAGCTCTCCTCTGCAAGGGCAAGCAGTGTGATTCGATACATCATTCAAACGGAGAACCTGGATCCAAAGCGCTTTATCGCCGTCGGATATGGGGACACACGGCCAATTGCACCCAATGATACCAGGGAAAATCTCCAAAAAAACAGGCGGGTCGAAGTGATCATAACAGATCCTGCTTACCAAGAACAATAAAAACCAAGGACTTCTCGGGAGGTGATGAGAGGTCCTTGGTTTTTTGTTAGCTTGACGGCTTCTGTCGCAGTTGCTGGCGAATGGAGTAGAGGGCTTTATCAACGGTCTGCTTGTTCTTTTCGGTGATTTCCCCTTTTCTTGGAATCGGTTTGTAGATGTCCGGTTCATCCATCCATTCAGCGGGTAACATGACACCTGCTTTACTCTGCCAGCGTTCCGTCCATTTTCCAGGGAAGGAAGAGGCAAGGTCCTTACGCCCAGTCATCTCCAGCCAGATCAGGCTCCATGCTCTTGGAACCACTCTCCAAATATCGTAGCCCCCGCCACCAACGGCAATCCATTTACCATCGCAATACTCATGGGCAAGCTCATGGGCGATACGAGGGATTTCCCTGTATATATTCATAGTAGCTGAAAGGTGGGTAAGAGGATCATAATAATGGGCATCTGCCCCGTTTTGAGTCAATATGACGTCGGGCTTGAAGAATTCAATCACCTCACGAAAGGACGTTTCGTAAGCTTCGAGCCACGATTCATCTTCTGTAAAGGCATCTAAAGGTATATTGAATGAATACCCATATCCTTTTCCGTGACCTCGCTCATTGATATTACCTGTTCCCGGGAAGAGGTAGCGGCCCGTCTCATGGATGGACAGTGTACAGACGTCCGGATCATCGTAAAAGGACCACTGGACGCCATCTCCGTGATGGGCATCTGTATCTACGTACAGTACCCGCGACCCGTACTTTTCCTGCAAATAGCGAATCGCCACTGAACTGTCATTATAAATACAGAAGCCGGATGCCTTCCCTTTGAAGCCGTGATGGAGACCACCGCCGAGATGGAGGGCATGCTTGGCTTTTCCCGTCATGACATAATCAACTGCCGTTAACGTTCCGCCCACTAAATATGCACTCGCTTCATGCATTCCTTTGAACATCGGGGTATCTTCTGTACCAATACCAAACCCTTCCGCCTGATCTTGAGAGAGTTGGCCGACACTCGCTCGTTTGACGGCGTTTACATAGTTGGGATCATGATTAAGAAATAGCTCTTCGTCGGTAGCCATTCGTGGGGGGACGATTTCATCTGATTGAAGAGCGTTTGCTTCTTTGAGTAAGTCCATCGTCAAGGTCAATCGGGTTTGATTAAAAGGATGCTCATCAGAGAACCGATACCCAAGAAGTTCATCTGAATAAATGAAGACAGCATCTTTGGTCATGATGAGATTCCTGGCATGTTTGGCCATAACACGTCATATCCTTCTTTCTTGAGATCATCGATCACATTCATCGGATTCATCGTTCTTACGCGGAACACTAGTATTTTAAATTTTTCGTCCTTCTTATCCGGATACACGAGGACACTTTGAATATTAGAGTTGTTTCTTCTGATGATACCGGCCACTTCATAGAGGATGCCGGCTTTATGTGGGACTTTCACTTCAATTTGAGAGCCGGGCTGGTGGGCTCCCGTCAGTTGAATGAGGGTGTACAACAGGTCTGTTTCAGTTATGATTCCTACGAGCTTATTTTCCTTCAAGATAGGCAGGCAGCTGATTCGGTGCTCATAAAAGAGAGCGGCGACCTCTTCGACGAAGTCCAAAGGATGACCTGTGATCACATCTTTTTTCATGATCAACTTAAGAGGATTCTGTAACTCACTGGTAGAGGACTCATCATGAAAAATAGATGGGGTACCGTCTTTTACATCACGGTCACTCACGATTCCGATCACTTCCATCGCATCATTCGTAATCGGGATATGCTTGATTTTCTTCTCCCGCATTAATTTTATGGCTGTTTCAATTGTATCGTCTGCCTTTAATGTTTCGACTTTCGTTTTCATGATTTCTTCTACAATCACGTTCTCCACCCCTTTAGAAAACTTGTCAGAACTCCATTAATACATAAAACGATTCATAAATCTCAGTTGATCAAATCGTTGGATGGAATCTGAATCCACTCTTTTACCGATTCTCGCCATTAAACAATTGGCTGGATGGGAGCTGATTTCAGGGTCATCAGTTGCGTAATATTCCAAACCGCCGGCGTTCATCATCTTTTCCATCACCTTACGATATTCCCATACGTTCAAGCCCGTTCCTTTAAGGTCCCAATGCCAATAGTATTCAGTCGTAATCACAATGAAATCTTCCATATGATCATCCATCATGGAAACTCTTAAAAGGTGTTTCCCGACTGAAGCCCCCCGGAATTTAGGGATGACCTCGATTGCCCCAAGCTCGATAAGATTATCCATTTTCCCTTGGGACCAGCGTTCAAGGGGGTCAGGATATAAATATGTAACATATCCAACGATCGTATGATTGTCTCTTGCAATCAGGATTCGTCCTTCTGGTAAACTGGCAATCTCAACAAGGGCTTTATGCTGTTGAGCGGGAGGTCTGAAAGCGACCAAGTCTTCGTGAAAATCAAGCCGGGCCAATTCCTCAGCGGAAATCGGACCTTCAATGATGAGATTCCCTTTTGTTGTCTTTAATTCTGTTGCATTATAGGTTTTTTTCAATTTCATCTGGACACCACCTAAAGATATTCCTCAAGTACATTATACATGAAATTAAAAAATGTATAGCGCTTTCACAAAATTTTCAGACCTTTGCAGCAGGGAAGTTATTCTGCAATACCTATCCAGGACTAGGGTTTGAAGAGTTTTTATAATAAATACAGCAATGGGTACATTGTGGCAGATTTTTTAAAAAATTGAGAAAATATTAAATTTATACTATAATAAGATTGTAATTTCTTACATAAGGGGGATGCGGTATATGAAAGTGGAAGCGCTACCAGTGACGAAGGGAAACTATAATCTTGAAAGCTATGAAAATACGTACCAATCATTCGATTGGAAAGATGTCGAAAAAGAATTTTCATGGGCGGAAACAGGTCGCGTCAATCTGGCACATGAAGCGATTGACCGACATGCAGTATCTTTCAGGAAAAATAAAGTCGCTCTTTATTACCGAGATGCAGAACGTGATGAAAAATATACGTACTCTGAAATGAAGAAGATGTCGAACAAAGCTGGAAATGTATTGAAGCGTTTTGGGGATGTTGAAAAAGGGGATCGTGTCTTCATCTTCATGCCTAGATCACCGGAATTGTATTTCTCCGTATTAGGTGCGATCAAACTGGGTGCCATCGTAGGTCCTCTGTTTGAGGCATTCATGGAGGGAGCTGTCCGTGATCGTTTAGAGGATAGTGAAGCAAAGGTGCTGATCACGACTCCTGAACTTTTAAAGAGGGTCCCGGTAAGTGAACTTCCAAACTTAAAGCATGTGTTCTTAGTCGGAGAGGATGTAGAGGAGGACGATGTCCATATTGACTTCATGACTAAATTTGCTGAAGCGAGTGATAAACTGGCGGTAGAGTGGGTAGACCGGAATGATGGGTTGATCCTTCACTATACGTCGGGTTCCACTGGAAAGCCAAAAGGGGTCCTGCATGTTCATAACGCTATGATCCAGCATTATCAAACGTCCAAATGGGTGCTTGATTTGCAGGAAGAGGACGTGTACTGGTGCACAGCGGATCCAGGCTGGGTCACAGGGACTTCGTATGGGATCTTCGGTCCATGGCTGACAGGTGCTTCGAACGTCATTGTAGGGGGACGCTTCAAGCCGGAAAACTGGTATAAAACGATCGAGGATTATGGAGTGACTGTTTGGTACAGTGCCCCAACGGCCTTCAGAATGTTGATGGGTGCCGGGGATGAAGTCGTAAAGCAGTTCGACTTAGGCTCGCTTCGCCATATCCTGAGCGTAGGAGAGCCCTTGAATCCTGAGGTTGTCCGTTGGGGGATGAAAGTATTCAACCTGCGCATCCATGATACTTGGTGGATGACGGAAACAGGCGGACAACTGATTTGTAACTATCCAAGCATGGAAATCAAACCCGGCTCCATGGGTAAACCATTCCCGGGAGTGAAAGCAGCGATTGTGGATGATCAAGGAAACGAAGTGCCTCCTTACCGTATGGGGAACTTGGCGATCAAAAAAGGCTGGCCATCCATGATGAACCAGATCTGGAATAATCCCCAGAAGTATGAATCATACTTTATGCCTGGTGACTGGTATGTTTCAGGAGATTCAGCTTATATGGATGAGGACGGATACTTCTGGTTCCAGGGCCGAATCGATGATGTCATCATGACGTCTGGAGAACGAGTTGGACCTTTCGAGGTTGAAAGCAAGCTTGTAGAACATCCTGCGGTTGCAGAAGCGGGTGTCATTGGAAAGCCGGATCCGGTCCGTGGCGAAATCATCAAAGCGTTCATCGCTCTTCGCGACGGATATGAAGTGACGGATGATCTGAAAGAAGAGATTCGTCAATTCGTGAAAAAAGGATTGGCTGCCCATGCGGCTCCGAGAGAAATAGAATTCCGTGACAAACTGCCAAAGACCCGAAGCGGAAAAATCATGCGTCGCGTGTTGAAGGCATGGGAGTTAGACCTCCCTACGGGTGATTTAAGTACAATGGAAGATTAATAGATGGAAGAACCCCCGCTCGTTGAGCGGGGGTTCTTTTGTGGTTACTGTTTTGGTTGAGGTTGATGATTGGGGAGGTAAGGGATGGGGGGGTGCGAAGTTTGTCGGATTATAAAAAATGGCAGATAAAAATAGGATTTGGCAGGTAAATTGAAAAAACGGCAGATAAAATAAGTATATGGCAGACAAACGTCCAAAGTGGCATGAAACATCAAAGGCCAGTCCCAGTCAATATTCCATCCCCCTAACCCAAAACAAAAAAACGAGCGAAAGGTAAACACTTTTCGCTCGTTTTCCAACTTGTTATCTAGTTCTCCTCAGCAGGTGGTTCCGGTTCAGCCGGTGGTTCGGTTCCTCCGCCATCGTCACCGCCTCCGCCGTCACCGCCTCCGCCATCACCGCCGCCATCATCAGATGGAGGTGGCGGTGGTGGCTCAGGCTTGTCTGGTTTAGGAGGGGGGTCGGCTGGTTTATCACCAGGCGGTTTCGGGTCCGTAGCCGGTTTTTCAGGCTTTGGCTCAGGCTCCGGTCTTCCAATTTGTACAGTGTTGGAAGGGGCAGATTGTCTTCCTGCTACGTCAACGGCAACCACAAAGAAATCACCATTTCCGACGGATACTGAATAACTCCCGCCAGACTTGATACTCCCGACCTTTCCGCCGGATTTACTATATACACGATATCCGACGACATCACTGCTTGCGGACGACGTCCAAGTGATGGTATTTCCATTCGCACTTGCTTTTACCGTACCAGGAGCTGATCCGTCGTCAGAAATTTTATTTTCTGCGATCAGAACATTTTTAAATCGATTGTCACCTTCTGGAATAAGTTTATTTGGATCTCCAGGTACAGAACCAAATACATTCTTCACAAAGTCAGGATTCAAGATCACTCCCGGTTGTGAAAATTCTGCAGGCGTACTAGGCAGTGCTAAATACTTTTTGCCGTTTACCATCACATAACGGCTCATGAGTAAGCTGTCGTCTGTTTTGGTTGGTACGTACTTAGCGTTAAATAAATCACTTTTCACTAAGCCGGCTTGACTGCAGGCTTCTGATGGCAGTAATCCTGAGATCGAGCAGAAGGATCTTCTTACGATGCCCTCCGGTGCTGTAAACGAAGCATCGGGATCAATCAGCTTAGGAGCCAGGTCCCTCGTATCATTCAATAAATATGACCATAAGCGGATATTACGTAATCCATAATGTCCATACTGTGCCCGGGACCCCGGTGTATTTAATGAAGAAGGCGTGTCATATCCGAACCAGGTTCCGAATGTGATGCTCGGATTGGATGCGACAAACCAGTGATCCTTGTAGTCCTGACTCGTTCCGGATTTCCCGGCCCAATCTGAACCAAAGTTCAGGAACTTCTTCGCATAACGTCCCGTACCCAGAGAGTGATCAAGGGTATCTCTCATCATATCGATGGTGAGGTAAGCAGTCTGCGGACTAAATACATCCACCGGTTCTACTTTATGCTCGTAAACCACATTCCCTTCTTGATCGACAATTTTATCAATCATATAGGCATCAATGAATTTTCCGCCGTTTGCAAAGGTAGTGTAGGCATTCACGTTTTCTTCCACTGTTACACCACTTGTCGTGGCCCCCAATGCAAGGGACAGATTATTGTCGTAGCGGCTGTTTAGTGATGAAAAGCCCATTTTCAGAAGGAACTCTTTAAAGGGATTCCGGTTATAGATATTGGCATACGTCCTTACAACAGGTAGGTTCAATGATTCTGCCAGTGCATATCTCGCAGGGAAAAGTCCCCGTTCATTAAGAGAGTAGTTTTCAGGCTGCCATCCATTGATGTTCACACCTACGTCAGGAATAGGGGATCCAGGTGAAATATATCCGTATTCCAGTGCCGGGGCATAAGCAAGTAATGGCTTCATGGTGGAACCGTTCGATCTCAGTGACTGGGTGGCATGATTGATTTGTTCCGTTTTGAAATCACGGCCCCCGATGAAACTGATGATGCGACCGGTTTTGTTCTCGATCATGATCGCCCCGACCTGAACCGGCTCCTGCACTTCCACTTCTTCTCCTGTCTCAGGATCCGTTGCCGGTACAAATTTAGAAGGACCATACATTTCGTAAGCATCTTTGGTTTTCTGCATTTGATCATAGATTTTTTTATTGATGGTTGAGTGAATTTCGTAACCGCTTTGACGTACGTTACGGTCAGCGAGCGTTCGGTATTTCTCTTCAAGTTCATCATTGTTTTCAAGATCTTGTTTTGAATATCCGTCTTTCTCAGCCAGTACATCCGTCATGATATCCACTGCTCTGCTTTCCAGTTCAGCTGTCAGCCATGGATATTGTTCGCTCGGTGATGGTTTAGGCTTGATGAAATCTTTCGATAGGTCGTAAGCAACAGCATCATTGTACTCTTTCTTCGTAATGTAACCTTCCCGGTGCATTCTGTAGAGTACAGTGTTTTTGCGGCTCATTCCAGCTTCCAGATTCTCTTTCAATTCTCCGTTATTCGTAAATGGAGTGTAAGAGAAAGGAGCTTGTGGAAGTCCTGCAATGAACGCGGATTGAGGCAGGGTTAAGTCCTTGGCGTCCACTCCGAATATCCCTTGGGCAGCCGATTGGACACCGGCGATATTCCGGCCGGAGGAATTACGTCCAAGTGTAGCTACATTCAGGTACGCTTCAAGGATTTCGTCCTTTTCAAAGAAACGTTCCAAGCGAAGGGCGAGGAGAATTTCCTTGGCTTTTCGTTCAAAGGATACTTCATTCGTCAGAATTTGGTTTTTGATCAGCTGTTGAGTGAGTGTACTTCCACCTGATTGGGTAGAGGAATTGGTGAATTCCTGAAGTACGGCACGCATGATTGCTTTAGGTACGACACCGTTGTGATCTTTGAAGTATTCATCTTCCGTTGCAATTACAGCATTTCGCAGGTCTTCGGAGACATCTATAAGCTTTACTTCTTCGCGCTCAAGATCAGTCCGCAGTTTTCCGAGATAGACGTTATCTGCGAAGTAAAGCTGAGATGTTTCTTCATAGTTGTAAATGTCCTTTTTCATTTGGTCATAAGGACGAATCGGTTCTTCCTTCACGAGAGAAGCGAAATAACCCGCTCCGACTCCTCCTGCAAATGCAAAACCTAATACAAATAGAACGACAAGTATCAGGGACAGATTCCAAAATACTCCGTATGTAATTCTAGCTCGTTTTTGAACTCCAGTATTTGAAAAGAACCTGATTGCAGGGTCTAATTTTTCGAGTAATTTGTTCCATTTTTCCTTCATATAAGCATTCCCCCCAGAACATTCCCATTATAGCATATTTACAGGAGAGCTGTCGGAAAAAGTCACATAAAATGGTCTTTTATCATGTGTTTAGTTGACTAATATTTTAGAATGTGGTAAAAACCTTATATAGCTAAATGAATGAAGATCCGGCATAAAGTCGGATTTACTTACAAAAATGATTTGTGATCGCAATGAGAGGAATAAGTAGTCTGCCTTCCCTGTTAATTAGAGAGTCAGTGGTTGCTGTAAACTGACACAAATGGCCGATGAATTACATCCTGGAGCTTTTGCTGTGAACCTTTAGTAGCAGCAAACGGTTAAAGCCGTTATCTTTAATGAGTGAAGGATATAATTCCTTAAATTGGGTGGTACCGCGCGACAGCGTCCCTGCATATATGCAGGGACTTTTTTGTTGTCTTTTTTGGGTATTGCCGTGTGTGTTTTACAAAAAAAGGAGGAAAAAACATGGATTTGATAAAAGATTTGGAATGGCGTGGAATAACGTATCAGCAAACGGACGCTGAAGGGTTGAAGGACCTGTTGAATAAAGAAAGCATTTCGATTTACTGCGGGATCGATCCGACAGCAGACAGTATGCATATCGGGCATCTGCTCCCATTTTTAACATTGAGACGCTTCCAGAATCAAGGGCATCGTCCACTTGTGCTAGTGGGAGGGGCAACCGGATTGATCGGAGACCCGAGTGGTAAAAATGAAGAGCGTAAACTGCAGACAATTGAAGCGATTCAGGGGAATGTGGCGAGCATTAAAGTACAGCTGGAGAGCATCTTTGATTTCGAAGGGGAAAATGGTGCAGTAATGGTGAATAACTATGACTGGATCGGAGCAATGGATGTTGTAACATTCCTTCGTGATTTCGGTAAGCATGTGGGCGTAAATTACATGCTGGCAAAAGATACGATTTCATCTCGCCTGGAATCAGGTATTTCGTTCACTGAATTTACGTATACCATTCTTCAAGCACTGGACTTCAATCATCTATACGACAACTACAATTGTAAGCTTCAAATCGGCGGCAGTGACCAGTGGGGAAATATCACGACCGGCCTTGAATTGATCAGACGTACTCATGAGGAAGAAACGAAAGCGTTTGGTTTCACGATTCCACTCGTGACAAAGGCAGACGGAACTAAATTTGGTAAAACCGAAAGTGGAGCCATTTGGTTGGATCCGAAGAAGACATCTCCTTACGAGTTCTACCAGTTCTGGATCAATGCGGCTGATGCAGATGTCGTGAAATACCTGAAATACTTTACATTCCTTTCACACGAAGAAATCGATGCATTGGCTGGGTCCGTTGAAACGGAGCCTCACCTTCGCAAGGCGCAAAAGGCGCTGGCTGAAGAAATGACAAAATTGATTCATGGCGAAGAAGCACTTGATCAAGCCATCCGCATCACACAAGCATTATTCAGTGGTGAAATTAAGACATTATCGGCTTCTGAAATTCTGGAAGGATTCAAAGATGTCCCTTCCTTCGAACAGCCTAAAGGAGATACCATTGGATTGATCGATCTTCTCGTAAATGCAAAAATCTCACCATCTAAGCGACAAGCCCGTGAAGATGTCGGGAATGGAGCGATTTACATTAACGGGGAACGTGTAACAGATCTTCAGCATGTGATGGATGAGAAAGATATGATTGAAGGACAATTTACCATCATTCGCCGCGGAAAGAAGAAATATTTTAGAATTCAGTACGTATAATACTATTATCGAATCTGACAGTGCGGTATCCGTTACTCTTTTGTGGAGCGGGTACCGTGCTTTTTTATGTGCGGAAGGGGGATTTGAAAATATATCGTATTAATTGAAAATAAAAGTGCCATTTTGAAAATATATCTTGGAAATTGAAAATAAACGGTCCATTTTTGAAAATATATCTCAAATACTTCATAAGAAACGCTTCTCATAATTCCATCACATACGTAAAATATCGTGAACTCTACAAATTTTACTAATAAATGTTCAGACAATGACTTAATCTATTAAAGAAATCAAAAAAAACACTGCCCAAAAAATGGACAGTGTTTTTCTCACAAAGATTAACGAGAGTAGAACTCAACGATAAGAGCTTCGTTAATTTCAGCTGGTAATTCAGAACGCTCAGGAACGCGTGTGAAAGTACCTTCTAATTTGTCAGCATCGAAAGTTAGGAATTCAGGAACAAAGCTGTTCACTTCCATCGCTTCTTTGATGATGTCAAGGTTGCGTGATTTTTCACGAACTGAAATTGTTTGACCAGGAAGAACGCGGAATGAAGGGATGTCTACGCGAGATCCGTTCACTGTTACGTGACCGTGGTTAACAAGTTGACGTGCTTGACGGCGAGTACGAGCAAGACCTAGACGATAAACAACGTTATCCAGGCGGCACTCAAGTAGCGCCATGAAGTTTTCACCGTGCTTACCTTGTAATTTGCCAGCTTGGTCAAATAGGTTACGGAATTGACGCTCAGTTACTCCGTACATGTGACGAAGTTTTTGCTTCTCTTGAAGTTGTAAACCGTACTCAGAGATTTTTTTACGTTGGTTTGGACCATGTTGTCCAGGAGCGTAAGGACGCTTTTCTAATTCTTTACCCGTACCGCTTAGAGAGATTCCAAGACGACGAGATAATTTCCAGCTTGGGCCAGTATATCGAGCCATGAATGACTCCTCCTTTATTGTTTTTATTTTGTTGTAAAATAAAAACACCTGTGAATAAACAATTATGTGTATTTTGTTTTCATGTACCTTCGCCCTAGCAGCAGAGGGTTACAAGATACACCTCAAGATGTAGAGGAACAAAATACGATCATAAAGGACTTCACTGAAGCTGCATTATTTTACACAAAGAATATTATATGACGCGAGAGAATAGAAGTCAAGGAAGTATTTTAGTATTCATAGATTTATGCAAAGGTGATGGGCTAAACAAAATAGTCCATAAGTCATTTCTTGTGATATAATAAAACTTGGAAAATATGTTAAATAGGTGAGTACCATTGAAAGAATCAATTAGAGAAAAAACCCTTCGACTTGTATTGATCGGCCTTTGCTTATTGATTGTTTTAGGAGGGTTTGTTTATTCCTCTACCTCCTCTGAACAAGCGGATGTGCCTGAACAATCGATCCATGCGGAAGTATTATCTGCAGGAAACGGAGAACGGAATCCCGTCATTGCAGTTGCGAAGATGGTTCAAGATCAGCCTGTCCTTATTATATATGAACTTGATAGAAGCAATCAGTATTATTTTAAGGTATTACATAGTGTGTCTTTAAAGAAAACCGTGAAAAAGGTAGGGATCACTAAAGAGAAAAATGGGATCTGGGTCCAATTAGATAACAAACAGTGGGTGTTATTTTCGGATTCTTTAGAGGTTTTGCAAGAGGAGAAGGATGCACCTTCTCGGGTCATTTCCAGTCAACAACCCTTTGAATATGATGAACAGGATCAGATGATCGGCATTTCCTTAAGGGGAAACAAAGACCCGATTGAACTGGATTTGTCTGATCGAAAAGCGGAACCAGTGGAAGTCCATCCCTTATCCGTCGATCAGTCGTTATGGCTCGTTGTATTTCGAGAAGATCTGGTACTGGCTCAGGGTCAATGATGATAATAGTTTCACAAACCTTTTAGGTGTGGGTGAGAAAATGTATATAATTCATAATTCTTTGCTTGAATATAAGTCAAAGCTGTTTGATTTAATATATGAAGAATTGTCAGCCGAGTCAGGTCATTCTGCTCATCTGCAAAAGTGGCTGACGATCATTAAAGACTGCCTTGATATTGATCGGGCATTTTTATATTTTTATAGCGAGTCTACCTATTTCTTATATCATCCCAGTGACAATGAGGATGTTCCCCTCACGCTTGCGGAAACAAGGGAGGAATACATTCTTCGTCCTGTTATGGTGGAGGAAGAGAATGATTTCACTATCCGTTTTCACTTTACGAATAAAGACGGCAGTCCTTCAGCCATTCTTCTAGTAAAGAGGGATGAACGTAAAGAGGAGGCAGACGATAGCTGGCTCCATTCTTTTTGGGAAGCAAGCAATCAATTTTTACAGCATACAGGTGGAATCCAGACCGTACGTGAAGATGAGAAACGGTACAGGGAATTATTTAAAGTAACGGAGATCTTTCACTCGACCAGGGATGTGCATACGCTTCTCGTGGAGATCATTGAAACGTTGAAGCAGGTGTTTCCAATCGATGAATTCCACTTGTTATTGTCTAACGACCGATATGAATTCGGGACACTTCCCATTAAAAACTTTGACTTTGATCATGCCGATGAGTCTGCCATGCAGGCATTTGTCAATGGGAATATTGAAGTCGGGGAACAGAATGTCCTGTATGCGCCTTTAAAAGGAAAGCAGGGAATCTATGGGGTGCTTGAGGTGAGGTCAAAATCCCATTCAACCTTTACGGACCAGAAGATCGAGTTCATTCGCCTGCTTGCCTATACGGCCGGGAGTGCCCTTGAAAATGCCAAGCTCTACGAACAATCCAAAAGGCTCATCACCGATTTGCAGCTTATTAATGAAACCTCCCACCAATTAAACCTGAATTTGCGTTTGACGGATACGGTTATGTTTTTAAAGAAGCAAATTAAACGTTCCTTTCAAGCATCCGCCATCGGATTTGTTCTACATCAAAACGGGGAATATAGAATCCTGGAAGAAAGCTCTTCTGTTTTTTTTGAAGAAGAAGGTGAAAAGTACATCTCCTATGTAAAGGCGAGAATCGAGAAGGAACGGGATGCAATCTTTATGGGAGATGTGAGCGATCGATTTGATCGAGGGGCGGCCTTTCCATCGGTCATGGCCGTGCCCATGATCCAGAATGAAGCCCTGTTAGGGTTTTGCGTAGTGTTACATAAAGAACCTTACATGTTTTCATTTGATATGTACAAGCTACTTCAGTCCTTCATTCATCACTCGACCCTTGCAATAACCAATGCAATCCTTCGTGAGAAGCTCGAACATATGGTCATTACCGATCATATGACCAAACTATTCGCGCGGAATTATCTCGATGATGAGATGGAATCTTCCATGAGTAAGGATTCATTGGGTACCTTGCTGTTAATTGATATCGATGATTTTAAAGCGATCAATGATAACTACGGTCATCAAATTGGTGATGAAGTAATCATCCGGGTGTCGAACCTGATTAAAGGGATCGTAAGTCATGATGGATTTGTTGCCAGGTGGGGTGGAGAAGAATTAGCGGTCTATTTACCTTCTCTTGATCATGAGGATGGATGGGGAATTGCTCAGCGCATCGTCGAGCAGGTTCCTATAAAAACAGATCCTGCCGTGACCCTGTCCTGTGGATTATCCACATGGAGAAGATGGGACGACCAATGCCCTAAGTCTGTGAAGGAATTAGTAAAGAAAGCAGATGAAGCACTCTATCATGCAAAGAATAATGGTAAGAACCAGGTTGTGAAAGATTGTGATGGAATCATCATGGAATAATGTTCTTCAAGAAGCCGGAATCGACATGTCTCTTCCGGCCTCTACTTTTATGGGGGAAATCAGACAATTTTTCTTTATCACTTTAGTGTAACCGCTTTCTTTTTTGACGGGGTTATCATATTCTAGAATAGTAGTTACTTAGACTTAAAGGGATTACTGGGAGGAATACGTATGAAAGAAGAGAAGCGTTTTGAAACAAGGGTGATTCATGAGGGGTATGCATCATCTCAGCATTTTGATAGTTTAGCGCCACCTTTATACCAAACTTCTACCTATACCTTTGCAAATGCGAAACAAGGGGAAAATCGATTTGCTGGTGAAGAGGAAGGCTATATATATTCAAGACTTGGAAATCCGACGGTATCGATTTTGGAAGACAGGATGGCGTCACTGGAAGGGGGAGAGGCAGCCCTTGCCTTTGGTTCCGGTATGGCGGCAGTGAGCGCGGTGCTGTTTTCGTTAACAAAATCAGGGGATCATATCCTATGCTCTCAAGGGGTGTATGGCTGTACGTTCGGTTTACTTGAGCTGCTTCAAGAGAAATTTGCGATTGGGCATGATTTTTCTTCCATGGATTCAGAGGAAGAAATCCGAGGGAAAATCACAGAACAAACGAGCTGTATCTATGTAGAAACCCCGATCAATCCGACGATGCAATTAATTGATCTTGAGCTTGTGGTGAAGGTCGCCCGTGAAAAAGGGATTCCTGTAGTGGTAGATAATACATTCTGCTCTCCTTATTTACAACGACCATTGGAACTGGGATGCGATATTGTCATTCATAGCGCGACAAAGTACATCGGCGGTCACGGAGATGTGGTCGCCGGACTCGTTATTGGATCACAGGAGAAGATGGCTGAAATCCGGATGACGACTCAGAAGGATATTGGAGGAATCATTTCTCCCTTTGATGCATGGTTATTGCTGCGCGGGTTAAAAACATTGGCCGTGCGAATGGATCGTCACTGTGAAAGTGCTGAAAAAATTGCCGATTTATTAGCAGGGCATCCGGCTGTCGAAACGGTTATTTACCCTGGACATGCAAATCACCCTCAGCACGCTGTCATGAAGAAACAAATGAAAAAACCTGGCGGGATGATTTCCTTTACGCTGAAAGGCTCTAAGGAAGAAGCCCAGAAGTTCATGGATGATCTCGAAATGATCAAGATCGCCGTCAGTCTGGGGGATGCAGAAACATTGATCCAGCATCCGGCGACCATGACTCATGCAGTCGTACCCGAAGAGTCAAGAAAAAGCATGGGGATCAGTGACACACTCCTAAGGCTTTCTGTAGGATTGGAAGCGTCGGAGGATATATGGAGTGATTTATCGCAGGCGTTGGATAAGGCATAAAGGAAAACAGGAAGGAACCAGGTTGACTGGTTTCTTCCTGTTTTGTATGGTGATGATTTTTACTCTTTTAAATAGGCTTGATTTGATTTCTTTGTACTTACTCCATAAAGCTCAAAAATAATGCCATAGATGAACACCGTTAAAAAGATCGAGCCAACCATGTCGAGAACATAATGTTGTTTAACAAAAAGGGTTGAGACGATAATCAACGAGCCCATTATCGGCACAAAGACAGAGTGGAACGAGTGTTTATTTTTAATGTTGATATTGGCAAGAATGATTGAAAATGTCGTTAAAACATGGATGCTTGGAAATGCATTATACGGCCGGTCATGACTATAGATCATCCCTACCAATTGGATAAACATTCCGTCTCCCGTAAGTTCCGGACGAGGTACGGTAGTTTGGAAAAAAAAGTAAATGACGAAACAAATCAACTCACCGATGACAATAATGCTCAGTGCTTTCATGAAGATATGGACGTCTTTATACCAAAAGTAAAAAAGGTACCCTAAAATAAACGCGTACCAGAAAATATAGGGCACAATGAAAACAGGCACGAATGGGATCCATTCATCTAGTGTTGTAGAAAGGATGACCGCTTCACGGGTATCCGTATTCAATAGTGTGTATAACAACCCTAATGCCGGCATCACCAGCAAACATAATAAATAGGGTAAGTCTTTTTTCTTATCGCTCATATGACACCCCTCTTACCTGGAATTCCTTCTGGATATTGTATGGAATGGTCCAGTTTAAAGTTCTCATTTCCGTTACTAACTTCCCTATTTGTACGATAGAAAAACGTAAACTTTTTACCATTTACAGTTTTGACAACTTCAAACTTTCATTGTGATCAAAAAAGACCCTGCCGAATATGAAAATGCATATTCGGCAGGGTCTTATCCAATTCTGATCCCGTATTAAAGATGTTTTAAAAGTTCTTCCACAAAAATCTCCAAGTACTTCTGATCCTCTTCGTCAAATCTAGCTTTTTCCGGACTATCAATATCCAGTACCCCGATCAGTTTTCCTTCTTTCACGAGAGGGACGACAATTTCAGATTGAGAGGCTGCATCACATGCGATGTGCCCCGGGAATTGGTGGACATCATCGATCCGAAGCGTTTTTTGTTCACTTGCAGATGTACCGCAAACGCCTCTTCCTAATGGAATCCTTACGCATGCAGGCAGTCCTTGGAATGGTCCTAATACCAATTGATTGCTTTCTTCTTCATATAAATAAAAGCCTACCCAGTTAATGCGGTCCATAAATTGATTTAAAAGGGCAGAAGCATTGCTTAAATTCGCCATTTGATTTGGTTCGCCTTCTAATAAAGCTTTCAGTTGTTTTGTTACAAGACCAAAGCCCTGTTCCTTTGTACCTTGATATTTTTCTACTTTAAACACCAACAACTCCCCCAATTCTACATAATATGCGCTATTTCACGTCTGTTCGTTCCCTTAAGCCCTCAAGGTAACAAATCCTGTCGAGAAATACTTAAAGGAAATCCACATGAAAACACGAATTCTTTGTGTAAACAAACTATAATAGAAACATCTATTGAACCATTTTTAGCATATTTCATCCTAACCTTCAATGATTAAGATTTTTTCATCAAAAGATTTTTAATAGATTGAATCCTCGTCACTGTTTTTTTCATAAGCCTATCATATTTGAAAGAAGGGGAAATATGAAAAAACTAGATACCTCCATACCGACGAAAGAAGCTATTTTTCAAGCAGCCGTGTATTTGTTTTATGATCATGGTTTTGATGGGACCTCAGTCCGGGATATAGCAAAAAGAGCGAATGTAAATCCTGCTACCATCTCCTATTACTTTAAAGGGAAGCAGGGAGTGTTGGAAGCGTGCTTCACTCATTTCTTTGAACAGTATCTGCGCTTTCTTCAGGAAGAAGTGGAAGCCTTGAACTATGTAAGTGCTGATTTATGCTTAAAACGGGCAGTGTACAAAATCTTGAAATTTCAAAGTGAAAATCATCAATTAGCCAGATTTATCTGGAGGGAAGTGTCGATTGATTCGCAGGTTGTGCGTGAAATCATTTCTTCCTATTTAATGAAAGAGCGACATTATATGAAGCGGTTATTTGAACAAGGGATGAAGGATCATGCATTGAAGAAGCAGCCTGTCAGCTTTTTGGTGATTCAGCTTAAGTCCATGCTGACCATGCCGTTCCTCAATAGCCAACAACTAAGGGAAGTATGGCAAATGTTTCCTCAGGAATATTATTTTATCGATCAATACTACAAGAACATCGATCAATGGATTGATTTGCTACTCGTTTCTGAAGCAAAGGAAGTCATGAAGAAAGAGCTTATTATCTAAGCAGGTATAATTCAAAAAGAACTCTTCTCGTCTAGGAGAAGAGTTCTTTGTCTTTCAGAGTTTCATCACTGCCCTGCCTTGTTCAATACCGGCAGCTGTATGGGCATCAGACCCGTAAACGGTTTTGATTCCTAAGGAAAGAGCTTGTCGGATGATATCTGTTGGCGGATAGGACTCACCACAATAGGGTTTAACCAGGCCTGCGCCATTATAATCCATTTCCAGATTTCCCGATTCCATCTCTTTTAATATCATGGAAGTTTTATCTGCAAAAGTATGGGAAGCGGGATAGAGCTGTTGAAATTTCTTTACGAGGGTCATATGACCGATCCGCTTAGGCTTATAGGGTCCCAAGTCAGCTCTGATCGACTTTAATACCGTATCATAATAGCGTTCGTAAATCGCATCGACGGATCCGTAATGCTCAATCATAGATTGGAATACTTCAGGGCTGAAGTCCAGACAATCCCATCTTCCCTCGTGCTGTAAAAAATGGACGGATAGAATGCTATCATCCAATCGAGGCCCGTAAGCATTTAAAAATTCTGCTGTTTCTTTTTCAAATCCAGCAATGTAATCTACCTCTAATCCTGAACGGATCGTGATTCTATCTTTATATTTCTCCTTAAGGATATCCAGAGTTTGAAAATATTCTAAAAGATGTGATGGATCCATTCCGCTATCCTTGTCCGGTGTTGTATCTTCAAAGCCCTGGGGAAGTGGCGCATGCTCCGTAAATGTTATAGCAGAATAGTTTAAGGAGATCGCTCTTTCAATATACATTTCAAATGAATCCTCACTGCCATGAGGACAAAAAGGGGTATGGATATGTCCGTCCACTTTCACCAAAAGTCTTCACTTCCTTGTTTTTTAGTATGAAAAAGCACTGTGAAATCAAATTGCCGCCTTCACTTTCGCATATGCAATGAAAAGTAATATCAAAAATACATATAAAAAAGTCAATTTCCCCTTGATATTACTGAAAATGACTTTTTATCACTGAAAAATTAGAAATTAATAGTCAAAAATTGTCGTTAACATGGTATCATTATAGCAATGAGAATTTATTAATGAAACAATGAAACATTCAAATTGATATAGATGTCTACTGAATAGTTGAACAGGGGGCTTAAGATGCAATACGTCATCGGTGGAATAATACTTATCTTAATCATATTCCTTATTGGTTTTATCTCTAGAAAAAAATATTATGCTGAAATCGATCGTTATGAAGCTTGGAAAATCGAAATTATGAACAAGCCGGTTTCAGATGAACTCTCCAAAGTGAAACAATTGAATATGACTGGGCAAACAGAGGAATTGTTCGACGGTTGGAGACAGGGATGGGATGAGATTGTTGCTGTGCAGCTTCCTGATGTTGAAGAACTACTATTCGATGCAGAAGAGTACACCGATAAATTTCGTTTTTCGAAAACAAAAGAGACACTATCCTTGATCGACAAGGTTCTTACGGAAACTGAAGAGAAAATTAAGGAAATACTATCAGAATTAAATGAATTAATTGGCAGTGAAGAGAAGAACCGTGAAGAAATCCAATCCCTTCAGGAAGAATATAGAAACAGTAAAAAACAGTTACTTGCGTATCGTCATACATATGGTCAAACAGCTAAGTACATAGAGAATACCTTGGATAAGCTCGCTGAACAAATGAACCGATTCAATGAATTGACAGAGCAGGGGAATTATTTGGATGCGAGAGAAATCGTGCTTAGCCTGGCACAGGAAATGAAAGATGTTTCCTACAAAATGGAGACGATCCCTAAGCTGATCACCGATTGTGAAAATGTTTTACCATCTCAGTTATCGGAGCTTGAAGCTGGTTACGTGGAGATGAAGGACCAAGGATACATGCTTGATCATATTGAAGTTGGAAAAGAGGTCTCATCCCTGAAGGAAACCCTCCTCCATTTCAATAAAAATCTTGAAGAGCTTCATGTAGAAGAAGTAGAAGAAGGTATCCAGGAAATCAAGGTGAAAGTCGAGACCCTATACGACTTGCTGGAAAAAGAAGTTCATGCCAAGCACTTTGTCCAACAGTATAAAGATCAGACGACTGAAGGATTGATCAAGGCCAAGGAAGATAATGAAGACATCCAATCTGAAGTAAGCTTAGTGAAACAAGGCTACCATCTACATGATGCAGACCTTGGAACACCTAGCGAAATCGAAAAGAAAATCATTCACCTTTCAAAGCGCCACGAAATGTTGATGAATAAAGAAGAATCGAATGGCACAGCCTATTCCACTTTAAGTGATGAATTGAAGGAAATCAGAAATGGGCTGGAAGAACTGAATCGGGAGCAAAGTGAGTTTACCATCTACTTACAGAACTTGCGTAAGGATGAACTGGCAACCCGTGAGAAAATTCAGGAGCTGAAGAAGAAGGTGGCTGAAGCCAGCAGAATGATCTCAAAGAGTAATGTTCCAGGCCTGCCTGCAGATTACAAAGATCTTCTTGATGAAGTCCATCTGAAGATTGAGCAAGTGAATGCCAGTTTAACGGAGAAGCCTTTAAACATGAAGTTTGTACAAGAAACATTACTGGGGGCTGAAGACACTGTCGATCATTTCTATACGAAGACGGGAGATTTAATCGATAATGTCCTTCTATCGGAGAAAATCATTCAATACGGAAATCGCTATCGCAGTAAGTATAGTTCAGTCAGAGATGGTCTTCAGTCTGCCGAAGAAGCCTTCCGTGATTATGATTACCGAAAAGCATTAGAGGAAGCCGCAACAACGATTGAAAAAGTAGAGCCGGGTGCTCTTAAGAAAATAGAGAAAATGATGGATCTTGAGGGAAAATGATAATCCTCACAAATTAAAAGGACTGATTTAGAATCTTGATTCTAAATCAGTCCTTTTTCATGTTTACCATCCAACCCCGGGATTGGTCTTAACTGGCTTCAATCGTGCGCTTCGTCTGCCCTGCAAGTGCGGCAATCACGAAGCCGATGATTGCACCGACCATCGCCGGTACTAACCAGCCGATCCCTTGTGTGTAGAAAGGAAGAAATTCAAGTGATTGACTGATGGCTGTCACGTCTACTCCAGCGGTTTTAATGCCATCAATTAAGCTGATTAAACCTGTTGGAATCAGGGCTCCCACGTAGACGAGAGAATAGCCGTTGAATCCATTGTGCATGAATGACAGTAAGATTAATACGATGGCCAATGGATAAATGAAGATGAGTACGGGTAATGATACCGCAATCAGCTGAGTCAACCCAATATTGGCAATAATCATACTAAATGCAGACATGATGATCACTAGCTTCGGATAAGATACAGGAAGAATCTTCGCGAAATATTGTGAACATGCAGAAACGAGTCCGACTGATGTAGTGATGCATGCAAACGTGATCGCCAGTCCCAGGATGACTGTTCCTAAAGAACCGAATAAATGACTCGCTGCCGCTGATAGAATGGCACCACCGTTAGCTTGAGTACCGATGGAATCTGTACTTGTAGCTCCAATGTAACTTAAAGATAAATAAACAAGTGCTAAACCGATGGCAGCGATGACCCCTGCAATGATCGTAATGCGGGTCAGGTTTGCTTTACTCGTCACACCACGGTCTTTAATCGAATTGATCACCACAATCCCAAACACTAAAGCAGCGATAGTATCCATTGTCAGATACCCTTCAATGAATCCTTTGAATAAAGGTCCATCCTGATAAGCGGGGTTCGGTGCCCCGAAATCTCCCATAGGAGTTACGATACTCTTGACCACTAAGATTGTAAGGATCACAATCAGGGAAGGTGTTAAAATCTTTCCGATTCTGTCTACGAGCTTTGAAGGGTTCATCGCAAGCCATGCGGTTAATCCAAAAAAGATGATCGTATAAATGAATAAAGGAGTTCCGTATTTTGCAACATCTCCAGGTAAAAATGGAATCACTCCGATTTCATAAGCAACCGTACCGGTTCTCGGAATCCCGAAAAATGGTCCAATGGCCAAGTACATCACAATCGTAAATACTAGTCCATATAAAGGATGAACTCGATTTGCAAGTGTCTGAAGATCTCCTCCAGATTTGGCGATGGCGATAACGCCCAATAAAGGAAGTCCCACTCCAGTTATGAGAAAGCCGATAATACCTGTCCACACATGTTCTCCGGCTTGCTGCCCTAAAAATGGCGGGAAGATCATATTACCTGCTCCGAGGAAAAGAGCAAAAAGCATTAATCCTATCGTAAAGATTTGGCTAAATGATAGCGCTTTCTCTTTCATATATACCCCTCCGTTTGTAATCGTTAACATAAGCAAAAAATATCTTATCATAAGATTGTAGAAAAATGTCGAAAAACTAAATAATCTTACAATTTAGTATATTTAAATAACTTTTGTGGTTATTTCCTTTATGATTCTCGCAAAAATTCTGTCATTTTTCAATGATTATTTTTGGAAATTGCAAAAAATTATCGAAATAGCATAGTGAATTAGTATTACTACAATAATATCTTCCCCGGCATCATGAATATCATTTGGGTTCGGGATGATTTATGGTAAGATTAGTGATTGAATATATCTGCTAGCTTCGCAGGTCACCACAGTAAAAGAGGGTGGAATCTTGATTTACTTAGATAATAGCGCTACAACCAAGCCATATAAGGAAGTACTGAATACATTTATTAAAGTGAACGAAAGTTATTATGCCAATCCTTCATCCATCCATTCTTTTGGAGGGCAAATAGAGAAATTAATACAGCAGTCCAGGGAACAAGTGGCTTCTTTATTAGAGATAAAAAAGAAAGAAGTGTATTTCACTTCCGGCGGAACAGAATCAAATAATCTGGCGATAAAAGGGACGGCTTTGCAATACGGTCACAGAGGGAAACATATCATTACGACCAAAATAGAACATCCTTCCGTCCAGAATGCCGTAAAGCAATTAGAGGGGCTCGGGTATTCTGTGACGTATCTTGATGTTAATGATCAAGGCAGAATCCGGCCTGAAAAAGTAAAAGAAGCGATTCAGGATGACACCATTCTTGTATCTGTCATGCAAGTGAACAACGAAATCGGAAGTGTCCAGCCAATCCGGGAAATAGGGATGATGCTGAAGGACTATCCAAAGATCCTTTTTCATGTCGATGCCGTTCAGGCGTGCGGAAAGGTCCCTCTTATTTTAAATGAGAAGCTCATTGATTTATGCAGCATTTCCTCTCATAAAATTCATGGGATCAAAGGAACAGGAATGCTATTCGTGAGGGACGGACTTGAGCTTTCGCCTATCATATCCGGCGGGGAGCAGGAAGGTAATCTCAGAAGCGGTACGGAAAATACAGGGGGAATCGTATCATTTGCAAAAGCATTAAGAATGCACCTGGCGGAAAGTATACAGAAGCTTCCTTTAATGGAAGAAAACCAAAGGTATTTAAGGAGAGAATTGGAAAGGATGGAAGGTGTGACCGTTCATACACCACTCTCACATCATGCCCCTCACATCCTTAACTTTTCTATACAGGATTTCAAAGGTGAAGTGGTCGTTCATGCATTAGATCGGCATGAGGTGTATGTGTCGACAACAAGTGCCTGTTCCTCCAAGCAAAGTAAGCCAAGTCAAACGCTTCTATCCATGGGTGTATCAGAGAATCTGGCGAACAGCTCGATCCGAATCAGCTTATCTTTTCACAATACAATCGAAGAATGCCGGCAATTCATACAGTTATTAACAAAGGAAATAGCTCTATTACAAAAGACAATGAGGAGATCACGATGAATTATAATCGCATACTAGTAAGATACGGTGAGATTTCAACCAAAGGTAGGAACAGAAAGCAATTTACTGCTAAGTTACGGGAAAACATCTTGGAAGCATTGAAGGATTTTCCGACGATCTCGGTTTCAGCAAGCCGCGACCGACTGCATATTCAGTTAGGTGACGAGAACGGAGAGGAGATTATCCCAAGATTGGAAAAGATATTCGGGATCCAATCATTCAGCCCGGTTGTAAAGGTAGCCCAGGATATTGAGGAAATAAGCAAAGCAGGATTAGCGCTCGTTCAGAAGAATTTCGAGCCTGGAAAAACGTTTAAGGTATCTGCCCGCAGAGCGGATAAAAAGTTTTCCATGGACACCAATGAATTGAATTACGAAGTGGGATCCTACATCCTCCGCAATATGGACGGTTTAAAGGTCGATGTGAAAAATCCCGATATTAAATTAAACGTAGAAGTGAGAAAAGAAGGTGTCTATCTCTCCTCTGAAATCTATCAAGGCTCAACCGGGATGCCTGTAGGGGCAAGCGGGAAAGCGATGCTGATGCTCTCAGGAGGGATCGATAGTCCGGTTGCAGGTTATTTAACGATGAAAAGAGGCGTCGAGGTGGAGGCCGTTCATTTCCATAGCCCGCCATTTACAAGTGAAAGGGCCAAGCAAAAAGTAGTCGATCTCTCGAAGAAGCTGTCTGCATTCAGCGGGAAGGTGAAGTTGCATATCGTGCCGTTCACGAAAATTCAGCAAACGATTCATGATCAGGTTCCTGAAAATTACACCATGACTTCAACGCGACGGATGATGCTCCGGATTGCAGACCAGATTCGCCATAAGAACGAAGGATTGGCACTTGTGACCGGGGAAAGCCTCGGACAAGTGGCGAGTCAGACTTTAGAGAGCATGCAAGCCATCAATGATGTCACCAACACACCGGTGTTGCGACCACTCATCGCTATGGACAAGTTAGAAATCATTGATATCGCTCAAAAAATCGATACACATGACATTTCAATTCTTCCTTACGAGGATTGCTGTACGATTTTCACTCCTCCAGCACCTAAAACAAGACCTAAAAAAGAAAAAGTGGAGTATTATGAAAGCTTCGTTGATTTCGACACCCTGATTAAAGACGCAGTGGACGAAACAGAAACCATCACCATCGATGGATCGACAGGTTTGAATACAGAAAAAGCATTTGACGAACTACTCTAAAATTTAGGATTATTTACCAACTATTTTCTTTGCATGAAGCCATGTGTTTTCGCACAATCTATATTCACAAGGAGGTGAAAACACATGGCAAACAGAAGTTCAAATCAATTAGTAGCTCCAGGAGCTCAACAAGCAATCGACCAAATGAAATACGAAATCGCTTCAGAATTCGGAGTTCAACTTGGTCCAGATGCAACAGCACGCGCTAACGGTTCTGTAGGTGGTGAAATCACTAAACGTTTAGTTCAAATGGCTGAACAACAAATCGGTGGCGGATACGCAAAATAATTAAATACAATGGCTACAAGGAGCGAGATTCTCTCGCTCCTTTTTATTTTTTCTTTTTGGCTCTGTTAAAGTCTAATGTTGTTTTTTACTATGATGAAAGAGGATGGGATAAAACTAAAAAACCACGATGTAAAGATGAACAATAGAAGTGTATTCTCAATACCGCTAATGATTTCCGTGCAAGACTACGCTTTCCGCGGGTAGCCCGTGAGCCTCCTCGGCAAGCCTGCGGGGTCTCACATAAGCTACTTTTCCCGCAGGAGTCTTCGTCTTGCACTCCAATCAACCGCTGGAAATAGCTAAAATCAAATGTACCGAAATTAAATAATAAACACGAACAAATCTGTTAAAAATCAATAAATTTATGATGGATATTCTCCAGCACTTGGAACCAAGCAAGATAATTATCGAGATATTTCGTTGCTACATAGAAGCACAGAGTGGATTGTAGCGGAAGGCACTTGACTCTTGGGGGAGATAGAGGAAAGGTCGAGACCACAAAGTCAGCGGAGGCTCGACTTCCTCCCCGGGGAATTTTGTGCCTGGAGCGAAAAAGAACGGTCTAAGGTTTCGCCCTACAACTCATACAAAAGATACATTAAGTTTTAAAAGCCGGTGAACGAGACCCCGGAGGCGCATCTCCAGCCCCGCGAAAAACGAAGAGCCTGTTGCGGAAATCAACAATTACATTCTTCTTTAAGAGAGCTAAAAACTTTAAGAAAAGGGCCTTTTTCTTTCAAGATGATGTTTTTTTTGATTGGATGTTGAAAATCATACCCTGATTTATGAGTCGTTTGTCGAAAATCCTCACAATTTGACTATAAACGAAATATAAACAAACAATTTAAAAAATTTAAATTTTTTTGTATAATGAAGAAGTAGTATCGACAAACAAGGGGGAGTCAGAATGAAGAGGGAAGAATTGATCGCACCGGAAAAGTACAATTTGGTAGAGGAAGTAGAGAAGTTTGCAAGTGATCAGGAAAAGCTTGCGATCAAGTGGGAAAACGAAGAAGGAACAAAGGAAGAAATTACATACTCACAATTATTAAAAAATGTAAATAAAATTGGAAACGTTTTCTCCGGTTCGAACCTTGAAAAGGGGGATGTCATCCTGGTCATGGTTCCACGCTTAATTGAAGCGTACGCCGTGTATCTTGCAGCCCTTAAGTCCGGCCTTGTTGTGATTCCAAGCTCGGAAATGCTGCGGACAAAAGATCTGGAATATCGTATCGATCACGGGGATGTAAAAGGAATCGTGGCGTATTCTCCATTTGTTGAGCAGTTTGAAAACGTAAGGGGAATGGAGGACCTTAAGAAGTTCGTAGTGGGAGAAAAGCAGGACGGCTGGATTGCAATCGAAGAAGAAATGAAGACAGCGTCTGAAGAATTATCATTCGCTGACACAAAGCGTGACGATATGGCGTTCCTTTCCTATACGTCAGGTACGACAGGAAATCCTAAAGGAGTAGTACACACTCATGGCTGGGCATATGCTCACTTAAAGACAGCTGCCCGTGAATGGCTATGCATCGAAGAAGGAGATACGGTCTGGGCAACGGCAGGTCCGGGTTGGCAAAAGTGGATTTGGAGTCCGTTCCTATCTGTACTGGGGTCTGGAGCTACAGGACTCGTTTATCAAGGGAAATTCGACCCCAATAAATATCTCCAAATGCTTCAGGACAATCGGGTAAATGTTCTGTGCTGCACACCGACAGAATATCGCTTGATGGCAAAAGTGGATAATCTCGGATCTTATAAACTGGATCAATTACATAGTGCGGTATCGGCAGGGGAACCATTAAACAGGGAAGTCATCGATGCCTTCAAGAGACACTTCAATATTGAAGTCCGTGATGGCTATGGCCAAACAGAAAATACGCTCCTCGTCGGCATCATGAAAGGCATGGAGCTGAAACCGGGCTCCATGGGAAAACCGACTCCCGGGAACAGGGTCGAAATCATCAACGAAGAAGGGTACCCATGTGAAGTCGGTGAAGTGGGAGACATCGCGGTTCATGTAGAAACACCTGCACTGTTCAAAAATTATTATAAAGATCCTGAAAGGACTGCGATGCAATTCAGAGGAGATTACTACATTACGGGTGATAAAGCGAAAAAGGATGAAGACGGCTACTTCTGGTTTGAGGGCCGCGGTGACGATATCATCATCAGCTCCGGCTATACCATTGGACCTTTCGAAGTGGAAGATGCACTGGTCAAGCACCCATCCGTCCAGGAATGTGCCGTTGTAGGAAGTCCCGATGAAGTAAGGGGACTGATCGTGAAAGCCTTTGTCGTCCTGCGTGGTGATGTGGATCAACAGGATCCGGAATTGATTCCTGCCCTTCAGCAGCATGTTAAAGACTTAACCGCACCTTACAAATATCCTCGTAAGATTGAATTCGTGAATGAATTGCCGAAAACAACTTCAGGCAAAATCAGAAGAATCGAGCTAAGACAAAAAGAAATGAGTTCAGTTAAAAACTAATCTGGGATAGGGAGCCTATAGGGCTCTCTATTTTTGTGAAGGGCTCTTTCAGTAAAGTTTGTTGCTATTGTAGATAAGAAAGTACTAGTTGATTTCCGCTCCAGGAAGCTCGCTTTCCGCGGGGCTGGCGGTGAGCCTCCTCGGCTGCGCCTCCGGGGTCTCATCTGTCCAGCTATTCCCGCAGGAGTCGAGCATCCTGCAGCGAGAATCAACTTTCTGAGCATGTATCCTTAATCGAAAACAATTAAAACAAGCTTTTTAGCAAACGATCTCATATAAGGTAAGTAGAGACTGATTGTCTTAAGGAAGAAGAATTATTTTACTAGTTATTATGTTTTCTGGTACACCTTGAAGCTCTGTCACGAAAAAACTATTAAAGATGGTGAGGGGAACTGCGCAGACTCCTGCGGAAGTACGTGCGTGCCGAGACCCCGGAAGCGAAGCTGAGGAGGCTCGGCCGAACGTCCGCGGAAAGCGGAGCAGTTCCCCTCACCATCCAGCACACACCAATTGACAGAGCCTTGCAGAACTTATTTTTAAAAAGTTCTTTGTGAAAAGAGCGTTATAAAAAATAGTTCTCCCTTTCAGATTCCTCCTATAATATGGTACATTTGAAAAACAGAATTTTTTTACAAAGAAGGGGTAAACATCATGGGTACTTTATGGAAAAACGGAATCATTTACACAATGGAAAACGAAGGACATCATGTTGAAGCAGTCTACACGGAAAACGGAGTCATCAAAGGGCTCGGTTCATCCTACGAATTGGAAAAGAATGATCAGTTCACGATCGAGTCCGAAGTAGATCTTGGGCAGAAAGTGATGTTCCCGGGGTTTGTAGATAGTCACATGCATCTGATCGGTCACGGCGAAACGTTAATGAGGCTGGATCTTTCCAGTATGAATAGCAAGCAGGAAGTGTTAGAGGCAATCAAAGAAAAGGCACAGGACCTGGAGAAAGGTCAATGGGTCATCGGTGAAGGCTGGAACGAAAACCTCTGGAGTGATGCGGAGGTTTTAACAAAGCAGGAAATTGATGAAGTCGTACCGGAACATCCTGTTCTATTAAAACGCATTTGCCGTCATGCCATGGTGGTGAATACACTCGCCTTAAAAAATGCCGGTATTGATGAAGGGACTCCAAATCCTGGCGGAGGGTTAATTGAGAAGGACGCAAGTGGTGCCCTAAACGGCCTCTTAAAGGATAAGGCCCAGGATCTGATGATCGATGCATTACCCCCGATCTCATCCGAGTATCTGGTAGAGGCCCTGACAAAGGGGATCGAAAGCTGCTGGGAGAATGGACTGGTCGGTGGTCATACAGAGGATTTAAGCTATTATGGAAACTTTAAGAAAACGTATGATGCATTTGTCAAAACCATTACCGAAGGCAAGAAAAAATTCAGGTCTCACCTGCTGGTCCATCATGAAGTGATTGAGGATTGGAAGGAAGATGGACATCACTTCCAGAGTGGCGATCAATTCATTGAATTCGGTGCCATGAAGATCTTTGCTGATGGCGCTTTAGGCGGAAGGACAGCCCTGTTAAGCTATCCATACGCCGATGATCCAAGTACGACCGGTGTCAGCATCCATACAAACGAAAGGCTTCTTGAACTTGTGAAAAAGGCAAGAAAGTATGATCTTCCCATTGCCGTCCATACCATCGGGGATCAGGCTTTTGAAAATGTAGTGGATGCCATCATCGAAGAGCCATCTCACTTTGAAAGACGGGATCGACTCATCCATGCACAAATCCTGCGGAAAGAACTGATCGAGAAAATAAAGGATCTTCCGTTGATCCTTGATATTCAACCAAGATTTGTTGCGTCAGATTTTCCTTGGGTAGTCGAGAGACTTGGCGAGGAAAACATGCAGTATAACTATGCGTGGAAAACCCTGCTTGAAGAAGGCATTCCATGTGCCGGTGGATCTGATGCGCCGATCGAACCGATTAATCCGCTATTGGGGATCCATGCGGCGGTTACGAGAACGAATCCATTGGATCCTGATAAAACTGAGTATCGCCCGGAAGAAAAACTGACAATGTATGAAGCCATATCCCTTTTTACAAAAGGAAGTGCCTATGCCTGTCATCATGAACATGACAGAGGCGTGATACGCGAAGGTTTTACAGCGGACTTTACCGTTTTAGACATTGATCCCTTCAAAGAGGATGCCGATCTCTTGTTAGACAAAGTGGTAGATATGACGATTGTGGACGAGTCTATCGTTTATAAAAAAAATAAATAATCATTGCCCCCAAAACTTTTCATGGATATAATGGAGATATTTCGGAAATAGAAATAGTTTTGGGGTGTTTTTATGAAGCAGAACGACCAAGCTGGAATCATCTACACAGCTTTTTCATATTTTTTATGGGGAATCCTCCCGATCTATTGGAAATGGTTAAGTCATGTTTCCGCCTATGAAATTCTCGCTAACCGCATTTTTTGGTCCTTTTGGTTTATGCTCTTTTTTTTATTCGTCAGTAAACGCTGGCAGGACTTTCAGGCATATATAAAAACATCGCTTACGAAAAAGAAGCAGCTGTTTGCGCTACTACTGGCTTCTTTATTGATCAGCATGAACTGGTTCATTTATATCTGGGCCGTGAATACAAATCAAATGGTGGAAGCGAGCCTGGGTTATTATATCAACCCCTTGGTAAGCGTATTGTTAGGGGTATTCATCCTGAAGGAAAGCTTGTCAAAGGCTCAAATCGTCTCCTTTGGATTGGCCGCGGTCGGGGTTCTGATCCTAACGATATCCTACGGTGACTTCCCATGGATCGCCATAGGTCTTGCATTCTCTTTCGGATTATACGGATTAGCCAAAAAGCTCATTCAGGTCGAATCATCCATCGGCCTGACCCTGGAAACCATGACCATCGCTCCAGTGTCCTTACTTTACCTAGGCTATATGTACAATGAAGGTTCCATGTCTCTATTCCATGTATCGTTAGGGACGGACCTCTTATTAATGGGTGCCGGGGCGGTAACCGCCATCCCTTTATTATTCTTTTCAAAGGGTGCTCAGCAAATCCCGCTTTACATGGTCGGGTTCCTGCAATACATTGCACCGACCCTCACATTGATACTTGGCATATGGGTCTATAACGAAACATTCTCATTCACCCATCTCATTTCGTTTATGTTCATATGGCTCGCCTTAACCATCTTCACAGCTTCAAGAGTGCAGTACGCCCGAAAGCGAAGAAGGGAAGCGAGATTGTCTGCGTGATGAAATGCGAAACGCTCCAGCATGTGCTGGAGCGTTTTTTATAGGGACGGACCTTGGTTTTGTTCACTGGTAATAGAGGGACGGAACTTGCACTTGTTCACAATTTGGCACAACAACCGATCAAAGTGGCACAAGTTGGCCTGGTTTTGGCACAACAGACAGGAAAATGGGGTTCTGATACCCATTCAGAACCCCATTTTTTTATAAGAACGAACGCTTCACTTTTTCCCAGAACGAATTATCTTTTAATTTTACCGTTTTAATGATTTTATCGCTTAATTTCGCTTCGACTTTTTCCACGTGTTGAATACTGAGAGCCTCATTGTCCATCCCCATTGCAGGGTAGTCATTACCGTCCTGGACAATCTTAAGGACCAAACGGCGCTTATCACTGAGAATGAAGGAAGACCCGAGGGTACGATAGCGATTATTATTCAGGGACGCCATCTCGCTCACTTGAATACAAGGCAGCATGGGATCCACCACTGCTCCGCTGACGGATTTATTGTAAGCCGTACTTCCTGTCGGCGTTGCAATGATCATGCCATCTCCCCGGAACGTTTCGAAATGGTTTTCATCGATGAATACGTCCATGACAAAGGTTTTGATGATGCCGGAGCGGATGCTGAATTCATTCAGACAATAGAAGGAAGTTTGGTTATCAACGGTTACTTCTATGGTCGGATATTTGCGAACTTCGATTTGCTCGGTTGTCATCGCTTCAATCATTTTGGACGTATCGTCAATATGGAAATCACAATACATACTCAGGGTGCCACCTGTTGAAACGCCTGCATACAAGCAATCCTGTCTGAATCCCGTTTGGCGGACGGCTTGAAGGAACGTTCCATCACCTCCGATACTGACGATGATATTCGCTGTCTTTGGAGAATCGACAATGTTGAAATCATAGCGCTTGGCAAGCTCGTATAAACGGTCGAGCTTTGCCTGCATCCCTTCTTCGTGTAGGGCATAGAAATAAATATTTCGACGGTTATTCATCGTATGTACCTCCCTGGAATAAAAAATAAGATAATTTTTCCCATTTCCTTAAAATTTTGCTAGAATCTAACTTAGTGAATATTCTATCATGTTTTCACGTGAGAATGATATTCATATCCTTACATAAGATAGGGTAAACAAGGGAGGAATATACAAAATGAATGCAAAAAGATGGACGGCATTAGGTATTGCTGTTGGGTTATTTTTTGTTTCTGTCGTAGTCAATTTCGCTACATCTGCGGCAACCAGTGATTTTGATAAAGCATTTGAAGATATGTTTGGCGGGATGGAGAATGCTTTCGGTGAAGAAGTGATTGAAGAAGGAAATGCACAGAAACGAATCGCTGTTTTAGAAGTGGAAGGCGTCATTCAGGATACGGGCGGGGCTACATCCGTATTCGAAAGCCCTGGATACAATCATGAACTCTTTATGAAAAAGCTGGATGCGGTTCAAGAAGATAAATCGGTTAAAGGGATTATCTTGAAAGTGAATTCCCCAGGTGGAGGCGTAGTGGAGAGTGCTCAGATCCATTCGAAGCTTGTTGAAATCATGGAAAAAACGAAGAAGCCGATTTATGTATCAATGGGGGGGACTGCAGCTTCCGGAGGTTACTACATATCTGCACCGGCTACGAAGATATTCGCCAGCAAAGAAACACTGACGGGTTCACTCGGTGTCATCATGCAAAGCATCAACTACTCTGAATTAGCAGAAAAATATGGGGTCGATTTCGTGACCATCAAGAGCGGACCATATAAAGATATCATGAGTCCGACCCGTGAAATGACGGATGAAGAGAGAAAGATCCTTCAATCCATGATCGACAATTCCTATGAAGGTTTCGTGGATGTCATTGCGAGTGGCCGCGATATGTCCGAAGCAGAGGTCAAGAAAATTGCAGATGGAAGAGTATACGACGGAATCCAGGCCAAAGAAGCCAATCTGATTGACGAATTCGGCTATGTAGAAGATACCATCGAAGCCATGAAAAAAGACCATAAGTTAAAAGGTGCTCAAGTATTTGAATACACTGCAGGCGATCCTTTCTCTGAATTCTTCAGTATGGGTGCTAAGAAAATGATCGGGCAGGACATGGAAGCTGTGGCATTGATGAAGCTGCTATCCAAACCAAATTCTCCACGATTAATGTATCTATACTCTGAATAAGGAAGGTGAATGACGTGAGTGACACACAAGATCGTTCTGTACTACATGATGAAGAGCGGGAGCGTATCGAAATTCATTCGCCATCTCCGCATCAATCGGGGCTGGGCGATGGATATTACTTAGCAGGATTTTGGATAAGGTTTTGGGCATATTTACTGGACCTTATCGTGATTGGTAGCATTACACGATTAGTCGTCAATCCAATTTTTAAACTATTGGATATTTCACTATCGGAAGGCTCCATGTTTGCTCCTATTTCGATATTAACGAGTATTGTTTTTTATGGATACTTTATATTAATGACAAAATACTTCAGCCAAACAATCGGTAAAATGGTATTCGGCATTAAGGTCATCGATTTAAAAGGGAAGAAGCCTTCGTGGGGAACGATTATCTTCAGAGAATTGATCGGTCGTTTTATCTCTACCACGATCTTCATTCTATACGTGGTTGTAGCCTTTACGAATAAAAAACAAGGAATACATGATTTGTTCGCCGATACGACGGTGGTTCAGGAAAAGAAGAAGCTGGAGTTTAAGCCTGCGCTTTAAATGATTGTTTAGAAACCAAACCTGTTTATATGGGTTTGGTTTTTCTATTGAGAGAAGGATTTTGTATTTACATTAATTGTAATTAGACGCAATAACCGTTAAAAAGGACGCAAATAATTGAAAAAAGACGCAATTACGGTTACAAATGACGCAATTAATTAAAATAAGACGCAAATCCAGAGGGAAACGACGCAATTATTAAAAAGCAGGCGCGCGCATCGACCTCCACTGACCGAATAATCATTCAGAGACCGGAAAAAAATTCACTATCGCAAGTATATTCTGCGAATAATACTCCTTTTTCCCGTTAAACAGGCCCCTCCTTGCACAAAATCTCTCCTCCTTCGTTTATTTTCCCGGGCAAAGGCCATAATAAGAGGTTGAAGGGTGTGAAAATATGAGCTGGTGGATTTGGACTTTATTGATCGTTATGGCACTTATCTTGTTAATATTATTTCTTCTTATTATAACGAAGCTGACCGTTACTCTATCTTTGTACCACGGGAATGACAATGACCATTTCAAGGTGAAGCTTAGGGCATGGTTTGGCTTGCTAAAATATACAATCGATATTCCGTTAGTCAAACTCGATGACGATGGTCCGAATATCGTGTTTGAGGAAGAACAAAAAAGAGGCAATGAAAGCAATCCATCAAATAAAAAGACTTCTAAAAAGAAAATTACTCCAAATGATTTTATAGATAGTTTGAATGATACGAAGGAGATCATCATCCATGTCCAGTCACTTCACAGAATCATCAGGTCGTTTCTCAAGAAAGTCAAACTGGATCATGTGCATTGGAAGACGTTATTCGGCACTGGGGATGCAGCATCAACAGGGACGTTAACAGGGACGATCTGGGGGATGAAAGGGAGCATCATCGGCATTCTGAGCGGTTATATGCGCCTACAATCCATGCCCGTCATAGAGGTGACTCCGACATTCCAGCATGCTGTGATCCAAACGCAATTTTCATGTATTATCCAGTTTCGGATAGGGAATGCTATCCTAGTAGGTTTCAAGATACTTCGGTACTGGCGAGGCGGTATGGCTAAGTTCAAGACAAAACCCCTTTCCACAATTTCTGGAGAAAAACATTCAGTTTAATAAGGAGGTCTTTATATGTCAGAACATCCTATTGAAGGTCTAATGACCACGGCAATGGAAAATTTAAAAGAAATGATCGATGTGAATACGATTATCGGTGATCCCGTTGAAACACCCGATGGAAGTGTCATCCTGACAGTATCGAAGGTTGGCTTTGGATTTGCTGCAGGTGGAAGTGAATTCATCATTGATGGCAAAGGAAAAGAGGATGGTGGAGGAAAAGGCGGAGACGGCGGAAGTGACAAGTCATCCCCTAAACAGCAGCCATTCGGTGGAGGTAGCGGGGGCGGTGTCTCCATTACGCCGATCGCATTCCTGATCGTCAGCTCAAAAGGAATCAAGATGCTCCATTTAGATGAAAGCACTCATCTGATCGATCGCCTGCTGGACTTGGCTCCGGGTGCCATCGAGAAGATTCAGGGTATGATGAAAAAGGACGATAACAAGCAGGACAATAACAGTCAGGGTAATCATAATCAAAAACTTGATCTGTAAGAGATGGAGAGCTTACTCGAGTATGAGTGAGCTCATCTTTTTTTTGAAAACAATCCCTATGATTTGCTTTACCGCATCGTTTTTCTGTACTATAAACATGTACATATTATTATGGAGGAGGAACAAATAATGGCAAACATTACATTTAAGAAAAACCCTGTCACTCTATTAGGTAATGAGGTAAAAGTAGGGGACAAAGCTCCCAACTTCACAGTATTAGCTAATGATCTGTCGGAAGTCACACTGAATGATTCCAAAGGCAAGGTGCGTTTGATCAGTGTCGTTCCTTCCATCGATACAGGTGTTTGTGATGCACAAACACGCAAGTTCAATGAAGAAGCAACGAAATTTGATAATGTAGAAGTATTGACCGTTTCCGTGGATCTTCCATTCGCGCAAAAGCGCTGGTGCGGAGCGAACGGAATTGAAAATGTGCAGACGCTTTCCGATCACCGCGACCTTTCTTTCGGGGAAGCATTCGGCGTACACATCCAGGAGCTTCGTCTGCTTGCACGTGCGGTATTCGTCGTAAACAGCAATGATGAAGTGACGTATGTGGAATATGTAAGCGAAGCGACTGATCACCCGGACTATGACGCTGCCGTTGAAGCAGTGAAAAACGCGAAATAATCCTGTCTAAACCAGAATATTCTTCAAGACATGCTGACCTTACTTACCCATGGTCAGCATTGTTTTTTTTACAAACGGTATGGACAGAGGTAAAATAGATGAATGAAATTGTGATAAAGGAATGAATGCCGATGATTAATTCGCCAGTCGAATCATTATTTGGAATAATCGATGAAACGGCTACACTGCTGCAAGAGGAATTAGCATGCAGCTATTTAGAGGCTGTAGCCGAAACAGGGGAAAACCTTTTTCAGGGTGACGTCCTGCAAGAGGAAGTAAGTGAACTGACCAAGAAACGTTTGAACAAAAAGTACGATGTAGTGAACCTTTCTCAACTTGAGAATGAAAATATCCGTAAAGCCTTTCAATTTGCGATTTTAAAAGGAATGAAAGAAAACGTTCAGCCGAACCATCAAATGACACCGGACTCTCTTGGTTTATTTATTAGCTACCTGGTCAATAAATTCACCAAGGGCATGGACAAGCTCACCATCCTGGATCCGGCGATCGGGACAGGGAACCTCCTGACGACGGTCCTCAATCAGATGCCGGGAAAAGAAACGCAATCCATCGGGGTTGAAATCGATGAAGTATTGATCAAACTCGCCTACGTAGGAGCCGATCTTCAAAAACATCCATTGCAGCTCTTTAATCAGGATTCAATCGAACCCCTGTTCATCGACCCTGTAGACCTTGTGTTATGTGACCTGCCAATCGGTTATTACCCGAACGATCTACGAGCACAGGATTATGAGTTGAAAGCAGAAGAAGGTCATTCATATGCCCACCATCTGTTTATGGAACAGAGCCTGAAGCACACGAAAGAAGGAGGATACCTTTTCTTCATCGTGCCAAATGGACTTTTCGAATCTCCATACAGTGCACAGCTGCAAACGTATTTGAAAGAAAAGGCCGACATCCAAGGCTTCTTACAGCTGCCCCTGTCATTATTCAAAAATAAGAACTCAGCAAAGAGCATCCTGATCCTTCAAAAGAAAAAAGAAGGTCTTAAGCCTCCTAAGGAAGTATTGCTTGCTCAGCTGCCAAGCTTATCAAATCAACGTGCCCTGCAGGACATCATGTCCAAGATCGATCAGTGGCTTGCACAGAATAAACAATAGTGTTTAACAGGACTGCCTATGGTGGTCTTGTTTTTTTGTGTTTTACTCTCCTTTTGTTGGGGGTATGAAGGAAAGAGGGGTTCGATTTTGATTTATCGACCGTTAAAAGTATATATCGACCGTTATTTTGATTTATCGACCGTTAAAAGTATATATCGACCGTTATTTTGATTTATCGACCGTTAAAAAAATATATCAACCGTTTTTTCATTTTATCAACCAAACTTTCACTATACCGACCGTTCTGCACAATTCGACGAAATTCGCCGCCCGCCCGCGAAGTCCAACTTCTACCGTAACCACTCTTATTGCTTAGAATTCTAATTTTTGCGAAAATATTTAATTTAACATGAAAACGATGTCATTTCAAGCTTTTTCTTGAAATAGGTGGGAGTCAGTGATTTAATGGGGAATTGAGAGATAAAAAATGATTCAATGAACAGAATAAATAAGAGTCAAGAGATCGAAAACAAAAGGAGCGATACAACGTGGCAAAAAAAGTGATTGCAATTAATGCTGGAAGCTCTTCTTTAAAGTTTCAGCTTTTTGATATGCCTGAAGAAACGGTTATTACAAAAGGTCTTATTGAACGTATCGGACTGAACGATGCGGTATTTAATATAACGGTGAATGATGAGAAACGTGAAGAAGTAACAGATATCCCGAACCATGAAGTAGCGGTTAAAATGCTGCTTGAAAAGCTGACAGGCTACGGCATCATCGATTCACTTGATGAAATCGATGGGATCGGACATCGTGTCGTACACGGTGGCGAGGTGTTCAATGATTCCGTTCTGATTACGGAAGACGTAGTGTCTAAGATTGAAGAACTTTCTGATCTGGCTCCACTTCATAACCCAGCCAACCTTACTGGTATCAAGGCATTCCAAAACGTATTGCCTAATGTGCCAGCGGTTGCTGTCTTTGATACAGCGTTCCACCAATCCATGCCGGAAAGTTCGTTCTTATACAGCCTTCCTTACGAGTATTATGAAGATTATGGAATCCGTAAGTATGGTTTCCACGGTACTTCCCACAAGTATGTATCAGAGCGTGCAGCGGAAATGCTTGGCCGTCCGAAAGAGCAAGTTCGCCTGATTTCTTGTCACTTAGGTAATGGTGCAAGTATCGCGGCGATCGAAGGCGGTAAGTCGATCGATACGTCAATGGGCTTCACTCCTTTAGCAGGGGTTGCCATGGGAACACGTTCTGGTAATATCGACCCTGCCCTTATCCCGTTCATCATGGAAAAAACAGGATCAACGGCTGATGAAGTATTGAACATCCTGAACAAGAAGTCCGGTATGCTTGGTGTATCCGGGTTCTCAAGTGACCTTCGTGATATTGAACAGCAGGCATCTGAAGGGAACGAGCGTGCGGAACTGGCTCTTGAAGTGTTCGCAAATCGTATCCACAAGTATATTGGTTCCTATGCATCCCGCATGTACGGTGTAGACGCCATCGTCTTCACAGCGGGTATCGGTGAAAACAGTACGCTTATCCGTGAAAGAGTCCTTCAAGGTCTGGAATTCATGGGCGTATACTGGGATCCGGCACGCAACCAGGTCCGCGGTAAGGAAGCATTCGTTAACTATCCGCATTCACCTGTAAAAGTCATGATCATCCCGACGAACGAAGAAGTAATGATTGCACGTGATGTAGTGGAAAAAGGAAATATCTAATAACGCAAACAGGATTGCCTTGACGGTGATCCTGTTTTTTTATAAGTTCTTTTTTCAAAGTTTGTTGTTTTTAACATAATTTCTGCAAGGCTCTGTCAATTAGTGCGTGCTAGATGGAGAGGGAAACTGCTCCGCTTGCAGCTAGCGTTCGGCCGAGCCTCCTCAGCTTAGCCGAACGGGGTCTCGGCACTTCCAAAATCCGCCGGAGTCTACGCAGTTCCCCTCACCATCTTTAACAGAATTTCTGTGACAGAGCTTCAACATACGCAATAAAACCATATAACTAGAAAAAATAATTCTACTTTTATAAAAGGGAAGTCAATCTCTACACTTAAGTAAGGTTGTTTGCTAAAACTCTTATTTTTATTGATTTCCATTAAGGATACATGCTCAGAAAGTTGATTCTCGCTGTAGGATGATCAACTCCTGCGGGAATAGCTGGACAGTACGAAAAGCGGAGGGGCTTAGCTCAGGGGCGACAAGCATAAGACGAGTCTGCCGGAAAGGCGCACTTTGCCTTTTTGGCAGACTTGGCTTATGACCTCGAGCCCCTAAGCCCCGTAGCTGGATAAGTGAGACCCCGGAGGCGCAGCCGAGGAGGCTCACCGCCAGCCCCGCGGAAAGCGAGCATCCTGGAGCGGAAATCAACTAGTACTTTCTTCTCTACAGTAGCAACAATCTTTGCGAAAAGGGCTTTTTATATGAGGGGAATAAATCTCAGAGTATTCAAAAGACTTTCCAGAATTGTCGTTTATATATATGGTATACTAGACGTAAATGACGGAATGTAAGGAGTGGGAGAAGTGAATTGGTCAGAACGAGATAAGCAGGTATGGCAGTCGATCAAGACGTGGAGAGATGAATTATTTGAATACGAAGCGAATGATTTGGAGCATACATATGTCAAATGGTTGGATTACGCCTTTGAATCGATCCCGGAAGATGTTCAGGCTCAATTTTTCCAGCGTCTTGATGGCTGGTTGTTTCACATGCATTCTCTTATCCAAGGCTCACAGATGCAAAACGATGCACGTGAGCGCATCCTTGTGACGGCAAGAGCTTTTAATCAAGATATTCAGACGGTTGAGGATCTTCATTATTTAACGATCGATCAGCTTCATTACATAGCGGAACAACATGCGGGACGTCATCGCATCTACTCTTTAATACAAGGAGGGGTGACGGGGACAGGCGGCCTGGTGGCGATCGGTTCAGATCTTCCTGCCATGCTTGTCATCAATCTTCGTTCGGTGCAGCTCATTGCCATCACCTATGGATTTGATGTTCAGACGCCATTTGAAATGATGACGTCTCTGAAGGTGTTCCATGCAGCCACGCTGCCGGCAAGGCTTCGGGCACTTGCCTGGGAAGATCTGATGGAGGATTTAAATAAGAAGGATTCCAATTACTTCTATGATGGATCGGAGCAACTGACGGACTATACGTGGCTGGAAGGCTCCATGAAGCAGGCGCTGAAAGCAATGGCCATCACCATGTTCAAAGGGAAGAAGTGGTCCGGTCTGCCCCTTGTCAGCATTGCCATCGGAGCAGGATCCAATTATCAGCTTTCCAGGAAAATCACTGATTTTGCCGAAAAATATTATCAGTACCGCTATTTGCGTGAAAAGAAAAATGATTAATAAACAAAGGGGGATGATGTACTCACATGATTCCCCTTTGTGTTTTTTCCGGATTGGTCCGGTACCAGATCCATAAATCATTGATTTCTGAAGCCCTCTCTGAAATCTCTCCATTGATCATGCAGGATCTCTCAAAGTTCTCTTCCTGAGCTAATTCCCCTTGCAGCCGCTCGATCTCCACTTCAACTTCCTGTATCCGGTCAGGAATCATTCCCCGCACGCGCTCCCATTCAAGAAGAATCAATTCCTGTTCCTCAGAAGAATAAGAGTGCCATTCCTTCGAGAACCGGGGAAGGTGGATTCCGAGCCTTGAATTATATGAGAAAAATTCGTTCTTCATTTCTATGGACGCTCCTTACGTTTCGTTCTTCTTTCATCCTACAATAAATGAACCGACAAGCCCAGTACTAAGCTAATCTCACAATCCATTGATAAAATATTTATACAAATTCATGAATTTGTATTGATGATTCTCTGATAAACTGCTAATATAAATTCATCTTAAGGAATAAATATTCAATATATATAGATTAACAGGAGGAGATACGGATGAATAAAAAAGTGGTATTAGCCTACTCAGGTGGTTTAGATACGTCGGTTGCGGTTCAATGGTTAAAGGAAAAAGGATATGAAGTGATTGCATGTTGCCTGGATGTTGGAGAGGGGAAGGATCTGGATTTCGTTCAAGCAAAAGCGTTGAAGGTCGGAGCTTCCAAAAGCTATGTCATCGATGCGAAAGAAGAATTTGCGAATGATTATGCCCTTCTTGCCTTACAAAGTCACGCCCTGTATGAAGGGAAATATCCACTGGTTTCTGCTTTATCAAGACCTTTGATTGCTAAAAAACTTGTGGAAATCGCTGAACAGGAAAATGCTACAGCGGTCGCCCACGGATGTACGGGAAAAGGGAATGACCAGGTGAGATTTGAAGTATCCATCGCCGCATTGAATCCTTCTTTAGAAGTGATCGCGCCGGTTCGCGAATGGAAATGGTCACGTGAAGAAGAGATTGAATATGCGAAGGATAAAGGGATCCCTATCCCCATCAACCTCGATTCCCCTTATAGCATCGACCAGAACCTATGGGGAAGAAGCAATGAATGTGGTGTACTTGAAGATCCATGGGCTGCTCCTCCAGAGGATGCATACGACTTGACGTCGAGCATTGAAGCATCACCGGACGAAGCTGATGTGGTCGAGATTACATTCTCTAATGGTGTGCCTGTTGAATTGGATCACGTTGCCCATCCACTCGATGAAATCATTTCCAAGCTGAATATCATTGCTGGTAAACATGGGGTCGGACGTATCGATCATGTGGAGAATCGTCTGGTCGGGATCAAGTCACGTGAAGTGTATGAGTGTCCAGCCGCCGTCACGCTGTTAAAGGCACATAAGGAACTGGAAGATCTTACGCTTGTGAAAGAGCTTGCTCATTTTAAACCTGTGATCGAGAAGAAAATGACGGAATTGATTTATGAAGGCTTATGGTTCTCACCGCTGAATAAAGCGCTGAAGGCATTCCTTGATCAAACGCAGGTGTATGTGAATGGTGTCGTCCGCGTGAAATTATTCAAGGGGCATGCCATCGTGGAAGGAAGAAAATCGCCTAATTCCTTATATGATGAGAAACTTGCGACTTACACAAAAGCGGATGAATTCGATCATGATGCTGCCGTTGGATTCATTCAATTATGGGGTCTGCCGACAAAGGTTTCAGCAATGGTCAACGCTGAAAAGAAGGAGAAAGTGACTCTATGAGCAAGCTCTGGGGAGGACGTTTTACAAAAAAACCGGAAGAGTGGGTGGATGAATTCAACGCATCCATCTCCTTCGATCAGGAACTGGTCCTTGAGGATATAGAAGGCAGCATCGCCCATGTAACAATGTTAAAAAAATGCGGTATCCTCACTGTAGGCGAAGCAGATCAAATTCTTGAAGGACTTCATGTTCTTTACGGAAAGGCTGAAAAGAATGAACTTCAGTTTTCTGTCGAGTATGAAGATATCCACTTGAATTTGGAGAAGCAGCTGATTGATTTAATCGGTGAGGTCGGCGGTAAACTTCATACAGGCAGAAGCCGCAATGACCAGATCGCAACAGACATGCATCTGTTTCTAAAGAGACGAGTGGAGGAAATCGTCACACTCGTTGAGGATCTTCAGCAGGCAATCATTGTTCAGGCGGAAGAAAATGTTGAAACGATCATTCCTGGGTATACTCATCTTCAGCGTGCCCAGCCGATTTCCTTCGCCCATCATCTTATGTGTTATTTCTGGATGATCAACCGGGATAAGGAACGACTCGTTGACTCTCTTAAAAGAATCGACATATCCCCATTAGGCGCCGGGGCACTGGCTGGTACTACATTCCCGATTGACCGGGAATATTCAGCTGAACTGCTTGGGTTCAACTCATGCTACGAAAACAGCCTGGACGCCGTAAGTGATCGTGATTTCATCCTGGAATTCCTGAGCAATAGCTCAATTATGATGACCCATCTTTCTCGCTTGGCGGAAGAGATGATCCTCTGGTCCACGGAGGAGTTTCGATTCATCGAGCTCGATGACAGCTTCACGACTGGAAGCAGCATCATGCCACAAAAGAAGAATCCTGATATGGCGGAGCTTGTGAGAGGGAAAACGGGGAGAGTGAATGGAAATCTTATCTCTCTTCTTACAGTCTTAAAGGGCTTGCCCCTTGCGTACAACAAGGACATGCAGGAAGACAAGGAAGGCATGTTTGACACCGTTAAAACCGTAGTGGGATCCCTGAAAATCTTCACGGGTATGATTTCTACGATGACGGTGAACACGAAACAAATGGAGGAAGCGGTAGGGAATGATTTCTCCAATGCGACGGAACTTGCTGACTACTTGGCGACGAAGGGGGTTCCGTTCAGACAAGCCCATGAAATCGTCGGGAAGCTGGTTCTCTATTGTATTGAAAAGGGCTGCTATCTGAAGGATATTACATTGGAAGAGTATGGTGAGTTTTCTTCATTGATAGAGGAGGACATTTATTCGATATTGACTCCGTATTCCGCTGTTGAAAGAAGAAAGTCTTATGGTGGTACAGGGTTTGAGCAGGTGAAGGTGCAGATTGAGAAGGGGAAATCTCAATTGAAAAAATTTACTGCTCAATCAGTCTAGATAAAAAGGAGCCGTTGAACGTAGAGTTTATCTACATTCAACGGCTCTTTTGGTTTATAAAATCATTACTCATCCAATTCTTCTGTTCTGACAACGAGAACATCACAATGGGCAGCTCTTGTGATATGCTCTGACACACTTCCAATGAGGAATCGTTCGACGGCGTTAAGTCCGGTTGCGCCGCATATGATAAGGTCTGCTTTGACGTTCTTGGTTGCTTCTCTTGGGATGATCACTTTCGGGGAACCGTACTCGACATAGGTTTTCACTTTTGTTAACCCTGCTTCTGCAGCATCTGCTTTGTACTCGTCTAACAATTCTTCAGCATACTTGATAGCTCTTTCTCCTACCGTGCGATCGTAGGATTCGATCGCCGCGAAGGAACGGGTATCGATGACATGTATCAATGATAATGTTGCATCATTGCGTTTAGCGATGGCAATCCCTTTTTTGAACGCCCATTCTGCTTCCTTGGATCCATCAACGGCTATTAATATGTTCTGATATTTTAAACTCATTGTTATCCCCTCCTTACCCTTATCATACTATATTTTTCCACTCATATCTGTATCTAATTTTCGAACAATAAAAGGGAAACGACTACTTATTTATAAGGGGGAATCGACATGAAGAAAAGAGATCCGAAAGAGCAGTTCACATATGATGAGCAGGCAAACGAGCAGGTAAGCCAGCAGATCATGGATTCTTATACGAGCGGAGTCATTGATACGGAAAATGGTCATTATGGCACGTATGAGAATGAAGAGTATGAGAAGTAGGTAGATGATGGAGCTTGTAGGGACGGGAAGGTTCCACAAGCTTTTTTTATTTTATTGTAGAAACTCTCCTGCATGAAATGGTCCGTCCCTTCTGCTACAATTTTCTATGTGAAGAGGATAGGAGGTCACTGCATGAAGAAACCTGTGATCATTGTCGGAGCTGGTCTGAGCGGTCTCAGGGCCGCATCTCTTCTCCACTCGAAAGGTGTTGATTGCCTGGTACTTGAAGCCCGGGAAAGAATCGGGGGAAGAGTGCTGACCGTGGGAGGGACGGACCTCGGGCCAACGTGGTTCTGGCCGGATCATGAACCAGCCATTACGAGCCTTGTAAAGGGACTCGGTTTACAAACGTTCCATCAGCATACGGAAGGAGCCCTTTTATATGAGCAGTCAGAAAACGCTCCTCCAGAACGGCATATCTTGCCCCAAGGGGCCGTGCAAAAATCTTTCAGGCTGTTTGGCGGAGTGAACTCACTCATTGACGCCGTCTATGACACTCTTCCTTCCGGGACCGTTCAGTTGAATACAACCGTAAAGGCCATCCGGATGGATAAAGAAGGGGAAGTCACGGTTGAAGCGGATCATCCTGGAGGAAAAAAGGCATGGAAGACGGGAGCCATCATCCTCGCCATGCCACCGAGGCTCGTGGCACAGCGTCTTGAATTCTCACCATCGCTACCCGAAGAACTAATGAAAAGTCTCCTCCGGAAGCCAACGTGGATGGCAGGACAGGCAAAAGCAGTGGCCGTTTATGAACGGCCTTTCTGGCGAGAGGAAGGGCTGTCCGGCCAGGTAACGAGCTGGGCCGGGCCGCTTCAGGAAATCCATGACGCGTCCCCATTTAAAGGAGCAGGTGCCCTTTTTGGATTCTTCGGAATGCCCGCTGCTGTTCGGAGGGAGCTCGGGGAGGATAAAGTATTACGTCTTGTCGGGGAACAGCTGACCCGCCTGTTCGGTGTACAGGCGGGTAGGCCAGTATCAATGTTGTACAAGGATTGGTCTGTTGAACCCCATACGGCGGTGGAGGAGGATGCCGTCCCGTTGACAAGCTTTCCTGAATATGGTCCGCCGAGGCATGGAGGTCTATGGGAACAGAAAATCCTATTTGCCGGAACCGAAACTGCTGCAGAAAATGGCGGTCACCTTGAAGGAGCGCTCCTCTCAGCAGAACGTGCGGTTTCAAAATTGACCGGTAACCCCGACAAATGAAAGTAAGAGCCATCACCGAAGCACGGTGATGGCTCTTTTTCTGTTATGCCTCTTCGTACATAACCTTAACGTCTCCATTTTTAATAAAGCTAGGGCAATCTTAGCTGCTGGAAAATAAGAGTCTTCCTGCACAAAGTTGAGTATGACTTTTTAGGAGCCAAGAGCACTTTTTGGACTTTTAAAATGAACAAACTAGGTGGGGGGTATTGAGGAATTGAACTCTTCTTAAAGTCCTTTTCAAAGAATAAGGGGATTGTTAAACAACAGTTTTTTTGAAATAATTGGTAGTGATATGTATATTGTAATGTATTTTTCAACAAAGAAAGTTCATCATAAATCTATTTAATTTAAAGCGAGGATTCTTATGAAACAACTAACATTCCATGAATTACAGAGCTATCTGGCACTAAAATACAAAGAAGGACGAAATTCATCTGCTTTATTTATGAAACTGGTAGAAGAAATTGGAGAGGTGGCAGAAGTACTAAACCAATTAGAAGGGAGAAAAGCAAATTCAGGGAATACGTCTTTGGAAAAAGAGTTAGTGGATGTTATACATTACGTAGTGGCCATTGCGAGTATAAACGATATTGACTTAACAGAGGCCATTTTTAACAAGGATACACAAGCAGCAATGAAATATAATCAATCTCCAAATTTAGAAGAATTTATATTAGCACAACACAGATAACAACTTGTTCTGTAACTTTCATGGGGGAGAGCATAAGCCCAATTGAAGTATATCGGGCACGCTTTTTTCCACTTTTATGACCCCAATGGTAATAAACTTCAAGTACACTGGTAGGAAATGAATAGCTTATCTTATTTCATAAAAAGGGTCGTGAATCCAAGGAGGATTCACGACCCTTTTTGGTTGAACGATTGAACCGTTGTTGGCTGATTAGAAGTTTCAACCCATGCACTTTACGATCCAGGTCATAACCTTGTTTTGGAAACCTACCTCACCCCCGACAACCCCCGATTAATAAACCGGTGCAAGATTCCCGCCATCTCTTCAGGTGTCTTATCCATCCCATTCTCCACCCAATTTTTGATGACATGAATACTTCCGCTCACCATGAACATATTGATGTATTCATAGGTTTCTTGGTCCATCCGGCTATCGGTGATCCAGTTTTTGAAGATGAATTCGTGGGTGATGATCATGCCTTTTTTGAGGAAATACATATCGCTGTTCTCGCTGAGAAGGGCCTCGCAGATGTCGCTTTTGTCGGCGATGTATTCGAATAGTTTTTCGGTCATTTGCAAGGCTTCTTCTTCTTTTGAGAAGTTGTACTGACCAAGTGTGATGGTCAGGTCCTCGATGAATTCTTCTTCGATTGCTTCGAGCAGTTCGTACTGGTTTGAATAGTGGGCATAATAAGTGGATCGATTGATGTCCGCCGTTTCGCATATTTCTTTGATGGTGATGCTTGAAATTGATTTATCCTGCAGTAGTTTTAACAGGCTGTCCTTTAAAACCATGCGTGTATATTTTTTTCGTCTGTCCATTTTTGAGTTCAACGATCAGCGTTCCTTTCCTGCTTTTTCTGAGTTATCCAACACACGTGAGTGATGTGTTGAGTATTGAACATTCCTTATGCAACTGTCCGTTGAATATCCAACACGGTGTTTATTATAATGATAAGGTGAAAATGTGAGAGATACAAGTGAGGTTGAGAAATGATAAGTATAGCAGCATGGATCATAAAGCATAAGAAGGCTGTATTGATGACGTTTATATTGGTGACGCTTCTGTCGACGGTAGCGCAGTTTTTTGTGAAGGTCAATTATAATATGGTCGATTATTTGCCCGATGATGCCCAGTCGACACAGGCGATGGACATCATGGAAAAGGAGTTCACGGGTGACGTTCCCGATACGCGGGTCATGGTGACCGATGTGTCGATACAGGAGGCACTCGCCTATAAAGAAAAGCTGGAAGCTATAGACGGTGTTTCGGACGTGATGTGGCTGGATGATATGGTCGATCTGAAGACGCCTTTGGAAGTGGCGGACGAGGAGACGGTCGAGAATTATTATAGTGATCGGAATGCGCTGTTTTCCATCAGTGTCCGTACCGGCGATGAGGTCCGCATCACCGATGAGATCTATGAGCTGATTGGCAGTGACGGTGCGATTGCCGGTGATGCGGCCAATACGGCCAGTTCTCAGAAAATGGCGGGTAGTGAATCGATGTATGCAGGGATGTTACTGGTACCCCTCATCATCCTGATTCTGGTCATCTCGACGACTTCATGGGTTGAACCACTTTTCTTCCTGACGGCGATCGGGGTGTCGGTTCTGATCAACCTGGGAACGAATATCTTCCTAGGGGAAGTTTCCTTCGTCACCCAGTCGGTTGCGCCGATCCTGCAGCTGGCAGTGTCGCTGGATTACGCGGTGTTCCTGCTTCACAGCTTTTCCGATTACCGGAAAGTGACGGATGATCCTGAAGAAGCTATGAAGCTTGCAATGAAGAAGTCGTTTCCTGCAATCACGGCAAGTGCGGCAACGACGTTCTTCGGATTTATCGCCCTTACGTTCATGGAGTTCCAGATCGGTTCTGATCTCGGGGTGAATCTCGTGAAGGGGATCGTCCTGAGCTTTATCAGTGTGATGGTGTTCCTGCCTGCACTGACTCTTGTTTTCTATAAATGGATGGATAAGACGAAGCATAAGAGCTTTGTTCCGAGCTTTACGGGGATCGGGAACAAGGTACTGAAACTGAAGGTACCGAGCCTGATCTTTGTATTTGCGATTCTGGTACCTGCCTTCCTGGGGCAAACGAATACTTCTTTCATTTACGGAACAGGTGAGCAACCGGAAAACACCCGTGTCGGGAGTGACTTCAATAAGGTGGAAGAGACATTTGGAGAAACGACGCCCATCGTTCTGTTAGTACCTAAAGGAGATATGGCAAAAGAAAAGGAGCTCGTCGAGAATATCGAGTCCCTTGATTATGTGACAGGAGTCATGGCGTATGTGAATCAGGTTGGTTCTGAGATCCCGCCTGAGTATCTGGATAAATCGATCACGGATGAATTCTACTCTGAAAATTACAGCCGGATCGTCATTAACACGAATCAGGGTACGGAAGGAGACGTTCCTTTTTCCATTGTAGAGAAGGTGGAAAAAGCGGCGGCGGATTACTATGGAGATAAAGCTCTGGCACTTGGGGAGAGCGTGACGCTTTATGACATCAAGAATACCGTCAACAAGGATAATGTGGTCGTGAATGTACTGACGGTTGTGACGATTGCCCTTGTGCTTCTGTTCAGCTTTAAATCGATTACGATTCCAGTGGTGCTGCTCATCACGATTGAAGCGGCGGTCTGGATCAATTTATCGATTCCATATTTCACGAATACCCCGCTCGTGTTTGTCGGGTACTTGATTATAAGTACGGTACAGCTTGCCGCGACGGTCGATTATGGGATTTTATTCACAGAGGCCTATACCCATTATCGCAAGGAAATGCCTGCTAAAGAAGCAATGGTTAGAACCCTGGATGAGAAGACATTCTCGATTTCGATTTCGGCAGCGATCCTTTCGAGTGTCGGCTTTATTTTGTGGATCACCTCGTCCAATCCGATCGTTGGATCCATCGGTCTATTGATGGGCAGGGGTGCGCTACTTGCCTTTATCATGGTCCTCTTGGTCCTGCCGGCGATGCTCCTGGTATTCGATAAAGTCATTAAGAAAACAACGTATAAAGCAAATTATTATGAGGAGAAATGATGATGAGAAAAAAACAATTACGTTACTCTGCACTCGCATTGATGCTATTCTTGCCTTCATTTCTTAGTGTACCTGCTCAGGCGGCAACGGAAGGAAAGGTCACTTCGAAGGATGAAGTCGTGTACGCGACACTGAATGCAGCTGGAGACCTGGATTCAATCTATGTCGTGAATACCTTCGAGGTAGCTCGTGCCGGAAAGGTCCTCGATTACGGGGAATTCAGCAGCGTCAAGAATCTGACGGATCTGAAGAAGCTTGAGCTGGAGGGGCAGAAGGTTGAAATGGATGCCCCTGAAGGAAAGTTCACGTATCAAGGAAACATGAAAAAAGATACAAAGTTACCATGGGATGTGACGGTATCGTATAGCTTGGATGGAAAGAAAATCGATCCATCACAACTTGCGGGGAAAAGCGGACATCTAGAAATCAACATCGATACTGCTGAAAATAAGAATGCAGGTACTGTATTTTATGAGAATTATTTATTGCAGGTTTCCCTGAACCTGCCGAATACGTATGAGAACATCGAAGCGGCAGACGGGATGGTGGCGAATGCTGGGAAGAATAAGCAAATCACCTTTACCGTCATGCCTGGAAAAGAGAAAAAACTAAGCGTGGAAGCGGATGTAGCGAACTTTGAGTTCGATGGAGTTCAAATCGCCGCAGTCCCTTCCACACTCCCAATCGATACGACGGGAACTGAAAATATGACGGATGATATGTCGGAGCTGTCAGGTGCGATCGGCAAGTTAAACGCAGGGGTGGCCGACCTGAAAAGTGGTGTTTCCGAATTGAACGACGGGGCAGCGAACCTGCGCGATGGTTCGGCTCAATATAAAAATGGCATCAGTGAATTGAACGGTTCTTCGTCTCAAATTGTCGGAGCCTCGAATTCCATCGGCGATGCACTGCGGACAATCAATCAGTCACTGGCTGCAAGTCCTGCTGAAGTGGATTTATCAGCTTTGAATGAGCTGCCGGCTGGTTTGACCCAATTGGCTGATGGCCTGACACAAGCGGCGAATGGGTTATCGACCCTGCAGCAGAACTATACACAGGCATATGCTGCATTGGACGGTGCGATGGCGGGAATCCCTGCTTCCGATCTTTCGGAACAAGAGATTGCCGCATTATACGAAAGTGGAGCGGATCCCCAGGTAGTGGATAAACTGGTCGAGTCCCATCAAGCTGCGCAAAAAGTGAAGGGGACCTATGCAAGCGTCAAGGAAGCCTTCGCTGCAGTGGAACCGACCTTGAATCAGGTGAGTGGTTCCGTGAATGAAATGAGCGGACAGCTGACTTCCATCTCGAATAATTTGTCTGTATCATTGAAGGAAACGGATATGAGCGGATTTGCTCAGCTGCAAAAAGGACTGGGTGAACTGTCCGCCAACTACGGCGACTTCCACTCCGGACTGGTCCGCTATACAGAAGGTGTGGGTCAGTTATCCACTTCGTACGGGAAGCTTCATTCCGGTATTGCTGAACTTGCTGGAGGAACAAACGAATTAGACGGAGGAGTCGCAGACCTTCACAGCGGAACGAGCGAATTGCACCAGGAAACGAAAAACCTTCCTGACAAAATGCAAGAGGAAATCAATAAGATGTTGGCTGAATATGATAAGTCCGATTTCAAACCGGTCTCCTTCGTTTCCTCCAAGAACGAAAAAGTATCTTCTGTGCAATTTGTGATCAAGACAGAAAGCATTGAAAAAGAAGAACAAGAAACGAAGAAAGCAGAGCCGAAGAAAGAAAAAGGATTTTGGGAGCTGCTGATGGATTTGTTTAAGTGACCTGAAAGTATTTGATGAATGAATGACACAAAGGTGGCTGGTTTTAGTAACCAATCTTACTTCTGTGTCATTTTTTGTGTTTCATTTTCAAAATTTTTATTTTGTAATAGCTTTCCTTACAATCTAAGTTCAAGCTAAAATGTAATAGAGTAGTATTAATAGTTTCCATACTAGAGTCAGCGGGACATTCATTGATTATATGGGGGACGTAATGATGAATCTACAATATGAAGTGATTCCAGAAGAACAGGCAGAATGCTGTCGTGATTTATGCAATGAACTGATGGACTTTCAACAATCAAAGGCATCTATTACACCTAAACGGTTTGACAGCATGAATTTTGATAGCAGGATGCTGTCATCCATCAAAAGTGCCTTACATAATTACATTGTGGTAGTGAAAGATCATGATAAGAATGATGAAATTGTAGCCTATGTATATACCAATATTTCTCCTAAAGAAGCGTACTCGAATGATTTTGCCACGTTTTTCGATCTTTCATCGGTTAAGAAAGAGAACGTAGGTTGTCTATCTCAATTTTATATTAAAGAGGGGTATCGGCAATTTGGTGTAGGGTCCAAGCTTTTTAACATGTCTATGGCTTGGTTGAAAACCTACGAGGATGTGGAGGATTATTTTGTGTTCACATCGAATGGGAATCAAGAGGCGTTGGAATTCTACCAGCGGAAAGGGTTCTCGATTTCTCATGATATCCTGGACGGATTTATCACGGTTTTACGAAGTCAACGCTGAGGTTAGGGGAGTTTTTGACTATACCCCTTGGAAAATATATAGTGAAATCAGATAAGGTTTATCTTGAAAGGCATCCTTTATAGTAGGAGGGAACAAAATGGACGTTTTTGCACCATATTTAGCAGGTATTGATAATCCCGATCACCGTAATCGTTTGGAGGAAATCCTGTCGTGGGTTACGGAGAAATTCCCGCAAATGGAACCAGTGATGAAATGGAATACCCCTATGTTTACCGATCACGGCACATTTATCATCGGTATTGACGCAGCGAAGCATCATGTAAGCGTTGCACCAGAAGCGGTAACCATGACGGAGTTTGCCGATAGGATAGAACAAGCCGGCTATAGTGCCACCAAGGGCTTGTTTCGAATTAAATGGAAAGACACTGTGGATTACACATTGCTTGAGGATATGATTACATATAATATTCAGGATAAAGCAGAATACACGGCCTTTTGGCGGAAGTAGCCAACACTTAGAGTTCATATAAGAAGGAGTGTTCCAAGATGATAAAGCCGAATCGTAAGGTTGATGGATTTATTAAAAAAACCAAGACGTGGAAGGAAGAATTTGAGAGGTTGAGAAGTATTCTTCTTGGCTTTGAGGAGCTGAATGAAGAAATCAAGTGGATGCATCCTTGTTACACGCTAGAGGGTAAAAACATTGTATTAATGCACGGGTTTAAAGATTATTGTGCACTTCTGTTTCATAAAGGGGCTCTGTTGAAGGACCACGACGGGATTCTCATCCAACAAACGGAGAATGTACAGGCTGCCCGCCAGATCCGGTTCACGAATGTTCAAGAAATCATCGAAATGAAGCCAATCTTGAAAGCGTATATCCAAGAAGCCATTGAAGTGGAAAAGGCCGGTTTGCAAGTGGAATTAAAAAAGACGGAAGAATACAGCATCCCTGAAGAACTTCAAACTAAATTCAGGGAAGTCCCTGCCTTGAAGACGGCATTTGAAGAATTGACGCCGGGAAGGCAACGAGCCTACATTCTTTATTTCTCTAAAGCCAAACAATCCAAAACCCGCGAGTCGAGGATTGAAAAATATATGGAGCATATTCTTGATGGTAAGGGATTGAATGATTAATAGGGACCTGTCCCCTCGTCCCACATGAATAATAAGGACGAAAGCAAAATAGGTATATAGAAAGACTGATGGTACAAGTTCCATCTTGTACTGAGCTCTGGATTGGGGCTGATTCTATGTATCGAAACAGAAATAGAGATAGACTTGTGAATATCGTCATTTTATCGCTCGTTTGCATCCTTATGTTTCACATCATCCGGATCATCCTTCATGTTAAGGTATACTTCGTGTATAGCATGGGGATGGGCTATCTTTTATTTATTGGACTAATCATCTTCCTGATTATGTTCCTATATTTGAAAAGGTGACGATCCTCAAGGAAAACGCAATTAATAAGATTGCGTTTTTTTTATTGGGCATTTAAAGGGTTTTCAAAGGAGTTTAGTAGAATATGAAAAGTGAGGATACAATTTCTGAGAGTGGAGGGATTTCACATGAGGAAACTGCTCGTGTTCGGTGCAAGTGGATTAGTGGGGAAAGCGTTGGTGGAAGAGTGCAAAAACTCCTTTGATGTATTTGGGACCTATGCAACCAGACCAGTAGATCTCCCTGTAGAAAAACAATTTCAATTAGAAATCAGCGATATGGATAAGATGAAAGAAATCGTTCAGTCCATCAAACCTGATAGAATCGTTTCATGTCTAAGAGGTGATTTCAATCAACAGCTTGAATTTCATAGGGAGCTCTCATTGGAAATCGAAAACACAGAAAGCGTACTCTATTATTTTTCCACGGCAAATGTGTTCGATGGGGATTTCACGAAGCATCATTCAGAGAAAGACACTCCTAACGCTGCATCCCCTTATGGACAGTTCAAAATTGAGTGTGAAAATATGTTGCAGGAAGTATTAAAGGAACGTGCGGTTATGATACGAATACCGCAAATTTGGGGGAAGAAGTCTCCGAGGTTGGATCAAATCAGAAGTGGAATTGAGAATAACTCGCTCGATGTATACAGCAATCTGGAGTGTAATCATCTAACGGATGAACTCCTTGCAAAACAGCTGAAATACATCATCCTCCAAAAACTTACAGGAGTTTTTCACTTGGGTGCTATAGACATGATGACACAGGATATTTTTATTGAAAAATTAGTCAGCAGCCTTACAGACAAAGAAATAAAATATCATTATCGTTTGCTTCAAGATATACCAGATACATATTATTTTGGATTGAAGAGCATTCGAAACGATCTTCCTGGGAGTTTGTTGAAGACGAATAGGGAAATGATAGACGATATAGTTAGTCCGGATGCTCCACTATGAATTATCAGAATGGATAAGAATTTTGTGACCTGAGAATAAAATATAATCATAAATAAATGGAGCAATGAAACATGAAAGTAGAACGATTACTGGCGATTATCATCAAGTTATTAAATACCAATAGAATAACGGCAAAAATTCTTGCCGAAGAGTTCGAGGTCTCTGTACGAACGATTCAAAGGGATATCGAATCAATTAACCTCGCGGGTATTCCGATTATTTCATATAAAGGTTCGAACGGCGGCTATGGAATTCTTGAAGAATACAAAATCAGTACAGGATTATTTAATGATATAGAATATGAATTGCTGCTCACTGCATTAAATGGTGTCTATAAAACCTATGATGATAGGCAATTAAAACAGATTATTGAAAAGCTGACATCCATAAAGTCAAATGGGAACATTCATCAAACTTCGCCCGTTTGGTTAGATTTCGGTGGCTGGGGACCGACTGAAAAAAGGAAAGAAAAAATAAATATGATCAAACAATCGATTGAATCCAATAAAGTCATTGCTTTTCAATATATTGATATTAATGGAAGCTATACAGAAAGAGAAATTGAACCTGTTACGTTGATTCTAAAGATCAATAAATGGTATGTGTATGCTTTTTGTAAACTAAGAAATGAATATCGGTTGTTTAAATTAGGAAGAATGCAAAACATGAAACGTACATCTAAACCAATTGAGCAAAGAGAACGAAGCGAACATGAAAGCTTTTACCAGCACGATCGTGAAATGGTTACCATCAAACTAAAGTTCACTCAACATGCCTTAAATGAGTTGGAGGATTATTTCGATTTAGATTCTGTAGAATTCGGTGATGACGGGTGGGTTTATCTGACTGAATCATTCCCGGAAGATGAATGGGTCTATCGTATGATCTTAAGTCTCGGCTCCGAAATAGAAGTTCTTGAGCCAGAACATATTAGGGAGATTATGAAGGAAAGAGCAAAGAAAATTTATGATAAATATTAAGAAATACGACATAATGGTGTCGGCTTACGTGTGATACGGTATCTATATCAATCAATTCTGATAAATGGAGGGATCAACATGTCAGCAGTGAATCAATTAGCTTCCCGACTCAATCGAAATGACGAAGAGCCAAATATTGAGCTGGCACACACGTTAGCTATTGAAGAAAATCATGCAGGTATAGAAGAAATTATTGAAAACCTGTCTAGCAAGGATAAAAAAGTTCAACATGACTGTATCAAAGTAGCGTATGAAATCGGACAAGTTAAACCAGAACTAATAAGTAAGTATGGGCTGACCTTTATAGAGTTGCTGAAAAGCCGTAATAATCGTTTAGTATGGGGTGGAATGACAGCATTATCAACAATTACAGAGGAATCTTCAGAAACGATCATGGCTCATCTTCAGACAATTAAGAGTGCCATGAAATTTGGTTCGGTCATTACAATTGATAAAGGTGTTCTAACTCTTGCGAAGCTCGCGGCGGTTAGTAAGGAAAATAATGACGCGATTTTTCCATTCTTACTCCAGCACCTTGAGAATTGTAGAACAAAAGAAGTGCCTCAGCACTCTGAAAGCACAATGGTAGCTGTTACAGATGAAAATAGAGAGGGGTTTCTGAATGTGTTACGAAAAAGAGAACCCTATCTAACGGCGCCTCAATTAAAAAGAGTAAAAAAAATCTACAAAACTTTGGAAGCGTAATGAGGTTAAATAGTGAGGTGGAGAAATGAAAGAATATAAAAAATGTCAGAGCTGTGCCATGCCCTTAAAGAAAATGGAAGACCGCGGTACTGAGAAGAATTCAGAAAGAAGTTCGCTGTATTGTAAGCATTGTTATCAAGAAGGGGAATTCACCCAAAAAGACATCACAGTAGAAGAAATGAAACAATTTGTAAAGAATAAATGTATCGAAATGGGTTTACCGAAGTTTATGGCAGGGATGTATGTAAAAAACCTTCATAAATTGTACAGGTGGCAATAGTCATTATACACTCATGTAAAGAGGATGTTAGAGGGAGCAGCGTCTCTAATGTGTTTAAATATAACCGGCTGTCTTTTTAGTTGGAGTAACTAAACGAGGTGAAAGAGATGGTTAGAAGAATATAGATTGCCTCCTCAATTTGATTTGTATTAAATTTTGGAGGCTAACTAATCAAGTAGGAGTTGGAAATATTATGAAGCAAAATAAGTATGATGATGTGAATTTTTTTTCTGAATATAAAAATATGGAACGTTCCGTTAAAGGTCTTGAAAGTGCGGGAGAATGGCACGTATTAAAAGAGCTTTTACCCGAACTCCGAAATAAGAGTGTCCTTGATTTGGGATGCGGTTTTGGCTGGCATTGTCGCTATGCTCGGGAACAGCAAGCAAAGTCTGTTATCGGAGTAGATATATCTGAAAAGATGCTTCAACAAGCCCGTGAAATGACGAATGATCCTTTCATTTCTTACATTAAGATGCCAATCGAAGACATTGATTTTTCTGATTCCCAATTTGATGTTGTGATCAGTTCATTGGCTTTTCACTATATTGAGTCCTTTGAAGCAATCTGTAAAAAGATCTATGATAGTTTACAGCCTGGAGGTTCTTTTATATTTTCAGTTGAACATCCAATGTTCACTTCCCGAAAGGAACAAGATTGGTATTGTGATGACCAAGGGAATCGGTTACATTGGCCGGTTGACCATTACCAATTAGAAGGTCTACGTGAAACAACGTTCCTGACCGAAAATGTTGTAAAATATCACCGTACATTTTCCACATATGTCAATGACTTACTACATGCAGGCTTTAATATAAGGAAGATTAAAGAACCGATTCCCTCTGACGAAATGGTAGAAAGTGCGCCTGAAATGAAAGACGAACTCCGCAGACCTATGTTCTTGATCATTTCAGCTGAAAAGTAATGCGTATCATCACTCTTACAAAATGTGGGGGCGATTTTCGCCATCCACTAAAGGGACTATGAGCGCAAGGCGGTATGCAAGGTCCCTTATCTTTAAACATGGCAGAAGACTCGTCAATTGACGAGTCTTCTTTTCATATATAATCGGCACTGCTTCTTTTTATGAAGTCTTTACAGGTTGACTTGCTAACAACTTTGAAGGGACTTCGATCCCCTTTTCTTTGATGAGACGAGGCTTAGACTTGAAAAGAGAGAACAAGACACATCCTGCTATAACAATGATACTGCCGACAGCTTGTAGTCCATTCATCTTTTCTCCCAAAAAGACGAAGGCCAATAAGGCTGTGAATACAGGGTTGAAATTCAAGAACAACCCTGAAGTACTCGGTCCCAGGTTATTCACTCCGATATTCCATAAGACCATGCAGACAACCGTGGAAATAATGCCGGTATATAAGATTGACTGCACGAAAGAAGCGTCAACATCGGTCACCCGGAAAGTAGAAAGATTAAAAGGAAGGAGGATGAGAAGGCCAAATATACCTGAGTATAAAATGGACATCATGGGAGTGACGGTCTTCATTGCCCACTTACTGCAAACGGAATAGATTCCCCACATCGCAACAGCAGCCAGCATATAGAGATCCCCTTCATTAAATTGAAGGGAATAGATCATCTCCACGTTCCCTTTGGACAGGACAAGCAACACGCCAAAGAGCGAGATGAACATGGTTGACAGTTGAAATGCGTTAATCTTTTCCTTCAGAAAAATAAAAGAGATTCCGGCGATGGAGAACATATTTAACGTGGAGATCAGGCCGACATTGGTGGCGGATGTCTTTTCCAAAGCCATGAATTGCAGTGCCTGAAAAAGGGCTACCCCTGTCAGGCCCATCAAAAATAACGGCAGGATCGATTGAACGGGTGGAACCAGCTTTTTTTCTTTCCACCAGACAATCGGGAACAGGCATACGATGGCGATCGCCCATCTTAATATGGTCAACGTTCCCGGGGATGCGTGTTCCACAAGTGTTTTCCCCACAATGAAATTGCCTCCCCAGAGAAGACTTGTCAGTAACAATAGATAATAATATTTCACGTCATTCAGCCCCTTTTCAAAGAGCCACTGTGCACAATGACATTGTCTATAAGAATAATTTTAACATTTTACTGAAAATACAAAAGAACATATTGTATAATGGTAAATAATCGAAATAATTGAAAGTGTAGTAGAGTTTTAGATTGTATTAATTCATTTCAACATCGTTTTATCAGTGGTTTTTGGAACAATTGAAAAGGGTGGGGCTAGAATGGAATCGATTGTCAGCAGGGTTTTGGACCAAATGGATCTCAAGCTATTGGATTTGCTGCAAAAGGACGGGCAGCTGAGCAATCTTGAATTATCGAAGCGGGTCAATTTATCGGCACCGGCCGTACACGCACGAATCAAGCGGCTGGAGACGGAAGGGTATATCAAGAAACAGGTAGCCATTCTGAATCACGAAAAACTCGGATTTGATTTATTATGCTTCGTGTTTATGAGCACCAATGAACACCGTACAGAAAAACTGGAAGCAGTGGAGGAGACATTGGAATCCATGGAAGAAGTCCTGGAATGTCATTGCTTGACCGGGGAATATGATTATCTCTTAAAGGTGGCCTGCAAGGATCGCAAGGGGCTGGAGCTCTTCATCAGAAGGCTCAATGAAATGGGGATCACAAAGATTCAAACGAGCTTGGCGTTGAGGGAAATCAAGGATTCTACGGTGTTGCCGATACAGGAGGAAAACTAAAAATCCGGCGGGGTAATGGTTACGGGTCTGCCCCAAAGCCCATTGGCGGAATGCTGTGGGGCAGACCCGGCTGTTTATGATGAGGTTGGATCTACATATATCTTTTTGCAGCTTCTCCACTCATTCCGATCTACCGATTTCTTTGTCGTTCTGTCCTATTACCTTTATAAAAAGAATAGAGGACGAGCATCGCCCCCCTTCCAAATTTCCGGACTGGTCCAATCGGAAGGGCGTAATCAATCGAATGCCTGTGATATAATGGAAGCACACAACATAATACGGAAGATGGGGTAGCGGCTCACACTCCCGAGTGAAGGGAGGTGATACGCTAATGATTGCTGTAGGAGATGTATTACAAATCATGATTGCCTTTGGAACATTGATTGTAGCAATTGTCGCGGTTACACAAAAAAAGAAGTAACCATCGTCCCCACCGCTCTGAGGATCATTGATGATTACTTCATTTCGATTGACTCTAAAGTGAGCCGCTGCACTTTCGATGCAGTTTATGTTGTGGAGGGTCCTGATTGCCGTCAGGCTCCTTTTTTAGTGTACTTAACTACTTTTATTATATACATAAGGTAATACGTTAGTAAAGAATAGTGAATAAATGGATGCAGCGCCGTCTATAATAAAATAAATAAATTGACAAATTCAACCTGTATCATTTACATTTGTTCTAACATATATTGGATCACTTACATTCCATGACGAGAACGAGTAGGTATGGAATCTGTTCTACAGAGAGTTGGCGATTTGGTGGAAGTCAACGTTCAGATCATATTGAATATCCTCTCCGAGAAGCAAAGCTGAAGGTACTTTAAGCTTTGACGGGTTTCCGCCGTTACAAGGAACGCGTATGATTGTACGTTGCATGAGCGCTGTCATGTAAACTTGAAATACAGTTTATGGACAGAATCAGGGTGGTATCGCGGGTTACAAACTCGTCCCTAACATTGGTTAGGGGCGGGTTTTTTTATTTATCTAAAAGAAGGTGTGATGACATGAAAAAGGTGAATGTAAACGAAAAATCGGTCGAAAGAGAGCAGCGGATCCAGGATTTCTGGAATTCGAATCATATTTTTGAAAAGTCAGTGACAAACCGTGAAGGGCAAAAGGCATTTGTCTTCTATGAGGGGCCTCCGACTGCCAATGGGCTGCCGCATGCCGGTCACGTTCTGGGGCGTGTGATCAAAGATTTTGTCGCGAGGTATCAGACTATGCGAGGATATCAGGTCAAACGTAAGGCAGGCTGGGACACACACGGTCTCCCGGTGGAATTGGGCGTCGAAAAGAAAATCGGCGTGTCCGGTAAACAAGAAATCGAGGAATACGGTGTTGAGAAATTCATTGAAGAATGTAAAAAGAGTGTTTTCGATTATGAGAGGCAGTGGAGGACCTTTACGGAGGCAATCGGATACTGGGTGGATATGGATGATCCCTATGTCACCCTTCAGAATGATTATATCGAAAGTGTCTGGCACATTCTTTCGAAGATCCATGAGAAAGGGTTGCTCTATCAAGGGCATCGGGTCGCTCCTTATTGCCCGAGCTGCCAAACCTCCCTCAGTTCCCATGAGGTGGCTCAAGGATATAAGGATGTAAAAGATTTATCCGCGACGGCTAAATTTAAGGTGGAAGGAAAAGAGCATGAATACTTTCTGGGGTGGACGACAACACCTTGGACGCTTCCTGCCAATGTGGCCCTTGCCGTCCATAAAGACGTGGATTATGTGAAAGCCAAACGGGGGGAAGAGACGTATATCCTGGCAAAGAACCTGGTGACCAATGTGTTGGGAGACGACTTCGAATGGGTCAGTGAGCATAAAGGGCACGAATTTGTAGGGGTTTCGTATCAGCCGCCATTCAACAATCTCACGCTTGACCGGGGGCACGAAGTGATTGCGGCATCGTTTGTGACCGACGACAGCGGAACCGGGATTGTCCATCTGGCTCCTGCTCACGGTGAAGATGATTACAATGCAATCATGGAAAGCGGATTGGATTTTGTCAATATTGTCGATGAAAAAGGCTGTTATACCAACGAATTCGAGCCTCTTGCAGGAGAATTCACAAAGGACAGCGACGTGAAGATCATCAAGATGCTCGCGGATAGTAATCTTCTCTTTTCCAAGGAGAAGTATGAACACAGCTATCCCCACTGCTGGCGTTGTGACTCACCGCTCCTCTATTACGCAATGGAAGGCTGGTTCATCAAGACAACGGCCATCAAAGAGACCATCTTAAAGAACAACCAATCCGTCGAGTGGTATCCTGATCATATGAAAGAAGGAAGATTTGGGAAATTCCTTGAAAATATGGTGGATTGGAATCTGGGAAGGAACCGCTATTGGGGAACACCACTGAACGTCTGGGTTTGCGGGGGCTGTGACCATCAGTTCGTCCCCGGAAGCGTTCAAGAGCTGAAAGACCATGCGAAAAGTGGCTGGAGTGACAATCTTGAGCTTCATAAACCATATGTCGACGAAGTGACCGTGGAATGTCCGTCATGCTCACATGAGATGATGAGGACGAAGGAAGTCATCGATGTCTGGTTTGACAGTGGTTCGATGCCGTTTGCACAGTATCATTATCCATTTGAGAATGAAGAGTTATTTCATCAACAATTCCCGGCGGATGTGATTGCCGAAGGAGTGGACCAAACGAGGGGCTGGTTCTACAGCCTGTTGACGGTTTCCTCCCTCTTCACAGGAAAAGCTCCATATAGGCGTGTTTTATCACTCGGGCACATACTGGATGAAGACGGACGTAAAATGTCTAAAAGTAAAGGGAATGTCATCAATCCAATGGATCTCGTTGAGAAGTTTGGGGCAGATGCTCTCAGATGGGCGTTGCTTGCAGATAGTGCCCCTTGGAATAATAAACGCTTCTCAGAAAACGTCGTCAGCCAGGCAAAATCGAAACTGGTCGACACCCTGAATAACGTTCATTCCTTTTACACCCTGTATGCAGTGATCGATGGGTTCGACCCTGATCAACACGAGGCTGGAACTCCATCTCTACTCGATCAGTGGATGTTATCACGACTGAACTCGGTTATCAAAAACGTAACGGACCATTTAGATCAATATGACTTTACCGCTGGGGCAAGGGAACTATCCATCTTGGTTGATCAAGTAAGCAATTGGTATATCCGCAGATCGCGTGAACGCTTCTGGAGCGAAGGGCTGAATGAAGATAAACTGGCTGCTTACCATACATTAAACAAGGTATTAGTGAATGTTAGCCGGTTGCTGGCACCATTCACGCCGTTTATCGCGGAAGATATCCACATGAACTTAACCAATGTGAGCGTCCATCTGGCTGATTTCCCTAAAGTAAATCAAGAAGACATCAATTCAGCATTGGAAATGGAAATGGATCGCGTCTTACAAGTAGTCGAACTTGCCCGGTCTGCCCGTAATACGACGAATATTAAAACAAAGCAGCCTTTATCCAGGCTTACGGTAGTGGGAGCGAAGGATGATACGGAATTACTTAAGAAGTATGAATACATCATTCAAGATGAAATCAATGTAAAGAATGTAGAATTGCAGGACCAAGCAGGAGATTCCGTGCAATATGAATTAAAGCTGAACTTCCCTACTGCCGGCCCGAAACTCGGTAAGCTCGTGGGCCTTGTGCAGAAACATTTACAATCATTAGATCATGAAGAAGCAAGCAAAGTTGTAGAACAAGGCTATCTTGACTTTGAGTCTCCAACTGGAGAAAAGGTATCAGTCGAGAAAGATGATCTCATCGTTCATAAAAAAACACATAAAGGGTTGGAAATGTCTTCAAACTCAACCTTCAGTGTTTTCCTGGATACAACCATCACAGAGGATCTGCGGAAAGAAGGAAAAGCCCGAGAGCTTGTTCGCGCCGTCCAGCAATACAGAAAAGAACTGAACCTGCCTGTGGAAGAGCGTGTGAATCTTGTGCTGGATGTCAATGATTCAATGAAAGAGGTAGTGGAGCAATTTGAAGAATTACTGCAGAGCAGTCTCTTAATTAAGAGCATGATGTTTGAGAAAAGAGAAAGCATGAAGACAGTCGAGATTGATGGTGACAGCATAGGGATATTTGTAGGAGTGTGATTCACATAACCGTTTTAGGGCTTATCCGAGTTTGGGTAAGCCCTTATTTTGTCTTGAGATGTGAATGCTCAGAGAAAAAAAGTCTGAGGTATTGTATGGTGATCACCTTGTCTACTTCTGATTATACCCTCGTTCTCCATATGGTTGCAGTTTCTCCAACCACTTTTCTTCCAACTCCTCCAGAGCTTCTTTTTCAGTCACAAATGGATCATCATTCTTTTTTAGTTTTTCCAATAGCTCGAATGTAAAAGCGTCTTTCCCGTACTGGTTCCATTCGGTTTGTAACCCTTTGCTGGTGGTGAAGCCATTGTTTTCGAGCATGAACTTGATTCCGTTCAGGGTCTTCAAGTTTTTTGTGCTACCAATATAGATTTTATTGTTTTGCTTATTTAAGATTTGAAAGACACCTGCTTCAACCGGTGTTTCTTTATACTGTTGTTTTAACTCTCTTTTACGATCCATGTTTTAGACCTCCTGTTAGTTCGTTACTTTTTTAACCAGTACTTGCTTCCGTCGGGTTTACGGTCTATAAACCCATATTCAATGAGATATCTTCTGATGAGCACATAATCGTCATAAATGCCTTTTAATACGTGATTTAATTCTTTTTCATCGTACATATCGTCTTTCTTCAACTGTTTCGAAATCTCACGAAGAATGACCAGCCTTTGCTTTTCCTTTGGGGGGAATTTTGTCAATGCCCCGTCAGAGAAGTACTTCTTCACGATTTGATCCTGTTCGTTCTGTGTAATATTGTACCGTTCGTCCACCATGGTGGCTGTCTTATGAACAGGGACAAACGTCGGGGCATTATCGTCTTTTTCTTTCAGCAATTCCATCATCGTCAGGAAGGTCTTGGCCTGACGCTCCTTTTCTTTTAAGGCAAACCGGTGATGCCGGATAGTGGAAGCACTTCCGATATCCAATTCTTCCTTGATTTCTTTGTCATTTTTCTCTTGATAAAAGAGGGTTAATAAACGTTTTTGGTGATCGGTAAGACCCGTAAGCTTTTTATCCATTCCAATTAAATAATCGAATACCGATAGGTGCGTACGCTCAATATGAACACCCATATATTTTTCAGCGAGGTAAAATTTATCTTTGTAAGGATAGACCATGCCTTTTTCAATGTTCTCTCCGCACATAAGACAAATAAAGGAATCTTCTTCTTCTATAAAACCTCTTTTCATTTCTTCCAAAGAGGCACTCCAAAACGAGTTGGAAAGCTGCATTCCTTAACACGTCCTATTCTTTTTATCTTTTGTAAAATTAATATATAAACATAATCTAAATGTGTTTGTTATTTTATAAACATAATATGAAAATGTTTGTTATTTTTCAAATGAAATGTTAATGACCAACCAATGATCCCAGTCTCCAAATAGATCAATCAGCAGATTACCTAAAAGCGTAGACCAGATGCAAAGGGCGTGGTATCTTCAGATTATTAAGGTATGTAAATCTATAAAGTGAATGGAACGGAGGCCGAAATGGATGAACGACGTGAAGAAGATTAAATGTGAAAACATAACAGATGATATCATTCAGGAATACCAACAAAAGGGCTATGAGTTGGTATTCCAGGAATATGTGATGGAACACTCCTTAACGGACATCCCCAGAATCGAAAAACCATTCCCATTGATTTTCAAAAGTTGGTCACCATCATTGAAAGAGCGATTTTATGACGTTTATGAGGCTTCATTTAAGGAACGTCCCGGTTTTCCAGGGTGGCCCAGGGAAAAGTGGGTGGAGTGGATATCGTCCGGTACTGATTTTCTACCGGAACGGTCCTATATCGCGACTGTCAATGAACAGACGTTAGGTTTCATTGCTACCGATCAGGAAACTGATACTATCGGGTACATCATTCAAGTGGGTGTGATTCCGGAGTGGCAGGGAAAAGGGATCGCTGCTGTATTGACTTGCAAATGCTTAGAAGACCTCCGACAAGATGGAATGAAATCCGTCACCCTCCACGTGAATCAAAACAATCCGGGAGCCATAAAACTTTATGAACGTATAGGGTTCAAGACTGTCCGGAAAAGAGGCGTGTTTGGAATGACATCTTAGGGTATCCGGGTTGGAAGGATACGCTTTTGTTGCTGTATTTTCAGTAGAATGAGTAATGAGAGAAGAATTAAGTTTTGAAATTTTGTTAGAAATAGATTATTAAACGAATAAGGCAGTAGCCAGGCGTCTCTCAATACAGCTATCGCAGCTGTATCTTTTTATGGGAATTTCAATCGATAAAGGGATTTTGGATATTATTGTTTTGTAAAAAAAATGAAATCCCATTGCCAACTTTTAGTTAATATTGTATTATTGTGAATAATCAGACATATATATTAGACAGGTTTTAGTCTAAGGGTAGAGATGCGGAGAATCCCTGTGACCAATAAAATGCATGCCACATTTTTGTGCTGCAGTTTATTGTTCATGGGTTTTTTTATGAAAAAAAGGGGAGGAATGGGCATGAAAAACAAGGTTTTATCATTCGTTTTAGTGTTGATGGTTGTTCTTGCCGGATGTGGCAGCAGTGATACCGCCGGGGGTGAGACGACGGAAATCGATTTCTGGTTTCCGGTAGCGGTTGGCGGGGATGTAGCGAAGATCGTTGATGGGTTTGTGGCTGATTTTGAAAAAGAGAATCCCGACATCAAAGTGAACGCAAAATACGGGGGCAGTTATGCTGAGACGATGACCCAGGTCATGGCATCGGCCCAGGCGGGAAATTCACCTGAGCTTGCTGTGTTATTCTCCATCGATCTGTTCACGTTGCTTGAGAACGACTTGATCGAGGAATTGACGCCGATGTTCGAGAAAGAGTATTTGAATGATTTTTATGATGGATTCATGGCGAACTCTTCCATCGATGATAAGGTGTACAGCCTGCCATTCCAGCGCAGTACCATCGTCCTTTACTATAACAAGGACGCCTTCAAGGAAGCGGGATTGGATCCGGAAGCACCACCTGAAAACTGGGATCAGTTGGTGGAATATGGGAAGAAGCTGACGAAAAATGGAGGCAAAGATCAGTGGGGACTAGAAATTCCGAGCACCGGCTACCAGTACTGGATGTTCCAGGCTTTAGCGCTTCAGACCGGAGACAACATCATGTCTCAAGATGGTAAGGAAGTACATTTCAATGCACCATATTCGAAAGAAGCGATGGATTTCTGGTTATCCCTTGGAAAGGAACATAAAATCATGCCGGAGGGTGTCATTGAATGGGCGACGGTTCCTTCTGACTTCCTGAGTGGAAAAACGGCGATGATGTACCATACGACTGGTAATCTGACGAACGTGAAGAACAATGCGGATTTTGATTTCGGTGTGTCCTTCCTGCCGGCGAACAATGAGTATGGTTCCCCTACTGGAGGAGGAAACATCTACTTGTTCAAAGATCTTCCAAAAGAGAATAAGGAAGCGGCCATTAAGTTTATGAAATTTCTTACGGAGCCTGAGCGTGTTGCCCAGTGGTCGATCGATACAGGATATGTAGCCACAACCGAATCAGCTTATGAGACAGACTTGTTGAAGAAGTATGTAGAGGAATTCCCTCCTGCACTGGTTGCCCGCGAGCAGCTCGAGTATGCAGAAAGTGAACTCGCAACCTATCAAAATGGTGAAGTGCAGAAAATCTTCAATGATCATATACAATCGATCTTGACGGGTCAAAGCCCGGTTGATGAAGGGTTGGACAATGCACAGAAGAAAGCGGAAAAAGTATTGGAGCCTTTTCAGTAATAAGATAGTGACCGAAGAGTGAATGGAGTGAGGCTCAGGTGGGCTTTGTGCTGACTTGAGCTCCTGCTTCACAAGAAAGGTGGGGCCGATAGATGACAACGAAGCAAAGAAAGCTCAGTACCGGGGCGAGAAATAATCTGTTTGCCTACGGGCTGCTGTTTCCTTCTTTCATATTTTTGAGTTTATTTACGTTTTACCCGACGCTCAAATCGATCCAGTTAAGCTTCTACAGCGGCCCGATGACCAGGCTGCAATTTTCGGGGCTTGAACAATATAAAGGAGTGTTGGAGGATGAGATATTCCGGAAGGTCATTCTGAATAACATCCTCTTCATGATCGGTACAGTACCGACAAGTTTGTTCCTGGCGATGTATCTTGCCATCTGGTTGAATAAAAAAATGGCCGGTAGCTCTTTGCTTCGTACGTCATTTTTCTACCCGACGATCGTTCCGTTGATTGCGGTGGCAAATATTTGGCTTTTCATTTACACGCCGCAGTATGGACTGCTCGATAACTTTCTGCATATGTTCGGCAGGGGAGACACGAACTGGCTGGGGGATCCGAATACCGTCATGATCGCGATGATTGTCATGATCATATGGAAAGATGCCGGTTTCTTCATGATTTTTTATCTGGCAGGTTTGCAGAATCTACCGAGGGACGTGTATGAAGCGGCTGAGATGGAAGGGGCGAAACCGTTCCAGATGTTCCGTCATATCACCTTCCCACTGCTGATGCCGACGACGCTGTTCGTCATGATCGTGGCGATTACGAATTCATTCAAAAACGTCGACCACCTGTACATAATGACCAAGGGTGGACCGGATAACGCCAGCAATCTATTACTCTACCATATCTATGAAGCGGCATTCACGAATTGGGATCTAGGTAAAGCAGCGGTGCTGACCGTGATTTTGATTGTCATCATGCTTGGTATCACAGCATTCAACTATTTGTACCTTGATCGGAAAATCCATTATTAAGGAGGGGAAGATTCGATGAAAAAATTGAACTATGGCATCATCATTTTTTTAGGAATACTTTCATTCATCCCCCTCCTTTGGGTCATCATCACCTCTTTCTCTCCCGGGAATCAAGTGATCAATGGAGGCTTTCCGTTCTGGGTCTCGAATCCAACGGTTGAAAACTATGTCAACGCGTGGAAGACTGCACCATTTTTGCAGTATTACTTCAATACATTCGTCATCGTTTTTGGGGTGTTGATTGTCCAGTTAGTCACCGTTACGCTAGCGGCATATGCGTTTGCACGGGTGAATTTCAAAGGGAAGAATGTACTGTTCATCCTGTTCCTTCTGCAACTGATGATCCAGCCTGAAATCCTGTTGTTCCCGAACTACCAGGTGATCAGCCAGCTTGGGCTTGTCAATACAAAACTTGCCGTCATGATGCCATATTGGGCTTCTGCATTCGGGGTATTCCTGATGCGCCAGACGTTCAAGCAGGTCCCGTTCGATCTTGATGAAGCGGCAAGAATGGACGGGTGTAAATGGTATCAAACACTGTGGCATGTCTACATCCCATCGGCGAAACCTACCTATATCGCATTCGCCCTGGTATCGGTCAGCCATCATTGGAGCAACTTCATGTGGCCTTTGATCATCACGGATTCCGTCGAGTCCCGTCCTTTGACCGTCGGATTGGCCCTCTTTGCACAATCATATGAAACGGGGGCACAGTGGGGAATGGTCGCTGCCGGTACGGTAATGGTCATCATGCCTTTAGTGCTCGCCTTCTTCCTTTTTCAGAAACAATTCGTATCAAGCTTTATGCACTCAGGAATTAAATAGGAGGGGATCTGATGGACATTCATTTCTTAGGAACGGGGAGTGCCTATCCTGGTTCCGAACGCGACAATACATCGATCTGTTTCTCCAATGATGACTATTCTGTGCTGGTCGATGTCAGCGGCAATCCTTGCAGGAAGCTGAAGCAGCTGCAGGTGGATTTAGGGGAGCTCGATGCAGTGGTGTTCACCCATTTTCATATTGACCATATTTATGGATTGCCGTCCTTGTTGTGGGGGATGTGGCTTGAAGATAGGAAAAAGCCATTAAGGATCCTTTGTGATTATCGGAATGAGAAAAAACTTCAGGAATGGCTGTCAACGATGGAAGCAGATCAGTGGCCGATTGCTTTTACCATTAAGGTTGAAACCTTTGACGGTGATCGTGAAAGTGAACTTCTTGCTGGCGGCGGGATGACGTTTTCCTGCTTTAAGGCCCTTCATTCTGTTCCTACTGTTGGGCTTGAAGTGCGATGTGCCGGCCGCGTCGTCGTGTATTCGAGCGATACGGAAATCAACGCACGAATCCGACAGTATGACCATTTAGATATGTTAATCCATGAAGCGACTTCTGCCCGTAATGTGGCAGGCAATCATAGCAGTCTCGTTGAAGTTGCAGAGAAATATGATATGGATAAGATCGGGAAAATCGTTCTCGTCCACTTATCCGACCAAGAACCGTATGAAGAAGAGGTGGCAAAGCTTGGCACTCCAAAGGTCATCATCGGTGAAGATCTGATGACACAACGGGTATAAATGAATAGATACAAGGATAAAGATCAGGAGATTCCTTGGGTATGGCGAAATCCAATTGTTCAATTGGAGAAATTGTCATGCTCAAGGAATTTTTTATTTGAAAGAGGGGGTACAGATGAAAAATCTCAAAGGATATATTTTTGACTTGGATGGCACCGTATATCTTGGCACGCAATTAATAGAAGGAGCAGACACCATCATCAATTCTCTTCTCAATGAAGGGAAGAAGGTGCTGTTCCTCACAAATAAGACGATTGAATCCAGACGGCGTTATGTGGAGAAGTTGAACGGCTTCAATATCAAAGCTACCCTTGAGAACATTTTGAATCCGACGCTTACATTGATCGACTATTTATCTGAACATCATCCAGATGCCACATTGTACGTGATTGGTGAGCAGCCGATCAAGGATGAATTGACGCTTGCCGGATTCAAGGAAGGAATGGTTCCATCCGAGGTGGATGTCGTCGTGCTCTCGTGGGACCGGGATTTTCATTACGATCATTTGAATTTTGCCTATCAGGCGATCAAGCTTGGTGCGAAGATGATCGCGACCAATCCGGACAGAACCTGTCCAGTGGAAGTTGGCGATGTTCCGGATTGTGCCGGGATGATTGGTGCAGTGGAAGCCGTTGTGGGAAGAAAGATTGATGTCCAGATTGGAAAGCCTTCTAAGCTGACCATCCAGGCAGCTCTAAAAATATTGGAACTAAAGCCGGAAGAGTGCGTGATGATCGGCGACCGCCTTGAGACGGATATCCGGATGGGCATCGAAGCCGGGATGAAAACAGCACTTGTGCTCAGCGGGGTCACGACCGAGGAGGATTTGAGGGGAACGGTTTGGATGCCTGATTATGTGTTGCCTTCAGTCAAGGGATTGTTAACGGATAAAATGATATAAGGATTAGAAATTAGTTGTTAGGGGCTTAATTAAACACTAGCAAAGCGGGGAGGTTCTTATTCTACTTTTCGGGGAAATGGTAGAGGCGGAACCGCCCCCAATTTGTCCCGCAGACTCATAATTTGAGTAATTCAATTTTCAATGTTGTATTTTTTCACGACACTTACAACAATTGCAATGAATAAAACGATCAGGCTATTTATAAGTAAATAGTACCCAACTTGCAGACCGTAAAATATGGAAAAAGGATCTCGAATGATGAACATTGCTAACATTCCTCCGATGGACGCAAATAAAGCTGCTAGAAGAACTATAGTAAAGGCAGCAGAATATAGACTCTTCTTTTTCTTATATGAAATAAATCCGAAAATATTTGAAGTTACAATAAAAAATCCCATAAGAATGATGAAGAAATTTGTCATTTTATTCTCCCTTTTGACTAATATAAATTAATCTTGAACTGATATGGGCCCTCCATCTGTGAATCCGTCTTTAATACCCTCAAGGATGGATTCTCCATTGAAGATAAAGAGGGTTAAGGCCAGAATAGACAGCAGAATAATAGAACCGAAGATGATGGAAGGTATCATGCCATTTTTCTTTTTCATTTTAAACTCCCCTTATCATATGTTTACTAATTAGACGGAAACCCATTACATGAAGTTTCAAATTATTCCATCTGCTTTTCTTTTTGTGTCCCCACTCTGGGAAAGTCATTGTCGAATTTTGAAGAATGGCAGATATAACGAAAATATGGCAGATAAAAAGTGATAACGGCAGATAAAAGAAAAATATGCCATGTAAATCGTCAGAATGGCATGTAAATCCTGAATATGGAAGATAACCATCGCAACCACCCCAACCCCTAAACAACTACCCCTTTTGTGTTTCCACCATAACTCAACCCACAAATATTTGTGGCCCGAGCACGTTGTTTCCGAGCCACTATTCCAGCTATAATTTTCTTAAGATTTACATTTCTTCGTTTAATCACCTCACACTTGAGGTAACAGTCACTATAAGGAGGTGTTGTAATCATGGAAGCAATCAGTAAGCGTTTTTTCTTGTTTCTTTCTCACAATAAGGCGTTGGATAAGATGGCCAAACGGTGGGGATCAAGATTTGGGGCTAATAAGCTTGTAGGGGGAGAAACCTTTGCACAAGCGATTCCATTGATTACGCAATTGAACGAAGAGGGGTTCCAGGTTACGGTCGATCATCTTGGTGAGTTCGTCAATTCCACAGAGGTGGTGCGGGAGAATGTCCAAGGATGTATCCAGAGTATCAGTGCCATTGCCTATCATGGGCTGAACACTGAAATCTCTGTCAAACTGACTTCCCTGGGATTGGATATCAGTCAAGATCTTGTCTTGGAAAACATGGAGTTGATTCTCGAGAAGGCGAAAGAAAGCGGAATCACAGTCACTCTCGATATGGAGGATTCCTCGAGGTGCCATGCCATCCTTGACGTTTACAAGAAGCTCCGTCAAAAGTACGACAATGTGGGGACGGTGATTCAATCCTATCTCTATGTTTCAGAGAAGGATGTGGATGATCTCAATCAGTTCTCCCCTTATTTGAGGCTTGTGAAGGGTGCATATAATGAATCGGGTAAAGTGGCGTTCCAGGAGAAGAAAAAGGTGGATGCGAATCTGAAGCATCTCATCAAGAAGCAGCTCTTGAACGGCCATTATACTGCGATCGCAAGCCATGATGAAGCGATCATCGATTACACCATCGGATTAGTGAAAGAACACAATATCCCGAATGACCGCTTCGAGTTTCAAATGCTTTACGGAATGCGGAACCAGCTGCAATCCGAATTGTTAGAAAAAGGATATACCGTCCGCATCTACCTGCCTTATGGCGAGGATTGGTTCGGGTATTTCATGCGACGCCTGGCGGAACGGCCGGCAAACATCGCATTTGCATTAAAAGGAATCTTCAGCAAGTAACATCCAGACAGAATGAAATCAGAAAGGAATGTGAAGAGAATGAGTAACGGAATTTACAACATCCCAAAACCTACAAATGAGCCTGGCAATACATATGCCCCAGGTACGAAAGAAAGAGAAACGTTAAAAGCTGAATTAGAACGCCAAGCTGGTATCGAGGTTGAGATCCCGGTCATCATCAATGGCGAGAAAATCAAGACAGATACAGTGAAAAAAGTGGTTATGCCACACGATCACAAACATGTGTTGGCGACCTATTCACAAGCAGGTGAAAAAGAGCTTCGCGATGCAGTAGAAGCGGCAATGGCTGCGAAAGAATCTTGGTCCAATATGCCATGGCAGCACAGAGCATCCATCTTCTTGAAAGCGGCTGATTTGATCTCAGGTCCATACCGCGATGTCATCAATGCGGCTACGATGTTAGGCCAATCCAAAACAGCGTATCAAACGGAAATTGATGCGGCACAAGAATTAGCGGATTTCTTACGCTTTGGCGTTGATTATGCAAACCAAATCTATCAAATGCAGCCAGATAGCATGAAAAACATCTGGAATCGTTTAGAATACCGTGCGTTAGATGGTTTCGTATTAGCTATCTCTCCATTTAACTTCACAGCAATCGGTGGAAACCTGCCGTCAGCTCCTGCCATCATGGGGAATGTGGTTGTGTGGAAACCGGCAACAACGGCTGTACTATCAAACTACTACTTCATGCGAATCCTGGAAGAAGCTGGACTGCCTAAGGGCGTTATCAACTTCGTCCCATCACGTGGTTCACAAGTATCAGATGTGGTGTTAACAGACCCACGCATGTCCGGATTCCACTTCACTGGATCAACAAGCGTGTTCCAGACGATTTGGAAGACAGTCGGGGAAAACATCACAAACTACAAATCGTATCCTCGTTTAGTTGGGGAAACAGGCGGTAAAGACTTTGTCTTCGCTCACGAAACAGCTCAAGCAGACAAAGTTGTCGCTGCACTTGTTCGTGGTGCATTCGAATACCAAGGTCAAAAATGTTCAGCAGCTTCTCGTGCTTACATCCCTGCAAGCATGTGGGAAGAAGTGAAAAATGGTGTCGTGGAAGAAACGGCGAAGCTTAAAGTAGGGGATGTAAGAGACTTTAGAAACTTCATGGGTGCGGTCATTGACAAAGCTGCCTTTGATTCTATCACAAGCTACATCGACTATGCGGCTGATTCTGAAGAAGCTGAAATCATTGCCGGTGGTACGTATGATGATTCAGTTGGATACTTCGTTCAACCGACTGTCATCGTAACAACGAATCCAAACTTCAAAACGATGACCGAAGAAATTTTCGGACCGGTATTAACGATTTATGTATACGAAAATGAACAATTAGAAGAAACGCTGACTTCAGTGGATACAGCTTCTATGTATGCATTAACGGGTGCAATCTTTGCGCAAGATCGTGAAGCGATCATGCACTTGGAACGACGTCTTTCCGGTGCAGCTGGTAACTTCTACATCAACGATAAACCAACTGGTGCCGTGATCAACCAACAACCATTCGGTGGTTCACGCGGTTCTGGTACAAACGATAAAGCAGGCTCTATTTTCAACATGATTCGTTGGACCAGCCCTCGTATCATCAAAGAAAACTTCGCTCCAACAACAGATATTGTCTATCCGTTTATGGATGAAGAATAAATCGAACACGATAAGCTCTCCCGATCAGGGTGAGCTTTTCTTTTTTTATTGGGGGATTTAACGCTATAATAGGAATCACAAACATTCGTGGAAAGGTAAGATTCCTATGGAAGCAATAGATATCATCCTCCAAACAGAAGATATTCATAAAGCGACGGAACTAATCAGCTCAAAAATGGGCAATCCCGTCATCATCGAAAACAAAAATTTCGAACTGATTTCATACAGTTCCTCTTCTAATAAATTCGATCAAACACAGCTAAAGACGATCCTGACGAAAAAATGTCCGGTCTTCATCATCGACCGACTGAAAAAAGAGGGCATCGTCCACCAACTCGAGAAACATACGGATCCAATCCGGGTACAGGCGATGGAAGAGTTAGGATTTCACCAACGCGTCGTCATTGCCGCCAAGTACCTGGGCAACACAATGGGATACATCTGGGTTCAGGAATCCAGCCGCCTTCTCGAAAATGAAGAGCTTGCTTTCCTTGAAGAGATCTCCGCACACCTGGGAAACCTGATCAATGATATGTACGCAAAGGTCAATATCAAAAAGGACAGAAAAGAAGAAGTACTGTGGCATCTCCTGCAGCACGAGTACGGAAGCGAAAGCCAACTCCGTCATGATGCATCCCTTGTCAAGCTGACACTGCCGGAACGGTTCACGGTAGCGGTTTATTCGATTGCATCGTCGCAATATAAGCCTATGCTGGACCAACTTGAGAAGCTGGTCCAAGAATCCAGCTTCCATACAAATATTTATTCTTTACGAACGGAATACCAAGTGATCCTCGTTCTCTACGGCAAAGCAGACACACCGTCTTCTTCCCTGGAATTAGCCAGAGATCTAGTTGAAAAGGTGAAAGAGCAAACAGGAGAGGAAGAATTCTACAACTTCCTGATTGGAATCGGTAAGGAATACACAACGTTATATCAAATGAGAAAGAGCTTCTTGGAAGCGTCAGAAGTCATTGAAACGGCTAACTTCATCAGTCCGCGTCCTGAATCGATGCCCCGGGAATTTGCTCAATTGGGCATTTATCGATACTTGCCTACCCTCTATGAGAAAAACACATCAAAGGATTATTACAGTGATGATCTGCTGGTATTGATCAAGAATGATGTGAAGAAACAGACAGATCTTCTAAAGACACTTGAAGTGTACCTGGCGAATGATGGGAAGGGAAAACAGACAGCCAATGAGCTGTTCATCCACCCGAACACGTTGAATTACCGGATTAAAAAGATACAGGAACTGACTACGATTGATTTTAATGATTTTAATATGAAGGTTTATTTGTATACGGAGTTGTTGTTGTTAAATAATGTGGAAGCTTATTATCAGCGGTACAAGGATGCTTTGAAGGGGATTTGACCATCTTAGCCTGTGAAGAATTTATTCCAATGGGGTATTTACAGTGAAGAATAATGTAAATGTAGGATATACCATATTTAAACCAACAGGTGTGAAGCACAATTTTACAAAGGTCGATCTAACAAAGAAACAAGTAACAGGAACCGTTTCATACAATAAAGTTATCTATATGACGGTTCTTGTAGATTTGACTATGGATACAGTCAGTGTTGAGGGAAGCGTTTATGAGTTAAAAGGACTGGCTATGGATCACGAATCTTATATTGAAATGTTTAAGAGCCAGGCAGCGTTTTTTGTGTCAAATAACATTTCGGATCCAAAGAAATATTATGATGAAATGTTTTAATTCATGATAAAGGTACAGAGTGTTATTAATTCAAGCGGTTGCTATATAGCAATCGCTTTTTTCTTTTTTCATTTGTAGACCAAAAAGTAGAATAAGTACCCTCCCGGTTTGCAGGTTGTTATGCCGTTAAAGGACCATTTAACGGAAACTCGCATAGCATAAGAGAAAAATTGAAATTATTTGCAAATTCATCTTAAATTAAAATTCAGGGTCTACTATTCATTAAGATTGTAGAGGGTGTATCAACAGTATAGAAGAGTTTAAATTTTTAAAATTCAGTGGATGGTTTTTCTCTTTTGGTGTAAAATTACACTAGATATCATTCGGTAGAATGCGAGAAAAGGGGGAGAACCAAAAATGAATTATAAAGTGATATTGTGTCTTGGGTTACCCATACTAACTATGGCTTATGGAATAAATCAAAATTTTCATGTGTTTTTAACTGGAAGTCCAGCAACTTTCACGAATTTTATTGTTACTATTGTATATTTCGTCATCTGGATAATGTGTTTTGGGATTGCTTTTAAAGCGAAAAACAAATTATTAATGAGAATTTACACAATGGCATGGGTCCTTACTTTAGTGATCGCTTTATTAACCGCTTACATTAATTTTTCAGATACCCCACTTTACTTTGGATGGGCTATTCCTTTAGCAGCATTGTTCTTAACACCATGGGTAGGGCTTAACTATCTGGTAGATAGCTTTTCGTTTACATCCACTGTCGTTGCAATTATCTCCTTGATAATGATTGCGATTATATTTAAAAAAGCAAACTGGAAAGAAGTAATATCTCTAATTAAAGCTCTTCCATAAACGAGTATTTAACTGGATAATAAAAAAATCCACTTCCTGCAGAGAATATAACTCGTTCGGTTGAGAGGGAGAAACCACTAAAATGCAAGGTGATTTGCGGTACAATGCGCATAGTATTTTGTATCGTCTTTTTTTATTGATACCAATGGTTTGGATTTCACCCTTGATTTTGCATAGTAACTTGCAGGCATTTGCACTACCGATTTTATATTACAAACTTGTCCACGGAGGCGTTATAGGTTTCAGCTTATGATAAGTTTATATTAACAGAAATTTCCTGATGTCAGTCCGGTACTGATGTTCAATTAAAGGCAGGATAGTTGAAGTACATAACTGTTAAACTAAAGGAAATAGAACATAAGTTGAGGTAAGAAAAAAATGTATGAAACTAATGGTGAGTCACAGAGAAAAGAAAGAAAATTTAAGGTATATCTTTTTTTATTTGTTATCTCTGTTTTGATAAATACATTCATTGATTTTTTCGGATTAGGAATTGAAGAAGTTTCTAAATATCGTATAGTTTTTAACCTTTTGATTTATGGTGTTATTTTTTATTTTGGATTGCGTAGGAAGTTGTGGTCTGAGTTTATCATTAAAATTATGGTCTGGTTAAATATCATTTTATTGTTAATCATTATAGTTGTTTCAGCTTTAGGATTATAGTTCAAAATATATCTTAATGTTCTTCAACTAACGGGAGCGTTTGCTGAACAAGCAGAAAAAGGGATACTGGGTAACTAAAAATAATTTCACTGTGGAGCGGTTGCTATATGCAATTCGCTTTTTTTATTGAATATAGTGTATTGGGGATAATATAGTATAAACATTTTAAGAGAAACGGGGTATTTTGATTGAAACTTATTTCAAGTTTAATGCTAATTTTACTTCTCGGTACTGTTTCCTCCTCAATAGCCTTCGCTAATGAAATGAAGTATAACCACAACAGCATTACAATAGCTGAAGTAAAGGAACAGGTGAATTTTAAAGTGCTCGTTCCAAAGAAGGTTCCCAAAGAGTGGACTTTGGAAATAAAAACCCGCGATTACAAGGAGGGAAATTTAAGCAGCATTAGATTGCATTATATGGATGAAAATGATGAAAATTTAATACTAGGAATAGAAGAAAGAAAGGTCTCCAAAAGGGTAATCAGTCAATTGGAAGAAGAGTTTTCAGAGGGAGAAAAAATAAAAATAAATGATGTTCCTGCTTATTATCAAGAATGGGCTAACGGTGGTAAAGAATTAAATGGAAAGATAGTAACTGGTGGTCTTTTAACTTGGATAGAAGATGAGACATACGTGCAAATGGACAGTTCTTCTTTATCAAAAGATGAAATGGTTGAGCTTGCAAGAACATTCAGGTGAAAGGCACTTGTATCTTCCGCTAACGGGGGCTATAGCTGAAGATCGATTGGGTAGCTGAACTTGAGCTTTTTTTCTTTGTTCAGTTTTAGGGCAGGTTAATTGAATAGGGGCCCCTCTAAATTGAGGGTCCTTTTTAGTTATGAATCATTTGTGACAAATAATAATATTTACAGGTGATTTCCAATTCTTTATAGAAAAAATATATTTAGAGATCACTAAATGGGGTGTTCATATTAATCAACCAAGCTTCTCACAAAAAAAGAATTCATTTTTATTACTATTTGGATTGGGTATATCAAACTTAGGAGACTTTATTTATCTTGTTGCCATTAATGTTCTAGTATTAAAACTAACGGGCTCTGCTGCTGCGGTAGCCGGGTTATGGATTATTGGACCTATAGCTTCGCTGTTAACGAAATTTTGGTCTGGGAGTATTATTGACCGTTTGAATATTCGCAGAATAATGATTGGAACAGACATTATTCGTGCAATTTTGGTAGCAATCATTCCTTTCGTCAGCTCTATTTGGCTTATATATCTATGTCTATTATTTCTCTCTGTTTCAAAAGCTTTCTTTGAACCAGCAGCAATTACTTATATTACGAATGTTGTTCCAGAGAAAGGACGGAAACAATTTAACTCTTTCAGAAGTTTGATTACTTCTAGTGCCTTTTTAATCGGTCCTGCTATTTCTGGGGCACTCCTACTCTTTACCACTGTTAATATATCAATATGGATTAATGCTTTTTCTTTTGTTGTTTCAGCTATAATGGTGTATTTATTACCAAATGTAAATACTGAAGTTGATGTAACAATACGCAAGATTAGTTTAAAAATATTGAAAAATGATTGGAAAGAAGTATTTAAATTTAGCCAAAGCAACCTATTTATAGTAAAAATGTACTTCTTAGCTCAATTTTTTATGATTGTAGCACTTGGAATGGATGCTCAAGAGGTTGTCTTTACTCAAAAGGTATTAAATTTATCTGAGATAGAATATGGCTTACTCATAAGTTTAACCGGAGTGGGCTCTATTTTAGGAGCAACTACTGTTTCGGTGGTCGCTAAAAAGTTGTCAATAAGAGTCCTAATATCTCTTGGTTTTTTTATGGTTTCAGTCGGCTATCTGATCTATGCTTTTTCATTTTCCTTTTGGTCAGTAGCTATTGGATTTATGGTTTTAGGGTTTTTTAACTCATTTTCCGGCACTGGGTTTATGACTTTTTACCAAAATAATGTCCCAGTAAAAATGATGGGGAGGATTTCAAGCATATACGGTATCTTTCAAAGTTTTCTTCAAGTAATTTTCATTTTAATGATTGGTTTTACGGGTGAAATTATTCCTGTTAGGTACAGTATTATTGCTGCCTCTACATTAATGCTTGTGATAAGTATTTGGCAAGTAAAGTTGGTTCTTATGCCAAGCAAATCTGAGTATTTTGTAGAAGAATCAGAACTCATAAGCACCTCTTAATAAATTCTTTCTTAAACAATTAAATCTTCAATTAATGGGGCTTATCCGGAAAAAGATGAGCTTCTTTTTTGTTTGAAGTTTTTCTTGAGTATGCTACTCTATTTTGAAATAATTGGTATTAAGTTAAATGGCGGGTTAGTGGAAATTATGGGAATAAAGAGGAAGAACATTATTGCATGGCATAAATAAAAATATACTGGAGGGGAATAGGTATGTGGGTAATATTAGGGGTTATTGCAATAGTAGCAACTTTTATAAATCTTTATATGTATACAGCAGGAAAGGACTATAAGCTCGCTATGGCGTTAGGATTATCATTTACAGCACTAACACTGTGTGCAGATTACAGTTATGTATCTCGGTGGGTAAGAGTGGAAGATTGGGCGGCTTTATCGGATGTAGTACCTGGTATGGCAAGAGCACTATGGGTCTTGACAATTGTTTCTATCTTACTAAATATAGCCCCAATATTTTTAGAACGAAAACGTAAGAAATCATGACTTATTATTACATCGACACCTTGTCATTCTTCGAACCAATTTTAGAAAGTGCGTATAGGATTCATCCACCAATGAAGGGAATCTCCCAATTACTTAAGGCAGAATGAACGTCCGGTTACTATTGTTCCTTATCCACTGCCCTATGATTTGGTTGATCAGTTTTTCTTTAAAGGCTAGAGAAAGCCAGCCTCTATTTAGACAATGATTTTCAGTGCGGAACTTCTCCACTTGCTAAAGGGGGAGATGATATTCGGTGGTTGGATAAATTAAGTACGGACCTGGAGAATGGAATTGGTTTGAAAGCAATAACCACATTTTAAATTAGATGAGTACAATTGTGGTCATTTCTTTTTAGTCGTTTAAAAAGTATTCCTCATCGGAACCTTTTGTTGCTGTTCAGCTACTTGTATGTAGATACACGACAATAATGTATTATGTCCCAATCTTCAAGTTAAGAGGGCGTTGATCTAAAAAGGATTAAGGGCAGTTACTTGAAGAAGGAATCCAAATAACCGGGGTATCGAATTATATTATAAATTTCATAAGAGATAACAAACGATGAAGTTCTATACCGTTCTCATCGATAGATTATTTATATAATGTACGAAAGGCTGGAATAAATCATGGTGAAAAAAGAAGCACCGAAAATTCAAACAGAACGATTGGTTTTACGTCCGAGAGCGGAAAAAGACATTCCCAATATGATTAAAATGTTGAACAATGATGAGGTAAGAGAATTTCTTGGAATTAATCCCCCTCGTGATGAACACTCAATGTTAGAAATGGTTAGGAATCGTACTGAAACGAAATGGACGGTCGCATTAAAAGATACTGATGAATTCATCGGTGATGTAATGATCCCAGAAATTGCAGTGGGTTATCTTGGCGAAATCGGTTATCGCTTCATGAGGGAGCATTGGGGATGCGGTTTTGCGTATGAAGCGGTTTCCGCGGTCATTGAGCATAGTAAAAGCACATTACACCTTAAACGCCTATTTGCTACTATAGATAATAATAATATGCTTTCAAAAAAGTTAATTGAAAAACTCGGATTTACTTTGGTAGCGGTGTTGCCTGAATCGCATTTACACGGCAGAGTTGCCGATGTAGCTTACTATTCTCGTATAGTATAAGCATCCTTAAGCTCTCCTGAGAAAAATGAACAAACAGGTGAGTGGGGGATATTTTTGGTCAAGCGATATGATTTTAGTGAAGAGGATTAGGCGGGGAGATTGAAAGAGTGATTAACAACTAATAATAGATGGTGAATTTGAAAGAGTATTTAGTCGTTGTGAATAATAGGCTTGTTTCACTAACGGGGGCGCAAACGGAATAAGAAGATATTAAAATAAACCCCCAGACCCTTAGTTCTGGAGGTTTAACTGCTAAATACATTGTTATTTAACTGCTATTGATGACAATTTGTTTTCCTTTCCTAAACGGACCCCCTGAAATTGAACGCCACTTCCTTTTACGTGCTATTCAATCCCCTTATCATCCTTCATTAACTTCTTCATATCAATCTTAAGCATCCGGTCCATCGGATAGGTGGTCGTATAACGATATTTATCAGCGCCTGATTCAAACACGACGTAGAGCTCTTTTTGTACTTCCACGATTCCCTCAGGCATCGGAATGGCTTCTATGCTCTGACGCGGTTTTGCCGTGTGGCCATCAAGGAACCAGAGGGGTACTTGCTTTCCATCAATGGTTACATGGGCATGAGGGTCTTCTTTTAACGGGTATTCATATCGGTATAGAACGCTGTCGTTGGCTCTTCCGTAGGAGGTGCTGAGAGTGACGCCATTCCAATGCTCTTCACTAAGCATGTCGTTGTTCCTTTCCAAATCAAATCCGATCATCCAGGCGTAATGCATTTCCCCATCCCGGTTCTCGATATGATGAGAGGGATCGGTCGGGTAGGCGTTTGCCTCATAGAATTCCCCGACCCAGAGGATACCTTCATCATATACGGTATAAGCGGCTTCGACCGGTAATGGAATCTGTCTTGTGAACTGGATTTCTCCGTTATTTTCTGCCTGTACCAGGTCGCTTAAATTGAAACTGAATAAGTGATTCTCGGATGCCACCCAGCCATGATCACGACTGACGGTCACACCGCCTGCATGACCGGTATACGGTGTCCCGTCCGTATTGTAAAGGACAACGGATTTCACCAATTCTCCAGTTGTACGATCTGTTACGGTAATGGTACCCGGCCGAATCCCATCATCGACGTAGCTGACGGTAAGCAGCCAATCTTTTTTTGCATAATAGGTCAATCCTTGAGGCACGAGCCCATGAGAAAGTCCAGCGATCACCGGACCGTCCGAACTGATATCCCACAGACCTTGGTAGGCAGGATCTTTTTCATGTTCCCACCGTTCCAGCTGCGTGATGATCTGGTGTTCCGGTGTTACGAGTACAGGCGCTGATTTCTCCGATACGTTTCCTGATGTATCCTCGGCGCTTACTTGTAACGAGTACGTTTGATTCCCGACCAATGTATATAGTGTAAATTCAGTCTCGGATGGATCTATGGAGTATTCAAGTTCGCCATCTTTGTAAATGTGATAACGGTATAGATCGGATTCAGTTGAAGCGACCCAGGTTAAAACGGCTTCCCCGTTGCCCGCAGTTGCCTCAAGGTTGGTCGGTGAATGCGGTGGTTCTTCATCTGACACGGGACGATCCGGTGCTTGATTTTCAACAACCCATCCTGGTGTCGGATATTGGCCAGCTGCCAATTTTTCCATGGTCCGGGTATTATCTTTTGGATAGGTATAAGTGACGGTTTGTTTTAGAGAAACGTCCTCTCCAGAGTATTCAGCTCTGACGACTTCGAGTCCATCAGGGTCATAAACGGTCAGGGTATTACCGCCGTTGACCAGGCCGGCGATATCACCGAGGACGATCGTATCCTCTTCCTGAAGATACTTGCTACTGTACGAATAGAAATAGTTATAGTTGAATGCTTCAAGGGAGATAGGGCTGATGGCTGTATTTCTAGTCCAAATCACCACTGTATCCCAAGGCTCCAGTATGTGAGTTTCCCCGAATTCTTCATCCCAGTTATAGGAAGCGAATCGATACCCCTTCAGATCGATCGGGTCCGGACTGTTGTTATAAAGCTCAAAATATTCGAAGGCATCATAGCCTGCATAGTTATCGGTGTTCGGAATCAATTCGGTGATCAGCAGGTCGGGTGTCGGTACGTTTTCTGTCGGTCCTGTGACGAGGGGTGCTGTAGCTTCCGATTCGTTTCCGACTTGATCGAGTGCCGTTACCTTGAAAGAGTACTCCCTGTTCAATTCCAGAGGGGATACGATCAAACTCTTTTTGTCTGATGCGACTGTACCGTAAAGTGTTCCATTAATGTAGACGCGGTATCCTGCAAGATCACTCTCTGTATTGTCGGTCCACAATAACTTGACATGATCACTACCTGGAGTTCCTTTCAGTCCGGTTGGGGTAGCAGGGGCTTCACTGTCCACGACCTCCTGTGGGATAGCCCGGACTTCTTTTGTGGCCGGGGATTCGTTTCCTTCCGAGTCGACAGCCGTCACCCGGAAGCTGTATGCCAGCCCGTTTTCCAATCCATCCATGATTGAAGTGGTCGTGTCCGTGGAAGTAGTCGTTCCATCAGAATGGTAGATCGTATAGGAGACTGCACCTTCTGAAGCTTCCCACTCAAGGGTGATCGATTGGTTAGCGGGTGTTGCAGTCAGGTTGGTTGGTGTCGCAGGACCGGCCACTTGTTCAGCCAGCAGGGTGCCAGGAGTCGGTTCTTCATCGTTTCGGAGCTTCTGCATTGCTGCTGAGCTAGTTGCCTTGTAAATGATACTTCGGTTTGTGATGCCATCGACTACCCTATCATTGATGAGCGCAGTACTGAGAATATTGTCCTCCGCATCCGCAATCCCTACTTGGCGAAGGCTGCTGTCATGCAAACCCTGACCGGAAGTCGTCAGCTTGATTTCGTATACGTCATCGGGAGTGAGGTACATGTCGTAGTTGGAGTTGAAGTCCCACAGCGGTACATCAGGATAAGCGAATTTCTTTAACCAGAGCACAAGGGATTCTTTTGGCTGGATGGTTTTGTCTTCGATGGGCCATCGGTTGGCCGGGCTTGAGAAGTTACTCGTGAAGTATTGGAGTTGATAATCTTGTAGATTGATGGCTTCTGAGGTTGTATTATAGATTTCGACGTACTCATAGGGCTGTCCTGAACCTGCGGATTTGGTGACGATTTCCGTTATGACAAGAGGCGGGCTGGTCTCTTTTGCATTTGCGGTGTGACCATGAAGCAATAAAAGTCCTGCGATTCCCAAAGCAAGAAGGGCGACTATAGGGCTGATAGGTCTGTTTTTCAACTTCATTTCCTCCTTTTAAATTGGTATTTATGTATAAATGAAAAGAACCCCATGGCAATGGAGTGCACGATCATCGTACACTCGAATTGACACAGGGTTCTCCTCATCTCTACCCGCTATATAATCTTACTAACTCCATCATACAATGAGGGATTCTGAGTGGCAATGCACATTCTGTAAAATTTAGAATTTTTAGATATATCATTGAAATGGTTGGCTGATTGGTGTATGATAAAAGGAATATTAAGAGGAATGAAGCTTGGTAGGAAGAGGAGAAGAGATCACCTATGAAGCGAACTGTATGGTTTTTTCACTTTGGAGTGGGGAAATCAGGCATTCGTTTTGTGGCGCGATCTCTTTTTCATTTAAGGAGGATGGCGGCATGGCGCATTACATGAATGAAGCAACGGAATTTTTCTGGCAGCATGATATCTATTTCCGGATTCTGGTGAGTGCTGTATTAGGGTTCATCATCGGATGGGACAGGACATCGAAAAATAAACCGGCTGGGTTAAAAACATATACGTATGTATCAGTGGCCTGCACATTGATCACGATCGTCTCCATCGAAGGGGCGAATATGCTCAGTCAACCGGACAGCGGAAAAGTGATGGACCCGTTTCGACTGGCGGCGCAGATCGTATCGGGGCTCGGTTTCCTCGGAGCAGGTGTGATTCTGAAAGATGGATTGCGGGTGAAAGGACTGACGTCGGCTGCGATGATTTTCTACGTTGGGGGAATCGGGATTGGTATCGGAGCGGGGTTCTATTCCATTGTCATCTTTGCGACATTCGTAACCTTCATCATTACGAAGATAGGAAACTTCTTTGAAGAGCATGAAATCACGTCATTTCCTCTTCCATGGACACGGAAAAAAAGTAAGACAGAAGAGGAAGAAGAAAAAGTAGGAACATAAATAGAGGTGGAGCTCAACTTAAGGGTTGAGCTCTTTTTTTGGTTAAAAATCCAGGTTCCAGAGCTTCGGATCACCTGAAGAAATGGCGAGGGCACCGGCTCTTAGTCCATTCAGAATATCTTCCTTATTACTGATCAGGCCACCAGCGATGATGGGCAGCGTAGTCATGGTCGTCAGTTTATCAATGATGGACGGCATGAGACCAGGAAGGACTTCAATCGCATCCGGCTTGCAGTTCTGTGCGATATCAATTCCTTTGTCAAGGGCATTGCGGTCGATAAGAAAAAGCCGCTGTATCGTCATCAATCCTTCTTCCTTTGCATATTTGATCAGGTTGCTCCTCGTCGTGATGATGCCAGCGGGCTCCCAGATTTCTGCTATGTATTTAATGGCACTCTTCGTATTGGACAGCCCATCGATGAAATCAATATGTATAAACGTGGTTTTACCGGCTTCCTTCAGTTTTTTCAGATACCCGTCCATTGTAATCAAATTACCGGTTAGGATGAACACGATGTTGGCGTTTGACTGTATGGCTTTGTCGAGGTCCTTTTCTTCCTTGATGGAAGCGATGACCTGGGATTGAACGATGTCGATAATGTTTGGTTTTATGACCGTGGCCCCCTTTTAATAATCTGAATAGTGTTTTTTCTTTTAGTATAGCATAGTTGTTTATGGGGGTTGAGAGGAATAAGCAAAGGTAGAGTGAAGGTCCTTCCTCTACCTTTGCTTATCGTATCTACCTACGATCACCCAAAATGCCGTAAATCGGAAAGAAAAAGAGGAAGAATAGAAGGCGGGGAAGAATCATGTTCACCAGTAAAAAGCAGAGCCCGGTAAATTCCCTAAGCTCTGCTTTGCTTATTTGTTCAATTAATCTTTACGCTTTCACTAAAGATTCCTTGCCATAGAAAGCGGCTTTAAATAGCTCTTTCATTTGTTCTTCACTAGTCTCACGTGGATTGGTGCCTGTGCATGGATCTTCCATAGCGTTTTTAGCCATTGTATCAACATGCTTGTTGAACTCTTCTTCGGATACACCGTAGTCCTGAAGGGTAGTAGCAAGACCGAGATCTTTGTTCAATTGATAGATATATTCAACAAGAGAATCAGTCAATTCGGTATCGTTATTGCCTTTCAGGTTAAGACGGCGGGCGATTTCAGCAAAGCAATCTTCCACGACCTCACGGTTAAACTGGATGACGTAAGGCAGGTAAATCGCATTGGCATAGCCATGCGGAATGCCGAACGTTGGACCACTTTTGTGGGCAAGACTGTGCACATTACCGAGTACAGCATTGGCAAAGGCCATGCCTGCCATGGCTTGAATAGTGTGCATTTTCTTAGCAGCTTCCTGGTCTCCCTGATAAGAAGCAAGAAGATTATCTTTGATCACTTCGGCTGCGCCTAGTGACAGGATATCCGTATACATTGTGCGCGGTTTCGCTACATATGCTTCGATTGAATGCGTGAATGCGTCCATACCGGTATAAGCAGCAATGTGCTTCGGCAGTTCTTTAATCATATCCGGATCGATAATGGCGACATCCGGTGTTAGTTCGAAGTCAGCAACTGGATATTTCACGTTCGTGGTTTCATCGGCAAGAACAGAAAGGTTGGATACTTCCGAACCACTTCCGCTTGTCGTCGGAATACCGGCGAATTTCGCTTTATTGCGAAGACGCGGCAGTTCGAATGGTTTAATTGCATCTTCAAAAGCAAGGTCCGGGTGCTCATAATAGAGCCAGATTGCTTTGGCAGAATCCATTGCTGATCCTCCGCCGATGCCGATTATCCAATCCGGCTGGAACTCCTCCAGGTCTTTTGCTCCTTTTTTAACCATTTCAAAGGTCGGCTCTGTATTGTAACCTTCCAATACTTTTGTTTCTATATTGGCAGCTGCCAGGTGTTCCTGTACCTTGGTGAGGTTTCCGTTACGTTTAACAGAACCTCCTCCAATAACAAGTGCGGCTTTTTTACCTTCAAAAGACCGTAACACTTCAAGTGCATTCTCTTCGAAATAAATATCGCGTGGAATGGTAAAACGACTCATAGTAAAAATAGCCTCCTTAAATTTCATTGATTGATTATCGTTTTTAGTGAAAAAATTACCCCTGCCGTTCATCAGACGGCAATGGAATGTAATATTCCCATTTCTTGAATGTATAAAACATCCAAGATTGCTCGCAAAGTATCTGGAAAGTTTCATAACGGACTTGTGGTAAGAACGAATTCACATACGAATGGAAGGTGGAAATCAGCATGGTACTTGCTCCAAATTTAAGATCTCTCCGATTTTCATAAGATGGAAATTAACTTTAAGTCTCTTTTTTAATTTCTGCTATTTTTTTGTGGTTGGGCAGAATAATAGAAATATTTTCTTCTAGTAAATTAGTGAATTGAAACGAAATGAATGTATTAGCCCAATTGAAGACTGGTTATAGTGACCCTAGTTGAATAGTCCTGCACAATACAAAATATTCAAAAACAGGTTTGACAAACCAATTCAAATCCTTTACCATTACCCTAATGCTAAAACGCATCATAACTTTAACTTAATAAAGCGATATCTTCTTATCCAGAGAGGTGGAGGGACTGGCCCTGTGATACCTCGGCAACGGGTTCTTATGAATACCGTGCCAATTCCATCAAGTCATGTGACTTGAAAGATGAGAAGAGCGGGACATATACATATTTTTGTGCCTCTCTTCTTATGAAGGGGGGCACTTTTTTATTTGAGCCATGATCGTCAACAAGAAGTATACATAGCGAAAGGAGCAAGTCTTATGATCAGAGTTCAGAATGTTACGAAAGTATTCGAGACGAAGAATGGCCCATTCACCGCTTTGAAAAATGTTTCCTTCGAAGTGAAGAAGGGAGAGATTTATGGCGTGATCGGATTCAGCGGGGCGGGGAAAAGCACGCTTGTCCGCTGTCTCAATTTTTTAGAGAAACCATCATCGGGTGATATTTTCATAGAGGGGCGCAGCCTGAAAGATCAGTCCGCAATCGATCTGAGGCAGGAGCGGCACCGCATCGGGATGATTTTTCAGCACTTCAATCTGTTTCAATCCCGGACGGTGGCAGGGAATATCGCCTATCCTCTGAAACTTGCAAAATGGCCAAAAGAAAAGATCAGCGAGAGAGTAAAGGAATTGCTCGCGTTTGTCGGACTTGAAGATAAAGCGAAGCATTACCCGGATCAACTGTCAGGAGGGCAGAAGCAAAGGGTGGGGATAGCAAGAGCCCTGGCGACGTCGCCTTCGATTCTACTCTGCGATGAAGCAACATCCGCACTTGATCCTCAGACGACGGAATCGATTCTGAATTTATTAAAGAGAATCAACGCGGAGTATGGCATTACGATTGTGATGATCACTCACGAAATGGGGGTCATCCGGGAAATCTGTGATAAGGTCGCGGTCATGGAAAATGGAGAAATCGTTGAAGAGGGAAGCGTCTTCGATATCTTCTCCAACCCGCAGACGCCAACGACGAAAAACTTTGTGAAGAGTGTCATGAATGATCAGCTGCCGGCATCGGTTCTTGACAAATTGAATGACAGCAAAGAAGGGCGCATCTGCCGCCTCATTTTCAAAGGGGATTCGACGGGCACGCCGATCCTTTCCGAAACGGCAAAGAAATTCGATGCCCACATCAATGTATTGTTCGGCCAGATCACGGAACTCCAGGGCAAGCCGTTCGGGAATCTCATCGTACAGATCATCGGCAGTAAGAACGAAACAGAAGAGATCCTGGATTATTGGAAGAACAGATTATTCGTAAGCGAGGTGGAGAAACGTGCAAGTTAATTGGGAATTATTTTGGCCAAGAATTATAGAAGCGACATGGGATACCGTGGCCATGGTGTCATTCTCCCTTTTATTTGCAACGTTGATTGGGCTTCCCCTCGGGATCATCGTCGTGGTCACGAGGAAGGGGCACTTACTTGAAAATAAAGTCGTCTTTTCCATATTGAGCAGCATCATCAACGTGTTCCGTTCGGTCCCGTTCATCATCTTGATGGTGGCCATCATCCCCTTTACAAGATTGGTAGTGGGCACATCAATCGGAACGGCGGCAGCGGTCGTGCCGCTTGTCGTATTTGCGGCACCGTATATTGCAAGACTGGTAGAGAGCGCCCTCCTTGAAGTGGAACCGGGTGTCATTGAAGCGGCGGAATCCATGGGGGCCGGGCCGTGGCAGATCATCTTCGGGATTCTCATTCCGGAAGCATTGAGTACATTGGTCCTGAATATCACGATTGCGACCATCGGCCTTGTCGGTGCATCGGCCATGGCCGGGGCAGTCGGAGGCGGTGGCCTCGGAGATCTGGCCATCGCTTACGGATATCAGCGATTTGAAACATCCGTCATGATCGTGACCGTCATCATTTTAATCGTGATGGTGCAGGGACTGCAGACAGCAGGGAATACATTATCAAAAATCATCAGGAGACGTTAGGAGAGAGGAATATGAAAAAATCAATCAGCCTGGCAAGTATCGCCATTCTATTAATTACCCTTATCTTGAGCGGCTGCTCGGGAGACAGTGCATCCGGCTCAGGTGAAAAAGAAGTCGTGAAAGTCGGAGTGAATGGATCCGGGGTGCCGATTTGGGAGTATATGAAGGAGAAAGCAGCGAAGGAAGGGATTGAAATCGAGATTGTGGAGTTTGCCGATTACGTGAGACCGAACCAGGCACTGGCCGATGGGGATATCGACCTGAACGCCTTCCAGACGATTTCGTATTTTGATTCTTTCGTGGAAGAACATAATCTGGATCTTGTACCGATCGGCTCGACGATCATCGCGCCGATGGGAATCTATTCGGAAAAATATAAATCGGTAGAAGACTTACCGAAAGGCAGTAAAGTAGCCGTTCCTCAAGAGGCAACGAACCTTGGCCGTGCCCTTCTCCTACTGGAGGAAGCAGGTTTGGTACAACTGAAAGAAGGATTTGATCAGTCACAGGGTCTCGAAGCCATTAAAGAAAACCCTAAAAACCTTGAATTCACACCGGTCGTCGCTGCCCAGACACCGAGGGTACTCCCGGATGTTGCGGCATCGATCATCAATAATGGCGTGGCTGTTGAAGCAGGGTTCATTCCGGTTGATGACAGCATCTATATCGAAGGGGCGGAATCCAAGCCGTTCATCAATATCATCGCGGCGCAGGAAAAAGAGAAAGACAATAAGACCTTTAAAAAGATCGTTGAGCTCTATCAGGAAGATGACGTAGCAGAACATATCAAGAAAACATACAAAGATTCCCTGATCCCGACATTCGTGCCGGTCAGTGAATTGCATTAGGAGGGAAAAGAGATGAGTCAACCAGCAGCGATTGCCGATCGTAAAAACAACATCCTCTCGGCAGTAGATCAACTGGCTGTGAAACTCGTGTCGACCAGCCATCAGATCCACGACAAACCTGAAATCGGAAACGAAGAGTTCTTTGCTTCAGAAACCTTGACCACCCTCCTTGCAGCCAATGGGTTCTCCATTGAAAGGGGAGTGGCGGGACATGAGACTTCCTTTGTGGCACGCAAACATTCAGGGAAAGAAGGGCCGGTCATCGGCTACCTGGCTGAGTATGACGCCCTGCCTGGACTCGGTCACGCCTGCGGTCACAATATCATCGGGACGGCAAGCTGCGGGGCGGCCATCGCCCTGTCGTCCGTACTCGATGAAACAGGAGGGGAAGTGGTCGTGTTCGGGACTCCTGCCGAGGAAGGCGGTCCGAACGGAAGTGCGAAGGGCAGTTTTGTAAAGGCAGGCTTGTTCGAAGGAGTGGATGCCTGCATGATGGTTCATCCGTTCAACCGTACAACGCAGACAGGGAAAACCCTTGCGGTGGACCCTCTTGATTTCGAATTCAAAGGAAGGTCTGCCCATGCGGCAGCTTCCCCTGAAGACGGCATCAATGCCCTTGATGGTGTGATCCAGCTGTTCAACGGCATTAACGCCCTTCGCCAGCACGTGACCGATGATGTCAGGATCCACGGCATCATCACCCACGGCGGGGACGCACCCAATATCGTCCCTGACTATGCAAAAGCCCGCTTCTATATACGTGCTGCAACCAGGGAAGCATGCAATGAAGTCACGAAGAAAGTGAAAGCCATCGCTGAGGGATCGGCACTTGCCACGGGGACAGAACTGAATGTTATCAAAATCCAAAATGAAGTGGATCACTTTCAGCTCAACCGCCGTTTCGATCAAGTATTCCAGCGCTCCATCGAGTCACTGGGGGAATACTTCGACGATACAGAACGAAAGGGACTCGGTTCCTCCGATGCCGGAAACGTCAGCCGGGTGGTCCCGACCATCCACCCCTACATCAAAATCGGCCCCGAATCCCTCGTCGTCCACACGAACGAATTCAGGGAAGCGGCTAAATCCACCGAGGGTGACCGTGCGCTTGTCATCGGGGCTAAGGCACTTGCGCTGACAGGGTATGAACTGCTGACGGATAAGCAGCTTTTAGAGGAAATATGGGAAGAGTTCGGTACAAGTCAATAAGGATGAGAAGACAGCCAGATGAGGGCTGTCTTTTTTGTGAGAGAGCTTGCCCTTTATAGGAGAATCGGTGACGGTAAAATAAGCGGAGTTATTCCGGTTATATTGTGAATGGAACTTATTTTCGGGGGAAATAAGCGGAGGTTTTCCGCTTATAAATAGAAAAATCACCTATTTTTGTACTTTTTGAGTAAATAGGCGGAATTTTTCCGTCTATTTCAGCCATTTTTCTATTAAATTACTAATTAACGGGAATTTTTCCGTCTATTTAACAGAACTAAAAAATCTGATACATAAGTAACCAAACGCTTGGTTTATAATTTCAAAAATATAGATAAAATGCTTATTCCTCCAAAGGGGGATTGCTCAATAGTATCATATTTGAAATAATTGGTATTCTAAGATGATTATGAATATAGAGGTGGAATCATATGCCTAAAATTGACAATATGTTAGCCATTCTATGGATGCTTCGTTCAGGTGAAAAAATGACAGCACAACAAATTTCAGAAAAGCTAGAGATGAATATAAGGACGGTGTATCGTTATATTGATACCATTTCAACAAGTGGCGTACCGATCGTTTCAGAACCAGGACATAACGGTGGATACTCTTTATTGAACCATTTTGTTGAGGCTCCTCTGTTTTTTGATTTTGAGGAGCAAACTTCACTCTTTCATGCGGCTGTTTTTGCAGAAGAAGCCGGGTATTATGGAGGGGAAGCACTCGATAGGGCCATTTCTAAACTAAGCCACCACTCCAATCAAGAGCAGGAAGCAAAGATCAACCAACATGTAACCAGTCTTGAAGTCATAAGTCGATTACGTCCACCCTCTATGGAACTTTTACTGAAGGAGTTGGAGCAGGCCGTAGCTGATGGGTATTCAGTCAGAATTCTTTACCATAAAAGTGGCGAAAAGCAATCAAACGTTAGATTGGTCGATCCGTACAAAATGATCTATTGGAATAACAAGTGGTATGTGATTGGATTTTGTCATCTTCGGAATGATATCCGCAGTTTTAGAGTGGATCGAATGGAAAGTCTGGTGCTAACCGAAAATACGTTTATCCGACCGGAGAATTTTTCAGCACGTGACTTTTTCGTGAAAAACCTTCTTCCAACGATTGAAGATAAGGAAGGGATTATGTCTTTGGTTCTTCATGGGGGAAAAAGTGCATTGGATGATATTTGTCAACATTGGCTTTTAGGACATTATGTACAAGAACGGACCTCCAATCAAGCAGTTTTTCTTCTGGAAAAAGAGATCATACATACATATGTACCTTATTTACTTTTACCGTACAATACATCGATTAAAGTGATTGAGCCAATAAGTCTTAAAAAAAGACTTTTTGAAGTTCTGTCGGAATTAATAGAATTTCATCAAGTTTAATGACTTCCCTGACGCTACTTGTCAGGGAAGTTTTATTATAATGGCTCTATAAATGGTGATGGGAGTGTTATGGGATGCAAACAACAAATGCTTTTCTATATGTATTAGATACAATGTCGGACTGGGAATACGGGTATTTAATAGCTGAACTAAACTCAGGAAGATATTTCAAAAAAGAGGCAGCACCTATAAAAGTCATGACAGTAGGGGCTACTAAAGAAATGATTACGACGATGGGGGGACTGAGCATAAAACCGGATATCTCCCTTGATGAATGTACTCTTGAAAGGGAAGATCTTTTAATCTTACCAGGGGGGACGACTTGGAGTGAAGACATTCATCAACCGATTTTGGAAAGGGTTGGCCAAGCTTTAGAACTTGGCGCGATTGTGGCTGCCATTTGTGGTGCAACGGACGGCCTCGCGAATATGGGATACTTAGATACTCGAAAGCATACAAGTAATAACTTGGAATATACTAAAATGGTATGTCCTCACTATAAAGGAGAAACGTTCTATGAGTCGGGACCTGCGGTAGCTGATGCGAATTTAGTTACTGCATCAGGAATAGCTCCTTTGGAATTTGCCATGGAGGTACTGAAAAAAATAGATGTATTTACACCAGATGCCTTACATTCATGGTATAACCTGAATAAGACCCATGAACCCCAATACTTCTTCCAGTTAATGAATTCAATAAATAAATCAAGGTACTGAAATGCTCAATTTCTCTATTTAGGTTTGTAGAGAAATTCATTGCCCATCCATGAGGGGCACTATCCTAACATAACAGTTCCAAAGCCTATCATCCGCTTTTCTGAGCCGATGATAGGCTTTTTTGCGTGATTCGAACAGTATTATTCATGATCTCCTTAGCTTCTACCTTCACTTAAACTAGCTCAAGTGCGGATTGGTACAGGCTGTTCTTTTTAATGGAGACGAGCATAAATATGAAAGTGAGAGGTGTTAAGAATGCATGAGATGTCGCTTATGTCTGAGATTATTAAGATAGTTTCTGAAGATGCCAAAGTAAATGGGATCAGGAAAGTGTCTAAAATCCATGTGATTGTTGGTGATTTATCCAATGTACTGCCTGATGCACTGGAGTTGGCATTTTTCCATTTTCAGAAACAGGGTTTGGGCATTATCGATGAAACGACGGAATTAGAAATGATGCGTGAAGTGGCGAAAGCAAGATGCCAAACGTGTTTGCTGGAGTTTACACCTGATTATAGAGTGGCGCTCTGTCAAAAATGCGGGCTGCCTGATTGTTTACTTGTTTCAGGTGAAACGTTTCGGGTTGAATCATATGAAGGAAGTGATGAATGGTGAAAATCAAGCTGCAAGAAGATGTATTGAAAGATCAAAACTTGGCTGCTGCATTCAATAGGGAAACATTCAAAAAAAACCAAACGCTTGTCATAAACTTGATGAGTTCTCCAGGAGCGGGCAAAACAACTTTGTTGGAAGAAACGATCAAGGCCTTAAGGAATGAGTTCCGTATGGCTGTGATAGAAGGCGACCTTGCCACGGAAATGGATGCGGAAAGAATACGTTCGCTGGGCGTCAAAACGGTTCAGATTAATACGGTGGGAGGATGTCACCTTGATGCCAGGATGATTGCTAAAACGCTTCCGGATTTCGACCTGGATTCGATAGACATTCTCTTCATTGAAAACATCGGGAATTTGGTTTGCCCCTCTGGATATGATTTAGGACAAGATTATAAAGTGGTGGTTTTAAGTGTCCCTGAAGGAAACGATAAAATCCCCAAATATCCAGTCATGTTTAGACGTACCGATTTAACGATCGTGAATAAAATCGACATCCTGCCGTATGTATCTTTCAATATAGAGGAAGCCATAAAAAATTTAAAAGAAATAAATCCGCAGGCCCAGTTGAAAGCATTATCCGCTAAAACGGGTGAAGGGATGGAAGATTGGGTCAATTGGATAAAGGATGCTCATGAAAAATGTACACAGCCATAAAAGTAACAGTGAAAGGAAAAGTGCAGGGAGTCGGTTTTCGCCCCTTTATCTATCAGCTTTCAAAAAAATATCGTTTCAATGGAACGGTCCAAAATAACTTGAATGGTGTCATCATCCTGGCTGAAGGAGAGGAAGGGCAGTTAGGGAATATGGTGGATGAAATAAAAAGACATCCTCCGAAATTGGCGAAAATCAGTGATATAAACATTCATCCCATTCCACTTGCCCATTATAAAGGATTTACGATTATTCCCAGCCGGGAAAACGGGAAGGCTATTCCCTGGATCCCAGCGGATGCGGGGATTTGCGAGCAGTGTTTGGAGGAAATGATGGACCCCTGTAATCGGCGTCATCACTATACATTTATTAATTGCACTCAGTGCGGCCCACGCTATACGATCATCAATCGTCTCCCATATGATCGCCCGCAAACGACAATGAAGGATTTCCCTATGTGCCATGACTGCCAGGTGGAATATGAGGATCCATTGAATCGAAGGCACCATGCACAGCCGATTTGTTGTCCGGATTGTGGACCAACCGTCACACTTTATAACCAAAGCGGGGAATCATTGGCTGAACATCAATCAGCCATCACCCGGACGGTCGAGTTGATCAAACAAGGAAATATTGTGGCCATCAAAGGAATCGGCGGTTTCCATCTGGCTTGCGATGCGTATCAAGAAAGGGCAGTTGAACAGTTAAGAATTCGAAAGAGACGGCCGCAGAAACCTTTGGCAGTTATGGTCAAGTCATTAGAGGCGGCAAGGGATCTTTGTCATATCTCCAGTAGCGAAGAAGATTTGCTCAGGAGCCCTGAAATGCCGATTGTTATTTTGAATAGAAAAAGAGGGTGCGGCTTGCCACATACCATCTCCCCGGGTTTGTCGACTATCGGGGTGATGCTTCCCTATACTCCATTGCATCATCTTCTATTTAAAGATCATAGGTTGGAATGTCTCGTGATGACGAGTGCCAATCCTTCTGGCCATCCCATTCTATATAAAGATGCCGATTTAGAACATGTACGAAACATATGTGATTTTACATTAACCCATAATCGTAGGATCGATTTTCCCATTGATGATTCGGTCGTTCAGTGTGACGGAGAACATCCAATATTTGTACGGCGTGCAAGAGGATACGTTCCTGAGCCACTTAAGACCACATCGGATGTGGATCGCATAATTGCGTTAGGGGGAAATCAAAAGAATGCATTTTCCGTCGGGAACGGGGATACCATTGTCATGAGTCCTCATGTGGGTGATTTAGAAAATGAAGAAATGATCGCGTCATTTGAAAAACAGCTTCATCATTATAAAGGTTTTCTAGGGGTTAAAGAAGTGAAGGTGGCTGTCGACAAGCATCCCCTATACGCAACCACTTCCATTGCAAAAAAACTCAAGGGTAAAACCATACCCGTTCAGCACCATCATGCACACCATGTATCCTGCATGGAAGATAACGGTCTGAACGAGCCATGTATGGGGATCATTCTAGATGGTACGGGATACGGGGAAGACGGGAACATCTGGGGATTCGAATTCTTATATGGAGACGCACAATCATATGAACGACTTGCTCATTTGACATACACTCCTCTTCCAGGCGGGGAAAAAGCCGTGAGAGAACCGTGGAGGAATGCAGTTGGGATGCTGCTTCATTACTGGCCGGAGAATGGGAAGGAATTATGTATGAACCTTTTTCCCGAGAGAGCAAAGGAAATAAACATTATGGAACAAATGATCCTCCATCAGATCAATACGCCGATGGCTGGAACCTGCGGCCGGTTATTTGATGCCGTTAGTGCCATTCTTGGTATATGTCCGATTTCCACGTATGAAGGGGAGGCGGCGATCAAATTATCTGATTATATGAATAGAAGGAAACTTGAAAATACAGGGGAAACGTACCCCTTTCATATAATTAGAAACAGCCCGAATCAGTTTCAAATTGACTTATCCCCGATGATTGATGAAATCATCCAAGATAAATTCCAACAACCCATTACAGCCATCGCTCAGAAATTTCATACCACCTTGGTGTCTTGCTGTATACAGATGGTTTTAGAACTATTCAGGAACAGACCTGAATTAAATAGAACGGTCGTACTGTCAGGAGGATCATTTCAAAATGTTTTCCTGGCAAGGGAGATCCAAGAAGGCCTCCAAAAAGAGGGGTTTAACGTCTACACCCATAGAAATGTCCCTTGTCACGACGGGGGATTATCATTAGGTCAGATCATCATTGCTGCTCATACGCTTGAAGGAAGATAAACGAAAATGAAGGTGGCGAATGGATTTGTGCTTGGGAGTACCGGCAAAAGTCATTGAAATGGAAGGTCAGGAAGCCCTGGTGGATGTAATGGGGTCGAGGATGTTTGTAGGGACTTTTTTTGTTCCGGAGGTGAGGGTCGGTGATTATGTATTACTTCATGCAGGGCAGGCCCTTACCGTAGTGGATGAGAAATACGCAAAAGAAAGTATAGAAGAATGGAGGAATGTGTTAGATGGGAAACATGGAGCTTTTTTCGGATCCGGTGCTGACTCGTAATTCTGTTGGAGCCGTCATTGATTTAGCAAAGAAATTTAAAGAAGAAAAAGGCCGGATTCCAGTATTCATGGAGGTATGCGGTTCCCATACGATGGCACTGGCCAAAACAGGAATAAAAACGAGATTGAAAGATGATGTACAGCTCATCGCAGGGCCGGGATGTCCCGTATGTGTCACAGATCAAAAGTCGATCGACGCCATGATTCAATTATCCGAAGAGCCTGACACCATTCTTTGTACATTTGGCGACATGATGCGTGTACCGGGTTCTACTTCCACCTTAATTAAAGCTAAGACAGAAGGAAAGGATATCAGGGTTGTATACTCTCCATTAGACAGTGTGAAAATAGCAGAGGAAAATCCCGATAAGGAAGTCATCTTCTTAGGCATTGGATTTGAAACGACCATTCCCATTCTCGTTCTTGCCGTTCGAGAGGCAGAAAGAAAGGGTGTAAATAATTTTTCGATCTGGATGACTACAAAATTGGTGGAGCCTGTATTAAGAGCACTCCTTCATTCAGGCGAAGTGAAGCTTGACGGATTTCTCTTGCCTGGTCATGTCTCCGTTGTGATAGGAGAGCAGAGCTACCGTTATTTAGCGGAGGAATTTTCTGTTTCGGGTGTCATTACCGGCTTTGAACCCGTTCAATTGCTCAGCGGGATTTATAAACTGCTAGAGTACCAGTTGGAAAAAAAGGTTAAAATCATCAATGATTATACATATGTTGTAAGGGATAAAGGAAATCCCGTGGCCCAACGTTTACTGGAGGAATATTTAGAAGCTCATGACGAGGCGTGGAGAGGGATAGGGACGATTCCCAAAAGCGGATTGGTTCTCAAAGAGAAATATGCGAGGTACGACGCCAAAAAGAAGTTTAATATTTCAGTAGGGGAGCCGAGAAAAACCAAATGCCGCTGTGGTGAAATCGTCCGGGGATTAATTACTCCGGAAGAGTGTGTGCTGTTCAACAAAGGATGCACTCCCACTCATCCGATCGGTCCTTGTATGGTATCGACAGAAGGAACCTGTGCGGCGCATTATCAATTCATGAGGGAGGTGTAGCTTCCGTGCAGCGAATCAGTCTGGCTCATGGGGAAGGCGGCGAATTAACACATAGGCTGATACAAGATGTCTTTATCCAATCATTTGGACACTCAGAGCAAACCAAGTTTGACTCTGCGATTCTTGATATCCCGTCACAAACCATCGCTGTCACAACAGATAGCTATGTAGTAAAACCCCTGATCTTTCCAGGTGGGAATATAGGGAAGCTGGTTGTAACAGGAACAGTGAACGATCTGGCTGTAAGCGGGGCTGTTCCTCATGTGATAACTGCGGGTTTTATTCTGGAAGAAGGGTTCCCGATTAAGACTCTAAAAGAAATCGTCAACACGATGGCGGAGGAAGCAGAGAGAGCCGGGGTCAACATAATTGCGGGTGATACAAAAGTAGTCGAAAAGGGGAGTGTGGACGGCCTTTTCATTAACACGACAGGGGTCGGTGTGATGAGAGAACAGCATCGCTTGAAACCTGAAATGGTTAAAGAAGGGGATTCCGTCATCATCAGCGGTACCATAGGGGATCACGGCGTCGCGATCCTGAGTGCACGCCAGGAGCTTGGGCTGCTCACCGATGTCAGGAGTGATTGTGCCTCATTGAACCACCTGATCCATGAACTCCTGGGAGGAGTCGAAGGTATCCGGGTCATGCGGGATCCGACAAGAGGTGGGTTGGCGACAACACTCGTAGAGCTATGTGAAGACTTTCATTTCACCATTGAAATGGATGAAGCTTCTATTCCGGTACGCGCTGATGTTCAAGGTGCATGTGATATTTTAGGCTATGAACCTCTTTATCTCGCGAATGAAGGGAAAGTGGTGATCATCGTGGATTCAAAGGAGGAACAAAAGGCCATTGATATGTTGAAGGGTCACGAAACAGGAAAGGATGCAAGGGTGATCGGCCACATCACATCCTGCCATGTTCAAACCGGGAAACTGCTTTTAAGAACGGCTGCAGGCACGACAAGAAGACTCAATCGCCTGTCAGGTCAGCTTTTGCCCAGAATTTGTTAATCGTTCAGAAGTACAGGATAGGGGAAATGGCCCAAGGGGGAAAACATCATGGATAGCATCGAAATGATCAGAATGCAGGTGAATCATCTTGTGACACAATCCCGGCAGGATCTCTATACGTTATCAACCTTGAGTGATCCTTCGCGGAAAGCGCAAATTCTTCAGCGGTTATGGGATGCACTCTCTACGATTCATTTTCTTAGTGAATGGCTGGCGAATCAAGCTAAGAACAGTCATCATACAGGTTCAGTTCCTTTTGGGAATGTAAATCAGTCACAAAATCCTTCATCGACTCCGTCTATATCACCATCCAATCAACGTACGTTTACAATGGAAGAATTATCCACATTCACCGGGAAAAATGGGAACCCGGCTTATGTAGCGGTCAATGGCATTGTGTATGATATGACAACTAATCGGGCTTGGGCAGCTGCTACCCACTTCGGCTTGACTGCGGGCAAAGAGTATACGCAGGAATTTGCTTCCTGCCATGCCGGTCAACAATCGATCCTGGCTGCACTACCCGTTGCAGGGAGGCTGGTTTAATGGAAGGACAAATTTTGCCGCCGGAGTCTTTAACAAATGAAGCCATTGCCGAAAGGCTTACCAGTACGGCACTGAAGAACCTAGAAAGAAAGGTGATCAAGAAAAAAAACCTCATCTACTTAGAGTTGAATGGTTGCTCGGGTAATATCATTTCCTTGTTGAACGGTCAGAACCCGGACTTTGAGTACACGCTTAATTCAATGGTCGATCTTCGTTATTGCAACAGCTTAATGGCTGCCGAGGGAGAACGAGCGATCGAGAAACTGATGGAGGCGATGGATGAAGAGTATATCCTAGCCGTTGAAGGAGCCGTCGCGTTAAAAAACAATGGGTTATACAATATCATCGGCAGCTGGCAAGGGAAGCCTCTTACAGGCCTTCAGGCAGCCAGGATGCTCGGGGAAAAGGCATCCTTTATTTTAGCTGTGGGGGCTTGTGCCACCCATGGCGGGGTGTCAGCAGCCAAACCGAATCCATCGGAATCTGTAGGGCTGCAGAAGGTCCTGCCTGACAAAACCTTGATTAAACTTCCAGGGTGCCCTGTCCATCCAGATTGGTTCCTGGGGACATTGGCACATCTATTATTATATGGGGCGCCGGAAACAGACAGTTTAGACCGGCCTTTAATGTTTTATAGCACACTTATCCATGACCGCTGTCCAAGAAGGCCGTTTTTCGACCGGGGGATATTCGCTGAAAAATTAGGGGACAAAACATGTTTATTTAAGCTTGGTTGCCGAGGCCCCGTGACGAGGGTGGATTGTCCGACAAGGCAATGGAACGGTCATGTCAATTGGCCGATAGGGGATAATACGCCATGCATCGGCTGTGCACAGTTTGGATTTCCGGATGCCATGGCGCCGTTCATCAGCTATGACACAACAAGGGTGGTGAAGGATGAGTAAGAGAATCGTCATTAATCCGTTGACACGAATAAGCGGCTTTATGGAAATTGATGTAGTGGTCGACCAGAATCAAGTCGTCGATGTCAAAACAAAAGGAAATTTATTCAGGGGTTTTGAGCAAATGTTAGTAGGAAGAAGTCCCTTTGATGCCGTCTATTTTACTCAGCGGATATGCGGCATTTGTTCCGCGGCCCACTCCATGGCTTCATCCCTTGCTCTAGAAGATGCTTTGAACATTGAACCATTGGAACAAGGGAGATATTTGCGGGATATCATCCATTGCTGTGAATTTTTACAGAATCATATCCGCCATTTCTATCAATATACCGTTCCCGACTATGTAAAGATTGAACAAAACTCTCTATTCCAGGCGGACCATGTCGATTTTCGATTACCCAAGAATATCAATGACCGTATCTCGAAGCACTACTTTGATTCCCTCCAGTTCAGTCGTCTGGCTCACGAAATGTTGGCGGTCCTGGGCGGCAAAGCCCCCCATAATCATGGGGTTTTTATTGGAGGGATCACGACTCAGGCAACTGCTGAGAAGGTTGCTCACATTGATTCCATTCTGGAGAAAATCATTCGTTTCATTGATGAAAAAATGATCCCCGATGTCTATGACATCGCACACTTTTATCCAGACTATTTTCGATTGGGTGGAGGGTATGGCAATCTATTAACCTACGGAGCTTTTAACCATTATAAAGACCTGGGCACACTTTATGTGGATCCCCTATTCTCAACAATGGAGTCTGTGGAAGCATTTGATGAAAATAACATTAAAGAAAAAATAGATTATTCCTATTATAAATCGACTAATAATAGCTCTCAGCCACCTGAAGCATTGACCGAGCCTGATATGGACAAGGAAAAAGCCTATTCCTGGGTGAAAGCGCCACGATACAATGGTCTCCCTGCAGAGGTCGGACCGTTGGCAAGATTAATTCTGAGTGGAGCGTATACCAACGGAATATCGGCAATGGATCGGACGATTGCCAGAGCACTTGAAGCAAAGAAAATCACGGAAATCATGAAAACATTACTACAGCAAATCATTCCAGGAGTAGATGTGCAGAAAATATATGAACTTCCCGAATCGGCATCCGGGAGAGGGTTAGTGGATACGACGAGAGGCGCCCTGGGCCATTGGTTAAAGATCCAGGATAAGAAACTCTCTTTCTATCAAATCATCACTCCTTCCACATGGGATTTCTCGACCAAGGATGATAGTGGCTTTAGAGGGACCGCTGAAGAAGCCTTAGTCGGTACACCCATTCAGGATCCGGATAACCCTGCAGAGATCGGCAGGATCCTTCGTTCCTTTGATCCGTGTATGTCCTGCGCCACTCATGTCTATAGACCAGGAAAACAAGTGAAAACGATAAAGGTGTTTTAATGGGAAAAATAATTGTTTTAGGTATTGGCAATCAATTGATGATGGATGATGGAGTGGGCATTTACCTGGTGGAGGAGCTATCCAAGCTGAATCATACACCTCATGTATCGTTTTTGATTGGAGAGTCAGATATTGATTACTGTATGGGTGAGATAAAGAAAGCCACCTTTGTCATCATTGTGGATGCGGTATATTCAGGGAACAATCCCGGGGAGCTTACCGTTTATCCACTTGACCATTTGCATGAATATCAAACGCTGGACATATCGGCGCATAACTTTCACTTGTTTCAATCATTGTATCAACAAAGGGAAACAATCAAGGGGTACCTTATAGGAGTGGAGCCTTACGAGATAAAATTTCATATAGGATTAAGCAACTCGTTACAAGAAAAATGGAAAACGATCTTACGGGATGTATCAGCCACCATTGACAGGCTGATTGCCAAAAGTGAAGAATGACCATTCGTTCATATGAATAGAAGAACCTTCCCAGTGTGCAGGCATATCATGGTTTTGTATATAGGTGAAGGGAATGAAAAAAATGTACCATGTTACCGGCATGTGCCCACATCAATATCATCATGATATCAATCCAGCGATGCATAACTATGTAAGTCATCCTGCTTACAGGGGATATACTCCTCCCAACCATCCATATGGTGCCGTTCATGTCGCCAAGTCAGGTGGAAGTCTAGAAGAAACAAATATGTACAGACCTACTGCCACTCAGCCAAACTCCTTCAAAACAAGCTATTCTAAAGAGGAAGCAGCAGCCATAGCATTACTGTTAGGCATCGATTTTACCACCAGTAAATTTAATTTAACTGAGTTTTGGATGGGCGTAAATACAGAACTTGAACACGGGAAAAAATACTATCCAACAAATGTTACGGCGGATGATCCCATTACTACCGGGAAAATTGCATTGGCTCATTTAAACGAATTTCCTGATTATTATAGAAGGTTGAAAGTTCTTGAAGATGAGGCAAAAGCGTATTGGAATAAATGAAATGACAAGTAGGTGGGGACGGTCTCCGCCTACTTGTCATTTAGTATTGAATAACAAAAGGCAGCCTCAATATATTATTTAGTTGCTTAGGGTAACCTGGTAAATTTCTCGAGATGAATTTTGGGTACCGAACCCCGGTTCAAGCAGACAGTATAGCCATAACTACACCCTAACTCCCAAAAACCGTTGAAAAAGTAGAAGGAGGGGGAAAGAGAAGAAAAGGTTGCAAGCGATTACAATTATGTGTTACCTTATGTGTAACCGGTTACACAGTAACCAACCAAACGAACAGGAAGTGACGCACGTGGCAACAATCAAGGATGTGGCGAGTGAAGCGGGGGTGTCGGTGGCGACGGTCTCCCGGGTGCTGAATGATAACGGCTATGTAGGAGCCGAGACGAGGAAGAAAGTGATGGGGGCGATCGAGAAGCTGAATTACAGCCCGAATGAGGTCGCACGCTCCCTGTATAAACGGGAGTCAAGGCTGATCGGACTGCTGCTTCCGGATATCACGAACCCGTACTTCCCGCAGCTGGCGAGAGGGGTCGAGGATGAAGTGAGTGAGGCCGGGTTCAGGCTCCTCCTTGGAAACAGTGACGAGAACATCCAGAAGGAGCTGGATTATATCCAGACCTTCGTTCAGAACAATGTCGTCGGCATGATTTCTGCGACCAATCATGTGGAGCATGACCAGCTGTATAGTGAATTGAATCTCCCACTCGTCCTCCTTGACCGCACCACGGACAACTATCCGGCTGTCTATGCGGACGGCCGCAAAGGGGGACGCCTGGCGGCAAAGACCTTGGTTGAAAAAGGGGCGAAGCGGATCACCGTCATGAAGGGGCCGGCACACGTGAAGCCGGCACAGGACCGATTCCGTGGAGCCGTGGAGTACTTGAGCGGGACAGACGTTGATTTCACGGTGATGTCCACGACCTCGTTCTCCTTTGAAGACGCAAAGGGTTGGGCAGAGGAACTGTTCGCCACCTATCCTGATACGGACGGGGTCATCGCGAGCAATGATATCGTCGGGATCGCCATTCTACATGAGGCCTTGAGGCTCGGGAAGAAGATCCCGGGAGACGTACAGATCATCGGCTACGATGATATCCCACAGAGCAGCCTTTCCTATCCGGCGCTTTCTACCATCAGGCAGCCGGCTTACGAAATGGGCAGACAGGCCGCGGCACTTCTGATTAAACTGATAAAAAAAGAAAAAGACATTGATACCACGGTTCAGCTTCCGGTTGAACTCATACAGCGAAACACAACACGAAAGGGATGAAGAAAGATGAAAAAAGCGAAGATTGCCGTGATCGGCAGTTCATCCATGGATCTGGTGGTCACATCAGCGAAACGCCCTGGTGCAGGGGAAACGGTACTTGGAGACAGCTTTGACACGGTACCTGGAGGAAAAGGAGCCAACCAGGCCGTTGCAGCAGCAAGGCTTGGGGCTGATGTTTACATGATTGGATGTGTAGGCGATGATCCGTACGGCAAAGAGATTTTGGAAAACTTTAAGAGTAACGGTGTTCATACGGACTATGTGGAACCGGTTACAGGTCATAAATCCGGTACGGCTCATATCATCCTTGCTGAAGGAGACAACAGCATTGTCGTCGTCAAAGGGGCCAATGATCTTGTGACTCCTGAGTACGTAGAAAAAACAGCCGACTTCCTCAAAACATGCGATCTCATCATGATCCAGCAGGAAATCCCCGAGGAAACGGTTGAGTACGTGGCAGACCTTTGTAAAAAGATTGAAGTACCACTGCTACTCAACCCGGCTCCAGCAAGGAAGATCTCACAGAAAGTCATCGATGGTGCCAGCTACCTGACACCAAATGAACATGAAGCAGATGTCCTATTTAACGGAATGAAGCCGAAAGAAGCACTGAAACAATATCCAGATAAAGTCATCATCACCGAAGGAGCAGCCGGAGTTCGTTACCATGATGGTACAAAAGAAATCCTCGTTCCTTCCTTCAAAGTCGAAGTCGTCGATACGACAGGAGCCGGCGATACTTTCAATGCCGCATTTGGAACGGCCGTGGCTGAAGGACAATCAATGGAAGAAAGTCTTCGATTCGCAAACCGCGCTGCATCGCTTTCTGTGACCGGATTCGGGGCACAGGGCGGAATGCCGACAAGAGACGAAGTGGAAAGGAAGCTGGCAGAATGAAACGACATGGCATCTTGAACAGTCACATTGCAAAAATACTAGCCGATCTCGGCCACACGGATACAATCGTCGTAGCCGATGCTGGTCTCCCAATTCCGTCAGACGTTGTCAAAATCGATCTGGCATTGAAACCGGGAGAGCCATCCTTCCTTGACGTGGTCCAACTGTTAAAGGAAGAAATGGTTGTTGAAACCGTCACGCTAGCTGAAGAAGTCGAAACAAATAAAGGGGTTAAAGAACAAATGACCTCATGGTTCGAGGGGATCCAGTATGTATCCCATGAAGACTTCAAGAAAGAAACCCATAAAGCGAAGGCCGTCATCCGAACGGGGGAAGTCACACCGTACGCGAATTGTATCCTTCACGCGGGAGTCATTTTTTAAAACAAAGGGGGTAGTAGCATGCAGATCAGCATGAAGAATATCCATAAAGCATTTGGGGCGAACAAGGTCCTTGAAGGCGTCGACATCGAGATCCAGCACGGAGAAGTCCATGCCCTGATGGGAGAAAACGGTGCCGGAAAGTCGACCCTGATGAACATCCTGACGGGTCTTCACAAGAAGGATCAGGGAACGATCACCATCGACGGAAAGGAAATGATGTTTGATAATCCGAAGCAGGCCGAGGAATTCGGCGTTGCCTTCATCCACCAGGAGCTGAACGTCTGGCCGGAGCTGACCGTCCTTGAGAATCTTTTCATCAATAAGGAACCGGTTACACAATTCGGTCTCATCAATACAAGAAAAATGAAAGCGGTTGCGAATGAGCAGTTTAAGAAACTGAACATTTCCATCCCTCTCACAAAAGAAGCCGGACAGTGCTCGGTCGGGCAGCAGCAAATGATCGAAATCGCCAAAGCCCTCATGACGGATGCAAAAGTCATCATCATGGACGAGCCGACGGCGGCCTTGACGGACCGGGAAATCGAGACGCTCTTTACCGTCATCCGTTCGCTTAAAAAAGCAGGCGTGTCGATCGTGTACATCTCCCACCGGATGGAAGAGATCTTTACGATTTGTGACACCATCACGGTCATGAGGGATGGACGCACGGTGGATACGACGCCGATCCCCGAGACGAACTTCGATGAGGTCGTGAAGAAAATGGTTGGACGTGAACTGACGGACCGCTTCCCGGCACGGGATCCCAAACCAGGAGAAACGATGCTTGAAGTACGGAACCTTACCAAAAAGGGACTGTTTGAGAAAGTAAGCTTCGAAGCACGTTCAGGAGAAATCGTCGGCGTGTCAGGATTGATGGGAGCAGGCCGAACGGAAATCATGCGCACCATCTTCGGACTCGACGGACGATATGAAGGCGAAATCCTCGTGAACGGGAAACCGGTCACCATTAAAACACCAGATCAAGCAGTAAAGCTCGGTCTTGGATTCATCACCGAGGATCGGAAGGATGAAGGACTCGTCCTCGACTTTTCCCTGAAGGATAATATCGCTCTTCCAAGCCTCTACAGCTTCACAAAGAAAGGCTTGATCAACGATAAAAGCGAGCAGGACTTTGTGGAAATGCTCATCAAACGGCTGACGATCAAGACCGAATCAGCCCGGACCCATGCAAAGAACCTGTCCGGCGGGAATCAGCAAAAGGTGGTCATCGCCAAATGGATCGGCATCGGTCCGAAGGTGCTCATCCTCGACGAACCAACAAGGGGAGTCGATGTCGGGGCGAAACGGGAGATCTATCAACTGATGAACGAGCTCACCGACCGGGGCGTCGCGATCGTGATGGTATCATCCGAGCTGCCGGAAGTACTAGGAATGAGCGACCGCATCCTCGTCGTCCATGAAGGGACCATCGCAGGAGAGCTATCAAAGGAAGACGCAACACAGGAAAAAATCATGACATTGGCGACAGGAGGTCACGCACATGAATAACGCACTCAAAACGAATCACGTCGGCAATCTTATGCAAAAGCTCGGTCCACTCCTCGGACTGTTTGTGCTGATTGCGACCGTATCCATCATCAACCCTAGTTTTCTAGAACCCTTGAACTTATTGAATCTATTACGACAGGTTGCGATCAACGCCCTGATTGCCTACGGGATGACCTTCGTCATTTTGACCGGGGGAATTGATTTATCCGTCGGCTCGATCCTCGCCTTATCCAGTGCCCTCATGGCAGGGATGATGGTATCGGGAATCGACCCGATCCTTGCGATCTTGATCGGCTGTATCCTCGGAGCCGTGATGGGAATGGTCAACGGATTATTAATCACAAAAGGAAAAATGGCACCATTCATCGCAACACTTGCAACCATGACGATGTTCCGTGGTTTAACGCTTGTATACACAGACGGAAACCCAATAACGGGACTTGGCGACAGCTATGCATTCCAATTGTTCGGAAGAGGATACTTCCTTGGAATCCCAGTCCCGGCCGTCACGATGATCCTGACGTTCGCGATCCTGTGGGTGATCCTGCACAAAACCCCGTTCGGCCGAAAAACCTATGCCATCGGTGGAAATGAAAAAGCAGCCCTCATCTCAGGGATCAAAGTACCACGCATCAAAGTGATGATCTACTCCCTGGCAGGCCTACTGGCAGCACTCGCTGGAGCGATCCTGACGTCACGCCTGAATTCAGCCCAGCCGACAGCGGGTACATCCTATGAACTTGATGCCATCGCCGCCGTCGTACTAGGCGGGACAAGCCTGTCAGGCGGACGCGGACTGATCGTCGGAACATTGATCGGTGCACTCATCATCGGAACGTTAAACAACGGTCTGAACCTGCTCGGTGTCTCATCCTTCTTCCAAATGGTCGTAAAGGGTGTCGTCATCATCATCGCGGTTCTCATCGACCGAAAGAAAGCAGCGTAGGAGGGATACTATGAAAAAAGCATGGTTACTACTAATCAGTTTGTCACTCCTATTCCTCGGCGCCTGCTCCCTGCAGCCGCCGGAATGGGCCAAGCCAAATAAAAGCTCAAACCCGGAAGACATCAAAATCGGACTATCCGTTTCAACACTGAATAACCCATTCTTCGTCTCCATGAAAAACGGGGTAGAAGACGAAGCGAAGAAACAAGGCATGGAAGTCGTCGTCGTTGATGCACAGAATGACGCCGCCAAGCAAATCAATGACGTAGAAGACCTCATCCAGCAGGGCGTCAACGTCTTACTCATCAACCCGACGGACTCAGCGGCCATCTCCACTGCCGTTCAATCTGCCAACAGCTTGGGTATTCCCGTTGTCACCCTTGACCGCTCAGCGGAAAAAGGAGACGTTGCTACACTCGTCAGCTCGGATAACGAAAAAGGCGGCGAAATGGCCGGAGAATATATGGTCGAACAGCTTGGTGAAGGAGCAAAGGTTGCCGAACTAGAAGGTGTCCCTGGAGCATCCGCCACACGTGAGCGTGGAGCCGGGTTCCACAACATCGCGGATGAAAAGCTAGATGTCGTGGCCAAGCAGACGGCAAACTTTGATCGTACCGAAGGCTTGAATACGATGGAGAACCTGATCCAGGGGAACCCAGACATTAAAGCGGTGTTCGCTCATAATGATGAAATGGCCCTTGGTGCATTGCAGGCGATCCAGAGTTCTGGTCGTGACGTTCTAGTCGTTGGATTTGATGGAAATGAAGATGCGATGACTAGCATTCGGAATGGTAACCTGTCTGCGACTGTTGCTCAGCAGCCTGAGAAGATCGGTCAGTTGGCTGTTCAGGCTGGGGCTGATGTGTTGCAGGGGAAGAAAGTGAAGGAGAAGATTCCGGTGCCGTTGAAGTTGGTGACGGAGGAGAATATAGAGGCAACAGAAGAATAGACTAGGTGGGAAGCTCCTTTCGCGTGTTTGTGCGGAAGGGGCTTTTTCTTTTGGATAATGGAGTAAGACCCTTGGTACGTGGCATCAATTGTAGCTACCAAATAGTTCTTCATCTATCGGATTTGATGCAAAAAGATGAACAACTCAGGAATCTATAATAATGCAGATAGAATGAAAAACTGGTATTGCATTAATAAACTTTTTGAGGAGGGGATTTTAATGATACATACGAAAACGCCTGGAGGAATTTACGATGAGAATGATTACTGGGCTGTTTCATACATTGACATTCCACCAGACAATCCCGATGATTAAAAATCAGTGGCAGTTCTTCATTTGAAGATTTTAGGGTCAAACCCTCGATACACGATTTTGAGCAGACTTTGTAGAATCTTCCTGCGCAATGAAACAACTACATTTAGATCTAATGGGTCATACTCACGTCACATTTCCAATGTACCATAAACATAATAAAAACTTCTATTGATCAGGAAAACGTTCCTCATGCAGATGAATCAGACATTGTGTTGAGTGCGCAATAAAGCAAATGAATAATATGCAGTGATATTATTTTTATTTCATCACCTATACTATAATGGTGACAATCGATATAAAATTTCTTACTCCTGGTTGTACATAAAGATACTTTTTCAGAATGAGGTGTTATCTTGGCCACCATTTTAGTAGCAGATGATGATCATTTCATCAGGGAACTGATCGGGATCTATTTGAAAAAAGAGGGATATACAGTTGTAGAAGCAAACGATGGTGTAGAAGCTGCGAATCTTTTATCTGAGCTCACCATTCATTTATGTATCATTGATGTGATGATGCCAAATAAAAACGGCTGGGAGCTTTGTAAGGAAATAAGGGAGTTATATGACCTGCCGATTTTAATGGTTACGGCTAAGGGTGAGAGCGAAGATAAAGTAAAAGGCTTTCAGCAAGGGACGGATGATTATATTGTCAAGCCATTTGATGCACATGAGTTAATGATGCGGGTTAAAGCGCTGTTGAGGAGATACAAAATCAATACGGCAGATAGAGTAACCATTGGAAATGTCATCATCGATGCGAACAGGATGGAAGTGACCGTTAATCATGAGCCTGTCCTTTTCCCTTTAAAAGAGTTTCAACTCTTGTACAAACTTGCCAGTCATCCTGGTCAAGTGTTCTCAAGAGACCAGTTAATAGAAGAAGTTTGGGGAAGTGATTTTGAAGGCTTTGATCGAACCGTCGATTCACATATTAAGAAAATAAGAAAAAAATTAAATCAACAAACGGCTTTTGATATCGTGACAATCAGGGGACTGGGCTATCGTTTAGAGGTATTGAAGGATGTTTAACACGTTATATGTTCGCGTTGTAGTCACATTCATTTTGGTTGTAGGAATAAGTTTGACAGCCGCTTTTTTTATCACTTTCAGCTATTATCAAGAACGTGTGTTAAATGAGTTGGAGGAAGAAATGATCCAGGCTGGAAAGGGGATCATTCAGTTACAGAAAACGACGGGACAAGAGAACCTTGAAAGCTATTTAGCGGGTATACCAGCCATGACGATAGCCCTCTATTCAGAAGATGGAGAAGTGAAGGTGTTTGGAAAACATACGGATGAACCATTGGCAGCCTCTTCTGACGTCCGGAAAGTGCTGAATGGAGGAGTGTATCGGGTGAAATCCACGGAAAAAAGGTTGTTAAAGAAAGTGACAATCGGTTTGCCATTTCAAGTGGAGGGAACGAGATATGCGCTCTTTCTCAAGCCAAGAATCATGGATCGCATTGATGTTATTAAAGAGGCTCTGATTACCGTATTACTGTATGTGTTGATGATTGGCAGCTTACTTTATTTACTGGCAGCTTACCAATTAGTCAATCCAATCAAAAAGCTGACCGCGTTGACAACCAAAATCGCAAAAGGTGACTTCAAGCAAATTAATTCCATTAAGCAAAAAGATGAAATCGGCGAATTGGTCAGAAGCTTTAACAAAATGACTACGGAACTGATGAAACTGGAAACGATGCGAAAAGAATTTATATCCAATGTTTCACATGACTTACAATCACCTTTGACATCAATCAGGGGATTTGCTGTTGCGATAAAGGAAAATGAGTTTTCAAAAGAACAGCGGGATCATTACTTAACTATTATTCAAAAAGAAAGTGAACGACTTGCAAAGCTGAGTGAGAACTTATTAAAACTGTCCGTGTTGGAAAATAAGGATTCATTACTGGAGAAAGAAACCTTTCGCCTCGATCAACAAATCAGGCACGTTTTTTTAAGCCATCAGCCCCAATGGCTTGAAAAAAAACTTGAGTTGAATTTAGAGAAGGTTGAAAAAGCAGAAATCACAGCAGATCGATTGCAATTAGAGCAGGTATGGCATAATTTACTAACCAACAGTATCAAATATTCCAATCTCTGTGGCGAAATTAAAGTAGTGGTAAGGGAGATGCAAAACAAAATCCACGTTGTTTTTTCGGACACGGGGATGGGGATTCCTGAAAAGGATCTTCCGTCTATTTTTGACCGGTTTTACAAGGTGGACAAAGCAAGGGTCCCTTCAGGACAGGGCAGTGGATTAGGGCTGGCCATTGTCAAGAAAATCATTGACCTTCATGAAGGTGAAATCTCCATTGAAAGTGAAGTTGGAGCAGGAACTTCTATTCATATCGTTCTCCCGAAATAACGGCAAACTCTTCTATAGAGTCTGCCTTTTTTTATGTTTCTTGGTCATATTCAGGGCACATTTCTCTTTTATAGTGAAATCATAATCGAAAGGGGACATGCGGAAGATGAAAAAATGGATTGATTTCAGCTTGAAAAATAGTGTTGCCATCCTTGTGTTAACGATCCTGGTGGTAGCAGCTGGTTTACTATCAACAAATACGATTAAGTTGGAAACCTACCCTGACGTGGAGATTCCAACCCTTATGATACAGGTGGGTTATCCGAACCATTCCTCCGAAGAAGTGGAGCAGGATATCACACTGCCAATCGAGGAAGCGGTTGAACAACTGGCCCCTTATGAAGAATTAACGAGTACAACAGGGGCAAACAGTGCCATGATTCAAGTAAGCTATGACTTTGATGAAGACATGGATGAACGGGAACGTGACATTCAATCAGCCATCAGTAAGCTTACGCTGCCTGAAGATGCCACTCTTACGTATAAACGGTTATCAGCCAGTGCAAAGCCTATCTATCAAATTGCCTTTGCAGATGATGAATTAACAGCGTTACAAGATGATGTAACGGATAGTCTTGCACCACAGCTTCAAACCATTGCAGGTGTGAGTGACGTAACAGTCTCTGGAACATCCACAACCAAGCTGGTCGTAGAAGTAGACGAAGAAAAAGCAGCTGAGAACGGGGTAACCGTGACAAGCATCATCAATGTGTTGAACGAGAAAAACCACGAGCTGCCTCTTGGAAGTCTGGATGAAGAAGGAAAGATCCCGGTTAGTATAGAAGGGGACATTTCCAGCGTTGAAGAGATGAAGAAGATCCAAATCCCTGTCCCTCAACAAGGGAACCAGCCCCAGCCTCAGAAATCAACGTTCATTTCCTTAAGTGATGTGGCTGAAATCAAAGAAGTTGACGAACAGAACAGCATCACCAGGTATAATGGAAAACCGGCACTTTTGTTAAATGTAACGAAAACACAGGATGCGAATACGGCTGAGGTGGTTGAGCTTGTAAAAGAAGAGGTGGAAGACTTCAATGATTCGTATGACTTTGAAGTATACACCATCACTGATCAAGGGAAAGAGGTAGAGAAATCCGTCAACTCCCTATTAAAGGAAGGCGGATTCGGTGCCTTATTTACAATCATGATTATCTTGTTGTTTTTAAGAAATTTCCGGGCCACATTCATTGCCATACTGTCATTACCGATTTCAATATTAGGGACCATTGCCGTTCTTGACTATTTTGGATACTCCTTAAACATCATGACGCTTGGTGGGATGGCAGTGGCCATCGGCCGGATTGTCGACGATAGTATTGTCGTCATCGAGAACATGTTCCAATGGATGCATAAGAAAAAAGAGCAGTCAAAACGGGAGCTCATTCTGGACGCTACCAAAGAAGTCATAGGAGCGGTCACGTCGTCTACGGTGGCCACCGTTGTAGTGTTTCTGCCCTTGGCTTTTGTAGGGGGAATTGTAGGAGAGTTCTTTAAACCGTTCTCGATTGCCGTGGTGACATCCATTGTCCTTTCCCTGCTTGTAGCATTTATTCTAATCCCGGTATTGGCTTTGGCGCTTTTAAAAGAAGGACGCCATGAAGAGAAGCAGGGATGGATTCAAAAAGCATACCACCGGTTATTAAAAGGTTCACTGAACCATAAAAAGATGGTCATGGTAAGTGCTGTTGTATTATTGTCAGGAGCCCTCTTCATGGTCCCTGTCATCGGCAAGTCCTTTCTGCCAAGTGGTCCGGCAAGTGCACTAGAGACAGACATTGAACTTCCAGTGTCCACAACACTTGAGGAAACCGATAGGCTTGCCAAAGAAATAGAAGACATGCTCATGAACGAAGCGTCCGTAGAGTACGTTCAAGGCTCTGTCGGATCCGTCAATAACACGAATCAATTAAATCAAAAAGCATCGGCTGATTATAAAGCCACCTTCTTTATTCAATTAAAAGATGGGTACACCGTGACATCAGAACGAAAAGCCCTGGAAGAAGAAATAACAGAACTGGTCTCAGCATCATACCAAGACAGCACCGTTCGAATGCAGGAGGTACAGCAGGAAGGACCTCCATCTGGAAAGACGATTGATATCACCCTCTACGGTGAGAATGTAGAGGCTCTCCTCGATGCTGCCGATCAAGTGGAAGGTGCACTACGAGAACATGACCAATTAACGGATGTGTCCAGCTCAGCACAAAAGCTTCAAACGAAATACAAATTGGAATTAACAGATGAAGCCGTTGAACTAGGCGTCAATCAATATAGTATCCACCAGCAGCTAAAGGAAAAAATGAATGAACTGTCAGCGGGTGTCATGGAGGTTGACAGCAAAGAGCTTGAGGTAGTGGTAACATACAACGAGCTCATCCGTGACAAAGAAGAACTGGAAAATACGGAGATCCTCACACCACAGGGGCCAAAACCTTTAATCGAACTCGCAACGATCGAGGAACAGTTCATTCCAGCAAGTATTCAGCATAAAGACGGCAAACTTGCGAACACATTATCAGCAGAAAGTGCCAGTGAGGAAGTTGGAGCCGTCACGGAACAAGTAGAAAAAGATGTGGCCTCACTACCCATCTCAGAAGAAGTGGAATGGGAAGTCGGTGGCGGACAAGACATGATGACAGAAGGATTCCGTGACCTTGGTCAGGCCATGATGATTGCCATAGGACTGGTGTTCTTAACGCTCACCATCACATACGGGGGAGTCATCACTCCATTTGTGATCCTTTCTTCATTGATATTTGTCCCAATCGGCTCTCTGGGAGCCCTCCTGATCACAGATGAAACCCTATCCATGAGCGGAATGATCGGGATGCTGATGCTAATCGGGATCGTCGTCACCAATGCGGTGGTCATGCTGGACCGCGTAGAAGCCAATCGCATTAGCGGAATGGCCTTAGAGCATGCAGTGATTGAAGCCTGTACCACCCGCTTCCGTCCCATTCTGATGACGGCACTTGCTACGATCCTGGCACTCGTCCCACTGGCTTTATCCACATCCTCTTCAGGTGTGATATCGAAAGGGCTCGCCATCACGGTCATCGGCGGACTGACCACCAGTACACTGCTCACCCTTGTTTTCATACCCGTTCTGTACAGTGCAGTAGGGAAATGGAGAAGGTTATCTTAAACATGAGTTAGATAAAGTGCCAGTATGTTTCATTTTAAGGGGGGATGTCGGTTTGATTGAATACATCTCCAGTGTTCTTCTAACATATATGTATTAACTAACAGGCAGGATGAGCATTCTGCCTGTTCCTATAGGGGGGATCGTGATGAAGAAGTGGATCATCGTTAGTGTTGCCGTGATGGTGGTTTTATTGAGCAGCATGTATGTGACAAAGCCTACAGAGGATATGTACCCAGAGTGGCTGTTGAGTGTTGTCAGTGAAAGAGTTGGTGCGAACCAACCTTTAGAGAATAAAACGTTGAAGGCGTTAGGGGAGAAAATGATTAAAAGTAATTCAGAGTATCATGATTATGTTTTTTTTACTGTTCATACAACCCGATTTATGGGGAAGGAAATGACGTTTATTGGTGTTTATGGTTCTTTTGTGCCTGTTAGGGAGAGGTAGTGAGGTAGGGAAGGAAGTGAGAGATATAGAACTGAGAGATTTAAAGTAAAGTAGATAATTAGGGACAAAAACTATACGACTAACCAGATTTATCCAATCGAATGTACCTTGGTGCATTAGTATAAATATAAGTCCGAAAATAATAACAGCAATCATGGAGCCAATTGAGCCTGAATTCCACCATTTTCCTTTCGACCATCTCCGGAATTCACCCAAAAAGTAGAGTAAGAACCGTCCCCGGTTTGCAGTTCATAGGCAGGATGGATGTAATCATGATGTTTGAGTAGTTCATACGGAGGAGTTCTGGGTCGAGGACTTGGAAGAGTGTATTTTCTACTAGGTGAAGAGGAGAATTCAGGTCTTTATCATCAATGGCTGATAAGGTCATTAGTTGAAAGGGCGCTTTTCCAGATTAATGCAAAAAGTCAAATTGGATCCGTCCCCGTTTAACCCAGATATCAAAGCTGTGTTTGCTCATAACGATGAAATGGCATTGGGAGCACTACAGGCGATCCAGAGTTCTGGTCGTGACGTTTTAGTCGTTGGATTTGATGGAAATGAAGATGCAATGACTAGCATTCGTAATGGTAATCTGTCTGCGACTGTTGCTCAGCAGCCTGAGAAGATTGGTTCGTTGGCTGTGCAGGCTGGGGCTGATGTGTTGCAAGGGAAGAAAGTTAAAAAGAAAATTCCGGTGCCTTTGAAGTTGGTGACGGAGGAGAATATACAAGACTCTTCAGAATAAATTGTGGTGGTAAACCTCATTCGTGTATTTGGACGAATGAGGTTTTTTTCTTTGTTGATAAAAGTAGTGGAGAAAAGAATTCAGCTTTTCTTGCTTGCGTTTGCTCCAATTGAGTTGGGGGTCGCCCTGTTTTTCAGGTGATTAAGGCAACAGAAATAATCATCTTTAAGATAACAAACCTGCTCTTCATTTTCTCCTCCAAAGTGATCTTCAACCGGGGATTTTGACGAGAAAAACCAAAAAACTAAGGGGTGTACCAGTCATCAAGATTTGAACAAAACTACATTTTACCTCGCAATAAAATAGGTTGTCAACACTGAAGTTGTATTTTTATCAAAAAAATGGTATGATTATTATCTGGTGATTTTTTACATTGAACGTTTAGTTATCTATCTTATTTATTTCGAAGGGAAATTCAAACAGTTTTTGTGAGCTTTTCAGGCAATAGTACCCGAGTTATTATACAAGGAGGACTAATATATTGAATTTAATCAATAAGAAAGTTACACATGAGCGGTTTGGTATGGGAAGTATCGTTAAACATAATGATACGGTAGTTGAAATACATTTCGCCTCGGAAAATAAAAAATTTGTTTACCCGGATGTATTTGGACAACACTTGAAACTACATGATAAAAGTGCTGCCAATTCACTTGAAAAAATTTTACACGAGCAGGAAATGGAACTCAAAGAGGAAGAAATGCAGAAGCAAGAGGAAAAGGAACGACAAAGAAAATACCAGGAGCTTCGAGTGGGTCATGAAAAACTTATGAAAAATCATAAACTTCATCCCGAATCGCAGATGGTTTACAGGTGCGATACAGAAGAACAGAGTAGCACCTTTTCAGATTGGACGGTTTCCTCTGGTGAAATTAAAAGTGGTAATAATAAGGGCAAGCCAAACAAGCCCAGTCGCTTACACCAAAACAGTGCGGTCCTGCTGACAGCTGTCGATCCCGGCATGCTTGAAAAAGACAGACGGATATTAGGTGTCTATATGGTGAAGGATCATTTCATCGGTAAACTTTGTGAAGATGGAAATATTCCTGCCCATTCCCATTACAGACTCAAACTTTCAGACGAGGAATCGAAGCAGATGTCTTTTTGGAAGTACTATGTCAATGAAAAATCCCCTCAAAAAACGACTTGGAATACAGGTAAGTATCGTTATTTTGATAATTCGTGGATGGCTCAGATTCTGCGCGACATCGTTTCATTGAAAAGTGGCACGGAGGAACAAGAGCTGGCACAACAATTTCTGGACCACTTCTCTAAGGTGAATCAAATAGTAGAGCAGGAGTTAAAAGAGCCAAATGGAGCATTATTGCGTGCTTAGATAAGAACAGCGGGGGGACTGGCACATATAAGGTGAGAGAGTGTTAGGTTCACTGCGAATAGTGTTAAACAGGGACAAGGCTACCGCCTTGTCCCTGTTTGTATTTTTGGTGACTTTGTTGATAAAATTAGTGGAGAAAAGAATTCAGCTTTTCTTGTTTGCGGTTGCTCCAAATGATTTAGGGGTCAGACCCTCGACAAAGTGAAGCGATAATGAGCTGAGGGTCTGACCCCATTTTTTGTATTTAATATTGAAAAATATTCCTAATTCTTATTGAAAACCGTTATAATTATCACTAATTAATTTTAAAATGAGGTGGGTAATTTGAAAAAGATTTTCATATCATACTCTTGGGAAAGTGATGAGCATAAACAATTTGTCAAACAAATCGCTGGAATGTTAGAAGAGGATGGTCTTGAAGTTAAGCTGGATCAATGGGATTTAAAACCAGGGGACGAATTAGCTCTTTATATGGAGAAGGCGATTACAGAATCCGATTATGTATTAGTGGTCTGTTCTGAGGGCTATAAAAGAAAAGCTGATGGTCGACTAGGTGGAAGCGGCTACGAAGCAAAATTAATGGCTACATCCGTATCAATGAACCAACATATTAAAAAATTCATTCCAATATATGTTGGTGGAGACTGGAATTCAGTATCACCTGAATTTCTTAAGGGAAACTTATACGTTGACTTAAATCACGACATTAATAGTAAGAAATTTGAGCTAAGTTACACTGATCTTTTAACAACCATACTTGGAATCTCAAGAAAGAAGAAAAACAATAGTGTGGATGCAAAAGAAAGACTAGCGAAAAGACTTGGTGTATCTAAATCTGAACTTTTAATCAGTGAGAAAGGTCAAGATGAAGATGTTGATGTGAAAATTCTAGGGATTATTGTAGATGAAGTAACTATTCCCAAAAAGGATGGATCACGAGGGTCAGCTTTGTATAGCATTCCTTTTGAACTCAATAAAAGACCTGAATATGATTGGTCAAAATATTTTATTGCCAGTTGGAATCACCCTCCTCGATTTACCATGATGCATCGACCAGGTATTGCAGAAGTCCGTGGTGAAAAGATTTTCTTGAATGGCACAACAATTGAAGAAGTAAAGAGTTATCATAGAGACACATTAGTTCTTGCGGTAAACGAAGCAAATGAGAAATACAGGCAGCAAAAGTTAAATCAAAAAGCTAAGAAAGAAAGAGACCAAATTAATAAACATAAACATTTTGATAACTTGAGTAAGCATGTTGACGATATTAGTTTTTAATGCTTAATTTATCACTAAATTAAATATTCTTTGAAACATGGATGGACTAGAAGATTAATGCTTATAAGGCCAAGAGCGATAACAGATAAGATGCTCTGGGCCTTTTCTTATACTTTTCCTAGAGTCACAGGTAAGTTGTTTATGTATGTCACACTTTAGTTGTCTCGAACAAAAGTAAAATTGTGTATTCATAATTTTTAAGTTTCTAATCTATGCTCCAAATAGTATTTTTATGCTTGGTTTCAAAGTAGGTGGGGACGGTTCCGTCACTACCTTTTCATTTAGACGATCCCCAAGGATTTGCCCAAAAAGTAAAGTAAGAACCGTCTCCGGTTTGCACTCCAAGGGTATCCTTTCCCAGCCCACCTCTCTATATAAAAGTTGAATACAGATTGATACAGGAGTGAAACAAATGAGTGGATCAAGACAATTAATACAAAGTGGGTTGGACTTAAATAAATACTATCCCCTAGAAAGTATTCTCCTGTATGCGTGGATTCTTTTGAATGAAGAGGCTCAGGTCGGGTGTATGGTTCTTGGGGAAAGCAAGTATATCAGATCAATTAGAAAGTTTCGAGATGTGATATTTTACAGAGGGAACAAGATTAATGAGTATTTGCATTCGCGGATTCAGCCTTCGAGTAAATGGTCGGTGTCTGAGAAGTATGAGTATGGGCATGTAATTACGTATAGGTTGAGGAAGAATGTCACTTGTGGGGATTATTTGTATTGGGTAGGAATATTTGTGAAAAACGAATTTGAGATTCCGGAATTGACCAGATTCCGGAAGGTCTTCTTGCGGCGAAAAGCATGTGAATCGGGTGCGGAAATGACCTGCAAACAGACTTAAGAACTTAGAGAAAGAATAGATTTTAGAGAACAACAACATCAAAACCCCCGCCATTAGAGACGTTAAGGATGTAGATAGGCTGGAGGCGCTGATTGGACGTTTCGTTGGCAGGTGGGGGCGAGGCTTGCTGATGACACTGATGGATTACGTGGCGATGGAGCGATTCAGCTTGATCGAGTTGTCGAGACGAGCTGATTGTGTTTATGGATGAGCAGTTTGACGTACAGGAGGATATTGGGGTTAGACCTTCGTAACAGTGATACATTAATGGAACGGGGGTCTGACCCCGATATTCCTATATATGATCAAATTTTCCCTTTTGTGAACCCAAGTGACAAGGATTTTTTACAGTGGTGAATTAAGGTTTGGTAAAGTGGATGATGCCACTTACACCGTTTATTAAATAGAAATAGATTATTTTTGTCAGTTATTAATGAACAGCAGAAACTAAGAAAAATAGATAAAGTTACCGATGAAAAGTATGAATTAATTAGAATACATTTTTTCGTATTTTTTTAAGTTATTTTTTTAAAGGAAAGTCCTTGTGAATATTTATAACACGTTTCTAATGCCTCAGATATATTGAAAGTTCCACTTTTCTCTAATTGTTTTTCAAGTTCAATACAAAGGGAATATATAGGAACTAAGTTTGGTATTTGTAAAATAATATAACCATCCTTATCTTTGGAGAAATAATTTCCCGGCTTTACGTTTTCTACTGGTAAAAAGGAGCGATCGAATAATTTATAACTATAAATAAAATCCTTATTGATATTGGTTTTTTTACCTACTGTTGGGTAAAATTCTATATTATATTTCACCTTATTATCTAAGAATGAGAATTTAAGAATTGTGGAAACAATTTCTTTCAACAATTCGAATTTTTCATCAGTATTAGGTTTACCTTGGTTTTCATAAATACTTTCTAAGGCTCTTTTACCTAGTTGATGACATGAATAGGTTGAAAAAGGCAATGTAGGAGAATCAGTTGCATTGAAATAGCAGGCAGCAGTAAATATTTTATCTGGTGTAGTTAGCTTAGTGGTAAGTATGGTTGGATTAATTTCTTCAAAATTAATATTTAACTCTTCACATTTTTCTTCCATTTGATGTCTGAATTCTGTTTCTAATTCAAAGTTTATAACCGGACTCCATTTTTTAATACGATACTCTCTTTTCTTTGCATAGTCTATTGCATCATCAAGGTCATTGGCTATTTTTTTATAGTCTGGGTTAGTCCACGCCTCTTTACCATACATTGAATAAATCTCAATAACTTTCTCTTTACCAAATTTTTTCTTCGTTGCGATTCTTTTATAACCATCAATCTTTCCATCTATGCGAAGCCTTGTAAACGTAAATCTAGAATCAATAATTTTCAATAAAAACCTTGCGTGTTCTTCAAAAACAAATCCCGAAAAACTTTGTAATTTTTTCTCTATTAAGCGAAGATGCATTTTTTCTTGAATTTCTTCCATATCAATCCCTCCCTTTGTATCTTTATATTTAATAATATCCTATTTAGATTGAAACTTCGAAGGATAAATAACTACGAAACTAACGGTTAGTTGTTTCTATGCCTTGTATCTTGCTCCTGAAAAAGGACAGTAAGTTGATAAAGCACTGGTCTATTAAGGAACTAGCCAAAAGGAAAATACCCTTTGGTTTTGTAAAAAGGGATATCCAAAGAGCTTTAGTAATCAGTTATTCTTTAAATCATAAAACAAATACAGGCAGTTTTTTTATTACAAGGATGATAATCTTAATTAATTGGCGCTGATGTTGAATACTCTCGATAAATAATAATAGATTTATGTAATGCACCGTACAACGATACTATTCATTAGAAAGTATTTTTTACAACCGTGCGCTATTGAGGAAGACTATAAGCCTTGAAATTGGGGTCAGACCCTCGGTATGTTAAAGCATTAATGTATCGGAGAACTAATCCTAATAATTTTGTAGGAGGTAAAGAAGGTGAAATGGTTCTTTTGTCGTATAAAGTATATTAGACAAAGGAGAGAGTAAGTATGATGAATTTTGAGACGAAATATTTGATTAGATGGGGTATTCCTGGATGGGTGTTTATTGTTTTTAGCTATGTCTGCTATCTTTCATACGGTAATAACTTGTTTTTAGGGAATGAATTTACTGTTACTCAGTTACTTGGAATAATGATTTCTTTAGGGTTTGTTGGAATTGTATTGGGCTATTTAATGCACCAAATGTATTTTTCAGTTAATTGGATATTCAGCAAACAATCTTCGAAAATAATGGAAAAATTGTTCGATATCATTGAACATCCAGAAGGAATTAAAGGCATTGAAAAAAATAGGTTTGACCATCATAAGGCATACTTTATGTTTGAGTTTCATTGGCAAAAACAATTAATATTAAGCGATAAAGATCATCGAGATTATGTTTCTGAGCGATATAGATATATGTTATCTACCATCCATGGTTTGGGAGCGCTTTTGGTCTCAATTGTATTATCTATAATAACTGTATGCATACTAATATATATATATGGTCACAATTTATTTACGGTATTAATCATTCTGTTACTCCTATATTTAGGGTATTCAGTTTGGAAAGGATTTGGATATTATTCAGAGAATCTAATTTACTTTCAGGCCAACTTTGTTAACGCTTTTCATAATAATGAACTTCAGAAACCAATTAAAGATTACATAGAAATTAAATAGTGTGTTATCCAGGGTGCTTTTAAAAGTTCGGGATTCCACTTGCTACGGTTTAAAGACTGGGTAATGGGGTCTGACCTTAGGTGTGTTGAAGTATCAATGTACTGGGGGCCAGACCCTCAATACCGTAATGCTTTAATGTACCAAGGGTCAGACCCCCATGTTTGTTGGATTTGATGGGAATGAAGATGCGATGACTAGCATTCGGAATGGTAACCTATCTGCGACTGTTGCTCGGCAGCCTGAGAAGATTGGTCAGTTGGTCGTTCAGGCTGGGTCTGATGTATTGCAGGGGAAGAAAGTGAAAGAAAAGATTCCGGTACCGTTGAAGTTGGTTACGGAGGAGAGTGTTGAGGAATAGGTAAAATAATTGTGATAGGCAGCCCCTTTCGTTCGTTTTGTAAAAGGGGTTTTTTGTAGGAAAATAAATAGGAGATTCGAAAACCCCTGCTGATAAAATTTTTCTGCATCCAAGGAAGTCAGAATCAGGGATAAGAGCGGTAAGAAGTATAGCTAGCCCTATCCAACCTAAAAAAGAAAGACACCTTACATCACATTCTACTAGAATATAATTGGGTCGGTCTAACGCTACTTGAAATTTAGTATTTAAAAGCAGAATGAAATTTATCTATTGAGGCATTTGGATTATTTTTACATATTAGTGTCGGAGTTTATGTTAGTATATTAAAATCAATTGATGATCTAATAACATCGATTAAAAGAAAGATACATACCTTTAGACTAGGACGGACCGGATTAATTTTTTAATGAAAGGGAAAAGTTGTATGCCCATAAAAAATAGTATTCAAAAGAAACCAGACAAATTTGTAATGAACGAAGACACAGTTAACATCGCTGTAGCTTAATATTTAACATTGAAGGGTTTCATCTGCGAAAAACCTTTAAGAGGAATGGGGTTTGTCTGCATGTGGGTGGAAGAGCAACAAAATGTAGTAGTTGAAACACCTAAAGAAATAAAGGTTATACTGGATGAGTTTTTAGGATAATTATATAATATCATATTTAGTAAGAAGAAGTTTAGTAGCAATTGCTTTATTGTAAGATAGTACCTTTATATTTTAGGTATGTTAGGGATTTTTGAGAAATAAGTAATTTAATGCATTTTATAACTAAAAGAGGAGGATGTGGTCTTATGGATATAATGGATATAATTAATAGGTCTAGATTAAATAACGACCCAGCAACAAGTTATATCTTTGGAGCGAGGTTTGGTACTATCATACAAGATGCTTATACTAAAGATGATGCCACATCTATAGTAGAAGCTTTAAATGATTTGTGCAGTCCGATTTTATTAGACTGGGGATGGGCTTCTTCTGGTATATATAGTTTTTGGAATTTTGAAACAAAAGAAATTTTATATATAGGACTAGCAGTTAACTTAGCTGAAAGGTTTAAACAACACAACGGCATTATACGCACACGTCCGACTAGTTGCAAATATGAAAAGATAATTAATTATTTTAATTACAATGAGAAAATTGGATATTCTATACTAACGATGCCTTCTATTTGCCAACCCGTGATACGTAAAAATGTTGAAGAAGTCTTCAAAGGAGTAAAAGTTGAGCTTTCATATTTTAATGATGAACAATTTAAAAGAGATGTAAAATTAGTTGAAGGAATATTACTAGAAAGTTATAAAAAGAAGTTTGGTCAACTGCCACCTTGGAATGAACAATCGGGTAGCTTAGAAGGAGCTGAAAGGAGCACAGAAGGGAACTACAGGATTGTTGAAGGGTTTTCAACATCTAATTATCAACACCCTCTAGTAGCAAAGTGTACTATACGAGAACTTCAAAGTAACATGCACTATAGTTATGAAGAATTTCTAGATAAAGGAAGGCAATTAATGCTTACACACGGTACTTCATTTGAAGATGCGATGGAACACGTATTAAACGAAACAGGTGGGGAGGATCTAATTTATGATTTAATTATTAGGGAAGATTATATGTTGAAAACTCCAAACTGGGATTTGTAGGAATTGATATTGGCTTCTAGGTGAAAAAAGTATAAAAGAAACAATGATACAAGATTTAAAGGTTAATATCGTTAAAGAATAATAGGAGTGCATTTTTATTGAGTCATAAAGTGAAGTCTGAAATATTAGTAAATATTGGGGTCAGACCCTCGATACGGTAATGCTTTAATGTACCGAGGGTCTGACCCCGTTTTACACGTCTTTTAGGTCAGTCCCTAGATACATTAATGCTATAACGTACCGAGGATATAACCCCAATTCATTAATCTGCTTGGCAACATAGTAGGGGTTATTTAAATTGGATGGAGAATTATGTGAAAGAGGACAGATAATGATTCCGAAGTGTCTTCGTACGGTGAAAAGGACGTAATAATGGGGTCAGACCCTCGGTACGATGAAGCGTTAATGATCAGACACCATTTTTCTTCAAGGGTGGTTAAATTTGGTAGGAAGGTTGTTTATAACCTGGAGACATCTAGTTACTATACTGTATTTTAACAAAACACCATTGTAATAGAGTCTACATAGTCTATTATTATGGTAAAATATAACTAAAATTAGTAGGGGCTGCTATTTGTGAAAAAAGGTTATATAAATCAGAAGAAGTTGTCTGAAACGGTTGGCTGGGTTGAAAGTACAGGGAGAAGTTGGATAAAGAAGTTTAAAGAGTATATTCCAATGGTTAAAGAAGGAAAGAACAAATACTTTAATCAAGAATCAATTAGAGTTTTGTCCTTCATTAAAAGACTAAATGAAAAAGGAATGTCTGCAAATCAAATACACGAAATTATTAGAGCAAATGGTATTCCAGAGAATGAAGAGGCATTAATAGAGATTATTAATAGTCAATCAGTTCCTCATGTAATTGAATATGATCAATACATAGCTGATTCCCTACCATCTCAAAAAGAGTTGGTAATTCCTATCTTATCAGCATTAAAAGATGGAAATCCTTATACTACTTCTATGATAAATGCAGAGGTTGAGAAACTGTTCAAATTAGATGAAGAACAAAGAAATGTTACTTATTCTAATAGTAAAGACAGTATATTTATGACAAGAATGAGGTCAGCCCGATATTCACTTAAGAAACAAGAGTATATAGAAGAAGTTAGTAAATTTACATATCAAATTACTGAAGATGGACTAGAGTTATTAAATGATAGTTCTGATGAGAGAGTAGATGAAATTGAAGAACTTGAAAAAGTAGTCGATCCTTTTGAAATTATTCAAGAGAAGGTTGAAGAGATTGAAACAGATTTAATTAATGATTTAATTGATCATCTTAAACAAGCTCATTGGAGAAGGCTTGAAACTATAGTTGTTGAGCTACTTACATCTATGGGATATGGAGATGGTGAAGTTACTGAAAAAACAAATGATGGTGGATTAGACGGTGTTATAAAAGAAGATAAATTGGGTCTTGATAATATTTATGTTCAAGCAAAACGTTGGGAGAATACTGTAGGAAGACCAGATGTTATGGGGTTTTCAGGAGCACTAGATGCTAAAGGTGCAAGTAAAGGTATATTTATTACAACATCTAGTTTTTCTAAGGGTGCTGAAGAATATGTTGATAGATTAGAACGAAAAAAGATAATACTAATTGATGGACGAAAATTAGCAAAGTTAATGATAGAAAATAATATTGGTGTTACAAATAAGAAAAAATTTGTTGTAAAAGAAGTAGACTTTTCATATTTTGAAGGTGAATAAAAGGAAAAAAATCCCTTTGTGTCGAAATTAGTAGGATGAAGGGAGGTGTCCAAATGTCAGATATGATTACATTTACACATGCTAGTAGTAAAAAAGAGTTAGAAAGAAAACTTGATCAAGTTAAAGCCTCACACATGGCTATAAACCAAAATAAAGAAGTTATTGTTGAAGTTTTAGACCCTAATCCTGACCAAGTGACTTTAAAAGATAATTTTGCCACTAAGTTTACGATTAGTGTGTCAATAAAAAATTATGATGATGAAGAATAACTAAAAATCACCTAAACACACTCATTAATTTGAGGGTGTTTTTATTTTCCAAAGGAGATGAACAAATGAACAATATACAATACTTGGAATTAGAAACAAAAGGGATCCAGTTATCACAAGAATAATTAACTGTTTACCTTCAAGAAAACCACTTGCAGCCATTTGACGAATTTAACCCACAATCAGCCACGAATAAGAAGAAAATTTACCGATCAGCGTTATCCATTCTTGAATCCATTGCTAACAATCCTCGACAGCGAAGTAGTTTAGATTGATTTATTGAATTATCATTGTGTGTAGTTAATTCGATATATTAATTAAACCTAGTGTCGGGCATAATTTTGAGATACTGATACAATATTTTTAGCAGAGGGACTAGGTAATTCGCAATCTCCACTAATTGGAGTTTGTTAAACAGGAAAGAGTGAACATATTGGTTCACTCTTTTTCCTTAACTAAGTTTCTGAACAGCCTCCTGTCCTTCCATACTACCTCGCATCTTACTTAATACATAAACAACACAAGTAACCAAAAAACAACTAAACCCCGGCGAAAACGAATCAGGAATCACCAAATAAAACACCATCCCAATCCCCAACACAACCAACGCCTCACGATTAAAGTTCGACTCCCCACTCGCAAGCCGAACAAGCGCACTCTCAGAAATCTTCCCTTTCCTAATAACCAAATATTCAGCCACCACAATCGCCGATATCGGAATAATCAAGATCCCCAGATAAGAAATATACTCCTGCGCATTGTAAACCAGCTGCGGAAACGAACTTAAAATAATCCCCGCGACACTGAATAACATGGCACTTTGAATCCGCGACAGGGAGGGCAGTGCATTAAGCAAACTGTATCCCCCCGTATACGCATTACTAAGATTAATAGAAATCATCGATACCATCGCACAAGCCGTGATCACCAGGAGAAGCAGGCTGGAGTCGGTCAGTTGACTCGCTGCCACGAATGGGTTGAGGTCTTTGAACAAGCTGGCACTCAATCCTCCAAGTAGTGCGGTCATCATGAATCCGACGATGTTTCCAGCGTACAGGCCCCAGAATCCGTGGCGGTCGCTTTTGCTGTAGCGGGTGATGTCGGATGATGCGCTGACGCCTGAGATGTATTGGACGAAGACGAGGCTTGAGTAGAATAGGAACGTTCCGATGGAGAATGGTTCCTGGCCTTGGCTTAGTGTTGTGAGGGAATCGGCTCCTTTGGTTAGGAATAGGTAGAGGATGATTCCCTGGCCGATCACGAGGATCGGGATGAATAGTTTGGTCGCTTTTTTGACGGCTTCGAAGCCGATGAGTGCCAGAAGGGTCATGATGATGGCGAGTCCGATGGCGACGGGGACGAATGGGATGGTGTACGGTGTGACTTTTTCCACCATGGAGATGATGACGAAGGTTCCTCCGATGGTTTGGACGCTGAACCAGTAAAGGGACGTCAGGGACCGGATGGGGGATGCGATGAGCATCGACAGCCGGGTTCCGATGATGGACCTCAGGACGTATTGAGCGGGCAGGCCGTAGCGGGAGCCCGGAAGAGATAAGAATGATACGAATAGGAAGGCGACGCTTGCTCCCAGTACGGTTGCTGTAAAGGCTGCCTGAAAGGATAGTCCGCCTTCAAGGACAGCCAGTGCCGGGATGAGGAAGTTTCCTGCGTTTACGGAAAAAGCGAGCTGTATGATGAAGTATTCGATCCATGTGGTTGATTTTAATTGGGTTGGGACCTTTTCAAGTCCGAGCCGTTCGATCATGGGTTGTTTCATGAAAAAGTCTCCTTTGGGTATACTAAGATGCACTGTTTCTATTTTAAAGAATTTTTGGAAAAAAGCGAAGAAATAATCTTTAAATTTATTAAAGAAAAATAGAGATATTTCCTTATTTATTTGTTAGAATGTAAGTGCTTACAGGGTGAGTAATTGCCCTTCGCTATTATATATGAATAGTGTTATATTTAGGAAGTAAATGCTCCAAGGAGCAATAGTGCATTTAGGAGGTTGGCTTAGTATGCGTATTGGTGTACCAACGGAAATTAAAAATAATGAAAATCGGGTGGCTATGACTCCCGCAGGTGTTGTGAATCTGGTTCTTTTTGGACATGAGGTTTACATCGAATCAGGAGCTGGATTAGGCTCAGGATTCACAGACGAAGATTACGTAGCAGCAGGTGGACACATCGTTGATTCTGCAGCGGAAGCATGGTCCATGGACATGGTCATGAAGGTAAAAGAGCCGCTTCCAAGTGAGTACTCTTATTTCCGTGAGGGACTTATCTTATTTACATATTTACATCTTGCTCCAGAACCTGAATTAACGAAAGCGTTAATCGATAATAAAGTGATTGGAATCGCGTACGAAACGGTTGAACTGAATCGTGCCCTTCCATTATTGACTCCGATGAGTGAAGTGGCTGGACGTATGGCGACTCAAATCGGTGCTCAGTTCTTAGAGAAAATCCACGGTGGTAAAGGTGTGTTACTTTCAGGTGTCCCTGGGGTTCGCCGCAGTAAAGTAACGATCATCGGTGGAGGAGTTGCAGGTACGAACGCAGCGAAAATGGCTGTCGGACTTGGTGCCAACGTAACCATCCTTGACCTTAACCCGGATCGCCTTCGTCAGCTGGATGATATCTTCGGAAGCGACGTAACAACGCTTATGTCCAACCCGCTGAATATCGAACAAGCTGTTAGAGAAGCAGACCTTGTCATCGGAGCTGTTCTGATTCCGGGAGCGAAAGCACCTAAATTGGTAACAGAAGACATGATCAAAGCGATGACGCCTGGATCAGTTGTCGTTGATATCGCCATCGACCAAGGTGGAATCTTCGAAACAACGGACCGCATCACGACTCATGACGATCCAACTTATGTGAAGCATGGCGTTGTACACTATGCCGTTGCTAACATGCCTGGTGCCGTACCACGTACGTCTACTATCGCACTTACAAACGTAACAGTGCCTTACGCGGTTCAAATCGCAAACAAAGGCTACAAAAAAGCATGCTTAGACAACGAAGCGCTATTAAAAGGTATCAACACATTGAATGGATATGTAACATACCAAGCCGTAGCCGAAGCACACGCTGTAGACTACTCAGACACAAGAACACAATTAGAGCAACAATAACACCACGAAGCCGACTGCATGGAAATGTTCAGTCGGCTTTTTTATGTAAATATAGTAGAGATTATGCCTTAAGTTGATTGGACTGCAATACTTTACATAACAAAATGGGAATACACAGAAAAAGCCACATCCTGAAATGTGGCTTTTTCCGTATTTTTTACTCTATTCGAGATTTGCATGTTTCCCATACATTTTAGTAGAATCCAATCCCTTTTTCTCCATAAATCGCAGGATGATGGCATCATAAAATAACAACATCGTTTGCTCAAATAGAGAGCCCATTGGTTGGATCGTTTTGTAATCACCTTCGGACTGGTCTTTCGTTACTCCTGGTAATGTAACGGTCAAATCAGCTAATTCTCCAATGGTTGAATCAGGAGAAATGGTTATTGCTGCGACGGTACCTCCCAAGCTTTTTGCTTTCTCAGCAATGGCCACTAACGTTTTGGTTTCTCCTGAACCTGATCCAATGATTAATAGATCATCCTTTTCTAAGTTAGCTGTTACTGTTTCCCCAACGACATAGGCATCAATCCCCATGTGCATCATTCGCATCACAAAAGATTTTCCCATCAATCCAGATCTGCCGGCACCAGCCACAAAGATTTTCTTGGATTCTAATATCTGGTTTACTAATTTCTCTGCCTCTTCATCAGAGATTAAGTGTACTGTTTGACTTAATTCTTCCACGACTTTGGCTAAATATTGAGTAGACTTCATCGTTTCATTACCCTTGTTGAATTAATTCCTGCATTTCACGTGCAGTCGCTCTTTTATCTTCTTTGCCCGTGATCCCGCCACCTACAATGATGAGGTCAGGCTGTTCTTTAATAACTTCCGGGAGTGTTTCTAATTTGATTCCACCGGCAATTGCCGTTTTGGCATTTTTCACAACGCTTTTGATCGTGTGTAGATCTTCAAAGGAATTTTTTCCTACAGCTTGCAAATCATAACCTGTGTGTACACAAATATAATCGGCACCAAGTTCGTCCAATTCTTTCGCACGGGCGGCAACGTCTTTGACGGCAATCATATCAACAAGGATTTGTTTCCCTTGTTTTCGGGCTTCTTCTACTGCGCCTTTGATTGACTCGTCTTCTGCCGTTCCAAGAATCGTAATGATGTCAGCACCTGCAGCAGAGGCTTGGCTTACTTCATATCCAGCTGCATCCATAATTTTCAAGTCCGCTAATACGGTTAAGTCAGGGAATGCTGCTTTTACTTCTTTCACTGCTTTAAGGCCTTCATTGATCACCACAGGTGTACCAATTTCTACAACATCAATATACTCTTCTACCTCTTTTACTAATGCAATGGCTCCTGGAATATCTACAAGATCTAATGCTAATTGTAATTTCATTTATATTCGCTCCTTATCATAAATTTTAATTGGTTATGCTAAGTGTTGTCATGAGAATGTATTTACTCACTAGCATGCTGTTTAGTATAATCAGTATGTAAATAAATTTAAAGTACGCACTTTTATCGCATATAGTGACAAAAAGTATACTATTGGATGAAATAAAGGGGAGTTGACGTAAATGCCAAATTTAGGAGAGAAAAGTTTTAACTGTGAGAAAGAATTAACGCTCGCCGTAATCGGTGGTAAATGGAAAATGTTAATTTTATGGCATCTAGGCAAGGAAGGAACGAAACGATTTGGTGAATTAAAGTCCCTTATGCCGGGAATTACCCAAAGAATGCTTGTAAACCAATTACGCGAACTTGAAGATCATTTAATCGTACACCGAGAAGTTTATCCTGTAGTTCCACCAAAAGTTGAATACTCACTTACCGAGCATGGGGAAAGACTGTTGCCAATCTTAGAGGCTATGTATGAGTGGGGCAAAGATTATATCGTGAATGTATTGGAAAAGGAAACGGATGATCAATCAGCTGTAAAATAGAAAACCATACTTACCAAGGGTTACCTTGGTTTTTTTATTACTGTTTTATATGAGTAGAGACAACAACTTAATTGCTACTACTCGCTTATTTTTATAAAATTGGGGTATAACATAAAATAGCAAACGAGAGAAAGAAAAATAGATAAGTTTATTTGGAGGAGATGCAAAATGAAGATTTCATATCACGGACATTCAGTAGTGAAAATCGAAACAAACGGTAAAACGATTTTAATCGATCCATTTATCAATGGAAACGAACTGACAGATCTTAAAGTGGATGACGAAAAGCCGGATGTCATCATCCTTACACACGGTCACAACGATCACGTAGGTGACACCGTCGAGCTTGCGAAGAAAAACGACTCATTGGTGATTGCAAATCATGAACTGGCTACGTACTTAAGCTGGCAATTAGTGAAGACCCATCCGATGCACGTCGGTGGAGCCTATGAATTTGACTTCGGTAAAGTGAAGCTGACTCAAGCCTTCCACGGATCAGGTCTCATCACAGACGGCAACGAAATCATCTACATGGGTATGCCAGCAGGCGTTCTCTTAATGATTGAAGGAAAAACCATCTTCCATGCAGGGGATACAGGATTATTCTCCGACATGAAACTAATCGGGGAACGACATCCGATTGACCTTGCTTTCCTTCCAATCGGGGATAATTTCACAATGGGACCTGAAGATGCGGCCACGGCAGCAAGCTTCTTAAAAGCGAAGAAAGTCGTGCCGATCCATTATGATACATTCCCGCCAATCAAGCAGGATCCAAACAAATTCATCGAGCTGCTCGAGGATTCTGAAGGGCAAATCATGAAGGCCGGAGACGTAATCGAATACTAATAAAATAAGGGTGGTGCATTCGCATCACCCTTTTTCTCATGTTTACACAATATCCTCCACTCACTCGCATATACATGATACAAGCCCAGAGAGGAGGAAGAACGCATGAAACAACGATATATACTATGCTTACTCGTAACAGGAGCACTCATCTACTACGGAGCTCCCCGCATGTCCATTTTCGCTGAAGGCCTTCAAGGCACCTTTGCCATCAGCTGGCTCGTCCTCGCCACATTCGTCGCAGCAGGAAATCTCGCAGCCCTACTATACACACCTAAAGGAACAAGTAAGGGTAAAGGCAAGAAGTTGAAATCTACACCGGTTCGCAGAGTGAAATCAAGGTCGTTTGGTTGAGTTTTAGGGAGGGAGTGGTGCTTCTTAAAGGTAGAAGTTGCAAACCCAATAAGTTGATTGAAGCGGAAGGGGCTCGACTCCTGCGGGAATAGCCGGACAGGTGAGACCCCGGAAGCGCAGCTGAGGAGGCTCACCGCCGGCCCCGCGGAAAGCGAGCCCCTGCAGCGGAAATCAACCAGCACTCTCTAATCTAAAGTGGGGCTTTCACCACCGAAAGCCCCGATTAAATTGAAACACCAAGCTTTTCACATTATAATAAACATATAAACCAGGACGTTATAAAGAAGGGTGAAAAGCATTGGCTACTAAACACGAACAAATATTAGACTACATAGATACCTTACCAGTCGGTGAAAAAATCTCCGTCCGCCAAATTGCAAAAGCATTGACCGTAAGCGAAGGAACGGCATACAGAGCGATCAAGGATGCCGAAACCAAAGGATACGTCAGCACCATCGAGCGCGTCGGGACGATCCGGATCGAACAAAAGAAGAAAGATAACATCGAAAAACTCACCTATGCAGAAGTGGTCAATATCATTGATGGACAAGTATTGGGTGGAAGAACGGGATTACATAAAATGCTCAATAAGTTTGTCATCGGTGCGATGAAGCTTGAAGCGATGATGAGATACACGGAAGCAGGGAACCTGTTGATCATCGGGAACCGGACACAGGCCCATGAACATGCACTGAGAGCCGGGGCTGCCGTACTCATCACCGGTGGATTCGATACAGAAGATCATGTCAAGAAGCTCGCAGACGAACTGGAACTTCCAATCATCTCCACTTCCTACGACACCTTTACAGTGGCAACCATGATCAACAGGGCGATCTATGATCAGCTCATCAAAAAGGAAATCATCTTAGTAGAAGATATTTTGACAAAAGCGGATGACACGGCTTACCTGCATATCAATGATACGTTGGAGGAATGGTACGAAAAGAATCAGTATACGTTCCACAGCCGTTTCCCAGTAGTGGATAACAACCTGAAGGTACATGGGATGGTCACCTCGAAAGACGTCATGGGGCAGGAAAAGTATACAGGGATCGATAAGATCATGACGAAGCAGCCGATCACCGTCAGCCCGAATACAAGCGTAGCCTCAGCCGCCCATATCATGATCTGGGAAGGAATTGAATTGCTTCCCGTCGTGAATGAACAAAACAGGCTCCAGGGAATCATCAGCCGTCAGGATGTATTGAAGGCACTGCAAATGATCCAAAGGCAGCCACAGGTTGGGGAAACGATCGATGATCTGATCAGTAACGCAGTGGAGGCTGCAGCTGAAAAGAAGGGCGATAAAGAAGTCTACCAATTCGCCGTGACGCCTCAGATGACCACAGGTATCGGGACGATCTCCTATGGAGTGTTCACTACATTAATGACCGAAGCGGCCAATCGTGCGTTGAAGCCTTACAAAAAAGGCGATATCGTCATCGAAAACATGACCATCTATTTCATCAAGCCCGTCCAAATGGAGAGCATGCTCGAAATTCACCCCAAAGTGCTCGACGTCGGGAGGAAATTTGGTAAAGTGGATGTAGAAGTCTATTGTGAAGGTGTAATGGTAGGGAAATCCCTGATGATTTGTCAGCTGATTGATCGACACTAAAAGAGTTTTTGGATAAACAAAAGCTATGTAATCAAAAAAAAGACCGGATGAACATCCAGTCTTTTGTCGTATTTATTGCTTATCCAATTCCTTTGCTTCCCTTTGAGCATAAGGAAGCACGTGCTTGTACAACTTATACCCAGCCCAGCAGCTCCCAAGTCCAATCAGGATGAAAAGACCGCCGATGAAATACGTCAGCGTCCCAGGGAATAAAAACAGCTGATTGATCCCAAACAGGGCAACAAATAGCCCTAGTGCGATGCTTGCCTTCGCCGATAACCATTTCTTTTCCATTGGTCGATTCGTTCGGACCTGTCTGATTTTATAAAAGACATAAAAGGTGAATGCTACGACAATCAGTAGTGCGAGAAAATACATAGTTTTGTCCTCCATCGTTGACTTCTCTCGCTACTATTTTACAGATATCAGGACAGAATGCCAAATAAAAAATCCACTACAAAGGAGATTCCCATGAAAGAACAAATACTAGAGCTCATCAAACAATATGAAACGATTATTGTACATAGACATGTCCGCCCGGATCCTGACGCATACGGATCCCAGGGTGGCCTGGTGGAAATGCTGAAAACGTCCTTCCCGGATAAAAAGATCTATGCCGTCGGGCAAGAAGATGCAAGCCTTCATTATTTAAAACGCCTGGATGTCATTGAAGACCATGTGTTCGAAGGAGCGTTAATCATCGTTTGCGATACGGCGAATGAAGAACGTATCTGTGACAGTCGTTATAAGTTAGGGGATAAGCTCGTAAAAATCGATCATCACCCCAATGAAGATGCATACGGAGACTATTTATGGATCGATACATCCGCAAGCTCAGTAAGCGAAATGATCTATGAGTTCTACTTGTTCGGTAAGGATAAAGGATTAACACTATCTGATGAAGGCGCAAGACTTTTATTTGCCGGGATTGTCGGAGATACAGGAAGGTTCCTTTATCCAAGTACAACCCAGAATACGTTTGATATCGCAGGCGAATTGATTCGCTTTGATTTTGACCGTAATGAACTATTCAACAAAATGTACGAGATCGATGCCAATGTCATCAAGCTGCACGGATTTGTCCTTCAGAACTTCGAGATGGATGGGGACGGCTGTGCAAGCATGGTCATGACGAAAGAAATACTCGAGCAGCACCAGGTCATTCCTTCAGAAGCTTCTTTACTGGTCAGCACATTGGGGAACGTAAAAGGCATCAAAGCGTGGGTTTTCTTCATTGAAGAAAGTGATCAAATCAGGGTCCGCCTCCGTTCCAAAGGACCAATCATCAACACCATCGCCAAAAAATATAACGGCGGCGGACATCCATTGGCAGCAGGAGCTTCGATTTATTCTTGGGAAGAGAAAGAAAAAGTAATGAGCGATTTGAGAGACGTGTGCAGGAATCATGGGTAAGTTTTGGTGGAGCCGGCGGATGCCGGCTTCTTCTGTTTAGGTAAATGAGTTAGGTTGATGTATGGTGAAATCATGACCACCACATAGCTTGAATGTTTACGAATAGGAGAGTGGAAGATGGAACAGAACGTTTTTGAAGAGATGGCTAAAAGATACGATACAGAAGATAGAAAGGAATTGGCTAAAGTAATCGTTAAGGAAGTAAAACAGGAATTACAAGATAGCAATTCAAAATCTCTGATCGACTACGGGAGTGGTACCGGGCTAGTCAGCTTAGCATTAACAGATTTAGTCGATTCCATTTTGTTGGTCGATTCATCCGAACAAATGTTGGATGTTGCGAAAGCGAAAATCTCTCAAAAAGGGATCACCAACGCTGATGTCCTTTATTCAGATTTTACACAAGGAACTCCTGAACTTAAGGCAGACATCGTGTTAATGTCACTCGTCCTTCTTCATATTCCAGATACAAAAAACATCTTACAAGAGTTGTCCAACATTCTGAATGATGGCGGCAAGCTCATCATTGTTGACTTTGACAAAAACGACCGTGTCTACCATCCGAAGGTTCACAACGGTTTTAACCATGAAGAACTGAAAGAGAGACTATCCGATGCGGGATTTAAGTCGACTGAAATCAAGACATTCCATCATGGACATCGCATCTTTATGAATGAGGATGCCTCGATGTTTTTATCGAGTAGTATAAAATAATTCAACATCTTTATATAAGGAAACGAACATCAGGTGAACGGAAGATGTCCTGTAGATTGTTATCGAAGAACACGACCAGATCAGGGTTCGCCTTCGCTCGAAAGGTCCTGTCATCAACACTGTCGCCAAGAAGTACAATGGTGGAGGTCATCCACTCGCGGCTAGCGCATCGATTTACTCATGGGAGGAAAAAGAAGAAGTGATGAAGGATTTAAGAGGAGTTTGCAGGAACCATAAATAAGACTTAAGAAGAGCCGGCGGATGCCGGCTCTTTTATTTAATCGAATCATCAAGGAAAAGAACTGCTATCTGAAATGCCTTTATCCTCCTTTCAATGTAGGTTCTTTGTCCACTTCCTGGTTTTGTCTTCTCAAGAAAGGAAGGAAGCGTCAGCAGTAAACCTCCGAGCACCTCTTTTGCCTCTAATAAATCTTCATTGCTGACATCCAAATCCTTGCCTTCCCAATGTGCGTCAAGTACATCGGCACCAATCCGGGCTGCTTTCAATCGCTTCTCAAGCAACTTTGTCTGTGGCGCACCTGTCTTCATACTAGCGAGAGCGTTTTCCGATTTACGTATGACTGACCGAAACGCCTCAATTGATTGCTGCTGTTCTGCGACCGTCATTTTTTCCATGAACCAATCACCTCTTTTTCTATATGTAGTGTATCAAAAACGCTGAAGTAATTTAATCTGATTTTTAGAGATGTCGGGAGGGTTAATGCTCAGTAGGAAGTGAACAGTTCCCAGATAACCATCTTCTTTATGTCATGTCCCTATAAAATAGGCTTATGCATCAGTAACAATACCCAGCAAAATGACATAAATTGTTTGGGAGTGTTCACATTTATAGTGAATGAACCTATATGACTGAAATTTTTCTTAGAGAGCTCAATTGTTTTTAGTCGGGAGAGACTTTGGGTAACTTTTTTAGGAGGTAATGAAGAAGATGAATAATTTTCATAATGAACTTCAACATTTGAATGTAGGTGATTTCCAGGCGACACAGCCCGTTTCCTGGGATCAAAACATGTATGATCCGAATGACGAGCGGCTTTTCCTAGGATTTGGAGGCTGTTTTGGCTTTGGTTTTTCATGTTTCTTTAGCTGTTTTGGCTGCGGCGGATGCTTCCGTTGCGGAGGCTGCGGCAGATGTGGCGGATGTGGCCGGTGTGGCGGTTGCGGCAGATGTGGACGCTGCGGTCGATAATCGGCTTTTAGAATATCGTTTTCAAATGGATCCCTGTATGAGTTCATGCAGGGGTCTTTCTTTTATACATAAGGGACAAATTGACACTCATACGATGGTAATGACAGCCAAAATACAAGAGATAAGCGGGGGTAAGGAGGAGCACTATGGGAAAATTGGACCCTTCTATGCGTTTAAAAGTGAAAAGGGATACGTTTTACCTCCCCGAACCGAACAGCGGTGTTTACTTCAGGAATAACCTATGCTCTTTCCGTATGGAAGGTAACGGGATTGATCAATGGGTTGAGAAGCTGCTGCCGATGTTCAACGGGGAGTATTCCCTTGAGTATTTGACGAATGGATTGCCTGGACCTTATCAAAACAGGGTCATGGAAATAGCAGAGGTACTTCATGGAAATGGATTTGTCCGGGATGTAAGCAGGGATCTGCCACACCAGCTGCCCCGGCATGCAGTGGAAAAATTCGCCTCACAAATCGAATTTGTCGATAGCTTGGCAGAATCGGGTTCTGCCAGATTTGAAACTTACCGCGGGGCCAATGTCCTGGCAGTGGGATCTGGTCCTTTTCTGACTTCATTGGTTTCATCCCTCATTGAATCGGGACTGGCAAAGCTGCAGGTACTTGTGACCGACGAGGTACCTACGAACAGACGCCGGCTGATCGAGCTTGTGGACCATGCCCGGAAAACGGATCCGGAGGTAGAGCTCATGGAAGTCCGATTCAGTGAAGGCGGGTGGCGGGAGACCCTGGAGCCTTTCGATTCGATTTTATATGTAAGTGAAAAAGAAAACCATGAGGAACTCGACCTCATCCATGCGATTTGCAGGACGGATCACAAGCTGTTTATTCCGGCCATTTGTCACAAGGAGAAAGGAATGGCCGGACCCATCATCCATCCTGATACTGAGGCAGGGTGGGAATCTGCATGGAGGCGCATCCACGCAACGGCCTTGCGGAAAGATGATGGCAAATCTTTTGAGTCGGCGATCCCGGGAGCCATGCTTGCGAACATGATCGTCTTTGAATTATTCAAAGAGATAACAGGAGTGGCAAAAGCCGATCAGCGAAATCGGATCTTTCTCCTGGATAAAGAGACTCTTGAAGGAAGCTGGCATTCCTTTTTACCACATCCGCTGGAGACAGGGCGTTTAGCAGCTGAAGCTGTTCATGGCCTGGAGACGCGGCTGGAACAGGTGTCAGAAAGGTCTGATCCTGAAAAAATGCTGTATTTCTTCAGTCTGCTGACGTCAAAAGAGACTGGGGTATTTCATGTGTGGGAGGAAGGGGATACGAAGCAGCTGCCACTCGCTCAATGCCGTGTTCAGCCCGTCGAGGGACTGTCTGAGGGTCCGGCAGAACTGCTGGATGAGGTGATCTGCAGTGGCTTGACTCATGCAGATGCACGTCGCGAAGCCGGGTTAAAAGGAATTGAGGCATACGCTGCAAGACTTGGCAGTTTGATCGTTCCTCATCAGACAGGTGATTATATGGGCATCGGAGCTGGAGCGACGTTTGCAGAATGTGTGGGACGCGGGCTTCATCAGTGCCTGAATGATGTGCTGCGAAAAAGAGAGTCGGTTCAAAAAAGCACCATTACCCGTCTTGCATTAGATACGGTGGAAGATGAAACATGCCGTTTTTATGTAAAAGCATTGACCACCATGGAAGGACAACCGGAAATCGGTGTAGGGGAGGATGTGGCTGGATTTCCCGTCGTCTATGTCCGGGGTAAGAAAGGCTGGTATGGGAATACCGGTTTTACCATCACCATGGCGCTGAGGAACTCTCTGCAGAATGCACTCTTTCAAGCTCAGAACGATACGGATGCCGTCGACGCAAACCCTGTTGCCGTTGCTTTAGAGGAACAGAATGTGCAAAGAGTAACCATCCCAGCCAGTGAAGACAGTATCCAGCCTGAAAACCTGAAAGAAGCAATCAACACCTTAAAACGGAATCAAAAGCGGATAGTAGTGTACGAACTGAATATGGAACCTGCTTTTAAACAGGAGCTCGCAGGTGTGTTTGGTGTTCTGCTGCGAGAGGAGGAAGTGCGATGAGTTCGTTCGTGGTAATCGTGGGGGAGGGGATGCTTTCGGACCGTGTATGTGCGGAAATTTCAGCCCGGTACCCCGTATTCAGGCAAAAAAACGTAGAAAAAAACATCCCGGCCAATACCGACTTGGTGCTGATCCTGGATGATAGATGGAATCCAGGCGTTCATCAGATGGCAGAAGAAGTGATGAGGGGGACCCAGGTTCCATGGCTGAGAGGCTTCGTTTCCTTTGGGGAAGGAGTCATCGGACCCCTGGTACAGCACGATACACCGGGATGCTCACAATGTGCCGATGTGAGGCGTCTCCTTGGCGGAAAGGAACGACATGAGATGCGGGGAGTCCAAAGGAAACTCGCGGAAGACGGTGGAATGACGAAAGATCCGTGGGCTTCGAAAACCGGTATCTTGCACATGGCTCACATTATCACCTCAGAAGCTGTCAGGATCCTTGAGGGTGACGAGGCACATTCAAAAGGACGGGTATGTCACACTGACATGAGAACGTTGAACAGCTCCTGGCACTCCTTCGTTCCAGACTCGTTGTGCCGGGTTTGCAGCCGGATTCCGGACGATTCGCCGGAGTTAGCACGGATTTCACTCATGCCCAGCCCGAAAATCCGTGCAGACAGTTTCCGCTGTACACCCCTGGATGAGCTGAAAAACGTGCTCATAAGCGACTATCTGGATAATCGGACGGGACTTTTCAACAGCAAAATGTATGACCTGGTGACGCCATTTGCCGATGCGAGCGTCAACATGCCGATGTTTTCCGGGGATGAAGGGACGGCGGGCCGGACACAGGTTTACTCGGACAGCGAGCTGACCGCCATCCTTGAAGGATTGGAGCGTCACTGCGGGTTGGAGCCCCGGGGCAAACGGACCGTCATCCATGACTGCTACCGGAACGTGAAGGATCATGCACTTGATCCCCTAAAGGTCGGCGTGCACACAGATGAACAGTACGCAACGCCAGGTTTCCCATTTGAAAAGTTCGACCCTGACAGGGAGATTGACTGGGTATGGGGATATTCACTCATGGAAGAGCGGCCGATTCTCGTACCTGAGCTCCTTGCCTATTACAGCCTGGGCTGCGGCTCATCCGGTTTTGTTTATGAAACGTCCAATGGCTGTGCCCTTGGCGGAAGCCGGGAGGAAGCAATCTTCTACGGAATCATGGAGGTAGTCGAACGGGATTCATTCCTGATGACCTGGTATGCAGAGCTCAACCTGCCGCGCCTTGACCCCCTTACATCAGAGGACGAAGAGCTGCAATTAATGACTGAACGGATGCGGGCGGTCGCAGGTTATGATCTCTATTTGTATAACTCCACCATGGAGCACGGCATTCCAAGCGTCTTTGCCATGGCAAAGAACCGAAAGGATGAAGGATTGAATCTGATCCTCGCGGCAGGTGCCCATCTGGACCCGGTAAGAGCGGCGAAAAGCGCGATTCAGGAGCTTGCGGGGATGATGCTGAATCTCGATGAGAAATTGGAGCAGAACAAGACGAAATATGAAAAAATGCTTTATGATGATTCCCTTGTAAGGCAGATGGATGATCACGGTATGCTGTATGGATTACCACAGGCTGAAGAACGATTCACGTTTTTACAGGGTGACAGCCGGTCCCTGCGAAGTTTCCAGGGAGAATTCGATTGGAGATCTGAACACAGCGATCTGACGGATGACCTGAAGGACATTCTTGAAAGATTTCGAAGCCGGGACCTTGACGTCATTGTCGTGGATCAAACCGCACCAGAACTTGAAAAGAACGGACTACACTGCGTAAAAGTCCTGATTCCCGGCATGCTTCCCATGACATTCGGGCATCACCTTACCCGTCTGACTGGCCTTGATAGGGTCCTGAACGTCCCGGCGGAACTGGGATATAGGGACGGACCCCTGACATTCGATGAGCTCAACCAGAAACCGCATCCGTTTCCTTAAGGTACGAGGAGGTGAGGAGGATGAGTCTGGAACAATTCTTGCACAATCTGCAATTTGATATCAATCGGGCCAATCAGCCTAACTGGGAAGTGGACTGGGACGATGCCCCCCTTCCCTATAAGCTGTACCGGGGATTGCAGGTGGTCCCATTGTCTACAGAAGTACCGCTGTCACTCCCCGAGGGACAGCCGCCCTTACAACCCACTTTGGAAAGGATCGGTCATTTTCTCTGGTACGTCTACGGCATCACCGGGGTAAGTCAGTCGGTGTATCCCGATGAATATCAGGAAGAGGAGGATTACCCGATCCACTCGTATCGGCGGTTTGCTCCATCCGGAGGGGCGCTGTATCCAAATGAACTATATCTCTATTTAAAGCTCGATGATTTGCCCCATGGAATCTACCATTATGATGCCGCCCACCATCGCCTCGTCCTGCTCCGGGAAGGGGATTTCGATTCGTACTTAGAACGGGCACTCGGCAATCGCTGCGATATCTCGACGTGTTTTGCCACGGCCTTCGTCTCCACAAGATTTTGGAAAAACTTTTTTAAATACAACAACTTTTCCTACCGGCTGCAGGGACTGGATGCCGGTGTCGTAACGGGGCAGCTCTTGGAAACGGCCAAACGGTTCGGATTTGAGTCTGGGGTCTATGTTCAATTCCTCGATTCAGCAGTCAACCGCCTGATCGGACTGAGTGAGGAAGATGAAAACGTCTATGCCGTCATTCCGCTTTCCGTTGCAGCAACGAATTGGGCTGGAACCGGGGTGGCAAGGACATTCACTGCTGAAGAACTATTCCGGGAGCTGCCAGCACTTTCTGTAGCACACTACGAAAGGTCTAAAAGAGTTAGGGAGTTTCCTAAGTTACTGGCGGTGAATGAAGCTTCCAAAATACATTCAACAGGTGATTTTCATACACTCGGAAAACAACCGGATTTTAGAACCGGTGAAAAAGAAATCCCTCTGCCGGAGATTGAGTCCTATACGTATGATTTTATTGAAGCATGCAAAAATCGCCATTCTCCTGAAATGGATTTTGTCATGGGGAAGGTCAGTCAGGAGCGCCTATCGACTTTACTCAAACTGGCTACCCATTCATACGCATTCAGAAGTGACATAGAGGACGTCTATGTCGGCAAAGAACCCCGAGTTTCAATCTATGGCTGTTTGTATAATGTAGAAGGCATTCCAAATGGGGCATACGTATATGACAGCGTGCGTCATTCCTTGCGGGAAATCGCCACAGGGGATTATCGTCTCCAGCTGCAATCAGGTCTGTCACTGGATAACGTCAATCTGCTTCAGGTGCCGCTCTGCCTTCACATCATCGGAAACAAAAATCACTATCAAGACGCCCTGGGATACAGAGGCTACCGGATCATGCAAATGGAAGCGGGAATGCTTGTACAGCGCCTGTTATTGGCCACATCTGCCATCGGATTGGGCGGACACCCACTGCTTGGGTTTGATACGAAATTGACGGATGAAATTTACAAACTGAATTCAAAGGACAGAACGACTTTGATCCAGATCCCTATCGGACCTTATCGGGAGAAGGCTTGGATGAGGGGGAGTTTGTTGAGTTAAAAATGATTAAGGGTAGCCACGGGGACAGGTACATTGGCTCTTTAAATAGGAGCCGCGGTACCTGTCCCCGTGGTTCTTCTCAATGCATAATAAGCAACTTTTTAGTTGCGTATACTTGACGTGCAACCTGATAGTTGCATATAATCAATATATGAATTGGGACAAAGACGCAATATTTAAAGCACTTAGTGATTCTACCAGACGGCTTATATTGGACGAGCTATCAGAACGTAACGAGCTGACGTTATATGAGCTTACGGCACGCCTCATTATGAAGCACAACCTCTCCATTTCACGACAAGCGATAGCTAAACACCTTTCTGCTTTGGAAGAGGCGGGGCTTGTCACATCAAAAAGAAAGGGGAAATATCGAGTACTTATCTTTCATAACGAACCACTGAGAAACTTACTGAAAGGTTGGGTAGAATAATTTTAAAGTACCTTAACCGGGATTAGAGATGGATGAAATGCTTTCTGATTGTTAGCAAAGCATGATGAGTTGCAGATAACATAGGAGGGGAAAATATGAGAATCATCGTTACAAGCATATTCGTAGAAGATCAAGATAAGGCATTAGAGTTTTATTCGGAAACGTTAGGTTTTGTGAAAAAGCATGACGTCCCTACAGGAGAACACAGATGGATAACGCTTGTTTCCCCAGATGAACAAGAGGGAACTGAGCTTTTACTCGAACCGAATGAACACCCGGCGGCAAAAGAGTATCAACAAAAGTTATTTGAGGACGGCATACCCGTCACAATGTTTGGCGTTTCGGATATTCACAAAGAGTATAAACGATTAGTTGAAAAAGACGTGCAGTTCACTATGGATCCAACAAAAATGGGCGAAATCACAATAGCCGTTTTCAACGATACTTGCGGCAACCTTATTCAGATCATTCAGCAGTAATATGGGCAATCATGCAACTAAATGAAAGAGAAATTTGTTCATTAAATGATCAATTGGGGTCTCTTCGCAAAGATATTCACGAAAAATATTCTTTATGTGACTCGTTAGGTGGTATGAAAATGGATAGTCAAATCAAATTGGAATTTGAAAAATCAAAATCAGGCGATAAAGATGAGCGTTATGAAGCTTATCAAAAGATTCTAGCTGTAACGGATCAAAAAGTTAATTGGGCGTATGAAGTATGGGATCAACTAGTAGAGGATTTAACTCATAAGGATAACCATCAACGTTCCCGGGCTGCACAATACTTGGCTAATCTAGCTAAAAGCGATCCAGAGATGAAAATGATGGAAGATTTCCCTAAGTTGTGGGAAGTAACAAAAGATGAAAAGTTTGTTACAGCCAGACACAGCCTCCAATCAATTTGGAAGGTGGGAGCTGCTGGTACACCGCAAAAAGAAATGGTGATGGAACATATGGTTGAACGTTTTAAAAATGGAACAGACGAAAAAAATTTCACTTTAATTCGTAATGACATCCTTCAAAATATGAAAAATTTATATGACCATTTTAATGATGAGAGCATCAAACAAACGGCTTTAGAATTGATCGATACGGTTGATGACAAAAAGTACGAAAGAAAATATATGGCTATATGGAAGTAGTTAAACTATTTCAAGGTTTTGCAGCTGAAGGTAGGAGTGTCTTCAGCTTTTAATTTATTAATGTGTGATAGAGCGGGGACGGTTCCCGCTCTACTTTTTTATTTTTATTGGAAAACGGGGCCCAGGATGAGAACCGTACCCGGGTATCCTGATTTAATCGTATATTACCGCTTTTCCTTCTTCTCTCAATTTTTTTAAAGAGGTCAGCATATGGTTAATGTCTTCATCGGAGTGTCTTTCCCACGCACTTAATTCAGCTACGATTTTCAAAGGTGATTTGGATCTGTAAGAACGGGTTGGGTTCCCAGGGAATCTTTTATCAGTTACGTTCGGGTCATTTTCGAAATCACCCGTTGGTTCTACGATGTAAATTCTCTCTTTTGATTCTGACGCTGCTAATTCAGCACCCCATTTTGCAGCATCCAATGTAGCGGTGAAATAGATATAATTCGACTTCTTATCTTGGTAATTCGATTTGTGCTGTGGTACTAGAAAATCTCCAACATTAAGCGCTGCTTTTGTACCATGAAAGAAAGGACCTTTATCTAAGACATCTTTTTTGTCATCCATATTAATACACCTCTTCTAAAGATTTGTATTTAACAGTATAGGACAGTAAATGGAGAAAATGTAGTCTATAAACCATTTTTTATTAGTAGTATAATGTAAATAGAGAGGGATGCAAGGGAATGGTTCTCTTGCACCTGCTATATAAAACCAAGGGACTCCACAAAATAGGGGTCTCTTTGTTATTTTATGAACTTCATGATCATTTTCCAAAAGTGATTCTATCGTTTTGACATGATCCACATGGGATTTCGTCCCAAATCTAGGTTAAACTGTAATTGAGTCATCTTTATTCCTCTACTCATTGTTTACCGTCGTTGAAAACAGTGTTGACAAGAAGGAATAAAATGACTCTTTCTTTTTACACAATCATATGGACTTAATCAACATGAATAACAACTGCATTCTTCGGCATTGATATTCCTTAAGCCGCGGGGGCAGGTCCATTGGCCGCGATGCCTGTCCCCATGGCTCTTACATACCAGAGTTGACAGATACACGGAAAAATTCCGCTTAATTCGTCATTGTAAGATTAAAAAGCTGAAATAGAAGGAAAAATTCCGCCTATTGACTCAAAAAATACAATAACGGATGATTTTTCTTTGCTTAAGCGGAAAACCTCCGCTTATTTACCTTAAAACAACTGTCATTCTGAATGTAAGCGGAAAATCTCCGCTTATTTTACTTTTTCGAAACGGCTTGTACCTGTGCCCATAGCGTTTGTTGATGGTCAGTTTGTGGTTTGTATCTTTCACGTCTTTACAAAACAATAACTTTCTATTAAAAATGGGTCAAAACTGCTGTGCTACCTTGAAGATGACAAAAGCACAGGGAGGTTTTCCATGTCTCTAAGTAAATTGATGTTGGCGGCAATCGCAACTGGTATTTTCTTCATCGGATCATCATTTGCGTCATCTTCCACCGACCCTGGAGAGTATATTTCTGTGCAGCTTCTGGGAGTCAATGATTTTCATGGGCAGCTGGAAACGGTTCGAACAAGGAATGGAAAGCAGGTAGGCGGTGCTGAATATTTAGCTGCCTATTTAAAAAAGCACCGGCAGGAAAATGAAAATACCCTGTTGGTCCATTCCGGCGACATGGTCGGTGCAAGCTCACCTGTGTCATCTCTTATGCAGGATGAACCTGCCGTCGAATGGATGAACGAAGTCGGATTTGACATCGGGACTTTAGGAAATCATGAGTTCGATGAAGGAACGGAGGAAATGTTCAGGCTCCTTGATGGCGGCAAACATGAGAAAACGGGTAACTTTGAAGGGGCGGCTTTTCCATACACAGCTGCCAATGTCATCGATAAAAAGACAGGGAAATCCATTTTACCACCATATTTGATCAAAGAAGTCGATGGGGTGCCCATCGGGTTTATCGGAGTTGTCACGACAGAAACGAAAGATATCGTCCTGCCAAGCGGGATTGAAGGCATTGAATTCACGGATGAAGTCACTGCCATCAATCAAAGCGTAAAAGAATTGAAGGCAAAAGGAGTTCGGTCCATCGTCGTCCTCGGGCATGTTTCCGCCTCTTCAAACGAAGACGGAACAAATCCTGCCCAAGACGCCGCTGAATTTGCCCCCCGCATCGATGATGAAGTAGATATCATCTTCGGCGGACACAGTCACGGCTTTGCCAATGCGTCAGTTGATGGGAAAATGATTGTTCAATCGTACTCATATGGAACAGCCTTTTCAGATGTAGATCTCCTGATCGACCGGGAGACGAAGGGAATTGTCAATAAGCAAGCAGCCATCCTATCCACATATCACGATGGAATCGAGCCCGACATAAAAATCAAAAAGATGGTCGATTCTTACTCTACCGACAAACAGATGATGCTGGACCAGAAAATGGGTCAGGCAGAAGCCCCCATCACAAAGGATAAAACCGCCAGCGGGGAGCGGTCGATCGGAAATCTCATCGCAGATTCACATCGGGAGAACATGGGCACCGACATCGCATTCATGAATCCGGGTGGAATTAGAGCGAACCTGGGTGAAGGCGAACTTACTTGGGGGGACCTGTACACCATGCTCCCGTTCGGCACCAACCTAGTCAAAACATCATTGACGGGCGCCGAGATAAAAGAAGCACTGGAACAGCAGTGGACAGGGGATTTTCAAACCATCATGCAGACATCGGGGCTCGACTACACCTACGATAAAGACGCACCACCTGGCCAAAAAGTCGTTGCCATGACCGATAGAGATGGAATCGCCATTCAGCCGGACCAGACATATACCGTAGCCCTCACCAATTATCTTGCAACCGGCGGAGACGGGTTCACTGCTTTTAAAAAAGGCAAGGATTCTGTAGAAGGTCCGCCGACATTGGACTCCTTCATAACCTATATCATTGAATCCGGCGGAAGCATAGCACCGCCTGAGACAGATCGGATCAAGGTACAGTAGATGAAAAACAGTAGAGCGGGAACAGGTCGCGCTCTACTGTTTTTATTTTTATGGTGCCACGGGGACAGGTCCATTGGCTCCTTGAGTAGGAGTCGTTACCTGTCCCCGTGGCTTTTCATACATGAACCAGTGATACCCCTAATAAGATATAGTATGAGTACATTTCAGGGGGAGGTCACATGGAGAACACAATCATAAGGAACGTCAGAGTGTTTATTGCAAGTCCCTTTTTCAGTAAGGAACAAGTCGATCGGGTACAAAGGCTTGAACAATCTCTCATGCAGAATCCATATGTATCAGAAATCTTCTCCGCACGATTTCATCAATACGAACATCTTGAATTTGGATCAAAAGAGTGGAGGCGGAAAGTGTTCCGAAACGACCTAAGAAATTTAAGGCGTTCCGATGTCCTGGTGGGAATCCGCGATTACGAAGGCAAGTACGTGGACAGCGGAACAGCATTTGAAATCGGGTACGCCTACTCCCTGCAAAAGCCGATCCTATTGATTAATGAAAAAAATTCAGTCATGAATTTAATGATGGCTGATAGTTTACATGCTTACTTTACGAAGGTGGAAGAACTGGCGACGTACGATTTCCATCGAATGCCGAAAGCTCCTTATGAGGGGCCGGTGATATAATAAACCTTTTCCCGTCGCTCCTTTAATATGGAACGGAGAGATTTTCCTTTGAAGAAATCCGGAGGAAAGTCCATATTTTAGATGTTATTAATTGTCAGTTTATCAATTGCGTATGTTATCCGGATAGTAAAATAGGAAACTCTCAGTGAATTTGTTAGTTGAGTTGATAGTAAATGGGCTTATCCAGAACGGGATGGGCTTCTTTTTTTATCTAAAGTTTTCCTTGAGTAAGTTTCATGGATTTGAAATAATTGGAATTGAGATGGCGTTGAAACAATAAGAGGTCACGCAGACTATTTAAAGTCGTCAATTTTCAATTACTAAGAAATAATTTAAATCTTATTCCATATAAGGGGGCAAAAACTGTAGATCCAGCCTGAAAAGCTCCGACCAGCTATTTTAATTCAGCAATCGGGAACAGGAGTGATGCCAATGTACCCTGACAAACAAAATAAAAATCAACAACTCAATAAGGTGCAAGGAGTGTACAGAAAGAAAAGGCGCGAACTAAAAACAGAAGTTAAAGAATATAAGGTTGGAACCATTGGAAGCATCGTTGTAATCATATGTCTTATTGTGTTCCTCATCTTTTTTATCATGAGTATGTTGTTTGATATGGGTGTGTCGGTACCAGAAATATTCGGGAGATAAAATCCCCTTCAGCTATTTCAATAAAGGAGCAGGTTATTTGAAGAAGGAACATGTGTGTAGTAGTGGGGAACAGACTTATAAATGTAAATTAGAAGTGAGGTTTTACAATGCTTGAATTACAAAACTGCTTAAATGAATTTACAAAAATGCATGATGAATTTATACGTGATTGGAACCAAGCGATGAGTTCAGGTGACACATCCTCAGTAGAGAGAATGTCAGAAGATTACTATGTTGCTTTTTTTAATAGTGGAAATGAAAAACCAATTATTTTTACCAAACAAGAAGCTATAAATGGTATGGAACAATCGGTTCGACATTTTCTAGGAGCTAGCAAGAGGTTTGAAAATAGAGTTATTCGACTAAGGGATAACAAAAATGCAGTAGTGTTCTATGAACAATTGATTGTAAAAGATGGGGAAGTATTAGCACGATTATTTACCATTGAAAATTGGAGATTAATAAATGAAAAATGGATGGTTATAAGGGAAACAGAAGAACCAGTTAATTAGTTTTTTCTTCAACTATAGGGCTAACTGGGAAGGAAAGTCATACTCTCAATTTGGTATCGATTAAGGAGACAGATTAATGACGACAAGAAAGATGTCAAAATTATATTTAGTCCAGTTTGAAAAGAAAGACATCCCGGGTTTAATTGAACTGTCTGAATCAGTTGGATGGGATTATGATGCACAAGAGATTGGTACAGTGATGTCATCAGGCAAAGTATTCGGCCATAAGAATACTGAGGGTGAAATTGTTTCAAGTGCGGCCATAATCCCCTATGAAACGAGTTTCGCCTCTATTGGTATGGTCATAGTCAAGAAAGAATATAGAGGAATGGGATTAGGAAAAGAAGCGACGCAACAATGTATGCATTCCCTTTCAAGCGACACTGCGATCATGCTCATTTCGACTGAAGACGGAAAGCCTCTCTATGAAAAAATGGGGTTTCATATTGCTGACCGTGTGCACAAGTACATATGCGATACTTATTCACCTTCTAATCTAACCAATACAACAGTTACCATTGAACATTTTAATGAAAGCGACTTACCCAGGATAATAGAGTTGGATGAAGCGGCTTTTGGAGATAAAAGAAGCAACTTCCTTAAACATAGAATCAATCAATCCGAGGCATGTGTAGTCGTAAAAGATAAAATAGGGGATACCATAGGTTTTGGATTATCCATAGTAGGACCTGTCAATCTTATAATAGGTCCCATTGTGGCACCAGATGCTCACGTAGCATCTATGATTTTAGATAAGCTGGCTATAGGGCATCAAGGCAAATTAAGGATCGATATGCCATCAGGAAATGAAGTATTTATGGAATCCGTTGAGAAATGCGGGTTTGTAAATGTAAGTAATCCACCCATTATGATGTTCAATTTCAATAAGATGCCCCAGAGAAATGGTGAATTATTTGGAATTGCTGCTCAGGTATTCGGGTAAGAGAAACGCTATGTATCATTACACCGATCTGTATGTAGTCTGCTTTTTTATTCGATTATCGTGCAGTTCAGCAGAAGAAGTCAGCTTATATTTGATGGTTGGCCAAATGAGGGGATAGATGAAAGTATGAAAGAAATGTTCGTCCAAATTAATAGTTGTAAACTATATGCAAAATTGGTGGGAGAAAATGATGGAAAACCAACTGTTGTAATGGATGCTGGATATGGTGATTATTCCAAGGCTTGGAATTCAGTAATCGAAGATCTTTCAATGCTCTCTAATGTTCTAATTTATGATAGGGCGGGACTTGGGAAAAGTGACACAAGTTCTAATCTCAGAACCAGCAGTGAGATGGTAAAAGAATTGAAGGAACTTCTTATTGAGGCCAAGATTAAACCTCCCTATCTATTAGTAGGGCATTCATTTGGTGGAGTAAACTTGAGAATGTTTGCAACTGAATATCAAGATGAAGTGTGTGGACTTGTCTTGGTAGATTCGACACCTGAAGATTATAGAGAAAGATTTCTCCCGACAATGTCAGAAGACTTTCAACAAGCATACAACAAGCAATTCACTCATGAAGGAAATTATGACGAATTTATGGAGAGCTTAAAGCAGTTGAAAGACACCAGACGTAAATTAAATGTCCCGCTAATGGTTCTTTCAGCTGGAAAAAAAGCTCATTATTCGGAGGAATCACAAGAATTATGGAATGATATGCAGAGAGAGATACTTGAAATATCCTCTATAGGAGAATTTGTGTTAGCTGAAAACAGTGCTCACTACATACAAAATGATGAACCGGAAGTGGTAGTAAGTGCTGTAAAAAAATTGATAGACAGGGTTTGTAGGTAGATTGTGAAAAATAATACTTTATTTAGCCGTGGCAATAGCTAGTAATGATCGATTCTTCAGCTTTATCGAAACTCCATTAACGGACAGGTTAGTTAAATTCTTTTATTTATATAACAAAAGGAGAAATTGAAATCGATGGATATATCAACGAGGAATATGTCATTAGACGAAAGTGAACTGAAGTCTATTTTAACAGAATTTAAACTCGAAAGATGCAGTTGGCAAGAGCTAGATAAAACATTGGTATTACAATCTATGATGGAGCATATTGGTTCAATGGATGGTGAACTCCGTGATCAGTTGATTTACACCGCTTTTTATAGATTAATTGTTGAAAGCAATCAAATTGAAGCTGAACTCTTAACTGTACTCTTAGATGCTTGTATGAATGAACGAATGTTTAAAGGAATTGGTGAAAAGGGAACCGACACCGTGTTTACAAGAGCGTTCACTACCCTGTTAATAGCATTAATATTATACAGAGATAATCAAGCGGATTTTTTACCCCAAAACCTAATTGATACGGTTAAAGAAAAGTTGATTACGTACATTGAGCTTGAGGAAGACTTAAGAGGGTACGTCTCTGGTAAAGGGTGGGCTCATAGTATCGCCCACGTAGCTGACACATTTGAAGAGTTGGTGAAAAATCCAAAGCTTGATAAAGAAGATTATCCAGTGATAGTAAGAGTATTGTTTAGTAAAGTTCTTATATCCGATAGTGTGTATGTTCACGATGAGGATGAACGGTTAATAACCCCGATTCTAGAAATGTTAGAAAGAGGGTTAAATGTAAAAGAAATAGAACAATTCCTCCAAGACGTACCTAATGAATTAAAAATCCAAAAGGCAAAAATCGAGAATGAAAAGTATTGGTTCTTGGTTTTTAATATTAAAACATTTTTAAAAAGTTTCCACTTCAAAATTAACGATCAACCTAAACTATTACCGCTTCAGAAGAAGATTGAAGAAACTCTAGCGAAAGTCTTTTGAGTGAGCCTGTATATTTTTCAAAATCTAGGTAACGGGTGATTGCTAAAGATAGCAGTTTCCCTTAATTGTGCATGTATGACTTCATACATATAAAAAAGGGGCTGTACAGGTTGGAACTCAAATTTAGTGACTTTTCTATTGTTCTCCCGCCTTTCCACATTACAATCATTGCAATTATTATTATTTTCTTTTTGGTAAGTTGGAGTAAGCAATTAGAAACACGTCGTTATACCGTTTTTATTTACTTTTTGATTAGCACTCACATCGGTCCAATCTTTTCCCGGGAGACAAAGGAAGGTTCCTTCGTGCTATGGTTTCCTTTGGGATTTGTAGTTGTTTTCCTTTACTTGTTGCTTAGTAAAAGGAACCATCCATCCAAAATGAAAGCAAGCATATTAGGGCTTTGCATAGCATTGTATCGGCTGATCCTCCGCTATGTCAGTTAGTTTTTTCGTATTCATCTGATGGAATATATAACTGAAAGTTGCCAATTGAACTTATGGCCATTCGTAGTGATTAGGCAGCCTAAATGCATAACACCCGTGGGTTTTTTAAAACTATCAATAAAGAATAGGAGGTTTACAAATGGACCGTAATGAAATTCATATCTAACAATAGAACAACCAAGGGGCAGGTTGATTGAACAAACTCTCATATTGAACCTGAACACTGCCCTTCATTGACCATGGTAGATCATTTTTTTTCATTATACATAATTAAAACAGCTAATCCATTCCCACTACTACTAAATTTTATATCAACTAATTCAATATCACTTTCCAAAAATTCATTCACTTTTTCATCAAGCTTTTTGCTACTGGTCATAACGGTAAAGGTTTTAATTTTCATATTTACACCTACTTTTTCTTCTTATTTTATCAAAATCGTCTCCTTTCTGTGAAAAACATTCGAATATTCAAAACTTTTAGCTAAGGGGAAAGGTCCATTGGCTCTTTGGGTAGGGGCCCCGTGGTACCTGTCCCCTTGGTTCCCGGTGGGTGAAGAAGGAATTTGTTTCTATTTCTTGAATTTCTACATAGAAACGAAAAAAGTTAGGGAAGGGAGCATGTTTATTATGATGATCAAAGGTCTCGGAGGAATTTTTTGGAGGACTAAAAATCAGGATGCTATAAAGAAGTGGTACAGTGAGGTGTTGAAGATTGAAATGGAGGATTGGAATGGGACCATCATCAAACCACAACCAGGAAATGAAACAATCTTTTCTTTCTTTACTGAACAGGACCCATACTTCCCAACAGAACAGCAAGTGATGTTAAATTTCCAAGTATATAATATAAATGAGACGATTGAACATCTTGAACAAATGGGTGTACCTCTTGTTAAGGAAAAAGAGGTTAGTGAATATGGTACGTTTGTTTGGATTAAAGATCCTGAGGGCAGACTGATTGAGCTTTGGGAGAAATAAATATGAGGTACAGACAAATAGTGCGGAATCATTTCATCATCATTGAAACAGAGCAGGAGGTGTCAAAGTGATAGGTACAGTAAATATCCTGAATGGAACTGAAATGTATAAGGATTTCAAAGAGAAACAATTTCTTGAACCCAATTCGATGATTCCTTTTAACGAAGCCATGTGTTACGGGGAAACCTGCGATGACATATTCTCTGATGAGTTTATCGAACTGCGGGCAAATGTTCATCATGTAACGACCGCTCAATATGCTGAAATCACGATTAAGCCATTGGAGCCCCTTTTAAAAGGGAATGTTGATCGTATAGCACTGTGGTTTGATGAGGATATGTTTTGTCAAATAAATCTTCTCACCATACTCGCCTGGTTAGACCAAACAGATTATAAAGGTTCAATCGACCTCCATCTAGTCGATGATCAGTTTCATCGTGTCATTGATTACAGCCTACAGGCAGAAGGATATGAACCACTCTACAAACAGGTAATGATTCAAAAAACGATCCCTCAGAAAGTTCATCCAAGCCCTTTAAAAAAAGGTATTGATCTTTATTTGAGTTATCTAAAGAAAGATAGCGACCTTATGATGTACATTCAAAAGCACCAGGATGTTCAGGTAGAGGAGCTGGTATCTCTTCTTATCGAGAATTTTAAAGAGTATGGCTTAGGAGATACACAATACTTCGAAATTGTTAATACTTCACGTCAGAATCTATAACCTTTTATAGGGAATAGATGTCCTTTCAGGTGATTACATAGATAGGAATGGGAAACAAATGAAGAAAATGAAAAAAGGTTTGAAAATATCGATAGTAGTCAGCTTCGTATTAACGATTTTTGTTTATCTAAATAATAGTTCAATATTTACAGAGGAAAGAGAAGGAGAGCCGATTCTCATGGCTCATCGGGGCTTGGGTCAAACCTTTCCCATGGATGGTATTACGGGAGAAACGTGTACAGCAGAAATTATCTTTGAACCGGAACACCCTTACTTGGAAAACACCATTCCTTCAATGGAAGCAGCTTTCAAAGCGGGAGCGGATATTGTCGAAATGGATATTCAACCTACGAAAGATGGGGAATTTGCCATTTTTCACGATTGGACCCTTGATTGTAGAACAGATGGTACAGGGAAGACGCGAGACTATACAATGGAGGAGCTTAGAAAGTTAGATATCGGATATGGTTATACAGCTGACAATGGGGAGACGTATCCTTTTCGAGGGAAAGGAATCGGGCAGATGCCTACATTAAATGAAGTATTAACTCACTTTCCAAACAAGCAATTTTTAATTCACATTAAGAGCAATGATCCAGCTGAGGGTGAAAAATTAGCTGAATACCTCTCTCATTACTCTAAGGAAAGGCTGGGCGAACTTTCAGTTTATGGCGGGGATGAACCCATTGAAACGTTAAAGGAGAATTTGCCTGAAATGCGTGTCATGTCTAAAGAGACGCTAAAAAGCTGTCTATTATCTTATGAAGCATTAAGTTGGACAGGGTATATACCTGACTCTTGTAAAAATACTCAAATTCATATACCCGAAAAATATGCTTCTTACCTTTGGGGATTTCCCACTAAGTTCATAAATAGGATGGAGGATGTGAATACAAGGGTCATTCTTGTTGCTGGAGATGGTGATTGGTCAGAAGGATTTGATGAGAAGTCAGACCTTGAGTATATACCGGAGCCTTATAATGGGGGAATTTGGACAAATAGAATAGACAGAATAGCCCCGATTATTAAAGATTGATTTCTGTGGAACCAAGGGACCTGTCCCCGTGGTTCCGGAAAACATTGAGTTTTATTTATTATTTGAAATAATTGGAATTTAGTCAAAGATTAGGATTGATAAATGTAACTTTGAACTTTTGCGGAATCTAATTGTGGAAGAGGTCAAAACATGAAAATCACCAGAATGGATCATATCAGTATAAACGTAAACGATCTTTCAAAGGCTAAAGAGTTTTTTATTGATTTAGGACTTGAGGTAAAAGCCGAATGGGAAATGGATGGAGAACTGTTGGACAAGGTCGTTGGCCTTAAAGATGTGAAAACGTCATGTGTAGGGATGGGGGTGCCGGACGGTCAGACCTGGATAGAGCTCGTCAAGTACCGTACACCGGCTGATGAAAACGGTATTCAGCAAACATTTCCCAACACATTGGGTATCCGCCACATTTGCTTTGCTGTTGACGATCTTGACACCATGGTTGCCCATTTGAAAAGGAAAGGTACGGTGCTCTTTAGTGATATCCAGCAATATGAAGACAAATATAAGTTATGCTATGTCCGTGGTCCAGAGGGGATTATTTTAGAACTGGCGGAGGAAATGAGATGAAACGATTGAGGTGAAATGAATTGAAAAGAAATCTCCAGCCAACACCAGACATATTACAAGAATGGATAAAGACATATGTACCAGATAAAGACATGTTTTTCCTCCGAGGGACCGACCTTGCTCGTTTTAAAGAATACCTCACGAATGTCCTGGTCATCCCCCACGAAGAGTTCCAAAACCATTCATCTTATAAACAGGTACAACTTTCGAACAGCTATGAGTATTGGAATCTATCAAAGGACGTTGCCCATGTACTGGTGACACCTCCAGGCTGGGTGAATCATCTACCAGCTGAAAAGAAAATCGAGCTTTTTCATATGCAAGTGGCAGTGGGCAGGGGCTTGATTCACCCCATCTCTGAATTCTCTGGAGACGCATCATCCCTTCGAAATAGTGTTGTCGATGTGAAGGGAGAGGAGTATGCTGTCCTTCATAAAGCGATGTGGGAAGAACTTTCTTATCGATGTAAGGAAGACCTCATAACAGACATTGCCCAAGAATGGGAGGATTGGACTTGTTATGATCCCCCGACCTTAACCCCTCCGCACCTATTACCGTTTGCCAACACCTTTCCAGTCAGAGCGGGAAGTAATTGTTTATCGGCAACTCTCTTCGCCATCACCCATCAGGAGTGGATCGTCCACGAATGGGTCCATCCTCAAACGTTTCTTCAACGTTTAGCACTTGAAGATTATCATGTCATCCCCTCTCAAGGGTTGAGGGCAGGGGATGTGGTGACTTGGGAAAATGCAGACGGGATCATTCAACATGCCTCTTACTGCATTGACGGTCAGTTCTTCTTTAACAAACGTGGGCAGACCTATTTTAATGCGTGGAGTATCGTGCATGTTGATAATCTTCAAGGGGACTGGGGTCATTTAAGTATGAAAATCTATCGGAAAAAATAGAGTATGAGCTTTAGTGGGAGGCATTTTTTTCCTTTTACGATTACTTGAGTCATGAAATATCGGAGGAACTAGGGCAGAAAGGAAGGGAATGAAATAGGATTATATGGGCGGATTAAAAAAGATTGTCAATCTCTTTAATAGATTTAAGCATTTATCAATATGATGATGAAGGTTTTTCGACTACTGAGAAAGAATACATTGATAATATCAAGAATGCCAATCCCTATGGAATTTTTGTACTGATTTTTGGTGGGGTTTCATTCGCATTTGGACCCCAATATATCATTTTCACTGTCGTCACGTTGAAATTGGCTCTATTGACAATCTGGACTTTTGATAAGGAAACAGAAGACAACCCTTGGACATTCCTCCTGGGGACGGTCCTATCTCTCACAGGATTGTATATGAATATTGTGGGAGCGGTTCACATTCTCATTCTTTAAGGGAGGGAAAGGGTAAGGTGGAAATCATCAATAGCATTCAAGAGGTTTTATCAATGGGACTTGCATTTGTTGTTTATCTTGCCATACCGGCTTTTATTATCATTAGTGCCATTCGAAAAAAGAAACTCCCCAACAATCATTACACTCCTCTAGACGATATCCTGGAAGGTAAAGTGAGAGATCATGAAGAAGAGAATGATAACAAAAGGATAGACTAAGAGATTAACATTTCATATTATACATTAGCAATCTGGAATTATATTGGGAAATTGAAGGGGATAGGTATATAGAAAGCGAACTATTTGATAGACCAGTAAAAAGGAGAGAAGGATTTGAGTAAATCATTCATTGAACAAGTACACTATATTAGAATTCCTGTTAAAGATGTAGAACGGTCTGCACACTGGTACAGAGATGTATTAGGACTCCAGTTAGTAAACATGACAGAGGAACTTGCAGCTATCAAAGTAAATGACGGACCTTTCTTACTGATCCTAATCCCAACAGAAGATGAAACCTTTGCCCATTTTACAGTGAATCAGGAACAGGAATTCAGCATTGGCTTTACAAGTCCCGAGCTGGCTGAATTTCATCAACACTTAGTAGATCACCGGGTGAAGGTCGATGAGATTAAAGAAGATCACGGACATGCATTTTTCCACTTTTATGATTTAGATGGCAATAAGCTGCAAGCACACTGGTAACAGGTCATGCAGAAAGCCGATTTCCGAATGTACTGGAAATCGGCTTTTTTAATAGGATTTCAAAAATATAGTTTAATGTTCAGTTGAACTGTATTAAATTGTTAGTAAGCTGAACTGAAAAAAGGGTGAGATGATGAAACATAGATTATTACCGCTGTCTGAAACGATGCATTTTGCGTAAGCTACTCCGTGGCTAAGCGGCCATGCAGAATAGCGGCGGGCACATTATACGGTGTGATTGAAAACCTGAATAAACATAACATGGTTAAATCGAACCTGTGGGACATTGGGGCTGGAGAAAGAAGCAGAAGAGGAACAAGGTATTTAAAAAAGGCATTAATAGATTTATTTTATCGAGGTGTATTAACTTGCAAAAATGCGATAGATGTCAGACTTCATTTAGCTGGAGAGCGATTCTTAAATCATTTATATGGACGTACAAACCCATCCACTGCACGAACTGTGGTACAAAGCACGAAATCACCATTCGAGGAAGATTGTCATTTGTGCTTTGTACCATTCTACCAGCAATATTGTTCTTTAACTTCCTTGCCCCGTTCGAAAATTTTGTTCTAACAATTGGAATCGGAATGCTCATACTATTGGTAGGTACTTTGTTAACACCATTTGTTGTTACGTATAAGGGTGTAAGATGAATTTTAATATAGACCAACACAAACAAATTGAGCTGGTTTTTACCAAGCAATTTACTCCACTATTTCCCAGTGTGGATTCCACACGACCTCCCACAGGTGTCCGTCTAAATCGAGGAAGTGACCTGAATATCCTCCCCAGAAGGTATCCTTTGCTGGGTCGGTAATTGTCGCCCCGGCTGCTTCTGCTTCCTGCATCACCTGATCCACTTCCGATTTACTGCTGACATTGTGACCGATCGTGAATTCAGAGGGACTCCTGGGAGAGAGGGGGACATTGGCTTCTTTCGCTAAGCTTTTTCGCTCCCAGATGGCGAGTTTGATCCCATTTTGGAGGTCAAAGAATGCCACGGCGCCATTCTCAAATTCCTTCCCCATGATTCCTTCAGTTGGGAGGTGTAGACCGTTTTGATAAAATTCCAGTGATTTTTCTAAATCATCCACTCCGAGAGTGAGTACGGTGATTCTTGGTTTCATTGTTCGTTCCTCCTTGTGTATGGCTTCTTCTTTAGAGTACCTTTATTTATAGCCTTATGTCCGTTGGGAGATCAGGTTGAGCTCAAGAACTGATAAATAGCCGGAAAAATTCCGCTTAACTAGTCATTACGATTAAAAAAGACTGAAATAGAGGGAAGAATTCCGCCTATTGACTCAATAGATCCAATTATAAGCGATTTTTCTGAGCATAAGCGGAAAACCTCCCCTTATTTACCCTAAAAACATGTTCCATTCTGAATGTAACCGGAAAATCTCCGCTTATTTTAATATTCCCAATAAAGAAACCCGCCAATTCTAACTACACGGCGGGTTCTTCTATTTAAAACGGTTTGCCAGAAGCTCTTTTCAAAATTATGACTGGCTTGGAACTTTAATCGCTTTGACCATTTGTCGTATGGAGCCAAGATGATAGGCGGAGTGGGCGATCGCTCCAAGCATACCTGATAAAGTCTGTTCATCTAAAGAGGTCACGGAATCAATCGTTGTCAGCAGTGCGGTGTATTCTTGTTGAAGTTCAGAGGTGAATTGTGTCCAGGTATTGGTGTCTACGCTCGTGATTTTCCAGGAAGCTTCCCAGTCCTTGTCGGGTACTTCCCCATTCAAATGGGATCTTACCACCCATATATAATAACGTGTGTGATCGGTTTGAGCGGCAATGGTCGTTCCGTTGACCGGTATCGAAGCATCTTCTGCCGATAATTCTTCCAGTGTTCCGAATAAACCACTTCTAGGTTTCGATTCTGTGTACCAGCTTCCGTTTCCTTCAGGTCCTTCAAATGTTTCCTTCAACAACGTCTTAACAGCTGCCAACATCGGATTCTCCATTGTAGTACCTCCTGAATTTGGATTTAACCATCAAAATAACTTTAGATGGTTATAATGTTACCCCGGTTGTTTCTAACTGTCAATATGTATTATGATGGTTAGAGTAAAGGAGTCATGATCATGTCGGAAACAAACCCTTATATGATGGTCGGTGAACGGCTGTGTATGGATTTCATCAATACCGTCAGCTGGCGGGAAAGCGCTGAGAAAAGGCGGGATTGGTTTACGAGTTACCCTAAGTTGGTTGACTGGTCCGTCCATGCTGAAGTGTTGACTGCCCAACAGGCACAGAATCTTCTTATTGCAGCCGGAGAAAATCCTTCTCAAGCAGAACAAGCCCTGAAGCAGGCAATCGGACTGCGGGAAGTCATGTATCAAATATTCAAGAGCATTTCCAAAAAAAACTCGCCGAACGAGGAGGATCTGAAACGCTTCAATGAATATGTGAGCACTTTCTATCGATCGTTGCAAGTCATCCAAGATGAGGATCAATTCACGTTGAAGTTCAACCACCCAGAGAAAAACATGGACGCTATGCTTCCTCCCATTCTGCAATCTGCTGTGGATTTACTCGTTTCAAAAAATGAATTGGAACGGGTTAAGCAATGTGAAGGGGATCCTTGTGGCTGGTTATTCTTTGATACGAGCCGGAATCGAAGCAGGCGCTGGTGTTCCATGGCTGATTGTGGGAATCGGGCGAAGGTGCGGCGTTTTTATCAAAAAGAAAAGTGACCACCTCTGGTCACTTTCCTCTAAGGATTCCTAATAGGTTTTAGCGCGATGTATTGTTTTCTTTTCCCACAAAAGATCAAGACCAAGGGGCACCTTGGTCTTTTTTACGTAGTGTTAAAAATTATTGAAGCCAAAACATGCACACGTCCGTCTAATACATAGTCATACACAAAGGAAAAGAAGGTGAGTTCAATTATTGAATTAGTTCACAAAGCCCAGGAAGGCGACGAAGAGGCTTTCTTGACAATGTTTCAAGAATACGAGAAAGATATCTACCGAATGGCTTATGTCTACGTGAAAAATCAGGAGGATGCCCTTGATGTCGTTCAAGAAACGGCGTATCGCTCATTCAAAAAGATAGGCACACTAAGGAACCCTGCCTATTTCAAAACGTGGTTAATAAAGATCACCATAACCTGTGCAACGGATATGCTGAGGCATAGAAAGAAAATCATTCATTTGAATCCGGAATACTCTCATCCTATCAATTTGGAAGACAATGATATTCCTCTTTCACTATCCCTGCATGATTTGATTGAAACTTTAAATGAAAGTGAAAAAAACATCATACTCTGGAAGTTTTATCACGGATATACCCTTAAGGAGATTTCGGAAATCGAGGAGTCACCCTTGGGTACAGTAAAGTCTGTTTTATATCGAGCATTGGCAAAACTCCGAAAACAGGTCAGGAGGGTTGATATGTATGAGTAACCATATTAGACGCGAATTAGAAAAAATTGATATTCCTGATGAATTACATAGTAGGGCCAGATTAGGCGTCAAGAAAGCAAAATCGGAATTAAATGAGGAGAGTCATACCCCTGCAAAGGAGAATAAACGCAGTCCAGGACGCTCTCCAATGCGCAAAAAGTCCCTTTATAAAAGACTTTCAATCATTGCAGCTGCACTTTTACTAATTGCATCAACGTTAACATTCACACCAGTGATAGCGGCCATTCAAGAGGTATATGACAAAATCTTCTCAAGTAAGCATATTGATGATTCAGGTGTGAGGAATGCCGTCATATCTGGGGATGGGCAGATACTTGATCAAACATATACCGATAAGAGACACGACATCACCGTCCATTTCCACAGGGTGTTGACGGATGATAAAGAAACAAAGCTCCTCCTTACCTATCAAAGTGAAACAACCGATTTGGAGGACTATTATATTGATCTATTCGAAGGTGTGAGCTCGATCAATTTAATGGTTGGAAATGAAAAAAGAAAATTGAAAAATGTAGGCTGGGGAAGTAGATATTATGACAGTAAGGAAAACAAAGTAGTATCAGCCCTGTCGTTTGAATCATTAAAGGGTTATGAGGGAAAGGACATCCGGTTGGAAATCGATCAATTAACGATTTATAAAGATAGAGGTCGGGATAGTGTGGAAACAACCTGGCCATTACATTTCACCATCAAGCCGGCTGCGGTATCAGAAAGAAGAACAGTAGAGCTCAATAAAACATTCACATACAAAAGGGAAACCTACACCGTTACCCGTGTAGAGTTCTCAAAGCTGGAAACAAGGGTAGTGGTTACGGGGTCAGACACAGGGACCCTGACAGATGAAAATGCTACGGAATACGACGTGATGAGTAAATTGGAACGACAATTCCTCAATGCAAGGAAAAATAGTAAAGAATACGGGTATAGTGTCAACGAAAAGAAATCAGGAGTGTTTATAAAATCAGGCGGCAAAAAAGTGGAACCGATTTTTAGTAAAGGCGAAGTGGAAGGGGAAAATGATGAATACATTATGACGTTTGCCCCGGTTGAAAATCAAAAGGACTGTGTTCTTGAAGTAGGTGACTCTGTCGAGATACCTCTGGATAAATCCGGAAAGGTCATACAAAAAAAAGTAGAGGATGAACAATCTGAAATAAATGCATTGTTAGCTGAAAGTGGATATACATTAGTGCCACTGACCAAAGAAGAAGAGAAAGAGATCAATCAATATCTGGAGACATTCCCGAAAGAACTTTCCATTAAGAGAAAAGCTATTGGGAAGCTAAAGGGTCATGATAACTCGAAAATACTAGAAATGAGTATATCAGAAGGATCTGGAGTTCTAAGTATGAGTGAGGCTCAGGATTCAAAAACAGCTAAAAAAATAAGGGAAGAAAATGGATTCTCTTTTATTCCGATTTATTTGAATCAAAGATAAGATGGAGAACAGTAGTCCCCTTTTGAGAGGGGGCTATTTTTTTATACTTTGTCATCTGAGAAAAAATGGAAATTCAACGGATAATCTCCGTAATGCCCTCTTCAATAATCGGGCAAACAAGCAGCGTTTCTTCCTTAGGTAATGAATGCACCTAAATTATTTAATAGGGGATTGTACAACCTGAAGGAGTTTGAAATAATTGAAATAACAAATTTTTCTAAAAAATAAAGGGGCTTACAATGAATCAATACGAAAATACGTACCTAACCATAGAAGATCTCATTTCATTCCCAACCTTATCAGGCATTCATATAAGTGACGACGGTAAAAACGCAGCATTTGTCAAACGGACAGCTGATTGGGAAGAGAATACATATCCGAATCACATATGGATATATGAAAAAGATAAGGGAGAATGCTACGCATTAACAACCAGCGATATAGAGGGTTCATCTCCCTTATGGTCCCCTGATTCCCGACAGATTGCATACCTTCGTTCAGTTGGTGACGGGGATGAGAAGAAAAATCAGATCTTTGTTGAATCATTAGATGGTCATAGTAGTTTGCAAATGACGGATAAGAAAGAAGGGGTCAGTCAATTCAAGTGGGAGCCTGCCGGCAAGGGCTTTTATTATGTTGCACCGTCAAAGGAACCTGAAGAAATCAAGAAACGCAAGGAGATTTATGGAGATTTCCATCATATAGGCAAGGAATACCAGAATCATAGTTTATATTACATAGAAATAAACGATTCTAGCAGTGAGTGTCAGGAAAAAACCGAAAGGAGCATTACGTATCAACTAACTGACGATAAGGATTTTCATATCAGCGAATTTGATATTTCAAGGGATGGGGAAAAGGTTGTATTTATGGCTACACCAAGTCCGGACGCGGAAGATGATCAGAATAAAGATTTATACATACTAGATAGGAAATCTAGAAAGTTACATAAGGTGAATGGAAATAAGTTATTGGGAGGGAGCGTTTGCTTTTCTCCTCACGGCACCAAAATAGTTTATACAGCAAGCATAAAGGAGAAGGCTCATTATAAGACACATATAAGAGGCAATACACTGGTGATCTATGATCTTATTAGTGGAGAGCACATCCAGCCTTTAACCGATTTTGATAGTACGGTCATGCCCATACGGTGGACGGCTAAAGGGATTCTCATTAAGTGGCAGGATAAAACGAATTGCCTTATAGGGTTGTTATCTGAGGATGGTAAGGTGAGCATGGTTAGCGAAACAAAGGACTGCTTTATACAAGATGTTTCAATAACCGAGAATGGGGAGCATCTTGCCTACAGTAAGGCCACACCCAATGAAACCTTTGAAGTCTATCTCGACGATAAAAGAATAACAAATGAGAATCATATGTTTAAGGGGAAACTGAAAAGTAACAGGGAAGTCATCTCGTGGAAAAGTAGTGATGATCTTGAAATAGAAGGGGTGTTATCAACGCCGGCAGACTTTGATCCCCATAAACGATATCCCTTGCTGCTACTCATCCATGGTGGTCCTGGGTGGGCATCCTTCCCGATCCATTCAGGCTGTTTCAATGATAAATATCCTGTTGAGCAGTTTATTGAAAAGGGCTTTATCGTGTTAGAACCAAACTACAGAGGAAGTTCAGGATATGGGAATGACTTTCTAAAAGCAAACTATCGAAACCTGGGAATAGGTGACTGCCAAGATGTGATATCCGGGGTGGATGCACTCGCAGAAAGAGGGATGGTGGATAAGGACCGTGTAGGGGTGATGGGATGGAGCCAAGGTGGATTTATATCAGCCTTCTGTTCGATATACAGTGATCGATTTAAGGCGGCTTCCGTCGGGGGCGGAATTACGAACTGGCGCAACCACTATGTGAATACAGATATACCTTCCTTTATTAAGATGTATTTAGGGGATACCCCCTGGAATGATCCAGAGATCTATGCGAAAACATCACCTATGACCTATATTCAATCAGCCTGCACGCCCACCTTGATCCAACATGGAGAAAAGGATGCGAGGGTCCCAACTCCAAATTCCTATGAGCTCCATCAAGGATTAAAGGATATGGAAGTAGATACAGAATTAATTATATTTAAAGGAATGGCTTATAGTGCTGACCAGCCAACTACGAATGCGGCAATTATGAAGCAGAATTTGATGTGGTTTTCACATTATATTCTTGGAGAAAGCATGAAAGATTTTAGGGTTCTGTGATTAATAGATGGATATCCGTACAGGATATATGAAGATGAAACAGTCATTCATCATATGCTGTTTTATAAAAAATAGGCATATAGTCAAACTCGTTGTGTCTATACAAACTTCATGAAATCTCTTATCAGCTGCTTTCTTAAGCTTTATCGGTATTTCATTAAATGGCAAATTAATGGGATAATTCGAGCTTCAATTACTCTGTTAATCATGTAGGGGGAGTTGAATTGAAAAACAAATTAAAAAAATCGCGAACATATAAATCCATAAGCGGTGTCTGTGGAGGGATAGCGAAATATTTCGGTATTCCTTCTTTCGGAGTAAGACTACTATTTCTTTTCTTACCAGCTAATGTACTTATATATTTAATTCTTGTTAATACAATGCCTGACACTCCTCGGTCATTATAATACTTCAATTGACACTTATTCATGTATTGCTTAATAAGGGAAGTCACTTTCTTTCTAACGAGGAGGTCGTTCTATTAGATTTTCAAATTATTTACCAAGCTAAGGAGATGGGATGGAAGTGACTTGGAAAGGGTTTCTAGATCAAATTGGTTTAAATCAAGATATCAGACAAAAAGCTGATTTAAAGGTATTGATAGAATTCCCATTAGCAGAACCAAAAACAGAATTGTTAATCAGCTTATTTGACTACATAACAAGTATTTATGGTTCCGAAAAATGCACTATTCTTTGGTGGTATGAACCAAACTGCATGAATGGGAAAAACATAAGTAAACCATATACAAAAACCATTAGCCAAAATGACATGAAATATTTACAGGATTTATGGGAAAGAATTGCTGGTGATTATCTATTGTTCTTGCCTGAAGAATTCAATTTAAAAGTTGATACCAGTGATGAAGAAGAGTGTATTGGAGTATGTTTAACCAAGTACAATCAATTGCTAGTAAAAACTCCGGATGCTAATGAAGTATTGTATTTACATCTAAATGAATGAATTTTCTTATTCAGCTAACGTGCCAGATTGTTGAAGATGTTGTTTAGCACTAGTAGCTTTTAATCGTACTAAATCGCGGCGAAATCACTCCCTTATTGTTATGGTACAATCGTATGTAATAAGCCTCATAACGGAAGTAAGTTACTGATATATACCCCCAAAATATATTATGAAATATGCTTGAACAAGGAGTGGTGTCAAATGAATAATAATAAAAGCACAGAAATAAAACGCTCATCAAAGGCAGAAAATATTCTATCTCAGATCAATAGTAAAACGAAGCTAGGCGACTTACGAAAAATCGCGAAGGACATTAAAAAAGATCACAAACTAGCTATGGAACTTTGGTCAACCGGAGAGTTTTTGCCAAGACTATTGGCAATCTTAATTATGGACAAAAAGCTTCTTTCACAAGATGTACTAAATGAGCTTGATAAGGATATGCAGACTCACACATTTGATGAACGAAATAACTTAATGGATTGGTTAATGGCTAATCAGCTGACTAAAAACAAGAAGAACATTGCATTGATGGAGTCATGGGAGAATAGCCCTTCTGCCCTTCAAAGACGAGCTTTCTGGTATTTTCAAGCGCGATTGAGATGGACTGGACAAACACCGCCTGATAACACTGCAGACTTACTATCTGCAATTGAAGCTACTATTACGCAGGAAGAACCGGAAGTTCAATGGGCTATGAATTTTACCGCAGGCTGGATAGGCGTTTATGATGAAAAGTATCGAGCACGTTGTATGAAGCTTGGTGAGAAAACGGGACTTTACAAAGATGAAATGGTATCAAAAGGATGTACGCCTAATTATTTGCCGGAATTCATTACGATTGAAGTTAACAAGCGAATGAATAAATAGGTACCACTGAAAAATTCATGAAGATTTGATGGGGAAATACAGCCTCAATATGGACAGGATCTGAAAGTAAGACTTCAGATCCTTTTTGCTTGGAGGGGAATTTCAAAAATTTAATTCGCTAATTTTTCCCTCAAAGGCGTTACGGTGAACTGTATCTAATTAGGGAGAATGAGATTAAGTAATAATTTTTTATGTTATAATTTGGAATATCATTTATACGGAAGTGAGTGAGTTTTTTGAGATTTGTTTTTGACTTAGACGGGACAGTTTGTTTTAAAGGACAACCAATTTCCAGAAAGATCCTTCATTCATTGTCAGAGTTGACAGAATCAGGTATAGAAGTCATTTTCGCCTCGGCAAGACCGATTCGAGATATGCTACCTGTCATAGACGAAGCATTTCACCATTATACAATGATTGGTGGAAATGGTTCTTTAATATCAAAAGAAGGAAAAGTAATTCATTCCAACTCGTTCTCGACAGATGAAATGAGAGATATAAAAAACCTTATCAAAGAATATAATGCTACTTATTTAATAGACGGTCATTGGGACTATGCGTATACTGGACCAGATACACACCCTATACTTCAAAATTTAGACCCTGAAAAGTTAGCCAAAATGGTTAGTATGGATTCTCTTGATTCAATCGTTAAGATTCTGTTTCTTACCTCTAATAATATGGATGAACTATCAGTAAAACTTTCGAAACTCAATGTCTATGTAAATACACACGCTAACGAAAATGTACTGGATATCAGCCCAAGTGGAATTAATAAATGGAGTGCATTAAAAACGCTTGGAATAGAAGAAAATACATATATTGCTTTTGGGAACGATGCGAATGATATCTCAATGTTCGAACACGCATTACATACGGTTATGATTGGTCACCACAAACATTTAGCTCCTTTTGCGAAAGAAATGATATCAATAAGTGCAGATTGTGAACAAGTAATTGTAGAAAAAATAATTACTCTTTCAAAAAAATTTAAACAAATTCATGTATAGATCTTACTTATCAAACGAAGGCTTATCCGGAACAGGATGAGCCTCTATTTAGTTTTCGATATCCCCTTGAGTAAGTTGCTGTATTTTGGAATAATTGGTATTAAGTTAAAGGGCAGAATGTAAAGATCAATATTTAGGGGGAGTTTTTTGTATGGGGGAATATATTTGGAAAGCGGTAACATCTGTTGAAGTCTTGAGTGTAATTGTGATTTTGTTTTTTGTTCACTTTTTGTTTACAAAGTTTAAAAAAGTGGTAATCACGCCCTTCACCGTCATACTTCTAGGATACATCGCCTTTATTATAGGGATTGTGTATATCAGAGGGTGGACTGGAATGGGGTGGATGGTTTGGGGACATATCATAATGGCAGTTGGTATTCTTTTTTACCTTGGTTTGGGAATATATAGTTTCTTCCGCAAACGGGTTTATAAATGGAAATCAGTCAGCTGATTTCCATTTATAATCCATATTCAGTAAACCTGCTAGTAGAGGCTAACTATTCCATTATTGGGCAGATTAACGGGGTATTTGTGCATGAATGAAGCAAAGAAAACGAAGCAGGTGAAGGAAAGTGAGTAAAGTTATAGAAAAACTTAAAGAAATAGATGTTGGAGAGGTAGGGATAACTATATATTCCACTAATGAAAATAAAGAAAATACCTCTCTAAATAGTGAACTTAAAATCCCCCTTGCATCAGCAGCAAAAGTAGCGATAGCATTTTGTGTAGCGAAATGGGTAGAGGATGATTTGGTTAATTGGGATGCCATTGTTGAAGAAGTATCATTTAATCCAGAAGAAGACAGCAAAGAACTTTATCCTCATCTACAAAACAGACAAAGCCTTCCTTTGAGGGAGGCGGTTGAAGTAATGATTGCTTGTCACGATAGCTATATTGCTAGATGTATAGTTGATTTTTGTGGTGGATGGAAAAAGTTAAATAAGTCCATCCAGTCTTATTATCCTACAATAAATGTTACTGAAAACCCAAGGGATCTTGAAAATAAGGCTCAGCTAAACGAAATGCTTGATTTGATGATACGTATCTATCAAGGATACAAAACAAAACCTCTCATATGGACACCAATCATTAACGGATTGGTTAGACAAAACGGTGATATAAACCAAATACCAGCACACCATTTAAACCATATGACAGGTGGACTAGAAAATGTTGTTGTTGATATCGGAATAATTGGTGACTTTAATGAAAACCCTTATATCTTTGCATTAGGGGCAATTCATTTACCTGATAGATTAAACAGTCAGGATGCTGACAGTAAGATTATTCAAGCAATGGAGTTGCTTTATGGTGAATATTTAAACGAAAAAGGTTGAACTTATACTTACCAGAGGTAGATGAAAAGAATATTTGCCAAAGTGTTTGGAGACCGCCATAGTAAGTTTACTTATTTATGAAAGTGGTGCTTTCTTTTTGGTACTTACCCTTTTATCGGAAGCTAGTTTACTAATAATTGATTTTTACTATCAAGGGCATGAAAGAGGGAAATTAAATGAGAAAACCTACGAAAGACATTTATAATAAGTTAGCCGATACATATCAAAACGACGTCGATGAGAAAAGTCCTTATAACGCATATTATGAACGCCCGGCGATGATGACGGCTTTGCCGCCACAATTAAAAGGGAAAAAAGTGCTTGATGCCGGTTGTGCAGCTGGATGGTATTCTTCGCAGTTATTGCTTCAAGGGGCGAAAGTTACGGGTATAGATATCAGCTCCGAAATGGTGAAAGCAGCGAAGCATCGTTTAGGTGAAGAAGCGACATTCCTATGCCATGATCTTCAAGAACCCCTCCCGTTTGAAGATGATTCCTTTGATGTGATTGTAAGCTCACTTACCCTTCATTATCTCAAGGATTGGACTCATCCATTTCAAGAATTCAACCGCATTCTAAAAGCTGGTGGAACCTTTTTATTTTCGGTTCATCACCCATTCATGGACTATACAAGACATAATTGCGAGGATTATTTTCAAACCCAACTCCTCACAGAAACCTGGAACAAACCGAATATTACGATTGACGTAAGCTTTTACAGGAGACCCATGCAAAGGATTATTAATGAAACCACTCAATTCTTCAATCTCGATGAGCTGATTGAACCCCAACCGCAAGAAAAGATGAAAGAAGTGAAAGAAAAGTCTTATCACTATCTCATGACCAGTCCTCACTTTCTTATAGTAAAGGCTTCATCAAAAAAGCTTTTGGAAAATGAGTGATTGGATTGAGTTTCATTTCTTCTGGAGTCAGCTAACATGATAATACAATTGGTCGTGGGAGATAGAGCATCAGCATGACTGGATGGTTTGCCACTTTAGACGGCACGCAAACCGCGCGGGAAAATCTGATGATGATTGCCAAGTTGCGTTGAGTTTATATTGAGGCAAGAGACTAAGTAGAGTAGGGCCGGAATCACTCTACCCAGTCTCTTTTATATAAAATTTGAATCAAAACAGCAAGAACTTGCTGCGACTGCTAAAAGCCCCATTACAATTATTTTCTTCCTTTAGTTGTATGCTAAAGGTTGATCAACGGTTTTACGTCTCCTATAGATGCTTAATATGAACCCTACAGCAATCATTTCAAGCAAAATATGTGAGCCACCAAAACTCATGAATGGCATGGCTACACCAGGCAGAACCGATAACCCCAGGTTTGTAAGGATGCTTAGTATAAACTGAGCTGTGAATGTAGCTGCCAAGCCTATAATAAGCAGTTTACCATACACATGTTTCACGCTTTTAGCCGTACTGGAGATTCTGTAAATGAAGTATCCAATCAACACCAAAGCAATGGTTGCGGCCAACCAGCCAAATGAGTAGATGGTATAAGCAAAGATGAAATCTGTATGGACTTCAGAAATAAAACTAGGAGTGTCATGAGGGGTTTTTCCTATAAAATCTGCGTCTCCTAACTTTAGGTCAGTATAAGGACTTGTCAGCGTATACGTTTGAGCTTGAACGAACAGATGCACGATTGGCCATATGGTAGCTACTGTTGAAAATGTTATAGCTTGTTTGAGAGTGGCTTTCGACACAAGCATGATCACTGTGCAGACAATAATACTAATAAAAGTAGCTGCAAAGGCTCCTGTCGTTGCCAATAAAATGATAGGTATGGAAAGGATGCCTATTCCCAGCCAAGACTTTTGATTCTCTTTCCAATTCCATGAATGAAAGATTCCTGCAAAGGAAATGACCAGAAGAAATGGAGTGATTTCCGTGAAGTTAATACTGGCAACTCCTACATTTAAATATGGCACGCCATCGACTCTGACACCGATTAAAACGGTCACTAAAAGAATGAGGATAGTTCCTACATAAAAGTGATTGGAGTACTTCAGCAATCTTCTGTAATCAAAGGTAAACAGGCTTAGCATGAGCAGAAGGCCGATCAAGTAAAAAACAAGACTTTTATTAAATACATTCATTTCATGAAGCTCTGTAATAGCTGAATGAAATTGTAAATAGTACATGACTAACAACCCAAATAGGGAAGCTGCCAGCACTGGAAGAATGGTTTTAGCATCCATTGGGGCTTTATGTGTCTTGTTTAACTGCTTCCCCAATACTTCTGCATCTCCCATATGGTTCAATGCTTTATCTATAGCCTCTTCTTCAGAGAGACCTCTCTGCATGGCATCCTCTTTAAGTGCATGAAGATGATCGTTTATTTCAAGCTTTATACTAGCATGTACATCCTTATTCCTGATCCGTTTACACAATTTTTCAATATACACTTCGAACTTCTTTTCTACTCCCATATGATTTTCTCTCCATTTAGTACTTCGTCAACTGCATTTTTGAAAACGGACCATTCTTCTTTTTTTTCCTGAATAAATTCTCTTCCGGAGTCATTTAACTTGTAATATTTTCTCTTTCTCTTTCCAGTCCCTTCTCCCCAGTAAGAGACAATCAACCCTTTATCCTCGAGGGTGTGAAGGATAGGGTAGATCGTTCCTTCTTTCAAGCTGAATATCCCGTCAGACTTCAACTCCAATTCTTTAATAATTTCATACCCATACATTGGTTTAGCATGAAGCAAGCTTAAAATAAGAGTAGTGGTACTCCCTTTAAGCAACTCTTTACTTATCTTCATAGACACTCTACCTCCAGATACATAGTAAATCTATGCATAGTTATTATATGTGTATCTTATACTGCATATATAAACCTGTCAATGCTTGTTATGCATTGTATATCGTAAATATTTGTTGACACACCACACTACTTTGTCATACTATATACCAGTAGTAAGTGTTACTGAGTACAGAGTGGAAAATGTCTGTTATGCAGAGTACCGAAATTATAATGAAATACAAATACGGGGGTGAACATTTGGAAAACTTCACAGAAATGCTGAAAGGGGTGCTTGAGGGTTGTGTGCTTGAGATCATCAGCCGTGGTGAAACGTATGGCTATGAAATCACGCAACAGCTGAGAGATCTTGGCTTCACCGATGTGGTCGAAGGTACAGTATATACGATTACCATGCGCCTTGAGAAAAACAATTTGGTGGACATTGAAAAAAAGCGATCTACTGTGGGACCACCTAGAAAATTTTACACACTTAACGCAGCAGGTCGTGAGAAGCTCGACGTTTTCTGGGGGAAATGGGATTTCGTTTCAAGCAAAATGAACGAACTCAAAACGAAAGAAATCAAAAGGAGAGGATAAGATGAAGTTTATTGAAAAAATCACCGGAAGTTTGGCTGACAAGCGGGAATGGAAGGAGATGGAGGCGCGTGCGAAAACACTTCCAGATGAATACCTCCACGCTTACAAAGCGATCCAAAAATATATGTGGACCACTAGTGGTCTCACCGACTGGAAGGACACCAGCCGTATTTTCAATGGCATTCTCGATCTGTTCGAGGATGGTGCAGCGGAAGGCAGGAAAGTGACTGACCTCACGGGTGAGGACGTGGCTGCTTTCTGTGATGAACTGGTGAAGGGCTCGGAAACTTGGAGTGACAAGCATCGCGCTAAGTTGAACGATACGATTGGTCGTGACTAACAATCAAGGCCCAGTGAGTTTTCACCTGTTCTTACGCTGCGCCTGTTTTCTTAACAATTTTCCTGAAGACTTTCAAAAAAAAGGGAATGAAATAGATAATGTCCACTGAATAGCTGGTTACGAATGTGGTATTTACTCTTCACTATTCAGTCATTTTTTTAACACAGTACTAAGTAATACAGAATATCAGTCAGACTTAGTAGGGGAGTATAAGCCATCCAGCGTAGATAAGAGAAAAAAATGATTAATGCAGCGATTTCTTTAAAAGGGATGAAAGTTATATAAAGATAAGGGGCGTTGATCCAAGGAGGATTAACGCTTTTTTTGTTGAAGTTATTAGACTAATGGGCCAGTGTGCTTTAATAAGTCAGTCACTAAAACTCAAACAACAACGATCAGGGGGACATATATTGGATATACATATGAGAGAAGCCACAAAGAATGATTATGATGCGGTTCATCAACTGCAAAGACAGGTTCACGAAATTCATGTAAAGAAAAGACCGGACCATTATAGGATGGCTGATACCACGTTAGACAAAGAGTATTTCAACAATTTGATAGATGGAGAAGACACGAAGGTATTCCTGGTGGAAGAAGACCAACCCATCGCATATACCATCCTTACAATAAAACATACAGCGGAAAGGCCTATCCTCATTCCAAAGAAAGTGGTTTATATGGACGATTTTGGTGTCGATCGTACGTGCAGAGGAAAAGGGCTGGGGAAACGATTCTTTGAAAAAATAGTGGAGTTCGCTAAGAAGATAGAAGCTGACTCATTAGAATTAGGTGTGTGGGAATTTAACGAAGATGCTATAAAATTCTATGAATCAATGAATTTGAAGACGAAAATCAGGCGGATGGAAATAGATTTATAAACTCTCTTTTGATAAAGAGGGCAATAGCCGCAGATCACCTTGATCTGCGGCTATTGCCCTTTACAATTCGTAAGTTAATGAAAGAAATCGAAACTTTCACTCTTTGATTAACGTCTAATAGGTAGTAAGTAAATGTTTTAAAAAAATATCTTTTGTTGTATTCAGTTAACCGACCATGAAAAGAACGGGGGAGACATTATGTGGGTACAGAAACTAATTCAAACAGAACGAGGGGCTTTTGAAGTATTTGAAGCCGGGAGTGGTGAACCATTATGTGTGACTCATCTATATAACGAATTTAACGAGCGTGGCTATAATTTTGCGGACAGGTTTGTGGACGATTTTAAGGTGTACCTTGTAAATCTTAAAGAAACCGGGAATTCCACTGAGGTTAGAAATGAAGATGAGTTAAGTATGAATGAAACATGCAAGGATTTAGAAGCTGTCCGGGTTGCATTGGGGTATGATGATTGGAACTTTGCCGGCCACTCCACTGGAGGGATGTTAGGATTGGTTTATGCTGCACATCATCCTGATTCTTTAAAACGGTTGGTTGTAGGTGGAGCATCAGCTACAAATGAATATGTGGAACATCAGGAGAGTATCTATTGTGACAAGCATCCCGATAACAATAGATTGAAAGAGATCGTTTCCATACTTAAGTCTGAAGAATCAACAAAAGAAGAACGGGTACAAGCAAGCAGGGAATGGACCGAGATGTCCTTGTATGACCCGGCCAGATTCGAGGAGTACTTTTCTAAGCCAAGCAGCGGTAAAGTGGTTCAAAAGCGTTTGGATTATTACTCTTATTCCGAATTGCCAACATATGATATCAGGGAAGACCTTTCAACAATCCAAACCCCGACAATCATTTTTTGTGGAAAGCACGACTCTCAATGCCCATTTATTTATTCTGAAGAAATTTTTGATCTTGTTCCAAATTCATCATTCTATATTTTCGAGGATAGTGACCATTCGCCTCATTTAGAGGAAAAAGAAAAATTCAGCAGTATGGTGAAGGATTTTCATTGTTTGGTTTAAGCGAATCTTTAATGAAAGCACTCTAAAACGGCAACTGCCTTTATTTTTATACAAAAAATTATTTTATATAGGGAGATAAACATGATTATTATGATAAATGGAGCTTTTGGTGCAGGGAAAACCACTATTGCAAATGAGCTTCATAAAGAATTGAAGAATAGTATGATTTATGATCCGGAGGTAGTGGGGTACATGTTACGACATGTGATCCCAGAGAAAGAGAAACGAATGGAAGCAGCAACTGGCGATTTTCAAGATCTGCAGTTATGGAGAGACTTAACTGTAGAGGTGGCCAAGCGCTTAGTAGCAAAATATGGAGTTGACTTGATCGTCCCCATGACGATCAGGAAAATGGACTATTTCAATGCCATTAAGAGTGGATTTGAAGAAATAGATGAAGATACTCACCACTTCTGCCTAACAGCCAGTAAAGAAACAATCCACAAAAGGTTGAAAGAACGCGGTGAAGAAGAAGGGAATTGGTGTTTTCAGCAAACAGATAAATGTTTGAAAGCATTTCAAGAAAATAACTTTGGGGAATACATAGATACTGAACATGTCAGTGTTGGCGAAATTGTAGACAAGATAAAGGAGAAGGTAACCATTCTATCAATTTGATGTGATGGGTATGTTGATGAATGGAAGTGAATGACAGATTAATGGGGGAGAAGCCATGCTGAGGAAACCAGGAACAGAAGAATATCCTGCGTATTATAAGGATTATATCAATAATGTACCAGATGGAGATTTGCTCCAGATTCTAGATGTTCAACTAAAAGAAACTACGAATCTGTTAAAAGATCTAAGTGACGAACAAGCCCGGTTTCGCTATGCTCCGGAAAAGTGGACAATCAAGGAAGTCTTGGGTCACATAACCGATACCGAGCGCATTATGTGCTACCGACTTCTCAGCATTGCCAGAGGGGAACAGGAGATGCTGCCTGGATATAACGATGATGAGTATGTGAGAAGGGGCCGATTTAATCGGTTTTCCTTACAGGAACTATTACACCATCAATCTCTTGTCCGCCAGAATACCATTCTTCTTCTGAGCAGCATGTATGAAGAAGCCTTGCTCCAGCGCGGGAAGGCAAATGGAGGAGAAGTGACGGTCCGTGCTATTGCGTACATTATTGCCGGGCATGAGATTCATCATCGGAGTTTGATTAGGAATCGGTATTTGAATACCGATAAGTAAAGTAGAAAGAGATGGCTTTTTCGAGAAATAAAATTGGTCTTCTATCGTAATCGAGATTGAAATACAGAGGCTGGGACAAAAGTATTTTTAGCCTTAGTCAAACCCGAACAAATCTGCTTCATAGTGGGCAGATTTGTTTTTATATCATTTGATTTTAGCTGTTTCTAGCGGTTGATTGGAGTGCAAGACGAAGACTCCTGCGGGAAAAGTAGCTTATGTGAGACTTGTCTAGCTATAGGGCTTAGAGGCAAATGTCATAAGTCTGATCGTCCATGAAGGCAAAGAACGCCTTCAAGGCCGCTCCGCCTTATGCCAACCGCCTCTGAGCGAAGCCCTTCCGCTTTTCTACCCGCAGGCTTGCCGAGGAGGCTCACGGGCTACCCGCGGAAAGCGTAGTCTTGCACGGAAATCATTAGCGGTATTAAGAACCTAAACTTCTATTATTCGGTTTATTTATATGGTGGTTTTTTAGATTTGTCTGAGCCTCTTCAATTATGGATAAAGAATAAACTTCCAATAAGCAAAACAGATAAACGTACAAATCCACGAAACAAACCCAAAAGCGGTAACAATAGTCGTTTCACCCCACCCATATTTTAAGCCATAGTGATAATGAATAGGAGTCATCCTGAAGATTCGCTTACCTGTCGATTTAAATGAAGCCACTTGTAATATGACTGAAAGCTGTTCTGCGAAATAGATAAAGAACAACACTGGAATGAGGATCTCCACTTTCTCAATAATGGCCAGGAAGGAAAGGGATCCCCCAATCGCCAATGATCCTGTATCCCCCATAAAAGCTTTGGCTGGAAAGATATTATAGATAAGAAAGCCGAGTAAGCAGCCAATCATGATTAAACAAAAAAGCTGGACCTCACTACTGTCTGAAATCATAAAAAAGAAAAAATATGTAGGGATCGCCACCACTCCTAAGAGTCCGTCCAACCCGTCTGTAAAATTGATCGCATTGGCAGAACCTACCACAAACAAGGTGATCACAATGAAATATACCGAAGCTGGAAGATTGATGGAGAGATTTTGATAAACACCAATCGTAGTATCAATTCCGAGTTCATTCATTACGTAAAAAAGCAAAGCACCTGTAAATAGGAATTGGAAAATAAGCTTGGTTCTACTCGATACGCCTCCAGGATCCTGGCGTGACGCTTTCCAAAAATCATCCAAAAAGCCGATGAAGCTGAATAGAATGTAGGTGGTGGCCAGGAAGTACATCAGTGGGGTAGGTGAGAAAACCAAGGCTACAATAATACCGATAAAGAGAATGATTCCAAACATTAACGGCGTCCCTTTTTTTATTTGATGGTTGGATGGAAGTTCTTTTCTTATCGGTTGAAGGAGCTTTAGTTTTCTTAAGAGTGCAATGAATAATGGGGATAAAGCCGAGACTAATACAAAAGCGATGACTGCTGGTATGAGTTGATCTACCACTTCTTATCTTCTCCTCTTCTATTAACTATCTATAGATAAGTTCTATGAAGAGGGTGGATATCCTTTAATCTATTTGATGTTAATTGAGATTACGTTAATATGAGTGTGTTTTCTGATTCCAAGCGGATATTCAGCAGCTGAAAGAATACCAAAGATTCGATTTGTACCTGATACAAACATACAGGAACAAAGGTGAGATTATTTACCCCAACGAAACAAAAAGGTGCCTATCCAACACAGGATAAGCACCTTCTTAATTATCATGATCAGAACTGACATTCTTATGTCGTTACTGAGCTACTTTCTCATCACTTGCCAATTGCTGAGCCCGTTGACGCTTCGATTTCTTGAAGTACAGCAATTCGTAGAACACAGGGACTACGACTAGCGTCAGCACGGTGGCACCGGCAAGACCACCGATGACGACGACAGCAAGGGATTTCGATACAAGACTTCCATCTTCCGTATGACCGAAAAGAAGGGGAAGCATGGCACATATGGTGGCAATCGCGGTCATGACGACAGGACGAAGGCGCGTGCCACAGGCTTCCAGGATGGCGTCACGAATGATCATCGTTTCTTCATTCTGCTTGACACGGTCGATCAAGACGATTGCGTTGGTGACAACGATACCGATCAGCATCAATGCTCCGATGAGAGCCGTTGCGTCTGCAGGGACACGTGCAATGAGCAGCCCGAGGACGGCACCGATTGAAGCGAGAGGCAGCGTAATCAAAATGGCCAGTGGTGCTTTCAACGTCTTAAAGGTCAGGACCATGATCAGATAGACGATCAGGATAGAAGCAAGCATGGTCATTCCAAGGTCCTTGAAGTCGTCGGACTGCTGGGCAGCGGCGCCGCCGGTATCCAGGGATACGCCTTTTGGAAGCTCGATATCCTTGATTTCAGTATCGAGATTTTTCGAAATGACCGAAAGCTCTTCAGGCTCTACTTCTGCCGTGATCCGAACATATAATTCTCCATCTTTGTGAAGGATGGTACTTGGTTTCTCTTCTTCGGTGATGGTAGCCACTTCAGTAAGTGGCTGGATGCCCGAGCTTGTGGCGATCGTCAAGTCATTTAGATCTGACTTCGAATCAGGTTTGACTCCGGCGTCCAGAAAGACTGGTGTCGTTACTTCATCCAGGTTGATTGCCCCGATCGGCTGCGGATTCAGTAATGAGCGGATTTGCATGGCCGTTTGCTGGGCATTCGCTTTCTCCGTGTCGACCTTCACCGTGAAGACGGGTGACGTTTTCTCCTGATTGCTTGAAACTTTCTTCACTCCATCAACATTCTCGATCTTATCCATTATTGTTTTGGAAGTGGCCAGAAGTTCGTTGGTGTCATTTCCAACGACGTCATAGGTAATGCTGGAATTGGATGACCCTCCAAAGATGGATGATGGTGACGCAGTGATGGTCACGTTGTTTTCATCTTTTTTCGTTTCATTTACCTTTTCGATGAAGGATTCAGCATCGGCATCTTCCTTCATGATCACGGTATAGGAAACGGTGTCGGGATCACTCACGGCTCCGTATTGAGCGTTTTCTTCACTTGATCCGTACTGGGTAATTAAATAATCGTACCCTTCAAACTCCGATAATTTGTTTTCGAAATCTGCGCTCCGCTGCTTTATGGTGTCTTGCGGCGTATCACTCGGGAATTCCATCGTGACAGCTACAAAAGAGGCATCATTGGCACTTGTCGCTGCTTTCGGCAGAGTGATATAAAGGGCAATCGATCCCCCGAATACAAGAATGGCCAATAGAATCGGAACGACTTTATGATTGAGTGACCATCGCAACACATTTACGTAGCGTTGCGGCGTGTGATGAGTCGGCAGGATAGTATTTTTCAACATGCCACGGCTTAAGAGTGGCACGACCGTCACGGCTACAAGAAGAGAAGCGAGCAAGGAATATGTAACCGTCAGTCCAAAAGGAAGCAGGAACGCCTTTAACGATCCATTGACGAGTCCCATCGGCAAGAATACAGCCACAGTGATAAGAGTCGAAGACGTGATGGCACGGGAAACCTCCAAGGTGGCTTGTATAACAGTCTGTTTCGAAAGCTTCTCATTTTGGCTGCGCCGGAAGATATTCTCGACGACGACGATGCTGTCATCGACCAGTCGTCCGACCGCTACCGCCACCCCTCCGAGCGTAAGGATGTTCAATGTGACTCCGGATAACCAGAGAAGGAAAAGCGTGATACAGAGAGATAATGGAATGGAAACGGCGGTAATCAGTGTCGGCTTGACCTTTCTTAAAAACAGAAGGATGACGAGCGTTGCGAACAATGCACCCAGGGCTACTTCTCGAACCATCGTGTTCACCGAGTTTTTCACCATATCACCCGTGGTGAATAACGCCTTCGCTTCTACACCGTCATAATCCGTATTGATTTTATCGACCGTGTCCTTCACTTCTTCCCCGGCCGTAACGGCACTCGCATCGCTTTCCTTGAACAGGACGATTGCCAGGGCTTCTTTCCCATTTACCCGTGTGATGGTATTTTCAGCTTTCACCGTCTCGACGGTTGCGATGTCTTTCAGTTTGACGACAGGAGCATTCGGGACTTGTAGCGGTACGGTCAAGTTCTTCAAAGCGTCCACGGAAGTCAAATTGTCCGTGACATTAATGGTACTCTTTTGTCCATCAATCGTGGTGCTTCCGGCAGAAGCAGAGACATTTTGACCTTGCAGCACTCCCATCACCGCGTTGACCGGGATCTGTAATGTCTTCAGCTTGTCATGGTCCAGGTTGATCTGGACCCGGGCGTTGTTTTCCCCGACGACACTTACCTGGGACAGGCCTGATCGATTCTCAAACAGCGGTTTGAATTCATCGTTGACGAGGTCAAGGTTCTTTTTCGTCAGTCCGTCATCAAATGTCACCGACACTTGACCGATTGGGATCATCGACGTATTCAGCTGAGAGACTTGAGGTTCTCCGACTCCTTCGGGAAGCCGGATTCCGTTGATGGCATCCTCGACTTTATTCTTGGATTCCTTCATGTCGGTTTTGGAATCAAAGTTGATGGTCACCTGGGAATATCCCTCACCGGTCGTGGATAGGATCGATGTTTTTCCTGAAATGGATGCGACCGCCTGTTCCACGGGCTCTGTGATGTTCGTTGTCATGGAGCCTGCGTCATACCCCTGTCCCAAGGTGACGACTGTGACTTGTGGATTATCCGCTTCAGGCAAGAACTCCATAGGCAGACGGAAATAACTAATGATGCCGATAAGCAAAGTGATGATGATAAAAAGACCCATGGCCGCTTTATTGCGAAAACCCCAGTTTATTAAAGCTTGCATGTGTTTCCCCCCTAATACTGAATTGGATGAGTTTTCCTTTCTTTTTAAAGATACTTGATTACGGACTGCATCACAGCCTCCTCCAGGCTAATTTTCAACTAGGTCTTGAGGCGTAGTTCATCTTTCTTTCCTAACTGTTGGCCACAAAATTCATTTTACTGTGGAGCAGGGCCAGGTATTCTTAAAAACTTGTAAAATTTATTTAAGATTCCCCACTGAACTACTTCCCTAGTGTGAAAATATTTCTGTTACAATATAGTATTATAGTATGAATGGTAAGAAGTGGAAATATAGAATTGGTGATTTTTTTAATAAATAAAAAAGAAGACGAAAGCATTTAATTATATGAGCCTACCGTTTGCGGTCCAAGACATAGTAAGATAATAATTTTACAAGCGGATTGCCGAATGAAAGGTTTTTTGAAATAATTGGAATTTAGTGGATGGCTGTGACATCAAGAAGAGTGTCTACAGGAATCGAATCATATGTCTGAAACCGTACCAAGGATTAAGGCTTTAGGAGGGGGAGAAATGAAGAAATTAGTAGGATTAGCCATTTTAATGCTCTCGATTTTAAACGCATGTAACACATCATCTTCAAACGATTCATCAACATTAAGTTTTAGTGAGGTTGAAAATGTACCTCATCATGTACAAAACAAAATTGACCCGAATGTTAGACTTCAACTGATGGATGAAGGAGATGAAGGTTCATATATAGTATTTCAATCAAGTGGAGAAATAGAAACGGATGTAGAAGCAAGAGGCGATACGGTCACGATAAAGTTCAGTACCTCAGGTTTACAAGGTGATACTGTGAAACAAAAAGTATATTATCTGACAAGAGGCCCGGGACAAGACGTAATCCATGTGCTGGTGGATGGGGAACCTGCACCTTTTGATATTGTTACAGGGTTATGAGCAGGTTTATATAGTAGTAGTCCGTTAAAATACTTGTGGATATTTTGAGACGGGATACCATAAGAAATATAATGTTTAAAAGATGCCGACTATATTGTGCACGAATTGTCGGATGGATGAACGCATTCTTTATTAATATTGTTGGTGAAAGGAGGTTATTTGATGGATTCTTTAAGCAGTATGAATGATGCACTTGCTTATATTGAAGAGCACCTGACAGAGGATATTGACTATAGCGAACTATCAAGAATTGCTTACTGTTCAGAGTATCATTTTAAACGAATGTTTTCTTTTTTATCAGGTATAAGCCTATCAGAATATATTCGAAGGAGAAGACTGACGCTTGCTGCCCTTGATTTGAAAGATAGCGATTTAAGAGTAATCGATATTGCCGTCAAATACGGTTATCGTTCAGCTGATTCATTCACCCGTGCCTTTCATTCAATGCATGGCTTTCTTCCTTCTGAAGCAAGAAGTGAGAATACACCATTAAAAGCTTATCCTAAAATGACCTTCCAACTCACAATAAGAGGAGGATGCGAAATGAATTATCGTATTGTAGAAAAAGAACCGTTTAAGTTAGCGGGCTTTAAGAAGAGGGTTCCTATCATTTTCAATGGAGTGAATCCAGAGATTGCTAAAATGTATGAGCAATTGACACCTGAGGTTATTAAACAATTAAAAGCACTTTCTAACGTTGAGCCAACAGGTATGATCAGCGCTTCAACTAATTTTTCTGAAGGAAGGATGGAAGAAAAGGGAGAGGTGGATCATTACATCGGTGTAGCGACTTCAAGTGATGACATAGGAGAATTTGATGAATTAAAGATAAAAGCCAGTACCTGGGCAGTATTCGAATCGATTGGACCATTCCCTGAAACACTTCAAAATATTTGGGGGAGGATCTACTCAGAGTGGTTCCCGGCTTCAGGCTATGAAGCGGTTGAAGGTCCTGAAATTGTGTGGAATGAGAGCAAGGACACAGAGGATCCGAAGTATAGAAGTGAAATTTGGATTCCAGTGAAGAAAAAGTAATTGGAGGGACGGACCTTGTTTTTCAAGGTCCGTCCCTCATTTGTTTACCTATCTCAAATCATTTATTTAGATGAACCTTTTTAAATATTCGCCAAATATTTTGTTCATGACTTTGGGTGTGTTTTCTAAATAAACATTGATTTGTTCAATGTTTGATTCGAATTTATCTGAGTTTCTTTCATCTGTTGGAAAATCAGATATTCCTTTGATAATAATACATTCAACATCATTCTTCTTACAGATATAAGCAATTGCACCTGCTTCTGTATCGGCTATTGTTATTTTGTTTTCTTTAAGTTCTAAATAGTCCTTCCACATAACTACTGCTTTATCTGCGGTGCCGATTGTTCCGGTATAAAAGTCATTTCCATAGTTTGATAGGTCGATATCGACTATGAACGATTGTTTAATAAGAGGCTCGACTTCTTTTACTGTGCAATCATATTGAACGGCTTTATCGGGTACTAAAATATCCAAATTACTAAACGTATCATCTATTCCTGCACAGGTTCCAGCAACGATTACTTTCGTTAAATGAAATGTAGAAATCATATACTGATTACCACCAACGCCATTTACTTTTCTTACACCGGTACTATAAAAAACAAGTTCAGTATCATGAATGGTTCTTATGAAATACTCGCCATAAGGATAAGCGAAACGTTCATTATCTTTTATGCCGAAATATTCCAATGTCGCTTCATATTCCCACTTCGTTGCTATACTTACTCCTATCATCAACTTATCACCTTATAATTCATTATTAATATGTAAATATACTAACCTGCTCCATAAATTGAAGATTCCCTTTACACGAATGGTCTTTTTTATAATCTCACGACTGTTCCAACATTTTCGATTTCAACCTGTCCATCCAGTTTTGCACCAAAGAATCGAAGACACCCTCCTGCTCGATCTGCACATTATGACCACCCATATCGAGCACGGCAAAGGTGGCTCGTGGATAGTTCTCTATCAGTCGCCACGCATCCTGATAACCGACTACATGGTCTTGCCGTCCTGTTATAATCAGCGTCGGATCGTCAAGTTTATGTGAGAGGTCGAAGGTGAAGCCATATCCATTTTCCCGGATCCTGTTTGCGAACTCCTCATTCGTTTGAGTGGAAGGAAGCAGGATGTCGTCCCGGAACCTTTCCCATTCCCTCATGCCTTGAACGACACCCATGGAGCCAAAAGCTTCGGCTTCCAGTGAAGTGAGGTTCGATAGCAAATGAGAATCCTTTTTCAATACAATCTGCTGCGGTAGTTCTCTTTTTTCAGTATCGGGTATGACCATAGGTGCGAGGAGCATTAAACCTCGGACCTTCTCATGTCTTGCCTGAACGATTCCCCTCGCCATATATCCCCCATACGAATACCCGCAAACAATGAAGGGTTGGTCGGGAATCAGCTTGTCTAATAAACCAACCACGGCTCCTAACATATCGTCGGAATTCTTGATGGATGGTTGGGGCTCCGACAACCCCATTCCCGGCAGGTCTATGTATATCCTTTTCCATCCGGTGCGGTTCTCGAAATTCGGTTCCATTGCATGCATCATCGCTTGATGGTCCAGAGTCCACCCATGGATCATCACGATGGGAAAGCCTTCTCCGATGATTTTATGGTGAATAGCCACGTCATTCCCCTCCTTCTAATCTATTAAAAGTATATGTTATTTTCTGGATTAATCAAAGGATACTTCAATAGATGTGTTGAAAGCAGTTAGAGGTAGTTTTTTTTAAAAGTGAAACCAACCGCTGATTGATTCGTCTTAGCACTAAAGGGGAATGAGGTGAGGCTTGTGTGAGAAAGGTTAAGAACGAAGACCATTCAGACCGGGATGCGTGGCTTGAAACAATCATGGATGAATACGGCGAACGGTTGACGAAATTGGCTTACAACTATGTCAACGATTGGAGTCAGGCGGAAGACATCGTGCAGGATGTGTTTATCACCTGCTTCAGGCATTATGAAAAAATAGATGAGATCATTTCATTCAAAGCGTGGATCTATCGACTAGTCATTAATCGAGCGAAGGATGTCCTGAAAAGTTCCGCGTTTAAGAGAGTGGTAATGAATTCAAGCCTGTTATCTCTTTTCACTTCAAAGGAACCGTTACCTGAAATGAGCTTGTTGAAACGAAGTGAGGAAGAGTTACTTTCAAGATGTGTCTTGGACCTGCCGGTGAAGTATCGGGAGGTCATCATTCTTTACTATTATGAGGAATGTTCCATTGAGGAAATCACGGAGTTGCTGAGGTTGAACTCGAATACGATTAAAACAAGGTTAAACAGAGGCCGGAGTAAGCTGAAAAATAGGATGGAAAGGTGGGAACGGGATGAAGAATAAGCTTAGTGATTTGAAGGGGGCAATGGATTCTACGACTCACAGAGGCCGTCACTTTACGGAGCTTCAAAGACATAAGATTCGGCAGGCCGTTCATAGTCCTGTCCAGACAAAAAGGCCAAACCCATTCATCATCTTCATTATGACCACTGCCGCCATTTGTTTATTAGGATTTTTTGTATCAACCGAATTGTTGGTCAAACAAAATGGATCGACCAACGGCAGTCCAAACTCATGGAAAGTCTCTCACGATTATCAGGAGAATGATCAGGTCGTTTTCAGCATCTTTCCTGATCCCGAACTGCATGCGGGCAAGGTTTCAGGATATATTTTCAGTTTCAAAGATTCGTTTGACACATTTAAAGGGAAAGAACTCTCAATGTCGGCAGTTCACAAGGAAACAGGGAAACGAATGGAGGTAGTATCGCCTAAAAAAATAACGGAACCTTCACCAGGGTACTCAAGTCTACAGCGCTTCTCCACGAGTTTTCAGGTCCCATTTAGCGGATTATGGAGATATGAAATCTATCTTGACGGCAAGGCTTACGGTGATGTCGTCGTAAATGTAGGTGAACAGGAAGAGGTCAGCCATGTCAAGTTACCCGAGGATATCCCTGACTACGTTCAGAAACGTGACTTTGAAAAGATCAACTGGGATCGGAAGGCCACCATATTTGGCCGGAATATAATCGGGAATGAAAACAAATCAGGCATCATTGGTGCCGACATGCCAAGTCTGACCGGACAAAAGTGGATGTGGCATCTATGGAATACGGACGCTTCAGAACTAACCGTAGTTGGGTATCATAAAGGAGAGTCGGGAACCGTTTATCCTATATTGAATAATGGTGAGAGCTGGACGATTCCTCTGGGCGGGGAGAACAACGGTGCGGATGTTCATACACCTTCCTCTGTTACCATTCCTGAACGGGGTGAGTGGGCGTTCGTGCTTTATGCGGATGGGGAGATATTTGATGTGATCGTTTGGGAGATTAATGAGTGACTGGAAAAAGACCAGGCAGCTTAGTGATGAAAGTATAGAAAGCCGGGGATGATCCTATCGTTATAATTAAAGGCACTCCTTTGCGAGTGTCCTCTTCTATTTCGCCATAAGGTAAAGGGACTAACCTCCAGTGACACACCAGATGTTAACGATTAAATGAACAAAGGTCCGTACCCCATATTAACAATCCATTGCGTTCCCTAACCCGACTACAGTAAAATAGGGTATGAAACTGATTTCATACTGACCGGAGTGATAAAGGAATGGCCACTATTTCAGATGTTGCAAAATTATCGGGATTGTCCAAAACGACCGTTTCCCGTGTGATTAACAATCATCCTTATGTATCAGATAAGAAGAGGGACCTTGTGCACCAGGCGATGAAGGAACTGGGTTATACACCGAACCCGGCTGCGAGAAGATTGAGGGGCCAGTTAACGACTACGATTGGTGTCATCGTTCCCCGTATTGTGAATCCGTTCTTTGCTTATTTAGTGGATTCCATTGAACAGGCTGCCTATAAAAAAGGGCACCAGGTGCTGATTTGTCAAAGCAATGAAGATAAAGAGAAAGAATTGGCCTTCATGGATTTATTAAAGACGAAGCAGGTCGATGGCATCATTATGACCTCCATTGAAAATGAATGGGAAATGATCAGATTGTACAAAGAGTATGGAGCCATTTTACTGTGTAATGATTACGTAAATGACGCCAGTGTCCCTATGATTCGCTTGGATCAAGAAAAGGGAGCGTATTTGGGTATTGAGCATTTGCTTAAGAAAGGTCATCATAAGATCGCATATTGTACAGGTGGTTTGTTTGATGAAGAGGGAAAAGGGAAAGATCGGAATCATGGATTTCAGAAAGCCATGAATCATGCGGGGATTAAGGTAAATCCGAAATGGATTTTTGTTGATCAGCATACAATTGAAGATGGTCGTAGTGTTCTGAACCAGATCCTTGAGATGAAAGACCGTCCAACGGCCGTTTTTACAGGAAGTGATGAAGTTGCTGCCGGAGTCATGATGGAGGCAAAACAGCACGGACTATTGATTCCAGATGACCTTGCCATCATTGGGTTCGACGATCAGCCTCTTGCAGAGATCCTTGATCCGAAATTAACGACGATTCGCCAGCCTGTTGATCAGATGGGCGATAAATCAATCGAGGTCATGATAGAGATGCTGGAGAATCCTGAGATGGAGATCCGGAACGTTGAGTTGCCCATTGAACTGATTATTAGACAATCGACATGAAAAAGGCGTAAAATGATCAGAGTGTCTCACTCTTTTGAAAGAAATCACTTTTAAATCACGCAGTGGGAAAGGGCTTAGTGAGAAGCGGGTGTAAAGCGATAATCAGGTTACGTAAGTATTATCGCTTGTCTATCTCTCCGGCGATTTCCAGAAGAAAGCGTTGACAAAATGAAAATGCTCTCATTATAATAAAGATAGAAACCATTATCAGGTGGGACTATTTTTTTTAGCTAAGTATGGAACCGATACCATATTCGTAAGTTTCTTTTGAAACAACTAAGTCAACCACTTTTTTTTTACTTCAATATGAAACCGATACCATATACAATCAAGGAGGACTCAAAGTGAACCAGAAATGGTGGCAAAAAGAAGTCATTTATCAGATTTATCCTAAAAGCTTTTATGATTCAAACCAAGACGGAATTGGTGATATTAAAGGAATTACACAGAAGCTGGATTATTTGAACTCTCTTGGAATCACGATGATATGGATTTGTCCCATATATCAATCCCCTATGGCGGATAATGGATATGATATTTCTGACTATTATCAAATGAATCCGGAATTCGGGGATATGAAAGACCTCGATGAGTTGATAGAAAGGGCCGGGGAGAAGGGGATCAAGATTGTCCTAGACCTGGTCATTAATCATACGTCGGATGAGCATCCCTGGTTCCAAGATCTACTGAAGAATCCTGAAAGTAGCAGATATCGAGATTACTATATTATAAAATCAGGAAAAGACGGAAATCCCCCTAACAACTGGCGCTCGGTTTTCGGTGGGAGTGTATGGGAGCCTCTTAAAGGTCGGGATGAGTATTATTTCCATTCCTTTGGCGTAAAGCAGCCTGACCTAAATTGGGAAAACAAAGCGGTCAGGGATGAATTGTATCAAATGGTCAATTATTGGCTGGATAAGGGAATTGCCGGGTTCAGGGTGGATGCCATCACGTTTATTAAAAAGGATCAAGCCTATGATGATCTTCCTGCAGATGGTGTGGACGGTCTTGTGAAATGTACGAAGAAGGCACGCAATCAAACTGGGATTGACCTGTTCCTTCACGAGTTGAACGAAGAAACGTTTGCTAAATATAATTGTGTCACGATTGGGGAAGCACCTGGAGTGCCCTATGAACAATATGGGGATTACATAGGTGAGAATGGCTACTTTTCCATGATCTTCGATTTCAGGTATGCGGATCTAGATGTTGCTTCGGGCAGTGAGTGGTTTAAGCGAGTGGATTGGGAGGTCCTTGACTTAAAGAAACTGATCTTCACGAGTCAAAAGGAAATTCAAAAGGTCGGATGGGGAGCAAATTTCCTGGAGAATCATGATCAAAACCGTTCCCTCAGCAAGTATGTTAAAGAAGAAAAAAATAGGAACTTTTATTCGGCAACCATGCTTGGTGCCATGTATTTCTATCTCCGTGGAACACCCTTTATCTATCAAGGACAAGAAATCGGCATGACAAATTTCAAACGGGAAAGCATCGGAGAATTTGATGATATTTCAAGTATTGATCAGTATTACCGGGCAATCAAAGAAGGATTCAGTCCTAAAGATTCCCTCCATTTTATCAATCTGAGAAGCCGGGATAATTCCAGAACGCCATTTCACTGGAATGAAAAGGAATATGGAGGATTCTCTAAAGTAGAACCCTGGTTAGGAATGAACGAGAATTTCGATACCATTAATAGAGAGCATCAAGAACTCGACCCGGATTCCATCCTGAATTTCTATAAAAAAATCATTGAAGTAAGGCAGTCCAATGATTGCTTGATTTATGGAGAAATTGAGCCGATCTTGGAAGAGCACCCGACATTGGTTGCGTATAAGCGAAGATTTGAAGATAAAGAGATTGTTTGTTATTTCAATTTTTCTCCAGAAAACGAAACGTTGGAAGTAGACTATCACCAATATGATGTTTTATTGAACAACTATAAAGAAGAGGTTTCACAACATGAAGATTCTTTAAAGCCTTATCAGGCACTAATCCTTTTAAAGAAAGAAGTGGGGCAACTTGAGTGAAAATAAATATGAACGAATCGGAAACGAAATTGTAGCAGTCATTGGTGAGGATAACATTGAATCATTTGTGCACTGTGCAACGAGATTGCGCTTATCTGTGAAGGATCGTGAAGTGATTGATGATGAGGCAATCGAGAGAATCGATGAGGTGAAAGGTGTATTTTATAATGCGGGTCAGTATCAGGTGATTCTTGGTGCAGGTACGGTGAATAAAGTATATGCAGCTTTGAAGGGCAGCCAGTTGGACGATGAGATGCAGTCCCCTGTCGGTTCTACCAAAAAAGAAAAAGGGATTCGGAAAGCGGTGAGGACGCTCGCAGATATTTTCATCCCCATTATTCCCATCATTGCCGCCACTGGTTTATTCCTTGGTTTGAAGGGTGTGGTGTTCAGTGACGCATTCCTGGGACTGCTGGGGATGAGCAATGGAGATATCCCTGATTCTTTTCAGACCCTGATTTCGGTTCTGACAGACACGGCGTTTGCATTCCTTCCAGCCTTGATTTGCTGGTCTGCGTTCCGGAATTTTGGAGGGATGCCGATCATCGGATTTGTCGTTGGTTTGATGCTTGTTTCACCAGCTCTGCCAAATGCGTATGCAGTGGCGGATATCAATAGTGGAGTGGAACCAATCATGGCCTTTGGCTTCATACCGGTGGTTGGTTATCAGGGAAGCGTGTTAACTGCTATGGTGGTTGGGATCATCGGAGCGAAACTGGAGAAGAAATTACGTGCTATCATGCCAAATGCGTTGGATTTAATCTTCACCCCTTTCTTAGTGTTATTATCAATGATGATCATGGGCTTACTAGTTTTAGGGCCATTATTGCATTTTGTAGAAATGGGCTTGGTGAATGTGATCACTCAGTTGATTAAAGCTCCACTTGGGGTCGGAGGATTGTTCATCGGTTTCCTGTATCCGTTAGCCGTAATGACGGGGATGCATCACTTGTTTATCGCCATTGAAACGACGCTCCTTGCCAATACTGGCTTCAACCCACTCATCACCCTATGTGCCATGTACGGATTCGCCAATGCGGGAACCTGTCTGGGAATTACGGTAAAAGCAAAAAAAAGCACAGTGAAAGTAACAGGATACAGTGCTGCGGTCACGCAAATCCTCGGTGTGAGCGAACCAGCCCTATTTGGTGTCGTCATGCGGTACAGTATGAAACCGCTTTATGTGATGATTGCTTGTTCGGCCGTCGGGGGAGCCATTCTATCTTTATTGAATATCAAGGCCAACTCTTACGGATTGGCTGTTGTCCTATCACCTTTGATGTACATTTATGAATGGAATCAGTTGGCAGTATACGTCATTGTATCCGTTCTTATCTTTGTGGCAGCATTTGTAGTGACGTATTTGTTTGCGGTGCCGAAAGAGGTAATGGTACAGGATAAAGAAGGCATCTTGAACAACGAGAGTAGGCAGATTGCTCAATAGAACCATCAAGGCAGAGCCCTCTTAATGATCATTCCATGGAATGATGTATTTCATATAACACGAAAAAACTGTTAAACGGGGAGCGCTGTTTAACAGTTTTTATTTTAATGAGGATTAATAACTAGCTCAGTTTAAGGAGTCATCTTTAAAAAATACAATCTCCTCAATATTTCGTACCCATTCTTTTGCTTCAGTACCATCCCTATTCGCTACCCATAGGTTCCTTTTTGTATCTGTTATAGATCTCCCCCTCAGCCAAACGAGCTTTTCAATGGATGGGATGAACTGAGGAGCATAATCTCCAAACCATTTTGGGGGACTCGTTATTTTCAGTTGTTTTTTCGTATCTATAGTAAGGGTGTAGAGCGCAGGGAGCGGATGCTTACTAAAGTCATTTGTCCACTCTTGTTCTTTAATTCGCGATACGACCAGTGACTTGTCCGTCATCCAATTGAAATCGAGATCAGCGTAATTGGCAGGGGTGTAGGTTCCTGAAACAGGCATTTCCTTCACCTTTAAATCCTTGTTTTTGAACCCGAAAACAATTCTTCCACCGCCGGCTATATACGCAATCGTATCAGTGGAGGGAGACCACTTGGGTTCGCCTACTTGCAAAATCATCTCGTCTAGTACTTCGAAGTTTTTTCCTGCCTTATCAATGATGCAAACCATATTACTGTCCATGGACCAGGAGGCGGTTGGAGACACAACAAAGGAAATCCACTTGCCGCTCGGCGAATAGGTCAGCTGCTCTGCATATACGGCAATTAATTGGTTTTGATCCGTTGTCCCAATTTCCTTTGGGAGTGTGAAGAATGGCTCCACCCCTCCAAAGAGGACAATATCCTCATAATCATCGCCTACTTCTTTTGTGAACAAAGATGCGCTTGACCAGCCATCCGGGCTGAGAGTGCCGGATGAAGAAAGAAGAAATCCGGTACCGTCCGGAAGCCATGTAAAGGCACTGACCCCGGTTGCAATGTTGTAGAATCGCTTGAGGTCTGAGACATCTAAAATTCCTTTGTTGGTATAGGCAACATGGTTTTTATGGGGAGCCCATTCTGGAGAATGACCGTTATAAGAAATTCTCTTCTTTTTACCGGTTTTGAGATTGTAGGTCCATAGCTCTGAATCCCCTTTCGTTGATGCCTCTACTTGATAGGCGAGGAGGGAGCCGTCGGCCGACCATTTGGGCTTTGAGTGGACGTTGCCGATATTCGTTATTTGTGATTCCTGGCCATCTATCAATGTCCACAAATTCCCTTCCCTGATGAAGGCAGCTTTCAATTGAAGCTTGGATGACACAGGTGCTAATGGAAATATAAGAGCAAGGATGATGGTAAAGAGGATGGCTCTTTTCATGGTGGATTCTCCTTTTTTGCGTATGCTCTTACTATTTTCATGGACGGCTTACTTTATGTGAAAAAGAGTGAGGGAATGGTAAAAGAAGGAGTTCTTCTCTTTATGATGAAGTACTAATTATATGAAACATCATTATTAAGGAGGAAGATGATCATGAATCGAACTGACTTGCTCTTAAGAATGCTTGATACTACGTACGACAAGGAAAGTTGGTATGCCCCACTCATGCCTGCAATAGAAGGACTCACCGCGGAACAGGCTATGTGGACACCGACAGGAGAGGCGACTAAAACCATATGGGAGAATGTTAATCACCTTATTTATTATAAAGAGAGGCTTACAGCCCAATTAGAAGGGCGTGAATGGACACGGAAACTTGATGGGAATGAAACCTTCTCCTTAACAGAACAACTAAATGATGATAAGGAATGGATCACTGTTATTGAACGTGTTGAGACGGCTCAAAGCAGATTAAGAGAAGCGCTCAGTAAAACATCGGACGCAAAGATTGAAGAAGCTTCTCTTGAAGAAAAACTTCTGGACATCATGATGCACGAGGCCTACCATACTGGGCAGATTATTTTAATCAGGAAGATGCAGGGATCTTGGCCGTCACACCGTTGATTGAAAGGAAGCTATTTGTGATTCAAGGTACATAAGATAACGTGGAAAGCTGAAGATCCAAATTCAAAGAGAGAAGCTTATCCGAAAACAAAGGATAAGCTTTTTTTATTACAAATCATTGAGTTACTGTAAGTAAACTGGAATAATTGGAATTGTCAGTAATAATACAATCGGGCTAGAAAAAGATGAAGTTACGAATTCGATTATTCAATTTAATGTGGATTCTAATAGGAGAAATCGTGATTAAGTAAGTTCGTTCTAGGAAAGATTTGATCGAGGAGGATAGGAAATGAAGTATAAAATCGTCTTCTTTGACATCGATGGTACGATCACACATCACGAAAATGGAAGTATACCTGATAAAACGAAAGATACCTTACGTACTCTAAAAAACAAAGGATTGAAACTCGTGGCAGCAACAGGCCGGCCATTATCCATGTGTCAGGAATTAAAAGACTTAGGGATCGATACGTTCATCACCGCAAATGGCGGCTATGTCAGACACAGGGAAGAAGTAATTCATAAGGTTCCCATGGATCGTAAATTGGTGCAGGAGATCGTGGATTACTCAAAAGGAAAACATGGTCTTTCCTTTTACACAGACTGCTTCAGGATGAATGGTGTACAGGAAGAGGGGATATCCAGGGCTTTGAAGGAGACGTTGTCACTGGAGGGCTACCCTGAAACGGACGACCTGATTCATGAACAGGAAGTCTATTTGATGTGTCTATTTGCAACGGATGACATTGTCAAATCGTACCAACAGAAGTTTCCCCATTTAACCTTCAGAAGATGGCATCCATACGTTTTAAATGTATTACAAGAAGACGTGTCGAAGTCACTAGCCATAAGGAAAGTATTAGATTACTACGAACTTCATCCATCAGAAGTGATCGCTTTCGGAGACGGGGATAATGATGTGGATATGCTGGAACTGGCAGGTCTTGGCATTGCGATGGGAAATGGAAGCGACAGATTGAAAAAGGTTGCGGATTACGTCACGAAAAAATCAGGAGAGGATGGTATTTCATTTGCGTTGAAGAGGTTCGGGATTATTTAAATTAATACACCTGTATTCCGAGAATTTCTCTTATCTCAAAATGAGAAGTATTAAGAGGAAGCAAGTAAGTGTTGATACAGAATAATATCCGACAAGGATGTTCAATTATTGGGTTTCCGGATTGAATTCTCTGAAAGAGGAACAAAAATCTCAAGTCGGGATCAATAGTCGTTCAATCTAAATGAACATACATAAATCAATCGAATAAAGAATCCGAGGTGCAAGAATGAACGCTTCAGACAGCATTTTAAAGACATGGAGTAAATTTAATGATTTTCCCATGGAAACGTTAACGAAGGTTTGGTTTTATCATCAGGGAAGTGTGAAGAAACAGCGGGATGTCTCTCTTATGCGGGAGCATCGGGAACAATTCGGCATGTCCGGGAATTGTTTCGATCTTGCACTCTGGTTACTGGATGAGTTTAAAAGGGATGGTGTCGAGGCATATCCTGTAGGTCATGATTTGAATTCGGAAGAGGCTCATGCAGCTGTCATCGCATTGAATGAAAAAGGGGAACGGTTTCTATGTGACTTGGGCGACCAGTGGTTGAATCCGATATTAATAGATACGAAGAGTCCCGATTATACCAACGAAAAAGTAGATGGTTTCTTTCCTGCTGCAAGGGTCCACGTTCAGTCCCATCCATCAGGTACCGAAATCCACTATCATCGACCGAATGGAAAAGTATCGAAACAGGTTTTCCAGACTGATCGAATAGAGATGGATATCTTCCTGAAGGCTGCGGAGCATTCTCAACATTTGATAAAGAACCATCCATTATTGGAGTGCAGGATCCCGTACAAATCAGAAATTGCTCATTGGGAATTTTATAACTGGGAGAGTTTTCTGAGTACGACAGAAGGTCTTATGAAGGATTCAAAGCTTGAGACGGTGGAAGAATGGGTTGAAAGAATCCATGGGAGAACGGGATACAACAAAGCGATTCTCCTTGACATATTAGAGTATTACAGAAGCATTCATGGTTGAAAAGAAAACGAAAATGAAAACGACACAATGGCCAAACGTAACATTAAGAGAATTGATAATGGATGATGCAGAAGAACCGATACTAGGTTGCGGATGAGTATTCTCAGGGAGGAGTTTTTCAATGAAGGCGAATCATCATAAGTTTAATGTGTTTATTGAAGTTGCACGGAAGCTAAATGGGATTGGCATTACTCCATTGCTTATGGGCTCAGTTGGATTGGAAGTGGTCACCGACAGAAGTTGGGACGCACAGGACCTCGACATACATGTGCCCGGTGATAAGAGGGGATGGGAAGTGCCAGCTGAAACATCCATACATAACTGGAATGAGATTGTAGAGATCATGAATTCAATGGGCTATACCCTCATAGATTTGCATGAACATGAATTCTCGAAAGATGGGTTGTCTGTTGAGTTTGGCATCATTGACACGTTACCGGAATTCGCAGGTATAAAAATAGAAGACCTGAAAGTGCATCAAAATGGAGATGTGCGCTATTATTTGCTGAATCCTCAACAATATTTGCACGTTTATGAGGCGTCCTCTAAGGACAGCTATCGGGCAGATCAGAATAATCATAAGGATTTGAGCAAGATGGAATATTTGAATGATCTGGTATCGGCGGCAAATATCAAAAGAAAGTGAGAGATTAAATATCTGCGTCAGACCCCTGCTTAACATGAAAGGAGTTTATATGAGCAAATACAAAATCATTCTATTCGATTTAGATGGAACACTTTCCGACCCAAAAGAAGGGATAACAAAATCCGTGCAATATGCTTTAGAGAATTTGGACATTGAGGTGCCAGATGCTCAAAAGCTAGAATGTTTTATTGGGCCGCCACTACAAGTGTCATTTGCTGAACATTACGATTTTGATGAGCTGAAAACACAAAGAGCCATTGATTTTTACAGAGAGCGGTTCAAGGAGAAGGGAATGTTTGAAAACAAGCTCTATCCAAATATTCCATCACTATTGAAAATGTTAAAAGAAAATGGATTTACGTTGGTGGTTGCAACATCAAAGCCTACTGTGTTTGCTGAACAGATCCTAAAGTATTTTACTATTGACCAATATTTTGACCTGATTGCAGGAAGCAACCTCGATGGAACAAGAACGTCAAAAGCTGAAATCATTCAATACATTCTAGAAGTCTATCATGAATATGAACCAGGAAACTTTATTATGATAGGTGATCGGAAGCACGATATGATTGGGGCACATCATACCGGCATTGACTCCATTGGGGTGACGTATGGATATGGTTCATTTGAAGAAATAAGTCAGTCTGACCCTACGTTTATGGTCGAAAATGTCGACGAAATAAAAGATGTCTTTGTGGGATGTCGGGTGAAGCTGTAGATCAGGTAGCTGATCTACAGCTTTTTAAGATACTCATTATTTCAATTGTATAGAATCTTTGTTGATTATCTAAATTAAGTGAAGTTATACACATCTTCATAATAATTCCTGTGTTTCGCATGTTGAAAGAGCTGAAGATAGAATAAATAGGCCCTATTGCCCCTTTTTGTTTCATTCTTCTAAATTAACAAAAAATATACATTCCATTAATATTTTTCCACTATGATAAGCATGTCAGTTATCGATGAATTTTATCGAAATGTGGAAAATGATTATGGGGGGCTTAATGATGAGGAAATCCTTCAAGAGGGTATTACCTGTTGTACTGTCAATTGCAGTCGCCGGCAGTATGGTTTCACCAAATTTTGCAAAAGCACTGGGTGATTTCGATTTAGATTCTCCAGTGGTTCAGACACCGATCAATGAATACCGTGCAGACCTTGCACCAGGTGTGATGGAGAAGCATTACAGCTTTGAAGGCAGCGATGGGAAGAAGATTGAGAGTTTTGTAATGGACGTGGATGTTCAGAACCCCAGCGTGTCGATTGAAGCGGGAACACCAAATGACGGGGAGGAGTTCGGGCTTCAACCTGTGAGGCAGCAGGCAAGTGCCGCAGATGGAGAAAATCATAAAGTGGTGGCTGCCGTGAACGCCGATTTTTATAATATGGCGACAGGAGAACCAACAGGGATTGTGTTCAAAGATGGAATCGGCATCAAAGATCAACTTCGTCAAGGGTGGGGTTTCTTTGGAATGAAAAAGTCCGGGGAAGCCGTGATCGGAAGCAATGCCGAGTATGATGTAGTCAAGGATGAATTGCAAGAAGCCCTTGGTGGAAATGCGATTCTCGTAAAGAACAGCCAAATCTATCAAACTCCCCAAACCGGAGCGGATAAAGAGCCTCGAACGGCTGTCGGGATAAAAGCTGATGGAGATGTGTTTTTTGCAGTGATAGACGGCAGGCAGGAGCCTTATTCAAGCGGAATCTCCATGCCTGATTTAGCTCAGTTGATGATTGATTTAGGGGCCGTGACGGCTCTCAATCTGGATGGTGGCGGCTCCTCTACTTATACAACCCGCACACTTGGCGGGGATGATCTCGAGGTCGACAATATGCCTTCCGACCGTGGAGAGAGAAGCGTGGCCAACTCATGGCTTGTTGTATCAAAAGAGCCTTCAGATCATGCCTTTCACTCTGCATATGTCTATCCTTATGATCAGTCCTTCACACCGGGGTCTACTATTACCTTCAGTGCAAAAGGCAGGGATAAGGCCATGGCTTCGGCACCTCTTCCAAATTCTGGACTGACATGGGAATTATCCGATTCGTCATTCGGTACGATTGATGAAAATGGAGTGTTTCAATCCAATGGTAAAACAGGTCAATTTCACGTGGTGTTGAACTATCAAGGTGAAGAAGTCGGCAAAAGCATCATTGAGGTCGCTACACCTGACAAGATTGCCTTTTCTTCACCGGAGCTGACTGTTGCCAGAAACAGTGAGATTCCATTGGGACTCATCACAACGTTTGAAAAGCGGGTTGTCGATTGGAAACTCGATGACGTAGAGTTTGAAATTCCTGAAGGACTAGGCACGATTGATGACGAAGGTGTCCTTCATACGAATGACCAAAGTGTGAACGGAATAATCAAGGCAAAGCTGAAAAACACGGATCTTATAGCACAGTTGAACATTTCTGTCGGCACGCTTCCAAAAGTGTTATTTGACTTCGAAGACGACTTAGGCACGTGGAAGACAGCTACAGCGAATCGGGGAGAAGTAGGGACTCTGAGTCTATCAAACTATCCCGATCCGGTTCGATTTGGGGATCAGTCTTTAAAGCTTGATTTTGATTTCACGAATGCACTGACTGGAACAACCCTTGGAGTATATACCGGTCCGGGAGTGAATGCGGAAATTGAAGGAGATCCACAGAGCATCGGAATGTGGGTATATGGAACACCTGAAGCACAGGGGTACTGGCTAAGAATGTTGATTGTGGATGGGAACAATAAGAATCAATCGATCAATCTGACCGGTGAGAAGCCGGGGGTTGACTGGATCGGCTGGAAATACATCGAAGCCGATATTCCCTCCACTTTTACAGGACCATTTAAAGTATCTGGGACACAGGCTTTCAGGATGATGTCGACGAAATCGGGCATCACAGGCCCCATGACAAAAGGATCTCTTTATATTGATAATATCCGTGCGGTTTACGGAGAAAAAGTAGATGACTTATATCCACCTGTCATTGAATCCGTTAATGCAGAAGAGAAAGAATATACAACCAGCTCAGTGAATCTGAAAGCAGACGTGCATGAGTACGAAGACGATCCATTCAAGACAGGAATTGATTGGGAGAAGATCAAATGGTTCGTGGATGGAGAGGAGTATTCCAAGCGTGCGGGACACTTCTCTTATGATATGGATGGCTCAGTTTCCCTGAGCGGATTACAGTGGGCGGATGGTACACATGAATTTACCTTGATGGTCCCTGATAAATTTGGGAACCAGGCCGTTAAAACAGGCTATTTTACAGTGAATACAGGATCTGCAAAGATCGAAATCATTCCAAAACAGGAGAAGGCATTCTTAGGGGATCAATTTGAACTGCCTGTTAAAGTGACCAATCCAGCTGAAATCTCTGAATCTACTATGAAACTCCAAGTGGGTAAAACGTTTCCAGTTGAGGATGTTACATTCTCTCCCGGCTTTACCGGAAGTACATCAAATTATGACAGTGAAACGGGAATCCTTGCTTTACATCTAGTGAATAGTGGTGAAGAAGGTCCAACAGCAGAAGCTGCGAACATTCAATTAAGGATTCCTGAATCGACAGATGAGGGAAGTAAACTGAATGTTGAGATGATCAAGGGAGAAGTCACGTATGCTCAACCTCAAGAAGAAACATTCATTTCTACCTATTCTATGAAACCTTTGAGTGTTGAAGTAGAGGCAGTGCTAAACGTCGAAGCAGATCCCATTTTAATCGGGGAGCCTGCAGCACTTAAGGTGATGGATCAAGAAGGTCAGCCTGTCAGTGGTGCGGAGGTTTTCGCGTCCATAGATGGAAACGAGGAGCCTCTTTCACTTGGGAAAACAGAAGGTGACGGTTCACTCGTTGTGAATTCCATTACAGATGACATCAAGAAAATCACACTATACTCGGTGAAAGACGGGAGATATTCCTTCAAGTTTGACACACAAACGTATCCAGCTTTAGTGGAAGCAGAAGAAATGAAAAATGTTATTTCACCAACCACGGATGATCCTTATAAGTCTAAAACGTTTACCTGGATGTCCAGTCCACTAGGAAAAGATAAAACGCCTATCGTGCAATATGCAAGAAAGAAGGATTATGACAAGAAAGGCGATAAGAGCCTTCTAACCGCAAAGGGATCATGGAGTCACGAGGTCTTCACTGGAGAGTTGGATATTACCAAAAATGGTATCGTTCGAGTCAATCAGGTCACAGTGGAGAAGCTAAAGCAGGACACGACGTATGTATACCGAGTTGGAAATGGCGAGACTTGGAGTGAAATGAAGGAATTCACTACTTTGAAGAGAAGCGATCAATTCGAGTTTGCGGTATTGGGTGACACGCAATCACCATCTGACTTGAGCCTGTTCGATCAGATCCTTTCTGATCTAAATGATCAGGACCCTGCATTTATGATTCATGTCGGAGACCTCATCGATGAATCATCTAAATTCAATCAATGGGATGATGTTTTGGGAGTAATGAGTCAGTATGATCAGATCCGCACGACCAATCTTGTTGCGGCTCTGGGGAACCATGAATACATGGGAGACAATGATGCCAGTATAGCAAAAGCGATTCTTGGCTCACCTGAAAATGGTCCGGATGCAGACAAAGGCGGTACGTATTCCGTTGATTATCACAACATGCATATCAGTGTGCTGGGCTTTACAAGTGACAGCAAAGTGCTTGATCAACAATTGGAATGGCTAAAACAAGATATGGAGAGCTCGGATAAACCTTGGAAAATTCTTGTGACTCATAAGCCTCCATACTATACGAATCCGTTTGGCGGCAATGAAATCATGAAGGAGAAGCTGCCTCCGGTTGCCGATGAACTTGGAATCGACATCGTCTTCTCCGGTCACGATCATGCTTATGGCAGGACGAAGAAGCTGAAAGAAGGCAAAGAGGATGATAATGGAACGGTTTATGTAGTCGCCGGCACCACTGGTAAAAAGCACTACGATGCAGTGGCAGATGATACATTCGAATACGTCAACATGGAAAACATCGCCGTGTATATGAGTGCGAAGGTGGATAAGGATACGATCACGTTCATCACCCGAACATCCGAGGGCGACGTGATTGATGAATTTTCGGTTGTGAATGAGGAGTACTAATCGTTAGAAAGCAGGAGACGAGGCGTCAAGCATACTAAAACAGGGTGCTTGACGTCTTTGTGTTGCATTTTCATGTACATGGAACAATGAATTGCGGGTACCATCAAAGAGTATATACATCCAAAAATCCCTAAAAAAATAGCTTACCAATCACTCTGGTAAGCCGCTACAAATAAGGAATTTTTCAAATTACTTCAGGGGTCCTGCATAAACCACTAACTTCAAGATGAAGAATATATGCTTAGTATACTATTTCATTTTGGTGAGTAAAGGGGTTATGCCTAGATGAATATTTTTTTCTCTTACTATGTAGAAACGCCATTACGCCCCCAAAAAGAATAAGGTATGCTTAGGTTGGAAATGATCACGAATACCTTTCAAACATTCAGTGGAGGCAAGAAATGATGATCAGAAAACGAAAGACAGATGAAGAACATCCAATGGAATTGCTCCTCTTGGCAGATCCTTCAGAGGAGATTGTGAAGGAATACGTTTCAAGGGGGGAATGCTTTGTAGCGGAGCTTGAACAAAAGATTGTAGGAGTATACGTATTACTTCCAACAAGGCCCGAAACCGTTGAGCTAGTGAATGTGGCGGTTGCGGAAGAGATGCATGGCAGAGGGATTGGTAAGCAGCTGGTGATGGATGCCGTAAAAGTGGCCAGGGAGAGAGGTTACAAGACCATCGAAGTGGGTACCGGAAATTCAGGCATTGGCCAGTTGGCCCTTTATCAAAAGTGTGGATTCAGGATTGTCGGGGTGGATTTGGACTTCTTCGTCAGGCACTATCCTGAACCCATTTTTGAGAATGGGATTCAGTGCAGGGATATGATTCGGTTGTCGCAGGACTTATCGTGATACCAAGAGCCCCGCTTCCTATATAGGAAGCGGGGCTCTATTTGCTCATTTAGCCAAAAAACGCTCTACACCCTTCACCGCATATTTGTGATCTAGTTCCGGAGTCAATCCAGCTACCGTCACGCTCCCGATGACCCCGGCACCTTCAAGGCGAATGGGAAGGGAGCCACCGATCGCTTGGTATTCCGAAGGCGACAACAATGAGTGCTCGTCGTGCTGAAGTCCGCTTTCCTCAAAGCGTGCAGCGATGAATTGAGTACTGTGATTATAGTGATCTACTACTCTCTTTTTCCTATGAAGCCAGTACACATTTTCTTCTGAGGTCCCGTCCATTAGATGGGTGAATAATGGGACACGGTTCCGCTCCACGTGTACGGCGATGTTGACCCCATTTTCTTTAGCTAGGTTGACAAGTTCCATTCCAAGCTGAAGGGCATCTTCGTTTGAAAAAGAAGTAAATGATAAAGAATCCTCTACTTGCAGTAATTGTTCAGTGTTCATATTACATTCTCCTTTAAAATAGTTTTTGTTTTTCATCCAAGCGGTAATTAATGACTGCCAGTATCAGGGCAACGAGTACCATGATGCCGCCTATCCAGGCAGTATCCAGGTATTCCATAGAATCGATGGCTAGTCCGCCAAGCGCAGAGCCCCCCGCAATCCCGATATTGAATCCTGAAATATTCAGTGCCGAAGCGAGATCTTTTGCACTCGGGACAAGTTTCTCAGCGAGTGAAACGATATAGGATTGAACGCCTGGAGACATCATGAAAGCGAACAGTCCGAGTAATACAACGGAAAGATAGCTCAACATCGTATTTGGAAGCAGGACGATCTGCAGTAGTAAGGCGATGAGTTGAAACAGAAACACCCACCTGAGTGCCTTGACAGGATGCTGGTTCGTGATTTTTCCACCGATGATATTTCCCAATGCCGTGGCTGCCCCGTAAAGAAGGAGCATCCAAAAGATGTGATTAGGTGAAATGCTGCTCACCTTTTCCAATATCGGTGTTAAGTAGGTGAATAAGGCGAACGTTCCTCCAAACCCAAAGGATGTCATAAGAAGAGCCAGAATGATCCTCGGATTACCGATCAGTCTGCCGATATCTCTTACGGTCAGTTTTTCTTCTTTTCTTTCAGGCTTGTCGATGGACAGCCAATTTGCGATTAACGCAATGACCCCTAAGACTGCTACGGCAAGGAATGTCGCTCGCCAGCCAAGGTTCTGACCGATTAGTGTGCCGAATGGAACACCCAGGATGGTCGCAACGGTCAAGCCCGTGAACATGATCGAAATCGCCTGGGCTTGCTTGTCTTTCGGAACGATTTCCGCTGCAACGGTGGCCGCGATGGCAAAGAAGACCCCGTGTGCAACAGCCGTAATGATGCGTGAAAGAAGCAGCAGGCTGTACGTATCTGCAAAAGCAGATAATGCGTTTCCTGCAATAAAGATAATTAACAAGCTAAGAAGCAAACCTTTCTTCGGCAGCCTGTTGGTCAATGCCGTCACAATCGGCGTCCCGATGGCAATGGCAGCCGCATAACCAGAGACAAGGGTACCGGCTTTCGTGACCGAAATCGAAAGGTCCGACGCCACCGTCTGAAGTAAACCGACGATGACAAATTCGGTCGTACCGATGGCAAATGCACTGATTGCCAATGCAATAAGGGCAATCATGCTTTTAGGTGTGATTGATTTCATGATGATAACCTCCTTATTTACGTTCTAACTGTTCAGAAATCCTTTTACTGCATTCCATCAACGCCTTGCTGATGGTTTTGTCCAATTTTTTGGACAAGCGGGAGACAGGTCCAGAGATCGCGACGCTTGCCATTACACGTCCATTAACATAAATCGGGGCTGCAATGCATCGTACGCCGATTTCCGTTTCTTCATCATCGACGGCATACCCTTGATCCTTAATGGCTTTTAGGTGATACAGGAACAGCTGCCGGTCGTCAAAGGTGTGAATCGTCGTTTTGGCATATTGAAGATACCTTAAGAATGACTCCTGGGTATCGAGTTCCATAAAGGCGAGAATCGCTTTCCCAAGGGCGCTTCCATGGGCTGGATCCCGGTCCCCTATGGTAGAATGGATCCTCATGGCGTGAGTCCCGTCCACAATCTGTGTTGTCACCACATCCGTCCCGTCTAAGATCCCGATATACATAGTTTCCCCGAGTTTCTTACTCAGTTCATACATGGCCGGCACGGATACCCAATCGACCAACGGATCATGTGGCTGTTTTGGTTTGGATGATTTCTCGGTAAGCGTATAACCATGAATCCCCTTTTGGATATAATCCATCTTCTCCAGCGTGTAAAGCAGACGGAATGTCGTTGTTTTATTCCACTCAAAATGCTCCATGACGTCCGTTAGAGTCATTTCTCCCTTCATCATCAGAACATCGATAATCTGTAATCCCTTCTTTAAGGTTGACACTTCGTATTGGCTCATATGCAGGTCTCCTTTGCACAATGTATATAGTAATAGTGTGGGAAGTTTGCTTCAAATTATGAAGGGGAGTTTCTGTATTTGAAACTGGAGTGTGGGGAGGGGGTAAAGTGTACACAAAAAAAAGAGCAGCATCTGCTGCCCCTGATTCAAGGAATCAATAAAATTTTGCCGGTACTCTTTCGACTCTCCAAATGTGCATGAGCCTTTGCCCCTTCGCTTAAAGGAAAACTCGTTGGTTCAGAAACCACTAACTTTCCTTCCTGAATCCAACCGAATAATTCGTGGGAGCGGTTCACCCGTTCTTCGTGAGAGGTTAACACATTCCACAGATCTCCGCCGGTCAGGGTTTTAGAGGTGTCCATTAGCATGCGGGGATCAACGGAAACAGGATCGCCTCCCGCCATACCGAAGAATACGACCGTCCCTCCGATGCGAGTTGATTCGAAACTGTCCAACAACGTCGAACCGACTGATTCGTATACGACGTCTACGCCTTTACCATCCGTCACATCCTGCACGTTCTGCTTCCAGTCTTCACTGTATAAAAACATATGGTCGGCTCCAACCGCAAGCGCCGCCTGCCTCTTTTCTTCGGAAGACGTTAACCCAATGACGGTGCCTCCCCGTATCTTGATGAGTTGAACAAGAAGCTGACCGACTCCGCCTGCTGCTGCATGAACTAAAACGATATCTCCGGCTTTTATCCGATAGCTGTCTTTCGTTAAGTAATGGGCAGTCAAGCCTTGTAATAGAAGGGAGGCAGCTGTCTCAAACGAAATATCGTCTGGTAGTGGTATAGCTTTCTCTTTAGGCACGGCCACAAGTTCAGCGTTTGCATACGGTACATCGGCAAAAGCAATGCGGTCTCCGACTACAATTCCTGTGACATTGCTTCCGACACTTTTGACAACCCCTGCCCCTTCATATCCGCATATGTAAGGAGGGTTTCCTGCTAAGTGATAATTTCCTTTTCTTCTATATACATCGGCGAAATTCAGGCCGATTGCCTTCATTTCAACTAAAACGTCATCCTGTCCGAGTTCCGGCGCATCGATTTCTTGGTAATGCAGGACATCAGGTCCCCCGAACTTTTCAAACACAAGTGCTTTCATCATCTACTCTCCTCTATAACATCATTCCTTTTTCAGTGTACCCACTTCCCAGCCGTTTGACTAGGAAAGAGCTTACCGTTCATAGGTACTTCAAGGTGCCTATGCCACTTCAAAGTGCGTTCTTCCCAAAAAGTTAGCCATCCCTCATAATTCAGTTTAGCTTTTCAAACAGTACCTGCCGGATTCAGCGGAAGGGGTTTGAAAAGTATATAGGCACTTGGAAGTCCCTAGGTTACAAAAAAGTACCTACATGACTTTAAAGTGCGTACTTTTCACTTATTATTGTACCCATTATCATGATGTGTACAGGGGAACGAAAGGCGCCTTCGTTTCTTCATTTATTAACATCATACAACCAATTAAGGAGGAAGTTTCGTTATGAGTTCAACTTCAGCTACTATAGATAAACCAAAAACGAAAGGCGGCACACCGGCGTTACTTGCCCTTGCCATCAGTGCCTTTGGGATAGGGACGACAGAGTTTGTTCCCGTTGGATTATTATCATCGATTGCCGATGATTTATCGATATCGATCACACTCGCAGGATTATTGATTTCAGGTTATGCCATAGGAGTGGCCATCGGAGCACCGGTGTTGACGGCATTGACCAGTAAGATGAGCAGAAAATCTCTGCTTATGTCCTTGATGCTCCTATTCATCGTAGGAAACTCGGTTGCGGCGATGTCCACAAGCTTTGGACTATTGTTAGTTGCACGTTTTATCACAGCGTTTTCCCACGGGATCTTCTTCTCGATCGGATCGACGATTGCGGCCGATCTAGTGCCTGCCCATAAGCGGGCGAGTGCCATTGCCTTTATGTTCACAGGATTGACGGTTGCGACCGTTACAGGAGTACCACTGGGGACATTCATCGGACAGGCATTCGGGTGGAGAGCGACATTCTGGGGAGTTGCTCTTCTCGGAATTGTAGGAATCATTGCCAGTTCCATTCTTGTACCGAAAAACTTGAAAGAAGCACCACCTGCCAAGTTCAGTGAACAATTTAAGATTCTAACAAACGGCAAATTATTACTAGCCTTTGCCATTACAGCCCTTGGGTATGGCGGAACGTTCGTCGCGTTCACGTATTTAACACCATTATTAGAAGACGTAACAGGATTCAGCGCGAAATGGGTAAGTATCATCCTTCTCGTATACGGAATTGCCGTTGCCATCGGAAATGTCGTCGGTGGGAAAGCATCCAATAAAAATCCGTTAAAAGCGTTATTCTGGATGTTTGTTCTACAAGCCATCATTCTAGTAGCTCTTACCTTCGCAGCACCATTTAAAGTGGCAGGTCTGATCGCAATCTTCCTAATGGGATTATTCGCTTTCATGAACGTGCCAGGGCTGCAGGTCCTTGTTGTAAACCTGGCTGAAAAGTATGTACCGTCAGCGGTCAATGTGGCGTCAGCCTTGAATATCGCGGCATTTAACGTCGGGATTGCCATCGGTTCCTTTGTCGGAGGAATGATTGTGGATGGAATCGGTTTGATCCATACACCTTGGATCGGTGCCATCATGGTGGCAGGAGCTGTTGTGTTAACGGCGTGGCTCCGCGGGATTGAACGGAAATCAGCCTGAAGGAGAGACTTTAGAAAGGTTGAAATATGGAAAGAGCGTGTAGAAAAACGGAAGAAGCATTCTTCTTTGAGATGTTTGGCAGTCAGTCAGCGTCCGGCTGATCTAAATAATATTAAGAGGTTACTAGGGACGAAACAAGCTCAGAGTTTAAGGCTCTGAGCTTGTTTATTAACGTTTATATTCCAACAAACCTTCGTTAAAAAAATTGTTTTCCGGAATTCTTTTACGATTTTTTCTTCAGTGGATTCACCAATGTCATCACTGTTTACTAGTTGGCTCCGATGCCTCAAATACTTGACGTAATTCAATCTGACCTTCTCCATGTCCTTGTGGATCAGGCATTCGCATGGCCCACTCGATGGCTTCTTTCCTCGACTTCACATCGATTAGAAAAAAACCTGCAACTAATTCGTCTGTTTCAGGGAATGGACCTTCTGTAAGCACCGGTTTTCCCCCTGATTCAGGGTACGAGAGGCGAATCCCATTTGAACTTGGATGAAGTCCTTTTGCCGCTACCCGCACACCTGCCTTAACCAATTCCTCATTGTACTTCGTCATGGCTTCAATAAGTTCAGGGCTTGGGAGATTTCCAGCTTCCGAATTCTTCGAGGCCTTGACAATCATCATAAACAGCATAAAAAATTCCTCCTTCTATTTAAGAACCTCATTATTAATACAATGAACGGGTATCTACAAACTTTATCCCCTTCCTATTCTTTTAATATAAAGGATATTCCTTCCATTACCCCGAACTATTTCAAAGATATAACCTCTAATTTAATACTCTTTTAAATGCTATAACATGTTTGTACTACTCATTGCTTATAAACAGGAGGACTGATGATGGTAACTCAAAAATGGGTGTGGATACTTGCCGTTATTCTCTTCATTCTCACCGGATGCGGGGAATCAGATCAGGCTGCACAGCCTACTGATGAAGCGGACTCTGAACTGAATGCTGATGTGGTGGATATGCACGGTGGAATCACAGGGCTGGATAATATGGAAAACTATTTTCATCAGGTAAAAAAAGGTGAAAAAGGAGATTTAAGAGTCATCCACTATACGATAGAAGGGGATCCCATTGTAACGGATTTATCTTACGATGGGAACCATATAGAGGTGAAAAATGACTTTACGAGAGATCAATATGGAAATGGCGGAGTGGATACCTTTCAATGCGGAAAACTGAAACGGGAAGAGAATCCTACTAATCTGTCTTATTATCTTACAGATTGTGATGGAGTACAGGGGAAAATGTGGGATATTCTCACTGCTTCGTATGATGTACAACGCCAGGATGTTTTTGAAGTGGACCTAAGGTACGGTAAAGAAGGAGAAAGACAAACAATAAAACTGAAGGATAAGGATAAGCAAGAGGTATATAAGCAGTTGGTGTTGGCGAATTATTTAAACTCTAAGCCTACGAGTGATGAATGTCCTAAAGGAAAACAGGCGGACAATTACTTCATGCAAGTGAAGATAAATGGAGGCAATCAAACCCTTAACTGGAATGCCTGCGGCTCTCATGAAAGTTCCAAACCGTTCACTGTAATTGCAGAGTACATCATCCATTCATCTAAACATCCTTCAAAAAACAATGAAAATGTCATCTACGGTTACATCATGGAGATCCAGGAGAATCAGATATTGATTGGAGAGGATTTGACTGCCACCGACTACGAGTCGTTGAAGAAAGTAAAACGGGAAGAATTAGCGAATTTTGTTATGACCTTTTTATATGTAGAAACTGAAGATGCCCAAGAATTTTCTGAGGGAGATAAAATTGTCGTTGAAGTGGACGAAGTGTTAGAAGAAGGCTCTCTTGGAAGAGTGAGCGCTAGTGATATAAAAAAGATAAGTGAATAGGAAGGGTGCCATATGGTTGACAGGCAGTAAACTGGTAGGCTTATTCCATATCAGGTGAGACCTTATTTAAAGTAAAAAAGAGGGGTGTAGGGATGAAGAAATGGGAAAGGAAATTACTGCATACAACTCGTGGAGTATTTGAAGTTTTTATCAAAGGACAGGGAGATCCCCTATGCGTCACCCACCATTATTCCGAGTTCAATCATACTGGAGACTATTTTGCAGAGGCGTTCACAGGAACCAACCAGGTCTTCTTGATCAACTTGCGGGAAGCAGGGGGCTCTGACAAAGCAAATGAATCGTATCAGCTGAGTATGCTGGAAACCATATTTGATCTGGAGGCGGTACGGGAATGGTTAGGATTTCGTCAGTGGGGATTTGCCGGTCATTCTACTGGAGGGATGTTGGGGGTCCTCTACGGAATTCACTTCTCAAAAAGTCTGGATTTCAATGTGATTGTCGGGGCGGCTGCGAGAGAGTATATGACCTTTTCGGAAGCCTGCATCTACAACAAAGCGCACCCTGACTTTGGCAGGATGCAGGAACTGATTGAAGCGTTGAAGCAACCGGATTTATCCCTTGAAAAGCGGAAAGAGCTTTCAGTTGAAAGAACGAAATTGTCATTACATAAACCTGAGAAATATCATGAGCTTTTTAACCTTGATATATATAAAGGGATGTCTGCTGCACGCATGAACTTTTTTATACGTGAACTACAAGTGTATGATATCACAAGAAAACTGGCGTTTATTTCAGTCCCCGCGTTAGTCATGTGTGGGAGATATGATGTCCAGTGTCCATTAAAGTACTCGATTGAAATGGCTGAAGGTATACCGGATTCCAGATTGATCATCTTTGAGAAGAGTAACCACTACCCGTTCCTTGAAGAGGCAGAGCGGTTTACGGAGGAGTACGGGTTGTTTTTGAGGAATATGAAATAGAGGAGGTAGATATATAATATCCATCCATGAAAAGAGAATAAGAGAAATTTACCCTGAGCAAGAATATCCCCTATTAAAGTCGTTCAACTTCAATAGGGGAAGGGGGATTACTTTTATAAATCAATGATAATAGGTTGGAGTTCCATTTTAGTATGGTCTTTCCCGGACCCTAGACTGGCAATTTCCACGGGTGTGATGATGAGTTTAGTTGCACCTTCTTGAATGGTACCGAATGCTGTCGTGCCTTCCAGTGTTCTGCCATTATCCGCTGAAAAGCCGCCGCCTCCCGTTCCATCCATGTAGACATGACCCAGGTCGTCCGTCACTTTGAATACCGGTGAAACTTCCGACCATTCCTCGAGAAATGTGTCTGTCACCACCTGTTCATAGTTGATCACTGTTGAAACATCGGTAACCTCAAATGATTTTAACGTAAAGTGAATATCCTGCGTTTTAACAGTTTCGTTTACAAGCCTGACATTTCCCTCCAGTCTTTTCAACGAAAAGGCGAAGGACCAATCTCCATCGACCTTTACATCATTAGAAATACTGTATAGTGTCTTTGGTTCCCACGTGATTTCCACCTTGTCGGGATACCCGCCGCCTTTGAAACTCGGGGTAATCGTCGACAAACCGACATAGCGGTTGTCGCTGATCTTCGTGATTTCACTGCTTCCGCCGCTTCCGTTCGAACCTGCAATATCGAACCAATGTCCTCCGCTGTGGATGTCTTCCCCAAAGTCTTTATCTGTTTCGATGGCATAGGATACTGTAATATTCGTGCCGTCATACACGGCATTGTCGATCATGACGGTCACACCGTTACTCGTCTCAGCCAGACCGATATCAGTCGAGAACTCACCAAACTCTTGGTAGGTCTCATGACTGAAATACTGAATGACATTGTCCATAAAAGGGATCTGTGTTGCGAACGAAGGGTAGGCATAACCCGCAGCAGTGGAGATTCCGATCAGCATAACGGATGCCACAGCGATATTCCTCCATGCGTGCTTCTTTTCGCGCTTCTTTAGTACATGCTGTTTCACGCGCTTTTTTTCCAATTCTGTCACTTCTTCAAGTTCAAGTGAATCTATATCTAAATCTATCCATTCCTTCTTGCTCATACTAGCCGCTCCTTTAATTTCACATTCGACGCTAACTTTTTCTTTCCGCGGTATAAACGGTTATCCACTGCCGCTTTCGAAAGGTTTAATTGATCTGCAATTTCCTTGTTCGTTAAATCCAAATAATATTTCATCATGAAAATATCCCGGTCCAGGTCCTCAAGCTGGCTGATCGCCGTTAATAATTCATTTTTTTCTTCCCGCTGCAACACTAGGGTATCGGTTTCGAGAGAACTTCCTTTTTGAAGTAGGGATTCGTCCGTTTGTTCACGTGCGTTGCGCTTCTCTGCCTGCCGATATCGGTCGATTGCTTTATACTTTGTGATCATCCCGATCCATTTTTTGAAGTCCTCAGGTTCTCCTTTAAACTGATAGGCATTTTGCCAGACGGTCAGGAACACATCGTTGATACATTCATCGATATCAAGTCGATTTCTGTTGTGCAAAATCTTTTTGGCAATGGTTTTCACGAGTGGCATGTAAGCATCGATAATGTACACCAATGCATCCTCTTTTTTCTTTTTTAACCTGATGATGAAATTGGTCGGTGAACTTTTCATTTACTTCGCTCCTTATATGGTTGAAAGGCCTTTACATGATGTACAACGAATGGATGTTGGAGTTATTCTCATGTTTTTTTGAATGTTTGGATCTTTCACTATGAGTGCAGTCCTAATAAGAATTAATTGAAATGTAAAAAGGGGATTTCACTATCATGAGTAAATATGTATTTATTGCGATTGAGCTCGTCTTGAAAGATATGTTTTTTTCAAATCCAATTAAGGAAACAGTTATCATAAATATTCAAAAGTATGGAAATATAAAGGTATTATTGAATTTTTGAGGATGGGCTCTTATTGGATAACTATACGAATGATAACACTGCAAGGAGATACACCGCTCATGTCAGTATACTTGGAACAACCCAAATACATTTAAGGAATCCGTACATCATTGCATGGTGGTCAGTGTCTTTTCCCGGGTTTGGCCATTTATTACTTTCTAAGTATATAAGAGGATACCTTTTGTTAACTTGGGAAGTCGTAATAAATCTGAAAGCACATGTCAATCTGGCCATGATTTATTCTTTCCAGGGGAACGTACCTATGGCTAAAGAGGTATTGGATACCCGCTGGCTCTTGATTTATATTCCGGTCTACATCTTTGCGATCTGGGATAGTTACCGCACGACCGTGGATTTAAATAACGTTTATATTCTCTCTGAACGTGAGGATCACAAAATAAACACCTTTAGTATCGCGGCATTGGAAATGAATTATTTGGATAAAAGAAACCCCTTCTTAGCAGCATTATGGTCTTTATTTATGCCTGGGTTGGGGCAGCTTTACATTCATCGGATCGTGACAGCACTTGTCGTAATCGTTTGGAGTGTTGTGTTCTTTTACTACTCTCACATGTTGGAAGGAGTATCCTTGCTTTTTATTGGGGAAATCGAAAGAGCTACTGAGGTATTGAATCCTGAGTGGTTGCTGATGTTTCCCTCCCTATATGGGTTTGCTATAGTCGATGCCTATATGAACACAGTCGAAAATAATAAACTTTATGAGAAAGAACAGAGGCGTTTTTTAAAAGAACATTATCAAAAAAGAACATTTCACATTCTGAAAGGAAAAAAACGTATATGACCATGCAATTGTTTTCAACTTTCGAAAATCATATCTTTTTAGAAATTGCTATCGCAAACTTAGAGAAAATAGGGATAAATAAGGAAGATATATATGCAGTCCCACTTGATAATCGGAAAGAAAGCAGGAAACTATTTGATACGTTGCACCGGTCCGACGGATTATCCCTTATTGATATTGCGATGCCTCTGGCCACAGCATCTTCTGTCGTCACGGCTAGCATCGGTTTTGAACTGAAGTGGGGTCCCATCTATTGGGGGTTAATCGGTGCAATTGGAGGGTTTGTGGTTGGACTGGTGATCCGGTTGTTCCTTGTCTCTCTCAAAAATCGGGAAAAGCATAGATTAAAGGGGAAGCAATCTGAAGTCATTCTCATTGTGGAGTGTGACGAAAAAAAATCTCAGATCGTAGAGAAAATCCTTTGGGAGCATCTTGCTTTAGGACTAGCGAAAGTCATAAAGTAAAAGTCTATCTTTCAATTTTTTCAACTAAGGTCAGGTGATCCCCATGAATCGAGCCTGTCTTTGTTATAGGCACCAAGCGTTTTGATCATTTTATTGGAAGATACAGAGGGGGGAGAGGAACATTAGGTAAATTAGATAATATTGGAAATTGGCGCAATTAACACTGAAAATGACGCAATCAAGTAAAAAGGGAGATAGAAAATACCACCAAATGCGTATCGAATAGGGATACCGACAAGCAAATGACCGCTCTAGATGCCGGTTTCACTATTAAAGTGCACGAATTTAACAAAAAAGAACCTGTCATCCGACAGGTTCACAACAAAACTAAGCTCATCACTCCTCATACCTCAACTCCAACGTAATCTGCGTAGTCGTATAAAAGTACATCTCCCGCACTTTCAAATTAAAGGACTTATCATTCAATTTAACGGTTTTATTTTCAATGATCTTCTTGATGAGTTCCTTATTCCCATACACTGTTTCTAAGTCCTTGGTCAAAAGGCTCCGCAAATCCTCGCTTAACCGGTCCTCAGTTTCATGTATACTGAGTAATTCGACTTTTGTTTTCGTATTGTTGATGATCTTCACTTTGACTTCCTGGATGGTGAGTCCGTCTTCGTTTTCGTTGTTTAATTGTTTGTATTCTTCTTGAAGATAGGAGAGGGTGTTTTTCAGTTTGCTAATGTCATGTTTCTGTTCCTCTATTTTCTGCGCTTGCTTCTCATGCATGGTGCCGAACATGAATAAGAAGATCATCCAACTGATGATTCCTCCTACAACCATCCCTGCAAAGAATCGCTGCCAGGATGGAAGCCGGTAAAAGGGTGGGATTCTCATGACGGCATATGCTCCTGTGTGAGCCATGAAATGATCATGGCAGCGGTGTTGGCTCCTCCTAAAGCGGAAAGAATCAATAGGAATTGTTTGAAGAGTTCTTTCGTCTCTCCATTCAGGAAGCCTTTTTCAAAGCTGTAAACCGTATCGAAAGTGCCGCCGATCGCTGCGATGATGGCCCAGATGCGCAGGAAATCGGATAGTCGTCTCATTTCAATGAATAAAGGCTGCCCCATGGCGAAAGAGGCCAGCCCGCCGAGGAGGGAGCCCCCCAGCAATACCCCCATAGCAATAAAGAAGCTTTTGAATAATTCCGGAAAGAAAGCTTCTGCCATTTCATCATCTCCATCTATTACGTGTCTTTACGATAACTATATGGGGAGAGTAGACAAGATATGAGGGAGAACATATTTTCTTTTTTGCGGTTTCTTTCCTATAATAAAAGTATATTGAGAAAAAGGTTGTGCATAACATGTCATTTGTTCATTTACAAATAGCGAGTGCCTATAGTCTCTTGTCTAGCACGATTTCGATAAATGGACTTGTACATAAAGCGAAGAATTCAGGGTATAAGGCGCTTGCCTTGACCGATAAAAATATGATGTATGCCGCCATCCCTTTTTACAAGGCGTGTTTAAAAGAAGGTATCAAGCCGATCATCGGACTTACCGCAGATATTGCCTCAGAGGAAGGCTCCCATCCTTTGGTCCTCCTTGTGAAAAATCAAACGGGCTATCAGAATCTATTGAAAATCTCGAGTGCCATCGGGGCGAAGTCGAAGGACGGGCTTCCGTTAAAGTGGCTCGCTTCTTATAGCGATGGTCTGATTGCCATCACTCCGGGGATCAAGGGGGAGATTGAGAGCCTATTGTTGAATGATGAAAGTGAAAAAGCGAAAGAGTGCATTCACGCCTATCAACAAATGTTCGGGAGGGACTCCTTTTATTTAAGCATTCAAAAGCACGGGATTCCGTCTGAGGATACTCTGATCCCTCTCCTTGAGCAGGTAGCTGAAGAGACGGGGACAGAAATGGTCGCGACCAATGATGTGCAGTACCTCGATCAGGAAGATCATTTCGCCCACGAGTGCATGGGTGCGATCCGTGACGGAGTGAAGCTCTCTGAAGATGACCGGGACGTGTTGGGTTCACAGGAGTATTACTTCAAGTCCAAAGAGCAGATGGTGGATTTATTTTCTGATCATGTCACGGAACTCGAAAACACGATGAAGATTGCGGATCAGTGCCACCTGACCATCCCCTTTCATCAACAGCTCCTCCCCAAATATCCTCTGCCTGAAGGGGTGTCTGCCCTGCAGGAATTGACCCATCTATGTGAAAAGGGACTAAGTGAGAGGGTAGAAACGGTTTCGGATGAGTACATAGAGCGATTGGATTATGAGCTTGAAGTCATCGGCAGGATGGGATTCAGCGATTACTTCCTGATTGTCTGGGATTTTATGAAGTTTGCGAAAGAAAGAAAGATCCTGACAGGACCTGGGAGGGGATCGGCAGCCGGTTCCTTGGTATCTTACGCATTGAGGATTACGGATGTGGACCCGATCGAGCATCATTTGCTGTTTGAACGATTTTTAAATCCAGAACGGGTGTCCATGCCTGATATCGATATCGATTTTCCCGATCACAGACGGGACGAAGTGATCGAGTATGTGGAAGGAAAGTATGGGAGCCTTCACGTTGCCCAGATCATTACGTTCGGGACCTTTGCAGCAAAGGCAGCCCTTCGTGATACAGGTCGTGTATTCGGCTTGAATATGAAGGAGCAGGAGCAAGTATCCAAGCTTGTCCCTAATCAGTTGGGGATCACCCTGCAGGAAGCCTATGAAAAGTCCAAGGGATTCCGCGAATTTGTGACGGGCTCTGATCATTATAAGAAATTATTTCAGACGGCTCTTAAACTTGAAGGACTTCCAAGACATACGTCGACCCATGCGGCGGGAGTCGTGATGAGTGAAGCTCCGTTAGTGCAGTGGGTACCCATCCAGGGCAGTGCATCCGGTATCCACCTTACTCAATTCTCTATGGATATACTGGAAGAAATCGGATTGCTGAAAATGGATTTCCTTGGACTCCGTAATCTGAGTATTTTAGAAAGAATTGTGAAGAACGTCCAAATGGGAACCAATAAATCATTCTCCATTGAGTCTATACCCATGAATGACCCTAAAACCTTTGAATTATTAAGTAAAGGGCTGACCAATGGGATTTTCCAGCTTGAATCAGAAGGAATGCGAAATGTTTTAAAAAGACTGAAGCCTAATTCATTTGAAGATATTGTGGCCGTTAACGCGTTGTACCGTCCGGGGCCGATGGAAAATATCCCGACGTATATTAAACGGAAGCACGGCGTGGAAAAGGTGGAATATCCTTTGCCAGACTTAAAGCAAATTCTTGAAATGACTTATGGCGTCATTGTTTATCAGGAACAAATCATGCAAATTGCTTCGAAAATGGCCGGCTTCTCACTCGGGGAAGCAGATTTGCTCAGAAGAGCGGTTTCGAAGAAGAAGAAAGATGTACTCGATCAGGAGCGGGAGCATTTTGTTTCCGGTTCGATTCGGAAAGGCTATACAGAAGAAGTGGCACATACGATTTATGACCTGATTGTGAGATTCGCAGATTATGGTTTCAACCGGTCACATGCCGTTGCGTATAGCATGATCGCCTATCAACTGGCGTATTTAAAAGCGCATTATCCAGCTTTTTTCATTTCTTCCCTCCTAACGTCTGTAGTAGGGAATGAGACGAAGGTGGCTCAATATATTAGGGAAGCAAAGCTTTATGACCTTGAGATTTTACCCCCGTCCATTAATACGAGTCAGTTTGTTTTCACAGTGGAAGGTAAGAATCGTATCCGTTATAGCCTGGGGGCCATTAAGGGAATAGGGGCAGCAGCCTTAAAGGAAATCATTCGTGCAAGAAAAGAAAAGCCATTTCAGGATCTGTTTGATTTTTGCATGAGGGTTTCTTCCAAAACCATTAACCGTAAAATCCTTGAAAATCTGGTGTTGGCAGGGGCGTTCGATGAATTTGAAGTGGATCGGGCTACTCTCCTTGCGAGCCTGGATGTAGCGGCTCAGCATGCAGAGCTTGTCAATCCCGAAGATGATCTTGATTTATTTCATGAAGAAGAAGCATTCCTCTTGAAACCGAAATACGTGGAAGTGGAGGATATGACGATTGATACCATGCTTCAATTCGAGAAGCAGGTACTGGGGCTCTACCTATCCAATCATCCCGTTTCTTCCCATCGTCCCCTGTTTGACCAGCTTGGCCTGCAGCAAATAGCCGATCTTCAGAAGGCTTCGAAAATCACAATTGGCGGTTATATTATGGGAGTGAAATCCATCCGGACGAAAAAAGGGGAAGTAATGGCATTCCTTGAAATAGGTGATGAAAGTGGCGAGATCGAGGCAGTGGTGTTCCCAAATGTTTATCGTCATAATATGACGCTTTTGAAAGAAGGAAACATTCTTCTGTTTGGAGGTAACGTGGAAGATCGCAACGATAAACTTCAGTTCATTGTGAATCAGCTTGAAACCACGGAAGAGGCTGAAAGAAAAGTGAACGAAAGGGATCAGAAGCTTTATTTGAAAATTGCCAAGGGTCAGGATGAAGACGCGTGTATGCAGCACATTCACCAAACCATTAAACGCTTTAAAGGGAAGAACCCGGTGATCGTTTATTATGAACGGGATAAAAAGAGCATTCAGCTTCCAGACAATTTACGCGTGATCCCGTCTGAAGCGGCCATAAGTGAATTGCATCAAATTCTCGGTAAATCAAATGTGATATTGCAATAACATACTTTACTAAACACAATATTTATATTATTGTTTAATAGAAAAAGGTGGTCTGACCACCTCTGAACTTATCATTTTTACTATATATATTTACATTTAGAAGATTCGTGTAAGCATGGATCGATCCATAGCATGTAAAGAATCAGAAGGAGTGAGTCAATTTGTCATTACGTGAAGAAGCGCTGCATATGCATCGAGTGAATAAAGGGAAATTAGAATCAAAGTCCAAGGTGGAAGTCCGAAATGCGGATGACCTGAGCCTGGCATACTCACCTGGGGTAGCCGAACCTTGTAAGGTTATTTATGACAAGCCTGAAACGGTTTACGATTATACGATGAAAGGGAATATGGTGGCCGTTGTTTCAGATGGTACAGCTGTTTTAGGGCTGGGTAATATCGGACCGGAAGCTGCCCTGCCCGTTATGGAAGGAAAAGCGGTTCTATTCAAAAGCTTTGCGGGGGTAGATGCGTTCCCTATCTGTTTGAACACGACGGATGTGGACAAGATTGTAGAAACGGTGAAACTTCTTGAGCCTACATTTGGCGGAGTGAATTTAGAGGACATTGCGGCTCCTAATTGCTTTGAAATCGAAGAACGTTTGAAGAAAGAAACGAATATTCCAGTGTTTCACGATGATCAGCATGGTACGGCCATTGTAACCGTGGCAGGCCTTGTGAACGCTCTTAAGATTGTCGGGAAGAAGATGTCTGAAATCAGAGTAGTGGCAAATGGAGCCGGTGCTGCCGGCATGGCGATCATTAAGCTTCTTTACCGCTATGGAGTGAGAGATATCATCATGTGTGATTCCAAGGGAGCGATTTACGAAGGTCGTCCTGAAGGAATGAACGCCATTAAGGACGAAGTGGCCAAGTTTACCAATAAGGACCACATCAAAGGCGGATTGTCGGAAGTATTAAAAGATGCAGACGTATTTATCGGTGTATCTGTTGCAGGGGCGTTAACGGAAGAAATGGTTTCTTCCATGAAGAAGGATCCAATCATTTTCGCCATGGCCAATCCTGTTCCGGAAATTATGCCTGCCCTTGCAAAAGCGGCTGGAGCAAAAGTGGTGGGTACCGGTCGATCCGATTTTCCTAACCAAGTGAATAATGTTCTGGCATTCCCGGGAATTTTCCGCGGGGCTCTGGATGTACGCGCCACTCACATCAATGAAAAAATGAAGCAGGCCGCTGTTGAAGCGATTGCATCTTTAATCAGTGAAGATGAATTGAATGAAGACTATGTCATTCCTGCTCCGTTCGATAAGCGTGTAGCACCTGCCGTTGCGGCTGCGGTCGCAAAGGCAGCCATGGAGACGGGAGTAGCCCGTCTGAAGGTGGATCCTGAAGAAATTCGTAAAAAGACGGAAGATCTAGCGGTTATCGGGAAGAGTGAATGATGACGGAAGTGAACTCTCTCCATACTCACGCAAAGGTATATATTGGAATTGTTCACCAACTACGGGAAATGATATCGAAGGATGGCCTTCAGCCAGGAGATAAAATCCCTTCTGAAAGAGAACTGTCGGAACGATTGAACGTTGGGCGTTCTTCAGTAAGGGAAGCATTAAGAGCCTTGGAATTGTTGGGGCTGATTGAAACGAAAAGAGGCGAAGGCACCTTTTTAAGGGACTTTCGGGATCATCATCTGATCGATCTACTGGGCATGTTCATCCTGCAGGATCACAAGGCACAGGAGGATATACTCTATACGAAAATGATGATTGAAAAAGAAGCGCTGAAAGGTTTATTTCTAGAAGAAAAGCAGATGGCTGCACTTCTGGAAACTGCTTCAAGGGCTGAAAACCTGGATGAGGTGTTCAGGGACATTGTAATGATGAGCGCCAATCATTTGGCTCAGCGGATCTGGAATATCTTAAATGACTTTGAATCATTGATTTGTGGAGAAATCAAGATAACGGATCAAATGAGGGAAGAGATTACCTCTATGCTTCACGGAATAGAAAGACAAGATAAAGAGACTGTGCAAGAGACGTATAAAAGGGTCAGGGAAATTGTCGATAAAGATGCGACAATTTCCAACATCTTTTTTTAAACCTTTCCATTAAACTGATAGTCAAGCAGTTTTATATCGTGCATTTACTACTAGAAACGAAAGCGGCAGCCGGTTCTGGGAAAATGATTTTCAGCATTTGTTATCTTCATTTTCCCTTCAGAAGAAAGACAAGCTACTGTAATTAGTTAAGGAGGTTTCACCTTGCTTAAGGAACTTTTTAATAAATCCAAAAAGAAAAAATATGCAACGATCCCTTCCGAAGCGGCTAAACAAGACGTTCCGGAAGGCATCATGACCAAATGTCCTGATTGCAAAAAAATCATGTACACGAAAGAACTTCAAAAAAACCTAAAGGTTTGCATTCATTGCGGATATCATCATGGGATGAGCTCTCCAGAGAGAGTCGATAGTTTTATAGATGAAGGTACGTTCAAAGAGTTAGATCATGAACTTACTTCTGGTAATCCTTTGAACTTTCCTGATTATGAGGGGAAAGTGGAAAAGGACCGAAAGAAGACAGGTATGAACGAAGCGGTTTTAACTGGTTCAGGTAAGGTGAACGGGATCGAAGTGGTCACGGCCATTATGGATTCACGTTTCAGAATGGGAAGTATGGGCTCTGTGGTCGGTGAGAAAATTACTAGGGCCATTGAAGAAGCCGACAAACGAAAAGTCCCATTCATTATCTTTACGGCATCTGGGGGCGCTAGGATGCAGGAAGGTGTCCTTTCCCTGATGCAGATGGCCAAGACCAGTGTGGCCCTCAATCGTTTGAGTGAAAACGGGGGACTCTTCATCTCGATCATGACGCACCCAACCACAGGCGGGGTATCCGCAAGTTTCGCGTCCGTAGGGGACTATAACTTTGCTGAGCCTGGAGCACTTATCGGCTTCGCAGGCAGAAGGATCATTGAACAGACAATCAGGGAGGACTTACCGGAAGACTTCCAGACATCAGAATTTTTATTGAAGCATGGTCAACTTGACGGAGTCATTTCGAGACTTGAGTTAAAAGAGAAAATCGGGACAGTACTTGATATACATCAGTGGGACGGTGATCTGCCATGGTAAATGAGATGGAATTTGAAAAGCCTGTAGTTGAGCTCAAGAAAAAAATAGCGGAGCTTAAGGAATTCACTCAGAATTCGGACGTCGATTTATCCAAGGAAATCGAGAAACTGGAGAGTAGGCTCACGAAGCTTGAAAACGATATCTACGAAAACATGAAGCCGTGGGAAAGAGTGCAAGTGGCCCGTCATCCTAATCGTCCGACCACTCTGGATTATATAAAGTATTTATTCACGGACTTTATCGAAATGCACGGTGACCGCCTGTATGGGGATGATGAAGCCATTGTCTCAGGCGTAGGGAAATTTCATGATGTCCCTGTGACCATCATCGGCCACCAAAGAGGGAAAGATACGAAAGAAAATATCCGCCGGAACTTTGGGATGCCCCATCCAGAAGGGTACCGAAAAGCCTTGCGATTGATGAAGCAAGCGGACAAGTTCAATCGTCCGATCATTTGCTTCATTGACACTAAGGGTGCCTATCCCGGTAAAGCGGCAGAGGAAAGAGGCCAAAGTGAAGCCATTGCAAGGAACCTTGTCGAAATGGCAGGCTTGACCGTTCCCGTGATCTGCATGGTCATCGGGGAAGGTGGAAGTGGGGGTGCCCTTGCACTGGGAGTGGGTAACCACATTCACATGCTTGAAAACTCCACTTATTCCGTGATTTCACCTGAAGGGGCTGCAGCCATTCTGTGGAAGGATTCCACACAAGCGAAACGTGCGGCTGAATCCATGAAAATCACGGCACCGGATCTGAAGGAGCTTGGAATCATTGATGAAATCGTCACCGAAGTTAAAGGCGGTGCTCATAAAGATGTCGAAGAGCAAGCACAATATATCAATGAAGTATTAAAGGCATCCTTGAAAGAACTAATCCCAATGAAGAAAGATGAATTGATACAGCATCGTTATGAAAAATTTAAAGCGATGGGTGAATATTCAGTTTTAAATGATTTAATTGGGGTAAAATCATAATGAACTATGGACTGACAAATAGGAATAACCTTTTGTCAGTCTTTTTCATTAATTTTCCTTTGATATAAAGATTTGTGACGATATTTTGAAGGTTTTAACAATTAAAACGCTTCCATTTAATAGATTATTTCGTCTTTTGCATTTCGTTAGCGTAACTTGTTGAGAACCTTGAATCTTCATGTTATTTTAGAAATAATCCATAGTCTATTGGTCCATAATAATGTAATGAATGCAAGAGGATAGATTGTACCATTTTCCTTTCTCAGATATATGTGAAACCATTAACAAGTTGTACCATTCATTTACATATAAAGGCATATTTCTTAATGAGGTGATCGTAGTGAAAAAGATTGGCGTATTAACAAGTGGTGGGGATTCACCAGGTATGAATGCAGCCGTTCGTGCGGTTGTACGTAAAGCCATTTTCCTTGATATAGAAGTGTACGGAATTTATCAGGGTTATAATGGATTGATTAACGGAAACATCAAGAAGCTTGAACTTGGTTCCGTTGGTGACATTATTCATCGTGGCGGTACGATGCTGTATACAGCCCGCTGTGAAGAGTTCAAAACAAAAGAAGGTCAGCAAAAAGGCATACAGCAATTAGAAAAGCATGGAATTGAAGGTCTTGTTGTCATTGGTGGAGATGGATCTTACCAGGGAGCAAAAGCCTTAACCGAATGGGGATATCCATGTGTCGGTGTACCGGGGACGATCGATAACGATATTCCGGGAACCGAATATACAATCGGATTCGATACAGCCCTTAATACGGTCATTGATGCGATTGATAAGATTCGCGATACGGCAACCTCACATGAAAGAACATTCATCATCGAAGTCATGGGTCGCAATGCAGGAGATCTTGCTCTGTGGTCAGGTCTTGCAGGCGGGGCTGAAACCATCCTGATCCCTGAAGAAAAATTCGACCTTGATGATGTAGTGACCCGCTTGAAAAAAGGCCAGGAGCGCGGGAAGAAGCACAGTGTGATCATCGTGGCTGAAGGTGTCATGTCAGCAAATGAATTTGCTAATCGTTTCACTGAAGCAACAGGAATGGATACCCGTGTCTCTGTATTGGGTCATATTCAACGTGGCGGAACACCAACTGCATCAGACCGTGTCCTTGCAAGCCGTCTAGGTGCACGTGCAGTCGAGCTGTTGATCGAAGGAAAAGGCGGAAGAGCAGTAGGGATTGAGAAGAATCAGCTAGTTGATTACGATATTATTGAAGCACTTGCAAAGCCGCATCAAATCGATTTGGACATGTACAGACTTTCCAAAGAGCTTTCAATCTAAATTGTTGTAAGATTTCAGGAGGTAAAGAAAATGAGAAAAACGAAAATAGTATGTACCATTGGTCCTGCAAGTGAGAGTGTTGAAAAGTTATCTCAACTAATCGAAGCCGGAATGAACGTTTCCCGCTTAAACTTTTCACACGGTGACCACGATGAGCATGGACAACGTATTAAAAACATCAGAGCAGCTGCTGAAAAAGCAGGTAAGACAGTCGGAATCCTTCTGGACACAAAAGGCCCGGAAATCCGCACGAATAATATGCAAGACGGTGCCATCGAATTAATGCAAGGTTCAAACGTCATCGTTTCCATGAAAGAAGTACTGGGAACAACTGAGAAATTCTCCGTTACATACGAAGGATTGATTGATGATGTGCATGTTGGTTCTAAAATCCTTCTTGACGACGGTTTGATCGGTTTGGAAGTAACGGAAATCGATAAAGCCAACGGCGAAATTCACACATATGTGGCCAATAGTGGGACACTTAAGAACAAAAAAGGTGTAAACGTACCCGGTGTATCGGTGAACCTACCGGGGATTACGGAAAAAGATGCAAGTGATATCGTATTCGGTATCGGTCAAGGCGTTGACTTCATTGCGGCATCATTTGTCCGTCGTGCTTCTGACGTATTGGAAATCCGTCAATTATTGGAAGAACACAACGCTTCTCATATTCAAATCATCCCTAAGATCGAGAATCAAGAGGGTGTAGATAATATCAATGAAATCCTTGAAGTCTCAGACGGATTGATGGTGGCCCGTGGAGATCTTGGTGTGGAAATCCCTGCTGAAGAAGTACCATTGGTTCAGAAGATGTTGATCAAGAAATGTAACTCACTTGGCAAGCCTGTGATCACGGCAACTCAAATGCTTGATTCCATGCAGCGCAACCCAAGACCTACAAGAGCGGAAGCAAGTGACGTTGCCAATGCAATCTTCGATGGTACAGATGCAATCATGCTTTCAGGTGAAACAGCTGCAGGTACGTATCCTGTAGAAGCTGTTCAAACGATGCATAACATTGCTTCAAGAGCAGAAACGGCACTGGATTTCAATGAGATCCTCTCGGCACGCAGCAAAGACAGTGAGCATAATATGACGGATGCCATCGGTCAATCTGTAGCACACACGGCCCTTAACCTTGATGTAAATGCTATCGTGGCTCCTACAGAAAGCGGACATACAGCCCGCATGATTTCTAAATACCGTCCTAAAGCTCCAATCGTGGCAGTAACGGGAACAGATTCCGTATCACGCCGATTGGCACTTGTCTGGGGTGTTTACCCAACAGTCGGACGTAAAGTGACGACTACTGACGAAATGCTTGATATGGCAGTAGAAGAAAGTGTCAATTCAGGTATGACGAAGCATGGAGATCGTATTATCATCACAGCAGGTGTTCCAATTGGTGAATCAGGAACAACAAATCTGATGAAAATCCATGTGGTAGGCGATATCGTGGCAAAAGGCCAAGGAATCGGCCGTAAATCTGCTTACGGTAAAGCGGTTGTTGCTACTTCTGCAGCAGAAGCTGTAAAGAACACACAACCTGGAAATGTGCTTGTTACAATCGGAACAGATAAAGAAATGATGCCAGCCCTGGAAAAATGCTCGGCTCTTATCGTAGAAGAGGGCGGTTTAACAAGTCATGCAGCAGTAGTAGGGATCAATTTAGGAATCCCTGTCGTTGTTGGTGTAGACAATGCCACTTCTATATTCACAAATGGCCAGGAAATCACAGTAGATGCTACCCGCGGAGTCATCTATAACGGTCATGCAAGCGTACTATAAGAAATGAATGAAAGCCGGAGTCTTATGTGGACTCCGGCTTTTTTTTTGAGTAGATGATTCTGTCGTTGTTGACCGGTGTTCACAATTTGGCACGAGTATTGGGGAAAGTGGCACAAGTTAGATAGAAAATGCCCTAGCAACCGGCGAAAGTGCCCCAACAAACGCCAAAAATGCCGCAACAACCGACGAAAATGTCCCAACAACGCGAAAAAAAGTGCAACAAAGCCCAAACTATAATCTGTTTCCGATTCAATAGCTTAAACATGCCGTCTTTCTCCAAGACAACCCTCGCATAATACCAAGTAATACTTAATATGTTATAATAGAAACCAATAAGTATTAAATGTATGGAGGAATCCCTCATGAGATATATATTGTTATTATTAATTATTGTGCCCGCATTGGAAATTGGGCTGCTGGTTCTATCCGGACAAGCGTTTGGCTTGATCCCGACTGTTTTACTGATCATTACGACAGGAATTCTGGGAGCTTATTTAGCAAAGAAGCAAGGAATGGAAACGCTACGGAAAGCGCAGCAGGATATGCAGTACGGTCAGTTACCGGGTGACGCGATCATAGATGGTTTATGCATCCTGGTTGGAGGGGTCGTTCTGTTGACGCCAGGTTTTATTACCGATGCGATCGGATTCCTATTATTACTTCCACCAACTCGTAAAATGTTTAAACCCTTTATTTATAAACTATTCAAGCGTTGGATCAATAATGGAAATGTGATTATTTACAGATAATAAAAAAGCACTGCTCACCGGTAGCAGTGCTTTTTCCTATTTCACACCCATTATAAACTTCCACGTATCTTCAAAAACACCGGCTCTCTTTAGAGTGGATAGGATGACCAGCACAACGGGACCAACGATCAATCCAAGAAACCCGATGAGCTTAAAGCCGACAAAGAGAGCAATCAGGGTGGCAAGTGGATCGAGTCCGATGCTTGATGACAGTACTTTCGGCTCCATGATTTGACGCTGTACCACGACAACCAGATAGAGCACGGATAAACCGATGCCTAATCCGACGTTTCCTGTTATGAATTCATAGATGATCCAGGGAACGAAAACCGCTCCTGTGCCGAGGTAGGGCAAGATATCAACGAGACCCGTGACGAGTGCAATGGTGATGGCGTAATCCACTCTCAGGATGATCAATCCGATTAAAACGATGATCGCCGTGATCGATATGAGGGTGAATTGAGCCCTGATGAATCCGAATAGCGCCTTTTTCAAATCGATAAATACTTTTCTGCCGCTGCTCATGGCTTTACCGGGAATGACTTTCTCTGCTTTAGCCGATAATGTATACCAGTCCTTGCTTATAAAGAATGTCGCTAAAGCTGCAAAAATCAGGACGGATGCCGCATTTGGGATCCATGAAATCAACTGAGGCAATTTGGTGAAAAAGTTTTGCAGGAAGTCCCCTGCTGACGTAGCGATTTTTGTTCCGGCATTCTGGACATTTTCTAGTATGGTGTCCTGTTGTCCGGCTTCAAGGTTCTTGAATAAACCTGACAGCTGGTTGTATAGTGGAATGACTTGACCTACGATGATATCCTCGGCATATTTGACCAAGGTTTCAACATGCTTAGGAAGCACCTCAGCTAAATAATTCGCGCCGGAAACGATTTCCGCAATCAGCAGGGTGATAAGCCCAATAAAGATTGCAACAATCAATATGAGAGATAAAGCAACAGCCCATATCCTCGGCAGCCATCTTTCAAGCCAATTCACCAGAGGATTGATAAGTAGTGCGATGGCAACGGCAATGATAAACGGATAAGCAAGTTTCCATATGTAATAGAATGAAATCAATGAGAGTATAACGATAGCTACAACGATCAAGAACCGTATCGTTCGATAAACATATTCTACATTCAAAGGCTTCCCTCCTACCCGACTTTCTACTTCTATTTTAAATGAGACAGGAAATGAAAGGAAGTTTAATTTAAAGATGTTTCTCGTTTTTATAGAGAACGTTGATATGGTAGGATAATGATTGGATTTAGGATAGGAAGGAAGAGTATTCACATGTCTCAGCCATTTATGTTTTTGCTGCTCTTATTGGGGATAGGCTTCATTGCCAAGAACCAATCCATTATTATAGCCGTAGCATTTTTAATTATACTTAAGCTGGCGGGCCTCGATGAAAAGGTGTTTGCCACCATTCAGTCCAAGGGTATTAACTGGGGGGTCACAATCATCACCATTGCTGTATTGGCACCAATCGCTACAGGTGAAATCGGCTTTAAAGATCTATATGATTCATTGAAGTCACCCTATGCGTGGATTGCCCTTGCTTCAGGAATGGCGGTCGCCTTAATTGCGAAGAGTGGATTGACACTGTTGGAAGATGATCCCCATATTACGACAGCTCTAGTTCTCGGAACTGTCCTTGCGGTGGCGTTTTTTAAAGGAGTAGCTGTCGGACCGCTGATTGGTGCAGGAATTGCATACCTCGCGATGAAATTATATGAGTTCTTTTAATCCGTGCCGGGTGAAGCGCACCTAACCCGGCTTCACAGGAGGCAGGGAACCGAATATCTTCCTAACGCTGAATTTCTGAATTTGAATATACATTTTCCACATCTATTTATTCCTCTAAAGCAAGTCCAACAAAGTCTGTAAATGCTTGTACTCTCTCACTTTATGACAATACTCTTGCATGGTTTATTTTTCTAGAAAAATAATTTTTATAGAAATTAGTGCGTTTTCATTCACAAAAGTCAGATAATTGTTTATAATAGGAAATGTAAGCGCATCCCAAGCTCAATGAAGTAGTTTTTTCACTACCGTAGAGCCGGGAATCATTTTTTGTATAGGAATTGAGCAAACGCTCAACATTTTATTTATGTTCTTTTTAAACAAGCCTACTGACTTAATTGATAGTCTTGTAGGGTTTTATGCTCATATGAAAATGGGTAAAGAGAAATACTTAACAAAAGGAGAGGTTATTATGACAGCAACTCGCGGATTAGAAGGAGTTGTAGCAACGACATCGTCCATCAGTTCGATCATTGACGATACTCTTACATATGTTGGCTACAACATCGATGATTTAGCAAACAATGCCAGCTTTGAAGAGGTTATCTACTTATTATGGCATCTGAAACTGCCTACTTCATCAGAGCTTCAGGAATTTACAGAGCTGTTAGCAGATAACGCTGAATTGCCTAAAGAGGTCATCGAGCACTTCAAGATGTATAACATCAAGGAAGTCCATCCTATGGCTGCTTTACGTTCTGCTGTATCTTTACTTGGATTATATGATGAGAAAGCAGATGTAATGGACGAGAAGGAAAACTATTTAAAAGCTGTTCGTCTTCAAGCCAAGATCCCTACGATCGTAACGAGCTTTTCACGGATCCGCAATGGACAAGAGCCTATTGCACCTCGCAAGGATTTAGGATTCGCTGCTAATTTCCTATATATGCTGACAGGTAAAGATCCAGAGCCGGTTGAGATCGAGGCTTTCAATAAAGCACTTGTTCTTCATGCGGATCACGAGTTAAACGCTTCCACATTCACTGCACGTGTTTGTGTCGCTACTCTTTCTGATGTATATTCAGGCGTCACTGCTGCCATCGGTGCTTTAAAAGGACCTCTGCACGGTGGGGCGAACGAGCAGGTAATGAAGATGCTTACTGAAATCGGATCGGTTGATAAAGCAGAATCATATATCCTGGACAAATTAGAGAAAAAAGAAAAAATCATGGGCTTCGGTCACCGCGTTTACCGTCAGGGAGACCCTCGTGCGAAGCATCTTAAAGAAATGTCCAAAAAATTAACTGAATTAACGGGACAAAGTGAATACTACGAAATGTCCGTTAAGGTAGAAGACGTATTTACGTCAAATAAAGGCTTGCCGCCAAATGTTGATTTCTACTCAGCATCTGTCTACCACAGCCTGGGTATCGATCATGATCTATTCACTCCGATCTTTGCTGTAAGCCGTGTATCCGGCTGGTTGGCACACATCCTGGAACAATATTCAAACAACCGCCTGATCCGTCCTCGTGCTGATTATGTAGGGCCTGGTAAGCAGGAATATGTTCCGGTTGAACAAAGAGGTTAATCATCAATATTTACAAATAGTAAAAATATTGGTGTAATAATAAGAGAAGGGGAATGACTCAACATGGGTAACTTATGGGTCATCCCCTTTGATAATGAAAAAATGGAGGTTACATAATGACACAAGGTGAAAAAATTACAAACCAGAACGGCCAACTTAATGTGCCTAACAATCCAATCGTTCCATTCATTGAAGGTGACGGAACGGGTCCTGATATTTGGGCGGCAGCTCAACGCGTTTTAGATGCTTCTGTTGAAAAAGCATATAAAGGCGAACGCAAAATCTCATGGAAAGAAGTATATGCCGGAGAAAAAGCATTCAACAAAACGGGTGAATGGCTTCCAAATGATACACTTGAAGCGATCCGTGAGTATTTCATCGCCATCAAAGGTCCTCTTACGACTCCTGTCGGCGGCGGAATCCGTTCATTGAACGTTGCGCTTCGCCAGGAATTAGACCTGTTCACTTGCCTGCGTCCGGTACGCTACTTCGAAGGTGTTCCATCACCGGTTAAGCGTCCTGAAGACACTGACATGGTCATCTTCCGTGAAAACACTGAAGATATCTATGCAGGCATCGAATACGCTAAAGGTTCTGATGAAGTCAAGAAATTAATCAGCTTCCTTCAAGATGAAATGGGTGTTAATAAAATCCGTTTCCCTGAAACTTCCGGTATCGGCATCAAGCCTGTATCTGAAGAAGGTACAAGCCGTCTTGTTCGTGCAGCGATCAATTACGCGATCACAGAAGGCCGTAAATCAGTAACGCTGGTTCACAAAGGGAACATCATGAAGTTCACTGAAGGAGCTTTCAAAAACTGGGGTTACGAGCTTGCTGAGAAAGAGTTCGGCGATAAAGTATTCACTTGGGCTCAATATGACAAGATCAAGGAAGCTGACGGATTGGAAGCGGCTAACAAAGCTCAATCTGAAGCTGAAGCAGCAGGTAAGATCATCGTGAAGGATTCAATCGCTGATATCTTCCTACAACAAATCCTTACTCGTCCAGCTGAGTTTGATGTAGTGGCAACAATGAACTTAAACGGAGATTACATCTCTGATGCTCTTGCTGCTCAAGTTGGTGGAATCGGTATTGCTCCTGGAGCAAACATCAACTACGAAACAGGACATGCAATCTTTGAGGCAACTCATGGAACTGCTCCTAAATATGCAGGTATGGATAAAGTAAATCCATCTTCTGTTATCCTTTCAGGTGTCCTAATGCTTGAACACCTTGGTTGGACAGAAGCTGCTAACCTGATCACAAAATCAATGGAAAAAACAATCGCTTCTAAAGTGGTAACATACGACTTTGCCCGTCTGATGGATGGAGCAACAGAAGTGAAATGTTCTGAGTTCGGTTCTGCTTTAATCGAGAACATGGAGTAAGTTTAATTTGAAATAGGGTGGGGTGCTTCGTACTGGAGCACTCCTTCCTTTACATAATGACACGAATAGGAGGAATTATGATGGCAATTAAACGTAGAAAAGTATCTGTTATCGGTGGGGGATTCACAGGGGCGACCACAGCATTGATGCTCGCTCAGAAAGAGCTTGGAGATGTTGTACTGGTTGATATTCCTCAAAATGAAGACCCAACGAAAGGGAAAGCGCTGGATATGCTGGAAGCAAGCCCGGTACAGGGATTTGATTCAAACATCATTGGTACTTCCAATTACGAGGATACAAAGGATTCTGATATCGTTGTAATCACTGCAGGGATTGCCCGTAAACCAGGAATGAGCCGCGATGATCTGGTTCAAACCAATCAAAAGGTCATGAAATCGGTCACGCAGCAAATCGTTAAGTATTCTCCAGATTGCTACATCATCGTTCTGACAAATCCGGTGGATGCTATGACGTATACAGTATTCAAAGAGTCAGGGTTCCCTAAAGAGCGCGTTATCGGACAATCAGGCGTTCTGGATACAGCCCGTTTCCGTACGTTTGTCGCTCAAGAGTTAAACCTTTCTGTAAAAGATATTACAGGATTCGTTCTTGGTGGTCACGGGGATGACATGGTTCCTCTTATTCGTTACTCATACGCTGGAGGAATCCCTCTGGAAACGTTGATCCCTAAAGACCGTTTGGACGCAATCGTCGAGCGTACCCGTAAAGGTGGGGGAGAGATTGTAGGCCTTCTAGGTAACGGAAGTGCTTATTATGCTCCTGCTGCTTCACTTGTTCAAATGGTAGAAGCAATCCTTAAAGATCAACGCCGTGTCATCCCGGCCATCGCTTACTTGGAAGGCGAATACGGATTCGAAGGCATCTACCTTGGGGTCCCGACCATCCTCGGTGGAAACGGCCTGGAAAAAATCATCGAACTCGAGCTAACCGAAGAAGAGAAAGCGGCACTATCCAACTCCGCAGACGCTGTCAAAAACGTCATGTCTTCATTGGCTTAATACACTTTCAATCCAAAACTGGCTTCCATATTGGAAGTCAGTTTTTTTGTAAGTAGCGTTTGCCTCCAAAGAATATTTCTACTTTATATTTGGTTGTTTTATTATGAAGATTTAACCTACCTATTTTTAATTGCAGTTGTCTTTTTTTATCTACTAGATTATGCGGTTAGAGGATACTTCGAGATGAATTATTCAGAATACCCTAAACAAGCTATATTAACTTTTTCGGAAATGACTATACTTTTAATAGCATCTATCATTTTTATTCGGTTTTATGTACTTGGATCTTATTAATATAACGGAGGCGATTGTGGATTAAAATTGCTAAAAATTTTTGTTGTTAATTTTCAAAGAAGAAATATTACCTGAAAGTTGATTGTAGCGGAAGGTGCTCGACTCCTGCGGGAATAGCGAGAAAGTTGAGACCCCACAGGGCATAGCCCGAGGAGGCTCAACTCACGCCCCGCGGAAAGCGAGCACCTGGAGCGGAAATCAACAATCACATGCTTATCGAGAAAGTTTTATCAACTAATCTTTACGAAATGATGTTCTATTAAATTAAACACCTCATGCGTAAAAACTCTTTGTATGGAAACCCTATAAATGTTAAAATATTAATAGACAGATAATAAAAACAATTTTTATTATTTAAAATTGTAATCGTTTACATATGCGGAGGTGCTTCTTATGTTATTAGGGAAAAAGAGAAAACTGGGAAGAAAAATCGAGGAAATGACGATTGGAGAAAAGCTGACCCTTACAGAAAAAATAGAAGATAACGAACTGCTTCTCTACCTTGGGCTCACAAACGATGCCAATCCATTATACATCCAGCATGATTATGCTTCTCAGACGCCATTCAAAAAGCCGATCGTTCCATCAATCATGTTAACGGGCATCATCACTTCAGCCGTTTCGAAATATCTGCCGGGTCCGGGCTCTCATATCGTAGAGCAAAACATTGAATTCCCTAAGCCGGTCTATCATTACGCAACAGTACAATTCCTGTTTGAAGTGACGGAAGTGGATCCCCACACTCATTTGGTAACGATCGAAGTATCAGCTACCAATGAAGAAGATGAGAAGGTCATCAAAGGTACCATTAAAGTATGCCCCCCTCACCGATTAGAGAAAATGAATAGCCATGCATTAGAAAACTTCTAAACAACTTAAGGAGGCTGAGACAAAAGTGTTTTAGCCTAAGTAAAACCCGAACCAATCTGCTTCCTAGTAGGCAGATTGGTTCGGGTTTATTATTTATATTCATCCATTTGTTTTAAGCTGTTTCCAGCGGTTGATTTGAGTGCAAGACGAAGACTCCTGCGGGAAATGTAGCTTATGTGAGACCCCGCAGGCTTGCCGAGGAGGCTCACGGGCTACCCGCGGAAAGCGTAGTCTTGCACGGAAATCATTAGCGGTGTTAAGAACCCACACTTCTACTGTTCGTCCTCGAATCATGGTTTTTTAGTTTTGTCCTAGCTCTTTTTATTATTCAAAAAATGATAAAGAAAGCGCGTGAAGTGCATCATATAATAGAAAAGAACAAACTCTGGACTGTTTAGTAACCTACGGCAAGAAATCTAAAAAGTGTTAAATCTCTTTAAATGATGGTAAGCCCCGAGATTTATATTATAATGAAAGTACAATTACATAATTACGTTGGATGTTGGGGTAAATTTTCTTTTGTATGGAGGCACTATAAATGAGCAAAAAAATCTTGGTAGTCGATGATGAACAATCTATTGCAACGCTCTTAAAGTACAATCTTGAGCAATCCGGTTATGCCGTTACAACGGCAAATGATGGTGAAGAAGGTAGGGATAAAGCGATTGAGCAATCCCCTGACTTGATTATTCTTGACCTCATGCTTCCTTCCATGGATGGAATTGAAGTGTGTAAAGAGCTGAGACAAAGGAAGATTAATATCCCGATTCTTATGTTAACGGCTAAGGATGACGAATTTGATAAAGTTCTTGGGTTGGAGCTTGGGGCAGACGACTATATGACCAAGCCGTTCAGTCCACGCGAAGTGGTTGCCAGGGTCAAGGCGATCCTCAGACGCAGCCAGGCCATTCAGGAAGCGGCAGAACCTGCCCAGGAACCGACCGATTACAAGGAAGTCGGGGAATTAAAGGTGTATCCTGAACAATATGAGGCGTATTTCCAAGGGGAATTACTGGAATTAACACCCAAAGAATTCGAGCTACTATTATACTTGACGGATAATAAAGGCAGAGTGTTGACGAGAGATCAACTGCTGAGTGCGGTATGGAACTATGATTTCGCAGGGGATACGAGAATTGTGGATGTGCATATTAGCCATCTGCGGGAAAAAATTGAGTCCAACACGAAAAAGCCTACTTATATTAAAACCATCCGTGGTCTTGGTTATAAATTGGAGGAGCCTAAAAATCGATGACCAAGTTTAGAACAAAACTTCTTTTTGCTCTAATCACCCTGATCATCGCTGTATTAATAGGTCTTGGTTTGCTTCTAGGTCAAATCTTCAAGAATTTCTATCTGGATACATTTAATTCCCGTATTCAGAAAGAAGCAAGGTTATTGGCTAATTCCATTGAAGAAAACGGGACACCGAAAGAAATCAATCCGGACATGATCAAGGAATTGAGTGACATATTGGATGTCAGGATTACCATCCTAGATAAATCAGGGAGTGTAGTCCATGATACGGAAACATCGGAATCACTGGTTGGTCCTCAGCAAAAGAGGATCATCAATGAAATCCAGGAGAACTGGGATGTAAAGCAAAAGCATAGAAAACTTGTGACTTCGGGTGTAGAGTACAGGTATTATTGGTACCCGCTTAAGGGGGATAATAAGCAATTAAATGGACTCCTTATCATGAGTACCGAGGTAGAAGCCTTCGAGAAAGGGATACAGCAAATTTGGTTTGTGCTATCCATTTCCCTGGGTCTCGCGTTAATTCTCATTATCATATTGGGATCGAGAATTACGGTGAGGTATACAAAGCCCATTGAATCGGCAACGAATGTGGCAATGGAGCTCGCCAAAGGGAATTATCGGGCAAGGACATACGAAGACCGCCTGGATGAAACGACTATGTTAAGTACCTCCATTAACATTCTCGCCCGTAATCTGCAGGAAATGGTGAATTCACAGGAAATGCAGCAGGATCGCTTGACGACGCTGATTGAAAACATGGGAAGTGCCCTTCTGTTGATTGATCATCGCGGATTTGTTGTACTGACGAACAAGACGTTCAGGGATTTCTTTAATCTGAAAGAAAGTCAGCTGAAAAAAGTCAGATACCATGAGGTCATTCACTATCAGGAAGTCAATAAGCTTGTGGAAGAAATCTTCATGACTGAGGAACGGTTAAGAAAGCAGATCCTTCTTCCTCATAAAATAGAGCGCAAGCATTATGAAGTATATGGGGCGCCAATCATCGGTCATAACGATGAGTGGAAAGGGATTGTCGTGGTCTTCCATGACATCACGGAACTCAAAAAACTTGAGCAAATGAGAAAAGACTTTGTGGCGAATGTTTCTCATGAGTTGAAAACGCCGATCACCTCCATTAAAGGTTTCTCGGAAACGTTATTGGATGGGGCGATGAATGATCCGGATACGTTAAAATCTTTCTTGGATATCATCCTGATGGAAAGCGACCGCCTCCAATCTCTTATACAAGACCTGTTGGAATTGTCCAAGATTGAAAAACAGGGATTCGAGCTTACCCTGCAAGAGGTCGAGGTTGCTGCCCTCATTGACGACGTGATTCCGATTCTGAAAGAAAAAGCGAAATCAAAAGACATTTCTCTTCAAACCTCCTTTGATTCAAGGGGGATTGCGGAAGTGGACTCCTATCGATTAAAGCAAGTTTTTATTAACTTGATCAGCAATGCCATTGTTTACACTCCTAAAGGCGGAGATGTCCTGATTTCAGTGATGGAAGATAAAGAAAGAGTTCATGTTAGCGTCAAGGATAATGGCATGGGAATTAGTAAAGAAGAACTTCCACGTATTTTTGAACGATTTTACCGCGTGGACAAAGCAAGAAGCCGTAATTCTGGCGGAACCGGCTTAGGTTTAGCCATTGTGAAGCATATTATTGAAGCCCATGAAGGAAGTATTGAAGTTGACAGTGAAGTGAATGAAGGCACGACGTTTACAGTCTCCTTATATAAACAGGCTCCAAACTATTCGTTTGGGGAAGATAGGAGAAATTCTTAGTAAGTTTACAATTATTTTACATTGGATTTACAATAGGTTTAAATCCTGTTAATAAAAGGGTGTTACGATACTAAGTGAAACCCCTTCATCCAAGGTGTTAAGAAAAGGCGAGAACTAACCCCGTTCTCGTCTTTTCGCTTTTTATTTTGAAAGCGTTACCTTTAAAGTCGATGCTTGTGTAGGTCGAAACTTTACGTGCCGGCTTTATGCATCCACTTTTCCCTCAAGCTATTACTTTCTTTCAATAGTAAACTACCTTTATTTGTCATCTTCTCTTAATGTTCTTGAAACCTTTTTGTAGTAAGTCCGTATATCTTAGTAGGCACTTAATAAGATATAGAGATAGAAAAGGGAGGGTGCATATGACTTTAAAACGAATTTACATGGTGACAGGGATGGTTGTGGCAGCGATCATTTTGATCGTTGTGTTATTGACTTCATGGTATACCGTTGATGAATCGGAACAAGCGCTTGTATTGACCTTTGGAGAAGCAGGAGAGCCGGTTGTTGAGCCTGGGCTGCATTTCAAGATGCCGTGGCCAATGCAAACCGTTGAAGTCCTATCGAAAGAAACCTTCAGTCTTCAATTCGGCTATGAAGAAAAGGACGGGAAGATAAAAGATTTCCCTAAAGAAACGAAGATGATCACCGGAGATGAATATATCGTTCTCGCCGATCTCGTGGTTCAATGGAAAATCACGGATCCTGAAAGTTACTTATTTAACTCTGACAACCCGAAAGAAATCCTGTACGATGCCACTTCATCTTCATTAAGAAGCATTATAGGAAGCTCTTTGATAGATGATGCGTTAACGTCGGGGAAAGCTGAAATCGAGGCAGACGTGAGGGATTTATTAACCACTCTCATCGATGATTACGATATTGGTATTTCCATACTCGCAGTCAAATTACAGGATGTGGAGCTGCCGAATGCAGAGGTTCGCTCAGCCTTTACAGCGGTGACGGACGCAAGGGAAACGATGAACACGAAAATCAATGAGGCAAAGAAATACCGGAACCAGCGGTCAAATGAAGCCCAAGGTGAAAAAGATGCGATCATGTCAAGGGCAAAAGGGGATAAGATTGCACGCGTGGAACAGGCCCGCGGGGATGTAGCCGTATTTGATAAGCTATATAACGAATACAAATCGAATCCTGAGATCACAAGGAAACGTCTTGTGCTTGAGACCCTGGAGAATGTTTTACCGAATGCGGAAATCTACATTATGAAGGATAGTGGAGAAACGTTGAAGTACTTCCCGATTCGACAGCTTGAAAATCAGAACGCCCCGGTGAAGCAGGAAGGGAGTGAAGAGAATGAGTAATCAAAACGTCTTCGAGATCAATCAGAAAAAGAAAGAACCCATCGAATGGAAGCGGTATACAAAATTAGGAATCTTCCTAGTCATTCTCGCTGCCGTCCTTCTTCTGCTGTTTACCAGTCTCTTCATTGTCAAAGAAGGAGAGTATAAAGTGGTCCGTCAATTCGGGGAAGTAGTGAGAATAGACAAAGAACCCGGTTTGAAATATAAGATCCCGTTCATTCAGTCTGTCACGACCCTTCCTAAGCATCAAATGACATATGATGTAACGGAAGCCGAGATCAATACGAAAGATAAAAAACGGATGCTCATCGACAACTATGCCGTATGGCGCATCGAAGACCCTCTTAAAATGATCAAAAATGCAAGAACGGTGATCAATGCAGAGACGAAAATGGAAGAGTTCATCTACTCTGTCGTCAGGTCAGAGCTTGGTCAGCTGGAGTATGATGAAATCATCAATGATGAAAAGTCTTCCCGTGGAAGCTTAAATGACCGAGTGACCGCAAAGGTGAATGAGCTGCTGGAGCGGGATGGATATGGCATAGTCGTTCAGGATGTTCGCATGAAGCGAACAGACTTACCGGAAGCAAATGAAAATTCTGTTTATACACGCATGATTTCAGAACGTGAATCAAAGGCTCAGGAATACCTTTCCATGGGGGATGCTGAGAAACAAAGAATCACGGCTGAAACAGATCGTGAAGTGAAGGAGCTGCTGGCAAAAGCAGGGGCAGACGCCAATGTCATCAGGGCAGAAGGAGAATCGGAAGCGGCACAGATTTACAACAAATCGTTCTCCAAGGATCCCGACTTCTATGACCTATATAAAACGTTGGAGACTTATAAGAAAACAGTGGATGATAAAACGGTCATCATTTTACCATCCGACTCCCCTTACGCTAGGCTGTTAATGGGGTATACGGAATAAAAGAGAAGAAACTCTTGAAGATAGGGGGCATCCCATTCTTCAAGAGTTTTTTTACACTTAGGCTGGTTTCTAAAAGATAGTTGATATGATCTTATTCTCCCCTTTATCGATTATAAGGTCCCCATTTTTCCTTTCATTCCCCAACATGATAGAATAAACATATAGAAACAGAAGCCTTTACAGGAGGTACTTACATGTCCAAAAAATTAGTATTGATTGACGGCAATAGCATTGCTTACCGTGCATTCTTCGCACTGCCTTTGTTGAATAACGACAAAGGTGTACATACAAACGCAGTATACGGTTTTACCACCATGCTGCAAAAAATATTGGAAGACGAAAAACCATCACACATTTTAGTCGCGTTCGATGCCGGAAAAACGACTTTCAGACATAAGACATTCACGGAATACAAAGGCGGCAGACAAAAGACGCCACCGGAATTGTCAGAGCAGTTCCCATATATCCGCGAGCTGTTGGATGCTTACGGAATTAAACGCTATGAAAAAGAAAACTATGAAGCGGATGATATTATCGGAACGCTCTCTCTGCAAGCCGAATCTGACGGGTTTGAGGTAAAAGTGTATTCCGGGGATAAGGACTTAACACAGTTAAGCTCGAAGACTACGACGGTTTGTATTACGAGAAAGGGCATAACGGATATCGAAGTGTACACCCCGGAGCATATAAAAGAAAAGTGGGAAATCACTCCTGATCGCATCATCGATATGAAGGGTCTTATGGGGGATAGCTCAGATAATATTCCAGGCGTGCCGGGTGTAGGTGAGAAAACGGCAATCAAGCTCTTAAAAGAATTTGATTCCCTTGAAAAACTGCTTGACTCCATCGATCAGGTCAGTGGGAAAAAGTTAAAAGAAAAGCTGGAGGAAAATAAAGAACAAGCGATCATGAGTAAGGAGCTGGCGACCATCCTCAGAGAAGCCCCGATCGAAATTGGAGTGGACGAGTTGAATTATGATGGAATGGATGAAGGGAAACTGAAGGAAGTTTACCGGGATCTAGGATTCAACTCACTACTGGAGAAAATGGGTGAAACCGTTCAGGATGAGCCACAGGAACTCGATGATATCTCCTTTGAAATAGTCGAAACCATCAAAGAAGAACATCTTACAAACGAGAGCTCATTATACATCGAAATGCTAGAGGAGAATTATCACCTCGGAGAAGTAATCGGGATGAGCCTGCACAATGAGAAAGGCACGATTTTCTTTACACTTGAAACCGCATTGAATTCAGAAGCCTTTAAGGATTGGGCTGAAAATGAAAGTGCAGCGAAATATGTTTACAATTCGAAGGAAACCGTGGTTGCTTTAAAAAGACAAGGAATCGATATGAAAGGGATTGAGTTCGATCTCCTGTTAGCGTCCTATATTATTAATCCTTCTGAATCCAGTGAAGATTTCGCTTCCATCTCAAAAGGACACGGTCAGCCTTCGATCGAATCGGATGAAGCGGTTTATGGAAAAGGTGCGAAGCAGAAAATCCCTTCTACTGACATTCTATCAGAGCATCTTGCACGAAAAGCATTCATTCTGCATGAGTTAAAGAACACTTGTATGGAAGAGTTGAAAGAAAATGATCTCTATGAATTATTTACCGAGTTAGAATTACCACTTGCTCTTATTTTGGCCGAGATGGAATTCACTGGCGTCAAAGTGGACCAGGAGCGTTTGCTCGCCATGAAGGATGAATTAGCTCACCGCTTGGAAGAATTAGAAAAGAATATCCATGAACAAGCCGGCGAAAGCTTTAACATCAATTCTCCGAAGCAGCTTGGCGTGATCCTTTTTGAAAAACTGGGATTACCGGTCGTGAAGAAAACGAAAACCGGTTATTCCACTTCTGCTGACGTACTTGAAAAACTTCAGTCCAAGCATGAAATCATTGATCATATCCTGCATTACCGTCAGTTAGGGAAGTTACAATCCACTTATCTAGAAGGGTTATTGAAGGTCGTCCATAAAGATTCGAGTAAGATTCATACACGATTCAACCAGGCCCTTACACAAACTGGCCGGTTAAGCTCGACAGACCCTAACCTGCAAAATATCCCGATCAGGCTTGAGGAAGGGAGAAAGATCCGCCAGGCGTTCATTCCATCTGAAAAAGGCTGGGTGATGTTCGCTGCTGACTATTCTCAAATTGAACTGCGAGTACTTGCTCATATTGCCAAGGATGAAAAATTAGTTGAAGCCTTCAGGAATGACATGGACATCCATACGAAAACAGCGATGGACGTCTTCGGGGTGGCGAAGGACGAGGTCACATCCAATATGAGAAGACATGCGAAAGCCGTTAACTTCGGAATCGTCTATGGAATCAGTGACTACGGTCTTTCTCAAAGCTTGGATATCACCCGTAAAGAAGCAGGGGAATTCATTAAGAAGTATTTAGAAAGCTTCCCTGGTGTAAAAGAATACATGGATGACATCGTTCAGGATGCAAAACAGAAAGGGTATGTCACGACCCTCTTGAATCGACGACGTTACCTCCCTGAAATCACGAGCCGTAATTTCAACCTGAGAAGCTTCGCTGAACGTACAGCGATGAACACACCGATTCAAGGAAGTGCAGCGGATATCATCAAGAAGGCGATGATTGATATGGCAGCGCGATTAAAAGAAGAAAATCTTCAATCCCGATTATTGTTACAGGTACATGATGAATTGATCTTTGAAGCACCTGAAGAAGAAATTGAAGTATTGAAGAAGATTGTTCCTGAAGTGATGGAAAATGCAATGGAGCTGGAGGTTCCGTTAAAGGTCGATTACTCATACGGCCAAACGTGGTACGACGCGAAATAGTAGAGTTTTCAGAAGGAGGTGGCGGCATAGTGCCTGAGCTGCCTGAAGTAGAAACTGTCAGAAAGACGCTTGAGCTTCTTGTGATTGGAAAGAAGATCAGGGACGTTTCGGTTTTTTGGCCTAAAATGATTAAAAACCCGGACGAATCCGATGAATTTGTCCATAGCCTGAAGGGGCAGGAAATTCTTGAAATGAGAAGAAGAGGGAAATTCCTGATCTTTTATTTAAACGACGTGGCCCTTGTTTCTCACTTGAGAATGGAGGGGAAGTATAACCTGTCCGATAGTGGGGATCCCATTGAAAAGCACACCCACGTCATCTTTCATTTTACGGATAACACGGAACTCAGATACCGCGATGTCCGGAAATTCGGAACGATGCATCTATTCAGGAAAGGGGAGGAATTACTTCATCTTCCCCTCCTGCAGCTGGGACCTGAGCCATTCCAATCCGAGTTTACAACAGACTACTTAACAGAGAAGTTGAGCAAGACAGAGAGAATTGTAAAAGCCACATTATTAGATCAGACCGTTCTTGTGGGACTGGGGAACATCTATGTAGATGAAGCATTATTCCGTGCGGGTATACATCCCGACCGGAAGTCGAAATCCCTATCACAGGAAGAAATTGAGCGGCTCCACCAGGAAATAATCCGAACGTTGGAAGAAGCGGTTGAAATGGGTGGAAGTACGATTCGATCCTACGTAAATTCCCAAGGACAAATGGGGATGTTCCAACAGAACCTCTACGTATATAGTCGGAAAGAAGAACCTTGCCGTAAGTGTGGTACCCCCATTGAGAAGAAGGTTTCAGCAGGGAGGGGGACACACTATTGTCCCGATTGCCAACGTTAGAGAGAACAATTAACATCTGATAAGCCCTTACCATATAGTATTGTAATGATTTTTGGGAGGGCTATTAGATGAGTGAAACAATCTCCTTATTACTGCTGGCGTTTGCTGTAAGTCTAGATAGTTTTAGCACCGGTTTAACCTACGGATTACGAAAAGTGAAGATCCCTACAAAATCAATCAGCATCATATCCATTTGTTCGGCAAGCTCTTTATTGGTAGCCATGTTGCTTGGTCAAACCATCGGGGCCATCATCACACCGGTTTGGGCCGGCAGAATCGGCGGCCTGATTCTGGTTGTAATAGGAGCGGCCGTACTGTACCAGTTCTTTAGACCGGAAAAAGAAACGGTATTATCCCAAGAAAAGACGTTGATTAACTTTGAGATTAAATCCATAGGATTGGTGATCCAAATTTTAAGAAGGCCGTTAACGGCAGACTTTGATAGATCGGGTACGATAACAGGAATCGAGGCATTCATGCTTGGAATCGCCCTATCTCTCGATGCATTCGGTGCCGGAATTGGTGCCGCGTTATTAAGTTTCTCGCCATTATTACTTACGTTGGCAATCCTGGTGATGAGCTTCACGTTCTTATTCTCAGGATTGAAGATGGGAGAATTCTTCTCTCATTTACGATGGATTCACAGAGTATCATTTATTCCAGGGGTTCTGCTGATCCTTATAGGGATCCTGCGGTTTTAGTGGCTGAGGTAGAAAGGAATTCGATAATGGCAACCATAATAGGATTAACAGGTGGCATTGCAAGCGGTAAAAGTACAGTGTCCACTATGTTAAATGAAAAAGGATATACGATAATAGACGCCGATCTTGCCGCCCGAATGGTGGTTGAAGTTGATCAGCCTGCTTATCTAGCGATTGTGGAAGAATTCGGTGAACACATATTGCACGATCACGATTCAACCATCAATCGGGAAAAACTCGGTCAAATCATCTTTAACTCAGAAGAAAAACGGAAAAAGCTAAATGGAATCGTGCATCCTGCCGTCAGAAGCATGATGCTTGCACATAAGGATGAAGCCATTGCAGCTGGTAAAAACACTATTTTCATGGATATCCCGCTTTTATTCGAAAGCGATTTGACGTGGATGGTTGATCGCACGCTCGTGGTATACGTCAACGAAGAAACCCAACTATCCCGTCTGATGGAACGCAATCACTTTACAAGGGAAGAAGCACAAGCACGCATCGCTTCCCAATCCCCCTTAAAGGACAAAGCAAACCTTGCCGACGCAGTCATCGACAACAACGGTTCTTTACATGAAACCAAAGAACAGCTTGATGCACTATTAGTGGAGTGGAATCTAAAACCATAGAATGACAGATGAGCCGACAAGAAACCTCTTGTCGGCTTTTTATTATGGTCCGCTAGATAATTAGTAGTTATGGCGATAAATATTGATTTTTGGTTTGTATTTGTATATAGGAGAAATTCTAATCGTAACTAGAGAGGCTTTAAGGTGTTTGTCTTTCAAATGTATAGGCACTAAACATATATCAGCACAGAGTGGATTGCAGCGGAAGGCACTTGACTCCTGCGGGAATAGCGGGACAGGTGAGACCCCGCAGGCGCAGCCGAGGAGGCTCACCGCCCGCCCCGCGGAAAGCAAGTGCCTGCAGCGGAAAGGAACGGTCAATATTTAAATCAATATCAATGCATGAATCCATACCCCAAAAATATACATTCAATAAGCCGATTTGTCAGAATAATAAAACATTAAAAATCCGCAAAATACTTATTAACTAATTCTCTAAATATGTTATACTATTTTTAGCAAATAAACATATAAGTATAACATTAATATAGAGGGGAGCCGGATTTATGAAGGCGAAAATTGCAATCAATGGTTTTGGACGTATTGGAAGAATGGTTTTCAGAAAAGCAATATTAGAGGAAAACTTAGAGGTTGTAGCCATTAACGCAAGCTACCCGGCTGAAACGCTAGCCCATTTAATAAAGTATGACACAAATCATGGAACATTCCAGGCAGATGTGATAACAGAAGATGACGCACTCATCGTCAACGGGAAACGTGTCCTACTATTAAGCAATCGTGATCCTAAAGCATTGCCTTGGAACGAATTAGAGATCGATATCGTGATTGAAGCAACAGGAAAATTCAATTCAAAAGACAAAGCGAGCCTGCATCTAGAAGCGGGTGCCAAAAAAGTCATCCTGACGGCCCCGGGTAAAAATGAAGACGTTACGATTGTTATGGGTGTAAATGAAAGCGCATTAAATATTGAAGAACACAGCGTGATTTCAAATGCATCTTGTACAACGAACTGCTTAGCGCCGGTTGCGAAGGTATTAGATGAGCAATTTGGTATTGAAAACGGACTAATGACAACAGTCCACGCTTACACAAATGACCAAAAAAATATTGATAATCCACATAAAGATTTGAGAAGAGCAAGAGCGTGCGGCCAGTCGATCATTCCGACAACGACTGGAGCAGCAAAAGCATTGTCATTGGTTCTGCCTCAATTAAACGGCAAGCTTCACGGAATGGCATTACGCGTGCCTACACCAAATGTTTCACTAGTGGACCTGGTTGTAGATGTGAAAAGAGACGTAACAGTAGAAGAAATCAACGAAGCATTTATTACAGCATCCCTTGGTTCTTTACATGGAGTGCTGCAATACACAACAGAACCATTGGTATCGATCGACTTTAATACAAATCCCCATTCAGCGATCATCGACGGGTTATCCACGATGGTAATGGGAGATCGAAAAGTGAAGGTACTGGCCTGGTACGATAACGAGTGGGGCTATTCATGCCGCGTCGTCGATCTGGCTAAATTCGTTGCATCAAAAATGAACGCCAAACAAGAAGTAAACGTTTGAAAGAACCAACATAAACAATAAGCTGCATCCTTAGAACGTACCTTTTATGGTGCGTTCTTTTTCTTGTGAAATTTATTAAAGGCGCTTATCGTAAATTTGTTGCTTTTCACAAGTGAGTATATCGGTGTTCTTTGGCAGAAAGATATAGGAACAACTTTCTACCAAAGTGCTTTTTTAAGTTTATTATAGTTAGAAAAAGTGTAGTATCACAGAGTGGATTGCAGCGGAAGGCACTTGACTCCTGCGGGAAATAGAGGAAAAGTCGAGACCCCGCAGGGCAAAGCCCGAGGAGGCTCGACTTCCTCCCCCGGGAATCTTGTGCCTGAAGCGGAAAGGAACGGTCAACGATTAGAATATAAAATTACTACAGTATTGTATTTGTCAAAAAGTGAAAGAGGAATTCGTAATATCCACTTAAAAAAGTTTATAAAAATTTATTGCAAAACACTTTTAAACAAAGTATACTATTTTTCGTGAACTTCTTATTAGCAAATGAATACTGATTTAACTACTTAAAGGGTTAGGACCTCTTCGGACTAACTTTCCCCCGTGGTAGTTAAGATTTTGCCAAAGGATTCGTTCATTTTGACGAAAAAAATTATGTCAAAGGGGGAAACACTCAATGGAAACAATGGGTCGTCATGTAATCTCAGAATTATGGGGTTGCGATTTTGAAAAATTAAACGATGTAGTAGGAATTGAAAAAACATTCGTCGATGCTGCACTTAAATCAGGTGCAGAAGTTCGTGAGGTAGCTTTCCATAAATTTGCTCCTCAAGGTGTTAGTGGAGTTGTGATCATTTCAGAATCACATCTGACTATTCACAGTTTTCCTGAACATGGTTATGCCAGTATTGATGTATATACTTGCGGTGATTTAGATCCTAACATCGCTGCTGAATATATTGCAGATGCTCTGGGTGCTGACACGCGTGAAACAATCGAATTGCCACGTGGTATGGGTCCGGTACAAGTTAAAAAGTCTCAGGCTCAAGCCCTTTAATCGAAAATAACTCAGAAGAGATGCATGGTTAGATGCATCTCTTTTTTTTATGCTTTGTATATGATTTGATTTTGAATTTTCATTCGTGTGGTTTTCGTGTAAAATAAGGGTAAATAAAGGGAGGAACTTTATATGAGCGGAATACGTACCCTGTTTAAACGATTTCAATCAGAATGTGAGACATCTGATCAGCACGAAGATAAAGACCTGCAGTCACGATATTATAAATCCATGCATCAAGGTGCATTTAATGCAGTATTAGAGTTATTCTCATCCTCTGAGTATGAGGTAATTTCCCAGTCAAAGGACAGAGGGGAAATCACGGTCCGTAAAAATGGGACTCCCCAACTATTCATCGTCGCAACCGTCATCACGGTAAGACCTTTTGAAACGGCAGTCGATTTCAAGGTGAGTGCAGAGAAAGGGAAGATCTTTGGTACATATACGGTATTAAAAGCGCAGATCAGCCATTATTATCAGAAGCTTGAAAGCGAATTGACAAAAGTGAAATAACGGTAAATCCCATAGAAGCTTGTGTATAGCGCAGCTTTTTTATATGATGAAAGTAATAGTATGTAATAACGGAGCTGATATTATGAAATGCCCGTCTTGCCAGCATAATGGTACCCGAGTGGTCGACTCCCGGCCTGCTGATGAAGGACGTTCGATCAGGAGAAGAAGAGAATGTGAAGAATGCACGTTCCGCTTCACGACCTTCGAGAAGGTTGAAGAGCTTCCTTTAATTGTGGTGAAAAAAGAAGGGGTAAGAGAAGAGTTTAGTCGAGAGAAGATTTTGAGAGGGCTGATCAAGGCCTGTGAGAAGCGCCCGGTGCCTCTTGAAAGATTAGAAAAGATCTCTACGGATATTGAAAAGGAACTCCGGAATCAAGGTGCTTCTGAAGTGGAATCCGTAAAGATCGGGGAGATGGTCATGGACCAACTTGCCAAGGTAGATGAAGTTGCATACGTACGCTTTGCATCTGTATATCGACAGTTTAAGGATATTAATGTATTTATAGACGAACTGAAAGAATTAATAAAAAAAGAGTAGAAGAATGAGCTGAAGATGTAATTCTTTAGCTCTTTTCTCTTTATTTCTTTGAAAGGTAGAATCCAACTATGATGAAGAAGCATTGGAATGAAATACAGCCAATCGATCCCTACACGGTAGGGACAAATGGGATGCTTCAGGAATATGATCGGAAAATCATTACATTTCTGTACCAGCCTTTAATTGGTCCGGTTTGCTACAGTCTTTATATGAGTTTATGGGGAGAAGTGGAAGAAAATCGGCTCTGGTCGACTGATTCCACCCATTATCACCTTATGAACGTTCTGTCCGTGAATCTTCAGGACGTCTACGAAGCGCGGATGAAGCTTGAGGGGATCGGCTTGTTAAAGGCATATGAAAAAAGGGACAACGGGGATCGCAGCTTTCTTTATGAACTGCAGCCTCCCCTTTCTCCTCAGGAATTCTTTCATGATGGTATGTTGAATGTGTATCTTTACCGGAAAATCGGCAGAACTCATTACTTGCGTTTGAAGAAGTTTTTTACTGACGAAACGGTTGATAAACAGCAGTACTCGAATATCACTCGATCCTTTCAAGATGTTTTCACATCGGAGCAAATTAATTTTCTTCACCATGATGCAAATGTGGATTCAGAAACCAAGTCTGGTGAACAATATATGAAATATGGAAAGAATGAAGGGATTCCATTAGACGAAATCGATTTTGATTTTCAGTTATTGCTGGCAGGGCTATCCGAATCCATGGTTCCGAGAAAAGCCTTTACAGCTACCGTGAAGGAAACGGTCCTAAAGCTGAGTTATTTATATGGGATTGATCCCCTTCAAATGAAAAATATCGTCTTAAGTTCCCTGGATGCAGATGATACCATCGATATAGAATTATTGCGTAAAACCGCACGGGATTGGTATGGGCTTCAAACAGGTGATCAATTGCCCGATTTGACTACCAGAATCGGGGTCAAGAAACCTGCACCAGCGAATAAACCCCTCTCCAAAGAAGAAGAGCTGATTGAATACCTGGAAAACACGTCTCCAAAAGACGTACTATCTGATATTTCGAATGGCGGTTCACCTTCCAAGTCTGACCTGCAGGCCGTGGAAGAGGTGCTCATGTCACAGAAGCTGCCGCTAGGTGTTATGAACGTCCTTATACAATATGTTTTATTAAAGACAGACATGAAGCTGACAAAGGGATATATGGAAAAAATCGCTTCTCATTGGTCGAGGAAAAAGGTTACGACTGCAAGTGAAGCAATGGATTTAGCTAAGAAAGAACACAAGCAGTACCTTGAGTGGGCTGAAGGGAAAAAGGAAACGAAAACGAATAGACGAAGAAAGCCGATCCGGACAGAAAAACTCCCGGAATGGTTCAAGGAAGAGGAAACGGAGAAAGAAAACGAATCCTCTCAGGAAGGATACGATTTCGAGGCAGAGAAGAAAAAACTCGAAGAAGAGCTTAAAAATTTTCGGAAGTAGGTGAACGTAGCGGTGGAAAGAATAAATAACACCCTGAAAAGGTTGGCGGCTTCTGGTTCGTTTCAACAAAGATATGAACAAATGAAAAAAGAGATTCTAGAAAACAATGATGTGAAAGATTTTATTCGAAGAAATGAAGGCCTCGTAACAGGTGAAATGGTCAATGAAAGTCTGATGAAGTTATATGAATACATTTCTCAAAGTAAGGAGTGCCGTTACTGCCCTTCTTTACAGGAATGTAAGAATATGATGGAGGGGTATGATCCCCACTTAGTGATCAGGGGCAACACCATCGACATCGATTACCATCGCTGCCCTCGAAAGGTCATTCACGATGAAAGAACGAGCGCCCAGCGTCTTATCAAGAGCCTGTATGTGCCGAAGGATATTTTACAGGCCTCCTTCTCAACCCTGGACCTCGATTCGAAAAGCCGATTGGAAGCTGTGCGATTGGCGAAGAATTTCGTAGAGAATTATTCTGAAGGAGAAAAAATGAAAGGACTCTATTTTTACGGGAAGTTCGGAGTTGGTAAGTCCTATTTGTTAGGGGCAATGGCCAACGAACTTGCCCAGAAAAAAATAGCGTCCCTGATTGTTTACGTTCCCGAGTTCTTCAGAGAAATCAAGCAATCGCTGGGAGATAACTCGGTAAATGAAAAGCTGGAAATGGTGAAATCTGCACCGATCCTCATGCTGGATGACATCGGTGCAGAAACCATGTCCAGCTGGGGAAGGGATGAAATCCTGGGGACGATCCTCCAGTACAGAATGCTTGAGAACCTGCCGACATTCTTCACATCCAACTTCAACTTCAACGAGCTGACCCATCACTTGACCTACAGCCAACGAGGAGAAGAAGAAAAACTCAAGGCTGCACGGATCATGGAGCGGATTAAATACTTGTCCCAGCCTGTGTTGATTGATGGAAGGAATAGAAGAGAATAGCTTAAAAGAGAGGAGAGTCGCATGCGATGCTCCTTTCTTTTTTTATGGAGCTGATTCAGCCTAATGTGAATTAACAATTATTGTAAGACGGCCGGATTTTTAATGGAAACGGCTGGATTATTACTGATTTCGGCTGGATTTTAAAGAGGAACGGCCCGATTTTCGAAAGAAGCGGCCGGATTATCGGCGAAATCGGCCGGATTCAGTCAGCGCGCACTTAAGCGTAAGCATCTTCATGGAATCCATTACAAAAGAAAAGAGACAATTAAATTCACTCATCAACTTCTAATTTATACAAGCCTCCCATATATATAAATCAGGGAATTGGGTTTAAGGAGGCGAGAAAGTTTGATTGAATTTATTTTTAAGCAAAAAAATGATGCGGTAAAGCTTCAAGAATACCTCAATAAAGAGTTCATACAATCATGGTTTCATGAAACACTATTTCAACATACAACTCACTATAATCTGACGATAGAGGTTTCCCCCTTCTTCAAGGAAAAAGAAAAACTGTTCAATGGGGTTTCCCACTTTGTCTTAAATGATAAATGCATGGACTGGTCCGAATCAGCCCTCAGGGGAAATTACTTCTATGAAGATGTTGATGAAATCAATCAAATATTAGAAATCGTATCAGAAATGAGGATGGGGGAACGGCCCGAATTGATGGAGCTGATCGGGGAATGGGACGAGTCCAAATACGTCCATGACAGCCTGGAGCTTTTATTGGAAGGGAAGGCACCGATATCATTCGACTCCTTTAGCAAGTTCAGGCTGAAGAAGCTCCAGGAGAGACTGCTCCTCATGGTGGATCTTGCCATCGACGAATATAAGATGGAGCAGGAATATCAAATGTTTGTTCACATGCTGCGGGAGTATCTGGCATCAAGGGAGCAGAAAATGCGCACGATCCATCTGTACTCGACGGGTTACGGCTTTCGTTTCTTTGATGAAGACATGAAAGAGGTGACAAGGCAGGAACTGACAAAGGCGATCGATAAACGCCTTCTGACCAATCACCCGTTATACGTTGATTCGTACACCATTGCCCCGTTACTATCACTTGCCCCGGAAAAGATACTTGTGTATGGAAACGGCGACCATCAATTGATCAGGACGCTTCAGAATATTTTTGAAGAACGGATCGATCTGCTGCCGTTGAGTTATTTTCCCGATCCACTCCTTTATCCTTCCTGGGATATCGCGAATGAATAGGCACTTGCTTTTCACAACATAACCAATTATAATACCTACATAATAAGTCAATAAATAAAGGTTATGATGAGGACAACAATATTCCTATTCCATTCACAGAGAGGGAAGTCATTCGGCTGCAAGCTTCCTAATTCGGTAGTGATATTTACCACCTCGGAACTTCAATCATGAACGGAATCCGCTTGGATCCAAAGTATTGGTTGACGGCTAAATGTCGTTATTCGTTTTCAATGAAGTCATTGTCTGTACTTTTGTGCACAATGAGAAGTTGGGTGGAACCACGAGTTTACTTATTAACCTCGTCCCTTCAAACGTGAAGGGGCGGGGTTTTTTATGTTTTATAGAGATTATTTAAGGAGTGAAACCACATGTCAGAAGTAGTGAAAATTCAGTTCCCCGATGGAAATGTCAAGGAGTTTCCCAAGGGGACCACAACAGAAGAAATTGCTGCGTCCATCAGTCCCGGACTGAAGAAGAAGGCGCTCGCTGGTAAGATAGATGGAGTATTAATCGACTTGCGTACGGGGATCCAGGAAGATGGAGCGATTGAAATCGTTACACCTCCAGGAGAAGATGCACTGGAAATTCTTCGTCACAGTACAGCCCATTTAATGGCACAGGCGATTAAACGTTTATACCCTGAAACAAAGCTTGGGATCGGGCCGGTCATCGAAGGCGGGTTTTATTATGATATTGATTCCGAGCACACGTTTACACCAGAGGACCTGCCGCTGATCGAGAAAGAAATGAAGAAGATCACTGGTGAAAACTTAGATGTGGTCCGTAATGAAGTCAGCCGTGACGAAGCGCAGAAAATGTATGAAGAAATCGGTGACGAGTATAAGCTCGAATTGCTTGAGGCGATTCCGGAGGGCGAGCAAGTCTCTATTTATGAGCAAGGTGAATTCTTCGATTTATGTCGTGGGATCCACATTCCGTCCACTAATAAAATTAAAGAATTCAAACTGTTAAGCATCGCCGGGGCATATTGGCGCGGAAACAGCGATAACAAAATGCTTCAACGGATCTACGGTACAGCTTTCTTCAAGAAAGAAGACCTGGAAGAGCATCTTCGTCTTTTAGAAGAAGCGAAAGAGCGTGATCACCGTAAAATCGGAAAAGAATTAAACCTGTTCATGAACTCACAAAAAGTGGGACAAGGTCTGCCGATGTGGCTTCCTAAAGGTGCAACGATCCGTCGCATCATCGAGCGCTATATCGTGGATAAAGAAGAGCGCCTAGGCTATGATCACGTGTACACTCCTGTAATGGGAAGCGTTGAGCTTTATAAAACAAGCGGTCATTGGGATCACTATCAGGAAAACATGTTCCCTGTCATGGAGATGGATAACGAAGACCTTGTTCTTCGCCCTATGAACTGCCCTCATCATATGATGATTTACAAAAACGGCATTCACAGCTATCGTGAGCTTCCGATCCGTATCGCCGAGCTTGGTACGATGCATCGTTACGAGTTATCAGGTGCCCTGTCAGGACTGCAGCGTGTGCGTGGGATGACGTTGAATGATGCCCATATCTTTGTCCGTCCGGATCAAATCAAGGAAGAATTCAAGCGTGTCGTGCGCCTCGTTCAGGAAGTATACAAAGACTTTGATCTGAATGACTATTCCTTCCGTCTTTCTTATCGTGACCCCGAGGATACTGAGAAGTACTTTGATGATGATGAGATGTGGAACCGTGCACAGGGAATGATCAAGGAAGCCATGGATGAACTGGATGTTGAGTACTTTGAAGCAGAAGGGGAAGCGGCATTCTATGGCCCTAAACTGGACGTTCAAGTGAAAACGGCACTTGGCAAGGAAGAAACGCTCTCCACTGTTCAACTGGACTTCTTACTTCCTGAGCGCTTTGATCTAACATATGTAGGAGAAGATGGGAAACAGCATCGCCCGGTAGTCATCCACCGTGGAGTCGTATCCACGATGGAACGCTTTGTGGCCTTCCTGATCGAAGAATACAAAGGGGCATTCCCGACTTGGCTCGCTCCGACACAGGTCCAGGTGATCCCGGTTTCTCCGGATGTTCACTTTGACTATGCTAAAGAAGTGAAGGAAAAGCTGCAAGCTGAAGGATTACGCATTGAGATCGATGACCGTAATGAAAAGATCGGCTACAAAATCCGCGAAGCACAGATGAGCAAAGTCCCTTACATGCTTGTGGTGGGTGACAATGAAATCAAGGAAACGGCTGTCAACGTCCGTAAATACGGAGAGCAGAAATCAGAAACGATCTCCCTTGAAGAGTTTATCGGCCACATCACAAAAGAAGCAAAACGATAAAACGAGGAAGAGGGACGGACCTTGCATCAAGGTCCGTCCCTCCCATATAAAATTCAAAAAAACTGTTGCACTCTCCTTAGATGTCTGATATTATGAAATACGTTGTGATATTAAATGATTATTTGACAGCGGTTTTGTCATGTGATATAGTATCTAAGGTGAATTGAATACAGTTTGGTACAAGTAGAAGCTACCCGCTTCTCACCTGAATAACGCTTTAAAGCTGTTTACAGGTATGTGATTGACTATTAAAGCCATTTATATATGCTTAATAATCAGGTGCGGGTGTTTCGACACTCGCATCTTTTTTTGTGTGTTGCATGCAAAAAAAGGAAGCGAGTGCGTCGACCAAAGCCGTGTATTCTTTTAATAAACCTTGGAGGTGGCTAATTATTAGCAAAGACATGATCTTAAACGAAACGATTCGTGCCCGTGAAGTACGTCTTATCGATCAAAATGGTGAGCAACTTGGGATTAAAACCAAGAATGAAGCTCTTGAAATTGCTGAACGTGTAAATCTTGATCTTGTTCTTGTTGCTCCAAATGCAAAACCACCCGTTGCTCGTATCATGGACTACGGTAAGTTTAAGTTTGAACAACAGAAGAAAGAAAAAGAAGCGCGTAAGAATCAGAAGATCATCAATCTTAAAGAGGTGCGTTTAAGCCCGACGATTGATGAGCATGATTTCAACACTAAGCTTCGTAACGCTCGTAAGTTCCTTGAAAAAGGAGACAAAGTTAAAGCGTCAATCCGATTTAAAGGTCGTGCGATCACGCACAAAGAAATTGGTCAACGCGTTCTGGATCGCTTCTCAGATGAGTGTAAAGATGTAGCAACCGTTGAATCAAAACCGAAAATGGATGGTCGCAGTATGTTCTTGGTGCTTGCACCAGTTAACGAAAAATAAGAGGACCCGAGGAGGAAAAGCACATGCCAAAAATGAAAACTCACCGCGGCTCAGCTAAGCGTTTCAAGAAAACAGGTTCTGGTAAACTTAAACGTTCACACGCTTACACAAGCCACTTATTCGCAAACAAATCTACTAAAGCAAAGCGTAAGCTACGTAAAGCGGCTGTTGTCTCTAAAGGAGATTTCAAACGCATTCGTCATATGCTTGACAACCTAAAATAAGAAGTAATAGAAACAGGAGGGAATTATTATGCCACGCGTAAAAGGCGGAACAGTAACACGCAGACGTCGTAAAAAAGTTCTTAAATTAGCCAAAGGTTATTTCGGTTCAAAACATACTTTATATAAAGTAGCAAATCAACAAGTCATGAAATCATACATGTATGCTTATCGTGACCGTCGCCAAAAGAAACGTGATTTCCGTAAATTATGGATCACACGTATCAATGCGGCTGCACGTATGAACGGTCTTTCTTACAGCCGTTTAATGCACGGATTGAAGCTTGCTGGTATCGAAGTAAACCGCAAAATGCTTGCTGAGCTTGCGATTTCTGACGAAAAAGCATTCAACCAATTAGCTGACGCTGCTAAAGCTCAACTAAACAAATAATAACCTGCTAAGCTAGCAGACAAAAAAAGGACTGGCCTCTGGCCGGTCCTTTCTTATAGGCTTTATTCGCTTAGCCTCTGTCCATTAGTATGTGCTGAATGGTGAGGGGAACTGCTCCGCTTTCCGCGGACGTTCGGCCGAGCCTCCTCAGCTTCGCTTCCGGGGTCTCGGCACGCCCGTACTTCCGTAGGAGTCTACGCAGTTCCCCTCACCATTTTTATTAGTTTTTTCGTGACAGAGCTTCACGGTGTGCAAGAAAACAATATTACTAAAAAATAATTTCCATAAAAGGAAAATCTATCTTTCCTTACCTTAAATTAAATTGTTTGTTAAGACTCTTTTTTAAATTGTTTTCCATTAAGGTTACATGCTCAGAAAGCTGATTCTCGCTGCAGGATGCTCGACTCCTGCGGGAATAGCTGGACAGGTGAGACCCCACAGGCGCAGCAGAGGAGGCTCACCGCCAGCCCCGCGGAAAGCGAGCATCCTGGAGCGGAAATCAACTACTACTTTCTTCTTTAAGAAAGTAACAAACTTTACGAGAAGAACCTTCTTATATCAATAATCAATTCAGAAAGCAGGTAGAAATCATGGATACAATTACAGGTATCTTATATCTATATGCCATTGTCATCAATATCATCGGCTTTATCATCATGGGCAGGGATAAAAGAAAAGCGCAGCGGAATGAATATCGCATCAAGGAGAGTACTTTGTGGCAGGTCGCGATTCTGGGTGGCAGCATCGGCGCCTATATGGGAATGAAGGTATACAGACATAAAACGAAACATAAAGTATTTGCTTTCGGGTTCCCGCTTCTCGTCATGCTTCATAGTGTACTGTTTATCTGGCTGAATACTAAATTGTAGAAATTAAATTTTTCATTCTTTAACCCGTCTTCTTTACATACTATATAGAGAGTACGTATAAACAACTTAGAAAAGCAGAAGGAGGTCACCTTAGCCATGGACGAACGGTTGGTTGCTGCATTCGCCCTCATGGAAGCTAGCGGGTATATGGCTCCTGTTCTGTTTATCTTGTTTCATATCCTAAGGCAATTTTTGTTCATTCCGGTAGCCCTTGTATGTATGGCGGGAGGAGTGCTTTTCGGAAGTATATTCGGCACTCTGTACTCATTGATTGGATTAACGCTCTTATCTGTTACTTTTTATTTTGTTATAAAGAGCTTTACATCTTTTTATGAAAAGCTCCTGAGATTGAAGGAGAAATGGTTTGGAAGAAATGCTACTCTCACAACCGGTCAAATCGCCATACTGCGGTTAATTCCTTTTGTCCATTATCAGCTGTTGAACCTATGTTTACTTGAACGGAAGAAAAAGCTTAAGCCTTTCATCCGAGCCTCTGTAATTTCAAATATTCCCCTGGCGTTTTTTTACACGGTTTTCGGTCAATACATCAAACAATTTTCCCCTCCTATACTCGTCATGATTTTCCTGGCACTCATCGTTCTATTTTACCTTCTAAGAGAAAAAGTAAGAGTGATTGAATGGAGAGAGTTCTTTCCGGGTAAATAAAAAACGGCTGACCAGCCGTTTTTTTACTGCTTTTTTTGAAGGAATTCACGAATGGGACTTTTCCAATCCAACTTTGCATTCGGGTATCTTTCTCTGATTTCATTTTGTAGGTATTGAAAATCTTCTTGGGTAAACCCCTTTAATGAAGAGATATTTGTTGACCAAAGAAAGATGGAAACCACTTCGAAGGATTCTTCTGTTGCCCCTAAATATTTTTCTCCTTCAAAAAGAACTCCTTTATACGTTACGTGAAAATTCTTACGTACATTTTCCTGATCATCGAGAAAGTAAAAGCGTTTCTGCTCCTGGGCAAGTTCCAGTTTTCGCTTTGGGTCCATAATGTATTTCACACTGCGGTATAATAGATAAACAATAAGGGAAAAAATCACTAACCGAATAAGCCAAAGCATTACCATTACCTCCCTAGGCATAAGTATTCTCCTATTATTTACGATAAAAACAGAAAAAGGTTTCATTTTATTTAAAATTTGTTTGAAAATTTGTCATACTAAGAGAGAACATAAAAAATATAGACATCGTGAGAGGAGAAAACGTCATGAATATTGAAAAGTTATTGGACATGCAGGAGAAGCTGGATCAGCATATCGAAGAAGAACACGGGTTGCAGAATGCAGATTTAATTGAAAAGAAGATCCTTGCACTGCTTGTCGAAGTTGGGGAACTGGCCAATGAAACGAGAAGCTTTAAGTTTTGGAGTAAGAAATCATCTTCATCAAAGGAAGTGATCCTTGAAGAATTTGTAGACGGAATTCATTTTATTCTCTCCCTGGGGCTTGAAATCGGTATCCAGCAGTTTGATTTAGGGGAAACGAATTTCGGAAATGAAGATGTCACGAAACAATTCCTGGAAGTATTCAAATCGGCGAATCACTTTGCTGAAGAACGTTCGGTCGGGCATTTCCAACAATTGTTCAGGCATTATGTGTATTTGGGTGAACTGTTAGGGTTCTCCCATGAAGAGGTATTCGAAGCGTATGTAAAGAAGAATGAAGTGAATTATACTCGTCAAAAAGAAGGATATTAATCGGTGACATCTACTTCCGGACAGTAAAGAAGATTCAGGAAATTTTGATGAATCCGACAGATTTTAGTATAATGGTAGGGTATCAACATTTAGGGGGTCGAAATAGTGACAAAATTAGATGAAACATTGACAATGCTCAAGGATTTAACCGATGCAAAAGGTGTACCGGGTAATGAACGAGAAGTACGAAACGTAATGAAGAAATACATAGAGCCATTTGCAGATGAAATCACAACAGATAATCTTGGAAGCTTGATCGCTAAAAAAGTCGGCGACGAAAACGGACCTAAGATCATGGTGGCCGGGCATCTTGATGAAGTCGGCTTCATGATCACTCAAATCGACAACAAAGGGTTCCTGCGTTTTCAAACAGTTGGCGGCTGGTGGTCACAAGTCATGCTTGCCCAGCGTGTGACGATCGTGACGGGTAAAGGGGAAGTAACGGGTATAATCGGTTCAAAACCACCACATATCCTGCCTCCGGAAGCCCGTAAAAAGCCGGTTGATATTAAAGATATGTTTATTGATATCGGTGCTTCAAGCCGTGAGGAAGTACAGGAGTGGGGTGTGAAGCCGGGGGATATGGTTGTCCCTCATTTCGAATTCACAGTGATGAACAACGAAAAAATGCTCCTTGCGAAAGCATGGGATAACCGCATCGGATGTGCGATTGCCATTGATGTATTGAAAAACCTGAAAGATCAAAAACATCCTAACGTGGTGTATGGTGTAGGTACAGTGCAAGAAGAGGTAGGTCTGCGCGGTGCGAGAACCTCCGCAGCTAAAATCCAGCCTGACATTGCCTTTGGTGTAGATGTTGGAATTGCAGGAGATACACCTGGCGTTTCTGACAAGGAAGCATCAAGTAAAATGGGTGAAGGCCCTCAAATCATCCTGTATGATGCATCCATGGTTTCTCACAAAGGGCTTCGTGACTTTGTAACAGATACAGCGGATGAGCATAACATTCCGTATCAATTTGATGCCATCGCCGGCGGTGGTACTGACTCCGGGGCGATTCATCTAACGGCCAACGGAGTTCCTGCTTTGTCGATCACCATTGCGACCCGCTATATTCATTCCCATGCAGCGATGCTTCATCGCGATGATTATGAGAATGCGGTTAAATTAATTACAGAAGTGATCAAGAAGTTAGATAAAGATACAGTGGCGAAAATTACATTTGATTGATTGTAAGGAAAGAGACCCTATCGGATTAGGGTCTCTTTTTCATGAGATGGTGTAGTTGTCCTTATAAAGTCATTTGATTCGATAGGGTCATGTCGGCGTCAATCGTTTTCTTGATGATGCGAAGGGCACTCTCATTGTCTTCATCTGTTTCTGAAGCCATGCAATCCTTCGGTATCGATAGTTCATACTCTCTCATATAGGCATCATTGGCGGTGTAGAGTACACAGATGTCCCCTGCGATTCCTGTTAAGATCAGGTGTTTTACATCCAGCTGGTGAAGGAGGATATCAAGCTGCGTCCCGAAAAAACAGGAATGCTTCGGTTTGATGATAAAATAGTCATCTGTATCAGGGTGAAGTCTTTCGATTACGGTTTCTCCTTTTTTCTTTTTGCAATGCTCGATGATGTCATTCATATTGTCCTGCCATAGACCGTAATTATCATTTACATAAATAATCGGCATGCCAGCTTTTTTCGCTTTTGTCTTCAACTCATGTATATTTCCTACAATCTTCAACGTGTTTTCGTATAATTCCTCTCCGCCTTGAAAATCAAACGTATTAATCATGTCGATGATCACTAATGCGCTTTTCTTCTGACTCATACATCCTTTTCCCCTTCCGTTTACTTATGTATTTTTTCATTACCACTGAAAGAGATGCAGTAAAACTAATAAGGGGAAGATTTTAATATGGAGGGTGGAAATAAACAAGGGCAACCCATTTTCAGGGTTACCCAAGTCATTACTGTGGTTGCTGCTGCTGCAATGATTCCTCCAATGTTTCGAGGACCATTTTTTGTTCCTGGGGATCTGCGTTTTGCCAGAAGACTTCAAGGAGTACACCGAGACCTGGAAGGGTTTTTTCTTCTCCTCCCTGGATTGCGTCAACGATGGTATCTCTCAGCTCGTCCTGGTTGTTACCAGATACGTTGTGTATGATCGCTTTTCGTAAGTTAAGATTCATCACACATTTCTCCTTTTTCGATAGGATGAGGAATTCATTGTTATCTTGTCTCAGGATTGAATTTATTATGTAGGAAAGTTAAGGTATAATGAGACGTTGAATAGTAATTTAAAGGAGCGGATACGATTGAAGTATATTCAATCCTCGAAAAACCCTGTTGTGAAGCAGTGGAAAAAATTATTAACAAAAAAAGAACGGGATTCATCCCGTACATACATAATTGAAGGCTTTCACCTGGTGGAGGAAGCATTAAAGCAGGAGGATACGGTCCTTGAACTGATTCAAGTGGAGGGAATCGATCTGCCGCAGAAATGGACGGTAGACTCCATTTCCATCACCATGGTTTCAGAAGAAGTCGGTAAAGCTTTGTCTGATACGGAGACCTCTCAAGGTATCTTTGCCGTATGTAAGCAAAAAGAAGATGAGTATGATATTGAAAAGGCAGCAACATTCATGCTTCTCGATGGCCTTCAGGATCCCGGGAATATCGGGACGATCATTCGCACGGCCGATGCAGCGGGCATTGACATGATTGTGTTAGGCAAGGGGACGGTTGACCCATATAACCCTAAGGTATTACGCTCTGCACAAGGAAGTCACTTTCATATACCGATTGTCAGAAGGGGATTACCTGAAACCATATCAGCACTGAAAGAGCGCGGCATCACCGTTTATGGGACGGCTCTTGAAGAAGGTGTGGAGTATACCACGATCAAGCCACAATCTTCTTATGCCCTCATCGTAGGAAACGAAGGGAATGGCATGTCGGAAGAGCTCTTAAGGGAGACCGATCAAAACCTTTATATTCCTATCTATGGAAAGAGTGAATCATTAAATGTAGCGATCGCTGCAGGGGTTTTATTATACTATTTTAAAAATGGGCAGTGAATTTCGTGAAAAGGTTTGAATTATGGCGGGAAATTCACTATAATAATGCACATATAACTTAAAAACGTTGAAAGAGGAAAGTAGCACATGACCTTCTTCAAGGGAGAGGATGCCCTGGACTGTAAGCATCCTTAAGAAAACATGATGTGAAGATTTCACCTCTCGAGTTGGCATCGGGACCATTCATTTGATGAATGTAAAGATGCTCCGGCAAAGCCGTTATCCGAATGAAGTGAGTATGTCTGCAGCCTATAGATATGCTTATAAGGGTGGTACCGCGATATAAACCTCGTCCCTTTTTGGGATGGGGTTTTTTTATTTGTTTTTAAACCAACCCGGTACGATCATTCGGACGATATACATTAAAGGAGGAAGTATAAATGGAGGACAAATTACGATCCCTTCAGCAAGAAGCAATCGAAAAAGTGAACGTAGCACAGGACTTAAAAGAACTGAACAATATCCGTGTAGCTTATCTGGGGAAAAAAGGACCTGTAACCGAAGCTCTGAAAGGCATGGGGAAACTTTCAGCAGAAGAGCGCCCTAAGATGGGAGCCCTTGCGAATGAAGTTCGTGGAGCGATTACAGAAACGATTGAAGCAAAACAGGCCGTTCTTGAAAAAGAAGCGGTTGAAAAGAAGCTTCAATCTGAAACCATCGATGTCACGTTACCCGGGCGTCCTGTGAAAAAAGGGAATCATCATCCGCTTACGATGATTGTCGAAGAAATCGAAGACCTGTTCATCGGAATGGGCTACACCGTTGCTGAAGGACCTGAAGTGGAAAAGGATTATTATAACTTCGAGGCCCTGAACCTTCCTAAGGGACACCCGGCCAGGGACATGCAGGATTCCTTCTATATTACAGAAGAAACCCTCCTGCGTACCCATACGTCACCTGTGCAGGCAAGAACGATGGAAATGGCTAAAGGTAAAGGACCGATTAAAATCATCTGTCCGGGGAAAGTGTATCGCCGGGATACAGATGACGCAACACACTCTCATCAATTTACTCAAATCGAGGGGCTTGTCATCGACGAAGACATCCGCATGAGTGACCTGAAGGGAACACTAAATGTATTTGCGAAGAAAATGTTCGGCGAAGATCGTGAAATCCGTTTGCGCCCGAGCTTCTTCCCATTCACAGAGCCTTCTGTCGAGATGGATATCTCATGTAAAATCTGTGGCGGAAAAGGCTGTCGTGTATGTAAAGGAACTGGCTGGATCGAAATCCTTGGGGCTGGAATGGTTCATCCGAACGTTCTCGAAATGGCAGGGTTTGATTCAAAGAAATATACAGGCTTCGCATTCGGAATGGGACCTGAACGTATTGCCATGCTGAAATACGGAATCGATGATATCCGTCATTTCTACACAAACGACACGCGCTTTGTCACTCAGTTCGGAACTCAAGAGTAAAAGAAAATCGGTAGGAGGTACTAACACATGTTTGTTTCATATAAATGGTTAGAAAATTATGTAGACTTATCGGGTGTCACACCTGAAGAGTTAGCAGAGAAGATTACAAGAAGCGGGATTGAAGTAGAAGGTGTAGAACGGATCGGGGAAGAAATCAAAAATGTCGTCGTCGGCCATGTCCTGCAATGTGAGCCCCATCCAGATGCGGATAAATTAAATAAATGCTTAGTGGATGTAGGGGAGGAAGAACCTGCTCAAATCATTTGCGGGGCACCAAACGTGGCGAAGGGTCAAAAAGTGGCTGTTGCAAAGGTTGGAGCGGTCCTGCCGGGTAACTTCAAAATCAAGAAAGCCAAGCTCCGCGGCGAAGCATCTCACGGTATGATCTGTTCCCTGCAAGAGCTTGGGGTGGAAGGCAAGCTCGTACCAAAAGAACATGCAGAAGGAATTTATGTATTCTCGGATGATGCTGAAGTAGGCAGAGATGCTGTGGAATTATTGAATCTTGATGATGCGATCCTTGAATTGGGCTTAACGCCTAATCGTTCTGATTGCTTAAGCATGCTGGGAGTGGCGTATGAAGTAGCAGCCATTTTGGATCGTGACGTAAAACTTCCTAAAACGGAGTTATCCGAAAGCAGCGAAAAGGCATCGGATTATGTATCGGTAAAAGTAGAGGCGAAAGAAGATAATCCTCTATACGGTGCTAAAATCATTAAAAATGTCAAAATAGGCCCATCTCCTTTATGGATGCAAAATGCGTTGATCTCAGCCGGGATCCGACCACATAATAATGTAGTCGATATTACGAACTACGTATTATTGGAATATGGTCAGCCGCTTCATGCATTTGACTACGATCGACTTGGTTCAAAGGAAATCCTTGTTCGTCGTGCGACTGATGGGGAGACATTCGTCACACTTGATGATGCAGAAAGAACCCTATCAAGCAGCCAGCTGGTGATCACAAATGGCAGTGAGCCTGTTGCCCTTGCCGGAGTGATGGGTGGAGCGAATTCAGAGGTCCAGAACGATACCACGACTGTCCTTCTTGAAGCGGCTTATTTCACAGGTGCGATCGTAAGGGGAGCTTCGAAAGACCACGGACTGCGAAGTGAAGCGAGCACCCGTTATGAAAAGGGAGTGGACCCTGACCGTGTCCTGAAAGCAGGCGAAAGAGCGGCTCAATTGATGGCAGAATATGCACAGGGGGAAGTGCTTGAAGGCACTGTATTATTCAACGAACTGGACGTTGAACCAGTTAAAGTCGAGATTACATTAGAAAAAATCAATTCTTCACTGGGAACATCCATTTCAACTGACACAGTCGAAGATATCTTCCGCCGACTTCAATTTGATGTTACGGTCAATGGAGAAACGTTTGTTGTAACGGCTCCTACAAGAAGAGGGGATATTACCATTCCTGAAGATTTACTTGAAGAAGTGGCACGTCTTTACGGTTATGACAACCTTCCAATGACTCTGCCCAAGGGAGAATCAACACCTGGCGGATTATCAAATCATCAGTTGAAACGCCGTACGGTCCGCCGTTATTTAGAAGGAGCAGGACTCCTGCAAGGGATTACGTATTCACTGACAAACGATAAGAAAGCAACCCAATATGCACTGGACGTAAGAGAGCCTGTCCGCTTATTGATGCCAATGAGTGAAGAGCGAAGCAATCTCCGTTTAAGCATCATTCCACAGCTTCTTGAAGTGCTTTCGTACAATAAAGCACGTCAAAATGACTCACTTGCATTTTATGAAGTGGGATCCGTTTTCTTACAGGAACCAGGAGAAGAGCTTCCTAAGGAAGAGGAGCATATCGCAGGGGCTTTGACGGGCCTATGGCACTTGCATCCTTGGCAGGGAGAGAAGAAACCTGCTGACTTCTACGTTGCGAAAGGTATCCTTGAAGGGCTGTTCGAAGAAATCGGCGTTTCTGAAGCAGTCTCTTACCGCCAGGCAGCTGTAGATGGCATGCACCCGGGAAGAACGGCTGAAATTCTACTGGACAATGAAGTCATCGGTTTTGTAGGAGCGATTCATCCGGAAGCGGAAAAAGAGCTGGACCTGAACGAAACCTATGTGTTCGAGCTGAAGGCATCTCCAATCTTCCATTATGAAAAGCCGGCATTAAGCTACACGCCAATCCCGCGTCATCCATCGATTACAAGAGACATCGCGCTTGTAGTGGACGTGGATGTGAAAGCCGGGGAGCTTGGATCGATCATTAAAGACGCTGGAGGCAAGCTTCTGAAGGAAGTGTCCGTCTTCGATCTTTATGAAGGGGAGCATATGGAAGCAGGCAAGAAATCCCTTGCGTTCTCCTTGAAGTACTTCGATCCGGCGAAGACATTGACGGATGAAGAAGTAGTGAAAGTACATGATAAAGTACTGGAAACAGTGAAGGAAAAAGCAGGAGCCGAGTTGAGAGGGTAATACACTCAATTGGAAGGTGTCAGACAATGGTCTGGCACCTTTTTGCTGTTTGGAGAGGGTTTTGCCTGTTGAAAAATGAACGGATTTTAACAGGTGAATACTGCGGTGAATTCAGCAGGAGAATATCGAGGGAATTTTAACAGGTGAATATTGCGGTGAATTCAGCAGGAGAATATTAGGTGGATTTTAACAGGTGAATATTGCGGTGAATTCAGCAGGAGAATATCGAGGGGATTTTAACAGGTGAATATTGCGGTGAATTCAGCAGGAGAATATCGAGGGGATTTTAACAGGTGAATATTGCGGTGAATTCAGCAGGAGAATATCGAGGGGATTTTAACAGGTGAATATTGCGGTGAATTCAGCAGGAGAATATCGAGGGGATTTTAACAGGTGAATATTGCGGTGAATTCAGCAGGAGAATATCGAGGGGATTTTAACAGGTGAATATTGCGATGAATTCAGCAGGAGAATATCGAGGGGATTTTAACAGGTGAATATTGCGGTGAATTCAGCAGTAAATTCAGCAGGAGAATATCGTTCATAATTCAACTGCTGAACCAAGATAACACTACCATCCAAAGAGAAATCCCCACCGGCACAACCGATGGGGATATTATTTATTTCCTGGCTAACTTCATCGCCTTCTCACTATTCGCAAAATGCCACTTTGTCATGGATTTTAATTCTTCAATCCCTCTGCGTTTGATGATTTTGGCTGCTGCAACATCCACGTGCTTACCGGCTCCTTTCGGGATTTCGACACCCGCTTTGGCACTCAATTTGTCCATTTCCTTTAGGAAGGCATAACGGGCAATGATCGATGCTGCGGCTACAGCCAAATGGATGCTTTCACCTTTTGTGCTGAAGTACACGCGATCTCTTTGGATTTTCTTTTGTGCAGAAATATGCTTGTAGTATGTATTCTTTTCAACAAACTGATCAATCAATATTCCTTCAGGTAGTTCCGGGGACATTTTGTCCAGCAGATTCAGGATAGCCTGATTGTGCAAGAGAGCCTTCATCTTCCCTTGAGTCATTCCTTTTTCTTGCATCGCATTATATTTTGGGTTGTGGAGTATGAGCAGGGAATACGGAATCGCTGCAATTAAATCCCTTGCAATATTGATAATTTGAGGGTCGGATAAATTTTTGGAATCCTTTACCCCGAGCTCCTTCATGAGTGGAATATGCTCCTTCTTCACGTAAGCACTCACGACAGTGATCGGTCCGAAAAAGTCGCCTGTGCCCACTTCATCGGATCCGATGACAGACCAATCGGCAAAGTTTTCAGGCAGTGTCGTCGTTCCCTTGGAAGGTGATTTCACTTTTGGAGGTTCACTGGTGCCCCACTGACTTGCTTCTCCTTCTCCGTTAGATCCCTGAAACAACACTTTCCCCGATTTATATGCCGTGATTGTACAGCCGGAAGGTTTTGCTACAAAAACAGCACCCGGTGGCAGTTTGTCCGTTAGTACGTTTCCGTAATGGTGCTTCATTTTCTCTATCATTTCTTTGTTTGCTTGAATGACGGTATTAGCCAAGTTTCTCTCTCCTTATGACAAAATTCTTAAGTATTATAAAAAATGTGAGCTGATATGACAAATTCCTTCCAAAATAAAAAGATTTCATGGTATGATTATGTTTAGGATTCTTATGAATGGGGGGCTTTCAGGTTGTCTGAAGAACAAAAAAATCGCACCACTGTAGACATATATGGTCAACAATATACGATTGTTGGGACTGAATCAACAAGTCAGATCCGTTTTGTTTGTTCGAAGGTGGATGACAAAATGAGAGAAATCAACTCCATGAATCCGTCTCTCGACACAGGCAGGCTCGCCGTTTTGACAGCGGTGAATGCCGTGAATGATTACATCAAACTTCAAGAAAGGTTTGAAGATCTGGAGCGAGAAATTAAACGATTAAAGGATTGAAAAAAAGATGTTGGACTTAGCTTTGTTGATCATCCTGGTGATAGGATTTTTAATAGGTTTAAAACGTGGATTCATTTTGCAGGTGATCCACATATTCGGATTTATTGTTTCTTTTATTGTAGCATACATATATTATGATCAGCTTGCACCAAAATTAACTTTATGGATTCCTTATCCTGTACTGGACGAGCAATCCACGTTGAATATGATTTTTGAATCGACGAATCTAGATCAAGCGTATTACCGGGTCATTGCATTTGCCCTGATATTCTTTGCGGTACGGATCATTCTGCAAATCATTGGATCGATGCTGGACTTTGTCGCACATCTGCCTCTATTAAAGCAGTTGAATGTTCTTGGCGGAGGGATATTAGGCTTCATTGAAGCATACTTAATGATTTTTATTCTATTATTTATCGCCGTATTATTGCCGATCGAGTCGGTTCAAGCATTCATCAATAACTCGTTTATTGCGCAAGCGATGGTAAAACATACCCCAGTTTTCTCTGATATGGTGAAATCTTGGTGGATTGAATATGTAGCCTGAAGAAGGGGCTGACTATAAGTATGGAACTCTGATTCGTTAGGCTGACCTTAACGAAAAAAGTTCATCTTATATGTCAGTCTTTTTTCTTTTTATACCAATTTTGCTACTATATAAATGGAGTCATTTTGCTTTTGCTGAGGACTGGGAAGCTTAAAGGATCCTAATCGTTAATTCTAAGATAGTGGGTGAATCTCTTGAATAAAAAAGATATTATAAAATTATTAGAGGAAATTGCGATATATATGGAATTGAAGGGCGAAAACTCTTTTAAAATATCCGCCTATCGAAAAGCGGCGGCTGCACTTGAGAATGATGACCGTAGCTTACATGAAATAAGTGACTTTACGAAGTTGAGCGGAATCGGCAAAGGAACGGCTGGAGTTATCGAGGAATACATAAATGAAGGCACATCTTCTGTCCTTGAAGAGTTAAAGGAAGAAGTTCCAAAGGGATTGATCCCCCTCCTTCAATTACCTGGTTTAGGTGGAAAGAAAATTGCAAAGCTTTACAGTGAACTCGGGGTTGAACGTATCGAAGACTTGGAGGAAGCGTGTAAAGCAAATAAAGTACAAGGTTTAGCAGGCTTCGGTAAGAAGACGGAAGAGAAGATCCTGGCATCCATCGAACAGGTGGGGAAAAGACCAAATCGCCTGCCGATCGCTTTTATGAATGGCATCGCTGAGGAGATTGAAGGTTTTTTTTTCGGGATGGACAGTATCCAGACCTTTTCAAGAGCGGGAAGCTTAAGAAGGATGAGGGAAACGATCAAGGACCTTGATTTCATTCTGGCAACAGAGCATCCCCAAGAGGTAAAGGAAGGATTGTTGAAGCTGCCCAATATCGTTGAAACCATCGCGGCAGGGGATACGAAAGTTTCACTTACTCTCTCCTACAATTGGGATGTAAGCATTGACTTCCGGATCGTGAAGCCTGAAGAATTTGCTACGGCCCTTCACCATTTCACAGGGTCAAAGGATCATAATGTCCGCATGCGCCAGCTGGCCAAAGAACGCGGGGAAAAGATCAGTGAATATGGCGTCGAGAATACTGAAACCGGTGAAATAAAGACATTTAAAACCGAAGAAGAGTTTTATCACCATTTTGATCTGCCCTTGATCCCACCTGAGCTGAGGGAAGATGGGAAAGAAGTGGAAGAGTTCCATAAAGATTATTCCCTCATCACTTTAGAAGACATAAAAGGGGATCTTCATATGCACTCCACCTGGTCGGATGGTGCGTTTTCCATCGAAGAAATGGTTGAGGCTTGCCGTGCCAAAGGATATCAATATATGGCCATCACAGATCACTCCCAGTACTTACGTGTGGCAAACGGGCTGACTACGGAACGATTACTTAAGCAAATCGATGAAATTAAAGAGATCAACAAGAAGTATGATGACATAGAAGTTCTTTCTGGAATCGAAATGGATATACTCCCTGATGGTACGTTGGATTATGAGGATGACATCCTTGAAAAAGTGGACCTTGTGATTGCCTCGATTCACTCGAGCTTTTCACAATCCAAGGAAAAGATCATGGAAAGACTGACAACGGCCCTGAAGAGTGCCCATGTGGATATCATCGCTCATCCTACAGGGAGAATCATTGGCCGAAGAGAAGGCTATGACGTAGATATGGATCTTCTTATCCAGCTGGCGAAAGAAACCGGTACGGCATTGGAGCTTAATGCAAATCCGAATCGTCTCGATCTTTCTGCCGAAAATATCCGAAAAGCCCAGGAGCAGAATGTGAAATTGGTGATTAACACAGATGCTCACAGTACTGATCACCTGGAATTTATGAAGATAGGGATCGGAACGGCGCGCAAAGGCTGGATCCAAAAAGAATCCGTGATCAATACATGGGATAAGAAAGAGTTAATCGAATTTATTAAGCGAAACTGATAAAGGTGGAATACATTCCGTGAATTCTAAAGTATTAAAGACGTTAGAGTTTGATAAGATCAAAGAATTATTAAAGCAATATGCTGCATCCGCACTTGGGCATGCAAGGGTAGCCTCTCTCATGCCGTCCTTGGAGTATGAGGAAATTACAGCTCTTCATGAAGAGACGGATGAAGCCATGACCATCCTCAGGTTGAAAGGTCATGCCCCATTAGGCGGGATTTTCGATATACGTCCACACGTCAAGCGTGCACAGATAGGAGGGATGCTTTCTCCCTCAGAGTTTGTTCAGGTGGCCAGTACGATCCGGGCAAGCAGGAAGCTTACTCTTTTTGTAGAAGAGTTACTGGAGGAAGAGGTGGACATTCCCCTGCTTCAAGGGAAAATGGGCACGGTCATCCCCCTACCCTATTTAGAACAGGATATTAGGAAAGTCGTGGATGATAACGGAGAAATCCTGGATACAGCCAGTGAAGCCCTCCGCACCATCCGTACACAGCTCCGGGCCAATGAAGGACGGATCCGTGAAAAACTTGAACGAATGATCCGTTCATCCAACGCTCAAAAAATGTTATCCGATGCGATCATCACGATTCGTAATGATCGATACGTGATTCCAGTGAAACAGGAGTACAGGGGTCAATATGGCGGCATCATTCATGATCAATCATCATCGGGGCAAACCCTGTTTATTGAACCTGAAGCAATAGTTCAGCTGAATAATCAACTGCGTGAGCTTCGATTAAAAGAACAATCAGAAATCGAAAAGATTCTCCAGGAACTCTCTGAAAGCGTACAAGAAGCCGGAGAAGAACTGCTCTTGATCGTCAGTGTTTTATCAGACATCGATTTTATGTTCACAAAAGCAAAGTTCGGACGATCCATCAAAGGATCTAAACCAACAATCAACAATGAACGACGAATAAAGTTAAATAAAGCCCGGCATCCTCTTCTCCCTATAGATGAGGCTGTGGCGAATGACATTGAGTTAGGGAATGACTTTTCTTCCATTGTCATTACGGGTCCAAATACCGGGGGGAAAACCGTTACCCTGAAAACATTGGGATTAACAAGTTTGATGGCGCAGGCCGGTCTCCCGATCCCGGCCCTTGATGGATCTGAAGTGGGCGTCTTCCGCACCATTTACGCTGATATCGGGGATGAGCAATCGATTGAACAAAGCTTAAGTACCTTCTCTTCCCATATGGTGAATATAGTCGACATCCTAAAAAAAGTAGATCATGAGAGCTTAGTGTTGTTTGATGAGTTAGGTGCAGGAACAGACCCTCAAGAAGGTGCGGCCCTGGCCATTTCCATTCTGGATGAAGTGCATGGGACGGGAGCAAGAGTCGTGGCTACCACCCACTATCCCGAGTTGAAAGCGTACGGATATAATCGTGAAGGGGTCGTGAATGCGAGTGTGGAATTTAATGTAGAAACATTAAGTCCCACCTATAAGCTCTTGCTCGGGGTTCCGGGAAGAAGTAATGCATTTGAGATTTCGAAGCGTTTGGGGCTATCCGATCATGTCATTCATAGAGCGAAGTCCCATATCGGAACGGATAGCAAAGAAGTGGAGAATATGATTGCCTCCCTCGAAGACAGCAGACGTCAGGGTGAACGGGAGCTTGAGGAAGCCCATGAACTTTTAAGACAAGCAGAGAAAATGCATAAAGATATGCAAAAGCAAATGATGGAGTATTACGAGAAAAAAGATACACTGTACGAAAAAGCTCAACAAAAAGCGACTGAAGTGGTTGAAAAGGCAAAGGCAGAAGCTGAACAAGTGATTAAAGATTTACGAAAAATGCAACAGGAAAAATCAGCTCAAATCAAAGAGCATGAACTGATCCATGCGAAAAAACAATTGGAAGAAGCTACACCGAAATTGAAAACGTCCGGTCAAAAGAAAAAAGTCAACCAAACGAAGCATGAGTTAAAACCAGGGGACGAAGTCAAAGTCTTGAGCTTTGATCAAAAAGGCCACTTGGTTGAACGAGTGTCTGCGAAAGAATGGCAAGTACAGATGGGCATCATGAAAATGAAGGTGAAGGAATCAGATCTTGAATTCATTCAATCTCAACAAAAGGTTGAAACCAAGCCACTCGCCACAGTGAAAGGAAAAGACTTTCATGTCAGTCTTGAACTGGATTTACGTGGTGAGCGTTTCGAAAATGCGTTATCTAGAGTGGAGAAGTACATCGATGATGCACTCCTCGCAGGGTATCCACGCGTTTCCATTATTCATGGGAAAGGTACGGGAGCTTTAAGACAGGGAGTTCAGGAGTACTTGAAAAATCACCGGTCGGTTAAAAACATTCGTTTCGGAGATGCAGGCGAAGGTGGTACGGGTGTCACAGTCGTTCAATTTAAATAAGACTCTGCCCTATGTGGGAATTCTAAAAAACGGCTTAATTAAAGCGTTAAAGGGAGCTTTGCAATGGAGAACTTTTGGGAAAATGAATTTGTTCAGACGGCTGGTAATTACAGCGTGGTCATTTTATGTTTGATTCTGTTCCTGGCCATTTTCGAACTGGTGACAAAGTATAGAAATTGGGAAGAAATAAAAAAAGGTAATCTGGCCGTGGCGATGGCAACTGGAGGGAAAATATTTGGGATTGCGAATATTTTCCGCCATTCCATCAGCCACAATGATACTATCCTGACCACGATCGGATGGGGTGTGTTCGGATTTTTCCTATTACTGATCGGCTATTTCATTTATGAATTTCTGACGCCTAAATTTAAGATTGACGAAGAAATTGCAAATGATAACCGGGCAGTGGGCTTCATTTCATTAGTTATTTCAGTTGGTTTATCCTATGTCATAGGGGCAGGTATATCGTAAGGAGAGGAAATATGGAAACATTGGCGAAGGTTTTACTCACTCTATGTGGGGGCTTTTTACTCGTTGGAATCATTTATATGTTGTTCTTTACGTAGCGGTAGAACTTAGAACGATGGTTAACACAATCGATTCACTCTGTGAAAAGAGCTTGGAGATTGAAACAATGCTAAAATAATAATAATGTACGAGCAGACTGTCATATGGTTGAATAGGCAGTCTTTTTTCTTTGTGAAAATCATCTGTGAGGAAGGTCAAGCCTGAAGAGTAGGAAAAAAGTATCGAGTGGATTGAATTCAAATTGTAACTGAAGTCCCCTTATATTATAATGGTGAATAGAAGAAATTTTCTAAATATTCAAAGGGAGGGATTACAATGAACAAACCATGGTTTGCTGAATATCCAGCAGAGATTCCAACGGAGCTCGATCTGATTGAAAAACCACTGCAGTCTTATTTAACCGAGGCAGCTACCCTTTATGGCAGTAAAGTGGCCATTCAATTTATGGGCAAGGAGTTGACCTACACAGAATTACATGAATCGGCACTCAAATTCGCCCATTATCTTAAAACGCTTGGAATCAAGAAAGATGACCGGGTGGCGATCATGCTGCCGAATACTCCTCAATCCGTCATCGCGTACTATGGCATTCTCTACGCAGGTGGAATTGTCGTACAAACCAATCCATTATATATGGAGAGGGAAATTGAATACCAAATGAAGGACTCAGGTGCCAAGGTGATCCTGACATTGGATATTTTGTATCCAAGAGTATCAAAAGCAATGAAGGATACCGAACTTGAACACATCATTGTAACCGCTATCAAAGACTACCTTCCATTTCCTAAGAATCTCATCTACCCATTCATCCAGAAGAAACAATATGGCATTGTGGTAAAAGTGAACCATTCAGGACAGAATCATCTTTTTACGGAGATTATGAAAACAGCCAAACCGGAAAGCACGCAACATGAATTTGATTTTGAAAACGATGTGGCCCTCCTTCAATACACAGGCGGTACGACAGGTTTTCCAAAAGGGGTCATGCTTACCCATAAGAATCTTGTAGCCAATGCTTCCATGTGTGATGCGTGGCTTTATAAATGTAAAAAAGGCGAAGAACGGGTTCTTGGAATACTTCCATTCTTTCATGTGTACGGAATGACAGCGGTTATGATCTTATCCGTCATGCAGGGATACAAAATGATCCTACTCCCTAAATTTGATCCCGAAACAACCTTGAAAACCATTCAAAAGCAGAAACCCACCCTGTTTCCCGGTGCACCCACCATCTATATCGGCCTGTTGAATCATCCCGACCTGAAGGATTATGACTTATCCTCCATCGACTCATGCCTTAGTGGAAGCGCCCCATTGCCGGTTGAAGTGCAGCAGCAATTCGAAGACGTCACCGGAGGGAAACTGGTTGAAGGCTATGGATTGACAGAATCTTCACCTGTCACGCATTCCAATTTTCTTTGGGATAAAGAAAGAATAAAGGGAAGCGTAGGAGTTCCTTGGCCAAGCACGGATGCAGCCATCTTTTCACTTGAAACAGGGGAACCGCTTCCGCCGAATGAAATGGGTGAAATCGTCGTGAAAGGTCCCCAAGTGATGAAGGGTTACTGGAATCGTCCAGAGGAAACCGAACAAACGTTAAAGGATGGCTGGCTATTGACGGGAGATTTGGGGTATATGGATGAGAGAGGCTACTTCTATGTCGTTGATCGCAAGAAGGATATGATCATTGCCGGAGGCTTTAATATTTACCCTCGTGAAATAGAAGAGGTCCTTTATGAACATCCTGCGATTCAAGAGGTTGTAGCTGCAGGCGTTCCAGATGAATACAGGGGAGAAACCGTAAAGGCGTATGTGGTCCTGAAAGAAGGGGAGTCCCTGACAGAGGAAGAACTCAATGAATTTGCCCGTAAATTCCTGGCAGCCTACAAGGTACCCCGGATTTATGAATTTAGAAAAGAGCTTCCAAAGACGGCTGTAGGAAAAATATTACGCAGGGCACTTGTAGACGAAGAGCGCCAAAAGATAGAGGAAGAACAGAAAACAAGTTAAATGAATACCATTGGGCTTTTTCTTTTTGTTGTATAATTGGACAAGGCATCTCTTCTTGACAAGTAAAGAGAAACCTTTTAATATAAAAATATGAATGAACAGTCATTCATATTTTCTTAAGGCAGGTCAAGAACCCATGAAACGAAATAAACCTAAATACAAACAAATTATCGATGCTGCTGTTATCGTTATAGCTGAAAATGGTTACCATCAGGCACAAGTGTCCAAGATCGCGAAACAGGCCGGAGTCGCTGATGGAACGATTTATCTCTATTTTAAAAATAAAGAAGATATCCTGATTTCGTTGTTTAAAGAAAAAATGGTACTCTTTGTCGAAAAAATTGAGGAAGTTATTGCAGGAAAACAGACAGTTTCAGAGAAATTATTAGTGATGATTGAAAATCATTGTAAAATTCTGTCGGATGATCACCATCTAGCGATTGTGACACAACTGGAGCTCAGGCAGTCCAATAAGGAGATCCGCTTAAAGATCAATGATGTGTTAAAGGGATATCTGCAATTAGTCGATAAAATCCTGATTAGCGGAGTAGAATCCGGAGAGTTTTCCAGTGATCTGGACGTCCGGCTTGCCCGGCAAATGATCTTCGGCACTCTGGATGAAATGGTGACAACGTGGGTGATGAACGATCAGAAGTATGACTTAGTTGCTCAAGTCCCTGCTATTCACAAACTATTACTTCATGGATGTGGCGGCAGGAACTAAATTAGTTTAGGGGGATGAGAGATGGAAAGTTTATCATGGTCATTAGAGGGAAAGGTAGCAACGGTTCTGATCCAAAGGCCTCCTGCTAATGCATTAGCCAGTGGACTTATTAAAGAAATCGATGCAGTTCTGGATGAGCTTGAAGAAAACGCTGACGTCAGAGTGATCTTACTGAAAGGTGAGGGCCGCTTCTTCTCTGCGGGTGCTGACATTAAAGAATTCACGACGATTGAAAGCGGAGAAGAATTCTCTCAATTGGCGAAAAAAGGCCAGGACGTTTTCGAACGGATGGAGAACTTTTCAAAGCCGATCATTGCAGCCATTCATGGAGCCGCTTTAGGCGGGGGATTGGAGCTTGCAATGGGATGTCACATCCGATTGGTCAGCGAGAATGCAAAGCTTGGTTTACCAGAGCTTCAGTTAGGGCTTGTTCCTGGATTTGCCGGCTCCCAGCGCTTACCTAAATTGGTAGGCAGGGCAAAAGCGGCAGAAATGCTATTAACGAGTGAACCAATCAGCGGAACCGAAGCTGTACAGTGGGGACTTGCCAATAAGGCATACCCTGAAGATCAGCTCTTCGATAAAGCGAAGGAAATGGCCGATAAGATTGCGAAGAAGAGCCCTGGAGCGATGAAAGCAGCCATTGAGCTGTTGAGTTATACTAAAGATGACCGTTTCTATGAAGGCGTAATGAGAGAATCGGATCTTTTCGGTGAAATATTTGTATCAGCTGATGCCAAAGAGGGTATTTCAGCTTTTGTCGAAAAGCGCGAACCACACTTTAAAGGCTAGAATACATTCTTGTAATATAGTAAACTCTTATTGAGGGGCAGTCTTGAATGGAAGTTTCCGTTCAAGCTGCCCATTCAAAGGGGTTAAATTGTCGAAATCTTTTTAAGGGAAAGAATGTTTACATTATTAGGAGGGACTTACGGATGAACATCTATGTACTTTTGAAAAGAACGTTTGATACTGAGGAGAAAATTTCGATCCAAAACGGTCAAATTGCTGAAGATGGAGCTGAATTTATCATAAATCCTTACGATGAATATGCAGTGGAAGAAGCAATTCAAGTTCGCGATGCACATGGTGGAGAAGTGACGGTCGTATCAGTTGGCGGAGAAGAAAGCGAGAAGCAGCTGAGAACAGCATTGGCGATGGGGGCAGACAAAGCAGTCCTGATCAACACAGAAGACGATCTTGATTATGGAGACCAATTCACTACAGCGAAAGTGTTGGCTCACTATTTAAAAGAGCAGGAAGTTGACTTGATTCTTGCGGGTAATGTTGCGATTGATGGTGGATCTGGACAAGTTGGTCCCCGAGTAGCCGAGCAACTTGATATCCCATATGTAACAACGATCACAAAGTTGGAAATCGATGGTGAAACCGTAACGGTCACTCGCGATGTAGAAGGGGACTCTGAGGTAATTGAAACATCTCTGCCACTATTAGTAACGGCACAACAAGGTTTGAATGAGCCTCGTTATCCATCACTGCCAGGAATCATGAAGGCAAAGAAAAAGCCTCTTGATGAAGTGGAATTGGATGATTTGGATTTAGATGAAGATGAAGTAGAAGCGAAAACAAAAACAATTGAAATCTACCTTCCACCGAAGAAGGAAGCAGGTAAAGTGTTAGAAGGCGAATTGGATGCTCAAGTATCAGAGCTTGTTTCACTTCTTCGTAATGAAGCGAAAGTTATATAAGGCAAGGTCAAAGGAATAACTAACATTCAGGGGGTATTTAACATGGCGAGAAAAGTATTGGTACTTGGAGAAGTTCGGGACGGATCATTACGTAATGTTTCCTTTGAAGCAATTGCGGCAGGTAAAACAGTAGCTGAAGGCGGAGAAGTGGTAGCCGTTTTAATTGGTAAAAGTGTAAGCGCTTTAGGCGAAGAAATGATTCAGTATGGAGCAGACAAAGTAGTGGTTGTCGAAAACGATAAGCTGGAACAATATACTTCGGACGGTTATTCACAAGCGATTCTTTCTGTGATTGAGGAAGAGAAACCAGAAGGAATCATCTTTGGACATACTGCCCTTGGGAAAGACTTATCTCCTAAAGTGGCAAGCAAATTAAGTTCAGGATTGATCTCGGATGCGACAGATCTTGAGGAAGCTGGCGGAAACCTCGTTTTCACAAGACCGATTTATTCAGGAAAAGCATTTGAAAAGAAAATCGTGACTGACGGATTGATTTTTGCGACGATCCGCCCTAATAACATCGAACCATTAGCGAAAGATGAGTCACGTACAGGAGAAGTCACTTCCCTTTCCGTCGACATCAAGGACTTACGTACGATCATTAAAGAAGTCGTTCGTAAAGCAAGCGAAGGTGTAGACTTATCAGAAGCGAAAGTCATTATCGCCGGCGGACGCGGAGTGAAAAGTGAAGATGGCTTCAATCCTCTTAAGGAACTGGCAGATGTACTTGGTGGGGCTGTAGGGGCATCCCGTGGAGCATGTGATGCAGATTACTGTGACTATTCCTTACAGATTGGCCAAACAGGTAAAGTGGTAACGCCTGACCTCTATATTGCATGTGGTATTTCCGGAGCAATCCAGCATTTAGCAGGGATGTCGAATTCAAAAGTAATCGTTGCGATTAACAAAGATCCAGAAGCGAACATCTTTAACGTAGCGGATTACGGAATCGTTGGTGACCTATTCGAAGTGGTACCGATGCTTACAGAAGAATTTAAAAAGCTTAAAGTATCTTCTTCTTAATCCACACCGACGTTTTACAGTGGCGTTATGAGGGTATGAACATAATATGAAGTACCGATAAGGATGCGGCCAGATGGCTGCTCCTTATTTTTGCATTCCTTGTATATTCCGTTTTATGAAGGGCATATTACCTACGAGCAGATTAATAGCATCCCCCAAAAAACGGTGATATACTTACGTTACATTCAAAGATTTAGGAGGCGCATATAAATGGCAATTACAAATGCAACTGATCAATCATTCTCAACTGAAACAAATTCTGGACTGGTATTAGCGGATTTCTGGGCACCTTGGTGTGGACCTTGTAAAATGATCGCTCCAGTACTGGAAGAGTTAGATAGCGAAATGGGCGACAAAGTGAAAATCGTCAAAGTTGACGTTGATGAAAATCAGGAAACAGCAGGTAAATACGGTGTTATGAGTATCCCGACATTAGTTGTCCTTAAAGACGGCGAAGTTGTAGATAAAGTGATCGGTTTCCAACCTAAGGAAGCACTTGCTGAACTATTAAACAAACATGCATAAGAAATTCTTTTAAAATGCCGAGGCTGACATTACAGCCCCGGTGTTTTTTTTTGTTTGAACAAAATTTTCAAAAAACGTTGACTATGAGAATCATTCTCGATATAATTTTAAACGGAAATGAAAATCATTATCATTTATATATTCAATACATTCTGGGGGTACATACATATGAAAAAGAGAGACTTATCCAAAATTTTTGCAGCATTTCTTTTATCAGGTTCTGTATTAGCAGGTTGCGGTAGCGCATCGGAGGAACCAAAAGAAGCAGATCAATCGTCAGAAGAGAAGAAAGAAGAACCAAAAGAAGAAGCAAAAGATGAGATGACACTTAATGCGGAATCACAGGTTAAAGCGTATTCAGATATGAAAGCTGAATTAGAGAAGATGAAAGAAGACAAGGAAGTAAATTGGGATACTGTAAATGACATTTATACTTCTGAGTTGCAAGCATCAGTAAATGAAGTGAATGGTGAATTTTCTCAAGGGATTGAAGCGGCTATTTCCGGCGGTAAATCAGGTGAGCTTGAGAAAAACGTTGCACGTCAAATCATTGATAAATTAACACAATCGTATTTCTATCAAGTTCAAAAAGGATTACAAGGTCAAGCGGGGGAAGATCTGGAGGCTGATAAAGCGGATGATGCAAAAGCAAAGTTTGCTGAGGTCAAGTATTTAGCTGAAAATGTATTCATCCCTACAGCAGAAAAGCGTGATGGCTTATACGAGTTATCAGGTGAATCCAGCATGGTAGAAAACATCAACAACGGTCTGTCTCTACAGGAAGAGGCATTGGCTGATTCAAATGCGGAAGACTTCGCTGTTTATAAGCAAGTGACAGATAAATCCATCTATCAAAGCTATTACCTTGCTTCCAAATCGTATGCTGAAAAAATCAGCAAAGCGGTTGAAGAAGGAAATACGGAAGAGTTAGCGATTATGCAAGCAGAAGGATATGGGTTCCTTCAAGCGATTAAAGGATCTTTAGCTGGTGGAGACGAAGCTAGCGCGAATGAATTGGATTCTATCTTCTCGCTGGAAAATGATCCATCTACGATTGATGCTGAGAAAGTCAATTCACTTTATACAAAAGCAATCAAAGGGAAAGCAGCAGGGTATCACGAAGAAGCTGCAGCAGCTGTAGAGTCCGGTGATGTTGCGACAGCCAAGGTAGAGGCAATGGAAGGAAATATGTTTGTTAAAATGCTAGAGGTGAACGTGAAGAACCAACTTGGAGAAGAGAAATCACAAGAGCTGTTTGATCTTTCTCAAAAATGGTTTGAAGCGATCTCTTCTGAAAAAGCAGATGAAGCGAAGCAGCACAGTGAAGCTATCCTTAACATCCTGAATCAATTATAATCTAGTATATAGAGGCTGGCCCGTTATATGGGGTCAGTCTCTATTTTTAAGTAATTTTTATTCTCCAGCGGGAATTGTGCTAAACTAGACCTATTGTCTAAAAGTCAAGAGAGTGTGATGAAAGTGAAAATCGTGATAACAGGCGGTGCGGGATTTATCGGGATGCACCTTACCCAAAGTCTTATGAGTAAGGGTTATCAGGTGTCAATCATTGATTGTTTCCATACCTATTATTCAACCGATCGGAAGAAACAGCATTTGAAAGAGATTCAATTCCCTGCAAGGGATTTATATGAGGTGGATTTGGTAGATCGTGAGAAGACCAAAGCCATCATCCATAAATTAAAGCCCGACGCGGTCATACATTTAGCTGCATTGCCGGGGGTGGCCTATTCATTGGAAGAGCCGCTGAAGTATGTTGATTATGATATTAAAGCAACGATTAATATTATAGAAGCTTGTGGAGAAGCGGGAGTCAAGCGCTTATTGTTCGCTTCATCATCCTCTGTTTATGGAGATAAACCGGGAAGGGCGTTAAAGGAAGAAGATGCAGATGGGATGACCATTTCTCCATATGCAGCTTCTAAATGGAGTGCAGAAAGCTTCTGCCATATGTATGCTCATATGTACGATATGCATGTGAACATTCTTCGTTTCTTTACGGTGTATGGTCCCTGGGGAAGACCGGATATGGCGATCCCTAAATTCATATCGAAACTTTTAAAGAACGAGTCCATCTCCATTTTTGGCAGTGATAGTGGACGGGACTATACGTATATTGATGATATCATCCATGGAATACAATTGACCTTACAAAAGGGGAAAAGGGGAGAAACCTATAATCTGGGAAGTGGCCGGGTTGTGAAAATGACTGCCTTATTAGAGATTCTTCGTCCCCATTTTCCTGAAATGAACGTACACTACGACACGTACCGTATGGGAGATGTTATTTCTACACATTCAGATATTTCCAAGGCTGAATTGCATTTGGGATATTCTCCAACCACCACCATTGAAGACGGAATAGGGAATACCCTTCTGTGGGCAAAGCAAAATGAAAAGCATTTATAAATATTTTACGTACTTAATCGGAATCGGGATCGTTTGCTACTTCATATGGTTCATTGCAACTGGCTGGGACCATATGCAGTTTAAACGGCTTTTATCCCAACTGATTCTTCATCCCGTCCTGGTGATGTCGGGGTTGTTCATTTATGGTTCTTCATTTTATTTAAAAGGCATGGCCACGAAAAAACTATTGGGTGATAACATCAAGCTTGCCAGTGCCATGTATGGGCTTTGGTACAGCTTGGCACTTAATCATCTACTGCCAGTCAAAGGCGGCGATGTGATTCGTTCGTATATTTTATATGAAAGAGAAGGATTGTCTAAATCAGCTTCTGCACAATCTGTTATTATAGTAAGGTTGATGGATATTCTCTCACTTTGTCTATTGGTTTCTTTGGGGATATCGTTTGTAGCTTTGGAAAATCCATTATCACAAGAAATTCTTTTAGTTGTGGGAGGAGTTACCCTGGCGATAGGAGTGATCTCTTATTACAAACGTCAATTTCTCCATCATCAATGGAAAGTCATGCTCTCCCTCATAAAGGGGAGGGGATTTTTCTATGCGTTTTTCCTTGTTTTCATTAGTTGGATATTGGAAGCGGCCCTTTTACTGTCTGTTTGTATCGCAACAAGCACAGGAATATCCACTTTTCAAGGGATATGGGTGAATAGTCTGACCATACTCGGGCAGGTTTTTCAAATTACTCCCGGCGGGCTTGCGAACTATGAAACGATCATGGCTTTTGGTCTCAGCCAATTCTCCATACCGTTTGAAAAAGGAATTGCCATTGCGGTTTTGACACATGGAATAAAATTCGTATTCTCATATTCTGTCGGTCTTTATGCCTTATTGAAGTATCCCATTTCCCCAACTCTCATAAAAAAATTAAGAAAAAGAAAAGGAGGGGCATGAAGTGAAAAGCGCCTCTAAGTTTGAAAAGGTAGCAGCACGCTGCTGGAATTTATTAAATGAAGGTAAGCCCTTCACACCCATTTTTACGGTAGGGACGATGCTTCTCTTTCATATTGGTGATGTTGCATCGTTATCATTCTGGTTGAATTTCACGATTAGTTTAGCGATCACCCTGCCACTTTTTATATTGTTTTTTGTTTATGATTTTCCATTATTTCTGAGAAACTACCTGTGGATACCGATTGTTGCTTACCTGATCATTGGATGGGATTGGAATCTCGGGTTATCCCTGTTAGGGGTCGGTCTTTACTTTTTCTTCACGATTTTGTTCTGGGGAACATTATATTACCATTTACGCATCGGAACGTCGTGGCTCAACTTCACGAGGTTCTGGAAGCTCGTACTGAAGAACAGTGACTCTACAAGCGGGAATGCTCAGGAGCAGCTCCCTAAAGTTCTTTTATTACTTGCTTACTGGCAATACACGTATTCGCTCCTAGCTACAGGCCAGCAGCTGCCAATCGTCCAGTTCTTGAGCTTTTTTGGAGGTCTCTTGGTTTTCACATTCATTCTTCACCGTTATTTATTCGATTGGAAGCCAAAGGTGTATGAAGAGTATGCAAAGGAAGCGGAAGAATGGAAAGAGGATCGGGCAGATCGTGTAGTGGTCATTGTGGTGGACGGTATGAGGAAGGAACGATTCCAAGAAGCGGAAACCCCGTTTTTGGATTCTCTTAAGGCAGAGGGAACAGAATTCTCTAACATGGAAACGGTATATCCTGCCCGTACGGTTGTGTGTTTTTCATCCATGTTCACCGGTACGTATCCGTTTGAACACGGAATCACCTCCAATATGGTTTGGAAGCTGGGGATTAAAGTCGAAAGTATTTTTGACTCTTTACGAAAAGTAGGGAAGAAGGGAAGGCTTCTAGGTGTTGCCCATCTGGTCGATTCCATGGGGTCTGACGTTGATACGTTCACAGCCGTCATGCATAACGATAAAGCGGATCCGACGATTATGAGAAAAGCGAAACATATTATGAAAGAACAGGATCCCGATTTGTTCATCGTTCAAATGATCGCGACGGATCAAACGGGGCACAGCCGCGGGGTCTTATATGATGAATATTTACAAAAGATAAAAGAAGCAGACAGCTTGATTGAAGATTTTGTCCAATGGATGAAAGAGGAAGGCAAGATGGAAAATACAACATTATTTATCTGTGCCGATCATGGGCAGGCTGATGGAATCGGGGGACATGGGCATCTTGATGAAGGAGAACGATTCGTTCCATTTATCATGCATGGACCTAATATCCATAAGGGACGCAAGATAGAGACAAAGTATAGTCTTGTTTCCATGGCCAGTACCATCGCTCATATCCTGGGAGCACCATTCCCAAGCCATGCACGTGGACCTGTTTTAGAAGAAGCATTCAGAAGAAAGGAAGAGCATCGTGAATAAACAGAAGGTTGTTGTTTTTTTGCCTGCTTATAACGAAGAGGAAACCATCGGGGATGTCATCCGTGACATTCCCAGAGGGTTCCATCCTCACGTTAAAGTGGAAGTATTGGTTGTAAATGATGGATCGACCGATGACACCGTTAAAGTAGCGAAAGAAGCAGGAGCAGACTATATCGTACATATGGAGCGCAATTCAGGATTAGGGGCAGCTGTAAGAAGGGGATTAAAGGAATCGTTACGGAAGGGAGCTGACATTGGCGTCATGATTGATGCGGATGGAGAGTATCCCGCATCTCAAATTCCCGAGCTATTAGAGCCTATATTCAAGAATCAAGCAGACTATACGATGGGATCCCGCTTTAAAGGAACCATCGAAGGGATGAGAATTCATCGCCGTCTCGGCAATTATTGTTTTACATTCCTACAATGCGTGTTACTTAGAACGTGGATCCATGATGGTCAATCAGGGATGAGGGCATTCTCGAAACAAGTAATGGAACATGCAGAAATCATTCATGACTATAACTATGCTCAAGTGGTGACTCTAAATATCATGCGTAAAGGCTTCAGAATGACGGAAGTCCCGATTGAATATAGAGTCCGGACGAAGGGTCAATCCTTCATCAAGTTCAAAGCCTATATGTTTAATGTGTTACCGGCCATTATGAAAGAAATGAAACGGCCTGTAAAAAAGGTAGATATTCAACATAATGTTCACAAAATTTCTGAAACATCACTTGAAAGCCTTTAAAATCGTATTGACAAGTATAATGATAATCATTATCATTGAAAATGTAGGAGGATTTCCATATGAAAAAAAGCCTTTTTTTTAGCCTTACATTGATATTTATTCTCAATTACATATTTATCCCTTCACAGGCATCTGCTTATTCTTATGGGGATCCAGGAGAAGAGAAAATCGCAGAAGCGTATAAAGAGCTGGAAAACAGCTTAGCGAATGATGACTGGGATAACGCAAAGAAAATATATGATTCGTATGAAAAGGATTTTGAACTGTATTTTTCAAAGGTGCAGCCCGACATAAACAAAGCCTTCGAGGAAAAAGACAAGGATCTTTTATTAGAAAGCTGGAGAGCAGCATTGATGCTGAATATCGAAAGAAGATTGCATTTTGCCCAAGAGCAGTTTGATGACTATGGCCAGGCAAAGCTTCTCCTTGCAAAGGCAAGAGGGACCTTTAACGTTTTAGAGCCACATATGGTGGAAGAAAAGAGTCAGGAAGATGCGGATAAAATTTATGCTTCATTTGATTCTGCGTTAAATTCTTTGGGCAATCCGGGATTATTTGGGATCGGAAGCAAGGATAATGATCCCGAGGCTTTCGATAAAGAAGTAGAGTCAATCATCAAAACCCTGAGACCGTTATTTCCCATTCCTTCTGAAAAAGCGGACGAAAGTCATTTGAATGAGGAGAATCTTGGGTTTTTAGATGGGATAGGTGAAGGAGGAAGTTCAAGCTTCTGGCTTTACTTCTCACTTGCACTTATTTTGATTCTCATTGTTCTGATTACCATCAATAAACGTAAAAATAAACAGTAGCACCGAGGTAACAAAGGGGGAAACAAAGTGGATTTCCAAGCATTTTTGATCACACTGAGAGAGTCTTTGGAAGCTATTCTGATTGTAGGGCTGATTCTTTCTTACCTTACAAGGCTGAAAGCAGACAAATATAAGAAATGGGTTTACGTGGGAGTATTGCTTGCTCTTGTATCCAGCTTTTTAGTCGCTTTACTGTTCCAAGTCGTCCTGACAGGCTTTGCAAGCTTTGGAGCGGAAGTATATTTGAAGGTCGGAATCATGTTTGCCTCTGTACTCCTCTTAACTCATATGGTTGGCTGGATGAGGAAACAGTCTAAAGGAATCAACACGGAGATGGAGAAGAAAATCAATGCGGCACTGACGGCAGGAAGTGTATCCGCCATGATTATTCACTCTTATCTCATTGTTCTTCGTGAAGGTGTCGAAACCGTGTTTTTCTTCGCTGCCATCAGTGGAGGGGACGTAACGAAGGTATTCACAAGCTACGGAGCGCTTAGTGGATTGTTACTTGCCATGGTTCTTGGATATGCGTTCTTCTCAGGTGCCATGAAATTCAAATTGAAAACGTTCTTTAATGTGACAGGCTTGCTGATCATGTTCATCGCAGCGGGCTTACTTGTTCAAGGAGTTGGAATCCTGCAGGATCTTGGGATCATGGGCTCTTTATATACAACAGCAGAAGGAAAACCCGCGGAAGTATATAATCTTGTGGAGATCATGCCTGAGCACTTTCAAGATGAGCTTCACTATGAGAGAGACACAGGTAATGATGTTCTGATCAGCGGTCAAGTCGGTCTGTTCATGGCGGCAATGTTCGGCTACAGCCACAACCCGACGATTGAACAGGTTCTTGCCTACTGGTTCTACTTCGGATTCGTATTCTTATGGATATACTTGATCCGAACGGATAAACTCATTAATCCTTTTAAACGAAAGTCCGTACCTGCCGGGATGGAACAACAGAAAAAGACGATCAAGAAATCAGAAGATGTGAATTCAATAAATGCTTAAATCCCCCTGAACCAACTCATGATTGGAAACCATTCTTAGAAAGCCTTACAATAGGCTAAGAAGGTTTTCAAACTGAGTTGGTTTTTATTTGGAGAGAAACAGGAGAAAAACAATGATCGATAAACATATTAACAAATGGATGATAAGTATTCTGGCTGTATTCAGCCTGTACTTCATATATAGACTTATATTCCTTCCGCCCTATGCTTCCAGCTGGGACGAAGTCGATTATGCTCTGGGAGTCCTCGAATTTGATTTATTGAAGATGCAGCCTCATTTTCCGGGGTACCCTTTTTTCATTTTCGGGGGAATGATGGTTCACACCTTTATCGATGACGCGGTTCTATCCCTTCAGCTTTTTAATACGATTATGCTGGTTAGTTCGATTCTTCCTGTTTATTGGCTGTTTGGACATTACCTTGCGGGAAAGAAAGCGATCATTGCGACGCTTTTCCTATTTTCCCTTTCTTACCCAAGTGCGATGACCGTTCAAGCCATGAGTGAAGGTGCGGCTATCCCGGTATTATGGTGGTATCTATGGAGTCTGCACCGGGCTGTCATACTGAAAACGAAGGATGCGGCTGTTCTTCCCATTCTACTATTTGCCATTTTGATGGGTATACGATTATCCTACATCGGTTTTGGTGCGGGGATCCTATACTATTGGTTTGTGTTTTGGAAGGAGAGTGGAAATGGTTCAGAAAAAGTGAAAGCCATCGCTTTTCATCTCACTCTCCTCCTACTTTCTCAAGGAGTATGGCTATCGGCTTTGGCGGCCAATGCAGGAAGTCTAAAGACCCTGCTGCAGATTGCCTTTGGGTTTACAGACGGACACTTTACTGAATGGGGAGGAACAGTAGAGCCCGATACAGGATTTTTTGAAAGATTAGGGAACTATATATTTATCAATATAGGTTGGAACGGATTATTTACTCAATCACTTTCTATCATGGTCATCACGCTGCTTCTCTTTTTAGTAACTGTCAAAAATGGAGGAAGGTGGACGAAACCTGGTACAGGCGTTACTTTGCTTCTGATTGCATTCAGCTCCTATTTTTTCTGGGGCCTATTTGCTCAAAACATCGATAAGCCGAGACATATTCTGCCTTTGTCCTTATTACTTGGTTTTTTCTTATTAATGGTATGGATGAAAAAACTTAGTATCTTGAAGATGATCGTGCTGAGCCTGTGGTTCATTTTGCATATAGGAACAAGTGTGAGTTTGTTGTCAGGCTACCACTCTTCTCCGCCTGCCGTATATCAAACTGCGGCATTTTTCGAGGAGAAAAATGATGAAAGCCCCATTATGGTGTACACATGGGAAGAAACAAGAGTATACTCGTATCTTGATGCTCCGTACTCACATAACCGTGTGTTAACATATGCTCAATTTCTTCAAGACATTGAGCATACACAAAAAGAGGTCTATCTGACCGATGCAGTGGTTAAAGGGTTTAAACAACAGGGTATTGAAGACCTTAATGGAAAAATAGAAAAAGTCCAATCATTTCATTCACAGGAGTTATTCGATCCTGTTTATTCAACCATCACGGTCTATAAATGGGTGGACAAGAAGGGAGAGAGACAATGAACCCTACCATAACAAATAAATTAGCTTTATTACCAGATCAGCCCGGATGTTATTTAATGAAGGATAGGCAAGGCACGATTATTTACGTGGGAAAAGCAAAAGTATTGAAAAATCGTGTGCGCTCCTATTTTACGGGTTCTCATGATGCAAAGACTCAACGATTGGTAGGCGAAATAGAGGACTTTGAATATATCATGACCTCATCTGATCTGGAAGCCCTTGTACTCGAAATGAATCTAATCAAAAAATATGATCCTAAGTACAATGTCATGTTAAAGGATGATAAAAGCTATCCCTTTATTAAGTTAACGAATGAAAGGCACCCAAGGCTCATAACTACCCGTAAAGTTCAAAGGGGGAAAGGGCGGTACTTTGGTCCCTATCCAAACGTAGGGGCCGCTAATGAAACCAAAAAGCTGCTGGATCGTCTGTATCCGTTACGGAAATGTTCCACCCTTCCTGATCGGGCGTGTTTGTACTATCACATGGGCCAATGTCTTGCTCCTTGTATTAAAGAAGTGAGCAAAGATACGTACCGTGAAATGACTGACGAAATTTCCCGATTCTTAAATGGAGGTTACAAGGACATTAAGAATCAACTTACGGTGAAAATGAATGAAGCATCTGAAAATCTGGAATTTGAAAGAGCGAAGGAATTCCGCGATCAGATTCTCCATATTGAAGCGACGATGGAAAAGCAGAAAATGACCATGACCGATTTCACCGATCGAGATGTTTTTGGCTATTCCGTCGATAAAGGCTGGATGTGTGTTCAAGTATTCTTCGTACGACAAGGTAAGCTCATTGAACGGGATGTGTCACTGTTCCCTCTATACAATGAACCGGAGGATGAATTTCTTACGTTCCTAGGACAGTTTTATTCTAAATCAAATCACTTTAAGCCAAAGGAAATATTTTTGCCGGAAGTGATTGATGAGGAATTGGCTGCTAAGCTGTTAGACGTGAAAATCACCCAGCCAAAGCGGGGGAAGAAGAGGGAGCTTGTGAAACTTGCCGAGAAAAATGCGAAGCAGGCCCTGGAAGAAAAGTTCGCCCTGATCGAAAGAGATGAGGAAAGAACGATTAAGGCAATTGAGCGCCTTGGGGAACATATGGGCATTTATACTCCCTTCCGGATCGAAGCATTTGATAACTCGAATATCCAAGGTTCCGATCCCGTATCTGCCATGATTGTGTTTCTTGACGGGAAACCCGCGAAGAAAGAATATCGAAAGTACAAAATCAAAACCGTGAAGGGTCCTGATGATTATGATTCCATGCGTGAGGTTGTTCGCAGACGGTATACGAGAGTCTTGAAGGATGGTCTCCCTCTACCGGATCTCATCATCATCGATGGTGGGAAAGGGCAGATTGAAGCGGCGAGGGATGTCATCGAGAATGAATTGGGGTTGGATATCCCACTTGGCGGCCTTGCAAAAGACGATAAGCACCAGACATCGGAACTGCTGTATGGAAATCCTTTGGAAATCATTCCTCTTGAAAAGAGAAGCCAGGAATTTTACTTGCTTCAGCGGATCCAGGATGAAGTCCACCGATTCGCCATCACCTTCCACCGACAACTCAGAGGGAAAAGCGCATTCCAATCTACTCTTGATGAAATTGATGGCATCGGACCAAAGCGGAAGAAGCAACTCCTCAAACACTTTGGATCTATGAAGAAAATGAAAGAAGCAACGGTGGAGGAATTTATTGAGATAGGGATTCCTGAAGCCGTTGCTAAGGTTTTGGCTGAGAAGTTGAAATAAAGGATATTAGAAACTGTTGTTTCATTAGAAGCACTGAGTGGATTGTAGCGGAAGGCACTTTACTCCTGCGGGAGATAGAGGAAAAGTCGAGACCCCGCAGGGCAAAGCCCGAGGAGGCTCGACTTCCTCCCCGGGGAATATTGTGCCTGGAGCGAAAAGGAACGGTCCATGTCATCACACTACCGCTTATACAAAGCTTAGCAAGCTCACCACCGCCAGCAGAAAGCGAGCACCTGAAGCGGAAATCAACCACCGCATGCTCATACAAGACTGCTCACCAATGAATAATAAAATAAAATATTGTTTCAATTAGACATTGAATCAATTTTCCCCCTATGCTATAATTAACGAAAATTTATAACATTATCACTTTTTAAAGTGGTGATAGAGGTGCGAGCTTCAAGAGTACAGGCAAAGAGGAGTATGAGCTCTGTCGAGATGCCTGGAAAGGGGAGATTCGCCGAAGTGGTTTCAGACTCATGCTGATTCCGCTGGTTCTACGTTTAAGAAATGTAGGATTGTCAAGATGATTCAATCTTGGAGAGCTATCTCACAATGCCGATGAACCTATTTTGTCTGTTCTGCTGTATGTTCATAAAGCAATGAGATACTATTCTCATTGCTTTTTTTATTATCCAGCACAGGAGCTTTTCTTTGGAAAAGAGCCTGTTCCATGAACGTTTAGGATGATTGTGATTGTACTCTTCACCATCAAAAAATGAGTCGTAAAATTGCACTCAATTAGAAAGAGGGAGAAGCTGTGAGTATTATTGTTCAAAAATTCGGTGGGACTTCAGTAGGTTCTGTAGAAAGAATTCAAAATGTTGCGTCAAGAATTGCAGAAGAAAAAGAAAGAGGAAATGATGTAGTGGTGGTGGTATCCGCCATGGGTAAAACGACGGATACCCTCGTTGGACTGGCGAGGGAAATTACATCACAACCGAGTAAAAGAGAAATGGATATGCTGCTCTCAACAGGGGAACAGGTGACCATTTCACTCCTTACGATGGCTCTGATCCAAGCAGGACATGATGCCATTTCATTCACTGGCTGGCAGGCCGGGATCGAAACAGAATCCGTTCATAGCAATGCGAGGATTACCAATATTCATACTGAAAAGATGATGCATCACCTTCAATCCGGGAGAGTTGTGATCGTAGCAGGATTCCAGGGTATGACAGAAACGGGTGAAATCACAACGCTCGGCCGCGGCGGATCGGATACCACTGCCGTTGCGATTGCGGCTGCTTTGAAAGCTGAGCGCTGTGACATTTATACAGACGTAGACGGGGTGTACACAACAGACCCGCGTTATATTCAAGGAGCAAGGAAGTTACCGTCCATTTCCTATGATGAAATGCTGGAACTGGCTAATTTAGGGGCTGGAGTCCTGCATCCACGGGCAGTGGAATTTGCCAAGAATTATCAAATCCCGTTAGAAGTCAGGTCCAGTATTGAAAAAGTTGAAGGAACGTATATTGAGGAGGAAGCAAGCATGGAACAAAACCTGATTGTGAGAGGCGTAGCCTTTGAAAGTGAAATTACACGTGTAACTGTATTTGGACTTGGAAACGCATTGACGGGATTATCTTCGGTGTTTACCACTTTAGCCCAAAATCATCTGAATGTAGACATCATTATTCAAAGCCAGACCGATCAGAATACAACCAATTTATCATTTTCGATTAAAGAACAAGATCTGGAGGAGACCCTTGCTGTTCTGGAACGGAACAAAGAGCAATTAGGCTTCACTCATGTTGAGCATGAAAGTGAGCTTTCCAAAGTATCGATCGTAGGCTCTGGTATGATCTCAAATCCGGGTGTGGCAGCGGAGATGTTCGAAGTATTAGCCCAAAATGACATCGTGGTGAAAATGGTCAGCACGTCTGAAATCAAAGTATCTGCAGTGGTAGACGAGAAAAATATGCAAAAAGCAGCAGGCGTCCTACATACTGCATTTAACCTGGACGCGGTGAAAATGGAAGAAGTCACGTTATAACAGCCACAAGAAGAGAACGGGACAAGTGAAAAAGGGTTGCCCCATCAATTGGTGGGGCAACCCTTTATTAGAGTATTAATAGTATGTTGTGTAAAGACTATTCCACTTTATCTTTCTCGTCCCATCTTACAATCACTTTAACTGAATGACTCCGTTTATGTAGTTCTTCAGCAGCTTCTGCCACACACTTTTTTTGTAACTGTACTTGTTCGGCAAGAAAGCCAGTTTCCAGTTTAAATGTGACATCCGATTTTAAGGCAAGGCGCCGTTCTATCACCGGTCCGCTTATTTCAAAGGTCATCTCATTCTTTTTTTGTTCCAGCAGTGTAAGAGTTCCCCAGCCGGCTTCATCGAAAAACGATATCATTTCTTCTGATGACTGAAGGGGGAATTTCCGAGAGAGCTGTTTTCCACCCCAGTATAAAATATCGGGTGTATGCTTTCCTAAAATGTCTGGAATCAACATGTCACGTAAAATTTCATATCCGAAGATTGGAACGGACGGTTGATGTACTTCTTCTTTTTTCTGTTCCAAGTAAATCCCCTCTTTCTATAAAACTATTATATACATGAAAAGGGGAATTATCATCCCATACCTCAAAAAAATGACCATGGGATATTTTGGTGGTATAACTTTTATTTGATATTTATTTGAATTTTCGAACATTTAACAGGGCAATGCCTCATCTTTTTTGTTATCATTATATTAAAAATATTTTTGCGATATTGTCGAATTTATGTATACGTTTTCTTGACGCTTCCACTCCTTGGGAGTAAAATGAACATGTCACATAATTGTTACAATATAAAATATGTATCGTCGTCTAGTCATTCTTAGAAAATGCATTAGAAAACGAATTCATATTTTATCATTAAGGGGGGTAAATCATGGCTGGAAATCGAGAATTTAATTATCGCAGGCTTCATTCATTGCTAGGTGTTATTCCAGTTGGATTATTTTTAACACAACATTTAGTCGTGAACCATTTTGCCACTGGTGGGGAAGAATCATTTAACCAAGCGGCACACTTTATGGAAAGTCTTCCTTTCCGTTATTTCCTTGAAATTTTTATCATCTTCCTTCCATTGTATTTCCATGCAATCTACGGAATTTACATTGCATTCACTTCTAAGAACAATGCAAGTAAGTTTGGCTATTTCCGTAACTGGATGTTCTTACTTCAACGTGTTTCCGGAGTAATCACATTTATTTTCGTTACATGGCATGTATGGGAAACGAGAGTTGCGGCAGCATTCGGAGCTGAAGTGAACTTTCAAATGATGGAAAACATCTTATCAAACCCATTCATGCTAGGATTTTATGTGCTGGGTGTTCTTTCAACGATCTTCCACTTTGCGAATGGTTTATGGTCATTCTGCGTAAGCTGGGGAATTACTGTTTCACCTCGTTCTCAATTAATTGCTACATATGTTACGATCGGAATTTTTGTAGCATTATCGGTTGTCGGTATGCGTGCAATTTTTGCTTTCGTATAAGAAGAAATAGATACAAGTCTAATAGATTAAGTAAGTGCTCTCGAAGTATGGTAGGAAAAGGAGTGAGTCACGATGAGTAAAGGGAAAATCATCGTTGTCGGTGGCGGTTTAGCCGGCCTGATGGCCACAATTAAAGCAGCAGAAAAAGGAACGCAAGTAGATTTATTCTCACTGGTACCCGTTAAGCGTTCTCACTCTGTATGTGCACAAGGTGGTATTAATGGAGCCGTTAATACGAAGGGAGAAGGAGATTCTCCTTGGGAACATTTTGATGATACAGTCTATGGTGGGGATTTCTTAGCGAATCAGCCACCGGTTAAAGCAATGACTGAAGCTGCACCGGGAATTATTCATTTACTCGATCGTATGGGAGTAATGTTTAATCGTACACCGGAAGGGTTACTGGACTTCCGTCGTTTCGGTGGAACACAGCATCATAGAACCGCTTTTGCTGGTGCAACGACTGGGCAGCAATTATTATATGCTCTGGACGAGCAGGTTCGTCGTCATGAAGTAGCCGGATTAGTGGATAAATTCGAAGGTTGGGAATTCCTTGGCGTAGTGGTGGATGACGAAGGAGTGGCAAGAGGAATCGTTGCTCAAAACCTTCAAACAATGGAAATTAAATCGTTCGCAGCTGATGCCGTGATCATGGCAACTGGGGGCCCTGGAATTATCTTCGGTAAATCCACGAACTCTGTCATTAATACAGGTTCAGCTGCATCGATCGTATATCAACAAGGTGCTTACTATGCAAATGGTGAGTTCATTCAAATTCACCCGACAGCCATTCCAGGGGACGATAAGCTTCGCCTCATGAGTGAATCGGCCCGTGGTGAAGGTGGAAGAGTCTGGACATATAAAGATGGTAAGCCGTGGTACTTCCTTGAAGAGAAGTATCCCGCATATGGAAACCTTGTACCACGTGATATCGCAACACGTGAAATCTTCGATGTGTGCGTAAACCAAAAGCTCGGTATTAACGGTGAAAACATGGTTTATCTTGATCTATCTCATAAAGATTCGAAAGAGCTTGATATCAAGCTTGGCGGAATCATCGAAATCTATGAGAAGTTCATGGGTGACGATCCGCGTAAAGTGCCAATGAAGATCTTCCCTGCCGTTCACTATTCTATGGGTGGACTATGGGTGGACTATGATCAAATGACAAATATCCCTGGATTATTCGCTGCTGGTGAGTGTGATTATTCTCAGCACGGGGGTAACCGCTTAGGAGCAAACTCATTACTATCCGCTATTTATGGTGGTATGGTTGCAGGTCCTAATGCCATTAAATATATCGAAGGCTTAGAAAAAACGGTTGAATCTGTACCTTCTTCTTTATTCGACCGCTATGTGAAACAGGAAGAAGAAAAATGGAACACGATCATGTCAATGAATGGTACTGAGAACGCCTATGTCATCCATAAAGAGCTTGGTGAGTGGATGACGGATAACGTAACCGTTGTACGTCATAACGATAAGCTTAAACAAACCGATGAAAAGATTCAGGAATTGATGGAACGTTACCAAAACATCAATATCAATGATACGGCTAAATGGAGCAACCAGGGGGCAACATTCACCCGTCAACTGTGGAACATGCTGCAGCTTGCCCGGGTTATTACGATCGGTGCATTGAATCGTAACGAGAGCCGTGGAGCTCACTACAAACCTGACTTCCCTGAACGTAATGATGAAGAATTCCTGAAAACGACGATGGCAAAATACAATGCTGCGACGAATTCACCGGAATTCCACTACGAAGAAGTAGATACTTCATTGATTGCACCACGTAAGCGTGACTATTCTAAGAAAAAAGGGGGAAATAAATGATGAGTGAAAACAAGAGAGTCCGTTTTATCATTACTCGTCAAGAAAGCCCGGAAGCAGCCCCTTTCCAAGAAGAGTTCGAGCTTGATTATCGTCCGAATATGAACGTTATTTCTGCATTGATGGAAATTCGTCGTAATCCGGTCAATGCAAAAGGGGAACAAACTACTCCGATCAACTGGGATATGAACTGCCTGGAAGAAGTATGTGGAGCATGTTCAATGGTGATCAACGGGAAACCAAGACAGTCTTGTACCGCTTTAGTTGATCAACTGGAACAGCCGATCCGCTTGGAGCCTATGCGCACTTTCCCTGTTGTTCGTGACCTGCAGGTAGACCGCAGTCGCATGTTCGACAGCCTGAAGAAAGTAAAAGCCTGGATTCCGATTGATGGAACATACGATCTTGGTCCAGGACCTCGTATGCCTGAGAAGAAACGTCAATGGGCGTATGAATTATCGAAATGTATGACATGTGGTGTATGTTTGGAAGCATGTCCGAATGTAAACAGTAAATCGGACTTCATCGGTCCTGCTCCATTATCACAGGTTCGCTTGTTCAATGCCCATCCGACGGGTGCTATGAACCAGGATGAGCGACTTGAATCGATCATGGGCGACGGTGGCCTTGCAAATTGTGGGAACTCTCAAAACTGTGTTCAATCCTGTCCGAAGGGTATTCCTTTGACGACTTCGATCGCAGCACTGAACAGAGAGACAACTTTCCAAATGTTTAAAAACTTCTTCGGAAGCGACCATATGGTTGATTAATCTTAAAAGTCAAAAAGCACTTTCCTCATGGGAAGTGCTTTTTTTGTTCATTATAGGTTTCTTATTTTTCAGAAAAAGCTTATAATAAATAATGAATGGTGATTCATTTTCTTAATCTATATTCATTTCCCAAAAGGAGGAGCCAACTTGAAACATTTTACATACATTGAAGATATAGAAACATGGCAAAAAGAATTTTCATTTTCAATCCATATTAACGTTCGATTTTCCGAGACTGATATGTTTGGACATATGAACAATACGATTCCATTCACTTATTTCGAAGAAGCTAGAATCGAATTTTTTAAACACAAAGGGTTTATGCAAAATTGGGTAAAACCTGATCATGAGACGATTCCTGTCGTCGCAGATTTACAATGTGATTTTCTAAAACAAGTATTCTTCGACGAACAGCTGAAGGTATGTGTGAAGGCAAATAGTGTGGGGAATTCTTCAGTAGATTTACACTATATGGGTCTGAATGAAAAAGAAGAGGTTTGCTTTACAGGTAGAGGAACCATGGTCCAAATATCGAAGCTGACTGGAAAAGGTGTCCCCTGGACGGAAGAAATGAAGGCAAAGCTTGACTGCAAAAGGGCGGTTTCCAGCCCTTCGTAGTGTGTGAATGAATCCATTGCCTATTTTTCATTTTACTTCCTCCTCTATGTCACTCTAAACCCTCCCTTCACATATGATATTCTGACGACCGACAATACCCATCCCCGCGGTTTAAAGCTGGCGAAGGCAAGGAGGGTTACCATAATTGAAGGACAATGATTTTACACACAAACCGTTGCTCACCAAAAGAGAAAAAGAAGTATTCGAACTGTTAGTTCAAGACAAAACAACTAAAGAAATAGCTAGTGATCTATTTATTAGCGAAAAAACAGTTCGAAATCATATTTCCAACGCCATGCAAAAGCTTGGAGTGAAGGGGCGATCTCAAGCTGTTGTAGAGCTTCTTCGCATGGGGGAACTCAAGCTTTAAAAGTAAGGGACTGATTCTGATGGCAAACAATTAACGGGTCTTCCGCGGATGCCTTTTAATGTTTGAATGAGAGTCAGTCTCTTTTAGTTATGGGACATTCCGAGAACTTGTCTTGAAATTTTACAACAAAAGAGCGAAAATGCTAGTAGGGGAAGTACAGGCTGTAAGCAATGTCACTTTTGTCCCATATTATAATAGAAGCTAAAACAGGAAGGTCTTATTGGATCGATTCCCGTTTTTAATAAGGAGTACATGTCTAGTTTCTGATTTAAAAAGGAGAGTAATCATGACGAATTCTAAAGAAGCCAAAGGAGATTTACAAGTTGTTGCAGATATTGAGAAAGACCTGCGATACATATCCTCCATCATCAAGCAAAAAGGAAGAGAAATCTTAAGTCAGTACACCATCACCCCTCCGCAGTTCATAGCCCTGCAGTGGTTATTTGAATATGGAGATATGACCATTGGTGATCTTTCCAATAAAATGTACCTGGCATGCAGCACCACAACGGATCTGGTTGATAGAATGGAGAAAAATCAGTTAGTGGAACGCGTGAAGGATGAGAATGATCGCCGGGTAGTCCGCATTCATATGTTAAAAGAGGGCGAAAGAATCATTGAAGAAGTCATCAATAAAAGGCAAGATTATTTACAGAGTGTCCTGACGGATTTCTCTGAACAGGAAGTGCTATTATTAAAAGGTAATTTAGCAAAACTTCATCAAGAAATGAAACCAGAATGAGGGAATAATGTGATTCAACCAATTGGCATCATTGATTCAGGGGTAGGGGGGCTAACCGTCGCTAAAGAAGTGATGAGGCAGTTACCTAAAGAGACCATTTATTATCTCGGAGACACAGCCCGTTGTCCCTACGGACCCAGAACAGCTCAAGAAGTGAAAACATTCACATGGGAAATGACCGAATATCTACTTAAATATGATATAAAAATGTTGATTATTGCTTGCAATACGGCCACTGCGGTTGTGTTAGATGAAATTCAAACCCATTTGGACATCCCGGTAATAGGCGTCATTCACCCCGGGGCGAGAGCGGCAATCAAGCACACTCATAATAAAAGGATCGGTGTGTTGGGAACAGTGGGAACGATTAATAGCGGCGCCTATGTAGAAGCTCTTCACTCCCTGCACGGCAGCCTGGATGTCACTTCACTTGCCTGTCCGAAATTCGTCCCTTTAGTAGAGAGTGGGGAATACAATAGCTCAATGGCGGCAGACATAGTGGAAGAGACTCTTCAACCTATTAAAGATTCGGGTATTGATACGCTGATATTAGGTTGCACCCACTATCCGCTCTTACAGCCCAAGATCAAAGCCTACATGGGTCCGGAGATCAGTGTGATAAGCTCCGGAGATGAAACGGCACGGGAAGTGAGTACGATTCTTGATTATTACAATCTCCTATACAGGGGAGTGCAGCACCCACAGCATCGCTTTTTCACCACGGGGTCATCGGCCATTTTTTCAAGCATTGCCTCCGATTGGCTGACAGTTGGGGAAGTAAAAGCAGAAACCATTCGATTGCAGGATTAGTATCTTGTGGTCGGATGGTTTTTTTATGGGCAATCGGGCTATGAATGGACTGAAAATTGGTGAAATCCGCTATGGTGGAGGGATTTAACTGCTTCGGGGGAATGAAGCGAGTGCGGTGGCAGGGATATCGACCGTCATTTTAATTTATCAACCGTTATTCTGATGTATCGACCGTCATTTCAATATATCAACCGTTTTTGCAACATATCAACCTTATTTTCAGTATATCGACCGTTTTACAAAATTCGACACACAGCCGTTTAAGTTTAGGACCAAGCCGCCTCCACATTAGGCTGTACTATTTTTATTAAAGTTTCGGTCTATTTTATAGACCAGGCTCGTATATATGTTAGTACAAACTGTCTTTTAGGAGGTTTCCCAATGGCGAAAAAAGCAAAGGTGTCAATAGCTGTAACGGTTTTAGCTTCTTCAGTGTATCTTTCAGGTTGTGGATTACTCAGTTTCGGTGATGATAAAGAAAAGATCGATCCTCCTCAAGATCTATCCTACTTAAAAGAAGGGGAAAAAGTGGATACGGCTAAAGGAGAGGACGCAGAGAAAGAAGTGAGCAAGGAAGAAGCCAATGCTGAAACGGTCATGACCGAGCTTTATTTAATCGATAAAAACGGATATGTTGTATCTCAATCATTGCCGCTTCCGGGGGAAGAAAGTGTGGCTAAGCAAGCTCTTGAGTACCTGGTCGTGAACGGGCCGGTTCAAAACGTGCTGCCGAATGGGTTCAGAGCCGTGCTTCCCGCTGATACGCAAGTGACGGTGGATATTAAAGAAGGGACGGCCATTGCAGATTTCTCTCCGGAATTCAATAACTACCAGCCTGAAGATGAGCAGAAAATTCTTCAATCCGTCACGTGGACGCTTACTCAATTTGAATCTGTTGAAAAAGTAGAGCTTCGGGTGAACGGTTATCCCCTGACTGAAATGCCTGTTAATGGAACACCGATCGATGAGAAAGGATTAACGAGAAAAGTAGGAATCAACGTGGATACTTCTGGTGTTGTGGATCCTACCTCCACTAAACCACTCACGGTTTATTACGTGTCCCAAAGTGATGATAAAACGTATTACGTACCTGTCACCAAGCGTGTGAGCTCGAATTCGGTTGATGAAGTCACCGCGGTGGTGAATGAATTAATTGATGGACCAGGATATTCATCTTCACTGGCAAGTGATTTTACAGGTGCAAAACTATTGGATGATCCGAAACTTGAGGATGGAACCGTTACACTGAATTTCAACGAAGCAGTTTATGGAAGCCTTGAAGAAAAAATGGTTTCTGAACATATGCTGAATTCCCTGGTTCTTTCTTTAACAGAGCAAAAAGGAATTAAAGGGGTCTCTGTACTGGTGAATGGTGAAGCAACGGCAGTGTCCAAAGACGGAGAAACCATCACAGAACCAGTGACAAGACCAGAAAATGTGAATGCAATTAGTTTTTAAATAGCAATTTTTTGATATACTATTATAGAATCATCCGAAAAGAGGTTGGCAAAATGCCGCCTCTTCTATTTTTGATTAGACCGTTTTTACATAACGCACGAAAATACAGGAGGTAATGATATGAGAACAGATGGTAGAGAAAAGAATCAATTACGGAATATTGAGATCGAGACGGATTATGTGAAGCATCCGGAAGGCTCAGTCTTAATAACAGTTGGAGAAACGAAGGTCATTTGTAATGCCAGTATCGAAGAACGGGTGCCTCCTTTTATGAGAAATAGTGGAAAAGGATGGATCACAGCTGAATATTCCATGCTGCCAAGAGCAACGGAAACAAGAAACATCCGTGAATCTTCCAAAGGGAAGGTTTCAGGAAGAACAATGGAAATTCAACGTCTTATTGGAAGGGCGCTCCGATCTGTAGTCGATTTGGACGCATTAGGGGAACGTACAATCTGGATTGATTGTGATGTCATTCAAGCAGACGGCGGGACAAGAACGGCTTCGATCACGGGAGCTTTCGTTGCCACTGCAATCGCAGTGGCAAAGCTTCAAGACAGCAAAAAAATCTCTTCTTTCCCACTGAAAAGTTTCTTAGCAGCCACAAGTGTGGGGATTGTTGAAGAGCATGGAGCGGTTCTTGACTTGAATTATATTGAAGATAGCAGTGCATTAGTGGATATGAACATCATCATGACGGGTGAAGGTGAATTTGTAGAGCTGCAGGGAACAGGAGAAGAAGCAACCTTCACGATGGACCAACTGCACCAACTGTTAAAGCTTGGACAAGAAGGAATCCACGAGCTATTCCAAATTCAGCAACAATCATTAGGAGATATAGTAAAAAGATTTCAATAAAGGGATGGGACTTCAATGACAAAACGAGTGATCATAGCCACGAAAAACAGGGGAAAAGCCAAAGAATTTCAACATATGTTTGCTCCATACGGATATGAGGTACAAACATTACTAGACCTTCCTCACATTGAGGATGTTGAAGAAACTGGTGAAACGTTTGAAGAAAATTCAATTCTGAAAGCTGAAACGGTTGCGGAAGTATTAGGTGAACTGGTGGTCGCAGATGATTCTGGATTGGCCATCGATGCGTTGGAAGGTCGTCCGGGAGTGTATTCTGCACGCTATGCCGGTGAAGAAAAGAGTGACGAGGCGAACATGGAGAAGGTATTAAGCGAACTGGAATCTGTTGAAGAACCCGACCGTACCGCACGTTTTCACTGTGTTTTAGCGATTGCCGGACCTAATAGAGAAACTAAAACCGTTACAGGAACATGCGAAGGCATGATTTTACAAGAAAAAAGAGGAACGAATGGGTTCGGGTACGATCCGATTTTCTACGTCCCTACTCTAGGAAAATCCATGGCTGAACTAACTCAAGAAGAGAAAAGTCAAATCAGCCATCGTGGAAATGCTTTGAAAAAACTAAAGGACATAATCTCAGACTTTATTTAAAGGGTGAGCGAAATGAAACTATTGGTTGTAAGTGATAGTCACGGTTCAAAAGAAGAGTTATTGGAACTAACGGAGAAATATCATTCTACCGTAGATGCCATGGTACACTGCGGAGATTCCGAATTAAGTGCAGATGACCAGGCATTAGCCCCCTACCTTGTAGTGAGGGGAAACTGTGATATGGATGCGAGGCTACCCGACGATCTTATTGAGAAGGTAGAGGGCCATCCAATCATGGTGACTCACGGTCATCTGTATGGAATTAAAATGTCACTCATGAAGCTGCGTTATAAAGCTGAAGAAGTGGGAGCACAATTTGTTTTCTTTGGCCATTCCCATACGTTAGGCGCAGAATTAAATAATGGCATATTGTTTTTAAATCCGGGCAGCATTCTTTTACCACGGGGGAGAAGAGAGCGCACCTACGCCTTAGTAGAGGCACGGGATCAAGAGATAAAGGTAACATTCCTGACTCATGATCATGTGGCACTGGACGGATTGACCCAAACATTTCAACTGTAAAACCATTGTTTTGAACCTGCTCCGGCGGGTTCTTTTCATAGGGATATTACATGACAAAATGACACTTGAAAATAAAATAAAACTTTTTTTGAAAATCTGTTGACTTATTGATGCTATGTGAATATAATAAATATTGTCCTTGATAAACAAATCAAGAAAAAACAAATCACGTCCCAGTAGCTCAGCAGGATAGAGCAACGGCCTTCTAAGCCGTCGGTCGGGAGTTCGAATCTCTCCTGGGACGCCATAAATCCTACATATACAAAGCTTGCCTGCATTGGGTGAGCTTTTTTTGTTATCTAAAAGATATCGTGCTAAACTAATACAAACTAACAGTATAGGCAGGTACGTTTTATGACTAAGGGAAACCAAGAAGGAAAAGGAAAGATTGTACAGTTTCCAGGATTGAAGGAACGGCTGCTGGAAAAAGGGGTGCAGGCTTTGGAAAAAGGGGAGGCACTCGAATCCTCTCAGCTCCTCACTCAAGCCTATGAATTAGAACCGGATAACCCGGATATCAATACAGCGCTCGTATTATCACTCTATGAAAGCAAGCAGTACGACAAGGCAAGATACATATGCAAAGAGATGCTCCTTGAAGGAATCGGCGATTATTTCGAGGTCGTTGATATGTATTTGATGATACTCATCCAGCTTCATCAGCACAGAGAAGTGGTCGATACGATCAATGCCCTGTTTGACGAAAAAGAAGTACCCTTTGAAAAGGAAGAACATTTCAGGAAGCTTCTCCAGTTCAGCGAGAAGGTAGTGAACGGGAAAGCGGCTGTTCCTGAAAAAGAAGCATCGGAAGAAGAGCAAACGTCTATCTTGACAGGGAAGAGCCTGGAGGAACAGACGTTGATCGTGGCACAGCTCGTTCATCGTAATATTCAGCCCTTCGCAGGTGAGCTGCAAGCGGTTTTAATGGATCCTGCTGCACATCCATTTTTACAAACGATGATCTTAAATGTTTTAAGAGAGCATGGAATGGATAAAGAAGTAGTTGTGGCGAAGTTTGGGATGGAAGAGCGGGTTTCTCCTTCCACTTTGGAAGATGTGTTCCAGTCTGATTTCTTCACCAAGGTCACAGAATCCCTGGATGATCTTTTGGCGCAGACGAATCCTACGCTATTTCAGCACGCACAAGAATTATTGAAACGACATGCCTTTCTACTCTATCCATTTACATTGGAGGAGGAGCCGAGCGAAGTCGCTTCGGTGTATGCATACTACACGGCGGGGATGTTTTCGGATGCGATCCTTGAAGAAGAGTTAAAAGATCAGGTTGAAAACACAAAATCTAAAGGGATTCTATCAAGACTTGCGGAACTAGAGGAAATTTCCTCTCCTAATATTTAAATGCTCTCTGTTGAAAGACAGTGGCTGTATGTTATAATGTAATGGTTGTAATGTAAAAGTTATTCATATATTTACGATGATAGTGCTAGATTCATACGGGACTATCTACTACTATGCGTAAAAAATTCAAGATCAATTATAGATTGTTGGAGGGAACAGTATGTCTGCAAAATGGGAAAAACAAGAAGGAAACCAAGGAGTTCTTACAATTGAAGTAGAAGCTGCAAAAGTAAACGAAGGTTTGGACGCAGCGTTCAAAAAAGTTGTAAAACAGGTTAACGTACCAGGATTCCGTAAAGGAAAAATGCCTCGCGGTATGTTCGAAAAGCGCTTTGGAGTAGAATCACTTTATCAAGATGCATTAGATTTCATCTTACCTGAAGCGTATGCGAAAGCAATCGAAGAAACTGGAATCGATCCAATCGACCGTCCGGAAATCGATGTTGAGCAAATGGAAAAAGGCAAAGATCTAATCTTCACTGCTAAAGTACAAGTGAAACCAGAAGTGAAACTTGGTGAATACAAAGGTCTTGAAGTAGAAAAAATGGAAACAGAAGTAACAGCTGAAGATGTAGAAGCTGAACTTACTTCACTTCAAGAAAAACAAGCTGAGCTTGCTGTTAAAGAAGAAGGAAAAGCTGAAGAAGGCGACACAGTAACAATGGATTTCGAAGGATTCGTTGACGGTGAAGCATTCGAAGGCGGACAAGCTGAGAACTATTCTCTTGAATTAGGATCAGGTCAATTCATCCCAGGTTTCGAAGAGCAATTAGTTGGTGTGACGGCTGGAGAAGAGAAAGAAGTTGAAGTTTCTTTCCCTGAAGAGTATCATGCAGCTGAACTTGCTGGAAAACCTGCTACATTCAAAGTAAAAGTTCACGAAATCAAAGCGAAAGAACTTCCAGCATTAGACGATGAGTTCGCTAAAGACGCAGATGAAGAAGTTGAAACGCTTGCTGAACTTAAAGAAAAAATCGAAAAACGTCTTCAAGAGTCTAAAAAGAACGAAGCTGAAACAGCAGTTCGTGAAACTCTTGTAAATAAAGCTTCTGAAAATGCTGAAGTAGAAATTCCAGAAGTAATGGTTACTGCTGAAGTAGACCGCATGATGCAAGAATTCGGTCAACGTCTTCAAATGCAAGGGATGAACCTTGACCTATACTTCCAATTCTCTGGTCAAACAGAAGAAGATCTTCGCGGTCAAATGAAAGAAGATGCTGGTAAACGCGTTCGCACAAACCTTACACTAGAAGCAATTGCGGCAGCTGAAAACCTTGAAGTTACTGACGAAGAAGCAGAAGAAGAAGTAAACAAAATGGCTGAACAATACAACATGTCTGCTGACAACATCAAACAAGCTCTAGGCGGCCTTGACACACTTAAAGCTGACCTGAAAGTTCGTAAAGCAGTAGAATTCCTTGTTGAAAACAGCAAAACTGTAGCATAATAAAAATAGCAAACAAGGCGCGATTCATTCGTGCCTTGTTTTGTACAATGAACGGTCATATTACACCGTATTTTGGCTCATTCGTGTGAAACGAATGTTTCACACGCTTTTCAGCCTAGCTGAAAAGTTGCCACAGAAACAAAAAACGAATGAGCAAACGAGTTTGCTCCAGGCGTTTTTTGTTTCTGTGGCAAAATGAGCCAAAATACTATATCCTATCTAACTAAGAAACTTTATCCATCAATTAAGAATAAGAACCACTATTTTTGGAAAAAGCTTATTAGACGGCGTTAATAATTTTTCACCATGAACATACATAACCAGATTCCTTACATCACCAAGCTTCAATTGGACAACATACTAATTAGCAATGTAAAATATTTGCTAAAATGCTCATTACATAATAAGATGATTCTTAAGAATCGTATCAATTTCTTTACGAACATATAATATGATAAAATGCAGTACATAACTTTAGGTAATAGGGATGTAAGGAATCGTTCGTTTGATGAAACAGAGCACGATTTTATGAAGTTTTAACTAAGGGGTGAAATTCATTGTTTAAATTTAATGATGAAAAAGGACAACTAAAATGTTCTTTTTGCGGAAAAACACAAGACCAAGTTCGTAAACTAGTCGCTGGACCAGGTGTGTATATCTGTGATGAGTGTATCGAACTTTGTACTGAAATCGTAGAAGAAGAGCTAGGTACAGAAGAAGAAGTAGAATTCAAAGACGTTCCTAAGCCTCGTGAAATCCGGGAAATCCTCGACGAGTACGTAATTGGACAGGAACAAGCCAAGAAATCTCTGGCTGTAGCCGTTTATAACCATTACAAGCGTATCAACTCAAGCAGCAAAGTCGATGATGTTGAACTGTCTAAGAGTAATATCGCGATGATCGGTCCGACAGGTAGCGGTAAAACCCTACTGGCACAAACACTTGCACGTATTTTGAACGTACCATTCGCGATTGCGGATGCCACTTCTTTAACAGAAGCCGGTTACGTAGGGGAAGACGTAGAGAATATTCTATTGAAATTGATCCAGGCAGCTGATTACGATGTAGAAAAAGCTGAAAAAGGCATCATCTACATCGATGAAATCGATAAAGTAGCACGTAAATCTGAAAATCCATCCATCACTAGAGACGTTTCAGGTGAAGGTGTTCAACAGGCACTTCTGAAAATTCTTGAAGGTACAGTGGCGAGCGTTCCACCTCAAGGCGGCCGTAAGCATCCTCATCAGGAATTCATCCAGATTGATACGTCCAATGTACTATTCATTTGCGGTGGTGCTTTTGATGGAATCGAACAAATCATTAAACGCCGCTTAGGTCAAAAGGTGATCGGTTTCGGTTCTGATCCTAAAAACGCAGAAGTAAAAGAAGACAAATCCCTTCTTTCTAAAGTTGTACCTGAAGATCTATTGAAGTTTGGTTTGATTCCAGAATTCATCGGTCGTTTACCAGTGATTTCAAGCCTTGAGCCTCTTGATGAGGAAGCGCTGGTCGAAATCCTGACAAAGCCTAAAAATGCGTTAGTAAAACAATATCAAAAAATGCTTGAATTAGATGATGTAGAGCTTGAGTTCACTGAAGATGCCCTTCTTGAAATCTCTAAAAAAGCAATCGAGCGCAAAACGGGTGCCCGTGGATTACGTTCTATCATCGAAACCATGATGCTGGATGTGATGTTCGATCTTCCTTCCCGTGATGATATTAAAAAATGTATCATTACAAAAGAAACGATCCTTGAAGATGCGGCTCCACATCTAATGCTCGAAGATGGAACCATGATCGACCCGAACGAAGAAAAAACATCAGCTTAATAGCTTAAAGTAAAGCCAAGAATGATTTTTCATTCTTGGCTTTTTTTCGGTTAAAGATTAAAATACTATGCAATGTGCAAAGCTTGTTGTTATTAACATAATTTCTACCAATACTCTGTCAATTAGTGTGTGATGGATGATGAGGATATATCAGTGATAGAGCTTAAAGGTGTGCAAGAAAAACTAACTAACGGAAAAAGAATTCTGCTTCCTTAAAAGAGACATTCTCAGAAAGTTGATTGGAACGGAAGGTGCTCGACTCCTGCGGGAATAGCGGGAAAGTACGAAATGCGTAGGCGGCTCGAACAGCCCCGACAAGCATAGGATGAATGGGCCGGGAAGGCGTTCTTTGCCTTCTTGGACCATTTAGCTTATGACCTCGAGGGGCTAGCCGCCGGAGCTGGACAGTTGAGACCCCACAGGGCAAAGCCCGAGGAGGCTCAACTCACGCCCCGCGGAAAGCGAGCACCTGGAGTGGAAATCAGCCATTACATGCTTAGTAGCAATTAAAGATAACCCCATCTTTCTTTTTTTACTCATTTTAGAACCAGAATTTTTTTGTTTATTCCCACAAGGTCAAGGAGATACTAACCGATAACAACTTGTATCTACTTGGAGGGAGACGAATGAGCTTTACTAGCATCGCTTTGTTTATCCAATTATTCTTCGGAATAATCATTGGATTGTACTTTTGGAACCTCTTGAAAAATCAGCGAACGCAAAAAGTTTCCATTGATCGAGAGTCAAAAAAAGAGATGGAAGAATTACGGAAGATGAGATCCATTTCGTTAACTGAACCTCTTGCAGAAAAAGTAAGGCCATCAAGCTTTGAAGATATTGTTGGCCAAGAAGATGGAATTAAAGCACTGAAAGCAGCATTATGCAGTCCGAATCCTCAGCATGTCATCATCTATGGACCTCCTGGCGTCGGGAAAACCGCAGCTGCCCGATTGGTCTTGGAAGAAGCCAAGAAGAATATGAAATCCCCTTTTAAACCTGCAGCTGTATTCGTTGAACTGGATGCAACAACCGCACGCTTCGATGAACGGGGAATTGCCGATCCGCTGATCGGGTCTGTCCATGATCCCATCTATCAAGGAGCGGGAGCCATGGGACAAGCGGGGATTCCCCAGCCGAAGCAAGGGGCTGTAACGAATGCCCATGGAGGGGTTTTGTTCATTGATGAAATAGGAGAATTGCATCCTATCCAGATGAATAAGTTATTAAAAGTATTAGAAGATCGCAGAGTGTTTCTTGAAAGTGCCTACTACAATGAAGAAAATCATCAGATTCCTACTCACATACATGATATTTTTAAAAATGGCCTCCCGGCAGATTTCCGTTTGATCGGTGCGACCACTCGTACCCCGAGTGAAATCCCGCCAGCTATCCGCTCTAGATGTATGGAAGTATTCTTTAGAGAGCTTGAGCATGATGAAGTGAAGAAAGTAGCTGCCAGAGCCGTTGAGAAAGTGGAAATGACGATTAGTGACAAAGGTCTTGAAACGCTTTCCTCATACGCCCGTAATGGACGTGAAGCGGTTAATATGGTCCAGATCGCAGCTGGAGTAGCCATTACCGAAAATAGAAAAGAAATCTTTGATCATGAACTGGAGTGGATTATCCAATCCAGTCAGCTTTCTCCCCGCTATCAGAAAAAAATCAATGAAGAAGCTACCATTGGATTAGTAAATGGGTTAGCTGTAACAGGGCCCAATACAGGTTCCCTACTCGAAATTGAAGTAACCGTTATCCCGGCAACGGATAAAGGGCTGATCAATGTGACGGGAATCGTGGAAGAAGAAAGCATCGGAGATCGCAGTAAATCAGTCCGAAGAAAAAGTATGGCGAAAGGCTCAATTGAAAACGTGATTACAGTGCTTCGATCCATGGGTGTCCCTGCCGATCAATACGATATTCATGTGAACTTTCCTGGCGGAGTACCCGTAGACGGTCCTTCTGCAGGGATAGCAATGGCACTCGGCATATATTCTGCCATTTACCGAATCCCAGTGAAACATACCATAGCTGTTACCGGTGAAATCAGTATCCACGGACTCGTGAAACCCGTTGGAGGCGTGACCGCGAAAGTGAAGGGCGCGAAATTGGCTGGTGCCACTATAGCGATCATCCCTTATGATAACCAGCAAGCAATGTTGAGTGAAATCGAGGGGATTGAAGTGATCCCGGTAAAACAGCTTAAAGAAGTATTGGATCTGGCACTAATGAAGGAAGCGCCACTTCAAACTGATCTCATAACAGAACAAAATAAGAAAAGTGTATAGACTGTTGACCGATTCGGGTCTATCCGAATCGGTTTGTTTTTGAATGGAAGAGTAAATGGAATAAGCATTAAATGGACTGAATAAAGTTGTAAATACCTATTTAATAGACACTACCTAGTAAATAAGTTAGAATTGTACAAAGACTTAGAGCAAAATTCGGAGGTGTTATATGTGGCAAATCAAAATAATTTAACGGTTCCCCTCCTTCCATTAAGAGGCTTACTTGTGTATCCAACAATGGTCTTACATTTAGATGTTGGACGTGAGCGCTCCGTACAAGCTTTAGAAAAAGCAATGATGGATGATCATTTAATTTTCTTAACCACTCAAAGAGATATGAATATAGATGAGCCAACACAAGAAGATTTTTACGAAATGGGAACTCTTACAAAGGTAAAGCAGATGCTTAAATTACCGAATGGAACGATCAGAGTTCTGGTTGAGGGTTTAAACAGGGCATCGATTGAATCATTTACTGAGCAAAAAGACTTCTATGAAGTGGAAGTAAAGGAATTCAAAGATTCCGATGTGAAAGAATCAGAAACAGACGCTTTAATGAGGACGTTATTGAATTATTTCGAACAATACATAAAGCTTTCAAAAAAAGTTTCAGCCGAAACGTATTCCACTGTTTCAGATATTGAAGAGCCGGGAAGACTTGCGGATATCGTTGCCTCCCATCTTCCGTTGAAAATGAAAGAAAAGCAAAACGTTCTTGAAACCCTGGATATCAAGAAGCGACTTCAAATGGTGATCGAGACCATTAACAATGAAAAAGAAGTGCTCAGCCTGGAGAAGAAAATCGGGCAGCGTGTGAAACGTTCCATGGAAAGAACCCAAAAAGAGTACTACTTACGGGAACAAATGAAAGCCATTCAGAAAGAATTGGGCGACAAAGAAGGAAAAACCGGTGAAATTGAAGATTTAACATCGAAGATAGAACAAGCGGATATGCCGGAGGATGTTGAAAGAACTGTATTGAAAGAGTTGGCACGCTATGAAAAAGTTCCATCAAGCTCTGCTGAAAGCTCTGTCATACGTAATTATATTGAATGGCTTGTATCACTGCCATGGTCGACGGAAACTGAAGATCAATTAGATATAAAACGTTCTGAGCAAATTTTGAACCGGGATCATTACGGTCTTGAAAAGGTAAAAGAGCGAGTGCTTGAGTACTTGGCTGTTCAGCAGTTAACTCAATCCCTTAAAGGACCCATCCTATGTCTTGCCGGGCCTCCGGGTGTCGGGAAAACGAGTTTAGCCCGTTCAGTGGCTGAATCACTGGGGCGAAACTTTGTCCGCATTTCCCTCGGAGGCGTTCGTGATGAATCAGAGATCAGAGGTCACAGGCGTACCTATGTAGGTGCGATGCCCGGTAGAATCATCCGTGGCATGAAAAAAGCAGGCACCATCAATCCTGTCTTCCTTCTTGATGAAATTGACAAAATGTCAAGTGATTTCAGGGGTGACCCTTCTTCTGCGATGCTCGAAGTACTTGATCCTGAGCAGAATTCGAATTTCAGTGATCACTATATTGAAGAAACGTATGATTTATCCAAAGTCATGTTCATCGCAACGGCGAATGATTTATCGACCATTCCAGGCCCGCTCCGGGACAGAATGGAGATCATTACGATCGCAGGTTATACAGAGCTTGAAAAATTGAATATTGCGAAGCACCATTTATTGGAGAAGCAAATTAAAGATCATGGCCTAAATAAATCGAAGCTCCAGGTTAGAGATGAAGCGATTGTGGATATTGTTCGTTATTACACAAGAGAAGCTGGTGTGAGAAGCCTTGAACGCCACCTTGCAGCCCTTTGTAGAAAAACGGCCAAGATCATTGTCTCTGGCGACAAGAAGCGTGTCGTGATCACTTCCAGCAATATTGAAGAGTTCCTGGGGAAGAAAAAGTTCCGCTATGGTCAAGCTGAAATAGAAAACCAAATCGGTGTTTCAACAGGTCTTGCTTACACCACGGTTGGAGGAGATACGTTACAAATCGAGGTTTCCTTAGCACCGGGTAAAGGAAAGCTTGTGCTGACGGGAAAATTGGGAGATGTCATGAAAGAGTCGGCTCAGACGGCATTTAGTTATGTACGTTCGAAAGCGAATGATCTTGGGATCGGCGAGTCTTTCCACGAGAAATATGATATTCACATCCACGTTCCTGAAGGAGCAGTTCCAAAAGACGGTCCTTCAGCAGGAATCACCATCACGACGGCACTTGTATCAGCCCTGACAGGTAAATACGTCAATCGTGAAGTAGGGATGACAGGTGAAATCACCCTGAGGGGAAGAGTCCTTCCAATCGGAGGAGTGAAAGAAAAAACATTAAGCGCTCATCGTGCGGGAATTAAAACGATTATCCTTCCGAAAGATAATGAAAAGGATATAGATGATATTCCTGAAAGTGTAAGGGGAGAATTAACGTTCATCCTTGTATCGCATATTGATGAAGTCTTAGAGAAAGCATTAGTAGGTGAAAAGAAGTGAAAGTAAATCAAGTTGAGCTAGTCATCAGTGCAGTCAGGCCTGAACAATATCCTGGCGATTTTCTTCCTGAGTTTGCCTTAGCGGGACGCTCAAACGTAGGGAAATCCTCATTCATCAATAAAATGATCGGCCGCAAGAGCATGGCAAGGATTTCATCCAAGCCAGGTAAAACCCAGACGCTGAACTTTTATAAAATAGAAGAAACCCTCTATTATGTGGACGTACCCGGTTACGGTTTTGCCAAAGTATCAAAAACGGAGAGGGAAGCATGGGGCAAGATGATCGAAACCTACATCACTTCCCGTGAGCAGCTAAGGGCGGTCATTCTGATCGTGGACCTGCGACATGCGCCAACCAATGATGATGTCATGATGTACGATTTCCTCAAGCATCATGAACTTCCATGCATCGTCATTGCCACGAAAGCGGATAAGATCCCGAAAGGCAAATGGCAGAAGCACTTGAAAGTAACAAGAGAAACACTAAATATGGACAAAGAAGATGACCTCATCATGTTCTCTTCCGAAACAGGCCTTGGAAAAGACAAAGCCTGGGATGCCATCAAGTCGTTCTATAAATAAGCTTTGAAAAGAACCGATTTCCACATATGTGGAGATCGGTTCTTTTTTTGACTAAATCATGACAGCATCGATCTAGCTTAAAAGTAGTATAAAAGAAGGTCTACTGAACTCCGTATAAGGTGGATAGACCTATATCATCAAAGGATATGAAAGGAAATGAAAGGATAGAGACGCATATGTATCTATAACAAAGCTGAATCTCTTTCATCCAAGAAAATGGATAATTATAAGCTGTAGAAGCTATATTTGAATTTTGAGAATTTTCTCTTTTGTTGATAAAATTATGAAAGATTAAAAATATTACAAGCTACATAAGGGGGACTCTAGACAGTGAAGAATTGGAAAAGCCTAGTCTTGTTAGTCATTTCTGCGCTTCTTCTATCAGCCTGTGGCGACAAAGCCACAACGGAAAATGGTGCGAAGTTAGTAGAGGAAGGCAAATTCATTTATGCAGCTTCAGGTGAATTTAAGCCATTCAGTGTAACAAATAATGATGGAACCATGTCTGGTTTCGATATTGAAGTGGCAGAAGCCGTTGCGAAAGAAATGGGGCTTGAACCTGAACAGAAGAAATTCAAGTTTGCGGGAATTGTAGAAGGAGTGAAATCCGGACGATTTGATGCGGCGGTTGCCAGCCATACGATCACGGATGAACGCTTGAAGGAAGTAGACTTCTCAACTCCTTATTATTATTCGGGACCACAGATTTTCGTTCGCCCGGACAGTTCTGTAGAAAAATTGGATGATTTGGAAGGAATGGAGATTGCCGTTTCCAAAGGATCTACTTACGCAGAGACTGCTCAGGGAGTAACGGATAATATTCAACAATATGATAGTGACGTAGTCGCATTAGAAGCTTTAAATAAAGGAAAGCATGATGCCGTCATTACCGACTTCATCACAGGGAAAGAAGCGATCGCAGCAGGGCTGAACGTTGAAGCCCGTGAGCTGATCGGCCGCAGTGAGCAAGCCATCGCTGTAAGCAAAGAAAATGAAAAATTATTGGATGAAATCAACAAAGCACTTGAGACCTTAAGAGAAGACGGTACGCTGAAGAAAATCAGTGAAAAATATTTCAATACAGACATCACATCAGATCCTGAAGAAGAGTAAAGGCAGCATGACACAGAGCGAATGTGCTTCTATGCGCATTCGCTTTTTGTCCGTTATTTACACGTATTGAATAGACTGGAGGGAAGTTCATGCACTTTTTTGAAACCTTAACTGGTACATATGATGTTTTTCTAAAAGGGATGTTATTAACATTCCAATTAACCTTTGTATCTGTTCTCATTGCGATCGTGATTGGTCTGTTTTTCGCGTTTCTCAAGATTTCAGGAATCAAGCCATTGGAACTATTAGCGGATTTATACATTTTCGTTGTTAGGGGAACACCTTTAATTGTTCAAATCTTTATTTTCTACTTCGGATTAACTTCATTAAATATTTCAGGCTTCTGGTCTGTTGTCATGGGTCTTGCTTTCCATAATGGTGCATACATCGCCGAGATTTTCCGTGGAGCCATTCAATCCATTGATAAAGGGCAAATGGAAGCGGGACGCTCCTTGGGGATGTCTCTTGGATTATCAATGAGAAGGATCATTTTGCCTCAAGCATTCAGACGGGCCCTGCCACCACTTGGTAATCAATTCATCATTGCATTAAAGGATTCATCTCTTGCTTCATTCATAGGGATGTTCGAATTGTTCAGTGTGGCAACGACGCTTGGATCCAACAACTTTGATTACATGACCTACCTGCTCGTTGTAGCGATCTATTACCTGGTTCTGGTACTGGTATTCTCAACGATTGTCAATATCATAGAAAAACGGATGTCGGTCAGTGATTAATAAAGATGCGGGAGGGATGAGTGTGAGTCAGGAAATGATTAAAGTGGAGAAATTAAATAAATCCTTTGGTGATTTACATGTATTGAAGGATATTGATATCAGTGTAAAGGAAAGTGATGTGGTTTGCCTCATTGGAGCCAGTGGATCCGGGAAGAGTACATTACTCCGATGCTTAAACTTCCTTGAACTGAAAGACAATGGAAAGGTTGTCATAGAAGGCGATGAAGTCAATCAGGATACACATGATTTGAATAAAATCCGTCAGAAAGTAGGCATGGTATTTCAACATTTCTACCTTTTCCCTCACAAAACGGTGCTGGAAAATGTGATGGAAGCTCCGGTATACGTCAAAGGGGTTTCGAAGGCGGAAGCAAAGAAGGATGCGAAAGAGCTATTAAAGAAAGTCGGCCTTGGGGATAAGGAAAATGTCTACCCATCCAAGCTTTCCGGTGGCCAGAAGCAGCGTGTGGCCATTGCAAGGGCCCTGGCCATGAAGCCTGAAATCATGCTCTTCGATGAACCTACCTCAGCACTTGACCCTGAATTGGTCGGAGAGGTCTTGGCTACCATGAAGGAGCTTGCTTTAGAGGGGATGACGATGGTCGTGGTGACCCATGAAATGGGATTTGCCCGGGAGGTAGCCGATTGGGTCGTGTACATGCATGATGGCAGGATCGTGGAAGTAGGTCCTCCCCAGGAATTGTTCAACGCTCCAAAAGAGCAGAGGACGAGAGAGTTTTTGGATTCAGTCCTCTAATAGTACGTAGAAAAGCCCGGAACAAATTCCGGGCTTTTCTTTGATCATATAGAATTATTTTTTCTTTATAAACAATAAGTAGACGCCAATTCCGATAATGACGATAGGCCAGAATTCCCAGGCCGTTCCCACACTTCCCTCGATCAAGCCAAACCATCTCACCACTTTATCATAGAAAAGGAGAATGATAGATAGTGTTAAAAAGAGCACCCCTTGAAAAAGTCCTGATCTCGTTTTCTGGTATCTAAGCAGAAAACCCAATGCAATGATCAGTATGAAGGTCCCCATGTGATCTGGCCAGATTTCGAGTTTATTGACAACATGAAAATGCAGACCGAATCCAACGAGGATCGTACCGGGTAAAATGGCTTCAAAGTCCCTTCCCCCGTATCCCTGTCCCAGAAATGCCAGTCCGACAATCATCAATAAAGTGGGCCAGGTGAAGAACTCCTGAAATAGCACGATGTTTGCTTGCTGTAAGTAAAAGTAGGCTCCAAACCCAATCAAAATGATCCCTGGGAATATTCTTTGTTGTCTCATACTCTTCCTCCCGTGTCTTATTAAAATTATGGTTTTAAATACTGTTTTTTTAGGGAAAATAATACATAATAAGAAAAATAAGCTCAGATGTTTCGACAAATAGATGAGAAACCTTTCCATTACTTGATTCTTCAGGCTTGTTTTGGTACCCTACATTAGTAGGTAATGTCGAAATATATAAGATTTTTTAGAATTGAAAATGCTTTCATATTGATTCTTTGTTAATCTTAAATGTATATGAAGAAATGAATGTTTAGCAAGTCCCGGAAGAAGCATGCCCTTCGTACCTTATAAATGTATCATACTTAGGTTTCAATTTCTGTTCACATTTACGGGTCAGGAGCTTTTTCGGACATGTTATAATGAGAGTAATGATTTTAGTTGGGGGTGTAGTGCATAGCATGTATACAATAGTCGTTGGTTTGAATTATAAAACGGCCCCTGTTGAGATTCGTGAGCGTTTATCATTCAATGAAACTGATCTTCCTTTCGCTATGAAGGCTTTAAAGGAAAAGAAGAGCATTCTGGAAAATGTGATTGTTTCTACATGTAACAGAACGGAAGTTTATGCAGTAGTAGATCAGCTTCATACAGGTCGTTATTATATTAAAGATTTCTTATCTCAATGGTTCGATATAGATAAAGAGGAGTTCACGCCTTATCTTTTCATTTATGAACAAGAAGGGGCAGTTGAACACCTTTTTAAGGTTGCGTGCGGATTGAATTCAATGGTATTGGGGGAAACCCAGATACTCGGTCAGATTCGTTCAAGCTTCCTGAATGCACAGGAGTCAGGAGCGACCGGTACAGTATTTAATCATCTGTTCAAGCAGGCAGTGACGGTGGCCAAAAAGGGTCACTCTGAAACAGATATCGGTTCCAATGCCGTGTCTGTCAGCTATGCAGCTGTTGAACTGGCTAAAAAAGTATTCGGCAGCCTGGAGAAAAAGCATGTTCTCATTCTGGGAGCGGGTAAAATGGGAGAGCTTGCGATCCAAAACCTTCATGGCAGTGGGGCTACTAAGGTGACGGTCATTAATCGTACGTATGAAAAGGCCCAAACCTTGGCAGAACGTTTCAGCGGTAATGCGAAAACATTGCAGGAGCTTCAATGTGCCCTTGTAGAGGCTGATATTATGATCAGTTCTACCGGTGCAAAGGATTTTGTCATAACAAAAGAGATGATGTCCCATGTGGAAAGCATGAGAAAGGGTCGTCCTCTCTTCATGGTGGATATTGCGGTACCACGTGATCTGGATCCCTCCATCGGTGAATTAGAAAGTGTTTTCCTTTATGATATCGATGATCTGGAAGGCATCGTCCAGGCAAACCTGTCTGAGCGTAAGAAAGCAGCCGAACAAATTGAAATCATGATTGAAGCTGAAATTGTGGCTTTTAAAGAGTGGTTGAATATGCTTGGGGTCGTCCCTGTTATTTCGGCTCTTCGACAAAAAGCACTCTCCATCCAGGCTGAAACGATGGAAAGCATCGAGCGGAAAATGCCTGACTTAACAGATCGTGAGCGAAAAGTGTTAAATAAACATACGAAGAGTATCATCAATCAGTTGTTAAAGGATCCGATCCTGCAAGCGAAGGAATTAGCGGGCCTTCCCGATGCGGAAGATAAATTGGATTTATTCATCAATATTTTTAACATTGAACAACAAGTGCTGGAGCAGAAACAAGTAAAAGCAGCCAATGAAAAGACTGAGAGCGATCTTAAGCTTATACCACAACCTTCTTTTCAAGCATAAGTGAGGTTATTGACTATGTTTGAACAAACGATGACTAGGCTGCATGAACTTATGATTGTTCTGTATGCTATTAGTATTCTCTTTTACTTTATAGATTTCTTAAACAAAAACCGGAAGGCGAATCTGTTTGCCTTCTGGTTACTTGCGATTGTTTGGATCCTTCAAACAATCTTTTTATTTCTATACATGATGAACACAGGCAGGTTCCCGGTCCTCACCATTTTCGAGGGACTTTATTTTTATGCCTGGGTCCTCATTACCCTGTCACTGGTCATCAATCGATTATTAAGAGTGGACTTTACGGTGTTTTTCACAAATATACTTGGTTTCATCATCATGGCGATCCATACGTTTGCACCGGTACAGGTAGAGTCCCAGGCAATGGCCGAACAGCTCGTATCCGAATTATTGTTGATTCATATTACGATGGCCATCCTTTCATATGGAGCCTTTTCATTATCCTTTGTGTTTTCCTTGCTTTATCTCCTCCAATTTAAATTATTGAAGGAGAAAAAATGGGGACAGAGGCTATGGAGGATCAGTGATTTGTCCAAACTTGAGAAGATTTCATATATCTCAAATTCCATTGGAGTAGCGATGCTTCTACTTAGTTTGATACTTGGGCTCCAATGGGCTTATATCAAGCTGCCGGAATTCCTTTGGTATGATCCAAAGATAGTAGGGTCATTCATTCTATTAATTTTATATAGTAGTTATTTATATCTCCGCATTAAAAAAAATGTATTTGGTAAATCATTAGCTTTTCTAAATGTTGCAGCCTTCTTGATCATATTAATTAACTTTTTCCTGGGAAGTCGGTTGTCTTCATTTCATTTCTGGTATTCATAAGATTTCAGGAGGTCATTATGAGAAAAATCATTGTTGGATCGAGACGAAGTAAATTAGCACTGACACAAACAAATTGGGTGATCAATCAGTTGAAAGCACTGGATCCCTCTTACGAATTCGAAGTGAAGGAAATTGTGACAAAAGGGGATCAGATCCTTGATGTCACCCTATCGAAAGTCGGTGGAAAAGGCTTGTTTGTAAAAGAAATCGAACAAGCGATGCTGGATAAAGAAATTGATATGGCCGTTCACAGTATGAAAGATATGCCTGCGGTCTTACCTGAAGGACTGACCATCGGATGTATACCGGTTCGCGAGGATCACCGCGATGCGTTCATCAGTAAAAATCATGTGGCACTTAAAGATTTACCGGGGGGAGCAATCGTAGGAACGAGTAGTCTTCGCAGGGGAGCACAGATCTTATCCGTACGTCCAGATCTTGAAATCAAATGGATCCGTGGAAATATCGATACGCGCTTAACGAAGCTTCAGAATGAGGACTACGACGCGATCATCCTTGCAGCGGCAGGATTATCCCGTATGGGCTGGACATCGGATGTTGTAACGGAATTCCTGGATCCCGACCTTTGCCTGCCTGCAGTCGGTCAAGGAGCGTTGTCCATTGAATGCAGAGAAGATGATTCTGAGGTGCTTGAGCTTCTGCAGAAGTTTGCGTGTGTTGAGACCACAAAGACTGTAACGGCTGAAAGGGCGTTCCTTCACAAGATGGAAGGAGGATGTCAGGTGCCGATTGCAGGGTTTGCCGAGCTGCATGACAATGGAGACATCGCCTTAACGGGACTTGTGGCTTCTCCTGATGGGAAAACCATTTATAAAGAATACATGGTGGGTCAGGATCCTGAACAAGTAGGTGAAAAAGTGGCTGAAAGTTTAACAGAACTGGGTGCTAAAGCTCTTATCGATCAGGTGAAAGAGGAGCTTGATCACTAATGAAGGGGAAAGGGCCTTTAGAAAATATAAAGGTTTTGATTACTCGTGGCAGTGAGGGATCCAGTGAAACGGCCTCCCTCATTGAAGTCGAGGGAGGGATTCCGGTTGTGGTGCCTCTCCTTCATTTTCAACCTCATGAAGATAAGTGGGAAAAGAATCTTCACACAACCATACATACGTACGAATGGATTATTTTCACCAGCAAAAATGGAGTTAGATTCTTTCATCAAGCATTGAAACGATTACAGCTCGATCTATCTTCTTTTTCCGGGAAGTTTGCTGCTGTTGGAAGTAAAACCGAACAATATTGCAAGAAATATGGAATCCCTGTTACCTTTGTGCCGGAACATTTTACAGGGGATGACTTTGCAGAGGAATTCATTTCGAAAGTGAAGCCGTCAGGGGACGTCCTGATACCAAAAGGGAACCTGGCGAGAAACGTCATTGCTTCAGAGTTAACTTCTGCAGGAGTACCCTGTCAGGAATGGATTGTCTATGAAACCGTCCTTCCAGAAGGGAGCATCGGGCAGTTGAAGGATATCATTGAAGAAGAAAAACTTGATATCATTACGTTTACCAGCTCATCAACGGTTCACCATTTTATGAAGGTGATCGATCAGTATAGCCTTCATGATGAAATCCAAGACATTCCCATTGCGTGCATTGGCCCCATTACAAAAAATACGGCTGAAAAGTACGGATTGCATGTAAAAATCTGTCCAAGCATTTATACTGTAAATGAAATGGTAAACGATATGAAAGAATTTATTACGAATAGATCATTAAAATAAAGTTTTATTTACTTAGGAGGTTTATACATGAAAGATCTGCACTTTAACCGTCATCGTCGCCTGCGTCAATCAGACAATATGCGTGCGTTGGTAAGAGAAACTCATCTAAGAAAAGAAGATTTAATCTATCCATTGTTTGTAGTGGAAGGGGATAATATCAAGAATGTCGTTCCTTCCATGCCTGGAGTTTATCATATTTCCCTTGATAACTTAAAAGCAGAGATGGATGAAGTGGTTTCCTTGGGTATCAAATCCATTATTCTTTTCGGTGTTCCAGCTGAAAAAGATGAGGTGGGAACACAAGCGTATCATGACCACGGGATCGTTCAACGGGCAACACGCTTTGTGAAAGAGCATTATCCCGAACTGGTTGTGATTGCTGATACCTGCTTGTGTCAATATACCAGTCACGGTCATTGCGGAATCGTGAAAGACGGAAAAGTATTGAATGACCCAACCCTTGATTTATTAGCGAAAACGGCTGTAAGCCAGGTTGAAGCGGGTGCCGATATCATTGCCCCTTCAAACATGATGGATGGATTCGTAGCGGCGATCCGTCACGGATTAGATGAAGCCGGCTATCACGATGTGCCGATCATGTCATATGCCGTCAAGTATTCTTCAAGCTTCTATGGCCCATTCCGTGATGCAGCACACTCCACACCTCAATTCGGAGATCGCAGAACCTATCAGATGGATCCTGCCAACCGCCTTGAAGCATTAAGAGAAGCACAGTCGGATATTGAAGAAGGCGCAGACTTCTTAATTGTCAAACCTGCCCTATCCTATTTAGATATCATGAGGGAAGTGAAAGACCGTTTTAATGCACCCGTTGTCGCTTATAATGTAAGTGGTGAGTACAGCATGGTAAAAGCAGCGGCTCAAAACGGCTGGGTAAACGAACAGGAAATCGTAATGGAAAAGCTGACAAGCATGAAACGTGCGGGTGCAGACCTCATCATCACGTATTTCGCAAAAGATGTAGCGAATTGGTTATCCTAATTGGTGGAAAGTTCCTGTAAGGATGACTGAAAGATCACTAAAGGAGGAACCGATATTGCGTTCATATGAGAAATCGAAGCAAGCGTTCAAAGAAGCAGTGGAATTAATGCCTGGCGGAGTGAATAGTCCCGTACGAGCATTCAAATCCGTAAAGATGGATCCCATTTTCATGGAAAGAGGAAAAGGGTCTAAAATTTACGATATCGATGGAAATGAATACATTGACTATGTTCTATCCTGGGGACCGCTTATTCTTGGTCACAGCAATGACCGTGTGGTGGAGTCCATTAAAAAAGTAGCGGAAAATGGGACAAGCTTCGGTGCCCCGACGGAAATCGAAAACAAGCTTGCCCAGCTTGTGATTGAAAGAGTACCAAGTATTGAAGTCGTGCGTATGGTGTCTTCCGGTACGGAAGCGACGATGAGTGCCCTTCGTCTGGCTCGCGGATACACAGGCCGCAATAAAATCATCAAGTTCGAAGGCTGCTACCACGGTCATGGTGATTCTTTATTAATCAAAGCAGGGTCCGGTGTGGCGACTCTTGGCCTGCCTGACAGCCCTGGTGTACCTGAAGGCGTGGCAAAGAACACGATTACGGTGCCTTATAATGACTTGGAAAGCATCCGCTATGCCTTTGAACAATTTGGAGATGATATTGCCGGAGTCATTGTAGAGCCTGTTGCCGGAAATATGGGTGTCGTTCCACCTCAGCCCGGCTTCCTGGAAGGCCTGCGTGAAATCACGGAGAATCATGGTTCCCTGTTAATATTTGATGAAGTCATGACCGGGTTCCGTGTCGGGTACGGATGTGCCCAGGGCTACTATGATGTAACACCTGACTTAACTTGCTTAGGTAAAGTGATCGGTGGGGGTCTGCCGGTAGGTGCATATGGCGGTAAGGCTGAAATCATGGAGAGAATTGCTCCGAGCGGTCCGATTTATCAAGCCGGAACCCTATCTGGAAATCCATTGGCAATGACAGCTGGATATGAAACCCTGAGCCAGCTGACTCCTGAAACGTACACAGAATTCTCACGCAAAGCAGACCTGTTGGAAGAAGGCTTAAAGAAAGCGGCAGAAAAGCATAACATCCCTCACAGAATCAATCGTGCAGGCTCCATGATCGGAATCTTCTTCACGAATGAAGAAGTAACCAACTACGAAGGTGCCAAGTCATCAGACTTGGAGATGTTTGCTGATTACTACCGTGAAATGGCCCATGAAGGTGTATTCTTACCACCTTCACAATTCGAAGGACTATTCTTATCGACAGCTCATACAGATGAAGATATTGAAAAGACCCTCGAAGCAGCAGAAAAAGCGTTTGAGAAAATCAGTAAGAAGTAAAGAAGATAGCCGATCCTTTTTTAGGGATCGGCTATTTTTATGGAGTGAGGGCTGGGAGGAATGTGACGAATAATGTAGAACGGTTGATATCTTGAAAAAACGGTTGATAAAATGAAAGAACGGTTGATAAATCCATTTGAAAGTAGATATATCAAAATAACGGTCGATAAATCCAAACTACTAACATCAATCCGAAATACCCCCCAGTTTCTAAATCTAAATCCCTACACTCACCACAACTTTTAGTTTTCCTATCATAATCCTCCTTTTCGTTTCATAAAGTGATAATGGCATTGTTTACTATTTCTTTGTTTAGAACTGGAAGGAGGAATTTCTTTTGTCACAAGAACAACAATCGTGTTTGCGATTTTCTTTGGAAGAATCAATTTGGTTTAAAAAAGGACAGGAAGTTGAAGAATTGCTATCTATCTCCTTAGATCCTCATATAACGATTCAAGAACAAGAGCAATACGTACTTATCAGGGGTAGTCTTGATCTTTCGGGTGAATATTTACCCACCTCACCGAGAGGAGAAGAAGAGGATGAGTTTGAAGCTGGTGGAAAGTTCGTTCAAATTGTAGAAAAAAGGGAAAAAGGTGAATATGAATTTGTCCATCGTTTCCCGGTGGATGTGACAATTCCCAAAAATCGAATTGCTAATTTAGGAGACATCGATGTGTTCGTTGAGTCATTTGACTACATCGTTCCTGAGAATGCATGCTTAAAATTAAATGCCGATTTAACGATTACCGGGATTTATGGAGAACAGCAGACGCATCCTCCCCTTGAAGCTGAATATAGCAGAGAGGAAGAATACGAGCCGCTTTACCGTTCGAGTGCAGTGGCCGAAGTAGAAGAAGAAACAGCGGAGGAAGAAGTAGAAACAGAAGAAGAGCAAGAAGAAAGAGAAGAAGTATACGAGTATGAGAACTACGACGTCGAAGAATTAGCGGGGAACGTTGAAGAGGATGAAGAAGAAGAGGATTTTGAAGACGCCGAGTACCAGCCGTTTAACCTTGAAGGACGGACCCCTCCTGCCGGAGAAGAGGATGAAATACCGGTACAGATTCAATACGATGCCCATCCGACTCATTCCTATGAGGAAAATTATTTCCGGAAAGAAAACGTGTTTGAACTGCCGCAGCATGAACTGAGCGAGTCATCGGAAGAGCAGCCTGCCGAACCAAAGGCCACCTACACCCCGCCTCCTAAATACAAGCAGCAGGAGGTCGAAGAAGAATCCTCCTCCTCACCCGCAGTAGAAGCGGAGATGGAAGAAGGCGAGGAAGAAAAGAAAAAGACTAAAGGTAAAAAGAAATATGAAAGCATTTCATTGACCGATTTCTTTGCAAGAAAAGATGAGGAAAAGGGTGCAACGTTACGGGTATGCATTGTTCAAGAGGGTGAGACCCTGGACTATATTGCAGAAAAGTATGATTTGACCATTCCGCAGCTATTGAGGGTCAATCAACTTGAAGCCAATCAAGACGTCTATGCAGGGCAGGTTCTTTATATCCCGAAAAGCGAGTACGTCTTCAAGGGTTAAAGGATTCGGGTAAAGTCGTTCCCATTTTTAAGACCCATGAATAGCGTAATGGATATATAAAAGAAACAATGGGGCTGACACCAAATTCATTGGAGTTAGTCCGTTTTTTTTAGAAAAGTAATCTTAGAAGGTGAGAGGAATGGTACAAACGCTTGATGGATTAAAGCATGTCTTACAACCTTATGGCGTCGAACCCCATTTTGTTGAGAGCTACGGGAAGATCTCCAAAGTGTTTTCCAATAAAGGCACACTGGCTGTTAAGCAGATCCCTGCCCAGACTGGTGTTGATTTTGTCCGGAATGTGCAACTATTGTTTCAGAGGGGATATAACCGAATTGTCCCGATCTACCCGACCTTGGATGGGCGTTATGCGGTATGGAATGAAGGGGAGTTATACTATGTGATGCCCTGGCTCTTGAACCTGGAAAGGGAAGATCAATTTGAAAAGCATCAGAAAATGTTCAGGGAATTGGCAAGGTTGCATACTCTTTCGTCTCAAGAAGTGAAGATTGATAAGGAAGAGAGAGAATCTCATTACGAGCAGTTGACATCCAGGTGGGATAAAGAACAGCAGTTTCTCGATGAGTATGTTGAAGCATGTGAAAAAACAACGTATATGTCCCCTTTTCAATTGCATTTCTGCATGTATTACAAGGATGCCACTCAAGCGTTGAAATTTTCACGCAAGATGCTTGATGAGTGGTATGAGGAGACGAAGGAGCTTGAAAAGGTGAGGACCGTCATCACTCACGGAAAGGTTTCCACGGAGCACTTTCTATTCGATGAAAGAGGCTTGGGGTATTTCCATAACTTTGAGAACTCAAAGATGGCTTCTCCATTTCATGATCTCTTGCCGTTTTTGTCGAGAACATTGAAAACCTATCCTAAGTATTACGAGGAATGTGTCGAGTGGCTCACCACCTATTTTCAGCATTTTACAGTACGCAATGAAGAGCGGCTCCTGTTTATGAGTTATTTAGCTTATCCAAGCTCTGTCATTGCAGTGGTGGAAAAGTATTTTCATACACCGAAGGATAAGCGGAATGAACGGAAATCACTCAAGAAATTGCAACGGCACTACTGGCTGCTGAAAAATACGGAATACGTGGTCATGCGGTTGGATGAAATGGAAAAACAGAAGCAGGAGCAGGCGGCTGAAGCAGAATAAAAAAAGGACTGGCGAAGTCCAGGTTCGTCAGTCCATTAAATCCAATCGAAATAAATGGCAAGCCCTATACCGATAAAAAGGGTTAAAAGAAGGACATCGAAAGTGGTTGGAAGCAAGATGGTCCGGACCCCTTGGAAGATGGTAAAGGGAATGATGAATTGCTTACATATCAACCTGGCGTTTCCCATCCATTTCTGCATGGTATATTGATTGATTTTTTTCATATTCGACCACTCACTTTCCTGGGTATATTCACTACTTTATCTTATGATTTCAATGCGTAATGGTGCCTGGAGTAGGCGGAATGAATATTTTTCAGGAAAATTGGCGATAATGATTGACGAAAGTTTATCTTATCCTATACTATAATGAGTAAATAAATAATTACGAAAAGCAATGAACAGGAAGAGTACATTGATTCTTACTTTCAGAGAGGAAAATCGTTTGCTGAGAGATTTTCTACGTTAAGACAATGGAAGGTCGCCTGGAGAGCTGTTTCTATGAATAACAGTAGTAGAAGCCGGTTTAAAGCCGTTATTGATTGTCGAGAGTTCAGGATGCTTATTTTTCCTGAAAAAAAAGGTGGTACCGCGAATGGAATCCTTCGTCCTTTTCATAGGACGGGGGATTTTTTTATTTTTTTAGAAAAGTGTAGTTATTCGCACTAATATAGGAGGAAAACAAATGGAAACTCAAGACCAGCAATTATCTATGCCGACAAAATATGATCCCAATGCCATTGAGCAAGGCAGATACAAATGGTGGCTGGAAGGTAAATATTTTGAAGCCCAAAATGATAAGGAGAAGGAGCCTTACACAATCGTCATCCCTCCCCCGAACGTAACGGGGAAACTTCATCTTGGTCATGCTTGGGACACAACCCTGCAAGATATACTCACAAGAATGAAGCGCATGCAAGGTTACGATGTATTATGGCTGCCGGGTATGGACCATGCAGGAATCGCAACACAGGCGAAAGTGGATGAAAAACTTCGCAATCAAGGCATTTCACGCTATGATTTAGGCCGTGAAAAGTTCGTGGAAGAAACGTGGAAGTGGAAAGAAGAATATGCCGAGCATATCCGTCAGCAATGGTCCAAGGTTGGATTAGGCCTTGATTATAGCCGTGAACGTTTCACGTTGGATGAAGGTTTATCGGAAGCTGTACAAAAGGTATTTGTCGACCTTTATAACAAAGGCCTGATTTACCGTGGTGAATACATCATCAACTGGGACCCGGCAACGAAAACGGCCCTTTCAGACATTGAGGTTATCCATCAGGATGTACAAGGTGCATTCTATCATATGAAATATCCGCTGGCTGATGGAAGTGGGCACATTGAAATTGCCACAACCCGCCCGGAAACCATGCTTGGTGATACGGCCGTTGCGGTTCACCCGGAAGATGATCGCTATAAACATCTAATCGGTAAAACCGTTACCCTTCCAATCGTGGGTCGTGAAATTCCGATTGTAGGAGATGATTACGTTGATATGGAATTTGGTTCCGGGGCAGTGAAAATAACGCCTGCTCACGATCCGAATGACTTTGAAATCGGTAATCGCCACAATTTAGAACGTGTTCTTGTGATGAACGAAGACGGAACCATGAATGACAAGGCGGATAAATACCAAGGGATGGATCGTTTCCAATGTCGTAAGGAAATCGTGAAAGACCTTCAAGAAGCCGGCGTTCTGTTCAAAATTGAAGAGCATATGCATTCAGTCGGTCACTCGGAAAGAAGCGGAGCTGTGGTTGAGCCTTATCTTTCCACTCAGTGGTTCGTTAAGATGGATCCTCTGGCAGAAGAAGCGGTAAAACTTCAGCAGGAAGAAAACAAGGTCAACTTTGTACCTGACCGCTTTGAGACGTCTTACCTGCGCTGGATGGAAAACACGCGTGACTGGTGCATTTCCCGTCAGCTTTGGTGGGGACATCGCATCCCGGCCTGGTATCATAAAGAAACGGGCGAAATCTATGTAAACAACGAAGCGCCGGAAGACATTGAAAACTGGACACAAGAAGAGGACGTACTGGATACATGGTTCAGTTCAGCTCTATGGCCGTTTTCTACAATGGGCTGGCCTGATCTGAATGCAGAGGACTTTAAACGCTACTACCCAACCAACACACTTGTGACGGGATACGACATCATCGGATTCTGGGTATCACGCATGATCTTCCAAGGCCTGGAGTTCACGGGTGAACGTCCATTTAAAGATGTACTGATTCACGGACTCGTTCGCGATGCAGATGGACGTAAGATGAGTAAGTCATTAGGAAACGGTGTAGATCCAATGGATGTCATTGAAAAGTACGGAGCAGATTCACTTCGCTACTTCCTATCTACAGGCAGCTCACCGGGTCAGGATTTACGATTCTCCTTTGAGAAAGTAGAATCTGTATGGAACTTTGCAAATAAAATCTGGAATGCATCCCGTTTCGCCCTTATGAATATGGATGGCATGACATATGACGAAATTGATTTATCAGGTGAAAAATCAGTTGCTGACAAATGGATCCTTACTCGTTTAAATGAAACGATTGAAACCGTAACACGTTTAGCAGATCGATACGAGTTCGGTGAAGTTGGTCGCGTCCTTTATAACTTTATCTGGGATGACTTCTGTGATTGGTATATTGAAATGGCGAAACTGCCTCTATATGGCGAGGACGAAGCAGCTAAGAAAACGACCCGTTCGATTCTTGCTCATGTACTCGACAACACAATGAGACTTTTACACCCGTTCATGCCGTTTATTACCGAGGAAATATGGCAGAACTTGCCGCATCAAGGCGAATCCATTACGGTCGCTGCATGGCCGACAGTTCAAGAAGACCTGACAGATCAAGCAGCAGCGGAAGAGATGAAGCTTCTCGTTGACATCATCCGTGCCGTACGTAATGTCCGTGCCGAGGTTAACACGCCGATGAGCAAGCAGATCAACTTGATGCTGAAGGCTAAAGATGCACATACGCTAACGATCATCGAGAAGAACAAAGCGTATATCGAAAAATTCTGTAACCCGGAGAAGCTTGAAATGGGTACAGATTTAGAAACACCGGAAAAAGCGATGACCGCGGTCGTTACAGGTGTAGACTTATTCCTTCCATTGGAAGGGCTGATCAATATCGAAGAAGAGATTGCCCGCCTGCAAAAAGAACTGGAGAAATGGACGAAAGAAGTTTCCCGTGTTCAAGGTAAGCTGAACAATGAAAAATTTGTAAGCAAAGCCCCTCAGAAAGTAGTAGATGAGGAAAAAGCAAAAGAAAAAGATTATTTGGAAAAACAAGCGACTGTCAAAGCCAGAATAGAAGAGCTGAAATCAGTTTAATTGTGCCGAGTGAATAAAGGTTAAGAAGAGGGCTTTAAAAGAAGGTCTGATTGTTACAGGGGAGATCCTATCCGCAATCAGACCTGATTAGAGCCCTTTTTCTAATGAAACCTGACAGAGGGAGTGAATAAGAAGTGTTAACCTATGAAAAAGCCGTTGAATGGATACACTCAAGACTCAGACTAGGAATCAAACCAGGGCTAAAGAGAATGCAGTGCTTGTTAGAGGAACTTGGTAATCCTCATGAAAGAATCAAAACCGTTCATATCGGGGGAACAAACGGTAAGGGGTCCACTGTAACCTATCTGCGAAATGTATTGCAGCAATCCGGGTATTCTGTAGGCACGTTTACCTCACCTTATTTTGAGAGGTTTAATGAGAGAGTCAGTATCAATGGAGAGCCTGTTTCAGATGAAGACTTAACTCTTCTTGTGGAAAAAACAAAGCCCATTGCCGAGAGCATGGAACAATCCGAATGGGGAAGTCCATCTGAATTCGAGGTCATAACAGCCATGAGCTTTTACTATTTTGCCGAAGTGAAACCTGTCGATCTCGTCCTTTATGAGGTTGGACTCGGTGGAAGACTCGATTCAACGAATGTCATCACCCCCATGGCTTCAGTCATAACGAGCATTGGCCTTGACCATATGCAATTCCTGGGGAACACATTAGAAGACATCGCCTTTGAGAAAGCCGGTATCATCAAGGGCTCCGTTCCTGTCATATCAGGGGTCCACCAAGAAGAAGCAGCGAATGTGATAAGAGATAGAGCGTTAAAAATGGATAGCGATTTATTTGAACTTGGAAAGGATTTTTCAGTGGAACGCCTTTCGATCCTTGAAAAAGGTGAAAGATTTTCCTATCACTCATCTTCATTGAATGAAACGTACGAGCTTTCGATGATTGGCACTCACCAAATGAACAATGCGGCAATGGCCATAAAGGTAATAGAACTGCTTACTGAAAAGCAGGTCATTAAAGTAGAAGGGACACACATAAAAGCTGGATTGAAAAAAGCGTCATGGCCGGGAAGGATGGAACTCCTTTCGGATAAACCGGAAATATATATAGATGGTGCTCATAATCCTGAAGGAATCAAGGCCTTGGTGAAAACGATCCAGGATCGCTTTATGGAGAAAAAGGTGACGGTTCTATTTTCCGCATTGAATGACAAAGACTTACAGCCGATGATTTCCAATCTCGAAGAAGCAGTCGATGCGATCGGGTTTACGACCTTTGACTTTCCAAGAGTGGCTTCAGCAGAAGAGCTTTACGGATTATCTTCCCATCACCATAAGGAAGAAGTTCCGCATTGGAAAGAGTATCTTCACGAGAAAATCCCCGAGCTGAAAGAAAATGAAGTACTGCTCGTGACAGGTTCTTTATATTTTCTATCTGAGGTAAAACCCTATCTTCTTAAAGAATTAGAAAATTACAGAAAAAAGTAAGTGACTTTATAGGACTGCTTTGATAAACTATTCTTAAACTTGTGACTATTTAACTAGTGTAGTATGATCGGACTATATTAAATCGAACGGGACCTTTGGGGGATAGACATGACATTATCAGTAAAAAAGAAGCTGTACATATTGCTGGCCTGGCTAGCCGTTGTACCTGCTGGATTGTATTTTACTTATCGCTACTATCCTCCTGAAAATATTGCAGGAAATGAGCTGGAGCTTTTAACCTTAGTGGCTTTTGCCACCTTTATCCCACTCATGCCCATTGTGATAAATGGTGCCACCATTTTCTTCATCCAGTGGGTGACCCTCGTAGGGTTTATAAAGTATGGATTATTTATTGAGATCGTCCTCATGCAATTCTCTATTATCCCATTGCTTATCCGACTCAGGCTGACCAAAACCGATTGGCATAGAATTCCCTTGAATTCAGTGATGTTCTTTCTTGTTTCGTTAGTGAGCGGCCTCATCTATTTTCTATTTGGTGGAGAAGTGGGATTAAGGAATATCGGTCAATTACTATTTCCGATTCTCAGTTATCAAATCGTTTCGATCATGATCAATCAAATTCTACTTTTGTTGTATCAACACTATGTAGTGAACAATGATGTCCGGTTTTACAGCAAGGATTTCGTTTGGGACTTTACCGCAAACATGATCATGTTCCCTCTCTCATTATCTCTCTATTATTTAACGTTTGAACTGGGAGCCTTCGCTTCTCTATTGATCGGTATCCCTTTTGTGAGCTTATCTATCATCTTAAAGCTCTATAACTCTTCTGAAAAAATCAATGAATACCTTCAAAAAGCGGGTGAAATCGGTCACCAATTAACGGAAAGCCTGAAAGTAAAAGAAGTGCTTGATATATTCATCGAGAGAATCATTGAGACCCTGCCCGTTGAGTATGCATATATCCTTGATTGCCAGGATGAAGAACTTGTTCTCTTAAGGCGTGTAGAAAATGGTGAAATGAAGGCGAATAACCTGCGTCCATTAAAGAAAAGCCAGGGAATCAGCGGTGTAGTGTGGGAAACCGGGACGTCCGTCCTTTATACTTCCCGATCTGAATGGACCGACATAGCTGAAGGGTATATGCCTGATGGAGTGGAAAGCGTTTTGTGCGTTCCCATTGTAAGAAGCCAAAAGGTAAGAGGGATTCTTCTATTGGCCTCTTCCAAAAAGAAAGCCTATGAAAAATATCAATTGATGATCGTCGATATTTTATGTTCCTATTTAGGAGTGGCAATCGCAAATGCAAGGCACCATGAACGGACGAAGAAAAACAGTGAAAGATGTGCCCTGACAGGACTATACAATTACCGCTATTTTGAAGATCTCCTGACGCTGGAGTTCAATCATCTCGATGCTGGGAAAAGACAAAGTCTCTCTCTCATCATGCTCGACCTGGATCACTTTAAGGTGATTAACGATAACTATGGTCACCAGAGCGGTAACGAAATCCTGATTGAACTTGCCGACCGCCTTCGCACCCTTATTGATTCAAGGGGAACAGTTGCGAGATATGGAGGGGAGGAATTTGTCATCCTTCTTCCGGATACGAAACAGGATGAAGCACTCCGACTTGCTGAGCATGTGAGAGGTGCGATTGCCAATGAGCCCTTCACCCTCCATGACAGCCTGGACGAATCCAACAAACGAATGATGGTCAGGATCACAGCGAGTATCGGGGTCTCGACAGCACCGGAGGACGCCGATGATACGCTTGCTCTTATCCGCCATGCGGATCGGGCATTATATACAGGTGCCAAGCAGGCTGGGCGGAATCGGGTGGCTCAGTATGTGAAATGAATCCGGAGAACACCTTCCTGCATGGGGGAGGTGTTTTTTTGTATGAACGAAAATTATGACTTTTCTTCTATTTTTTTCTATTAATAACAGATAGTAGCTTTTCATTTGCAAGTGTATATACTAAAATAGTAGTAGTCGAATTTTGTTAATTTTCATCGAATTATACTTCTAAGTTCCTACTTCATCAAAGTTTAAATCAGCTTTCAATCATTCTTCAAAACATCTAAAAACCAATAAGGAAAATGTAAAAAAGGGGCATCTGTGATGAGTAAAAGAATACCTATTACAAAGCTATCCGTATTTTTAGTGTTATGCAGCATAGGTTTATTCAGTCTTGCTCATCTGGGTGCTTTTGCCTATGATCGCTTCCTATCACCGACTCAACCCGTTTCCGATAGTGGAATGAAAGACGTGGCCGGTCTTTCTGATCAAAATACAGAAGATAAACAAGGTGGCGAGACTCATGCCGCGTCCATTGAAACCATTTCGGAGATCAACGTCAATGGTCTACCATTAACACCGGGGCTTCAGCAGTTCATTGATTCGTACCCTGAGATTGTAATAGGAGGGACCTCACCGTTTTCCTTACTGGAGTTTATTGAAGGGGAAGGATTCACTGGAGCAACTGACCAGGATCTCAGCACTCTCGCTTCATGTCTTTATGAGCTGATGCTGCCGTCAAACTTTGAGGTGATTGAGAGAAATCAGAGCAGGGAGCTTCCTGATGGTATTGAATTAGGATTGGAAGCTTACATAAATAAAGAGCAGGATAAGGACTTTATTTTCTCAAATCCTAACGATGGATCTTATACGATCATACTTCAATGGCAAGGGGATGTGCTTTCCATCTCACTGACAGGTGCCGAACTTCCATATAGGGTGACCGTGGATCGACGGAACGAGCAGTCATTTAAACCGAAAGTGATCAAGCAGTACAGTCCATATTTACATTCAGGTGAAATAATGGTGACAGAAGAAGGCCGAAATGGAATGCAGGTTGAAGTATGGAGAAGCTTTCAGACGATGAAGGGTGAACTTCTCAAGGAAGAGAAAGTATCAGAAGACTTTTACCTACCCGTTCATAAAGAAGAGTTACATAGTATGAAAGATTACGTGGCAGGGGAAGCGGTCGATGTTTCAGGGGCGGGTGAAACGACTTCTGAGGTCGGAGAGCAGGTATCCCAGGACAGCTCAAATCCTCAAAAGAGTCCATCTAATCAAGAGGAAGATGAAAAGTCGGATTCAAATTCTGCTTCACAGAAAGAGGAGTCCAATGCTTCTTCTTCTGAAAAGGATCTACCAGAGACCGATATGAAATAAGAAAATGACAGGCAGGCGGGATAGCATGGCGCAAGAGCGGAAACGTTTAGGCGATTTATTAGTTGAATCAGGTTTGTTGACAGAAGGAAAGCTTCAAACGGCTCTTAGGGAAAAAGGGATCGATCAGAAGCTGGGAGATGCAATTTTACAAAAAGGATACATTACGGAGCAGCAGCTGATTGAAGTGCTGGAGTTTCAACTGGGCATACCTCACGTCAGCTTATTTCGATACCCGTTTGACCCAAAGCTGTTTCATTTGATTCCAAAAGAAGTGGCCAAGCGGAACCTAATCATCCCGCTAAAAATAGAAGGAGATAAGCTGTTTGTGGCGATGGCAGATCCAATGGATTTCTACACGATCGAGGATCTGAGATTGTCCACTGGATTCTATATTGAGACATCCATCGCAACAAAGGACGATATCCTCCGTTCAATCAATAAGTATTACGATTTGGATGAAAGCTTTGAAGAGTTGAAAGGGATGGGGAATGAGCCTCCTCCCTTAGAGGATGAAGCTTTGACAGATCAGGACTCCCCCATCGCGAGACTCGTCAATCAATTGCTATCCAATGCCATGACGCAAAAGGCGAGCGATATCCATATCGATCCCCAGGAAACAAAAGTACATATACGCTACCGGGTGGACGGCATCTTACGGACAGATCGATCCCTCCCCAAGCATATGCAAAGCATGCTGACGGCCCGCATCAAAATCATGTCTCAATTGGATATCACGGAGCACAGGGTACCTCAAGATGGAAGAATTAAAACGAACATCGATTTCCGCCCGATCGACTTAAGGGTATCCACACTTCCGACGGTATACGGGGAAAAGATCGTCCTCCGTATACTGGACCTGAGTTCATCGTTGAATGACCTGGGGCAGCTTGGCTTCAACAGCTTGAACCTTAAACGATTTCAAGACCTGATTGATCGGCCCACCGGGATCGTGCTTATTACAGGTCCCACTGGTTCAGGTAAATCTTCCACTCTGTATGCAGCGTTGAACAAGCTGAATAGTGAAGAGGTCAATATCATTACCGTCGAGGATCCGGTTGAGTATCAACTGGAGGGGATCAACCAAATTCAGGTGAATACCAATGTCGGCCTTACTTTTGCTGCAGGCCTCAGGTCCATCCTGAGACAGGATCCCAACATTATCATGGTGGGGGAAATCCGTGATAGAGAAACGGCTGAAGTAGCGATACGGGCATCACTGACGGGACATTTAGTTCTCAGTACGATCCATACGAATGATTCCTTGAGTACCGTGACCCGCCTGATCGATATGGGGGTCGAGCCATTCCTGGTCGCGACTTCCGTAAGTGGAATTGTCGCTCAACGGCTTGTCCGGAAGGTGTGCCGGGATTGTGCACAGGAAGAAATCCCCACAGTGAGGGAGAAAGAAATCTTTGATCGCAGAGGCATGACCATCGAAAAGGTCATCCGTGGCAGAGGGTGTGCTTCGTGCAATATGACGGGCTATAAAGGAAGAATGGCCATTCATGAAGTACTGGTCGTAAACGATGAAATGAAGAGGATCATCATGAATAATGAATCCCTTTCCACATTAAGGGAAGTTGCCATCAATCACAAAACCATTTTTCTTTTGGATGATGGATTGTTTAAGGTGAAGCAGGGATTGACGACGACAGAGGAAATACTGCGTGTAGCAATAGAGTAAAGAAGGTGTATGACTTGAAGGAACGGATAGATCATCTATTACGGGCGGCATTTGAATTAAAGGCCTCTGATATTCATTTAACAGTAGAATCGGCACCGGTTTTCCGCATTCATGGAGACTTGAAGAGGTATGGGCAGGATGTGCTGAAGCCGGAAGATACAGAGCAAATGGCTAAAGCCATTGTTCCCGAGCATTTATGGACGGAATTCAAAGAGCGGGGGGAAATGGACTTTTCGTATGCACTCCCAGGTGTCTCGCGGTTCCGTGTGAATGCCTATTTTCAACGATCTTGTATTTCCATTGCCTTACGGGTTGTGCCTAGGAATATTCCGACCCTGGAAGAACTGAAGCTCCCGCCTGTTTTAATGAAAATAGCAGAAAAGCATCAAGGGTTGGTGTTAGTGACCGGGCCGACCGGAAGCGGGAAATCGACGACCCTCGCTTCGATGATTCATTATATGAACCAGACGATGAGGAAGCATATCATAACACTTGAGGATCCGATAGAGTACTTACATTCGCACGGTTCTTCCATCATTGATCAACGGGAAGTCGGGTTTGATACAAAGTCCTTTGCATACGGATTGCGGAGTGCATTGAGGCAGGACCCCGATGTCATTCTGGTAGGGGAAATGCGTGACCTGGAAACCATTCAAACAGCCATCACAGCAGCCGAGACCGGTCATTTAGTCCTGGGGACCCTGCATACGTCCAGTGCCGTTTCTACAATCGAGCGGATCATAGATGTATTCCCGGCCGAACAGCAATCCCAGGTCCGGGTTCAGCTTGCATCGGTTCTGCAGGGAGTGATTGCTCAGCGCCTCCTGCCTACGGTTGATAAAAATGGAAGGATTGCTGTCTCGGAAATCCTTTTGAATAATTCAGCCGTTGCCAATCTTATCCGGTCTGAAAAGATTCATCAAATTCCCTCCGTCATGCAAACCTCTAAAGCGCAGGGAATGGAGCTCTTTGAATCGAATGTCAGCAGATATCTGCACGCCGGTATGATTTCAATTGAAGTGGCATCTCCATTTCTTCAGGAGAACCGTTAAAGATGAGCAGATTCAGGTACGAAGGACGAGACAAAAAAGGGAAGAAAAAAGGCCAGATCACGGCTCCCACTAAAAAAGACGCAATGCTCAGGCTGAAGAATCAAGGCATCCGCATCATTTCAGTGGAGGAAATCCCGGAGACTCTACTGACGAAAGAGATTACTTTAGGGAACCCTGTCAAGCTTCAGCACATGGTCATTTTTCTCAGGCAATTCTCTACTCTATTGAAAGCGGGGGTCACCGTGGTGGACGCGACCCGCATTCTCGGCAGTCAAACAGATAGTAAAGCTTTGACGAAAATTCTTACGGACGTAGAAATGGAATTGAGGGAGGGACATCCCCTTTCCGAGGCATTCGGCAAGCATAAGAAAGTGTTTGAGCCCCTCTTCATCAATATGCTGAAAGCCGGGGAAGCAACGGGGAGTCTGGATGAAACCCTGGAAAGACTCGGAGATCACTATGAAAAGCAGCATGGTACCCGGCAAAAAGTGATTGCGGCCCTGTCCTATCCTGTAGTGGTAGGGTTCATCGCCATTGGGGTGGTCATCTTCTTACTGGCAGCTGTCGTGCCGACTTTCGTGGATATGTTTGACGATTTCGGGGGAGAATTACCGTTAATCACGAGATTCGTCCTCGGGGCAAGTGAAACCGTGCAGCGTTTTTGGTACCTTCTTTTATTCCTTGTTCTTCTCATGATCACAGGGATCACGATGGTAAGGCAGAGAAAAGAGTCAAAATACTATCTGGATTACTTCTTACTGCGCATCCCAATATTCGGCAAACTACTCCAAAAAGCGGTTTTAGCCCGAATGACAAGGACGTTGAGTTCCCTATTCTCAAGCTCGGTTCCCATCCTTCAGTCCTTGGCCATCGTCGAACGGGTTGTGGAAAATGAAGTGATTGCGGCGGTTCTCAAAGAATCGAGAGAATCGCTGGAAAAAGGCGGAACGTTAACGGAACCCATGAAAAAACACTGGGCCTTTCCACCCCTGGTCTCACAAATGATTTCCATCGGAGAAGCAACGGGATCACTTGACAGCATGCTTTCCAAAGTGGCGGACTTTTACGAAAAAGAAGTGGAAAACTCCACAGATCAACTTAAATCACTGATAGAGCCACTCATGATCGTTCTGTTGGCGGGACTCGTCGGGACGATCGTAACCGCCATCATGATACCGATGTTTGAAATATTTAACAATGTGCAAAAATTCTAGAAAATATGATAAATTTTTACACATTTAGACTTATATTTTATTTTCTGTGTTGTATAATATAGGTAGATTAAAAGAGTACTAAAGTACTACATGTGGTTATGGGGAGGAAATGAAAAAATGTTGAAGAAAATGAAAAAGATGTTGAAGAATGAGAGAGGTTTGACCCTCGTCGAGCTTCTTGCTGTCATTGTGATTTTGGGGATTATTGCGGCGATTGCGGTGCCGAGTATTGGTGGGGTTATTAAAAATAGTAAAGAAGATGCTAAGGTGGCGGAAGCTTTGCAAATCATTGATGCAGCTAGGTTATCACATGCAGAGAATCCTGATGCAACAAAATGGAAACAAACTGAGGACACGGCTACAAATGTTTTGGGGTTAAAGGATTATGTATCAAAGGTCAAAGATGATGATTATACAGTAACTTACGATTCTACTTCTAGGAAGTATAGCATAGAGGACCATGAAGCTTCTACTACAAAAATCACAGAAGATGAACTTGCTAAGAAAGCTCGTTAAATGTTGTTACTAGTTTTAATATACGCACTCCTCCTAGGCTCCTTCTACAACGTAGTCGGCCTACGGGTGCCGTTAAAGAAATCCATCGTAAAGCCAAGGTCGAGCTGTCCGTATTGCCGTCATCAATTGACTGCCATCGAACTGCTTCCTGTCTTTTCTTATCTCATTCAAAAGGGGAAATGCCGCCGGTGTCAAGGGCGCATTTCTCCTTTATATCCGTTTATGGAAGCTTTGAATGCCAGTCTGTTTGTCCTGGCGTATCTGGAGTTTGGATTCGTATGGGAGCTCCTTGTGGCATGGACGCTCATTTCATTGTTCATCATCATAACCGTTTCTGATTTAACGTATATGGTCATCCCTGATAAAGTCCTTTTGTTTTTTGGGGGGATTTTTTTGCTGGAACGCCTGTTTATTCCCCTGACCCCGTGGTGGGATGGTCTGGTCGGTGCCGCTGTTGGCTTTGGGCTCCTTCTTCTTATCGCCATCGTCAGTAAAGGCGGGATGGGTGGAGGCGATATCAAGCTTTATGGAGTCATCGGTTTCGTTGTCGGATTGAAGGTCACGATCCTGTCCTTCATGCTTGCAACCTTCTTTGGAGCGGTCTTTGGCTTGATTGCACTGGCATTCAAGTTCATTGAGAAAGGTAAACCGATACCGTTCGGTCCGTTTATCGCTTTAGGGACCATCCTTGCTTATCTGTATTACGATAACATCCTATCCGCTTATCTATCGTTTTTCTATTAATGTAAAGAAAGGATTCATTCTATGGGTTTCTTATCGTTTCTCTCTAGCAGCAAAAAAACATCCAATATCGTGTTCACAGACAATTCCATCCGCTTTCTAGAGTTGAAGCAGACTTCTCCACTACTGGTTCAGGCTTTTGGGGAACGCTCCCTTCCTGACGGAGTCATCAAAGGTGGGAGGATCATGGATGTACAGACTCTATCATTTATTTTGGAAGGATGTGTAGAGGAGTGGGGAATTAAAGGAAGATCGATCCGATTTGTCGCACCCGATCCGTTTGTTGTGTTACGAAAAGTGACGATTCCCCTTGATCTTAAAGAGGATGAAATAGAGGGGTACTTGTTTTTGGAAATTGGTACAAGCATTCATTTACCTTTTGAGGATCCTGTTTTTGATTTTGCTTTATTGGGTGAAGTGCAGGACGGCAGGGAGGTCCTTTTGATCGCATCCCATCAGGAAGTGGTGGATAGCTACAAAGAAGTGCTGGAGGATGCGAAATTGAAGCCTGTTGTTGCAGATATTTCCCCCCTCGCTCTTTACAGATTATCAGTGGAGCAAGGATCCGTTTCACCACATGAGCATACAATGTTCCTGCATTTTGATGAGAGATTATTAACCATCTCCATTTTCTGGGGACATAAACCGATCTTTACAAGACCGATCGTGTTGGAGCAGGAAAATAAGAATGTATTGATGGAAGAGCATCTCGCATGGAGAAATGTCGAAGATGCGTTCAGTGAAATAGAGAAAGTGATGAACTTTTATCAGTATTCACTCCATAAAGGGGAGTTCTCTGTTGAACGGGCTCTCATTAGTGGAGATCATCCGAATATAAATGAGATTGATAGATATATAAAGGAAAGACTCAGCATCCCCGTCGTCATTCACCGTCTGGAAGGGATCCACACGGTGAATGACGGGAAGATGCCCGGTAAGTTTGCCATAGCCCTGGGTCTCGCGCTAAAAGAGGTGCAATATGTTGAATCTCATTGATATTAACCTATTGCCGGAAAAAGAAAAGAAGAGTTCCGTTTTTATTTATAGTATCGCTATCATTCTTTTCGTCTTTTTTATCTCATGTCTATTCTTCTTTTTTTCTCTTCGAAGCGTTCAAACGGAAACGGAAAGAACTCTTGAAGGTATCTCTCAGACGAAAAAAATCATTGACGTACAGCAAACGAAACTGCTGGATTCTGAGGCTTCCCAAGGAGCGCGGCAGCTTGAGGAAACCATTGAATGGATGACAAATTATCCAATCGAGACAGTTCCTGTACTCAATGAGCTGATCTCGTTACTTCCTCCCCGCGGATTCATTCAGAACTTTGAATATAGTGGGAGACAATCGATCAATGCTTCTATACAATTTGATTCATCCCGGGAAGCAGCCTATTATTTGCATCATTTAAAGGAAGTAGAATGGATCAAAGAAGCGGAAATCGTTGAAATCACGACAAATAATATGACCTCTGAAGAAATGGACTCAGGTGAAAGTGGAGTGGTCCCCAGGTATCTGGCTGATTTTTCACTTTCCCTTGATTCAATAAAACTTCAAGAGTCGGATGACACCTTCTTAGAAGGGGAGGTCGGGGAATGATATCAGCACTGAACAAAAAAGAAAGAATGCTTTTAATGGGAATGACGTCAGCGTGCCTCATTACCCTGTTTCTCTTTTATTTCTTCGTCTATTCTCCTCAAAAAGACAGGCTGAGGATTACACATGAGGAACTGAAAACAGAACAAAAGATTTTAGCGGCAATCGAAAAAAAGACCTCTCAAATAGAAAATCATTCATACAGGGATACTAGAAGTTTGCAAGGGCAGATCCCCGTCGATCCTTTGACGGAACAGCTCATCCTTCAGCTTGAAAAAGCGGAGGTGCTCTCTCAAAGTACGATTCAATCTATGAGTTTTGTGAAGGAAGACTTCCTGTTTTCCAGTGAAGAAAATAAAAATCCCGACCCGGGAAATGGAGGGGAACCTCCAGTGGAGCAAGTGACGGACGGGGACACTTCTTCTGTAAAGAGATTACAAATTACCATGACAGTAGAATCGGAGAACTATTTTGCCATGGAGAAGTTCATTAGTGAATTAGAAAACCTTGAACGGATAGTAGAGATCAATCAACTTGTGTTTGAAGGAAAGGAAGAAATGAGCCCCGTCCTTAATGAGGGGGAGCCTCAAAGTTTAAGCTATCAACTGGTGGCCTCTGCTTTTTACTTACCCGGACTGACGGATTTACAAGACAGTGTGCCTTCCATTGATAGTCCGCCTCCTTCGATGAAGAAGGATCCTTTTATTCAGTATACGGATCCATCCATGACAACGAATGACAGTGAACCCGAAAACTGAAAAATTTGACGAAAACCTATTAGGACAAGACGACAAAAGTCTTGTTCTTTTTTTTATTGGATGTGATAGCATGGAAAAAAATAGATGAAGGAGGGTGGCGATGATGGATAAACGAAAAGGGAATGATAAAAAGATTTCTATTAAAATTAATGGTGAAAAAACACATTTTGAGGAAGATCTTCTTGTTTATGATTGGAAGTTGGGAGAATCTGAAGCGGCTGCCGGTGAAGAAGCGGAAGACAATGGATTCGACTGGATCCTTCCAGACGATGAGGAAGCCCAGCCTCCAAAGGAATACAAAAAAATCAACTATGTGACAGGAAGCAAAAAGAAGCGGAAGTCTTTCAAAAATCCTTTTCAGGACTCTGTTAATCTTTTAATGTCGATCATTGGTGCGGTTGTGGTGGGGGCGGTGCTGGGGTTCGGTACGCTTAAAGTCATTACGACAACGGATGGGCCTTCCGTACCCGCGGCAACGCTGCAAGATAGTACAGCGGAAGGAAATACGGAAGGAAAGCAGGCTGTATCTGCTGTTGAATTACAGGATTTCTCAACGTCGATTCTTCAAGGCGGTGTGTTTTCATCAGAGGAATCATTGAAGGCCATGAAGGACACCTTATCAGGGAAAGGCATTGCCAGTGCAAGCGTGGAAAAGGATGGACAATTCTTTCTCTTAGTGGGTGTGTCGGGAGATCTTGAGACAGCTAAAACACTGGGTGGAGAATTGAAAGGACAAGGGGTGGACGTATACGCCAAAGACTTTGTCCTTGAAGCGAAGGGAATAAACGCTTCGAGTGAAGAGAAAACCTTTTTAGAAAAAGGGAATGCCCTGTACAACGCTATAGCAGAGGAGAGCAGCAAGGGAATGGCCGGCGGGTCCCCTGACGAAACTGCCATCCAAAGCATTCAATCGGGCGTAAAGGAATTGGAAGGGATCAAAGTAGGACAGGAGTCCGTCGCTTCCATGAAAAAATCCCTGGTCAATGCAGGGAATCTTGCAGCAGCGATGAAGTCTCCGGAGGATGCACAAAAAGTCCAGGAAGAGCTGTTGTCCTATCTCCAACTTTACAGCGGATTATAATTTCGACTGAATTAGACTATTTTCTAGGAAATAATCCTTATTGAAAATAGGGCCTTTCTCTCATTATGTCAGATTTAAGCCAGCTTGACATAAGAGTGCGGGCTCTATTTTCACTTGTTTAGAGAGGAGGAATTTGGTAGTATATTCTTGTATCTCCCAATTTCTACTCTGAAAGGAATGGTATGGTGTGTCCAACCTCATACTCGCTTCACAATCTCCTCGTCGAAAAGAACTTCTTAAACAAATCCAACTCACTTTTTCCGTCATAAGCTCTACTGTAGAGGAAACCTTCTCATCTGACTTATTGCCTCATGAAGTCGTCATGTACCTTGCACAGAAAAAAGCAAAAGAAATAGCGAATCAGTATCCCACTCATTATGTGATCGGGTCTGACACCGTCGTAACGAAGGATGGACAGATCCTTGGGAAACCGGAATCGATAGAAGAAGCGAAAGAAATGCTGACGATGCTTTCAGGTTCTACCCATGCTGTCTACACAGGCGTTGCGATCCTGAATGGTGATGTGGAGAAACTTTTTTATGAAAAAACGGATGTTACGTTTTGGGAGTTGACCCCTAAAGAGATTGACGACTATATTGCATCGGAAGAGCCTTTTGATAAAGCTGGTTCATATGGGATTCAGGGGATCGGAGCGAAATTTGTCAAAGAAATAAAAGGCGATTATTTCTCCGTCGTTGGGTTACCCATCTCCCGGGTGAATCGTGTTTTACTTGAAATGGGCTATCTTCAATAGAATGACTCCTTTACGTAAGAAAAGGAGGAACCAATGGTAAAAACAGAACCCCACCAAGAAGAAGAAAACAGGCTGATGATCCGGGATTTCCCTCAAGATGAAAGACCCCGGGAACGACTGATTCATAGCGGAGCAGCCAGTTTATCCAACCAGGAGCTCCTGGCAATTCTACTCCGGACCGGAACAAAATCCGAGTCTGTTCTTCAACTTTCCAACCGGCTGCTCAATCATTTTGATGGATTGAATCTATTAAAGGATGCTTCCCTTGAAGAGATTACGAAAACGAGGGGAATCGGTCTTGCAAAGGCGGTTCAGATCATGGCCGCCGTCGAATTCGGTCGAAGGATCAGCAACTTGGCCTTTGATGACAGATACAGCATCCGTTCCCCCGAGGACGGAGCCAATTATGTCATGAACGATATGAGATTCCTGGCACAGGAGCATTTTGTATGCTTATACCTCAACACAAAGAATCAAGTTCTCCACAAACAAACCATCTTTATCGGAAGTCTGAATGCCTCCATCGTACACCCCCGGGAGGTCTTCAAAGAAGCCTTTCGACGATCCGCCGCATCGATCATTTGTATCCATAACCACCCATCGGGAGATCCGACTCCAAGCAGGGAAGATATCGAAGTGACAAAAAGATTAGTGGAATGTGGTCGAATCATTGGTATTGATATACTCGATCATCTTATAATAGGGGAGAAGAAGTTTATCAGTTTAAAGGAAAAAGGGTATTTATGACACTATGATTTTTTTCCTGGTTACGATATAATAAAGCTTATGATTTTTACAAACAATATGGTGATTCTATATAACGCAGTCTATGAAAAAGGGAGTCATTCTACAAAGGGATGAGTCTTTTCGTTATGCATGAACGTACAATTATTGTGACGAAAATTACGAGGATAGAGAGTGATTGGACAACTCTCCTGTGAAAACACATATAAAACGTTAAAAACCAGCCAATTTGTATCAGAAAGGGAGATACCATTCATGTTTGGAACGAAAGATTTAGGGATTGATTTAGGAACAGCTAACACATTGGTGTACGTGAAAGGCAAAGGGATTGTCGTTCGCGAACCTTCTGTAGTGGCACTTCAAACAGATAATAAGCAAATTGTAGCAGTCGGGAACGATGCTAAAAACATGATCGGAAGAACACCGGGGAATGTAGTGGCACTTCGCCCAATGAAGGATGGGGTGATCGCTGACTACGAAACAACTGCCACGATGATGAAGTACTACATAAAACAAGCGACACGTAATAAAGGCGCATTTTCAAGAAAGCCTTACGTCATGGTTTGTGTACCTTCAGGCATTACGGGCGTTGAAGAAAGAGCGGTTATCGATGCAACAAGACAGGCTGGCGCAAGGGATGCTTACACGATCGAAGAACCTTTTGCCGCTGCAATCGGAGCTAACCTGCCAGTTTGGGAACCGACAGGAAGTATGGTCGTGGATATTGGCGGAGGAACGACGGAAGTAGCGATCATCTCTTTAGGCGGGATTGTGACAAGTCAGTCGATCCGTGTAGCAGGGGATGAAATGGATGATAGCATCATCAACTATATCCGCAAAACGTATAATCTGATGATCGGGGATCGTACAGCGGAAAACATCAAGATGGAAGTCGGTTCTGCCGGGGACTCTGAAGGAATCGAAGCGATGGAAATCCGTGGGCGTGACCTTCTGACAGGCTTACCGAAAACGATCGAAATAACGGCCGTTGAAATCGCATCTGCTCTTCGTGATACCGTATATACGATTGTAGATGCGGTCAAGAGTACGTTAGAGAAGACACCACCAGAACTTGCGGCTGACATTATGGACAGGGGAATTGTGTTGACAGGGGGCGGAGCACTTCTGCGTAACCTTGACAAACTGATCAGTGATGAAACGAAAATGCCTGTCCTTATTGCAGAGGAGCCTCTGGATTGTGTGGCAATCGGTACAGGAAAAGCCCTTGACCACATTCACCTCTTTAAAAACCGGGGAAAATAATAATAGATAATGTATGGGGGACGTCTCCTTAAGGTTACTGATTTAATCTTAGGGCCGGCCCCATCTTTTTTCGAAGAACCATGAATATTTTGACGAATGATATCAAAAACAAGCGATTTTTGATATAGTAATTACTAGAATGAGAAAAGGTTGAGGTGTACATCATGCCACAATTCTTCCTGAATAAACGTTTGATCATTCTGCTCGTCAGTGTCATAGTCCTTGTGGGATTAATCGGATTTTCTTTGCGGGAGCGAGATAGCATCAGCTGGCCTGAGCAGTTTGTGAAAGATATGGTAGGATTCGGACAGTCATTGGTTTCAAAACCTGTTAATTATGTAGCGGGAGTTGTTGAAAACGTTCAAGATCTTCAAAATACATACACAGAAAACGAAAAACTGAAGACACGTTTAGATGAGTTAGTGAAGCTTGAAACAAAGGTCAAGGACCTTAAACAGGATAATGTCGAATTAAGGGCGGTCCTTGAAAAGAAAGAAGACCTTCGTGCCTATAACACGATTCAAGCCACCGTCATTGCAAGAAACCCGGATCGCTGGCAAGAGCTCCTGACGATCGATAAAGGGGAAGTGAACGGAATTAAATCAGACATGGCCGTTATATCATCGGCCGGATTGATTGGAAAGATCAAGAGCGTAAATGAATTTTCATCCACTGTTGAATTAATTTCGACAAATAATACGAAAAACCGGATTTCCACTGTGATTCAAGGGAAAGAACAAGATATTAACGGTTGGATTGAAGGGTACGACAGTGATAAAAAAGAGATCTTAGTCAAACGGATTTCAAACGATATGAAAGTGGATAAAGGCTCTAAAGTGATGACCTCCGGGTTAGGGGGAGTGTTCCCTAAGGGTCTGGTTATCGGGGAAGTAAAAGAAGTGAAACCGGATCAATACGGGCTGACTCAGACGGCATATGTAAAGCCTGCTGCTGATTTTTATCACCTGGAGCACGTCATGGTCATCGACCGTGATATTCAAGGTGTGACAGAACAGGAAGCAGATGCTGAGGAGGAAGAGCAATGATCAGCAGGCTCCTCCTTCCTTTCATGACCCTGCTTTTCTTTTACAGCGAAAGTCTATTTGTTCATCTTTTCCCCAATGAAGAGTGGTTTGATCAGAAAATCATCGTTCCACATTTCCTGATCATTGTGCTGTTCTTTATTTGTGCGTTTTATCAGTATCGGACTGCATTGCTTTATGGTTTCATCTTTGGCTTTCTATTTGATATTTATTACACAGAAATCAATGGGATTTACTTAGTGCTTTTTCCATTTGTCATCTTTTTATCTCACCAGATGATGAAGATATTGCATAATAACCTATTTGTACTGGGAATTATCTCTCTTTTGAACCTTTCTGTATTGGAGTTTCTGGTGTATCAAATCAATTTAATTATCCAACGAACAGACTTGACGTTTATGCAGTTCGTGGACTGGCGTTTGTGGCCGACATTGGTCCTGAATATATTGTTTTATATAGTGATGGCATTTCCACTTAGAAACTATCTTCTCCGTAAACGGAAAGAGTGGTTGGAAGATTAAATTCTATTAGTGATTTTTTCATAAAAAGAGGAAATGACACTGCTTATGTCGAATTTAATAGACGACTGAGGTGAAAAATAGCGCCATGAATAAAAAGCCAAATGTGATGATAAAGGGAACAAAAGAAGGACTGACTCTTCATCTCAATGATCAATGCTCCTTTTACGAGTTAAAGAAGGAATTGGCCGATAAGCTATCTGCACATTACCGGGAAACGGAAGGGACCAACCTGCTCACGGTCAATATTCAGACAGGCAATCGTTACCTGACGGATGATCAAGTAGAAGAGTTGAAGGATATTGTAAGACAAAAACGCAATTTAGTAGTGAATGAAGTATGGAGTAATGTGATAACAAAGAATGATGCAGAGAAACTAATAGATGAACGGAATATAGAAACTCTAACCGGCGTTATCCGGTCGGGACAAGTCGTGGAAGTATCAGGAGACATCCTTATTGTCGGCGATGTCAATCCCGGCGGGAAAGTTCTCGCTGGAGGGAATATATACATATTGGGTTCATTAAAGGGTATTGCCCATGCCGGCCACAACGGAAACCAGGAGGCGGTCATCGTGGCTTCGAAAATGGTTCCGTCCCAGCTCCGGATAGGGGAATCCCTGAACCGGGCACCTGATCGGGTGGAGGAAGACGATGAGCACGAAATGGAATGTGCGTATGTCGACGATCAAGGGCAAATCGTTGTGGATCGATTACAAGTTTTAAAGCATCTTAGACCAAATATTACTAGTTTTAAAGGAGGAAGCTAATGTGGGTGAAGCCATAGTTGTTACTTCAGGTAAAGGTGGAGTGGGAAAGACGACTACTTCTGCCAATGTTGGTACAGCATTAGCTCTACAAGGAAAAAAGGTTTGCTTAATTGATACAGATATCGGCCTCAGAAACCTGGATGTGGTGATGGGACTCGAAAACAGAATCATTTATGACTTAGTAGACGTTGTAGAGGGCCGCTGTAAAGTACATCAAGCACTAGTAAAAGACAAGCGTTTCGAAGACAAACTATTTTTACTGCCAGCTGCACAAACAAGTGATAAATCCGCTGTTAACCCTGAGCAAATGAAAAAGCTAGTATTGGATTTAAAGCAAGACTATGATTATATCATCATAGATTGCCCTGCAGGGATTGAGCAGGGATATAAGAATGCTGTAGCGGGTGCTGATCGTGCGATTGTCGTCACGACACCTGAAATTTCAGCTGTAAGGGATGCGGATCGAATTATCGGTTTACTGGAAAAAGAGAATATCGAGCCGCCTAAACTCGTCATTAACCGCATACGGAATCATATGATGAAAAATGGTGAAATGTTGGATGTGGATGAAATTACAGCCCATCTTTCCATCGATCTTCTTGGAATAGTGGCAGACGATGATAATGTAATCAAATCTTCCAATAAAGGTGAGCCGATCGCTCTGGATTCAACAAGTAAAGCCTCCATTTCCTACCGGAATATTGCCAGAAGGATTTTGGGTGAATCGGTTCCGCTACAATCCTTGGAAGAGGAACGGACAGGAGTCTTTTCGAGAATTAAAAAGTTATTCGGTGTAAAAGCATAAGGGTCAGTCCCGGTAAAGCGCATAGTGCGTTTTACCGGGACTTTTTTTACTCTCCCCATGAATATTCTTTAAGGACAAGTCATACATTGTAGCAAATCATGTGTAATCGAATGGACCTCTTTTTATATGGTTCTAACTTCCCTTGCCCATCATCATGGACAGAATCATTTAGTATAGAATCGGACATCTTGATGCATCCAGAAATGAACCAGACGTTTATCGAACAATACCTTATAAAAAGGAATGGTGTACATGGGAAATCGTGCGGATGAAATACGTAAGCGGATAGCGAAACGAAAGAGAACGAATGCAGGCCAGAGCCCTTCATACTTTCTCCCATCGGACGAGGAGCGTTATGGAATGGAACGCCAGACAAGCTTTGAAGGTGGACCGCCACCTGAAGGGATGCATCCATTGTTTAAAAAGGAAACATTCATGCTTAAGATTCTTGGAGCCGGAATCATGGTATTAGTGACGGCCATTATGTTTAAGAGCCCTTCACCTGTATTCAATGAGGCGAAATCGATTGTCACGAAAACCATGGATACAGAGTTTCAATTTGCCGCCATTTCCACATGGTATGAGGATCAATTCGGAAAGCCATTAGCCTTACTGCCTGCGAGTAATACAAAGAAGGAATCCACTTCAACCCAAAGCGCTGAATATGCCATACCTGCTTCAGGGAAGGTCGTTGAAAATTTTAAAACAAATGGACAGGGGATCATGCTTCAAACGGGCTTGGGTGAGGATGTAGCGGCTATGAAGGGAGGCTTGATTATATTTGCAGGAAAGAAAGAGGAGCTTGGGAACACAGTCGTCATTCAACATGCAGACAAATCAGAATCCTGGTATGGCCATTTGGAGTCAATCGATGTGAAACAGTATGAGTCGATTGAAAAGGGATCTCTTGTAGGCAAGGTCTCAACCAGCAGTCAGAACGATGTGACAGGAGAGTTTTATTTTGCGATAAAAATGGGTGATACGTTTATCGACCCGATACAGGTGATGTCATTTGACTAATATCATTTCACTTATGAAAAAGTTCTATGTTCACCCTTTGCTTTGGCTTGTCATTGCCATTGCCATTATGACAGCTCACTTTTTTGAGCTGATTCTGCTTCTGATCATCATTACCATTCATGAATTGGGCCACGGACTCACGGCTCAGTATTTTTCCTGGAGAGTGAAGAGGATTGCCCTGTTACCATTTGGCGGCGTTGCCGAGATGGATGAACACGGAAACCGTTCGCTGCGGGAAGAGTTCTGGGTGGTGGCAGCAGGTCCCCTGCAGCATATTTGGCTGATTGCCTTAGGGTGGGGACTCATGGGAATAGGCATGATCAGCCAGGAAACATTCTCACTTTTTCTTCAATTAAATATGATGGTCCTATTATTTAACCTCCTTCCCATTTGGCCATTGGATGGAGGGAAGATGGTTTCTTTATTGTTAGCCACGAAGTTTAATTATTTGAGAGCGTATGAGTACACGCTCCTCTTTTCTTTTGGTTTATTATTGCTGTTTCATATCATTGTTCTCATAACCGCACCCCTTCATTTGAATCTTTGGATTGTGCTTTCGTTCCTCTACTTCTCCCTTTGGGTGGATTGGAAACAGAGACGATATGCATTTATGAAGTTTTTGTTAGAAAGGTATTACGGCAAGAGTCATCAATTTGTGGAGCTGCGGCCACTTCCCATTGAAAGCGAAGAGTCCATTATTACAGTAGTTGAGAAGTTTCAGCGGGGGGTAAAGCATCCCCTCGTTGTCTTTGAAAAAGGAATCGAAGTAGGAAAGCTGGATGAGAACGAGCTTCTCCATGCCTTTTTTGCCGAAAAGATGACTTCCGCCAAAACGAAAGATCTTCTCTACCTTTATTGACGAATGAAGATGAACTGTATAAAGTAAGGTCATACTAGTAAAAGGGTTGCGTTCAACCCTTTTTTCTTATGACTTTTTTTGTAGAAGAGGGGATTCCGCTGTGGAAGAAATCATTGTTCATAGTAAAGGCAGGGAAAAACGGTGGGTATACCGATCGAATAATGAAATCATAGGTTTACATACATATCAGCCCGGAGAAGAAACGTTGACGGGCAATATTTATTTGGGAAGAGTCATCAAAGTTCAAAAGGGGCTGGGTGCGGCATTCGTGGATTTTGGTCACGGTAAAAACGGCTATCTGCATGAAAAGGACTTTCCGCAAAACGTCGAGGCGTATCATACAGGCAGCACTCCTGCACCAATCGGGAAGTGCGTTCATGAAGGCCAAAAAATCATCGTGCAGGTCATGAAGGATGAAATTGGAACGAAGGGTGCAAGGCTGACGGCCGTTATTGAGCTGAAGGGGGAACACCTTGTGTACATGCCACAAGGGTACTACGTGGCAGTATCTAAAAAAGTGGATGAAAATAACAGGAAGGTATTAAGGCGTTTGGGGAACGCATGGAAGCAGCCTGAAGAAGGCATTGTCATGCGTACCGATGCCGCTGAAGCGGGAGAATCAGTGTTACAGGAGGAGCTCGTGTCATTACGTTCGAGATACGAAAGTCTGCTTCGGGTTTCTCTGAGAGCCAAATGCCCCTCACTCTTATCAGAGAAGGACACATTCCAGGAAGATCTCCTTGAACAGCTGAAAAAGGGGAGGGGAGGAAAAATTGTCGCCGATGACTATGATAGCCTTCTTCATTTAGAGGAAATGAGCGGACCCGGGATCAAAGATAAATGGACCTTCGAACTCTATCAGGGTCATGAAAATATCTTTCGTCATTATCACGTTGCCCTTGCTTGGGAGAACGCACTGAAAAAAGTGGTATGGCTGGATAAGGGGGCATTTCTCGTCATTGAATCCACAGAAGCCATGACCGTCGTGGATGTGAATTCCGGTAAGTTTACGGGTAAAGACGATTTAGAGCAAACCATACTGCAAACCAATATATCAGCAGCAAAAGAAATGGCGAAGCAGCTAACACTACGTAATTTGGGCGGCATGATATTAATTGATTTTATCGATATGAAAAAGGAAAGCCACAAACAGGAAGTGATGGAAGCGCTGTCTGATGCGCTAGTATCGGATAAGCAGCGCACGACGATTGTAGGCTTTACTTCCCTTGGCATTCTTGAATTAACTAGAAAAAGGACCCGTCAGCCCCTTGCTGCCTACTTGACCCGTCCTTGCTCGGTATGTCATGGTACAGGAAGGGAAATGACGCCGGAGACGCTTGCATTTCAGCTTGAACGGGAACTGTGGGAAATGCAGGGGAAGGATGGTTCCCAAATTGAAGTGGAAGCGACCAGGGAAGTTGCAGCTGTTTTTTCTGGAAAACAGAACGTCCATCTCAGGCGTTTGGAAAAGGCGTTTAGTAAAAAGATCAAAATAAAAGAAATCGCCCATGATCATCCTCATTACCATATAACAAAGATTATATGAATTTCGTGATTGTTATTGACAGTACATCAAATTTTATGATAGGATTCTAATGTTATTGATTGTAGCACCCGTGCTACAACCGCACATTACAGGTAGAAAAGCTTGGAGCAATCCAACACCTGTCATTGGCGAGTCTGAGTTTATAAGGAGGTGCGATTATGTACGCAATTATCGAAACAGGTGGTAAGCAAATCCGTGTAGAAGCTGGTCAAGCAATCTACATCGAAAAGCTGAACGCTGAGCAAGGCGATACGGTAACATTTGACAAAGTTCTATTCGTTGGTGGCGACGATGTGAAAGTAGGAAGTCCGTTAGTGGATGGAGCTACTGTAACAGCGAAAGTTGAAAAGCAAGGCCGCGCGAAAAAGCTTGTAGTATTCAAATACAAAGCGAAAAAGAACTACCGTCGTAAGCAAGGTCACCGTCAACCTTACACTAAAGTTGTCATTGACGAAATCAACGCGTAAGGCGTGATAGCATGATTAACGTTTACGTAGAGCGTTCCTCCGGGAAAAGGATCCGTTCTTTCTCCATGGATGGACATGCCGATTTTGCCGAAAATGGGCAAGACATTGTTTGTGCAGGTGCTTCGGCTGTTTCATTTGGCAGTATTAATGCCATTATGGCGTTAACCGGTGTAGAACCGGCCATCGAGCAATCCTCTGATGGTGGATATCTTCGCTGTGTCATCCCTGATGATCTACCGGAAGAAACAGAAAGCAAGATTCAGCTGCTACTGGATAGCATGCTTATCAGCCTCCAAACAATTGAAAGAGACTATAGTGATTTTATTAAAATAACCTTCAAAAAGTAGGAGGTGGAACAGATGTTAAGATTAGACCTTCAGTTTTTTGCGTCTAAAAAAGGAGTAGGTTCGACTAAAAATGGTCGTGACTCTATCTCAAAGCGTCTTGGTGCTAAGCGTGCAGACGGTCAAATGGTTACTGGTGGATCAATTCTTTACCGTCAACGCGGTACGAAAATTTATCCAGGCCTAAACGTCGGCCGTGGCGGCGACGATACACTTTTCGCTAAAACCGACGGTGTTGTTCGTTTCGAACGCATGGGTCGTGACAAGAAAAAAGTGAGCGTATACCCAGTTGCGAATGAAGCTTAATCGCATATCTTTAACGAAAACTCTAACCGACTTTCGGTTAGAGTTTTATTTTTATCGGGGATATGGGTGTATTATTGCTGGTTTTGATACTGCGTAGGTAAGATAGTGGGTTTATATATAGGTAAAGCGTTTTGTTTGAGAAGAAATAGTGTCGAGTTTGCTCAAATTGCACATGTAGCGGTGAATTTAGTGAAGTTTTGCGTGGGTATGGACGGGTTTGATGTGGTGATTATCGAGTTTGGGTGATATATTATCGAGTTTGAGACAGATATTATCGACTTTGACCTGTTTATTATCGACTTTTCTAATATATTATCGATTTCGACCATTTTATTATCGACTTTCACTATTCAGCTAAAAACGAAGTATTTTTGAGTAAATGTATGAATTTATCCTGAGTAAGTGAAATTTCCGCTGAGAATAAGGTACCAATGAAGGGAGATCATTCTTGAAAGCGATGGGAAAAGTGATTTATTTTCAAATTTAGAATTTTATTTTCAATTCACACCCATTTATTTTCAAAAGTAAGGATTTATTTTCAATTCCTTGAAAATCCAGCATCCCCCCGATTTTCATTCACACCCATCAATTTCGCAGAAACGATATACGCACCACTCCCATCTTTGATATACTTACAGGTAGCACTTAAAGTATAGGAGTTAGATTATGAGCGAAAATTGGGGTGTAGTCGAGGCATTAAGACATGCTCGCCACGACTGGATGAATGATCTGCAATTAATTAAAGGGAACCTGGATCTTGATCGTGTGGAGCGGGCGAAGCAAGTGATTGAAGAAATGGTCCTTGTTGCACAAAATGAATCAAAGCTATCAAATTTAAAACTTCCATTATTGGCAGAATGGATATTAACATATAATTGGTCAAGACATTTGATTAAGCTGGATTTTGAAGTCCTTCAATGTGAGTCCTCACACGGGCTTGAAGATAAGAGGCTTTTCAACTGGTGCAAGGAGTTTCTGGAATTCCTTGAATCAAATGTAATGAACAATGTAGAGAATCAATTATCCATCTTACTGGACATTACAAAAGAACATTCCCGTTTTATATTTGATTTCACAGGTATACTAAAGAGTACAAGCGTGGTAAAAGACTGGATTAAATATCAACAATCAAACGGAGAAAATATAGAAATAGAACAACTTCAAGAAGAGGTTCTTGTCATTCATGTAATTGCTGGATAGTCGCTTCAAGTGAGGCGGAAATTCAAATGTTGCACGGATAAGTTAGGAGTGAAAGTATGTTTATAGATCAGGTCAAGGTTTATACAAAGGGCGGTGACGGCGGAAACGGTATGGTTGCCTTCCGTCGTGAGAAATATGTACCTAAAGGTGGTCCCGCAGGTGGAGATGGCGGTCACGGTGCAGATGTTATCTTCGAAGTGGATGAAGGATTAAGAACTCTGATGGATTTCCGTTATCAACGCCATTTCAAGGCACCTCGTGGAGAGCACGGGATGAGTAAGAACCAGCATGGACGAAATGCTGAAGATATGGTTGTCAAGGTTCCACCTGGAACAGTGGTGAAGGATGATGACACGGGTGAAACGATTGCCGACCTGGTGCAGCATGGTCAACGTGCCGTGATTACGAAGGGTGGCCGTGGTGGAAGAGGGAATTCCCGTTTTGCTACGCCTGCCAACCCTGCACCTGAGCTTTCTGAAAAAGGGGAGCCGGGTCAAGAGCGCTATATCGTGATGGAATTGAAGCTTCTGGCTGATGTTGGATTGGTAGGGTTCCCAAGCGTCGGGAAATCCACATTGCTTTCAGTCGTTTCAGCAGCTAAGCCGAAAATTGCTTCCTATCATTTCACAACGATCGTTCCGAATCTTGGAATGGTTGAAACGGGAGACGGTAGAAGTTTCGTCATGGCCGACTTGCCTGGATTGATTGAAGGAGCCCATGAAGGCGTTGGACTCGGTCACCAATTCCTTCGTCATATTGAACGTACGCGTGTCATTGTCCATGTGATCGATATGAGTGGAATGGAAGGAAGAGATCCATACGAGGATTACCTGACCATCAATGAAGAGCTTAAGCAATACAATCTTCGTTTAACGGAGCGACCTCAAATCATCGTTGCCAATAAAATGGACATGCCTGATTCAGAAGAGAATCTGAAGATTTTCAAAGAAAAACTTCAGGAAGATTATCCTGTGTTCCCGATCTCGGCCGTTACGCGTCAAGGGCTGAGTGAGCTTCTATATGCTGTAGCCGACAAAGTGGAAACGACATCTGAATTCCCTATTCATGAAGAAGAGGAAACTGGCATTCATCGTGTTGTATACAAACATGAAGAAGAGGAGAGAGAGTTCGAAATCACACGTGATCCTGATGGAACATTCGTTGTCAGCGGTGCGAAGATTGAGAGATTATTCAAGATGACCGATTTCTCACGGGAGGATTCTACGAGACGATTCGCAAGACAGCTTCGTTCGTACGGTGTGGATGAAGCCCTTCGTGAGCGTGGTGCCGAAAACGGCGACACGATCCGCTTGTTGAAATATGAGTTCGAATTTGTAGATTAAGTTTCATCCTTTATCTATTTCAGACGAAAAAGCAGGTGGCGGCTAAAATTTGCCGCCACCTGCTCTACAATAGAAAGCGAAAGCGGTTTTTAAAGGGGCATGCTGCCTCTAACCTCTGCAGCTAGACAATTGGAGGAATAGTCATTGGGGAAAAAATTTCAAGAAGGCAAATTTTATTTAGTACGGGAAGACGTGCTGCCTGAAGCGATGAAGAAAACCCTGGATGCGAAAGAATTGATTGAAAGAGGCAAGGCTGACTCAGTATGGGAAGCGGTCCATCGGGTCGATTTAAGCCGGAGTGCCTTTTATAAATATCGTGATACAGTGTTTCCCTTTCACACCGTGGTGAAGGAGAGAATCATCACGCTGTTCTTTCATCTGGAGGACCGTTCAGGAACGTTGTCTCATTTACTGAGTGAAACGGCCAAGCATGGTTGTAATATATTAACGATCCATCAGACGATCCCGTTACAGGGAAGAGCGAATGTCACACTATCTCTAAATGTGACTGACCTTACGATCGGATTGGAAGACTTACTCTCAAAACTAAGAAGATTGGAATTTGTAGAGAAAGTGGAAGTATTAGGTTCGGGAGCCTAATGCTTCTTTTTTGTTTAAAAGCTCTTCCTCTTTGTTTGTATACGTGTTAGAATGTTCAATAAATTTGGTGAGAGTGAGAGGAAGATCATAGTGAAAATTGCGTATTTAGGACCCCGGGCTTCCTTTACAGATTTAGCTGTTAAGAAGGCATTCCCAGAAGAAAATACGGTATCGTATGTGACGATTCCGGACTGCATTGAAGCGGTGATAGAGAATGAGGTCGATTATGCCGTCGTCCCATTAGAAAATGCCCTGGAAGGCTCGGTACATATTACGGTCGATTATTTGTTTCATGAAGCGAATTTAGCGATTGTAGCTGAATTGACGTCTGCGATTCAGCAGCACTTAATGATACATCCAGAATGGAGTGAAAGTGAAGGTACCATCGAGAAGGTCCTTTCCCATTCCCACGCATTGGCACAGTGCCATAAGTTTTTACATAAGCAGTTTAAGGGAGTACCCTTGGAACAGACTACGAGTACGGCAGCCGCTGCTAAATTCGTGAGTGAGAATCCTGACATGTTCCTTGGTGCAATTGGAAACGAGCTGGCGGCAGAAAAATACGGGTTGAATATCCTGCATGAAAATATTCATGACTTTGCCTATAATCATACCAGGTTCATCGTTTTACATAAGACGGCTGATCCGTTGTCGCTTTCACAGGAAAAAAGCATGGAGAAGACGACCTTGATGGTGACTCTACCAAAAGATCGATCAGGAGCGCTGCATCAGGTATTATCAACCTTTGCGTGGAGACAATTGAACTTGAGTAAAATTGAATCAAGACCACTGAAAACAGGTTTGGGGGATTATTTCTTCTTAATTGATGTGGCTCATGAAATGGATGATGTCCTTCTTCCAGGAGCGATCAGTGAAATGGAAGCCCTGGGATGCAAAGTGAAAATGATCGGGACGTATTCTTCTTATTTATTGGATAATTGAACAGTATAAAGGCAGATTTCCGATCGGAAATCTGCCTTTACCATTAAGATTCAATTAAAAACCCTGCTTCATGAAGGGCATTTTCCGCTTTTTCAAGGGTTTCTTCATTTGGAGCCAATAACGTATGTAAATGAACTCCATCTGTCAGTTCCGATAGGAAGGAAGCTCCTGTATCCTCAATTTTGTTCATGAATTGTTCTACCTCTTTACGGTTTGAAACCATGATTGAAGCCGTTAAATCTCCGTAAACGCCGTGCTCGATCTTCACATCTTTAACGGTGACGCCGTGATCGACAAGTAAGAAGAGTTCTTCTTCCGACCGCTCAGGTGTATGCCGGCAAGCAACCGTCCGTTCAATCATCGTGTCCTGATTCGAGGCAGGCATATACAAATAGCCCTGACTCGTTGCAATGATGGGTTCTCCTTTTGCTTTCAGCAATGTAATGTCGCTTACGATGACTTGGCGGCTGACATTGGTCTGTTTAGCGAGATCGCCACCTGTTATAGGGGCCTGTTTTGTGATTAGTTTATCGAGGATCCATTGTCTTCTCTCATCTCCAAGGATCTTTTTTCCTGCCAAAGATATCTCCTCCGTCCCCAATTTATATAGGAAATCATACCACAACTTGTTCTTCAAGTTAAGGAAGATACATGAGCACCGTGTATTTCGTATAATGTGTGAACAAGTTTCTCTATATGCCCTTCCTTTGTCTCTTTCCCAAATGAAATGCGTATGAATTCTTTCCCCGCTCTTTGATCGACCCCCATGCTGGCCAGTGTTTTCGACATGTCCAGAGTCCCTGTCCCGCATGCGCTCCCTGTGGAAATGCACATACCCCTCCGGTTGCATTCAAGCATGAGCCACTGACCCTCAAGCCCATGAATTCCAAGGCCGATTACATGTGGCAGCTGTGCGTGTGCGGGTCCCTCATAGAGAGTGTAGGAACCCGGGAGAAGTTCTTCTAAAAGTGATAAGAAATGGTGTCTCAACCGGACATAATGCGGGATTGAAAAGGAATCATGACAAATACCTGCGGCTGTCACAAACCCTGCTATTCCAGGCAGATTCACCGTTCCTCCCCTGAAGCCATCCTCATGTGACTGTCCGGGGATCATAGGTTTGACATCGATAGAAGGATTGATATAAAGGGCTCCGACTCCTTTTGGTCCGTAAATTTTATGAGATGATAGAGTGAAGCTGTCTACGATGGAAGTGAATCCCGTGATGTCTATTTTCCCAAAGGATTGGACCATATCACTGTGCAGCAATATATCATTGATCTTCAGCCGGTTCTTGATGTCCCGGAGAGGCTGGATCGTCCCGATTTCCCCGTTGCAATGTCCGATGCTCACGACGGTTGTTTCTTCTGAAATAGATTCTTCGAGTTTCTTTAGATGAACCAATCCTTGAGACGTGGTGGGGATCTTCGTCACGGTAAACCCCCATTGTTCAAGGAAAGCGGCAGAGGAATGCAGGGATGAATGTTCTGCACCACCAATGATGATGTGTTTTCCCTTGTACTTCCTGCTTAGTGCGAGCGTGACAAGGGCTAAATGATTACCTTCTGTTCCCCCGGAAGTAAAGTAGATCCCTTTAGACGGGACACCAAGGATTCCAGCCAATTTTTCTCTGCACTTTGTCAGTAGAAGCTGTGCTTTTCCGCCTATGTCGTGAAGACTGCTCGGATTCCCCCAGAACTCCTCACTGACTGTTTGATACACATTCAGGCTTTCAGGGTCAATAGGGGTTGTAGCAGCGTAATCAAAATAGTTCATCATGTAACCTGCCTTTGTTTAAAATAGTCTGAATATATGAGTCTTGTAAAAAACTCTTGTCATTAGTTTAAATATGTGTAAATATATGTGTCAAGACACCTGTAAATAATCAGGAGGGTTTTTGATGGAAAAGGCCGATGTTTTGATCGTTGGAAGTGGCATTGCAGCATTGCAATTGGCACGCCAACTTCAAGATCATTTTTATGTGATGATTATCACAAAGGATAAAATCGTAAGTGGCAACTCATATCTTGCACAAGGTGGTGTTGCAGCAGCTTTAGGACACAATGATTCTGTCCTTGCTCATTATAACGATACATTAGAAGCTGGACGTTATCATCAGGATGAAGATAGCGTGAACCAACTCATTGTAGATGGAAAAAGAATCGTAGAATCCCTGGTCAACGAAGGGGCACCTTTTGACCGGAAAGAAGATGGGAGTCTTTCCCTCGGGATGGAGGGGGCCCACAGCGCAAGTCGCATATTGCATAGTGGGGGAGATCAGACAGGGAAGTATTTGATTAAGCATTTATTGAAATCCCTTTCAAGAAACAAAGTCGAATTTATTGAAGGTGAAATGGTTTACGAGCTTGTTAAAGATGAAAGGGGTCACTGTTGCGGGGTGAAAACGAAGGATAAGAGTGATGCTATCCGCTATTATTTCGCTTCCCACGTTGTTCTTGCCACGGGAGGGATCGGGGGCTTATACCCCTCTACGTCCAATCATCCGGCGGTAACGGGTGATGGAATGGCCCTTGCTTTTCTTGCCGGGGCTAAGCTTTCGGATATGGAGTTCATCCAGTTTCACCCGACTTTGCTTTGGCTGAACGGAAAAACATGCGGTCTTATTTCAGAGGCAGTAAGGGGGGAAGGAGCTCTTCTGCTAAACGATAAGGGAGAAAGGATCATGGAGGGAGTGGATCCCCTCCTGGAGCTTGCACCACGCCATATTGTGGCTGAAAGCATCTTTAAGGAGCGGCAAAAAGGGAGAGAAGTTTATTTAGATATAAGTAGAATAGAAGACTTTCAACAGAAGTTCCCGTCCATCTCCTCCCTTTGCTCAAAACATACGATTTCTGTTGAGGAAGGGAAGATCCCTGTTTCTCCCGGATGTCATTTTATGATGGGGGGAGTAGTGACCGATCGTGTGGGCAGGACCAATATTCCGGGACTATATGCGATTGGAGAGGTAGCCTGCAGCGGTATACATGGAGCCAACCGGCTGGCCAGTAATTCATTACTGGAAGGATTAGTATACGGTGACCGGCTTGGAAAATACCTTATTCAAAAGGGTGGTGGCAATCATTCATCTCCTCTGCTCTCTTCGATTGCTCCCATTAAAGAAGGAGAGTCGGCACATATCCCTTTTCAGTCCAGTGATGTGAAAGAAAAAATGATGGAACATGTAGGGATTATCCGTAAAGATGAAGGACTGATGACTCATCTGAATTGGTTAAGATCCCAACCCCTGACATTTCATGAGCATATCGATTTCAATTCACGTGAAGAGATTCATACATACTTCATGTGGATTGTAAGCTTACTCGTCACTCAGTCCGCTTTATTGCGGACAGAAAGCAGGGGAGGTCATATTCGATCAGATTATCCCCTGGAAGATAATGAAACATGGTTCAAACGAAAAATGATTTTACAAAACAAAGATGGGCGATTGAGGGTGGAATATCATGAACAAAATGAAACTAAAATCTATGCTTGAAGAGTTTTATCGTGAAGATCTGGGTGATGGAGATCACTCATCGGAAATCCTGTTTTCTAAAGACGATGAAGGATCTTTTTCATTCCTGATGAAAGAGACCGGGATATTTTGTGGGAAAGATGTGATCGAACTTGGGTTCGGGCTCTTCAATCCATCGATCCAGTCAAGGGTGTTCATTGAAGATGGGGAAATGGTCGAAACGGGACAATTGATTGCAGAGATCAGGGGTCCTATGAGGGATCTTCTCCAGGCTGAACGGGTTGTCCTCAATTTGATCCAGCGCATGAGCGGGATAGCAACTGAAACCCATCGGGCTGTTGAGCAGGTGAAGGGTAGTGGAGTCCGCTTATGTGACACCCGGAAAACAACGCCGGGGTTACGGATGCTTGAGAAATATGCTGTAAGGACGGGGGGAGGATTCAACCACAGAAACGGCCTTTATGATGCCGTCATGTTAAAAGACAATCACATTTCATTTGCCGGATCGATTACAAATGCTGTCAAGCAGGTGAAAAGTCAAATCGGTCATATGGTGAAAGTGGAAGTGGAAATTGAAACCAGGGAGCAACTGGTGGAGGCGATTGAAAGCGGAGCAGACGTCATTATGTTCGATAATTGCACTCCTGCCACTATAAGTGAGTGGATGGCGCTTGTTCCTCCACATATTGTGACAGAAGCTTCAGGAGGTATTACGAGGGAATGTCTTTCAGCCTACGCGGCTACAGGAGTTCACTATATCTCCCTCGGATACTTGACACATTCAGTAAAATCACTTGATATCAGTGCACGTGCAGGAATCGCGAAAGGGGTATGAATATGGGGTTGCTTGATGAATTAACGAAACAAACAGGAGTTCTGCCTGAATCGATAACTAGTCTATCGACAGAAGAGATGGAGAACAGGGTGAGGGATATTAAGCTTCTACTTGGAAAGAAGCTTTTCATTCCGGGGCATCATTATCAAAAAGATGAAGTGATCCAATTCGCTGATGCGGTTGGTGATTCTCTTCAGCTTGCCCAAATATCCGCTCAGAATAAAGAAGCGGAATACATTGTGTTTTGCGGAGTGCATTTTATGGCTGAAACGGCGGATATTTTAACGGATGAAAATCAAGTTGTCATCCTGCCTGATATGAGGGCGGGGTGTTCCATGGCAGATATGGCCGATATTTATCAGACGGAAAAGGCATGGACCAGACTGATGGAGATATTTGGTGACACGATCATTCCCCTCACGTATGTCAATTCCACAGCAGCGATCAAAAGCTTTGTAGGAAAGAATGGGGGAGCGACGGTTACGTCATCAAATGCACATAGAATGGTTGAATGGGCATTAGGGCAGAAAGAGCGGATTCTATTCTTGCCTGATCAACATTTAGGACGCAATACAGCAGCTGATCTTGGTGTTTCCTTGAGTGAGATGGCTGTATGGGATCCGATTCGAAACGAGCTGGTTCATGATGGGGACCTTGATGGCGTGAAAGTGATCCTGTGGAAAGGGCATTGTTCCGTTCATGAGAATTTTACAGAGATGAATATAGAAGAAATCCGGAACAATCATCCTGACATGAAGATTATCGTCCACCCGGAATGTCGCCGCGAAGTAGTAGAGAAATCAGACTTGAATGGAAGCACGAAATTTATAATCGAAACCATCGAACAATCTCTTCCGGGCTCTTCTTGGGCGATCGGCACAGAAATGAACCTTGTGAAGAGACTGATCAATCAGCATCCGGATAAAAACATAGTTTCACTTAATCCATATATGTGTCCTTGCTTAACGATGAATCGCATCGACTTACCACATTTAGTGTGGGCATTGGAGAAAATTATTGAAGGAATACCGGAAAATATCATTAAAGTCGATGAAGATGTATCAAAAAATGCAATATACGCTTTAGAACGCATGTTAACCCGTGCTTAATGAATAAATAAATAATGAAGACCAAGCTGAAATATACCGTCTCATCGCCTGAGACGGTATATTTTTTTTTGAACACACATAAGTTTTTATGTAGATGATTAGCAATTTGCCTATCTTGTCATAGGATATATAGACTTATGCCTGAGGAGGGAAAAAGAGTGAAAATCCATATTGTTCAAAAAGGGGATACTCTATGGAAAATCGCCAAGAAGTATGGCGTGAATTTCGAAGAGTTAAAACAAATGAATGCCCAGCTATCAAACCCTGATATGATCATGCCTGGCATGAAAATTAAAGTGCCGACTACAGGCGGATCCGTTAAGAAAGAGACACAAATCAAATACGGGTCCAAGGAAATGCCTAAGAAAGAGATGCCTAAAGCAGAGCATCCGTTCAAAGAGCAGAAGCCTATGGCCATGCCAGTCGAAGAGCCAAAGAAAGAAAAGCCGAAAGAAGCACAAAAGCCGTTTGCTCCAAAAATGCCTCAACCAGTAGTGCCGGAAATCGATATTAATAACTACTACATGATGAATATGGCGAATATGCAAATGCAAATGCCAAAGCAGCAAGCAAAGCCAAAACCAAAACCTCAAACGCCGCCTAAACCTACTAATGTACTTCCGAAAGCAAAAGAACAGCCTAAGCCAAAACCGAAGCAAGAAGCCGTCCAAGGTGTTCAAGAAGAAGAAAGCTTACAAATGCCATCACAACCACAAGGAGGGAACACCCAACCTATGTATAACCCAAATAATTGCGTACCTGTATCACCGGTAATGCCAGGACCAGGTTTCTGTCCACCACATGGATGGGGAATGCAGCCAGGAGGATATGGAATGCCGATGGGCCAAGGGATGCCAATGGGTCCTGGGAGCCAGGTTCAGGGGGCATCCATGATGCCGGGAATGCAGCAGATGCCAATGATGCCTCAAATGGGATATGAAGAAGAATCTTCTTCCGTTATGCCATACATGCCGCATGGTCAAATGCCGATGCAACAGCCGATGCAGATGCCGATGCACATGCAGCAGCCGATGCAAATGCCTATGCAGCAGCCGATGGGTCAGCCGTCAGGAGTGATGGGTGTATCAGATGAAGAAGATTATCCATCGGTTCAAATGCCGCAACAGGTATCACCGGCCATGATGTGGCCACAGAATTGTTATCCGGTCTCTCCTGTCATGCCGGGACCAGGTTTCCAGGGAGGAATGCCGGGTGGATATCCAATGGGACCTGGAGGCCAAGTACAGGGAGCGATGTCGGAAGAGTCTCCGTCTTCACCGATGATGCATGGCTATCAAATGCCAATGGGTCAGCCATCCGGAGTAATGGGTGCACAAATGGGCGGTCAAATGCCAATGGGTCAGCCATCCGGAGTAATGGGTGCTCAAATGGGCGGTCAAATGCCAATGGGCCAGCCATCCGGGGTAATGGGTGCACAAATGGGCGGTCAAATGCCGATGGGTCAGCCATCCGGGGTAATGGGAGCAAGTGATCAAGGTGATTGCGGATGCGGTGGACCTCAAGGGTATGGGCCAATGATGCATCATCCGATGATGCAACAGCAAATGCCACAACAAATGCCTCAAGGAATGCAGCAACAACCATACGGCTTCGGACCAGGGATGATGGGTCAGGGAATGCCAGGTCAAGGAATGCCGATGGGACCTCAAGGTCAGGGAATGGGAATGCCGATGGGACCTCAAGGAATGTTTGGTCCAAGAGCATTTTCCATGCCGAACTTCCATGACGATGACTTTGAGGGCTAACATGCATGTACGGGGGGACGATTATTCACATCGTCTCCTTTCTTTTTTACAATATAAGCTGAACGATCCCGGAGCATCCCTCAAAATGTTAAAAGAAGGGAAATGGAAGCTGAAAAGCAATGGCAGAAAGTGGTTTGTGAAACGATTTCCAAATCAACTGAAATTCTTACAGCAGGAGCGGCTGATTTCAACGCTGTTAAGAGAAAAATTCTATCACGTCCTGCCGTTTCATCCTATTCATGAGCGGGAGATATTATTATTTGAAGGATCGACAATCGGTATTACGGCGTGGTTAGAAACGTCTCAATCCATACGCTATGATCAATCCAAAGATCGGGAAGATGCATTAAAGGTCCTGAAAAAATTTCATTCAGTAACAAAAACAATCCGGGACTCATGGACCACAGAGATTCCCAGATATCAATGGTTGAAAAAATGGAAAAAACGAATGGTGCAGTTTCAATATAATCTTCCCTATTTACAAGCCTTCATTCAACCTTATTATTTGTATACGTATTTAGAATGGGGGAAGTGGGCACTGAAAGAATTAAAATCAATCGGCATCGATGAGAATGGAAAATGCATTACTCATGGAGATGTAGCACATCATAATTTTTTAAGAGGAAAGAATGGAATAGTGTATATGATCGACTTTGATTTAATGTCAATTTCTACAGAATTAACCGATGACCTGCAGTTCTGCAACCGGATTTTACCATATTTAAATTGGACATTAACTGACATCAAGCGCCAGACTCCGTTTCAATCCTACGAGGATGAGCTTATTTTTTATCTTGGTTTAATGTATCCGTCAGATGTGTTTCGTGAGTGGAATCGATTCATCCGCGAAGATCAATCCTATAAACAGCGTGTGTGGGGTTATTTAATCGATTTAACCCTTAACCAATTCCCACAGCGAATGCAATTCAATCAAGAGTTGCATGGGGAAGTGAAAAGGATCAATACCCAATTGTAGGGGATGTCTCCAAACTTTGACCCGAATGAAAGGTGAGCCCCTTTCACAACCTAATGGTGAGCACATAATATGCTCGAGAATTGGGTTGAAGGAGGAATCACCATTGAATAAACGATTATTCATGGTACCATTAACAGCCGTCATGACATTGGGCCTTGCTGCATGTAATAGTGGAGAAGAAGAAGCTCAAGATCGATACACAGACTCCTATGAGCCACTAGGCTTCTATTCAAACGAAGGCCACGGGGGAGATAAGGGAGATGAGAGGGACGGACCTCTAACGGAAATGTATGACCATTCTGTCGGGAAAGAGGGTCAGGATATCCGTCAAAAGAAACGAGAGTTCCTTCAAGTAAGGGATGAGAATGGGAATCCTAAAAACCCTTCAAGACCACTTGCCAACTATGATGAGAATTTCTTAGCACAAGACGGTCGCGCAAGCCATGGCGATGCGAATTACCATGGACACCTTGATGATAATACACGAAATGCCAAGAGATCTTACTATACAGCTTATGAAGGGGACTTAGCTGAGAAAATTGGCGATGTTACAGGGAAAGTTGAAAATGTCAGCGACGTTCGTGCGGTTGCTTATGGTTCAGATGTCCTCATTGCTGTAGAGCTGGATGACCACAGCAAAATCGAGGAAACGAAAGCCCGGGTCACAAAAGCCGTACAGCCTTATCTTCATGGAAGGACGGTTTCCGTTGTGACTGATGAAGGGACGTTCAGTCGGGTCAGGAATATTGACAATGATTTACGTGACGGCGGGCCAAGAGAAGGAATCAACTTTGATATGCACGATATGTTTAAATCAGTGAAGAACCGCATCAATGAGTAACAAGGGTGAGACTACTTAAAGAGTTCAATCTCTTTGGTAGTCTTTTTTTGTTCAGCTCCGGTGTGTGCATCCTCCTCCCTTTAGTGAGGGTGGTAAAAAACTCCACTCCCCCCGAGGTCCGTCCCTCCTGAAAAATTTCACTCCGGATTGGATATTCTTAACAGGGTTTGGCAAGACTAGTGGATAGAGCGTTACATAAATTAAGTTCGAGGTGATCACGATGACGATTAAGGTTCGAATCGTGTTTATGGTGATGTTGTTAATAGGTGCTTTTTACTTCACATTCTTTTATACAGAAGAGAAGCAGGCGGCTGACGGGGGCTCTCTTGAGGAGCTGAATGAAACGCCTGCAGAGGTAACTTCCGCCCACACGATCACAGTCATACTTGAAAGAGTATATCTGGATGGTGAAGTGAGTGAGGAAATCGTACAGGAAACGATTTGGAGCATGGAAGATTTCTGGGCTGCATATGAGGATTGGCAGCTGATGGATATGACGGAAGAACAGATCGTGTTTCAAAAACAGATGGATGATATTTCACCACTATTAAAGACGAATGGATATTTTGGTATTTCTGACAATGGCGTCCTCTCCATATTCAATGGGAAACCCGGACAGGCAGAAATCATTCAGTCCTTCTTCCAGATTGATGTAAAGAGGCTTGAAAGTAAACGACATGATGATTTAGTCAAAGGCATTCCTATAAAGTCGAAGGAAGAGTATGAAGAGGTTCTCGAACAATTTAAACCTTACTCGGTGCCAAAATGACAGTGAAAACCAGTGGGATCGCCACTGGTTTTTTATATTGAATTTTTTTCTGCCCAATCCTGGTTCAATCTGATAAAATTAGAACAAGTGTTTCTCTTTTCATCACTCTTTCCGATCACAGGAAATAGTGATATGATACAATAGGTTTTACATGACTTTTTACGCAGGGTTTTTTAATAGGGAGAGAAAAATAGATGTATGAGTATATAAAAGGAACGGTTAGTCAAGTCGGTCCTGAATATGTAGTAGTGGAGAATAATGGGATCGGATATCAGTTATATACGGCGAATCCGTTTGTTTATTCTAAATATCAAAATCAAGAGATTCAGATTTTTACATATCAGCATGTGCGTGAAGATCTCATTGCCCTATACGGGTTTTTGGCAATGGAAGAGAAATTACTTTTTATGAAACTATTAAATGTTTCAGGTATTGGTCCAAAGGGAGCTTTGGCGATTCTGGCTTCAGGTGCTCCCCAGCAGGTGATCACCGCCATTGAAGAAGAGAATGAGAGCTTTTTAACAAAATTCCCCGGGGTGGGTAAGAAAACGGCGCGTCAGATGATACTGGACTTAAAAGGGAAGCTCCAGGATGTTGTGCCTGATTATTTTCCTAGTTTATTCTCAAATCCTGAGGAGGCAGAAATATCCTCAGGGAAAGATGAGGCCTTTGACGAAGCGATTCTTGCTCTTAAAGCCCTTGGCTATTCTGAACGTGAAATCAAGAAAATCACCCCAAAGTTAAAAGGAGAAGGGCATACCTCGGACGAAATCATCAGGAAAGCTCTTCAGCTCCTATTGAAATAAGTGGATTCCATGAAGGGAGGAAGTCTGGATGGAAGAAAGAATCGTATCAGGCGAATCAGAGTTAAATGAAGATTCCTTTGAATATTCCCTGCGTCCGCAGACAATAAAGCAATATATTGGGCAAGATAAAGTAAAGCATAATCTGGAGGTATTCATTGAAGCGGCCAAGATGCGTCAGGAAACCCTGGATCATGTTCTTCTTTACGGTCCACCTGGATTGGGTAAAACGACCCTTGCTGCTGTCATCGCAAATGAGATGGGCGTGAACTTACGTACGACATCCGGTCCCGCTATTGAGAGACCGGGAGATTTAGCGGCGGTGTTAACGGCACTGGAGCCTGGTGATGTGCTGTTCATCGATGAAATTCACCGTTTGCCACGGGCCATTGAAGAGGTTCTTTATCCTGCGATGGAAGACTTTTGTCTGGATATCGTGATCGGAAATGGTCCGAGTGCCCGGTCTGTCCGTTTAGACCTTCCGCCTTTCACACTCGTGGGAGCGACGACCCGGGCCGGTGCATTATCGGCCCCGCTCCGAGATCGGTTTGGTGTTTTATGCCGATTGGAATATTATAATGAAGAACAGTTGAATGAAATTGTTCAACGGACAGCAGCGATTTTAAACACAAAAATCGAAGCGACCGCGTCCGAGGAGTTGGCGCGCAGGTCAAGAGGGACACCGCGTATTGCCAATCGATTATTACGAAGGGTGAGGGATTTTGCCCAGGTGAAGGGGAATGGGGATATTACAACCACCCTCTCAAGTGAAGCCCTCGAGCTTCTTCAAGTCGACAAACTTGGACTTGATCATATCGATCATAAGCTCCTTAAAGGTATCATTGAACGCTTTAGAGGCGGACCTGTGGGACTTGATACAATCGCAGCGAGTATTGGGGAAGAATCACACACGATTGAAGATGTATACGAACCCTACCTCTTGCAAATTGGATTTCTCCAAAGAACGCCAAGAGGAAGGATTGTCACGCATCTTGTATACGAACATTTCCAGTTGGAGGTGCCGGACAATTGACGGGAAAGGTACTGATGATTATAGGTGGAATCATTCTCATAATTGGATTCCTCATGCAATTTATCAAAATAGGTAAGCTTCCTGGAGACATTATCATTAAAAAAGAAAACACAACATTTTATTTTCCACTTATGACTTCTATTCTGGTAAGTGTTATACTTTCCGTTGTCTTTTATTTAATTGGGCGATTTAAATAGGATTCATGGGTGAGATTTAAGTAAGCTGGGTGACAAATTGTGAAAGTAGAAGATTTTGATTTTCATTTACCGGAAGAACTGATTGCACAGACCCCTCTGGAAAATCGTTCTGAGAGTAAATTGATGGTGTTGGATAAAAAGGATGGATCCATTGATCATCTCCAATTTAAAAATATCGTAGATTTCCTGAACGAAGGGGATTGTCTCGTTTTAAATGACACAAGAGTACTACCGGCACGTCTTTTTGGACAAAAAGAAGATACGGGTGCCAATATTGAAGTGCTTCTTCTGAAACAAGAGGATGGAGATCAGTGGGAGACGCTGGTCAAGCCTGCGAAACGAATTCGTGTAGGGACGGAGATTGTTTTTGGAGACGGAAAGTTAAGAGCAACCTGTGTCGGCTTAAAAGAGCATGGGGGAAGAATTCTTGAATTCCATTATGAAGGGATCTTCTACGAAGTTCTTGATGAATTGGGAGAAATGCCCCTGCCTCCATATATTCGCGAGCGATTGGAAGAACAGGACCGCTACCAAACCGTTTTTGCAAGGGAAAGAGGTTCAGCGGCAGCACCGACGGCTGGTCTTCACTTTACGGAAAAACTGCTGGAAGAACTGAAAGAAAAGGGTATACATATTGCGTTCATTACCCTGCATGTGGGGTTGGGGACGTTCAGACCGGTTTCCGTCGATACGATTGAGGAACATGATATGCATGCAGAGTTCTATCAGGTTTCTGAAGGGACGGCCCGTCTTTTGAACGATGTCAGAGCAAAGGGAGGCCGTATCATAACGGTCGGAACAACGTCAACACGCACCCTTGAGACCATTGCGTCAAAACACGGAACATTCGTGGAGGAAAATGGATGGACCAATATTTTCATTTATCCCGGCTACGAATTTAAAGGAATCGATGGGCTGATCACAAATTTTCATTTACCGAAATCAACCCTGATCATGCTGGTCAGTGCCTTTGCAGGGCAGGAAAACGTCATGCATGCCTATGAAACGGCTGTCAAAGAACAATACCGCTTCTTCAGCTTTGGAGATGCTATGTTTATTAAGTAATACATCCATGTAACAAATTATTAACCCCTTAAAGCGGAAGGAGAATTCGCACGTTGACTGCAATAAAATATGAGTTAATCAAAACATGTAAACAAACCGGAGCGAGATTGGGGCGCGTTCATACGCCACACGGCTCATTTGAAACGCCGGTCTTTATGCCCGTTGGAACGTTGGCCACAGTAAAAACCATGTCTCCAGAGGATTTGAAATCAATGGACGCCGGGATCATCCTGAGCAACACATACCATTTATGGTTACGCCCTGGACACGAGATTATAAGAGAGGCAGGCGGCCTTCATAAATTCATGAACTGGGACCGTGCCATCCTGACCGATTCCGGTGGCTTCCAGGTGTTCAGTTTAAGTAAGCTTCGCCAGATTGAGGAAGAGGGTGTACATTTCCGTCATCATTTGAATGGAGATAAGCTTTTCCTCAGTCCTGAGAAAGCAATGGATATTCAGAATGCCCTTGGCTCTGATATTATGATGGCCTTTGATGAATGTCCGCCGTATCCTGCAGAATATGAGTACATGAAGAGTTCCGTAGAGCGTACATCCAGATGGGCAGAGCGCTGCTTGGCTGCTCACCAGCGACCACATGATCAAGGATTATTCGGGATCGTGCAAGGCGGGGAGTACGAAGAGCTCCGTAAACAAAGTGCCCGTGATCTTGTATCCATGGATTTCCCTGGCTATGCAGTCGGAGGACTTTCTGTCGGGGAGCCGAAGGACGTCATGAACCGCGTTCTGGATTTCACGACTCCACATCTTCCGACGGATAAGCCGCGTTACTTAATGGGTGTTGGATCTCCTGATTCCCTCATTGATGGATCGATTCGTGGGATCGACATGTTTGACTGTGTCCTTCCAACCCGTATTGCCCGTAACGGTACCCTTATGACAAGCGAAGGCCGCCTTGTCGTGAAAAACGCTAAGTTTGCAAGGGATTTCAGGCCGATCGATGAGAATTGTGACTGCTATACATGTAAAAATTATAGCCGTGCATATATCCGCCACCTGATTAAATGTGACGAAACGTTCGGAATTCGCCTTACGACTTATCATAATCTTCATTTTCTGTTAAAATTAATGGAGCAAGTCAGACAAGCGATCCGTGAAGATCGTCTGGGAGACTTTAGAGAAGAATTTTTCGAGCAATACGGATTCAACCGACCTGATGCGAAAAACTTCTAAAAGCTAAACCATAAATAGAAAGATGAAAGGAGGGGAAAAGAATGGGAGGAAGTTTAGGAACAATTTTACCTTTAATATTGATGTTCGTTCTGTTTTACTTTTTACTGATCCGTCCTCAGCAAAAGCGTCAAAAAGCCATTTCAAAAATGCAAAATGAGCTTGCTAAGGGTGATAGAATCATCACGATCGGTGGATTGCACGGTGCGATCGATGCTATTGAAGAAGGAAAGGTAGTCATCCTATGTGGTGACGGCAGCCGTCTTACATATGATCGTAATGCGATCAGAGAAGTAGTGAGAGCAGATTAAGTATAATAAAAAAGGGTTCCTCAACATTGTGCCAAGACACTTTGGGAGGGACCCTTTTTTATTCGGCGAGGGAACTAATTATCCCTTTTTCCACCACTCATATTCACTCCGAGGATCCCTCCCATCATGGCTGTGAGGATGTAGCAGCCGTGATAGATGAGCTGCTCCATTGAAAACAGACTATCGTATCCGAGGTATTGAAATAAGAAGATGACCAGGGTGTAAATGAGCCCTGTTGATCCCCCCAGAACCCATCCTTTTGTCTTTCCTTTCCCACCAGACATAAATCCTCCAACAAATAAAGACAGAAACGATATGATGGTGACAAATAATGTGATGGAGCTTTCCGTCAATTCCGTAAACCGAAGCAGTAAAGAGAATAATAAGCTTGCGACAATCGCTATGACAAATATGGTTGTTGTCCCGTATAGAACGGCACCTCCCATTTTTTTCGCCTCGATGATGGTCCTCTCCCTTCTAACTATATAAATTTTAATCATGTGATAGTACAAGCATATTCATCCAACATTAGAAAAAGACTAGAAATTTTTTATGGTCAAGCCTCATAGACTAGTATGAAACTTCCTGGAGAAGGAGGGGCTGTGACCATGTCTCCGATAATCGTGTTGATTGTGTTTGTTTCCGTATACATCCTTCTGATGACTGAAAAATGGAACCGTGTACTCGCTGCCATGGCAGGCGGTGTTGCCATGCTTTTAATCGGAGCTTTTCCCATTGAGAAGGCGTTGTTTACGTATATAGATTGGAAAACCATCACTCTGCTGTTTTCCATGATGTTAATTGTGACGTTGACAAGTAAAACGGGGTTCTTTGAGTATATCGCGATTCGGTTTGCTCAATGGGTGAACGGGAATGGACTGGCTCTTCTCATACTATTTTCCTTATTGGCTGCGGTTGGCTCTGCTTTTTTAGCTAACGTAACGATTGCCATGTTATTAGTGCCGATCCTTTTTAAATTGACGAAGCTGCTTGAACTTCCTCCCATTCCTTTTCTCATCATGACGATCCTCGCTTGTAATATTGGTGGAACGGCGACTCTAATTGGCGACCCGCCCAATATGATGATCGGTCAGGCGGTTAAACACTTTACGTTCAATGCCTTTATTGAAAATTTATTACCCGTCGTTTTGATGGTTTACGTCGTTACTTTACTTATCATGTGTGTCCTGTACAGAGAAGTCCTCTTTGTCAAGGAAGACAGGAAATTACTCCTTAAAGGAATCAATGCAGAAGAGTATTTAAAGAAAGACAGAGGGCTCCTTCAGTCCCTGTTTGTGCTTGGACTGGTGTTGGCCGGTTTTTCTTTATACCCGATGTTTCATCTCGATGTAACGACCGTCTCTCTTGCCGGGGCTGTTCTGTTAATGCTGCTCCTAGAAAAGATTTATCCTCCGGAATCGATATTAAAAGAGGTGGAGTGGGGGACGCTGTTTTTCTTTATGGGCTTATTCCTTCTTGTGGGAGGGGTCGAAGAAGCGGGCTTCATAGATGAAATCGCCCGTGAAATTTTGCGGCTGACAGATGGGGATATGAAGAAAACGGCATTTGTCATTCTGTGGGGAACCGGTTTATTGTCAGCCATTGTAGACAACATTCCATTTGTCGCTGCCATGATTCCGGTCATACAGGAATTTGGAGAGTTTGGGATGGTCAATATGGATCCGTTATGGTGGTCGTTGGCACTAGGGGCTTGTTTAGGCGGGAATGGTACATTGCTTGGTTCTTCTTCCAACCTTGTGATTGCGGGCCTTGCATCCAAGGAAAATGTACATATCAAGTTTTATCAATATTTGCTTATCGGTGTACCGGTGACGCTGATTTCCCTTGCAGTATCAACGGTCTACGTGTATTTCAAATACATCCGGCCATTCTTGGGTGGATAATTATTCCTCCCATTAAATTTCCCTATCTGTCGATACTACATAGTGACATGTGTATGAAGGGGGAAAAGCAGTGGAGGAATATTTTATTATTATTATACGCACTCTTTTTCTTTACTTTTTGATCATCTTTATTTTTCGTATCATGGGGAAAAGAGAGATCGGTGAATTAAGCATACTCGATTTGGTGGTATTCATCATGATCGCAGAGATGGCCGTCATGGCCATCGAGCAACCCAAGGACCCGATTATCCACACGATGCTTCCAATGGGAGTCATTGTAATGATACAAATGGTATTTGCCTGGTTTTCCCTGCGATCCAAATCATTCCGTGAGCTTTTAGATGGTAAACCGTCAGTGATCATCCATAACGGTAAAATCGATGATAAGGTGATGAAAAAGCAGCGGTACAACTATGATGATTTACTCTTGCAATTAAGAGAAAAAGATATCTTCAATGTGGCCGATGTTGAATTTGCCATTTTAGAACCATCGGGAAAACTATCGGTATTAAAGAAAGATGACAGTGAGGAATCAGGTCAGTCCTTGACCTTACCGCTGATACTGGATGGACAGGTCCAGACCACTCATCTGGATATGATCGGGAAAACGGCTTTCTGGTTACGAAAGGAATTGAGGGAGAGAGGCTTTAAGAATATACATGAGATTTCTTTTTGCAGCTTTCAAAATGGGCAATTCTATATTGACGAAAAAAATCGGTAGTATATAAAACGCAGGATCTGTTACCGTCCACATGAAAAATCCTCAACAAGATGTTGAGGATTTTTCATGTGAGGTGAAATTATACTGCAATAAACCTGCGGATAAATGGAATACGTGCAAGGTCGCTTTTAAGGATAAGCTTAAGGGCGATTGAAAGGAGAAGGTACACAACCGTTGAAGACGTGACTCCAAATAATAAGCGGAACAAAAGGCCTTCATCGCTGAAAAAGTATAGATAAGAATAATGCCCCCAAGCTCCTGTAGCGATCAGTACGATTCCAATCTTAAGGTAATCCCGTAAATAGATCGTCATCGGAATGTATTTAAGGATGGTCATGAAATGAAGCATGGTGACGAGCATAAAGCCCGTGACAATCCCGAGAGCAGCTCCGTTGATCCCAAAAGCGGGTTGTGAGGCAAGAATGAAGATGACACCGGTCTTCACCACGGCACCTATTAAGCTGTTGATCATAGCGGCTCTTGCAAGGTTAAGGGCTTGCAGGACGGCTTGCAGGGGCCCTTGATAGTAATAGAATAAAAAGAAGGGGGCCATGATCATCAAGAAGCCTGCACCACTCTCGCTTCCGTACATCACCTGCATGAGAGGCTTGGCGTAGATGTAAAGGATGACGACGGAGATTCCACCCGTAATCAAGCAGAATCTCAGCGCCTGCTGTAACCTGTACTCAATTGATATGAAGTTCTTTTGAGAGTTCGCTTCACTTATGGCTGGAACAAGAGATTGTGATAATGAGAGTGTGATGAATGACGGAAGGAACAAGAGAGGGAGGGCATACCCTGTAAGGGACCCATACTGTTTCGTTGCCACCCCGGCCGCCACTCCGGCAAGGGCTAAGCTATTGACAACGACAATAGGTTCGAAAAACCAGGCAATCGACCCGATCATTCTACTCCCTGTAGTAGGCAATGCCACACTCATCAACTCATTAAACGTCTCCCGGCCATTTCGGATCGACTTGAAGAAGTTTCGTCTGATTTTGAATTTTTTCTTTAATTTGAAGCTTGTGAACAGGTAAAGCAGGGAAGCGAGTTCCCCTAATACAGATGCTACCATCGCAGCTGCGGCAGCGTATTCAATCCCATATGGAAGAAAGGTTTTGGTTAAGACGGCAATCAACGTAATCCGGACCACTTGCTCGATGACTTGGGAATAAGCAGATGGCTTCATGTTCTGTCTTCCCTGGAAATATCCTCTGATGACGGAGGATATCGCTACAATCGGAATGATCGGTGCGATGGCAACCAGAGGATAATAGATTCGATCGTCTGTAAATAAAGTTTCTGTCAAATAGGGAGCAAGTAAAATGAGAGCCGGGGTAAAGATGATGGAAAGTCCGAGTGTGATCGATAAGGAAACCACCAGGATTTTTTTTACTTTCCGGATATCCCCTTTTGATTCAGCTTCAGCCACATTTTTCGAAATGGCTACAGGAAGGCCCAGTTGAGTGATGGTGATGACAAGTATCAGGGTCGGGAAAGCCATCATAAACAGGCCGACGCCTTCTTCACCGATGAATCTCGCAACGACGATCCGGTTTACAAACCCTAATATCCTAGTAATAAAGGCGGCCATCATTAAGATCATGGTGCCTTTCAGAAATTTTGACATAAAATTCCCTGCCTTCTCAAAATTGGTATTATCGTATACAATGATGTATATGCACAAGGGTGGACAAAGCATGACAGGTAGTGAACAATTCCGGCTAAATATAGCCCAGATGGGGTGAACGGGAATGAAGAATAATCAGCATCCTTATGAACGTTTTTATGAATCTTTGGAACCAGCACTTATCAGCAAAGTAGAAGAATTTGAAATCCTTGGCTATGGAGAAGCTGAAGTCGACCGACTTTGGTCCTACCTAACGAAGAAGAAATGGAAGAAACCCGAAATAGATGTGAAATTCTTTCAGTTAGTGAGTGATGTGTTAACGGTTAAACCCGGGGAGTATATGAGCTTTGAAACGATTGAAGCATACAGGTCTCCCAATTGGTTCGCGGATGTGAATGAAGATGAGTTGAACGAACTTCTTCGTCCTAATAAGCACATAAAATAGTCCGAAAAGAAATTGACACCTTTTTCTTTCTCATAGATAATGAGAATATTGAAGATTTCAGGAATTATATTACTTTTTGAAGCACATAGTTCGTATGGTTTTTAAAACGGCAAGGAGGATCTATACATAATGGTAAAGCGTGGCCGAATAATTGCCTTCTTTATACTTGTGGTATTACTTGCAGGTACTATGGGAGGAACAACGAAGAGTATTGTCGATAACATCAAATTAGGATTGGACCTGCAGGGTGGGTTTGAGGTTCTTTACGAAGTTCAACCGATTAAAAAAGGTCAGGAGATCACGAAAGAAACGGTTGCCAATACAGCCGATGCGTTGGACAAGCGTATTAACGTATTAGGTGTCAGTGAGCCTAATATTCAAATTGAAGATGGAAATCGGATCCGTGTTCAATTAGCGGGAGTGGAAGATCAAAACGAAGCAAGAGAAATCTTGTCCACTCAAGCAAACCTGACGTTTCGTGACGTAAATGATAAAGTTCGCTTGGATGGATCGGATCTTGCATCCGGCTCCGCAAAGCAAACCTTTGATGATAAGAACAACCCAATCGTTTCATTGAAATTAAAAGATCGTGAAAAATTCTATGAATTAACGAAGGAAATATCTGCTATGGCCCCTCAAAATCAGCTTGTGATCTGGCTGGATTTCGAGGAAGGAAAAGATTCTTATCAAGCGGAAGTGGGGAAAGAAGACCCGAAATTCCTATCTGATCCTGCTGTAAGGCAACCGATCAACTCCGATGAAGTCATCATCGAAGGGAATTTCACCGTTGAGCGTGCCCAAAATCTTGCTTCATTATTGAATGCGGGGGCACTCCCGGTCAAGCTGGATGAAAAATATTCAACTTCTGTCGGGGCAAAGTTCGGTCAACAGGCACTTGATAAAACAGTCACTGCCGGAATCATCGGGATTGCCATCATATTCTTATTCATGATTGCGTATTACCGTTTCCCTGGACTGATTGCAACGATCACCCTTTCCGTTTATATATACTTGATTCTATTGATTTTCGACCTAATGAATGGGGTCCTTACACTTCCGGGGATTGCAGCACTCATCCTTGGGGTCGGTATGGCCGTTGATGCCAATATCATCACGTATGAACGGATCAAAGAAGAAATGCGTGTAGGAAAGCCGATACGTTCAGCCTTCCAAGCGGGTAATAAATCTTCCTTCTTAACGATTTTGGATGCAAACGTAACGACGATCCTTGCAGCTACGGTCCTATTCTTATATGGAACAAGCTCTGTAAAAGGATTTGCAACAATGCTGATCGTCAGTATCCTGACAAGCTTTATAACGGCCGTATGGGGTTCACGTTTATTACTTGGACTGTGGGTAAACAGCCGCTTCTTTAACAAAAAACCGGGCTGGTTCGGCGTGAACAAAAACGAAATCAAAGACCTGGCGGAAAATTACGATACGCTGGATCTGCCGACTCGTTTCGATCGCTTTGATTTTGCTGCACAACGCAAAAAATTCTTCGGATTATCAGCTATCCTGATCACAGCAGGAATTATCATCCTGGCTATTTTCAGATTGAATTTAGGGATCGACTTCGTGAGTGGTTCACGTATGGAAATCCTTGCTGATGAAAGCTTAAAGACAGAAGAGATACAAGAAGAATTAACAGAACTCGATTTGCCTTCTGAAGATGTGGTCATTTCAGGGGACGAGGAAAATATCGCCGTCGTTCGCTATACGGAAGATTTAAACAAAGATGAAATCGCCACATTAAAGGACCGATTTAACGAACTGTACGGAGCGGAACCAAGCATCAGCACCGTTTCTCCAGTCATCGGGAAAGAGCTTGCCAAAAATGCGATGATCGCTGTTGCGATTGCATCCATAGGGATTGTCATCTACGTGACATTCCGCTTTGAATGGAGAATGGCAGCCGGTGCGATCCTTGCACTCCTGCATGATGCATTCTTTATCATAGCCTTCTTCAGCTTAACAAGGCTTGAGGTAGATCTTACATTTATCGCAGCCGTCTTGACCATTGTAGGTTACTCGATCAACGATACAATCGTTACCTTTGACAGGTTACGTGAGAATCTTCATAAGAAGCGTCGTCTGAAAACGGATAAAGACATCGAAGACGTAGTGAACCAAAGTATCAGACAAACGATGGGGCGTTCGGTTAATACCGTCTTAACCGTGGTGTTTACAGTTCTTGCTCTCATGATCTTTGGTAGTGAGTCCATCCGTAACTTCTCCATTGCCTTATTGGTCGGGTTGATTTCAGGTACGTATTCTTCTGTATTCATTGCCTCTCAAGTTTGGCTCGTTTTGAAGAAGAAAGAACTGAAGAAAAAAGGTACGATAAAAACAGTAAAAGAAAAGAAAACGTGGTCGGATGAACCACAAGTTTAAGAGAATGGATGGGTCCGGGGAGTACTTCTCCCCGGACCTGTCTTTTTTTGTTTTTTTACGGCATTGGGTTACAATAATAAGAGTTGAAAGGAGGCGACACCGCTTGAATCATGAAGACCGTTTTAAAAAAGCTGAAATAGCTGCAATGATTGGTGTTGTAGGGAATATTGTTCTGGCGATCATCAAGTGGGGAGCCGGTATATTGGGAAATAGTAGAGCTTTGATTGCAGATGCCGTACACTCTGCCTCGGATGTTGCAGGGTCACTCGCCGTCTTTATCGGCTTACGAGCAGCTAAGCAGCCTCCTGATCAGGATCATCCATATGGTCACGGGAAGGCCGAGTCCATAGCAGCAATCATTGTTGCAGTCTTATTGTTCTTAGTAGGTATCGAAATTGGAAAGTCATCTATAGAGTCATTTTTTCATCCATTGACACCTCCAACAGCGATTGCCATCTATGCCGTCATCTTTTCCATTATTGTGAAAGAAGCAATGTTTCAATACAAATATCGATTGGGTAAAAGAATAAAGAGTGATGCTTTGATCGTCAATGCATATGAGCATCGTTCAGATGTCTTTTCTTCCATTGCCGCACTTGTCGGGATTTCCGCATCCATCCTTGGTGGGAAATTCGATATAGGCTGGCTTGTATACGCAGATCCGGTAGCGGGAATCTTTGTTTCACTCCTTGTCCTCAGGATGGCTTGGCACTTGGGTGCCGAATCCATACATAATACCCTGGATCACGTCATGCATGAGGAGGATATCGTACCCTTTCGTAACATAGTGGAATCCGTTCCTGAAGTGAAGGAAATCAATGAACTCCATGCCAGGGAACACGGGCATTACGTCATCATTGATTTGAAGATCAGTGTCGATCCTCACATGACTGTCGAGGATGGTCATCGCGTCGGAAAACAGGTGAAGAAGAAACTTCTTGAAGAATCCAATGTGAATGATGTGTTCATTCATATTAATCCGTACAATCCGGCTTCTGAAGAAAGGGATGAACAAATAGACTTATCATAAGGAGGGGAATCCGATGAAATTTCAGTGGACATTATTATTGGGTATTTTCTTTGCATTGGTGGTTTCTGTTTTCGCTGTCATCAATGTAGATCCTGTCACCGTCAATTACTTCTTTGGTGAAGCTGATTGGCCTCTAATATTAGTCATACTCGGATCTGTTTTCATGGGGGGAGTCATTATCGGCTCGGTTGGACTGTTTCGATTATTCGTCGTCCAACGAAGAGTGAAGGCTTTAGAGAAAGAAAATTTACTATTGAAGGAACAAGCAGAAGGCATGCATAAAGAAAAGGCCGAAAAGGTTCCATTGAAAAAGAGTGCTCCCGGCACAGTAGGGGAAACAGGAGAGTAAACAGCCTGGTGGTTTTGCCACCAGGCTGTTTTTTTATTGAATAAGAAAAAAACCCTCCTTCTATTAAGATTGAAACCACACCTTCCTTTTTGTATAATGAGTAAGGCTGAGGGGTGAACGTATGTTAAACTCAAAAACACGTTGGTTGATGACAGAATCAGATCAACATAAAATATCAGAACTGGCAAATGAATTAAAAGTACCTTCGCTTGTGGCGAAATTATTAATCAACCGGGACTTGGACGACGTAGAAGAGGCTCGGAATTTTTTATTTGATACAGGCGATTCATTTCACGATCCATTTTTATTTGAAGATATGAAGAAAGCAACGGAAAGAATCCACAAAGCCATTGAAAATGGCGAAAGGATTCTTGTTTATGGGGACTACGACGCTGATGGTGTAAGTAGTACGTCAGTATTGATGACAGTGTTAAGGGACCTGGGAGCAGATGTGGAATTCTATATCCCTAACCGTTTCAGTGAAGGGTATGGACCGAATGAAGGAGCTTTCCGCTGGGCTAAGGATGAAGAATTCACGCTCATCATCACAGTGGATACAGGGATATCTGCAGTGAACGAAGCAAGATTGGCAAAAGAACTGGAGATCGATTTGATCATTACAGATCACCATGAACCCGGACCGGAATTGCCGCCAGCCTTTGCCTTGATTCATCCAAAGGTCGAAGGGACCACCTATCCATTTGGGGAACTTGCAGGAGTGGGAGTGGCATTCAAACTGGCCCATGCCCTCTACGGCGAACTGCCTGTTCACCTGCTTGATCTTGCCGCGATTGGGACCATCGCCGATCTAGTACCGTTAAGAGGAGAGAATCGCCTTCTCGCCAAGCGTGGGATTGAAAATCTTCGTGTTTCAAACCGATTGGGTATTAAAGCCTTATGCAGGATAGCAAATTCCCACCAGCACGAGATTACAGAGGAATCGATTGGATTCATGATTGCTCCCCGCATCAATGCTGTAGGTCGGTTAGGGGATGCAGACCCTGCCGTCGATCTTATGCTCACAGAAGATGCTGAGGAAGCAAAGGCCCTGGCTGAAGAAATTGACAGCTTGAATAAAGAAAGACAGGCGATTGTGTCTCAAATGACCGAAGAAGCGGTCGAGATGGTGGAGAATGATTTTCCCCTGAACGATAACCGTGCCCTCGTGATTGGAAAAGAAGGCTGGAATCCGGGGGTCGTCGGAATTGTGGCTTCACGCTTAGTGGACAAGTTTTACCGTCCGACCATCGTACTTAGTTACGATTCTGAGAAGGGAACGGCAAAGGGGTCTGCAAGAAGTATTGCAGGTTTTGATTTGTTCAAGAATTTATCAACCTGCCGTGATATCCTTCCCCATTTCGGAGGACATCCCATGGCTGCAGGTATGACCTTACAGTTAGCCGATGTAGCACAGTTCAGAGACCGATTAAATGAGTTGGCTTGCACTGAATTGACTGAAGAGGACTTTATACCCGTCACACAGCTTGATGCATCTGTTACAGTTGACGAAATTTCAGTAGAGTCGATTGAAAAGCTTCAGCTTCTGGCCCCTTTTGGAATGCATAATCCAAAACCGAAGTGGATCATAGACAGTGTAAGCATCGAACATTATAAAAAAATCGGATCTGCACAAAATCACTTGAAGCTGGTATTGGAAGACAAAGGCGTGCAACTGGATGGTGTCGGTTTTGGATTGGGAGAGCTGGCTGATCATATGACCCCATTTTCCAATGCCTCTGTAATTGGTGAGTTATCCATAAATGAATGGAATAACCGTAAGAAGCCTCAAATATTTTTACATGATGTGAAAATTGAGCATTGGCAATTATTTGATGTCCGTGGGATCAAACAAGTCCATAAATGGAATGGACTCATACCTGAAGAAAATAAAAAAGTCATTTGTTTTAATCGGGCCACTTTAGAAAAACTGAGTCTGGAAAATGATGAAGTGATACTGCTTGAGGATGGTCCTTCACTTGAAGGCCTTGTAACCGATAATGCAAGTTTGGTGCTTCTGGATCTGCCGACTTCTAAAACAATACTTGAAGAGCTCTTGAAGAAGGGGCGTCCGCACCGTATTTATGCTCATTTCTTTCAGGAAGAAGACCATTTTTTCAGTACGATGCCGACGCGTGATCATTTCAAGTGGTATTATGGATTCTTAACAAAGCGTGGATCATTTGATTTAAATAAACATGGAGATGACCTGGCGAAATACAAAGGCTGGTCAAAAGAAACAATAGATTTCATGTCACAGGTGTTTTTTGATTTGAAGTTTGTTACAATAGTGAATGGATTTATTTCTCTCAATCCTGAGAAAACCAAGAAAGATCTTTCTGAATCTCTAACTTATCAGAAGAAACAACAACAATACGAGCTTGAAAACGAATTGTTATATTCTTCCTATCAAGAGTTGAAGACTTGGTTTAATGAAAGGATAGAAGAGTCTGTTACAATTGAGGAGGAAGTAAAAGCATGGACTTAAAACAATATGTTACCATCGTTGAGGATTGGCCTAAAGAAGGAATCAAGTTTAAAGACATCACTACATTAATGGATAATGGTGACGCTTATAGATACGCGACAGATCAAATCGTAGAATATGCAAAAGAGAAACAAATCGACCTGGTTGTGGGACCGGAAGCACGAGGGTTCATCATTGGATGCCCAGTTGCGTATGCATTGGGAGTAGGTTTTGCTCCTGTACGTAAACCTGGTAAGTTACCGCGTGAAACCATTCAAAAAGAATACGGATTAGAGTACGGTAAAGACGCTCTGACGATTCATAAAGATGCAATCAAACCTGGCCAACGAGTGCTTATTACGGATGACTTGCTTGCAACGGGTGGAACAATCGAAGCTACTATTAAGCTTGTAGAAGAATTAGGTGGAATTGTAGCCGGCACGGCATTCTTAATCGAATTAACGTACCTTGACGGCCGCGATAAGCTTGATAACTACGATATTCTTACATTAATGCAATACTAATATTGTTTATCAACACACATACACGTATATACTATTTGGTATACTGTTAACTTAAGGGACTGACATCCGGTTTTGAATGTCAGCCCTTATTTTTTTTGGAAGGGTTAATGGGAGGATAAAAAATGAATGGAATGGGATTTTGTGTCGACAAACATCGACAAAAACAGATGAATTCTGAGAATTTTACACTTACCCCTTTACATAACCCTGTTTTTTTTTGATAATAGTAACAATCATTAAAATCGAACACTAGTGAAATATATTAAAATACAAAGGTGATTTTGATCATGGCTAAAGATCAAGTACTAACCCCTGAACAGGTTATTGATAAAACAAGAGAATACTTAAACGCTGAGCATGTAGAGATGGTTCAGAAAGCCTATGAGTATGCAAGGGATGCCCATAGTGAGCAGTACCGTAAGTCTGGTGAGCCCTATATCATCCACCCGATCCAGGTGGCAGGGATACTCGCGGATCTTGAAATGGATCCTGCAACCGTCGCTGCCGGTTTTCTTCATGATGTAGTGGAGGATACCGGTGTTTCTCTTGGTGAAATCGAGGAAGCATTCAATGCCGAAGTGGCCATGCTCGTAGATGGGGTCACAAAGCTTGGAAAGATTAAATACAAGTCACAGGAAGAGCAGCAGGCTGAAAATCACCGGAAAATGTTTGTGGCGATGGCGCAGGATATCCGGGTCATCCTGATTAAATTGGCAGATCGACTTCATAATATGAGAACCTTGAAACATTTACCACAGGAAAAGCAGCGGAGAATCGCAAATGAAACACTTGAAATCTTCGCGCCACTGGCACATCGTTTAGGGATCTCAAAGATTAAGTGGGAATTAGAGGATACATCGCTCAGGTATTTGAATCCTCAACAGTATTATCGTATTGTCAACTTGATGAAGAAGAAGCGTGCAGAGCGTGAAGAGTATTTAGAGGAAGTCGTCAATGAGGTTAAGGATAAGTTAGGCGACGTGAAAATCGTGGCGGAAATTTCCGGACGACCTAAGCATATTTACAGCATCTATCGTAAAATGGCTCTTCAAAACAAACAATTCAATGAAATTTATGACCTGCTCGCCGTACGTGTCGTAGTAGACAGCATCAAGGATTGCTATGCTGTACTCGGTATCGTCCATACATGCTGGAAGCCAATGCCTGGCAGATTCAAGGATTATATTGCCATGCCGAAACCGAATATGTATCAATCTCTTCATACAACTGTCATCGGTCCAAAAGGGGATCCTCTTGAAGTGCAAATCAGAACGCTTGAAATGCACCAAATCGCTGAGTACGGTGTCGCGGCACACTGGGCATATAAAGAAGGAAAAGAAGCGAACGAAACGGTTTCCTTCGAGAAGAAGCTCTCGTGGTTCAGGGAAATATTAGAGTTCCAAAACGAATCTGCCAATGCGGAAGAGTTCATGGAGTCTCTTAAGATTGATCTCTTCTCTGATATGGTCTTTGTATTCACGCCTAAAGGAGATGTACTGGAACTTCCATCGGGATCTGTCCCAATCGACTTTTCTTATCGTATTCACTCAGAAATCGGGAACAAAACGATCGGTGCCAAAGTAAATGGTAAGATGGTCACTCTTGACTATAAGTTGAAAACGGGGGATATCATTGAAATTCTCACGTCCAAGCATTCTTACGGCCCCAGTCAGGACTGGTTGAAGCTTGCGCAAACATCTCAAGCGAAGAACAAGATCAAGCAATTCTTCAAGAAGCAGCGGAGAGAAGAAAACATTGAAAAAGGCCGGGATTTAGTAGAAAAAGAAATCAAGAACCAAGATTTCGATGTGAAAGAAATCCTTACTGCTGAAAATATTAAACGTGTATCTGAAAAGTTTAACTTCTCAAATGAAGAAGATATGTATGCAGCCGTTGGTTATAACGGGATCACGGCGGCTCAAATCGCCAACCGCTTAACGGAGAGAGACCGGAAGAAACGTGAGCAGGAAGACAGCCTGGAAGAAACGATGAAAGAATTGAATGCCCAACCGGTCAAACGTAAAAAAGATGCCGGTGTCCAGGTAGAGGGCATTGACAATCTTCTTATCCGTTTATCCCGTTGCTGCAGCCCTGTCCCAGGGGATGAGATCGTAGGTTTTATCACGAAAGGCCGAGGTGTTTCTGTGCATCGTGCCGACTGTACAAATGTAATGGCGGATGAAGTAGAACAGCGCCTCATTCCAGTGTCATGGGAAAGTGATAGAAATGACCGTAAAGAATACAATGTGGATATTGAAATCTCCGGTTACGATCGCAGGGGCCTTTTGAATGAAGTGCTTCAGGCGGTAAATGAGACGAAGACGAATATATCGGCCGTAAGTGGAAAATCCGATCGAAATAAGGTGGCAACCATCAATATGTCCATTTCGATTCACAATATATCCCACTTACACAAAGTGGTGGAGAGAATTAAACAAATTTCAGATATTTATGCTGTAAGAAGAATCATGAATTAAAAGGAGATTTCTTTATGAGGGTTGTACTGCAAAGAAGTAAAGAAGCCTCCGTCACCGTTGATGGAGAAGTAAAGGGAGCCATTCGTTCAGGCGCTGTATTGCTTGTGGGTATCACACACGATGATACGGAAGAAGATGCTCGTTATGTTGCCGACAAAGTAGTGAACCTGCGTATTTTTGAAGATGAAGAGGGGAAGATGAATCATTCTTTGCTGGATATAGAAGGCGAGATTCTCTCCATCTCTCAATTCACTCTCTACGGGGACTGCCGTAAGGGAAGAAGGCCAAACTTCATGAGTGCAGCGAAGCCAGATCTCGCAGAGTCTGTTTACGATTACTTTAATGAGGCATTAAAAGAAAAAGGTGTCAAAGTGGAAACGGGCGTATTTGGAGCCATGATGGACGTGAATTTAACGAATGATGGTCCTGTTACGCTAATCATAGAAAGTAAATAAAGAAAAGCTGATCCTTCAAAGGATCAGCTTTTTTCATTCATGAAGCATACTGATCGGACTTAGCATCAGTCAGTGAAATAGTCTCCTAATCCATGATAGATTGCCGTTGCCGCCAGGTCTTGAAAATAATGAGTATTAACATTGGCTTCCTCTGCAGGATTACTTAAGAAACCAAGTTCTAGAAGGACTGCCGGCTGATTGTTTTCACGTACAACATGATAATCACCTACTCGTACACCACGGTCTTTTGTCGGTAATCGATCTGCCAGGCTCCCATGAATATCGTCTGCAAGTTCTTTCTGCTGATTTTGATAATAGTAGGTGGTATGGCCGACGATAGAAGAATCAAGAATACTGTCAAAATGGAGGCTGATAAAGGCATCAGCCTGATAATAATGAGATAATGATACCCTTGACGGTAACGAAAGATATTCATCGTTTTTTCTCGTGAAGACCACTTTGGCTCCTGCACTCTTTAACTTTTCAGCGAGGAGTTCCCCGGTTCTCAAGGTAAGGAGTTTTTCCAAAGTACCACTTGCTCCGATGGTTCCACTATCTCTTCCTCCATGACCGGGATCAATCACGATTACTTTATCTTGTATGCCGCCTTTTCTATTACGGGAAGGAGTGGTGTTTTCACCAGTACCGGATCGGATGGACACAACCCAGCCGGCTATAAAACCTGCGCTTCCATCCTCTAATTGTATTTCATACCAATCTCCGTTTTTGCTCTTGACGGGAAAGGTTTCTCCACTGGAAGCCCGAGCAATAACACTAGCTTGGGCATTTGCATCACTTCTGATATTGGTGCCATTGTATAGAATTGTGACGTTTTCATTTTCCAATGAGGATTCACTCTCATGAGCAGAAGCTGTAACGGTTTTTTGAACGTACCAGCCGGCCACCCATCCTTTTTTTCCATTAGAGAGCTTTATTTGATACCAATTGTTTTTCTCTTTCAATAAGGAATATTTCTCCCCCTTGGATACCTTTCCCACGACGCGTCCATTTAAAGACGTTTCGTCCCGGACATTTAAGCCGTGAACCGTGATGATTCCTATAAGTTCTGTAGATGCGGCGGCAGGCTCCTCTTCATTGGAACTCGACGAGAATTCTATATATGCATCGTTCACCCATGCCCTGTCATTGCCGAATTGAATCTCGTACCACCCGCTGACACTTCCGGTAACCTCAACGTGATCTCCCTTATTTAACACTCCCAGGACGGAGCTTTGAACAGAAGGAGACGTTCGGACATTTAGGGAGTTGTCGGTGATGATTCCTTGTTTATTCTCCCTTTTTTTCGATGGGGGAGGAGTCGGATTGTTTTCCGATATATATTCCTCATGAACCCAGCCGCTGACCGTTCCCGATTCGATGAACAGCCAGTCACCTTCTTTGTCGGAAATGGTTACTCTATCACCACTACTTAAGACCGTCACAACTCCTTCAGAGGTGCCGGGCCCCTTTCTGACGCGTAAACCATCGGTGTTTACCTGTCCTTCTTTAAGTGAAGAGACATCGGAAGAGGCAGATTCTGCTGAGACAAGCCATTCGGCCACCCAGCCCTCTCCACTACCGGTCTCGACCTTATACCAATCATTTTGAGTGTCTACAATAATGTACTCTTCACCTTTATGTACCTTCGTCAGAACAGGGTAACTGAGTCCAGGCCCCGTACGGACATTCAGAGTCGAAACACTGATCGTCACCTTTCCTGTTTCTGCATGTGCATAATCAGCTTCAAGTGGCTGAAAAGGAAGGATCATAAACACAATCAGTATCGATGCAATTATTTTCCTGATCATCTTCACCTCCTGTCAGTAATAGAAAACACAATAGTAATATCGGATCCTTTCACTAAAATATTGATCACCTTTCCGACGATTTATCGAAAAAACCCTTAAGGTTTTAATACGATAAAAAAAATAAAATTCCTCTAAAACGAAATAAAAATAGGTAATTGGAAATGATAGAGTTAAGGAATGTTTTGAAAGGATGATTGAATTGAGGTCAAGTGAAAAAGGGTTTATGAATGCAAATGGTGATAACCAGCTGTTTGGAGTGGATTTTCACCAGTTTATGGAACGTGAGAAAGATGCATTGAATGTGGAGCTTGCTTCAGAGTTCGGGTTGTCATTGAAAGAAGTTAAGCTATTAAAAAAGAAAATGGAAAGATCGTAACGAAATTTTCTTTAACCTCTTGACATGAACTTACGGCATCCGTATCATTATAGAAATAAAATAACATTTACAAAAACCGTTGATCGAGCATAGTAGCTAACCCCCGCATGTAAAGAGAGGAAATGTCTTGGCTGAGAGCATTTCTACAATGTGACTTAGTGAATGAACACTCAGGAGGTTTCTCTCTGAAAAGGTCCTTTAGTAGGAGATGAACGTACCAGGCGTTAACTGGCTAAGTGGAGGTCTTATTAGACTTCAATTAGGGTGGCACCACGGGAATAACAGCTCTCGTCCCTTGTATGATATACAAGGGATTGAGGGCTTTTTTTATTTACATAAAGATCAACGTGCACGATAAAAGGAGGAAATCATCTTGTCCATTCAGATTCCAAGAGGTACACAGGACATACTACCTGGTGAAGTGGAAAAATGGCAGTATGTAGAGGAAGTGGCAAAGTCCCTTTGTCACAACTATCAGTATAAGGAAATCCGCACCCCTATTTTCGAGGCGAGTGAATTATTCACCCGGGGAGTGGGAGATACGACGGATATCGTTCAGAAAGAAATGTATATGTTTGAAGATCAGGGGGGCAGAAGCCTGGCGCTTCGACCTGAAGGAACGGCTTCGGTGGTCCGTTCCTTTGTAGGAAATAAGATGTTCGGCTACCCGAATCAGCCGACGAAGCTCTTCTACTCGGGTCCCATGTTCCGTTATGAGCGACCACAAGCCGGCCGGTACCGTCAATTCGTCCAGTTCGGGGTCGAAGCCCTTGGAAGTGAAGATCCTGCGATTGATGCAGAAGTGATTTCACTTGCGATGGGAATTTACAAGGAACTGGGACTGACTCAATTGAAGCTTGTGATTAATAGTCTGGGGGATGCCGACAGTAGAAATGCCCACAGAGAAGCACTGATCAATCACTTTAAGCCGAGAATTGATGAATTCTGTGGCGATTGTCAAAATCGCTTGGAGAAGAATCCCCTACGTATCCTGGATTGTAAAAAAGACCGCGATCATGAATTAATGGGTACAGCACCATCGATTCTTGATTACTTAAATGACGAGTCGAAAAACTACTTTGAAAAAGTACAAACTCACCTTTCGGACATGGATGTTGATTTCGTAGTCGATCCAACCCTTGTTCGCGGACTTGATTACTATAACCACACAGCCTTTGAAATCATGAGTGAGGCAGAAGGCTTTGGAGCCATCACGACCCTTTGCGGCGGCGGACGTTACAACGGGCTCGTCGAAATGATCGGGGGTCCGGAAACACCCGGAATCGGATTTGCCTTCAGTATCGAAAGACTTCTTTCAGCTTTAGAAGCAGAAGGAATCGAACTTCCGATCGAACATGGAGTCGAATGCTTCATTGTATCACTTGGGAAGGAAGCAAAGGATTATTCCGTTAAGCTTCTTCACACCTTGAGGGCGGCGGGTATTTCGTCAGAGAAAGATTATCTGGATCGCAAGGTGAAAGGCCAATTCAAAGCGGCTGACCGGTACGATGCGAAATATGTGGCCGTGATCGGCGACAACGAATTACAGGAAAATAAAATCAATCTGAAAGATATGTCCACAGGTGAACAGGAAGAAGTAAGCCTGGATCACTTTGTTGAAAAAATGAAAGATAAGCTCGGTAAATAAAACGCATTGATTCAATAAGGAGGAGAACATGATGACGAAAAGAACGGCATATTGCGGAGACATCACGGAATCATATATTGGTGAAAAAATCACGATTAAAGGCTGGGTGCAAAAGAGAAGGGACCTGGGCGGCTTGATTTTCATCGACCTTCGTGACAGGGAGGGAATCGTACAAATCGTATTTAATCCGGATTTATCAGGAGACGCTTTAGCCCTTGCAGAGAAAATACGAAATGAATATGTGTTGAGTGTGACAGGTACTGTTGTAGCAAGAGCAGAAGGAACGGTGAACCCCAACCTGAATACTGGGAAAGTTGAAATTCACGCAGAAGAGGTACAAATCATCAATGAAGCCAAGACACCTCCATTCATGATCGATGACCAGACGGAAGTGTCCGAGGATGTGCGCCTGAAATATCGTTATGTTGATCTTCGTCGTCCAGCGATGATGGAAACCTTCAAGATGCGCCATAATGTCACGACATCTTTCCGCAATTTCTTGAACGAAAACGGATTCCTGGATGTGGAAACCCCGATTTTGACGAAAAGTACGCCTGAAGGTGCCCGTGATTATCTGGTTCCGAGCCGTGTCCATAAAGGTGAATTCTACGCGCTGCCACAATCGCCTCAAATCTTCAAGCAATTGCTGATGGTATCCGGTTTCGACCGTTATTATCAAATCGCCCGCTGCTTCCGAGATGAAGATCTTCGTGCAGACCGTCAACCGGAATTCACACAGATCGATATGGAAATGAGCTTCATGGATAAAGAAGAGATCATCTCACTTGTGGAAGATATGATGAAGAAACTGATGAACGACGTGAAAGACGTGAACGTTTCACTGCCGATCCCAAGAATGACGTATGACGATGCCATGAGCCGCTATGGGTCTGACAAACCTGACACACGCTTCGGGATGGAACTGATCGATGTATCAGAGATCGTAAAGGATTCAGGATTCAAAGTATTTGCAGGTGCTGTCGCGAACGGTGGTCAAGTGAAGCTGATCAATGTAAAAGGCGGGGCATCACAGTATTCCCGTAAAGACATTGATGGCTTGACTGAGTTTGTCTCCCGTTACGGAGCAAAAGGGTTAGCCTGGTTAAAGGTAGAAGAGGAAGGCCTGAAAGGACCGATCTCCAAATTTGTGACGGAAGAAGATGCTTCCGGGATTTCTACTTCAGCCCATGCAGAAGCAGGAGACTTGTTGCTGTTTGTCGCTGATAAAAAATCCGTAGTGGCAGATGCACTTGGTGCCCTTCGTTTGAAATTAGGGAAGGAGTTGAAGCTGATCGACGAAACGAAATTCAACTTCCTATGGGTGACGGACTGGCCGCTGCTTGAGTTTGATGAAGGTGAAAACCGCTACTATGCTGCCCACCACCCATTCACGATGCCGGTGAGAGAAGACCTTGAACTCTTCGAAACAGACCCTGCATCAGTCCGTGCAGAAGCTTATGACCTTGTATTGAACGGGTACGAACTTGGAGGCGGATCATTACGTATTTACGAGCGTGACATTCAGGAAAGAATGTTCGAAGTACTTGGATTCTCAAAAGAAGAGGCAGAAGAACAATTTGGTTTTCTACTGGAAGCTTTCGAATACGGAACGCCACCACATGGCGGAATCGCCCTTGGGCTTGACCGTTTAGTGATGCTCCTTGCAGGCCGCACGAATCTTCGTGATACGATTGCCTTCCCGAAAACGGCGAGTGCAAGCTGTGTGCTGACTGACGCTCCTGGTGGAGTAAGTGAAGCTCAATTAAAAGAGTTATCCTTGTCGCTGGATGTAGAATAATGTAAATAAATTCAGTGGGTCATTCGTTGAAATCATCATGGTGATATGATATTATTTAAACAATCACAAACAAGTCCTGATGTGTGCGACGTTTTTACCTAACAGTTTTGACCGAACACTTCAAACTTTGGGAGCTTGACGTTTCTGCTAGGCGTTCATGCCCCGTGCCGGGGACTAACAAATAGTGGAATAAAGCACCCACCTGCCGAGAGCGGGTTCAAAACGAAGGAAATGATGGCGACGGCACGATTGGGACTTGTCCAAAACATGAATGATAATGAAGATCTTATAGATTGAGGAGTCAGGCTCATAGCGGCCTGGCTTTTTTGTCGGGACTAAATTCTGCTTTAATGGGGTAAACGAAGGGGGAGGACAACATTTCATATTGATTTTCGTTCCCCTTTCCTTTATTCTAATTCAGTATAAACCTAGTTGAATACTTATAATGGAGTTGATTATATTGCTACACCAGTTTTCACGAAATGAACTAGCGATCGGTAAGGAAGGACTTCAAACCCTTAAAAATAGTACGGTGGCAGTACTCGGAATCGGGGGAGTGGGATCCTTTGCTGCTGAAGCTTTAGCCAGATCAGGTGTAGGCCGTCTTGTGTTAGTGGATAAAGATGATGTGGATATCACCAACGTCAATCGTCAAGTTCATGCATTGCTCTCTACAGTGGGCCAGCCAAAGGTCGACCTGATGAGGGACCGCATTATGGATATAAATCCAGACTGTGAAGTCATTGCTTTAAAGATGTTCTACACAGAGGAAACGTACGAGGAATTTTTCAATCAGGGATTGGATTATGTGATCGATGCTTCTGATACGATCTCCTATAAAATTCACTTAATGAAGGAATGCTTAAACAGAGATATTCCTCTGATTGCGAGCATGGGAGCCGCTAATAAAACCGATCCGACGCGCTTCAAAATTGCAGATATCAGTAAAACGCATACGGATCCAATCGCAAAGGTCATCCGTACCCGATTGAAAAAAGAAGGAATTAAAAAAGGTGTGACGGTCGTCTTCTCGGATGAAAGTCCGATTGTCATCCGTGAAGATATTCGAAAAGAAGTAGGAAAAGATGATGCGAAGATCCGTAAAGCACAACTTCCTCCGTCTTCCAATGCGTTTGTTCCATCGGTTGCAGGTTTGATTGCAGCCAGTCATGTGATGAACCAGCTGTTGAAGCATATTGAAATTAAAAGAGTAAAAGATAAATAATGGCTTTTGAAAAGGACTGGATCCCAAGGTGGATTCAGTCCTTTTATTGTTTTGAACAATCACTGAATAACAGGAGAAAAATCGGTTCCGCTTTTACTACTTTTAGTACAGCCAGCATCATTTTTAACTTCAACAAAAAGGTAAAAAAAGGATTGACGTTCTAACGTGTCATAGTGTACTATCTAACTAGAACACTAAAACACGTTACAGAGGAGTGTAATCATGAATGCGTTTAAAGGTCTTCTCTGGAAAGACTTCAAAACCTCCAGCATTTGGTTTTATGGCTGGATAGCCATCATTTTTCTGATCTTCATCATAGGATTGGTGATCGGTAATTTTGTCAAAGAGCCAAGCGTTTCTCAAATATTCCTTATTATGATCGGTGTGTTTCACGTTGCATTTCTTCCAGGCATCGTCTGCTCCATGCTACGGGTAGAAGGGAAAACACAGCTGTGGCTTCATAGTCCACACAGCGGACTTATGCTCCTATTACCGAAACTCATCATTGCCTTTATTTACTCCACCCTGTCCCTACTGTTCGTAGATGGACTGGGGATCCTGACCATGGCCGTGTTTCAGGAGGACGCTCTATTCTCTTATTGGCCAATCAAAGAAGGCATTCTCTTTAATCTTGGAGTGACGATTTTCGGCCTCTACTTTTCCGGATGGACGATATTTTTATGGACGTTCTACCATTCACTTTCAAAGTATCCATCCATCAAGAACTTACGCTGGATCTTCATTGCGGGATTCATCATTGTCTATCAAAGTGTGGTTGCCTTCCTGATGAGCATTGATTGGGTGGAAAAGCTTTTCTTTGAAACCTTTACCGTGAAAGTGAGTTCAGGATTCTTTTTCTCTGTTGGTGCGAATGAGGCGAATGCCGGTTTTAGCCCTCAGATGCTCCCTTTGCCCGTAATGCCTTTTCTATTTGAAGGAATGATCATGATCATCGTATTTATCATTTCCTGCTGGTTATTAGATCGTAAGGTTGAGGTGTAGCTATGACAGAAGAATATACTGCCTCCAAGCCCATATACCTCCAAATAGCTGATCGCATCATACGTGAAATTGTGAGAAAAGAATTATCTCCGGGTGACAAACTGCCCTCTGTCAGGGAAATGGCCGTTCAATCCGGGGTGAACCCTAATACCATTCAACGAACGTACAGTGAATTAGAAAGGATGGACATTGTGGAGACGAGGAGAGGGCAAGGAACATTTGTGACGGAAAAGGAAGACGTTCTTACAGTACTGAATGAAAAGGTTCAGCTGGAAGTGATCGAGTCCTTCATCAGAAATATGAAAGAGTTGGGACTTACAAAAGAACAAATGATCCAGGGAGTAGAAAAATATCTTGGTCAAAGAGGGGAGGAATAGAAGTGGTTGTGAAATTTGATGGTGTCACCAAAAAGTATGGAAACGAAACCGCATTAAATCATACCTCCTTCCATTTCCAGAAGGGGAAGATATATGGTCTCCTTGGCCCGAACGGCAGCGGGAAATCAACCACATTAAAGATGATTGCAGGGCTTGTTCTTCCTAATACGGGGACTGTCACCCTGAACGGTAAACCGATCTCACGGAAAATGGCCAGTGAAGTCGCCTATTTGACGGAATTGGATATGTTTTATGAAGCATTTACGGTTAATGGGATGATCCGGTTTTATGCCTCGCAGTTTCCTGATTTTGATAGTCAGAGGGCACTTGAATTGGTTGGATTCATGGAGCTTGAGAGTCGGAAAAAGATCAAGCATTTATCGAAAGGAAACCGGGGCAGGCTGAAGCTCGTCCTTGCCCTGTCACGAAACACCGAGGTACTGCTTCTTGATGAACCCTTTTCGGGACTGGATCCTATGGTAAGGGACTCCATCGTGAAAGGCCTCCTATCCTATATTGATTTCGGAAATCAGACCGTAATCATTGCGACCCATGAAATCGATGAGATTGAAGCGATTCTGGATGAAGCATATATCATCTCAGATGGCGAAATAAAAGGTCACTGCCGAGTAGAAGAGCTGAGGGAAGTGGAAGGATTGTCTGTCCTGCAGTGGTTGAAGAAGACGACAAAATCAGAAGGGAAGATGAAATGATGAAGACGGTTGTGCAATTACAGGATGTCACTAAAGTCATTAAAGGCAAGACGATCATTGATAATTTATCCTTTGATGTATATGAAGGGGAAGTATTTGGATTTCTTGGACCAAATGGAGCAGGGAAAACAACGACGATTCGAATGATAGTCGGATTAATGGATATCTCCAAAGGTGACGTTCTTATTTCCGGGAAAAGCATCAAGAGAGATTTTGAAGATGCGATACGTGATGTCGGTGCCATTGTTGAGAATCCTGAGCTTTACAAGTTTATGTCAGGGTACCAGAATTTAAAGCACTTTGCCCGGATGCAAAAGGGAATTAACGAAGAAAGAATGAAGGAAGTCATCGAGTTAGTCGGATTAACCGACCGCATTCACGATAAAGTAAAAACCTATTCACTTGGAATGAGGCAGCGCTTAGGACTCGCGCAATGTTTGCTTCATAAACCAAAACTATTAATTCTCGATGAGCCGACGAATGGACTGGATCCTGCCGGTATCCGTGAAATTCGTGCGTATATCAGAAAGCTTGCCCAGGAAGAAGGTATGGCGGTCATCGTATCGAGTCACTTATTATCTGAAATGGAAATGATGTGTGACCGAATCGGGATCATCCAATCCGGTAAGCTTGTCGATGTGCAGCAGGTCCGTGATTTTGTAGAGGGGTCAGAGCAGGTTTATCATTTTGAGGTACATGATGCAGGAAAGCTCCAAGCCGTACTGAAAGTATTTGATCAAGGAATTAAATTTGAAACCAAGGGTTCGGAAGTTCAGGTCGCTCTGACAAAAGAGCAGGTACCGAATGTCATTCGAGCTCTGGTGGAGGCGGATGTTCAAATTTACAGCGTCATGCCAATTTCCAAAACATTAGAGGACAGATTCTTAGAGATTACGAATGATAAAGGAGAGGTCGTGCATGCTTAGTCTTATAAGAAATGAATGGACAAAAATATTCAAGCGGATCGGAACGTATGTCATGCTCGGATTGCTTATTCTTATTATTGGTGTTACGGCAGCTTTCACCAAGTATGATGACGGGAAAGCAAAGGAATCGGAAAACTGGAAGCAGGAGCTGACAGGACAAGTGGAAGCAGATAAGCAAATGTTATCTGAAAATCCAAGTATGAATAAGTTTATCGTGAAAGATACTGAAAGAAGGATTGCCATAAATGAATATCGAATTGAAAACGACATTCAACCTAAAGTGAAAGAAACTGTTTGGACGTTTGTCGAAACGAATGCATTTTCCGTTCTGGTTGTAGGTCTGTTTGCCATCATCGTGGCAGCAGGGATTGTGGCAAGTGAGTTCAGCTGGGGCACAATCAAGCTATTGCTCATCCGTCCTATTTCCAGGACCAAAATCCTGTTATCCAAATATTTCACCGTCATTTTATTTGGAATGAGTATGCTACTTGTCTTATTCGTTGTATCATTCCTTGTCGGACTCCTGCTATTTGGAGGAACAGATCAGTCCACTCATTTAGCATATGTGGATGGGAAGGTAGTCGAACAGAACATTGTCGGGTACCTGATTAAAACATACTTATTGAAAACCATCGATGTCGTGATGATGGCTACGATGGCATTCATGATTTCCACCGTATTCAGAAGCAGCTCACTGGCTATCGGGATCTCCCTATTCCTCTTGTTCGTGGGAGCTAACGCAACAAGCCTGCTCGCTCTTCGATTCGACTGGGCAAAATTCAGTCTGTTCGCGAATACAGATCTGACACAATACACAGGTTTCACACCGCCATTAGTCGATGGAATGACCATGGGCTTCTCGATCACTATGCTCGTCATCTACTTCATCATCTTCCAGCTGCTCGCATTCATCGTCTTTAATAAGAGGGATGTAGCGGCATAGAAAAGCGGAGGCGGCTTGGTCAGGCCCGACAAGCATAAGGCGAACCACCCGGAAAGGCGCCCTTTGCCTTTGTTGGTGGTTTGACTTATGACCTCGAGGGCCTAGCCGGTGTAGCTGGACAAAGAAAAGCGGAGGCGGCTTGGTCAGGCCCGACAAGCATAAGGCGAACCACCCGGAAAGGCGCCCTTTGCCTTTGTTGGTGGTTTGACTTATGACCTCGAGGGCCTAGCCGGTGTAGCTAGACAAAGAAAAGCAACCAAAAAGTGACGGACTCATCAGAGTTCGTCACTTTTATGCATACCGGTATAAATCTGCGAACTTCAAGCGTGTGACTTGTTGAAGGAGAAAGGCTGGTTCAGTGGCATCTTTTTTTCGAAGGGTATTTAAAGCTTCTATCATTTCATCATGAGTCATAATTCCGATACCGTGACCAAAATACTGATCCTCTTCTAAAAACACAGAATTTTCCCCCATCCATATCGGATCTTCATAGTCTGGATTAGAGAAATAGTACACATCCCCTGGAATATAGTCCACTCCTTCATAGGTGACCATGCTCATATCATCGTCATAATTGTGACCCCACACTAAAAGAGGAGAGAACAACTGATTGAAATAAGAAGTCCTGATTGTATCGAGGATTGATTTATAGTATATGAGGACAATGCTGGTGACGCATTCGAAGCTATAGGCAGAGCTATTTATGAAAACATCTTCAATAGCCTCTGATGGTAGCTTCGAATCACGAAGCCTATATCCATATGGAGTCTTGATCCAAAAAGCAGAGTTGAAATAGGAGTGTTCAAAGGCAGCGAATTTGGCGTCACCCTCATCCATGCTCCTTGCATTGACAATGAATCGTTCCCGCATCTTTAATTCAAATTGGAGCTCGCCTAAGTTACGGTAACGATAATCTGTAGGACTGCTATCAAGTGCTTTAACGATGAGTTCTTCTACAGGTGATAGATTCTTTAACCCTTTGCTGGACGAACCATTCTCAATGATAATCAATCCATACACCCCCAGGCCTTTTTACTAATGTATGATGGGGTGGAGAGATATGGCATTGGCACGTTAAAAAAAGTGCTTATCCCTAAAATAAACCTGCCAAAAAGTCAGAATTCCTTTCCGGCAGGTTTGTTTTTTGATGACATTCATTTATTTCATCTGCTTATTAATCTTCTCATACACCTGGGCGATCGCCTGTTCAAATTTGCCTGTCGATTTTGGGGTATAGTAGTGAGCATTTTTTAATTTGTCAGGTAAATAGGTTTGCGGGACCCATCCAGATTCATAGCTGTGTGGATACTTGTATTCGATTCCTCTTCCAAGTTCTTTGGCTCCTTGATAGTGAGCATCTTTTAAGTGATCCGGAACCTCGCCGCTTTTTCCCTTACGGATATCGCCAAGTGCAAGATCAATGGCCGTGATCGCCGAGTTCGATTTGGGTGAAAGGCAAAGTTCGATGATTGCGTTGGCCAATGGAATTCTCGCTTCGGGAAATCCGATCTTCTCAGCTGTCTCTACAGCTGCCAATGTTCTTGGTCCTGCTTGAGGGTTTGCGAGTCCGATATCTTCATAGGCAATCACCAATAGTCTGCGGGCGATGCTTGGAAGATCCCCGGCTTCAACGAGTCTGCCTAAATAATGAAGAGCGGCATTCACGTCACTTCCACGAATCGATTTCTGAAAGGCACTTACGACATCGTAATGGGCGTCTCCATCTTTATCGTGAGAAAAGCTTTTCTTTTGAAGGCATTCTTCCGCAATGCTGACATCGATCCGAATGACACCGTCCTCATCCGGTGAAGTGGACAGAACGGCCAATTCCAATGCATTTAACGAACTTCTGACGTCACCGAAGCTGCTGCTTGCAAAATGTTCAATCGCTTCTTCAGTCACATCAAGTGAATACTCCCCTAATCCACGTTCTTTATCTTCAATGGCTCGATGCAAGGCAATTTTCATTTCATCAATGGAAAGGGGCTTTAGTTCGAAAATTTGGCATCTGCTTCGTATCGCTGGGTTGATTGCATGATAGGGGTTGCTTGTTGTCGCCCCGATCAGGGTGATCATCCCGTTCTCTAAATAAGGAAGGAGAAAATCCTGCTTTCCTTTATCCAAGCGATGAACCTCATCTAATAGAAGAATCACTTTTCCAGACATTTTGGCTTCTTCTGCTACGATTTGAATATCTTTTTTATTATTGGTTACAGCGTTCAGGGTTTTAAACCGGTATTTCGTACTTCCGGCAATGGCGCTCGCGATGGACGTTTTTCCAATACCGGGCGGACCATATAAGATCATGGATGAAAGCTGTTTTGCTTTTACCATCCTGTCTATGATTTTTCCTTCTCCAACTAAATGCTGCTGCCCGATGATCTCATCAATGGTTCTGGGTCTCATCTTAAAGGCAAGTGGTTTAATAGACATGAAAACATCTCTCCAAACTGACGTAGCTAAAATTACTTTATCATAGGCGGTTCTTATAAGGAAATATTGTGGTTGATATAAGGAGGGCGAAAGAGAATGGAGCCGTCCCTTTCACAGTGAGATGGCGGATATGCTATAATAACAAAAGTCAATACAGAAGAAAAATACCATTCGTTTATTAATGTAACGTTATTAAATATATTTGAGGTGCTGGACATGAAGATATCTACTAAAGGACGATACGGTTTAACGATTATGATTGAATTAGCAAAACGCCATGGTGAAGGGCCGACTTCACTTAAGACCATCGCACAGCAGCATGAGCTCTCAGAGCATTATCTTGAGCAGCTGGTGGCTCCCCTGCGTAATGGAGGACTTGTAAGAAGTATCCGGGGAGCATACGGTGGGTATGTATTAGGACATGAGCCATCTGAAATTACAGCGGGGGATATTATCCGGATCCTTGAAGGTCCCATTAGTCCTGTAGAAGGAATTGAGGATGAAGAACCGGCAAAGCGTGAGCTGTGGATACGGATCCGGGATGCTGTTAAGGAAGTTCTCGATAATACAACGATTGAAGATTTGGCCAGCCACTCCGATGACGGTGAATCAGATGCGTACATGTTCTATATCTAGGAGGTAACGATAAATGGAAAGAGTGTATCTGGATCATGCTGCAACGTCGCCCATGCATCCCGAAGTGATTGAAGAAATGACTTCAGTGATGAAGGAGACCTTTGGTAATCCATCGAGCATTCATTCGTTTGGCCGTGCATCACGTCATCTTGTCGATCATGCACGTACCATCATTGCTCAAAGTATCCATGCAGATTACAATGAAATCATTTTCACAAGTGGTGGAACGGAAGCTGATAATTTAGCTATTATCGGCTCTGCCGAAGCCAATAAAGAAAAAGGGAATCACATCATCACAACACAAACAGAGCATCATGCCGTTTTACATGCATGTAAATTCCTGGAGTCCAAAGGGTTTGAGGTGACGTACCTGCCCGTAGATCGAACAGGCAGGATATCCTTGGAAGAACTGCAAAAAGAACTTCGCGACGAAACGATCCTCGTTACGATCATGTTTGGAAATAATGAGGTGGGAACGATCCAGCCGATTAAAGAAATCGGAAAAATCCTGCAGGATCATCAAGCTTATTTTCACACTGATGCTGTACAAGCTTTCGGATTGTCAGCTATAAATGTGCAAGAGCTCGGGGTTGATTTGCTTTCGGTTTCAGGTCATAAGATCAATGGTCCCAAAGGGATCGGATTTTTATATTCACACAAGAACCTGGATCTTCAACCTGGATTATACGGTGGTGAGCAGGAAAGAAAACGCCGTGCCGGTACAGAAAACGTCCCGGCGATCGTGGGTCTGGGAAAGGCAGTAGAAATTGCTCAAAATGCGATAGAAGAGAAACATTCCCAGTACTCTGCTTTTAAGGTTTTATTGAAAGAAACTTTAGCCGGTGCAGGCATTGAGTTTGTGGAGAACGGATCTCTTGAGTATGGATTACCCCATGTGCTAAACTTAAGTTTTCCCGGCACAGATGTAGAGTCTATGCTGGTGAATTTAGATATGTCAGGTATTGCTGTATCAAGCGGTTCTGCTTGTACAGCTGGATCTATAGAGCCTTCACATGTATTGGTCGCGATGTTTGGCAGTCAGTCAGAGAATACAAGGAACTCCATTCGTTTCAGCTTTGGTCAGGGCAATACGGAGGAACAAATTGTCTGGACTGCCAGTGAAGTCGCAAAAATTGTAAAACGTGTAACATCTTAAGATTTTCGTCTCAAGTGGACGAATGAACGGAATAAGGAGGTGGCGTTAGTGAAAAAAGAACCAAAGGATACGAGAGTAGTCGTTGGGATGTCTGGTGGTGTGGATTCTTCTGTAGCCGCATTATTATTAAAGGAGCAAGGCTACGAAGTCATCGGGATTTTCATGAAAAATTGGGATGATACCGATGAAAACGGAGTATGTACAGCAACGGAAGATTACAACGATGTGATTCGAGTATGTAACCAAATTGGTATTCCTTACTACGCTGTGAATTTTGAAAAACAATACTGGGATAAAGTGTTTACGTATTTCCTGGACGAATATAAAGCTGGAAGAACACCAAACCCGGATGTGATGTGTAATAAAGAAATTAAGTTCAAAGCATTCCTTGATCATGCACTGAAGCTTGGTGCAGATTACCTGGCAACCGGCCACTATGCACAAGTCGAGTACCGTGATGGAGAATACAAGATGCTCCGCGGTGTCGATAACAACAAAGACCAAACGTATTTCCTCAATCAATTAGGGCAGGAGCAACTTGAAAAAGTGATGTTCCCCCTAGGCGGCATCGATAAAAAAAAGGTAAGGGAAATTGCGAAGGAAGCGGGCCTTGCTACTGCCACTAAGAAAGACAGCACGGGGATCTGCTTCATCGGTGAACGCAACTTCAAAGATTTCTTAAGTAATTATCTGCCGGCACAGCCAGGAAAAATGGAAACGTTGGACGGTAAAGTGATGGGGAAACATGATGGATTAATGTACTATACGATCGGTCAACGCCATGGGCTGGGTATAGGTGGAGCCGGTGAGCCTTGGTTCGCCATCGGGAAAGACCTAAAGAGAAACGTCCTGTATGTGGGTCAAAGCTTTGAGCATCCTGCCCTCTATTCGGATTCCATTCTTGCAACAGATGTCCACTGGACTTCGAATGGGGAGAAACCGGCTGAATTCGCCTGCACGGCAAAATTCCGTTACCGTCAGGATGATAACAACGTAACGGTTATTCCTTTGGAGGATGGCAAGGTGAAAGTCATTTTTGACGAGCCCATCCGTGCGGTCACACCAGGACAGGCGGTTGTTTTCTACAACGGTGATGAGTGTCTGGGTGGAGGAACGATCGATACCATTTACAAAGATGAGAAAAAACTTACCTATGTAGGTTAACGCTTAAAGGACTGAGAAGAAGAGATGTGCAAGCTCTCTTCTCTCAGTCCTTTTTTTCATCATTGATCCATACCGAAATTGAAAGTCCCTTATGTTATACTAGTAACGATAAGTGGAAGAAACCATCATTCAACTTGCATACATAAATCATGAAAACATAGAGGTGTTAGAAATGGATAAGAATTTAAATGGAATTGAGTTATTGCAAGAAGGAAAAGTAGAAGAGGCTGTTAAACTTTTTACAGAAGCCATCGAAGAAAATCCCAAGGATCCTGTCGGATATATTAATTTCGGGAACGTACTCATGTCGGTTGGAGACAATGAAAAGGCGAAGAAATTTTTTGAACGTGCGATCTCAATAGACGAGAATGCAGGGGCAGCCTACTATTCCCTGGGTAATCTATACTTTAACGAAAATAACTTTGATGAAGCAAAGGATCAATTTGAAAAAGCTGTTTCGAAGGGAATGGAGAATGCCGACGTTTATTTTATGCTTGGAGTCAGTCTGTTCCAACTAGAGCAGCCAAGATTCGCTCTCCCTTACTTACAACGAAGTGTCGAACTGAATGAAGATGACGTGGAGGCGCGCTTCCAGTTAGGACTGTGTCTCGCGAAGGTTGAAGCTTACGAAGAAGCGATTGCGCAATTATCGCAGGTAGTGGAGGCAGATCCAACACACGCAGATGCTTACTACAACTTAGGTGTTGCATACGCAGGCCATAAGGATGATGCGGATAAGGCCCTGATGTATTTCAACAAAGCAATCGAAGTTCAGCCTGACCATATGTTGGCAGGGTATGGCATAAAGATGCTCGAAAAGCTTAAAAATGAACAAAGTGAATAGTTAGGGGGTTCACTGACTTGAGCCAGCAAGACTCTTTAAAGTTGTTTGGTGATGAAGAAATCTATATAAAAGGAAGGCATCTCGTTACGATTTTTCATAATGAGGAAAATCTTTATACGGTGGTCCGGATCCGGGTGGACGAAACGAATGATTCTTATGAAGACAAGGAAGCGGTCGTAACGGGGCACTTCCCTAAAATCCATGAAGATGAGACGTATGTGTTTTACGGGCGGTTTCAGGAACATCCCAAATTTGGCATGCAATTTCATGCCAAACACTTCAAGAAAGAAATCCCTCAATCCACACAAGGTGTCGTCCATTATTTATCAAGTGATTTATTTAAAGGAATCGGGAAGAAAACAGCTGAGAAGATAGTGGAGCATATCGGGGAAAACGCCATAACCAAAATACTCGAAAATCCAAGCCTGCTGGATGAAATTCCAAAGCTTCCAAAGGAAAAGGCGAAAAGTATTTATGATACGCTTTCCGAGCATCAAGGCTTGGAGCGGGTCATGATCATGCTGAATGACCTGGGATTTGGACCCCAAATTTCCATGAAGGTCTATCAAGCCTATAAAGAGCAGGCACTTGAAATCATTCAAAATAATCCTTATAAGCTTGTGGAAGATATTGAAGGAATCGGCTTTACCCGGGCCGATGAGATTGGTTCTAAGATCGGGTTGACAGGCAGTCATCCCGACCGGATCAAAGCAGGCTGTTTATACACCCTTGAGCAAACATGTGTGAAGCAGGGCCATGTGTATCTCGAAGCAGAAGAACTCATTGTTACGGTGAAGGAGCTGCTTGAGAAAAGTCAGCCCGAAAAGGTCGATTACACTGAAATATCCAGTCAACTGGTTTCCTTGGAGGAAGAGGGTAAAGTCATTGGAGAAGGCACAAAGGTATATGTTCCTTCTCTTTACTTCTCGGAAAAAGGAATCGTGACAAACATTGAAAAGATTTTGTCTCAAACCCAATATAAAGATCAATTTCCTCAATCCGAATTTCTTCTATCACTTGGAGCACTGGAGGACCGACTGGGAGTTCAATACGCACCTTCACAAAAAGAAGCCATCGAAACAGCGTTGATGTCCCCCATGCTTCTGTTAACCGGAGGACCCGGAACCGGTAAGACGACCGTCATTCAGGGGATTGTGGAGCTGTTTGCGGATCTCCATGGCTGCTCCTTGGATCCCAAGGATTACAAGGATGAACCCTTTCCTGTCTTACTGACAGCCCCGACTGGTCGAGCGGCAAAGCGCATGACAGAATCCACGGGCCTCCCTGCCATGACGATTCACCGACTTTTAGGCTGGAACGGTCAAGAAGGATTTAAGAGTGATGAAGAACGGGCGATAGAAGGCAAGCTGCTGATTGTGGATGAGGTGTCCATGGTTGATACCTGGCTCGCCCATCAACTTTTGAAAGCTTTACCGGATGATATCCAGGTGATCCTTGTCGGGGATGAAGATCAATTGCCATCTGTCGGACCTGGACAGGTACTAAAGGACCTTCTGAAATCGGAAGTGGTGCCGACGGTAAGGTTAACGGATATCTATAGACAAGAAGAGGGGTCCTCTATTATTGAACTTGCCCACTATATGAAAAGGGGGCAAGTCCCGGCTGATTTAACCCGTCAGCAAAAGGATCGGTCCTTCTTTCCCTGCAGGACCAATCAGATATCGGAAGTCGTTCAAAAAGTCGTTGAGAACGCGAAGAAAAAAGGGTACTCCCCAAAAGATATACAGGTACTTGCTCCTATGTACCGGGGCCCTGCCGGTATTGATCGATTAAATGAACTCCTTCAGGAGATCTTTAATAGCAATGACGGGACCCGAAAAGAAATCGCGTTCGGAGATGTGAAATATCGCATTGGAGATAAAGTGCTGCAGCTTGTCAATCAGCCTGAAAACAATGTCTTCAATGGAGATATCGGTGAAGTCGTCTCGATTTTCTATGCAAAGGAAAACACAGAGAAGCAGGATATGATCATTGTTTCTTACGAAGGCAACGAGGTCACCTACACACGACAGGATCTCATGCAAATTACCCATGCGTATTGCTGCTCGATCCATAAGTCACAAGGAAGCGAGTTTCCCATCGTGATTTTACCTGTGGTGAAAAGCTATTATCGCATGCTGCGAAGAAATCTCTTATACACTGCCATCACAAGAAGCAAGCAGTTCCTTATTCTTTGTGGAGAGCTGGACGCATTTACTCTTGGAGTTGAAAGAGAAGATGATTTTCTCCGTAAAACGACCCTAAGCGAAAAACTTAGAAATTTAACGGCTGCTGAAGCCGACGTAATCTCTTCTTCTGATGAGGATTTACCCATTGAAGAACTCTTGCTAAATGAAGATCCCATGATAGGAATGGATGGCATCAGCCCCTATGATTTTATGAATGCATAAGGTTAACGAATGAATATTTCTCAGGTGGAAATCATTCATTCGTCAACCTTTTTTTGTTGATTTTATTAGGGTAAGCACGTCACCTGCTCAATGTATTTAAGTTAACCAATATAAAAATTAAGTTGACATATATTTAAGTGAAGCGATATCCTTATGTTGTAGAAAAATGACAGATGGGGGAAGACAGATGAACAGAAAATTAAGGACAATCGATCTTACATTGGCAGGAATGTTTGTCGCGTTAATGGCAATCGGGGCAAACATTACTACATTTGTGCCTTTCATGGTAGTAGGTGGTGTTCCCATTACATTACAAACGTTCTTTGCGATTTTAGCAGGAGCCATCCTGGGTAGCAGGGTCGGGGCTATTTCCATGTCGGTGTACGCATTAGTCGGATTAGTGGGTGTTCCTGTATTTGCAAGATTTGGAGCAGGGTTATCTTCCATTGTCAGTCCGACTTTCGGATTTATCGTTTCGTTTATTTTCACAGCTTACATTACAGGTAAAATCGTAGAGAAACACAAGGGGATCAAGGTTTACATTTTCGCGGCACTAGTCGGGATGGCTGTCAATTATGTGGTTGGTACGAACTGGATGTATGCAGCATACAAGCTTTGGGCTGCAGCTCCTGAAGGATTTACTTATAAACTTGCATGGGCCTGGATGGTGGTTCCTTTACCGAAAGACATCATATTGGCCGTATGTGCCGGATTAATGGCTCATCGTCTGGATAAAACGGTGCTTTCAAAAAGTACATTTAAGAATTTAAAAAGAGCGGCTTAAACAAAAGGGGGAGAAGTTTATATGAAAACGTGGAAGGAACTGGCAGTTGGGGTGATCGAGGGTGAAGAATTGACGAATGAAGAGGCAATATCGATTTTACAAAGCCCGGATGATGAGCTTTTAGAATTATTACATAGCGCATATCTGATTCGAAAACATTATTATGGAAACAAAGTAAAATTAAACATGATCATCAATACGAAATCGGGTTTATGCCCTGAAAATTGCGGCTATTGTTCACAGTCCATCGTTTCAAAAGCACCGATCGAAAAATATCGCATGGTCGATAAAGAAACGATTTTAAAGGGAGCTGAAAATGCTCACCAACTTAATGTGGGTACCTATTGCATTGTTGCGAGTGGAAGAGGCCCGAGCAATCGTGAAGTGGATCATGTGGTTTCAGCGGTGAAGGAAATAAAAGAGCAATACAACTTAAAGGTATGTGCATGCCTGGGGTTATTAAAAGGTGACCAGGCAAAACGGCTGAAAGAAGCAGGAGTGGACCGTTACAACCATAACATCAATACTTCAGAAAATCATCATGAAAACATCACTACTTCCCATACATACGAAGACAGGGTGAATACGGTTGAGCAAGCGAAGGCACAAGGCATATCACCTTGCTCCGGAATCATTGTGGGAATGAAAGAAACGTTGCAGGATGTTGTCGATATGGCCCTCAGCCTAAAGGTGCTAGATGCTGACTCGATTCCAGTGAATTTTCTTCATGCGATTGACGGTACTCCCCTGGAAGGAACGAATGAACTCGATCCGAGATATTGTTTAAAAGTCCTTTGTTTGATGCGCTTCATCAATCCAACAAAAGAAATCCGTATTTCCGGGGGACGGGAAGTGAACCTGCGCAGTTTACAGCCCCTGGGACTTTATCCGGCTAACTCGATCTTTGTTGGTGATTACTTAACAACTGCAGGCCAGGAAGGGACAGCCGATCACCAAATGCTTGAAGATCTGGGGTTTGAAATTGATTATGTAATAGAAGAAAGAGAGCAGGTAACTTCGGCAAAATAAATTTAGGTGGGTGCTTTGGAAAAGGTTACTCATCATTAAATCAGGAAAATATCCCACACTATATAAGAACGGTGATTCACCGTTTGTGCGGATATTCTCATTAAACAAGTATAAATTGAGCCCGGATTGGTCATGATGGTAGGGAATAATCACCATTTTTGGTGTAACCAGAGGTGAGCCTTACCGATGAAGTGTCCAAATTGTCAGAGCAAAGATATCGGAAAGATCGGCATCAACCAATATTATTGTTGGGGTTGCTATATAGAACTTTCCTTGTCCAAAGGAGTCATCCATACTCATCAAGTAGAAGAGGATGGATCACTTAGCTCCTTAGACGACTTGTTTGATGAGGAAGAACGCCGACTAAGCTAGGAAGAGGTGTCTTTCTTGAACAAAACATTTGCATCCATCGTTGGTTTTGGAGCAGGAGTCGCTGCTTCTATCTATTCTCAAAGATCCAATATGATGAACCAAAGACAAATGAAACGAATTCGTAAACAAGTAAAGAAACTTTTTTAACAGCTAAAAAGGCTGACTTTCGGGTCAGTCTTTTTTTAATATTCCGATTGAAAATGATAAGTGGGAGTAATGATTATTTCTTATTTCAATTTAAGAAGTATTAGATAGTAAATGAAGAAAAAATCACTAAATCTTTATCTATACAACAAGTTTATTTGGATATCAGCGAAATCATAATTTTATCAGCGAAATACCCAATATATCAGCGGCAACCGTCTCCCCCATACTACTGTCCCATAAATTTCCTGTCAGGTCTGCCTTATCTGACCACGTATGTCTAATGAATAAAAAACCCTCCTACATTCCAACACTAGAGAAGAAGAGAGGGAGTGCTGATAATGGAAAAGAGACCCTATGCCAAATGGTTGTACCGACTTTCAATAGCTCTTATTTTTTCTTTATTCCTATATATTCTCTACTTATTAAAGCCTGTATGGCATCCGGTCCTGGAAGTTTTGTTCTTTTCGCTCCTCCCCTTCTTGATCGGGGGATTCATTGCCTATTTGCTTCATCCAATAGTAGAAAAAATCCATGAGGCGGGCATTCATAGAGGAATAGCCATTATGCTCATCTACATCCTTTTCTTCGGAGGATTAGGCTACGCGATCTATAAGGGGACACCAATCATCATACATCAGCTGAAAGATTTATCAGAGAATGCGCCACTTTTTACAAAACAATACCAGAGGTGGCTGGACTATGTGCAAAGCGAGACCTCCACTTGGCCAGACGGAATACAATCTCAATTAGAGGAGAGAATTGACGGGATCGAAGCCTGGTTGACGGGGCTGGTGGCAGTCGTTCTGGCCACTGTGATGAAGTTTATGAACAGCTTGCTTCTTGTTGCGATCATTCCCTTCGTATCTTTTTATTTATTAAAGGATATTACGAAGGTGAAAAAATTCCTTTGGCAGCTTACCCCTAAAAAATGGAAGAATAGCGCGATTTCATTTTCAAAGGATGTGGATGAATCGCTGGGAGGCTATATCCGGGGACAGCTTTTAGTTTGTTTGATCATTGGGGGACTTTCAGCATTGACACTCTGGTTGATCGGTATGAAGTATCCCTTGATCCTCGGATTGATTATTGGAGTAACCAATGTAATCCCCTATTTCGGACCGATTATCGGAGCGGTTCCAGCTGCCATTGTGGCAAGTACGATTTCTGTCAATATGATTATATATGTCATCATCATGGTCGTAGTTCTCCAATTTCTTGAAGGGAATATCTTATCACCCCTCATTGTCGGGAAAAGTCTTCATATGCATCCCCTGTTTATTATGGCTGCCCTTATCATCGGTGGTGAAGTAGGAGGAGTGATCGGCATGATTGTTGCTGTCCCGTTTTTAGCAGTTGTAAAAGTAGCTATTTTACATGGACGGACCCATTTCCTTCATGCAGCAGGGGAAGATTAACTAAAAAAATGGGAATCAACATTGACAAATACAGTGAATATTTCTATAATCCAACATATACAAGTATTCGTATAAAATAAAGCAATGAAGGATCGAGTACGTTATAGTCCATCTTATAGAGAGGGATTCCCCAGGCTGCAAGGGATTCCAGATGAAGGATAACCGAACGCTAATCCTGAGTGCAGGTAAAACCTGCCGTCTATCCGCGTTAAGGTGTTTTGAGGGATGAATATAAGAAAAGTCGAAGGGCTTTCCTTTATTCATAACCAGGGTGGTACCGCGAGAAACAGCTCTCGTCCCTGTTTTAGGGATGAGGGCTTTTTTGTATTCTTTTTTAACCATACATATAAAGGAGGAAGCTTGAAAATGAACAAATTAACAGGCGCAGAAATTCGTCAGAAGTTTTTAGATTTCTTTCAGGAAAAAGGACATGGTGTGGAACCAAGTGCCTCATTAGTTCCCCATGAAGATCCGTCCCTTTTATGGATCAATAGTGGAGTAGCTACATTAAAGAAGTATTTTGATGGGCGCGTCATTCCTCAAAATCCAAGAATCGTGAATGCTCAAAAATCCATTCGTACAAATGACATCGAGAACGTAGGCAAAACAGCCCGTCATCATACGTTTTTCGAAATGCTTGGTAACTTCTCGATTGGGGACTATTTTAAAGTAGAAGCGATCGAATGGGCTTGGGAGTTCTTGACGGATGAAAAATGGGTCGGCTTCGATCCCGAGAAGCTTTCCGTTACCATTCACCCAGAAGATCATGAAGCATTTGATATTTGGAACAAAAAAGTGGGCGTACCAGCTGAACGGATCATCCGCATTGAAGGGAACTTCTGGGATATCGGGGAAGGTCCAAGTGGCCCGAATACAGAAATTTTCTACGATCGCGGGCCTGAATATGGGGACAATCCTGAAGACCCTGAATTATATCCGGGTGGAGAGAATGATCGTTACCTTGAGGTATGGAATCTTGTGTTCTCACAATTCAATCATAACCCTGATGGGACATACACTCCGCTCCCTAAGAAAAATATTGATACAGGTATGGGACTTGAACGTATGGCATGTGTCGTACAAGAAGTACCTACAAACTTTGATACCGATTTATTTATGCCAATCATTTCAGCTACTGAGGAAATCTCCGGTAAGTCTTACGGCAAAGACAATGACATCGATGTAGCGTTCAAAGTCATCGCTGATCATATCAGAACGGTTGCCTTTGCAATCGGTGACGGAGCTCTTCCATCCAATGAAGGCCGTGGCTATGTCTTAAGAAGACTGCTTCGCCGTGCTGTTCGATTTGCGAAACAAATTGAAATCAACCGTCCATTCATGTATGAATTGGTCCCGGTTGTTTCTGAAATCATGGTGGATTTCTACCCGGAAGTGAAACAAAAGGCTGAATTCATCCAAAAAGTAGTGAAAAATGAAGAAGATCGCTTCCACGAAACATTGAACGAGGGGTTAGCTATTCTTTCTTCCATCATCAAGGTACAAAAATCTGCAGGTAACAAGATCGTTCCTGGTGAGGATGTCTTCCGTTTGTATGATACGTACGGATTCCCGGTTGAATTAACGGAAGAATATGCAGAAGAAGAAGGATTAACAGTTGACCATGATGGTTTTGAAAAAGAAATGGAAGCTCAGCGTGAAAGAGCGAGATCGGCTCGCCAGGATGTAGGAAGCATGCAGGTGCAGGGTGGAGTCCTTAGTGACATCACGGTAGAAAGTCGCTTTGTAGGGTATGACACATTAGAAACGACTGCTACTATTCTTGAATTGTTAGTAGACAATGAACGTCAGCCGAAAGTCGATAAAGGACAGGAATGTCAATTCATTCTGGACCAGACACCTTTCTACGCAGAGAGCGGCGGACAAATCGGCGATAAAGGATACATTGAAGCCATGGGTGTGAAGGTTTTGGTGACAAACGTCAAGAAAGCGCCCAATGGTCAAAACCTTCACTCTGCCATCGTTGAAGAGGGTACGTTAGAGCAACATGCACAGGTGCTAGCGAAAGTGTCCCGTGAATCCAGAACAAGAGTGGAGAAAAATCACACAGCTACTCACATCCTTCATCAGGCATTGAAAGATGTCCTTGGAGATCATGTAAACCAGGCAGGTTCTTTAGTGGAACCAGATCGCCTGCGTTTCGACTTCTCTCATTTCGGTTCTGTTTCCCAGGAAGAGATTGAGCAGATCGAAACCATTGTCAATGAGAAGGTTTGGAAGGCTATTTCAGTTAACACAGCCCTGAAATCATTATCAGAGGCAAAAGCGATGGGGGCTATGGCTTTATTCGGTGAAAAATACGGGGAAGAAGTTCGCGTCGTATCGATTGGAGAATATAGCTTAGAACTTTGTGGTGGCTGTCATGTATCGAACACGTCTGAAATCGGATTATTTAAGATCCTTTCTGAAAGTGGAATCGGAGCAGGAACGAGAAGGATTGAAGCTGTTACAGCAGAGAATGCTTATAAAGTGTTGAATGATCAGGTTTCTCAACTGAAGGAAGTAGCAGGTAAACTTAAAGCGAATCCTAAAGAAGTCGTCAATCGCGTGGACTCTTTATTAGTGGAAATGAAAGAGCTTCAAAGAGAAAATGAATCTTTATCCGCAAAGTTGTCTAACATAGAAGCAGGTAGCTTAACGGATCAAGTCAAAGTCATTGACGGGGTAAATGTTCTTTCCGCGAAAGTGGCTGCTGGAGATAGCAATGGATTACGTACAATGATGGATGATCTTAAACTTAAATTGGGCTCCGGGGTTATTGTATTGGCAACAACTGGGGACGACAAAGTTACGATCATTGCAGGAGTTACGAAGGACTTAGTCGAAAAAGGATATCATGCTGGAAAACTTGTTAAAGAAGTGGCTTCACGCTGTGGTGGAGGAGGCGGTGGCCGTCCGGACATGGCTCAAGCCGGGGGGAAACACCCGGAAAAAGTAGAAGAAGCACTGCAAATTGTAGAAGAATGGGTCAAATCCATTTAACTCCTTGTGAAAGTGGTGTACAATGTAGGTAACGATTAACAATTCGGTTGTCAAAAAGACAAGCCTAAAGAGAGGTGCTAAAAATGAGTTCTTTTGACAAAACGATGCGGTTTGATTTTTCAGAGGAGCCGTTCGAACATGACGTGAAGGAAGTACTCCTGCAGGTTCATGATGCTCTTCAAGAAAAAGGGTACAACCCGATCAATCAAATCGTAGGGTACTTATTATCTGGAGATCCTGCTTACATTCCTAGACATCAAGATGCCAGAAATATCATCCGCCGTTTAGAACGTGATGAGATCATCGAAGAATTAGTCAAATCGTATTTGAAACAGCACAAAGAGGGATAATACATGCGTGTAATGGGTTTAGACGTCGGCTCTAAAACAGTGGGAGTCGCAATTAGCGATGAGCTTGGTTGGACTGCTCAAGGAATTGAAACGATTAAGATTGACGAAGATCAAGGTGTGTTCCGGATCGACCGATTAAAGGAACTTGCCGAAGAGTACCAGGTGGGTACAGTTGTAGTCGGATTGCCTAAAAATATGAACAACTCAATTGGTCCCCGTGGAGAAGCGTCTAAAGCTTATGGAGAATTGATTCAGCAAGAGTTATCCCTTCCCGTTAAATATTGGGATGAGCGACTGAGTACAATGGCAGCTGAACGAGTCCTTTTAGAGGCCGATGTAAGTAGGAAGAAACGTAAGAAAGTAATTGATAAAATGGCTGCGATGATGATCCTTCAGGGATTTCTTGACAGCCAAAAATAATGAGGTGAATGTTCATGGAACACGGTGAAAAACAAATTACAGTAGTTGACGAACAAGGAAATGAACAATTATGCGAGGTTCTTTTCACGTTTGAATCAGATAAATTCAATAAATCATATGTCCTGTACTATCCATTGGGTGCAGATGAGAATGATGAAGAAGAAATCGAAATTCACGCGTCTGCTTTCCTTCCTGGAGACGAAGGTCAAGAAGGCGAATTAAAGCCGATTGAAACAGAAGAAGAGTGGGATATGATCGAAGAAATGTTAAACACTTTCTTGGACGAAAAAGAAGACGCAGAATAAACAATAAGCTATAGCTTCATAAGAAACAGGGACCGCAAAAAGGGACAAAAAATTCACCTTTTTGCAGGTCCCTGTTTCACTTTGTGCAAAATATTGTATAATAGTGGAGATGATGTCGAATTACGCACAACGGATATCCCGCTTTTTTGCTCGAAAGGGGGAAATATAGCTTTGGAAAAAAACATAAAAGAAACGCTTATGAAAAAACTTCTGGAGAGACAAGAGGAGGCAAAGGTCATTAGAAAAATAGTAGGACTTGTCATTCTTTGTCTTGTCATCATTATTGGAGGAACGGCCATCGGTGGGTACCTTTATGTGAATTCAGCCTTAAAACCCGTCGACCCGGACAATACGAAACCAGTAAAAGTCGAAATACCCATAGGCTCTGGAGTGACGTCCATCGGGAACATTCTGGAGGAAGAAGGAATCGTTAAGAATTCAACGGTCTTTAAATACTATGTGAAATTTAACAATGAATCCGGTTTTCAGGCAGGTTCTTATGACTTGACACCTTCCATGACATTAAATGAAATTGTTAACAGCTTAAAAACAGGGAAGGTAATGAGGAAAGCAGAGTTTAAGATTACCGTACCCGAGGGATTGCAACTAGATCAAATCGCTGAGATCATTGCTGATAAGTCCCCATATAAGAAAGAGGAAATTGAAAAAAAATTAAATGATAAGAAATGGCTCGAGCAATTAAAACAGGAATATCCGGCACTGATAACTGATGAAATATTAAATGAACAAATTAAGCGTCCGTTAGAAGGGTATCTATATCCTGCGACATATCCTTTCTATGAGAAGAAGCCTTCTTTAGAAGCGATCTTAACGAAAATGATTGCACAAACGAACGAAGTCCTTGCTCAATATGAGGGGGCGATGGCAGATAAGGAATACACCGCCCATGAGCTTCTTACGTTATCTTCCCTCATTGAAGAAGAAGCAACGGAAAAAGCAGACAGAGGGAAAATCTCAAGTGTTTTCTATAATCGTATTGAGGAAGGTATGCCTCTTCAAACCGATCCTACAGTACTTTATGCATTAGGCAAACATAAAAAAAGAACCGTCTACAAAGATCTTGAAGTGGATTCACCTTATAACACTTATCAAGTGAAGGGGTTGCCGCCGGGGCCAATCGCAAATGCCGGTGTGTCTTCGATTGAAGCGGCATTAGAACCAGAAGATACAGAGTATTACTATTTCCTGGCTTCTTCAAATGGATCCGTTTATTATTCTGAAACTTTAGAAGAACATAACGATAAAAAGGCGAAGTACATTACAAACAAAGAAGAATAGCATTTTGAGGAGAGGAAAGAAACATTCGCTTTCCTCTTCTCTATGTGGTAAAATAGTACAAGTTATTTTTATATACGGGCGATATCTTTATGAAGATGTGTGTGAAGTAGAAAGCTCATTGTAGCTTTCTTCTTTTCATGTTGTCTGAGAATGGATCGTTTACCCCGGACCACTTATGAACATGATCGTGAGGCTTATTTATGAACGAACAAGTTATTCACTATATAGAATCAATCGTGAAAGAACGTCCTGCATTAATTGCAGAGATGGAACAATATGCCGAGCTTCATAATGTACCCATTATGGAGCTGGTAGGAATCGAAGCACTCCTTGGTATGTTAAGGATTCAACAGCCGAAACGGATCCTTGAAATCGGAACGGCTATTGGATATTCCGCTCTCAGAATGGCGGAGGCTCTTCCCCACTCGACAATCGTTACACTTGAACGTGATGAAGAAAGGTTTGACGCAGCTCAGAGCTTCCTCTCCCGTTCAGAGGACGGTAAGAGGGTCGTAACTTTATTTGGTGATGCCCTGGAACTTGGGGAGGAAGTGGCGAAGCACGGTCCTTTTGATGCGATTTTCATTGATGCGGCCAAGGGACAATACCTTAAATTCTTTGAGCTTTATTCTGAAATGCTGTCAGAGGAAGGGGTCGTCTACTCGGATAATGTCCTGTTCAAGGGACTTGTCGCTCAAGAAGAGGTAGAGCAGAAAAGAATCCGGAACATGGTCAAGAAACTACAGAATTATAATGCATGGCTTATGAACCATGAGCATTTTAATACGAGTATTTTACCCGTTGGAGACGGTATTGCCATCAGTAAAAAAAGAGGTGAACGCTCATGAAAAAACCAGAATTACTTGTAACCCCTGTCTCTGTTTGTGACATTGAAGCGTTAGCATTGGCGGGAGCGGATGCGTTTATGATCGGTGAACAAAGGTATGGCTTGAGGCTTGCTGGAGAGTTTTCAAGAGAAGATGTAGCCGAAGCAATCAAAGCGGCACACAAACACGGTAAAAAAGTGTATGTAGCCATGAACGCCCTTTTCCATAATGATAAAATTTCCGAACTTGACGACTACATTGCATTTCTTCAAGAAGCAGGCGCGGATGCGATTGTGTTCGGCGATCCTGCTGTGTTAATGGCTGCCCGTGAAGTGGCACCGGATATGTTGCTCCATTGGAATACCGAAACGACTGCCACCAATTGGTACACGTGTAATTATTGGGGCAGAAAAGGGGCGAAACGTGCTGTACTGGCCCGGGAATTAAGCATGGATTCCATTGTGGAAATGAAAGAGAATGCAGAGGTTGAAATCGAGGTCCAGGTCCACGGAATGACATGCATGTTCCAATCAAAACGCTCTTTACTTGGCAACTACTTTGAGTATAGAGGCAAGGCGATGGAGATTGAGAACCGTAAAGAACAACGAAATATGTTCCTGCACGATGAAGAGCGTCATAATAAATATCCAATCTATGAAGATGAGAACGGCACTCATATTATGAGTCCAAATGATATGTGCATTGTTGATGAGCTGGGTGAAATGATCGAGGCAGGCATTGATTCTTTCAAAATAGATGGGGTATTAAAATCATCAGATTATATTTTGGAAGTGACGAAACTATATCGAAAAGCCATTGATTTATGTGTAGAAGACGAAGATCAATACGAAGAGAAAAAAGACGATTTGCTGGAAGAAGCGAAGAACCTGCAACCGGAAAATCGTCCTCTGGATACGGGATTCTTCTTTAAAGAAACGGTGTATTGAGAATGAAATATTGTTTGATCAGAACGGAGGAGTTACGATGACCACGGTTGTGAAAAAACCTATATCCAAGATGGTAGATGGAAAGCGTGTCATTGTGAAGAAACCTGAGTTACTGGCTCCTGCTGGTAATCTGGAAAAATTGAAAATAGCTGTCCATTACGGTGCAGATGCAGTCTATATTGGCGGACAGGAGTATGGTCTGCGGTCAAACGCCGGAAATTTCACACTCGACCAAATGAAAGAGGGCGTGGAGTTTGCGAGAGGCTATGGTGCCAAAATATATGTGACAACCAACATCTATGCCCATAATGAGAATATGGATGGTCTTGACGACTACTTGCGTGGACTTCAAGAAGCCGGAGTCGCCGGGATTATTGTGGCAGATCCACTCATCATTGAAACATGCAGGAGGGTCGCTCCGAATGTTGAGGTACATTTAAGTACCCAGCAGTCCCTTTCAAACTGGAAAGCGGTTCAGTTCTGGAAGGAAGAAGGACTTGATCGAGTGGTATTAGCCCGTGAAGCAAGCGGCGACGAAATCCGTGAAATGAAAGAAAAAGTGGATATTGAAATCGAGACCTTTATCCATGGGGCTATGTGTATTGCCTACTCCGGCCGCTGTACACTAAGTAACCATATGACGGCCCGTGACTCAAATCGTGGCGGGTGCTGTCAATCATGCCGTTGGGATTATGATTTATATGAAGTCGATGGAGGTAATGAAAATCCTCTTTACGACAACGGTGATGCACCTTTCGCCATGAGTCCGAAAGATTTAAAGCTGGTTGAATCGATTCCGAGAATGATTGAATTGGGCATTGACAGCTTGAAAATAGAGGGGCGTATGAAGTCCATTCACTACGTAGCCACTGTCGTAAGTGTATACCGTAAAGTGATTGACGAATACTGTAAAGATCCCGATAACTTTGTGATTCAGCAAGAATGGCTGGAAGAACTTGATAAATGTGCGAATCGTGATACGGCCCCCGCGTTCTTTGAGGGGGTTCCCGGCTTCAAGGAGCAAATGTTTGGTGTTCATAATAAGAAAAACACAAATTATGAATTTGTCGGACTTGTGTTAGATTACGACGAAGAAACGCAAATTGTCACCCTGCAACAGAGAAATCATTTTAAAACAGGTCAAGAAGTAGAATTTTTCGGACCTGAAATCTCAAACTTCACGCAAGTTGTCGAGAAGATGTGGGATGAAAAGGGAAATGAGCTTGATGTTGCACGTCACCCATTACAAATTGTGAAATTCAAGGTTCATCAGAGAGTATATCCTGATAACATGATGCGAAAGGAGAACACCTAATACTTATGAAGCATAAACCAGTTGTGATTGGTGTAGCAGGAGGATCGGGCTCAGGTAAAACTAGTGTTACCAAAGCTATTTATGAGCAATTCCAAGGTCATTCGATTTTAATGCTGCAGCAGGACTATTATTATAAAGATCAATCAAATCTACCTTTTGAGGAACGTTTGAAAACAAATTATGATCATCCATTGGCATTTGATAATGATCTTTTGATTCAACATCTGCACGGTCTTTTAGACCATCAACCCGTAAATAAACCGGTATATGATTATAAAATGCACACCCGTTCAGACGACACCATCCTCGTCGAACCGAAAGATGTTATTATTTTAGAAGGAATTTTAGTATTAGAAGATGAAAGATTGCGTAACTTAATGGATATTAAGCTATATGTAGATACAGATGCCGATCTTCGCATCATCAGAAGGATGCTTCGTGATATTAAAGAACGGGGCCGTTCCATTGATTCCGTCATTGATCAATACATTACAGTTGTTCGTCCTATGCATAATCAATTTATCGAACCGACGAAGCGATATGCTGATGTGATCATTCCTGAAGGTGGTCATAATCACGTGGCAATCGATTTAATGGTAACAAAAATTCAAACTATTCTTGAACAAAAGTCATTTTTGTAATACGATAGCATAGATAAAGACATATAGGCGAGATTACATTTCCCACATTGTAAAGAAGCAGGGAATGGAGAGAGAAGGAATTCTCTCTCCATTCCCTACCTTTACATAACTAGCAAATGAATATTTACATAAAGAGTATGGGGAACTCTTAGATAGAAGAAGGAGTGAAGAGGGTCATGAGTACAGAAAAAGTATTTCCGATGACAGCAGAAGGTAAAGAGAAGTTAGAAAAAGAACTGGAGAATTTGAAAACGGTTAAACGTAAAGAAGTCGTTGAGCGAATTAAAATCGCCCGAAGCTTTGGAGATTTATCTGAGAACTCGGAGTACGACGCAGCGAAAGATGAACAAGCATTCGTCGAAGGACGCATTTCTACTTTAGAAAACATGATTCGCAATGCGAAAATCATTCAAGAAGATGATATGAACTCAGATACAGTACAATTAGGTAAGAAAGTAACGTTCGTTGAACTGCCTGACGGAGACAAAGAAACATACACAATCGTCGGTAGTGCAGAAGCGGATCCATTTGAGGGTAAAATCTCAAATGATTCACCAATCGCGAAAAGCCTTCTTGGTCATAAAGTAGGCGCGAAAGTAAGCGTTCAAACTCCAGGTGGAGAAATGAATGTGGAAATTGTAGAAGTAAGTTGATTATATAGGAGGGACTCATTAGTGAGTCTCTTCTTTTTTATGCTGTGAATAAGATTATTTCACATGAAACTCGTCAACAATGGGGACGAGGTGACAAAATGAAACGAAAACGAATCAGGTTACTCAGTATTTTTTTATTACTGGCTCTCTTCGCTTTATCGGGGAGACTGATGCAATTGCAATTATTCCAAACAGAATCCTATTCGAAACATCAAATCAATCTTCTGGAGGAAAGTGTCTCTCAACGAACGCAACAATTGGTGATTGATGAAGGACGTGGAGAATTTCTCGATCGGAACGGGGAACCACTTACGTACACGGAAAAAAATATTCTCGTTCTTTTTCCATTTCTAAAACAAATCGATTGGCCGGTTGAAAAAGTTGCGGGAATTCTTCATGTTCCTCCTCAAACCATTCAAACTAAGGTTGAGGAAGCAAATGGACCGATCGTATTTGGAGGGAAAAATCCTTTACAGCTCAGCGAAAATCAGATGAAAGAAATTAATGCCCTTAAAATTCAGGGGGTGTTTGCTCTCACTAAAAAGTTCAAAAGTAATGAAGTCCCTGCTTCCCAGCTGATCGGTGTGACGGGAGAGAATGCTGATGTGTTTCATAAGCGGTACCCGGATAAAGTAAAAGGGGCTAATCAGAAAATTGGCGTGTCCGGACTTCAAGAGAGCTTTGATGAATGGCTGGTAGCAGAAGAAGAGGCGAAATTAATCTATCATGTTGATGCAATCGGTGGTCCATTATTCGGTGTGGATGTAAAATATTTGGCGCCAGCCAATCCATTCTATCCCCTTAATGTGAAGACGACGATTGATGGTAAGATGCAGCAGGCATTGGAAGAGGTTGCAGATACATATAACATGCAAAAAGGAGGATTACTGCTCCTTGATATTGAAAAAAGCGAAATTGTCGCGAGTGTCTCAAGACCTTCGATGAAAAGTCGTGACCCGTTCAGTGGCGGGGCAACGAATTACATGTTGAAAGCGTTGATCCCCGGTTCCGTATTTAAGACGGTTGTGGCTGCTGCCGCCATGGATGAAGGGATCGTCGATGAAGGCAGATTATTTGCTTGTGATGAAGATATTAGAGGTGGTCGTGCAGATAAGCCGCATGGAAATATCAATATAAAAACAAGTCTTGCCGTCAGCTGTAACCGGACGTTTGCGGATTTGGCGAATGAACTGACGGAGAAGGATGACCATCTTCTTGATGAGTATGCTGAAAAGATAGGCTTGCTTGGTGATATTGCCTGGAAAGGGAATGTCTTTCATTACGAAAGCTTTCCGCAGCTTCAAGTTAGCGAAGGAAGGATCTTCGGGTCGGAAGAACACAGAGGTGAACCTAAACTTGTTTCTCAAACCGGGATCGGACAACAAGAAGTCCGGGTCACCCCCCTGGGCATCGCCAATATGATGGCCACCATCGCCAGGGGAGGAGAGAAATATCAGGTGAGTGCCGTATCCGCAGTCGAGTACCAAAATGGAACGAAGATGTTTTCCTTCCCCAAACAGAAGCAGGAGGGTGAGACGATTACCCCATTTACGGCGATGAAGCTTCAGCAATATTTAAGAGGAGTGGTGAACTCTCCCGAGGGAACGGCACCCTATCTTCAGACGGCGGCCTACAGTATTGCCGGTAAAACAGGAACGGCCCAAACAGGTAATTACCGGGGAGAAGAAGTAAAAGAAAATGAATTGTACAATAAATGGTTCGCAGGATATTTTCCCTTTGAAAATCCTAAATATTCCCTGGTTGCAGTCAACATGGATGTGAAGATCGATGAAGGCGGGATATATCCGATTTTTAAAGATAGCGTAGATGCCATATATAATCTTGAAAACAATTAACCGCATTGTACAATGGTCCTGCGACCTTTTTCCCTTTCTTATGAAAGTAGCTAAAGCCCACTGAGCTGGATAATGTTTCGCTTTATTCTTTTCCTCTTATCATGTTAAAATGTTTAGGATAATAGGGAGGGAAACGTAATGGCGAAATACCAATCTAGATTAGATAAACGTTCCAAGAAGAATACAAATAAAATCTTGAACATCATGATTGCAGTCGTACTTCTATTGATTGTCGTTGTCGGAGCAACAATAGTGATGGGAGGCGGCGATGAAAAGGCATCATCCAGCGCTTCCGATACAGAAACAAAGGATTCGGGCAATAATAATGCTGAAAAAGACGATAAATCTGTTTCTTTAGATGAGGACAAAAAATCTGAGGAAAAAGATAATGAAGATAAAAAAGACGAAGAAAAGAAAAGCGATGAAGAAACACAAAAAGACGAAGCCTCTGATGAAGAGCAGGACACTGTTAAATTAGAAGGCGAAGATCAAAATGAATTAAAAGTAGAAGAAAGTGACGAACCAAATGTGAAGAAAACAATGGTGCACCCTGACTGGAAGCCTATTGGAACTGAGCAGACCGGCGAACACGTATCTTCATATGATTTAGGGTCTGCAGATTGGCAGGAAAAAGTGAAAGCTGTATCGTATGCAACGGGAATCCCTGAAGATAATATGACCGTTTGGTATATCGAAGGGAATGGCGGCCCTCAGAAATCCATGGCAACCGTGACGGCGAAAGATACAAAAACGCCATACAGAGTGTACCTTCAATGGGTGGACGGCAAAGGATGGCAGCCTACGAAAGTACAGGAATTAGTGGAAAATGATAAAGACTGATAATCAATGAAAAAGGCCCTTCCAAATGGAAAGGCCTTTTTCATTGATTCATTTCTTGACTTTAAAATGAACCGCAGCACTATACAATCTTCTTCCATTTTCATCAATGGAAACGGCATGATGTACATGATGGACGCTCAGCATGATGGCTTTATTATGCTGGATTTGTTCATCTACCTTCTTTTCCAGCGTTCGTAAACTATCTGCTTCAAAAAACTCCACTTTATCTTCTATTAAGTCAAATGAAATATTCATAAGATTCTCCTCCTCAATTGCATGTGATATCTCTTGATTGCAGGTTGTCCCTCCTTATTTTAGAGCCGGAAAAAGGATTTTACAATTATTATTTGTTGAAATCATTAGGAGAATATGATAATTTAATAACAGTTTTAAATTTAATTCATAGTATGTTTATAGGAATTATAAACTTAATGCAGCAGAGGTGCTAAATCATGGGTAGAGAATTTTTGGATTTGTTTCAGGATTGGGCAGATTCATATGACGATACAGTTACCGGGAAAGACATTGAATATCAAGCGGTATTCGAGGGTTATGAATCCATTCTTGATGAAGTAGTGTCCCGTTCAAAGGGAAGAGTCGTTGAATTTGGTCCCGGTACTGGAAACTTGACCAAGAAATTACTGGATGCAGGGCTAGAAGTGGTTCCTTTTGAGCCTTCTCCGGAAATGAGAGCGATCGGAATGCAGAAGCTTGGAGAAGAAGTGACGTTCATGGATGGTGATTTCCTAGACTTTTCTTTAGAAGGAAGAGCGGATTCCATCGTAAGCTCCTATGCATTTCATCACTTAACGGATGAAGAAAAGGGAAAAGCTTTTAGCATATATGGAAAGCTCCTAGCACAAGGTGGTAAAATAGTATTTGCCGATACGATGTTTGAAACGGATCAGCACTATCAAGCCGCCATATCCCTAGCAATTAAAAAAGAGTATTACAATCTGGCTGAAGATTTGAAACGGGAATATTACACCTCCTTGGATGTTCTAAGGGAGTTATTGGACCAAAATGGATTTTCAGTTCGTTTTAAGCAAGTGAATACCTTTGTGTGGATTATGGAGGCGACTAAACAGTAGAAAGAGGTTTTAGTAATGAAAATCGCCATCATCGGAGCAATGGAAGAAGAAGTAGCCTTACTTAGGGAAAATATTTCAAACCCTGCAGTGGAAACGATCGCAGGGTGTGAATATACAAGTGGAATGATGAAAGACAAAGAAGTGATCTTACTTCGCTCAGGGATAGGCAAGGTGAATGCAGCGATGTCAACAGCTGTTCTTCTCCAGCACTTTCAACCGGATTGCATCATCAATACAGGGTCAGCAGGAGGATTCGATCCTTCTCTGAATGTTGGTGATGTCGTCATCTCAACAGAAGTAAGACATCACGATGTGGATGTAACGGCTTTTGGATATGAATATGGTCAGGTGCCACAGCTTCCTGCAGCATTTACAGCAGACGGGAAATTGATGCAAACGGCCATTGATAGCGTGAAGGAACTGGGAGATGCACAAGTGGTGTCAGGATTAATCGCCACGGGAGATTCATTCATGAATGATCCGCTGCGGGTGGAAGCGATCCGTGACAAGTTTACTGATTTACAGGCAGTTGAAATGGAAGCGGCCGCCATTGCGCAAGTGGCTCATCAATTCAAAGTGCCATTTGTCATCATTCGATCACTTTCCGATATTGCAGGCAAGGAATCAGATGTTTCCTTCGAGCAATACTTGGAAAAGGCAGCGCTTCACTCTGCCAAGATGGTCATGAGCATTGTAGAGTCTGTTTAATACAAGGAAAATACGGCTGACCCAGGTACCTTTCTTTCTCATTAGAACATGCGGAACGGATGTGTTCATGCGAGCACTCTATTCATGTATACGGAGAACAGGGATGGTGGATGGGTCAGCTTTTTTTTATAAAGGGGGATTGAATCCATGGACGTGTATAAAAGCGTACATGACCTGATTGGGAATACACCGATTGTCGAGATTACAAACTTCCCATTGAAGAAAGGGGTCCGGATCTTTGCTAAGCTGGAATTTTTCAATCCTGGAGGTAGTGTGAAGGATCGTTTAGGCCGGGAATTATTAGAAGATGCCATCCGTAAAGGCAAAATAGAACCGGGAGGCACCTTCATCGAACCGACTGCAGGGAACACGGGAATCGGCCTGGCTCTCGCAGCTGTGAATTCCGGATACAAGGTTCTGTTCTGCATACCTGAAAAATTCAGTATGGAAAAGCAGGAGCTTATGAAAGCCTTGGGCGCCAAAATCATTCATACCCCAACCGGGGAAGGAATGAAGGGGGCCATCGCAAAAGCAAATGAGCTGGTTAAGGAAATCCCGAACTCTTATTCCCCGCAGCAATTTGGGAATGCGGCCAATCCGAAGACGTATTACAAAACGTTGGGACCGGAACTATGGAATCAGATGGATGGCAACATTCATACATTTGTCGCAGGAGCAGGGACAGGTGGTACCTTCATGGGAACTGCTCAATACTTGAAGGAAAGAAATAAGAACATTAAAACGGTCATCGTTGAACCTGAGGGCTCCATCTTGAACGGTGGACCATCAGGACCTCATAAAACAGAAGGGATCGGCATGGAATTTTTACCTCACTATATGGATCCAAGCTATTTTAATAGCATCCATACCGTGACGGACGACAATGCTTTTAAACGAGTAAAAGAGCTTGCGCTGATGGAAGGCTTGCTTGTCGGAAGTTCTTCTGGTGCAGTGCTGCATGCCGCATTGCAGGAAGCGGAAGACGCAGAGCCGGGGAGCCATATCGTCACGATTTTCCCGGATTCAAGTGAGCGTTATCTAAGTAAAAAAATATATGAAGGAGGACTCTAATCATGAAAAAGAAAACACAACTAATTCACGGCGGTATCCCTACAGACCCTCAAACAGGTGCTGTGTCCACTCCCATTTATCAGGTGAGTACGTATAAGCAGGATGAAGTAGGAAAGCATAAAGGTTTTGAATATTCACGTTCAGGAAACCCGACAAGGCACGCACTTGAAGAGTTGATTAAAGATCTGGAAGGCGGGGAAAAAGGTTTTGCCTTCGGATCGGGGATGGCGGCTATCACAGCGGTTATGATGCTATTCAACAGCGGAGATCATATAGTGATGACAGACGATGTGTATGGCGGAACGTACCGCGTCATGACGAAGGTGTTAAATCGCGTAGGTATCGAGTCCACTTTCGTTGATACAAGCGATATCAACAACATCGAAAGTGCCATGCAGCCGAATACAAAGGCTGTATACATTGAAACACCTACAAATCCATTATTGAAAATTACGGATATCGAAGCAGCGGCTTCATTAGCCAAGAAGCACAATCTATTGACGATTGTAGATAATACGTTCAGCACGCCATATTGGCAAAATCCAATCAGCCTGGGAGCAGACATCGTTCTTCACAGTGCAACGAAATACATCGGGGGACATAGTGATGTTGTGGCGGGACTGGTCGTCGTGAATTCCGAAGAGCTTGCTGAAGAGTTATTCTTCGTACAGAATTCCACAGGCGGGGTTCTTGGACCACAGGATTCATGGTTACTGATTCGGGGCATTAAAACCTTGGGGCTGAGAATGGAAGAACATGAAGAGAACACGAAGAAAATAGTGGAGTATCTTACATCACACCAGAAAGTATCAAAGGTTTACTATCCGGGACTCGAAACCCATCCGAATCACGACATTGCCAAGAAACAGGCATCGGGCTTTGGGGGAATGGTTTCCTTTGATGTAGGAAGTGAAGAAAATGCCGACCGTCTGCTCACGAACACCAAATACTTCACATTAGCTGAAAGTCTTGGTGCAGTAGAAAGCTTGATCTCGGTACCTGCCCGCATGACCCACGCGTCCATTCCGGCAGATCGCCGAAATGAGTTAGGGATCACCGACGGTTTGGTACGTATCTCTGTCGGTCTTGAAGACGTAGAGGACCTGATTGAAGATATTGAAAATGCACTTTCAAAGTAATAAGTCTACTGGTAGAACTGGTATCAATTACATGGTAGCTGACATGCGTTAGTATGTTACCATAGAATGAGAGTTTACTAGTTCTAAAGTAGGTGAATGCACATGAAGAACGCAAACAAAAGAACCATGCAACAAAAAATGAACGACTTTAAACGTTTTGGTTTTACGTTACTTGCACTTAGTGTCTTTATGTATTTAGGGGTCATTATCCCAACAGAAACCGTCACACCAAGTAAAACGATCACCCTCATGACGGGGACCGTTGTTTTACTCGGATTGTCACTTATATTTTTTACAAAAGCAATCAAATACAAAAAAGATCTGCAATCTGCAGATGAATAGATCATATAAAGCGGGTTCTCATTGAGGACTCGCTTTTTTTATTCAAAACACCATTATTGCGACATCGCTTTTTGTGTGGAAATTTGTAGAAAAAATAATGAGGAAAGTGGTTTACTTTCTAATGGAAATTGGATATACTAACCAATGTAAGAAAAAAATCACAAGAGGGAGGTCGAAGAACATGTTCGTGCTTATTGGAAAAAAAGACACAACTTCATATTGTTTTCATCATTCGACCGCTTGTGGGATGTTTTACGCTTAATTTTAAATCCATTAAATGATAGCCACAGGGAGAATGTAGGTTCCTGTGGTTTTTTTGTGCCACAAGGATCGGTCTCTTTGTGGCTTTTTAGTATGCCTTGCAGCTCATGAGGCACTTTGAAAGGGGTGATATGTATGACACTGAATCTTTTATTTATTACGGTAACGTTCAAAAAGAAACAAGAAACGTTTGAAGAAGTGACTCACAATGAAACGGTTTCAAAGTTCTATGAAGAAACGAAAACCAAGAACCAGTATATGTCGCAATTGTTCTAAATCGATATCAAATAAGGGAGAGGAGAATGAAATATGATTTATGTACAGGAGAAAAGGCTAAATGCGCTATGGGTAGAGAAGGATACTGCCTAACGAAACAGAAGGTGGGTGGAACGATGTTTTTAAATATTGTTTTTTGGTCGGCTCTCTTCCATAAAAAGAAGAAGCAGGATAAGAAATAGATTGAATAAGGAGGATGCCTTTTTTGGAGGGTGTCCTTCTTTTTTATGGCATTTTCCGCAAAGATTGTTGTTTTCTAACATAGAATCTACCAGGGCTCTGTAAACCAGTTTATGCTGGATGGTGAGGGGAACTGCTCCGCTTTCCGCGGACGTTCGGCCGAGCCTCCTCAGCTACGCTTCCGGGGTCTCGGCACGCCCGTACTTCCGCAGGAGTCTACGCAGTTCCCCTCACCATCTTCAACAGAATTTCTGTGACAGAGCTTCAACATGTACAAGAAAGTCATTTAACTAGAAAAAATAATTCTTCTTTCATAAAAAGGAAATCAATCTCTACCCATAAGGTTGTTTGCTAAAAATCTTATTTTAATTGTTTTCCATTAAGGATTCATCCTCAGAAAGTTGATTGAAGCGGAAGGATTCTCGACTCCTGCGGGAATAGCTGGACAGGTGAGACCCCTGAGGCGCAGCCGAGGAGGCTCACCGCCAGCCCCGCGGAAAGCGAGCATCCTGGAGCGGAAATCAACTAGTACTTTCTCCTCTACAATAGCAACAAACTTTACGAAAAGAGCCTTTTTAATTAGGCGTTGCCATGGTCCTAGACAGACACAGTTCTGTCAATCTTTAGTAATAAGTTGTTCACGAATGAGAGGGGATTATCCGGCTTTTCGTGATACATTAATAGTAAGAAGAGCAGGTAGTAATGACTGCTAAAGAGGGAGTGAGATTACGATGTTTTCAATGATAATGGGTCTTATCGTAACATCTGTGATTGGTCTGATTATTGCCGCTGAAGTCAGTGTTGAATAGCATATAAAAAAAGCGATCCGACACTGGATCGCTTTTTTCATGATTTATTCCGTTTTTCTTTTTCCTCGCGATAAAATTCATGAAACATCTTCATGAGTGCCCTTTTCTCGATTCGTGATACATAGCTTCTTGAGATCCCTAATTCCTTGGCAATTTCCCGCTGGGTTTTTTCCTCTTTCAAGTCTAATCCGAATCGCCCGACGATCACTTCTTTTTCCCTCTCGTCCAGCACACAAATGTATTTTCTTACCTTTTCAAGTTCCATACTTAATTGGATCGTATCAATGACATCATCACTCTCAGACTTTAAGATATCAATCAAGCTGATTTCGTTTCCTTCTTTATCTTGACCGATGGGATCGTGAAGAGAGACATCCTTTTTCGTTTTTTTGAGTGCACGAAGATGCATAAGGATTTCATTCTCGATACAACGTGCCGCATATGTTGCAAGCTTTGTGCCTTTTCCTTCTGAATAACTTTCAATTGCCTTGATCAATCCGATGGTCCCGATGGAAATTAGATCTTCTGGATCTTCGCCTGTGTTTTCGAATTTCTTGACGATGTGAGCAACCAATCGCAGATTATGTTCAATGAGCATGTTTCGGGCATGCTCATCTCCTTCTGCCATCAGCCTTAAATATTTTCGTTCATCTGCTGCAGATAGAGGTTGAGGGAATGCATTATTCTTTACGTAAGAAACGAGGAAAATTAACTCTTTAAAGAAATACCCCAGTGCCGTTAGAACTCCAGACATATTCACACCTCCATGAGGACTTAAGCCCATACTCATTCATATGATAAGTTGGGGATGTCCTTGCATGTCCCTGGAAAGTAATCCAAGAAAACGCAAACTTTCTTTCCGGAAGATCGGGTAATAAAGTTGGAAACTGCCTATACGCTATTTCCCTAAGAACATATACTAGTAGTAAAAGTAGGTGAGGAGGTATTGCAATGCCGTATGGATACCCTTGTTATGGACCAGTCTATCCAGGTTATTATGGTGGTGGCGGATTCTACTTCGCTCTAGTCGTTGTATTACTAATCTTACTTTTCCTATTTGGTGGATGGTGGTACTATAATAACTGTTAGCCTGACAAGTACAACGCTTATATCCAAACAGAGCCCTGTTCCGTGTGGACAGGGCTCTGTTAAACTCTTACATTTTCTTTAAAGTAAACGGGCTAACCATTAAAATGGACAGAATGATTGTCATAAATAAAATAAGTACGCTTGAAACAAAAGGGATGGCGAAATAGCACAGGGTCAGTAAACATCCGGCTACCGTTATGGGTAATCCCGTAAAATAGCCATCGTTCTCTGAAATATTGAAGCGAGCCAATCGAAAAGCACCACACCCTATATAAAATATGGTGAAAAACATACCTGGAAAGTCATACTGATTCAGCACGGCTGTATAAAGTAGTAATGCAGGCGCTACGCCGAATGATATAATGTCACTCATGGAGTCCAGCTGCTTTCCTAATTCTGACTCAATGTTCAATCTTCTCGCAACCATCCCATCAAAGCGGTCTGTCAAGGCTGCGACGAAAATGAGTAACAAACTCAGGTTCAGTTGGTTATGAAGAATTGAAATGATGGCAAATCCACCTAAAGATAAGTTGGACAAGGTGATGAGGTTGGCCGTTTGAGCCTTAAGCTTTTTAAATGTTTGATCGACGACTTCGGAGAGAAACAATCAAAACTCACTCCTTTAAAATAAGTTTGCTCACTATTGAACATAATTTCCGGTTCACATTTCCACGTATCTCATGAATTGCAGAAGCAATGGCCCGGTGGTTACTGCTACATCCAATGGTGAAAAAAGATTCTTATAAATATAGTATATAATAATATTTTATTATATACTTATTAAACTGTTAAAGTTAATCGTTTTTTAGAAATTTGTGAGGGATATTAATGAAGCAACCATTTATCGTCTATTTATTGAACTAACAAATATAAAATGGTCCTCTTATATGATCAGGAAATTTGTACAGTCTCCTTTGAGTCGGCCGTTTGTTTCATCCTTCATCAAAACGTACAAAATAAATGTGGATGAAATGCGTTGATTATGTCCATGAAAGAAAAGAGTGGAAACAAGGCGAAGAAGTCGCATACTTCAGCTTCGGCTCCACAGTCATCCTTCTATTTGAAAGGGATACATTCCAATTCTCCAGGAACAAAGAAATTCCAAGGGATGTAACCGTCGGTGAAACAATTGGAGATTTCAGATCAATAAAAAAGAGGACGGATTTGATACAAATCCGTCCCATTTCATGTTAGTATTCTACGATGTAGCTTTTATTTTATTAGTAAGAGATCGACGGTGAATTTCCATTTCGATGAGGCGAATGAATTCTGTATTGAGTTTCAACTCCAACGCTTTGAAATAAGAATCAATCAACAGTTCGTCCGATAATTTCCTCATTAATGCCACCTCCAATAACCATCATCTTTTTTATTTCTAAATATCATGTTTTGTACGTTTTTAAGTAGTAATTAAACTTTACCAAAATTATTTTTTTAGAACAAGCGTTCCGTTATCCACAGTTTGCGGTGGATAAGTTGTGACTAACTTGTATATAACTGGTAAATAAGCGATATTTATGTCTTGTATAATGTGAATAAGGTTATCCACAACCAGGAGGGAAACTGGGAATTTGTCGAAAAATATTTATTCTCCATGGGAATATTTATAGAATCCCTTGAATATATGTGATTTATTTTGAATCTGCAGGGAAAATTGGTTATCATTAATCTGTTATAGGTTAAAAGATACTTATAGAAAGAATTTGGTATCCGCAGAAATCAATGGACGTGAAGCTATAAGATTATGAACAAAAAGTAAAACATCAAGTGAATAAATGATAAAGAAATTTGAGGTGCTGCAAGTGATAAAGCAATTTTTACCCGATGAACAGGTTCAAGATATTTTCAGTATCAGACCGGAGTATTTAAAACAAAAAGGAATTAAAGGGATCATTACAGATTTAGATAATACGTTGGTGGAATGGGATCGTCCCAATGCCACTCCCAAACTAATTCAGTGGTTTAAAGAAATGCAGGAGCATGGAATCCTTGTGACCATTGTGTCCAATAATAATAAAAACCGTGTGGGAGCATTTGCCGAGCCTTTAGGCGTTCCTTTTATATTCCAGGCACGTAAACCAATGGGACGTGCTTTTAAAAGGGCGATCAAAGAAATGGGTATAAAGAAGGAAGAGTCGGTAGTGATTGGAGACCAGCTGTTAACGGATGTTTTAGGCGGTAATCGAAATGGCTTCCATACGATCCTTGTAGTTCCGGTTGCACAATCAGATGGATTCATCACAAAGTTCAATCGTCGTGTAGAACGGAGAATAATGAAGTTTTTCAAGCGTAAAGGCATGCTTGAGTGGGAGGATAAAAAGTGAGTCAAGTTGTTTGTATAGGATGTGGCGTTGAAATCCAGACGGAGAATAAGGAAGGAATGGGGTATGCACCTCCTTCAGCTCTGCAAAAGGAAGAGATTATTTGTCAACGTTGCTTTAGATTAAAGCATTATAATGAAGTCCAGGATGTCCCCTTAACGGATGATGACTTCTTGAAAATATTAAATGAACTTGGCGATTCAGAAGGGTTGATTGTCAAGGTCGTCGATATATTTGATTTCAATGGAAGCTGGCTGCCTGGATTGCATCGTTTCGTGGGTTCCAACCCGATTCTGCTCATCGGAAACAAAGTGGACCTGCTTCCGAAGTCTGTGAAACACTCCAAGCTGATTCATTGGATGAAGCATGAAGCCAGTCAATTGGGATTGAAGCCTATTGATGTTCAATTAGTGAGTGCCGCAAAAGGACAGGGAATTACTGATGCGATCGAAGCGATCGAGCATTATCGAAATGGAAAAGATGTGTACGTAGTTGGGTGTACAAACGTTGGGAAATCAACGTTCATCAACCGTATTATCAAGCATGTCTCAGGAGAACAGGATGTCATTACGACGTCTCACTTCCCCGGTACCACACTTGATATGATTCAAATTCCGCTTGATGATGAAGAGTCGCTCATCGATACTCCAGGAATCATCAATCATCATCAGATGGCCCATTTTGTAGATAAACAGGATTTGAAAATCATTACCCCTAAAAAAGAGATCAAGCCGAGAACCTTCCAGTTGAATCCTGAACAAACCCTGTTCTTCGGTGGGCTGGCACGCTTTGACTTCATGGCAGGTGAGCGCCAGCCATTTACTTGCTATTTCTCAAATGAGCTGACCATTCATCGTACAAAGATTGAAAAAGCCGATGAGCTCTATAAGAACCATGCAGGTGAACTGTTGCAACCGCCAAGAAAAGATGACATGGACACATTCCCTCCACTTGTGAGGCATGAGTTCAGAATTAAAGAAGCAAAAACGGATATCGTCTTCTCAGGTTTGGGATGGATTACAGTGAATGAAAGAGGGGCGACCATTGCTGCCCATGTTCCTAAAGGCGTTAGTGTTTTTTTGAGAAAATCATTGATCTAGGAGGGATTCTGTGGCTCTTTATGGTGTTATAGGTGATCCGATTGCCCATTCTATGTCTCCCGAGATGCATAATGCTGCGTTCAGAGAATGTGGAATGGATTCTGATTACGTGAAATTTCACGTGAAGAAAGAGCAGCTTCCAGAAGCCATTGATGGAGTTAAAGCGCTAGGGATTCAAGGAGTGAATGTGACAGTTCCCCATAAGGAGCATGTCATGCCTCTATTAGATGAAATCGATCCACTGGCAGAGGCAATCGGGGCAGTGAATACGATTGTCAATGAAAATGGCAAGCTGATCGGTTATAATACAGACGGTCTTGGGTTTGTGGAAGGCTTGAAAAATATAGCGGATGAACAACTTGAAGATAAATCGATGCTGATTATCGGTGCCGGTGGCGCTGCGAAAGCCATTTATTATTCTCTTGCTTCGTTGGGAGTGAAGAGAATCGATGTGACCAACCGGACGGCACTGAGAGCTGAAACGATGATCGAAGCGTGCCCTTTCGATTTGGACTCAGGATTTCTATCTTTAGAAGCTGCAGAAAGCGCATTGGGCCAATATGATGTGATCATCAATACAACATCTATAGGAATGTTTCCTCTTATAGATGACAGTCCGTTAACCATCAAAGAATTAAAAGAGGGATGCATCGTTAGTGACATTATCTATAATCCTTTGGAAACAGCTTTATTGAAACAAGCGAATCAGAAAGGTGCCCGTACTCAAAATGGCCTTGATATGTTTGTGTACCAGGGAGCCCTTTCGTTTGAAAAGTGGACAGGGATCTTTCCACCATATTCGATTATGAAAAACACCGTTTTACAACAACTAGGAGGTCAACATGTTAACAGGTAAACAAAAAAGATATTTACGTTCTGAAGCACATCATTTAAATCCGGTTTTCCAAGTGGGAAAAGGCGGAGTCAATGAAAATATGATCAAAACAATCGGAGAAGCGATTGAAGTAAGAGAACTGATGAAAATCAGTGTTCTTCAAAACTGCGATATGGATAAGTCTGAGGTTGCCGACCAGCTTTCAAAAGGAGTAGGAGCAGAGATTGTCCAGATCATTGGAAGTACCATCGTCCTTTACAAAGAATCGAAGGAAAACAAGCAATTAATCCTACCACGATAAGGATTGATAAAATGATGAAAAAGGTTGGACTCCTTGGAGGGACATTTAATCCTCCTCATATGGGCCACTTGGTGATTGCCGAACAGGTGTTGAAGAAGGCAAACTTAGATGAAATTCGATTTCTTCCCAATCATGTTCCTCCTCATAAACAAGTGGATGACCGTGTAACGGCGAATCAGCGCCTCTTCATGCTGCAACAAGCGATTAAGGGCAACCCCAACTTTTCCATTGAGCGGATCGAACTGGAAAGAGAGGGTGCCTCATACACCTACGACACCATCAAGCTATTAACCGAGAGGGAAGAGGAAACCGAGTTTTCTTTTATAATAGGCGGGGATATGATCGAATATCTCCCGAAGTGGTATCGAATCGAAGATCTTCAGGAAATGGTGAGGTTTATTGGTGTCAATCGTCCTTCCTATTCACATGAGACTTCATTTGATGTTCAGTTGATTAAGATTCCAGAAATAGATATTTCTTCTTCCTATATTCGCGATACAGTGAAAAAGGGACAATCGGTTCGCTACTTGGTTCCAGATGATGTGTATCGATTCATAAAGGAGGAGAAGTTGTATGAATAGGGAAAAAGCTTTAAGAATCGTGAAAGACCATTTAACGGAACATCGTTATTTACACACTTGTGGTGTCATGGAAACGAGTATAGAGCTTGCGAAACGGTATGGAGCCGATGCGAAAAAGGCGGAAATAGCGGCGATTTTCCATGACTATGCGAAGTTCCGGGATAAAGAGGAAATGAAACGGATCATTGTAGAAGAGAAGCTCTCTCAGGACCTATTACTGTACAATAGCGAGCTCTGGCATGCACCTGTAGGAGCCATACTTGTAGAGCGTGAAGTTGGTATACAGGATGAAGATATTTTAAATGCCATCCGCTGCCACACTTCAGGAAAAGAAGAGATGACGATTCTTGACAAAGTGATCTATTTAGCTGATTACATCGAGCCGAATCGTCGCTTTCCCGGGGTGGAAGAAGTGAGGGAAATCGCTAAAGAATCATTGGATCAAGGCCTTTTAAAGGCTCTTCAAAATACGATGATGTTTCTTATGAAAAAAAATCAAGCGATCTATCCTGATACATTTCGCTTTTATAACGGATTAATTTTAAACCAGAGGAGATGAAGGAATGGAACAAAATTTAGTAGAATTAGCGTTTAATGCCGCTGATGATAAACGTGCTGAAGATATTGTTGTATTAGACATGAAAGGTGTTTCTTTAATTGCGGATTATTTTCTGATCTGTCACGGGAACTCAGACAAACAGGTACAGGCCATTGCCCGTGAATTAAAGGATAGAGCAGAAGAAAACGGCTATACAGTCAAACGTTTGGAAGGATTTGATCAAGCACGCTGGATCTTGGTCGACTTAGGTGATGTCGTCGCTCACGTATTCCATAAAGAGGAGAGAGGCTACTATAATCTTGAGCGCTTATGGGGAGATGCATCCTTCGTAGAAGTTGGACAAGGTGAGAGTCACTAAATGAGTTATGAACGTTTTGCTTATATGTACGATTATTTAATGCAGGACGTCCCATATGACGGCTGGTTGGAGTTTGTCAATAAACAAGCTGATGCCCATTCAATCCAAGGGAAAAGGGTCCTTGATATCGCTTGTGGAACAGGGGAGTTGTCACTGCGCCTTGTCCGGGATGGTTACGATGTCACAGGCGTCGATCTCTCCCAGGATATGCTGATGGTTGCTCAGGAAAAGGCTTTAGAAATGAACGTAAAGCTAAGCCTGTTTCAACAGGATATGTCAAAGCTTGATTCACTTGGTGAATACGATCTTATCACGATTTTTTGTGATTCCCTGAATTACCTGGAAGACGAACTTGACGTGAAGAACACGTTCAAAAGTGTATTTGCTCATCTGAAGCAGGATGGCTTATTCCTGTTTGATGTGCATTCCATTTTCAAAATGACGCAAATATTTATAAACAAGACGTTTACCCTTACGGATGATCATGTTTCTTACATTTGGGATTGTTTCCCTGGGGAAACGCCCAATAGTGTAGAGCATGAACTGACTTTTTTTGTGAAAGATGAGGAAACGAATCAGTACGAAAGAGTAGAAGAGCTTCACAAACAGAGGACATACCCCATCCTGTCCTTAAAGGAATGGTTAAAGGATGCAGGGTTTGAAGTGTTGAATGTCTCTGCAGACTTCACAGAAGAAGCTCCTGCAGACCAAAGTGAAAGAATCTTCTTTACCTGTAAGAAGAAATAATAAAAAGCCGGATCGTCTCTGAAAAGAGAAATGGTCCGGCTTTTTTGAATGGCCTTATCTTAAAGATTTATAAAAAAGTTCTGCAAAGTTTGTTGCTATTGTAGAGAAGAAAGTACTAGTTGATTTCCGCTCCAGGATGCTCGCTTTCCGCGGGGCTGGCGGTGAGCCTCCTCGGCTGCGCCTCCGGGGTCTCACCTGTCCAGCTACGGGGCTTAGGGGCTCGAGGTCATAAGCCAAGTCTGCCAAAAAGGCAAAGTGCGCCTTTCCGGCAGACTCGTCTTACTGAGCTAAGCCCCTCCGCTTTTCATACTGTCCAGCTATTCCCGCAGGAGTCGAGAATCCTTCCGCTCCAATCAACTTTCTGAGGATGAATCCTTAATGGAAAACAATTAAAATAAGATTTTTAGCAAACAACCTTATTTAAGGGTAGAGATTGATTTCCCTTTTATGAAAGAAGAATTATATTTTCTAGTTAAATGACTTTCTTGTACATGTTGAAGCTCTGTCACAGAAATTCTGTTGAAGATGGTGAGGGGAACTGCGTAGACTCCTGCGGAAGTACGGGCGTGCCGAGACCCCGTTCGGCTAAGCTGAGGAGGCTCGGCCGAACGTCCGAGGAAAGCGGAGCAGTTCCCCTCACCATCCAGACATATTAATTGACAGAGCAATGCAGAACTTATGTTGAAAATAACAATCTTTGCGAAAAAACGTAAAAAAAGAAGGAAAAATTCATTTTATGTCGAAATATAAAAAAGGAGTCCCGCTAGACTCCAAATTGTGATTTCGTTCCTTCAATATCATCCACGAACTTTTCCTGAGTGGCCTCAAATAATTTCTCGAAGACATCTCCCAGCTCTCTTTCCATTACGGAAATACCTATTCCAGTCACTCCGCCTTTAACACAAACTTTTTCTTGAAGTGTCGGCAGTGTATAAATGTTTTTCTTTAATAAATCCCCAAGGCCAACGAGCATTTCAGATGCCAGGACGGTAGCCGTTTCCCTGTCAATTTCCGTCACTTCCACAGCAGCGTTAATAAATCTTTGCGTGACATAACTGAAAAAAGCAGGTCCGCAACTGACAATGTCAGAAGCCACTCGCGTCACATTTTCATCAATCACTACAGGTGTGGAAATATGCTCAACCAGTCTAGTTAAATCCCGCCTCCATTTATCTGAACAACGACTTCCATACGTTAAAAGTGACACACCGCTCAGTGCACGATTTGTAATGCTTGGAATGAATCGTGCGCATGAACTGGACAGTAGGGACTCTAACTGATCCACGCTTACTGGACTGGTTATCGAAACAACGCATTTATCCTTTGTAAAGCTTTTCTTATTCTCCTGGATCACATCATATACATCATGAGGTTTGACACAAATGAAAATTAAGTCGGATGACACAATCACTTCTTCGTTTGAATACCTTACATTCACTTTGTTCCATTTCTCTTTTATATCCTCGGCCTTTTTTACAGAACGATTCGTAATATGAAGATGTGAAGGAGAAATCGCCTTTGATTCAATGAGAGCTTCAATAATGATTTTCCCCATGTTTCCCGTTCCAATAATACCTACTTTCATGTTCAGCCCTCCTTCTATCACACTCTCTCCTAAAACTTATGAATTCCTTGCAATGAATATTCCACCAGAGGTGATTTCCTGTGCAGTCCCTAATTGAAAAGTACAGAACGGTCCTAGTCATTTTGGCGATTTGTTCCATTGTCCTGATAGCCTATATACTAAAAAGTGCTTCCAAAGCTCCAGTGAACGAGGCTTCTTTTACAGCAGCCCCTGTTGAAAAAAGAAAAGGAACCTGAAGAAGTGAAATCCGTCGGAAAAGTGTATGTTGACGTAAAGGGAGAAGTTGTTCGCCCGGGATTATATGAGGTGAAACAGGGCGATCGGCTAAAGTTTGTGATCGACCGAGCGGGTGGTTTCACAGCAGAGGCAGATAAGAAAGTGATCAATCTGGCGGTTAAGGTATCAGACGAAATGATGATTTATGTTCCTAAGATCGGAGAAATTGAAACGCCCCGGCTGGCTCCTCCTGCACCCCTGACCGATTCAGGAAAGGATAGAATAAACATTAATACAGCCACTCAACAGGAATTCGAAACCCTGCCTGGAATTGGTCCCGCTAAAGCGTCGACCTTTATCCAATATCGAGAAGAAAATGGTCCGTTTGAGGCTATAGAAGATATTAAAAACATTTCTGGAGTCGGTGAAAAAACCTTTGAGAAATTAAAAGAATATATTTATGTCCAATGAATTGACGAACATAGGAAGTCTATATACACTTAAACAGACAAATAAAATGTAGCTAAAAAACAAAGAAAGGGGATTAGGGATGGATAGAATCGCTTGGCATCAATATTTTATGGCTCAAAGTCAGCTCCTTGCCCTGCGCAGTACGTGTACGAGACTGGCAGTCGGGGCAACCATCGTTCGTGAAAAACGAATCATTGCAGGAGGCTATAACGGATCCATCGCAGGAGGGGATCATTGTATAGACGAAGGATGCTATGTAATTGACAATCATTGCGTCAGGACCATCCATGCCGAAATGAATGCCTTGCTGCAATGTTCAAAGTTTGGCGTGGGAACGGAGAATGCGGATATCTATGTGACTCACTTCCCATGTCTTCAATGCTGTAAGGCTCTTATTCAGGCAGGAATCAAAACGGTTTATTACGCAAAAGACTATAAAAATCATCCTTACGCCGTTGAACTTTTCGAAAAGGCAGACGTCCATGTTGAGAAAGTTCCATTTGAAGAAAGCAGCATAGACGTAAAACACAAAGAAAAGGCATCCATGATGGTCCAATTAATCGAAGACTTGAGAAAACAGGGTGCTGCAGAAGAGAAGCTCAATTACTATGAACAAGAATACATAAAACTCTTTAATGAATAGAGGAATATGCCTTTACCTGGCATTTTCAGTACTTTCAGGGACGCTTCTGGCACTTCAATTCCATTGGGGTGCTGTCGTTCTTGCTTTGCTCCTTCTATCCCTTTTCCTCAGGAAAGTGACCTTCACCATTCTCCTCCTCTGCTTCTCATTTCTCTTCATTTCCTTTCTCAACACCACTATTCAAGAAAAAAGGCAGAAAACCGTCCTCCCATCAGAACCTTCACCAAACGTCTTTCAAATAGTTATCAATGACATTCCAACCATCGATGGGAGTACCTTTGTTTCCCTGGCAAAAATAAAGAGGGAGAAGGTTCTCTTGCGCTATTATTTCTCTTCAGATGAAGAAAAACGGCAATTTCAACAAGTAAAGCCCGGTTTTGCCTGCGAAGTGAAGGGAGAGTTGACAGAGCCCAAACCTAATAAAAATCCAAACTTATTTCACTATAAAAATTATTTAGCTCAGCGGGGAGTATATTGGATTCTCGACATACAGGCATTCGGGGAATGCGAGGATCAAAGCGGGTGGAAACACGCACTCATACATCTTAGATTCGATGGACTGAAGAAAATCGAAAGGGAATTTCCAACTTCCACAGTAGGAGTGACCCAAGCGTTGATGTTTGGAGAAACGAATATGATCTCAGAAGATACGATGCAGGCATTCAGGGAACTCGGCGTCGTTCATTTACTGGCGATTTCGGGCTTGCACGTCGGGTTGATATTTGCCATTCTCCATTATTTCCTATTAAGAATAGGCATCACAAACGAAGCGGTGACATGGATAGGGATTTTTTTTCTCCTATGTTACATCTTACTGACAGGAGCATCCCCTTCTGTTATCAGGGCATCCTCCATGCTGATTGTGATACTTATGAGCAGAAAAGTGGCTAAGGGCTTAAATACGATTGACAGTTTAGCGGTAGTGTTTATCATCATTGTATTATACGAACCCTTTTCTATTTTCAATGTGGGATTTCAGCTGTCATTTATGGTGAGTTTTTCTCTTGTGATATCTTCATCAGCTATTTTAAATACATCGTCATCCATCGTTCAATTGCTTAAAGTAACGCTTGTTGCCCAGCTATCTTCACTGCCCATCGTCATCTATCATTTCTATGAATTCTCCTTGATAGGCTTTCTCACGAATCTTCTTTATGTACCCCTTTTCTCACTCATTGTTCTTCCCCTTTGCATCGTTGTCTATTTTCTTACGTCTTTTCTATCTCTCGAGTGGTTGTTGCTCATCTATAAATACCTTCTGGATGGTATACAATGGATCTCTTCGGCGATTGCATCTTTTCCATTCAGTACTATTGTGCTGGGGAAGCCTCATTTTCTTTTGCTGCTAGGTTATTTCTTCGTTATTTACATTGTCTTCATTTGGTTTGAACAAAGAAAATATATTCTTTCCGGACTGTTCCTACCTCTCTATGCAGGCTCTCACATGCTCATTAACACCTATAATCCCTATGGAGAAATCGTATTCATAGATGTTGGGCAAGGGGATGCTACATTGATCAAGCTTCCATACAATCGAGGTACCTATCTTATCGATACAGGCGGGGAAGTGCAGTTTCCGAAAGAAAAGTGGGAAGAGAGAAAGAATCGTTTTTCCGTAGGGGAAGACATCGTCGTTCCTTTTTTGAAAAGTAAAGGTATCACGTCCATTGACACCCTGATCTTAACACACGGAGATCTCGATCATATTGGGGGAACAGAGGCGATACTTGAAGAAATGAAAGTGGGAGATCTCTTGATCAGCCCTGGCAGCGAGGAGAAAGGTGAAATGAAGAGAATCGTGAAAATCGCCCAACAAAAGGGAATTCCTGTTGAAGAAGCCCTGTATCCACACAGTTGGGGTGGTGATAAGGATGGACTTCATGTTGTTTCGCCTCAGGACAAGGAATATGAAGGCAATAATGACTCAATTGTCTTATATGGAGAAATCGGGTTTTTGAAATGGTTATTTACTGGAGATTTAGAAGAGCAAGGGGAGAAAGAATTCATCCGGACCTTCGATTTGCCGATTGATGTGTTAAAAGTAGGTCATCATGGGAGTAAAACGAGTACAACAGAGGAGTTCCTCATTGAAACCAATCCGTCTGTCGCGGTGATCTCAGCGGGTGAAACCAATCGATTTGGGCACCCTCATCCTGAAATAGTGGAACGATTGGTTAGAAGCGGAATAACTATATATAGCACCGGAGAAAATGGGGCGATCACCTATCGTTTTCGGGATAAAAAAGGAACGTTTTCAGCCCACCTGCCATAGGATGTATGACAAAACAATTTAAGCGCTAATGAAAAAGGGGCAGACCCATCACAAAGAGTCAGGCGCCTTCAAACCATCTGTATGATACACCAGTACCATATATGGAAGTTGAAGAAACCGGAATCTTTAAGGTCTGCCTCCTATCTTTCATTAAGAGCCAATTAACTTAATAACAGTTGCAATAACGAACATTGTAGCAAAGAATCCAAAAGAAACAATAAAGCCAACGCCTGAATCTACTGCATCATTTCTTTTTGATTGTACATTCTTTTCAAATTGGTTCACAACTACCCCTCCTATTTCTATTCTAGTATAGAACATCGCTATTAAAAAATCTATACTTCCCTTTACTTTTTCCTTTACTGACAAGAGTTGTCACCTATAAGTTCCCCGTACTGGGTGACACTAATCATTACAAAGGAAATACCGCTTAACGGAAAAGGTTCCTAGGTCTTCTCCGTTAACGTTAATATAGATATAGGGGGTGTCCTATATGAAGGATGTCCCCTTTACCCCTTGTCAAAACCAAAAAGCTTTTTTACCATAGAGTAGAGAAAAGAATTAATGGAGAGTGCTGACTTGGTTATTGATATTTGGAAAAAAATAGAGAAATCTCAATTCTCAGCTATATATTTAGTTTACGGAAATGAGTCATTTATTATTAATGAAACGAAACAAAGAATTGTCTCAAGTGCCCTTTCAGAAGAAGAAATGGATTTTAATTTTTCCAGTTATGATTTGGAAGAAACACCTATAGAAGTGGCGATAGAAGATGCAGAAACCTTTCCATTCATGGGGGAGAGAAGGGTCGTCATACTCCAAAACCCTGTTTTTTTGACCGCTGAAAAAACAAAAGAGAAGGTAGAGCATAACATTAAACGATTGGAACAATACATACAATCCCCTGCTCCTTATACAGTACTGGTCTTTACAGCGAATTATGAAAAACTGGACGAGCGTAAAAAGATTACGAAATCTTTGAAGAAATTAGCAGAAGTCGTAGAGGCGAAAAAGCTGAATGAGCATGAATTAAAATCCTGGGTAAGAGAAAGGGCGGCCTCTAATAGTGTTCAGATAGATGAAGATGCCATTGAATTATTGCTGACCCTCGCTGGAACAAACCTGATGATGCTTACGCAAGAACTGGACAAACTTTCCCTATACGCAAGCGATACAAACAGAATCGATGTGGAAGTGGTGGAACGTTTAACAGCCAGATCCCTGGAACAAAATATCTTTACCTTAGTGGACAAGGTCGTTCAAAGAAGGATCGACGAAGCATTAAGAATTTATTACGATCTCCTCAAGCAAAACGAAGAACCGTTGAAAATTCTATCGATCCTGGCAGGACAGTTCAGGCTCATATACGGAACGAAGGAACTATCACGAAGAGGATACGGCCAGCAAAAAATTGCGTCCTACTTGAAAGTGCATCCTTTCCGGGTGAAGCTTGCGGCTGGGCAGGCGAAGCATTTCAACGATAAACAACTTGCCCATATCATCGAATTGCTATCACAAGGAGATTACGAAATCAAAACAGGGAAAATCAAAAAAGAACTGATGATTGAAATGTTTCTGTTTAAACTTCATGATCAGAGTTTTACTTAAAGACAATCCTTTAATGAATAATAGAAATCAAAAGAAAAACCACCTGCCCGGGGGCGAGGTGGTTTTTTTCAATTAGTTCGCTTTTTTCATAAGGCGAGACTTTTGACGATCCGCAGCGTTTTTGTGGATAAGACCTTTTTGAGCTGCTTTGTCTAATTGACGAACCGCTTCTGTTGCTAATTCTTTAGCGTTGTCTGCGCTGTTAGCAGCTGCAGCTTCTGCTTTCTTGATAGCAGTACGCATTGTAGATTTCACAGCAGCGTTTTGAGCGTTGCGCTCGTTGCTAGTTTTTACACGCTTGATAGCTGATTTGATATTTGGCATTCCTGTCACCTCCTATAAAAGGATCGAGATTCTATGTGACTCGATTTAAATTCCTAAACAATAAGAACAAATGATATTTTATCAAACGAACAGTGATATTGCAATACTATGTAGTGAAATTAAACGGGTGAATGAACACATACTAAAAAGGTAAACATAAAAAAATAGTAGATAAGATCCCAAGCTTGGAGGTAGAGTCGAAATGAAGAACGAAGAAATCGATCTAAGTAAATATTCCATTCGTACCGATCTTGCCGTTGAAGCAAGAGAAATGGTGGTCAGTGATAAAGCGGAAGATACGTCTTCCATCCAAGGAGTCATGATCAAAGAGAAAGAAGAAGATGGGGTGAAAGTTTCCCTTGTCACCGTTACACCTGAAGGAGAAGAGAAAATCGGTAAAAAACCAGGGAACTACTTAACCATCGAGGCTCATGGAATTCGCCAGGAAAATGCAGAACTGCAACAAAGAGTCGAAAAAGTATTTGCGAATGAATTTAATCAGTTTTTAATTAATAATAAAATCAGTAAAAATGCAAGCTGCTTGATTGTCGGACTCGGGAACTGGAATGTAACCCCCGATTCTTTAGGCCCCCGCGTATGTGAAGATATCATTGTGACGAGACATCTTTTTGAACTTCAGCCGGAATCAGTGGAAGAAGGTTATCGCCCGGTCAGTGCACTCGTTCCTGGAGTGATGGGACTGACGGGAATTGAAACGAGCGATATCATTTTCGGTGTTGTGGAGAAATCCAAGCCCGACTTTATTATCGCCATAGATGCCCTGGCATCCCGTTCCATTGAACGCGTCAATTCCACCATCCAGATATCCGATACTGGTATACATCCGGGATCGGGAGTTGGAAATAAACGGAAAGGACTCGATCAGGAGACGTTAGGTGTTCCGGTCATTGCTATCGGTGTTCCTACCGTACTCGATGCTGTCACCATCGTAAGCGATACAGTGGACTTTCTTTTAAAACATTTTGGAAAAGAGATGAGAGAAGGGGGACGGCCTTCGAGATCCCTTGCCCCGGCGGGATTAAGCTTCGGAGAAAGAAGGAAATTAACCGAAGAGGATCTTCCGGAAGAACAGCATCGTCAAACATTCATGGGAATTGTGGGAACTCTCGAGGATCAGGAAAAACGAAAACTGATTCATGAGGTGTTAGCTCCGATCGGCCACAACCTGATGGTTACCCCTAAAGAAGTGGACGTGTTCATGGAAGATATGGCCAACCTCATCGCAAGCGGACTGAATGCTGCACTGCATGATGCGGTTGATCAGGAAAATACGGGGTATCAGACGAGATAGATGGCAGGTGAAAGTAGCGCCTTAGGGGTAGGTAATGACCCTTGAGGCGTTTTTTTATGAATTGTAAATAGAGTTATCGGATCTTGAGGAATTGTCAGCTCACGGATTCGGAATCATTGTGATTTTTTAAGTTTAGATTGTTTAGAAAAGATTGTTTCGCTGATATATTGGAAATTTCGCTGATAAAAGTTCCTATTTCGCTGATAAAATCAGAATTTCGCTGATAAAATGAAAAATTCGCTGATATCCAAAAAGGGGACAGGGTTTTTCTGTCAAAATTGAGATTTATTTGCCGCATAAACCGAAAAGTTTAGAATTAAGGCAGATTTTCACCTGAAAGTGGCCTACTCCTGCCTCAAAAATCGTCATTTTCCCTCTCAAAAAAGAAATTTCCTACTCATCCCCACATCACTCTAGCTAATGAACCCTCTTCAACCCTTGTCACCTCCATAAAAATAATAGATTCCCCGTTTAACTTTTCACCAATAACCTCATAATGACTACTAAATATAGTTCTACTTTCTCTAGCAATGTCATAGGTTGTACTAGAGTAGAGAAAAGAAAGGGTGAGGGAATGAGGTCGTATAAAGCGTCCAATTATGTAGTAGCGATTAATATGTCAACGATATTGAAAGGGATGTTGATCTTCATTGTAGGATTGCTCTCGATTTTTTCAATAACGGGCATCCTCACTTCCTTAAACCCGGAGTATAGAATTACATCGAATTCATTGAATCAAGCAGCTTCCAATGTGAAGGGTGATGCATTATATAAGATCTTGGCATTAGAAAACCGGGCTTTTAATCAAATTTTGAATGAAGAAGAACAGGCTTTACCGAATTTGTCATCCCTCCTATTTCAGGTGGCTACCAATGTGAGCTTTGAAGATCCCCGAAGTTTCCTGGGGAGAGAGTTGCCGGGATTTTCGATTTTCGATGGTGACATTCTAGTGGCCGGGGAGGGGACCGATTTTACGAATATGCCGATTGAATCTGTCCCTCCTCCCGAAGCCCTCGAGGCAGGGAATGAAGCACCACTCAAGAATGTAGAGAATTTTAATGAATCAGATCAAAAGAGTGGGGATGTGGCACCGCCTTTATCAACTGGAGATAAAAAGACGGTTCATCTTTACTTCACACATACCCGTGAATCCTATCTGCCTTACTTGGAGGGGGTAACGAATCCGGATTCAGCCATGCACTCGGAAGTAAATGTCACCAAGGTGGGGGATATGGTGAAGAAGTATTTAGAGGGACTTGGAATTGGGACGACCATCGATAAAACCGATGTGATAGCGAACCTGAACAACAAAGGATTGGACTATTGGGCTGCATATCAGGAGTCCAGACCCTTAGTGCAGGCTGCCATGACGAGTAATAAAGACTTGCTGTATCTGGTTGACATACATCGGGATTCACAAAGAAGGGCTGTTACGACGGGGACCATCAACGGCAAATCCTATGCCAAGCTGGCGTTTGTAGTCGGGGAAGAGCATCCGAATTACGAGCAGAATTTAAAGGTGGCAACAGAGCTTCATAAGTTATTGGAAGCTAACTATAAAGGAATTTCACGTGGAGTGATTGCGAAAAAGGGAAGCGGTACAAACGGTAAGTTCAACCAGGATCTTTCAAGTAACGCCATGTTACTGGAATTTGGCGGAGTGGATAACACGTTTGAAGAACTGGAACGATCTGCACAGGCTTTCGCTGAAGTATTCGCTGATTATTATTGGCAGGCTGAAAAGGTGAATCATGTACCTGTAACTCCTGCAGTAAGTCAGTAATTAAAAGGGTGAATGAAACCATGACAAAATTCTTTTTTAAATGTGCACTACTGATATCTGCATTATTCATTGGTGTTCTGATCGGGATGGAGTATGCCAATCAGGGGATTGTGGAAATGAAGGGGCATGAACAGCAGAACTTCACTTCTCCGGTGGGGGTGAGTCAGGACGGGGAAGGGAACGTCGAGGCGTCTTTCCTCGGAAATGAAGTTGAATCCAAAACGTTAAGTGAAAAGAAAGAGAAATTAGAAGATATGAAAGCCTTTAATGCCTTTTCCTCGATCGGGAAAGCATTGGCGAATACCATTGAAAGCATTACCAACGAAATAGTGAACTTTATCGCTTCGTTGATATAAACGGGAAGAGAAGGCTGGGTAATATTACTGCCTTCTCTTTTTGATGTCCAGTATTCATTGGATTTGTGCCACCCGAATTAATAATGCCTTGCATTAAAATGGACAATTCCCGCATAGCCCTTCAGTTTACATTGAATAATATATAGTCTACTGCTATAATTCAAAATAGTGTACATGTGTGGAAATAACAGGAGTTGAACGTATAATGAACCGTGAAGAGAAATTAGAAAGACAATCAAGAATTAGAAACTTTTCGATCATTGCTCATATAGATCATGGGAAATCTACCCTTGCCGATCGTATCTTAGAGAAAACGAAAGCACTGACGGCACGTGAAATGAAAGAGCAATTGCTAGATTCAATGGATCTGGAAAGAGAACGTGGAATCACCATCAAATTAAATTCTGTGCAATTAAAGTATCAAGCGAAAGACGGTGAAGAATACATCTTTCACCTCATTGATACACCAGGGCACGTCGACTTTACATACGAAGTATCTCGTAGTTTAGCTGCTTGTGAAGGGGCCATCCTTGTAGTTGATGCAGCTCAAGGGATTGAAGCCCAGACATTGGCGAACGTGTATCTTGCCTTAGATAATAACTTAGAGATCCTTCCTGTCATCAATAAAATCGATCTTCCGGCAGCAGATCCGGAAAGGGTGCGACAAGAAGTGGAAGACGTGATCGGACTCGATGCATCAGAGGCAGTACTTGCCTCTGCTAAAGCAGGGATCGGGATTGAAGAAATCCTTGAGCAAGTGGTTGAGAAGGTACCTGCACCAGTTGGAGATCCCGATGCGCCTTTAAAAGCGCTGATCTTCGATTCCTTATATGATGCATATAGAGGAGTCGTTGCCTACATCCGTGTGATGGAAGGGAGCGTCAAAGTAGGGGATAAGGTCCGTATGATGGCAACAGGGAAAGAGTTTGAAGTGACCGAGATCGGTGTCTTCACTCCTAAAGCCACGGGTCAGAAAGAACTGACGGTCGGGGATGTCGGTTACCTGACAGCCGCTATCAAGAACGTAGGGGACACCCGTGTGGGGGATACCATCACCCTGGCGAAAAACCCTGCTCAGGAAGCATTACCTGGATACCGCCGACTGAACCCTATGGTCTATTGCGGTTTATATCCAATCGATTCAAATCGCTATAACGACCTTAGAGAAGCACTTGAAAAACTTGAATTGAATGACTCTGCACTTCAGTATGAGCCGGAAACATCACAAGCGTTAGGATTTGGATTCCGTTGTGGATTCTTAGGTCTTCTTCATATGGAAATCATCCAGGAGCGTATCGAGCGTGAATTTAAGATTGACCTTATTACGACAGCGCCAAGTGTTATCTATCATGTTAAGCTGACAGATGGGGAAGAAGTGAAGGTGGATAATCCGTCCATGATGCCTGATCCTCAAAAAGTGGATCATGTTGAAGAGCCTTATGTTAAAGCTACCATCATGGTTCCAAACGATTACGTTGGAGCCGTAATGGAGCTCTGTCAAGGAAAACGAGGTAACTTCATCGACATGCAGTATATGGATGATACTCGAGTGAACATCGTATATGAAATTCCGCTTGCTGAAATTGTGTATGATTTCTTCGATCAGCTAAAATCCAATACGAAAGGGTATGCTTCATTTGATTATGAGCTGATTGGATACAAAGAATCCAAGCTTGTGAAAATGGATATCCTTTTAAACGCTGAAAATGTCGACGCTTTAAGCTTTATTGTTCACCGCGACTTCGCTTATGAACGCGGGAAGTTGATTGTAGAGAAGCTGAAGGAATTAATTCCGAGACAGCAATTCGAAGTTCCCGTCCAGGCAGCGATCGGTCAAAAGATCGTCGCAAGATCGACTATTAAAGCCATTCGTAAAAACGTTCTGGCAAAATGTTACGGTGGAGATATCTCACGTAAACGTAAACTTCTTGATAAACAAAAAGAAGGTAAAAAACGTATGAAGTCCGTTGGTTCTGTCGAAGTTCCACAAGAAGCCTTCATGGCCGTCCTGAAAATGGACGATACAGATAAAAAATAATTGTCTCGAAGATAAAGGGGGAAAGTGGCTTGTACTAAACAAGCACTGCTTACCCCCTTTTCTCTATGAATGCCCCAAAAGGAGGGATAAACTTGGTGAAATCAGCTTATATTCATATACCTTTCTGTGAACACATCTGTCACTATTGTGATTTTAATAAAGTCTTTTTAGAAGGACAGCCTGTAAATGAATACTTAATCAGCTTAGGAAATGAAATGAAGAATAGAGTCATGTCCCAAGACAAACTTGATACGATTTTTGTCGGTGGCGGCACTCCTACTTCATTGAATGCAAACCAGCTGGAAATGCTATGCGAATCCATCACGACTCATCTGCCCTTTGATCAGGGTGAATTCACTTTTGAAGCAAACCCCGGAGATTTGACCGAGGATAAACTCCGTGTCCTAAAGGACCATGGTGTGAATCGACTAAGCTTCGGTGTCCAGTCGTTCAATGATGACCTTCTAAAAGGAATTGGACGCACGCATAAAAGCGAAGATGTGTATACATCTGTGGAAACGGCTCAAAAAGTAGGATTCTCGAATATCAGCATTGATCTGATTTATAGCCTGCCTAAGCAAACAGAGGAAGATTTTCAAGATACATTGAAAAAAGCACTTGATCTTGATCTTCCCCATTACTCGGCTTATTCACTCATCGTAGAGCCGAAGACGGTCTTCTATAACCTGATGAGGAAAGGGAAGCTATCATTGCCTTCTCAAGATCAGGAAGCGGCTATGTACGAGATTCTGATCGAAACGATGGAGAAATACGGGATCAATCAATATGAAATCAGTAATTTCGCCAAAACCGGATTTGAAAGCAAACATAATCTCGTTTATTGGGACAATAATGAATATTATGGTTTGGGTGCCGGTGCACACGGATATATAAACGGAGTACGTTATTCCAATTACGGTCCCCTTAAAAAATATATGGACCCGATTGCAGAAGGTTCCCTGCCTACCATCCAGCAGCATGAAGTCACCAAAGCCGAAATGATGGAAGAAGAAATGTTCCTCGGATTACGTAAGGTAGAAGGTGTGAGCAAATCCATATTCCAACAGAAATTTGATTGCAGCGTGGAGTCCGTCTTTGGTACCTCAATCTCCGAAATGGAGAAGCGAGAACTGCTTTTAGTAGATGAGGAGCGTGTGGCACTTACGAAGCAGGGACGCTTTTTAGGTAACGAAGTGTTTCAATCTTTTCTGGGAGTAATCTAATATATTGACATCCCTTTTCTGATTTGATAATTTATTAATTAGATTTAGCACTCATCAGAAGAGAGTGCTAACAGGGGTGATGAATGTTGTTAACAGATCGACAACTTCTAATTCTTCAAGTGATTATTGATGATTTTATTCTGTCAGCTCAGCCTGTCGGTTCCAGGAGCTTGTCGAAGAAGGATGAGATTTCGTTCAGCTCGGCTACGATTCGAAATGAAATGGCTGATTTGGAGGAATTGGGTTTTATTGAAAAAACACATACTTCTTCAGGTCGTGTTCCATCTGAAAAGGGTTATCGTTATTACGTGGATCACTTGCTTTCTCCTCAGAAATTAAAGAAGAACGATGTGCATGCATTACGCTCCATTTTCACTGAGCGAATATATGAATTGGAGAAAGTGGTCCAGAAGTCGGCAAAGATCCTTTCGGAGCTGACGAATTATACGACAATCGTATTAGGACCTGATTTGAAGGAGAATAAGCTGAAAAAAATTCAACTTATTCCTCTGAACAAAGATACAGCTATTGCCATTATCGTGACGGATAACGGACATGTTGAAAATAAACTTTTCCACATTCCGCCTACAATGGATGCAGCAGAGCTTGAGAAGCTCGTTTATATCTTGAATGACCGGTTATCGGGGGTTCCGATTAGTGAATTGAACGATAAAATCTTTAAGGAAGTCGCCCTTTTACTTAGAGAGCATATTCAGAACTATGATTTTATCCTTCACTCCATAACGGACTCTTTTAACCCGTCGGTTACAGATAAGCTGTTCTTTGGAGGGAAAACCAATATACTTAATCAACCTGAGTTTAATGACGTCCAAAAGGTTCGAATGCTCCTTGAAATGATTGAACAGGAAGAAAGCATCTACAACTTGATCCGTCCATCCGCTACAGGATTGAATATTAAGATTGGGAAAGAAAATGATCATCTTGCTATGGAGAATTGTAGTCTCATAACCGCTACTTATTCTATTGGTAAAGAACAATTAGGTTCCATTGCGATTATCGGACCTACTCGAATGGAGTATTCCCGTGTCGTTAGTTTACTTAATTTCTTTTCAAATGATATGTCCAAGGTTCTTACGAAGCTGTATCAAAGTGAAGATTAGTGGACATATTGTATAAAGGAAAATAGGGCCACGGAAGCAGGTTTTATGCTCTTCTGGCGCCTTGGAATGGTCGCAGATTTTTAAGGAGGTGAATGTTATGTCTGAAGAAACAAAACAAGAACAGCAAGAAGCGAAAGAGGAAAAAAGCGAAGCGGTGGAAGAAGTATTCGCTGAAGGACCTCAAGTGGAAGAAGTGACAGAAGAAGAACAACACGAATCAGATGAGCTTTCACAATTAGAAGAAAAGCTGAATGAGTCTGAAAATCGTTATCTTCGTTTAAGAGCTGATTTCGATAACTTCCGCCGTCGCGTAAATGTGGAAAACGAAGCGAAGGAGAAATATCGTGCTCAAGGACTTATTACAGAACTATTGCCAGCACTTGATAATTTCGAGCGTGCTTTAAATATAGAGGCTGATAATGATCAAACGAAAACACTGCTGCAAGGAATGGAAATGGTTCACAGAAGCATTGTTGAAGCCCTTAAGAAAGAGGGAGTGGAACCAATTGAAGCGGTAGGTCAACAGTTTGATCCTCACTTGCATCAAGCTGTTATGCAAACAGAAGAGGAAAACGTCGATAGCAATGTGGTTGTCGAGGAATTCCAAAAAGGATATAAACTAAAAGACAGAGTAATTCGTCCTTCCATGGTGAAGGTCAATCAATAATAAAGACATTACATATACAAAATAGGGAGGTTTCTTACTATGAGTAAAATTATCGGTATTGACTTAGGTACAACAAACTCATGTGTATCAGTACTTGAAGGCGGAGAACCAAAGGTCATTGCAAATGCAGAAGGAAACCGCACAACTCCTTCAGTTGTTGCGTTCAAAAATGGTGAAAAGCAAGTCGGGGAAGTAGCGAAGCGTCAAGCCATCACGAATCCAAACACGATTATCTCAGTGAAACGTCACATGGGGACAGATCACAAAGTAGAAGCTGAAGGTAAAGAATACACTCCACAAGAGATTTCAGCTATGATTCTTCAACACTTAAAATCATATGCAGAAGACTATCTTGGAGAAAAAGTTGAAAAAGCGGTTATCACAGTACCTGCTTATTTCAATGATGCAGAGCGTCAAGCTACCAAAGATGCCGGGAAAATCGCAGGTCTTGAAGTTGAGCGTATCATCAATGAGCCAACTGCTGCAGCACTGGCATATGGGCTGGATAAAATGGATCAAGATCAAACCATCCTTGTTTACGACCTTGGTGGCGGTACATTCGACGTATCCATCCTTGAACTTGGTGACGGAGTATTCGAAGTGCGTTCTACTGCCGGTGACAACCGTCTTGGTGGAGACGACTTTGACCAAGTGATCATCGATTACCTTGTAGCTGAATTCAAGAAAGAGAACGGAATCGATCTTTCTAAAGATAAAATGGCTCTACAACGTCTTAAGGACGCTGCTGAGAAAGCGAAGAAGGATCTTTCCGGTGTGACTTCAACTCAGATTTCACTTCCATTCATCACGGCTGGAGAAGCTGGACCGCTACACTTGGAAGTGACTCTATCAAGAGCGAAATTCGATGAAATCTCTTCAGATCTTGTAGAGCGTACAATGGGACCAACTCGTCAAGCAATGAAAGATGCTGGTCTTTCTGCAAGTGAAATCGATAAGATCATTCTTGTAGGTGGTTCAACTCGAATCCCAGCTGTACAAGAAGCGATCAGAAAAGAAACAGGTAAAGAGCCATCTAAAGGTGTTAACCCTGACGAAGTTGTAGCGATGGGTGCAGCGATTCAAGGTGGAGTTCTGACAGGAGACGTAAAAGACGTTGTCCTACTTGACGTTACACCACTATCACTTGGTATCGAAACAATGGGTGGCGTATCAACGAAGCTGATCGAGCGTAACACAACGATCCCGACGTCTAAATCACAAACATTCTCAACTGCTGCGGATAACCAGACAGCTGTTGATATCCATGTCTTACAAGGTGAGCGCCCTATGGCAGCTGATAACAAAACTCTTGGCCGTTTCCAATTAGCGGACATTCCGCCGGCACCACGTGGAGTACCACAAATCGAAGTGAAATTCGATATTGATAAAAATGGTATCGTGAATGTAAGCGCGAAGGATCTTGGAACAGGTAAAGAGCAAAACATCACGATCAAATCTTCTACAGGTCTTTCAGATGATGAAGTAGAACGCATGGTGAAAGAAGCAGAAGAAAATGCCGAAGCGGATAAAAAACGTAAAGAGGAAGTTGAACTTCGCAACGAAGCCGACCAACTTGTATTCCAAACGGAAAAAACGTTAAAAGATCTTGAAGGCAAAGTGGAAGAAGATGAAGTGAAAAAAGCGGAAGATGCGAAAGCTGAATTGAAAGAAGCGATCGAGAAAGACGATCTGGATCTTATCCGTGAAAAGAAAGATGCATTACAAGAAATCGTTCAAAGCTTAACGATGAAGCTTTATGAACAGGCTCAAGCGGAAGCTCAAGCAGCTCAAGGAGCAGAAGGCGAAGCTTCGAAAGACGACGATGTAGTCGATGCTGAATACGAAGAAGTAAACGACGACAAGAAATAATCCAGTATGAACGAAAAAGTCAAAGTCAGGGCGGTTCTTGGCTTTGACTTTTTCTATGATTGAAGAGAGTGGAAGAAGATTCATTCATCTAACAGACACAATCAATTAGAAGGAATGTTGAGTTTTTATTGATAATAGTCGAAGCTCAATGTTAAAATAACCTTTATGCAAAGGATTCGGGAGTGGTGTTTTAATGAGTAAACGGGACTATTATGAGGTTCTTGGGGTCGGAAAAGATGCCTCAAAAGACGAAATGAAGAAAGCATACCGCAAGCTCTCCAAAAAATATCATCCTGATATTAATAAAGAAGCTGATGCGGATGAGAAATTCAAAGAAATATCGGAAGCTTATGAAGTATTAAGTGATGATCAGAAACGTGCACAATATGATCGTTTCGGTCATACGGACCCTAACCAAGGTTTTGGCGGTGGCGCAGACTTTGGCGGCGGTGGTTTCGGAGGTTTCGAAGACATCTTTAATACGTTCTTCGGTGGCGGCGGGGGCCGCAGAAGAGATCCGAATGCCCCTAGACAAGGTGCGGACCTTCAATATACGATGTCTCTGACGTTTGAAGAAGCGGTATTTGGAAAAGAAACAGAAATCGAGATTCCAAGAGAAGAAGAATGTGACACCTGCCATGGTTCAGGTGCGAAGCCGGGAACAAAAGTCAATACATGTTCTCACTGTAATGGATCGGGTCAACTAAATGTGGAACAGAATACACCGTTCGGCCGCATTGTTAACAGACGCGTTTGTCACTACTGTAACGGTACAGGTAAACAAATCAAGGAAAAATGTTCTACATGTGGCGGTGCGGGTAAAGTACAGAAGCGCCGTAAAATCTCTGTGAAAATCCCGGCTGGTATCGATGATGGTCAACAGCTGCGTGTTACTGGCCAAGGTGAACCAGGTATAAATGGAGGACCGGCGGGTGACTTGTACGTTGTCTTCCACGTGCGCTCACATGATTTCTTCGAACGTAACGGGGATGATATTTATTGCGAAATGCCTGTGACGTTTGCACAAGCGGCATTAGGTGATGAAATTGAAGTGCCGACCCTGCACGGAAAAGTAAAGCTGAAAGTGCCTGCAGGAACTCAAACTAGCACGAGATTCCGTTTGAAAGGTAAAGGAGTACCGAATGTCCGTGGATACGGTACAGGTGATCAGCATGTTCAGGTGAAAGTGGTTACCCCTTCTAAATTAACGGATAAGCAAAAGCAACTATTAAGAGAATTTGCTGATATCAGCGGACAAATTCCAGACGAACAGCATGAAAGCTTTTTTGATAAAGTGAAAAAAGCCTTTAAAGGCGAATAACTAAAGAGCGGAGTTGGTAGATCTATGAAATGGTCAGAAATCAGTATTCTTACTACGAATGAAGCGATTGAGCCGATTTCAAACATTCTTCATGAATCAGGAGCAAGCGGTGTTGTCATTGAAGACCCTGCTGAATTACTTAAGGAAAGAGAAGATATGTTTGGAGAGATCTACCAACTCAATCCTGATGATTACCCAACAGAAGGTGTGTTAGTGAAGGCGTATTTACCTGTAAATAGTTTTCTGGGGGAAACAGTTGATGAGATCAAGCAGGGTATTACAAACCTTGTTACCTATGATATCGACATTGGTGAAAACAAGGTGGAGATTTCTGAAGTAAATGAGGAAGAATGGGCCACGGCATGGAAGAAATACTATCATCCTGTGAAGATTTCTGATAAATTTACGATCGTCCCTACTTGGGAAGACTATACCCCGGTTCACAGCGACGAACTTATCATTGAACTGGATCCAGGCATGGCGTTCGGTACAGGAACTCATCCTACAACGGTCATGTGTATTCAGGCTCTTGAGCGGATCGTTAAAAAACACGATACGGTCATCGATGTAGGAACAGGTTCAGGTGTTTTATCCATTGCAGCCGCACAGTTAGCTGCAGACAATGTAAGAGCGTATGATCTTGATGAAGTGGCTGTTCGTTCAGCAAGACTGAACGTTAAGTTGAACAAAGTTCAACAAACTGTAACGGTTGAGGCGAATAATTTATTGAACGGCGTTACAGGGCAAGCGGATGTGATTGTAGCGAACATTTTGGCTGAAATCATTTTACGCTTTACAAAAGATGCCTTCGAACTTGTGAAACCGGGCGGATTTTTTATCACTTCCGGGATTATCCAGCCCAAGAAGCAAGAAGTACGTGACGCACTGGAGTCTGCCGGATTTATAATAGAAGAAATTATGGTTATGGAAGACTGGGTCGCTATTATTGCTAAGAAGCCTATGTAAAGGCAAGGAGCTGAAACTGTATGCAACGATATTTTATAGATGACATATATCGAGAAAATGATCCGATTACGATAACAGGGGACGACTATCATCATATCGTCCGTGTCATGAGAATGAAGGAAGAGGATGAAGTATTTGCTGTTTTCAAGGATCAAGCATCAGCGATTGCCCGTATTGAAACGATTTCCAGTGACGCAGTAGAACTATCAATAGTAAAATGGGAAACAACGACGAAAGAATTACCAATTAAAGTAACCATTGCGAGCGGACTGCCGAAAGGGGATAAATTGGAGTTGATTTTCCAAAAGGGAACAGAGCTTGGAGCCACTCAATTTATCCCTTTTAATGCGGATCGCTCCATTGTGAAGTGGGACGATAAGAAAGCAAGGAAAAAGGTAGAGCGATGGGAGAAGATTGTGAAGGAAGCGGCTGAACAGTCTCACAGACTCCTTGTTCCCGATGTATCTGCACCCATTTCATTAAAACAATTAATACAGGAACAGTTTGATTTCAAACTTATCGCATATGAAGAAGAAGCAAGAGCCGGAGAAAAAGGAAATCTTTCAAAGGTGTTATCCACGATTGAGAATGGACAAAGTGTCCTGGTCGTATTCGGTCCTGAAGGTGGATTAACGGAAAAAGAAGTAGATATGTGTAAGAGCGCGGGATTTATCTCCTGTGGTTTAGGTCCCAGAATCTTACGGACGGAGACTGCTCCATTGTATGTCCTATCAGCCATCAGCTATCAATTAGAACTTATGAGGTGATTGTAATGCCATCAGTAGCGTTTCACACTCTAGGGTGTAAAGTGAACCACTACGAAACAGAAGCCATTTGGCAACTATTCAAAGAAGAAGGATATGAACGTGTAGAATATGATTCCATCGCAGATGTATATGTCATTAACACATGCACGGTAACGAATACAGGGGATAAGAAAAGCAGACAGGTCATTCGTCGTGCCATCCGTAAGAACCCTGACGGTGTGATTTGTGTAACAGGGTGCTACGCTCAAACATCCCCTGCTGAAATCATGGCGATACCGGGCGTTGATGTCGTAGTGGGTACCCAAGACCGAAGAAAAATGTTAACGTACATTGAAGAATATAAAAAAGAACGCCAACCGATCAATGGTGTCACAAACATTATGAAGAACCGTGTCTACGAAGAGCTGGATGTTCCGGCATTTACGGACCGTACCCGTGCCTCTCTTAAAATCCAGGAAGGCTGCAATAACTTCTGTACATTCTGCATTATTCCATGGGCACGTGGACTTATGAGATCCCGTGATCCTGAAGAAGTGATTCATCAAGCTCAACAGCTTGTGGATGCAGGTTATAAAGAGATTGTCCTTACAGGAATTCACACTGGAGGATACGGAGAGGATATGAAAGACTACAATCTTGCCATGCTTCTAAAAGACCTGGAGAAAAAAGTAAAAGGTCTGAAAAGAATCCGCATTTCTTCTATTGAAGCCAGTCAATTAACAGATGAAGTCATTGAAGTGATCGATCAATCAAATATTGTTGTAAGACACTTACACATTCCTCTTCAATCCGGATCTAATACGGTCCTTAAGAGAATGCGCAGAAAATATACGATGGAATTCTTTGCAGAGCGCTTGGAAAAGCTTAAGAAGGCTTTACCAGGACTTGCCGTTACATCTGATGTCATTGTCGGCTTTCCTGGTGAAACGGAAGGAGAATTTATGGAAACATATAATTTCATCAATGAACATAAATTCTCAGAGCTTCATGTTTTCCCATATTCTAAGAGAACAGGCACCCCGGCAGCAAGGATGGACGACCAGATCGATGAAGACATCAAGAACGAACGTGTTCATCGTTTGATTGAACTTTCGAACCAACTAGCGAAAGAATACGCTTCTCAGTTTGAACATGAAGTATTAGAAGTTATCCCTGAAGAAATATACCAAGATGATCTCTATGTTGGATACACGGATAATTACTTGAAAGTGGTTTTCCCTGCAACGGAAGACATGGTAGGGAAGCTTGTGAAAGTAAAAATCACAAAAGCAGGTTATCCTTTAAACGAAGGTCAATTTGTACGTGTCCTTGAAGAAACAGACGAAAAGGCCGTAATTTAACGATCAAGGCACCTGACAATAGTTGGGTGCTTTTTTGTTTTTGCACAATAATACTTTGTAACCACTTTCTTTTTTTTGCTTAGAATCAATTTATCTATTGATAAGTGAAGAAGAAGGTTGTAAACTATTAATGTCAATATAATAAATGAAATAGTTCTTTTTTTTAAACTCATAGTGCAAACGATTGCATTAAATGTAAGCGTTTGTATCTTACTATACTTTGATGAGGTGTTACGATGAAAAAGGCATGGCGTAAAGAAGCGGTAGGCTATCAAATCTATCCTAGAAGTTTTCAGGATTCAAACGGAGACGGAATTGGCGACTTACAGGGCGTGATTCAACGGTTGGATTATATTAAAGAATTAGGTATCGATGTGATTTGGATATGTCCAATGTACAAATCACCAAACGATGATAATGGATATGATATTTCAGATTATCAGGATATCATGGAAGATTTCGGTACGATGGAAGACTTCGATCAACTCCTTAATGAGGTTCATAAGAGAGAGATGAAGTTGATCATCGACCTTGTGCTTAACCATACTAGTGACGAACACCCTTGGTTTATTGAGTCTAAAAGCTCGAAAGACAATCCAAAGCGAGATTGGTATATTTGGAGAGATGGGGTAAAAGGCAAGGAGCCGAATAACTGGGAGAGCATCTTTGGAGGGTCGGCATGGGAGTATGACGAAGAGACAGATCAATATTTCCTTCACGTATTCTCTACAAAGCAGCCTGATTTGAACTGGGAAAATGAAGAGGTGCGCGATGCTCTTTATGATACTGTCAACTGGTGGCTTGATAAAGGGATCGATGGCTTTAGAATCGATGCCATCAGCCATATTAAAAAACGTCCAGGCCTTCCTGATATGCCAAATCCGAAAAAGGAAAAATACGTTTCTTCTTTCGATATGCATATGAACCAAAAAGGGATTCATACGTTTCTTCAAGAATTCAAAGATCGCACCTATGGAAATTATGATGTCATGTCTGTTGGAGAAGCGAACGGCGTGAAGGCTGATGAAGCAGAATTATGGGTTGGTAAAGAAAACGGTAAAATGGATATGATCTTCCAATTCGAGCATCTTGGTTTATGGGACGCTGAAACAAATCCTGACTTAGACATCGTCGAATTGAAAAAGGTGCTCTCGCGTTGGCAAAAAGGACTTGAAGGCAACGGCTGGAATGCACTATTCATAGAAAATCATGATAAACCCCGCGTTGTGTCCACTTGGGGGGACGACAAAGAATACTGGAAAGAAAGTGCCACAGCTATGGCAACCATGTATTTCTTAATGCAGGGAACACCGTTTATTTACCAGGGACAAGAAATTGGCATGACGAATGTTCAATTTCCTTCCATAGAAGATTATGATGATGTAGCGGTTAAGAATTTATATCGTCTTAAGCGTGAAGAAGGCGTAGCGCATAAAGATATAATGGAAATCATCTGGGCATCATCCCGTGACAACAGCAGAACGCCAATGCAATGGTCAGACGAAGAAAATAGTGGATTTACAAACGGAACACCTTGGATGAAAGTGAATCCAAACTATAAAACAATCAATGTAAAAGCTCAGGAGAAGGATGAAAAATCCATTCTGAACTTCTACAAAAAGATGATCCAATTAAAGAAAAATGAAAATGTCTTCACGTACGGAAGCTATGATCTGCTACTTGAAAAAGACAAGCAAATTTATGCGTATACCCGCACAGGTGAAGTTCAATCCATGATCGTGATCACAAACCTTTCCACAAAGAACGCCGTTTGTGACCTTGATGAGTTAAAAGTCTCTTCATCTGATCTTTTACTGAATAACTATGATGTAGACAGCCATGAAAATGTAAGCAAGTTAACTCTTAAGCCATACGAAGCAAGAGTGTACCGTTTAAAATAATGAGGATTGCAACCCTGGTCATTGAATACCGGGGTTGTTTTTATTTTATTATGATAAATGAAAAGGTTTTCTTTTTTTGGAGATGCTATTAAGAAATACTCGTCTTTTTCTCTTTGTTTTGATATGATAGGAGAGGTACGGACAACTGTTAAAGGAGAGATAATGAATGACTACGAACATTGCAAGTATGATCGATCATACTTTACTTAAACCTGAATCAACGAAAGACCAAGTGGAAGTACTTTGCCAGGAAGCGAAAGAATTCAAGTTTGCTTCTGTATGCGTTAACCCGACATGGGTTCAATATTCAAGCGAATTATTAAGCGGCACTGAAGTAAAAGTGTGTACGGTTATCGGTTTCCCACTGGGAGCTTCCACCCCTGAAACGAAAGCATTCGAAACAAAAGATGCAATCGAAAAGGGTGCAACAGAGGTTGATATGGTCATCAATATCGGCGCACTAAAAAGTGGCGACCATGAACTGGTGAAGCGCGATATCGAAGCTGTTGTGGCAGCATCTAAAGGTAAAGCACTTTCAAAAGTAATCATTGAAACGTGCCTGCTTACGGACGAAGAAAAAGTGAAAGCCTGCCAATTGGCTGTAGAAGCTGGAGCGGATTATGTAAAAACATCAACAGGGTTCTCTACTGGAGGGGCGACTGTGGAAGATATCGCTCTTATGAGAAAAACGGTTGGGCCTGAAATCGGTGTGAAAGCTTCAGGCGGCGTACGCTCTGCTGAAGATGCACAAGCGATGATTGAAGCAGGGGCTACTCGTCTTGGAGCAAGCTCAGGCGTGAAAATCGTACAAGGTTTAACAAGTGACTCTGACTATTAATAAAAAAAGCTGAACGAGGTTCTCATACCTCGTTCAGCTTTTTTTTGGAGGGTGAATTTTTTCAATAAAACGGGCAAATTGATCAGCAAATGGCAGGACAAGGATCGAGCATAAAATGTTAAATACGACACTGGCATGGGCCAATTGTAAATCGGGTGAGCCAGCTAAAGATTGAACCACGGTTCCGAGTAATGGGATGAGGGGAATAAAGAGGGCGACTCCAATAACGTTAAGCCATATGTGAGCATAAGCCGTCAGCTTCGCTTGGATACCTCCGCCAATGCTTGCGATATAGGCGGTAATGCAAGTCCCGACATTTGCTCCGAGCATAATGGCAATTCCTGCATGAAGATCAATGGATCCTGCAGCCAGAAACCCCATAGTCACCCCTGTCACAACGGTACTGGATTGAATGATCGCCGTTAATACACAACCAATTAAGAGAGCCAAGACAACATGTTCGTTCACTTCTGTGATATACGTGCGCAAGGATTCATGAGTAGTTAACGGTGTTGCCAGCCACTGAATCGCACGGATCGAAGTAAAGATCAATCCAAACCCGATACATATCATTCCCGTACTCCGGATGGAAGGTGAGGGGAAAAAATACAGGATGCATCCTATGATCATGGAAGGGACGATAAGATAATTCATATCCAGTGTGAACATTTCAAGGGTAAATGTGGTTCCAATATTGGATCCGAGCATAATTCCAATGGTCTGTCTGAACGGTATCAAGCCAGAGGAGGCAAGTCCCACAGTGAGGACCATAACGGCAGAACTGCTATGAATAAAGGCTGTCACAACCGTTCCTGTAAGAACACCCTTAGTGGGGGTGCTTGTTAAAAAGTGAAGCCATTTTTTAATTTTCTGATTCGCAATATTAAAAAGCCCTGACCGCAGCCAAGTCATCCCAAGCAAAAAACATAAAATAAAAAAAATAAACGCTATCCCATGTAAAATCATTTCATTCCTCCTACAAACCAGCCTGCTTTATACAAATGTATGGAAGAAATGAGTGAGACATGCCTAATTAATAAGAGTGTTTTATGATAAATTGTTGACCTATTACATATCATATATTATAATGGCAAAGTACATGGATTTCTTTATAACGATAAAGAATTCATCCAAGAAAGACATACACTTTCTGTCCCCTTGTTACAATGTTGCAAGGGCAAAGCCATAACCTATTGGTGAAGTAAAGGACGCCAGAAAACTCTGCGTCTTAAGAAATTGGTACAAACCGTTTCTTGACTTTAACATGTAAGTGTAGTGTGTTCGGAGGGAGGGAAAGAGAGATGTCAAAAACAGTTGTTCGTAAAAACGAATCGCTTGAAGATGCTCTTCGTCGCTTCAAACGCTCAGTTTCTAAAACAGGAACTTTACAAGAGTTTAGAAAGCGCGAATTTTATGAAAAGCCAAGCGTAAAACGCAAAAAGAAATCAGAAGCTGCAAGAAAGCGTAAGTTCTAAGAGAGGGTGTAAGTATGAGTCTTCTCAATCGTTTAAATGATGATATGAAACAAGCGATGAAAAATAAAGAAAAAGAGAAGCTTTCTGTTATTCGTATGCTTAAAGCTTCACTTCAAAATGAAGCGATTAAACATGGGAATCAGGAACTCTCTGAAGACGAAGAGTTGACTGTCCTTTCTCGAGAAGTGAAGCAACGGAAAGACTCCCTCCAGGAATTTCAAAACGCTGGTCGCGAAGACCTCGTTGAAAAAATTCAAACAGAACTGACTTACGTCGAAATATATATGCCGAAGCAGCTTTCAGAAGAAGAAGTCTCTGCTATTGTTCAAGAAACAGTAACTGAGGTAGGTGCTACTTCTAAAGCCGATATGGGCAAAGTGATGGGAGCAATCATGCCTAAATTAAAAGGGAAAGCCGATGGAGCTCTCGTCAACAAACTTGTTCTTCAACATCTATCATAAGATTAGAAAAACCGGGAAGCCTTGGTGCTTTCCGGTTTTTTTATCCGCTTTATATGGATATTCATAAGAGCGATAAGAGTTGAAAATAAGTCTTCGGAAGTTGTTAATAAAATGATTAAAGTCGATAATAAAAGAATCAAATTCGATAGTAAATAGTCTAAAATCAATCATATCTAAGGTCAACCCATCAAATACCCGACTTTTTCTGTTTTTTACTATATTAATAAATTCCAGCACAACTACATAATAATTTTAATAAAGTTGAAACTATTTTAGTAGCTCATCCGTACATAGAGTATCAAGGAATATTACCTGAAACGAGGGGGTTGCGTTGAAAAGAGGTCTACTTATATTTTTCATGATGATTCTCGGGTTTAGTTTTTTACAGCCCTTGTTAAGCGCTGCTGAGAATACAAAAAAAGTATACGTTATACCTATTCACAAAGAAGTTGAGAAAGGCCTTCAAGTATTTCTGGAGAGGGCGATAAGTGATGCAGAAGAAAATAATGCTGAACTTATTATATTTGATATTGATACACCAGGAGGTCTGGTAACGGCAGCTGGTGATATTGGTCAGCTCCTTGATGGTGTGGAGACAAAGACGGTTGCCTTTGTGAATAATCATGCTTTATCGGCAGGTGCCTTCATCTCCCTTCATGCTGATGAGATCTATATGGTTCCGAACGCTCAGATGGGTTCTGCTGCAGTGATTGATCAGGCGGGGAATGCAGCAGATAAGAAAGCTCAGAGTTACTGGCTTTCTGCCATGAAGAGTGCCGCCGAATCAAATGGGAGAGACCCTCGATATGCTTTGGCCATGGCCGATGAAACGGTAGTAATCGAAGAATTGGGGATTGAAAAAGGGGAGCTACTGACTCTCGGTTCAAAAGAAGCCAAGCAAGTCGGCTACTCAGAAGGGACCGTTGCAAATCTGGATGAATTATATGAAACTCTTGGTGTCGATAAGTCTTCGATTGTAACTATCGAAGAGACTTTTGCGGAGAAGCTGGCACGATTTATTACAAATCCGGTCGTTGTACCAATCCTTCTTTCGTTGGCGAGCCTTGGGTTGATAGTTGAACTGTATTCACCAGGCTTTGGAATTGCCGGTTCGATCGGATTGATTTCGCTTCTGTTATTCTTTTATGGACATTTAGTGGCGGGACTTGCCGGTTACGAAACCATCATCCTCTTTATCATTGGAATCGCCCTAATCGTTGCGGAGTTTTTCCTTCCGGGGGGCATTGCAGGCGGACTTGGCATCGGAGCAATTCTCGCAAGTATTATGCTGGCAGGGGGCGATGTAGTGCAAATGGGGATATCTCTTCTAATCGCTATACTTGTTGCCGTTGCGACAATGATTATCTTTGTAAAGGTGTTTGGTAAAAGAATGAAATTTTTTAACAAAATCATTTTAAAAGATTCAACTAGCACAGAAAGTGGATATGTATCAAACATCAATCGATTAGAGCTGATCGGTAAAGAAGGTGTAACCAAAACGCCTTTAAGACCATCTGGAACCGTAATCGTAGATGATGAAAGAATCGATGCTGTGACAGAAGGCGGCTTTATCAAAGCAGGCGAAAGAGTTAAGATAGTGAAGGTAGAAGGTTCAAGGATTGTTGTAAGGGACATTTCATAATACTTTAGGAGGTAATAAAATATGGTTATAGGACCAAGTACGATTTTACTGCTCGTTGCGATTGTGGTGGGCATTATCGTTTTAGCTGTTTTATTTACATTTGTACCAGTCATGCTGTGGATTTCAGCGATTGCAGCGGGAGTGAGAATCAGTATTTTCACACTAGTGGGGATGAGATTGAGACGTGTTATCCCGAGTCGTGTGATCAATCCATTGATTAAAGCCCATAAAGCAGGAATTACGGTAACGATCAATCAGTTGGAGAGTCACTATTTAGCTGGTGGTAATGTAGACAGAGTGGTCAATGCACTGATTGCGGCTCATCGAGCGAATATTGAACTAACCTTTGAGCGTTGTGCGGCTATTGACCTTGCAGGTCGTGACGTACTTGAAGCAGTTCAAATGAGTGTTAACCCTAAAGTGATTGAAACGCCATTTATTGCCGGTGTGGCAATGGATGGAATTGAAGTGAAAGCCAAAGCGCGCATCACGGTTCGCGCAAACATTGACCGCCTTGTCGGGGGTGCCGGGGAAGAGACGATCGTTGCCCGTGTAGGGGAAGGGATTGTATCGACAATCGGTTCATCCGACAATCACAAGAAAGTATTGGAAAATCCGGATCTGATTTCTCAAACTGTCCTTTCAAAAGGCCTGGATGCAGGTACGGCATTTGAAATTCTCTCGATTGATATCGCGGACGTTGATATCGGCAAGAATATCGGGGCAGAACTGCAAACAGAACAAGCGGAAGCTGATAAGAACATTGCACAAGCGAAAGCAGAAGAAAGAAGAGCAATGGCCGTTGCCAATGAGCAGGAAATGAAAGCAAGAGTAGAAGAAATGAGAGCAAAGGTTGTGGAAGCTGAAGCAGAAGTACCACTTGCCATGGCTGAAGCACTAAGATCAGGTAATATCGGTGTGATGGACTATATGAATTTAAAGAATATCGACGCTGATACGGAAATGAGAGACTCGATCGGGAAACTAACCGGGGATAAAAATGATCCGAAAAATTCTAAAGATAAGTAATTTCCCCTTGTGAGAAAGGAGTTTTCTCCATGGAACCTATAATCATTGCCATACTGATCGGACTCATCACCTCGATCTTTAATAAAGTGAAAGAGTCACCTTCAAATAAACCAGTAAGGCAAAAGCCGATTCAGACGGCGTCTCCCCCTCCTTCTGAACCTCAAGAAAGAGGGAGGGAAAGGGAGAGGGAGAGACATGCACGCAGCAGAGTGCCAAGAGAATACAAAGAACCATTGAAAGACGCAGCCTCTTCCATTCAAACCCGGTTTGAAGAAAAGAAGAAGGAAGCAGAATCAACGTATGTAGACTTACAAAAGAAAGAAGCGCGTTATTCCCGCAGACTGGAAGCTCATCAAACAAGAGCCAAGAAGATACGGGAGAAAGGTACGCCTCTCAACATTGATTTCAACAATGGAGATGATATCGTAAAAGGATTTATTTTCTCGGAGGTATTTGGACCTCCGAGATCAAAAAAACGGCATCATCAAAAATAAAAGTGATGAAACCCCTTTTCATTTCATAAATATGAGATGAAAGGGGGTTCTTTTTTTATGGCGAAAAGCTTTTTACAACAAATGCGTAAGTGGATGACACAGAAAATGGATTTACCTGAAGATGTCATGATGGACCTTCCTCGCGTCACAATGATTGGACAAATTCATATCTATATAGAAAACCATCGCGGTCTGTTGACGTTCACGGATCGAGAGGTGCGGCTTCTGCTTAAACAAGGTCAACTTTTAATAAAAGGTGAGCAATTTGTCATCAAGATGATTCTTCCTGAAGAAATTCTTCTTCAGGGGAAGATCGTAGAAGTGATCTATTTAGAACAATAGGAGGGACCGATTTGAAGAACCAGTGGTTTACCTTTTTGAAAGGAAAGGTATTTGTGAAAATGGAAGGAAGGTTGGTTGAGAGGGTCATTAATCAATTGCTCCGGGCGGGTATCACCATTTGGAATGTGAGAAGAGCCGGTACGGAGACCATCACATTTTACTTATCCTTAGAAGATGTACATAACTTCCGAAGAGCGGTTAGGACATCAGAGTGTAAAGTGACATTTCTAAGAGGTCAAGGAATTCCATTTCTGATTAAGCGCTCCCTGAAGAACTCAGGGTTCATGATTGGTGGACTTGCTTTCTTCATTATCGTGTTCCTGCTTTCCAATATGGTGTGGGACATCCAAATCAAGGGGGCGTCACCCCAAACGGAGCACAGTATAAGAAAAGAGCTGGAAGAAATGGGAGTATCGAAAGGGAAACTTCAATTCTCACTCCCGGATGTAGAAAATATTCAAAGAGAGCTATCCTACAGGATGAACAATATTACATGGGTAGGGGTGGAACTGCAAGGGACAACCTTTCACTTTCAAGTGGTTGAGAAGAATGCCCCTGAACCATCTCAATCGTCTGGTCTTCAGCATATTGTAGCCAAGAAGAAAGCAATCATCACTCAAATGTTTGTAGAAGAAGGAGATCCCCAGGTGAACGTCAATGACTATGTAAACAAAGGTCAGCTTCTCGTATCGGGTTTGATCGGAAATGAAAAAGATCCTAAAGGGGTTTCGGCCAAGGCGAAAATCATGGGGGAAACATGGTATAAATCTAGTGTGGATCTACCATTGAAATCCCGATTTGTGGTTTTTAGCGGTAATGAAAAAAGAAAACATTATGTGGGAGTCGGTTCTTTCAATATTCCGATTTGGGGATTTGGAAAGGTTGAGTACAAAGAGTCCATCGAGGAAGAGAACAAAAAGAACCTCCGTTTTCTTAAATGGGAGCTGCCTATATATTATATTGATAAAAGCTTTAAAGAGAAAGAAGATGTAGAGAGAACGTATACAAAATCAGAAGCCATTGATGCGGCGAAGAAGCTTGCCAAAAGTAATTTGGAATCCATCCTCCCTGAGGATGCGGAAGTCACAGATGAAAAAATTTTGCAAGAAAAGGTTGAGAATGGTAAAGTTAGGGTAACAATTCACTTCAAAGTATTAGAAAACATTGCAGTAGGACAACCAATTATTCAAGGAGACTAACGAATGTCAGATGAAATCTTAATGAAATTACAACTTGAAAACCCAAACGAAGCCATCGCTTTGTTCGGTGTTTCAGATTCTCACCTTAAATTAATAGAACAGGAATTACACGTTTCCATTGTAACAAGAGGCGAAGAATTGCTGGTTTCAGGTAAAGAAGAAGATGTAAGTCTCGCTCTTGATGTTTCAGATCGACTTGTAGCTGTGATACGTAAAGGGATCAATATTGGCCAAAGAGATGTTCACTATGCACTGGAAATGGGCAAACAAGGCACACTCGAATACTTTACGGATTTGTACAATGAAGAAATTACGAAAAATGCAAAAGGTAAATCCATCAGGGTGAAAACCCTGGGGCAGCGCCAATACATCCAGGCTATCAAGAAACACGATATGGTGTTTGGGATTGGTCCGGCCGGGACGGGGAAAACCTATCTGGCTGTTGTGATGGCAGTACATGCGTTAAAAAACGGACAGGTGAAAAAAATCATCCTTACACGCCCTGCTGTTGAAGCAGGAGAGAGCCTGGGCTTCCTTCCAGGTGACTTAAAGGAAAAGGTAGATCCTTATCTGCGTCCCCTATATGACGCCCTGCATGATGTACTGGGTGCCGAGCATACAGCTCGATTGATTGAAAGGGGCACCATTGAAATCGCTCCTCTGGCTTATATGAGAGGTCGTACCCTGGATGATGCGTTTGTCATACTGGATGAGGCACAAAACACAACGAAAGCACAAATGAAAATGTTTTTAACCAGACTTGGCTTTGATTCGAAAATGATCATCACCGGAGATCGCTCTCAAGTGGATTTACCGAGAGGAAGCGAGTCAGGATTAATTTCTTCTGAAAGAATATTAAAAGATGTAAAAGGAGTATCGTTTATTTATCTTGATCAAGCGGATGTGGTTCGTCATCCATTGGTCGCTAAAATAATCGATGCGTATGAAACAATAGAAAAGTAATGCGGTAAAGAGATTGATCCAGTGTGTCACTCTGTAACAGCGGTGACACATGCAGGGATCAATCTTTTTTTATAGGGTTTAACATAGATAATTAAGTAAAAAACTGTTATCATTTTACATAATTGCTGGATTATTTTTCACTCGTGCTTTTTTGTAAGCTCTTTACCTTGAACTGGTTGAAATTGTACTTACATAACAGGGGGTTCTTTATGCAAACGCACCCATTTTTACTCAAAATAAGGAGCTTTCTTAGCTACCGACTATTTACTAATCTCTTATTTGTGTTACTTGGTATTATTGTTTTCGGGGTCTTGTATGGAAATGTAAAACCGAAAACCCTGGATATCAATTTGTATGAAGAAGCTCCTACAACGATACGGGCTCCTAAGAAATTCGTTGATGATGAGGCTACTGAGAAGAAGAAGGAAGAAGCAAAGGCTGAAGTTGCGAATGTCTACACCACGAAAGAAGGAGCCGTCGACAACTCCATATCCCTTCTTCGCTCACTCATTGAAAGTGTTAAAGAAGTGAAGACGCAATCGAAGGGTGAAGAAACCGAGGATCTAAAGCCTTCTCCGGGAGCTGATATCAATGAACAGCTCAAGCTGCTTAAAGGGAAGCTTCCAAAGGATAAAGATAATAACGTGACCAATGGTTTGAATGATTCCGTATTAAAAACCCTTTTAGAAGCATCAGAAGAAGACCTGGATCGAATGGAGACGATTGTTTCCACTCAATTAAAAGTCATTATGGAAAATGGTGTGAAAGAGGATGAGTTAAAAGAAGCGAGATTTAATTTAGAGCAAAGGATCACCAGCTACAGTTTTAAAGGGGATCTGACTACAGCGGCTGTTGCGCTTGGAAATGTTGCCCTTGAGCCTACTCAGTATTACGACGCGGAAAAAACGGATGAGTTGAAAAAGCTCGCTGAAGTTAATGTTCAAAAGGTTGAAATCATTGAAGGTGGAGTCATAGTACAAGATGGAGACCTGATTACACCGAAAGTATACAGTATCCTGAAATCCATGGGGATGGTAGAAAATACATTCTCTTTCAAGCCCTATATTGGACTGGCCCTCTTTGTCCTTGTCGTGATCAGTTCGCTGTATTACTTTTTCTATACTCTGGAAGTAACGGAAGAACGAAAACAGAATTATTTAATCCTTACGAGTATCGTGTTTGTGATTTCACTTCTGATCATGAAGATTGTGGGATTAATAGACCAGATGGAGATCAATGATATTGCCTTTATTTTACCTGCTGCATTCACGGGAATGATACTGAGGATTTTATTAAATGAGCGGATTGCCATGATGATGGTGTTTATTTTATCAGCATGCTCAAGTATCATCTTTCATCAGCAGTTCTCCGGATCAATCGATATTGAGATCGCTATTTATACGTTATTCAGTGGTGTATCAGGGATTCTTTTTCTAGTGAGCCGTAATCAGCGCTCGAATATTTTAAGAGCGGGTATTTACGTTGCTCTAGTGAATATATTGATCCTGGCGTTTTTAGTTCTGTTAAGCGGTACTTCTTATTCCAATAGCGAATATGTGTATTATCTCGTGTTTGCCCTGGTATCGGGAATCGGTTCCTCTATATTAACAATCGGTTTCCTGCCGTTTTTCGAGGCCGGATTCGGCATACTTTCTTCTATGAGGCTGGTTGAGCTCTCAAGCCCTACCCAACCATTATTAAAGAAGCTGCTGACCGATGCCCCGGGTACTTATCATCACAGTGTCATGGTAGCGAATCTTGCAGAATCTGCATGTGAGTCCATTGGCGCAAACGGACTGTTAGCGAGGGTCGGCTGCTATTACCATGATGTTGGAAAGTCAAAAAGGCCACACTTTTTTATTGAAAATCAGCTTAATATGGAAAATCCCCATGATCGGGTCTCGCCTGAGACGAGTAGGGATGTTATTATAAGTCATGCTTCAGACGGTGCCGACATGCTGCGTAAGCATAAGCTGCCAAAGGAAATTGTAGATATTGCCGAGCAGCATCATGGAACGACATTGTTGAAATATTTTTATTATAAGGCAAAGGAACAAGGGAAAGATGTTAAGGAAGAAGATTATCGATATCCCGGTCCTAAACCACAAACAAGGGAAGCGGCCATTATCAGTATTGCAGATAGTGTAGAAGCGGCTGTCAGATCGAAGAAATCTCCCACTCAAGGAGAGATTCAACAGCTTGTTCATTCCATTGTACAAGACCGCCTGCAGGACGGTCAGTTTAACGAGTGCGATATTTCATTGAAGCAATTGGAGACAGTCAAGAGATCTCTTTGTGAGACTCTGAATGGAATCTTTCATCCGAGAATCGAATATCCGGAACTTAAAGCAAAAGGAGAAGAAGCATGACATTATTGATCGACTTTATTGATGAAACAGAGAAATTATCCGATGAGGAAACAAATTTGGTGCAAAACATCTTAAACTTTGCAGCAATAAAGGAAGAAGTCGAAGATGATAGCGAAGTATCGGTTACGTTTGTGACGAACGAAAGAATCCAGGAAATTAACCGTGAATATCGCCATAAGGACCAGCCCACAGATGTGATTTCCTTCGCTCTTGAAGAACTGGGAGAAGACGAAGTTGAAATTGTAGGTGGTCAAATTCCACGTGTACTCGGTGATATCATCATTTCCATCGATCGAGCCAAAGAGCAGGCGGAAGAATATAATCATTCATTTTCCCGTGAACTGGGTTTTCTTGCTCTTCACGGATTCCTGCATTTATTGGGCTATGATCATATGGAAGAAATCGATGAAAAGGAAATGTTTCAGAGACAAAAGGATATTTTAGATGAATATGGACTCAAAAGGGACTAAGTTCGGCCTATTCAGGTTCTTGAAGTCTTTTGGATATGCCGCAGATGGGATTAAATCTGTATGGGCCACGGAGCAGAATTTCAGGATTCACTCTTGTGTAGGGATCATTGTTTTTATCTTAGCGTATATGCTGTCAGTATCTGCCCTGGAATGGATCATTTTAATTATATTGGTGTTTTCGGTATTGGCACTTGAAACAATGAATACAGCGATAGAAAAGGCAGTGGATCTTTCAACGTCAGACTACCATCCCCTGGCGAAAGCGGCAAAGGACCTTGCTTCGGCTGCCGTATTACTCTTTGCGTTCTGTACCGCGATTGTTGGTACCATCATATTTCTTCCAAAACTACTTGAGATTATTTCTGCTCTTTGATGGAAGAAACGAAGATGCGAATACCTGGAAAACAAAGGCTGCAAAAGAGAAATTGTACGATTTCTCTTTTGCAGCCTTTAATTCATTTGAAAACGTTCTTATACTTGTATAGAATAAGTGGAGCAAAGGACAAAATCGATAAATAGTTTGAATTATCTAACTATTTTATTACAAAATGATAACAGCCCATTTTCTTTTATGAAAAATGTAGTAAAATGAATGTGTAAGGGTTAAAAGGAGAGTTAAACGAATGAATGCAGAACAATTGATACAAGAAGCTAAACTAGCGAGAGAAAAAGCATACGTACCCTATAGTAAATTCAAGGTGGGAGCGGCCCTTCTGTCAAAGGATGGTAAGGTCTATCACGGTTGTAATATCGAGAATGCAGCCTATAGCATGTGTAATTGTGCCGAACGAACGGCTCTATTCAAAGCTTACTCAGAAGGCGATACAGACTATTCAATGATTGCGGTCGTAGCAGACACGGCAAGACCGGTGCCACCTTGTGGAGCATGTCGTCAGGTCATTTCGGAATTATGCCCGAAAGAAATGAAAGTCGTCCTGACAAACCTTAAAGGCGATGTGGAAGAACTAACCGTTGCAGAACTATTACCAGGAGCTTTTTCACCGGAGGATTTAAATGAGTAATATAGGAAGTAATACAGAGTACAAATCAGGCTTCATCTCCATCATCGGACGACCAAACGTTGGGAAATCCACTTTCTTGAACCGTGTAATCGGTCAAAAGATCGCGATCATGAGTGATAAGCCTCAAACGACACGAAACAAAGTTCAGGGAGTTTACACGACAGACGATGCACAAATGATATTCATCGATACTCCAGGGATACACAAACCGAAACATAAACTGGGAGACTTCATGATGAAGATTGCTCAGAACACTTTAAAAGAAGTGGACGTCATTTTATTCATGGTGAACGTTGAAGAGGGATTAGGAAAAGGGGATCACTTCATTATTGAGAAGTTAAAAGGGGTAAAAACACCCGTTTTCCTCATTCTTAATAAAATTGACCAAATCCACCCAGATGCGTTATTGCCAATGATTCAACAATACAATGACCTGTTTCCTTTCGCGGCGACAGTTCCGATTTCAGCATTAGAAGGAAATAACGTAGATAATCTTTTGCAACTATTGAAGGATCAATTACCAGAAGGACCTCAATTCTATCCGGCTGATCAAATTACCGACCATCCGGAACGTTTCATCGTTTCCGAACTCATTCGTGAAAAGGTCCTGCACCTGACAAGGGAAGAGATCCCTCACAGTATTGCAGTCGTTATCGATAAAATGGAGAGAAAGCAAGAGAAGGATCTCATCGATGTGATCGCAACCATTATTGTGGAGAGGGATTCCCAAAAAGGAATTGTGATTGGAAAGCAGGGATCTATGCTTAAGGAAGTTGGGAAGCGCTCCCGTGTAGACATTGAGAACCTGTTAGGATCAAAGGTTTATCTTGAACTATGGGTAAAGGTACAGAAGGATTGGAGGAACCGATCTTCCACCCTTCGTGACTTTGGCTTCAGCGATGACGAATATTGATGATTAAATTAACAATATTTAGGCCACATCTTTTAGAGAGAAAATGTTCATTCTAATCACAAGAAAGCTTATGAAGTCTTGCTAGTTTAAATCCAGAAAGGTGGGTTTTTTATGTTAGACTTAACATGGAAATTTTTTTCGCAGACAGGAAGTATAGACACCTATTTACTTTTTAAGGAGCTTGAAAAGGAGACGGTTGACGATCCTTACAGCTTTGAAGAAGAAACAGCGGAAGTTGATTTTCCTTTAACGTGATAAGTTTGTCATCACCCGGGCGGATTGATGTCGGGAGGTGGCTATATGCTACAGAAGTGTGAAGGAATCGTTATTCGAACGAATCATTACGGTGAGTCGAACAAAATTGTTACCATATACACACGGGAATTCGGAAAGATTGGATTGATGGCTAGAGGGGCAAAGAAACCTAATAGCCGTCTATCCGCCATTTCACAATTGTTTACATATGGTTATTTCCTTTTTATTAAAGGAAGTGGGCTGGGGACTCTTCAGCAGGGAGAGATGGTTGAATCGTTAAGGCATGTAAGAGAAGATTTGTTCAAGACGGCTTATGCCACTTACATTGTCGACCTTCTCGACAAAGCGACGGAGGACCGGAAACCGAACCCATTTCTATTTGAACTGCTTTACAAGACCATTCACTATTTAAATGAAGACTATGATCCTGAAATTCTTATGCACATATTTGAAATGAAGATGCTCCCTGTATTAGGGCTGTATCCGCATTTGAATGGATGTAGTGTATGCGGGGAAGCGGATGGTGAATTCGCCTTTTCCTTTAAAGAAAATGGATTCATCTGTCATCGTTGTCTGAGTGAAGATCCTCATCATTATCCGATCTCGCAAAGCACTGTGAAGCTTCTGAGGGTATTTTACTATTTCGATCTTAATCGATTGGGGAATATATCGGTAAAAGATGAAACAAAACGTCAATTGAAGCGGGTAATCAGGACTTATTACGATGAAAATTCAGGTTTAACATTAAAATCCAGAAGGTTCCTGGACCAGATGGATAACCTAAAGGACTTATTCTAGTTTATAATGCTGCTTGTGATGATATAGAAAGGGCCCATTCACCATGGTGAATGGGCCTGTTTTTTATGTGTCTGCTAGCTCCGGGGCTTAGAGGCTCGAGGTCATAAGTCAACCCTGCCAAAAAGGCAAAGAACGCCTTTCCCGCAGGGCTGTCTTATGCTTGTCGCCTCTGAACGAGCCGCCTCCGCTTTAGGTTTTAAAATTTAATTTTCTCTTGCAAGAACGCCTTGACTTCGCTGATCGGCATTCTGACCTGCTCCATTGTGTCACGGTCACGTACGGTCACTTGACGATCTTCTACGGAGTCAAAATCAAACGTGATACAGAAAGGTGTACCGATTTCATCTTGACGACGGTAGCGTTTACCGATTGATGCTGTTTCGTCGAAGTCAATCATAAGATCCTGTGATAATTCTTCATATACCTTGAATGCATCATCAGATAACTTCTTGGAAAGTGGCAGAACCGCTGCCTTGAACGGAGCCAGTGCCGGATGGAAGCGGAGCACTGTACGTGAATCATTTTCAAGCTCTTCTTCTTCAAATGCGTCACATAAGAACGCAAGTGTTACACGGTCTGCTCCAAGAGACGGTTCGATACAGTATGGTACATACTTCTCATTGGTTTGCGGATCCATGTAGTGGAAGTCCTCATTCGAATGTTCCATATGACGCTTCAGGTCAAAGTCTGTACGATCTGCCACACCCCAAAGCTCTCCCCAGCCGAATGGGAATTTGTATTCGATATCCGTTGTCGCGTTACTGTAATGGGATAATTCGTCTTTATCATGATCACGTAAACGCATGTTGTCTTCGTTCATTCCCAGGTTAAGTAACCAGTTTTTACAGTATTCACGCCAGAAAGAGAACCATTCAAGGTCTTCACCCGGTTTACAGAAGAATTCCAGTTCCATTTGTTCAAATTCACGTGTTCTGAATGTGAAGTTACCAGGTGTAATTTCATTTCGGAAGCTTTTTCCGACTTGTGCAATACCGAACGGCATTTTCTTACGCATTGAGCGCTGAACATTTTTGAAATTAACAAAGATCCCTTGTGCCGTTTCAGGGCGAAGATAGATTTCATTTGTTGAAGATTCGGTAACCCCTTGATGAGTTTTAAACATTAAATCGAATTGACGGATATCCGTGAAGTCCTGACTTCCGCAATCAGGGCATACAATGCTGTGCTCCTTGATGATTTCTTCCATTTTCTCAAACGAAAGTCCATCCACGATCATTTCAATACCTTTTTCTTCAAGGGCATTTTCAATGATTTTGTCTGCACGATGACGCGTTTTACATTGCTTGCAATCAATCATCGGGTCATTGAAGTTTCCAACGTGACCAGAGGCTACCCATGTTTGTGGATTCATTAAAATACTTGCATCCAGACCCACGTTGTATGGGGACTCCTGAACGAATTTTTTCCACCATGCTTTTTTAATATTGTTTTTTAATTCTACACCTAATGGACCGTAATCCCAGGTGTTAGCGAGTCCTCCGTAGATTTCAGAACCCGGGAAAACAAATCCGCGATGCTTCGCTAAATTTACTACTTGTTCCATTGACATAAAAGTCACTCCTTTTCATCATGTATGTAAATAAAATAAAAAAGCTCGTCCCTAGGCGCATGGCCTAGGGACGAGCTTGATACTCGCGGTTCCACCCTAGTTGATATACGTAATACATGTATACCCACTTTTAAATGTTAAAATTGCTCGGGATTGCCGTTTCCTTGCTTTCCAGGCTTTCACCATCCCTGGTCGCTTGAGTGCAGCAAGTACTTATCGATCCGTCATAGCATTATTGGTTTAAGATGAAGATATTTTATCATGATGCTTGAATAAATACAACCATCGATCTTATGAAGAGAAAAGATTTGAAGTTTGTATCAAAAAAAGATACTCTTTGTAAAGTGAAATTTAAAATATAGTGTTGACACAATAGAATGATAATATGCTCTTTTCATTTTAATTAAATAGTATATAATATTTCATATAAAGTATAACATAAATAGTCTGTTCGTTAGGTGGTGAGTAACAATCGAACTTAATAAGCGTCAAGAACATATTTTACAAATAGTTAAAGACAACGGACCTATCACTGGTGAACAAATCGCCGATCAATTAAACTTGACCAGGGCGACCCTCAGGCCTGATCTGGCCATCCTAACCATGGCGGGTTATCTGGATGCCCGTCCAAGAGTGGGGTATTTCTATACAGGGAAAACAGGAACGCAGCTGTTGACAGAAAACCTAAACAAAATATATGTTAAAGATTATCAATCGATTCCTGTAGTGGTAAACGAAAATGTTTCTGTGTATGATGCTATTGTTACGATGTTCCTGGAGGACGTAGGAACATTATTCGTAGTGGATGCCAATACGTACTTAGTTGGAGTTCTTTCCCGTAAGGATCTTTTAAGAGCGAGCATCGGGAAGCAGGAACTTAGTACCTTGCCGGTGAATATTATTATGACGAGAATGCCCAATATCACTGTCTGTGAAAAAGATGACCAGCTAATAGGCGTTGCCAAAGACTTGATCCATAAGCAAATTGACTCCGTTCCTGTGATTAAGAAAACGGAAAAAGGGGATTTAGAAGTAATAGGCAGAATTACGAAAACGAATATCACGAAAGCATTTGTAGCGTTAGCAGATGAATATTAGAAGGTGGTGAACGATCGTGAAAGAACCGATCATCTATGTTGTATCCGACTCGGTAGGTGAAACTGCTGAACTAGTCACAAAAGCGGCGATTAGCCAATTCAATGGTTCCAATACGGTCATTAAACGCTTTCCGTATGTAGAGGACCTGGAACATATCGACGAAGTGATTTCCTTAGCGAAATTAAACCAGGGACTTATTGTTTACACCTTGGTTAAGCCGGATATGCGTGCCTATATTAAAAAAGAAGCTGAAAGAGAAGAGTTATACGCTTTCGATATTATCGGTCCATTAATGGATAAATATCAATCAGCATACCAAAAGGAACCATTGTTCGAGCCAGGAACGGTAAGGAAGCTGGATGATGATTACTTTAAGAAAGTAGAAGCCATTGAGTTTGCCGTTAAGTACGATGACGGGAGAGATCCCCGCGGTATTCTTAGAGCGGATATTGTCTTAGTGGGTGTTTCCAGAACATCGAAAACGCCATTATCACAATACCTTGCACTGAAGAGAATTAAAGTGGCCAATGTACCACTCGTACCGGAAGTCGATCCCCCGGAGGAATTATTTATGGTTTCTCCGAAGAAATGTTTCGGGTTAAAAATCAGCCCTGAAAAGTTGAATACAATCCGCCGTGAAAGATTAAAGTCACTGGGATTGAATGATCAGGCGAGCTATGCAAATATTCAACGGATTGAAGATGAGCTGAAATATTTCGAGAAAATAACCGATCGGATCGGGTGTCATGTGATTGATGTAACGAACAAAGCGGTTGAAGAAACAGCGAATGTCATTACCAATATCTATCAGCACTCAAACGATTAACTTTTAACTTTAAAAGGAATGATACTTTCCCTGAATAAAGCGGAAGGATCATTCTTTTTTTGGTGAACATAACCAGAAGGACAGAAAGGTTTCATTTCTTGAGTTTTTATAGTGGTCAAACTTGTCCGATTATACTATAATAAAAAATTGTGATAAAAATATTTAAAATAGGTTTAGACTAAACTCTTAAGGAATAAACTAATTATTGTGATATGTCAAGTCTCGTCTTAATTAAAATTCGACAATTTTAATCAAATCTCTAGGAAAGTTCATAAAGAGAGAAGGATAATACGGAGTGATGTAGAATAGTTAGTATTAGCGAACTTAAGTCTACCGTCTATGTAGATGCAGATGCTTGCCCGGTAAAACAGGAAATCATTAAAATTACCAGTGGATATGGCTTTGAAATTGTTTTTGTTGCTTCTCATGCCCATAGGAAGAACGAACCCGACCAAGGTACGTGGGTATATGTCGATAGTTCGAAAGAAGCGGCCGACTTATACATTATGAATCATGTCAGACCTCAAGATGTCCTGGTAACCCAGGATATTGGATTGGCAAGCCTAGTCTTGCCGAAAAAAGTTTATGCCATCTCTCCCCGGGGAAAAGCCTACAGGGAAGAGAGTATAGCCACCGCACTCGATTATCGATACGTCGCAGCAAAAGAACGCCGTAGAGGAAACTATGGTAAAGGTCCTAAACCTTTTACAAATGAAGACAGAGAAACATTTTGTATTTCCTTCGATAAAATCTTGTCGGAAATTGCAGGAGAATCGGAATAAGTACAGAATGGATTAAGAGGGTAAATAAAAACAGGTGATAAATCGTGTCTGAAAGAATCCCTGAAGATAAGTTAAATAAAATTTTATCGTCAACTGATATCGTAGATGTCGTCAGTGATTATGTACAACTGAAAAAGCAGGGACGAAATTATTTTGGTTTGTGTCCGTTTCATGGAGAGAATACTCCATCTTTTTCTGTTTCCCCTGACAAACAGATATTTCACTGCTTCGGATGCGGAGCCGGAGGAAATGCGTTTACATTTCTAATGGATGTTGATGGGTTAAGCTTCCTGGAAGCAGCGCAAAAGCTTGGCTCTAAAGTAGGAGAAGAAATCTCCATACAAACCACTTCTTCATCTGAAAGGGAGCTTCCCCCTCAAGAAGATGAAAAGCAAATGATGGAAGCTCATGGGTTATTAAGTAAATTTTACCACCATCTCCTTCTAAATACAAAGGAAGGTCAGGAAGCCCTCGAATATTTGTTGGCCCGGGGGTTTACGACTGAAAGTATTACTAAATTTCAGATTGGGTGGTCACTTCCAAGCTGGGATTTCACGGTTAAGTTTCTTCAGAAACGAGGCTATTCCCTTGAGCTGATGGAAGAGGCGGGTTTACTTGTTAGAAGAGAAAGAGACAATTCCTTCCTGGATCGCTTCAGAGGAAGAATCATGTTTCCTATAGTCGATACCAAAGGGAACACGGTCGCCTTTTCAGGAAGAAGCATCGATTCAAATGATGAACCGAAGTACTTAAACAGTCCGGAAACGAAAATTTTCAACAAAAGCAGCATTCTTTATAATTATCACGGCGCACGCGCAATGATTAGAAGAAAACAACAGGCCGTCCTGTTTGAAGGATTTGCCGACGTTATCTCGGCAAATGAAGCAGAAGTGGAAAATGGAGTAGCCACTATGGGTACTTCATTGACAGAGCAGCAAATCGGGTTGCTCAAGCGCTTAACGGATTCCGTAATCATTTGTTATGATGGTGATTCTGCCGGAGTGGAAGCTGCATTTCGGGCAGGGAATCTTCTTCACAATCATCAGCTGAATATTCGTATCGCCACAATACCAGAACAATTAGACCCTGATGACTACATTTCCAAATATGGTGCAGCAAAGTTTCAACAAGATGTAATAGGGGCAAGCTTAACGTTCATGGCATTTAAGCTTCGGTATTATAAGCTGAAGAAAAACTTAAATGATGAAGGAGATCGCCTGAAGTATATAGAAGAAATACTTAAGGAAATTACTCAATTGAGTAAGGCGGTTGAAAAGGATTATTATTTAAGGTATTTGGCGGATGAGTTCGAACTATCTTTAGAGGCTCTTCAAGAGCAGTTAACTGAACTGGAAGGCCCGGAGAAGCGGAAGTCTAAACCACCTAAACAGATAGGTATGCAAGGCAATTTCGCCAGACAGACCCAGTCTAAATTGTTGCCCGCTTACCAGACTGCCGAGAGAAGATTAATTGCCTATATGCTTAAGGATCCGAATATCGCTTACAAGGTGCAGGAGTGGCTTGCAGGTACTAACCTTAATATTGATGAACATCAGGCTATTATTACTTATTTATTGGGTTATTATGAAGAAGGTCTGCCTCCAAGTGCCAGTGCCTTTATTGGGTATCTACCTGATGAGAGGTTAAGAAGGATCGTAACGGACATTGAAATGATGTCAATAAGCGAAGAAAGTACGGACCAAGAATTACTGGATTATGTCAATCAGGTGTTAAAACATCAAAAGATGTTGAGAATAAAAGAAAAAGAAGTGGAAAGAAAAGAAGCAGAACGACTGAAGGATTACCGAAAAGAAGCACAAATAGCAATGGAAATCTTACAGCTGCGTAAGTCTCTATAAAAAGGTATTGTAAGGAAGTTGGAAGGAGGGGAACAAATGGCTGAAAAGTCAGCGCGTTCCAAGCAAATAGCGTCAGAATTAACAGTTGATCAAGTGAAAGAATTTTTAGTTAACCAAGGTAAAAAAAGAGGAGTCCTCACATACGAAGATATTGCTGATAAATTATCAGGGTTCGAGTTGGATTCAGATCAAATGGATGAATTCTACGAACAATTAGGTGAACAGGGCGTAGAAATCATCAATGAAAATGACGAAGATGATGATCCGGGTGCCACGGAGTTAGAGAAGGAAGAGGAAGAAGAATTCAATCTGAATGATTTAAGCGTTCCTCCAGGAGTAAAAATAAATGATCCGGTTCGTATGTATCTGAAAGAAATCGGAAGAGTGGACCTTTTATCTGCAGAGGAAGAGATAAATCTGGCCAAGAGAATTGAAGAGGGCGATGAGGAAGCTAAGCGACGTCTCGCTGAAGCGAACTTAAGACTGGTTGTTAGTATTGCTAAGCGTTATGTCGGTCGCGGTATGCTATTCTTGGACCTTATCCAGGAAGGTAATATGGGTCTGATCAAAGCGGTGGAAAAGTTTGATTACCGTAAAGGGTACAAATTCAGTACGTATGCAACCTGGTGGATTCGCCAAGCCATCACCCGTGCTATTGCCGACCAGGCCAGAACGATTCGTATTCCGGTTCATATGGTGGAAACCATCAACAAACTGATACGCGTTCAAAGACAACTATTACAAGACTTAGGGCGTGAGCCGGCACCGGAAGAAATCGCAGAAGAAATGGATTTAACACCTGAAAAGGTTCGGGAAATCCTTAAAATTGCTCAAGAACCGGTATCCCTTGAAACACCGATTGGTGAAGAAGACGATTCTCATCTTGGTGACTTCATTGAAGATGCAGAAGCTCAATCTCCTTCAGAACATGCCGCATACGAACTTTTAAAAGAACAGCTTGAAGATGTACTGGACACCTTGACAGATCGTGAAGAAAATGTTCTTCGTTTACGCTTTGGTCTGGATGATGGCAGGACCCGTACACTTGAAGAAGTAGGAAAAGTCTTCGGTGTAACACGGGAGCGTATTCGTCAGATAGAAGCAAAAGCTCTAAGAAAACTGCGTCATCCAAGCAGAAGCAAACGATTAAAAGACTTTTTGGAATAGAACCCATGTGCTGCCTCTATTGTGCGTAGAGGTGGTTTTTTTTTTTGCCCGAAATAAAGGGTTTTTTATCACCTTTGACATATTCGACCTGTACGATATTAATTTCATTATTTGTCATTTATTTTACTGAATTGTCAATCGTTTTGCAAACAACGATTTTGGCAAGTTTTGTCGGATTATTAGCAGGAATAGGAATTTATTATACTAAAAAACAATTATCTCCTTTACTCTTGTATATGGCTGCCGCTTGCATACTTCTTCTGGCCTCCATAGAAATATCAGGAGCATTATTTGGTGAAAGTCCTTTCGAGATGTACATAACCTTATTTCTGAACTATATACTTTGGGTAAGTGCTGGTTTGAAATGGAGCCTGACTTATTTTTCCCTTTCAGGTATGGCCAGGGGGAATCCTGTTAATTATTTTATATTACTATAACTTCTGAAAATTTAAAAGTTTTTTAAAGTTGAGAAAATTAACTATTCCCTTTTATAATAGGAATGAGAGCGTATTCATAGAGTGCTGAGATTATGTTTGAAAGCGCTATTATAAAAATGGTGTCAGGGCTTTCAGTCATCAAAGTTAGACAAGGGGGATAAGGATGAATTTCGACTTAACACAAGAACAAACAATGATTAAAAAGACAATCAGGGAATTTGCTGAAGAAGAAGTGGCTCCAGGTGCATTGGATCGGGACCGCTCAAAGGAATTTCCTAAGGAAATTTTCAAGAAGCTTTCTGACCTGGGAATGATGGGACTTCCGTTTCCAGAGGAATATGGGGGGGCAGGTGCCGATACGGTCAGTTTCGCAATCGTAACCGAAGAGCTCAGCCGGGCTTGTGCTTCGACAGGTATTACGTACTCTGCACATATTTCACTGGGTGGGGCACCCATCAACTTATTTGGATCTCATGAACAAAAGGAAGAATATTTAACCCCGATCTGTACAGGGGAATCGTTTGGGGCTTTCGGCCTGACTGAACCCAATGCAGGTTCAGATGCAGGAGGAACCCAAACAACTGCAGAAGATAAAGGGGATAAATGGGTTATCAATGGTAATAAGTGCTATATTACCAATGCAAGCTATGCGAATCATCTCGCGTTAACAGCGATTACAGGTAGAAACAATGGGAACAAAGAAATAAGTGCGATTATCGTTCCGACTAAAGCAAAAGGATTTACCGTAATTGATAACTATGAAAAAATGGGGCTTCATTCATCAAACACGACGGAGTTGGTACTTGAAGATGTGGAAGTGCCTAAGGAAAACCTGTTAGGAAAACAAGGAGAAGGTTTTAAACAGTTCCTTGTCACCCTCGATGGGGGCAGGATTGGAATCGGTGCTATGGCTGTCGGTGTAGCACAGGCTGCCTTTGATAAAGCTTTGCAGTATTCAAAGGAAAGAAAGCAATTTGGCAAAACCTTATCACAGTTCCAAGTCACTCAATTTAAGCTTGCTGACATGGCGATGAAGATTGAGCTGGCAAGGAATATGGTTCATAAGGCAGCATGGTTGAAAGATCAGGGAAGACCATTTTCGAAAGAAGCCTCCATGTGTAAGCTGTATGCTTCAGAAATCAGTATGGAAGTAGCGGATGAAGCCATTCAGATTCATGGTGGATACGGATACATGAAAGAATATCATGTGGAAAGATATCTGCGGGATGCCAAGCTCCTTGAAATCGGAGAAGGAACCTCAGAAGTCCAGAGAATGGTCATTTCAAGGCTAATAGGATGTCAGTAAGGTGAAAACACTATAATGCAAATCAAGAGCTCTATTGGTCCGCTCCGGGGCAGTGGGGCTCTCTTTCTTTAAATGGAAATTCACCTTTTTTCACAGGAAATGTGTCTAATTTGTGAGAAAGATGGAAAAGTTAATTGATAGTACTTTTACTTTGTCGTTTTTTACAGTAAAATATAAAGTGTTGAAAAGAGCACTATTTTTTGGATTTTGTACATAAAGGAGGTTAAAATCATGAATCGTAATCCAATAATTCCATTCGTACTTATCATGGCTCTTGGAATTGGTCTTGTTTTCTTCTTATCTTTAGAAGGTCTTAACAATGCTGATGAAAAAGCAAAAGAAGAAGGTCACGGGGAAATGGAAGGTAAAGAAGGGGAAGAGGCTTCAAGCGGCGAATTCGATCCTGAGGCAGCTTACAAAGATAATTGCTTATCTTGTCATGGTGGGAACTATGAAGGTGGAGCAGGTCCAGCCCTAAAGGGAACTGAACTTTCTAAAGATGAGATTAAAGAAACGATTAAAAACGGTAAAGGTATCATGCCAGCCGGTTTAATTGCTGAAGAAAATCTAGATGCGATGGCAGACTGGATCAAGTCACTTAAATAATCAACGATGAAAGGTTCTTTGTCTTTTGGGCAAAGGACTTTTTTTATCGGGAAAAGTTGGTTAGAATGATTATCGTACATGATACCCAATAAAAATGAGTAAAGGTGAACAAATGAATATTCAACAATTATCGAAACGACTAGAAACAGTTGTGTCATACATACCCAAACAATCTAAAATCGCTGATATCGGTTCAGATCATGCATACTTACCGTGCTATGCCGTCAATAAAGGCATTGCGTCCTCTGCAATCGCAGGAGAAGTAGTGAAAGGTCCATACCTTTCTGCCAAGAAGCAGGTAGAAGATGCCGAATTAACTCGTGAGGTAGAAGTGAGATTTGGAAATGGTTTGGAAGTGATCGCTCCAGGTGAAGTAGATTGTATTACGATTGCCGGAATGGGGGGCGCATTGATTGCTTCTATTTTAGAGGCGGGAAAAGAAAAGCTTACCAATCAGCCCAGGTTGATTCTTCAGCCGAATGTGAGCGCAAAGTCCATTCGAACATGGCTCATGGACAATGAGTGGGACCTCTTAGGGGAAGAAATTCTTGAAGAGGATGATAAGGTATATGAAATTTTAGTGGCGGAGAAAGGAAATCCTAAACGGCACTATTCAGATGAACTTGAAAAAGAGCTTTTGCTCGGACCATTTTTAATGAAGGAGCGTAATGATGCATTTAGTAAAAAATGGAATCAAGAGCTTCGTCAATGGAAGAATATATTGAATAACATGGAAAAAGCGGAAAAAACCGATGCATTAGAAGACCGTAAACAGGAACTTATTAAAAAAATACAATTGGTGGAGGAGGTGCTTATCCCATGAAGACAGTAAACGGTCATGAGATCATTCAACTGTTCGAACAATTTTCACCTAAATATTTAGCAGAAGAAGGTGATCCGATTGGTCTTCAAATTGGTAAGTTAAACGAAAAGGTTGAAAATGTGATGATTACCCTTGATGTCTTGGAAAATGTTGTAGATGAAGCAATTAAAAACAATGTGAAATTAATCATTGCCCACCATCCACCGCTTTTCCGTCCGTTAAAGTCGCTGCAAACGGACACGTATCAGGGAAGAATGATTGAGAAGTTAATCAAGCATGACATTGCCGTTTATGCGGCTCACACGAATCTGGATGTGGCGTCAGGCGGGGTGAATGATCTTCTATCGGACATGCTGCATTTGCAAGATACGTCTGTACTTGTCCCTACGTACAATGAGGAGCTCCGTAAGTTGGTCGTGTATGTGCCAAAAGAAAACGCAAAGGAACTTCGGACGGCCCTTGGTAATGCAGGGGCAGGACACATAGGAAACTATTCTCACTGCAGCTTCTCGACTGAAGGTAAGGGAAGATTTCTCCCTGAGGAGGGTACGAACCCTTATATCGGTAAGCAAGGTTCCCTGGAGGAAGTAGCTGAGGAGAAGGTGGAAACGGTATATCCTGTTTCTTTAGAGAAGAAAGTGTTGAAAGCGATGTTCACCCACCATCCTTATGAAGAAATTGCTTATGATATCTATTCCCTTATAAATGAATCTCCCGCTTTAGGCTTGGGTAGGATTGGACATTTAAAAGATGATATGAGCCTTAAGGAATTTGCTTTATTTGTGAAAGAAACCTTTGGTATGGACGGGATAAGGGTCATTGGTGATGGGGAAGCGAAAGTAAAGAAAATAGCAGTACTTGGCGGAGATGGAAATAAGTTTATCGGGAAGGCTAAAAGACAGGGAGCAGATGTATTTGTGTCAGGAGATATTTATTACCACACCGCCCATGATGCCATGATGATGGGGCTTAATGTCGTTGACGCAGGTCATCACATCGAAAAAGTCATGAAGGATGGAGTGGCCAGTTATTTGGCAAAAAAATGCTCTGAAAAAGGGTATATTGTCAATATATTCCCGTCAAAATCTGAAACCAACCCATTTACGTATATGTAAAAATGAAAGGCCCCTTGGAATTTCCAAGGGGCCTTTCATTTATTTTGTTCCCAATTTTGCTTTTCGTACCTTAGGAAGAATTTTATTTAATGGGACATTTCGCTCTCTTGTCCAAGTGGATTCATCATTTGGATCAAAAGCTTCAAGGAATTTGATCACTTCTTTTACGATTGGAGTTGGAGTAGAGGCGCCCGCTGTTACAGCAACGATGCCCGCATCTTTAATCCATTCGATATCCAATTCGCTAATGTCAGAAATCCGATGTGCAGGCGTACCTGCGATATCCATTGATACTTGGGCAAGTCGGTTCGAGTTATTGCTCTTGGGATCGCCAACCACGATGAGAACATCTGCATCCCCAGCTTGTTCAGCAACAGCTTCTTGACGAACCTGGGTAGCCAGACAGATTTCCTTATGCAGCTCAACGTGAGGATACATTTCCTTTACTTTATCCATTGTATCCAGTACATCCCATTGACTCATCGTCGTTTGGTTTGTCACAATGATTTTTTCGTTTTCAATTGAAAGCTTTTCTACATCTTCTGCCGTTTCCACAAGGTGTACGATCTCAGGTGCAACCCCGACAGCCCCTTCAGGCTCGGGATGTCCTTTTTTACCGATATAGATTACGTCATAGCCTTCCGCTTCCTTAGTGCGGATCAAATCGTGGGTTTTCGTTACATCGGGACACGTTGCATCCAGTGTGACAAGTCCTTTTTGTTTGGCTATTTCTTTCACTTCAGGGGATACTCCATGAGCCGTGAAGATAACCGTTCCTTCATTGACTTGTTCGATAATTTCTTTTCTGTTGCTGCCGTCCAGGGTAATGATCCCATCTTCTTCGAATGCATCAGTCACATGCTTATTGTGAACGATCATGCCTAAAATATAAATTGGACGAGGAAGCGATTTGTCTAATGCGGCGTTTCTTGCAATGACCATTGCATCTACGACACCATAACAATAGCCTCTCGGAGTAATCTTAATAATTTCCATCTATGAATATCCTCCTACGTGAGAAAAGGTTTTGTCTTCATTATAAAGGAGAATGGTCTTCCTGACAAAGAGAACGATAATCATATGAACCTATCCCTATCGAACTGCCTTTTTAGTTGCCTTTAATAAAAGGCTCTTTTCGTAAAGTTTGTTGCTATTGTAGAGGAGAAAGTAATAGTTGATTTCCGCTACAGGATGCTCGCTTTCCGCGGGGCTGGCGGTGAGCCTCCTCGGCTACGCCTCCGGGGTCTCACCTGTCCAGCTCCAGCGGCTAACCCCTCGAGGTCATAAGCTAAATGGTCCAAGAAGGCAAAAAACGCCTTCCCGGCCCATTCACCTTATGCTTGTCGGGGCTGAGCAAGCCGCCTCCGCATTTCGGACTGTCCAGCTATTCCCGCAGGAGTCGAGCCTACTGCAGCGAGAATCAACTTTCTGAGCATGAATCCTAAATCGAAAACAATTTAAACAAGTTTTTTAGCAAACAATCTTATTAAAGGTAAGTAAAGTTTGAATTTCCTTTTAAGGAAGAAGAATTATTTTTATCTATTTATATTGTTTTCTTGCACATCTTGAAGCTCTGTCATGAAAAAACTGTTAAAGATGGTGAGGGGAACTGCGCAGACTCCTGCGGAAGTACGGTCGTGCCGAGACCCCGTTCGGCTAAGCTGAGGAGGCTCGGCCGAACGCTAACTGCAAGCGGAGCAGTTCCCCTCACCATCCAGCATAAACCTGGTTGACAGAGCACTGGCAGAATCTATGCTAGAAAACAACAATCTTTGCGAAAAGAGCCAAATAAAAAAATCCCTAAACAGGTGATTCGGTACCTTTAGGGATCGTGGCTTTAAATATACAGTTTGGGTTTTGATCCTGATTTAGACTTTGATGGTGCCTGATTATCCTCAAGCTCACTATCATCTGAACTTTCTACGGGTGGTTTCTTTTTCTTTTTTTTCTTAACGGTGGATTCGACTTCAGGGATGTCGATATCCGCATCTTTTTCTTCGCTATTCCCGTCGTCGGACGCATCATCGGCAGACATATCTTTGAATCCACGATATAACTTCCATAGTGCCGGGATATTTTTCACCATAGGCCCATATTGTTGGAACATCGGACCCAGCTGTTGAGCGGTCTGGAGCAGTTGCTGTGAATTGGATAAAAATGAATTCACATTGCCGGGGTTCAATAGGCTCTGGAGAATTCCGCCAGCTGCCTGGGGAGATCGTTCAAAGCCAGACGCGTTGGAAGATGAATCCCCTCTGGAAAATTGTTGTAATAATCCTCCGCCGGCATTCTGATTATCACCCTTTTTAAGAAGCTTAGACAATAAACCACCTTTACCTGCCCCACGGTTTCTTCCTCTCTGATTCATTCCCATATTGAATCCCTGATTTTGACGTTGTCCTCCAAATTGAAACGGAGGTGGCTGCGTCTGCCCCAGTCCAAAGCTGTTTCTTCCAGGCTGATGCATTCCGAACCCGTTGATACCCCGCTGCTGTCTCATTCCGAAAGGATTTCGCATATCCTGGCCCTGATTCCTCATTCTTCTAGGTGACATAATGAAAGCCTCCTTTCATTCGAATAAATTCGTCGACATTATAGAGTATGCAACAGGTGGAAAAAGGGTATTGATACACTATCATCCTAAATAAAAATAAGTATGAACTAGAAGTTTTGTCAAAAAAATATTATAATGGTTAGATGTTCTTTAAATATGACGCTTACTAAACTGTTACGTTAAGATAAACTCACTAACAATTAATAAAAAAGTGATTCGTTAATTTAATATAAATCTGTGGTGAGGATGTGTACGACACGACATCCATCCCGGTGACAGCGTAAATAAAAGGATATTTTGATAAAAGGAGATGTAATGAATGAAAAAGAATTTATTTCTACAATTTGGATTCCAGTCCTTCATTAATGAAGCTGTAGAAGAATTGGGTTTCTACGAACCAACAGAAATCCAAAAGAAAATGATCCCCCTGATTTTAAAAGGGCAAAGTGCTATTGGTCAATCACAGACAGGAACGGGAAAAACACATTCGTATCTGTTACCAATCATTGAGAAGGTGAAAGCAGGATCAGAACAGGTACAGGCTGTGATTACAGCACCGACACGTGAACTGGCACAGCAGATTTACCAAGAAGTATTAAAGATTACGAAAAATAGTGACATTGTTTCACGCTGCTTTATTGGTGGAACGGACAAGCAGAGAACGATTGAAAAATTAAAAAGCCAGCCTCATATTGTGGTTGGTACTCCTGGCCGAATCAATGATTTAGTGAAAGATCAGGCGTTATTTGTTCATACTGCCAGTTTACTGGTCATTGATGAAGCGGATCTGATGCTTGATATGGGATTCATTGAAGACGTGGATCAGATCGCCGCTAAGATGCCTGAAAAATTACAAATGCTTGTATTCTCTGCGACGATTCCAGAGAAACTGAAGCCATTCTTGAAAAAATATATGGAAAATCCACAGTATGCACATGTGGAGCCCGAGCAGCTATCGGCGAAAAATATTCAGCACGTGATCGTACCTCTGAAGAGTCGCGATAAAATCAACCTGCTGTACAATATCTTAGTGGATATAAATCCATATTTAGGTATTGTTTTTACCAATACAAAACAAAAAGCAGACGAAGTGGCAGATGCTCTGATCGCAAAAGGATTAAAGGTTGGACGGATTCACGGAGACCTTTCCCCACGTGAGCGTAAGAAAATGATGAAACAAACGAGAAACCTGGATTATCAGTACATCGTAGCGACAGATTTAGCAGCAAGAGGGATTGATATTGAAGGTGTAAGTCATATCATTAACTTTGAACTTCCACAAGATCTTGATTTCTATGTTCACCGTTCCGGCCGGACGGCACGTGCAGGAAACAGTGGTATTGCATACACCATTTATACGCCGTCAGATGAAGATGCATTGAATCGCTTAGAGAAGCTTGGCATCAGCTTTAGTCATAAAGACATTAAAAAAGGTGAATGGTCTGAGTTACCACCCCTTAACAAACGTAAGAACCGTCAAAAAACGAATGTTGATGAGATTGAAGAAAAAGCGAAATCAATGGTTCGAAAACCAAAAACAGTGAAGCCGGGCTATAAAAAGAAAATGAAATACAAAATGGATCAAATCAAGAAACGGGAAAGAAGAATCAAAAACAGAAATAAATAAGTGTTTTAACGTGATTCATTTGTACACATTCGATACAATAAAGAGAGATTTTCTTAGGAGTTGAGAAGAATGGTTAAGATTGGATCCCATGTTTCCATGAGTGGAAAGAACATGCTGCTCTCTTCAAGTGAAGAGGCTGTTTCTTACGGTGCGAATACCTTCATGATCTATACAGGTGCGCCCCAAAATACAAGAAGAAAAAAGATCGAGGACCTGAATATAGAAGCTGGTCTTCGTCACATGAAAGAAAATGGAATAGAGGATATCGTCGTTCATGCCCCTTATATCATTAACATCGGCAATACGACCAACCCGGCTACATTCGAGTTGGGGGTCAATTTCCTCCGTTCTGAAATCGAGCGTACGGAAGCTCTGGGAGCAGGGCAGATCGTCCTTCACCCAGGGGCTCACGTTGGTGCCGGAGCTGAAAAAGGGATCGAGAAGATCATCGAAGGCCTGAATGAAGTATTAACAAAAGACCATAAAGTACAAATCGCTTTGGAAACAATGGCAGGTAAGGGATCCGAATGCGGAAGATCCTTTGAAGAAATTGCTCAAATCATCAATGGAGTAGAACTGAATGACCGACTTTCTGTGTGCTTCGATACTTGTCACACCCATGATGCAGGATATAATATAGTGGAAGATTTCGATGGAGTGTTGGAGGAATTCGATAAAATTGTAGGTATTGATCGCTTAAAAGTTCTACACATTAATGATAGTAAGAATGAACGGGGAGCAGGTAAGGACCGCCATGAAAATCTGGGGTTTGGTCATATAGGATTCAAAGCATTGAACTATATTGTGCATCACCCACAGCTGCAAGAGGTTCCTAAAATCCTGGAGACACCATATGTAGGGGAAGATAAGAAAAATAAAAAACCTCCTTACAAATACGAAATCGACATGCTTAAGAGTCAAACATTCGATGAAGATGTATTAACGAAAATACTGAATCAATAAAAAAGGCAATAGAGGAGGTCATCTCTCATCAAAAGGGACGCCTCCTCTTCTTTTACTATCTGATTAGCTGCAAAAAGAGCTGGTTTATTTCCTTCGCCTTGACGGGACCTATGATCCTCGCCAAGTCCTTCACCAGTTTACTGCGTTTACTGTCATCAAAAATATTAATGTTCTTTCCTTTAACACTTGCGACGATGCTTGTTGCCTGTTGGGACGTCAATGTAATGTTATATTGTTTGGCGTACTTTAATAATTCTTCATTTGTAATATTGTTGATTTTGTGATTAATCACATTTTGTAATAGCTTCATGTTTATCACTCCTCAACAGATACATATGTAACTCCTGTTCAGAAAGTGACATTTTTATAAGAAAATAAAGTGAAAGGAAAGGAATTGACGATGACCCAAAGAGTGCATAAAAAAGAAAGTCCCCTTCATTTTATTTACCGATTGATTTTTATTACGATCGGAGCAGCCTTAGCTGCTATATCCATAGAGTTGTTCCTTGTTCCAAATAATATTATCGATGGTGGAATTATTGGTGTTTCGCTGATTTTGGATTATTTAGTTTCAGACACCATCCCATTTGTCAATTTTGCAACCTTGCTGGTTCTTCTTAATCTCCCTTTCATGTATTCAGGTTATAAACATATCGGGAAAACATTTGTCGTTTCTTCTCTGTTTGCGATTATCGCACTGGCAGGTATTGAAAGTCTTTTACACCATATTGAACCATTTGTCACTGAGAAAGTATTAGCCACTGTTTTTGGAGGTTTGACCCTCGGAGTGGGGGTAGGCCTTGTGATACGTCATGGTGGATCTCTGGATGGGACTGAAATCCTTGGTATCCTTTTAACGAAGAAGCTTCCGTTTTCAGTGGGGGAGTTTGTTATGTTCATCAATATCTTCATTTTTGCCTGGGCAGCTTTTGTCTTCGGGCTTGAAGAAGCGATGTATTCGGTAATGACCTACTATATAGCCTTTAAGACGATTGATACGGTGATACAGGGAATGGATGAAACGAAGGCCGTTATCATTGTTTCTGACCATTACCTTGAAGTATCCGACGCAATACTAAAAAGACTTGGCAGGGGAACAACGATGTTAAAGGGGCGTGGAGGATACACAGATAATGATAAAGAGGTCATTTATGTCGTAGTCACCAGACTTGAAGTAACAAAGTTGAAATCCATTGTTTCTGATGTAGATCCCAATGCATTCATTACGATAATGAGTACACAGGAAACAAAGGGTGCACGATTTAAGTCTGCCATTCATTAATGCAGCATTGGACTAAAGGACTGCTCACTCATATTGAGCAGTCCTTTTATTAGGTTATCGAGGTATGAATGATTTACAATTGTGCACCCATCATGTATACTACCCTATGTACTTTTAAATCGTAATGATTCTTATAAAGAGAGATGATTAACATGGATACTACAAATCCCATTATTAAAATAGAAGATGTAAATTTCAGATATGAGAGGGAAAGAGTTCTCGAAGATATTAACCTGACCATCCCCAGAGGGGCATTCCTTGGAATCGTGGGACCTAATGGTTCAGGTAAATCGACACTACTTAAGCTTGTTCTGGGTCTGTTACGAGTAAAACAAGGGAATATTGAGTTATTTGGAGTCCCCCAGCATAAATTCAAACAATGGGATCGCATAGGGTTTGTTTCCCAGAAGGCCAATAGCTTCAATACAGGTTTTCCAGCTACGGTTTATGAAGTGGTGGCGAGTGGATTAGCGAAAAAAGCAGGATTGTTCAAGAGAATTTCATCTAAATACAAACAAGATGTGTATGGAGCCATTGAATCAGTTGGGATGAGTCCATTCGCTAAACGTAATATTGGGGAATTATCAGGAGGACAACAGCAAAGGGTATTTATTGCCCGGGCGCTCGTAAGCCAGCCTGATATATTGATTCTTGATGAACCGACAGTGGGAGTGGACAGTCAAAACGTCCAAAATTTCTATGATATGTTAGAAACGTTAAATAAAGATTTAGGGATTACACTCGTTCTTGTAACTCATGACATAGGGTCGATTTCGAATAAAGTGACTCATGTCGCTTGCTTAAATAAACATTTACATTTCCATGGCAAAACAGAAGAGTTTGAAAAGCTAAAAGAAAATCAGCTTTCCTCTTTTTATGGTCATGATGTACATTTCTTAAATCATGAGCATGAACATCATCATTCATGATCGATTGGAGGGAAGACAATGCTTCAAGCTATTTTTCAATATGAATTTTTACAAAATGCATTTCTTACGGGGATCCTCATAGGAATCATTGCACCTTTATTAGGAGCATTCATCGTCGTAAGGAGGCTATCTTTAATCGCGGATGCCTTGAGTCACGTCACTCTGTCAGGGATTGCAGCGAGCCTGTATTTAAGTAAAACGATTCCTGCTTTTTCGGGGTTGAATCCCCTGTATTTTGGAATGGTATTCTCTGTCATGGGCTCCTTGTTCATTGAACGTTTGCGTATGTTATATAAGCATTATCAAGAGCTTGCGATTCCGATCATCCTATCTGGAGGAATCGGGATAGGGGTCATCTTCATTTCACTGGCAGACGGTTTTAATACAGATTTATTTAGTTATTTGTTTGGAAGTGTCAGCGCAGTCAGCAGAGGAGATTTGTATCTGATTGGAGGAATCAGCGTTCTTGTCATAGGCGTGATTTTCCTCCTATATAAAGAATTGTTCCTTCTATCCTTTGATGAAGATCATGCAAAGGCGTCAGGTATCCCCGCTAAGGCTATCCACTTTATCTTTATGGTCATGGTAGCACTTGTGATTGCCGCTTCTATGCGAGTCGTCGGGATCCTGCTGGTTTCGTCCCTTATGACATTACCGGTTGCTGCAAGTATCAGGATTGCCAATGGATTTAAGCAAACGATCGGGTTTTCGCTTGTTTTCGGTGAAATTTCTGTTATTGTTGGATTAATCAGTGCCTTCTATTTGAATCTTGCACCAGGTGGTACGATTGTCATGACGGCGATATTAATCCTTCTCATTACAATTGTGATTAAGAAAATAAAAACGTCGAGTCATTCTTCTAAAGTTGAGGTGTAGAAAGTGAATGTAACGGAAGCAATGGACCTGTTAAAATCAAAAGGATATAAGCATACAGGAAAACGGGAGCAATTACTTGAACTGTTTTCCAGCTCTAATAAATATTTGACGGCCAGGGATGTTTTAGAAAATATGAAAGCTGATTACCCGGGGCTCAGTTTTGATACAATATACCGTAATTTGAGCTTGTTTGTTGAACTTGAGATTTTGGAAGAAACTGAACTATCAGGTGAAAGACATTTTCGATTTACATGCGAAAGCCATCACCATCACCATCATTTCATTTGTATGGATTGTGGGAAAACGAAAGAAATTCACACATGTCCCATGGAGGCACTTAAAGAAAACTTAACGGATACAGGATATGATATATCCGGACATAAATTCGAAATTTATGGCAAGTGCCCCCAATGTCAGTAGAGAGATTCTTTTAGGGTCTCTTTTTTTTATTGCTGAAATATCCAGAGTTTAAGTGAAGGGAAAAGAGGGAAAAAATGCAATTATACAGAAGGAATGGAGAGGAGATGCACCCATGGAAACTGTCCCTTTTACTCACTGCCCAACAAATAAAAAAAACTGTGTGAGCACAATTGATCTCACATCATATCATCGAATAGCACCACTTCCCATCAGTGGAAGCGTCGAGGATACGAAGGCGAGAATCCGCACCACCCTGGGCAAGTTCGATCATGTAGAGATCAAGGAAGAGAAATCACATTATATACAAGCTGTTTTTACATCAAAGTGGTTGAAATTCAAGGATGACCTGGAACTCTATATAGATGAAAACTCGAATCTTCTACATATCAAGTCAGGTTCACGTCTAGGCTATTATGATTTCAAAGTGAACAGAAAGCGCGTGGAACGTTTCAAATCCTTATTTAATGTGTAATCGAAAAAAGCCCCTGATGTCAGTCAGAGGCTTTTTTCTATGATTGATTTTGAAGCCAGCCTTGAACCCAGGTATTCGCTTCCTGCCAGTCATTTACGCGAATGACTCCACCAGGGATCGGCTTTTGATTGTAAGGTGTGTTAAATAAAAGCACGGGAATGGACAGCTCTTCAGAAATCGATACAGCATTATCGTGTTTATCTTCAAAGAAAATGTCGACATCATGTTTTTTCGCTGTTGAAACTTTATCATGGGAGCCGATTAATTCGATATGATGATACATTAAATCTTGTGAATTAAACCATTCTTTCGTTAATTGAATAAGGTCTGATCTTCTTGCGCTTATAAAATAAAGCTCATGTTTTTCTTTCCATTGATCCAATATTTTCTTTGCACCGGGAGCAAGGGGAGATTCTTTGTAGATGACAGGTTCTGCTCCCTTAAACCATTTTCCGAAGGTTTGAGGGGAAATATCCAGGACTTCTGTCAATTCGTATTGGGTGATGTCTTGTAAGGTTAAATTTAATTTAAAATATTCATTTATATGAGGCAGTAAGGATTCAGGTGATGTAACTGTCCCATCAATATCGATTCCAAAACGTTTCATTCTTCATCATGCTCCTCTTTATAAAAACTCCTTCAAGTTTATCACATTCCTTCCCTTTAGATAACCGTTGTTTTCAAAACGCTCTTTTGTAAAGATTGTTTCTATTGTAAAGAAGAAAGTATTAGTTGCTTTCCGCTCCAGGATGCTCGCTTTCCGCGGGGCTGGCGATGAGCCTCCTCGGCTGCGCCTCCGGGGTCTCACCTGTCCAGCTATTCCCGCAGGAGTCGAGCATCCTTCCGCTCCAATCAACTTTCTGAGCATGAATCCTTAATCGTAAGCAATTAAAACAAGCTTTTTAGCAAACAATCTCATTTAAGGTAAGTAGAGACTGTTTGTCTTAATGATGAAGAATTATTTTTTCTAGTTATTTTGGTTTCTGATACACCTTGAAGCTCTGTCACAAAAAATTTTGTTAAAGATGGTGAGGGGAACTGCGCAGACTCCTGCGGAAGTACGGGCGTGCCGAGACCCCGGAAGCGAAGCTGAGGAGGCTCGGCCGAACGTCCGCGGAAAGTGGAGCAGTTCCCATCACCATCCAGCACACGCTAATTGATAGAGCCTTGCAGAGCATATGTTAGTAAACAACAATCTTTGAGAAAAGAGCGTTGGGAAAAGAGCTTTTTTAAAAAAAGCATTTCTTATTTTTAAAAGTGAAGATAAGGTAACAAAAATGACAAACATTAGCATAGTAAAAAAAGAGAAGTGACAAACAATAAGAAGGCTCCCAAACACAGAAAGTGAGGGATTGCTGTATGAGTGATGAACGACGCGAATTAAACAGCGTTGATCGAAATCTACAAGATATCGACGTGTATTACGACAATCCGGAAACAGATGTGAATAAAGAATACCGTGAAGAAACAGCAGCAGAAATTGCTGCTCCAATGAATGTAAGCCGCGACTTTGAAGAGGATACCGCCGAAGATACGACAACATCTGGTCGTGTATTAGGGTACTCGGCACTTGCCCTATCCATTCTTTCCTTATTTATTCTCCCGGTAATCATGGGAGCTGCTGGAATCGTGCTTGGATTTGTGGCGAGAAGACGAGGAGCAGAAATGCTCGGTGCCTGGGCAATCGGAATTGGGGCCGTATCGATAATTATTGGATTATTTGTACTGCCGTTCTTTTAAAAGTAACACCTTTTCTTGAAATTGGGAGCATTTCAAGAAATAAAAAAAGAGGACTGATCTAAGATCAGTCCTCTTTACATGCATTTAAACTTCTTGTTCTTTCTTTTCTGCCTCTTGCTGAGCAAAATATTCTTCTGCGATCTTGTCAATTTCTTTCTTTAATTCCTCTACCATTGTCTCTTCAGGAACTTTACGGACAGTCTTTCCTTTTCGGAATAACAGTCCTTCACCACGAGCCCCGGCAATACCGATATCGGCTTCTCTGGCTTCACCCGGTCCATTTACTGCACATCCAAGGACCGCCACTTTAATGGGTGCTTTAATGGTGGAAATGTACTCTTCTACTTCATTGGCGATTGATATTAAGTCGATTTCGATACGGCCGCATGTCGGACACGAAATCAAGGTAGCAGCGTTGGAGGCTAATCCAAACGACTTTAATAGTTCTCTGGCTACTTTGACTTCTTCAACAGGGTCGGCACTTAAGGAAATACGCAGTGTATTCCCTATGCCAAGACTAAGGATCGCCCCAAGACCTGCTGCACTCTTTACCGTTCCAGCAAACAATGTGCCTGATTCAGTGATTCCGAGGTGAAGTGGGTAGTCGAATGCTTTAGCCGCTTTCGTGTATGCTTCTATTGCCAAGTTCACATCAGATGCTTTCATGGATACGATGATGTCATGAAAATCAAGGTCTTCCAGGATCTTGATGTGATGAAGGGCACTTTCTACCATACCGTCAGCCGTTGGGTATCCATATTTTTCAAGGATTTTTCTTTCGAGGCTTCCGGCATTTACGCCGATTCGAATTGGAATCCCTTTTTCTTTCGCTGCTTTGACAACTGCTTCCACTTTTTCACGGCGGCCAATATTTCCTGGATTGATCCGGATTTTATCGGCTCCGCCTTCAATGGCTTTTAAGGCTAGTTTATAGTCAAAATGTATATCGACAACAAGTGGAATATTAATTTGCTTCTTAATATCAGCTATCGCGTCTGCTGCACGTTCATCTGGACAAGCTACGCGGACAACCTGACAACCTGCTTCTTCGAGACGGTGAATCTCTTTAACCGTTGCTTCAACATCATGTGTCTTTGTAGTGGTCATACTTTGGATAACAAGTTCATTGTTACCGCCAATAGTTAAATCTCCGACTTTGACCGGACGTGTTTTTGAACGATGTATAATTTCACTCAAGTGTAATTCGCTCCTTTAGAAAGGTTCTCAAAGTTTCATTATAAGTAATACGAAGCTATTGTAACAGTGTTTTATGTGAAATGACAAGAAATAGGTGTTTTTTGAATGCTTGGATTATTGATAATTCGGGATTTTATAGGTTTTTCCGATTTGGATCTTTGCAGGGGGCACATCATTTAATTCTTCGAAATCGGTAATCACACGTTCGATGGAAACAGGCATAGAACCATCAATAAGATCTTCTACAAGACTTAAGACTGTATCACCGGGCTTGACTTCCATTTCAACATAAGAAATGGAAGAAGTATCGTCTTCAGATGGAGACTCCAGTGACACCGGAGGAGACGCTTGATTTACCTGCGGTTGAGCTGTTGCGACTGTGGCCTCTTTATATAGGAGCCTTAAGGTTCCCTTATTTAAATCATAATAAACGCTATAAAGAAGAATGATAATACCAAAGAATATAGCCATTCGTTTCATACAGACCTTCCTCCCGTATTGTTAGAGTGAATCAAATATTGAAGGAGTTACGCGTCATGACAAATAAGCTTCTCCAACTTGTAATCGGGTTACTTCCCATATTGATGGTACTTGGTAATTCAATGCTTATTCCCATTCTGCCAAGTATTGAAGCAGATTTACATTTGAACAGCGGCTGGTCAGGTTTTATCTTAAGTTCATTCACAATACCTGCCGCAGTGGTGATTCCTTTCGTCGGGCTGTTGTCTGATCGCTATGGGCGAAAACGGTTAATCTCAGTTTCACTATGGGTTATGATTCTGGGAAGTGTGCTTTGTGTTGTGAGCGGAGAAGTAAGTGAAACCGTCAGTCTTTTTATGATTGGCCGAGGATTGCAAGGTGTGGGGGCGGCTGGGACGACGCCTCTGGCCATGGCCTTGATCGGTGATATTTATCAAGGACAGGAACGGTCAAGAATGTTAGGGTCATTGGAAGTGTTTAATGGCATAGGCAAGGTGGCCGCACCTCTTATTGGTGCTACACTGGCTATCCTTGTCCATTGGAATCATGCATTTTGGGTGTTTCCTGTATTGTGCGTGGTGATTTTAATCGGACTTAGAAAAACGATTGAAACGAAAGAGGGAGATCACAAGACTGATAATAAAAACCTGTACTCCATCTTTATTTCAAAGGGACGCTTATTATTTCCACTATATGCGATTGGAGGGATAGGCTTATTTTTATTATTCGGCATTCTCTTCTTTCTTTCCTACCATATTGAAAATACTTTTCATATTGATGGCTTTTTCAAGGGGTTTACATTTATCTTTCCACTTGGTGCGATGACCATTAGCTCTTACTGGTGCGGGGGGAGATTAAAGACGGATGAGGAACAGGGATGGACGTATATGAAATGTGGGTTGTTTTTGATGTCGGTACCATTAGGCTTTTTGATCTTTTTTTCATCATTGGGGTTTTTGATGTTCTTTATCACAGTAAGCTTTGGTGGATTGGGCTTGATGCTGCCGGTCATTAATACCTTTATTACGGGAAGTGTATCGGAGCATGAGAGGGGATTGGTTGTCAGTATTTATGGAGCAGTGAGGTTCGGTGGGGTTGCACTGGGACCCATTGCTTACAGCCTTTGGAAACACGATGTGTTGCAAATGTATTTGATCACCTTTGCATTTTCCCTTCTTAACTTGATGTTATTTATGCTTCTGTCCAACCGTAAGAAGGGGGTCTTTCGTCCTGAAATTCAATAAACCTTTACGCAAGCTTTACATTTCCTTCATCTTTCTTTGAGAAAATGAAATGTGGAAAGATTAGGGAAGGGTGTATGAATTTGTTGCAAATATTGAACTTCTTAAGAGAATGGCCTCAGCGGATTAAAAGGGTTCTAAAAAGGAAAATGACTGTTCCATTTTCCAAGAGTTTGACATTAAAGCATCGATTATTGGTAGTCATTTTACTTCTGGTTGTCACTACTGGCTCAACAATTGGAGGGATATCTTATTTAAAGTCGAAACAGGCTACGATTCATCTTATGGAACAGCGTTTGGATCGTGAAGTGACCTCGATGAGTGATATCGCACAAAGCTTGGTGCTCATTTATGTCGGTAAACAGGACCAGTTTGAGAAAGCACTGAATGATGTGATCAAGAAACAGGATACAGCATTGATCCAAGATAATATTGAAGCACAATTCTATTTTATTAAAGATTCTGAAGCTGTACCGTTTTCAGTTAGTAAAGGTTCTGAATTGCAATTTGGGAAACATCTTATAGATGAAATCGAAGAACTTGAAAAAGGGACCATCGAAACAAACATAGAGGGGGAAACTTATACGATGGCTTTTCATTCGATTCAAGAGCTGCAAGGTGAATACGTGATCGTTGTCCCTCAGGAAGAGTATATGCAAGATATTCGGTCAATGGCTGCCTATACACTGGTTCTTATTGGTCTTAGCGTTGGGACTGCCTTAATCATTGTCTTATTTTTTGTGAACCGGTTGACCTCGCCGATCGCTCAATTGCGCGAATCGATGAAGAAAATAAGGGATGGTGATCTGGCTGCCAACATCCCTGTAGAAACGACGATGCCGGAAATCGTTTCCCTTCAAAAGAGTTTTGATTCGATGACACTGAAAATGAAAGACTTGATACATAATATTCATCAAACAACAGATAGCTTAGCATCTACAGGGAGACGGCTTCAAACCTCTTCAGCTGAATTATTGAAAGAAAATGAGTATATGGTAGAAATGGTAAGAATGGTGAAAGGGGGGGCAGAAGAAACGGCAGGTACTTCCGAAGTAAATGTCAACCACTTCCAAGAAATGAATATAACCGTAAAATCCATATTTAAGAAAATGAATTCTGTCTTTGAGAAAACAAAGGATATGAATGATTCTACGGGTGACGGAGAGTACAAGGTTGATAAAATGGTTGGGGGGTTGAACAGGGTATCCGGAGACTTTAAGCAAATGAATAAGATCATTCAAGAAGTCCATGATCAATCTTCCTCCATCGTTACAGTGATTTCATTGATTAATCAAGTTGCTGAACAAACGAAACTCCTGGCTCTCAATGCCACGATAGAAGCCGCAAGGGCGGGTGAATCCGGTCGTGGATTTGCGGTTGTCGCTAATGAAGTAAAGAAGCTTGCAGATCAATCATCAGTTGCTACCAAGAATATTACTGAAACTATTCATACTATGGAGTCAATAACCTTAAATGCTTCCAAGCAATTCGATCAATTTTTCAAAGAATTTCACTTCTATGTATCAGAAGCTACTGAGACACGAGAATCGTTTGATCAGTTGAAAAATGAAATAGATGGAGTTACGGCGGATTTGCATAATATGAAGGCGGATTTGGGGTATTTAGAAACATCTCTCCCAAAATTGGAGGCTTCTACAGAGGCGTTTTCTTCCGTTTCACAAGAAACGTTAGCAGGAACGGAGCAGATGCTTGCGGCCTTCGAGGAGCAGCACGAAAAGGTTAGGAATACCCATGAAGTAGGAGCAGAGCTTTTGAAAGCTTCTAACCAACTAAAGGAATTAAGCAGGCAATTCAAATTATAGAGATATAGCGAATGGTTCCTATGAAAATGACGTGAAAGGGAAATCCCTGTCTCCGGATGAGACAGGGATTCTTATTATGCCCGGATCCTTTTTTGAGGAATCTCTTTCACGACTAAGTACAGAATGACGGTGATCACAAACCAATCCAATATCGGGGCTGCAGGAATATAGGTTTGCAGCATTTCCATTAGGGTAAAAAATAACGTGGAAACCGTCGCGGAATAGGCGGTGATCCGAAAGCTTTGCCGGTAGTTAACATTTCGTTTAAGAACATTCGCAAACGTAATACCGATTATGGCGAAGAGCGTGATCTTCAAGAACGTCATTCCGGAAGTGAATAGGAAAAGAAAGAATAAAGCTACGGGAAGGAGGATCCATTTCATATCTATTAGCGAATCCAATAAATCAATTAAGCCATCTTTTGTAAGGGCTGTATCGCCAAATAAACTATAGGAAGAAGATTGGACATTCCCTTGGTTGATGACTACGAAACTCTTTTCCAAAAAGGCTATCGTATCATCGTTTGTGTCAAGTTTTCCTTCCTTCAAATCGCCTGTACTGTCAAAGATGATAGTGGTGCCTTCCTTTTCTAATGTGATCGGTTCTGATTGATCGGAAGATAACGAACCATTTTCGATTGTAAAGGGGGGAAATTCAGCTTCAATTGATTCTCTTACATTGTCGATGGCACTGGTTGCAAACGATATAAACTGTACAGCCACTGGTAAAATAGATATTAGTGCCAATAAAAAAACGTAACGGATCGTCTTGCCAATTCCCTGAAAACGGAATGTTGCAATGTCTTTTGGGGAATAGATACTTTTATACAATTGTTGAAATACGTTCATTACTATTTTTTCTCCTTTCATGCAGTCCATATCTATTCTATTCTTGTCTTTCCTCTTCAGCAAGTATCGAACATGTGAACAATTTGTACTAATTATATTTTGTAATACAAATGTAATAAAAGATGAGTTTTATTAACCTATTGTAAATTTGGAGTGAAAAGTATTTACCTTTTCTCCATAATATATTAAAAATGATATGGGGTTTTTGTTGTTTAATGTCGAAAATTTATGTAGGGGTTGAAAAAATGGAATTAAATTGGCAAGAGATGTTGTTTCAGTTCTTTGGAGGATTAGGGATTTTCCTCTTCGGGATAAAGTATATGGGGGACGGACTTCAAAAGTCTGCCGGTGAACGCCTGAAAGAAATTCTTGATAAGTTCACGACCAACCCATTCATGGGCGTATTGGCAGGTATTTTTGTTACCGTCTTAATACAGTCCAGTAGTGGAACAACGGTTATCGTAGTAGGATTAGTAAGCGCAGGCTTCATGACGCTCAGACAAGCGATCGGTGTCATCATGGGTGCGAATATCGGTACAACCGTAACAGCGTTTATCATCGGGATCGATATTGGAGAATATGCATTACCAATCATTGCAGTGGGTACAATTATGCTATTCTTCTTTAAGAATAAAAAAGTACACAATTTAGGACAGATGATTTTTGGTTTCGGTGCATTATTCTATGGATTGGAATTAATGGGTGGAGGAATGAAGCCACTTCGTTCACTTGAAGCCTTTCATGACTTGACTGTAAGTATGAGTACAAATCCGATTCTTGGAGTGGTAATTGGAACTCTATTTACTGTAATTGTACAAAGTTCATCTGCAACAATTGGTATTTTACAAGAGCTATACAGTTCAGATTTAGTGGACATCCAGGCAGCACTTCCTATTTTATTCGGGGATAATATCGGAACGACCATTACGGCAGTTCTTGCAGCTTTGGGTGCTTCAGTCGCTGCAAGACGCGCTGCAGCAGTCCATGTACTCTTTAATCTGATTGGCTCAACAATCTTTTTAATCATATTGCCATTTTTCACTAAGTTTGTTCTGTTTTTACAATCTTCATTTAATCTGAATGAACCGATGACAATCGCTTTTGCTCACGGCTCATTTAATATAACGAATACGATTATTCAGTTCCCGTTCATCGCCCTATTAGCAGTAATCGTAACGAAATTGATCCCAGGGCAGGATTCACTTGTTGATTATAACTCTAAACATTTAGACCCGATGTTTATTGAACAATCACCTTCCATCGCTTTAGGTCAAGCGAAGGAAGAAGTACTGCGCATGGGTAAATTCGCTGTCAAGGGATTAGAAGAAACGAATGAATTCTTAAAGTCAAAGAGCTCTAAGAATGCTGAAGCAGCTTATCAAATTGAAGGTGCCATTAATAATCTTGATAAGAAGATCACGAATTACCTGGTTGATTTATCTTCAGCTTCTTTATCTGAAAACGAATCAGAAAGACACTCTATACTGATGGATACCGTGCGCGACATCGAACGTGTAGGTGATCACTTTGAGAATATCGTTGAACTGATTGAGTACCAACAAACCAACAAGGTTAAAATTACAGATGATGCTATGAACGACCTTGAAATAATGTTTAATCTAACAATTGAAACAGTGGAAAAAGCGTTGAAATCTTTAGACTTAAACGATACTGATATTGCAAGGGAAGTAGCTGAAAAAGAAGATCAGATCGATAAAATGGAAAGAAAGCTTCGCAAACAACATATTCTGCGCATGAACGAAGGGAAATGTTCTGGACAAGCAGGTATCGTGTTTGTTGACATCGTCAGTAACTTAGAGCGTATCGGTGATCATGCAGTCAATATTGCAGAAGCAGTATTGGGTGTAGAATGATAAAAGTGCTGACCCATTTGATATTTGTCAAATGGGTCAGTTTTTTTTATACTTTATGGGAGGTGTTAAAAGATGGAAATAATCTATTGGAGTATTATTATCGTACTGATGATTTTATCTTTTGTTGGATTGATTTATCCAATATTGCCCAGTGTCGTCTTTCTGATTGGAAGCTTTATATTGTACGGAGTGTTTTTCAGCTTCGAACCGTTCAGCTGGTTATTCTGGACTGTGCAGGTTCTGTTTGTGATTCTACTATTCGGTGCTGATTACTTGGCGAATCTAATAGGAGTCAAGAAATTTGGAGGGACGAGAGCCGGAATCTGGGGGAGTACAATCGGCTTATTGATTGGCCCTTTTGTCATCCCCGTGATCGGGATCCTTATCGGCCCGTTTTTAGGTGCAATCATAGGTGAATGGGTAGTGCACAGGTCTGGTCTTAAGACTGCCGTCAAGGTAGGCGTAGGATCCGTCGTTGGATTCATCTCCAGTGTCGTGACAAAAGGTATCATCCAGATTGTCATGGCTATCTATTTCTTCTTTATCATTTGACCAAAAAGTATTTTCTTATGACTAGAGAAAAATATATAGGGGATTTTATACTTGTAAGAAAAAGTGAAGAAATGAAGGCAAAATATTTGAACAGATATAGTAGTTTTGGTAATCTTATACTGAAACGGCCTGAATTTATTGTTCAGGAAACTATACATAGGGAGGAATTTATAATGGCTTACGAATTACCGCAATTACCTTATGCATATGATGCTTTAGAGCCTCATATCGACAAGGACACTATGAACATTCACCACACGAAACACCATAACGCATATGTTACGAAAGTAAATGATGCACTTCAAGGTCACGATGATTTACTAAGCAAATCCATTGAAGATCTTGTTTCTAACTTAGATGCTGTTCCTGAAGGTGCTCGTACTGCAGTACGCAACAATGGTGGCGGCCACGCTAATCACTCTCTATTCTGGACGGTATTATCTCCAAATGGTGGAGGCGCTCCATCTGGAGAGTTGGCAGATGCCATCTCTTCCAAGTTCGGAAGCTTCGATTCATTTAAAGAAGAGTTCGCTAATGCTGCTGCTACTCGTTTTGGCTCAGGTTGGGCTTGGCTTGTGGTAAACAACGGAGAATTAGAAGTAACAAGCACACCAAACCAGGATAGCCCTCTGATGGAAGGTAAAACTCCAGTTTTAGGTCTTGATGTTTGGGAGCATGCTTACTACCTGAATTATCAAAACCGTCGCCCTGATTACATCGGTGCATTCTGGAACGTTGTAAACTGGGATGAAGTAGCGAAGCGTTATTCAGCTGCTAAATAATTTAATCCTACGAGGAGAGAGGTTCTTTCAAGAACCTCTCTTTTTTTTGTATAACTTCCCTCCCTTTTTCACAAGATAGGGGTACGTTAAAGGGGAGTTTTTCAAATGAGTAGCTATAAAAAGTTATTAGGCGATATTGATTTAACGAAAGATCTGACTCTGCTGCTATTGATTGGCGGATTATATTCATTGAGTATTGCGCTCTCAAACACATTTGTAAACATCTACTTGTGGAAGCAATCTGGTGAATTCATTGATTTAGGCATCTATAATTTAACTGTTGTCATCTTTCAGCCATTAACTTTTATATTAGCTGGAAGGTGGGCAAAGAAAGTAGACCGGGTGATTGTATTACGCTTCGGGGTTATTTTTTTGGCTCTATTTTACATATCTGTATTGGCTTTCGGGGAGTCGGCAGAAAATTACCTGGTTGTGTTAGGAGCTTTGCTCGGAATCGGCTATGGCTTTTATTGGTTAGCGTTTAATGTACTGACCTTTGAAATAACGGAACCTGAAACGAGAGATTTTTTCAATGGATTCCTCGGTACGTTAACGTCAGCTGGAGGAATGGTCGGCCCGATCCTCGCAGGTTTTATCATCTCCAGATTTGCTTCGTATAAGGGATATACCATAGTATTCGGTTTATCTCTCTTGCTATTTGCCATAGCCGTCCTTTTGAGCTTCTCTCTAAAAAGACGACCGGCATCCGGACGGTATCTATTCCTCAGAATCCTGGAAGAAAGGAAGAACAATGCGAATTGGCGCTTCATTACGAATGCCCACTTCTTCCAGGGACTGAGGGAAGGAACGTTTATCTTCATTATTTCAGTGTTTGTGTTCATCAGCACTGGAAGTGAGTTTGCCATTGGTACGTTTGGTCTCATTAACTCCGGAATCGCATTCGTTGGGTATTATATTGCCTCAAGAGTGATTAAGAAAAAATTTCGTAAACGAGCGATTCTGCTGGGGGGGATCCTCCTCTACTTAGCGATCTTCTTAATCGTATTCGATGTATCCTACACGAAATTATTGTTATACGCAGGCGTGATTGCCATTGCTTATCCTATCCTCCTGGTTCCTTATATTTCAATGACGTATGACGTAATCGGAACGGGATGGAACGCCGCTGAAATGAGAATTGAGTATATTGTCGTGAGGGAGATTTTCTTGAATTTAGGAAGAATTGTGTCCGTGTTGTCATTCATCATTGCCGTCACATTTTTCAACCAGGAAGAGAGTATCCCCATCCTCCTACTAATGCTTGGAGCGGGTCATACCCTCATTTATTTCTTTGTGCGAAAGGTCGAACTGCCCATATAGGATATTAAAGCAAAGAGAGGGAAAGATTTCCTCTCTTTGCTTATGGCTAGATTATCCTTGAGATTTTCTATAAAATAAGATTGGATGGTAACGAAATAAAGAAATTTTTACATAGAGGAAGGGTTGGAACGATTGAAAAGAAATAAGAGAAAAAGAAAGACGCATGTTCCCGTACGGATGAATTTGCTGTTTTTTGCCGTGTTCTTATTATTTTCTCTTCTTGTTCTCAGACTGGGACTCGTTCAAATCGTGAACGGAGAAAGCTACAAGAAGGAAGTAGAAAGAACAGAGGATGTTGTTGTCAATACAGGTGTACCACGGGGGAAAATGTATGATCGATATGGGAATGTGATAGTCGATAATGTTCCTTTAAATGCAATCACATATACACGGGCAAACAATACTAAGGTCGAAGAAATGTTGGAGGTTGCATCCAAGCTATCTGAGTACATTGAAAAAGATACGAAAGAAGTAACGGAAAGAGACAAGAAAGATTATTGGATATTAAATAATAAAGAAGAAGCAGACGCAAAGGTTTCAGACAAAGAAATAAAAAAGCTTCAGGGCGATGAAGAACTCTCTGAAGATGATGTGAATGCGAAAGTATATCAAATGAGATTGGACCGTATCACCGAAAAAGAGCTGGCGTCATTGACTGAAAAAGACTTGGAAATCATTGCGATTTATCGCGAGTTCTCAAGTGGTTATGCCCTAAATCCACAAATTGTGAAGAACGAAGGAGTCACTCCGGAAGAATTCGCTGTCGTCAGTGAACATCTCAGTGAACTTCCAGGCGTCAATACGACGACAGACTGGAAGCGATCCTACGTATTTGATGATACGTTAAGAACCATTCTGGGAAACGTGTCTTCTTCACGGGAAGGTTTACCTGAGAATCTAGTAGATTCTTATTTAGCGAAAGACTATAACCGGAATGATCGTGTAGGAAAAAGCTATGTAGAATTAGAATATGAAGATGTTCTGCAAGGTCAAAAGGAACAAATTAAAAACGTCACCAAAGGCGGAAGTGTATTAGAGTCTGTACTCGTTCAAGAAGGTCAACGGGGGAAAGATATTGTTCTCACCATTGATATGGAGTTACAGCGAGAAGTAGAAAAGATCATTGAAGAAGAATTACGAAAACAGATGGTAAATCGCGGTGAGTCTCCTAACCTGGATCGAGCATACGTGGTCATGATTGACCCGAATACTGGGGAAATATTAGCCATGGCCGGAAAACAGTATGTGAAGAATTCTGAAACGGGCAAGTACGAGATGAGGGATGCTGCGTTAGGAACCTTTACATCTTCTTATGAAGTGGGATCTGTTGTAAAGGGGGCCACTGTTTTAACCGGCTACATGACGGGTAACTTGACTCCTGGTGAAGTGCTTGTAGATGAACCGATTAAAATCGGTAATGACCGGCCAAAAACTTCATGGTTTAACCGATCCGGAAGAATTCCGATGTCCGACTTGTTCGCACTTGAGAAATCTTCAAACTCATATATGTGGAAAATTGCATTTAGAATTGCCGGAAGAGAATACATTCCGAACGAAACCATGATTAATAATCCACAGGCATTTGACGTTTTGCGAAATCATTATGCTCAATTCGGACTGGGTGTGCCGACTGGAATCGACTTACCTGGTGAGTCTTCCGGACTTACAGGTACAGACACCACTCCAGGTTTCTTACTGGATTTAGCGATCGGGCAGTTCGATACGTATACAACGATGCAATTAGCACAGTACATTTCAACCATTGCAAATGATGGTTATCGTGTGGAGCCACATATCATGAAAGAAATAAGAGAACCGACAAACGATCTGGACAGCCTGGGACCAATCCTGTTTGAGAAAGAAACGAATGTGCTGAATCGAATTGATGCGACTCAAGCCCAAATCGAACATGTTCAACAAGGTTTCTACCGGGTGTACCACTATCCTGATGGAACGGCGTATGATCAATTTAAAAATGCACCATATAATGCAGCGGGTAAATCAGGTACTGCGGAGACGTATGTAGATGGGGAGCTGAACTACAACACCACTCTCATCGGGTACGCCCCATTTGATAATCCGGAAGTGGCTTATGCTACAATGGTTCCCTCTTCACATATCCAAGCAAGCGGAGTGGCAGATCCTTACGTTAATAAATACATCTCTAAACGAGTGATGGATAAGTACTTTGAACTGAAGAAGAAACGTGCAGGAGAAGTGAAGGACCCGACTTCTGTTAATAAGAAAGTAGAAAATGCCGAAGAAGCAGAAGAACAGATGCAAGAGGAAAGAGAACAGAATAACTGAACAGACTTAAGCTGGTTTCCACGAAATAACTTTCTGGAGATCAGCTTTTTTTTATGGATTTTATGTCTTTTTACTCAAAATCAAGTGATCATTTTAATAATCAAAATGAAAATCATCGACGAATCGGAAAATATTTGATTTTTTTTTGAAGGACACATAATTCGCAAACCTTTGTCTAATACTATGTTTAATAAGGGTTTGACGAGGTTTTACGGTTTGGGGGAGTGTCTGAAGATGAAGAAAAATGTCGAATTTACAAAACCTTTACAAACGGTTAAAACCTCATTAACACTCATCTATTAATCTATTACTCGTAGGACAAAACAACCAAGTTTCTTAGGGGGAATTTAGGAATGAAAAGCTTTAAGTATCTGGCAATGTCAGCAATGATCGGATCAGCTCTTGTATTAGGAGCATGTGGTGCTCAAGGTGGAGCAGAGAATGGTTCAGGAGAACAGCTATCCGGCAGTGTTAAAATGGATGGTTCATCAACTGTAGCTCCAATCATGGAAGCTGTTAACGAAGAGTATGCAGCTACACAACCTGATGTAAAAGTATCTATCGGTGTATCCGGTTCTGGTGGTGGATTTGAAAAGTTCATCGCAGGTGAAACTGATCTTTCAAACGCTTCCCGTCCAATCAAAGACGAAGAAAAGCAAAAGCTGGAAGAAGCTGGTATAGATTTCACTGAATTCGAAGTTGCTAAAGATGGTCTTACAATCGTTGTGAATAAAGAAAACGACTGGGCAGAAGATTTGACAGTTGAAGATCTTCAAAAGCTTTGGGTTGAAGATGGAAAGACTAAGAAATGGTCTGATATCAATCCTGAATGGCCGGATGAAGAAGTGAAGTTCTACTCTCCTGGTACTGACTCAGGAACATATGATTATTTCAATGAAGTAGTTTTAGAAGAAAAAGATATGGTTAAACAAAACATTCAGCTTTCTGAAGATGATAACGTTCTTGTACAAGGTGTAACAGGTGATAAAAACGCAATCGGATTCTTCGGTTATGCTTACTACCTTGCAAATAAGGATCAACTTAAAGCAGTGAAAATCGACGGTGTCGAGCCAAATAACGAAACAATCGAGAGCGGGGAATACACGCCACTATCACGCCCATTATTCGTATATGCTAAAAACGCTTCTGTAAAAGATAATGAAGCTGTATATGATTTCATGAAATTCACCCTTGACAACTCTGCTGAAATGGCAGAAGCAGTTGGCTATGTAAGTCTTCCGGAAGAGAAAATCAAGGAAGCTAAAGATGCATTAGAGGGTCTGAAATAATCAAGTATCGTTGGTAAAGTCAAAAATACAGATGAGAAGCGACTAATACTTGCTTCTCATCTTGTCATGTGGATGAAAGGGGTTTGCATTTTATGGCTTCAAATTCAAAAGAATCATCATATTCTGTTGCAGACATGATCGCACAAAAAAGAGGGAAAGGCTTCAATCGGTCATTCGAGAAGTCAATTCCGTGGATTTTATTTGCAATAGCCGGGGTTTCAGTATTAACCACGATTGGTATCGTATTTACGCTTATATTTGAAACATTTACGTTCTTTTCGAGAGTATCTGTATTTGATTTCATAACAGGGACGGAATGGTTTCCTTTTTCTATTCAAAATCCTAGCTATGGGATCCTTCCTTTAATCTCCGGTACACTGAAGATCACCGGAATTGCAGTAGTAGTTGCAGTACCTATAGGACTTGCTTCCGCCATTTATTTGAGTGAGTATGCAACGGATCGTTCAAGAAGATTCATCAAACCGATATTAGAAGTGTTAGCAGGGATTCCCACGATCGTATTTGGATTCTTTGCTCTAACATTCGTTACTCCTGTATTGAAGTCATTTATACCTTCATTAAGTATATTTAATGCATTAAGTCCTGGAATTGTAGTCGGGATCATGATTATTCCCATGATTGCATCTCTATCTGAAGACGCAATGTCGTCTGTTCCGAATTCCATTCGTGAAGGTGCTCAGGCACTAGGGGCAACTAAATTAGAAGTTGCACTTAAGGTTGTTTTACCCGCTGCCGTATCAGGGATTGTTGCATCGATCGTTCTTGCCATTTCCCGTGCAATTGGTGAGACCATGATTGTAACGGTTGCTGCAGGAGCATCTCCCAACCTCTCTTGGAATGTTACTGATTCCATCCAGACGATGACGGCGTATATCGTTCAGGTAAGTACTGGGGATGCAGGGTATGGAACGACGATTTACTATAGTATTTATGCAGTAGGTTTCACTTTATTCTTATTCACGCTTGGTATGAACCTGCTTGCTCAATACATCTCTAAGCGATTCAGAGAGGAGTATTAATCATGAAGTATATCAATCATGAAAATGTCTTAAAAAAGATGTCTTCAAGGCTAATGGTGAATAGCGTCTTTAAAGGGCTTTTCTTCCTGGCAACATTATTTGGCTTGGTCGTGTTAAGTGTATTATTATATCGGGTATTCACTCAAGGAATTGGATACTTGGATCTGCAGTTTTTACAAAGTGTGGGATCAAGGTTCCCTGAAAAAGCAGGAATCTATGCTGCCTTTATAGGAACGATTTGGCTGATGTTCGTGGTTGTTATTGTTTCGTTCATCATAGCAGTGGGAACGGCCATTTATTTAGAAGAATATGCTAAACAAAACAAAATCAATAAGTTTATCAAAGTAAATATTTCAAACCTTGCAGGGGTTCCTTCCGTTGTGTTTGGTCTCTTAGGTTTAACGATTTTTGCCCGTGCCTTTGCTCTTGGTCAAAGTGTTTTGGCAGCAGGGTTGACGATGAGTTTGTTAATACTGCCTGTGATCATTGTAGCCGCTCAAGAAGCGATTCGTTCAGTACCAAGAGAGTTAAGGGACGCATCGTATGGTATGGGAGCTACAAAGTGGCAGACAATTACTAGAGTTGTTTTACCAGCCGCAATACCCGGAATATTGACAGGGAGCATTTTAGCGTTTTCCCGTGCAATCGGAGAAACTGCCCCACTTGTCGTTATCGGTGTACCTACGATCTTATTATTTACACCAGGTTCCATCTTGGATACATTTACGGCACTTCCAATGCAAATCTATGATTGGACAAAACGTCCACAAGCAGATTTCCATGATGTAGCAGCTGCAGGTATTATCATCCTGTTAGGCTTACTGTTACTCATGAACTCGATCGCAGTGCTGATTCGTAATAAGTTTCAAAAAAGATATTAATATCGCTTATTAATTGGTTTTTTAATGGATGAAGGAGGCTTTCAAAAATGGAAACAACAATGGTGAACAACAATAATAAAGGTACGATCAATCCTACAGTGGGAAAAGAGCCAGTATATCAAACAAAGCAGTTAAACTTATGGTACGGAACAAATCATGCGTTAAAAAATATTGATTTAGATATTATGGAAAATGAAGTGACGGCAATCATCGGTCCATCTGGCTGCGGTAAATCCACTTATATTAAAACATTAAATCGTATGATCGAACTGATCCCAAGCGTAAAAACATCAGGTGATATCCTTTATCGTGAGCGTAATATTTTTGATCGTAATTATCGTGTTGAGGAATTAAGAACCAAGGTGGGGATGGTATTCCAAAAACCTAATCCCTTCCCTAAGTCGATTTATGACAACATTGCGTACGGCCCGCGTATCCACGGAATTAAAAATAAAAAAGTTCTGGATGAAATTGTTGAAAAAAGCTTAAGGGGAGCAGCAATTTGGGATGAAGTGAAAGATCGTCTGAATCAAAATGCATATGGGCTATCGGGTGGACAGCAGCAGCGTATTTGTATAGCAAGATGTCTTGCTATTGAGCCGGATGTCATTCTGATGGATGAACCTACTTCTGCCCTTGATCCGATTTCCACATTAAAGATTGAAGAACTGGTTCAAGAGTTAAAATCAGAATACAGTATTATTATTGTTACTCATAATATGCAACAGGCTGCACGTATTTCTGACCGCACAGCCTTCTTCCTGAACGGGGAAGTGGTTGAATTTGACAAAACGGATAAAATCTTCTCTACTCCATCTGATAAGCGTACAGAAGACTATATCTCCGGTCGTTTCGGTTAATTCACATCCAAAGAAGGATTAATACCAACAGGTGTTTAATTCCTACTATTGAGAAGTTAAAGTGTTGAAATAGGAAGGGGCTTAATCATGGCAGTAAGAGGACAATTTGATGCGAATCTAAAAGAACTGCAAACCAAACTTATGGATTTGGGGAATATTGCAAAGGTTGCACTTGAAAGAAGTATTGTGGCGTTAGAAGAGAAGGATGTCGATACGGCGCTTGCCATTATCGAAGGCGACCAAAAAGCCGATGATCTGGAAGAGGAAATCAATGATTTAGCCATATTGACAATCGCTAAACAACAGCCAGTCGCAACAGATTTAAGAAGAATCATTGTAGCAATCAAAATCGCTTCAGACTTGGAAAGAATCGCAGATTTCGCTGTGAATGTAGCGAAGTCGACGATACGTATTGGAAATGAACCTCTGATCAAACCGATTCATCATATTAAGGAAATGCATGCATTAACTTCAGAAATGATTCAGCTCACATTGGAGTCGTTTGTCGAGGAAGATGTGGCGAAAGCGAAGAGAATCGCTGATATGGATGATAAAGTTGATGACTTATATGGTGAAACGATTGTAGAGCTTCTGACACTCAATAAAGAAAAACCTGAATTCACGGCTCAGATTACTCAGCTCTCTTTCATTTGCCGATACCTTGAAAGAGCTGCGGATCATTCAACAAACATTGCAGAAGGTGTGTTCTATCTTGTGAAAGGTCGTCGTTACGACTTGAATGAATAGACAATCTAGTAAAAAGCTGTCCCTTACAAGGACAGCTTTTTTATGTATTTTATTCGAGCATGATTCAGGTCAATGAATTTGTTAACATGTTTATTCATGGACCCTCTTTTTATAGCTTCGAAATAAGTCGCTGGACTTCTGTATTAGAAAGTGCGGATTGCTTTGCGATTTGTTCGACAGGTATTCCCTGTTGATGTAATGCAATGACTTGGTTTTTTACAACCTCGTGAATGGGTTTCCTGGCAGGAGCTGTTCTTTTTAAAGGTGCATCGCCATCCACCATCAGCTCTTCTTCCAATACCCGTATTCTCTTTTTTAACTGATAATGCTCTTGAAGAACATTCATTGACAAATCATCTATGTCTTTTTCAATATCACGATACCGATCCCGTATAAAAAACGAAATAACCAGTAATAGGATAGAGAAACTTACTAATGCAATGAATAGTAATTCCACTAAATCACCTCATGCCTTATTATTTTACTTTAGTTATAGCATAGATGAGGGCTTATCTCTATAAGATGGAAGGATAAATTTGCAGAATGAACCAATATTTTGTCGAATTACATTGGACAATTATGAAAGAATCTTGTCGTTCTAAAAATGTAATCGCTTTATTATCATTTCAACATAATAATTTATAAAAAAAATGCATGATAAACCCCATTATCACCACATTTAACAAGATACGACAAAATGCGTTTATTGTAGGTTTTTGAATAGGGTGTTACGATGAATTTATAGATAATTGTCATAATTTTTAGATTGAAATTATATAATATTTGGTTACTCTTTAGGAGGAATTGTTTTGATCACAGAAATCATTCGGTTAAAAGAACAAGGAGTGTCATTCAGGAAGATTGCCAAGGAGCTGAATACCACCGTCGGAAAAGTTCAATATCAATGGGTGAAGTATCAGAAGGCTCTGGATGGTGCATCTGGATGTGAGGTTGCCCAGGTAGAAGTGATGGAGCAGACAATCCCCAAAAAACGTGTGGGAAGAGCTTCTTTCGGAAGGAAGATGCCCAAGCGCCGTGTGAAAAATCCACGTGCCACTGAGTTATCGATCATGTACTCAACTTCATCCAGAATCTATTGCTACTGGAATATTACAGAAGAATGGATCCGCCATGTGAAAAGTCATTTTAAAATGAATCATGATCCTCAACCTTTTGTCCTTCGATTATATGATATTACATCGATTTCCTTTAACGGACATAATCATCACACATACTCAGATTCATATGTTCCCCATACGGAGAGTGATTGGTTTGTAAATGGTCTAAAGGAAAACAGAAGCTACTGTATGGAAATTGGTTTGCGCTTACCGTCAGGTGACTTTGTTGCATTCACCCGCTCCAATGTACTCCACACCCCAAGAACGTCCCATCATCAGGAGTATCATAGTATGAAAGAGTTATTTGAATATGAGCAAGGATTAATTAAGGAACCGAAATGGGTGGAGCATGTGAGCACCTATTCGTATTATGTAATGAATCAGGAGGAAAAGGCATGAAAGGAACGTCGGCAGTGATTATATATCCACAATTTAACGAACTGGCTTTTTCACAATGTAACGAACGGGAAGATTTACTCACTTCCATCCTTATTGAAAATAGTGCACTGTTAAATCTCCTTCAGCGAAACGAAGCATCCCCTGTACCTGTTGTGGTGAATCCCACCATCTTCTCACTTTTTATGAGTGAAGAGTTTAAAGAGAAAGCTCATTCAATCATTCAAGCCAACCTTCTGCAAGCAGAGCCGCATGAAAAGGGTAAATGGCAGCTGATTTATTCACAATGGTCAACCCATGACATGAATTTAGTACAAGCCTACAAGACCCTTGTGGTTGAAGGCAAAGCCACGGTGATCCCAACTGCGGTAAGCTCATTTCCACTGACTCACTACAGGACTCCGAGAGCGATTGAATCTCAGGTGCGGATGAGTACATTGTTGTTTAAGCAGTATTTTCAAATGATTCCAAAGGTTTTTTGGTTACCACAGGCAGCGTATGTGCCGGGTATTGACTTATACCTTACTAAGCAAGGAATCGAATTCACATTTATCTCCTCCTACTCGTATGAACATAGCGAAAAAGAACATGACAGCGGTGTAATCAGAACACCGAGGGGCTTAAAGTTAATACCGGTTTCAGAGGGTAGGATTGGAGCAATGGATGAGAAAGGTCATTCTCTCTCGATTGTTTTCATAAAGGACAGTGGTAGCTACGATCAATTAAAAACAAGAGAGTTCACGCATTCATTAGAGGAAAAGATGGAATCTTCCACATCTCTTTCCAGAGTAGGTTTTGGATATCTTGGAATGGAGAAGCAAACCCCGATCCTATCTGACCGGGCCATGAAGAATATTCGAATGGTACATCGGATGGAAGAGAAACTTGACGATCTATATTCCTCGGGAGAACCGACAGAGTTGACCCATCAACTGCTCAGGGAATGGGTTGCAAGCCTCGAAGGTTCGAGTATTCAAAATGACTTGACGTCTGTTCACTTTGACAGCTTACTTGATTTGGTAATGCAAGGGCAGAACGATGAACATTTATTCCTTCATCGTAAAAGGCTCGTCCCATTTCCGTCTGATGAAATCCTTGAAAAACTTTTCGCAGGGAATGTAGAACAAAAAACGGAGAAACGGGATTCGGTCCTCCTTCTCTCGTGGGAGTATCCACCTAATATTGTAGGGGGACTCTCGAGGCATGTGTATGATCTTGCTAACAATCTTGTGAAAAAAGGGAAACAGGTGCATGTACTTACCACCAAAGGAAATGATGCCCTGTCACTTGAGAAAATGGAAGGGGTTACGATTCACCGTGTGCACCCATTACATCCATATGAAGAAGACTTCTTTAAATGGGTATTTGATTTAAATCAGTCGTTCATTCATTACGCTCATGATCTGATGGAAGATGAAAAAATCACTCATATTCATGCCCATGATTGGATTGTGTCCACTTCAGCGATGAAACTGAAAGAGTACTATAGGGTTCCTCTCATCACAACCATTCATGCTACGGAACATGGACGCAATCAAGGGATCTATACGGATTTGCAACACAAGATTCACCGGGAAGAGCAACTTCTCATTGGTGCATCTGACCATCTTATCGTCTGCAGCGAGCATATGAAAGAAGAAATCAAGAGCTTATTTACCATCGAGGCACCAATTGCTGTGATACCAAATGGTGTGGAATTGGAGAAGCTCGATCAATCTTCTCCTTATAGCTTTGAACAGCGATCCACTCCGTATTTCTTTTCAATCGGACGGATGGTTCATGAGAAAGGATTCGACACGATTATCCGCGTAGCCTCACAGTTAAAGAGAGCAGGGTTTACAACCTCTTTTATCATAGCCGGGAAAGGCCCGATGTTAGAGCACTATCGTCAATTGGTAGCCCAAGAAGAGCTGAGTGACTGTGTGTCTTTCATCGGATACATTTCCGATAGGGAACGGAATGACTATCTGAAGAATTGTTTAGCCGTGATCTTTCCAAGCCTTTACGAGCCATTCGGCATTGTTGCACTGGAGGCAATGGCATTCCGTAAAGGAGTGGTGGCATCAAATACGGGAGGACTGAAAGCAATCGTGAAACATGAGCAAACCGGATTATTATTTGAACCCAATAATGAACCAAGTCTTTATACACAATTGGTCTCATTAATCGAAAATCCTTCAAAGTCGGAGCAGTTGGGGAATCTCGGTTTCAAAATGGCCCAATCTATGTTTAGCTGGGATCGAATCGCAGATCAAACCATCCACGTGTATGATGATGTACTTCTTCAATCAAAAGTAGAGGGCATAAAAAGATGAAGGCCGTGATATTGGCAGGTGGAGAAGGCAAGCGATTAAGACCCTACACAATGTCGATTGCGAAGCCGATGGTTCCGATTCTGAATAAGCCAATTCTTGAATATAGCATTACCCTCCTCAAGTCCTATGGGATTAAAGATATTCTAATCACAACCTGTTATAAAAGTGAAACGATTAAAGAGTATTTTGGAGATGGAAAACGGTTCGATGTGAACATTACCTACCTGGATGAAAAAAAACCACTTGGAACAGCAGGAGGTATCTTTCTTGCCAGACACAGGCTCCGTGAACCGTTTTTAGTATTAAGTGGAGATGCATTTACTAATATTCCGATTGATAAAGTCATTGACTTCCATTATGAGAAAAAAGCGGTCATGACCGTTGTCTCAAAAGAAGTGGTGAATCCAAAAGAATATGGGATTTGCCATACAGATGAAAATCGTAAGTTGGTTGATTTTATTGAAAAGCCGGAAGAGTGGGTAGGGAATGAAGTGAACACAGGGGTATATATGTTAGATCCACGGCTGCTTGATCGTTATGCTCACTTAGGAGCTAGGGATTTCAGTCAGGATTTCATTCCTCAGCTTCTTATAAATAATGAAGAAGTCTATGTCTTTAAAACGAGTGCTTATTGGAGAGATATTGGTAACCCTGAAGAATATAAAAGCGCCCGTGATGATCTCATGAGAGGGCAGTACTCTCCACCCTCCTTAAAAAATGGCTTCCACCACTCTAAAGACTTTATGGAGCCGTTTATTACCAGGCTCCAAGTAGCATGTCCAAATGGAAAGAAACCATTCGTCCTGGCTAAATTACTGGAAACCGTTCCTTCTTCCTCGAGTCAGAAAGAAGTCGTTTTTGATCATAGAGATGGGGGACGAACGAAAATCATTAGTGATCCGAAAAGAGGATTCATCATTTATTCCAAGGCTGACAGACGAAATCTGGCAAGGGAGCTTGCTAGATATTATGGAATGAAAATAAAAATCTGGCAAAAGGTGTAGAGGCTAATGAAGGAGAATCCGAATGATAAGTTCCATATCCAAGGAATGGCCTGGTGCAGGAATAATGAATATGTACCCCTTTATTCAGACAAACTAACCTCCCTTACCGGTATAAGTGTAAACATTAACGAAGAAATAGAAGGATGGGGAGAATCCTTTGCATTTGAAATGGAAAATACCTCAAAGGAATGCAGGCACCTTAAGGTTTTCTTTTTGATTGAATGGTTGGCTTGTAAGGAAGATGGAGTCGGGGTTCAGTCACTATCGAAGGATACGTTCTGGAATTACAGTGGTAAGCTTGTTGCCATAACCAACATTGTTTCCTGTGCTTCGTCTGTTAAGAAATCCATCTATCCCCTTAATTTGAAAGGCTTGCAGCTATGGAAGAAATCCTTGAATAATGGAAGCCTTTACTACTATCCGATCACCAATGGCCTCAATATGATGGTCTATATGTTAGACTTTTCATTCAAGCCTTTTGAAGTGAAACAAGGCAAAGTATATGCCATTGAAGGGGCAATGGAAGAAGAGGTTTCAAATTTAAGCGATAGAATAAAAAACGGACTAGCATTTCCAAAAGAAAAGTGATATTATAGAAAAGTCGTATGAATAGTAGATGATGTATATGTTTGGAGGGAAATAATAATGCGTGTAAACATTACTTTGGCTTGCACAGAAACTGGTGAGCGTAACTATATTACTACTAAGAACAAGCGTAACAACCCAGACCGTCTTGAGCTAAAAAAATATTGCCCGAAATTAAAGCGTGTGACTCTTCACCGCGAAACGAAATAAGCAGCCGGATTTTATCCGCTGCTTTTTTTTATGCACATAACTGTTACAGCATCGCAATTACATAGAGAATCCATTAAAATAATAGGATGTATGGAGGGATATTATGTCTAAAAAAGAACTACGTAATCTTCAGCTTCAATCATTGAAGTTAATCGATCATATAGCGTTTCAACAAAAGTGTTTTATAATAGAACAATTACTCTTTGAATCTCCTGAGTGGAAGAAGAGCAAAACCGTCGCGGTGACGATTTCTAGGCCTCCGGAAGTCGATACGTGGAATATCATCAAACGGGGCTGGGAAGAAGGGAAAACAGTAGTTGTTCCTAAATGTTTTCCGAAAAAACGTGAACTGGTCTTCTATGAGCTTCATGATTTTCATCAGCTTGAACAATCCTATTTTGATTTGTATGAACCAGATCCCATTAAGTCAACCGTTGTAAATAATGACGTTATTGAATTGATGATCGTTCCAGGCCTTGCTTATACAGAAACGGGCTATCGTCTGGGGTTTGGCGGGGGATACTATGACAGGTTACTCTCAGCCTATTCAGGTATTACGATATCCCTTGCCTTTGAAGAGCAATTGGTCGGGGCATTGCCGATCGAATCCTTCGACATACCCGTTGGAACGATTATGACGGAAAAAGGACGAATCGATTGTGGCCGCTGAGTATCTATTTGTACTCCTTTTTATTTGCTCTATCGCCTTAGCAGGGTGGAAAACCAGTAATTTAAGTTCCTCAGGCGCTGTAATGGCCATAATGATAGGTCTTGCTATTGGCTATTCATATGGCTTTGAGGGACTGTTTATATTAGGCGTGTTCTTTCTGTCATCAAGTATTTGGTCCCGGCTTTTTAAGAAGGATAAGCTGGGAATAGAAGCTCGTTTAGCCAAAACGTCCATCAGGGACTGGCAGCAGGTGTTGGCTAACGGAGGTCCTGCTGCCATCTTTGCCATTATTTTTAGTTTAACGGGAAACGAGGTCTGGACACTAGCCTTCATTGCGTCGATCTCTGGGGCAAACGCTGATACTTGGGCCTCTGAAATCGGTCCTCTTAGTCAAAAAATGCCCTTTTCAGTAAGATCGTTCAGGAGAGTTCCAAAAGGCACGTCCGGTGCTATCTCCATCGTTGGTACAGTTGCGGCTGTGTTGGGAGCGGCCCTTATTTCACTTGCTTCATTGATTATGTTGAATGATATGGATTCAACTCTCTTTTTTCTACTGATACTTTCTGGTTTTTTAGGTAACATCCTGGATACAGTGTTGGGAGCTTTCATTCAACTGGAGTATAAGTGTCCGGTTTGCAATCTTCGAACAGAATCACCTTTTCATTGTGGACATCACACCGAAAGGACGAAAGGGATTCCTCTCGTAAATAATGAGTTTGTGAATGCTATGTCGAGTCTTTTTGCAGGAGTACTTATGCTTATATTATCTTGACGATAATAAAAGAAAATATCGCTTCCTTATAATTTAGTGGGATAAGCTTCTGGATAATGACCAAACTACTATCAGGAGGGATCGTCATGAACGGATGGACAAAATGGTTAGTGCTGGGCGGTTTGATTCTTTTACTGATTCCGAACCGATACCGATTGTTAAATGTACTTCTCGGGAACTTTCTCATTAGAAAATTTGCAGTGAAAGCGGCGATGGGGGTACCAGGTATTCGGTCAAAATTTATTCAAGGTGCATTTAGAGGATGAAATGAGTGGAAATGACTGTAGAGTGGGTGTGAAAACCTCTCTTACAGTCTTTTTTGTTTTACAGTGTAAGAAAGGGTTCGGTATAGTAGGGATAGACAAGGATCTTTTAAAAAGAAAGTAGTGGATGATGTGGATTTACGATATCATTATTTGTTTTGGAAGATAGCTCACTATTTGGTTGAATTTAAACAATATCGAATTCTTAATCTCTCTCCTAATCAAGATGAAATCTGGCTGGAAAACACCGGGGTAAAAGAAGCAAACGTCATTCGAATGGTCCTTAAAGATTTAGATTGGGGAAACTGGGTCAAGCGGGATATGGAATTGACCTCCGTGAATGGAGAAAAAATCAGGAAGTCCCTGGGTAAAAGGCATCTTCAAGTGAAGAATATATATGTCTCCACTTTTCCACCGGTAGATTCAGGTCCTGATTTATTCCAGGAACCAGTGAACAACCAAAAGACGACCATTCAGCCTCTCCTTCTTCATGGTGATCAGAGTGTAGACACTCTTATGAATGATCCTTTTTTTAGTGAAGTGGATTGGGATCTCCCAAACGAAGTACTGGATGCCAATGTAGAATGGATAAAAAGCATGACCATGACTGCTTCTTCCAAACAGATACAAAAGGAAAGACAGCTGTTTGAAAAAGGAAAGCCGTTCTTTACCTATTTCTTCATTGCACTCCAATTGATCATGTTCTTTATTCTCGAACTGAATGGTGGAAGCAAGGATCCGCAAACACTGATTGAGTTCGGAGCTAAGTACAATCCCCTCATGATTGAAGGGGAATGGTGGCGACTCGTAACCCCGATCTTTCTACATATAGGAATACTGCATTTATTAATGAACACACTCGCCTTATTTTATCTGGGTACTGCAGTGGAGAAAATGTTCGGACGAATCCGATTTATCTTCATTTATATGATATCGGGAATCACGGGATCTCTAGCCAGCTTCCTTTTTACATCCAATCTTTCTGCAGGAGCAAGTGGTGCAATCTTTGGCTGTTTCGGTGCGCTGCTGTACTTTGGTGTATTATATCCGAAAATCTTCTTCAGAACGATGGGCACTAATATCATTGCGGTTATTCTATTAAATTTAGTCCTTGGCTTTACGATCCCGGGAATTGATAATGCAGGCCATATCGGTGGGTTAATAGGGGGGTTTCTCGCAGCAGGAATTGTCAGCTTGCCTAATGCTCTCCGTCCCCTCCGTCAATTACTGTTTCTGGCGGGAAGTATTGTACTTATTGGAGTACTTATGTCCAGGGGAATTGGTACAGATCCAACCTCTTGGGACGTTGACACAGTGAATGGTGTGGCTCAAGAAAAGATTTCAAATCAACAGTGGGAGGAAGCTGAAAAAATTCTTCTCCCTGTAGTTGAGGATGGATCACCAAATGCTCAGACATTTTTCTACCTATCATATGCTGAAATCAAGCTGAACAAATTAGCACCGGCGAAGAATCATTTGAAAGCTGCGATTGATGAGAATGGACAATTTCATGAAGCTCACTACAATCTTGCGTTAATTCTGATTGATTCTGGTGAAAGGAAGGAAGCTCTTGTTCATGCAAAAAAAGCCTATGAATTAAATAGGCAGGATGATAATTATGAAAAACTTTATAAAGAATTACAGGAGAACATTTAAAAGGAAATTTGTTGTTTAAGTAAAGAAGCTTCTCCGTTTTTATCAATCAGTAACACGAGAACTTCTTTTCGATCATTCTTCACTAATATAAGTGGGATGGCACTGTCTATTGACTCAATGACAGAGCCGTCCTCTTTTTTTATTCCTAAATAATAGTTTTTATAGAGTCCTTCCCATAGGTTTCCGATTAGACGATCCCATTCTCCCTGAGTGAACCCCTCTAAAGGCTGATTTTCTAATTGGGGAAGTCGGGTTAATGGAAAGAATGTATACTCTTCAATAGGGATTTCTAAGGAAGTAATCGCCTTTTCCCACAGGTAGTCGAGCTGCTGCGTGGTCACTTTGTCCAAAATGTTCTTCCATTCTTTTTCTGCATCCGTACCCGGCTCCCGGAAGGCATTTAGCGAGCTGAAATTTGAATCAATCACATACAAGGCATCTTCAGACATTTTCTGTGCGCTAGTAAACTCTGATTCGGTTTCGTGAATTTCAGAATAATGGAATGAAACAGCTTGAAGCAGGCTGCTTTCTTTGCCCTTTATGGTTGATTCCTCCACAATTTGATCCGTGTTTTGTTCCCACTCATTCATGAGTCCCTTCAACCTGCCGTTCATAAATAAAAAGCCGACATCCTGACGCAAATAGGCCGGTGTATCCAGCTTTGAAGACACCTTCCAGTTTACCTCATAATGATCATTTTTCTTTTCGGGTTGAAGCATCAGAATAGTAGTGGCAGATTCATAGGAAACATTTTCATTTATCGGGAAAAAAATAATACTTTCTTCTGTTTGGGGTTTGTAAATAAATTGTATCCCAAGAGCAACGATGCACATGATGACAAGAAAGGGCATGGCTTCTTTTAGTCTTTGTCTCATTAGGTTCACTCCAATAGTATGTCCATTTGTAAATAGTATGAAGAGCAGGATATCAATATGATAGGATGTATGTTTTCTAGCTTCTTTGACTAGGATGGTAAAGATGGAAATTCATGTAAAGGTATTGGGAGTGAAGGCTAATGACAAATCAAAAGAAAAAGCCTGTCTCTACTCAGATTGAAGAAAACACCAATTATCTAAGGGATACCTTAGCTGTAGACAAAAGCTTTGATGTCATTCAATTGGATCTGGAGTATGCAGAGAGAAAAATGGCGATGTTTTTAGTGGATGGCTTTGTTAAAGATGATATTATGCATTATCTAATGAAGCTCTTATCGGGACTTAGTCCTGAACAATTAGAAGAAGATACTTTAGAAAAATTATTGAAGACTTACATTCCCTACATAGAGATAGAGCAAGTGGATGATCTGAACCAAGTGATCGATCTGGTATTGGCAGGTCCGACAGCCCTTGTGGTGGATGGCATTGATAAGGTAATTATGATTGATGCAAGAACGTATCCTGTCAGAGGTCCACAGGAACCGGATATTGAACGGGTAGTGAGAGGGTCAAGAGATGGATATGTAGAAACGATTGTGTTTAACACTGCGCTAACTAGAAGGAGAGTTCGTGACCCTTCACTTCGAATGGAATATATGCAAGTAGGAAGAAGATCCAAAACGGATATTGTCGTCAGTTATATTGAAGACATTGCCGATCCGCATTTAGTCCATAAAATCAAAGATGCTCTTTCGAAGATTGACACAGATGGCCTTCCCATGGGGGAGAAGACACTGGAGGAGTTTATTGCTGGCCGACACTGGAATCCGTACCCTATGGTACGGTATACAGAAAGGCCGGATACAGCAGCCGCACATTTATATGAAGGTCACGTCATCATTATGGTCGACGGTTCACCGAGTGTGTTGATTACCCCGACAACTTTTTGGCATCATCTACAACATGCTGAAGAATATAGAAACAAGCCGTCTGTAGGAGCTTACCTTCGTTTTGTGAGGTTTATCGCTGTCTGGAGCTCGATTTTCTTATTGCCTCTTTATTATTTATTTGCGATCCAACCTGATCTATTACCGGAATCAATGAGGTATGTGGGTCCCGATGAGGTGGGAGAAGTTCCTTTATTTCTTCAATTTCTAATTATTGAAGTCGGGATCGATATTCTGCGGATGGCTGCCATTCATACCCCTTCTTCGTTAGCGACTGCCCTGGGTCTAGTGGCGGCCTTAATGATTGGACAAGTGGCGGTGGAAGTGGGGCTCTTAATTAATGAAGTCATTCTTTACCTCGCTATTGCAGCAATCGGTACCTTTTCAACACCAAGCTATGAGATGAGCTTAGCAAACCGGTTAGTCAGGATTTTCTTATTGATCTGTACTGCATTATTCGGTGTGTATGGATTTGTTGTGGGTATACTGTTGTGGATTATTATGCTTTCAAGAATGAAATCCTTTGATATTCCGTATATGTGGCCATTTATTCCGTTTAATTTAAGAGCATTTCGGGACGTATTCCTGCGTTCGCCTATGCCCTTAAAAAACAGACGACCACGATTCCTGCACCCGAAAGATCCAGATCGTTAAACTAAGTTAAAGAGACTTACTTATTGGATATTCCATTAAGTGGGTCTTTTTTTCTTTGGTTGCTTAGATAGGATATTTGATAGCTGCATATTGAGAAGATGGGGATTTTCACTTATACTTTAAGGTGAATGATAGAAAGCAGGGTGTATGTTATGAAAACGATTTATGATATCCAACAGTTACTAAAAAGTTATGGGACCATTATATATGTTGGGCATCGTCTTTCTGACCTGCAACTAATGGAAGGCGAACTAATAGAACTTTATCAATCCCAGCTGATCGACACGCGGGATTTTCAAACAGCTTTGTTTTTGTTGCGGCATGAAATACAAATTGAAAAAGAAAAACAGGACAGGTGATAAAGATGACAGAAAAGTGGTTGGTCGGTGTAGATTTAGGAGGGACGACGACAAAAATCGCGTTCTTGAGTAAATACGGTGAACTCTTACATAAATGGGAAATCCCTACTGATAAATCCGAGAATGGGAAAAATATCATTGTTGATATTGCCAAAGCGATTGATAAGAAGCTGGAACAATTAGATCAGTCCAAAGATAAACTTGTCGGGATCGGGATGGGTGCACCGGGACCGGTCGATATGGCAAAAGGCATTATTTACGAAGCGGTTAATTTAGGCTGGGATAAGAATACGCCATTAAAGGACTTACTTGAAATGGAAACAGGTTTATCAGCCGTTATCGATAATGATGCAAATTGCGCAGCATTGGGTGAAATGTGGAAAGGTGCAGGAGACGGTGCGAAGGATATCGTTTGTGTCACTCTTGGAACCGGTGTTGGCGGTGGAGTCATAACCAATGGGGATGTCGTGCATGGTGTGAAAGGTGCAGGTGGTGAAATCGGGCATATTACCGTTGTTCCAGAAGGGGGATTCCAATGTAACTGTGGAAAGACAGGTTGTTTGGAAACGGTTGCTTCTGCGACAGGAGTCGTTCGACTCGCAAATGAAAAACTGGATGGGGCAACGAAAGCGTCTGTACTTCGCGAGATCAGGGAGTCCCATGGTATAGTCAGTGCAAAGGATATCTTTGATGCAGCCAGAGAACATGATGAACTTGCTCTTGAAGTCATCGATCAATTAGCCTTCTTCCTAGGGTTATCCCTGGCGAATTTAGGAAATGCACTTAACCCGGAAAAGATTGTCATCGGTGGAGGGGTTTCCAAAGCGGGTGATATATTATTAAATCCGGTTGTGAAATATTTCGAACAGTTCTCATTCCCAACCGTCCGTACTTCAACCAATCTGAGTATCGCTACCCTTGGAAATGATGCGGGTGTGATTGGAGCAGCCTGGTTAGTAAAGAATAAAATCTGATGGGGATATGATGTATCAATGGATATTCATTCCGGAAGAAAAGAGCTTTCCTGAAAAGGAGGGTTCTTTTTTCTGTCATTCTAGTAACTGGAGCGGGTAGTCTATAAGACATAGGGACATTAGAACCGTTTTGAAGAAATATAGTTATTTTGAAACTTTTAACGGTTTCAATCGTCTAATAGTATGGGTAAGAGAATAAGACTTAAATATTAATTGTACACGTACAATATGAAATGGAGTTTGACGTTTTGTAAAAAAAGTATTAAGATATTTCAAGACTGTGTTTTAGGAATTACCTTATTTTACCAATAAAAAAATATAACATGAATGTGTTACATACGAAGGAACCGTTTGTAGCAAGGAGGTTGATTAAATGAAATTGAAAAAGACACCAAAGGCTTCTCTAATTATCATCGCTGCATTGCTTCTTTGGGTTAAAACGTATATTGTCTATAAAACTAGTTTTGATATAAAGATAGAGAGTACACTCCAAGAACTTATTCTCTTCATCAACCCACTAAGTTTCTTACTATTTATCTTCGGAGTAGGGTTACTTCTTAAGAAAGATAAGTCTCGCACCAGATATATTATCGCTGCCAGCTTCGTCCTTTCGTTTATCCTATACGGAAACGTTGTTTTCTATCGATTTTTTGATGACTTCCTGACACTCCCTGTCCTATTTCAAACCAGCAATTTTTCTGATTTAGGTACGAGTGCCAGCGCGATTATGAGCTGGAAGGATTTATTTTATTTCACAGATGTCATTGTATTAATTCTCTTCATTAAATTAAAGCCAACATGGTTTTCTATACAAAACTACAGCCGGGCTAATCGACGTGCGTATTTCCTGGTTGCAACCGCACTGGTTTTCTTTAATCTGGGATTAGCGGAATCAGAAAGACCACAGCTTCTCACCAGAACGTTCGATCGTGAAATGTTAGTAAAGAATATCGGAACATATAATTACCATGTGTATGATATTTTCTTGCAATCCAAGTCCTCCGCTCAACGAGCAATGGCTGACGGCAGTGAATTAGCGGATATTGATAACTATGTCCGTGCAAGTTACATCGAGCCTGATAAAGAAATGTTCGGGGTTGCAAAGGATAAGAACTTAATCATTGTATCACTCGAGTCCCTTCAGAACTTTGTCATTAATAGCGAAGTGAACGGTCAGGAAATTACCCCTTTCCTTAATGAGTTTATTGGTGAAAGCTACTACTTTGATAATTTCTATCATCAAACCCAGCAAGGGAAAACGTCTGACTCAGAATTTTTACTCGATAATTCCCTTTACCCATTGAACAGGGGGGCAGTATTCTTCACTCATTCTGGAAATGAGTTTGAATCCATGACAGAAAAGCTTGGTGAAAATGGATACTATACAACTGCTATGCATGCTAACAATAAAAGCTTCTGGAATCGTGACATTATGTATGATTCCTTAGGATACGAACGTTTTTATTCTTTACCCGACTATGAGGTAACGGAAGAGAATTCTGTTAACTGGGGTATGAAGGATATTCCGTTTTTTGAGCAATCTGTTGAGCATATGAAAGAGATGCCTCAACCGTTCAGTACGAAGATGATTACATTAACGAACCATTATCCATTCACATTAGATGAAGAAGATAAGCTGATCGATCCTTACACATCCAAAGATGGCACGGTCAATCGTTACTTCCAAACTGTTCGTTACATGGATGAAGCTGTGAAGAACTTCATTACCGACTTGAAGGAATCAGGATTATATGAAAACTCCGTTATCGTGATGTACGGAGATCACTATGGTATTTCTGAAAACCATAATAAGGCCATGAGCCAATATTTAGGTAAAGAGGTAACGCCATTTGTAAGCACACAGCTTCAACAGGTCCCAATGATCATTCACATTCCTGGACAAGAAGGTAAGACCATTTCTAAAGTTTCCGGGCAAATCGACCTGAAACCAACCGTTTTGCACCTTTTAGGTATCGACACGAAGAATGACATACAGTTCGGTTCGGATATCTTCTCCAGTCAGCATGAAGACCTTGCCATTCTGCGTGATGGTCGTTTCATCACTGAGGAATATGTTTTTGCCGGTGAAAAGTGCTGGAATAAGGAAACAGAAGAAACAACGGACATGAAATACTGTGAACCATATAAAGAGCGTGTGGATGAAGAGTTAGGATACTCCGATAAGATTATCAATGGAGACCTCCTTCGCTTTTACGGTGAAACCGAAAATAAAGAAGAATAAGTTAGACAGAGCTTGCGAAGAGATTCGCAAGCTTTTTTTGTCATGAATTATAGAACCTTTCATACATGTAAGTAAGGACGTATGAATGGGGAGGTTCCTTCATGAAAGTGAAAGTTCGCAGTGGTGATTCCTTTTGGTACTACAGCCAGCTGTTTTATATTCCAATCCAATTAATCATTGATTCGAACCCTTCTGTTGATCCGAATGGATTGAAGATAGGTACAGAGATAGAACTCCCTGGATTTAGAAAAGAAAGCTACTCAATTAAAAGAGGAGATTCATTCTGGACCCTTTCCCAGCAGCGGAATATAGGAGTAGACGCCTTGCTCCTTTTGAACGAAGGAGTGAATCCTAACAGTTTGCAAATAGGTTCAAGTATTTTTCTGCCGTCAAGAGTCGTTTCCCCGATAGTAAACGGGAAACAAGCCTATAGTCCAGAAGCGCTTGATGATGACGTGAAGAAACTAAAAGAGGTCTATCCATTCATCAAATTAAACTCAGTAGGAGAAAGTGTACTGGGGAAAGACCTCATTGAAATGAGAGTGGGCACCGGAAAGAAAAAAGTTCACATAAATGCGTCGTTTCATGCGAATGAATGGATTACCACCTCCATCTTGATGACGTTCATTAATGACTATTTACTATCGTTAACAAATGGAAACCTCATGAGAGGAATTCAGACCCTTCCCTTATATGGAATGGTGACCATTTCGTTTGTACCTATGGTTAACCCGGATGGAGTGGATCTCGTTTTGAACGGACCACCTGACGATAGAAGACAAGAATTAATTGAAATCAATCGTGGAAGTACAGATTTTACGGGGTGGAAAGCAAATATAAGAGGAGTGGACCTGAATAACCAATTTCCTGCAAAATGGGAGGTGGAGAAAGAAAGAAAGGAAGAAAAATCACCAGCTCCGAGAGATTTCCCAGGATATAAGCCTCTTTCAGAACCTGAAACAATCGCTATGGCCAAACTGGCTCAACAAGAGAATTTTGACCGTCTGTTAGCCCTCCACACCCAGGGGAAAGAATTCTATTGGGGATACGAGGGCTTGGAACCGCCGGAAGCTGTCAATCTGGCAGCAGATTTTAACAGAGTGAGCGGGTATGAATCTGTCAGATATATAGATAGCTACGCCGGTTACAAGGATTGGTTTATTAAAGAATTCAAGAAAGCGGGCTTTACCATAGAGTTAGGAAAAGGAATAAACCCCTTGCCTCTATCACAATTCACCGAAATCTACCAAGATATGCTCGGGATCTTCCTTGTATCGATTTATCGATGGTACTAACTAAAGCGGAGGCGGCTCGTTCAGCCCCGACAAGCATAAGATGAATTGGCCGGGAAGGCGCCCTATGCCTTCTTGGCCAATTTAACTTATGACCTCGAGGGGCTAGCCAATGGAGCTGGATGAAACAAAAGCGGAGGCGGCTCGTTCAGCCCCGACAGGACTTTATGAAATTCGACTTATCGTAAAAAATGACTCGAAAAATCTTTTGTCAGGTTCCATAAATAACTATTGTAGAAAGTTAAAATCAGGAGTAAAATAAATCATCATCCTATTTAGAGAATAACCGATTGTGGTGACCCGAATGGTGTGCGAGTGAACATCAGGTCATCACTTTTTTGAATTATTGTAATGTTTTTTTAATGATCTTGAAACATTTTCTTTTTTAAAACGTACTAATTAATATGGAATAAATTGAGGGAGGGAGAAGTGTATGATCAATAACAAAAAGGTAAGTGTTTTGATATGGTTTTTGTTGAGTATTCTTTGGTTGTCAGCTTGTCAATCTGAAGAAACTCAAACTTCTCCCCCCGAGAAAGAGAAGTTTGAAAAGAAAGAGATGGTTGCAGAAGGTCTTACCTCCGACATTTTTGTAGAAAACATCGGCTGGCTTTCAGATTCGGAAATTCTAACCGTTCAAAATGAGGATAGTAATACCTCGTTCTATATTTATAATCTTTACGATGGAAGCAAGATGAAAATTTATGAGATTCCTTCTTCATATGTGAGCGCAAGCATTTCACCAGATAAGGAAAAAATACTTATCCATTCAGCTCCCGAATCTTATTCAGCGCAAGTGACTATTATTGGCAGGGATGGAGAAGTGCTGTTTCAAGAGGATGTCCCGTCTTATGAATTGACTCACTCATGGAACAAGTTTGATGCCAATACTTTGTTAATGACCAGTTTTAGTGAAGATTGGAGCTTTCAAGTCTTTCAAATTGATGTAGAAAAAGGGATAATGGAACCTCTTGATGTTGAACAGCCATTTGTACAGTGGCAATCTGACTCTTCCGTTCTTTTTCAAGATTGGAATACGGAAGAAGTCAGCGTTTCAGCGCCCCTCGTATCCCAAAATATTCTCGACGGGGGGAAAGACACGTTAGTGGATTCCAGTGTCCACTTTAATCAGTTCAAAGATTCTCTATTATCTATCTCTTCCCGGGAAGAAGAGGGACCGTTTACGTATCAATTCATCACCTCAAGTGGAGAGATACAGACAGAATTCACAGTAGATCTCTTGAGCCGTTACTCTGATTGGTTAATCCCTTATTATGATATGATAGATGGGAAGGGTCATATGATTACATTCAAGGCAAATGAACCAGGCTCTTTTGATACCTACACTGGAACATTCTCATTGGTGAAGTGGGACACGGTTTCGGGAAAAGAAACCGTTTTGTTTGAGGACCTGCCTTTAGAGCCAATCCAATGTACTCCAAATGGAGAAATTTGTTTATATGGAAATCAACTTGAGAAAGTAATCGATTTGACGACCACAAACATCATTCAACTATTGAAAGAAGAAGGAGCAGATATGTAATGGCAATCGTAGATGTTACAGTTATACCAATCGGAACGGAATCTCCAAGTGTTAGTTCTTATGTAGCGGATCTACATAGAATTCTTAAAGGGTATGAGGAAGAAGGGAAAATACGTTTTCAACTTACTCCAATGAATACGATCATAGAGGGAGAACTTCCTGTTTTGTTTCAGGTCATTCAAGACATTCATGAATCACCTTTCAAACAGGGGATCAAAAGGGTAGCAACCAACATAAGAATTGATGATCGTCGGGATAAGAAAACGACTATGGAAGGGAAGTTATCTTCTGTTCAGAGTAAATTAGATCACTAAGAGCAAAAAAGGGTGGGTATCCTTTGCAGATACTCACCCTTATATCTTTTGAAATCATACTTCTTCACTTTCGACCAACACTTCGCTTTTGTCAGGATAGGTTTTCTCTATATGCTGTTCCCCCCATGCACACAGCATATCCAGAGGTCCTTTTAAAGACCAGCCGTATTCTGTTAATTCATATTCTACTTTGGGGGGGACTTGGTTATAAATAATTCTGTTGATTACCCCATCTGCTTCCAGTTCCCTTAACTGTTGAGTCAACATTTTCTGAGTGATTCCAGGCATTAATTTCTTCAATTCACTCGTTCTTCGCTTGCTTTTAATCAAATGACAGAGAATCACGACTTTCCACTTGCCTCCGATGACTTCTAAGGAAGCTTCCACGGGTATATTGTATTTTTTCATTACGAAACCTCCAATCCCTTACATGTAAAATGATGCGATCGCTTTACAAATAGAATGGGCTACTCGATTGGCTATTATCCTAATCGGCACTATGATAATTTTCTTTTCTATTATAACGTACCTATTATAAAGGTCCATAGGGTACTTTTTGGTGCCTACATTACCGTAGAGTACCCTGAATGATAGTAAAAAGCCTCCCGTTACATGACGGGAGGCTTTTTACTATCATTCAGTTGTTTGATTAATGACCACCTGGGTAACCAGAGTGAAGGACAGTCATAATTGTAAACCAACCAAAAACACCCAATGTTGCCAATGAGAAAAGAATTCCCATAGCGTTCTTGTTTTTGAAAGTGCTTACTACTGAAAATAACGCTAATAATGTAACCAATGCTGTAATAATTACAAGACCCATTTATATGACCCCTTTCATTAAAATGCGTTTTACTACTGCGCTTAATGATCATATGTACATAAATGCACTCATTAACATTTTATATTTTTTTCCTCTGTTTGTCGAGGTCGAAAATTTGAAACTTCTATGGCGGGTCTACCTGCCAAATTTTTATGATGCCATAAGTTCTGCTACAATAATAGTATCACAATTGGAGGTGGAACCGTTGAAGTGGAAACAAATTCCTTTAGGACCTTTACAAACGAACTGCTATATCCTTTGGAACACAAAAAACGAATGCTTAGTCATCGATCCAGGCGGAGAAGGGGAGAAGTTGATTCAATGGTTGGAGAGTCAATCGTTAACTCCGTTAGCCATTCTCCTTACTCACGCTCATTTTGATCATATTGGAGCGGTTGATCACGTACGGGAAAACTATAGAATTCCGGTATATGTTCACGAGAAAGAAGCTCAGTGGTTACTGGATCCTGCATTAAATGGATCGCAATTGTTCATGATGGGTGAACTGATTCGACTGAAGCCTGCTGACTACATACTGACAACTGAAAAAAAACTGTCGATTGGTGATTTTGAGCTGCAATTATTCGAAACGCCTGGTCATTCGCCTGGTAGTATCTCTTATTATGTACAAGAAAGTGAAATCGTATTAGCAGGAGATACGTTATTTATGGGCAGTATCGGGCGATCCGACTTGCCTGGTGGAAATCATAAGGAGCTGCTTGCAAGTATTCATGACAAGTTGTTAACCTTGCCAGAGACTACGACGGTTCTACCGGGCCACGGTCCGGAAACATCTATTGAAGGTGAAATGGACTCAAATCCATTTTTAAATGGATTTTAAGTTACACAAAAAAATTCCCTTTAGCCATAAGCTAAAGGGAATTTTTTTAGTGTCCTCCTGCACCCGGAGTCATCATAAAGGTCGTCCAATAAGTAAATCCAGCAAAGAACACTGTTAAGTAAGCACCGAAAATGTAAATATACATACGTTCGGACAGTTTTAAATAGCTTAGCATAATGAAGAATCCTGTTTGGCCTAAAAAGATTAATGATGTCGTGGTCATATCACCAAGATAGAACATTACAGCAAAAATACCAGTCCAAAATCCAAGAACTCTGTACATACGATCCATATGTAACCCTCCTTTGCACCCTAAGTCCATCATTCAATATTATAAATGAATACTACCATAAAAGTAAATATCCGTTTGCTTTTAGTTTGTGACGATTACGTGATATCTACACGTGGAACAGTCATTTAATATATTTTCCTCTTGTTTAAATTCTTCCACAGAGTATAGAGCTTCAAACATCCCTTTTAATAAGGCGTTGTGTAAACCGCATATGTACAAGGGTTCCAACTGAGCAATTTCATTAAAAGGGCAATGATCATAGTGGAAATTGATTTGATTTGTATCACTAATTGACTCATCTAAAGAAAAACCGATTGATGCAGCAATCTCCGATAAAATATGTAACTTTTCGGCTTGTGATAATTCAAGCAGGGATAAGTCATGACTCTGGAGGTAGGGTTTCACCAGGCTTTTACCATACTCATAACCCACTTCCACCAGAACATTAAAACCTTCTTCCCCAAGCTTAGCTAATGAGGCAACGGAGAGATCGCTAAGTAAACGGAAGTCACGGGGAGGAAACGATAATTGCACGATTTCTTCAGAAGGAATATATCGTTTTCCTGGCCTGCCGCCTTTGCCTGTCTTTACATATTCTGATTGCAATACTCGAATCTCTTCAAGCTTCGATAGATGTAATCGAGCAACATTCGGATGAATCTGGAACTCTTCGGCGATATCTTGAACCGATACCTTTTGTTTTCTCTCACTAATGTATAAGTAAATGGAATACCTGGTAGGGTCTGAAAGTGCACTTGTAACCTTCAATGTCATATCCATCCAAAAAAACACCTCATTTTTTGTTGGTTTTAACTCCATTATAAATATCAAGGAAAAGAATGGATATACCAGTAAAGCCTATTATAGCTTGATTTGTCGAGTGTTTTAAAAAAGTTCACAAATTTCCAAGGGATATTACTGTACAAAAGTTATACAACTAATATACAATATGTTTAACAAATTATAAACAAGCAAGTTTAATTTTAGGAGGTCATGAAAGTGAATAACCTGACATTTTTTACTTATCCAAGCTGTACCTCTTGCCGAAAAGCCAAAAAATGGTTAACTGCACATTCCGTTGATTTCGATGAAAGACATCTATTCAGAGAGACGCCTACACATAAAGAACTGATTGAGCTTCTAACCCTAACAACCGATGGACTGGATGAAATATTGGCTACAAGAAGCCAAACCTTTAAAGACTTGGGGAAAGACGTAAACGATTTACCTTTATCGGAAGTGATCAAATTAATTATTGATGAACCAAAACTTCTCCGCAGACCCTTGTTAACAGACGGTAAAAAGCTGGTGGTCGGATACAATCCAGAGGGATTACAAAGCCTTGCGAATAAGAACAGATCGTTGAAGAAAAGTAGTTGAATATAACATGAATAATAGGTTGGATTGAAAAAGGCGGGCACTTTATGAAAAGTGCCCGCCTTTTTCAATATGATTGTGGGGCTGAACGAGCCGCCTCCGCTTTTAGATTGTCCAGCTCCGGCGGCTAGCCCCTCGAGGTCACAACTGAAAAATCCCATAAGGCAAAGAACGCCTTTTGGGATTTCCCAGTTGTGCTTGTCGGGCCTGAACGAGCCGCCTCCGCTTTTAGATTGTCCAGCTCCGGCGGCTAGCCCCTCGAGGTCACAACTGAAAAATCCCATAAGGCAAAGAACGCCTTTTGGGATTTCCCAGTTGTGCTTGTCGGGCCTGAGCAAGCCGCCTCCGCTTTTCTAACTGGGCTAGCTGGATTCGAACCAACGCATGTCGCAGTCAAAGTGCGATGCCTTACCGCTTGGCTATAGCCCATTGAATGTTGTTACAAGATATAGTATGACTAGATTAAAAAGTTCTATGCAAACTTTTTTGAAATAAAAGAAGGATTTTGTAAATTGATGTCGTATATCTTTACTTAGGAAAACAGAAAGGCGGTGCCAATTTATATTTCATTCTGTGGAATCCCTATCCGAAGTAATGATTGGAAAAGCTTTCAGCAGTGAAGCAACAGATGTTCATTTAATACCCAGAACCAAAGATTACTTGATACAATTCAGGAAACTTGGAGCATTGGTTCCATTCCAGACCATCGACCCTGATCAGGCAGAACGATTAATTGCCCATTTAAAATTCATGGCCTCCATGGACATTGGCGAAAAACGAAAACCTCAAAGTGGATCCTTCAGCCTTACCGTCCGAAACACACCCCTATCTCTCAGAATTTCTACCTTACCAACGACTCATCTAAAAGAAAGTCTCGTCATTCGAATACTCCCTCAAAAATATCAAATACCAATCGAAAAGATGTCACTCTATCCTGCCTCTGCAAAAAAGTTACTTGCCCTCCTGATGTATTCTCATGGTCTCATTTTGTTCACAGGACCGACAGGCAGTGGCAAAACAACGACTTTGTATTCCCTTGTTCACCATTGTTCGGCAGCCTTGAACCGTAATGTGATCACACTGGAAGATCCCGTGGAGAAGATGCAGGAGGATATGGTGCAGATACAAGTGAATGAAAAAGCGGGGATAACATATTCCACCGGCTTGAAAGCGATTTTGCGGCACGACCCGGATATCATCATGGTGGGGGAGATCCGAGATCGGGAAACGGCGGAGATTGCAATAAGGGCAAGCTTAACGGGTCATTTGGTAATTTCTACAATGCATACGAGAGATGCAAAAGGGGCGATCTATCGTTTAATGGAATTAGGAATTGAGTGGCATGACATTGAACAGACACTGCTGGCAGTTTCAGCTCAGAGATTACTAAAGTTAGTATGTGCGGTATGCAAAGGAGAGTGTGGTGGGAAATGCCATCGAGGTAAAAATCTGAACATGGCATCCGTATATGAAATTGTGACTGGAAGTGCTTTGAAGGAGGTGCTGAAAGAGGCGAAAGGTGAAAAAGCACGGCATCAGTATCACACACTCCAAACTCTAATCAATAAGGGGGTGGCACTAGGATTTGTTTCAGAACTTGAATATAGGAAATGGGTTCATGAAGAAAAACGATGATCAAGGTAAATTTCTTAAGAGACTTGGAGACCTACTCCAAAAAGGGTATAGTTTTTCAGAGGCCATCGAATTTCTCCTGCTCCCTAAAGAAAAGAATACGATCAAATTAAAAAAGAGAATGATGGGATCATTACAAAAAGGAGAGTCCATCTCCTCGGTCATCCACAAACAGCTGAACATACCGAGTCACGTCAGTGCACAGATTTATTTTGCCGAGCATCACGGTCAAATGGGCCCCACTCTATCAGAAGCAGGAAACTACCTTATAAAAAGAAGGAAAAACCAGCAGAAAATACAACAGATCATTCAGTATCCATTAATGCTCGTAATCGTAGCGATCTTAATGATGGTCTTACTTCGAAAGGTGCTATTTCCAAGATTTCAATCTTTGTATACTTCTATAGGATATGAACCTTCAGCAAATCTAAAGTACCTCTTGCACTTCATCGAAAGCTTCCCAGTGATTTTTAGTGCATTTTTATTATCGCTCATTTTCTCTACCATATTATTCTTCCTGTTCAAAAAAAGAATTTCTCCTATTAAAATCTCAATCACCCTGTGCAAAATCCCTTATCTGTCAAAATATTTAATGCTCGGTCACTCACACTTTTTTGCAAGAGAATTAAGTTTTCTTCTCACAAGTGGAGTATCCATCACTGAGTCCCTGCTCATCATTGAAAGTCAATCCTTCCGACCGACATTACAATACGTTTCAATGAAATTGATTAAAGGATTAAAAGAAGGAAAGCCATTTCATGAATGCTTCACATCCCTCCCTTTTTTTCAAAAAGAGCTATCCATCGTTGTCCACCATGGGCAATCAAACGGAAGATTAGCAGAAGAACTGCAACTTTATAGCGAGATTTGTTTTCAGGAATTAGAGGAGAATATCAATTCATTGCTTAAATATATTCAGCCGATGATTTTTACTTTTGTAGGTTTATTCATCATGGCGATCTACTTCTCCATTATGATGCCGCTATTTCAGATGATGCAGGGGATCTAGAAAATTCATAGAAAAGGCCAATACCTGCAATGCCTGGGCACAACAGCAAATTAAATGCAAAGTCACACCGGTAACACATAACCAAAACCAAAGGAGGAACACAATGCTCAAGAATGAAAAAGGCTTCACTCTAATCGAGATGATGATTGTATTGTTAGTCATATCTGTTTTGCTTTTTATTACGATTCCCAACGTCACCAACCAAAGCAGTTCGATTAACTCCAAAGGCTGCGAGGCATTTGTTCACATGGTGGAAGGACAGGTTGAAGCCTACAAAATGGATGGAAAATCGCTACCGGTCACCATAGATATGCTTGTTGCAGATGGATATTTAAATGAAGATTATAAAGCCTGCCCCGACGGTAGTGCCATCACCATTGATGCTGAAGGGAAGGTGACCTCTAATTAATGAACAATATAAAGGGGGAAGCGGGTTATACCCTCATTGAGATGCTTGTCATCTTATTGATTTTCACGACCCTTCTATCATGGGTCAGCTTTTCCGTCCTTCCCATGAAAGAACATAATGAAAAGGACCTTTTTCTTTCCCGGCTCCAATCAGACCTCTATCAAATTCAAAGCTACAGCATCAGTAATCAAACTCCCATTACTTTAACCTTTTACCCTACCTCGAATAAATACGTTGCGAAAACACTTTCAAGGCAGACGATCGTCTCGAGAGAGCTTTCATCTTCCATCCACATATCATCAAACAGCTTGGAAGACATCACATTCTTTCCGGATGGGAATACAAACCGGTTCGGAAAGGTGAATTTTAAGATGGGCGATAGGATACTACAACTCATGTTTCAAATTGGACAAGGGAGATTTTATGTACAAGAATATTAAGGGATTTTCACTGCCTGAAACCCTAATTGCTTTCAGCTGTGTACTTATGATTGCCAGCATTTTCATCCCGTTTCTCATCCACTATGCTTCTCAACTAAAGCGACTTCAATATGAAGTAGAGGCTTTGAAATTTCTTGAAGAAGGGGTGGAGAAGGCAATCGTCAGTGACGTGTACGTGAATCATTCAAGAATGTATGGAGGGGTCAGGTATGAGCTTAATTGGAAAGACGGAGGCAATGAAGAAGCGTGTGTTCAATATCATGAAAGAGGTACCGGACTCAATGAAGTGTGTATCTCAAAGGGTGAATAACAAAGGGTATACATTAATCGATTCACTGTTAACCTTTACAGTATTTTGCATGATTTCACTATGCATTCCACTCATCATGAAGGGTTTCTCTACGATTAAGAATGATATGGTCCCTCCACATTATTATGAATGGAATCTCTTCAATGAAAGCTTGAGGGATGAGTTATGGAGAGGCGAAGGTGTAGTGGTCACGCCAGATAAGATCTTTTTTATAGTGAGTGGTCAAGCCATTTCGTATGAAAAGTATAATCAATCTATTCGAAGGAGGGTAAATAATCGAGGACATGAAGTCGTTCTACAGGCAGTGGATTCATTTAGCTTTGCTTCCATTATCCAGGGAGTGCATATGGAGTTGGAGTTTGTGGGTGGAGAAAAAGTGGAGGGGGAATTCTTTTACTTTTCAACCGGACAAGGAGAAGAAATACCTTAACAATAAAGGATTTATCTTGCCCTATACGTTAGTGCTTCTTATGATTGTTTTATCAATAGGTTTTGCTGCAAAGGATCTTTTTATAAGTAAGTACCTATACTTAACAAACATGAAAAACATATATGAAAGAAACGTAAGTGTGTCCCATGCGATATTGTTGGAGAGGGAGAGTGGGTTGGTTACTTCCAAACAGATGATAGGCAATTATGGTGAAATCCTGACCCAGAGCGAGATGTTAAACCCGTATGAAATGCAATTGAAGGTGACATTCCAACGCGATGAGAAGGTTTTTCTTCCAACGACGGTTGTGTATAATAGGGAAACAAAACACATTATAAGTTGGGAGTAGAATATGAGACCGATTTTCATTATTGGATTTATGGGAGTGGGAAAAACAACGATTGGAAAACGTCTTGGAGAGGTACTGGGTCTTCCGGTCATTGATATGGACAGTTACATTGAGAATAAAGAGAAAAAGCCTATTAAAGAGATCTTCAATCAACATGGAGAAGAATATTTCAGGGATCTTGAAAGCGATGTGCTCCTTGAGTTAGCCAACGAACAAGCGATAATCACAACGGGTGGCGGAGTGGTTGAAAGAGAAGAGAACAGGGAGATCTTACGTCAACAGGAATTAGTGTTCCACCTGTCTTGTCCTTTTGATGCATTATGGTCCCGATTAAAAGGGGACGAGAATCGTCCTCTCGTACAAAATAACTCCAGGGAACGTTTATCAAGTTTATTCAATCGCCGCTTACCATTGTATGATAGTGGAAGTTCCAAAACGATTCATACAGACAATAAAACCGTAGAAGAGGTTATTCAAGAAATCCTGCCTCATCTAGGGGCGGAAGCTGAATAAATCACTTATTAGCCGGGCATACTGATAAAAGTGGGAGGTGGTGCTTTTATGTCAGTGAATGATTATGTTAAATTCATAACACAAACATTTGTCCAACATTATGAAAAATCACCTCATGAACGTAAAAGTATAAAGAAGCAACGGAAGAATGAACGAGAACCATTCCTATTTCGCTGGTTCGGGATCATCCCATATGCTTTCATGATCATGTTTAAGAAAAACAAATAGTGTGTATAAGGCTACCTTATGGGTAGTCTTTTTGTATGGAGTTAAACGGAGTAAGCATCTGAAGCACTTACTCCGTTTAACGATTAATTGTTGTTCTGTAAGTAAAAAATCCCGCCATTGATAATATCAATGGAAATCTTAGGTTCATACTGCTCTTTTAATGCTTGTTGCTCCAAGAAATACGATTCGGGCTTTTCCTCTTGATCTCCATAAAAGTGATTCAATAATTGTAGATCTTCCTCCCACGTCTTACGTGCCTGCTCAGCCCATTCAACGGGCTCTTTTTTGATTTCTTCATACAGAAACGTCTGTATTCGGTTCACCCCACTTTTGGGTTTAATGATCGGTGTGAGTGTGAAAGAGAAATCAGGAATCTTAGGTGTCAAGTTTCTGGACATCAATGACGAATGAAAGTTTTCTTGAATGATTCCATTGATCAGGTTTAGTCCGATGCTTCGGATGTTGTCTTTTTTACGATTGGATTGATACGATATTTTGATGTTCAGCCCGAGCCATGGATGAAGCGGGGTTTGTTGACCACTTGGTGTATGCCGATTTTCATATAAACGTATATACCCTGCCAAATTTCGTGTTGAATGAAAGATTTGGTGTAACCGCGGGGAACCGAAGTGAATAGGTTCTCCTTTTAAGTCTTCAGGTGCTTTATCTGGATTCGTTATTAGGGATAAAGACATCGGGTTAGGGACACCTCCCGTTTTCTCAAGGTAGTGCCAGTAGAAAGGGCGGTTCATCAGCTCCTTATCCAATTCAATCGTGAGCTGGACGGTCATGTGACCATCTCCGTTCGCAACCAGGTCACACCCATTAGCCACGAAGTATCTCTCAAGAAATCGATGAATTTCGTGCTGCTGCATTTGATTTCTCCTCCTTTAATTGTTCAGCAAATTGAATCATACTCGTTAAATTCTCCATTTTAATCTTCATTTCTCCTTCTGACCGGGACGAAGAGAGAATATCGGTTACATGTTCTTCGAAGTCGCGGAAATCCAGGCGGGTCAGAATTTCGTCCAATTGCCCTATAACTCGTTCAAAGAGATTAATTTTTTCATAAAGAAGTTTTAAAATATGTTCTTCTACAGTGTTTTTAGTCGCGAAATTGTAGATATGAACATCCTCTGTTTGTCCCAGCCGGTGTACACGACCGATTCGCTGTTCTAATCTCATAGGATTCCAAGGCAGGTCAAAGTTGATTACGTGATGACAGAATTGAAGGTTGATACCTTCTCCGCCGGCTTCTGTTGCAATCAACACCTGAGCATGCTTCTGGAAGAGCTCACGCATCCAGTCCTTTTTCCCCCGCTTAAACCCACCTCGAAACGGTACTGAACTTATTCCATGCTGTTTTAAGAACCATTGCAAATAGAGCTGTGTCGCCCGGTACTCTGTAAAAATAATCACTTTATCATTGATCGATTGCACGATTTCAAGTGCTTTCTGGGCCTTGGAGTTCATTGTCACGTTTTCTACTTTTTTCATAAGTGTGCCAATTGTATTTTCAAAAGCTGCTGTCGGGTTTTCCTTCTTTTCCAGCATGTTTTTAAGAGTATAAAATACAGCCTCACGAGAACTGCATGCTTCCCTTTGAAGAGTTAACAGAGAGAAGGAGCTTGAATTAGCCCACTCATCATAGTCACCCTTAAGCAAATCGATGCTGTTATATAAATCTCTTTCAGCTTCGTTAAAATCAATTAAAACTGTCTTGACATGACGTTTCGTCCATTCAATACCCGTATCGCTCCGCCTATTACGAATCATCACCTTGTTAATGAGGCTCTTTAAATGTTCATCCTCTTGAAGGGTACGATCACCCTTTTTGTATCTGTCAGAAAATCCGGACTCATTTCCAAGATGTCCCGGCTTAAGGAGAGAAACAAGATGGAAAATCTCCTCGACACGATTTTGAATCGGTGTGGCCGTCAGCAATAAGCAGAATTTCTTCTTTAAGTTTTGGACAAATTCATAGTTTTTTGTTTTATGATTTTTTAGTTTATGAGCTTCATCTATAATCACTAAATCATAGTCCTGTTCATACACCTTTTCCCGATGAGGGCTCCTCTTAGCCGTATCCATGGATGAGACGACAATATCGCACTGATCCCATACGTAACTTTTTCGTTGGGGAACAGCCGGAATGAAAAACTTACTGTTTAATTCATAGGCCCATTGAGAGACCAGGGAGGCGGGAACCAATATTAATACTTTCTTCACTAATCCTCTTATCATGTATTCTTTCAATATCAACCCGGCTTCGATGGTTTTACCTAACCCGACCTCATCTGCAAGGATCGCTTTTCCGTTCATTGTTTCGACAACCTGCTTTGCTGCTTCAAGCTGATGGGGGAGCGGAGTGACATTTGCCAAATGTTTTGGCGCCTGAAGGCCTTCAAAGTTCGGAATTGCAAGATGATGTTCAAATTCGACTGCAAGCTTATAAAGCTCCCAATTCCCCCATGGGCCATCGTTATCAATTAAATTCTCGAGACCCTCGCCCCATTCTTCATCAAATAAAACCTCAACGTTCATCTGAAAAACATCTCCTTAATTCTAATAAAAATGATTGCTCAATCCTCGTATTTAATGGTAGGATGAAAATAGATTTTCTAATGTTTAAAAAACTCGAAAATCCGAACATTCACATTTACAACATTTCTTCTGTATATTTCTAGTATGACCAAATGTTTTAAGGAATATTGGCGAATGATAACAAGGGGAGAGACTGTGCATACAGCGCCGAAGGAGCAAACACGTTTAAGTGTGAATCTCTCAGGCAAAAAGACTCTTGTTGGACGCAGCTCTGGAGAGTGTTTCCGTACAGGAAACCACCAAAGGGGAAAGCCGTTCTTCGGTAAACTTTCAGGTGCAAGGACAGAGAAAACTTCTTTATGAAAAGGGGTTTTTCTGTCCTTTTTTCATGGGATTAAACGTGGTTAAGAATTATGCATGTAAGGAAGATAAAGGGGGAAAAGTCATGTCAGAGTTAAAACAAACACCTTTATACGAAGTGTACAAAGAGTATGGAGGAAAGACCATCGACTTCGGTGGCTGGGCTTTACCAGTGCAATTCTCAAGTATTAAAGAAGAACATGAGGCGGTACGATCCCGAGCTGGACTATTCGACGTTTCTCATATGGGAGAAATTGAAGTGAAGGGTGAAGGGGCTCTTGACTACTTACAAAGAATGATGACAAACGATGTCTCCAAAGTAAAAGACGGAGGGGCTCAGTATACGGCTATGTGCTACGAAAACGGTGGGACGGTCGATGACTTATTAGTTTATAAAATTAAAGATAATGATTATTTGCTCGTCGTCAATGCAGCAAATATAGATAAAGATTTTCAGTGGCTTAAAGAACATGAAGTCGATGGAGTTGAAATTAACAATATTTCTGAACATATGGCGCAATTGGCACTCCAAGGTCCACTTGCCGAACAGGTTTTACAAATACTTACAAACGAACATTCACTCAGCGATATCGGATTTTTCAAATTCCAAACCCAAGTGAATATAGCTGGTAAGCATGCACTTGTTTCACGTACCGGTTACACAGGGGAAGACGGATTTGAGATTTACTGTGATGCAGCTGATGCGGCTGCAATCTGGAAAGCAATCCTGGATGCAGGAAAGGAACATGGGGTACTCCCATGTGGACTGGGTGCACGTGATACATTGCGTTTTGAAGCGAATCTTGCCCTTTACGGACAAGAATTATCTCAATCGATCACACCGATCGAAGCGGGAATCGGATTCGCCGTAAAGGTGAAGAAAGAGGTTCCATTTATTGGTCAGGAAGTGCTGAAACAGCAAAAGGAAGAAGGGGCTTCAAGAAAAATCGTCGGGATCGAAATGATCGATCGCGGAATTCCCCGTCATGGCTACAAAGTGTATTCCGGTGAAGAAGAGATAGGGGAAGTTACAACCGGTACGCAATCGCCGACATTAAAGAAAAACGTAGGATTAGCATTACTAAAAAAAGAGTTTACCTCTTTAGAAACAGAAGTACTGGTTGAAATCAGAGGGAAAAAGTTGAAAGCCAAAGTAGTAGCGACACCTTTTTATAAAAGACCAAAGAAATAGGGGAGGAATGACGGTCATGAAGCATCGTTATTTACCGATGACAGAGCAGGATCAAAGGGAAATGTTAGACAGCATAGGAGTAAACAGCATTAACGATCTATTTGAAGATATCCCTGAAAAGGTTCGTTTCAAAGGGGATTATAAGATCAAAGAAGCGAAGTCTGAAACGGAATTGGTAAAAGAACTGACCAAAATGGCAGCGAAGAACGCTGACTTGAAAAGTCATACATCCTTTTTAGGGGCAGGAGTATATGACCACTACATGCCGATCATCGTTGATCATGTATTATCACGTTCTGAGTTCTATACAGCCTATACTCCGTACCAGCCGGAAATATCTCAAGGTGAACTTCAAGCTATTTTTGAATTTCAAACGATGATTTGTGAGCTGACTGGCATGGATGTAGCCAATTCTTCCATGTACGATGGAGGAACGGCATTGGCAGAAGCAGCTATGCTTAGTGCAGGTCAGACCCGTCGTAAAAAGGTATTGGTTTCAAGTACCGTACATCCGGAATCTCGTGATGTTTTAAGATCTTATGCAAAAGGTCAATATATCGAAGTGGTGGAAATCCCCCACAATAATGGTGTAACGGACGTGGAAGAACTCAAGAAATTAATGAGTAATGAAATTGCAGCGGTAATCGTCCAATATCCTAACTTCTTCGGCCGGGTGGAAGAACTAAAAGCGATCGAAGAAGTGACTCATGCTGAAAAAGCGATGTTCGTGGTATCCTCAAACCCGCTTGCATTAGGAGCACTTACACCTCCCGGGAAATTAGGTGCAGATATCGTCATTGGTGATGCACAGCCATTTGGCATTCCAAGTGCCTTTGGTGGACCTCACTGTGGATACTTCGCCGTGAACAAGAAGCTTATGCGTAAAGTACCGGGCCGTCTTGTTGGTCAAACGGTTGATGAAGATGGAATCAGAGGATTTGTTCTCACTCTTCAAGCGCGTGAGCAGCATATCCGTCGTGATAAAGCCACGTCGAATATTTGTTCAAACCAGGCATTAAATGCACTCGCGGCATCTGTTGCCATGACTGCACTTGGTAAACAGGGTGTCAAAGAAATGGCACTTCAAAATATCCAAAAAGCACATTATGCAAAAGAAGCCTTTAAAGCAAAAGGGTTCTCCATTGCATTTGAAGGACCAACTTTTAATGAGTTTGTCGTAAAGGTAAATATGCCGGTCAAAGAAATCAATCAAAAGCTTTTAGGAAAAGAAATGATTGGCGGATATGATCTTGGACTAGTGGATGGCAGCTTGGCACAGCACATGCTGGTGGCTGTTACTGAACTTCGCAGCAAAGAAGAAATCGACGCATTTGTAGCAGAATTGGGGGATTGTCATGAATAAGAAAGATCAACCTCTTATTTTTGAATTATCTAAAGAAGGCCGTGTCGGCTATAGCTTACCTGAATTAGATGTACCACAGGTGGAATTATCGGATCTCATTCCATCGGATTATATCCGTTCGGAAGAACCAGAGCTTCCAGAGGTATCTGAACTGGATATCATGCGTCATTATACAGCATTATCAAAACGTAATCATGGTGTGGATTCCGGTTTTTATCCATTAGGGTCTTGTACGATGAAGTACAATCCAAAGGTGAATGAAAACGTTGCACGCCTGAATGGATTTGCCCATATCAATCCGCTACAAGAAGCAGAAAGTGTTCAAGGCGCGCTTGAACTTATGTATGATCTTCAAGAGCATTTGAAAGAAATCACAGGTATGGATGAGGTGACCCTGCAGCCTGCAGCAGGCGCTCACGGAGAGTGGACGGGTCTTATGATGATCCGTGCTTACCATGAAGCAAATGGTGACACCCACCGTACGAAGGTCATCGTACCGGATTCAGCTCATGGAACGAACCCGGCCAGTGCCACTGTAGCAGGTTTCGATACCATAACGGTTAAATCGAATGAAAATGGCTTAGTTGATTTAGAGGATCTTAAGCGTGTGGTAGGAGAGGATACAGCGGCACTTATGTTGACAAATCCGAACACCCTCGGCTTATTCGAAGAGAACATTCTGGAAATGGCTGCAATCATTCACGAAGCTGGAGGAAAGCTGTATTATGACGGTGCCAATCTAAATGCTGTATTATCAAAAGCCAGACCGGGGGATATGGGATTTGATGTCGTGCATTTAAATCTTCATAAAACGTTTACCGGTCCTCACGGAGGCGGAGGCCCAGGAAGTGGTCCAGTCGGTGTGAAGGAAGATTTGATTAAATACCTTCCAAAACCGGTCCTTGTGAAAAATGGCGATACATTCGAATTCGATTACAACAGACCTGACTCCATTGGTCGTGTGAAACCTTACTATGGAAACTTTGGAATCAACGTTCGTGCGTATACGTACATCAGAACGATGGGTCCGGACGGGTTGAGAGCCGTGACGGAGAATGCCGTTCTGAATGCAAATTACATGATGCGTCGACTGGCACCTCACTTTGATCTTCCGTATGATCGTCATTGTAAGCATGAATTTGTCATCAGTGGAAAACGCCAGAAAAAGCTTGGTGTCCGTACATTGGATATTGCGAAGCGACTCCTTGATTTCGGATATCATCCACCAACGATTTACTTCCCATTGAACGTGGAAGAGTGCATGATGATTGAACCGACAGAAACTGAATCAAAAGAAACCCTGGATTCCTTCATAGATGCAATGATCCAAATTGCAAAAGAAGCAGAAGAAACACCTGAAATCGTCCAGGAAGCTCCACACACAACCATCGTCAAGCGTATGGACGAAACACTTGCAGCAAGAAAACCAGTACTTCGTTATTCAAAAGAAAGCTAATAATAGGTAACAACGAAAATCCCTGCAGCGATTCGCTGCGGGGATTTTTTGAGGGACGGACCTTCATTGAAAGAGAAATGGGGCGGAGGTGATTGTGGTGATTGTGGTGTTATCTCCTGTAATTCAAGTGAAAAAGACGTGATTTGGCCGTTTATAGGGACTATTAGCATAGTAAGACAAGTAATTAAGCAGATATGGTGGATCACTCAGCAAAATAGGCGCGGAATTTGGTCGTGGTGGTCGATAATCCGGCCGAAATGAACAGGGATCCAGCCGTTTTGGTCGAGAATCCAGCCGAAATGAACAGGAGTCCAGCCGTTTTTATCAAAAATCCAGCCAAATTACAAATAATCCCATTTGATGATGGGATTATGCATACTACCACTAGAACCACCAACGCAATCCATCCCACTACTCCCACCGATCAAAAAAAGGATCGCCCCAAAGGCAATCCTTTCACATTATTTTTTATGTTTTACTTTACCTGTCCACTTTTTAAAGCCGCCCTGCAATTGGTGAAGATCTCGGTACCCTTTGCGGTGAAGCATTTGAGCTGCTCGTCCGCTGCGGAGTCCGCTTTGGCAATAAAGGTAAACGGGTTGATCGGCACGGATTTCCTTTTGTCTCATTTTAATTTGAGAGAGTGGGATATTTCGTGCGCCGAGTACGTGACCGTTTTCAAATTCATTCGCTTCACGAACATCTATCAATTGAGCTTTACGATATCCTGCTCGAAATTCTTCTTCAGTCAATGTATTTACAATTCTCTTTTGATAGAAGAACGTAAAGAGTGAATAAACAATGATTCCACCAAGTACGACTAAAAGAATATATAATCCTTCCATCATTCATGCTCCTTTCTACAATTGCGCTATCTTCTATTATATTCATGAAAGCCCCGAGAATCAAAACAAATTTATTATTTTATAGCAAACACTTTCCAATCTGTTTTTCTTTGTTTTTTCGATTGGATTTGATAGACTAGTAACGGACTTAATTGAAGGTGAATGATTACATAACAAAATATCAAAGAGAAGACGTAAATGAGGTATGATGCATGAAAAAAGAAACATGGAGATTCATTGACTCAGGGAATTGCTCCCCTTCTTATAATATGGCCCTTGATGAAGCGCTACTGGATTGGCATAGCGCGGGGAAGATTCCTCCGACGATTCGTTTTTATGGATGGGATCCTGCAACACTATCGATTGGCTATTTCCAAAAGGTAGAAAAGGAAATCAATCTTCAGGCAGTCAAGGAGCACGGACTGGGGTTCGTCAGAAGGCCGACCGGAGGCAGAGGGGTTCTGCATGAACATGAATTGACATACAGCGTCATTGTTTCAGAAGATCACCCTGAAATGCCTAAAACCGTAACGGAAGCGTATCGTGTCATCTCGGAAGGAATTCTGAAGGGATTTCAGGGCCTTGGTCTTGAAGCCTACTTTGCTGTTCCGAAAACAGCAGAGGAGAGGGCAGGATTAAAAAATCCACGTTCAGCTGTTTGTTTTGATGCACCAAGCTGGTATGAACTGGTGGTAGAAGGCCGAAAAGTGGCAGGCAGCGCCCAGACGCGTCAAAAGGGTGTCATCCTTCAACACGGTTCTATCCTCCTGGATCTCGACGAAGACAAATTGTTCAGCCTGTTTAATTATCCATCTGACAGGGTAAAAGAGCGTATGCAACGAGCATTTAAAAGTAAAGCCGTTGCGATGAACGAAATCAGTTCTGAAACAGTTACCATGGATATGGCGAAGGAAGCGTTCAAAAAAGGCTTTGAAGAAGGATTGAATATCCACCTGGAACCATATGAACTTTCCGCAGAGGAAACACAATATGTTGTGGACCTTGCCAGTACCCGTTACGAATCAGATGACTGGAACTTTAAACGATAAAAATTTTTTTGTAGAAAAAAAGCGATGCTTGTCGCTTTTTTCCTATTTTACCAACTATTACGCCACTTGGATTTATATCAAGTTCTAAATTAATAGAAATGGTCGGAGTATTATATGATTTTCTATTATTTCCTCCTGTTTTCTATTTTTATTGGCTTATTATCCGTTTGACAAACAAATGACCTATTGACCTGAAACACAATATATGGTGTGTAGAATAATTTTTTACACACTATATGTTGTGTTTATTTATTGCTTTTCGAAGAGAGCTATGATATCGTATTATTTGATATTACACATCATAGTAAATAACAAACAAATGAAAGATTTGAGATAGAAGGAGTTGTCTTTATGACTGTTGCGTCGAAAAACACAATGAAATTAAACATCGAAAGATTAAATCAGGATATCGGATTATTTCCTCAAGTACATCCCATTACACCGGATATGAATACTACACACAAAGGTGTATCCCGTCTTGTCATGATTGATCGTTATTCTTTCAAAGACACGGAAAAGATCACTCTTTCCGAGGGAGACTTTGTCGTCCTCACCATCAAAGAAGATCCTAAATTCCCTGCAAGAGGATTAGGTTACATTTCGAGCATCGACTGGGAAACGAAGAAAGCAGATGTTTGGATCGAAGAAGAGTACAGAAGTGCCATCGACAAGCCGGAAGAAATGGAAACCGGTATCGTTTCAAGAACACTTGATGTAATCGAAAAGCCTCTGGAAGTCTACTACGAACAAATTGCGAAGCGTAACGCAACAGGCTTGGCAGTAGTGGAAGAAACTCCTGAAAAGAGACAAGTTTGGTTTGAAAAGTTCTATCATGAATTGGTGAACCTGCATTTTGTTCCAGCTGGCCGGGTGCTTTACGGAGCGGGTGCCGGAACGGACGTAACATACTTTAACTGTTATGTGATGCCTTTTGTACAGGATTCACGTGAAGGGATTTCGGAACATCGCAAGCAGGTGATGGAGATCATGAGCCGGGGCGGGGGTGTCGGAACGAACGGATCGACGCTTCGTCCGCGCAATACCCTTGCAAAAGGCGTGAACGGTAAATCCTCAGGTTCCGTTTCATGGCTGGATGACATCGCCAAATTGACTCATTTGGTTGAGCAGGGCGGATCAAGACGTGGGGCACAAATGATCATGCTTTCAGATTGGCATCCCGATATTATCGAATTCATCATTTCTAAAATGCAAAACCCGCGTATTCTGCGTTATCTTCTTGAAAATACAGAAGATGAAACGATTAAAAAGGCAGCTCAGGATAAGCTGAAATTCACACCTCTTACAGAACAAGAGGAAGCGATGTATCAAGGAATCCTTAATTATAGACAAATCCCTGGCTACGGGGGATTTGATGCGAAGATCCTTAAGAATGCAGAAGAAAAGCTGCGTACAGGCGGAACTTACAGTGTCCATAATTCAGAATTCCTGACGGGTGCCAATATCTCGGTTTGCCTGACAAGCGACTTTATGGAAGCTGTGGAAAACGATCGAGAGTATGAACTCCGTTTCCCGGATGTTGAAAGTTACAATGAAGAGCAAATGAAATACTATAATGAAGAATGGCACAATGTGGGTGACGTGCGAGAATGGGAAAAGCTTGGATACAAAGTACGTACTTACCGTAAGATCAAAGCGAAAGAGCTTTGGAATCTTATCAATGTTTGTGCAACGTATTCAGCTGAGCCTGGAATCTTCTTTATTGATAACGCAAATGATATGACGAATGCGAAGGCATATGGTCAAAAGGTAGTTGCTACGAACCCATGTGGTGAACAGCCTCTTGCTCCATATTCAGTCTGCAACCTGGCAGCTGTCAACCTTGCTCAGTTTGCCAATAAAGAGACAAAAACCGTTGATTTCGAAAAATTGAAGCGTACCGTTGAAGTGGGTGTGCGCATGCAGGACAATGTCATCGATGCGACTCCATACTTCCTTGAAGAAAATAAAAAGCAGGCCCTTGGTGAGCGCCGTGTCGGCCTTGGTGTAATGGGTCTTGCAGACTTATTGATCTACTGTGAAAAAGAATACGGTTCTGAAGAAGGCAACAGACTTGTGGATGAAGTATTTGAAGTCATCGCAACAACCGCTTATCGTGCATCCGTTGAATTATCCAAGGAAAAGGGAAGCTTCCCATTCCTTACTGGAGGTATGGACGAAGAAACGAAAGCTTTGCGAAAAGCGTTTGTGGAAACAGGTTTCATGAATAAAATGCCGGAGGATGTACGGAATGACATTCAACAGTACGGGATTCGAAACTCTCATCTATTGACCGTTGCCCCAACAGGTTCAACAGGTACGATGGTTGGAGTATCTACTGGTCTTGAACCATACTTCTCATTCACATATTACAGAAGCGGACGTCTTGGTAAGTTCATTGAAGTGAAAGCAGATATTGTAGAGGATTACTTGAAGCGAAATCCGGATGCAGATGCTGACAATCTTCCGGAATGGTTTGTTTCTTCCATGAGCCTGGCACCACAAGCACATGCCGATGTCCAATGTGTGATTCAGAATTGGATCGACAGCTCTATTTCGAAAACAGTCAATGCTCCTCGAGGTTATACGGTCGAGCAAGTAGAAAAAGTGTATGAGCGACTTTATAAAGGTGGAGCAAAAGGTGGTACGGTGTACGTTGACGGAAGCCGTGATTCACAAGTTCTTACCCTCAAAGCAGAAGAAAACAGCTTTGATGACGAGGTTGAACAGGAACAAAAGGACATTCCTACATCGAAAAAGCCGATCGTATTACTCGATACGATTCAAGATGTGCGTTCAACTGACGTCACTATTGGTTCTGAAGTCGGGAATACGTGTCCGGTCTGCCGTAAAGGTACGGTGAAAGATATGGGCGGCTGCAATACTTGTACCAACTGCGGTGCTCAACTGAAGTGCGGATTATAATAAATGAAGATAGGCGGGGACTGGTTCCCCTCCTATTTTTTTTAGTCTAAAATCCTTCCTTGTGAATTAAAGATGTAGTAAGAGACAAAGAAGGAGTGGAGCCTGTGGACATCGATGGCGTTTTTTCAGGTGGGGGCATCAAGGGGCTCGCCTTGATTGGGGCATATCAAGCATTGGAGGAGAAGGGCTACAGATTTAAGAGGCTCGCAGGAACGAGTGCGGGAGCCGTGATTGCAGCATTTATTGCTGCAGGCTATTCGAGCAGGGAGCTCTTGAAAATCATGGATGATTTAGATTTTAATAAATTGCTGGACTCAAACGCAATCATCTCTCTACCCATCATAAAATGGTTCCGGGTTTACTATCGTTTAGGTTTATATAAAGGAGTGGCCCTCGAAAGCTGGGTGGAAGAGAAGCTTAAAGCAAGAGGGATTTATACATTTGCCGACTTACCACCCCATTCACTCCGGGTCATCGCTTCGGACTTATCGAATGGCAGGTTATTAGTTCTTCCAGATGATCTCGAGAAGTACGGCATACCGAAAGAAACCTTTCCGGTGGCCAGGGCGATACGTATGAGTGCAAGTCTTCCATTCTTCTTCGAACCTGTAAAGCTGCGATCTTTAGAAGGAATAAGTTTCATGGTGGATGGTGGAGTGCTCAGTAATTTTCCTATGTGGCTGTTCGATCGGGAAAATGTGAAAAAAGTGAGGCCGGTCATCGGGGTTAAGTTGAGTCACGATCTAGTGGGGAAGCCCAAAAAACAAATCAAAAATGCGATCGATATGTATGAAGCCCTCTTTACTACGATGAAAGATGCACATGATTCCAGATACATTTCCAGAAAACTTGAAAAAAACATCATCTTTATTCCTACGGAAGGAGTTCTTACTACGGAATTCGAGTTAACCCCGGAAAGGAAAACAGAACTAATCCAGTACGGAAAAACAAAAGCTGAAGCTTTTCTGCAAAAATGGACGTATTAATAAAACAATCGAGCTCCTAAAATGAGGCTCGATTGTTTTTCTTATTCTTTTTTCCCTCAATAACAGTCAGATTGGCATTGGATTTCTTTCGTATCGAACGTTTCTTTTGGGCGTTTGATACTTGAGGCCTACTTGAAGACTTCCTCTTATGACGCTTCTTCGATTGTTTGGCTGCTTTAAGAAACGCTCTCTGTTCATTACTATTACCAGCTCGCCTTCCGCTGAACCATCTTCGGTAAATAAAGTAGATAATTCCAATCACAGCTGCTGTAACAAGTAATTGTTTTACTAGCCCTAAAGGATTTCCAAATAGGGAAGTAAAGAGCCCAACAATAGCTAACAATATTAATGTGAACACAAAGATATTACGAGCGTTCAACAAAGCCACCTCCTTACAATACAATCCATTATACATATCTATACTATTATTCTAGACAAATTCCTTGTTATTTAACCATATTAGTTATCGATTTTCTGTAAATATTGCTGAAGTTATTTTTCTGAAACTTGGGAAAGATATTCTCTATTTTACTAAAAAATGAATCAGAGGACTAGAGATAGGATTTAACATCCATATTTCCCTCATCACCTACAGATGAAAAATAAGTAAAACCATGCAAATGTTTAAATCAATGGGACATACTACGAATGGAGGTGTTACAGATGGCGGAACAAAAGGGACAACATGAAAAGATCCAGGATGGAACAGTAGAAAGCAAGGAAAATCCACGTTTAGAGCAGAATCAGGGTGAAAAACCACTATCGTTCATGGCGATGGTTGTAGTTACGGGCTTTATTGGCGGGATGTTATGGAGTTCAATTTCTTACCTTTGTTACTTTTTTTCCTTTACGAAAATCGAGCCAAATATCATTTTTGAGCCGTGGGCGGTTGGTGACTGGGTGGACAAATGGATTGGGATCGTCCTTTCCATTGTGGCGTACGGAGTGATTTCTATAGGTGTGGCCCTCATTTATTATGGTTTATTACGGAAATTCAAGTCTATGTGGGTAGGGGCTGCCTACGGTGTAGCGTTATATTTAGCTTTCTTTTTACTGCTCAATCCACTCTTTCCGAGCATTCAATCCTTTACATCCATTGATTATCACACCCTGATCACAACCTTATGCTTGTATATTTTGTATGGTGTATTTATTGGCTACTCCATTTCTTATGAAGAAAATGAATTGAGGCATCAAGATCAGAAAGAAAAATCAGGGGAAGTTTCACATTGATAAATCCTCATTATCAGACAATTATGTAGGTATAGGTAAAGGGTTTATGTTAGAATGTTCATGATGAACATTCTATTTTTTTAGGAGTTTACATATGGTTAAAATTTTGCTTTTAAATGGTCCTAATTTAAATAGGCTGGGTAAACGTGAACCTGATATTTATGGACATGTCACCCTGCCTCAGCTTGAGGAAAAGATATCGAAACAAGCAGAAGATGAAGGTTTTCAACTCTTTTCAGCTCAATCGAACCATGAAGGGGAATTGATTGACTACATACACAAGGCAGAGGATGAAGGATATGGGGGTGTCATATTGAACCCCGGTGCATTCACGCATTACAGCTATGCCATAAGAGACGCAGTGGCTTCGGTATCGGTACCGGTAGTGGAAGTGCATATATCAAATATCCATGCCCGTGAAGCGTTTAGACATCAATCTGTCGTGGCAGCTGAAACGGTTGGCCAGATCGTCGGATTTGGGCTGTTTGGTTACGAACTGGCGTTACAAGCGATCATAAAGAATATTAAGGGAGTGGAATAAGATGAAAATTGAACGATTACGCGAGACATTTTCAGGAAACGGAATTGACGGAATTCTCTTGACCAGTACTTATAACCGTCGTTACATGACGAACTTTACGGGTTCATCAGGTGTTGTCTTAATTTCTAAAGAGAAAGCATTATTCATAACAGATTTCCGTTACATCGAGCAAGCAACCGAGCAGGCAGCTGATTATGAAATCGTACAGCATACCGGACCAATCCATGAAGAAGTAGCCAAGCAAGCGAAAAAACTTGGGATTGAGAAATTGGGCTTTGAAAAGAACTACCTGACATATAGTGCGTATGAGAGCTACCGTGAAGTGTTGGAAGCAGAACTAGTCCCGGTATCAGGTCTGGTGGAAAAGTTACGCTTGATTAAGACACCTGAAGAGCTTAAGATAATTAAGGATGCCGCGGATATTGCCGATGCAGCATTTAAGCATATATTAGATTTTATCAAACCGGGTGTGACAGAGTTAGAAGTTTCCAATGAATTAGAATTCTTCATGAGAAAAGCGGGAGCGACATCTTCATCATTTGATATCATCGTTGCTTCAGGTAATCGCTCTGCACTTCCTCATGGGGTTGCCAGTGATAAAGTGATTGAAAAAGGTGATTTTGTAACGTTGGATTATGGTGCATACTATAAAGGATATTGCTCCGATATGACACGTACCTTATCTGTAGGAGAACCAAGTGAGAAATTGAAAGAGATCTATGATGTCGTTCTACAATCACAGCTCCTTGCCATGGAAAAGATCAAGCCGGGTATGACAGGTAAAGAAGCGGATGCTATTGCTCGTGATTACATAACAGAAAAAGGTTATGATGAGTATTTCGGACATTCACTGGGCCACGGAATCGGTCTTGAAGTCCATGAAGGACCAGGATTGTCCTCCCGTTCCGATGTGGTATTGGAACCTGGAATGATCGTAACGGTCGAACCGGGAGTCTATGTTCCAGGTGTAGGCGGTGTTCGTATTGAAGATGATACACTCATAACAGAAGATTCCAATGAAACACTGACACACTCTACAAAAGATTTAATCATTCTACCATTGTAGTCCCTACACAGGTCTACTAGACAATAGGAGGAAAAAACATGATTTCAGTAAATGATTTTCGTACAGGTTTGACAATTGAAGTCGACAACGGGATTTGGCGAGTAATTGATTTCCAACACGTTAAACCGGGTAAAGGAGCAGCATTCGTTCGCTCTAAACTTCGTAACCTTCGCACTGGTGCCATCCAGGAAAAAACATTCCGTGCTGGTGAAAAAGTAGGGAAAGCTCAAATTGATAACCGTAAAATGCAATATCTGTATGCGAATGGTGACATGCATGTATTCATGGACAACGAAAGCTATGATCAAATCGAACTTCCTGCTTCTTCAATCGAATATGAATTGAAATACCTGAAAGAAAACATGGAAGTGTCCATCATGATGTATGGAGGAGAAACTCTAGGAGTTGAACTTCCAAACTCAGTTGAATTGAAAGTAACTGAAACAGAACCGGGCATCAAAGGTGACACTGCTTCCGGTGGTTCAAAACCTGCTACCGTTGAAACAGGATTGGTGGTTAACGTTCCGTTCTTCGTCAATGAAGGAGACACATTAATCATTAATACAACTGACGGATCTTATGTATCACGTGGATAAATAATATGAAAAGCCTGAACGGGATTACTCTCGTTCAGGCTTTTTTTGTGTTATGAATTTGTCATGAATCGACATCCCCATCCCCCTCATCCACCTCACCCCAATTCAAAACTTCCAATCCCCACCTCAAATCTTCCAACTCTACTGTCATAATCTTATTTTACTAGAATACATTGTATTATCGGGAAGCATGTATGAAGAGCGACGTCATATATTCCGAAGTGGAACAAGATTAGGAGGTACTTAAAATGCAAGAAGTTCTAGCCTTACTACCCAGCACTATTTCTGATAAAGTCCTGAGCCTTCCACAAGATCTTATTGACCGAATTGAAGAAATTAGGGTTCGTACCAACCGTGTGTTGGAGGTTACGGCCAGGGGGAAGCCATATTTTCTTTCTTATACCGTTACCGAGGAAGATAGCGAACAGCTCATAAACAAACTATCCGGGCATTCATTTTATACATTGGAAGAGGAACTGAAGAGAGGCTATATCACAATTGAAGGCGGACATCGTGTCGGCCTTGCCGGAAAGGTTATTCTAGAAGGTGGTGTGGTGAAAGGAATTCGGCATCTGTCTTCCTTTAACATCCGTATTGCGAGACAAAAGCTTGGCATAGCTCAATCTTTATTCCCATATGTTTATGATAATGGCTGGAAGCATACGATGATTATCGGTTCGCCGCAGACAGGGAAGACCACATTGCTCAGAGACCTTGCACGTATGATATCGACGGGCGTCCCGGACAAAAATATCCCCCCGTTTAAAGTCGGTATTGTCGATGAACGTTCCGAAATTGCCGGCTGTGTAAATGGAATCCCTCAGCTGTTGTTCGGGCCAAGGGTTGATGTGTTGGATGCATGTCCAAAAGCTGAAGGGATGATGATGCTGATCCGCTCCATGAGTCCCGATGTCCTTATCGTGGATGAGATTGGGCGGATAGAAGATGGTCAAGCTATCCAGGAAGCCGTTAATGCCGGTATTACCCTTGTGATGACGACTCATGGATCTACATTTGTTGAAGTAGCGAAGAGACCCGTTATCAAGGACATTGTGAATCTTCAAACCATCGAGCGGTTTATTGAACTAAGGAGAGGGGATGAGCCTGGTAAGGTTCATGAAGTGTGGAATGAACATGGTCAATCTCTTCTGGAAAAAGTGAGTGTGACATAAATGATTAAACTAATCGGTGCTGTTTTTATCTTGCTTTCTACTTCCTGGGCTGGTTTCGAAGTGTCAAAATATTTAACGGAAAGACCGAGGCAGCTACGGTTGTTGAAGGTAGCCCTTCAGTCTTTGGAAGCAGAAATCACTTACAGCCATACCCCCTTGCATGAAGCATCAAGAAAGATCTCCAAGCAGCTGCAAAAACCTGTTTCTTGGTTCTTTGAAACATTCTCAAAGAAATTGACGGAACGGGAGATTTCAGTGAAGAAAGCGTGGGAAGAAAGCCTGACTGATATATGGAAACTAACGGCTTTTAAAACAGGTGAGTATGAGATCCTCAAACAATTCGGAGAAAACCTTGGCAAACACGACATGATGACGCAACAGAAACATATACAATTAGCGCTAAAACATCTGGAGAGAGAAGAATCGGAAGCCATTGAGAAGCAGAGGAAATATGAAAAGATGACAAAGAGTTTAGGCTTTTTATCGGGTTTATTACTGATCATTCTATTACTTTAACCATGTTCCATACCATTTATAAATACCGATCGCTTGCGGGAACAGCTTATAGAAACCAGGAGGGAAACAAATATGGGAATTGATGTGGATATTATTTTTAAGATCGCAGGGGTAGGGATTGTGGTGGCCTTTTTGCATACGATTTTAGATCAAGTCGGAAAGAAGGAATATGCACAGTGGGTTACCCTCTTTGGATTCATCTATATTCTGTTTATGGTGGCCTCGATTGTCGATGACTTGTTCCAGAAGATTAAATCAGTCTTCTTATATCAAGGATAGAGGGGGCGTCCGCGATTGAAATCATTCAAATTGTTGGTATAGCACTGGTAGCGACCTTTCTGGCTTTGATCGTGAAAGAACAGAAACCCAATTTTGCTTTTTTGCTTATTGTGTTTGTTGGATGTTCAATTTTTTTGTTTCTGATCGATCAAATCTACTCCATCATTCATATGATTGAGAAACTTGCTGCAAATGCAAATGTAAATATGGTGTATGTAGAGACCATTCTCAAAATTATCGGCATCGCCTACATAGCGGAATTTGCTTCTCACATTACAAAAGATGCCGGGCAGGGGGCACTTGCGGCGAAAGTGGAACTTGCAGGGAAAATCTTAATTTTAGCAATGGCGGTACCTATCCTAACAGTGATCATCGAAACGATTATCAACATGATCCCAACTGGATAAGCGAAACGTTAAGAGGTGGAAAAAATTGTTGCCATTACATCGAATACTCGTCATAGCACTCGTAATCTTTTTCATTGGCGCCTCTAGTGGACAAGCAGAAGAAGGGGATGAACAGAATCCTCCCGATTCAACAATTCAGCAGCAAATGATTGATCAACAGATAGATCAGTTAGGAATTGAAGAATTAAAAGGGTTCTGGAATAGCATCGTCGACCAATACGGCGGCTATCTTCCTGAAAGTCAAAAAGGCAGTTTGGTTGATTTCATAAAAGGAGAAAAAGAGTTTTCCTTTAAAGCATGGTTCAGTGGGATATTCAAGTTTGCCTTCCAGGAACTTGTGATGAATGGAAAGCTATTAGGAACACTGATCATGCTCACGATCTTCAGTATGTTTCTCCAATCCCTGCAGAATGCATTTGAAGGAGGGAGTGTGAGCAAGGTTGCATACAGTATTGTCTTCATGGTGTTGATCATCATCGCCCTTAATAGTTTTCATGTGGCGATCGATTACACCCGGGATGCCATTTCCACCATGATTCACTTCATTATCGCCCTCATCCCGCTAATGTTAGCTCTCATTGCCGCTTCTGGAGGAGTTGTGTCTGCAGCATTTTTCCATCCGGTGATTATCTTTTTAATGAATACAAGCGGTTTATTGATTCAAAATGTCGTTCTCCCCCTGCTATTCCTGGCGGCCCTTTTGAGTATTGTAAGTACCCTTTCCAGTCATTATAAAGTGACGCAGCTGGCGCAGTTATTACGTACATGGAGCATAGGGTTACTAGGAGCCTTCATGACCGTATTCCTTGGTGTTATATCCGTCCAGGGAGCAACGGCAGCGGTGACAGATGGGATTACCATTCGGACAGCGAAATTTGTGACAGGGAATTTTGTACCTGTGATCGGAAGGATGTTCACAGACGCCACCGATACAGTGATCAGCGCTTCCGTTCTGTTAAAGAATACGGTGGGAATCGCTGGTGTGGCCATTGTTCTTATCATTGCAGCCTTTCCGGCAATCAAGATCCTCATGATTGCGTTTATTTATAAATTAGCAGCGGCACTACTGCAACCACTCGGTGGCGGGCCGGTGATTGAATGTCTCGATATCATTGCGAAAAGTGTAATTTATGTCTTTGCGGCCCTTGCCATTGTGTCCTTTATGTTCTTTTTGAGTCTTACCGTCATCATTGCAGCAGGAAATATCACGATGATGATGCGATAAAGAGGAAGGAGTACCGTCATGTCATTTCTCACCGATTGGATTACAAATATTATCATCTTTGTTCTCTTAGCCACCGTCATTGACATGCTTCTTCCAAGCTCCAATATGCAAAAATATGCGAAAATCGTGACTGGCTTATTATTGATCACTATCATCCTGACACCATTGTTTAAATTGATGGCAACCGATTTTGATACGGTGCTCGAATCAGTTGATATAAATGGAGATTCCCGGAATAATTCAGTAGAAAATTTAATAGAAATGAAGAAAAAAGAAATACAAGCCTCACAACGTGCATATATTTTAGAACAGATGGCTGTCCAAATGAAACAACAAGCTGAAAAGGAGATGATGGATGAACACGGTAAGGTCATTGAGAAGGTTGTGGTAAAAGCAGATGATTTGGAGAATGTCCCGGATAGTATCACAGAAGTGACAGTGATTGTAAAAGAAAAACAAGAAAACACCACGATTGAAACTGTTCAGAACGTGGAGATCGATACGGGAGCTGAGCCGAGAAAGAAAATGCCTGAAGAAAGTACGTCCCAAATGGCCTCCTTACTTGCCAAGCAATGGAATCTTACACCAGACAAAATAATCATTACAGTTGAAGGGGGGACTGGGGAAGCCGATGAACTTTAATAAAGGTCCGCTTAACGCATTGAAGGAATGGCTGTCAAAGGAAAATGCGAATTCACCGCCAAAGGATAAAAAAGGAAATAAGTTTCAATACTTTCTCATTGTGCTACTGATAGGTGTCGCCTTTATGCTGATCAGTGATCTTTGGGGCAAGGATAGCAGCTTAGAGGTCTCGAAATCAGTAGACGAAAAAGTTCCTGAAGAAGTCGCTACATTCGGCTCAGGCCATAAGGAATCGGATGGCTCTATGAGAGGGTACGAAGATCAATACGAAAACCAACTGAAAGAAGCCCTGGATCAGATTGTCGGGGTGAGTGATGTGCATGTTGTGGTCAATGTAGAGGCAACTGAGTCAAAAATATATGAAAAGAATGAATCCACACAGTCACAAACAACCTCAGAAGAAGATAAGCAAGGTGGAAAACGATCGATAGAGGATAAATCACAAGAGGAAGAAATGGTCATCGTGAGGGATGGAGAGAAAGAAGTTCCCATTGTGAAAGAAACTAAAAAACCTAAAGTCAGCGGTGTCCTTGTTGTAGCAAAAGGCGCCGATAATATACAAATCAAAAAATGGATCATAGAGGCTGTTACCCGTGGATTAGACGTACCAAGTCACCGGGTATCGGTTCTGCCCAAAAAATAAGGGGGAAATGATAGATGTTACTAAAAAAACAAACGGTTTGGTTATTAACGATGTTGAGTCTTGTGATCGTGCTATCAGTATACTACATTACTTCTCCAACGCAGCAAGTGACAGATATGGCTTATGAAGAAAAGGACGGAAAAGAACAAGCCAAGGAAGATGGTAAAGAAACCATGTCTGATATGGAAGTGGTAACGGACGCTGCTGGAAATGAAATGTTTGAAGCATTAAGAATTGAAGTATTGGACCAACGCGAACAGCTTCGTGAAGAATTAGAAGCAAAAGTAGCCAACGCCGATGTATCAGCAGAAGAAAAGAGTGCCGCCTATGAAGAAATGGAAAACTTGAGAGAGTTAGCCATGACAGAATCTGTTTTAGAGACAATGATCAAAACAATGGGTTACGAAGATGCCTTAGTCAGAGCTAACGGTGAAAACATCCGTATTACCGTGAAGTCTGACAAAGAACATTCAACAGCAGATGCGAATGAAATCATCCGCCTCGTGATGAGTGAAGTGGGACAAATGAAGCCTGTAGCAGTAGAGTTTCAGCCAACAAATTAAACTAAAATAAAGCCACTCAAAGAATTTCCTTTGAGTGGCATTTTTTTTGAAGGAGGAAGTTTAATAGGCTTCAGGGGCTGCATTTCTGCCACAAAATGACTTCAAACCCTATAAATACTGACTCGTAATAACAGAGAAATAAAAAATCCTTTCTATTATTTTATTTTTTCAGCGAAAAGGTCTAGAATAGAGAGTAGAGTTGTATGCGCTTTACAGAATGGTAGGAATCACATATTGAATTTATACGAGGTATTATCGTATGATATTAGTAGCTAGTCATAATTTTTAAAACTATAAGAGGGGTGTCAACCGTGTTAAAAATCCAAGAAATTCGTGAAATAATCAAACTTGTAAGTCATTCTAGTGTTGATGAGTTTACATACGAACATGAGGGTTCGAAAATAAAACTTAAAAAGAGCAATGGTGTTACAGTAGCTGCGCAACCGCAAGTTACTCAAGCAGCTGAAGAAGCGAGACCTGCAGCTCAAGCTGTACAACAGGCTCCGGCACCTGCACAGGAGGCAGCTCCTTCTGTAAATACAGAAGCAAAAGAAGCTCCACAAGCAAAAGAAGATGCAAACCTACATAAAATCACGTCTCCTATGGTAGGGACGTTCTATCAATCTTCCTCTCCTGAAGCAGGTCCATATGTTAAAGTTGGGGATAAAGTCGATGAAAGTTCTGTCGTATGTATCGTAGAAGCGATGAAACTATTTAATGAGATTGAAGCGGAAGTAAAAGGTGAAATCACTGAAATCTTAGTAAAAGACGGTCAATTAGTTGAATATGGACAGCCGTTATTCTTGGTCAAACCTGAATAAGGAGCGAAAATAGATATGATAAAAAAGGTATTAATCGCCAATCGAGGAGAAATTGCGGTACGTATTATTCGTGCATGCCGAGATTTAGGCATCGAAAGTGTAGCCGTTTATTCTGAAGCAGATAAAGAAGCCCTTCATGTTCAATTAGCAGATGAAGCTTATTGTATTGGGCCAACTGCATCGAAAGACAGCTACCTGAACTTTACAAATATCATCAGCGTGGCAAAACTGACAGATTGTGATGCCATTCACCCAGGTTACGGTTTTTTAGCGGAGAATTCTGATTTTGCAGACCTGTGCCGCGATTGCAATATCATTTTCATTGGTCCTTCACCAGAAGCGATCTCGAAGATGGGGACGAAAGACGTGGCTCGTGAAACTATGAGGGAAGCGGGCGTTCCCATTGTACCAGGCTCAAAAGGAATTGTGAAAGATGCAGAAGATGCTGTACAGCTTGCGGAATCCATGGGATATCCTGTCATCATCAAAGCCACTGCCGGTGGTGGAGGAAAAGGGATCCGTGTGGCAAAAAGCCGGGAAGAGCTTGTTAAAGGAGTAACGATTACTCAGCAAGAAGCCATGACTGCATTCGGTAACCCTGGTGTTTACATTGAAAAATTCATTGAAGACTTCAGGCATGTGGAAATCCAGGTGCTGGCTGATAATTTCGGCAACGTGATCCATCTTGGAGAACGTGACTGTACGATTCAGCGCCGCCTTCAAAAACTGATCGAAGAAACACCGTCACCTGCTTTAACCGAAGAAATTCGTGTTAAAATGGGTGAAGCAGCAGTAAAAGCAGCCAAAGCGGTTGATTATACTGGTGCAGGCACGGTAGAATTTATATATGATTACGTTAATCAAACATTCTACTTTATGGAAATGAATACCCGTATACAAGTGGAGCACCCTGTTACGGAACAGGTCACAGGTGTCGATTTAATTAAGGAGCAGATTCTCGTGGCATCAGGAGAAAAGCTTTCTCTTACACAAGAAGAAGTAACATTCACTGGTTGGGCCATTGAATGCCGTATTAATGCAGAGAATCCAGAGAAGAATTTCATGCCTTCAGCGGGCCGGATTGAAATGTATCTTCCACCAGGCGGGATTGGCGTAAGAATCGACTCAGCCGCATATCCTGGATATATGATCCCTCCATATTACGATAGCATGATTGCCAAAGTGATTACTTATGGAGCGACACGTGAAGAAGCGATTTCAAGAATGAAACGCGCCCTAAGTGAATTTGTCGTTGAAGGTGTATACACAACCATTCCGTTCCATTTGAAACTATTAGAACATGAAACCTTTGTTGGTGGAGAATTTAATACGAAATTCTTAGAGAAATATGAAGTAATGAAATCCTAGTGTGAATTCAGGAGGTGCCTTAAATGGCGGAAAATCAAAACCTTTTACAAATGTCTCACGGTAAAGACGGTCTTGGGAAAATTGAAATCGCACCTGAAGTGATTGAAGTGATTGCAGGTATCGCAGCTTCAGAGGTTGAAGGCGTATCACAAATGCGTGGGAACTTCGCAACAGGTGTCGTCGAGCGTCTCGGAAAGAAAAACCACGGTAAGGGCGTCAAAGTGGAGCTTGCCGAAGAAGGAATCATCGTGGATGTTTACTGCATCATGAAATTCGGTGTAGCGATCCCGACGGTCGCTCAAAAAATTCAAGACAACATCCGTCAAGCCTTGTTGAACATGACTGCTTTAGAAGCAGATGAAGTAAATGTTCATATCGTAGGCGTTCAATTTGAAAATCAAAAATTTGAAGCAGAAATTGAAGACGAAATGTAATGGAGAGAACGGTCCTTTAGGGGGCCGTTCTTTTTTGTGTGGGTTTGTTTCTGAATTGGTATTTTTTGTAAAAAGGCTGGATTATTGCGTGAATCGGCCGGATTATTTCCAGGAACGGCTGGATTCCTGAAGGTTTCGGCTGGATTTTTCATCAAAAAGGCTGGAATTATTGAAATTTCGGCCGGATTCTTCTCAAGGGGTGTTGGAACACGCATAGTTGACACTCGATTTACGTTTTTCCTCTGGGCAAAGCCCCTCCGCTTTTCTGATTGTCCAGCTCCGGGGCTTAGAGGCTCGAGGTCATAAGCTAAATGGTCCAAGAAGGCAAAGAACGCCTTCCCGGCCCATTCATCTTATGCTTGTCGCCTCTTTCAAAGCCCCTCCGCTTTTCTGTCAGAATATTGATTTTTTTACATAGGCGTGCGTATTGCCCTTAGTTTGTGCTATTATCAAAGGTATGAAAATTGATGGATTAAAAGGAGTAAATATAAGATGAAGAGAAGAGTTGCTCGTGAAAAGGCCTTACAAGCGTTATTTCAAATAGATATGAGTGGGATTGAGCCTGAAGTTGCATTAACTAATGTACTGGAGGAAGAGGAGAAGATGGATGCCTATCTTCAACAGCTTGTTCTCGGTTTTATCGAGAATCAGGAACGTATCGATGGGCACATTCGTGAAAACCTTGAGAAATGGTCATTTGACCGCCTGGCAAAAGTAGATCGTAACATTTTGCGTTTAGGAGTGTATGAACTGCTGTTTGTCGAAGATGTTCCGAATAAGGTAGTCATCAATGAAGCGGTTGAAGTTGCAAAGATCTTTGGTGATGACCAATCCAGCAAGTTTATCAATGGTGTTCTTTCAAAGGTAAGTCAATCTTAACAATGGTTGGGGGCGAGTGGAATGTCAGCTTCTATAATTGATGGCAAACTCATTGCAGGTCATTATCGTGAACAATTAAAAAGTCAGATCGGGGAGCTGAAGGAAAAGGATGTCACTCCAGGCCTGGCTGTCATCCTGGTAGGGGATAACCATGCTTCTCATTCATATGTCAAAATGAAGAGAAAAGCGTGCAGTAATCTTGGGATTCATTCAGAGCTTTATCAATATGAATCCAGTTTGACTCAAGATGAACTGCTGAATAAAATTGAAGAGTTAAATGAACAGAGCCATATTCATGGAATTCTGGTCCAACTGCCTCTCCCTGAGCATATTAATCCAATAACGGTGATTGAAACGATTTCCCCATCTAAAGATGTGGACGGGTTTCACCCCGTTTCCATTGGGAAAATGGTGACCAATCAAGATACCTTCTATTCCTGCACGCCACTTGGAATCATGAAGATGCTTGAATATGAAAATATTTCAGTAGAAGGTAAACACGTCGTGATTCTAGGAAGAAGTAATATTGTCGGGAAGCCGGCAGGCCACTTATTCTTGAATCGAAATGCGACGGTTACGTATTGTCATTCGAAAACAAAGAATATGTCCTTCTACACAAAGCAAGCTGATATTATCGTATCAGCGGTAGGAAAAGCGAATTTAATCGGCGCAGAAGACGTTAAACCTGGAGCCGTCGTCATTGACGTCGGAATGAACCGTGATGAAAACGGCGGACTTTGTGGAGATGTGAATTTTTCAGAAGTGAAGGAAAAGGCCGGGAAAATCACACCGGTTCCTGGTGGGGTCGGTCCTATGACCATTACGATGTTACTGTACAATACAGTGAAATCTGCAGAATGGGCCACTCTTAATCGCCAAAACCGTTAAAAAATAGTACACTATAGGTAACATAAAACGGAAAGGGACAGCTAATCGCTGGTCCCTTTCCGTATTCCTACATAGAAAGCCTTAACAAAATGCCAGGGGAAAAGGAGTCACTTGAGCATGGAACTCGATCAAACACGTTATTTAACGGTACAAGCTCTGACAAAATACATAAAGCGTAAATTCGATAGAGACCCCCATCTGTCCAATCTATTTGTTCGTGGGGAAATCTCTAATTTCAAAAGGCATTCAAGTGGACACATGTATTTTACCCTAAAGGACGAAAAAGCACGTATCTTGTCTGTCATGTTTTCAAGTAATAATCAATCACTGAAATTCATACCCGAAAATGGAATGAATGTGTTGATCCGGGGAGATATTTCTGTTTACGAATCAGGCGGTCAATATCAGATCTATGTAAAAGAAATGCAGCCTGACGGAATCGGTGAGCTATATTTAGCCTATGAGCAGCTGAAAGAAAAGCTCGAGAAAGCAGGTTATTTTGATCAAAGCAGAAAACGGATGATCCCTAAGTTCCCGAAGCGGATAGCCGTTGTTACCTCCCCAACAGGTGCTGCCGTCAGAGATATTATCACAACCATCAAAAGGAGATATCCAGTGGGAGAAATCCTCGTTTTTCCTGCTTTGGTTCAAGGTGATCAAGCGGCAGGGTCGATTACCGGAGCAATTAGGAAGGTTAACGATCTGGGAGATATAGATGTATTGATTATCGGCCGTGGCGGTGGCTCTATTGAAGAATTATGGGCGTTTAACGAAGAAATCGTGGCCAAAGCAATCGTTGAGTCGAAAGTTCCGGTTATTTCTGCTGTAGGACATGAAACAGACTTTACGATTGCTGACTTTGTAGCCGATCTAAGAGCCCCTACCCCAACAGCAGCGGGAGAATTAGCGGTCCCCCACATTGATGATTTGCTGGAAAGAATCATGAATCGTAAATTACGACTGATTAAATCGTTTAAAACAAAGCTTCAAAGTGAGCGCAGCCGCTTAAATGGTTTAACTAAGTCCTACGCTTTACGAAATCCGCGTAATCTGTATCAACAAAAAATTGAAAAAGTCGACCGGCTGACCGATCAGCTGCAGAAGAATATAAGCTTGCATGTGAAACAAAACCGGGATCAATTGTCCGGGCTCCATTCAAGGCTGCAGCGTGTTCACCCATCACAACTCATCACCATACAGCATGAACGGGTCTTATTTATGCAAAGAGTGCTTGAGAAGCAATTTAAACAAGTGCTGAAAGGAAAAAATCATCGTTTCAGCTCAGCACTGTCCACTTTACATGCCCTCAGTCCGTTGAAAATCATGGACAGGGGATACAGCCTGGTATATCAGGATGAAGGTACATTGATCAAATCATCTCAGCAAGTCAAAGCTGGTGACCGTCTCGAGATAAATGTCAGGGATGGAAAAATACATTGCGAAGTTGAATCCGTTGAGGAGCGTGAAAATAATGGCAAAGTCTAAAGAAGAACTATCATTTGAAACTGCTATGGAACAACTGGAAGAAATTGTTGAGAAATTAGAAGAGGGAGAAGTTCCGTTAGAGAAAGCGTTAGAATATTATCAAAAAGGAATGGATCTTTCAAAATACTGCCATGATACGTTGCAAAAAGCTGAAAACCAATTAACGAAAATGATGACAGATGAAGGGGAAAAAGCCTTCGATCTGAATGAGGAGGAATAAAGGGTGAATCCTCACGTTGATCTGAAAGAGTTTCAACAACAGCATGGAGAAACGATTACCAACCATATGGTCAAGACTGTAGACAGCCTTTCTTTGCCTTCTAACTTGAAGAGAGCTATGATCTATTCTTTGCAAGCAGGTGGAAAGAGAATTCGTCCCCTTCTCCTTTTTGCTACGATCAAAGCCTTTAACAAGGACCCTTTACTTGGATTAAATACTGCGTCTGCCCTTGAAATGATTCATACCTATTCCTTGATTCATGACGATCTTCCTGCCATGGATGATGACGACTTGAGAAGAGGGATGCCGACCAATCATAAAATGTTTGGGGAAGCGATGGCGATTTTAGCCGGTGACGCTTTACTAACCTACAGTTTTCAAATGATCACAGAGGACAAGGGACTTACAGATAATAACAAGGTAAGGCTCATCGGTCTTTTAGCAAAGTGTGCAGGACCTGAAGGCATGGTTGGTGGACAAGTAGCGGATATTGAAGGGGAAAATAAGAAGCTTTCTGTAAAAGAGCTCGAAAGCATTCATGAGCATAAAACAGGAAAGTTACTGACGTTTAGTGTATTGGCAGGCGGGATTATCTCCGATGCGTCGGAGGAGCAGCTTGAACTACTAAAGCAATTTGCTTATCATATTGGCCTTGCCTTTCAAATTCAGGATGACATTCTTGATATTGAAGGTTCCGAAGAAATTATTGGAAAGCCAGTGGGGAGCGACCAATCGAAACATAAGAGTACATACCCAAGTCTCTTGACGATAGGAGGGGCAAAGGAAAAGCTTCACTTCCACTTGAACGAAGCGTTATCCAAGCTAGATCAAATGACAATCGATTCCAGTCTCCTTACCGAAATTGCCCAATTAATCGTTGCCCGGAATCATTAAAACCATTCTATGTTTGAGCAAATTATTTAACATATGTTATAATACCTATAGAATGCAAATTTGGGTGGTGCAGTATTCTAGTCAGTCCACCAATCCTGAAGGTGGGCCTAAAAATCCACTAAAGGGCACATCGATGAAGTTCCTGGAATTGGCTTGAGGCGCCCAGCCTTGGGTCATATCTGGGAGTAAGGCTTGAGGGCGATCCACAATGGCATGTGGGCGTTGACCCGCAAGCCGCGGAGGCTTTGTTTCTTATGCTGGCATAAGCATATGCAATAAGAGCAAAGTATGAACCTGCGATGTGATGATTCACTAGCAGCGTAGCCTGCCTTGAGTGAAGAGAGAGGGGATTATGGTTACAAGGTACACATCAGTTGGCCATTGATATGTGCTTTTTCGCCCATATGAAATCCTCTTTGCAAAAGAGGCTAAGGATTGCGTTAAGGACTGTTGAGGAAAACTCCTAGACTGTTCATATTCGGACATATAAAGAGGATTATAGTGCGGACTAAGTGGTAATCCAGTCTAGCTTGTGGTGACGCGGCTAAGTCGGATTTAAAGGGAAACCGCCGGTATGGCAACATCCGGTATCTGATTGGGAAAACCTACTGGACCTAAGCTGCAATTTTTACTCTTTATATGACCATCCAATTACATAGTTTTGATACTATATACACAATAGAAACGGTGTGTTTAAACGATAATGAATGAAACAATGAAAAACTCAATAAAGTGGAGTGTCAGCATTGCCGTTATCACATTTGTGTTAGCGGCTATTTTTTCAGTTACATCCAATATGGTTTTAAATGGAGTCGGATGGTATACAGGACTGGTCGTTGTATTAATCATCGTCTTTATCGGAATCTTCTTTGATATGCTGGGGATTGCTGCAACGGCTGCTGATGAGACCCCTTTTCATGCCATGGCGGCGAAAAAAGTATACGGTGCACGTTATTCAATCAAAATCGTCCGGAACGCAGACCGGTTCGCAAGCTTCTGTAACGACGTAATCGGCGATATTTCAGGTATCATAAGTGGTACTGCGTCAGCAATTGTCATCATTCAACTAGCCGTCTCTTTTCAGCTTGAAGGAGGCTCTTTGAAGGAATATATTGTGAGTGTGACATTGACAAGTATCATAGCTTCCTTGACGGTTGGAGGCAAAGCGCTTGGAAAAACGTTTGCTATCACCTATTCTAAGGATATAATATTTAGAGTTGGTAAAGTTCTACAATTTTTTGAAGACCGATTTCACATCGTAGTGATTAAAGATAAAAAAGACAAGAAAGATAAAAACAAGAAAAAACGTTACAAGCGTGCGAAACAAAATATTTAGTGATGAAAGTGAGTGGACCCCATGGATTTATTATCAATAAAGGAGCCTTCTTTTCTTAAAAATATGTCAAATGAACAATTGGAAGCGCTCAGTCAAGAGATTCGCCATTTCTTAATAAAGAATCTATCTAAGACTGGCGGTCATATTGGTCCAAACTTAGGGGTGGTCGAATTAACAGTTGCCCTTCATAAGCATTTCTCAAGCCCAAAAGATAAAATCCTTTGGGATGTTGGTCATCAGTCCTATGTACATAAGATTTTGACTGGCCGTGCCTGTCAGTTTGATACCTTGCGACAATATAAAGGGTTATGTGGTTTCCCAAAACGCAATGAAAGCGAGCATGATGTATGGGAGACGGGACATAGCTCCACTTCATTATCTGCAGCCATGGGTATGGCAATCGCCAGGGATGTCAAAAAAGAAGATTCTTTCATTATCCCTGTAATCGGAGATGGTGCCTTAACGGGCGGTATGGCACTCGAGGCACTTAACCATATTGGTCATGAAAAGAAAGATATGATCGTCGTTTTAAATGATAATGAAATGTCCATTGCCCCGAACGTCGGAGCCCTTCACAGTGTTCTTGGCCGATTGCGCACTGCCGGAAAGTATAACTGGGTGAAGGATGAAATGGAATATATCCTTAAACGAATCCCTGCTGTCGGAGGCAAATTAGCGAGTACGGCTGAGCGGGTAAAAGACAGCTTAAAGTATCTTTTCGTTTCAGGTATGTTCTTTGAAGAATTAGGATTTACCTATCTTGGACCAATCGATGGCCACGATTATAATGATCTATCTGAAAACATCCAGTATGCAAAGAAAACGAAAGGTCCTGTCCTCTTACACGTCATAACGAAAAAGGGGAAAGGGTTTCATCCTGCGGAATCAGATAAGCAGGGCACATGGCATGGTACAGGTCCATACAAAATTGACACAGGGGACCTGATTAAACCTATAAATGCACCACCTTCCTGGAGTGGTCTTGTAAGTGAGACCGTCAGAAAGATTGCCCGTGAGGATGAACGAATTGTCGCAATTACTCCAGCCATGCCTGTAGGGTCCAAACTGCTTGGGTTTGCTGAAGAATTCCCCGATCGAATGTTTGATGTAGGGATTGCCGAGCAGCATGCCACAACTGTTGCAGCGGGTCTTGCTACCCAGGAAATGAAACCGTTCCTTGCCATTTATTCAACATTCCTGCAAAGAGCGTATGATCAAGTGGTTCACGATATTTGCCGACAAAACTTGAATGTCTTCATCGGGATTGACCGTGCCGGATTAGTCGGTGCCGATGGTGAAACGCATCAAGGGGTGTTTGATATCGCCTTTTTAAGGCATTTACCGAATATGGTGATCATGATGCCGAAGGATGAAAATGAAGGTCAACACCTTGTCAATACGGCCCTACAGTATAATGATGGTCCGATCGCGTTGCGCTACCCTCGTGGAAACGGTTATGGAGTGCCGATGGATGCTGAACTGAAAACGATCCCGATTGGAACGTGGGAGATATTGAAACAAGGAACGGATGCTGCAATCCTGACCTTTGGCACGACCATACCAATGGCTATGGAAGCTGCTGCTGACCTTGAAAAGCAGGGGCTTTCGGTTAGGGTTGTAAACGCACGTTTCATCAAACCGATGGACGAGAAAATGCTGAAAAATATCCTGGAAGAAGAGATGCCTGTGTTGACAATCGAAGAGGCTGTGCTTCAAGGCGGCTTTGGAAGTGGTGTGCTTGAGTTTGCGCAGGAACAAGGCTTCCATGATGCAGTGATCGACCGCATCGGTATTCCTGATTATTTCATCGAGCATGGAAGCGTAAAGGAATTATTGAACGAAATCGGCATGACCAAAGAAAACGTAGTGGATCGCATTTTGACGATCACACCAAAAAAACAAAAAAGGGCTTAATGATGAAAGTAAAAAAACAACGTGTAGACGTACTTCTGGTAGAACGAGGATTAATTGAAACGAGAGAAAAAGCGAAACGGGCTGTCATGGCGGGACTTGTCTATTCAAATGAAATGAGATTGGACAAGGCCGGGGAAAAAGTAAGTGAAGACATCCCCCTCACGATAAAGGGGAAAGTGATTCCATATGTGAGCCGTGGTGGCTTAAAGCTTGAGAAAGCTCTGCAGGTCTTTGATGTGGACGTGGCTGATAAAGTGATGATTGATATCGGGGCTTCCACTGGGGGATTTACGGATTGTGCTCTGCAAAACGGTGCTAAGATGTCCTACGCACTTGACGTAGGATACAACCAAATAGCCTGGAAGTTAAGACAGGATGAGCGGGTCGTGGTCATGGAAAGAACCAACTTCCGTTACGTCACCCCGGCTGATCTGGAAGGAGAAATGCCAAGCTTTGCATCCATCGATGTATCCTTCATTTCCCTTTCCTTAATCTTGCCTGTCCTAAAAACATTATTGGTACCTGGTGGGGACTGCGTTGCCTTAATCAAGCCGCAGTTTGAAGCTGGGAAGGACCAGGTGGGAAAAAAAGGAATCGTAAGAGATCCTGCCGTGCATAAGATGGTGATCGAGAAGGTCATGGCGTTAGCAATTAAAGAAGGCTATCATATCGCCGGTTTGTCTTATTCTCCTATTACAGGTGGAGATGGGAATATTGAATTCCTGATCCATCTGAAATGGTCGGGTCAAGAGGGTGAAGGAGAGTCCCTTCTCGCCACTACACCAGATGAAGTGATAGAGGATGCGCATCATCAACTTAAGGCGAAAACGCAGCAGTAAAATAGGGCCACTCTTCTTCGGAGGGTGGCTTTTTGACGTCCCTGTTGCACTAAGTATGGTTTTGAAAATAAAATCCTAGAATTGAAAATAAGTGAGTCAGTTTTGAAAATAAAACTTTAATATTGAAAATAAATGAGTCAATTTTGAAAATATAACAGTCCCTTCACTGAATTTATGTTCCAAAAGGCTATCCAAAACAGAGGGTCATGACTTTTAATGTCATTTTTTAAAAAAATGACCCGCTGCATTACCAAAAAGGGCAAAACTTCATGAAAATCTGTCGCAGTCAACAATCCTTTCCGGATCAACTCGTTATGCTTATCAGGCCTACCCAAGCCGCCTCCGCTTTTCATTGTCCAGTTCCAGGGGCTTGGGGCTCGAGGTCATAAGTCAAGCAACCCAAAAAGGCAAAGAGCGCCTTTCCGGATTACTAGACTTATGCTTGTCGCCCCAGAACGAGCCCCTTCCGCTTTTCTTTTTTATTGTACTTCCCTACAAAATAGGCTAACATAAGCGTAGAGGTATATTTATACAGGTTTTAATCAAATGTAAGAGGTGTATGTTCTATGATGAACAAAGGGCAAAGACATATTAAAATCAGAGAAATCATTACGAATAGAGATGTGGAAACGCAGGATGAGTTAGTGGAAAGCCTTAAAAATGCAGGGTTTAATGTGACTCAAGCCACCGTGTCGAGGGATATTAAAGAACTGCATTTAGTTAAAGTCCCGCTAATGGACGGCAGATACAAATATAGTTTGCCTGCTGATCAGCGCTTCAATCCCCTTCAGAAACTTAAGCGTACCCTGACGGATGCGTTTGTGAAAGTGGACCAGGCCGGGCATATGCTAGTAATGAAAACTCTACCTGGTAACGCCAATGCGATCGGTGCTTTAATCGATAACTTAGACTGGGAAGAGATTTTAGGGACCATTTGTGGAGATGACACATGTTTGATCATATGCCGCACTGAAGAAGAGACAAAGATTGTTTCAGAACGATTTTTAGATATGCTTTAATTAGCAGAATCAATCATAAAATTAATGGGCTGTTTGTAAGGCAGCCCTTCATACAAAATCCAATAGGAAGCTTTTCTATTCTTTAGGAAAAGTTCCTTTTTATTTGAGGTGAACGTTTTGCTACAAGAACTATCAATCAAAAATTTCGCCATAATTGAATCCCTCTCTCTCTCCTTTGAAGAAGGACTGACCGTTTTGTCAGGTGAGACCGGAGCAGGTAAGTCGATTATCATTGATGCCATTCATTTACTGGTTGGTGGAAGAGGATCCTCAGAATACGTGCGGCATGGGGAGAAAAAGGCTGAAATTGAAGGGTTATTTATTCTTGATAATGAAACTCATCCATGCATTGAGAAAGCAGCGAGCTTCGGGATAGAAATCGAGGAAGGAATGATCATTCTTCGAAGGGATATTTCGAGCAGTGGAAAAAGTGTTTGCAGAATCAATGGCAAGCTCGTGACGATTGCGATCATGAGGGAAATCGGGGCTTCGCTCATTGATATACATGGACAGCATGAGCATCAAGAACTGATGAATGATAGCCTTCACCTCTCCTTATTGGATCAATTCGGAGGGAAAGAGATTGCTTCTGGTCTCTCAAGTTACGGGGAAGTATATAAAGAGTATCTTTCTATTTATAAGCAGCTTAACAGGCTTAATGAGAACGAGCAGGAGATGGCACATCGTTTGGATCTGATTCAGTTTCAGCTGAATGAAATTCATGATGCAAACCTTCAATTAAACGAAGATGATGAGCTACAAGAAGAGAAAAGGAAACTTATGAACTTTGAAAAGCTTTTTGAGGCGCTGCAGACCTCCTATGACAGTATTCAAGGTGAGAGAAAAGGGCTGGACTGGGCGGGGCTAGCCATGAGTCATCTCGAGACAGCTGCAGAAGTTGATTCTCAATATGAAAAGACTTTGGAATCTGTTTCAAATGCTTTCTATATGCTTGAAGATGCCGCTCATCAAGTGAGGGGAGAATTAGATCAATTGGAATTTGAGCCAAACCGTTTGGATCTTATTGAGGCGAGACTGAATGAGATCAACGGTCTAAAGAGAAAGTATGGGTCTTCTGTAGAAGAAATCCTGGCTTATAGTTCAAAGATTGAAGAAGAAATTGAAACCATCATGAACAAAGATTCTCATGTAGAACATTTACAGAGTAAATTACAATCACTTGAGAAAGATTTATCATTAGAGGCAAAAAATCTGTCCCAAACGAGAAAGCAGTGGGCGAAAAAATTAACAGCAAGTATTCATGAACAGCTTAAGCAACTTTATATGGATAAAACGAAATTTGAAGTTCGCTTTGTGAAAAGTGGAGAAAATGAATCGTTTTCCTTTCAGCATTTTAAAAAGGATGGTTGGGACACAGTGGAGTTTTACATATCCACCAATCCAGGGGAGCCTTTAAAGCCGTTATCCAAAGTTGCTTCAGGTGGGGAGCTTTCCCGTATTATGCTGGCCATGAAGACGATTTTTTCCAAGCACCAGGGAATTACCTCCATCATTTTTGATGAGGTCGATACAGGAGTCAGCGGAAGAGTGGCACAGGCGATTGCTGAAAAAATTTACCAGGTTGCCATTCATTCCCAGGTAATGTGTATATCTCACTTACCGCAAGTAGCTGCAATGGCAGATTGTCACCTGTTTATTTCGAAAAAACTTTCAGGCGGAAGAACGAGCACAATGGTCAAACGTCTTCAAGAGAAGGAAAAGATCAAAGAAATCTCCAGAATGATTTCGGGAGTGGAAATTACAGATTTAACATTAGAACACGCAAAGGAATTACTGCAATTAGCAGGATCCATAAAAGAAACATGAAAAGCTATCCAATTGGGGTAGCTTTTTTTCATGATTACCAGTTATAAATGTAGCTTATAAAGGCAAAATTAAAACTGTAGCCGATAGTTAGTGTGTGTGGACTAGAAACGAGGAGAGTGAATATATTGAGTTTAGATTGGTTAAGAAAATGTATAGGTGGAATTCTCCTTGTTTCGCTTTGTCTTATTGGTTTTTACAAACCGGTTCAACAATTTATCAATACACCGAACTCTGTAAGGGTAATGGAAGGGGATAAAGTTGCTCTCCCTAAGGCTGCATCCGTTACAACGATGGGTTCGTCTGATAATCAACATGTTCAATTGAATGAAGAAGAAGGTCAGCTCTCGATTCAAGGAAGTTCTGTAGGTAAAGATGAAGTTGTCTTTGAATTAGCTGGGTTACCCATTAAAAAAGTCGATGTAGAAGTACTGAAAGATTTCAAGGTGATCCCGGGTGGTCAATCCATCGGGGTGAAATTAAATACTGTCGGGGTGTTGGTGGTAGGTCATCATCTAGTTGAAACAGAGTCAGGTAAGATGTCTCCCGGCGAAAAAGCGGGAATTCAAGTAGGGGATATGATTACTGAAATAAACGGAACGAAAATTGAAGAGCTTGCGGATGTTGCTCCTTTTGTTCAAAAGGCAGGAGAAGATTCCAAATCATTAGATGTTGTGATTAAGCGTGAACAAGAGACTGTAAAGACTCAATTGCTTCCGTTAAAAGAAAAAGGGGAAAATAACTACAAATTAGGCTTGTATATTCGTGATTCTGCAGCTGGAATCGGCACAATGACGTTCTTTGACCCGAAGTCCAAGAAATATGGGGCACTGGGCCATGTCATTTCAGACATGGATACAAAAAAACCGATTGTGGTTGAAAACGGAGAAATTGTCCATTCAGAAGTAACGTCCATTCACAAAGGAAAGGACGGTAAACCAGGTGAAAAATTAGCCCGTTTTTCTTCTGATCGAAACGTGATCGGGAACATTACCCGTAACAGCCCATTCGGGATTTTTGGGGAATTAAATCAGACCATTGATAATGATCTGATGGATAAACCAATGTCCATCGCTCTTTCCCACCAAGTGAAAGAAGGACCTGCTCAGATATTGACTGTGGTAGATGGGAAAGATGTAGAAATGTACGATATTGAAATTGTCAGTACCATACCTCAGAAGTATCCGGCAACAAAAGGGATGGTATTAAAAGTAACAGATCCCAAGCTATTGGAGAAAACAGGTGGAATCGTGCAAGGCATGAGTGGAAGTCCCATCATCCAAGACGGAAAAGTCGTCGGGGCTGTGACACATGTATTTGTAAACGATCCGACAAGCGGATATGGTGTACACATTGAATGGATGCTTAGTGAAGCTGGAATCGATATTTACAAGAAAAATCATGACCGAGCAAGCTAAAAGTGGAAAACCCTTACTAAAGTCCCGATCGTGGGTGCTTATAAGGGTTCTTTTTTTGAATAAAAAAGGTGTTTCCGAAAGGACAGTTTGCCAAAAAGACGTATAACTTGTTAAAATAAAGATTATTCGACAAACCGATGAGCGAATATCGAATAGGGTCGAAATATAAAGAAATCTTTAGAAAATCAAAGAAAATATAATATTTTTCAAGTTTTTTTCAAAAATAAAAGGAATTTAGGTTGCATTGTCGAAAAAGTAATTTAGAATAAAAATAAAGAGATGAATTAATTAGGATTGAGGAGGAAACCTGTAGTGAAATCGATTAAAGTATGTGTTGTGGATGATAACCGTGAACTTACGTCTTTATTGGAAGACTACATTGCTTCACAAAATGATATGGAAGTAGTAGGAATTGCTCATAATGGCCAAGATTGTTTAGATTTGTTAGAAGAAGTGGATCCGGATGTCCTGGTTTTGGATATTATTATGCCTCATTTGGACGGGCTTGCAGTGCTCGAACGACTTCGTGAAAAGAAGAGCATCCCTAATGTCATTATGCTGACAGCCTTCGGTCAAGAAGATGTAACAAAGAAAGCCGTCGACCTCGGAGCTTCTTACTTCATCCTAAAACCATTTGATATGGAAAATCTAGTGAGTCATATTAGACAAGTCAGCGGTAAATCAAACCCAATCATCAAAAAACCTTCCTCATCCAGAATGCATACAGAGCAGAAACCAAGAAATTTAGATGCAAGTATTACAAGTATCATCCACGAAATTGGTGTGCCGGCACATATTAAAGGTTACTTATATTTAAGAGAAGCGATTTCTATGGTTTACAACGATATCGAATTACTTGGTTCAATTACAAAGGTTCTTTACCCTGATATCGCAAAAAATACAACACTACAGCATCAAGAGTAGAACGAGCGATTCGTCATGCGATCGAAGTGGCTTGGAGCAGAGGGAATATCGATTCAATTTCTTCTTTATTCGGGTACACAGTGAGTATGTCCAAGGCTAAGCCGACAAATTCCGAATTCATCGCTATGGTTGCTGATAAGCTTCGTTTAGAACATATGGCTTCATGAAAAAGTAAGGATTGGGCCAATCATCGAATTGAATAATTCATATTAAAACCCTATGAGCCAATTGGTTTCGTAGGGTTTTTTGGTTTGAAGATAAGCGTTCTGTGATCTTTTCTACTTCCTCAGTAACAATTGCCTCATTTTTTTTAATATCTGGTAGTTCGCCCTTACAGCTTGTCCTTTGATACATATGATACAGTGTAATGCAAAAACAAGAAAAGGGAGGTGAGAGTATGGGATGCTTCCGTGATAGAGATGATGTAGCTGGTGCTTTTGACAGAGATAGAGACGACTTTAGAGTTCCTGTAAGAGCTTTTATTAGAGGGGAAGATTTCTGCAGAGCTGTACGCCGTTGTGACAGAGACGATGTAGCAGGTATCGAAGACCGTCGCCGCAGAAGAAGATGCTCTTGGTTCTAATAGATGTTGCACTTACCATTGGAAACAAAAAAATCCTGAGTGACTCAGGATTTTTTTTTTTTTGAAGAGAACTCATCCTTTGAGGAGAATATAAATAAGTATATAATGGGTTTAGACGCACATTCATTCAACAAGGGAATGGTCTGGATATCTACATATAGAATGAGATTAACTTAAGAAAAAGGAGTGAACTCATGACACTGATTTTTGCACACCGTGGCTCAGCCGGGACTCACCCGGAAAACACTATGGACGCGTTTTATGAAGCTGAAAGAGTAAAGGCAGACGGTATTGAATTGGATGTTCAACTGACGAAAGATGGAGAAATCGTCGTGATTCATGATGAAACGGTTGATCGCACCACAAATGGGAAAGGGTTCGTCAAAGACTATACGCTTCAGGAAATTCAAAAACTGCAAGCGAATTATAAATTTAAAAGTAAGTTGTTTAAAAAAAATCGTGTGCCTTCATTGAGGGAGGTATTTCAGTGGTTAAAGAGCAATGACTTACTGTGTAATATTGAGTTGAAGAACAGCATCATGGACTATCAGGGACTGGAAGAAAAAGTAATCGGATTAATTAAGGAATTTGGATTTGAAGACCGGATCATCATCTCTTCATTTAATCATTACTCGATTGTAGCGTGCTACCGGCTGGAGCCTGCCGTTGAAATTGCGCCACTATACTCATCAGGATTATTCATGCCGTGGATTTATGCCCAATCTCTAAGGGCGAAAGCGATACACCCCAACCTGAAAGCAGTCAAGGATGAAATCATAATGGAATCGATGAATAACGGCATTTGTGTCAGACCTTACACGGTGAATAAAGTGGAACAAATGGAGAGATTACTGAATGTAGGTTGCACTGCATTTGTAACGGACTATCCTGAAAATGCATGGAAGCTGAGAGAAAGTAAAAAAGGCTAGCGCATACCAAGCGCTAGCCTTTTTTGTTGAATCGGGATTGTACTTTATTGCGTTTTCGATCACGATGCAGTACAAATCCTGCAATAAAACCGAGACCGCATATAAAGAATACTAATCCAATGACAAATTGCAGCCACAAATAAGGAATGGGAGACTGCAGAATGCCAAATAACATATCTCTCATCAATTTAATCCCGAGAGCAGCGAGAGCGCCAGGAATTAACATAATAATCAGGGCAATTAGACGGACCATGAGGTGCATAACTCCTTTTTTGTTTCCATACTAAAATTCTAACTCCAACTAGAAAATTGTCAAGTTTCGAAAAGTAGTGTAACATTATGCTTGTGAAAAAAATTGCAGGTATCGAGAGCCGGGGTGAAAAATGTTGCAAGAGGTTCTGATTGTCGGCGGGGGTAAGGGTGGAACAGCCATTTTAAAAATCCTACACGAAGCTTCCGTCATGAAAGTGATCGCCGTTGTAGACCTAAATGAAACCGCTTCAGGGATTGTGTTAGCTAAAGAGCTGGGGATACCAGTTGGTACTGATTGGCGACATTTCCTGAATGATTCTGTTGATATCGTCATTGAAGTGACCGGTGAACAAAAAGTATTTGAAAATATAAGAGATAAGCGGGGAAGGAACACCGTTATTATTCCAGGCAGTGTTGCCTTTCTTATTTCAAAACTTCTGGAAGAGAAGGAAGATCTTATCCATCAATTAACAAGTGAATCCTTTAAAAGAGACCTCATTTTTAACTCTACTGATGATGGTATGGTCGGAATAGACGATCAAGGAAATGTGATGCTCTTCAATAAAAGTGCACAGAGGATGATCGGTAAGGACCAGGAAGACGTAATGGGGTTGCATATTTCTGATGTGATTCCCGAGAGTAAATTAACCAACACGATTGAAACGCGACGAACTGAATTTCATCAAGAAGTTGTTTTGGACAATGGGCTGAAGATCATTTCCAATCGGATTCCAATGATTACGGACAATGATGAAATCATCGGAGCTTTTTCTGTATTCAAAGATATTACGGAAGTCGTGAATCTTGCAGAGGAGATCACGAATCTTAAAGAAATTCAAACAATGCTTGAAGCCATCATTCATTCCAGTGATGATGCGATTTCTGTAGTCGACGAAGAAGGAAAAGGGATATTAATAAACCCTGCTTATACTAGAATCACAGGACTCTCCCAAGAAGAAGTAATTGGAAAACCGGCAACGGCAGACATTTCTGAAGGAGAGAGTATCCACTTGAAAGTCCTGCAAACAAGAAGAGCCATCAGGGGAACGAGGATGCGGGTAGGGCCGAAGCGGAAAGAAGTCATTGTCAATGTAGCTCCTATAATCGTGAATGGTAAACTCAAGGGGAGTGTAGGTGTCATTCATGATATGTCTGAAATTCAGTCACTTACTCAGGAGTTGGATCGGGCCAGGAGAATTATTCGCACTCTTGAAGCAAAGTATATGTTTGAAGACATCATCGGGGATTCTGAGGAAATGATGATTGCGGTGGAACAAGCTAAATTAGGGGCAAAAACGCCTGCCACTGTTCTTCTCAGGGGTGAATCCGGTACAGGAAAGGAATTATTTGCACACGCTATACATAATGCGAGTGATCGAAAGTTCAACAAATTCCTGAGGGTCAATTGTGCTGCATTATCAGAGAACCTATTGGAAAGTGAATTATTTGGGTACGAAGAAGGTGCATTTTCAGGAGCGAAGCGGGGTGGTAAGCGAGGCTTGTTTGAAGAAGCGAATAATGGCAGTATCTTTCTGGATGAAATAGGGGAATTGAGTGCCAATACTCAAGCTAAGTTACTGAGGGTCCTGCAGGAGAATGAGATCGTTCGTGTGGGGGGGACAAAATCCATCCAGATTAATGTCCGGGTCATTGCAGCGACAAATGTGAATCTTGAAAAAGGAATCGCTGACGGCTCTTTCAGAGAAGATCTTTACTACCGGCTCAATCGAATGCCTATTCAGATTCCGCCACTAAGACATCGCAAATCAGATATTCCCCGCATTGCCGAAACCCTTATTACGAAGATCAATCAGGATTACGGTAGAAATGTTGAAGGGGTAACAGAGCAGGCGATGAATAACTTAATGAATTATCATTGGCCGGGTAATGTAAGAGAGCTTGAAAATGTATTGGGAAGGGCCATTATCTTTATGAATTACAACGAAGTGAAGATAGACATAAAGCATTTACCCCAACTGGATGATACATCCAAAAGCCTTGTTAAAGAAGTTCCTTACGAGACGGAAGGAACCGTTAAGGATCTCGGAACGCAAGTGGAACAATATGAAAAAAATATAATCCAAAGGGTTTTGGAGCAGAATAATGGTAATAAAACAGCAACCGCTAAAGCATTAAATGTGTCTGTTCGAAATTTGTATTATAAAATTGAAAAATATAACATTGAAACAACTAGCATGAAATAATTTGCGTAGTATGAAATAATTTGCAGGTATAACCATGACTTAATAAAGCGTTTTCAGGGCGTTTGAAGTTGGCACGGTTCTTGCATGTAGTTTGATGGGAACATAATAACAGAAAAAAGGGGTTGAAACGACATACATGAATCTACAATCTTTGGTGGAAAAAGCAACCCGGATAGAAAATTCCACTGTAGCGGTAGCAGCTGCAGAAGATAAAGAAGTCCTTGGTGCTGTCGCCATGGCAGTTGAAAAAGATATGGCCAAATTTTTACTTTTTGGCGATAAAGAAAAAATCATCTCTCTTATAGAAGAGGTCGCACCGCAACTTCGATCTCACAGCAGCATTAAAATCAAGCATGCATTTTCGCCACAGAAATCAGCCGAACTGGCAGTGAAGGCTGTGAAGGAAAATGAAGCAGGTGCCCTTATGAAGGGGAATGTCCCTACTGCTGTTATTTTAAAAGCAGTGTTAAATAAAGAGTGGGGTCTCAGAACAGGCAATGTTTTATCACATGTGGCAGCTTTTGAGGTGGAAGGGTTTGATAGACTGACATTTATTACGGATGCAGCGATGAATATTGCACCTGATCTCCAGCAAAAAGCGCAAATTATTGAAAATGCCGTCGAGATTGCCCGTTCAATCGGTGTTCTCCATCCAAAAGTAGCTCCGATAGCGGCGGTTGAAGTGGTTAATCCGGCTATGCAGGCAACAGTTGATGCCGCTTCTCTTACGATGATGAATCAAAGAGGACAGATCCGAAATTGTACCGTGGATGGTCCATTAGCATTGGATAATGCCGTTTCACACCACGCTGCTGAACATAAAGGGATTGAAAGTGAAGTCGCTGGACAAGCGGATATCCTTCTCGTTCCAAATATCGAAACTGGTAATGCTCTTTACAAGTCCCTGATCTATTTTGCAAAAGCGAAAGTAGGAGCTGTGATCGCTGGAGCGAAAGCACCAATCGTATTGACATCCAGAGCGGACAGTGCAGAAAGTAAACTATATTCACTGGCACTGGCTATATGCTCTGCTTCAAATAAATAGTGATATAAATCAAAATATATAAGACTTTAGGGGGAAATGAAAATGAAAATTTTTAGCTATATGGAACAATATGATTATGAGCAATTGGTATTTTGTCAAGATGAATCATCAGGTTTGAAAGCAATCATTGCGATTCATGATACTACACTTGGACCTGCACTTGGCGGGACTCGTATGTGGACATATGAATCGGAAGAAGCGGCGATTGAAGACGCGCTTCGCCTTGCACGTGGTATGACGTACAAGAATGCTGCAGCAGGTCTTAATTTAGGTGGAGGGAAAACGGTCATTATTGGTGACCCTCGCAAAGATAAGAATGAAGAAATGTTCCGTGCATTCGGTCGCTACATTCAAGGACTGAACGGTCGTTATATTACGGCTGAAGATGTGGGAACAACAGTTGCTGATATGGACTTGATCCATGAAGAAACAGATTATGTCACAGGTATTTCACCAGCGTTTGGATCTTCAGGGAACCCATCTCCGGTAACTGCGTACGGCGTATACCGTGGGATTAAAGCGGCAGCGAAAGAAGCATTCGGAACTGATTCACTTGAAGGAAAAACGATCGCTGTTCAAGGAATCGGAAATGTTGCGTACAATATGTGTCGTCACCTTCACGAAGAAGGAGCACATCTGATCGTTACAGATATCAATAAAGAAGCGGTACAACGTGCTGTAGATGAATTCGGGGCAAAAGCTGTTGACATCAACGATATTTATGGTGTTGACTGTGACATCTTTGCACCATGTGCACTGGGAGCGATCATCAACGACGAAACCATTCCTCAGCTAAAAGCAAAAGTCATTGCAGGGGCTGCAAATAACCAATTAAAAGAAACTCGTCATGGTGACGCAATCCATGAAATGGGTATCGTTTATGCACCTGACTATGTCATCAATGCAGGTGGAGTCATCAACGTAGCGGATGAATTATACGGTTACAATAGTGAAAGAGCGATGAAAAAAGTGGAGCAAGTGTACAACAACGTTGAGCGGGTTATTGAAATCGCTAAACGTGATAATGTTCCAACTTACGTTGCTGCTGATCGTATGGCTGAAGAAAGAATCGAGAAAATGCGCCGTTCAAGAAGCCAGTTCTTACAAAACGGTCAACATATTTTAAGCAGACGTGGATAATTAGAAGAAAAAACGCTTTACTTCTAACAAAAGTAGAGCGTTTCTTCCCTGTTAATGCGAACATCGAACAGATTAAGGGGTTATCTATCATAGGGGAAAAATTCTACGTACAAACATTACAATAACAGCTACCCAAATGGAGGTAACAACAGTGCAAGAGAACAAACATCGAATATTAGTCATTAACCCTGGATCGACATCAACCAAAATTGGTGTTTTCGATGATGATCGATCTATCTTTGAAAAGACAATTCGTCATGATACAGAAAAGATTAATGAATTTCCAACCATCATTGATCAGTATGAATTCAGAAAGGATACCATTCTTCAAACGTTAGATGAAGAAGGGATCAACATTTCGAAGCTAAGTGCTGTTTGTGGCCGTGGGGGCCTTCTTAGACCGATAGAAGGCGGCACATACTTAGTGAATGATGACATGCTGAAGGATCTTAAAGAAGGATTCTCAGGTCAGCATGCTTCAAACCTTGGTGGGATTATAGCATTTGAAATTGCTTCTGGATTAAACATTCCGTCTTATATTGTCGACCCAGTTGTAGTGGACGAGCTACAATCACTTGCCCGTGTTTCAGGGTTTTCACTCATTGAAAGAAAGAGTATTTTCCATGCATTAAATCAGAAAGCGGTAGCAAGAAGAGTCGCAAAGGAACTCGGAAAAAAATATGAGGACCTAAACCTGATCGTCACTCATATGGGTGGTGGAATTACCGTCGGTGCCCACCGCAATGGGAAAGTCGTGGATGTGAATAATGGTTTACATGGCGATGGCCCATTCAGTCCTGAAAGAGCAGGTACTGTTCCAGCGGGTGATTTAGTTGACCTATGCTTCTCAGGTGATTATTACCGTGATGAAATCATGAAGAAACTCGTTGGTCAAGGTGGCTTAGTCGGTTATCTTGGAACAAACGATGCGGTAAAAGTAGAGAAGATGATTGAAAATGGCGATGAAAATGCCAAAGCCGTGTATGATGCGATGGCGTATCAAATTGCTAAAGAGATAGGGGCAGCGAGTGCCGTCCTTAATGGTAAAGTAGACGCCATTGTGCTAACGGGTGGACTTGCTTATGGTAAAGAATTTGTAAAGGCGATAAGCAATCGAATCAATTGGATAGCGGATGTCGTGATTCAACCAGGAGAAAATGAACTGCAAGCTCTTGCGGAAGGGGCATTGAGGGTCTTGCGAAATGAAGAGGACTATAAAGTGTACCCAGGACCAGTAAAGAAAAAAGCGAGAGTATAAGAGCAAGGAGGACTCAAGATTGGCAGAAGAATATGATTTAGTCATTCTAGGGGGAGGAACTGGTGGCTACGTAGCCGCCATTCGCGCTTCTCAACTTGGATTAAAAACAGCAATCGTTGAAAAAGGAAAGCTTGGCGGGACATGCTTACACAAAGGATGTATTCCCAGTAAAGCTCTTCTTCGCAGTGCTGAAGTATATGCAACAGCGAAACATAGTGAAGATTTTGGTGTGAAGATCAATGGGGTAGAATTAGATTTCACGAAAGTCCAATCCAGAAAAGACGGGATTGTTGAACAGCTTCACAAAGGGGTTCAACACTTGATGAAACAAGGTAAGATCGATGTCTTTGAAGGGCTGGGTCGTATTTTGGGACCTTCCATTTTCTCCCCTATGCCAGGCACGATTTCAGTTGAAATGAATAACGGTGAAGATAATGCAATGCTGATCCCTAAAAATGTGATCGTTGCAACAGGTTCGAGACCTCGTTCATTACCAGGACTTGATATTGATGGTGAATACGTTCTATCTTCGGATGAAGCGCTTTCACTTGAGGCTTTGCCAAAATCGATCATCATCGTTGGCGGAGGAGTCATCGGTATAGAATGGGCTTCCATGCTGTCTGACTTTGATGTTGAGGTAACCGTTGTGGAATACGCTGATAAAATAGTACCAACCGAGGATCATGAGATTTCTAAAGAAATGCAGCGCTTGATGAAGAAAAAAGGCGTTAAAATCGTTACAAGTGCTAAGGTGCTTCCTGAAACCTTGGAAAAAGGAGAAGGAGAGGTCACGATCAAAGCTGAGCATAAAGGAGAAGAAAAAGCCTTTACGGCAGAGAAAATCCTTGTATCTGTAGGCAGACAAGCGAACGTTGAAGGCATTGGCTTAGAGAACACAGATATTAAAGTGGAAAAAGGCTTTATTGAAGTGAATGATTTCTTCCAAACAAAGGAATCTCATATTTACGCGATCGGGGACGTCATCGGTGGACTTCAATTAGCTCATGTTGCATCACACGAAGGAATCACAGCTGTGGAACATATGGCGAATGAGAAACCTCACCCTATTGACTATTCCCTCATTTCAAAATGCATCTACAGTAATCCTGAAATTGCAAGCGTAGGGATCACGGAACAGGAAGCAAAAGAAAAGGGATATAACTTGAAGACCGGAAAATTCAGTTTCAGAGCAATCGGGAAAGCACTTGTATATGGTGAATCGGATGGATTCGTCAAGATCATTGCAGATAAAGATACCGATGACATTCTAGGTGTGCACATGATCGGTCCACATGTAACAGACATGATTTCAGAAGCGGGACTGGCTAAAGTATTGGACGCAACCCCATGGGAAATCGCGCACACAATCCACCCTCATCCATCCCTGTCAGAAGCGATCGGAGAGGCAGCCCTTGCTGTAGATGGAAAGGCAATTCACTCATAGAAACGCGTAGCCTACTGTTCTTGAGCTACAAGTAGACAATTAATTTCAATAGGAAAGGTAGAGGTCCTCTCTACCTTTCCAACCATTAGATTGTGTAGGAGGTAAACAAAATGGCAGAAAATCGTCATGAAGAGTTAGGACTTTCCAATGAGAAAGTATTAGAAATGTATGAAACCATGCTTCTTGCTAGAAAAATCGATGAGCGTATGTGGTTACTGAACCGTTCGGGGAAAATCCCTTTTGTTATTTCTTGTCAAGGTCAGGAAGCTGCTCAAGTCGGTGCTGCATTCGCTTTAGATCGTGAAAAGGATTATGTCCTTCCGTACTACCGAGACATGGGTGTGGTATTAACATTCGGGATGACGGCTAAAGAGTTGATGTTATCAGGTTTTGCGAAAGCAGAAGATCCAAACTCGGGCGGACGTCAGATGCCTGGTCATTTTGGGCAAAAGAAAAATAATATCGTAACGGGTTCATCTCCTGTAACCACGCAAGTTCCTCATGCCGTTGGTATCGCCCTTGCCGGGAAAATGGAGAAGAAAGATGTTGTAACGTTTGTGACATTCGGAGAAGGATCTTCCAACCAGGGAGATTTCCATGAAGGAGCAAACTTTGCTGGTGTACATAAATTACCTGTTATTTTCATGTGTGAAAACAACAAATATGCAATCTCAGTTCCAATCGAAAAGCAGTTAGCGTGTGAGAAAGTGTCCGATCGTGCCATTGGGTATGGTATGCCGGGAATCACTGTTGATGGAAATGATCCGATCGAAGTTTATAAAGCTGTCAAAGAAGCAGCAGATCGTGGTCGTCGTGGAGAAGGTCCGACATTGGTTGAAACGGTTTCGTATCGTTTGACTCCTCACTCCTCGGATGATGATGACAGAAGCTATCGTTCTCCCGATGAAGTAGCGAAAGCGAAAACAAATGATCCAATCATCACGTTTGGTGCTTACTTAAAAGAAACAGGCGTCATGAACGATGATATTGAGAAAGAAATCAATGATCGCATTATGAAGCTCGTGAACGAAGCAACGGATTATGCAGAAAACGCTCCATATGCTGAAGCAGAATCAGCTATGAAGTATGTTTACGCAGAAGAGAAGTAAGGGGGAATTCAATCATGCCAGTAATTTCATATATTGATGCCGTAACAATGGCAATTAGAGAAGAAATGGAACGTGACGAGAAAGTATTCGTTCTTGGAGAAGACGTCGGTAAAAAAGGTGGAGTATTCAAAGCGACTCACGGACTGTATGATCAATTTGGAGAAGACCGTGTCATTGATACACCACTTGCGGAATCAGCCATTGCCGGAGTTGGAATCGGAGCTGCCATGTATGGCATGAGACCGATCGCCGAAATGCAGTTTGCCGACTTTATCATGCCGGCAGTGAACCAAATCATCTCTGAAGCAGCACGAATCCGTTACCGTTCGAATAATGATTGGAGCTGTCCGATGGTCATTCGTGCTCCTTACGGTGGCGGAGTACACGGGGCTCTATATCATTCACAATCGGTTGAGGCCGTGTTCGCTAATCAACCAGGATTGAAAATTGTCATGCCATCCACTCCTTATGATGTGAAGGGCTTACTGAAAGCTGCTATCCGTGATGAAGATCCAGTATTATTCTTTGAACATAAACGTGCTTATCGCCTGATCAAAGGTGAAGTGCCTGAGGATGACTACACTCTTCCAATCGGGAAAGCAGACGTGAAGCGTGAAGGAGAGGACATCACAGTGATCACTTATGGTCTGTGTGTTCACTTTGCACTTCAAGCAGCGGAAAAGCTTGCCCAGGATGGAATCGAAGCGCACATATTGGATTTACGTACGATTTATCCATTAGATAAAGAAGCGATCATTGAAGCAGCTTCAAAAACAGGTAAAGTGCTCCTGGTGACAGAAGACAATAAAGAGGGAAGCATCATGGGTGAGGTTTCTGCGATTATTGCTGAAAACTGTTTATTCGAGCTTGATGCTCCTATCAAACGCCTTGCGGGTCCTGATGTTCCTGCAATGCCGTATGCACCGACAATGGAAAAATACTTTATGATTAACCCGGACAAAGTAGAAAAAGCAATGCGTGAACTTGCAGAATTTTAATAACATTAGACAGTAAGGAGGGTTCCTCATTGGGTATTGAAAATATGAAAATGCCTCAGCTAGGGGAAAGTGTTACAGAAGGTACGATAAGTAAATGGTTGGTATCACCTGGTGATACCGTCAATAAATATGATCCGATTGCGGAAGTTCAAACGGACAAAGTAAATGCAGAGGTACCATCATCCTTCACAGGTACCATTAAAGAATTAATTGCTGAAGAAGGAGACACTCTTGAAGTCGGAGAAATCATTTGTTCGATTGAAGTGGAAGGTGAAGGTTCTGCACCTGTTGAAGAAACTCCGAAAGAAACGCCTAAGAAAGAATCGGATCAAGCACCTCAATCGGCACCTAAAACGAAGGCTCCAAGTAAAGATAGTGGGAATAAAACAAGATATTCCCCTGCCGTATTAAAGCTATCTCAAGAGCATGATATTGATCTGAATCAAGTGGAAGGAACTGGGAATGGCGGCCGTATCACTCGTAAAGATCTTAAGAAGATCATTGAGTCAGGTAGTATTCCAAAAGCAGGAGATGCTCCGGCGCCTAAGGCTGAAGATCAGGCGCCTCAGCAAGCACCGGTGAAAGAACAAGCGGTTAAACAACCGGCCAAGCAATCTGCGCCTGCAGCGAACGTTCCTGTTGTACCTGGTGATATTGAAATCCCGGTTTCGGGAATTCGTAAAGCCATCGCATCCAACATGGTTCGAAGCAAGCATGAGGCTCCTCACGCATGGACGATGATGGAAGTGGATGTTACAAACCTTGTTGATTATAGAAACTCACTTAAAACGGAGTTCAAACAGCGTGAAGGCTTTAATCTTACTTTCTTCGCATTTTTCGTGAAAGCTGTTGCTCAAGCCCTTAAAGAGTATCCACAAATTAATTCTATGTGGGCCGGGGACAAGATTGTTCAGAAGAAAGACATCAACCTTTCCATTGCAGTAGCAACAGACGATGCACTGTATGTGCCTGTGATCAAAAATGCAGACGAAAAAACGATCAAGGGTATTGCAAGAGAAATCACTGAGCTTGCCGGAAAAGTACGCAGCGGTAAATTAACTTCCCAAGATATGCAGGGAGGTACATTTACTGTCAACAACACCGGGTCATTTGGTTCAGTACAATCAATGGGTATCATTAATTATCCGCAAGCAGCAATCCTTCAAGTAGAATCGATTGTGAAACGTCCGGTTGTCATGAACAACGGAATGATCGCAGTCCGAGACATGGTGAACTTATGTATGTCACTCGATCACCGTGTTCTGGATGGTCTGGTTTGCGGAAGATTCTTACAGCGTGTGAAAGAAATCTTAGAAAACACTTCAAAAGAAAATACATCTGTATATTAATCGTTATAAGGACTGACCCTGGGTGGTTAGTCCTTATTTTTTTTTGTTTCTGGATAGAATGGAGCAGAAAAAATAAATGATTATCCCAATGATTCGGGAAAATGGGGTTAAACATTCCTGGAAGAATATTCTAATATGAAATGTTTCGTCAAGAATAGGACGTTTTTCCAGTTGCCGTTATACAAGAATACAATCCTGTGACTTCTCGCTCAATTATTTCTTGCTAAACTTAAAAAAGTAGGCATACCCCATCCTTTTACCCTGTGAAAAGTTCCTGATACCCCAGAATATTCCTGCAGTTATATTCTTTTTGTGACTATGTACGTACTAGAAAGGAGAAAACACGTGACTTTTCTATTAATTTCTGAATATTCAGATTTAAAACGACATAAACTTACAACATTTTACATCTGTATTGGTTATCTTTGGTTTATTACCTACTTTTTACCAAGTAGATGAAGCAGGGAGGTGTCGGTTTTACTGAAGGAATCATAAATTACTGGGAGGGAATTAGATGACAAGTAGAAAGCGTAAGGCAAGATGGTTATCCATTGTACTCACCTTAGTAATGTTTGTCCCGTTAATGTTTCCATTCAATGCAGGGGCAGCGAATACCTCACAATCAGCACTGGCTAAAGAAAAACCATCCACCTCAGCAAACGAATCAGCAAAAGTGAATCCACAATCAAAGATCACATCGAAACTACAAGATCAATTCAAGAAAGATAAGCATGTCACATACTTAGTGAAATTCAAGGAGCAGCTGGATACAGAGGCTGTAGCTAAGAAGGCGGCTGAAAAAGCGAAAAAGCAGAAGCTGTCTGCTAACAGCAAAAAACTATTAAAACGAAATATGGTCGTCTCCGAGCTTCGAGCCACGGCCCTTGAATCTCAGGCAGAAGTGAAAGAATACTTAACGAAACAGAAGAAATCCGGGGCAGTAAAAGAAATAAAAGACTTCTATGTTGTAAACGGAATGGCCGTTACTTCTACGAAAGAAGTAATGGAGAAAATTTCAACATTTGCAGAAGTTGATAAGATCTTACCGAATGAAACACGTCAACTCATTCAACCGGCAAAAGCAGAAGGTGCAGCTGGCGTTGCAGAAAAAGAAGTTCAAAACAGCCCTGCTTCCATTGAATGGAATATCGACCGAGTGGGTGCTCCGGCTGTTTGGGATATGGGAATTGATGGAGCAGGAACCGTTGTAGCATCGATTGATACAGGTGTTCAATGGAACCATCCGGCTTTACAGGGAAAATATAGAGGATATGACCCTCAAAATCCTGATGCCCCTGATCATGAGTTCAGCTGGTTTGATGCAACAGCCGGGCAAAGTGCACCTTATGATGATGATGGTCACGGTACGCATGTTACAGGCACAATGGTTGGTTCAGAACCTGACGGGAGCAATCAGATCGGCGTTGCTCCGGGAGCGAAGTGGATTGCAGTAAAAGCATTCACGGCTAATGGAGGAACAGATGCTGATTTATTAGAAGCGGGAGAATGGATCCTGGCTCCAAAGGATTCAGAGGGCAACCCTCATCCGGAGATGGCTCCTGATGTTGTCAATAACTCTTGGGGTGGCGGTCCCGGTCTTGATGAGTGGTACCGGGATATGGTGAACGCCTGGAGAGCGGCCGAAATATTCCCTGAGTTTTCAGCAGGTAATACGACGTTATTTAATCCTGGTGGCCCAGGTTCAATCGCTAATCCGGCAAATTACCCAGAGTCCTTTGCTACAGGTGCAACAGATATTAATGACAACCTCGGAAGCTTCTCACTTCAAGGTCCTTCTCCATATGAGGAAGTTAAACCTGAAATTTCCGCACCGGGAGTGAATATTCGTTCTTCAGTACCGGGAAGTAACTATGAAGGCGGATGGAATGGTACATCAATGGCTGGTCCCCACGTCTCTGCAGTTGCAGCATTATTGAGACAAGTGGATGCAAGTTTGACGGTTGACGAAATGGAAGAAATCTTAATGTCAACGGCTGTTCCATTGACTGACGGTACTTTCCCTGAAACGCCTAATAATGGATATGGTCATGGCTTGGTTAACGCATTCGATGCCGTTTCATCCGTAATAAGCGGTATTGGAAAAGTAGAAGGGCAAGTTTCAAAAGAGGGGGATGACTCTGAAGCTCCAGTAATCAGTCATGAAGCCCCTGGTGAAGCATTTGAAGGAATGAATCTGCCACTACAAGCGGAAGCAAATGATAATGTGAGTGTGACGAATGTTACATTACATTATCAAAATCAGGATGGTGCTTGGGAGTCTGTTGAAGCAACAAGATCTGCAGGCGACTATACATCAGGAACTTATGAGGCGACCATTCCTGGAGAAGCACTGACAGGAGAAAGTGTAACCTATAAATGGTCCGCAATGGACTTTGGCGGAAATGAAGTAGAAACGGATGCCTATTCTGTCACTCTTCTTCCGGGAATCACAGTCGGATATGAGCAGGACTTTGAGTCTTCTCCAAGTGGCTGGAATTCTTATGGACCAGGAAACAGCTGGGAGTGGGGTGTACCGGTAAATGGTCCTGGAGCAGCTACTTCAGGAGAAAAGGTATATGCAACAAGTCTGGATGGTACGTATGACAACAGTGCCAACATGTCATTACAAATGCCTCCGATCGATTTACCAGAAGGCAATAGCTTTTTACAATTCAAGCAGTGGCACGAGCTTGAAAGAAACTATGATTACGGTCATGTTTTTGTATCCACTGATGGTGAGACGTGGACACAGACGCTTCGTGTAAATGGCAATACGGATGGCTGGATTGATGGAGAAGTGGATCTAAGTCAATATGCCGGTCAGCGCATCTACGTCGCTTTTAATGTGACAACAGATGGAAGTGTAGTGAAACAAGGTTGGTACGTTGATGATGTGAAACTAAGTGGTGAATCGATTCTTCCAGCTAAAAAGATGAACCTTGGATTGAAATCGAAGGATGAGACGTCATCGTCTATTTCGAAGAAACCGAGTGTGAATCCGAATAAAATAAATTTGGATAAAAAAGTTACGAAAGAAGAACCAGCAGAAGACAAAGCGGCACCGGTATTACTTCCGCTTCAAGCAGAAGTGAGTGTCCTGGAAACAGGCCGTTCTGTTTATACAAATCCTGCAAATGGTTCATACGAAATGACTCATGCAGCAGGTGACTTTACCCTGCAAGCTTCAACCTATGGTTTCAGATCTCAAACGCAGAGTGTAACGATTGAAGCAGACCGAACATCTACCGCCAATTTTACACTCGAGGAAATTCCTCAAGGGAATATTACGGGAACAGTCACAAATGAAATTTCTGGAGAACCTGTTGAGGGAGCTACTGTCTTCTTACTTGAAGATGCTGTTGTGGAACCTGTGGAAACGAATGAAAATGGTGGATATGAACTGGAGGCATATGAAGGTGAGTACACCCTTAAGGTAGTTGCACCTTACTACTATAGTAAGGAAATGACAGTAACAGTTGAAGGTGGAGAAGTCACAAATGCCGATGTTTCATTAGAGCCTTTCATCGGGTATCCTGGTGAAATTGGTTACGATGATGGAACAGCTGAAAACGCACGTGCATTCTATGATGCAGGTAATGGCTGGGCTGTGAAAATGTCTCTTGAAGAAGGCAATGAAACTGCATTGGTTACAGGTGGACTATTCCGATTCTGGGATACAGAATGGCCAGTACCAGGCGGAACTGAATTCCAAGTTGCCGTTTATGATGCATCTGGTCCTGATGGCGCTCCTGGTAAGAAAGTTGCCGGTCCGTTTGATGGAACTGCTTTACGTAACGGGGAATGGACACATGTAGATCTTAGCCAGCATGGCATCATGGTGGACGGTGATTTCTACATGGTTTACATTCAATCAGCTCCAAATCCGAATGCGCCAGGACTTGGAACAGATGAAGATGGCGAATATGCCGCAAGAAGCTGGCAATTCGTCGGAGGTGCATGGTCACAAGCACCTGAAGATGAAGGGAACTATATGATTCGTGCAACAGTGAATTATGAAGTCACTGCGCCGGTCATCACATCACCGAAAGATGGATCATTTACAAATAATGAGTCGGTTACCGTTGAAGGGACATCTGCCCCAACCACGACGGTCCATCTATTTAATGGTGACGAAGAAGTGGCAACAGCAGAAACAATGGAGGATGGAACATTCTCTGCGGATGTCTCATTACACAATGGAGAGAATGCGATAACAGCGAAAGCAGCAACCGAACAAGGTATGACGGGACCATCCGAGCCTGTTACCATCACACTTGATCAAGTGAAGCCTGAGCTTGCCATCACGTCTCCGAAAGAAGGGATGAAAACAAATCGTGAGGCCATCACAGTTGAAGGAACGATCTCAGATGAAAACCTCGCCTGGGTGAAAGTGAACGGCGAGAAAGCTTCTGTTAGTGATGGGCAGTTCACTCACCGATTGCTTCTGAATGAAGGAGAAAATGTCATTCAGGTAGTAGCGAAGGATAAAGCAGGAAACAAAAAGAAGCAAAGCGTGACAGTTTTCGCTAAATTTGGTGACATTTCTATTGACAATCTCCTTCCGACAGAAGATCTTTACCTGAAGAGCGGTGAATCTGTGAAAATTGAATTTGACAGTGAGCCTGGATTAGATGCCGCATTTGTCATCCACATGCCACTGACAAATGCAGGGGCACAAGTATCAAACGCAAATGAGCTTCCAATGATGGAAACATCAGAAGGTCACTACGTCGGTTATTATACAGCCACTTCAAATGTAAAGGCACCTGGAGCACTTATTGAAGTGAAGATTTCCGATGATTATGGAAATGTCACAACGAAACGTGCAGAAGGTAAATTGTATATCAATACAAAGAAATAAAGCTTAAGGGAGGAAGAGTCGACCCCGTCGACTCTTCTTTCTTTTTTGATTCATTTACCAGAGAGATTGAAGAAATACGTTTTCTTTTATATACTAAAATAGTATTAGTATAAACATTTTGAATGTTCAATGTGCACTCATGCTAGTTAAGTGAGATTCTTCAGATTCAAATGTAAACGATTACAATCATGCAGGTCGAAAGAGGGGTACTATGAAGCTTAGTGATATGAAAGAGCAATCATTCAGTCGACGAACACTTACAGAATGGCAGGAAGCAGCTGAAATAGCGTTAAAGGGGAAAGGGATTCGTTCCTTACATACGAAAACCTATGAAAATATTGAACTTAAACCGTTATACACGAAAGAAGATCTACCTGGAGTGGATAGGGTAAATGCTTATATCCCTAATGTTCAAGGGAAATTGGAGAGGACTCCAAAATGGTTCATCGCTCAACCGGTCAAAAGGGGCTCTTGGGAAGAACTCACTTCTGCAATGAAGGATGCATTATCCCGGGGGCAGAACTGTGTTTCATTTCAAGTAGGTGACTTAGACTTAAGAGAAGGCTTCCATCAATTTATAAAAGAAGTCGTTGAGTTTGAGACTCCTGTCTTTTCCATTGAAAAAAAGACAGCACTCTCTATTCAGCGACTGATGGAAATACCTGAACTGAGGGACATCAAAGGTGTAATGGGCTTTGATCCAATAAATGAAAATCGAGAGTTATTTGAAGATTGGTTGAAAGTTGTAAAAGACGTAGATGAGTATCTGCCTTATCTGAAGACCATAATCATTAATTCTGCCCAGTATCATAATAGTGGAGGAAGTGCCACGCAGGAATTGGCATACGGTCTGAGTGAAGGGGTAGCTTATATTGAAGCACTTCAGAGAAAAGGATGGACCATAGAAAAGATTGCTGAGAAAATGCATTTTCATTTTGCAGTAGGCAGTCATTTCTTTATGGAAATAGCCAAGATCAGAGCATTTAAGAAATTGTGGCAAGAGGTATTATCGTCTTATGGACTTTCAGAACAAGCGATCGCACATTCGGTCAGCTGCAGTGCTGAAACGTCTCAGTTGAACAAATCCACACTCGATGCGTATGTCAATATGCTTCGCGGGGGAGGAGAAGCGTTTTCTGCCATTCTTGCTGGGGTGGATTATCTTCTTGTTGCTCCATTCAATGAAGTGAGTGGGGAAGTGAACGGGTTTTCTGAGAGAATTGCCCGGAATACTCAACTGATCCTTGGGGAAGAAGCTCATTTGGATAAAGTGGTCGACCCTGGAGGCGGTTCTTATTATGTGGAATGGTTATCAGAAGAGGTAGGTAAGCGTGCATGGAAGGAATTTCAACAGGTCGATGGAGACGGAGGAATTCTTGTCTGCCTGAAAAATGGTTCCATACATGAAAAAATAAATAGAGTGAGAGCGTCTCGCATTCATGATTTAGCCACAAGAAAAAACTCTATGATCGGGACGAATATCTATTCAAACCTTGAAGAGACAGTTCAAACTCTAACATCTAATAATGTGGGTGAGCGTTTGTCACTTCCTTTTGAAAGATTAAGAGAAAGGACACATAAGCTGACAAGTAAACCGGTGGCAGGTTTAATAGGGTTAGGAAAGTTAAAAACCCACAAGCCCCGGGTTGATTTTGTAAAAGGATTTTTAGCGACGGGGGGCATTCATGCGAATCAAAGTAAAGAGTGCTTCTCTAAGGAAGATGTACTTCAATTTGTGGAAGAAACCCGTTATCCGTACTATGTGATTTGTGGAACAGAGGAAGAATATGAAGATAAACTGCCCATGCTGATTGAGTCCATTCATCATATTGATTCGACCATTGTGATTGACGCAGCAGGGAAAATATCTGATGAGCATGAGTGGGTTCGTATAGGACTGAATGGATCCATTTACAACAAGCAAAACATTCTGGAAAAAGTAAATGAGCTATTAATCATCTGGGAGGAGGGAATTGACAATGACAAAGCCTGATTGGCAAGCAATCAACCCTTATTCGAAAGAAACGAGAACGAATGATGGTTCTCTGACAGTCAGCACCTACGAGACAAATGAGAAGATCGTCATTAAATCTCTTTATTCAGAAGCGGACTCAAAGGATATATCCCATGGAGAAGACCTCCCAGGCTTGGCTCCTTATACAAGGGGACCGTACCCGACGATGTATGTGAATCGTCCTTGGACCGTAAGGCAGTATGCAGGATTTTCAACAGCAGAAGAAAGCAATGCGTTCTATAGAAGAAATTTAAGTATGGGGCAGAAAGGACTATCTGTTGCTTTTGATTTAGCAACCCATCGCGGCTATGATTCAGATCATCCGCGTGTAGTGGGGGATGTAGGGAAAGCGGGAGTAGCCATCGATTCGATTCTGGATATGAAGATTCTGTTTGATGGAATACCTCTTGACCAAATGTCTGTTTCCATGACGATGAACGGAGCGGTGCTGCCCATTCTTGCATTTTATATCGTCACGGCAGAAGAACAGGGCGTTTCGCAGGAGAAGCTGTCCGGTACGATTCAAAATGATATTTTGAAAGAGTATATGGTGCGGAATACCTATATTTATCCTCCTGAAACATCCATGAAGATCATTGCCGATATTTTTGAATATACATCCAAACATATGCCGAAGTTTAATAGCATCAGTATTTCGGGATATCACATGCAGGAAGCGGGAGCACCTGCCGATATTGAGCTGGCTTATACATTGGCGGACGGTCTTGAATATGTACGGACTGGTCTCAAGGCAGGGATCGATATCGATTCATTTGCACCGAGACTATCATTCTTCTGGGCCATCGGCATGAACTATTTCATGGAAGTAGCCAAAATGAGGGCGGCAAGAAGGATTTGGGCAAAAATGATGAAAACATTCAACCCTCAGAATCCTAAATCCATGGCGCTAAGGACTCACTCCCAAACATCCGGTTGGAGTCTAACGGAGCAGGATCCTTATAATAATGTCATTCGTACATTACTTGAGGCGCATGCGGCAGCCATGGGTCATACACAATCCCTTCATACAAATGCACTGGACGAAGCGATTGCGCTGCCGACAGACTTTTCAGCACGGATCGCCCGTAATACACAGCTGTATCTTCAAGAGGAAACCGGCATTACGAAAGTGATTGATCCATGGGCAGGCTCCCATTATGTAGAATCCTTGACGGATCAACTTATGGAGAAGGCATGGGAACATATCGAAGAAATCGAAGAGCTTGGCGGCATGACGAAGGCGATAGATACCGGATTGCCGAAGATGAGGATCGAGGAAGCGGCTGCCAGAAGACAGGCGATGATTGATTCAGGAGACGAAGCGATTATTGGCGTAAATAAATATCGCCTCGACAAGGAAGACCCGATTGAAACACTGGATATCGATAATACGGTTGTAAGACAAAAACAAGTAGAACGAATCCAAAAGCTTAAAGAAGAAAGAAATGATGAGAGAGTGATCGAAACGCTTCAAGCATTAACCCATGCAGCAGAAACAGGGGAAGGGAATCTCCTTGAGAAAGCGGTTGATGCAGCAAGAGCACGTGCCACATTAGGAGAAATATCCGATGCGATAGAGAAAGTATCGGGACGGCACAAAGCGACCATTAGAAGTATAAGCGGGGTGTACAGCTCGAATTTTTCAAATGAACAAGAAATCAATATAGTAAAAGAAATGACAGAAGAGTTTTTGGAAAACGAAGGAAGAAGACCCCGTATCCTTATTGCAAAGATGGGACAGGACGGTCATGACAGAGGTGCTAAGGTGATCAGCACGGCGTTCGCAGACCTTGGTTTTGATGTGGATATCGGACCATTGTTCCAGACGCCGGAAGAAACGGCTCTGCAAGCAGTCGAAAATGACGTGCATGTCATCGGTGTAAGTTCATTAGCCGCAGGACATAAAACACTCCTGCCTCAACTGGTAGCGGAACTAAAGAAATTAGGAAGAGAAGACATTCTCGTTGTCATTGGTGGAGTGATTCCCGCTAAAGATTATGACTTCCTATTGAATAACGGCGCCTCTGCCGTTTTTGGACCAGGGACGATCATACCCGTTGCGGCACAAAAGGTTATCAAAGAAATTTACGAAGTGCTTGGCTATGAGGAAGTGGCTGAATAATGGCAGAGCATGATTCAGTGCGAAAGAAGCGGTTTGTGAAGAAGAAAAACGATTCTGTATCGATCACCGAATTAAAGGACGGGGTCTTGAATGGAGACCGTAGCTCCTTGGCAAAGGCCATCACGCTGATTGAAAGCAATGCAGAACAACATTATGCCATGGGACAGGAACTGTTGCATGAGCTCCTGCCCTATACGGGTAAAAGTTTCCGGATCGGCATTACAGGTGTGCCGGGAGCCGGTAAAAGTACATTTATAGAAGCGTTTGGGGAGATGTTATGTGAGAAGGGCCTCCGGGTTGCCGTCCTTGCGATTGATCCCAGCTCTTCTATTTCCGGTGGCAGTATTCTGGGGGATAAAACAAGGATGGAACAATTATCGAAAAACCCCCGTGCTTTTGTAAGACCTTCCCCCACTGCAGGTACACTTGGCGGAGTACACCGGAAAACCAGTGAAACGCTTCTCTTATGCGAAGCGGCCGGATATGATCTATTGATCATTGAAACCGTTGGAGTGGGTCAAAGTGAAGTGATGGTGAGGCAAATGGTGGATTTCTTCCTCTTGCTCGTCATCACAGGAGCCGGGGATGAGCTTCAAGGAATGAAAAAGGGGATCATGGAGCTTGCCGATGCATTACTTGTCAATAAAGCGGATGGAGAAAATAAACCTCTTGCTGAGAAAACAAGAAGAGAGCTGAACCAGATCCTCCACTTCTTGACTCCCGCAACTAAAGGTTGGAGCTCAAAGGCTTATACCTGTTCTGCCTTGAAGAATGAGGGATTGAAAGAAATGTGGAATGTGATCCTACAGTTTGAGGAGCAATCAAAAGAACAGGGAGTCTTTCAAGAAAGGCGACTTCTCCAAAAGCAGGAATGGTTTCATACGATGTTGAAAGAAAGAGTCCTCTCAGACTTCTTTTTTCACCAAAACATAAAGTCCGCCCTCCCTCACATGGAAAATCGAGTGAAGGAAGGAGATTTTACGACTTCTCAGGCAGTAGAAGAATTGCTAACGTTGTATAAAGGAGCAATTCATTGAATGGTTTAGTTAATTTTAATTGAAAGATATGGTTTGAAATTGTTATGATAGGGGTATATCAAATTTCCTGTTTTATGGAGAATGATTAAGTCAGCGATTAAAAGGAGAGTTCAAGCATGGATATAGATTTCAATTTATTAATGAATGATGTTGTTCGCCAGGCCCGTCAAGAAATCGAACAAGCCGGTTATACTCAGTTAACAACAGAAGAAGAAGTAGATCAAGCTTTCGCTAAAGAAGGTACAACACTCGTGATGATCAATTCCGTTTGTGGTTGCGCCGGAGGAATCGCACGCCCTGCAGCAGCTCATTCCATTCACTACGATAAACGACCGGATCAATTAGTAACGGTTTTCGCCGGTCAAGATAAAGAAGCTACAGCGAAAGCACGCAGTTACTTCACCGGTTACCCGCCATCCTCACCGTCGTTTGCCCTATTAAAAGATGGAAAGCTACTGACGATGGTAGAAAGACACGAAATTGAAGGTCACGATCCAATGTCGGTTGTGAACAAAATTCAATCTTACTTCGATCAATATTGTGAAGAAGTGTAAATAAGATGAAAAAACCCGTCAGGTTTCTCACAGGTAGAGTGAGAAGCTTGACGGGTTTTTATGTTGGTTGGAAGTTGGGAGTTGATATATTCCGTTTTTTTACCAGAATTCGTAATTTATTATTATAATGACAAAAATGATGGGAAAGCGACGCAAAAAATTAAATAATGACCCAATTAAGGATTATGAAGAGGGGTGTGGTCCTTAAATTGCCGAGAAGCTTAATCCAATTCTAAAATCTCCATTAAAATGATCCTTCTTACCGGATCCATACTCAATTCCTCTCAATTATTAGTGAAACTTACCTCGATTGAGACAGCCAGAAATTTCGAAGATGCTCAATTCCACTATTAATGAATATAATTTGAATAATATTCATCCTTCTCTATTTACTCTAACTTATAAAAACTTAATAAAAATCACTTTAATTTTCTGAAAATATAAATATTAATCTATAATTATAAAAACTATTGCATAAAAATTAATCTCTGCTACAATACGAATATAGTAATTAATATACATTATATATTATATTTATACACACCAACTAAGGAGGAACTACAATGAAAAAGCTATTATCTCTATTATTATTACTGATCGTTTCTACTACTCTAGCTGCATGCGGAGCAGGAGAAGAGAATGCAGAGACTGCTTCAGGAGACCCTAAGAAACTGATCATGGGTACGTCTGCTGACTATAAACCATTTGAATACGTCGATACGGCAAACAGTGATGAATTTATCGGATACGACATTGACTTGGCTCATTTGCTGGCAGATGAACTTGGATATGAAATCGAGATCAAAGATATGGAGTTCAGCGGATTAATATCAGCTCTTAAAACAGGCCAGGTGGACTTTGTGCTTTCAGCTATGACCCCTACGCCGGAACGACAAAAGAACGTTGACTTCAGTGATGTCTACTACACCGCAAAAGATATGATCATCTCAACTAAAGAGAGCGGAATTCAAAGCGAAAAAGACCTTGATGGAAAAACGGTTGGGGTTCAGTTAGGTTCCATCCAACAGGATGCTGCAGAAGAACTTTCCACATCCATCCAATTAAAAGTCGAGACGCGTGACCGTATACCTGAGCTGATACAGGATCTCCAAAATGGACGTTTTGATGCCATTATCATAGAAAATACAGTTGCAAACGGTTATTTGGATAAAAATGATGAACTTCAAGGAAATACGATGGACGTGAATGAAGAAGATGCCGGATCTGCTGTTGCTTTTCCGAAGGACAGTGAACTTACAAGTGAATTCAATGATGCGTTGAAGAAGCTTGAAGAAAATGGAGAATTGGATAAACTGGCTGAAAAGTGGTTTGACGGAGAACAGTAGATTGATAGAAGGGCTAACCCATCATCGGTTAGCCCTTCCTATTTAATAGTATGATTGGAGGAGAATACAGTGCCACTTGATTTTCAACAATTGATTCCTTCAATTCCTTTTATCTTAGAAGGATTGAAGGTCACTCTTAAAATTGTCGGGTTAGCGGGAATACTTGGATTTGCGTTCGGTATTCTGCTTGCTCTTTGTAAAATAAGTTCCATCAAGCCTTTAACGTTACTTGCAGACATTTATACATCGGTTTTCCGGGGGACTCCTTTAGTTCTCCAGTTAATGATCATCTTTTATGGTTCGCCACAGCTTTTTGGAACCCAGATCGAACCGTATACAGCAGCCATCCTTTCTTTTTCCCTTAATTCAGCTGCCTATATTTCCGAAATCATTCGAGCGGGAATCAATGCAGTGGATAAAGGTCAAAAGGAAGCGGCCATGGCCCTTGGGGTTCCTTATCGGCTGATGATGAAAGACGTGATTCTGCCTCAGGCCATTAAAAATATCCTGCCGGCCTTAATGAATGAATTTATCACCCTTACGAAGGAATCCGCCATCGTCACAGTTATCGGGGCAGCCGATGTCATGAGACGTTCGTATATGGTGGGAAGTGATTTGTATTCCTTTTTCGAACCACTCCTATTTGCCGGACTGATTTATTATGTGCTTGTCATGGTTCTGACCTTATTAGGGAAAGCGCTGGAAGGGAGACTACGTGGAAATGATTAAAGCAGAAAAGATTACAAAGTCGTTTGGAAAGCTTCAAGTATTAAAAGGTATCGATTTTTCCGTGGAAAAAGGGGAGGTTGTCGCATTGATCGGTCCTTCCGGTTCCGGGAAATCCACTCTTCTCCGCTGCCTGAATTATTTAGAGGAACCAACTTCAGGATCGATATACTTTGAAGAAGCTGTTGTGAATGGAAAAAATATAAGCAAAGTGAGACAAGATATAGGCATGGTATTTCAGCATTTTCATCTTTTTCCTCATATGACAGCGTTGGAAAACGTGATCTACGCTCCAGTGAAAGTGAAGGGGCTGAACAAAACAGAGGCTAAAAAATTAGGGACGGACCTCCTGACAAAAGTTGGTTTGAAAGAAAAAAGTGTTGAATATCCAAACCGTCTATCAGGAGGTCAAAAGCAGCGTGTGGCCATTGCAAGGGCACTTGCCATGGAACCAAAAGTGATGTTGTTTGACGAACCGACGTCTGCACTGGATCCTGAAATGGTCAAAGAGGTGCTGGAGGTCATGAAATCACTCGCTCATTCAGGGATGACGATGATCATTGTCACCCATGAAATGGGTTTTGCAAGGGAAGTAGCAGACAGAGTCTTATTCATGGACGATGGAAAGATCGTCGAAGAAGGAGAGCCTCTTCTGTTTTTCTCGAACCCGCAAAGCGACCGGGGAAAAGAATTCCTAGAAAAAATACTATGAACGATGGAAGGATTAGCGAACAGTTTCGTTAATCCTCCTTTTTATGTTCAAGGGGAATTATGGTATTCTATAGAAGTTAAAAAAGAAAGAGTTAGGAGAAAAATGAATGTTTCGAATCGGGTACCGAACACTTAAGACTGGGATCGGAACAGCCGTTGCGATCAGTATTGCACAGTGGTTCCAGCTGGATAACTTTGTATCTGCCGGAATATTGACGATTCTGTGCATTCAAAACACGAAGAAGAAATCGGTGAATGCATCATGGAGCCGTTTTCTGGCCTGTGTGATTGCCATGATGATTTCTGCTGCGTTCTTTGAATTCATTGCCTATCACCCTGCCGTCATCGGCTTGCTATTACTTGTGTTCATTCCGATTACGGTTGCCCTGAGTATCAAAGAAGGAATTGTCACCAGTTCCGTTATCATTTTACATATTTATTCCGCGGGTAACGTGACCTTGGGGCTTTTCGAGAATGAATTAGGCATCATTGTCATCGGGATAGGGATTGCTCTTATCATGAACCTTTATATGCCGAGTGTAGATAAAAAGATGATCGAATATCAAGAAAAGATTGAAGCCAATTTCTATAAGATCTTTTGTGAAATGATCAACTACCTTCGAACAAATGATAGCCATTGGGATGGTAAAGAAATCACTGAAACGGAACAATTACTTAAAGAAGCGAAGACCCTTGCATTCAAGGATGTTGAAAATCACTTTTTACGACATGAGAACTTATATTATCTGTATTTTAAAATGAGGGAAAAACAGTTCGAAATCCTACAGCGTATTTTACCGATTGCTACATCGATCTCTTTGACAGTGGAACAGGGACATCGGATTGCAGAATTTCTGGATGAGCTTAGTGATCACATACATCCGGGAAACACTGCCTTGTTTTATCTGAAGAAATTGTACGATATGAAAGTGGAATTTGAGCAAATGGATTTACCGAAGACTAGGGAAGAGTTCGAAACCCGTGCGGCCCTTTATCAGTTCGTCCAGGAGATGGAACAGTATCTTCTACTAAAAAGCTCGTTTAAAGGAATAAAGAAGGATGAAAATGATCAAAGAGAAGTACACTACACCTAAAACACGAAAAAAGGTGATAGGATGCGTATACTTCTCGCCATTATCTTGTTCGCTTCTCCCATCTGGCCACTTGGAAGGAATCCGTTGCCCGGGGATCCGTTTATTATCGTGAACAAGGAAAGCAATCAATTAGCCTATATCGACGAAGGGAAGATCCAGAACACATTCCCGGTAGCAACAGGGAAAACGACGACCCTCACCCCGGAAGGACTATTTAATGTAACAGTCAAAGCCAAGAACCCTTATTACCGTAAGAAGAATATTCCGGGTGGAGACCCGCGGAATCCATTGGGTTCGAGATGGATCGGCTTTGACGCCAAGGGGACAGACGGAAGGATTTATGGAATCCATGGTACGAATCAACCTTCAAGCATAGGCAAATATATCTCAAATGGATGCATTCGAATGCACAACAAACATGTTGAATATCTGTTTGATCAGGTGCCTGTCGGAACAAAGGTGCTAGTCGTCAAAACGAACAAAAGCTTCTATCAGTTAGGTAAAGAGCAAGGTGCGATAAAATAAAAGGATCTGCTTTCGACTAGCGAAAGCAGATCCTTTGTTTTCTAAAAGGGCATGTCCCTTAAATGATACGGTTCAATATTCTTTTATAATAAGAAAGTCAGTCCTGCCATGATCGTCGATGCAATCATCGCAAACAGCATGACAAATACAATTATTTTTTGTAATTTTTTATTACCCATTGTATCTCTCCATTCTTCATATCACCTTAAAGAGGTGAATTTCAACTCTATTTTATCGTGAATGGTGAGAGAAAACAACCGTTGGCATAAAAGAAAACGCTTTAATTATTCGCCGGTTTAGGAGGAAATTCGACAACATTCATCGAATACTATACGGGTGGAGTGTGTAAACAACAGGGGGATGATAGGGATGAAAAAGGTAGATCATATCGGAATAGCAGTATCATCAATAGACAATGCTCTCGCGTTTTATGAAGATACTCTTGGGCTCTCACTGGTCAAGGTTGAAGAGGTGGGAAATCAAGGTGTGAAAGTAGCATTTATTGATGGTGGGAATATTAAGCTTGAGTTACTTGAACCGTTACATAATGAAAGTCCGATTGCAAAGTTCATTGAGAAAAAAGGAGAAGGCATTCACCATATTGCTTTTGGTGTTGAAGGAATTGAAGAACGGATCAAGGAACTGCAAGCCAAAGGAGTCCGGATGATCAACGAAACGCCAAAACCCGGGGCTGGAGGGGCTGCGGTTGCCTTCATGCATCCAAGGTCAGCGCACGGTGTACTATATGAACTATGTGATAAATCAAACATCAAAGGGGAGTAACATAATGGATATCTATGAAAAGATTAATGAATTGTATGATCGCAGAAGAGAAGTGGAATTAGGCGGCGGAGATAAAAAAATAGATAAGCAGCATGAAAAAGGAAAACTGACTGCGAGAGAACGAATCGATATTTTAGTGGATCCGGGCAGCTTTGTCGAATTGAATCCATTCATTGAGCATCGCTGTTCAGACTTCGGACTGGACGGGGTTCAGGGCCCTGGAGATGGAGTCGTTACAGGTTACGGGAAAGTAAACGGAAATCCTATCTACTTATTTTCTCAGGATTTCACCGTATTTGGCGGGGCATTGGGGGAAATGCATGCGAAGAAAATCTCACATGTCATGGATCTGGCAGTCAAAAATGGAGCGCCATTTATTGGACTAAACGATTCTGGTGGTGCAAGAATTCAAGAAGGAGTCGTATCTTTAGATGGATACGGACATATCTTCTATCGAAACTCCATTTATTCGGGAGTGATTCCACAAATCTCCGTCATCATGGGACCTTGTGCAGGAGGAGCGGTTTATTCACCTGCCATCACGGATTTTGTGTTTATGGTGGACGATACAAGTCAAATGTTCATCACGGGGCCTAAAGTAATTGAAACCGTCACCGGTGAGAAAATCAGTTCTGAAGATTTAGGTGGAGCAAAGGTTCATAACTCCATTAGCGGGAATGCTCATTTCAGAGGGAAAACCGAAGAAGAGGTTCTCCTGGAAGTTAGGAAATTATTAGCTTATTTACCTCAGAATAATGAAGAAAAGCCTCCTCGCCTAGAGGTGAATGAAGAAGATGATTACCGTGGCAATTTAACAGATATTATTCCTTTTGATGCGATTCGCCCATATGACGTCCGCACCGTGATTAATGAAATTGTGGATCAAGATAGCTTTATGGAGGTTCAAAAAGAATTCGCAAAAAATATTGTCGTAGGACTTGCCCGAATTAAAGGAGAGGTAGTGGGACTTGTCTGTAATCAGCCAAAATTCATGGCAGGAGGACTGGACATCGATTCCTCTGACAAAGCAGCACGTTTTATCCGTTTCTGTGATTCCTTTAATATACCTTTAATCACCTTTGAAGATGTAACAGGTTTCTTCCCTGGTATCAAGCAGGAGCATGGCGGAATCATTCGTCATGGTGCAAAGATCCTTTATGCCTATTCAGAAGCTACGGTCCCGAAAATGACAGTGATATTAAGGAAAGCGTATGGAGGGGCGTATGTTGCTCTCAACAGTAAATCCATCGGAGCTGACCTGGTGTTTGCCTGGCCGAATGCAGAGATTGCCGTCATGGGTCCACAGGGAGCTGCGAATATTATTTTCGCGAGGGAAATTGCAGGCAGTGAGAATCCGGAACAGCTCCGGGAGCAGAAAATTGAAGAGTACCGTGAGAAATTCGCCAATCCATATGTGGCTGCGTCCCGTGGAATGGTGGATGACGTCATAGATCCTCGTGAAACCCGAATCAAATTGATTCAAGGATTGGAAATGATGAGAAACAAACGGGAAGATCGACCAAAGAAAAAGCATGGGAATATTCCATTGTAGAAGTGGTACGATTTGTTGAACAAGGCTATTCACGCTATACTATAGAAGTGAATACATATTGTGGAGGTCTACTAAATGATTAATCAAGAACGTTTACTAAATGAATTTATGGAATTGGTTCAAATCGATTCTGAAACGAAGGAAGAAGCTGAAATTGCAAAAGTTTTAAAACAAAAATTCTCTGATCTTGGAGTAGACGTATTTGAAGATGATACGATGGGTCAAACCGGTCATGGTGCCGGTAACCTTATCTGTACTCTTAAAGGAAATAAAGAAGGCGTAGATACCATCTACTTCACTTCTCATATGGATACAGTTGTTCCTGCAAAAGGGGTTAAGCCAACCCTTAAAGAAGATGGCTATATTTACTCTGATGGCACAACCATTCTGGGAGCAGATGATAAAGCAGGTCTTGCAACAATGCTTGAATCTGTTCGAGTATTAAAAGAGAACAATATTTCTCACGGTGATATCCAGTTCATCATCACAGTAGGGGAAGAATCAGGACTAGTCGGAGCGAAAGCCCTGGATTCATCCCTGGTAAAAGCGAAATACGGTTTTGCCCTTGATAGCGATGGGAAAGTAGGGAATATCATTGTGGCTGCCCCTACACAAGCAAAAGTAAAAGCTACGATTTACGGAAAAACAGCACATGCCGGTGTGGCTCCTGAAAAAGGTGTTTCTGCCATCACGATTGCGGCTAAAGCGATATCCAAAATGCCACTCGGCCGCATCGACGAAGAAACAACAGCAAACATCGGACGCTTCGAGGGTGGAAAAGCAACGAATATCGTATGCGAACAAGCGGATGTTCTTGCAGAAGCACGTTCACTCGTGCCTGAAAAAATGGAAGCTCAAGTAGAAAAGATGAAATCTGCATTTGAATCCGTAGCAGAAGAAATGGGTGGAAAAGCGGAAGTTGAAGTACAGGTGATGTATCCAGGCTTCAAGTTCAAAGACGGTGACGAAGTAGTAGAAGTGGCGAAACGTGCCGCGAAGAAAATCGGTCGTCCAAGCGAGCTTCTGACAAGCGGTGGCGGAAGCGATGCAAACGTAATCGCAGGATTTGGAGTACCGACAGTCAACCTGGCTGTAGGCTACGAAGAAATCCACACGAAGAGCGAGAGAATGCCTGTTGAAGAACTGAACAAGCTCTCTGAAATGGTTGTAGCGATCATTCAAGAGGTAGCGGGGGAATAGAAAAGCGCAGGCGGCTTGCTTGTCGCCTCTAATTGCACTCATACAATACAATGTCCACAAACGAAGGATCATCCGTCGTTCGTGGACATTTTCTTCTCTCAAAATCATCACCTAACCTTTCTAAATTATGGTACATTAGAAGAATAAAGATGAGAAGTTTAAGAGGGGACGTCATACCATGCCGAAAGTAGTTGTAGTTCATGCTGGAAAAGAAGAATATGCTCTACCGATTGAGAATGTAGTATCGATTGAAAGAGTGGAAGAAGTGAGGCCCATCCCTCATCTGCCTTCATTTGTCCTGGGACTTGTAAAGGTCAGGGGAGAGCTGATCCCTGTCCTTGATTTAGCAAATATCCTTTATAACACGAATGCAGGTGCAGAAAAAAGGAATGTTTCTTCTCGTCGTTCACACAGAAACGATGCAGATCGGTCTGGTCGTAAAAGAAGCGAAAGAGATTCTTGAAGTACCGAATGACTCTTTTACAAATGTAGGTTTACTTTCTTATTCAAAAACAAACTATTTCTCAGGGATCATCAATCTTGAAGATTCTCTCATCACCCAGATCGACCCCGATGTTTTAGTAGAGAGTTTAGAAGGTATTAGAGAGTTAAAGAATTACGTGAACGAGCAAATAACACATCAAAATTAGACAAAGAAAGCCGCGATTTAAATGAACTCACATTATCCAAAAAACGGACGAGTGATCCTTCATGTTGATATGAATAGCTTTTATGCCTCTGTTGAAATGGCTTTCGACCCAACACTGAGGGGCAAACCATTGGCTATTGCCGGGAATCCCCAAGAGAGACGAGGCATCATCGTGACATGCAGCTACGAAGCGAGAAGCTTCGGAGTGAAGACGACAATGCCTCTTTGGGAAGCCAAAAAACTGTGCCCCGACCTCATTATCATGACGCCTAACTTTGACCGTTACCGCGCAGCCTCAAAAGGAATATTTGATATCCTCAGACAATATTCTGAATTAGTGGAGCCTGTCTCTATTGATGAGGGGTATCTGGATATCACCGACTCCTTTGAAAAAGGCACTCCGTTAGAAATTGCGTCAGACATTCAATCCCAAATTAAAAGTCAACTCGATCTTCCCTGCAGTATCGGTGTGGCTCCTAACAAATTCCTTGCTAAAACCGCATCAGACATGAAAAAACCTATGGGAATCACCGTATTAAGAAAGCGTGATATTCCCGGAAAGCTTTGGCCCCTTCCTGTCATCGAGATGCATGGAATTGGAGAGAAAACCGCCCAGAAACTCAATACAATCGGAATCCAAACCTGTAATGATCTCGCTCACGCCAATGATATTCAACTGAAATCACTCCTCGGGATCAATGGCTTACGACTCAAGGAGCGTGCAAATGGTATTGATCGCCGAAGTGTAGACCCTGATTCAATTTATGATTATAAAAGTGTCGGTAACTCTACCACGTTACCAAAGGATACGACGAATCAACATGAGCTTTTAACGGTTATAGAGAAGCTATGCGCGAAAGTGTCCTCACGCCTGCAGCAGAAAGATGTTCTGGGGATGACGATCCAGCTCATGATCAGGGATAAATTCAGAAAAACCATTACGAGAAGCAAGAAGCTGGAAAATCCGATATATAAAAAAGAAGATTTATTTCATTATGCTAAAGACTTATTGTTGAAGCACTGGGATGGAGATCCCGTAAGACTTTTGGGTGTCACCGCCCAGGATATCGTGGAAAAGAGTGAAGCAACTGAACAACTGGACCTATTCTCTTATAAAAAGGTGGCAGAAAAGGAACCGCTTTATAATGTTTTATCACAACTCCAGGAAAAGTTCGGGAAAGATTCCATCTCTCAAGGAATTAAAGGGAAGAACAAGAAGAAAACCTTTGATTCAAAACAGGACACAAGCTTCAACAAAGATTTTTTGAGGGAATGACCCGGAAAGATCGAGGACACCTTAAGGTAGATGGTGAACACTTCAAACGGATTATTTGCATCACCACACTATTCTTGTTAGATTGAAATAGAGTGCGACAAACAGCTTTTGAAAAACTAATCAGCTGGAGTTTTCCTTCATATGTTGATAGTTTAAAAAAGAAAAAACCAGTATTCATGAAAGGATGTTAATGACATGTCTCAAGAAATTGGTGTTATCGGTCTAGCCGTAATGGGTAAAAACTTAGCTTGGAATATTGAGAGCAGAGGGTATTCTGTTTCTGTATATAATCGTTCCCGTGAAAAAACGGATGAAATGATTAGTGAATCTAAAGGAAAGAATGTCGTTCCTACATATACGATTGAAGAATTCGTTAATTCTCTAGAAAAACCTAGAAAGATCCTCTTGATGGTGAAAGCAGGAAATCCAACTGATGCAACCATTGAACAATTAAAGCCGTTCCTGGAAAAAGGGGACATTCTGATTGACGGAGGAAATACGTTCTTCGAAGATACGCGCCGCCGCAATCACGAATTAAGCGAATTAGGCATCCACTTTATCGGAACGGGTGTCTCCGGTGGAGAAGAAGGTGCTCTTACTGGTCCTTCCATCATGCCTGGCGGACAGAAGGAAGCGTACGACCTAGTCGCTCCTATCTTAAAAGACATCGCTGCGAAAGTCGATGGCGACCCTTGTACGACGTATATCGGTCCTGATGGCGCCGGGCACTATGTGAAAATGGTGCACAACGGCATCGAGTACGGAGATATGCAGCTGATTGCAGAATCCTACTTCCTGATGAAAAATGTCCTGGGCTTAAGTGCCGAGGAACTTCATGAGGTATTTGCCGACTGGAATAAAGGCGAGCTTGATAGTTATCTCATCGAAATCACAGCAGATATCTTCACAAAGAAGGACGAGGAAACAGGAAAACCCATGGTCGATGTCATCCTGGATAAGGCAGGGCAAAAGGGTACAGGAAAATGGACAAGCCAGAGTTCATTAGACCTCGGTGTTTCCTTACCGATCATAACTGAGTCTGTCTTTGCCCGTTTCATCTCAGCCATTAAAGATGAACGTGTGAAAGCAAGCAAAATGCTGAAAGGACCTGACACGAAACCATTCCAAGGCGATAAAAAAGCGTTGGTTGAATCAATCCGTAAAGCTCTTTACATGAGCAAGATTTGTTCGTATGCTCAAGGATTCGCACAAATGCGCTCTGCATCTGATGAGTACAAATGGGATCTTCAATACGGGGATATCGCAATGATCTTCCGCGGAGGATGCATCATTCGTGCTCAATTCCTGCAAAAGATCAAAGAAGCTTACGACCGTGAATCTAATCTTTCAAACCTTCTATTAGATCCTTATTTCAAAGAGATCGTAGAAAGTTACCAATATGCACTTCGCGAAGTCATCAGCGTAGCCGTCCAAAATGGTGTACCGGTACCCGGCTTCTCTGCCGCACTGTCTTACTACGATAGCTACCGTACAGAAACCCTGCCTGCAAACCTGATCCAGGCTCAGCGTGATTACTTCGGTGCCCATACGTATGAGCGCGTGGACAAAGAAGGTACTTTCCATACTGAGTGGATGAAATAATCAGTTGAGTATAACCCCTTTCCTATTAGGAGAGGGGTTTTTATTTTTTGAAAGATATATAAAACATTCTATCGGATATGATACCATAATATTACATAAGAAAAGCAGGCATTCATGTGGGTGAAATCAAAAGGGAACTACTTAACACATAATGAATGAAAGAGATATATTTGAAATTCAACGATATATTACAGAACATGAGGGGGAATAGAGTTCTGGACCCTTTCATTTTTCAGGTTATCAAGGAGTGATTTTCAGTGCCTACCATTGAAATAAGAAGACCACGAATAGAAGACCAGGAAGAACTGAATCAATTTTTTTCTACAGTCATAAAGCATACCTTTGCCATAGAAGGTCTAGCGGAGCTGTTTGATGACATCGAAAGTGAAATAGAGAGCAAGAAACAATACTTAAAAAATGACTTGGACACTAATGGGACGAACCGATGCTTTCTAATCGCTTCAGAAAAGAACGATGACATCATCGGCACCATTGAATACGGTCCTGCCAGTGAACTGATTCGCACCTGTACTGACGGGGCATTGAATGAGATATATGAAGTCGGAACGGTGTTTGTGCATCCCGATCATCAAGGGCGTGGTGTAGGGACATTACTATTAAACGTCATGTTCCTTACTTTTCTAAACAAAGGAATCCAGGAATTCTGTCTGGATAGTGGATATGGCGTTGCCCAAAAGATATGGATGAAAAAATTTGGGCAGCCTGATTATTGGCTGAAGGATTATTGGGGTAACGGGTCTGATCATATGATATGGAAGAAATCGATGAAAGATGTTTCCATCAACTTCAGGTCGTGAGTTTGCTGGAGCCGGAACATATTTAATAGAACGATGGGGGATATGATGAAACCACAAATGATCAACATACAAAAGCGCATGAAAGAGTATGGAGTAACGGGATTAAGCATGGCAGTCATTGAGAGTGGCAGCATCAGCGGCACAGAATGCTTCGGTTTACTCGAAGCAGGAACGGATAAACGGGTGGAAAGTGATTCGATTTTCAGTGCTTGTTCAATCAGTAAATTTCTAACCGCCATATTGGTGATGACCTTGACGGAACAAGGCATTCTGGATTTAGATGAAGACATAAATAAAATGCTAACAACATGGAAGGTTCCTCTACATAAATATAATGGAGATGTTACCCTAAGACAATTACTTAGTCACCAATCGGGGGTTGTCGATCCTGAAGGCAGCTTCAATGAATTCAATTCAAAGTTCGGAACGCCGACGATGGTTGACCTGTTAGAAGGGAAATCCCCTTATTGTAAGGTTCCTATTGAATTGAAATATGGCCCTAAAAGGGACTTTCACTATTCTGATGCAGGCTTCTGTATCATACAACTGTTGATAGAAGATGTTACTGGGAACCCTTTTTCAGAAGTCATGAGGGAACGTCTTTTTCAGCCATTACATATGAAAAATAGTACATTTAGTCCTCCATTTCAAAATGTCTCTTGCGGTCATACGAGTGGCGGAAAAGTAGTGAAAGGTAAATATCCAATCTATCCGTATCCTGCTGCTTCCGGACTGTGGACAACCCCAACTGATCTAGCCCTTGTAGTGGTTGAACTTATTCATGCGTTAAAAGGGAAAAGCAAACTCAAAATTTCGTCCAGTAAAGCAGCTGAAATGATCAATCCACAAGGTGGTAAGGAATGGACCGGACTAGGGGTCTTCCTGGATAAAAACGACAAGGGAATCGAAATATCATCACTTGGCTGGGGCGTTGGTTTTCAATGCATGATGGTGGCATATCCACAATTGGATAGTGGTTTGGTCATCATGACCAATACAGACTTGGGTGTTCATCAATTAAAAGGGGTCATTGGGGACGTCTATAAGGCTTTTTTAAATGATTGACGAAAGCAGAAAAACTTTCAAAGCACAAAGAAAATATTAAGAAACTATACATCTGGAAATTGAGTTTTTTAATAAGAATTGGAGGTCCATTCATGTCAAGGCTTGTAATCATGACAGTCGGTAAAACTCATAGCGGAAAATCAACCTTTGCCAGGAGCTTGGAAGAACAATTGCAGAATTCCGTTGTGATCGACCAGGATAACCATGCAGAATTCATCAACACCTTTTATAGGTACCTGCTTCCAATGGAAGGCCCTAATACGCTCAAGTATGCCGTCAGTCGAACCATTGTCGACTACGCCATGAATGAGACTTCATTGCATCTCATTCTCTGTAATTCGAATCTGAGCCGCAGTGGACGGTTGAAGCTGCTGGAGCGTTTCAATCAGAAGGGATTAACCACGATCCTCGTCCATTTGGATATCCCCGAGCGGGTTCTTCAAGCCAGAGTGGCGAACAGTGAGCGTAGTACAGGCATCTTCAGGAGCGCCACTACTTTTGAAGAAGTGCTAAAACGTCAACAGACTGATGGTTACTTCAAAGATGTAGCCGCACCTGGTGAAGGAGAAGCTGATTATTTATATGTCATCAGACATTCCGATGACTTGGAAATTGTCATTAGGAAGATATTAAACGTTTCTCATAGTAGAAGATAGGTGCATTTTTAACAAATCAAAAAAACGACTCCCTAGTAAACTAGAGAGTCGTTTTCGAATATCACCCGATCAATTCATCAAACAACAACACACGTGCAGGTGATGCGTCGGTGTTTTCAATCTTTAGTGGAGCGGCAACCATGAAGTATTGTCCGGCTTCAATGTCTTTCAGTTGAAGTCCCTCCATGATGATGACGCCGCTTCCCATTAAGCTGCGGTGAGTAGGGTGTCCTTCCTGGGCTCTTTCGATACCAAGTGCATCGATTCCAACCCCTGAGATTTTTTTGTCTGCAAGGTACGCCGCTGCATCTTCTGCTACATAGATGAATTCAAAGTTGAATTCGGTATCCCATGAATTTTTTGTTTTAAAGAGGATGAAATCATTCTCTTCAATTTCTAATCCTTCGATATCTTTGAGGCTGATTTTCTCATCTGCTTTTGTTAGGTCGAATACTTTAACGGGACGAACGAGCTGCTCGATATCGATCGTTTCGATTGTTTCACCGTCGTTGATCATGTGAAGGGGAGCATCTACATGTGTTCCTGTATGAACATCCATTGAGATGCGGGACTCTGTTACATGACCATTCGTTTTTGTATCGATCGTAGGTTGTTTTTCCGGTTTGTTCTTATAAACCGGCATTCCGTTAAAGATTGGGGCTGTTACATCATAAATTTTCATTATTTCCACACCTTCCTTAGCATTGGTCCACGTCTAGATTCGCAATCGGCCACCAGTAGAAGCCGTCTTTAGCCAGCAGGTTGTCGGCTGCTTTCGGACCCATTGATCCTGCTTCGTAGTTCGGGAATTCTCCGTCACGTGTATGTTCCCATACTTCAGAAATCTTATCGACGAATGCCCAGGATAACTTCACTTCATCCCAATGAGTGAAGTTGGTTGCATCCCCGCGCAGGCAATCGAATAGAAGCTTTTCATATGCTTCCGGCGTGTTCATCCCGTCTACACTGGTGTTGGCAAAGTTTAGTTTCACTGGAGTCGTTTCAATGTTTTGTCCGGATTTTTTCACGTTTAAGTGAAGGGTGATCCCTTCTTCAGGCTGAATATGAATGACTAATAAGTTTGGTGCAAGTGGTTTGTCCGGGTTGTAATACAGGTTCATAGGAATATCTTTGAACTGGATGACGATCTTCGTTGACTTTGTTTCCATTCTTTTTCCTGTGCGGATATAGAATGGAACACCCGCCCAACGGAAGTTATCAATCATCAGTTTCCCGGCAACATATGTTTCAGTATTCGAGTGATCATCCACGTTTTCTGCTTCGCGATAACCTGGGAGATCCTGGTTGCCGGATGTTCCAGGGCCATATTGACCTCGAACGAAATAATCTTTCACTTCTTCATGTTCAAACGGACGCAGGGATCGTAACACACGGACCTTTTCACTGCGGATTTCGTCTGTCGTCAATTTGATTGGGGGCTCCATGGCTAGTAGGGCGACCATTTGAAGCAGATGGTTTTGAACCATATCCCGGAGAGCTCCACTTTTTTCATAATAGCGTCCACGATCTTCAACACCCAGCTCCTCAGAGGAAGTGACTTGGATGTTTGAGATATATCGATTATTCCATAGGGGTTCAAACATCGCATTGGCGAAACGGATGACTTCGATGTTTTGCACCATTTCTTTCCCAAGATAGTGGTCGATACGGTAAATTTGATCCTCAGAGAACGATTCCCTGATCTGGCTGTTCAGTTTTTCGGCTGAAGGCAGGTCGTGACCGAATGGTTTTTCAATGACAAGTCGTTGGAAACCATTTGTATCGGTTACACCTTGATCCTTCAGCTGTTCTGTAATGGTTCCGAAGAATTCAGGTGCCATCGCTAAGTAGAAAATGCGATTCCCTTCTAATTCATACGTTTCATCCAGGTCATCAGAAAGATTCTTCAACGCTTTATACGAGTCGCTGTTTGAAACATCATTCGGTTGATAGTAGAAATGAGACACAAACTCATCTATGTTTTCGTTGCTGCCTAACGCTTTATGTACTGATGTTTTTACATGTTCCTGAAACTCTTCATTTGACCATTCACGTCGAGCGACCCCTACAACGGCAAAACGCTTTGAGATTTTCCCTTTACGGAACAAATGATAAAGAGATGGATATAGCTTTCTTTTTGCTAAATCACCTGTCGCTCCAAAAATCGTAATGAGAGATGATGGTGTACTTGAATTATTCAATGTCATGACCTCACTTTATCTTGATGCTATTGTTAGCTGCATTTCTTCTTATTTATTTCATATCCTATACAATTACTTAATTTTAAAGACTTCTGGTTCATTTAGCAAATTATATGCTGATGACTTTTTTAATGGGAAAAATGAAAGCGTTTTATGCACGAGCATCTTCGTCATTATGTTGGCTTTAATTCTCATTCTTATTACCGATTTGTTTAACTGAGTATGATGAAAATTCTTCATTCTCTATGGAAGGGAAAGGTAAATAAGCGTAGGATGTGCTAAAATAAAGGCAGCATAGCTCATTTTAGGAGTGAATAAGTTGGAACTATTATTTTTAGGAACTGGGGCAGGGGTACCCGCTAAACTCCGAAATGTAACCAGTATTGCTTTGAAATTATTAGAAGAGCGCGGTGCGGTTTGGCTTTTTGATTGTGGAGAAGCAACGCAGCATCAAATTTTACATACTAGCTTGAAACCGAGAAGAATAGAAAAAATTTTCATCTCACACCTACACGGGGATCATATTTATGGATTGCCTGGGTTATTAGGGAGCCGCTCCTTCCAAGGTGGGGAGTCCCAGCTTACGGTATATGGACCCAAGGGAATCAAAGAGTATATCCACGTGTCTCTATCTGTCAGTCGGACGCATCTTCAATATCCCCTTGAAGTGATTGAGATCGAGGAAGGGGCCATCTTCGAAGATGAAGGATTTATAGTCGAGGCGAGGGAGCTGGATCATGCCTTGCCGACTTTCGGATACCGTGTGGTTGAAAAAGATAAACCGGGTGTCCTTCAAGTTGACCGATTAAAGGGGATAGGTATTCAACCTGGACCCGTCTACAAGAAATTAAAATCAGGCGAAACCGTCCAGTTGGAAGACGGCACAGAGCTCAATGGAAAGGATTTTCTTGGACCTTCGATTCCAGGGCGTGTTGTGACGATTCTTGGAGACACCAGGGTTTGTTCAAATGCTGTCGATTTAGGAAGGTCAGCAGATGTACTCATTCATGAAGCGACTTTCAATCGGGATCAGGAGGAAATGGCCCGTGAGTATTACCACTCGACGACAAAGCAAGCGGGGGAGACAGCTTTAGAAGCAGGGGCTAAATTGCTGTTTTTAACCCATATTTCCTCTCGATATGCCAAAGAGTCCTGGGAAGAGTTGGAGAGGGAAGCAAGGGAAGTGTTCCCTGATACGTATATAGCCAAGGATTTTATGGAATATGTCATACCTTTAAAGAAGTAGAGGGGTGAAGGGATGAAGACGATTTATATCGTACGTCACGCAAAAGCGGAAGGACAACCGCTTCATGCGCATTTAACGGAAAAAGGAAAGAATCAAGCGAACCAATTGGCTGCTTTTTTAAAAAAACGACCCATTCAAGCGATATATTCCAGTCCGTTTGTGAGAGCCGTTGAAACAATCGCTCCCTTTGCAAATCAGTCGGGATTAACCGTACAGGAAGATGATCGTTTAGGAGAAAGAATATTAAGTGATCATGATCTTCCTGATTGGATGGAAAAATTAAAAGACAGTTTTGAGGACTTTTCCCTTGCGTTACCAGGCGGAGAGTCGAATGATCAGGCGACGGAGAGAGCAAGGTCTTTTATAGAAGACATATTAAAAAAAGAAGAAGATCATATTGTCTGCGTGAGTCATGGAAACTTAACCACGCTGATTTTAAGACTGTTTGATGAGAAATACGGATATGATGAGCTGTTCGCCCTTTCCAATCCTGATGTGTATGTTGTAAAAGTCGAAGAAGACGGGGCATCTGTTCAACGGATATGGGAGTAAGTTCATAGAGGAAAAGGGGAGTACGAATGAAGGAAATCACATTTGACCATATTTATAATCCAGGACATGAAATAGGTGAGAATGAGCTTTATAAACATATTCATTTTCCAGAAATGTTAACAAGGTATGATAGTAACTTTCTTAAATTCAAAAAACATCCAACGCTGGCTGAATTTAAAGAGGCTGCCCTGTTCTTGAGGGAATTTCATCAATCAAAAGGCCAGAAGCATGTAAAGTTTCTTTTTCCTGACGATCATAAACCTTCAGAGGAATTGATGGATTATTTTAAGGATGAAGGATATGAGACAGGTTTCAATGAATTGTATCTTATCGAGCCAGGTCAATTCCCAATACTTGAAGACATCCCTGATATCGAAGTAAGGGAAGTGACCGAGGCGGAGCTCAATGCGTACCTTGCATTTCAATACGAGCAGGATTTGGAGTATGGCCCCGATTTTGCCGATCAAAAGGTGGATATGCATAAGAGGAATTTTCAGAATCCCCGTTTGGTGCAGCTACTCGCTTTCTATAAGGGGACCCCGGCCGGATCCGTGGATGTGATCATTGAAGATCATACAGCAGAAATCGATGGGCTGATGGTTCATGAAATGTTTCAAAAAAAGGGGATAGGGGCAAGGCTTCAACAGTTTGTGATGAAGCAATTCCCTGATAAGACCGTGATATTGGTAGCGGATGGGGAAGATACTCCGAGATTGATGTATCGAAAACAAAACTATCGTTGTTTAGGTTTCAGGTATGAGGTACAGAAGGTGTATGAGACTGAACAACCCGAATAGATGATGTTCAAAATGTGAGTTTTATTATATTGACATAATTGTTTTCATCGTGTATATTTTTCTATAATTTAATAATTTTTCCATTATCCAGAGAGGTGGAGGGACTGGCCCTTTGAAACCTCGGCAACAGACTTATTATAGTACTGTGCCAACTCCAGCAAGCATATCGCTTGAAAGATAAGGAGATCATTTTAGGTATGTTAGTTCATAGTTAAATCAGCCCTCTTCTTGTTTTCAAGAAGAGGGCTTTTTATTTTATTGAAAGGGGGAAGTTTTAAGAAGTTACCAGGGTACATATGTCAAGGACAATAATGATTGAGGAATTTACTAGGAGGAAAATAGTATGGGTTCGATAAAGAGAAAAATCAATAAGTATTTTGCTTTTATAATTTTATGTTTACTTTTAACAGCATGTAATCAAAATGCCACTTCAGATGTTAAACAAGGAAGTGAAGATCAGCAGGTTTTGCGTCTTGTTCAAACGGCTGAAATGCCGACATTGGATAGCTCTTTGACAACAGATACAGTGTCTGCCCAGGTACTGGCAAGTGTCGTTGAAGGCTTATTCGAACTGGACGAAGAGGATAATCCAAAGCCGGCAATAGCAGAGAGTTTCGATGTAAGTGAAGACCAGAAAACCTATACGTTTCATCTACGTAAAGACGCCAAGTGGTCAAATGGAGAGCCAGTCACAGCGGATGATTTCGTTTACTCTTGGAGACGGGGGGTTAATCCTGATACGGGGGCAGAGTATGCTTACATCCTATACGATATAAAAAATGCCGAAAAAATCAATACAGGAAAATCAGGACCGGACGAGCTGGGTGTGAAAGCTATCGATGTACATACTCTGGAAGTAGAATTAGAACATCCGGTTCCTTATTTCTTACAATTAACCACACTTCCAATGTTTGCGCCCCTCTCACAAGAGTATGTGGAAGATAGTGGATCTAAGTACGGCTTAGAAGCGGATACAACGTTATACAACGGACCATTTGTTGTGAAAGAATGGAAGCACGAGCAAAGCTATTTATTAGAAAAAAATAAACACTACTGGGATCACTCTGAAGTGAATCTGGATGCAATTGAAGTTGATATCGTAAAAGATTCTTCTACGGCGATAAACCTATTTAATACTGATGAAATTGATCAAGTGGTTCTATCGGCTGAATTAGTAGATCAATATAAGGAGAGCCCTGACTTCAAAAGCTTTTCCGACAGTAGAATGTTTTTCCTTAGACTAAATCAAAAAAATCCTATCTTATCGAAACAAAAAGCCAGAAGGGCAATCGATCTGGCATACAATAAAGAGGACTTGGTGAATGTGCTATTAAACGACGGGTCTTTGCCTGCCTATTATTTTGTTCCAAAGGGATTAACGAAAGGGCCTGATGGAAAGGACTTCAGAGATACCGTTGGACCCCTGAATGAAGGAACCCTAAAAGAAGCGCAAGCTCTGTGGAAGGAAGCAATGGATGAAGAAAACATTGATTCTATTGAAGTGGAATTACTTAATTACGACACGGAATCTTCCCGGAAAATCGGGGAGTATATTAAAAACCAATTAGAATCTAATCTCGAAGGGCTTACGATTAAAATCAAACAACAGCCTTTTAAACAAAAAATAGAATTGGAAAATAAAATGGAATATGAAATCAGTTTATCTGGATGGTCAGCTGATTATCCAGATCCAATGGCTTACCTTGATATGCTTCTATCAGAGAGTCCATTTAATCGGACTGGATTTGCAAATGAGAAGTTTGACTCGTTAATTTTAAAGTCGAAAGGAGAATTGTTAGAGAAACCAGAAGAGCGCTGGAAGGCTCTTCAAGAAGCAGAAAAAATCCTGTTTGAAAAAATGGCGATTTCACCGGTCTACCAAAAAGGTGTAGCCTATTTAGAAAAGGGTTCAGTGGAGAATGTATTCATTCATAAGTTTGGTGCTCAATATGGATATAAATACGCTTATTTAGAAAAATAGACCATACAAAGAAAGCGCTCAATTGGTTACCAATTGAGCGCTTTTTCCGTATTCTTACCAGCCGCGATCATACTGCTTAGGCGCTTCTATCTCTACACCCAACTCTTTGGCTGCCGTTCTTGGCCAGTATGGGTCACGAAGCAATTCACGAGCAAGTAAGACGAGGTCAGCACGCTCGTTTTGCAGGATTTCTTCTGCTTGTATACCTGTTGTAATCAGCCCGACTGCACCTGTATCGATCTTCGCTTCTTTTTTTATGGTCTCGGCAAGTTTCACCTGATAACCAGGGAACACTGGAATTCGCGCAGGTACAAGTGCACCGGAGCTTACGTCGATAAGATCGACTCCTTGTTCCTTCATCCATTGGGCAAACACAACATAGTCTTCAACGTCCAATCCTTCTTCGTTATAATCTTTGGCAGAAACACGAACGAGTAGAGGTCCGTCCCACACTTGTTGAATTCCATCGATGACTTCACGAAGGAAGCGGTAGCGGTTTTCTGCAGATCCACCGTATTCGTCGGTACGTTTATTGGATAGTGGAGACAGGAATTCGTTGATGAGATACCCATGTGCCCCATGAATTTCAATCACATCAAAGCCCGCTTTCTTCGCTCTTTCTGCTCCTTTAATGAATGCCGTTATAGTCTCTTTAATATCATTCGCCGTCATTTCAACGGGCATCTTCATCTCTTCATTAAATGGAATCGCAGATGGAGCAAGGATGTCTCCTTCAAGAACGGCTTTTCTTCCTGCGTGAGCAAGCTGAATCCCGGTCTTTGCCCCCTGTTCCTTGATCAAGCCCACTAACTCTTTCAACCCTTCAATATGTTCGTCATCCCAAATGCCTAAATCCTGCGGGGATATTCTCCCCTGGGGAGTGACCGCAGTTGCTTCTTGAATGATGAGGCCGACACCACCGACAGCACGGCTCGTATAGTGGGTGCGATGCCAGTTTTCAACTTTTCCATCTTCGTTATGGGAAGAATACATGCACATAGGTGCCATTACAATTCGATTCTTCAGTTCTACCTCTTTAAGCGAATATGGTTGAAATAGCTTTACGTTCATTTTAATCACCTTCCATGACGTGGTATTTATTTCGGGTTTCTAAATAGTACTACACATGAAGTATAACAACACCTTTTTTGTTCGGAAAGAAATGTGCTTTACTTCTTTTTTTGCTTCAGTTCCTTAAACGAATAAACTGTTCCACGCCATTCGATTCCGCCTCGTTTAAAGGTTAAAAACGTGGCTCGTCCTATGGAATAGATAAATAAAAGGGCGGTTACAGGTAATGCGAGAAAGAGAAGGGGAGTCTCCTTCGTCATCTGTTTAATGACCTTTAAATAGGTAATACCGATGAAAAGAATGATTATCATACTTACGATTCGAATCGGGGTCTCCCCTGAGAAAATCGTTATGAAAGGAAGTACAGTAGAGCAGAAGACTCCTAACATGGCAAACAATACAAGTAGAAAGGAATAATGAAGACCGGCAAACGTATTTTTTTCTAAGCCGTTAAAAGCTTCTTTCAATGAGCGATACCATTCCACCTCCAGAGACTTGAGGGCAGTGAGGAAGGATTGCTTTTTGTGGTGTTTCTTTATTTGGATCCCTAGCTGTAAATCATCATCGGGCATGTGCTTGATCCTCTCATGGGTACCTATTTCCTCATAAACAGATTTTGTGATGAGATTGAAGGCGCCAATGCCCATCCCTATCTTAGAGGAGGGGTCGTTTGCTTTCCAGGGTCGCTTATAAAAAGAAAAACCGAATAAGAAAAAAGCAACAAAGCTTTTTAGCCAGAAGGATTGTGATTTTATATGTGGAGCCAGTGTCAGGTGATCCAGCTTCTGTGTTCGAAGCAGGGACACTGCTTTTGTCAGGATGCTCGGATCATTAAAAATGACGTCGGCATCTGTGAAAAGGATGAGTTCTCCTTCTGATATCTGATACCCTTTATATAATGCCTGATTTTTCCCGAGCCATCCCTTTTCCAGTGAGTCGATATGAAGCACATTTATTCTCTTATCCATTTCCGTTAGTGCTTCGAGTTTTTCCGGAGTTCCGTCCGTTGAACGGTCATTGACGAGTATCCATTGGATCTGTTGATAATCCTGCTGCAGCTGAGAAAGAATGCTGTCCGTAATTGTCTCTTCTTCATTCCTAGCTGGAACAATCACGGATAGGAGTGGTCCATTACTTGATGGATGGAATAGCTCATCAATGGAAGAGATGTTAGATAAGCCCCTCCACACATCCATCCCGATAAAAATCCAGACAATAAGAACAGCACAAAGTAGGAGTAGTAGGAGGATCATTCTGTCGACCTTCTTTTTTGCTTTGATTTTATCAATGAAACATGAAAATTGCGAATCATGGTGGGTTAATAGCTTAGGACTGCTTCTTTAATTCTTTACCAAGTACCTCAGATCGGTCTTTCGCTGAAGAGACACATTGGAAAAACGCATCTCTTACCTGGTAGTCTTCCAATGTAGCAATCCCTGCCTCAGTCGTTCCACCTGGACTGGTTACGTTTCTCCTGAGTTCCCTGGCTTCTAAACCTGATTCTTCCATCATCGCACTTGCCCCTGCAATCGTTTGGGTAACGAGGTTTTTAGCGAGTTCCTCCTGCAAACCTAACTCTACTGCCGCATTCTTAAGTAATTCCGCTACATAATAGATATAAGCAGGACCGCTGCCTGATAGAGCCGTAATAAGGTCCAATTGTTCTTCCTTTACTTCCACTGCTGTTCCAACGGATTGAAATAACGCTGCCGTCCAATCCTTTTGAGCTTGGGAGAGATGTGGATTAAACGATACTGCCGTTGCCGATTTTCCCATGGCAGCACTTGTATTTGGCATCGCTCGAGCTATTGGTCCGTTATAACCAAGCTTGTCGCCTATATGTTCCATTGTGATTCCGGCTAAAACAGAAATGACCAATGTATCCGATGAAAGATAGGTGCTGATCGTCTCTGATGCTTCATGAAAGTCTTTCGGTTTCATGGCGAGAATGACGACATCGTATGAGGAATCATGATCTATCTGACGGACACCGAATTGATGGGCGATTTCTTCTAAACGCTGCTGGTTTGCCCGATTGGTTACATACACATTTTCATTCTTCAATACACCGGCTTTCAGTGCTCCACTCATTAAAGCGTGAGCTATCGAACCTGCTCCAATAAACAATGTCTTCATTCATTCATTCCTCCTCCATTTTTGAAAAAAAAACAGACCCCTTCATCCATAAAGGACGAAAGGGTCTCTCTTCCGTGGTACCACCTTGTTTTGTTCACCCCTCAATTGATGAAATGAACACACTTTTAGTTCCAAGTAACGCTGGAAAACGTTCTGCTTTAAGACGCTCAAAAGGCAGGTTCATAAATAGAGAGGACGACGGTGCCTTTCAGCCGGTGAGCACCGATCTCTAACATCATCTATTCATTACTAGTCTTTATCATCGCTTTTTCTTTTAGTGTTATGTAAAATTACTTACGGATAGTAAACGTATATTATAGGTGATTATCATAGAAAGATCGCATATTTGTCAAGTGTTTATTTCAGTCTATTCAATCAATTTAAAAATGACATTTGTTAGGAAAAAATGTACACTATTAAATGAAGAGTCATTCATTTTCTGTTAACGTAAGAGTAATGAATTTCTAGACGGGAAAAGCACGTGGGTCCGATCTTTTGTGTGCCTCTCCTTTTTTATTATGAAGAATGTGGTGAAAATATGACAACCTTAGTGAATAATATCGCAAAAATTACGCTGTCCACTCCTTTTGCAGTAGGAGATGTGAATGTTTATTTAGTGAAGGGGGACGCCTTGACATTGGTGGACGCTGGCCCCCTTACAGATACAGCCTGGTTACAACTGACCGAGCAATTGTCCCTTTTAGGTTATACACCTCACGATATTGAACAAATCGTTCTGACCCATCATCATCCGGATCATGCCGGGCTACTCGATCGGTTCTCTTCCTCTATTAAAATATTTGGGCACAACTATAACAAGTTTTGGCTGCATCGCGACGACTATTTTCATGAAGTGTATGATCGGTTTTTCCTTCAATTGTCCATTGAATCTGGATTGCCTAAAGAGTATCTTCAGTCCATTCATACATTTAAGAGTCCTTTGAAATTTATGGGGGATCGAAAATTAGATCATGAAATAAGAGAAGGGGACACCATTCCCGGAATGGAAGATTGGACGGTCATTGAAACGTTAGGACATGCTCAGAGTCACTTATCCTTTTACCGGGAGAGGGACGGTGTGTTGATAGCCGGAGATCATATACTCGCGAATATTTCCCCTAATCCACTCATTGAACCTCCTTTTGAAGGGGACCGCGAACGTTCAAAGCCATTGCTACAATACAATGCGTCTTTGAAAAAGTTATTGGATATTCCCATTTCCCTTGCCTACACAGGTCATGGGGACAATATTGAGGATGTTCACGGGTTAATTCCGAGGCGATTAGGGAAACAGGATGAAAGAGCACGAGGTGTGCTGGAAATGGTCAAAGGTAACCGCCTGACCGTATTCGACATATGTAAGACATTATTTCCTTCCGTATATCGAAAAGAACTTGGTCTGACTCTGTCTGAAACAATCGGGCAATTAGACTACCTGGAATCTCTTCACTACATAAAGAAAGAAATGCATGATGGAATCTATCATTATTTTGCCTAGAAAGATGTGACGATAAATGAACAGTAGAATAAAAGGAAAAACCATTGTGATTACCGGTGCCTCTGGAGGAATCGGGGAACAAATGGCCATTAAAGTAGCAGAAAATGGCGGGAATCTTGCTTTGATTGCTCGCCGTGTACATCTCCTGGAATCATTAAAAGAAAAGCTGACAGCAGAATTCAATTGTAAAGTAGCAGTATATCCTTTAAATGTAACGGATTACGACGAAATCCCACGCACCTTTACCACCATCCTGAAGGACTTTGGAGCGATTCACGCCTTGATCAATAACGCAGGCTATGGGATATTCCAGGAAGCACATCAAACATCATTTCAGGATGTAAAGGGAATGATGGATGTGAATGTCCTTGGGCTTATGGCATGTACCGGAGCAGTCCTTCCTTATATGCGTCAACAAGGTTCTGGTCATATCATCAACATCGCCTCTCAGGCAGGTAAGTTCGCTTCACCAAAGTCGAGTGCGTACTCTGCCTCTAAGCATGCTGTATTAGGATATACAAATAGCCTGAGAATGGAAGCCAAAAGATACGGGGTAAAGGTGACAGCGGTTAATCCTGGTCCGATAGCCACAGACTTTTTCTCCATTGCCGATGAATCCGGGACATATGTTAAAAATGTGGAAAAGTATATGCTTGATCCGAAAGAAGTCGCTCAAAAGGTGGTAGGGTCCCTTTTTACCAACAGGCGGGAAATTAATTTGCCCAGATGGATGAATATGGGTAGTGTGTTCTATCAATTATTCCCATCTTTTGTAGAGAAAGTAGGAAATACCCTTTTTTTCAAAAAATAGTGAAACCTAATCATGCTTTCGTCCGTCTAATCTAATAAGGGGGGAGTCTATGAAGAAGAGTTTGTCTGTTTTGATACTTTGTTTCTTTTTTCTATTCACTGGCTGCGGGTCTTCGACATCTGTAAATACATCTCAAGCCAGCGCAAATCTCATAGGCTTTGTTACCCAGATCGAAAGCAATCAAGTGCTTATCAATGATGTTTGGTTTTCTTTTGATGACCAAACCGTCATGAAGACAGATAAGGAAAAAAAACTACATAAAGAAGATATTCAAATCGGGAAAAAAATAAATGTGACATTTAATGGTAAGCTCCAGGAGTCATTCCCTCGCAGAGCTTCTGCCGATCTATTGATTTTTCTGACGGATCAACAAAGTAAAACCGAAGAACGCGCCGTTACATTAGTCATGAAAGACCCTCGATTTTCACAAGTCGTTATACAATCCATTGAAAAAAATCCCACAGGCTTATATTCATTACGATTCAAAGACCTCTCCATTAACAGAGATGTACACGTCATTGTGAATGTGGACAATGACCGGGTGATCGTGCCCATTCATACATCTACAAAATGACAAAGAAGAAAGCGTTGGTTTATAAACCAATGCTTTCTTCTTTGTGATCAAATGCTTTTATTCCAGCTGATCCAGGATCGTTTTCGTTACGAGACGGCCCATATTTCCACCTCACCTTGAGATTACACCGGATAAAATAAGGGTATGCATCATGGAGCGGCAAATATTTATGATTTTCTAGCCTAAACGGCTAGAATTTTTGTTTCAGAGGAAAACTATTACTATTGTTGGAAAAAGGATGTGGATGTATGATAGGGATTCTTTTGGCCCTGATCCCCGCAATAGCATGGGGGAGTCTTGTGTTTGTAAGTGTAAAACTTGGAGGGAATGCTTATAGCCAAACGGTTGGAATCACCATTGGTTCCTTGCTGTTTGCCATAGGCGTTTTCTTCATCAAATCCCCGGAATTGACGTTATTTGTTTGGGGGATCGGCTTCATTTCAGGCGTCTTCTGGGCAGTCGGTCAAGTCAATCAGTTAGCGAGTGTAAAGTTCATCGGAGTTGCGAAAACCGTTCCGATTTCAACGGGAATGCAGCTGATTGGAACGACTCTTTTTGGCGTTTTAGTGTTTAAAGAATGGAAAACAACTGAGACGATCCTCCTCGGAAGCGGGGCCGTTTTAGCTCTTATTATTGGTGTTATATTAACCTCGTTCACTCAAAAATCCGAGGGTGATGATCAATCTCAGCTTAAAAAGGGTTTACTGACTTTATTGCTATCCAGCTGTGGATACATAGCCTATGTCGTCATTTTAAGATGGTTTGATATTGACGGCTGGGAAGCCATTTTACCACAGGCGATCGGAATGTTCATCGGGGCCGTTGTCATCACTTTCAGGCATAAGCCCTTTACAAAATATACTATACGCAATATTTTAACCGGTCTTATGTGGGCATCGGGGAATCTGGGATTGCTTCTAGCCCTTCCCCGCATCGGAGTGGCTACAAGCTTCTCCCTGTCCCAGACGGGAATCGTCATTTCTACCCTTGGAGGTTTGTTTTTCTTAGGTGAAAAGAAATCCAGGAAGCAGATTCTTCTTGTTATTGCAGGATGTATTCTGATCATTATCGGTGGCGTTCTATTAGGCTTCACGAAAGATTAAGGAGGAATGAAAATGTATTCAGATTTAAAGGGTAAGGTTGTCATTATCACGGGGGCTGCCACAGGCATAGGGAAGGCGATTGCCAAACGGTTTGCCAGTGAAGGCTGTAAGGTGGTCATCAATTATTTTAAAGAAGAAGAAAATCCTGAAGAACTGGTAAAGGAAATTGAAGAAGCCGGGGGGACCGCCTCCATCATTCAGGGGGATGTGTCAAAAGAAGAAGACGTTCAGGGTTTTGTCCGCTTTGCCCACGATACGTATGGCCGTCTTGATCTCTACGTGAATAATGCGGGGATCGAAAATGAAGTTCCGTCTGAAAACCTGCCAATTGAAGATTGGCAAAGGGTCATCAATACGAACTTAACAGGCACATTTCTTGGATGCCGTGAAGCGGCGAAATACATGCTCGAGCACAAAATCAAGGGATCGATCATCAATGTTTCTTCCGTGCATGAAATCATCCCTTGGCCCCACTTTGCTCACTATGCAGCCAGTAAGGGTGGGGTGAAATTATTAATGGAAAGTCTTGCATTAGAATTCGCACCGGATGGAATCCGGGTAAACAATATTGCTCCGGGTGCCATTGATACACCCATCAATGCCGAGAAATTTTCCGATCCCGAAAAGAAAAAGGGAGTGGAAAAGCTCATTCCCATGGGGTATATCGGGGAACCCGAACAGGTTGCTTCCTGCGCGGCTTTTCTCGCCTCCGATCAGGCAAGCTACGTTACCGGAACGACACTCATTGCCGATGGGGGCATGACGAAATATCCGGGATTCCAAGCCGGAAAAGGCTGATGCATAAATAGGAAAAGGCCAAAATCACCAAGTGATTTTGGCCTTTTCCATTGTATTTTGAGTGTAAGTATTTTTAATCCACTATGGTGATGATTGGTGGTTTTTCTAAGTATTTCATGAAGTTGGGAACGTCATCTCCGACTGCTTTCCACTCTTCTGACTTGAAGGCCTCTTTCATATCCGCTTTGTTTTCAAACTCGATCTCCGTTACTAAATAGAGCGACAAATCCGTATTTTGATTGGATAATACCCGCTGTACATTCGCATTTTTTACATGAGGTACCTTTCCTGCGATCGGCATATGGGTGTTGAAGTAATATTCCTCGAACGCTTCCTGATCCTTCGGTTTTTCATACATCACAATCACTTTCGCCATGTTACGCCTCCCTAGTCCTGTTAATGTGTGTTCATTTGAATTTTAGCAATTATAGGAAAATACGACTATGTATTTCATGACAAAAATATCGACATAATCTGACTCGTGTTTCACTTTTAGGGCTTGTCGGGCCTTCCCAAGCCGCCTCCGCTTTTCTTTTTATTCTCTCGGTTTCCATTTATTTAAGTTGAAAGGGAACGTATATTCGGTTAAAATCATAGATATACTATATGAGAACGTTTGTTCTACTTAGGTAAAATGGAGGACGAAGATATGACTGTCGATTACAGTGTGCTGCCACACCACAAGATTTTGTGCATCGATATGAAGAGCTTTTATGCTAGCTGTTCGGCTGTCATGGAGGGGCTGGATCCCCTTGAATGCCACTTGGCTGTAGTCGGGGATAAAAGTCGGCAGGGAAGTATTGTGCTGGCGGCCTCGCCCAGGATGAAGAAGGACTTTGGGATCAAAACGGGGTCGCGGATGTTTGAAATTCCAAACGACCCGCGCATCCGGCTTGTAGAGCCGAAAATGGCGACGTATGTCCGGATTTCCACGGAGCTGACCCGCCTGTTTCATCGTTATGTGCCGAAGGATGCCATCCATACGTACAGCGTGGATGAAAGCTTCATCAAGATTGATGGAGCGACGAGTCTCTGGGGAGACGCGACCACCATCGCCCGCAAAATCAAAGATGATATGGAAAGGGAATTTCAGCTTCCATGCGCCATAGGAATCGGACCCAATATGCTCTTGTCCAAGCTGTGCCTGGATCTTGAAGCAAAGAAAAAGGGGGTTGCCGAGTGGACATATGAAGACGTCCCTGAAAAGCTGTGGCCACTGTCACCACTCCGTGAAATGTGGGGGATAGGCGGACGTCTTGAGAAGACCCTCAATCGCATGGGCATTTTCTCTATCGGCCAATTGGCGAAGTATGACCTGGAAAAGCTTGAGGCGAAGTTCGGTGTGATGGGCAATCAGCTTTATTACCATGCATGGGGGGTGGATCTATCTGAAATCGGGGCCCCGATCATGGATGGGCAGGTCAGCTTCGGCAAGGGGCAGATTCTACTGCGGGACTATAAGGAGAAAAAAGAAATCAAACGCGTCATTTTAGAAATGTGCGAAGAAGTCGCAAGACGCGCCCGGACCCACCGCAAGGCAGGCAGGACCATCAGCTTTGGGATTGGCTACAGCCACGAAGAATTCGGCGGGGGGTTCCACCGGTCACGGACGATAGAGGAACCGACCAACATCACCATGGATCTGTACCGGGTCTGCCTGGAATTATTCGAAGAAAATTACAATGGAAAAACCGTACGGAAAATCAACATCGCCCTTTCGAATATCGTAGAGGACGGGGCGCTGCAGGTTTCACTTTTCGAACCGGACCGCTGGGAAAGGCGGGAACTTGGGTATGTAGTGGATCGCATCCGGAACAAATACGGGTCAGGCGCCCTGCTCCGCGCGGTTTCCTATACGGAAGCCGGGACAGCAAGGCATCGTGCCCGTCTGGTGGGCGGACATAAATCGTAAGGAATAGAGAGGTGAGAGTATTGATCCGCGATCGAGGAAGAATCAAATGGACATCCATGATGCTGCCCGAGCATGTGAAACTCTTAAGGGATTGGGCAAAGGAAGATACGTACGAAAAGAGGATCGAACTTGACGAGCAGGAGCTGGACAGGATGAATGAAGTCGTGGCAGAGGCGATGGAGTTTGGTAGAATGGTATCGATTACCCACTACACGAAGCATCGTCATCAATTATCGATTGGAACCGTTCATCATGCCGACCCGCTGGATGGGAAGCTCCACGTCGTAGACAGGTTCGAAGACGTACACTATATTCCGCTTGCAAGCATCGTGGACATTCGCTTTTTTGATTGATGTTCCAATGAAAAGAGAGACTTCGGGTGAAGTCTCTCTTTTCGTAGCATTCATTCTTCGTCCAATACCTTTTCGGCACGCACACATGATTCAAATTTCCCTTTGTGAGAAGCGTCGCAAAACGGCATGTTGGTTGATAAACCGCAGCGGCAAAGAGTAAACACTTGTTTAGTTGGAAATACATTTCCGTCGGCATCAATCAGTTCCACATCGCCGCTTACGCGAAAAGAACCGTTATCATTCACTTTAATTTGAGCTTTTGTCATGAAAACCCACCCTTTCTAGAAAATACAAAAGAATCCCCACTATCGATAGTAAGGTGAAAAGAGTAAAAAAGCAATATTCTAAAGGAATCAAATGAAATATGATAGGATAAGGGACAGAGGAGGTCGTCGAATGAAAATCCAACTAACGAACGAAGCAACCCGAAAGATTCAAGATAAAATCGGGACACAAAAGGGTCACCTGAAATTAAAATACGATACAGAAGGCTGCGGCTGTGTGGTGAGCGGCATTCCTACCTTATGGTTTGTCCATCAACCAGTTAAAGGTGAAGATATAAAAATAGAAACCAACACCTTACCGATCCTTGTAGAAAAGTCAAAAATGGTCTTTCTTGATGAAGAACTGAAGATTGATTTTTCTTCGCAAAGCAATACATTCCAATTAAAAAGCCCGGGGCAGATCATAAATGGGAGAATGAACTTTCTGATGTTTCCAGGGGAATGAAAAGAAACGAAGCTGACTCTTAGTTAGATCAAAGGGTCAGCTCATTTTCCCTCATCAACTCGTCAAACATCATGGCCATAGAAACCCCGGTTTTCCATCCACCCCATCCATCCTCTACAGACCAGGACGCAGAAAGAATCGAATGACAGAACCCGTATCGGATCAAACGCCCATAAGAGAGGGAAAGAAGGCAAGCGATAGTCCGGGTCCTGTATCGGAGCAGCTCCAAAGGCACCTCCCATTTCTTCCATTCATTCAACATAAACTGAATGCAGTCATATTCCCGCTCGCCGATGAGTCCTTTTGGATCGATGGCCGTCCATCCTGAAGACTCCGAGTAGAGTATATTCCCGTGATGAAGATCACCGTGCAAGAGAAAGAGATCTGTGGAAGTACCGAGCAACTCAGGAAAAAGGTCTTCAGCTTTCAAGACGAGCTCTTCAGGAATGGGCCCGCTTCCTCCCTTGAATCTTTCACGGAGCCGGCCGATTCCTTCTGACCAGGAGTGGACCGTAGGGTAGGGATGAGAGCTGACAGGCCGATGCCAGAGTCGCTCGGCCACACGGGAGAACACATGCAGGACCTCTACTTCATCCATAACGGAGTGCAGGGGAGTTCCAGGGATCAGGCGCTCTAATAAAATCCATCCCTCTTCCTTATGAAAATCTATGACCTCCACCATGCCCTTCCCTTGGAAATCCCGAAGCGCATGAAACTCATTGGAAAAATCGTTGTTCGGATATCCGACCTTCAGAACGGCATCCCGTTCATTCCCGATCTGGACCGGTACCACAAAGTTATAGCTCAATGAATAAGGCTCACCGTAGGTTAGGTGGAACCGATTCTTTAAGGACAGCAGCAGCTCTTCCACGTTCGAAAGCCACCCTGCACCTGACTCGCCATACATGGTTTGCATTTTTGATTTGAAATCAGCAGGAATCAAGAGACAACATCCTTTTCGTTTAGCACAAATTGTTTTAGAAACCGTTGGATCAGCTCTTCGTATTGTTCAGGATTGTCATTATACGATTGGGCGTGGGTCCCGTGGAAATCGAGGAAAAGCTCCTTTGGGCCCTGCTTTTTTTCGAACAGCTCCTTTGTCATTTGAGGCAGGATAAAGTCATCATTTTTGCTGTGAATGAATAACACGGGCTTTTGGATGTTTTGGACAACCGAAATAGGTGATAAATCCTTTAAAGTATACCCTTGCCGGAGCTTTAGCGTCCGATTGACGAGGGGAAGAAGGAATCTTGCAGGCATCTTCACTTCTACACTCATGCGGTAAGAGAGCTGTTCACCAAAGTCGGAGAAAGGACAGTCGGCAATGTAAAAATCCGCCCGGTCTTCCACGCTGCCGGCATAAAGGAGCAGGGTGGCTGCACCCATGGACTCCCCATGGATTCCGAAGAAGACATCCTCCCCTTCACGACGGATCAGCTCATCCACCACGGCCTTTAGATCATATTTTTCAAAATATCCGTAGCTTGTCGTCTTCCCGCCGGATTCCCCATGACGCCTGTGGTCATAAATCACGGCATTGAATCCCTGTTTGAGGAAGAGATTCATATATTTGATCGAGTTCCATTTATTTTCCGTCACACCATGGGAAAAGATCATGAATTTATTATGGGGGTGGGGCTTCACGAAGACCGCTTTAATGTCATAACCGTATCGGGAAGGGATCAGCACCTCTTCTTTAGGAAGGGAGTCATATTCCTCTTCAATCAGCCGGGTAGATTCCGTTTCACGTGCCCGGATGAAGTCATCCCCTTTTTTCGGTAAATACATAAATCGATTGGTAATATAAACGCCAAGCAGACCGATAGAGGAAAGGGTTCCGCCCAGGATCGCCAGTTTTTTTCTCATCGTCATCACCTCTGGGAAAATCATTTACTCATATTGTAGCAAATGAAGGAAAAAAGAGGAATTTTGAAGGGGAAATAAAAAAGGTGCCTCTGGGAGAGACACCTTTTCAGGTATGGAACTTACGATTTAGCATTTTGTCCTTTAGTAGGATGAATGGCTTTATCCAGTTCTTCTTTCGCTATGGTATGTGAAACTGTATCTGCATTGGGTTTTCCTTTTTGACTGAATCCTTTATCGCGTTTTTGGCTCATGTGACTCATCTCCTTAAGGGTTATCTGGTATAGAATGCTCTAAGAAGAGGGGACGTATTCACGATTGATTCAATTCATACAGGCGGTAGTAACCGCTTTCAATCGGGCGGCTGACATGGGGCTTCACAAGCTCAATGGCCACTGCAAGCTTCTCGGGATCCACACCTGTGGAAATCCCCATTTCTTCCAACATGTACACTACATCCTCAGTCGCTACATTCCCTGTTGCACCAGGGGCAAAAGGACAGCCCCCGAGTCCCCCGGCGGAAGTGTCGAAGCGGTCGATCCCCGCTTGCAGCGACGCTAGGATATTAGCGAGTGCCATCTTCCGTGTGTCATGGAAATGCGCTGTCAGTAATGTGTGGGGTAATTCCTGTTTCAGCAAAGCAAACAGATCATGGGCTTCTAAAGGATTAGCTTGACCAATCGTATCAGCGACACTTAATTCGTCCACACCTAAAGAAACAAATTTCTTACATAGAGAAAGGGTGTCCTCCGGTAAGATTTTTCCTTCATATGGACAGTAGAAAGCGGTAGAGATACAGGCTCTTACGAAGTAGCCCCGTTCTTTCAGCCCAGAAATAAGAGGAGCCAGGCCCTCAAGGGCTTCATTCGTTGTCTTGTTGATGTTTTTCTGATTAAAGGTGTTACTTACGCCTACGAATACTGCCACGGACCTGCAGCCTGTTTCATAGACCCGTTCAATCCCTCTTTGATTAGGAGCAAGAACAATATCCCGGGAATCGATTGTCATGCAGGAGTCGACAATCTCACTGGCATCCTGCATTTGCGGAACCCATTTTGGAGAAACAAACGAAGTCAGCTCCATTTCCTTGATTCCCGCTTGTTTCAAGCGAAGGATAAATTCTTTTTTCACGTCCGTCGGGACAAAATTCTTTTCATTTTGCAACCCGTCTCTCGGGCCAACTTCAATAATCGTAGCTTTTTTAGGTAAATGCATCATTTCACTCCTCCCTCTTCATTTTAAGAAAATTTCGACATATAAATCAATATAAAAATTTTTTGACAAATTTAGAGGAATTTAACCGCTTACATAGAATGAGTTAAAGTGGAACTGTTTTTAAAGGTAAATACGTGCAAATCGATCAGTCAGAAGAGAAAGGGAGGAAGAAAGATGTCGAATGAAGTCGTCATTGTCAGTGCAGTACGCACAGCCATCGGAAGTTTTAACGGATCATTAAAAGGCATTTCAGCTTCGGAACTTGGAGCGATTGTGATTAAAGAGGCTTTAGAGAAGGCTGGTTTAAATGGAGCCGATGTAGACGAAGTGATCATGGGGAATGTGTTGCAGGCAGGGTTAGGTCAAAATCCGGCCCGTCAAGCATCCATCAAAGCGGGACTGCCTGAGCATGTACCGGCCTTGACCATCAATAAAGTGTGTGGATCAGGATTGAAAACGGTCCACCTGGCAACGCAGGCCATCCTTTCCGGGGATGCAGATATCATCGTTGCAGGTGGAATGGAAAATATGAGTCAGGCTCCATATTTACTAAAAGGAGCAAGAGAAGGATACAAAATGGGTGACCAGAAGGTGGTCGACAGCATGATCTCCGACGGCTTATGGTGTGCCTTTAATGATTATCATATGGGTGTGACGGCAGAAAATCTATGTGACCGTTATTCTCTTACAAGGGAAGAACAGGACGAATTTGCGGCCTGGAGCCAGCAAAAGGCTGCTGCTGCCATTGAATCCGGCCGATTTGATGATGAAATTGTCCCGGTACATATCCCTCAGCGAAAAGGAGACCCTGTGGTATTCAAGCAGGATGAATTCCCCCGTAAAGGGTCGACTGCCGAGAAGCTTTCCGGTCTTCGGGCTGCATTCAAAAAAGATGGCAGTGTAACAGCAGGAAATGCATCCGGCATCAATGATGGGGCTGCTGCCGTTGTCGTCATGTCGAAGAAGAAAGCCGATGAACTGGGCATCACGCCACTGGTGACGATCAAAGGGAACGCCAATGCCGGTGTCGATCCAAGCGTTATGGGGATCGGTCCTGTTGCTGCGGTTAAGAAGGTATTGGAAAAAACAAAGCTGACGATTGAGGATATGGAATTAATTGAAGCAAATGAAGCATTTGCCGCCCAATCATTAGCGGTGGATAAAGAACTTCAATTCAAAAGGGATGCCCTCAATGTGAATGGGGGAGCCATCGCGCTGGGCCATCCGATTGGAGCAAGTGGAACGCGGATTCTTGTGACGCTGATTCATGAAATGAAGAAAAGAGGCGTCCAGAACGGTCTCGCTACCCTTTGCATCGGTGGGGGACAGGGCGTTGCAACTGTCGTTGAACTTCACAAATAAGTAAAGACCGCGAAAACTAGATTCGAGGAGGGAATACAATGAAACAAGTGTACACTTCATATGACGAAGCGGTGGCAGACATCCACGATGGAGCCACTTTAATGGTTGGAGGATTCGGTCTGTGCGGGATCCCTGAAAAACTCATTCTTGCCCTTGTAGAAAAAGGTGTGAAAAACCTGACCGTCATTTCAAATAATTGTGGTGTAGACGACTGGGGCTTAGGTTTATTATTGAAAAATAAGCAGATTGATAAAATGATAGGCTCCTATGTCGGGGAAAACAAAGAATTTGAAAGACAGGTCCTATCTGGTGAGCTGGAAGTGGAATTGGTTCCTCAAGGAACGCTTGCTGAGAAGATCCGCGCCGGGGGAGCAGGGATTCCTGCATTCTACACGCCGGCGGGAGTCGGGACACCGGTAGCCGAAGGGAAAGAAACACGCACATTTAATGGAAAAGAATATTTGCTGGAAGAAGCCTACACAGCAGATTTCTCCCTTGTTAGAGCGTGGAAGGCCGATAAGATGGGGAATCTGATCTACAACAAAACGGCTCAAAACTTTAACCCGATGATCGCGGCTGCAGGAAAAGTGACGATTGCCGAGGTAGAAGAGCTTGTTGAAATCGGGGACATCAATCCGAATGAAGTTCATACACCAAGCATATACGTGCAGCGACTGATTCAAGCTGAGCAAGAAAAACGCATTGAAAGAAGAACAGTAAAACAAGCATAGAAGGGAGAGTGGAACGGGATGGATCGTGCCAAAATGCGTGAAAGAATAGCAAGAAGAGCGGAAAAGGAAATTGAAGATGGTTTCTATGTCAACTTAGGAATCGGGATGCCTACACTGGTAGCCAACTATATCACAGAAAACAAACAGGTTGTACTTCAATCTGAAAATGGATTACTCGGAATAGGACCATATCCAGCCGAAGAAGAAGTAGATGCAGACCTCATCAACGCAGGGAAAGAAACCGTTACAGCCATTCCAGGCTCCTCTTACTTTGATAGTTCGGAGTCATTCGGGATGATTCGCGGAGGACATATCAATATCGCCATCCTGGGTGGAATGGAGGTAGCCGAAAACGGTGACCTTGCCAACTGGATGATCCCTGGGAAAATGATCAAAGGTATGGGCGGAGCGATGGATCTCGTTCACGGAGCCCAGCGTATTATCGTCATCATGGAGCATGTCAATAAAGCAGGTGAAAGTAAGATCCTGAAAGAATGCACCTTGCCACTGACAGGAAAAGGCGTTGTGCACCGGATCATCACGGATCGCGCTGTGATGGATGTCACGGATGAAGGCTTACTGCTTCGTGAAGTAGCGGACGGCTTCTCTGTGGAAGACATCCAATCATCCACGGATGCGACGTTGATCGTTGATGAAGACGTGAAACTGGAAGCCTATTAATGTTGAGAGCTGGTTAAAAGGGATGGACACTCCTTTTGGCCGGCTTTTTATTTTTAGTGGAGTAAATCCCAAACCCTCAACTTTGACTATATTCAAAAAAAGATTTATAACTATGACAGATAGGGGGAATCACCACATGTCCAAGAAAAAGAAACAGGAAGCAGAATTGACATTAAAGAATTCAATCAACCAGGATCTCTTCGAACAATTAAAGCAAAAGAAGGAAGAACTTGAAAAAGTAGAGTCTGTGAAAAAAGAAGAAGAGCGTCTTCGTAAAATAGAAGAGAAAAAGCAGCGGGAAAAGAATAAGAGTTTTGAAGAGCTACTGAATGAAAGCAATATGAATTGGAAGAATTACAAGGATTGATGAGAGATGTGGAAGTAGTGCCTCATCAAGCGGACAAAAAAATAAGCAGGCAGGGAATGAATAACCCTGACCTGCTTATTTTTTGCACATTATTCCCTGTGCTGCTCATAACGGGATAACTTTGTCAGCTGTTTAAGCATGTCTACCTCCTCAGGAGATAATGGTGATGCATTCACAGCATCGATATTCTCCTGAAGCTGTTGGATAGAACTTGCCCCGGGAATCACGGCAGCGACCGAATCATGGGCGAGATCATATTGAAGGGCAAGTTCGTTCATTGAACGGGTGTCTCCCATTTTTCCATGAATGGACTCTATCGTCTCTTGAAGCTCTTGATAAGAATAGTCGAGATACCCGTTTTCTTTCATTTTGGCAGAAGCTTTGGAAAGCATCTTTTCCGATAGTAGTCCTTTTGCCAAAGGCCCCCGGGCAATGACGCCCACTTTGTTCTCATCCAGCAAGTCCATCCATTCTTCAGGACGGCGATCCAGTAAGCTGTACTGCATCATCACGCTTTCAATGGAAGAACTCTTCAGGAATCGCTTAATGACATTCGGCCGAATGGAGGAGATTCCATAATGGCGAATCAAACCTTCACTCTTTAATTCTTCAAAAGCCTCGATCGTTTCTTCAAAATGATCTTCAATCGTCCCGCCATGAAGCTGATAAAGGTCGATATAGTCTACTTTCATGCGGGATAAGCTTTTCTTAACAGCAGACTTGATATAGGATTTGGAAGGGTCCCAGCGCCAGCCATCTTCCACGTCATCCCAGCGATTTCCTACCTTTGTGGCAAGAATAACGTCATCACGGACCTCACGGATGGCTTTCCCCACAATCTCTTCATTTTGACCAAAGTCATATAAATCAGCAGTATCGAGATAATTGATCCCATTTTTTAAAGCATGTTGCACAATTTCCTTGGCAGCTTTCTGTTCGGTTCCGAGTGACATACAACCGAGTCCCATTTTTGATACAAATAAATCCGAGTTTCCTATTTGTCTTTTTTCCATTGTATCCGTCCTTTCGACATTAGCACTCTCTATTATATTAACGAAAGTCGGGATGAATAAACAAAAGAAACGGCTGGTTTCAACGATTGGCTTCAATCCATTCCTTCACCGTGGCGTAAGTCTGATTATATTGCTTTAGTTTCGCCCTGATTTCCCATGCCTTCCCTACCAGGATGATCCGGTTTTTTTCAGCAATTACCTTCAAGGGGCTTTCACCTCGTTCCTCGAATGGGATATGGTAAAATGTATGAGGACAAGGTCAATGACAGAACAAGGAGAGTTGAACGATGAAAAAATTTGAAGAAAAGACGATCACAACGGAAACGATCTATCAAGGGAAAATCATTGATCTTCATGTGGATGAAGTAGAGCTACCCAATGGAAAGACTTCCAAGAGAGAACTGATTAAGCATCCTGGGGCTGTTGCCGTTATTGCGTTAACACCAGAGGGGAAACTTGTCATGGTAGAGCAATATCGCAAAGCACTGGAGAAATCCATCATCGAAATTCCTGCAGGAAAACTTGAGCCGGGGGAAGAACCGGATAAAACCGCCCTTCGTGAATTGGAAGAAGAAACGGGCTACGGCTGTGACAACCTGGAGCATCTGATATCGTTTTACACGTCTCCCGGATTTGCGGATGAGCTCGTTCACTTGTATATCGCCCACGATCTTTATCCGATTCAGGAATCGAAAGAAACCGATGAAGATGAATTTGTGGAGTTGATTGAAGTGACAGTCGAGGAAGCGGCGCAGCTAATAAAGGAACAGCGCATTTACGATGCAAAAACGGCTTATGCTGTTCAATATCTGCAACTTCAGAAGTTTGTAAAATAAGAGAAAACAGGACAGCCTGAATAGGCTGTCCTGTTTTCATGCAGTGATCCAATCTTAATCGAGGTCACCGGGAATCAGAGAATAAACACACGTATTACGTGTCTCTGTCCCGCTCTCATCTAGACGATCATGCCTTATGATTCCTTCAAGCATGAAGCCCAGTGTTTCAGGTACCCTCCGTGAACCGGTATTTCTCTCATCGCAACGAATCTCCACCCGCTTACAGGAAAGGTCGTGCAGGGCGAAATGGGTTAACGCCTTCACGGCTTCAGCCATATAGCCTTTTTTTGTGTGCTTCGTGTATAGCCAATATCCGATTTCCACTTTGGGTACGTCCCAATCGATGCGGTGAAGTCCAGTCGATCCAACAAATTCATTTGACTCTTTCAAGTATATATGTAGTCGTATGTCGGTTTTTTTGATGAATTCCCCATAGGAATGCCGGATCCCGGCTTCCACGTCTTCAAGGGTTTGTTCTTTACGGGCGAAGGGAAGCCACGGTTTGAATTCATTCCTTGATTCGGAGATGGCGCGAAACACGTCGGATCCGTCACCGGGCATGCACGGTCTGATGTAAAGGCGGGGAGTTTCGATCCGATCAGGAAACTCGATTAGACTTGGATTTTTCATCATGTATTCCTCCACTTCCATAATAAGGTTTATATGATTATACGTTCATCTCCATGGAAGTTCAATAGAATAGAAGAGAGGAGAATAAACGTGTCCCTCCCTACATATAGTTTAGTAATCGATGTCTAGGAGGAGCACTGTGATGCGCAAAAAAATATCAAATTCAAATCCACTCGTTCAACATGTACAAGCACATTCCTCAATCTATTTATTTATCATAACGTTGTTTCTAATGGGGATCATTTTTGGAGCAATCGTGGTCAACTCATTGTCTTTTGCCCAAAAGGAAGACCTGTATTTCTATTTAAGTAAGTTCTTCACCGAAATGGAAGATGGGAGCATGACGTCAGCGGAAGAATTGTTCCGTCAGAGTTTCCTTCATAATGTAAAGTACCTCGGGTTGATGTGGTTACTGGGCATCTCGATTATCGGACTCCCCCTCATCTTCGTTCTATTATTTATGAAGGGTGTAGTAGTGGGGTTTTCGGTTGGATTCCTGGTGAATCAAATGGGGTGGAGCGGGTTTTTATTATCCTTTGTCAGCGTCTTACCGCAAAATATCATTATTATTCCGGCGTTTATTTTCATAGGAGCGATCAGCGCCAATTTCTCCCTTACGTTGATTCGAAAGATTTTCATGAGGCAGACTTCATCGATGCAGTTTCAAATGATTCCGTTCTTATCCAGATACGTGATTTTTTTGGTGGTAGCAATCGGGATTGTCACGATTGCAGCCAGTATAGAGGCTTATCTTTCCCCCAATTTAATGGAAGCGGTTATTTCGAAAATAAAATAAAACCATTCTTACATAAGAATGGTTTTATTTGTTTAATTATAATAATTTTATTTTGCTTATTCCTCCCTTTTTGATATAATAGTAAAGACATTGACGAGGGAGGAGAGGACCATGGAAAGCCGTATTGAACGAATAAAAAAACAACTTCATTCTGCCAGCTACAAGCTTACGCCACAGCGCGAAGCAACGGTACGCGTGTTATTAGAACATGAAGAAGATCACCTAAGCGCCGAAGATGTATACCTCCTCGTTAAGGAAAAATCTCCGGAAATCGGACTGGCAACCGTATATCGTACGTTGGAATTGCTATCTGAACTGAAAATTGTAGATAAAATCAATTTTGGCGATGGTGTGTCCCGTTATGATCTCAGACAAGAAGGGGCAGCCCACTTTCATCATCATTTAGTATGCATTGAATGTGGAGCGGTCGATGAAATTCAAGAAGATCTCTTAGAAGACGTGGAAACGATTGTTGAACGAGATTGGAAGTTTAAAATAAAAGATCACCGCCTTACCTTTCATGGCATTTGTTCGAGATGCCAGGATAAAGAAGAGGACCCAGAAGAATAATATGATGCCTGAAAGCCTTAAAGACTCCTGTCGTTGTTTCACTCTTGAAACATCCCATACATACTCTTTAAGGCTTTTTTCATATTTGAATAGAAATTTTCACAGTTTATAACTCCATAAGGTATAAAACAGTTTAAAAACGTCATAGCTTGTATTAATAGACGTGCTGGAAAAGTACCAATGAATATGGAGGACGACATAATGATAAAAGGATTTAAAATGGTGTGGCAAACCATTAAAGTGTTTATTTTATTTACTGGATCAACGATTTTGTTTTACTATGGTATCATGTGGATCAGTGAGGAATATGAAGGTTATCACAGATATGATGAACCAGAGGGAGCGGCAGTAAAGGTATATTCTTCTGTGACCGATGAAGAAAGCCATTGGTATGATCGGTTACTATTTTTTTATATGAACGGGGAGTAATGCAGTGTGGAGGACCATATTCAAGATTTCATGCATTTTTTAATAGTAGAAAAAGGACTGGCAAAGAATACGATCGAGTCGTATCAGCGTGACTTAAAGAATTATGCACTATACTTAACAAAGGTTGAGGAAGTATCGGAACTGAACGCCGTTTCGAGAATGAATATTGTCCAATTTCTCGGATACTTAAAAAACCAGGGGAAATCCTCTAAGACAGTTGCCCGCCATGTGGCATCAATCAGATCTTTTCATCAATTTTTATTAAGGGAGAAGACGACGGAACAAGATCCGACTGTCCATATTGAGACTCCGAAAACAGAGCGTACCCTTCCGAAGATATTGAGCATCGCTGAAGTGGAGGCTTTACTTGAAGCCCCTGAGGAATCTACCCCCCTTGGCATGAGGGACAAAGCGATGCTTGAAATCCTCTATGCGACCGGAATCAGGGTAAGTGAGCTCATTCAACTTAAATTAGATGACGTCCATTTGACCATGGGTTTTGTACGATGTATCGGGAAAGGGAACAAAGAGCGTATTATCCCCATCGGACAGACAGCAATGAATGTTCTTGAGAATTACCTGCAAGATTCCCGGTTGAAATTGAGAAGCAAGAAGCACCGGGACGATCATCTATTTTTAAATCATCATGGAAAGGGTTTGACAAGACAAGGTTTCTGGAAGAACTTAAAAGCTCTTGCCAAGAAGGCCAATATTGAGAAGGATCTAACTCCTCACACGCTTAGGCACTCGTTTGCTACCCATTTATTGGAGAATGGTGCAGATTTAAGAGCCGTCCAGGAAATGCTCGGTCATGCAGATATTTCCACCACCCAAATCTATACACATGTAACGAAAACACGCTTAAAGGATGTATACTCACAATTTCATCCGCGGGCTTAAAAGTTGAAGAGAGATGTCTTAAAGAAAATAGTATTCTTTAAGGGATCTCTCTTGTTTTTTTTGAAAGGAAAAAGTAGAATGTAGATGTCAGACTTCTGACGTTAAATCCTGTCGATTGCTATAATGCAGATAAGGGTAAGATACGATTATAGATTAAAAATGTAACCGCTTTTTTAAATAAGGAACAACATATAGGAGGTTTACTTGAATGAGTAACTATACATACAAAAGAGTTCATTTAATCGTCATGGATTCAGTGGGAATTGGTGAAGCGCCTGATGCTGAATTATTCAATGATAAAGGAACGGATACGATTGGACATATCGCTGAACATATGAATGGGCTGAACATGCCCAATATCGGAAAACTTGGACTTTCCAATATAAAAGAAGTGAAAGGAATTGAAAAAGCTGACAAGCCGTTAGCATACTTCACGAAAATGCAGGAAGCTTCAGTTGGAAAAGACACGATGACTGGGCACTGGGAGATAATGGGTTTGAATATTGATAAACCGTTCAAAACGTATCCAGACGGGTTCCCGGAAAAATTGATTCAAAAACTTGAAGCTGAGACAGGCAGAACGATCATTGGAAATAAGCCTGCAAGTGGAACTGAGATTATTGAAGAATTAGGAAAAGAGCATATGGAAACAGGAGCTCTCATTGTCTACACTTCAGCTGATCCTGTCCTTCAAATTGCTGCTCATGAAGAGATCATTCCAATTGAAGAACAGTATAAAATTTGCGAAATAGCCCGTGAAATCACGAAAGAAGAGGAATACCTTGTAGGTCGTGTGATCGCCCGTCCATTCGTAGGTGAACCAGGCGAGTTCAAACGTACATCCAACCGTCACGACTACGCATTAAAACCTTTTAACCGTACCGTAATGAATGAACTGAAGGATTCCGGGTTTGACGTGATCGCCATTGGTAAAATTTCCGATATTTTTAATGGCGAAGGAGTGACCGAATCGATTCGTACGAAACATAATATGCACGGAATGGACGGACTCATTCAATCATTCGACCAAGACTTCACAGGCTTAAGCTTCCTGAATCTAGTAGATTTCGATGCTTTATACGGGCATCGTCGCGATCCAGAAGGATATGGAAAGGCGTTAGAAGAATTTGATGCACGTCTTCCTGAAGTGTTCGAAAAAATGACGGAAGATGATCTTCTTATCATTACAGCCGATCACGGGAACGATCCGACCGCACCAGGAACAGACCATACAAGAGAATATGTTCCACTTCTTGTATACTCAAAACGCTTTGACGGAGGGAAAGAGCTGCCTATCTCTGAAACATTTGCAGATATCGGCGCTACCGTGGCAGACAACTTTAATGTGACCATGCCGAAGTTTGGTCGAAGTTTCTTATCAGAATTGAAATAGATATTCCTGGAATAAATATTGAAAGGGAGAGGGATGAAGGTGCAGGAACATCGGCCCGTTTCCTCCTCTTTACGTTGAATGATAATAAAGGAGTAATGAACATGAATTACGAAAACATCCAAAATGCAGCAAACCATTTAAAAAACCAATACACAGGCCAACCGAAAATCGGACTCATCCTTGGTTCAGGGTTGGGTGTGTTAGCTGATGAAATCCAAAATTCAGTGAAAATACCTTATAAAGAAATCCCTGACTTTCCTGTTTCGACAGTGGCAGGACACGCAGGGCAGCTTGTGTTCGGTCAATTGGCGGGTCAGGAAGTCGTAGCCATGCAAGGGCGCTTTCATTACTACGAGGGGTACGGATTCGATAAAGTCACATTTCCCGTCCGAGTTATGAAAGAACTAGGCGTCGAAGTCTTAATCGTGACAAATGCAGCCGGTGGAGTGAATGAAAGCTTTAAGGCCGGGGACTTGATGCTGATCACGGATCATATTAATAATATGGGTGGCAATCCACTGATTGGGGCTAATGATTCCCGCTTAGGACCAAGATTCCCGGATATGTCAGAAGCCTATTGTAAAGAACTGCGTCAAAAAGCGAAAGAAATCGCAGAGAAGCTTTCTATTGAAGTGCAGGAAGGTGTGTATGTGGGTAATACTGGCCCTACATACGAAACGCCTGCTGAAGTCCGTCTTGCTCGAACGCTTGGTGGAGACGCGGTTGGAATGTCGACTGTACCTGAAGTGATTGTCGCTCGTCACGGCGGAATCAAAGTTCTCGGAATTTCTTGCATTTCTAATATGGCAGCAGGTATCCTTGATCAACCTCTTTCCCATGATGAAGTGATGGAGACAACTGAAATGGTTCGTGCAAACTTCCTGGCATATGTAAAAGAGATCGTGAAATCAATCTAAGAGTTGTTAGAAACTAAAGGTACTTCCCTTTGACAATACTAGAGGAGCGGGTGAATACAATGAGAATGGTTGACTTAATAGAGAAGAAGCGTGAAGGTAAAGAACTCTCTACAGAAGAAATTAAATATATCGTTGAAGGATATACAGATGGAAGTATCCCTGATTATCAGGTAAGTGCCCTGACAATGGCCATCTTCTTCAAAGACATGAGCGATAGAGAAAGAGCAGATCTGACGATGGCAATGGTTGAATCAGGAGATCAAATCGATCTGTCTGCCATTGAAGGAATTAAAGTAGACAAGCATTCTACAGGCGGTGTTGGTGATACAACGACCCTGGTTCTCGGACCACTGGTTGCTTCCGTTGGAGTACCTGTAGCGAAGATGAGTGGACGAGGACTTGGACACACCGGAGGAACCATCGATAAGCTTGAGTCCGTCGAAGGTTTCCATGTGGAAATTGAAAACGATGAATTCATCCGATTAGTGAACAAAAATAAGTTAGCCGTTATCGGACAAAGTGGTAATTTAACACCGGCTGATAAAAAGCTTTATTCATTACGTGATGTGACGGCAACGGTCAATAGCATTCCTCTGATCGCAAGTTCCATCATGAGTAAAAAGATCGCTGCTGGTGCTGATGCTATCGTACTTGACGTTAAAACGGGTGCCGGAGCATTCATGAAAACCTTGGACGATTCAAAAGACCTTGCAAAAGCAATGGTTAATATCGGAAACAACGTTGGCAGAAAAACTATGGCTGTCATTTCCGACATGAGTCAGCCACTTGGCTTCGCGATCGGTAACGCAGTTGAAGTGAAAGAAGCAATCGATACGTTAAAAGGTGAAGGTCCGGAAGACTTAACAGAATTATGCTTAACTCTTGGAAGTCATATGGTATACCTGGCTGAAAAAGCATCAACATTGGAAGAAGCGAGAGCGCTATTACAGAAAGCGATTGAAGATGGATCGGCTCTTGAGAACTTTAAAGTATTCCTGGAATCACAAGGTGGAGATCCATCCGTTGTGGATGATCCATCAAAACTTCCACAGGCGCAATATAAGGTTGAGCTTGAAGCGAAAGAAGATGGCTATGTATCAGAAATCGTGGCCGATGCAGTAGGGACGGCTGCCATGTGGTTAGGAGCGGGCCGTGCAACCAAGGATTCTGTTATCGATTTAGCGGTTGGTCTTGAACTTCGCAAGAAAATTGGCGATTCGGTCAAAGCGGGAGATTCACTTGTGACCATTTACAGCAATGATGAGAATATCGATAACGTAAAAGAAAAATTATATGAAAGCATCAAAGTGACATCTGAACATGTGACAGCACCTACGTTGATTCATACTGAAATCACGGGTTGATTTTTAATTTTGATCGGGGCCTTTGCCAAGAGGATTATTCCTCTTTTGGCAGAGGCTTTTTTATGAATTTGACGGGATATGCGGATACCGTATAATGGAAAAATCAGCAATTCCAGGTGTGGAAGACGCAATTAACGTTAAATTGCCGCAATTCCATCTCAAACAGACGCAATAAACTGAATTTTGACGCAATTATTCATGCAAATGACGTAATTACTTTCAATAGCACTCTCTCCCACTCAAAAGAGCTGATTTCTCCCGACAAATCGCTGCATCTCAGTGATTTTGAGAAAAAAACATCGTTCTATCCCCATTTTGAAGAATCACCCTACAAATTTAACCAACATTCAACCATTATTATCACTTACAACCTATCATCCATAGGCCAACCCCACTTTTTTACCAATGTTTGTATAAAAATGATGCAGTTGGAAAAAATGGGTCTATGAGTATTGATTTAAAACGAGATTTGATTGGAGGACAGTTGGATGAAACGTTTTGCGTATATAGTCATTACATTTGTTTTAGCAGCTTTTTTGTTTCCTTCAATGGGGTTTGCCCAGGAGAAGAAATCGGAATTAGCTGAAGTAGCGAAATCAGCCGTTTTGATTGAGCGGGATACTGGAACGGTATTATATGAGAAGAATAGCCATGAAAAGCTGGCACCAGCATCCATGACCAAGATTATGACAATGATGTTGATCATGGAAGCCCTTGAAAAAGGTCAAATAAAGTGGGAAGACCAGGTTCGTGCAAGTGAATATGCCGCTTCGATGGGTGGCTCGCAAATTTTCCTGGAGCCAGGTGAAAGCATGTCTGTCGAAGAAATGCTAAAAGGAATTGCGATCGGGTCTGCCAATGATGCATCAGTAGCCATGGCGGAGCATATTTCAGGAAGTGAAGAAGCCTTTGTTGAGAAGATGAACAAAAAGGTACAAGAGTTAGGACTGAAAGACACTCATTTCAAAAACCCGACAGGATTACCATCCAAAGATCATTATAGTTCGGCACATGATATGTCCATGATGGCCAAGGAACTTCTAAAATATGAAGGAATCACCAAGTTTACAGGCAGTTATGAATCGTACCTGCGTGAAGATACGGATAAAAAGTTCTGGTTGGTGAATACAAATAAATTGGTTCGTTTCTATGACGGAGTAGACGGACTGAAAACGGGATTCACAAATGAAGCGAAATACTGTTTAACGGCAACGGCGAAGAAAGATAATATGAGAGTCATTGCTGTCGTGTTCGGAGCACCGACGCCTAAAGAGCGGAACAACGAGGTAAGTAAAATGCTGGATTATGCCTTCAATCAGTATTCAACCAAACCTCTATTCAAAAAAGGAGACTCCCTGGCACAAGTGAAAGTATCGAAAGGGAAACAAAACAGAGTTGATGCAGTGACGGAAGAGCCTATTTCCCTGTTAACACAAAAAGGTGAAAAATTGGATAAAGTAGAAAAGAAAATAACACTCTCTAAAGACCTTAAGGCTCCTATCAAAAAAGGAGATAAAGTCGGGACCCTTGTCATCATGAACAAAGGAGAAAAAGTGTTGGAAAGCACTCTCGTTGCAAAGAAAAATGTGAAAGACGCAAGCTGGTGGGAGTTATACAAAAAATCCTTTGGACTTTTCACGAAAGTTGGGAAGTAAAACCGTGATCACTGATAAAAATAACCTCTAATTATGACGAATTCCTTCTAGTTTTGTCATGGAGAAGGAATTCACTAAAAGAATAGCGAAATGACTCACTATACGACAGAGAAGGAGGCTTTCTGATAGTGAGTCTTGCTATTAACTTAGAAGTCAAAAAAGATGTTTTGTGTGTCCGTTTAAGTGGTGAGTTGGATCACCATACTGCTGATGAGCTCAGGGAAAAAGCTTCGAATCTGATTGAAAGTGAAAATGTGAAGCATATCATTTTGAATTTAGAGGAATTAAGCTTTATGGATAGTTCAGGTTTAGGTGTGATTTTAGGCCGATACAAGCAGATCAAACAAAAGCACGGAGAAATGGTTGTGTGTGCGATTTCCCCTTCTGTAAACCGATTATTTGAAATGTCAGGGTTGTTTAAGATTATCCGTCTTGAGCCGTCTGAAGAAAACGCATTACAAAGATTGGGGGTCGCATAACATGAGAAATGAAATGAACATTCAATTCAGTTCTTTAAGCCAAAATGAATCCTTTGCCAGAGTAACCGTTGCTTCGTTTATTGCGCAGTTAGATCCGACGATGGATGAGTTGACCGAAATCAAGACAGTCGTATCTGAAGCTGTGACGAATGCCATCATCCACGGATATGAAAATAGACCCAATGGTACCGTTTATATATCTGTCATTATGGAAGAGGATGGCTTCATTGATATGACCATTCGTGATGAGGGAATAGGGATTGGAGACGTAGAGGAAGCCCGCCAACCATTGTTCACATCCAAACCAGAGCTTGAGCGTTCAGGAATGGGCTTTACCATTATGGAGAATTTCATGGATGAAATAGAAGTGTCATCACACCCAGGTACAGGCACCACGGTAAGACTAAAGAAGCACTTGACCAATAGTAAAGCGCTATGCAATTAAGGAGTCGTGCCCATGGATGTCGAAGTTAAAAATGAAAAGGAACAGACCTTCTTGAAGGATCATGAGGTGAAAGAACTCATAAAGCAGAGTCAGGACGGTGACCAAAGTGCCAGGGACTTAATTGTCCAAAAAAACATGCGCCTGGTTTGGTCTGTCGTCCAACGGTTCCTCAATAGGGGATATGAACCTGATGACCTCTTTCAAATAGGCAGTATCGGATTGCTGAAATCAGTGGATAAGTTTGATTTAAGCTACGACGTCAAGTTTTCGACTTATGCTGTTCCGATGATCATCGGGGAAATCCAGCGGTTCATCCGGGATGATGGAACGGTAAAGGTAAGTCGTTCCCTGAAGGAAATGGGAAACAAAATCCGTAAAGCCAAGGATGAACTTTCCAAGAAATTTGGGAGGGTTCCTACGGTGAGTGAGCTTGCCGAGCATCTCGAGTATTCGGTAGAAGAAGTGATCATGGCTCAGGAAGCGAGCAGGGCTCCATCTTCCATTCATGAAACCGTATATGAAAATGACGGAGATCCCATTACTCTATTGGATCAGATTGCCGACAATACCGATAACAAATGGTTTGACAAAATAGCCTTAAAAGAAGCCATCCGGGAATTGGATGATCGGGAACGGCTGATTGTGTATTTAAGGTATTACAAAGACCAAACCCAATCGGAAGTAGCAGATCGACTCGGTATATCCCAGGTCCAGGTATCGAGGCTCGAGAAGAAAATATTACAAACAATGAAAGATCATATGCATACAGAATCTTAGGCAAAATAACCTTATCGTTTCAAAGAACCATTTTGAAACGATAAGGTTATTTTCAGTTTATTTACTGACCCCACCTTCTTCTTCCTGTGAAATTGTTGCCATTTTCAATACCTTAGATCCCTCAAATACTATATAACACCGCATTTACTCCCCCATCATTCTTATCGGCCACATCCAGACATTACATAAATTATTTCCGTTAATCCATACTATTGGTACGAAGGGAAAATCATGTTTTCAGGAAGTGAACTGCATGGAAGGTATTCTGTATATACGCTTACGTCATCGAGTGCAGGTAAGGGAAGAGAGTATGGTCAAGCTTGGTCAGCTTGCTCAAATCATAGCACCTGAAAATATTTTAGAAGAATTAAGACAAATCCCGATCCATCAAGTGACTCCATCTGATAAAAATATCATTGTGGTCGATGTGATGACGGTGATAAGGGACATATGCAAAAACTTCTCGGATCTTGATATTCAAACGATAGGACCCACACAAAGTATTATTGAAGTGATCTATGAGAAAAAGAAAATCTCTCTTCCTCTCTTCATTGGCGTTTGGTTACTATTATTCATCGGTGCGGCCCTGGCAATTATGAATTTCCATGAAGATGTAAGCATGAGGGAAGTTCATCAAAGGCTGTATCATTTCGTGACAGGTGAAGAGGATCCTCATCCTCTATTGTTCCAAGTTCCCTATTCATTCGGTTTAGGTCTTGGGATGATCTTATTTTTCAACCATGTGTTCAGAAAGAGACTTAATGAAGAGCCGAGTCCACTAGAAGTTGAAATGTTTAATTACCAGCAGGATTTAGATCAGTATGTCATCATGCATGAGAATAAAGAAAGTCAGAAAAAATTAGATGACCATTAGTGTATTGATCACAGTATTTATTGGTTTTGCTGGTGGACTGGCCGTTGGTTCCGGTTTTGTAGCATTTTTAACCGTATTAGGAATCATCCCAAGGTTGACTCAATTAACAAAAACAATGAAAATGATTCATCACTATGAACTGGCTGTCATTATTGGAGCACTGGCTGGAGGATTTGTCAGCTTAAATAATTATACGTTGCATTTTTCCCCATTCGTTCTTTTGCCCATCGGTTTAGCCAGCGGAGTGTTCATAGGGCTATTGGCGGCTGCATTAACAGAGGTATTGAATGTTTTCCCGATCTTGGCGAAGCGGATTGGGATCGAAGGTCAAATCGTCATTCTCATTATGGCGATTGTGTTTGGGAAAATTGCCGGCTCACTTTTTCATTGGCTCTACTTGGTTCATCAATAAACAGCAAGAGGCAGGGGTTCATATGGATGACAAACGAAAAGTGATCCTGATTACAGACGGAGATGAATATGCGAAGCGGGCAATCGAGTGCGTTGCCAAAGAGTATGGTGGCCGATGTATCTCGAGCTCAAAAGGAAATCCTTCTGTATTATCAGGGCCAGAGATTGTGAAATTAATCAGAAGTGCAAAGAATGACCCCGTCTTTGTGATGTTTGATGATAGTGGATTTATTGGAGAAGGTGCAGGGGAAAGGGCTCTTAAGCATGTTGCGAACCACCCTGGCATAGAGGTCCTCGGAATCATTGCGGTAGCAAGTAAAACCAGGCAGGCTGAATGGACAAGAGTGGATGTGTGCATTGATAAATTTGGTGAACTAACTCCATATGGGGTAGATAAATTTGGTGTACCCGAAATGGACTTGGGAAGGTTAACGGGTGATACGGTTTATTGCCTTGATGAGCTGGATGTTCCCGTCATTGTCGGAATTGGTGATATTGGCAAAATGGCTAAAAGGGATCACTACTCACAAGGCTCACCCATTACGAAAAAGGCTGTTGAAATCATCTTGGAAAGGAGCGGATATCATGCCTGAGAAAACGAAAGAAACACCCATATCAAAAGACTTAGGTGTTATAGAAGAGTACATGAAGAATCATGTAGGATTAAACAAAAGCTTTGATTTAGGTGTACGTAAACTCATGATTTTGAAAAAAGGAGTCCACATCTACTATATAAACGGGTTGACTGATGCTTCCTATATTATTCAAATCGTGGAGGAACTTGTAGAAATCAATGATCATGAGCGTGCAACGAGCCGATTATATGAAATTGTACATAATCGCCTTGTTCATCAATCGGTTGAGCCTGTAAAAACGATCGAAGAGGCAGTTGATGAAGTGCTATCAGGATTAATAGCAGTCTTTGTCGAAGGCTATCAAGACGCAATCATTGTTGATGTACGCAGCTATCCTGGGCGACAGCCTTCGGAACCTGATACTGAAAAGGTAGTACGTGGTTCCCGGGATGGATATGTAGAGAATATTATCGTTAATACCGCTTTAACAAGACGAAGAATTCGGGATCCACGATTGAGGTTTGAAATATTTCGTATCGGAGAACGATCTAAAACTGACATTTCCATTGCCTATATAAATGATGTTGCAAATCCGAGCTTAATTGAAGTCATCAAGAAAGAATTGAAAAGTATTAAGATCGACGGATTGACGATGGCGGATAAAACGGTTGAAGAGTTCCTTGTGAAGCAAGGATATAATCCATATCCTCTTGTTCGATACACAGAAAGAGCAGACGTCGCAGCCACTCACTTATTAGAGGGACATGTTCTTATTTTTGTAGATACTTCACCAAGTGTCATCATTACACCAACGACATATTTCCATCACCTTCAGCATGCGGAGGAATATAGACAGTCACCGGCTGTCGGGACCTTTGTCAGATGGACTAGATTCCTTGGGATATTAGCCTCGCTATTTTTACTCCCGCTATGGTATTTATTTGTGTTGGATCCATCCCTCTTGCCTGAGGTTATTAAATTCGTAGGACCAAATGAACAGACGAATATTCCCGTTATTGTTCAGTTGTTCATAGCCGATTTCGGGGTTGAAATGTTCAGGGTGGCAGCCATTCATACCCCGACCCCATTATCCACTGCAATGGGTCTGATAGCGGCTGTCTTAATAGGACAAATAGCCATTGATGTAGGGCTTTTTCAACCTGAAGTCATTCTGTATGTAGCCGTGGCATCGATTGGTACGTTTGCTACACCAAGTTATGAACTGAGTGCTGCGAACAAGATGGCCAGACTGTTCCTTCTAATCGCAGTTGCCTTCTTCCATATACCTGGACTGATGGTGGGTACAACCCTTTATATCTTATTCGTTACAAATATAAAATCGTTGAATACACCATATCTATGGCCGTTAATGCCATTCAGTCCTAAAGCATTCATGCAAATCCTGATTCGCCGCTCTATGCCGGGAGCAAAAATCAGACCCAGCATTGTGCAACCGAGAAATAAGTATAAACAACCTGCGAAATCTTAGAAATATTGCAACAACTCTCATTCTGTGGTAAATTACGTTTAATTAGTAGAGCATTAAAGAGGGGAATGAGACGTTTCATGCATCTTCATGGATCAGCAGAAATACAAAACGGTCAACTTACTATTGGCGGGGTGAGTACCACAAAGTTAGCAGAACAATATGGTACTCCCCTTTACGTTTATGACTTAGCACTTATCAGAGAACGGGCAAGAGGATTTAAAGAGACGTTTGATTCCCTTGGAGTGAAGGCAGAGGTTGCCTACGCCAGTAAGGCATTTTCATGTATCGCGGTCTTTCAATTAATGAAAGAAGAGGGATTATCACTGGATGTGGTTTCAGGAGGGGAGTTATACACTGCGTTAAAGGCAGAATTTCCTCCTGATCGCATCCATTTTAATGGGAACAATAAGTCCAGGGAAGAACTGATGATGGCCATTAAAAACGAAATAGGTTGTATTGTGGTTGATAATTTTTACGAATTGGAACTTGTGAATGAGATTTCACTCTCAACTGAACAAATGACAAAGGTTTTGTTAAGAGTGACGCCTGGGGTTGAAGCCCATACTCATGATTATATTTTAACAGGACAAGAGGACTCCAAATTCGGATTCGATTTGGGGAATGGTCAAGCCGAGGAAGCTATGAAAAAGGCGATGAGCCACGAGGGGATTGAATTATTGGGGTTGCATTGTCATATTGGATCACAAATATTCGAAACAACAGGCTTCATTCTTGCTGCCAAGAAAATTATTGAGAAGGTAGCTGAGTGGAGAACACACTATGATTTTGACCCTAAAGTAATCAATTTAGGCGGTGGATTTGGTATCCGTTATACGAAGGATGATGACCCGCTCCCGCCTGCTCTATATGTGAAGGAAATGATTTCTGCAGTAAAACAGGAAGTTGTAAGGTACAATCTCGAGATGCCGCAAATCTGGATCGAACCAGGTCGTTCCCTTGTGGGTGATGCAGGCACCAGCCTTTATAAATTGGGCTCACGAAAAGAAGTGCCAAACATCCGAAAGTACTTAGCGATTGATGGAGGAATGAGTGACAATATCAGACCCGCTCTCTATAAGGCAAAATATGAAGCCCTGATTGCGAATAAAGCAGATCAAAACCCGGAAGAAACTGTATCGATCGCTGGAAAGTGCTGTGAATCAGGAGATATGTTGATCTGGGATTTACCCCTTCCGGAATCGGAAGCTGGTGACATTCTTGCCGTGTTCTGTACAGGTGCATATGGATATTCGATGGCGAATAACTATAATCGTATTCCCCGTCCGGCTGTCGTGTTTGTGGAGAATGGAGAAGCGAGGTTAGCAGTGCAAAGAGAGACGTATGAGGATATGATTTCACTTGATGTAATGTTTAAATAAGCCGGAAAAGTAGTCTTTAAGTATATCGTACTTAAAGACTACTTTTTTTTATACTGAATAACATACTTTAACAAATAATGATTTTACTATACAATAACAATGATATATAAAGGTGAATATAGTATAGACAAAGGAGTCATTTATGAAGATCAGCAATAGGAGATTGTTTTTGTTTTTATTAGTAGCCGGCATCGTGTGGGGAGTCATCTACTGGATGTTCCTGGCTGGAAATTGATTGGTTAAAGTTGATTAATAAAAGTAAATTTAGTAAGATAAATAAACATTCATATCAATTAAATTTCTAGTTTTTGTCTAAAATAGGAAATAAATAGATTAGGCATAAAACATAACGAGGGGTAAATATGTTAATTCGGTATAAAAAGGCGTTTGAAAAGATCGCAATGGGATTATTATCTTTCATGCCAAATGAAAAGGATTTGAAAAAGCTTCAACAGACGATGAAGCATTACGAAACTGAAGACAATTGGCAGCTCTTTTTATGGAAAGAAGAGGACATAGTAGGCTTGATTGGAGTCTTGAAGACAGATACCACATTAGAGATTCAGCATATATCCGTAAACCCATCCCATCGCCATGAAGGAATTGGGAAATCAATGGTGAAGCAGCTTAGAGACATGCATTCAGAGTATGTAGTGAAGCCGAATTCAGACACTGCTTCATTTTTTGAAAAGTGTGATGAGATTGAAGAAGAAGTAAAGGACGAGGAACAATAAAGAGGAGGGCCACCAGGATTCGCAGGTGGTCAGCCTCTTTTTTTTCGTTTTAATGCATTTTGCCGCTCCAAAATGACTTCTGTACGGTCACGTAGGGAATGGCGGTGAATGAGCTCATTATTCGTTAAATCACTTGGAGAACACCATGAGTACCCATTTTCTTCACATAGTGATTGAACTTGCTTAATAAGGGAAGCCTCCATAACGGGAATATTTATGCTTTTATAGGGCTGATTCATGCTTAGTTCATGACTGATATCAACCAGCATGTTCTGGAGTTCAGCTGCATGTATCCCTAATTGAGTGAGTTGTTCCTGATTCATCTCAATGTTTTGGATGGCTTTCTTAAATGTTCGGGCTGCCCCGGAAAGATTACCTCTTCTGTAATGGTAAAAACCTACAGCTATCTGGATTAAACCTACCCAGTGGGAAGAACGGTTCTTGGGGTCCACTTCTTTCCAATATTCTTCTAACACTTCATGACATTCGAAGTAATCACGATTTCCGTGGAAATACATTAAGAATTCTAAATAAGGTTTAGGATATGCCATGTGATACCTCCTTTCATATTTTGAGTGTCTGAATATTTAAAGTGTAGCACATTCTATACCTTTGCTAAAACGACAGGTACAACCATCCTATACAAAAACTTTCTATTGGAGATTAGTGGTCAATCTACTATACTATTAAGTAGCTATCAGGAATGACTGTAATTAGAAATTTGGTGATAAAGTGGAATACAATGTGAAAATTGACGCTTTTGAAGGTCCATTAGATCTTCTTTTGCATCTGATTAACTCGTTGGAAATTGATATATATGATATTCCTATGGCTCAAATTACTGAGCAATATATGTTATATGTACAGACGATGAAGAATTTGCAGCTTGATGTTGCCAGTGAATACTTAGTGATGGCTGCGACATTATTAGCCATTAAAAGTAAAATGCTGCTACCCAAACATGATGAAGGTCTCCTAAACGATGAAATTGAATTTGAAGAAGAAGATCCACGTGACGAACTAGTTGAGCGATTGATCGAGTATCGTAAATTCAAAGAAGCGGCAAATGAGCTGAAGCATCGTGAGGAAGAACGGGGACAAGTGTATACAAAGCCCCCAAGTGATCTTTCGGAATTCACGGAAGAAGTGGATTTGAAGAATAGTGAAGTCCAAGTGTCTTTATATGATATGTTAGGAGCTTTTCATAAATTATTGAGGCGCAAGAAGTTGCAAAAACCCGTTCAAACCAGAATTACCAGACAGGAAATATCCATTGAGAAAAGAATGAATGACATTCTTCATAGTTTACGAAATATCAAAGAGCGTACATCATTTACGAGTCTTTTCCCAACTGATAATAAAGAACATCTTGTCGTTACTTTCCTTGCTGTGCTGGAATTAATGAAGAGGAAGCAAATCATTGTCAACCAAGAAAATAACTTCACAGAAATATTTGTTGAAGCAGGAGAGGAGGTAGTGCTTGTTGAATAGCGGTAATTGGAAAGGGATTTTGGAAAGCTTATTGTTTGCAGCAGGAGATGAAGGTCTTTCACTTAAGCAAGTCTGTTCCGTTCTGGAGATCGGAGAGCAGGAAGCGATGGCAGTGATTGAAGAGTTAAAGCTGGATTATGAAAAGGATGTCAATCGGGGAATTTATATGATTGATATAGCTGATACCTTTCAATTAGTGACAAAAAAAAGCAACGCCGATTATTTGAAGAAATTGGTCGAGTCACCAAATGTAAGCTTCTTATCTCAAGCAGCTCTTGAAACACTGGCTATTGTTGCTTATAAGCAGCCGATCACCAGGATGGAGATTGAACAAATCAGAGGTGTTAAAACCGAGCGTCCCATTCAGACCCTGACGTCAAAAGGGCTGGTCAAGGAAGTCGGCAGGGCAGAAGGGACGGGTCGGGCCTATCTGTTTGGAACGACGAAAGAATTTCTGGACTATTTCGGACTAAAGAGAATAGATGAACTTCCACCCTTGCCTGAAAATATAGAGGATGAATTCATGCAGGATGAAGCGGACTTATTCTTTGAGAAATTTCAGGAAACGATGGATTCGAAAGAATAGGGTAAAATCATACGTGAATAGAGTGAATAGGCAGGAACCCGGCTATATGACAGGAGGTCCTGCCTATTTTTATGGGTCTTTCGTGCTGAAAATTCGAACGGAAGAGAATTTTCTTCGCATTCAACTGATAAAATGGAACTGGGTGGAGAAATATGGAGGGGAATAGATGAACGATTTCATGGTGAAAACTCAGGTGCTTGACATACAATCCTTTCTTGAAAATACGATTATTCAATTTGAAAGCTATATAAATACCGTTACCATTCAAGGTCTGTTGGAGGAAAAATATGGAGATAAAGCTTATTACGAAGGGCTGCTTTCAAATTTAAGAAGACTTCTTGTCTACTGTGAAGAAGGACTGGATGCCTGTGGAATGATTGTTCAAAATGAACCTTTTCAAAAGGGTGCTGCCGAAAGAATCCTTTATAAAATTTATCATAAATGTATAGAAGAATATTATTCCCCGCGATATAATCTATGGTTTGAAGATCGTCGCATTTCTTATCCCGAGGGCAGTTGTATCCGGTTTCGGCAAGAACCTCCCGGCTGCTTCGCTTCCTTGTTAAAAAGTGTGGAAGGAGAGTTTCATAGCATGCGGGAGGAATTGATCGAATTCGAGATCGAGTATCGAAACCAAAGGCTGAAATCAAAAGAATAGAATTTGGGAGACACAGCTGAAAGACTCAGCTGTGTTTTTGTGTGGACCTTTGAAGTGTACTGTGCTGGAATTTCCGGATTTTCATTCATATTACCCCTTGTCCTGCATAAACTTGTACAAACACGTTAGAACCAAAGGAGTAGATGGGTGTGAATCGTAAGAGAGTGAAATTTTACATATATTATTTCCTTATCTTAACTTTATTGTTTGTAGTCGTTTCCAATGAAGTTCAGGCGGCACCTTCTGTCAGTTCAGAGCGGGCGATTTTAATGGATCAGGAGACAGGGAGGATACTTTATGAAAAGGATGCTCACAGTCAAAGTCGAATTGCCAGTATTACAAAGATCATGACCGCTATTCTGGCAGTAGAGTCCGGAAAGATGGATAAAGATGTAACGGTCTCTTCGAATGCAGCGGGTACGGAGGGGTCTTCCCTTTACTTAAAAGCAGGGGAGAAGATCAAGCTGGAAGATCTGGTGTACGGGCTTATGCTAAGGTCCGGGAATGATGCGGCAGTTGCCATCGCAGAATATGTTGGAGGAAGTCTGGACGGATTTGTTTATATGATGAATGAAAAGGCGAATGAAATCGGAATGGAAAATACTCATTTTTCCAATCCCCATGGTCTGGATGATCATGAGGACCACTATTCTACTGCGTATGATATGGCAGTACTAACGAGATATTCAATGGAAAACGAATTATACAAAAAGATTGCAGGAACCAAGGTTCATACTGCACCAAATCCAGAAGAAAAATGGGACCGTAAGTGGAAGAACAAAAATAGATTACTGACAGAATTATATAAACACAGTACGGGTGGGAAAACGGGTTACACAAAACGAGCCAAAAGAACGCTTGTGTCCACAGCTTCCAAGGATGGAGAGAATCTCATTGCCGTTACACTAAATGGTCCCGATGATTGGAATGATCATATTGGAATGTTTGAATACGGGTTTAAGCAATATGATTATAGAATCGTCCTGGAAAAAGGTACGATTGCTAAAATGGAAGACGAAATATACAAAGATCATGCCTATCTTAAACGGGAATCTGTCCTAACCCTTCAAGATGATGAAGTAGATGATGTGAAGGTAGAGTACAAAATGTTAAAGCCTAAAGAGGATTGGTTAAAGAATAAAAATGTACCTGAAGTAGTCGGGAAGGCTGTTGTGTATTTAGAAGGCGAAGAAGTAGACACTCTTCCCATTTTCTTTAAAACAACGGGCGGGACTGAAAAAGAAAAAAGCTGGTGGAAGTTTTGGGCATACTCCTTCGAGTCCTTTATAGGAGTCAGGGATCATGGTTAATCTCATTTGGGTCGGAATGACCATCATCGGTTTAGTGTTCGCCATAATAAATGGGAAAATGGAAGAGGTAAACGAAGCCATTTTTACATCTGCCAATGAAGCCGTCACTCTCTGTATAGGATTAGTCAGCGTATTGGTATTTTGGCTGGGAATCATGAGGATTGCTCAGGAAGCGGGACTTTTGGATAAACTGGCCAAGCTGTTCAGACCTTTTGTAACCAGGTTATTTCCAGAAGTGCCGGATAATCATCCTGCAATGGGATATATATTATCGAATATGATGGCCAATATGTTTGGCCTTGGAAACGCAGCAACACCGCTCGGGATCAAAGCAATGGAGCAATTGAAGGAGCTTAACGGAGGAAAAGACTATGCCAGCAGGTCTATGATTACTTTCTTAGCGATCAATACGTCAAGTCTTACCATCATTCCCACAACGGTCATTGCGATCCGTATGAAATATGATTCAGCCTCTCCAACTGAAATTGTAGGACCGACCTTAATTGCCACAATGCTATCGACCATCGGAGCCATACTGATTGACCGTTATTTTCATTACAGACGTACTCGTCGTGAGGTGAAGTAAATGCAATGGATATCCACCATTTCATTATGGTTAATCCCCATTATGATTGGTTTCATATTAATCTATGGCACCCTTAAAAAGGTACCGACGTATGAAGTGTTTGTAGACGGGGGAAAAGAAGGAATTAAAATTGCCGTATCGATCATACCTTTTCTCATTGGAATGCTTGTGGCAATTACTATTTTTAGAGAATCGGGAGCTCTTGAGTTCTTTGTGAACCTCATCCGTCCTGGGTTGCTTGCACTTGGTATTCCGCCTGAAATTGTACCACTTGCCATCATCAGGCCGATTTCAGGAACAGCTGCCCTGGGTATGATGAGTGATATTGTCGCTACCCACGGGCCTGATTCCTTTATCGGCAGACTTGCATCAACCTTGCAGGGTAGTACAGATACGACTCTTTACGTATTGACCGTGTACTTCGGAGCGGTAGGCATCCGGAAAATGGGAGACGCCCTTAAAGTTGGATTACTGGCAGATGTCGTAGGAATCGTTGCTGCCATATTCATTGTCACGGTCATGTTTTAAGGGTTGGCATCTATAAATAAAGGAAACAATGAGGTATAAAGAAGTCGACTGAATAGGTCGATTTTTCTTTATACCTTTCTATTTTGCCTGGATTATGTAATAATTCATGAAGACAAATGTATTGAAAATTAAATGAGGTGAAATACCGTGGAACGATTACAAAAGGTTATTGCTCATAGTGGAGTAGCGTCTCGACGAAAAGCTGAGCAATTAATTATAGAAGGTAAAGTAAAGGTCAATGGTGTAGTAGTGAAAGAATTAGGAACAAAGGTTTCTAACTCCGATAGAGTTGAAGTCACAGGAATTCAGATTGAGAGAGAAAACAAAGTATACTATATGCTTTACAAGCCAAGAGGTGTCATTTCAGCTGTGACTGACGATAAAGACCGTCAAGTTGTAACGGACTTCTTCCCTGAAATACAAGAAAGAATCTATCCTGTAGGAAGACTGGACTATGAGACGTCAGGTATTCTTCTTTTAACCAATGATGGAGACTTCGCTAACTCCCTGATGCATCCAAGTAACGAAATTGAAAAAACATACGTAGCAAGATTAAAAGGCATCCCGCCTAAATTTAAAATAAGAGAGCTTGAAAAAGGGATTAAACTGGAAGACGGCATGACGGCTCCAGCAAAAGTGAAAGTGTTAAGCATCGATAAGAAACAAGGGAAATCCATCGTCGAAATTACCATTCATGAGGGCAGGAACCGTCAAGTGCGCAGGATGTTCGAAGCGCTTGGGTATCCGGTTCAAAAGCTGAAACGGGAAAGATACGCATTCCTGACTCTTCATGGCTTGAACGCAGGAGAAGGAAGAGAACTTACTCCACATGAAGTGAAACAGCTGAGAACACTGGCTGAAACAGGAAGTATCCGATAAAGAATAGGTTGGAAAGTGTCACATATCCTTCATATAATTTACACTATCTCTAAAGTGATAAATGATATAATGGGAAAGGAATTTTACCCTGAAATCCAAGGGACATTTCCCTGCTTATTATGAAGGAATGGATATTACATTATGGCAGGGACTGATCTCATAAGTGAATTCTTATGATGTCAGGCCCTTTGCTACTGTAAAGAGAGAAAAAACTTTTCCATTCTTGAGAACGATTTCAATATGGGAGGCACACGTACATGAATAAGAAAAAACGCAGATTACTCATCCGGACAATTATTCTCATTGTACTTACTTCTGCGGTGGCATATACCCTGTATGCAAACTTTACGAAGGATGAAAGAGGGCAGTTAAAGGTGGGTGACCAAGCGCCTGACTTTGTACTAGAAGATATGGAAGGGAATAAACATCGTTTGTCCGACTATGAGGGCCAAGGGGTATTCCTGAATTTCTGGGGAACATGGTGTAAACCATGTGAAAGAGAGATGCCATATATGAACAATCAATATGAGAAATATAAAGACCAAGGTGTACAGATATTGGCTGTTAATGTGGGAGAATCAGATTTCCTTATCAATCGATTCGTGTCTAAACACGGGTTGGAGTTCCCTATTTTAGTAGACAAAGAAGAGGAAGTTCAAAACGCGTACGGTATAGATCCTTTACCGACTACATTCCTCATCAACCCTCAAGGTGAAATTGAAAAAATCATTACTGGTACGATGTCAGAAGACGATATCATTGAAGATTTAGAGAGCGTTAAGCCTTAGCTCAGCAGTTTAACTTGAAATAAGGAGTTTTAACATGAAAGAGATCAAATGTGAATGCGGTCATGTAAACCCGAATGGTACTGTTCTCTGCGAATCCTGTGGACGGGCTTTAACGGATGAAGCGAAGAACGAGAAGCTACATGACATGCGTTATGAAGGTAGTGCAAGGCGTTCCCAAACGTATAATAAATCGATTGTCGATAAGATTTGGAATTTCTTTTCATCTGTAAAAGTTGGCGTATGGTTAATTGTCATCACACTTATCGCCTCTGCAGTCGGCACGATTTTGCCTCAGGAACAATATATTCCGAATGGACAGCCGGCAAATGAGTACTATGAAGATGTATACGGCTTTTTCGGAGAGTTATATTACACGTTAGGTTTCCATGATTTATATAGTTCATGGTGGTATCTACTATTAATCGCATCGATTGGAGTTTCACTCGTGATTTGCAGTCTGGACCGGGTGATTCCCCTCTATCGTGCCCTCAAGAATCAACGCGTTTCCAGACATGTTGGTTTCCTGAAGCGTCAACGAATCTATGGGAAAACAGAAATGGTAGAAATCAATGACTCTATAAGCAAAATAAAAGAAAAATTAACACAAAAAAAATATAAGATCCGTGAAGAGGACGGCAACATCCTTGCAGAGAAAAATCGTTTTTCCAGATGGGGTCCCTATGTGAATCATATCGGTCTTATCATTTTTCTATTCGGGGGCATGCTAAGATTCGTTCCCGGAATGTATATTGATGAAACCGTGTGGATCCGTGAAGGTGAAACGAGAGCCGTTCCAGGTACGAAACAAGAATATTACTTAGAAAATAAAGGGTTTACGTTAGAGACATACGATAAAGACAAGGACAAAGAAGTATTTGGGGAAGCCATTGATAAGAATGGGACCATCGCAAAGAATTTCCAGTCTGACGTGGTACTCTATAAAGAATCCGGAGATAAACTTCCAGGACAAACGGCTGACCGGGAAGTGGAAAAAGAGGATTCAATCAGAGTAAATCACCCTTTGAAATTTGGAAACTTTGCCGTATACCAAACAAGCTACAAGTTGGATGAATTTAAATCAATGTCCTTTACATTTGATAATAAAGGGACCGGGGAAAGCTTCGGCAAATTCACCGTCGATCTATTCGATCCTCAAGATACCTACTCATTTGAAGAAGGTTATAAAGTAGAGTTAATGGGATATTATCCTGATTTCTCTGGATTTAATGAACAAGGAGAGCCGCAAACCAAGTCTCCTCTACCGAATAATCCTGCATTCCTTTTCAAATTGTTCTCACCTGAAAAACCCGATGGTGAAGTGAGCTTTGTAGGAATCCAGCAAAACCTGGAACCCCTTGGTGACAATGAATATAAATTGTCATTTGCGGGTGTTGAGACAAGAGATGTATCTGCTTTAACCGTTCATAAGGATCTCACTCTTTGGATATTGGCCGTCGGTGGAGCCATCTTTATGATAGGTGTCGTACAAGGAGCTTATTGGCACCACCGAAGAATCTGGATCAGGCGAACTGAAGATGGAGTCATCGTAGCCGGTCATACGAATAAAAACTGGCATGGATTAAAAAATGAAATCAACTTCGTTTTGGAAGGTACCGGAATTCAGGATCCTGAAGATCAACAACAAAAAGACGAAGTAAGGAGGAATGAGGATGTCAACGATAACAATGGCAGAGTGGAGTAGTAATTTACTCTATGTATCCTTCATCATGTATTTGATTGCTACGTTGTTTTTTGGAGGTAGTATCCGCCAAAAAAACACAACTGAAACGAATCAGCAAAAATGGGGCTTGATTGGAATTGTTTTGACCCTTATCGGATTTATCTCTCAATTAGGTTACTTCTTTTTAAGATGGGGAGCAGCAGGACACGCTCCAGTAAGTAATTTATTTGAATTCACAACCTTTTTCGGAATGACGCTTGTAGGAGCCTTTATCATTCTTTACTTTATGTATAAGACTACTATACTGGGTGTCATTGCATTGCCGTTTGCACTATTGGTGATCGCCTATGCCAGCATGTTCCCTAAAGACATTAGTCCATTGATTCCTGCTCTTCAAAGTGATTGGTTGAAAATTCATGTCACAACTGTTTCAGCAGGAGAAGCGATTTTATCCATCAGTTTTGTGGCAGGGTTAATCTATTTATTGAAATCAGTACAGCATACAAAAGGGAGCAAGCAATCGTTTTGGCTTGAAACCGTCATGTATTCTCTAGTTGTCGTATTAGGGTTTATTGTGGCATCAACTGCCTTTACCCTGGGGAATTACGAAGCGAACTTTCAATATGTCAATCAAGAAGGGGCCGAAGCGATTTCTGAGTACACACTCCCGGCTCTTGTCGGGCCCAATGAAGGCCAATTATTAACCGACAACGTAATGAAGCCACTGGTTGAAATGCCCGCCCTTATTAACGCTAAGAAACTTAATACCGTTATTTGGTCATTTTTGATTGGAACAGGAATTTATCTTCTATTGCGTTTAATCTTCAGAAAGCGAATAGCTGCGAAATTACAGCCTTTGGTTAAAAATGTGAATCTGGACCTGATGGACGAAATCGGTTACCGCTCGGTATTAATCGGCTTTCCAGTCTTTACACTGGGAGGGCTTATCTTCGCCATGATCTGGGCGCAGATTGCCTGGACGCGATTCTGGGGTTGGGATCCCAAAGAAGTGTGGGCATTAATAACATTCTTATTCTATGCAGCCTTTCTGCATCTACGCCTCTCTAAAGGTTGGCACGGTGAGAAATCTGCATGGTTAGCCGTCATCGGGGTTGCCATTATACTGTTCAACCTTGTGGCCGTTAACCTTATTATCGCAGGACTGCATTCATACGCTTAAGTGCTGAACGGGAGGGAGCTGACTACAACGAGAGTGATATTCTCTTTGAGTCAGCTTCTTTTTTCATATAAAATATAGGATAATATGGTTTAATTAGACAAAAGGGGGATCTACCCATGGAGGAAAACATTCGAATTTTAGTTGTAGATGATGAAGACCGGATTCGTAGATTATTAAAAATGTATCTTGAAAGAGAAAACTATGAGATTGATGAAGCTGAAAATGGTGAAGAAGCGTTAGCATTGGCATTAGAAAATAATTACGACTGTATCTTATTGGATATCATGATGCCAGGTATGGACGGGATCGAAGTGTGTAAGCACCTTCGTGAAAAGAAGGCGACCCCGGTGATCATGCTTACTGCTAAAGGAGAGGAAGTGAACAGGGTGCAAGGGTTCGAAGTTGGAACCGACGACTACATAGTGAAACCTTTTTCACCTCGCGAAGTGGTACTAAGGGTGAAAGCGCTATTAAGACGTTCTTCAAAGACGAGCTTTATTCAAACAGATGCGAAGACGAAGGATTTGATTGTGTATCCTCATCTTACCATCGATAATGATGCCCACCGGGTAACGGCTGATGGAAAAGATGTGAATCTGACACCGAAGGAATACGAATTGTTATATTTCCTTGCCAAAGCCCCAGACAAAGTGTTTGACCGTGAACACCTGCTCAAGGAAGTATGGCATTACGAATTTTTCGGAGACTTGCGCACAGTTGATACTCATGTGAAGCGATTAAGAGAAAAACTGAATAAAGTTTCTGAGATGGCTGCAAAAATGATTGTCACCGTATGGGGGGTAGGCTACAAATTCGAGGTAACGAATGAATGAGGCTGTGGCGTAGTGTAGTAGGAAAGCTATGGCTGACGATTCTGCTCTTGGTTTCCTTTGTGTTATTTATCCTTACGATTCTTTTACTGGAATTCTTTCAAAACTATCACGTCGATGTGGTTGAAAAAGAATTAACCCAAACGGCAGAAAAAGTGGCGAGAGTCATTGAGAATCATAAAGACCTGGAGCTGGGGATGGAGCTGGGAAAAGAAATTATTGATGATCCAGTTAATATCATTATCTCCTTAGATCAAGATGAGTCACTTTATTCCCAGGATTCTACAGTATTTCAAAAGACTATTCACGACTATATTTCAGAGGATGAACAACTTCAATCTGCGAAAACAAAAGAAATTACCGTTAAGAAAGAGATTGAATTATCCTCAGAATTGTCTTCGAACCGATATGAAAACGTCATTATTGTCGGGACGCCTTTGCATATCGATGAAGAAGATGGAGCTGTGTATCTCTATCAGTCTCTTGGTGTGATTAAAGATACTACCCGTCAAACAACGAAACTGATTTTGCTTGCTGCCGGGATTGCCATTATCTTAACCACCATTTTTGCTTTCTTCCTTTCCACTCGTATCACGGCACCTCTAAGGAAAATGCGGGAAGCAGCCTTTGAGGTAGCAAAGGGTAAATTTGATACAAAGGTTCCGATTTTGACGAAGGATGAAATCGGTGAACTTGCAACAGGATTTAACCAGATGGGCAGGCAGTTAAAGTTTCACATTAACGCACTGAGCCAGGAGAAAGAGCAGCTCTCCTCAATCTTAAGCAGTATGGCTGATGGCGTCATCACCTTTAATCGAGACGGCACCATCTTAATTACCAATCCACCTGCGGATCGATTCCTGCAGCATTGGTATTATGAACAAAGTGAAAGCAGTGAAGAAGCAATCCCTACTACTGTAAAAGAATTATTGCAGAGTGTGGTCGTGACAGAAATGGAGCAGACCGGTGAACTGAGTCTGCAAGGACGTTCGTATGTGGTGATTATCAGTCCCCTTTACAACAACAACAACATCCGGGGGGCAGTGGCGGTCGTCCGCGATATGACAGAAGAGCGAAGGTTGGATAAGCTCCGGAAAGACTTTATTGCAAATGTCTCTCATGAACTTCGTACGCCAATCTCCATGCTTCAAGGATATAGCGAAGCGATCGTTGATGATATTGCTGAAACAGAAGAAGAAAAGAAAGAAATAGCCCGAATTATTTATGATGAATCATTGCGCATGGGTCGTTTGGTCAATGATCTTCTGGATTTGGCCCGTATGGAAGCAGGACATATCACTCTTAATAAAGACGTAATAGCTGTCATGCCTTTCACCGAAAGAGTGACAAATAAATTTATTGGACTGGCCAAAGAAAAAAAGGTCTCTATATTCTTTGAAAGTGATGTAGGGATTAAAAATGAAATTCATATGGACCCGGACCGGATCGAACAGGTTTTAACCAATCTTATTGATAATGCTTTAAGACATACCCCTACAGACGGAGAGGTAACCGTGTCCCTGACGGAAAGTAAGGGAGGTTATCTGTTTAACGTAAAAGACACAGGTTCAGGAATTCCTGAAGAAGATCTTCCTTTCGTATTTGAGCGCTTCTATAAAGCGGATAAAGCCAGGACAAGAGGGAAGTCGGGCACAGGTCTTGGATTAGCGATCGCTAAGAACATCATAGAGTCCCATAAAGGTCATATCCAAGTGCAAAGTAAAGTCGATCAAGGGACAACCTTCACTTTCTTTCTTCCTATTTAGCCAAGAATCGATGGTATCCATAGAAACTTGACGATTTTTCTTGTTACATGGGAAACATTCTTTATTTTTAGGATGCTCGTAGAAAACGTTGTTGAAAAAGTGATGAAAATAAGTAGGGATGACAGAAGAAGTCAACAGGGGGAGGAGTACCCTGTTGACTTTTTATTTGAAGGAAAACTCCAGTGAATATAAGTCTTTCCTTTTTATCTGATAAATACTATATTGATAGTGTGTAACTTTTTTACAGAAATAACGACTAATAAATTGACGGGGAGGGGAATAAGTGGACTCCGTTTTTGAGAAATTATACTCTGATTATCATCAAGATGTATTTCAATTTCTAATATACATGGTACAGAATAGGCAGCAGGCTGAAGATCTGGTGCAGGAAGTATATATCCGGGTGCTTAAATCACATGAGCGTTTTGAAGGCAAAAGTTCCGAAAGAACGTGGCTTTTTTCGATTGCAAAAAATGTAGCCATCGACCATTTCAGAAAACAAAAGAATTGGAAGAATCGAATATTGGATAAGTTCGATTGGAGTCGGAATGATGTGACAGACGACGTGGCACTCCCGGAAGAAATCGCCGTTGCGAAGGAAGAAATTCAAGTATTGTACGAATGTTTGAAAATGTGTTCGACGGATTATCGAATGGTTATTATTATGAGATACTTACAAGAACTTTCCATTGCTGAAACATCTGAAGTTTTAGGCTGGACGGAAAGTAAAGTAAAAACGACCCAGCATAGAGCCATTAAATGGTTAAGAATTGAAATGAATCAACGGTTACAAAAGGAGGAAAGAGACATTGAAGCAGTCAGAATGGAAAGATCGTGATATAGAGGACCTCGTCAAAAAGCTTCCTCAAATCAATGATGATCGAACTCCTCAAACGATATATGCAAAAATAGAACGTCAGAACAAAAAGACGTTTATTGCTGTTAACCGTCTTATTCCAACAGTCGCGGCGCTGGCAGCCATCTTCATCATGGTCATGCTTGCTCCAACCGTATTAAATCAATTCGATGAAAACAGTATGGAAAAATCAGAGATGAAATCAACTGAATCTTCAGGTGGTGATTCAGCAACGAATTCAGTACAAGATTCCTTGGCCAAATCAGATGACAAATCAGATATGATCTATGATAACGATAAAGAGAAAATGATAGAAGAAAAGGATAATAGCGGGCTTAATATGACTGAGACTGAAAAAGACCTTCAACCAACTTCGGCAGAAAGATTATCTTTATATGAAGAAGACTTGGAAGGGCAGGACTACTATTCTTATGGACTCGTTTCACCGGAAGCGGTGCCTGTTCCTATTTCAATTGTCGATTCTCCGGCAGAAGGGGAAGAAGGCTGGTTGACCCGTCATGAAGAAATTGCAGCTGAGTTACCTGAAGGAAGCTGGGGAATGGAAGACTTTCTTCCCCTAAAAGGAAACTTCACCCTTGGAGACAGCAAAGTCATTTTCACTTTGGATGCCGATCATTCTTATAGTGGAAGTAGTTCGGTGGAATATGCATTTTATCATTCGCTGCTTTACTCATTTCAACATCAGGATTTAAACGAAGTCGTACTTCAAGAACAAGATGGGTCAGTTCCCCAATTCAGTTCTACCGGGGATTTCTCAAAAGTCAATCTAAAGGAAGAGGTTCATACGGCATATTATCTATATTCACCCGATGGTAGAGAACGCTTCCTTGTACCGGATAATATCAATAGAGGAAATGTCAAAGAGTCCATTCAGGCAATGAAAAGCCCAGAAACGAGCCTTTTCCAAAGTGTAATTCCGAAAAACATCAATATCAGTGTGACAGAATCAGATGAATATCTGACCATCAATTTCTTAAATGAACTGGACATAGAAACATTAGACAATGAAACAGCCATGGAAATGATTGAAGGCATTTTACTGACAAGCAAAAGCTCAGGGTACGAAAGAGTTCAATTTGAAAACATTAAACAGGAAAGCTGGAATGGATTCATGTTCAACGAACCCATTGAGACTCCTATCAGCCCAAACAAGAAAACGTTCAAAAATTAGGTATCAAAGAAAGACTGGAAGCGGAGAGGAATCCGTTCCAGTCTTTTTTTTATGTCGGGCTCCGGCGGCTAGCCCCTCGAGGTCATAAGCTAAATTGGCCAGGAAGGCAAAAAGCGCCTTCCCGACCAATTCATCTTATGCTTGTCGGGCCTAAGCAGTCGGCTCCGCTTTTCCTTGTATATTTATCTCAAACTTAGACAAACTACTCAAAGGAAAATTATCTCATTCTCTTATGAATATTGAATGGGGCATGTACATATAGTGGGGAGTGCATGAAATGAAGGTGAGAAGGTAAGAATGGGTTAATACATGAAAAGGTAGCGGAAGTGGCGCGTCAGTCGGGAAGAAATAAAGGTATTGCGTTAAATGGCTAAGGAGGACAAGCATGATTTTGGATTATGTGAGAAGGTTATTGATCGTATTTCTGTTAGCTTTGTGTGTGAGCATTATGTTCTTTACTGGAAAGATAGCGAAGGCAGAGATGAATGAAATTGCGGAGGAAACGGTATCCTGGACATTTCCAGTTGAAGGTGTGATAACCGACTCGTATGGGACAAGGTCAGGTACACATAAAGGTATGGACATAGGAGGAGATATTGGTTCTCCTGTCTATTCAGTAGCTAAAGGTAAAGTCACTAAATCATATCTTTCAAAAAGCTACGGTCATGTGGTATTTATAAGGCACGAAAACGGATACGAAACCGTGTATGCTCATCTTGAAAACAGGCTTGTAGAAGAAAATCAAAAGGTGGTTCAAGGTGAACAGCTTGGAAGTTTAGGAAATACAGGCAGGTCGACAGGAGCCCACTTGCATTTTGAAGTGCATAGGGGGGAATGGACGATTGATAAGGTGAATGCAATCGATCCCTATATGGTTTTTGGACAAGGTGAAGTTGGACAGCTTGTGTTTGCTCATGAGAAAGATCCTTTTCAGGCAGTGGGTGTTTCTGGAACACCTGAAATGACCCAGGATGTAAGTTCTGGAGAATTAGATCAATCGAATGAGAGAAAGGTAAATCATATCGTACATAAAGGAGAGACCCTCTGGGGGATTTCTCAGCAGTACAATATATCTGTAGAGGATATTAAAAGTGCCAATGGGTTAAATGATACCAATTTAGTGGTTAATCAGTCCTTAGCCATTCCTCAATCAGCTGCTGGGAGTAAGTATGTAGTGAAACAAGGAGACACTTTATACTCTATTTCAGTTGAACAAGGGATTGATGTGAATGAATTGGTGGCTTGGAACGGGCTGGATCTTAAGACGCCTATCTACCCACAACAAGTTTTAAAGCTCCAATAATAGTTGGGTAAGACTGATAAAATCAAGGTCTGTCACATTTATTTCGAATTCGAACTTTTTCCTTCACATAATCCCTCTCCTTATGTATAATGGAAATGTATAAAAAAATAAAGATTCGTCTTCGGGGCAGGGTGAAATTCCCTACCGGCGGTGATGAAACATTTGTTTCTAAGCCCGCGAGCCTTTTGGGGCAGGATTTGGTGCGATTCCAAAGCCGACAGTATAGTCTGGATGGGAGAAGATGAGGGTTTATGCCAAAACGTTTAGAAAATGGGAAGCTAGACGTTTATTCGGGTATGCCTTATCATTCTCCTAGATACACGTATCTAGGGGTTTTTTAATGCTACCTTTGGCTAGAGCTATCTTCGATATGAGATGAATCTCCTAAAGGAGAGAGGTTTATGAGAAAAATGAATACGCGCATGTTTGTAACGGTTGGTATGTTAAGTGCCATATCCTATGTGTTAATGCTGTTCAACTTCCCGATTCCACCATTTCCAAAGTTTTTAATGGTAGATTTTAGTGACGTGCCCGCTTTAATTGCGACTGTGACATTAGGTCCGCTGGCAGGGATATTAATTGAATTATTTAAAAATGTGATTGACTACATTATGACAGGAAGCGATACCGGCGTTCCAATAGGTCATGTAGCCAATTTTATGGCGGGAGTACTTTTAATTCTACCGACATATTATATTTATTCACGTTTTCAATCTAAAAAAGGACTGTTGATTGGTCTCATCACAGGTACTTTGATCATGAGTATAAGCATGGGAATTCTAAATTACTTTGTGTTCCTGCCTGCTTATAAATACTTTATGAATTTTGAGCTACCAGCTGAAATTATCATTACAGGAATTGTCCCATTCAACATTCTAAAAGGAATTCTAGTAACAACGGTCTTCATCTTACTATTTGTCCGTCTTCAAGGCTGGCTATCAAGGCAGGCAGCCCTGAACAAAGCGGCATAAAGCTAATATAAATCCTAAACCCCTCAATTTCATTGAGGGGTTTTTCTTTCTAAGGTTATCACCGTAAAAAGAAAAAGCTAAGGAGAGTTTCTCCTTAGCTTCTGTGATTACTATTCAAACTTAAGTGCATCCCCATCAAATGGCTCGTCAGCTACCTTAATGGAATCAGTAGGACAACCTTCGAATGCATCAATCATATCATCTTCTAATACGTCAGGAACTTCAACCGTTCCTTGGTTATCGTCTAATGTTACAAATGCGATACCTTCGTCATCATAGTCGTAAATATCTGGTGCAGCAGCCCCACATGCTCCACATGCAATGCATGTATCCTTGTCAACGATCGTATATTTTGGCAAAGAAAAAACCTCCCGAATAAATAATTCTATATAATTCATCATTATACACAATGTAAGTTTGTGAAAAATCACTTAATGTTTATTTTATAGAGGATTGTATAACATTTCAATAGTTAGGTGCTCTTCTTTTTATTTTTATCCTATATATAAAAAACAAAACATGGTTATAGAACAAATTCATGGTACAATATTTGACAATAACCTACATGTTAAGGAGTAGAGAATTGACCTATCTTAATTATGTGATTTTGTATTGCTTTATGCAAATAAATGGAGAGCGATCGATTTATTCTGTTTTTCATATCTTAAAAGGAAAAAAGTCTTCTCAGTCGATTCAGGACGCGCATCTCTTTTATTTACATCCATTTTTTCTTTCTTTACCAAAGCTTAAACGAGCATACTTTAATCAAAAGGTAAAGGAACTAGAGAAAGAAGGATATATCATTGTCGATGAAAGTGGAAAAGCGATTGTCACTCCTGAAGGTGCTATCGCTGTTAAAGGATCTTTTCAAGGTGACGCTTTTCCTTCTAATATGAACGGTCTCGTATACGGTGATCAAACGATTTTATTTTGGAGGAAATTAAGCCTCCTTATCCAAGTACTTTCAAACGGGAAGCAGCAGGAAACGCTCTATTTTCCTGTACAACGCAACAAAAATATCCAGGATTGGGTGAAGGGCTGTCTGAAAGCGAACCCTAATATCGAAAATTTATCTTCCGCTCTATATAAGGAGTTGCACAGTCTGTTAACCAGGCTATCCCAAACCTTGGATCCCACCATTTTTGTTTTCCGCTTAACGGGATACAAGGATTATGGATGGACCGAACTGCAGGTTGCGGAGAAGTTAAATATGCATCAAGAGGAATTCCGCTTTCAATTCCTTAATTTAATACATGGTATGTTATCAATAGTAGAAAAGGAATGTTCTACTTATCCTATATTATATTCCATTAGCTTAAAAAGTGATCAACAACAAAATTTGACCATTTCTACAAGCAAAACATATGAATTGTATCAAAGAGGACATACAATTGAAGAAATCTCACGTATACGTGAATTAAAAATAAATACCATTGAAGATCATGTGATCGAATTAATTTTAACCCAGAAAGAATTTGACATTGAGCCTTTTATTTCTCAAGAGGAATATCAGAATGTATTGATGGTGATGAAAGAAACGCAAACCAAAAGGCTGAAACCCATCAAAGAAAAGCTTCCTCATTTATCTTATTTTCAAATTCGAGTAACGATTGCGAAGGCAGGTGAGAACGGTGAAGTTGCAGGAAGAGCTTAAAAAGAGATTTGGCTATTCTACTTTTAGAGAAGGACAAGAGGAAATCATTCAATCCGTCCTGGATCAACGAGATACGATTGCGATGCTCCCTACAGGAACCGGTAAGTCTCTGTGCTATCAATTACCCGGATACCTATTGGGGGGACAAGTATTAATTGTATCTCCCCTTCTGTCATTAATGCAGGATCAAGTGGAGCAGATGAAAGTCATGGGAGAAAAAAGGGTAATCGCGCTGAATTCATTTTTACCGTATATGGAGAGAAGAGCGGCTCTTGAACAATTACATCTATACAAATACATCTTCATATCTCCCGAAATGCTCATGAACCCCGGTATCATCTCATCCCTTCAAAAGTTAGATATATCCCTGTTCGTCACGGATGAAGCCCATTGTATTTCTCAATGGGGACCTGATTTCAGGCCGGATTATTTGAAGCTTGGGGAACTAAAAGACAAGCTTGGTAATCCAACCACATTGGCGTTGACGGCCACTGCTACTGAAGAAGTAAGGAAGGACATCAGGGAAGTACTTCAAATGGATGAAGCAGTAGAAAAAGTCTACTCGGTGGATCGTGAAAATATAGGGTTGTTTATAGAGAAGGTCACAAATCATAGCGAAAAGCTGGATGCCCTTTTAGAATGCGTTACAACATGGGATGGATCGGGAATTATTTATTTCTCAAGTAAACGAATGGCAGAAGACGTTTCTTTATGGCTTGGGGAGAAAGGTGTGACTGGTGTCGCCCACTATCATGGTGGGATGGAGCAGGAGGATCGGATTTTAATTCAGCAGCAATTCCTTTCCAACAAGCTAAGGATCATATGTGCCACCTCAGCCTTTGGAATGGGTGTAAATAAAGAAAATATTCGATTTGTCATTCATTTTCATTTCTCCTCAAGTATAGAAGCGTTTTTACAAGAAATTGGAAGAGCTGGACGTGATGGAGAAAGTAGTGTGTCTGTCGTGTTATACTCTGAACAAGACCTCTCGATACCTCTTCAGCTTATTCAGAGTGAATTACCTGAAGACGCACAAATACAAGGATATGTAAGGGGAGGCAGACAGGGTCAGATAAAAGAGATAGTAGATCTATTGCAACTATCAGAGGTTCAGTATCGATTCCTTACTTATTATACAGATGAGCTGACTAAAGGGCAGACACTTAGTGATGGTAGATTAATAGAAAAAATGAAACAAATACGGAACAATCGTTTACAATACAAGAAGGACAAACTGCTTTACATGATCGAGTGGATGCAGACCAGTTCTTGCAGAAGAGAGAAACTCCTTGATTATTTCGACGAAGTGCTTCATAAGGAGAATGGCTTCTGTTGCGATCAATGCGGTTATTCCCTTAAGGATTTCAAGAGTCAGCCTTACACTGCTGCCGCTCCACTTGAAACAACATGGGAAAATAGGTTGGAAAAATTATTATTAGGATAAGTGGTAACGATGCAGAAACAAGGGGAAATCATACAACAGCTTACCAAGAAGCAGTTAACATTTCATTTGTATTTTACTCAAATATTACTATTAACGATTGCTTTAGGATTAGGTATATTTTTATTTGACACATGGTCTGAATTTTGGAATCAGTTCTATTTGTCCCCCGCTATATTAACTATTGGACTAACAAGCGGCTTAGTTATAGTGGCCATCGACATCGTATTAATGAAGCATTTACCGAGTAAATATTATGATGATGGCGGAGTAAATGCTCGAATATTTACGAATAGAAACATTGGTGAAATTGCTTTATTGGCTTTTTTCATTAGCTTCAGTGAAGAAATATTATTTAGAGGCGTTCTGCAATTTCACTTTGGCTTAATCATTTCCAGCATTATATTTGCTCTCATTCATTTCAGGTATTGGGCTCACTGGTTTTTAATTGTCAATATTGTACTGCTTAGTTTTTGGATCGGTTTCATTTATGAACAAACAGAAAATTTATTGGTAACAATCATCATGCACTTTGTCATCGATTTCTTACTGGGTTTACACATGCGTAAGAAAGGAAGACAAGGAAGTAAAGAAGGGATGTCTCATGAGTAAAGACCCATATCGAGATCAGGCAGCGAAATTAAAGCAAAAAATTGAACGAATCCCAGAGGGCTTACCAGACAAAAGAAGAGAGCCTCTCCCGGCCAGAAGTGAGCTGCATAGGGGGAAAAAGAAGAAGAGCAAATTGAAAATGAAATATCCATTGATTAGTATGCTTCTCTTGTTCTTTATTCTTTTGCCATTGACTGTGTTCAGCATTTATTCTTATTTCGATGACAGAAATGGTCCCCTTGTGGTCATGTCTGAAGATGTGGACGACGTGGAAGAGGTTCGCTACGATCAGTCAGAAATTGATGACGAGGAGAGAGGGACAGAGTCTGATTTCAGTAATGAAGGTGAGCCTGTTACAGAGGAAAAAAAAGAAGAACCGTCTAAAGAGACCGCTTCTTCTAATAATGGTAAGGAACAAGCTTCCGCTCCTCCTGCTTCTCAACCTGCTAAACAAGAAAAGGTAGAGGAAAAGCCTGAAGAAGAAGTAGAAGAGGAACCAAAGGAAGAAGAGCCAGAGTACAAAATCGTGTATCATACTGTACAACCTCAGGAAACACTCTTCCGCATTGCGATGAAATACTACAATTCCCAATCAGGGGTTGACCGGATAAAAGAGTGGAATCATATTCAGGGTAATGAAATTCAGACAGGACAAGTATTGGAAATTCCATTAGACCAATAACAGGCACCCTCCCCAAGTCAGTTGGAGAGGGTGCTTTATTGGTCTTCAATTATGATTTACAATTCCTTTGCAACAATTTTCAATAATATTTACATTGGTTTATTAGAAGTGTTACAAACTGAAAATATAATAAAAATGACAGGACTATAAGCGAAAGAAGGGGTTGACATGGTGGACAGAATGATTACACGATTTCAAAAAGTAGATGATTTGTTGTTTTACAGAATTAATGGAAGTAAACAGCTATATCGATCATTCTTTGGTTATGTGACTCATCTCGGAGGAGCGAGGCTAACGATAGCCTCCATTCTGATCCTGTTTTTCATAAGTCAGTACTATTCACCTATGAAGAAGACCGTAATGGTTGCAATGATTTCATTATGTATCAGTCATATTTTTATGACCATCATCAAGAAATTGGTCAAAAGGATACGTCCTTATCTATCATTACCCAATGCAATGGTACACGGCTATGAGTTCAAAGATCATTCATTTCCGTCTGGTCACTCAACCGCTATTTTTTCCATTTCGATTCCTTTTATGATTCAGTATCCGGCAACGATCCTTGTACTATTTCCATTAAGTTGGCTAGTTGGATATTCAAGGGTAGTTCTGGGGGTCCATTATCCTTCAGATGTATTGGCAGGGGCATTTCTTTCATTTGCCACCACTTTAATGGTTCTATTGTTTATCTGATAAACCCATAGGATTACAGATTGCCAGCCAATTACAAAGGGGGAAGTGTACATGCGAGTTGCATTGTTTTCCGATACGTATCATCCTCAAGTGAACGGAGTAGCAAGAACGTTGAAAAGGTTGACGAATCATTATGAGAAAAGAGGGATTGAGTACAAAGTATTCGTTCCGGATACTCAAGAGAAAAAAGGATCCTATCCAAATGTACACTCCTTCACAAGTTTTCCTTTTTTCTTTTACCCAGAATGCAGAACAGCTATCGCCAATCCCAAAACGATTGAAAAGCAATTGAAAGATTTTTCGCCCACCCTGATTCATGTAACCACACCTCTTACCATGGGACTGTATGGGGTCCGTGGGGCAAAGAAAATGAATCTCCCCCTCGCAGCCTCTTATCACACCCATTTTGATCTGTATTTGAACTACTACAAAATGATGTGGGTGACCCCATTATTGTGGAAATATATGAAATGGTTTTATTCACAGGCGGATCGAATTTTTGTCCCTTCGAATGAAACGAAAATTCATTTAGAAAAACAGGGTTTTACCCACTTATCCATATGGGGAAGGGGAGTCGATTGTCAGACCTATTCCCCTGAAAAACGGAGTTCTGAACTAAGGAGAAAATACAATATTAACAAGAAATACATTCTTCTATATGTAGGCCGGTTGGCGCCTGAAAAGGACCTGGATACACTCTGGAAAACCATTCAGCATCTTCCCGAAAAATTAAAGAATCAGGTTCAGTGGGTTATTGTAGGCGATGGACCCATGAAGAATGAACTGATGGAAAAAACCAAAGGAGAAGATGTCCTTTTTACAGGTTATGTAACAGGAAAAGAACTCGCGGAAGTGTATGCATCCTCTGACCTATTCGTCTTTCCATCTGCTTCAGAGACGTTTGGAAACGTGGTATTAGAAGCGTTCGCATCCGGTTTACCAGCGGTGGTGGCTGATAAAGGGGGCGTGACGAATATAGTAGATCATGACCAAACAGGAAGAATAGCGGAAGCCCATCACTACCCTTCATTTATTCACCATATCGAGGAAATATTACATGAAGACCGTCTTCTGGATATGAAACGAAAGGCTCTCCAAATGGCTCAAAACCAATCCTGGGATAGCATCTTTGATCAACTTATTATGGAATTTGGAGAAATAGGCTTCTACCGAAATCAAAAACAAATGCTTGGGTGAAGATACTTTTCAGCCTATCTTATAAATGAGCGTAAAGGATCTGAAAGAGGTCCTTTTTTTATTCTACTATTCTATCTATGTGGACAAGTTCATAAACTATAGGGAAGGGAAGGGAAGGAGAGGATGGTATTGAATCATGCTGGAAACGATTTTGGAGAATGGACAGATCTTGCCACGCGGCAGATGCTACATAATTTGATAGAAAAAAAACAAAAGTTTGATAAAGCCAAAGTGTTGCACCTCTATAGTTTATGGGCAGCACTGTTTGCTACCTTCTTTTTTCTCTATTATGTGACGAAATATGTCATTGGGCCTTATTCTTATTCATTTGCAGAGATGTTTTCTGTATTTGTGTCCAGCTCTTTTCATTTATTTATTACGATGTTACTAGTTGGACTCTTCGGCGCTACAAAAATCTTATATGAAAAAAAAGAGAAAAAAGAAAAAGAATATCATGCATTAAGGTGTGAAATCATTGATCGAAGTAAAGATTTATGGAAAGAGGAAGCGTGGAAAAAAAGGCATCATGTGTTTGAAAAAATGAAACGAGAATGGGATATTAACTTATTTCATGGAAGTAAGTGAGATGCAAGCACTAAAAAACGAGTCCATGGGATACTCGTTATTTGGTGCTTATTTTGAAATGGAAAAAGGGTCGGCCCATTCTCCCTTTACACGATGAAATGAGCCAATTCAGCATTCCCATTCATTAAAAGAACACCTTTTTATCCCTCTCGTCCTTAAGTATTTCCACTGCCTCACGGAAGCGTTGGGAGTGGATGATTTCACGTTCTCTTAAAAACCTCAAGCCATCATTTAAATCTGGATCGTCACTCATATTTATTATCCATTGATAGGTAGCCCTTGCTTTCTCTTCAGCAGCGATATCTTCATATAAATCAGCAATCGGATCTCCTTTTGCCGCTATATACGATGTAGTGAATGGAACACCCGCAGCATTGTGATAGAAGATCGCTCCATCATGATTAACATAATGAGGGTCGAGTCCTGCGTCCTTCATCTGCTGTGGTGTTGCATCTTTTATCAATTTATAAACCATCGTTGCAATCATTTCCAAGTGAGCGAATTCCTCTGTACCAATATCCGTTAACAATCCAATGACTTTGTCCGGGATGGTATAGCGTTGATTTAAATACCTTAGGGCAGCGGCAAGTTCACCATCTGCACCACCATATTGCTCAATCAGAAATTTAGCCAGTTTCGGATTGCAGCTACTCACTCGAACAGGATACTGAAGCTTCTTCTCATAAACCCACATTGTCACTGCACCTCCTTATTTCTTTAAACTTGCCATGGCCACGGAGCGTCTTTCCAATCCCAAGGGTAATTGGAATAGCTATATCCAAAGTTGGTCAAAGGACCAAATTCCTTTTCAAATTTCTTCTTAATTTGTTTTCGGGTTTTTACGTACATATTATATTGAGAGATTGCATCATAATCTTCTGGGTGTGTATCGAGATATAGCGTAAGATCGAGAATAACGAAATCAACGGCTTGTAACTCTTCCAGCACTTCATAATAATGGGGGGGAAGCTGTTTCATGTCAGTTTACTCTCCCTTCATCTTTTCATAGGGACTATAGTAGGGATCATAAAACACTTTCCAAAGAGTGCCTTTTTGTAACGCTTCCTTAGGTGAATATTGTTCCAGGTTGGGAGGCTGGAATCCTAAGTAAAGGTTTGGAGGAGTTGAATAAACCTTGCGTGTGATAGGCTTACACGGATCGAATGGACTTACATATGGATAATAAGCTTTATAAAATTCATGCATGATAATCCCTCCTTTAAAGAAAATCCTTCGTAACAACATATGAAATAGACAAATAGAACATGTTAATTAATTTATATTCTTTAATATGAAGGGAAAACCTGTGAAAATGTTGAATACTAAAAAGGTAGGATATTAATAATGAGGTGGTCAAATGTTTGTTAAGAGTGCCATGATACCGAAACACAAATGCTATGTGGTAGATGAAAATGATTCAATTGAAAAGACGCTTACAGTACTGGAGCATCATAAAATTGATGGAGTACCAGTCCTCTCGAATGATGAATATAGAGGGGTAGCAACTCGTTACAATATCTATCAGAGCTTCTTCCTTTCAGGGATGGATAAAGAAGCCTTTCTCAGGGAGAAAAAGGTTCGAGATATTATCGCGGATACCGACAAACATATAACAGAAAAAGATGTATTTGAAAATGCATTGATTGAATTAAAGGATTCTCCGATTCTCCCTGTCGTAGGGGCAGATAAAAAATTCCTTGGTCTGATTACCCGCTTTGATGTACTTGATCAATTCAGAAGTGCATTTGGGATGGATCAAAAAGGAGTCCGCATCGCCTTTTCTTCTGTGGAAACAGAAGGAAGGATTGCCCGCCTTGGGGATATCATTCAACAGTATTCAGAATCGGTCATATCCCTTGTTACCTTTGATGAAACCGATAAGTTATTACGACGTATCGTACTAAAGGTAGAAAAGAAGGATAATATGGATAAATTCCTTCATAAGTTAGAGAAATCAGGATTCCGCATTCTTGATATTCAAGAAGATGAATAATTGACCGAAACCCTGTATGAAAAAAAATCCCTCTCATAAGATTTATGGGAGGGATTTTTTTGATCAATCATACTGCTAAACTGCTTATCACGTTTCTTTTAGGGTATTTATTCATTAAATGGTTTCCGGCAGCAGAATTACTTGACAGCTCTGAGTTCATTGTTGAATTAGTCTTAAATCCGGTACCATTCTTTGCGGCAATGATTGCTTTCATGGGAGGGTTATTGGTTCAAGGTAGTTTATTGAAATTTGAATTGTATTCTATTCTGAGATTAATGAATGGTAAACTACATAAAGAATTACTCATCATTCCATTTCATCTAGTGATCATCTATTTACTAAGTTGTTTTGGGATGTGGCAGACAATTGCTTTTTCCTTTTTATCCATTTTTTATGGTATTATTTCTATAGATTTTCGCCGACAAGGAGGCCACAATGCTTGAATTTAGTCTTTTATTACTAGCAGGGGGAGTCATACTCCTCTTTTTTATGTTATATGAAGCACGTCGAAATGTTGTTAAAACGGAAAAGGTGAAGCTTCCGGATTTTCCTGATGATATGAAGCCGATTTCCCTGTTCTTTATATCAGATATTCATAAACGGGAAGTTTCAGATGACATTATAGAAGTAGTGAAGGGAAAAACCGATCTTGTCATTATTGGCGGTGACCTTCTTGAAAAAGGAGTTCCATTTTCAAGAGTTGAACGAAATTTAGATAAACTGCTGACGCTTGGTACTATATATTTTGTATGGGGCAATAATGATTATGAAGTGGATACGAACCGGATGAAGGAGATATTCAAACAAAAGGGAGTCATTGAAATCGTAAATGATTCAGTTAAAGTACCTATCCATAACGGGATGATTAACATGATTGGAGTAGACGATGAGAGTACGCAAAGAGCTTCCTACCCTTCTGCTTTAAAGAAAACATCCCCCCACGAATTTAATCTTTTAATCAGCCATGACCCGAGACTTGTTAGGCAGGTACGAAAAGAAGAGGGTATTGACTTGATGTTAAGCGGTCATACACACGGGGGACAAATTCGCTTGTTCGGCTGGGGATTGTATAAAAAAGGAAGACTTGAAAAACTCCCTCAGACCACCCTATTAGTAAGTAACGGCTATGGGACCACTGCACTTCCATTACGCTTGGGAGCTCCGGCAGAAACCCATTTGATGATAATCGATAAAGAATAAAAATGAACATTTGTTATTCATTACCTATACAAATTTTACACAAATCAGTTTCTCGATTATAATTTCAGAGAGAAGAGAATTACTTGGGGGACTATTTATGAGCAATGATAAGAAGTTAGAAGGCAAATACAATATAAAAGCTGTGTCCACAATTTTAGGAATTCAACCAGGTACATTAAGGGCATGGGAGAGAAGATATCATATAATTGCTCCTGTACGAAATGAATCGGGTCACCGTCTATACACTGAACAGCATTTAAATATACTAAAATGGCTGGTTGAAAAGGTCAACCAGGGATTTACCATAAGTCAGGCTGTTGCCCTGCTTGACAAACAAGAGCTGGAAGAAAATGAAATCACAACCTCTGAACAAAAGGACCGTACTCAGAGCCTCTCAGATGATTTGTTGAAAGCCCTCTTAAGTTTTGACGAAACAAAAGCACATGAATTAATCAACCAGTCGTTTGCTGTTTACACGATTGATAAAGTAGTGATTGATATCCTGGGCAGCCTACTGGTGAAAATCGGAGACCTGTGGGAGAACGGGAAAATCACGACTGCACACGAACATTTTGCAACATCGATACTCAGGTCTCGCATCGGCATCATCATGCACTCATTTCCACACAACGGTATCTTACCTAAAGTAGTGGCGGTTTGTGGCCCTGGGGAATGGCATGAATTAGGATTGTTGATCTTTACTCTTTATGTAAGAAGAAAGGGATTTGAAGTAATTTATTTAGGTTCCAGTATAAAAGAAAATGATATAGAAACGGTTCTTGACGAAGTGAATCCTAAGTTTTTGTTCTTTTCATGCACCTTACGAGAAAATGTAGACAACCTGCTGTCACTTGTCACTTCATTAAAGGTTGAGCGTGAAGACCTGGAAATTGGGATCGGCGGGTTTGCAATAGACACTCTCCCAGGAGACAAAAAAGAGCAATTCCAGGAACACATCGTAGGACAAACCAAATCCGATTGGGAACAATGGCTGAAAAGTAAATTATAAGCGGATTATGCACTGTTTTCTGCCCCTTACATAGTATGGTGATAAATCGCACACTCTAGGGGGTACGAAGATGAAGCTCGAAAGAATTTCTGACAACAAAATAAAATTTTCCATTAGTGTGGAAGAATTAGAGCAAAAAGGCTTATTTGAACAGGATCAATGGAAAGATTCCTATATGTGGCATGATCTTTTTGAAGATATGCTGGATGAAGTCCAAGGGAAGTTCGGCATCGAAACACAGATGGAAATCACCGTGGAGATTGAGTCATTTGATGATCAGGAAATATGCATGATCCTCACATTGGAGTCAGAAGATGACTTTTCTGATTGGGAAGAAGAAAACGGTATCATGAAGTCCGTGAATGATCATGATGTGCTCGTATATTTTGATGATTTCGAGGATGTACTGAACCTCCTTAAGCGCATCAACGAATTGAGCAAGGTAAACAATCGTCTTGTTCAGTTAAGTATTTATTATTATGAAAATAATTATTACTTACTTATAGAAAATTTACTAGAATGCGATAGCATTATTTTGGAGGCAATTTGCGCTGAATACGGCCAGTATTCAAACATTTCGAAATATATCCTTATGGAATATGGCCGTGCCGTCTTACTAAAGGATTCCATTGATAAGATTTTGTTTTATTTTTGATTGCGGTATGTGGGACCGTATCTTTACCCCCTTTTGATATATGTTTTACTATGATTGAAGGATATATAGGTATTGTTTTGCACTTTTAGGGTGATTCCTGGAAGTGTTTTTTTGTTATGGGGATGGTTGCTGTGATTCAAGGATCTCATATGTCGAGGCGGACTGACCAAGCCGCCTCCGCTTTAGTGTCATCCAGCTCCGGCGGCTAGTCCCTCGAGGTCATAAGCTAAATTGGCCAAGAAGGCAAAGGACGCCTTCCCGGTCAATTCATCTTATGCTTGTCGGGCCTGAACGAGCCGCCTCCGCTTTAGTGTCATCCAGCTCCGGCGGCTAGAGGCTCGAGGTCATAAGCCAAGTAACCCAAAAAGGCAAAAAGCGCCATTCCGGGTTACTCGTCTTATGCTTGTCGCCCCAGGGCGAGCCACTTCCGCTTTTCGATATGTCCAGCTCCGGCGGCTAGAGGCTCGAGGTCATAAGTCAAACATGCCAAAAAGGCCAAAAACGCCTTTCCGGCATGTTCGACTTATGCTTGTCGCCTCTGACCAAGCCGCCTCCGCTTTTCGATTATGATAGCGTTTTCAAAAAAATGCTCTTTTTTTAATTTTCCTTCTTTGCAAGAGGAAATCAAACGTGTATACTATGTCATGAAAGCGGACGAGGATCCGTTAAACAGTGAAGGATACTGGGAGGTTTACATACATGGTAGCCGAAAAGGGGAAAGAAAATTACCAAGCATCTGAACAACACGATGTACTGAAATCTACACAAACGGTTATTCATCTTGCACTTGATAAATTGGGGTATTCAGAAGAAGTATATGAATTATTAAAAGAACCTGTACGTATGTTAACAGTTAAAATACCAGTCCGGATGGATGACGGGAAAGTAAAAGTTTTCACGGGATACCGTGCTCAACATAATGATGCAGTTGGACCGACAAAAGGGGGGATTCGTTTTCACCCAAATGTTACAGAAAAAGTAGTGAAAGCACTGTCTATATGGATGAGTTTGAAGTGTGGAATTGTCGACCTTCCGTACGGTGGAGGTAAAGGGGGAATCATTTGCGATCCCCGGGATATGTCATTTAGAGAATTAGAGCGGTTGAGTCGTGGTTATGTACGTGCGATCAGCCAAATTGTCGGGCCGTCTAAAGATATTCCAGCTCCTGATGTCTTCACTAATTCTCAAATCATGGCTTGGATGATGGATGAATACAGCCGAATAGATGAGTATAATTCTCCAGGGTTCATTACAGGGAAACCATTGGTGCTAGGAGGATCTCACGGTCGCGAAACGGCAACCGCAAAGGGCGTGACGATTTGTATCCATGAAGCAGCCAAGAAAAAAGGAATTAAGCTTGAAGGGGCAAGAGTCGTCGTGCAAGGCTTTGGTAATGCTGGAAGTTTCCTGGCAAAGTTTATGCATGATGCAGGTGCAAAGGTGATTGGGATTTCTGATGCTTACGGTGGTCTTCATGATGAGGATGGCTTGGATATCGATTATTTGCTGGATCGTCGGGATAGCTTTGGAACGGTTACGAAACTATTTAATAATACGATTACAAATGAAGAACTATTAGAGCTTGATTGTGACATTCTCGTGCCTGCAGCAATTGAGAATCAGATTACAGAAAAGAATGCTCACAATATTCGGGCAAGCATTGTGGTGGAAGCTGCCAACGGCCCTACTACATTGGAAGCCACGAAAATCTTGACAGAGCGGGGAATCTTATTAGTGCCGGATGTCTTAGCATCATCAGGAGGAGTGACGGTTTCCTACTTTGAATGGGTACAAAATAATCAAGGATACTATTGGTCTGAAGAAGAAGTGGAAGAGAAGCTGGAAAAGATCCTAGTCAGCTCCTTTAATAATGTATATGAAACTTCGCAGTCCAGACGAGTCGATATGAGACTAGCGGCTTATATGGTAGGCGTTAGAAAAATGGCAGAAGCATGCCGATTCAGAGGTTGGATTTAATTTAAAGTACTGAGGGTGAGATGGACGCTATCTCATCCTTTTTTTATTTGGCTTTTTTATTAAAGGTATTAAATAGTATTGTACGATAAATTTAGCTGTTATTAGAGATAATATTGAAGACAGGACTAAAAGATGCGAGTGCTTCCTTTTGACCTAAACACAATCTTATTCCATAATAATTGAGTAGAGAATATTTACATCTGAAGTGCACGAAAGTAAATCACCATTCAGATAGAGGAATTTAAGGAGTGTCTGAATTTGAAAATGGAAGAATGCATTATTGTTGGTGGGGGACCTTGTGGGTTGTCTGCAGCTATTAGTTTAAAAGAAAAAGGAATCAATCCTTTAATCATTGAAAAAGGGAATATCGTGAATGCCATTTACCACTATCCCACTCATCAAACCTTTTTCTCATCAAGTGAGAAGCTTGAAATCGGTGACGTTCCTTTCGTTATCGAAGAACATAAACCAAGAAGAAATCAAGCACTCGTGTATTATCGTGAAGTGGCGAAACGGAAACAATTAAGAATCAACCGATTCGAGACTGTTCATAAAGTTGAAAAGCAAAATGACCGTTTCTCCGTTTACACTTCTAAGGGAAGGTATGAAAGTAAGTCGATTGTCATTGCGACCGGCTACTATGATCATCCTAATTATTTAGAGATTCCAGGAGAAAAATTACAGAAGGTGTTTCATTATTTTAAAGAAGCGCATCCCTTTTTTGACACTGATGTGGCAGTGATAGGAGGGAAAAACTCAGCGGTCGATGCAGCACTTGAATTGAATAAAGCGGGAGCAAGAGTAACCGTACTTTACAGGGGAAGTGAGTACTCAAAGAGTGTGAAGCCTTGGATTCTCCCGAACTTTGATGCCCTTGTCAGGAATGGCGAAGTAACGATGGAATTCAACTCGTGTGTAGAGGAGATTACGGAGGACTCTGTAATTTACAATGTAAAGGGGGAGAAAAAAGAAATCAAAAATGACTTTGTGTTTGCCATGACTGGTTATCACCCGGATCATACTTTCCTGACTAAAATGGGAATTGATATTGATAAGGAAACAGGAAGACCTGCCTATCATCCTGAAACGATGGAAACGAATGTAGAAGGTGTCTATATTGCAGGTGTCATCGCTGCAGGTAACAATGCGAATGAAATCTTTATTGAAAATGGCCGTTTGCATGGAGGATTAATCTCTGAATCCCTTATCCAAAAAGATATATGATGAAAAGAAAGAGGCTCTAAATGTGAGCCTCTTTCTTATATAATGGTTACTTTTTGGCCGAACGGAGAGACAATGTTAATTCTTGAAAATCGTTTCTAATTCTTTGAGGTCATCAGTTTGGGAAAGAGCAACCATTAATTTAATTCTCGCCTTTTGCCCATTAAGACCATTTGAGAAGATAACCCCTTTTTCTTTCAGTTGTTTCCCCCCGCCTGAATAGCCGTATATATCCTGAACAATCCCATTAAAGCATCTCGAAACCAGGACAACAGGAATATTTGCAGCTAACAGCCCATTGATTCCATTGACCGTATCAGGTGGGAGATTTCCTTGCCCCAATGCTTCAATCACCACCCCATCAAATTGTAAATCTTTTATTGCTATCAATAAGCCAGAGTCCATTCCGGCATAAGCCTTGATCAGCGTCACTCTCTTTGAAATGTCACAAACATGATAGTGTTCACTTGAAGTAGGCTGGTGATGAAAGAGAACGCCCCTTTTCGTCACAATGCCTATCGGGCCATACTGTGGGCTTTGAAAGGTAGATACATTGCTTGTATGAGTTTTGGTCACGTTTTTAGCCGAATGGATTTCGTCATTCAGAACGACCAGAACACCTTTGTTTTTTGACTTGTCATCAGCTGCTACCCTAATGGATGAAATAAGGTTATATAACCCGTCCGCTCCAATCTCATTACTTGATCTCATTGCTCCTGTCACGACAAGGGATACTGGAAGAGAAAGGGTCAAATCCAGGAAGTAGGAAGTTTCTTCGAGCGTATCTGTTCCGTGGGTAATGATGACTCCGTCAAATGATTTTTCCCTATATTTTGTTTCGATTATCTCTTTTAATTGTTGCATATGCGCCGGTGTTATATGGGGGGAAGGTAAGTGAAATGCTTCAACGACTGTTAAATTTGCTAAATTCGATACGATGGACGTTTGTACTGAAAGAGGGTTTTCCTTCCCCGGAATTACCGCACCAGTATGTTCGTCCTCCATCATGGAGATCGTACCGCCTGTATGTATGACCAAAATATCTTTCTTCATCATTCATTCCTCCAACCAAATAAATTCCTATTTCCATTACTACATTATCATGATACGATTAAGAAAACCGAAAGAAAAGAGGACTTTTTTATGCTGGTGATTTTATCAGCGGGTATAGCACCAGGATTAGCATTGCTAAGTTACTTTTATTTACGGGATGAATATGAGGCGGAACCTGTTACGCTAGTGTTCAAAACCTTTATGTATGGGGCCCTTATTACTTTTCCTATTATGTTTTTACAATATGTTTTAGAAGTTGAAGGGATAATTGCTTCAACCTGGTCGACGGCATTTATTTCTTCCGGACTCTTTGAAGAATTCTTTAAATGGTTTATATTGATGTTTGCAATCTTCCAACATGTTGATTTTAACGAGCCTTATGATGGAATTATCTATGGTGCAAGTGTGTCACTTGGATTTGCTACTGTTGAGAATATTTTGTATTTGGTTGCAAACGGTGTAGAGCATGCGTTTGGTAGGGCGATCCTGCCAGTTTCGAGTCATGCGTTGTTCGGTGTCATTATGGGATATTACTTAGGGAAAGCAAAGTTCTCCTCCAGTGAAGAAAGACATAAGTGGCTTTTTATTGCGATTTTTGTGCCCATCCTGTTACACGGAACATATAATTACATCTTTTTATCCGAGAAAAACTGGGTCTATTATATGGTTCCATTTATGTTTTTCTTATGGTGGCTGGGTTTGAAAAAAGTGAAAAGTGCTCATCGATTAACAGAAAAGAAATATACGGGTAATGAATTCGAGAAAGAAATTATTTAAGAGACGCTTTCTATTTGAAGCGTCTCTTTTGCTTTTCAGATACCCTTATTCCCGGCAAAAAAGAACCGCCCTTTTGCTGGAGGCGGTCCTATATACTATTTATTTGTAAGCAGCTGCCAGGTCGGTTTTGGGTGCTTCTTTCCGTTTCACTTCCTCAATTTTATTCACGAACATTTGAAACACTTTTCTTTTTTCATCCAATTCACGTATGTATTCCTTTAGTTCATTGTACTTTTCTTCAAAAGGCTTATGATACATTTCCCTGATATTATCAATGATTTCCTCATTCACTGTTGATTGGATGACTTGCTTTGTAATGCCGTATTTATATGAATACACCTTCAGTTCCTTCTTTATCTCTTCGTAGTCAGTATTAATCTGATCCAACACCTCTGAAATATCTTCTTTCCACTCATCTAATGATTTTGCTAAATAATCTTCCATCATGACCTCCCCCTTCGATTTGTTTGAAGTAATCCTTTTTCCATTATAACTCCGATTGTTTACATGGCTTTTGCTGGTACATTACAGAGTCTTATCAAAGTGCTTGCAGCCCAAGATCGAAATGCTTCCGCATTTAGACTTGCTAATTTTTATTATTCACTTGTATAAAATGGGAGCCTCTACAAAAACTAGAGTTAATGTTAATTGAAGATATGGAGGTTAAAGCATTATGAATAGTCGCTTCAAATTGATTTCTACTTCAGTCGTCATGGTGCTTATGTGTTCTCTTTTTATGATTTCATCTGAAGGAGAGAAGGCAGACGCTTTTTCTAATCAAGTAATCCAACATGGCGCAACAGGTGAGGATGTAATCGAGCTGCAATCCAGACTTCAATATATCGGATACTATAACGGTGATATTGATGGAGTATTTGGGTGGGGCACATATTGGGCTCTAAGAAACTTTCAATATGAGTTCGGACTTCCCATTGATGGTTTGGCAGGACCGAAAACGAAACAAAAACTGGTGAAAGCATCAAAGTATAACAAGCAATTTGTAAAAAAACAAATTGAAAAAGGCAACAATTTCAGCCACTATGGCGGAACAGATTTAAATAAACAAAAAGGTCCTGAAGGCGGGAAATCCGGTGGGAAAGCAGCTCCTCAAAAGAAGCCAGCTCCTAAACCGACACCTACGCCATCCAAGCCAACTGCAGTGAATACGCCTAATGGATTTTCACAAAACGACATTCAATTGATGGCAAATGCCGTATATGGAGAAGCTCGTGGTGAACCGTATGAGGGACAAGTTGCAGTAGCGGCAGTGATTCTCAATCGAATCGACAGCTCAGCATTCCCGAACACAGCTGCTGGGGTTATCTTTGAGCCTGGTGCCTTTACAGCCGTAGCAGATGGACAAATATGGTTGACTCCAAATGAACAAGCGAAAGAAGCAGTTTTAGATGCCATAAACGGCTGGGACCCTTCTTCAAGTGCTCTCTATTACTTTAACCCTGTGACAGCAACAAGCAAGTGGATATGGTCACGTCCACAAATCAAGAAAATTGGAAAGCACATATTCTGTAGTTAAAGAGGTGAATTAAATTGCTACGTGTCATTCTTATTACGGTACTCGTCCTTGGTGTTGCAGGAACCGCTTTCTGGGGTTATCAAGAGCATCAGGAAAAAAATGCGATATTAATCAATGCTGAAAACAACTATCAAAGAGCGTTTCATGAGTTAACTTATCAAGTGGATCTGCTTCACGATAAAATCGGTTCGACTCTTGCAATGAATTCAAGGAAATCATTATCTCCGGCCCTCGCCGATGTGTGGAGGTTAACTTCACAGGCACACAGCGATGTAGGGCAGCTTCCATTAACACTTCTGCCTTTTAATAAAACAGAAGAGTTCCTGAGTAATATTGGAGATTTCAGCTACCGAGTAGCAGTGAGGGATTTAGACAAGAATCCATTAACGGATAAAGAATATAAATCGCTTGAAAATTTATATGAGCAAAGTGCAGATATTCAGAATCAGTTAAGAAAGGTTCAACATCTGGTTATGGAGAACAACCTGAGATGGATGGATGTAGAGCTTGCTTTGGCGTCTGGAAATGAACAGGCTGATAACACCATTATCGATGGTTTTAAAACCGTTGAAAAAAATGTTTCCGGATATGATGAAGCAAACTTTGGTTCTACAACATTTGTGAATACCGAGAAGAAAGACCAGAATTTTCAGAAGATTAAAGGGAAAGAGATTTCAAAGAACGAGGCTGTTTCAATCTTAAGAAAATATTCCGGGATAAGTGAGAAGGTTGATGCAAAAGTAACAAAGAGCGGAAAAGGCTCTGACTATAAATTTTATAGTGTTACGGTTGAAAAAGGTAAAACCCATGCAAGTATGGATATTACTCAAAAAGGTGGGTATCCAATCTGGTATATCAACAATCGGGAAGTCCAGGAAGCAAAAATCAGCTTAAATAAAGCGGCGGAGAAAGCGACTGCCTTCCTGGAGGATAACGACTTTGAGAAATTAGAACTATTTGAAAGTGCACAGTATGACAACATTGGTATTTTCACCTATGTGACAGTATTGGACGGTGTAAGGATATATCCGGACTCTGTTAAAATTAAGGTAGCATTGGATAATGGACAAATCGTCGGTTTTGCTGCCGAAGAATACTTGAAGAATAATCATGACAGAGAAATCGGACAACCGTCCATTACACAAGCAGAAGCTAAAGAAACGACAAACCCTAATCTAAAAGTAATGGAAGAACGCAAAGCGGTAATTGTGAATGATCTTAATGAAGAAGTGCTATGCTACGAATTCTTAGGTATGCTGGGTAAAGATACCTTTAGAATATTTATCAATGCAAACACAGGAGAAGAAGAAAAAGTAGAGAAGCTCAGAAAAGCAGAACCGATTTATGAAGAAGTCGTCTAAGCTTTTAAAGGGACGGACCTCAGATGTGGAGGTCCGTCCCTATTCTTTAGATGTAGAAAAATTCAGAATAGAGATTTAAAAAGGTATGGAAAGGTGAGGAATGTCATGCCATAATATAGATACACAAAACGGGAAGTGGGAGTATTTTACTATGATAAAAATAGGCACAACGTTGCAGTTGGAACCCATACATAATGATAGCTTTGAACGGTATAGGTGCCGGGTCGTTGAGATCGGGGAAGAAGGGCTCTTTATCGATTACCCTATTCATACAAAAACAGAGAAAGCCGTCTTCTTAATAGATGGTACACAACTTAAAGCAAGCTTCATCGTTCATGAACAGACAGTACTTATGTTTGAAACAGAAGTGAAGGGTCGCAAACTATCGAAAATACCCATGATCCACATTCATTATCCAGGTGAGGAAGGTTTAGAAAAGGTCCAAAGAAGACAGTTTGTGCGAGTGGAAGCGAACACAGATATTTCAATAAAAATAAATGAGAATTATTTTCCTACGATTACAGAGGATATAAGTGCAGGAGGATGCGCGGTATTGGTGAGAGAGGGAATGGACCTAAAAAGTGGTTCTAACATATCAACTACCATCGTTTTACCTATGCAAACGGGTGAGAACCAGTATGTAGAAATAGAAGGGAAAGTTATCCGCGTCTGGGAAAAAGGTCACAAAAAAGTTGCAAGTATTGAATTTGTACATTTAACAGAAAATCAACGTCAGCTTATTTTAAGATATTGTTTTGAAAGACAGTTAAATTTAAGAAAAAAAGGGTTACTTGAATAAAATTCCACAATTTACACATACTTTTTCTATAATTATGAATAGGAAAAGGGTGATTACAATTAAATCCGTTGAGCGAATATTAATCAAGTTAGTCATTATTCATTTCATTTTATTAATAGCGGTACAATTTGTCATCCATGAATTAAATATCCTTCCGGAGCTCAATAAGATCGTTTTTTATGAAGGCGTCGAAAAAATGGAGTACAGCGAAATAGTCGAAACCTTATCCGGTAAAGCAGGTAATTGATTGCCTGCTCTTTTTTTTTGAATAAAGATTCTTTCAACGTGGTGTGAGATTTATGTTAAAATAGGTAAGAAAATTATTAGGAAATTAAGTAGGTGGATTAGTTGAAGAAATTAAGAATTGCGATCGATGGTCCTGCAGCTGCAGGGAAAAGTACTGTGGCGAAAATTGTAGCAGGGAAATTATCTTATCTTTATATTGATACTGGGGCGATGTACCGCTCATTAACGTATAAAGCTTTGAAACAGAATATAGACTTGCATGATGAAAATGAGTTGAAGGAATTATTAGCTCAAACAAAAATCACGCTTGAACCGACTGAAGATGGTCAAATTGTATATGTAGACGGAGAAAATGTGACAGATGAAATTCGTCAAGCCGTCGTTACCAATTCTGTATCTCATGTGGCGGTTCATTCTCAAGTTAGAGAAGAGATGGTGAATAGACAGCAACAGTTAGCTGAACAGGGTGCTGTTGTAATGGATGGAAGAGATATCGGGACTCACGTAATTCCTGACGCTGAAATTAAAGTATTCCTATTAGCGAGTGTAGAAGAAAGAGCTCAAAGAAGACATGAAGAAAATGTATCGAAAGGATTTCCTTCTGACTTGAAGCAATTGAAAGAAGACATCGCTCGCCGTGATAAAATCGATTCAGAAAGAGAAGTGGCTCCTCTTAAGAAAGCGGATGACGCAATTGAAATAGACACAACTTCATTGTCCATTTCAGAAGTAGTGGATCAAATTATGATGTTAGTAGAAAGGAAAGGTTAATGTGAACTTGTATTCCTTTGCTAAAGGTCTCGTTAAATCGATTCTTACCCCTCTATATCGTATCGAAGTACAGGGGTTAGAGCATTTTCCTAAGGACGGGGGAGTCCTGTTATGTGCCAATCATATTGATAACTTAGATCCGCCGGTGGTAGGGATATCAGCTCCCAGACCTGTTTCGTTCATGGCTAAAGAGGAGCTTTTCAGTGTCCCGGTATTGGGTAAGCTATTACCTGATTTACGGGCATTCCCGGTCAAAAGGGGAATGAGTGACAGGGAAGCACTCCGGAAAGGTTTACAGGTTCTTAAACAAGGTGATGTTTTAGGACTGTTTCCAGAGGGTACTAGAAGTAAGACAGGGAAAATAGGTAAGGGATTGGCTGGAGCCGGATTCTTTGCTCTTCGTTCCGATGCTTACGTTGTACCATGTGCGATCATAGGACCATATAAACCCTTCAAGAAATTAAAAGTCGTTTTCGGGCCCCCCATTCCTATGGAAGGCATTCGCGAAGAGAGATTAAATGCAGAGAAAACGACTGAGATTATCATGCAGAATATTGAAAAACTCATACACGAGCATTAATAACATGAGCTTTCTCGCTTGACAAATAGTAGTATTTATTAGAAGTTAGTAGAAAGAATATTTTAAATTGTGAAGTCTCACAATTATCAAAATCTTTGCAGTCATGGATTAAGGAGGAGTACATAATGGAAGACATGAATGGAATTGAAGTGAAAAATCTTGAAATTGGTGAAAAAGTTAAAGGAACAGTCACTAAGGTTGAAGAGAAACAAGTCTTAGTTGACGTTCAAGATAGCAAAGTGGATGGCATCATTCCAATTAGTGAACTCTCAAGCCTTCATATCGAAAAAGCTTCTGATGTAGTCAGTGAAGGGGATGTACTTGAGTTAATCGTGACGAAAGTTGAAGAAGAACTTCTGGTTCTTTCTAAACGTAAAGTAGATGCAGAAAAAGCATGGGAAGAAATGAAAGTTCGCTTTGAGAATGGCGACGTCTTTGAAGCGGAAGTGAAGGATGTTGTAAAGGGCGGACTTGTAGTTGATCTTGGGGTCAGGGGTTTCGTTCCTGCATCATTAGTGGAAGATTATTATGTTGAGGATTTCTCGGACTATAAGGATAAAACTTTAACGTTCAAGATTGTGGAATTGGACCAGGAGAAAAATCGTCTAATCCTCTCACACCGTGCTGTTGTAGAAGCAGAAAAGCAGCAGCAGAAGAAACAGCTTCTTACGGATATTGAATCTGGTGCTGTCCTTGAGGGTACAGTTCAGCGTATTACAGATTTCGGAGCGTTCGTAGACATCGGTGGAGTAGATGGATTGGTCCATATTTCTCAGCTCTCCCATGAACACGTTGAAAAGCCTTCAGACGTAGTAACCGAGGGACAAAAAGTACAAGTGAAAGTATTAAGCGTCGATCGTGACAACGAACGTATTTCACTATCCATTAAAGAAACACTACCTGGACCTTGGAGTGATATTTCTGAGAGAGCCCCTAAAGGCAGTGTCCTGGACGGAGTGGTTAAACGCTTAGTATCTTATGGAGCATTTGTAGAAGTGTTACCTGGTGTCGAAGGGCTTGTTCATATCTCTCAAATATCACACAAACACATCGGTACCCCACATGAAGTCCTTCAGGAAAATCAAGAAGTGAAAGTGAAGGTACTCGATGTTAACGAGAACGAGCAGCGCTTATCGTTAAGCATTAAGTCCCTTGAAGAAAAAGAGGAAGAAGTAACGGATTACGAAATGCCCGAAGAGAATACCGGTTTCCAATTGGGTGAAATGATCGGTGACAAATTAAAAGACCTTAAGTAATGGTGATGAATAGTGACAAGAGCTCAAAGAAAACAAGACCACATTAACTACGCTTTATCAACTGGTCAACAGCGCAGAACAGGTTTTGATGAAGTTGCTTTTGTCCACCAGGCCTTACCGAATATAGCAGTAGATGAAGTTCATCTACAAACACAAATTGGCGAACTTAATTGGAGTTCGCCAATTTTCATAAATGCTATGACAGGGGGCGGTGGAGAATCAACCTCTAAAATCAATGAAGAATTATCAATCCTTGCACGGGAAACCGGTCTGGCGATAGCTGTCGGTTCTCAAATGTCTGCCCTTAAAGACCCTTCTGAACGAAAGACATATGAAATCGTTCGCCAGAATAATCCAAACGGAATCGTTTTTGGGAATTTAGGGAGCGAAGCAACTGTTCAACAGGCAAAAGATGCCGTGGAGATGATTAGAGCCGATGCCCTTCAGATCCACTTAAATGTCATACAGGAATTAACCATGCCTGAAGGTGACCGTGACTTCAGAGGCGCCTTGGAGAGAATACAGGAAATTGCTGGTGGTATTTCAGTACCTGTCATTGTGAAAGAGACGGGTTTTGGTATCAGTAAAGAGGCTGCGGAATCCTTGTCCCGCTCAAATATTTCAGCCATAGATGTTGGAGGCTTTGGTGGAACAAACTTCTCGAAAATCGAAAATCAACGACGAGAACGAATGTTGGATTTTTTCGATGATTGGGGGATTCCTACTGCCATAGCAATCGCTGAGAGCCATGCAACATCCTTGAAGCCGATTCTTGCTTCCGGGGGTGTCCAGAATAGCTTAGACATCGTCAAGTCTCTAGGTTTAGGGGCATCCGCTGTAGGGATGGCCGGAGTCATTCTCAAACAGCTTCTGGAATCCGGTCTAAAGGATACCATTGATGAAGTGAATCAGATTCATACGGATATTCGGTTTTTAATGTGTGCCCTTGGGTGCAGACGGATAGATGAACTCCACAGAGCACCGCTTATTTTGTCCGGTGATGTGTATCATTGGTTGGAAGTAAGAGGATTGAATCCTGGAGAATATAGTAATAGGACGTTTAATAAGTAAAAAGAACGAATTCTCTTTTGAGAATTCGTTCTTTTTTGTTGCATGAGTTGAGTTGTGTTTTTTTTTTTTTGATATTTTTGTAAAACGGCTGGATTATGCCATGATCCGGCTGGATTTTTGTTCAAAACGGCCGGATTCCAGACCATTTCCGCTGTATTTTCATTTAAAACGGCCGAATTAAATAGAATTTCGGCTGGATTATTGTTTGCCCATGAAATTTCCAAGCCCAGTATGCTTGTCGGGCCTGGGCAAGCCGCCTCCGCTTTTCGATATGTCCAGCTCCAGGGGCTTGGGGCTCGAGGTCATAAGCCAAGTAACCCAAAAAGGCAAAGAGCGCCTTTCCGGGTTACTCGTCTTATGCTTGTCGCCCCAGAGCAAGCCCCTTCCGCTTTTCGATATGTCCAGCTCCGGCGGCTAGAGGCTCGAGGTCATAAGTCAAACATGCCAAAAAGGCAAAAAGCGCCTTTCCGGCATGTTCGCCTTATGCTTTTCGCCTCTGATCAAGCCGCCTCCGCTTTTCGGGTTACCTCTGTTCTCTTTTGGCTTCTTCCGGTCCTTGCAGGCTTGTTGCTCCGTTGTAGTGCAGGCCCTGGTCCCGGTCTGATTCTACTCGTTTGCTTTGTTTTAGTTTCTTTTCTTGACGATCTTTACCCATCGTAAACACCTCCCTTTCTTATTTTTTCTTTGAAAAGTTGATTCATACATGAATGAGATACATAAAGATTTTCCATAATGTAGATAATAGGAGGGAGTGAGCGATTGTGGATGGGATCCTGTATTTTTGGTTGCTTTGGGGAATTTGGATTTATACGACGTTTATGATGAAAAAGGCACACCCATATCGTTTCCGTTATTCATTCATGTGTTTAGTGCTATTATGCCTGTTTCCTTATGGTGTGAAAGTAGGTTCTGTGGAGGTCGCAGCACCGGTTTTTATTATAGGTCTTATTTGTATCCATTACTTAAGAATTTTCAGTTTGAGAGAGAAGTTATACATGCTTGTAGCCATTCTGACGATGGGGATGCTATATGCAGGCATAGGATTAGTGGCTATTTATGATCCTGTCCTTATGTTCATTGATCGAAACCTTATCATTGCTCTATTCCTTGCTTTCCTGGGTGTTCTTTTCTATAGCTCATCTTCATACATGCACCGGATGATCGCAATTACAGGGAGCAGTATAGTAGGAGAGGTCTTTCTGAGCATTCCATTAAAGAAGGTAGGGTTTATGTATCCTATCGGTGGTCCTGTTTATCTGGATGTCTTGGCTATTTCTACTGGAATCCTTCTGACCATCAAGGTGTTTGGAGAAATAAATCAGCTATTTAACGTCAAAGTACAAACAAACAAAGGGGAAATGAAAAATCTATGAATGAGTATGTGTATCCGGTCATCTTCGGAGTAGTAGTGGGGACATTAACCAGAATTTATATGCTGCGTACAGACTATCGCCAATATCCCACTTATTTGCATGGGAAGATTATACATATCGCTCTTGGATTCATTGCTGCTGGCCTAGGTACTATTGCGATTCCTGCTTTGCTTGAGGAGAACTTTACGGCCATTACCTTTTTGACCGTTGCTGCTTCTCAATTTCGGGACGTACGAAATATGGAGAGAAATACATTAACAGAATTAGATGCTTATGAACTTGTTCCGAGAGGGGCTACATACATCGAGGGAATCGCCATAGCCTTTGAAAGTCGTAATTACTTGGTTATTTTCACTTCTCTCTTAGCCACTATAGCCTTTATTGTGTTTAACTTCTATGTTGCACTTTTGATCAGTGCGATTTGTATGTTCGCTTCTCATAAATTGATGGCTGGAGGCAGGTTGAAAGACATTGTAAACATCGAATATGTTAAGCCTCATTTCGATGGAGCAGGACTTTACGTTGATAATATTTATATCATGAATATCGGATTAAAGGTAAGGCAAGAAGAAATTTTAAGGTATGGAATGGGGTTTGTTCTTTCCCCAAAATCATTTGATGCCAGATCGACGATAGCAAATCTTGGTCAAAGGCAAGCGATTCTTCATGATATGTCTACTTCGTTGGGGATTTTTAAAGATTCAGGAACTCCTGCATTAACCCCCCTTGCTAAAAGGGATTTGGATGATGGACGAATAGGTGTATTCCTCCTTCCCCAGAGGAAAGATGTTGAAAAAGCGATTGCCATTCTGGGGCAGGTACCGACTTTGGAAAATGCGATAAGAATGCCGTCTGAATCAAAGGCAAATAAAGAAGGGGGAGATTAGAGTGAGTACATCTATCCAGAAGTTTATTCTCGCTACGGTTACGACATCCCCTGAAAAGGTTCCAAGTGGAACAAGCGTCTTTTATTGTAAAACAGATGAAGAATTGCAGAAAATCTGTGCGAATTTAGAGGCGATACTGGATGGCATTGCTCATGAACTGGATGAAGGGCTATTTATCATTGTAAAACATTGATTGCCAGTTTATTCTTTTATTGATAGAATAGTTAAGTTAGGGGGGGACTGTCCCATAAGGAAACGAAACCTTAAGGGCCAGTCCTTCTTATGCATAGATTATGATTGAAATGGCTAAAAAGAGGAAATGTAAGAATAGGACAACCTTCTTACAGAAAGGGTGAATAACGTGACAAAACCAGTAGTAGCAATCGTAGGGCGTCCAAACGTTGGGAAGTCCACGATCTTTAATAGAATTGTTGGAGAACGAATATCCATTGTTGAAGATGTACCTGGTGTAACAAGAGACCGTATATATAGTTCTGCTGAGTGGCTGACGCATGAATTTAACATTATAGATACAGGCGGAATTGAACTCGGGAATGAACCATTCCTGGATCAAATCAGACAGCAGGCTGAAATCGCTATTGATGAAGCGGATGTGATCGTATTCTTGACGAATGGACGTGAAGGAGTAACAGCAGCGGATGAAATCGTAGCAAAAATCCTTTATCGTTCGAAGAAACCGGTCGTACTGGGCATTAATAAGATTGATAATCCTGAAATGAGAGAAATGATCTATGATTTTTACTCTTTAGGATTTGGCGAGCCGTATCCTATTTCAGGTTCACATGGACTTGGCTTGGGAGATCTTCTTGATGAAGTTGTGAAAAACTTCAAACATGAAGAAGAAGAGGATTATGCGGAAGATGTGATCAAATTTTCATTGATTGGCCGTCCGAACGTTGGGAAATCTTCCTTAGTCAATGCTTTGCTAGGTGAAGAGCGTGTGATTGTGAGTAACGTTGCAGGGACTACAAGAGATGCGATTGATTCCTCCTATACCTATGATGGACAGGATTATGTAATCATTGATACCGCAGGCATGAGGAAAAAAGGTAAAGTATATGAAACCACTGAAAAGTACAGTGTGTTAAGAGCGCTCAGAGCAATCGAACGTTCCGATGTCGTCTTATCTGTCATTGATGGAGAAGAAGGGATTATCGAGCAAGATAAGAAAATTGCCGGGTATGCTCATGATGCAGGCCGTGCAGTCGTGATCGTAGTGAACAAATGGGACGCCGTAGAAAAAGACGAGAAAACCATGAACAAATGGGAAAAGAACATACGCGAACATTTTCAATTCCTTGATTATGCTCCGATTGTTTTCCTGTCTGCCAAAACGAAGAGACGCATCCATACATTGCTTCCGATCATTAATATGGCGAGTGAAAATCACGCTCTGCGAGTGCAATCCAGCGTGTTGAATGAAGTGGTCATGGATGCAGTGGCAATGAACCCGACTCCAACAGACAATGGTAAAAGACTCCGGATCTACTATGCCACGCAAGTAGCTGTCAAACCGCCGACTTTTGTGGTATTTGTTAATGATCCTGAATTAATGCACTTCTCATACGAACGATTCTTGGAAAATAGAATCCGTGATGCATTTGGATTTGAAGGAACTCCTATTCGTATTATTGCTCGCGCAAGAAAATAATAAGGTGGGTGTAAAAATGAAAAGTTCAAAGACAATAACTGTTGTTGGCGCAGGAAGCTGGGGTACGGCTCTTGCTATGGTCCTGGCTGATAATGACTTGGAAGTAAGGTTATGGGGACACAAAAAAGAACAGATCGATGAAATTAATACTCATCATACCAACCAAAAGTATTTGAAGGAGGTTAACCTGCCAGAATCCATCAAAGGTTATTACGATCTTAAAGAGTCCTTAGAAAGCGTTGATACCATCATCCTGGCTGTTCCAACGAAGGCGATTCGTGGAGTATTGGGGCAGATTCAAGAGGTTCAGAGTGCACCACTAACCGTTGTCCATGTTAGTAAGGGAATTGAACCTGATTCCCTTCTAAGAATCTCAGAAATGATTGAAGATGAAATGGATCCTGCTAAATTACATACAGTGGTGGTACTGTCTGGACCTAGTCACGCAGAAGAAGTGAGTCTCAGACACCCAACGACTGTGACCGTTTCCTCTAAGGATATGAAGGCGGCTGAAGAGATTCAGGACTTATTTATGAACATGAATTTTCGTGTGTATACGAATCCGGATATGCTCGGGGTTGAAATTGGTGGGGCCCTAAAGAATATCATTGCCCTTGCAGCCGGAATTACAGACGGCCTAGGATATGGAGATAATGCAAAAGCTGCTCTTATTACGAGAGGACTTGCAGAAATAGCCCGTTTGGGAACTAAGATGGGAGCTAACCCATTAACGTTTTCAGGTTTAACAGGTATTGGTGATTTGATTGTTACGTGTACTAGTGTACACTCAAGAAACTGGAGGGCGGGAAACATGCTTGGTAAGGGTCATAACCTTGATGAGGTCCTGGACAATATGGGGATGGTCGTAGAAGGTGTACGGACAACCAAAGCGGCTCACCAGCTGGCAGAAAAGTACGAAGTGAATATGCCGATTACCAATGCTCTGTATGATGTGCTCTTTAATAAGGTAGAAGCGAAAGAAGCGGTTGACCATTTAATGGGTCGTGGTAAAACAAACGAAATGGAAGACCTTGTGAATATTCTCGGTGAGCGGTTAAATTAAGCTGATTTTTTTTCATAGGGCGCCCTTATCATACTTCAAGACTAATGATTTCAAAGAATTGGACATTTCTTTAAAAAACGATGAATTAATCTTGGAATAATAGGCATTCGAGGATGCGAACCATGATCCTGTTGCATACACTGTGATGAATATATACAGCTTTGCCTATGGATGGGTAGGTCTCCCTTTGTTTAGAGCAGCTCATGTATTTTAACATCAATCGATGATGAAATGCATGAGAGGCTCTTTTTTTTGAAAAGTTCTCCTAAAGGAAGATGATATGCAGGAAAAGTCTCTCTATCGTTTGTAACAGATTGATGAACAACCATTCTTTTCTATTCCTTTGTAAAAATCTTATGATATAATACATTCGATAACAGGAGGGATGTATGTTGGATTCAATGATGAAGATGTGGATTTCGTTTGCATCTATGGGATTCATGTTTTTTGCCATATTAACGATCTATTTTAGCCGGTATAAAATCAAACAAAAATTCTTGCGTTTTATAACAGCATTCATGGCCTACATACTGATGATTGCTGGTGGACTCATGATGATCTATATAGTATTTAGTGGACCAACCAATTAGGTGGCTGCCCAATTGAAAGGACGTTTTTAGATTGAAGCGCTTAGGTTTAACTGCATTTCTTCTTGTTTTAGCTATGAGTATTCTTTCTGGATGTTTGTACCCTGAAGAAGAGCTTAGTCAGAATCAGATTCCTTATGAAACACAGGTGAAAGCTGTACAAGATGCGGTCGAAACCTATCAGAAGGACAATGATGGGTTACTTCCGATTAAAACAAGAGACCAGGATACGCCCCTTTATCAGAAGTATCCGATTGATTTCAGAAAGCTTTCCCCTCAGTACTTGGCGGAGATTCCAGGGAATGCTTTTGAAAACGGTGGGATTTTTCAATATGTTTTGACTGACGTGGAGGAAGATCCTCAAGTCAAGATTTTTGACCTTAGGCTGGCGGAACAAATAAGAGAATTGAAAATCAGAATTGAAGCTCAAGGTTACCCGCCATTTAAAGAGGAAGTGGCCAATAATGTGTACACATTAAATTATAAAGAACTGGGTTACGATGGCGAAGTGTATGTGAATAGCCCTTATTCAAACAAAAATCTTCCCCTTGTCATTAATGGTGATGGTGATATTTTTGTAGATTACTCAATGGACTTATTTGAAAAGATCGAAACCAATGATAAAGAACTTGAACCTGGTGTAGATATCCGGAATTTACTTGTCGAGGACACCTTTTTTGTTCCGGCGTATTCTTTACCCTATACGGTGGATGAAAATAACGAACCTGTCTTTATGACAAAATAGGCATAACCCTTTTCTTGCAAAATATATTGTAAGAGAAGGGTTATTATTTTTATGTCATCCTTTTAGGGGAATTTCACCAAAACAAATGATCATAAATGCTCAGACATAATAAATTTTTATACTTTTAATCATAAGGAGGGAAAAAAAGCATATTAATAGTCATAAGTCATTAGGACAACATCATAAATATAGAATGTGAGACAGAATACACGGATGAAACATCCCTGGAATATAAGATGGGAGGGAATCTCTTGGAAAGAGTCGATCTATTTAAGGACATTGCCGAAAGAACAGGCGGAGATATCTATTTAGGTGTGGTAGGAGCAGTTAGAACAGGAAAATCAACATTCATTAAGAAATTCATGGAACTTGTAGTCCTTCCTAACATCGCCAGTGAATCAGAACGTGCAAGAGCGCAGGATGAACTACCTCAAAGCGCTGCAGGTAAGACCATCATGACTACAGAACCAAAGTTTGTTCCTAATCAAGCCATTTCCGTTCACGTGGATGAGGGGTTGGAAGTGAATGTGAGATTGGTAGATTGTGTGGGATATACGGTTCCGGGTGCAAAAGGATACGAGGATGAAAATGGACCCAGAATGATAAATACACCGTGGTATGAAGAGCCTATACCGTTCCATGAAGCGGCTGAAATCGGCACGCGTAAAGTCATTCAGGAACATTCCACGATCGGGGTTGTTGTAACAACGGATGGTTCCATCGGGGAAATCGGTAGAGGGGATTATATCGAAGCGGAAGAAAGAGTTATTGAGGAATTGAAAGAAGTAGGTAAACCATTCATCATGGTAATCAACTCGGCAAGGCCTCATGCTCCTGAGACAGAAGACCTAAGAGTGAAGCTTCAAGATAAGTACGATATCCCGGTACTCTCCATGAGTGTGGAAAGCATGAGAGACTCAGATGTCCTCAATGTGCTTAGAGAAGCACTATTTGAATTCCCGGTACTGGAAGTGAATGTGAACCTTCCAAGCTGGGTCATGGTTCTGAAAGAAGAGCATTGGCTCAGACAGAACTATCAGGAAGCCGTGAAAGAAACTGTTAAGGATATTAAACGCCTACGGGACGTAGATCGTGTTGTTCATTACTTCAGTGAATTTGATCATATTGAACGTGCAGGACTCGCTGGAATCGATATGGGTCAAGGGATTGCGGAAATCGACCTGTATGCTCCGGATGAGCTGTACGATGAAGTACTGAAGGAGATTGTCGGTGTGGAAATCCGTGGAAAGGATCACCTCCTTGAATTAATGCAGGATTTCGCCCATGCGAAAGCGGAATACGACCAGATTTCTGACGCATTAAGAATGGTGAAGCAGACTGGATATGGCATTGCTGCTCCGTCGTTAAATGATATGAGCCTGGATGAGCCGGAAATCATCAGGCAGGGGTCAAGGTTCGGAGTCAGCTTAAAAGCAGTGGCACCATCCATACACATGATTAAGGTGGATGTACAGTCTAAGTTCGAACCGATTATCGGTACAGAAAAGCAGAGCGAAGAACTGGTGCGCTACTTGATGCAAGACTTTGAAGATGACCCACTTTCCATCTGGAATTCTGATATCTTTGGAAGAAGCTTAAGCTCCATCGTGAGAGAAGGAATACAAGCGAAACTATCTTTAATGCCGGAAAATGCAAGATATAAACTGAAAGACACGCTCGAAAGAATCATAAATGAAGGATCGGGTGGATTAATCGCCATCATTCTATAAATCTTTTGGCCTTCCTTGGAAGGTCCTTTTTTTTGCGGAAAAATGAATGTCTGAAAAGGTTTTGGGTGGAATAAAAGGAACGAAACAAAAGAAATTGGTTTTCTTATTTCTATTATTCCCAAACATGATTCGAACTTTTTTACCTTATTTGAGAGACTGGTTTTCGAAGTGAATATTTATAAATCCCCCCTGAGCTAACGGGTCGGAAATGACATGGAAATTAGCCGGCTAAATCGAAGGAAACCTTGATTTCAAAGGGTTTTTAGTGTGTGAATCCAAATTAAACACCAATAGTTATATCGGTTCTTCCACATATAAAAAACCTCGTGGATGTTTAGAGGATAATCAGGTTGGGAAGTAAGATAGAGTACCTGAAGGATGAGGGTAATAGTTGCAGTCATTCGAAAGAAGTGATAGGTTGAATAGACGGCAAGAACAAAGGGCTCTAAAGGGATTCTATTACATTTGTGTTTCAAATAAGAAAAGATTCCCATTATTTCTTGATTTATTCTTGCTAAGGTTAATCTATTGTGATAATCTTTTAACAGAATTGTTGTTGAATATTGATTCAGCAACGTTTTCAAGCGTTTTTTCTACACTTTATGTATAGAATTCGCTAAACTTGTTTACTAATGATATTAAAGTAAATGAATCATGACTGAGACATTTCCTTGGGAGGAGGTGAATGGCATGAACAAGACAGAACTAATCAATGCTGTTGCAGAAGCTGCTGAGCTATCTAAGAAGGACGCTACAAAAGCGGTTGACGCTGTTTTCGATACAATTCAAAACTCACTTGCAAACGGTGATAAAGTACAATTAATCGGATTCGGTAACTTCGAAGTACGTGAGCGTGCAGCCCGTAAAGGTCGCAACCCACAAACAGGTGAAGAGATCGAAATCTCAGCAAGCAAAGTACCTGCTTTTAAACCAGGTAAAGCGCTTAAAGAAGCTGTAAAATAATTACATACTTTGAGCGTATCAGTAAGGCCGCATATTTATGCGGCCTTTTTTCATTTATAGTATGGTTTCTCCTAATAAAAAATATGTACGAAATAATATTCCATTATAGACTGTTTTATAATATTATAAAACTTCTAAAGCACTAGTCTTTGATGACATTATGGGCTTGTGCTAATATTAACAATGTTACTATTTCTTTAAGTTATTTTAGGAGGACAACATAATGGCACAAGTCAATCATGGCCAAATAGAAGAAGCAGTTCGATTAATTTTAGAAGCTATTGGAGAGAATCCTAATAGAGAAGGTTTATTAGATACGCCTAAACGCGTGGCGAAGATGTATGCAGAAGTATTTTCCGGAATCGATCACGATCCGAAAGAATACTTTGAAACAATATTCAGTGAAGAGCATGAAGAGCTTGTGCTGGTGAAGGAAATTCCATTTTACTCAATGTGCGAACATCACCTGGTTCCGTTCTACGGGAAAGCTCATGTGGCGTATATTCCAAGAGACGGTCGAGTGGCGGGCTTAAGTAAATTGGCAAGAGCAGTTGAATCTGTAGCGAAACGTCCTCAGCTTCAAGAGAGAATCACTTCCACGGTGGCAGATACCATCATGGAAACCCTGGAGCCTCATGGTGCCATGGTAGTGGTTGAAGCAGAGCATATGTGCATGACAATGAGAGGCGTGAAGAAACCTGGTTCAAGTACAGTGACAACCGCTGTAAGAGGCTCGTTTAAAGAAAACGCTCAAGCACGCAGCGAAGTTCTTTCTTTTATAAAGAATTAGGAGTGAGCCAATGACGAATTCAAATGATTATATCGTGATTAAAGCGATTGAAGATGGTGTGAATGTGATTGGGTTGACGAGGGGAACGGATACCCGGTTCCATCATTCAGAAAAGCTTGATAAAGGTGAAGTCATGATCGCTCAGTTTACTGATCATACCTCTGCGATTAAAGTTAGAGGGAAAGCAACCATCGTTACAAGCTACGGTGAAGTTGAAAGTGATAACAAGAAATAATACTCCGAGAATTTACGTTCCAAGGGAGATACAGGTGGGACTGACTAAGAAGATGTGAGCTTCGTAGTCGTCCCCTTTGTTATACTCAGGTTTATATAGGGACAAGTCCGACTCCCTATTGTTGAAGATTTTATGATATAATATTTAATGCTGAAATTTTTAGACCGATACATAGTAGAAATGGGGATTAAAGGGTATGAAATTCATTGATTGTAACCATCAAGCGAATATCATTCATCAATACATAGAAGAGCAGTTACATCACTCTTATTTAAAGGAATACATCGATCAACCATACATTGATCGAGACCGAATTTATTTCCTGCTCCTTCCTTTTGTCAATGAGGGACGGACCTTGAATAAAGAAGTTGTACAATGGATTTCGACTGCCATGTTATTGCAGATAGCCCTTGATACCCATGAAAAGGTTACAATCTCTGAGCTTGATCCATTGAAGGAGAGACAGCTTACGGTCCTTGCAGGAGTATACTTTAGCAGCCTCTATTACAAAATCCTTGCTGACACAGATGATGTAGACCTTATCGCGACATTAGCAAAAGCGATTAAAGAGATTAACGAAAGCAAAATTTCCATCTACAAAGAGGAACATCAAAATCTTGATGAGCTAATGGCAAGCTTAAAGACAAGAGAATCAGCGATCGTTTCGAACTTCTTTCGTTTTTTTGAAGATGATAAATGGAGCATGATTGTTGAAGAAGCCCTACTATACAAGAAGCTTGTTCAAGAGAGAATTTGTATAGAACATGCCCAGGATACGAGCTTCATAAAAGCCCTGTCGACATTAACAATTGATTCAGGCAGCGAGACACCGTCTTTAAAGCTAACGAAGGAAGAGTCCAGACATTTGCTTTCAAAGCTGGATAAGTTAATCGGGTCAACGAAGAAAAACATTCAAACTCAGCTAGAGAAGATAGAACCGGTAACACCATATTTTAAAAAGCTGATTGTAGAGCTATTGCCTTATGCTGAGCCTCAACCTATGACGAAACTATATGCGGAAGAAGGGTAAACGAAATGCAGCAGTCCAAAGAACAAAAAGTCCACGGAGTATTTGAAAAGATATACTCAAATTATGATAAGATGAATTCGGTAATTAGTTTCCAGCAACATAAAAAGTGGAGAAAAGACACCATGAAACATATGAATGTGGAGCCGGGCTCAAAGGCACTGGACGTTTGCTGTGGAACCGCGGATTGGACGTTAGCGATAGGGGAAAAAGTCGGTGAAACGGGACAGGTAGTGGGGCTGGATTTCAGTCAAAATATGCTCTCGATCGGCAGGGATAAAGTAGAACATTCCCACTTGAACAATATCGAGCTCATTCACGGCAATGCAATGGAGCTGCCATTTGAAGATAACACGTTTGATTATGTTACGATCGGCTTCGGTTTACGAAATGTCCCAGACTATCTCCATGTTTTGAAAGAAATGAATCGTGTGGTAAAGCCTGGTGGAATGGCTGTTTGTCTTGAAACCTCTCAACCAACCATGTTCGGATTCAAGCAGATGTATTACTTGTATTTTCGCTTTGTGATGCCTATGTTTGGAAAGATTTTTGCTAAGAGCTTTACTGAATATTCCTGGTTACAGGAATCGGCAAGGGATTTTCCGGGGATGAAAGAGCTTGCAAAGATGTTTGAAGAAGCAGGCTTTAAAGATATACACGTGAAACCCTATAGTGGCGGAGTGGCTGCTATGCATTCAGGCAGAAAGTAAGAAATTCGTAAATTAGGTGGAAAAACTATGAAGCTAAACAGGATGTATTCGTTTCTAAAAACGGATATAGATGAAATTGAAAAGGAACTTGAAGTTGCGATTGAGTCAGAATCACAACTATTACAAGAGGCGTCCCTTCACCTTCTACAAGCAGGTGGTAAAAGAATCCGACCTGTTTTCGTCTTGCTGTCTGCAAAATTCGGACAATATGATATTAACATTGTGAAAAATGTAGCAGTGGCTTTAGAGTTAATTCATATGGCATCCCTCGTTCATGATGACGTAATTGATGATGCAGAATTAAGAAGAGGAAAGCCGACGATTAAAGCTCAATGGGACAATCGTATCGCTATGTATACCGGGGATTACATTTTTGCACGTGCTCTCGAGTATATGACGAATATTAAAGCACCTGAAGCGCACCAAATACTTTCTCGTACCATTGTTGAAGTGTGTAAGGGTGAAATCGCTCAAATAAAAGATAAATATCGATTTGATCAAAACCTGAGAGATTACCTGCTCAGAATCAAACGGAAAACGGCTCTGCTTATTGCTGTCAGCTGTCAGATAGGCGCTATTTCATCAGGTGCTCCTGCTGAAATCCATCGACGCCTCTTTCGCTTTGGTTATAATGTGGGAATGAGCTTTCAGATTACAGATGATATATTAGATCTTACAGCAAGTGAGGAAGAACTTGGAAAGCCTGCTGGGAGTGATCTATGGCAAGGGAATATCACCCTGCCGATTTTATATGCAATGGAAAATCCTGAACTGAAAACGAAGATCGAAAGAGTGACTGAATACACTTCTCCTGAAGAGATGAAAGAAATCATTTCGTCCATCTTAGCAACGGATGCGATAGATCGATCCCATCAGCTTAGTAGAATGTATTTGGACAGGGCATTGGAAGATTTAAATCATCTCCCTTATAACCGTGTGAAGAAAACTTTGAAAAATATCGCAAACTATATCGGCAAGAGAAAATATTAAGAAAATTTAAAATGGAAACGTTGCCAAAAACCCCAATCAGTGTTACTATTTTCGTGGGATGTCCTTAGGACTTCTATACATACATATTTAGGAGTGGGGAAGATGGAAAAAACATTTTTAATGGTAAAGCCGGACGGCGTACAAAGAGGGTTAATCGGTGATATCGTATCACGTTTTGAAAAAAAGGGCTTTCAATTAGTAGGGGCAAAGCTAATGAGCATTTCAAATGAGCTTGCTGAAGAGCATTACGGTGAGCACAAGGAAAGACCATTCTTTGGAGAACTTGTTGACTTTATCACTTCCGGACCTGTATTTGCAATGGTTTGGCAAGGTGAAAACGTTATCACGACAGCTCGTGGAATGATGGGTGCAACAAATCCTAAGGATGCTGCACTTGGTACAATCCGCGGTGATTACGGATTAACAGTCGGAAAGAATATTATTCACGGATCCGATTCAGCAGAAAGCGCTGTAAGAGAAATCGGATTATTCTTCAAAGAAGAGGAACTAGTTGAATATTCTAAGTTAATGAATGAGTGGGTTTATTAATCTTCGTATAATAACCAGAAGAGCAAGTCGTTTAAGACGACTTGCTTTTTTGCTTTTCGGTTTAACTTTTCACTTGAATGTTCGATATAGTTAATATAGATCCATACTTAAAAGGTGCAAAGAGAGTGAATCCGATGTCCAATGATTATTATGAATTCATACAGGGGATAAAACGCAAAACCGGAATTGATTTATCCCTTTACAAAGAAGCCCAAATGAAGCGTAGATTAACGGCCCTTTATGAAAAGAGGGGATACGGGAGTTTTCAAGAGTTTTTCAGAAGCATGACCCGGGACAGAGAGGAAATGGAAGAGTTCCTGGATCGGATGACGATTAACGTTACAGAGTTCTACCGCAACTACAAACGGTGGGAAGTACTTGAAAAGAAAATTTTACCCAGAATGTTACGTGAACAGAAAACCCCTAAAGTCTGGAGTGCAGCCTGTTCTACAGGGGAAGAGCCCTATACCCTTGCTATGATGCTATCAAAGTACATGCCCCTTTCTCAAATATGCATCAACGCTACAGACATTGATAAGAATGCGATTCAGCGAGCGAAGAACGGTATCTATCCTGAGCGATCACTAAATGAGGTCCCAAGAGAGATGAAAGCCCGATTTTTCACTCAAGAAACTCCCTTTTTTAAACTGAATGAAGAAATTAAGAGAACCGTTACATTCAAACAACAGAACCTTTTGGTTGACCCGTTTGAAGGGAACTATGACTTGATCGTTTGCAGAAATGTGTTAATTTATTTTACAGAAGAAGCAAAAAACATTTTATATAAAAAATTCAATGCTTCACTAAAAACTGGCGGCGTACTATTTGTAGGCAGTACAGAACAACTCTTTAATCCTTCTCAATATGGCTTTGAAACAGAAGACACATTCTTCTACAAAAAAATATAAAAACGACGATGTCAACCTGCATATAGTATACGGCTGAATGGTTCCTTAATGGTAACCATTCAGCTGATGCGTTCATATGTATTGGGTTCACATCGTTTTTTAATCTTAGGGAAAGAGATTGTTAGAAAATTTTTAAACTTAAGGACTAGGAAATGACATAAATTCTATGTTATATTGGTACATAATTCTTTAACGAGTTGAAGGGGGAAAGTAAATGAGATACTTAACATCTGGAGAATCACATGGACCACAATTAACGACCATCATTGAAGGCCTGCCTGCTGGAATGCCTTTAGCAGCAGAGGATATCAATGATAACCTGGCAAGAAGGCAAAAAGGGTATGGTCGTGGTCGAAGAATGCAAATCGAGAAGGACCAGGCCTCCATTGTTGGGGGAGTAAGACATGGATACACTCTGGGATCTCCTTTAGGACTGGTTGTGGAGAATAAAGACTGGACTCACTGGACGAAAGTAATGGGTATCGAAGCTCTCGAGCCTGGAGAAGAAGAAGAGGTAAAGAGAAAGATTTCAAGGCCAAGACCGGGGCATGCAGATCTGGTTGGTGGAATGAAATATGGACATAGGGACCTGAGAAATGTATTAGAAAGGTCGTCAGCAAGAGAAACGACTGTTAGAGTGGCGGCAGGAGCCGTTGCCAAAAAATTGTTAAAGCTATTAGGTATCGAGGTTGTCGGGCATGTTCTTGAAATTGGTGGCATTAAAGCAGAGAAACTACACTATGATTCTATTAGTGAACTCAAGCATATAACCGAAGAATCTCCGGTAAGATGCCTGGATGAAGAAGCGGCACAAAAAATGATGGACTTAATAGATCAGGCGAAACAAAATGGAGACTCCATTGGTGGGGTTGTGGAAGTCATCGTAGAAGGTATGCCCCCAGGAGTAGGAAGTTACGTTCATTATGATCGCAAACTTGATGCGAAGATTGCCATGGCAGTGATGAGTATAAACGCATTCAAAGGGGTCGAATTCGGCTTAGGATTTGAAATGGCCCGAAAACCTGGAAGTGAAGTTCACGATGAGATCGCGTGGAGTGAAGAACAAGGGTACTACCGAAAAACGAATCGTTTAGGCGGATTTGAAGGCGGTATGACGACTGGAATGCCAATCCGAGTAAAAGGCGTCATGAAGCCCATTCCTACCCTTTATAAACCATTGCAAAGCGTGGATATTGAAACGAAGGAGCCATTTAAAGCAAGCATCGAGAGATCGGATAGCTGTGCCGTACCGGCTGCCAGCGTAGTGGCAGAAGCCGTAGTTGCATGGGAGCTTGCATCTGCAATTGTAGAGCAATTTCACAGTGATCAATTCGATAAGCTTTCTGAAGATATTAATAGACAACGACAAGAGTCAAGGGAGTATTAATGAATGAAACATGTAACCATTCAAACTGCTTCTAAAACGTATGAAGTGAAAATTGGAGTAGAAATGACGAATGAAATTGTTTCTTTTATTAAAAAGACCTTTCCTACTATCTCTAAATTATGGATCATTGCCGATAAAGAGGTCTACAAGCTCCATGGAACAGCTTTCTCAGAGATTTTAAGTCAATCGTATGAAGTGACGACTTATGAGGCTCCTAATGGCGAACACGCGAAAAGCTTTGCCGTTTATGAAGAAGCCATCACACATGGCCTGAAAAACCATATCGATCGAGGGTCCCTGGTGATAGCATTCGGAGGAGGGGCAATCGGTGATCTTGCTGGTTTCGTCGCTTCCACCTATATGAGGGGAATCCCATTCATAGGCGTACCTACAACGATACTGGCTCATGATAGTGCTGTTGGAGGGAAGGTTGCGATCAATCATCCCTTGGGTAAAAACATGGTAGGGCAGTTTTATCAGCCTGAAGGTGTGTTTTTTGATTTAGATTATTTTACAACTTTACCTAGAACTGAAGTGCTATCAGGATTTTCAGAAGTGATCAAGCATGCTTTTTTATCCGATCGAACCTTTTTACAAGAATTAATGCATTCGTTCCATTCTCCGGAAAAAATGGATAAGGAATTTTTAACGGATTGCCTAATGAAAGGGATTCGTGTAAAAGGTGATATTGTTTCAAAGGACGAAAGAGAGTCGAATATACGAGCTTTTTTAAATTTTGGACATACGTATGGGCACGCTGTTGAAAGTGCCAGCGGGTACGGAAATCGCACTCATGGTGAATCGGTAATGATCGGGATGATCTTTGCTCTCTATCTTAGTGAACAGTATTGCGGACTTTCATTTAATCTACAAGAATTTATTAAATGGGTCACTACACTTGGATACAATCTAAACATTCCCTCTCATATCACATTTGACAGATTATATGAGGGAATGAGGCATGATAAAAAGTCCCAATTCGGAAATCCTGTTTTTGTGTTATTGAAGGATATTGGCGAGCCATTGATGGTGAAGGTATCTGACGGGGATTTAAGACGGGCAGATGAGTTTATCCGGCAGTTGTAAAGCCTACTCTGGATTTAATAAAACCCGCAAGAACAAAAAGAGAGTGTTTAATCAAAGGAGAAAAAGGGAGTGGAAGAATGATCAGGGGAGTTCGAGGCGCCACTACGACGGATTGTGACAATGAAAAGGAAGTTCTCCTTTCAACTGAAAGTCTCTTAAAGGAAATGATTTTACATAATAATATTATGGCAGAGGATGTTGCATCAGTATTTATTTCTGCCACGAGTGATATTAAGAGCGTATTTCCTGCTAAAGCATTAAGAAGGTTCGAAGAATGGAAATATGTACCCGTTATGTGCATGCAAGAGTTGGATATCCCTCATGGATTGTCATACTGTATTAGAGTGATGATTCACTATAATACTTCAACATCTCAGAAAGACATACAACATATTTACATGAAAAATGCAGTCAGCTTACGTCCTGACTTGAAAGATAACTAGCCTCTCTTTGATGAAAACGTCTGAAAGGAAGTTAAACATGAAGTGGAAATCTCAAATTCAAAATCTTAAAGCATATCAGCCCGGGAAAACGATGGATGATGTGAAAGAACTATTCAATCTCGAGAAAGTAGTGAAGCTGGCTTCCAATGAAAATCCATTTGGATGCTCAAAAAAGGTGGAAACCTTTTTAAAAACAAACGCTTTTTCACATGCCATTTATCCCGACGGCTACGCTAAAGAATTGCGTATGAAGGTGGCTGAACAGCTATCTGTTGGCCCTGGACAATTACTGTTCGGGAATGGTTCAGATGAAGTGATAGAGATCATATCAAGAGCTTTATTAGATGGTGATAAGAGCACGGTAATGGCGAAACCGACCTTCCCTCAGTATAAGCACAATGCTATTGTTGAAGGGGCGGAGGTAAGAGAAGTTCCCCTTGATCCGGCTGGTAGACATCAGTTAACCCAAATGCTTGCTGAAGTTGATGAAACTACCTCAGTCGTTTGGCTTTGTTCACCAAATAATCCAACAGGGGAATATATTCGCAGTGAAGAGCTCATCTCATTCCTGGATGCTGTTCCCGCACATGTATTGGTCGTTTTGGACGAAGCCTATTATGAATATGTCGTGGCCGAGGATTATTATGATTCATTGGAATTATTAAAATCGTACCCTCAATTATTAATTACACGTACTTTCTCAAAGGCTTACGGATTAGCAGGCTTTAGGGTAGGATTCGGAATTGCGAATGAAGATGTGATTAGGAAGTTAGAGCCGATCCGTGAACCGTTTAATAATAATTCTTTAGGTCAAGGAGCCGCAGCCGCAGCGGTTGAAGATCAGGAGTTTATCAGAGAATGCAGGGAAAGCAATCGCAAAGGATTGGAACAGTATTACCAGTTCTGCCGGGAACACGGTCTGAACTTTTTTCCATCACAGGCAAATTTCGTGTTAATCGATTTCGGTGTCAGCGGTGATGATGTATTCCAATACTTAATGAGCAAAGGATACATTGTGCGTTCCGGAGAGGCTCTGGGGTATCCTAACTCTGTAAGGGTAACTGTCGGCTCTCATGATCAAAACGAAGAGGTTATTGAAAAAATGAAGGAATTTATAGTCCTTCAAAACCAAGTGTAAAAAGGAAAAAGATGGTCGGAAGGGCTTCGCTATGTCAGCCCTTACCGACTTTTTTCAAATCATATGAGGGGGGCAATTATGAAAGGGACGGTATTGGTCATTGGCATGGGATTAATCGGAGGATCATTGGCGCTCTGTATAAAGAGCGAACACCCCGATGCTAAAATCATTGGCCATGATGTTAATCATAAAGAATTACGTTTGGCGAGGTCACTGGGAATTATCGATGAAATGACTCTTTCCTTACAGTCTGCTGCTGAAAAAGCAGACCTCATCATCATTTCGACTCCAGTATTTCAAACTGAAAGAATCATTGAACAATTTCAAACATTCTCCTTAAAAGAAACGGTTTTAATCACCGACACAGGGAGCACGAAAGAACAAATTATGAAGTGTTCCGAACTGTTGACTTCAAAAGGGTTTCAATTTATTGGTGGTCATCCAATGGCGGGTTCTCATAAAAGTGGTGTCGCAGCTGCAAAAGAAATCTTATTTGAGAATGCCTTTTATATGTTGACTCCCAGTCCCGATGCTTCAGACCAAAAAGTGGAAGAGCTTCAAAAGTGGCTGAAAGGAACCAATGCCAAATTTCTGATCGTAGAACCAAAGGAACACGATGAATTAACGGGTACGATTAGTCATTTTCCACATATTGTTGCCGCTTCTCTTGTTCATCAGGCGAAAGAATCATCTGTACAGCACCCATATTTGCGTCGACTGGCTGCTGGCGGGTTCCGTGATATTACACGGATTGCCTCCTCAAATCCGACAATGTGGAAGGATATCACGCTTCAGAACAGAACGGTGTTGCTTTCTCTCCTCAAACAATGGAAAGCTGAGATGGATGAGGTAATGACCATCATCGAAGAGAACGATGCACAGAAAATTTTTGATTATTTTAGTGAAGCGAAAACCTTTAGGGATGATCTTCCAATCCTTGAAAAAGGGGCAATCCCCTCATTTTATGATCTATTTGTGGACGTTCCGGATTATCCGGGGGTGATATCTGAAGTTACAGCTTACCTCGCTCATGAAAACATAAGCTTAACAAACATTAGAATCCTGGAAACGAGGGAGGATATTTACGGAGTATTAGTCATTAGCTTTCAAACACTGGAAGATAGAGAAAGAGCTCTAAACTGTTTAAAAGAAAATACGGGCTATGAATTATTCTTAGGATAAAGGGTGATAAGGATGGAAGGAAAGAAGAAATTAATAAACCCCCGAAAAGGTCTAAATGGAGAACTGCAGGTTCCTGGGGATAAATCTATTTCTCACCGGGCTGTTATGTTTGGTTCGGTTGCTGAAGGAAAAACAGTTATACATAATTTTCTTATGGGAGAGGATTGTTTAAGTACAATCGAATGCTTCCGTAAGTTAGGTGTAGACATTCAAGTGACAGAGGAGAAAGTAATTGTTCAGGGCGAAGGGTGGGATCATTTAACAGAACCACAGGACATCCTGGATGTAGGGAACTCGGGTACCACTACTCGTCTTATCATGGGGATTTTGGCTGGAAGACCATTTCATTCAGTCCTTATTGGGGATGACTCGATTGCAAAACGCCCAATGAAAAGAGTGACGGAACCATTGAAGAAGTTTGGGACAATAATAGATGGTCGTTCTGAAGGTAACTATACTCCATTATCGATTCGGGGAGGGAACCTCAAAGGGATTCACTATTCATTACCTGTAGCCAGTGCACAGGTGAAATCTGCCCTGATTTTAGCAGGACTACAGGCTGAAGGAATAACTGAAATTGAAGAACCGGAAAAAACGAGAAATCATACAGAAAAAATGATCATCGAATTTGGGGGTCATATCGAGCGGCATGGAGATACAATCAAAGTAAAGGGCGGTCAGGTATTGAAAGGGACTGAAGTTTATGTCCCAGGGGATATTTCCTCAGCAGCATTCTTTATGGTAGCTGCTGCAATCGTACCTGGTAGCAGAGTGCTGCTGAAAAATGTCGGTCTTAACGAAACCCGCGTAGGAATTGTTGAAGTGATGAAGCGAATGGGTGCATCCTTAGAAATAATGGAGAGTTCGAAAGATGGTGAACCGATAGGTGACATCCTGGTGGAATCTTCTGATCTTACTGGCATTGAAATTGGGGGAGACCTGATTCCTTCGTTAATTGATGAAATTCCTGTTATCGCTTTGTTAGCTTCCCAGGCAAAGGGGAAGACAACCATTAAGGATGCAGAAGAATTAAAGGTTAAGGAAACAAATCGTATCGATGCCATTGTTCAAGAGCTCGGGAAGCTTGGGGCTCACATTCGAGGAACGGATGACGGGATGATCATTGAAGGGAAAACGCCATTACATGGCGGTGAGGTTCATTCCTGGGGTGATCACAGGATTGGTATGACACTGGCTGTAGCTTCTTTAATAACGGATTCTGACGTCTATCTTGAAGGAGCGGGTGCAGTGAACATTTCGTATCCAGCTTTCTTTGAGCATATAAATCATCTGATAAAGAAATAATGTACATGAACTCTTTGAGGGAGGTGTTTGGACTGGGGTTTAGTCCTTTCACCTCTCCTTTTATATGAATGCATAGCATGATTTCGCCCCTTCTTTCATAGCTTGTCTATAAAGGAAGGTGATGACGAATTGAGCACGTACATTATTGAAAATGCGAATTGGGTTAAAGATTCCAAAGTCACTCAAACCTCTTTGCTGGTTAAAGACGATAAAATATCGGCCATTAGAGACAGCTTTTCATATTATCGCTACATGAGGATGGATGTTTCATCTTTCATGATGACTCCCGGACATGTCATGTGTGATTTAGAGGTACCTATAGGGAAGGATTTCCTTTCAATCAAGAATTATTACGTAGATGAATTTATCAATAAAGGGTGTACCACAGTCCTGACGGCATTTGATTTAAAGTACGAATTTGAATTTCTATCTAAATTAAATGAACGCAAAACCTCCTTGCTTAACAGTCCTCTTGACTACACAATAGGATTAAAAACATCCGCAAATCTTATTACTCCATCGATTATCCGGTCATGCAAAAGACATAAGATTCCTGTCGTCTGGGTTAATATTGACGAAATAGAAACATTCAAGGAGATTCGCTGGGGATGGATCAAAGGTTTTTTATATGATTACCCTATTACTTTTGTCCCTTTTTTTACGACAAACATAGACAAAAAAACAAAAATAAAGCATCTTAAAATATGGCAAAATTCGATGGGAAACGAGAAAATCCCTCATCTTTCAAATGAAATCCCTCAAAAAGAACCAATGTCTTTAGAGAAACTGAAGAAAATTGGAATTTACCCCCTTAGAGGAAATTTTTTAGTAGGTGGAGAAATAAGTTATAACCTCTATATGAAAGTCGAAGAGGAGGGTGTTGAGCCCTTACCATTTCAAACCGGTCCTCATGTGCTAAAATGTACTATGAGCAAAGGAAAATATTATTACTTAAATGATAGAGGCTATTTTTATCCTGGGGCGGGTGAAGAACTAATCATCCAAACACCGGGGTACTTTATTTAAATGAATATAAGCTTTTTTATAGAAAGGGATTGACCATGTCATACGCTGAACGAATGTTATCTTCTTTAGAAGAAGGAAAATTGGAAGAAGCACAGAAAGAGTATAAGCAAGCATTGAAATTTGGAAGCCATGAAGAGAAATTCAGCCTGGCTGAAGAATTACACCATTTAGGGTTTCTTGATGAAGCAAAAGAATTGTATGAAAATCTCCTTCAGTACTATCCGGGCGAGGGAGAGCTCTTGATTGAACTTGCAGAAGTGCTGGTGGAAATGGATAACGAAGAAGAAGCAATAAACAAACTTGCAGAACTGGATGAAAAAGATCCAATCTATCCAAGAGCATTGCTTCTCTTGGCAGATTTATATCAAATCCAAGGCTTATTTGAAGTAAGTGAACAAAAGCTTTTACAAGCCAAGAGGTTATTACCCGATGAGCCCGTCATTGATTTTGGCCTGGGGGAACTATATTCCGAAACAGGCAGGTTCCTGGAAGCAATAAGGCACTATCAAACTCTTATCCAGAATGGGACCACTGAGATTGGTGGTACAAATGTTCATCAAAGATTAGCAGAAGCTTATAGTGTGGGAGGAGCCTTTGAAGAAGCTTTGACACATTATGAAAAGGCACTTAAGGAACATCTTGAAATAAATACTCTGTTCGGTTACGCCTTTACCGCTTATCAGGCTGGATTCTACGAAAAAGCCATTGAAAAGTTTGTTTCCGTTAAGGAGTTAGACCCTGAATATCATTCGGTGTATTTATTATTAGCGAAATCATATGAGCATGAAGAAATGCTGCAGGAAAGCATTGAAACCATACAAGAAGGCGTAAAGCAGGATGAATACAACAAGGAACTGAATTTGTTCGGTGGAAAGATTTCCTTGAAGCTTGGATTAGAGAGTGAGGCAGAAGCATTTTTAAGGGAAGCCTTAGCATTAGATCCCGGTTATGTAGAAGCAGCTTTGGTTATTAATAAATTATTCTTTACACAGGACCGATTTGATGATGTATTGGAAATTGCCCAGATGCTTACGGTCGAAGGGGAAGAAGAGCCTCAAATCAATTGGGACCTTGCCAAGGCTTATGAAGGGCTTGAACAATATAATCATGCATTAAAACAATACCGTATTGCATATACTTACTTTAAGAATCATCAAGAGTTTTTACTAGAGTACGGACAATTTTTAGTAGAAGAAGGACTCAGAGGTGAAGCGATAGAAGTATATGAACACCTGATTGAAATGGATCCTTCAAATGACGAGTGGCAGGAGTTAATTGAAAGATTACAAGACTGATCGACGTCGGTGGTACAAAGGGAATTGACTGGTGTGTAAGCACATGAGAACACCTTAGAGTAGCTAACGTTTTTAAATTGTGAAAAGGAAAACGGACCTTATAAAAGGATTCTGCAGAGGAGGGAAAACCATGACCACCCCTGTTTCTGTCAACGAGAAGAAAGAATTTATTCGCTGGTTTCTGAACCGATATCAATTAAAAAGAAGAGAATGTGTATGGATACTGAATTACCTGATGAGTCATGATCAATTAATGAAAAAAGTTCATTTTGTGGAAGAGTCCCAGTACTGTCCCAGGGGGCTTGTGATGTCCACACATTGTGTTGAGGATGTGCCATTCCGCTTTTATAAAGAAAATATTATGACAACAGATGCAGAAAAGTCATTTCACGACATTCGTTTAAATAAAGACGAAGATATTTACATTCAATTGAACTTCAGTAAGGCAAATTCAAGTTATCAATTTGCAGCGGTACTTGAAGAAAATCCGTTTATGCCAAAGTATTTATTGATTAATGAAAAAGACAGGATTGTGGCTGAGCAGTTTCTTAAAGACAGTTTGCAAACCTTTCAACGTGATCGGTTGCTGAAGGCCATTGATCAGGCACTTGATACGGGTGATGAAAAGTCATTCAAGAAATTAACAAAAGAATTGAACAGCTTAAGCTAAAAGGTCGAATGAAGAGAAAAAGACATCTCTTCATTCGATTTTTTTATTGAATAGTTAGATAGGAAAAAGGATTATTGAACATAATAAAATCAAAAAGTGAAATCGCTTTTAACAGGGAGTTATAAAGTGATATGATGGGAAGTGAAAAATGAAAGACGAAACGAGGGTTTTACATGAATTGGAACGTAAAAGATATTGAAGTCTTTGAATCTGAAAAAGAATACATAGATACTGCTGTCATTCCGATTGTTCCTGTTGATTTTGGGAAGGATATCAAAGTATCTGCAGCACAATCCGAATTTATAACTCTACTCACCTTTCACCTTGAAAGACAATTCAAAGGCAGGATGATCATGACGCCGCCATTCACGTATGTAATGACTGCCTCAAGGGCGGAAGAGGTTTCAAGATTAACCCAGTGGGCAGAGGAATTAAGTGCAAGCGGAGTGAAACATACGTTCTTTCTGACATCGGACAGTGAGTGGAAAAAGGTAGAGGGGGAATTGCATGACCGCCTGATCTGGGTGCCCTCCATACCGCTTGAGCATTTAGAGGAACAGTACAAACATTCCATCATGGAAGATCAGGTGAAGCAACTCTTAAATGTGATTGTACAAAAATGGCAAAAAAATTCATAAAAACTTCACATTGTTTCCATCATTTAGATTAGAGAGTTATTGACCTTGTATAGAGTTTAATATATCATAGTTATGTCCTAGTTTTATATTTGTGCGAAATATGTCCGATGGACTTACCTTACGATAGAGGGGGGAAAAGGATGAGCAAACATCGTGTATCTAGACGTCAATTCCTTAACTATACACTTACGGGTGTAGGCGGTTTCATGGCGGCAGGAATGTTAATGCCGATGGTTCGATTTGCTGTAGATCCAGTATTAAAAACTTCAGCTGCTGGAGAATTTAAAGCGACAAAGCAAAAAGTTTCAGAGTTAACGAATGAACCAGTACGTGTCGATTTCTCTTATGAACAAAAAGATGCGTGGTACACATCAGAAGTAACACAAACTGCATGGGTTTATAAGAACAAAGAAGGAAATGTTGTTGCTCTTTCACCAGTATGTAAGCATCTTGGATGTACTGTTAACTGGGCGGGCGACAAGAGTAACCCAAACAAGTTCTATTGCCCTTGTCATGGTGGTCTGTATGAGAAAAACGGGAAGAATGTTCCTGGTACACCACCGACAGCACCGTTGGATGTATATCCAACAAAAGAAAAAGACGGTATTTTATACCTTGGACAACCTGAACCAAATAAATATGTTAAGTAAGGGGGCGTAATCTGTGCTGAACAAAATCTATGATTGGGTTGACGAGCGTTTGGACATTACGCCTTTGTGGCGCGATATTGCGGACCACGAAGTACCTGAACATGTAAACCCGGCGCATCACTTTTCAGCGTTTGTTTACTGCTTTGGTGGTTTAACATTCTTCGTTACCGTAATTCAAATTTTATCTGGAATGTTCCTGACAATGTACTATGTTCCAGATATTAAAAACGCTTGGGAATCTGTGTATTACCTGCAAAATGAAGTTGCATTTGGACAAATTGTCCGTGGAATGCATCACTGGGGAGCTAGTTTGGTTATCGTAATGATGTTCTTACATACACTACGTGTCTTCTTCCAAGGTGCATACAAAAAACCTCGTGAATTGAACTGGGTTGTTGGAGTACTTATTTTCTTCGTAATGTTAGGACTTGGTTTCACTGGTTACTTATTACCGTGGGATATGAAAGCGCTATTCGCTACGAAGGTTGGTATTGAAATCGCAGCTGCTACACCATTCATCGGTGAGCAAGTGAAGATCTTACTCGCAGGAGATTCTTCTATCATTGGTGCACAAACACTAACGAGATTCTTCGCTATTCATGTATTCTTCCTGCCTGCAGCATTGCTTGGACTAATGGGGGCTCACTTCCTGATGATCCGTAAGCAAGGTATTTCAGGACCACTATAAGATACGAACATATATTAATGAACCTTAAATTAGAAGGAGGGGGACGCTATGCATCGAGGAAAAGGGATGAAGTTTGTAGGGGACTCACGTGTACCTGCAGACAGAAAGCCGAATATTCCTAAAGATTATTCGGAGTTCCCTGGAAAAACAGAGGCTTTCTGGCCAAACTTCTTACTAAAAGAATGGTTAGTTGGAGCTGTTTTCCTAATCGGTTATCTATGTTTAACGGTTGCTCATCCATCACCGTTAGAGCGTGTTGCCGATCCAACAGATACTGGATATATTCCATTACCTGACTGGTATTTCTTATTCTTATACCAATTACTTAAATACACATACGCATCTGGACCTTATAATGTTATTGGAGCATTCATTATTCCTGGAATCGCATTTGGAGCGCTATTGCTTGCACCATTTATCGACAAAGGACCTGAACGTCGTCCAACGAAACGTCCATTTGCAGTAGGATTCATGTTATTGGCACTTGCAGCAACATATTTCTTGACTTGGGAATCAGTTGTGACTCATGACTGGGAAGCAGCGAAGGAACAAGGTAAGATCCAGGCTGAAGTGGATATCGATAAAGAATCTGAAGGTTATAAAATCTATGCAGACCAGAAAAATGGTTGTATTAACTGTCATGGTGAAAATCTGCAAGGTGGAGCAGGACCTTCTTTAGTTGCAACTGGCCTCTCACCTGAAGAAGTAGCGGATATCGCTAAAAACGGTAAACCACCAGGCATGCCTGCAGGTTTATTTAAAGGATCAGATGAAGAGCTGGACAAACTGGCTGAATTCATCTCTGGGTTAAAAGAATAATAGTGAAAAAGGGCCGGCTTACGTTGGCTCTTTTTTTTCTACTTGAAAGAGAGGATTAAATACATGCTCTGGATCATGTCCATCTTGAAGAACAAAACGTTTATATGGTTGCTTCTCATTGTGAACTTATTTGGCACTATATACGGTTATATATGGTATATCCCTCAACTACGAAATACCCCCTCCCAATTTTTAGTGTTTGTTCCCGACAGCCCGACAGCAAGCCTGTTTTTTTGTTTTGTTCTCATAGCATTTTTACTAAATCGCAATTGGCCCTTAGTTGAAGTGTTAGCCATTATCACGCTATTTAAATATGGGATATGGGCCGTGGTAATGAATTTGTTAACGCTTTGGGTTGCCGGTGATCTACCTTGGGAGGGTTATATGCTCATGGCGTCACACGGAGCGATGGCGGTCCAAGGGATATTGTATTCTTCCTTTTACCGGGTGAAGATCTGGCATATTGTTGCCGGTGGAATCTGGACCATCCATAATGACATAATTGATTACGTCTACATGCAGTTTCCTGTATACTCCAGATTGTATATGTACATACAGCATATTGGGTACTTCACTTTCTGGTTAAGTATTGCATCGATCGCAATCGCTTTTTACTTTACACGAAAAACGAAGCGATTAAATATTCATACGATGCCATAGTCTTTTTTTGGTCTACTCTTGTCCACCCTTTCATAAACTTTACTAGTAGTTTTAGGGGGGACAAGTATGAAATTTATCCAATTCTTTATCGCGCTTTTCTTTTTTCTCATTTTAATACCTCACCCATTAAATGCAGTAGAGTCGACGTCTCCGATGAACGAGCTTGATGAAGTTGCAGACCAGGCCTTGCAAATGACAAAGGCTGGAAGATATGAAGAAGCGAAACATCTACTGGTTTATTTCTCTGATGAATTTGCATCCTTGAGTGCCCAACGGTCTTTTTCAATGGATGAGCTTAGAATTCTCACCATCTCACATAATCTGGCAGTGGAGAGCATCAATCAGACCTCTGCTGACATGGAACAAAAGGTGAACGCCGTTACAAAGTTCCGCCTTGTGATGGACGCTTTAAGCAGTCAATATCAGCCTTTGTGGGTCGAAATGGAAGACCCGATAATGGAAGCATTTAATGGTGTGAAGTCGGCAGCGGAAAATGGAAATGCTGAAGAATACCATACCACATTAAATGTGTTTTTATCGAAATATAATATTATCCAACCAAGTCTTAAAATAGATATTCCGGTAGAACGCGCTCAAGCGCTGGACGCCAGGATATCTTACCTCGATCATTACCGGCAAGACGTATTGGAAGGCACGGAAACCATGACCGAATTAACATCCCTGGAAACTGACCTTGAGAAGCTGTTTGAGAATAAACAAGAGGATGAGGCGGACCCATCCCTCTGGTGGGTGATCATATCGACGGGCAGTATCATTGTCTCTACATTATCTTATGTAGGTTGGAGAAAATATAAAGGACAGGGTGAGGCAAAAAAGTCAGAGCGCCAAAAAAATTGACAGCGCGGTTATAGCACTATAAAATTTAGGTATCTAAACATCTGGAGGTTATTGCGATAATGGCAGGATTTATTATTTACTTTTTACTCATTGCTCTTATTCCAATTGGAGCTCAAATGCGGGTAAAAAGTACGTTCAAGAAATATTCAAGGGTAGCCACTACTTCCGGTATGACAGGCAGGGAAATGGCTAGAAGGATTCTGGACGAAAATGGTTTACACAACGTGAAGGTCGTAGAAGGCAGGGGGTTTTTAAGTGATCATTACAACCCGATTACCAAAACGGTTGCCTTGTCACCAGATAACTATCACGGACATTCTGTAGCGGGAGCAGCTGTGGCGGCCCATGAAGTCGGCCATGCGATTCAAGATGCTGAAAGCTATGCATTCCTACGATTCCGTCATTCCTTGGTTCCAGTAGCGAACATAGGCTCCAATATGTCCTGGATCTTCTTACTGATCGGGATGTTCACTCAAATGACAGGGATGTTCCTGCTTGGTATCATTCTGATGGCAGCAGGGGTAGTGTTCCAATTGATCACCCTTCCTGTTGAGTTTAATGCTTCTTCCCGGGCTATGAATCAAATTGTTTCACTTGGTCTGATTCGTAATGAAGAAGAACGACATGCACGTAAAGTGTTGAACGCCGCGGCAATGACGTATGTAGCGGCTGCAGCAGTTGCGGTTATTGAATTACTAAGGCTTGTGTTAATCTTTACTGGGATGAATAATGACGATTGATACTATATAAAGAAGGAGCCGGACTCAAGTTTTGAGCCCGGCTTTTTTTTGCCTGAAGATCCGTTTAGAGGGTCTACCTTTTAGTCATGCAAAGGATTTTTATCTGCATCTAACGTAAAGCCTTCACCTAGTACGTCATGCACGACCGTGACGGAGACGAAGGCGTGTGGATCGACGCTCGTGATAATATTTTTGAGCCGGACGATTTCATTTTTACCAACCACGCAGTAGAGCACTTCCCGGTCTTGTTTCGTGAACGAACCATGCCCCCTTAAAACGGTTACTCCCCTATCCATTTTTTCATTGATGACAGTAGCGATTTCTTCATGGCTATCGGAAATGATCATGGCACCTCTGGCTGAGTATGCCCCTTCCTGCATAAAGTCAATGACCCTTGCCGCAACGAATACAGCCACCAGCGTATACATGGCTTCCCTGTATTCCAGATACGTAATGAGAGACGCTCCAATGACAACGGCGTCAAACATAAACATCGTTTTCCCCATGCTCCATCCTATGTACTTATGGGCGAGTCGAGCGATAATATCAACGCCGCCTGTTGTTCCTCCGTATCTGAAAATGATCCCAAGACCCACCCCGATAAAGACACCTGCGAACAATGCTGCAAGAAACAAATCGCCTTCGAGGTTGATCGTCATTTGATATCTTTGGAAAATCCATAGAAATACAGAAAGGCTGACGGTACCGAGTACAGTATAATAAAAAGCTTTCTTTCCGAGAAGCTTCCATCCTATGAAAAATAGGGGTATATTTAATGCTAGGTTGGAGTACGACGGATCAATGTCAAATAAAAAATATAGGATAAGTGTGATTCCGGTAAACCCGCCTTCAGCCAGCTTATTTTGGATATTAAAATGAACAAGTCCAAAAGCGAATATAGCTGATCCCAACAGGATGAATAATATATTTTTCAAACGTAATCCAAACAACTGTGATTCCCTCCTTTTATTCGTATTATCTCGTTGACAGAGACATTATATAAGAAGAAAAACAAACTAGCAATGAAGAGTTAATAAATCAAACGTAATATTTGTCAAACGGGAAGGATTTAGCTAACATGATAGGAGATAATGAAGGAGTGTGACTTCTTATGGATAATAAAAAAACGATGGATCAATTACAAAAAGAAGTAGACCAATACATAAGTCAATTTAAAGAAGGATATTTCAGTCCATTGGCAATGGTTGCGAGGCTCACGGAGGAACTTGGCGAACTGGCGAGAGAAGTGAATCATTATTATGGAGAAAAACCAAAAAAGAATTCAGAGGAAGAAAAAACGATTGAGGAAGAGCTCGGGGATCTGTTGTTTGTGGTCATCTGCCTGGCAAACTCCCTTGATATCAGCCTGGAAGAGGCCCACGATCGTGTGATGCATAAATTTAATACAAGAGATAAAAATCGCTGGACAAGAATTGAAAGTGGGGATGAAGATGGAACAAATTAATGTCACGATTGCTGGACCAAGAGGAAGAATGGGGAAAGAAGCGGTTCAGTTAGTAAAGGATACTGAACATTTTACGCTTATTAGTGTGATTGATTACAAGAAAGAAATAGATATAGATGTACCGGTATACGCTGATATCGAAACATGCTTCCAGGCTCAAACACCACATGTGCTTATCGACCTGACAACTCCAGAGGTGGGTTATCACCATACGAAAACAGCACTCGAATACGGTGTCAGACCAGTTGTTGGAACTACAGGTTTTACTACAGAAGAATTAAATGAATTAAAGGTCCTGGCAGAATCAAAGTCATTGGGATGTATCATCGCTCCTAATTTTGCGATTGGTGCAGTGCTCATGATGAAATTTTCCCAGATGGCTGCTAAGTATTTTGACGATGTGGAAATCATTGAATTACATCACGACCAAAAACTGGATGCTCCTTCAGGGACTGCCGTTAAGACAGCCGAAATGATCAGGGAAGTGAGAGAATCGAAGCAGCAGGGGCACCATGATGAAAAAGAAACACACCCAGGTGCAAGGGGAGCAAATGTTGATGGCATGCACATCCATAGTGTTCGCCTGCCGGGACTGGTCGCTCATCAACAGGTGATGTTGGGAGCGGAGGGTCAGACTTTAACGATTCGTCATGACTCTTTTAACAGGGGAAGCTTCATGTCGGGAGTGAAGGTTTCCGTTGATACTGTCATGAAACTGGATACACTGGTGTACGGGTTGGAAAATATTTTAGATTAAAGGATGAGTGTTATGAACATCGCATTAATAGCTCATGATAAGAAAAAAGATGATCTGATTCGTTTTGTTTTAGCTTATAAGCCGATAATAGAGAAGCACGCTCTTTTTGCTACGGGAACAACGGGAAAGAGAATCGGGGAAGAAACGGGACTATCTGTCCATCGTTTCCGGTCAGGTCCCCTGGGAGGAGACCAGGAGATAGGCTCCTATATTGCTAATAATAATATGGATCTTGTTCTTTTCTTTAGAGATCCTCTAACAGCTCAACCCCATGAACCGGACGTATCTGCCCTCATCAGACTGTGTGATGTATATTCAGTCCCATTAGCAACCAATATGGGAACAGCTGAAGTACTGGTGAAAGGGCTTGAAAGAGGGGATATCGAGTGGCGAAGTGTGGTAAAGGATAAGGAGGAGTAACGTGGATCAACAAGTTGACATCCTTGCATTCGGAGCTCATGCCGACGATGTGGAGATTGGAATGGGCGGCACCATTGCGAAATATGCAGCTGAAGGAAAGAAGATTGTGATTTGCGATCTGACAGAGGCAGAACTTTCTTCGAATGGGACGGTTTCTTTACGCAAAGAAGAAGCAAGGTCAGCTGCACGCATACTGGGTGCCTGCAAGAGAGAAACCCTAGATATTCCTGATAGGGGAGTTTACATAACAGATGAAAACATTCAGAAAGTGGTTAACATGATCAGAATGCACAAACCGAAAGCGGTATTTGCTCCATATGAAAAGGATCGTCATCCTGATCATGGAAATGCGGCACGCTTGATTAAAGAAGCTTTTTTCTCAGCTGGAATTAGGAAGATCCATTCCACTACCCAGGCTCATAAAGCGGAAAATCTGTATTTTTATATGATCAACGGTTTTCATAAACCTCAATTTGTAGTGGACATCGAGGCGCATATGCATACGAAGATTCGGAGCTTAGAAGCATATTCGAGTCAGTTTACCCAAGGGCCTGAAGGGGTGTCCACTCCTTTAACAGAAGGCTACATTGAAGCGGTTGAAGCAAGGGAGCGAATGATGGGGAAAGAAGCCGGCTTACGGTACGCTGAAGGATTCTTCTCCTATAATACCCTAATATTGCATCAAGATTTGTTAGGAGATTAATGGTATGAAAATGAAAATAGGAATCACCTGCTACCCGACCGTTGGTGGCTCAGGCGTAGTAGCTACTGAACTGGGTAAATTATTAGCAGAGAAAGGCCATGAAATTCACTTTATTACCTCGAGCATTCCATTTCGGTTAAATAAAATGTATCACAACATATACTTTCATCAAGTGGAAGTGAGTCAGTATTCAGTGTTTCAATATCCACCTTACGATATAGCACTGGCGAATAAAATGGCTGAAATTATAGAACGTGAGAACCTGGACATCCTTCATGTGCATTATGCGATCCCACATGCAGTCTGTGCCATTTTGGGTAAACAAATGTCTGGTAAAGATGTAAAGATTGTTACTACCCTGCACGGAACCGATATTACTGTGCTTGGTTATGATCCTTCTTTAACAAAAGCGATTCGATTCGGTATTGAAAAGTCTGATGTGGTCACCGCAGTTTCTTCCGCTTTGGTGAAACAAACCAATGATTTGATCCAACCGGATAAAGAAATTCAAACGGTCTATAATTTCATAGATGAAAGAGTGTATAAGGCAGTAGATTCTCAGCACCTTAGAAATGAATATGGAATTAGGGATAATGAAAAGGTCATTATCCATGTTTCCAACTTTCGTGGCGTGAAAAGGGTCACAGATGTTGTAGCTGCGTTCAATCTTATACAAAACGAGATGCCGGCTAAACTTCTCCTTGTTGGGGACGGACCTGAAATGACGGTGATTTGCAAACAGGTTAGAGAACTTGGATTAGAAGGTCGAGTCCTTTTCCTTGGAAAACAGGATAACTTAGAAGAGCTTTATTCGATTAGTGACATTAAGCTGCTTCTTTCCGAAAAGGAAAGCTTTGGTTTAGTAGCCCTTGAGGCTATGGCTTGTGGCGTACCGAGCATTGGAACGAATGTAGGAGGGATCCCTGAAGTGATTGAGGATGGCTACAATGGCTTTATATGTGAAATCGGGAACGTCTCTCAGGTTGCAGAAAAATCGTTGGAATTACTGACAGATGTGAAGCTTCACAAGGAACTTTCGGGAAATGCACTACAAACGGCGAGAACAAAGTTTCACTCCAGTAAGATTGTCAAAGAGTATGAACAGATCTACGAAGCGCTTCTATAATAAAATAGTCTGAAGGAAAAGATCTGAGTAAAGCAGGTGTAAAAATTGTTACCGTCTATATTTCAACAAGCCGTACCCGTTTTAAAGAAAATTGAAAGGGCAGGGTTTGAAGCTTATTTCGTTGGAGGCTCTGTTAGGGATTACTTGCTGAATAGGCCTATTAATGACGTAGATATCGCTACGTCTGCCTATCCTCAAGAATTAAAGGAGATATTTCCGAAGACGATTGATATCGGCATTGAACACGGAACCCTTCTGGTCGTAGATGAAGGAAGGGAATATGAAATCACAACCTTCAGAACAGAATCTACATATGCTGACTTTAGAAGACCTGATAAGGTGGAATTCATCCGTTCACTGGAAGGGGACCTGGAGCGGCGTGATTTTACGATGAATAGTATCGCCATGGATGGACAGGGTAGGATATTTGACCCTTTTAATGGCCAGGAAGATATACATAACAGCGTGATCAGAACAGTGGGATCACCGGATTTGAGGTTTACAGAGGACGCCCTCCGTATGATGAGGGGAGTCCGGTTTGTCAGCCAACTAGGCTTCAAGATCGAGTCTGGTACATTGAATGCTCTAAAGGAGCACTCTAAATTGCTGGAGCATATTGCCGTTGAAAGAAAAACGATGGAGTTCGAGAAGATCGCAGGAGGTAAATGGAAACGAGAAGCATTTATCCTTCTTGTTCGTACCAATCTATATACTGAACTCCCTCATTTCACTCACCATAAAGAAGCTCTTCAAAAGGTTGCGGATCTTCCTCGATTAGAAGACATAAATAAGGACCAGGCATGGTTACTTCTTTTAGCCTACCTTGGGGATACTGATCCCCAGGAATTTCTTAAAAGCTGGAGACTCCCCACGAAAACGGTACGGGATCGGTCGAAGGAGCTTGAAATTCTGCAGTTAAGAAGGAAATCCGGCTGGTCTAAGCCTTTGCTTTATCGTGCGGGTATGGAAGCAGCCATTAACGTTGAGAAAGTCTATGAATGCATAGAATCCAAACCGGTTTCTTCTGTAGAAGCGGTGAAGGAAGAATATCATTCTTTAGCGATTACATCCAGACAGCAGCTGGATGTAACAGGAAATGACCTAATGACATGGGCGAACAAAAAAGGCGGTCCATGGCTGAAGGAATGTTTGGCTGAAATTGAAACCGCAGTTATAACCGGGACAATCACGAACGATAAAGAAATGATAAGGAGGTGGCTGCAGACATGCAATCGACTATAAAGAAGAAATTGCTTCACGCTTTGTCTGAATCAGATCAGGAATTTTTATCCGGACAAGCACTGGCTGATATTGCAGGATGTTCAAGAACGGCCATTTGGAAGCATATTGAAGAACTTCGTAAAGAAGGCTTTGTTTTAGAGGCCGTAAGAAAAAAAGGATATCGAATTATTGACACCCCTGATAGTGTGACAGAAAGTAAGATCCGCTTGGGATTACAAACGAAAACGTTAGGCAGAGTGATCCATTATGAAGAGTCGGTACAAAGTACACAACGGATCGCACATGTGCTTGCTGGCGACGGTGCAGCAGAGGGTACGTTGGTCGTTGCGGACGAACAAACAGCCGGAAGAGGAAGGCTGATGAGAGAATGGCACTCATCAAAGGGAACAGGAATTTGGATGAGTCTGATCTTAAAACCCCTTCTTCCACCCCAAAAGGCACCGCAGTTTACGCTCATTACTGCAGTTGCCGTCGTTCAAGCGATCGAAGAAGTAACGGACCTTCATCCTCAAATCAAATGGCCGAATGATATTCTTATTGACGGAAAGAAAGTGACGGGAATATTGACGGAACTGCAAGCGGAATCTGATAAAATAAATTCCATTATAATCGGTATCGGCATGAATGTGAATCATACGAAGGAACACTTTCCTGATGAACTTCAGACGATTGCAACCTCACTTGCCATTGAACAAGGAGATACCCTTTCAAGATCTGAAATTGTTCAAAAAGTGTTAGAACGAATTGAAGCCCTGTATTCTATCTATATGAAAGAAGGTTTTACACCTATCAAGCTATTATGGGAGAGTTATGCAATCAGTATCGGGAAGAAAATCCGTGCCCGTACCATAAATGGAACGATTGAAGGTAAAGCATTGGGAATAACGGATGAAGGAGTTCTAAAAATCGAGGACTCAACGGGAACCGTTCATCAAATTTATTCAGCGGATATTGAAGTGAATATTTAAGGAAAGACGAGGTGGAAGCTAAACGATTGCTTCCATCTCGTTTTTTTATGGTATAATCTCATTGGGCAGTATCCTTGGAACTGCACCCTTTAGACGTTCAGCATTTTAATACAATTTCTGCCTTGATCCATTGCGGACTGGGACAGAGGGTCGAAACAATGATACTAAACACTTATGATCCTTCTGTCATTTATTCAGGAGGTTTTTTTATTTCTGTTATGAAAGTGCTTTCATTTCGTTTCGTCACCTCTGACTGAGAAGAAGGAGGACATAATGAAACAAACAACAGATTTTCTTAAGATGAAGGATAAGAGAGAAAAGATTTCCATGCTTACAGCCTATGATTATCCAAGTGCCAAGATAGCGGAAGAAGCGGGCATTGATGTCATCCTTGTAGGTGACAGCCTCGGAATGGTTGTATTGGGTTATGACTCAACAGTACCCGTTACAGTTGAAGATATGATCCATCATACGAAAGCCGTAAAAAGAGGGGCGAAAGATACCTTTATCGTCACCGATATGCCGTTTATGTCGTACCACCTGTCCAGAGATGAAACTCTTAAAACAGCGGCTCAGATCCTTCAACAGGGAGGATCCCACGCTGTGAAGGTTGAGGGGGGAGATCATGTGATTGATCGTATTCATTTCCTAACAAGTGCAGGCATACCCGTTATGGCTCATTTAGGCTTAACCCCTCAATCCGTTGGTGTCCTTGGTGGATATAAAGTACAAGGGAAAACAGCCGACACGGCCAAAAAGTTGATCGATGATGCCATAAAATGTGAACAGGCAGGTGCTTTTGCACTTGTGTTAGAGTGTGTACCAAAGCAAATAGCCAAAGAGATTTCAGAAGCCTTGACGATTCCGACGATTGGAATTGGGGCGGGCAGTGAAACCGATGGCCAGGTGTTAGTGTTCCATGATCTTGTAACATACGGAGTGAATCGTGTGCCTAAGTTTGTTAAACAATACAGCAACGTATCAGAAGCCATTCATAGCAGTATAAAAACCTATATAGAAGAAGTTAAAGGGGAGAGCTTCCCGACAGATGACCATTCCTTTACGATGCGTGAGGAAGAATTGGATGCTCTCTATGGTGGAATGAAAAAATGAAAGTGATAACAAAATTATTAGATTTACAGCGTACGATACAACAAGAAAAGACTTCCGGGGCCTCTATCGGATTTGTCCCTACAATGGGGTACCTTCATGAAGGCCACTTGACTCTGGTGGAGGAAGCGGGGAAAAACAACGATACTGTCGTGATGAGTATCTTTGTAAACCCCCTGCAGTTCGGTCCGAATGAAGACTTCGACCGCTACCCCCGTGATGTTCAACGAGATACTGAGTTAGCAAAGGATGTTGGGGTTGATATACTCTTTATTCCTGAAGTAGAAGAAATGTACAAAGGGACGCAATCTGTCACCTTGAGTGTGACGGAGCGGGTAGAAGTATTGTGCGGACGAAAACGGGAAGGTCATTTTGACGGAGTGGTAACCGTTCTGACTAAATTGTTTCATCTTATTCAGCCGACGAGAGCGTATTTTGGGCTGAAGGATGCCCAGCAGATAGCAGTAGTGGAAGGGTTAGTGAGCGATTATTTCTTTCCGGTGGAAATCGTGAGGGTGCCTACCGTCAGGGAAGAGGATGGATTGGCGAAAAGCTCAAGAAATGTCTACCTTTCAGTAGAAGAAAGAAGGGAGGCTCCTACTCTTTATCAAAGTCTGGCAGAAGCTAAAATTAGCATTGAAGATGGGGAACGAAATCCCGATGCCATTATTTCTATGATTTCAGAGAACATCCAAGAAAATACATCAGGGAAAATCGATTATGTGGAAGTGTATACCTACCCTGAGCTAGCGGAATTGACTAGCTTACATGGGGAAATCATTATCGCTTTGGCAGTTCAATTTCAGCAGGCCAGATTGATTGATAATATAATCATCAGTGTAGAACCAGAGGAGGATTTAAAATGTTTAGAACGATGATGAGTGGTAAAATCCATAGAGCGACTGTGACGGAAGCGAACTTAGATTATGTTGGAAGCATTACAATCGATCAGGATATATTAGATGCAGTCGGTATGATGGCGAACGAAAAGGTTCAGATTGTAAACAACAACAATGGAGCCCGTTTGGAAACCTATATTATTCCAGGTGAAAGAGGGAGCGGGGTCATATGTTTGAACGGAGCTGCTGCAAGACTTGTGCAAAGAGGTGATATTGTCATCATCATATCATATAAGTTGGTAGCTGAAGAAATGGTTCATGACCATATTCCGAAAGTAGCCATCATGGGAGAAAATAACCGCATCATCGATATGATCGGAACAGAACCGGAAGCAACAATACTATAAAAGAAATCGGCAAGTCTTCTAATTTGTGAATAGGAGACTTGCTTTTTTGTTTATGGTACACTTATTTAGAAATATAAGAGAATGATGTAGGATCTATATAAAGGCAGTGAATAACATGTACCCATTTAAACTGGTTGTTATCGATCTTGAGACAACAGGAAATTCTCCTAAAAAAGGAGAAAAAATCATCCAACTATCAGCGGTTATTATAGAAGGCGGAAAAATCATTGATCAATACACTTCATTTGTGTCACCTGGAAAACCGATTCCTGCGTTTATTGAGGAGTTAACGGGGATCAATGATGATATGGTCAAGGAAGCTCCAGCCTTTCATGAAATTGCACCTAAAATACTTGAGCTGCTGGATCATGGCGTTTTTGTTGCCCATAACGTTCAATTCGATCTTTCATTTCTTCAAGCAGAACTGGAAGAGGCAGGCTATAATCCATTTACAGGACCTGCCTTTGATACAGTAGAGTTAGCCAAAGTGGCCTTACCATCGGCAGACAGTTTTAAACTGACGGAACTGTCCAATTCATTGGATTTAAGCCATGTAAGGCCTCACCAAGCAGACAGTGATGCCTATGTGACAGCTGAAATCCTTCTATATTTTATTGAAGAATTGTCAAAGCTTCCATTAGTCACACTCGAAAAGCTACACAAGCTTTCTCATCATTTGAAAAGTGATCTCTCCTTATTGTTTGACAGTATTGTGAGTGAGAAACAAAAGCACGTAGAGGACCTTCCACCACAGTTAGAGGTGTACCGAGGACTGGCTCTTCTGAAGAAAGCTGCTTCAAAGAAAGATGAATCACCTATAGAAGAGCTCCTTTTTGATGAACCCAATATAGAACAGCATTTAAAAAAACATGTCCCCTTCTATGAGAAGAGAGAACAGCAAATGGACATGATGAATGAGATTCAACATGCTTTTCATGGATCCCGTCATGTGGTCATAGAAGCGGGAACAGGGGTTGGAAAGTCACTGGGCTACTTATGGCCAGCGGTCATGTTTGCCAAGTCGACTCAGGAAAGAGTGGTTATCAGTACATACACCGTCCAATTGCAGGAGCAATTACTTCATAAAGAAATTAAATTATTGGAAAGAATAAGCCCTATACCATTCAAAACCGTCCTGTTAAAAGGGAAAAACCATTACATAAACCTGTTTAAGTTTGAACAGTCCCTCCGTGAAGAGGAGTCTCAGTATGATGTAGTTCTAACAAAAATGCAGATTTTAGTCTGGCTGACACGAACAGAGTCCGGTGATATGGATGAACTTAACCTCACCTCGGGAGGGCAGTTATTCTGGAATCGTTTAAAACATGATGGCTGGCACTTGCCTCATACAAAGGATCCATGGATAGGGAAAGATTTCTATCTTTTCGCAAGAAAGAGTGCTCAAGAAGCAGATATCATCATTACGAATCACTCAATGCTTCTGACTGATATTGTGAATGAAAGCAGCATGCTTCCTCCTTACGAATATTTGGTAATAGATGAGGCTCATCATCTGGAGAAGTCAGCAAGACAGCATCTTGGAGTCGTAATGGATTATCTCTCCATTAAGTTCAGTACTTCCCAATTAGGAACACTGGACCAAAAACAGTTGTTTTATCGTCTGGATCAGCTTATTTCCAGTCACTCGATTGAAATGAATATTCATTCATTTGAGCTGGATGCACGTATTGGCCAATTTTACGTTGACTTGGAAGAGGCCATTGGAGTGTTAACGAGCGTTTTCTATAAGAAAGCCAAAAAGAGAACCGGGATACAAAAAATACAACTGAGAATTACAGATGACATGAAGAAAAGCACTTACTTTCAACCTGTTCTCATGGCCATGGAACGAGTCATTTCAGGAATGAAGTTTGTAGAAAGAGAGTTTCTGCAGGTACTTGAAGCAATCAAGGATAAGAAGATAAAACTTCTTGATAAAGAAAAAGCCTTAATTGAAGAGTTCTACAGCTTTTTAGTGGATTTCACGGAGTTGAGAATGAATTTTCAAACGGTATTTTTAAGGGATATGAACAACCATGTTCTTTGGCTTGATGGAGACACAAGGTCATTACCTAACAGTCTTTCCATACAAGCTCAACCTGTTACCGTCGATCGCAAGCTTCATGATGAGATCTTTGCCAAAAAGAAAAGTGTGGTCCTGACTTCAGCTACCCTTACCGTCAGCGGGTCTTTCAATTACTTCTTAAACGAAATAGGCCTTGTCGACCAGGGGGTAAAACAGGTACAGCTTACTTCTCCATTTGACTATAATGAAGTTTCAAGATTATTCGTCCCAACAGACGTCCCTGAAATACAACAAGTTCAAAGTGAAGAGTATATTGAAGCAATAAGCTCTCATTTAATAGGGGTCGCACAAGCGACGAAAGGGCGAATGCTCATTTTATTCACGTCTTACGATATGTTAAGGAAAACGTATGAGTTGATGAAAGAAAGTGGTTTATTAGAGGAATATGTATTAATGGCACAAGGAATCACCTCAGGGAGTCGTACACGACTGACAAAGAATTTCCAGCGATTCGATAAGGCTATATTATTTGGAACGAGCAGTTTCTGGGAAGGGGTAGACATTCCAGGAGAAGACCTTTCTTGTCTTGCCATGGTCAGACTTCCGTTTTCTCCACCGGACGAGCCTGTCAATCAGGCAAAATCAGATATCCTGAAAGCTCGAGGGAAAAACCCATTTTCCTCTCACTCTTTACCTGAAGCCATTATTCGTTTCAAGCAAGGGGTAGGGAGGCTGATTAGAAGAAGCAGTGATCGTGGAATCGTAATTGTGTATGACCGCAGAGTGATGACGACAAGGTACGGAAAGGCTTTCCTCCAGTCTATCCCTTCAATGGAAGTAAAAGAAGGGGATTTATTTGATTTGGTTTCATGGATTGAAGAATGGCTCTAAAACAGATTAAACTTCAGTGATAAATTTTCCTCTTTAACACAACCTAAAGAGTAGATGTGAAACTGGAGGATTGAAAATGAGAGTCATCTTAATGGTAATGCTGTCTTTTCTCATCGTCATTTCAAACACCAATGGAATGAAAGTGCCTCAGGTAGATTTACATGTATCACATGAGGAGTATGCAATTAGTTTTCTTCCTGTAATTAAAGGAGAGGTAGCTGTACTTCATTTAGCTTCTGGAGAAAATTATTTAATCAATACCGGACCTCTTCAGGAGAGCAATCAGTTATATTATTATTTGAATCAAATTCGTATTAAAAATATAAAGGGAATCATCATCACGGAGAAAAGAGAAGTGCACGAGGATATGATTACTGAGCTGGGGGAGAAATACTCCATAGAAGAGATAATAGTGGGTAAATCTCTGGCTGAAGCTATATCGGAAATAGGTTCCTATACCATACACACCATTCAAGAGAATCAGTCTTACTCACTTTCGAAAGAGTTGGCGTTAAATGTGATGCATGAAGGCAATGAGAATCGAGAAGGATTAGACTTCTCAATAACCTTTTATCACCATCGCTTTTTGTGGCTCAGCTCGCAATCATTGCATTCTGAAGAGGTTTTGCTAACAAAACCCTTAAAGAACGTCAACATTGTAAAAATACCTCTTCACTCAAAGTCGGAAAACATGTCCCATAGCCTTCTGAGGCATATCGACCCTCAAACGGCTTTGCTTTATCGTTCTAAGAAACGACTCCTTAATGGTGAAATGCTCGAAGCCATCAACGAGGCGTGGATTGACCTGTATTTGACAGGCCAGCATGGATTGATAGCCATTAAATTTAATAAGAGAAACTACGAAGTGCTGACTTTTGATCAAGAAGATGGAGTGTTTAAAGAAGAAGGCCATACAGATTAACACCATTAAATAAAGAAGGGCTGACATATTTGTCAGCCTGAATGAGTGAGAATTAGCAGATAGTTTTTGTGATAACCTCTACCATATTAGCCTTTAATGTTGTTATAATGTGTGTAGAGTTTTTTAATAAGGAAATGCCATAGGTAAGCGGGAAAAAGGAGGAACACCATGGAGAGCCGAATTGAAATTCTTTCCACCGTTCGTATCGAATATACGGATAACTTATATAAAGTCGTTGATACACTGAATAGAACATTAAAAAAAGATGATTATATGTTTGGTTTAGCCTTAGATCCGGAAGATCAGAATCAAGCAGTATTAACAATTTATCGTACATAAAGAGTGATTGTAATGAAAAAATGGATAAAGATTATCGCACTATTGTTCATCGTCCTTGGGATAACGGCTTCGATTGTACTTTATCAAGTTTCCCGGAACCCATTGAATAATCAAGCAGAAAAGGCTCTAGACCGGGTCAAAACTGAAACGGCTATCGTCGATGTTGAAAGCACAAGCTTCTACAACGGCTCTAAGTCATATGTTGTGGTGACAGGTAAGGATGATCAAAACGAGAAACTCGTGGCTTGGGTACCCAATAAAAAAGGGGAAATAATTGAAAAAAAATGGGCAGATGGTATTTCAAAAGAAGAGGCAATCAATAAACTAAATGATGAAAAGCAACCTAAAGAATTGTTATCGGTCCGTTTAGGATATGAATCCGTCGGGCCTGTTTGGGAAATTACCTATTTAGATCAACAAGACAATTTAAATTATTTCTACCTGCTGTTTTCAACAGGAGAATGGTGGAGAAAAATTGAAAATTTATGATCAGGGGGAATACATCAATGAAATTTACGTTAGCTGACAGAGTAAGTGCATTAACACCATCAACAACTTTAGCAATTACTGCAAAAGCAAAGGAAATGAAGTCACAAGGAATTGATGTAATCGGCTTAGGTGCAGGGGAACCAGACTTTAATACGCCTGAACATATCATCAAAGCTGCGTATGAGTCCATGACTGAGGGCCACACCAAATATACTCCATCTGGTGGAATGGCCAAATTAAAAGAAGCCGTCATCCACAAGTTTGAGACAGACCAGAAACTTACGTATGCACCTTCTGAAATCATCGTAACAAGTGGGGCAAAGCATGCCCTGTATACATTATTTCAAGTGCTATTAAACGAAGGTGATGAGGTCATTATTCCTACTCCTTATTGGGTTAGCTATCCTGAACAAGTGAAGCTTGCCGGAGGAATTCCCGTTATCGTTGAAGGGAAAGAAGAGAATCAGTACAAAGTGACTCCAAGGCAGTTAAAGGAGACGATTACTCCCAAGACGAAAGCGGTCATCCTTAACACACCTAGTAACCCTACAGGCATGCTGTACTCTTCGGATGAGTTACAAGCGATTGGGGATGTGTGCTTAGAAAATGATGTTTTGATCGTTTCAGATGAGATTTATGAAAAGCTTGTGTATGACGGGAACTCACACACTTCTATTGCTGAATTGTCTCCAGAACTTAAAAAGCAAACCATCGTGATCAACGGGGTGTCAAAATCTCATTCCATGACGGGATGGAGGATTGGATATGCCGCAGGTAACGAGGCAATCATTAAAGCAATGACAAATCTTGCCAGTCATTCTACCTCTAACCCAACGACAACTTCACAATATGGGACGGTTGCTGCTTATTTAGGAGATCAACAGCCAGTAGAGGATATGAGACAGTCGTTTGAGAAGCGCTTAAACATTGTTTTTGATAAATTAAACAATATCCCAGGGTTTAGTTGTTTAAAACCTCAAGGTGCTTTCTATCTGTTCCCGAATGTGTCAGTAGCGGCTGAGAAAACAGGCTACAACAATGTCGACGAATTTACCAAAGCTCTTCTGGAAGAGGCTAAGGTAGCGGTTATTCCTGGTTCAGGGTTCGGATCGGACAATAATATCCGTCTTTCTTATGCCACAAGTCTGGATGCACTCGAAAAAGCAATTGAGAGAATACATGAATTTGTTGTTAGGAAAAGCAAATAATACAAGGTTTGCAGGCCGCGTTTGTTTCGGTCTGCTTTTTCCTTAAAATCATCTCGTTTTGCTCAATCTATTGCGACGGGATAAGGGTAAATGTATAATAAATAACGATACATAAGCGTCTTAGTTTTTTTGGAGGGAAAAAATCGTGAAAACTACTATATCTCAAGTAAGTAAGTTTGTTGGTGAAGAAGTAACCATCGGTGCATGGCTTGCCAACAAACGTTCAAGTGGAAAAATTGCTTTTCTTCAGCTTCGTGATGGAACTGGATTCATTCAAGGTGTTGTCGTGAAAAGTGAAGTGGAAGAAGAAATCTTTCAAAAAGCAAAATCATTGACTCAAGAAACGTCTCTGTACGTAACAGGAACGGTGTCAGAAGACTCCCGTTCACCTTTTGGATATGAACTGCAAGTGAAAAGCGTAGAAGTGATTCATGAAGCAGTGGATTATCCAATTACACCAAAGGAGCACGGAACAGAGTTCCTGATGGATCATCGTCACCTTTGGCTTCGTTCCCGTAAACAACATGCAGTGATGAAAGTTCGTAACGAAATCATTCGTGCAACATATGAATTCTTTAATCAAGAAGGATTTGTCAAGGTAGATCCTCCAATTCTGACTGGAAGTGCTCCGGAAGGAACGACTGAGTTATTTGCCACTAAATATTTTGAAGAAGATGCCTACCTTTCTCAGAGTGGTCAGCTTTATATGGAAGCAGCGGCCATGGCATTAGGAAAAGTATTCTCATTCGGACCAACATTCAGAGCGGAGAAGTCAAAGACTCGTCGTCATTTGATCGAATTTTGGATGATTGAGCCTGAAATGGCGTTCTATGACTTTAAGGATAACCTCGAAGTACAGGAACAATATGTTTCTTACATCGTTCAATCAGTATTGGAAAACTGTCAACTTGAATTAGACCGCTTGGGGAGAGATACGTCTAAATTAGAGCAGATCAAAGCACCATTCCCGCGCATTACGTATGACGATGCTCTAAAATTATTACATGAAAAAGGCTTTGATGACATCGAGTGGGGAGATGACTTCGGTGCCCCGCACGAGACAGCCATTGCTGAAAGCTATGATAAACCTGTGTTCATCACTCATTATCCGACATCTTTAAAGCCGTTCTATATGCAACCAGATCCGGATCGTGATGATGTGGTATTATGTGCTGACTTAATCGCTCCGGAAGGGTATGGAGAGATCATAGGTGGTTCAGAGCGTATCCACGATGCAGAGTTGATGAAAGCTCGCATTGAAGAGCATGAACTTGCTACAGATGCTTACAAGTGGTACTTGGAATTAAGAGAATATGGATCTGTTCCTCATTCAGGCTTCGGTCTTGGACTTGAAAGAACAGTGGCTTGGATCAGCGGAGTAGAACACGTGAGGGAAACCATCCCATTCCCGCGTCTACTAAACCGTTTGTACCCTTAATACTAACAAACAAGGAGCTGGCCGGATTGCTTTTAGAGCAATGCCGACCGGTTCTTTTCTTTTTTCCATCTTTCTTCTAATTCATAAGCATGTCCACATATACTGAACCATGATATACTAGTGAGTGAGGTGTGCCGAATATGGATTATAAACGTTTAATGGTGTCCTGGATCGAAGAGGGAACACTTAACATTCCGCAATTATTATTATCAAATTACAATACATTAGGTTTAAATGAGTCAGAGTTCGTTTTACTTTTGCATATTTATGGTCATCTGGAAAAGGGTAACTATTTTCCAACGCCAGAAGAGCTCTCTGAACCTATGAGCGTTTCTACTGAATACTGTTCATCTATATTACGAAAGTTAATCCAACAGCAATTTCTATCTATTGAAGAGGGATCTTCTGCAGATGGAATCCTTTTTGAAAAGTATTCTCTCAATCCGTTATGGGAAAAAATGGCTGAATTCGTGATACAAGATTCCAAAATGAAACAAATGCAGAAATCAATGGAAGAAGAAGCAGACATTTACACCACATTTGAACAGGAATTTGGTCGACCACTATCTCCATTAGAATGCGAAACGTTGGCCATGTGGTTGGACCAGGATGATCATAATGCTATTATTATTAAAGCAGCATTGAGAGAAGCTGTCATTTCAGGGAAGCTGAATTTTAGATATATCGATCGCATTCTTTTCGAATGGAAGAAAAACGGTGTGAAAACCATCGAAGATGCCCGAAACCAAAGTCAACGCTTCCGTTCACATCAAAAACCTGCAGCTTCAAATGATACTAGTGCTTCTCCTAAACGAAAATCAGTACCATTTTATAATTGGCTTGAGCAATAAGACGATAAAAGGGCTGACTCTCACTTGCTTGAGGGTTGGTCTATTTTTATGTCGGGTAATAGTAGGATTTATAGTACAAGGTGGAGGTATTGAGTCACATGTTAAATAAAAAACAAATACAAATATGCTTAGATGAAATGCGAGAGATGTTTCCCGACGCTCACTGTGAGCTCCGTCATGAGAATCCATTTGAGCTGGTAATCGCGGTCCTTTTATCGGCACAATGTACTGATGCCTTAGTAAATAAAGTCACAAAAGGCTTATTTGAAAAATATAAACGACCTGAAGATTATCTGGATGTCTCTTTGGAAGAACTTCAACAAGATATACGCTCCATTGGGTTGTACAGAAACAAAGCAAAAAACATTCGTAAACTATGTGAGATTATTTTGACGGAACATGGAGGAAATGTTCCTGAAAGTCATGAAGAATTAGTGAAACTGCCTGGAGTAGGAAGGAAAACTGCAAATGTAGTAGTATCGGTGGCATTTGGGGTGCCGGCTCTGGCAGTAGATACCCATGTTGAACGTGTAAGTAAGAGATTAGGGATATGCCGATGGAAAGATAGCGTATTAGAAGTAGAGAAAACGTTAATGAAAAAAATACCGAAGGAAGAATGGTCCGAAACTCATCACCGGTTGATTTTCTTTGGGCGATATCATTGTAAAGCTCAATCCCCTCAATGTGATGTTTGCCCGCTGGTCGATTTATGCAGAGAAGGTCAAAAGAGACTAAAGAAAAAGGGTAACATATGAAGGAAAGGATCTTGTACATCCCGTCCCAGCTAATCGATCCCTTTTTCTTTCCTGACTCAAAAGTGAGAGTGGATGCTTCTCATATCAGGCCTGATGACCCTTTCTTTGCTTATGAAATTCTCTATTTCAATGAGGTGGCTACAGGTTCATTTCCCTGGATCGATCATGAATTATATGTAGGTACCATTCTGAAGAGCTGGGGAGAAGAAGAGGAGTATCTTAAAACGTTATATAAAAAACGCTCAAAGAATACATTGCATGCCATGAAAAAAAGCATTTCTCAATTTTATATGCTTTTATTCTGGAGTAATTCCCTGCCGGTAAGACTGAATCATGAAGACTCCCACATCGATCAATTATCCATTAAACCCGCAAACGCAGTGGAAAGAATCGAATTTATTAGAAACAATCCAACCTTATTCCATTCATTCATACAGTTATCTCAGCTATTCGAGGAACAGCATAAACAATATGCTAAATCACTGGCTTTAAAACGGTCTAAAGAAAAGTAAAAAGGCAACGAGAATATGTTTAACGGGTTCGGTTTTCGAGTACAAAAGCTAAATTTGCAAACAAATTAGCAGTCCAATTCGCAACTGAATTGGACTGCTTCTTTTTATTGATATATCAATGTTTTCTATAACTTTATGCGTGTCTTAGCACTAGAATTCGCACACCTTTTAGCAGAGTGACTGAAATTATTGTCAGTGTGCTAAAACGGTGTTAATTGCTATGCGAATTCGTATGTTAAAAATAGCGAGAAGGTTTCTGGATATTTATGTTAAAATGATAATGAGGCTTATTCAACTAACGAAGCAGTTTAGTTCAATAACAGTTTAGTTTAAAAACTAAAAAATGGGGTGATTCAGATAGATTATTGGAGATATAATACAATGTGGTTTGAGGAAATCCCTGAAAATCTTTATAGTTTTATTAACTTTCAAAATGAAAAGGTAAAGTTAGAACAGGTTACACAGGATACCGAATATTTAGTTCTCTGGCATCACAAAAAGAGTAAGTTTGGGAATTTTAGTAATTTTCCTGAAGGACTTCGGTATTTAGAATTAAATTGGTCTAATATACAAGATTTCAAAGGTATAGAGAAATTATCAGATTTAAAACGTCTGGATTTACATTATTGTACTAAATTATCGAGTGACAGTGGATTATCTGGTTTATCGGATAATTTAGAAATTCTAAAAATTAATCAATCGAAAAAATTTGTTCCTGGCCAAGATTTAATGTCACTAAAAAACCTTCGTGTTCTCCGTCTTTATTCGTGCGGAAGTATTGATAATTTATCTTTTTTAAATAATTTCCCTAAATTAATCGAATTCTCTCCTTATGAAACAAATGTTTTGGATGGCAACTTGCAACCACTACTAGACCATCCTACAATACGGGTATCTGGATTTAACAATAAGAGGCATTATAATTACAAATATGAAAAAATGAAATCATTATTAGAAGAAAAAAACGGAAGTAAAGAATATAAATCCATTATTGAAAAAGGAAAATATGCAACATTTAAATTTATCGATTAATTATTTTATTCTGCAACGTAAAACGTGATAAAAGGAAAGCGGGATAGCATTCTTATAAAAAAGCTTGTGAATAAATCTACTCAAACTAACGGGTGCTTATCTTCAACAAAGCCGCTACTATAAGAAAAGCTCGAAGCATAATGGCTCCGAGCTTTTTTCGTGTTAATTTTACTGCTAAGGTGCCTGCTGATTTTACTGCGAATTGCCGTGCGAAAAGCACTGTTAATTCAAATTTTGTACTTCAAAACCGAACCCGTTAGAATATGTTCTCGTTGCCTTTTACTTTATTCTTGATCTCTTCTGGATTCTGATTGGGTAGCAGGTGCACCATTCGTGGCGCCATCTCCAGTACCTGAGCCGTCACCAGTGCCGTCTCCAGTCCCATCTCCGGTTCCGGTGCCATCTCCAGTGCCGTCATCTGTACCTCCATCACCGGTCCCATCTCCTTCAGGTGGAGGAGTAGTGCCTTCGTCGTCACCAGTGTCTCCACCAGTATCTTCACCACCACCTGAATCTTCTCCATTTCCATTTCCTTGACCATTCCCATTTCCTTGACCGTTCCCATTTCCATTGTTGTCTTGATTTTCATCATTGTTTTCATCCTGGTTTTCTTCATCTTCACCATCAGTAGCCTTGACATCAACATTAACCGTTGCAGGATTACTGCGCTGATCTCCTGAAATTGCTACAACCTCAAAGGTGAAAGTTCCTTGGGATTGAATATTTTCAACATTTAATCCCTTCTTATCTGTTGTTGTTAATACTTGTTTCGCTTCACCATTTATTGAAACCGCCACTTCAAACTGAACGTCCTTTTCTTTACCATAATCCCACGCAAGAGTAATGGTTTGATCTTTCTTATTGAATTTACCTTTCAGATTTGAAGGAGAATCAATCTTGTCGAATTCTTGTGAAACCTTGGAAGGTTCCGTTCCACGGACGAAGAGCTCCGTGATTATCCGGTCATCCGGCGTGTATTTACTTGGTAGTCTTGCCGGATTGCTTCCTAGTTCAACTTTGGATTCAACGACGCTGTCTGGCTTTTTAAAGTCAGGTGTGTCAACTCCATCGTGAACATAGCTCATCAAGTCACTGACGATGTATTGTGATACTCTTCTATCCCTAGGTGAGAGTGGAATGGAGCGGGTCTTATACCCGGTCCAAACAGCCGCTGTATAGTTTGTCGTATAGCCAACAAACCATGAATCTGGTGCGTCTGTTTTAGCAATTCCATATTTCTCGCGTTCCTCTTGAGAATAGTTCGTCGTACCTGATTTCCCGGCCATCGGTAATCCTGGCACCTTGGCATAAATACCGGTTCCTCTTGGGTGATCAATGACGCTCTGCAGCATATCAGAAATCATATAAGCTGTGTATTCTTTCATTGCAGGTTTTGGTTTGTTATCATTTTCAATCTCTGTTTCACCATCGCGTAATACCACTTTTGTAACCGTATGGGGCTTGTTGTAAATTCCTTCATTACCAAAGGCGGCATAAGCACCTGCCATTTGGACGGAGTTTACGCCGGGAGACACACCACCGATTGATGCAGATTCATAATAGTGATCGAATTTTAATCCGAGACCATTGACAAATTCCTCTGCTTTCTCTGGACCGACTTCCTGAAAGGCTTTTAGGGCAGTAATATTTCGAGAATCCCAGAGGCCCTCACGTATCGTGATAGGTCCCTTAAATTGACCATCATAGTTATTGAGTTCTGTTCCATCAGAATATTTATAAGGCTCATCTTTTAAAATATGATAGGTCGACCATTTTAAATGCTCGATTGCAGGTGCATAGTCTATTAATGGTTTGATCGTAGACCCGGGCTGACGTTTTGTATCGATCGCAAAGTTAAATCCACGCTGAACGTTTGGATCCTGTTCTCTGCCGCCACCAATCGCCCTGATTTCTCCAGTTTTCGTATCCATAAGGGTTACCCCGGCCTGCATTGGCTCTTCAGGATTCTCCGGATAACTGAAGCTGGTATTTTCACCTGCTAAAATTTCTTCCAAACGTTTTTGAGCATCCGGGTCAACGGTTGTATAGACCTTTAAACCGTCTGAGAATAGGTTGTAGTCACCCATTTTTTGTACTTCATCAATAACAGCATCCACGAACGCGGGATATTTGTTTCCGTTTTTCTTTTCAACTTCTTCAGCTGAAACCAATCCCTCAGTGATTGGAACCGCTTGTGCTTTCTTTTTCTCTTCTTCATTGATTTTACCGTGCTGCTCCATTAAAGATAGAACGATATTTCGTCGCTTTTCCGCTTTTTCAGGGTACTTGAAAGGGTTGTAATTGTTCGGGCTTTGAGGCAGTCCAGCAATCAGGGCCGCTTCATGAAGCTCAATGTCTTTGATGTCTTTACCGTAATAGTAGTCTGCAGCGGTAGCCATACCGTTAATTCCAGCGGACATATACACCTTATTGAAATACATCTCAAAGATTTCTTCTTTTGTATATTCCTGCTCAAGCTTAAGAGCCAGCCATGCTTCTTGAGCTTTTCTTTTTAACGTTTTCTCAGGGCTTAAAAAAGATCCCTTGATTACTTGCTGGGTAATTGTCGAAGCACCTTCTGAACCGAAACCACCTGTTACATTGGCAATGACGGCACCCCCTAAACGAATCAAGTCGATTCCGTTATGTTTATAGAATCGATTGTCTTCTGTAGCCAGTACCGCATCTTGCATCACCTGAGGGATGTCATCGAAGTTTGCGTACTCCCGTTTCTCTTTTCCAACTGTGGTGATTAAGTCTCCGTTCATATCATAAATTTCAGATGCAATCGGATCCTTTAGTAATTTTTCATCAAGCTTAGGGGCACTGGATGCATAATAAGCAAATAATCCAGCGCCAGCAAGCATCCCGATAATACCGATGATAAATAATGATATAATGACGCGCTTAACCAAAGAGCCCTTTTTCTTGCTCTTTGTCGATTTTGACTTTTGTTGGGCCAGGCGTTTTTCTTCCCTTGACTTATATTGTCCAGCCATATTGTTTCCTCACTTTCAATCTTCTGTGTTTTTAGTATTGTCTAAGATTTAAAATATACTACTGATATTGAGATAAATTATAGATTAACTCATTTTTTATAAACTAAAAATATAACTGATGAACTATTTTTAAATAATCCACTCGTGGATGGAGTCCCAAAGGAATAGGCACTCCTTTATCTTCAAGTTCTTCTCGCTTGATTGATTTTCTTCCGCCATTTATCATACGATCCCAGTAAAACCTTAGAGCTTTATAGGGGAGCAGGAATACTTCTTCCGAAGACGAAAACCTTACTAGTACAAAGGTAATGCCGTCTTGTTTATGGACACTTTCCATATGTTTGATTTGATGCTCGTGAAAGTTTTGAAGTGGAAAAGACGTTTTGTTTTTTGTTTCTTTTGCTTCAAAATCGACATATCTTCCTTTATACACACCATTATAGTCCGTCGTTGACGGCTGTTTAAAGTAAGCTTCCTTAATCACGGCAGCACTTCTTGAAGGATAGTGAACATCCACTATTTGGACTGGTGTTGGTTTTTTGTGAATGACTGCTTTATGAAACGTTAAATAATATTGATTCGTCTCATTAATGTCTTCTTCAAGTGTCATACCTCTGTTGCTATAAGATAGTTGTTTCGGTTTGGCCTTTGTTTTTTTTGAGGGTAATGTCGCTTCCACATATTTCTTTCCATTAGGATAATGGAATTTCATGGTAATTCACCTCGCAGACTAATCTATATCATAACAGAAACCACTCCAATTTGTGTGAATAATTGTTTACAAATCTCCTTATTCTAGGACTACTGGAGAAAGGGGAATAAAAAGGATGAAAAAATCCAGCAATACTTATCGCTTTTTACCCTATATACCTGAACCTAAACGTACAAATGAGTGGATTCATGAAATCAACCATTTAGTGTATCTGCACAATCAAGATAATATATCAAGAACGATGGCTTATCAAAAATTTTTCCTTCTTCATCCGGAAATAAAATGGTCTTTTCTGGCTTCGATGGTATCAAGAAATGCCGGATGGAATATGACCGACTTAAAGGGTGATATCTTTCCACGCCTTTTACATCCGGCGACTCGCGATGCTCTATTTATGACGTACGAAAGAGCGAACTGGAGTATTTTTCAGGATGCGTTTCCCCAACTCCTTCTTTACCATTATTCGACGAGATATAAGAAGAAAATGTTTCATTTGTCTAAAGAATTTCATATTTCAAGCTTCATGGAAGAAGAGTGGAATCGTTACTGGGAGGAGAGAGACGACCACAGATTAGTTCATTCACTAATTATTAATGAGCAGCACCTCATTCAAGAACCAGTCATTGACCATGAGGTTTATAAGAAGAGGGTGTTTGGCTCATCTCTATTTTTCATAGAAGATCATCTGCATTTCAGCTCCGTACTATTTCCTACATTAGAGGGAGAGCTTTTAGGTGCGAGTGTCCATGGCTTCAGAAAAATCGAAAACAGAATCCAGTTAGGAAATCGATTATTTAAGATTTTATTTCAACCTGATTACCATTCTTCCTTTTTGAATTTCGCTTTACAAGTAGAGCATTCAGGATCTAGAAAGGACTACGAACAGTTTTGTAAAAGTGCGCCCAAAACGAATACGCCAATGCTCCATCAGGCTTATGTATATATTCCACACCATTGGAAGACCCATACGGACTGGTCGATTCAAAAAGATATTGATAAGGAATGGTATCAAGAGCTAAAACTTCCCGATAGAATCGAATTATCACATTGGTATTTTCGTAAGCAAAGGCAGCTTGAGAAAGTGGCAAACATAAAAGGTGTATTCACAAAGATTGGTAAGTGGAGGGGAAAGAAGAAGAGACCAACGCTTTAAAATAGCGTCGGTCTCTTCTTTTCATGCTTGTCGGGTCTGGTCAAGCCCTTCCGCTTTTTTATTTGGCCAGCTCCGGCGGCTAGACCCTCGAGGTCATAAGTCGAACCACCCAAAAAGGCCAAGTGCGCCTTTCCGGGTGGTTCGTCTTATGCTTGTCGGGTCTGAGCAAGCCGCCTCCGCTTTTTTATGTCGCGGGACGGTTTTCGCCTTCTAGTTTAGGGTTGCCTTTTGAGGCTTTTGTTTGGGCTGAATTTGTAGTTTGCTGTTTGTTTTGTTTGTTTTTCTGATTTTTCATTGAGTAACACCTCCACCTATATTATTTTCTTGTTTCCTCTGCTTTTATTCAGGGAGTGTCGAAACATAATTAACGGAATGTCCTTTTAACACTTTCTTTGCCGAAACGCTTCTAGTTTTGTCAAGGTGGAAGGGAACAGGTCATAAAGAGAGAATTACAGTATTAATCCAAAAAAAGGCGGGAGGATTCACAATGCTTCCAAAACAAGATATTATGTTAAAATTAGCTGAAATTGAAGAAAGTTTAAATCAATTGGAACAAAGTCTGCACGATCGAATCTCAGTTGAAGAGCAAGAAGGAATGAATTCGTTAACGAACCAGATTCAGAAAATCGACAGTAAATTGAGCTTAGTGGAGAGAAAAGTGGAATTTAAAACCGCTCTTATGAAAAATAGAGAAAAGTCCTTTGTTTTACAAAAACTTGAATTATCGTATAAGACGTCTTAAACTGAATTTATAAGAAAGTAGCCTTGTGCTACTTTTTATTTTTGTCTACATTTTTTACGGAGGGCTTTATTTGAAAGAATTGAAGCAAGTAACGGGGGAATTGATCATCCTTGTTGAGCAGATGATGAAAGAATATAAAGGCAGACGTGAGTCAGGTGAAAAAGGGGACTTTTACACCGAAGTAAAACCTTTTGCTGATAAAGTAAAAGCTAAAAATGATGCTTGGAAAGAATTGTCCTTGAAATGGATCAAGGAACAAAGGCCAAAACACCTGCATTTCCCTCAAATTATAAACACGTTCGATAATATCGAAATGCTGTCGATTCACTGTTTCTTTCCAGAGTCGAGTTACAACCGGTTCATCAGTCATTATCAATCTGTCTCATATGTATTGCAAACACAATTGGATGAATTGAATGAAAAATAAGAGGCTGCCGATCGGCAGCCTCTTTATTATGGGGTGGAAAGTGCTTTTTCTTCTATTTTATTAATTTGCTTCGCCAGCTCTTTATAGTGGTGCAAAGAAATCTCATTAGAAATATAAAGTTTTTTGGCCATTGTGAGAAGTTCTTGTTGATCTGTTGCTTGATAATGTTTACTACTTTCGTATCTCTTCAGCAGTTCACTCAGGTTCATCTTTATTCCTCCCAATTATACTTATATTTCATGCGAAGCATCTACTTTTATCCTATCATAGAAAACCCTTTCTTTAAGTTGTAAGAATAGTGTAACTTCCGACATTCTTCTTGTGTTTGTCGAAATATCTTTATGGGTTCTTTCACCATTAATCCAGGTGAAACATACTGTATAGTAACCATTATAAAGTAAGGGGGCTAAGTATGAATTCTTTACCTAATCAGAGACAGATGCGTAACTACTATCCTTTTTATCATTCACAGCCAACGAATATGGGACCAGTGAACTATCATGTTCAAGGGATGAGACCTCCAAATTATGGATCTTTCCAACCCGGTTATTATCAACAGCCAGAAGCCCAATATCCTGGATCGGCGTTTCAAATGAACCAATACCAGCAGATGAATCACCAGCAAATGAATCCATATTTTGAAAATCCTCTTCAGCAGAAAGAATACAATCCGTATCAAATGAAAGCAATGGAACAGCAGGCATTTGCGAATCCATATCCGAAAGCCTCTTTCATGGCTAAACCTCCGTCTGGAGGAGTAAGTTCAATCATGAATTCATTCAAATCACAGGACGGATCACTTGATTTTAATAAAATGATGAATACAACAGGACAAATGATGGGGGCTATCAATCAAGTTTCCTCTTTGGTAAAAGGCTTAGGTGGAATATTTAAACTTTAGGATCACTAAAAGGAGCTGCCAATTTGGCAGCTCCTTCTTCAAATGTAATAGGGCCTTTATTCTATTGGTATTCGTTTTCCGAATTCCTTGCCCACTTTCACTGTAAGTAGTCCGTCTTTATGAGAAGCCTTCACATTCTTTTCATTTACAACCCTTGGAAATGGAATGGTCCTGCTGCTCTTTTTCAAGGATTGCTTCCTTCTGATCATTTGATTTTGATCATTTTCCTCGGAGAATTCTTCCTTATTGGTTACAGAAATCGTAATGAACTGAGGGAACACATCAAGCTGAATCTGCTCTTTCTTAATACCTGGTAGTTGAGCAGTCATGATATAGTAATTGTCTGTTTCGGTTAATTCGACTGGAAAAGAACCAAAGGGGTTAGAAGATGATGTGAAAAACTCGTCAATGCTTTGAAGCATTCCTTTCATAGGTCTTTCATGAAAAAATTCGTTCATGGAATGCATCAGGTCACCAAAACCTTTTTTGTCGTTCGACATGGGTATACTCCTTTCAGGCAAACGTATTCATACTAGTGTATGAATGCCTGCTGAATATGTGCATTTCTCCTATATCGCATTATAAACTCATCTGTAAAATGGAAAAGAAGTCTCTAAGTTCATCCATCTTACAATCCTTCACTTTTTAATTGGATAACTATGGTAAAAGAATCGTGTTTTTTTTACTTTAGTTTCGAACATAGATTCGGTAAAATGAATGGAGGAGGTGGTACCTGTGTTCAAGAAAAACAACCTTCAACAGTTGATCGAACATTTTAAAAAAGACGATGATTTTAATAAGCAGATTGTTCACTGGAATACCATAGATGAAAAACCAGCGCAATTGGTCGATCTGCCGTATGAGATAAATGAAAAAATAAAAAAAGCGCTGCAAAAAAGAGGAATTGAAAATCTTTATACCCATCAGCATTCCGCTTTTCAGCTGGCAATGGAAGGAAAGAGCTTCACCGCGGTCACTCCTACAGCATCGGGGAAGACACTTTGTTATAATCTTCCTGTATTACAAACGATTATGGATAACCCGGATGCACGAGCGTTATATATCTTTCCTACAAAAGCACTGGCACAAGATCAAAAATCTGAGTTGAATGAAATCATTTCAGAGGCAGAAGCTTCTATAAATAGCTATACATATGACGGGGATACCTCTGCTAATATACGTCAGAAAGTAAGGAAGGCAGGGCATATTGTCATAACGAATCCCGATATGCTCCACTCAGCGATTCTTCCTCATCATACAAAGTGGGTTTCTCTTTTTGAGAATCTTAAATACGTCATTATTGATGAACTTCATATATATAGAGGAGTTTTTGGTTCACATGTAAGCAATGTGATCAGGAGATTAAGGCGAATTTGCGAGTTTTATGGAGCTTCCCCCATTTTCATCTGTACTTCTGCAACGATTGCAAATCCTAAAGAGCTGGCAGAAAACTTAACCGGTACAAAAATGAATTTGATTGATAATAACGGAGCACCCAGTGCCAAAAAGCATTTCGTATTCTATAACCCTCCCATTGTAAATAAACCGTTGAATATACGCAGGAGTGCGACTCTTGAGGTAAGGAGAATTGCTGGTGAGCTTTTGAAGAATAAAGTGCAAACTATCATATTCGCCAGAAGCAGGGTAAGAGTCGAAATTATTCTTACCTACTTACAAGAATTGGTTAAAAGTCAATTAGGAGCGAAATCAATCAGAGGGTACCGGGGAGGATATCTCCCGACTCAACGCCGGGAGATTGAAAAAGGCTTACGAACTGGTGAAATCTACGGAGTTGTTAGTACGAATGCTCTTGAATTAGGGGTCGATATCGGTCAATTACAAGTATGCATCATGACCGGCTATCCAGGAACGATCGCAAGTGCTTGGCAGCAAGCGGGTAGAGCTGGGAGAAGACATGGGGAATCGTTGGTGATCATGGTGGCAAGCTCAAGCCCCTTAGATCAGTTCATTATTGAACATCCTGATTACTTCTTCGAGCAAACCCCTGAAACCGCGAGAATTAATCCGGATAATTTGATTATTCTTATTGATCATATTAAGTGTGCTGCCTATGAGCTCCCCTTTAAAGAAGGTGAACAATTTGGTAAGCACGAGATTGATGATATTTTAGAATTTTTAGTAGAGGAGCGGGTGGTACATAAGAATGGTGAAAAATGGTATTGGATGAATGATGTATTTCCTGCTCATAACATTAGCCTTCGCTCAGCTTCCCAGGAAAATGTCATCATTATTGATCAAACCGATATCTCCGCCGTTAAAGTAATAGGGGAGATGGATCGTTTCTCAGCCATGACCTTATTGCATGATGAAGCGATTTATTTGCATCAAGGGGTTCAATTCCAAGTAGAAGAACTTGATTGGGATGAAAAGAAAGCGTATGTAAGGGAAGTTGATGTGGATTATTTCACCGATGCAAATCTCGCTGTACAATTGAGAGTACTGGAAACTGACAAGACTCGAATGTCGGAAATGTATGAGGTAGCATATGGGGACGTGACTGTTCAGGCAATGGCAACGATTTTCAAGAAAATCAAATTTGATACGCACGAAAATATCGGATCGGGGCCTATCCATTTGCCTGAAGAGGAGCTGCATACGAGTTCCAGCTGGATTTCATTAAAAGATGATGCTTCATTTAGTCAGGAGCGTCTGGAAGAAGGCCTTATCGGGGCAGCTCAAAGCTTGAAATCAATTATTCCATTATTTGTTATGTGCGATCCGAGCGATATTTTCGTTGTCCCTCAAATAAAGGCTGCACACAATGAACAGCCTACGATCTTTATTTACGATCGGTACCCCGGGGGAATCGGCTTAAGTGAGAAGGTGTATGAACAGATGGAGAGAATCCTCCTGGAGACATCTGACATGATCGAGAGATGTCCTTGTCAGACTGGCTGTCCTTCGTGTATTGGAACGGATCATTCACTGGACACTGCCAAATTGGATGCATTAAAGCTTCTTCATCTTTTCCTTCAATAAGAGAGGGAGGGAACGAATTGTCTCTTAAAAATAAATTATCAAGAATGAAGAAACATATTATTAGAGAAGAAGATGCTGAAGAGAACAAAGTTCAGCTTTCCTTGATAGAGCAAGAAGCCAGGGACTTCCCATTTATTGATTTATGGAAACAAAATGGTTCGACTGCGTACTATATAGACGGTGATTTTTGTCTGGTCAGGGAGAAACGATATTCAATCGATCATCAGCATGGGGATTACACATTTAAGGATTTTATTAAAGCGGTGGATGCTTGGCAAGATTTTACCGGGGAGCATCCCTTATCTTCCAAAGGGCTTAATCATGAAGAAATGTTTTTCTTCGATACGGAAACGACCGGTTTAGGTGGAGGAGTTGGAAATACGATCTTTTTATTAGGGCATGGGAAAGTGACAGAAACAGAAGTGATTGTGACCCAGCACTTTTTGCCGCAACCGGGAAGTGAAATACCTCTTTATCACAGCTTTTTAAGTAATGTGGATTATAACACCCTTGTAACGTATAACGGAAAAGCGTTCGATTGGCCTCAAGTAAAGACAAGGCATACACTCATTAAAGACCATGTTCCCAAATTACCTGCATTTGGACATTTTGATCTTTACCATGGATCCAGAAGATTATTTAAGCACAAGCTGGAATCCGTTAAGTTGATCAACGTCGAGCGTAAGATTCTTGGGTTTAATAGAGTGGATGATGTTCCGGGGTATTTAGCTCCTATGATTTATTTCGATTATATAGAGCGTAAAGATCCAGAGGGTATTTTTAAGGTTATGACCCATAATGAGCTGGATATATTGTCATTGATCACTCTCTATACCCATTTGACTTTTCAATTATTGAATGTCCATAAGCAATCAACTGGACATGAGCGGTTTGAAGTCGGAAGGTGGCTTGAATATACGGGAAATAAAGAGATTGCTAAAGAACGTTACCAAGAGATAATAAACGAGAGTGATCGACCGAATTATGAAGCAATGCACCATCTCGCTCTTCAATACAAAAAAGAGAAAGAAGAGAGTAGGGCGGTAGAGTTATGGGAAGAAATGTGGAAAGAAGCCCCTATTTCCATTAGAAAAGTCGTATTACTGGAGTTGGCTAAAGTGTATGAACACAAAACAAAGAATCTAAATCTTGCGTTGAATAGATGTGAGCAGCTAGAATCTTTGATGCATGAAACCAAAGACCGGAACAGGAAACAACACGAAATCTTTATGGGGAAACTTCACCATCGAATGAGTCGTTTAACTAGAAAAATAAATAAGAAAGCAGACCTTCCATCCCGATGACACTAGAACTTTTAAAAAATGCTAAAAAAATGGTCCAATCTCCTTATTTTTATATTGAGAATTTTCAAAAGAAGTTGTAAAATAGTTAATTGTGTTGAAAATATTTAATATTTAGATGGGATGATGAAAATGAACCGGGCAATCTTAATTTTGTTCTTTGTCGTCATTGGTTTAACGGCTTTTGTGTTTACCAATTATCCGGAAACTTTATATAGCTTTATGTAAGATTACGAATTGTTTTCCTAAAAATAGGTATTTTCATTAGTACATGTACCCTCTCCCTTTCATAGGCTATTAGTGTAACAACTAAGAGATGAAAGGAGAGCGTTTCTATGTATAAAAGACCAAGACCTAATCAAGTACTTCCTGCAGTCATGCACCCGACGAAATGTTGTGTGAAACATACATGCAATACCTTTGAGGTGCCGCACATTCACCCTACTCACACGACAAATGTAAATAATGTTATGTATCAACATAAACATTATTTCCCGCAAACACAATCACAAGTAGACAGTGTTTCACACCAACACTTTAATTGTGGCGGTGGACCAGGGGGACCAGGAGGACCTGCTGGACCAGGATTTGGACCAGGTGGCCCAGGATTTGGCCCAGGAGGCCCAGGTGGACCGGGATTCGGACCTCGTCCAAGACCACCATTCGGACCGTATGGTATGGGACGGTAATATTCAGAGTTAAGATAACAGAGGGATGCCTCTAAAAGATTAGTTTCAAATGCAGAGTGACACGCCGTGTTACTCTGCTAAAGTGACTAAGGCTTATTAGAGTCATCTCTTCTTTATGATTGTAAATATTATATGATATAAGGATTGATGACGTCGCAATTCGTAAAATATGTTACAATAGAGTGTAAAGGATTAGGGTATACTAAGCTTTAAATAGACGTGTTTGCCCTGAAAGTTTACTAAAGGAGTTTTGCATTTGAGTAATGTTGCATGCATAACCGGGTATAAATCCTTTGAGTTAGGAATTTTCAAGCAGGATGACAAAGCGATTTACTACATAAAGCAAGCTCTAAAGAAAGAATTAGTATCTCTTTTGGATGAAGAATTAGAATGGGTGCTCATTAGTGGGCAGCTTGGCGTAGAACTTTGGGGGGCAGAAGTGGTGTTTGAACTTCAAGAAGATTATCCAGATCTTAAACTGGCTATACTGACTCCTTTTATCTCTCAAGAGGAAAACTGGAACGACCAGAATAAGGAATACTATGAACTCATCCTTTCTCAAGCGGATTTTATCGAATCTATTTCGAAAGAACCCTATAAGAGCCCTCAGCAGTTTCGAAACAAAAATCAATTATTCTTGCAAAAAAGCCAAACGTTAGTGATACTGTACGATGAAGAAAAAGAAGGCTCTCCTAAATACTTCTATCAAGAAGCGAAGAAGAAGAAAGAGTCCGATCCATCTTTTGAAATAAGGGCGATTACCTTCCATGATCTGCAATGGGTTGTCGAAGAAGAGCAATGGAAGAATGAGTAGAGGGGGCTTTATCACTCATTGACCATTCGGAAATTTATAACCCCCGATAACAATTACAATTGACAAAATGATGGTTATTTGAAAAAATGATAGTGATAAATATAGAGGTGAAAATAATGATTTCAGATAAAGTGAAATTAACGGCTAAGGATATCCTTGAAAAAGAATTTAAAAGTGGTATGAGGGGATACAAGCAAGAAGACGTAGATAAATTTTTAGATTTGATTATTAAAGATTATGAAACCTTTCATCAAGAAATAGAAGATCTTCAACAAGAAAACCTGCGATTGAAGAAGCAAGTAGAGGGTGCCAGTAAGCAACGGTCCGCTGCTCCTGCTCAACAGACAGGCACAACGAATTTCGATATTCTCAAGCGCTTGTCTAATTTAGAAAAACATGTATTTGGCAACAAATTATACGACTAATATTTCCAGTTGAATTCTTGGGGGAACTACAGTATAATTAGTTATTGCTGATCCTTAATGGTGTTTGGGTAATCGCTGCAACTTAATGTTGTAGAGGAAAGTCCATGCTCGCACGGTGCTGAGATGCACGTAGTGTTCGTGCCTAGCCAATTCATAAGCTAGGGCAGCTCAAGTATTGAGTTGACGGCAGGGAAATCACCTAAGTCCTTTTGGATATGGTGTGACTACCTTGAAAGTGCCACAGTGACGAAGTCCTGTTAGAAATGGCAGGAGTGGAACGAGGTAAACCCCACGAGCGAGAAACCCAAATTTGGTAGGGGAATCCTCTCGGAGGAATTGAACGAAGAGAGGGACAAAGGAATTTCCTTTGTAGATAGATGATTACCACCCGAGTACGAGACGAACAGTCGCCTGCAGTACAACGGAACAAAACATGGCTTACAGAACACTATTACGGGATAAGAGCAATATGGCTTAAATAATGCAAGTGACTGATACATGCAGGTAATACACTGCTCTTTTGTATCAGTCCTTTTTATTTTATGGGAAACAAGACAATACTATTAAATAGAGATACTCAATAACGAGGTGACAAAATGAATACATATACATTAATAGCGACGGCAGCGATGGGCTTGGAAGCGATTGTCGCGAAAGAAGTGAAGGACCTGGGCTACGATTGTCAGGTGGAGAACGGGAAAGTCATCTTCAAAGGTGACGAAACGGCTATAGCAAGAGCCAATATGTGGCTAAGAACTGCTGACAGAATCAAGATACTTGTTGGAGACTTTAAAGCGTACTCCTTTGATGAACTATTTGAAAATACAAAGAAACTGCCGTGGGAGAATTTCCTTCCTGTCGATGCAGAATTCCCAGTACAGGGCAAATCAGTTAAATCCAAGCTATACAGTGTACCTGATTGCCAGGCGATCGTAAAAAAGGCAATCGTTGAACGTTTACGTACGGCATACAAACGTACATCTTGGCTTGAGGAAACGGGCCCCTTGTTTAAAATTGAGGTGGCGATCCATAAAGATGTGGCAAGCATCACCCTCGATACTAGTGGACAAGGTCTTCACAAAAGGGGATATCGAATTGGACAAGGTGAAGCTCCTTTAAAAGAAACGCTGGCTGCAGCACTGATTCAACTAACGACCTGGAATCCTGATCGTCCATTTGTGGACCCATTCTGCGGGTCAGGTACCATTCCAATCGAAGCGGCATTGATCGGTCAAAACATTGCCCCTGGATTTAACCGAGAGTTTTTGTCCGAGAGATGGCCGATGATGCCTGAGGATGTATGGGAAAAAACGCGTCTGGAAGCAGAAGATTTGGCTGACTACGACCAGCCTCTTGAAATATTGGGAACCGATATCGATCACCGGATGATAGAAGTATCGAAAGAGAATGCAATGGAGGCAGGTCTTGGGGATTTAGTGAAATTTAAGCAAATGCAAGTACGAGACTTCACTTCAGATTTGGAGTATGGCATCATTGTCGGAAATCCTCCTTACGGTGAACGTCTAGGTGAACGTAAAGAGGTTGAGAAAATGTATCAAGAAATGGGCAAAGCCTTTGAAAAACTGGAAACCTGGTCGGTATATATGATGACGTCCCATGAAAATTTTGAACAATTTTATGGGAAGCAAGCCACCAAAAAACGTAAATTGTTCAACGGATTTATACGAACGGATTACTACCAATACTTTGGCCCGCGTCCTCCGAGAAAAGGGTAACCATTTTAAGTCCGAAAAAAAGTTAAAGAAGGTCAGAATATCCTCTTCAATTCCTGCGTATAATAGTTCTATCATTTTTAGAGGAGTGAAAGAGGATGGACCATTCTTTCATCGATTATCACAAAATCTATCAGGCATTACAAAGCTCTATTTCTTCCACTGCAGGTGAAGAAGGAACAGCCATTCAACCAGACTTACACGAAGCGGCGAAAAACCTGGATCAGGCTTTTCAATATGAATTGTTAAGAAAAAAGAGAATATACGACTGAGTGTATTCTAAAGGAGACTAGGGACATCCATACAAGTGGTAGATCTACCCTTGATATGGAGCGTCTCTTTTCTTTTGTTAAGGGCATCGGAAAACTTTAAACTAAAGGCTCATCTTAAGAGCCATGAATAAATTACGTTTTTATCTTTTCAATTCGAAAGAATTCTAGTAAATTAGAAATATTGTGTAACGCAGGAGGTCCTCATGAGAAGAAAATTACCATTTGAATTAACCAAAGAGCAATCCTTTTATGAAGCATTATCCGACTGGATCGGTGACGTGTTTTATGATTTATTGCCTGAAAAGGGATTTGATTTACGGGATGAACAGGTATTTATGGCCTTTCAGCTTAATCAAGCCTATAAAAACAAACAGGTTATGTTTGCAGAAGCAGGTGTGGGTACGGGGAAAACCCTTGTATATCTCTTATATGCGTTATCGTATGCCAGATATACAGGTAAGCCGGCAATCATTGCGTGTGCTGATGAAACACTCATTGAGCAGATTGTAAAAAAAGAAGGGGACATCCAGAAGCTTGAGAAGGCACTGGACCTTGATATAGATGTTCGATTGGCAAAATCCAGAGAGCAATATCTATGTATAAAGAAACTAGAAGAAAACCTTCCTCTGAACGAGGATTTCCAGGACATGTGGGAGGAATTACCGGGTTTTGTCCACGAAAACTCTTCCATGAAAAGCTTCAGTCATTATGGAGATAGAAGAGAATATGCTCATCTATCTGACGATGAATGGAATAGTGTAGGCTGGGATTCTCTTCAGGATTGTATGTCATGTGCCTACCGTCATCGATGCGGCCTTACCCTTCATCGCGAACATTACCGAAGTGCAGCAGACTTGATCATCTGTTCCCATGATTTTTATATGGAACATATTTGGACGAAAGACTCCCGTAAACGGGAAGGCCAGCTACCACTTTTGCCGGAAGCAAGCTCTGTAGTATTTGACGAAGGTCACTTATTGGAATTTGCTTCTCAAAAAGCGATGACTTATCGGATGAGGATGGAGACACTTGAAGGATTATTGGAGAAGCTGTCATCATCAGATATGAGGGAGGAGACCCTTTATATCATTGAAGATATCATGCTCGACAATGAAAAGTGGTTTGGGCTACTAGAGAAGGAATCCAAAGGGGAGTCAGGCTCCGATAGACAATACATCATTCGGACAGAAGCTATATTAAAGCAAGGAAGGGCTATAACGGAGAAAATAGAAAACCTGTTGAATGAACTCGTTTTTGAATCTGAAATGTACGTTATGGATGATTATCTTTTAAAGGTAGTGGAAGAATATCTGGAACAGATCCAGTATTCGTTGAAACTGTTTTTAGACGATGAAAAAGGAATTTACTGGTTGGAAACATCAGAGGAAGAGCACACCTTTGTGGTGATGCCGAGATTAGTCGAGGAGATTCTCAGAGAACAGGTTTTTTCTCAAAATATCCCATTTATTTTTTCTTCGGCAACACTTTCCTATAAAGGAGACTTCTCTTATGTTTCTCAATCACTGGGGATTGAGAAATATGAAAAATTTTCAGTGGAATCCCCATATGAATACGAGAACATGATGAAAGCGTATCTTCCTTCACTGAATTCCGGAGTACATTCCAAAAATCAGTATGTATTGGACAAACTGAAGAGTAATCAAGGGAAATCGTTGATTCTTTTCACCTCCAAGGATGAAATGAATGCCTTTAGGTCGTATCAGATGCAACAGGCTGATCAAGCATGGAATGTGATATATGAAGGTGACAGAGAAATCAGTGATACAGTAGAGCAGTTCCAGCAGGAAACGTCAACGGTCCTGTGCTCTTATCACTTATGGGAAGGCTTGGACGTGCCAGGAGAGTCCCTTTCACAGGTCATTATCTACTCACTTCCATTCCCTCCAAAGGACCCTGTCTTTGATGCGAAACGCAAGCATGCCACTCATTCTGTGGAAGAAGTGGATATTCCTTACATGATCCTTCGCTTGAGACAAGGAGTCGGACGTCTGATTCGGACGAGTGAAGACAAGGGGAGCATCCATGTTCTGATGAATGATGCAGAAACTTCACATAAAGAATTGGTAGAATCCGTTTTACCCGTTGGGATTGAAGTATTGAACGCATAGCCAAATAAAGTTGAAACCGCCTTAATGGGCGGTTTTTTTAATGGATCTTCTGGGTGTAAGAGCTTACGTTCGTGAACGATAATAAATGAATCAAATTCGATAATAAATGAGTCGAAGTCGATAATATATTATAAAAGTCGATAATAAATGGTTCAAAGTCGATAATATATCTTAAAAGTCGATAATAAACCTGGAAGAGTCGATAATAAACCTGGAAAAGTCGTAAAATACAGTTGAAACTAGACAATAAAAGGGCCATGATTACTTTTCTTCAATGATAATTCCCTCTCCTATCAATCTTTCCGAACCCAAGTTGCCAGAAAAATATGATAAAATAGATTGAATGTTAAAAAGGGGGCTTTTAAAAAATGAAAGAATCAATACTAGAGACAAAAGATCAATTTCATGATTATGTTAAAAAAATGTCGGCCTACAACGAAGCACTTGGTTTGATGTTCTGGGATTTACGGACCGGCGCTCCAAAGAATGGTGCAGAACAACGGTCTGAAGTCATAGGGATGCTTTCCTCTGAGCTGTTTGAAATGTCCACTTCCAATGAAATGGCAGCTTACTTAGCAAAACTCACTCCAGTATTGAATCAGTTGGATGAGATGACACAAAAATTATTGGAAGAGTGTCAAAAAGAGTATGATCGGAATAAAAAAATTCCTGCCTCTGAATACAGGGAGTATGTAGTGTTACAGTCGAAAGCAGAAGGTGTCTGGGAAGAGGCAAAAGAAAAAGCGGATTTCACCATGTTTCAGCCTTATTTAGAAAAACTGGTGGCATTCACAAAACGATTTATTGATTATTGGGGCTACGAAGATAATAAATATAATACGTTACTGGATATGTATGAGCCAGGTGTAACGGTAGAAGTGTTAGATAAAGTATTTGGTGATCTACGGGATCAAATAGTCCCACTAGTACATAAAATTTCCGATTCGGAAAATAAGCCGAAAACCGATTTCCTTTTTGAACACTTTCCAAAGGCTAAGCAAAAGGAATTCAGTTTAAAGATTCTTGAACAAATGGGATATGATTTCAACTCAGGAAGACTTGATGAAACGGTCCATCCGTTTGCGATTGGTTTAAACCCTGGTGACGTAAGGGTAACAACTAAATATGACGAGAAGGATTGGAGAACAGCTGTGTTCGGAACGATCCATGAAGGAGGACATGCTCTTTATGAGCAAAACATTTCAAAAAAGCTGATGGGCACACCGCTATGTACGGGCACGTCCATGGGAATCCATGAATCACAATCCCTGTTTTATGAAAATTTCGTAGGTAGGGATCATTCTTTCTGGAAGCAGAATTATTCATTACTGAAAGAATACTCGATGGGCCAGTTTGATGCTGTTGACCTGGACGATTTCTATCGGGCGATCAATGAATCGAAGCCTTCATTAATACGGATCGAAGCCGATGAATTAACGTATGCTCTACATATCATCATCCGTTATGAAATTGAAAAAGGATTATTTAATGATGAGATGGAAGTGAAGGATCTTCCTGAAATCTGGAATCAGAAATATGAAGAGTATTTAGGTGTCCGTCCTTCCCATAATGGTGAAGGTGTCCTCCAGGATGTTCATTGGGCAGGTGGAAGCTTCGGTTACTTTCCGTCATATGCATTAGGATATATGTACGCGGCACAGTTTAAACGTGCCATGTTACACGATCTTCCACATTATGAAGAGCTGTTGGAAAAGGGGGATCTTGCTCCCATCAGAGAATGGATGACGACGAACGTCCATCAGTGGGGCAAGATGAAGAAACCGCTTGAAATCATCAGGGAGGTTACCGGAGAAGGGCTTAATGCCCAATACTTGGCCGAGTATTTAACGGAGAAGTATTCAAAGGTGTATTCCTTGAATTAAACACTGGAGGCAAAATCATGGAAATTAATGTTGCATCGCTAGAGGATAAATTGCTTGTTGGAATAGGCTGGACAGGCCCATATGGAAGAGGTTCCGAGATTCCGAGACTATTCACTAAGTTTCAACAGATGATCCCATCCATTCACCACATCAATGGAGATGAATGCATATACGCACCTTTCCATGACAGAGCGACTGATTTTACGTATTACTGTACCGTAGAGGTTGATCGTGTGGAAAAGCTTCCACCGGGATTAGTGGAGCTGTCACTCCCTGCCGGTGAGTATGCCCACGCTCTTTATGAAGGCCTGTCAACGGAAGTTGAGCAAGCTTACTTCGCCATCTTTAACTGGATTAAAGAAAATGGGTTTGAAAAAGATTACTCCAGACTGAGTGTCGAAAAGTATCTATCTCAGGATAGGGAAATCAACGAAACGGAAGATAAACGGAAATTAGAGTTGTTTGTTCCAATTAAAGAGAAATAGAGAAGAGGCTGCTTCGTGTGAAGCAGCCTCTTATTATGCTTGTCGGGCCTGCCCAAGCCGCCTGCGCTTTTCTGATTGTCCAGCTCCGGCGGCTAGTCCCTCGAGGTCATAAGCCAAACCAACCAAAAAGGCAAAGAGCGCCTTTCCGGTTGGTTCGTCTTATGCTTGTCGGGCCTGCCCAAGCCGCCTGCGCTTTTCTTTTTACCACAGACGATAGCCCTTGGATGCAGGAGGTGCATTTTGAATCATGTCGATGAATGGAACGGTGTAGGCGATAAGAATGAGAGCTGCTAGGATAGTTAACCAAATCCTCCAATTTTCAAGAGCCATCGGAGTTCTCTCAGCTGCTTCAGCCTTTTCACCCACCGGGAATTCTTCTTCTCCTTTAGGTGCGAAGAATGCTAGGTTGATAAAGATATATAGAACCAATATGATCCCGATAAAGAGAATGGTTCCCCCAATGGCTTGTGCGACTTGATACGGAATCCAAGCAAGGGCTTGCGGTGCATCCCCATAAGTTGAAAAAGAAGATCGTCTTGGTGCGCCCAGTAAGCCGACGATATGCATGGCACCTGACATGATGCCCATTCCTATAGACCAAACAATGGCTTGCACAATTGCCAGTTTGTTCATTGCTTTCGTTAAGACGCGTCCTGTTAAATGAGGGACGAGCCAATAGGCAATACCGAAAAACGTTAATACAACAGAAGTTGCCAAAGTTAAGTGAAAATGACCGGTAACCCAAATGGTATTATGAACGACCTGGTTCATCTGGTTTGAGGCATTGATTAATCCCCCAGCTCCCGCTGGGATAAAGGCTACCATTCCAATAAATGGTACGGTAAAGCGGGCATCTCCCCATGGTAACTTCTTAAACCATCCAAACAATCCGGTAGCCCCTTTGGATCTGCCGTACATTTCAAAGGTAGCGAACAGAGAAAATGCAGTCATCAAGGAAGGTATGACAACCATAAAGGTTAGGACTACCTGTAAAAATTTCCAATACGCGTCGATTCCCGGCTCCACTAATTGGTGATGAAAACCTACAGGAATAGAGAATAGGAGAAACAAAATAAAGGAAAGTCTGGCTAACGAATCTGAAAATATTTTTCCACCGATGATCTTTGGAATAATGACATACCATGCCATATAGGCAGGCAGCAGCCAAAAATATACAAGGGGATGACCGAAATACCAGAATAAAGTTCTACTTACGAGTACATCCACCCGATCAACAAGGCCAAGAGACCAAGGAAGGAGCTGGAATAAAACGGTTCCTGCCACCCCAATGGTTGCGACAATCCATAAGACGGTATTGATGATGGCCATGAATGTTAAGAGAGGGCTTGGCAGTCCAGGGTTTTCTTTCCGCCAGCTTATATATTTGATGATCATGCCGGTCCCGCCTAACCAGCTTCCCACTACGACGAAGGTCAATCCTAAGTAGAATATCCAGTGTGCCTGCAGGGGGGCATAGAAAGTATACAGTACAGTTGCTTCATTTAATAGAATCATAACAGCGGCCATGATTGTGCCGATAAGCATGACCCAGAATCCTAACCAGCCTAACAAACGGGATTTCCCGGAATAGGCTCCGGATGTTCGGGAGATGGAAGCGTGCTGGAATCCAAGGATAAAGAAAGTGGTTAATACCAATCCCAATAATACGCCGTGAACCGTTAAGACCTGGTAATAACCTATCCCTGCAGGTAATATGAATTTTCCTGATCTTACTAACACTTGTAATAATCCAGCCAATCCACCTAGCGCCAATGCGATAAAGCCAACATAAATATGTGCCATCGCCAAAGTAGCATCTTTTTTCTCAATTTGAACAAATCGTTTCATTTTAGTCCACCACCTTAATCATAGATTTCATTGTGTGATGACCCACACCACAATATTCATTACAGACAACGAGAAATTCCCCTGTCTTATCAAGGGTTGTTGTATATTCACTAACAAACCCGGGTTCAAGCATCATATTAATATTTGTCCCTGCGACTTCAAATCCGTGAACAACGTCTTTTGTTGTGGCTATGATTTTCAGTGTAGATCCTTTAGGTAATTCAATTTCCCCGGGTGTGTAGAGAAATGCAGATGCCACAAACACTAACTCGTAATCCCAAGCCTTTCCTTCTACCTTCTTCAAACCAGGTTCGTTAAACGGCGAGGTTTTATCCACTCGCTCGGGATTGACGTATGCTTTCGCGCTTGGAGGTTGATGTCCTTGATGAAAAGCACTGATGCCTAAAATAATTAAAAATATAATAAGAGACCCTGTTCCTAACGTTAACCACCATTTTTCATAACGATGCATGTGCATGTTAACCACTCCTTCAGAATTAAAAACGATTGATAAATAGTAAGAATACTCCCAGCCAAGTAAGGACTAGAAAACCACCTAGGAACAGAACCGATGTGAAAGTTCCTTTGAGTGAAGTAGACTCTTCGACCTTAACCTCGGTTTTTTGGTGTAATTCCGTTTTCACCATATATCTCATTCCTTCCATTCATTGGATGATTGATTTCGTTATCACTATCATAAGGGTGTAAACCCTTATGAATCTGTGATAAATGTCACAGGTTACGAGAAATATTGTGAAATAAATGTGAAATCAGTTACATAATAGGTCTTTCAACCGGTTCATTTGTCGGAGCGATATGCATAGAGTATAGGAATGATAATAAAGAGGAGGAGGATATTTCGTGGAAAAATTTTATTGTAAGCATTGCTGTCAGATCTTTTCAGAGAAAACGGTTTGTCCTCAATGTCAACTTCACGTAGATTCGAAAATCCAGATTCATGTCCAGAACCAGGAGGACAAGAAGAAAACTTATTAAACCGTAAACCTTTAGCAGTCAAAGTGACTGTGTTAATATATAGAAGATTCAAATAATGGGTAGGGTGGTGTGAAGATGTATTTACCTTCATTTTCATTAAAAGATAAGCTTGCTGTTGTCACTGGTGCCGGGCGTGGAATTGGACGAGCTCTCAGTATAGGTTTAGCAGAATCAGGAGCCGATGTTGTTCTTCTGTCAAGGACGAGGGGCGATTTAGAAGAAACGGCCAGTGAAATTGAAAAGCTGGGAAGAAGGGCTTATATAATCCCGACAGATGTGACATCACGGGAGGAAATTCAAAAAGCGATTGCTTACATAGAAAATCAAAAACGTTCCATTGATATTTTAATTAATAATGCAGGTATGAATATCCGTTCCAGCGCCCTGGAGGTTACGGATGAAGAATGGGGAACGATCATGGATACAAATTTGAAATCTGCTTTTATGATGAGTCAGGAAGCAGGTAAACATATGAAGGAGAAGAATCAGGGGAAAATCATTAACATAGCTTCTGTAGCCGGTCATGTAGCTTTACGAACGGGGGTTGTGTACGCTTCAACGAAAGCAGCCATGATTCAAATGACGAAGGTTTTAGCCTTGGAATGGGGAAAATACAATATTAATGTGAATAGTATCGGACCCTGGTATTTTAAAACGCCCTTAACGAAAGAGCTATTGCAAAACGAAGAATATGTAAATGATATTTTGGCCGTAACCCCCTTAAAAAGAATCGGCGAATTGGAAGAACTAGTAGGCCCTGCTGTTTTCCTTTCCTCTGATGCCTCGAATTATGTTACGGGCCAAACCCTTTTTGTAGACGGCGGGATGACGATTCAAGGTTTTTAAACTTCCGTACAAGAAAGAGCTAACCTTTGCGGGTTAGCTCTTTCTTGTATGGTGACGTGTTTATCCCCCACAAGAGGCACCAATGGATATTCCTTTCGTAATGAAGACCTATTCAGATTGATTAGAAGGGTTATACATAATCTCGATACATGTTTTGTGGTTTTTTGGAAATGCTACCCTTACATGGAATTGTAAGGAGTGTAGATGAATGCCGAAAATTGTTTCAGTTGAAACCGAGATTCCACCTGTGAAGATTACACAAAAAGAAGCGGCAGAATTTGCGAAACAATTGTTTTCGACAAGCTTTAAGAATATCGGACGTCTTCTCACTGTGTTTGAAAATGGTGAAATAGACAGCCGCTATTTCGTAAAAGACCTCGAATGGTTTTCCAGGGAGCATACCTTTCAAGAAAAAAATGATGAATTTATTCACCACGCAGTTGAACTGGGCAGCAGGGTCGTTAAGAAAATCCTATCCCATCATCAGCTTACATTAGAGGACATTGATGCGATTTTTACAATTTCAACATCGGGCATCGCAACACCAAGTCTAGAAGCGAGAATTATGAATCATCTGCCATTCTCTTCTCATGTTAAACGAATCCCGATTTGGGGATTGGGATGTGCAGGGGGAGCAAGCGGGCTGTCACGTGCCTATGAATACTGTTTAGCTTTTCCGAAAGCAAATGTTCTCGTCCTTTCCATCGAACTTTGTTCACTCACCTTTCAGCATGGGGATCGCTCTAAGAGCAATTTAGTTGGTACGTCACTTTTTGCTGATGGTGTTGCTTGTGCAGTTGTATGTGGTGATGAAAGTCCATTACTAGAAGGGATTTCCCACCCGCTGCCATCCATTTTCGCGACTCAATCTACTCTTTTGGAGGATTCACTGGATGTAATGGGGTGGGAGGTAAAGGATAACGGTATGTATGTTGTGTTTTCGAAAGATATTCCTACTCTTGTGAAGAACTGGCTCAGGCCGAATGTTGAGGAATTTATCAATCGAAATGATATCAGCCTTGAAGATATTAAGCACTTTGTGGCACATCCGGGAGGAAAGAAGGTCATTGAAGCCTATCAGGAAGCTTTAGGAATGGAAGAAAGTATGACATCTGAATCTATGAAGGTCTTAAAAAACTATGGGAATATGTCATCTGTAACCATCTTGTATGTACTGAAGGAATTTATGAATAAAGGCTGTGAACGTGGAGATATAGGTTTGGGTACCGCTTTAGGGCCGGGGTTTAGTTCAGAACTGCTTTTGATGAGGTGGGAATGATGCTGTATTTCATCCTGTTTTTTTTCGTACTGATGATTCAGAGGCTTGTGGAGCTATTCATCGCTAAATCAAATGAAAAGTGGATGAAGGAACAGGGGGCAAAAGAATATGGAAAGGCTCATTATAAAATGATGGTCGCTATCCATATCGCATTCTTTGTTTCGCTGTTAATTGAAGGAGGGATCTTTCATACAGGGGTCAATCCCTACTGGCCGATCCTGTTGGCTGGTTTCATCCTCACTCAGCTCGGGAGAATATGGGTGATTTCTTCACTGGGGAAGTATTGGAATACAAAAATCATCGTGCTTCCAAAGGCTGAAGTGGTAGCGAAAGGTCCTTACAAGTATTTGAAGCATCCTAACTATCTGATCGTCACATTAGAGTTCTTGATTGTTCCATTACTTTTTCATGCTTATTGGACCCTGTTTATCTTCGCATTACTGAATCAATTCATTCTCTCTATTCGTATTCCGCTTGAGGAACATGCACTTCGTCATGAAACGGATTATGAAAGGATTCACCTTCATACAAAGGGCTGGATCCCCCTGATCAGAAAAGAAAAATAATTTTCTTATTGAAAATGATTATCGTTTTTGTTAAGATTCTAATTGAAGATGAAAATTATTCTCATTTAAACATCAACAAAAGGGTGGGGACAAATATGGTATGGTTTCTGATATTGTTTACTGTATTAGCGTATAGCTTCATAATGAAGCATGTTTTATCAAATGTAATGAAGGATTCAGCACAAGAGAAGAAAGTATCTTCATACCAGACAAACTCAAAATCTTTTGTTCATTCAAACTTGATTGCAACTGAAACAACACGATAAATACATAGCCCTCTTCTTCGGAAGAGGGCTTTTTATTTTGTCTTTTGGCTCTTTTAAAATTCCTGCATATACTAATACCGTTCTCAAATTCCCCACGTTGATATGATTTCATAGAGAAATTGAGCCAAATACGATAAAATAAAAACGTTATCATTTTTCTGAAAACAGAAAGGAACTAGTTCAATGAGTCAGATAGAGCATAAGAGTACCCAATTACATAATACATTGCAACATCTTGCAGCCTATCACGATACTTTCCGTCACAACGGAGACGAAGAGCGGGCTGCAAAGGTAGAAAGATTAGCAGAGAAATTATACAACGATGAATTGATTTTAGCCTTTTGCGGCCATTTTTCTGCAGGAAAGTCAACGATGATCAATCACTTAATGGGAGAGGAAATCCTCCCGTCGAGTCCAATCCCTACCAGTGCAAATTTAGTGAAGGTGCACCATGCACCAACGGATTTTGCGAAAATCCATTATCATCATTCTCAGCCGCTATACTTTAAGGCACCATATGAGTTCTCCACCATTAAGGACTTTTGTAAAAACGGTGAAGAGGTATATTCTGTAGAAATAGGGCGAAGCAAGAGTGAGATGCCAGAGGGTGTATCGGTTTTAGATACCCCTGGTGTAGACAGTACGGATGATGCCCACAGACTATCAACGGAATCGGCCATTCACCTCGCTGACGCCGTCTTTTACGTAATGGATTATAACCATGTTCAATCTCAGGTGAACTTCGAGTTCACAAAGGAAATGATCCGTCATGGAGTCAAGTTGTATCTCATTGTAAACCAGATTGATAAACACCAGGAAGAAGAATTGGCATTCAGCGACTTTAAAGAAAGTGTTGAGAAGTCGTTTGCATCTTGGGGAGTTGTACCCAATGGAACATTTTTTACAAGTTTAAAAGCTCCCCATCATCCTCATAATGACCTCGAAGAATTAGAGTCATTAATTGAAGACCAGGTGAAAATGAAAAGTGATCTGATAGAAGCCTCTGCAGAATCGGCTATCTCTCAATTACGGTCTGAGCATGAAAAGTGGTATGAGGAAGAGCTTGAGAAAATCGAGGAAACAGGAAGAGACCTCCTTACAGAGGAGGAATGGAATAACAAAGACGCACTTCTGCAAACTGAAAAAAGATTGATAGAAACCTTAGCAAAAAATAACGTAAAAGCGATAAATGAACATTTTGAGGAAGAAAGGAGAGAAATCCTTAAAAATGCTTATTTAATGCCTTTTGAAACGAGAGAATTAGCGAAAGATTTTCTGGAAAGCAGACAATCAGACTTTAAAGTAGGTTTTATATTTTCAAAACAAAAAACTGAAGACGAAAAAGCGATCAGAATACAGAAATTTAAAGACGATTTAAATACCCGCATTGAATCTCAATTAGAATGGCATCTGAAGACACTGGGAAAAAATATGGTGAAAGAATACAGTCCCTCATCAGATCAAATAATGAAGTGGGATCAATTATCCTTGGAAGTGGATGAACCATTTCTTAACGGTCTGATCAAACCAGGTGCAGGAATAACGGGTGATTACGTTCTCCAATACTGTGATGATCTTTCTGAGGAATTAAAGAAGAAAGCCAGAAGCTATACTAATGATTTGTTTGTAGACACTTTGAATGAAATTGAAAGTGCATCCCGGGAAGAGAATTCAGCTTTAGAAGCTGAGCTTGATAAACTCCAAAAGAAAACGGGAGTCATTTTTCAGTGGAACACATTACATGAGGAAAAGACTACTCAACTTAGAAAATTAATGAGAATTGAGATCGATCAAACCCAAGCTGATTCTGTTCTCCAACAATGGATAGTCAATTGGAAGGCGAGGTCGGAAGAGTATATTCTTGCAACTGACATGGAGTTGGATCAGAAAGAGATCACAACACAAACGAGGGAAGAAATTGTGACTCAGCCTCGAAAAGAGAAACAAGCTTCTATAGGAGGGGTAATCGAACGTTTAGAAACGATGACCCATGTATTCAGGAAATATAAAGGATTTACCAAGACAGCAGATCTTTTAGAAGGAAAGAAAGAACGCCTTACCAATCAATCCTTTACGATTGCCTTATTCGGTGCTTTCAGTGCGGGGAAATCATCATTTGCGAATGCACTATTGGGGAAGAAAATACTTCCTGTAAGTCCGAATCCGACAACTGCTTCGATCAACCGAATCAATCCGGTATCAGAAAGTGGTGAGCACGAGACTGCTCATGTACAAATTAAAACCTATGACCAATTATTTCAAGACATCGTTCATTCTCTTTCTTTTTTCAATCGCAGTGTTTCAACACTCGATGAAGCAATGGGGGTTGTACCTGATTTAACGAGTGAAGGCAGTGGTAAGGAGAATGTCCACCTTTCATTCCTGCAGGCTTTTTATAATGGTTATCCTGCCTTTAAGGAGAGTCTTGGAAAGAAAAAAATGGTAAATCTTGAAGAGTATAGAGGATTTGTAGCGGATGAAGCTCAAGCTTGTTTTGTTGAGTCCATTGATCTCTATTACGATTGTGATATTACAAGGCAGGGAATCACACTCGTCGATACTCCAGGAGCAGATTCAATTAACGCACGACATACGGGAGTAGCATTTGAATATATTAAAAATGCCGATGCGATACTATTTGTGACCTATTACAATCATGCATTTGCCAAGGCAGACCGGGAGTTCCTTATTCAATTGGGGCGAGTGAAGGACACATTTGAATTAGATAAAATGTTCTTTGTCGTTAACGCCATCGATCTTGCAAGTGATGAAGAAGAAAAGAATGAAGTGATAGACTATGTGGAAGCGCAGCTGATTCAATATGGCATCCGTTTTCCAAGGATCTTTGGAGTGTCTTCTCTCGAAGCTCTCAAGGAATCAGGTCCCAACAAGTCAGGTATGGACCTATTTAAGAAGGAATTCCAAACATTTATACAGAATGAGTTAGTGAGTATGAGTATTGATTCCGCCCTTAGTGAATGGGATAGGGGACTGCAGCGGTTCAACCAATATATTCATACGGCTTCCAGTGATAAAGCGTATAGGCAAGTACGCAAGCAGGAGCTGAACGACGCAAAGGTAGAGATTCGCTCACTTATCGATTCGAAATCTGTTCAACCCCTTGAAATTGAAATGCAACAAGAATCGAAGGAGCTTGTCTATTATGTGAAGCAAAGGGTGTTCTTCAGGGTATCCGACTTCTATAAAGAAGCCTTTCATTCAGGATTATTTCTTCAATATCCTAATCAATCCCAAGCGATAAGGGAAGGTATAAAAGAGTTCCTATCGAGTACCGGATTTGATTTGGCTCAGGAAATGAGGGCCACCTCTCTTCGCATACAACAATACATCCAAAGACAACTCAGTGAACAATGGATGGTCCTAGAAGAATTGATTCAACAGGTGGAAAAAGACCTTGTATTATCACCACAAGACTACAAAAACGAAAGCACCATTGAATTTGAGAGCGCGTTTAAACAAACAGAGCTGCGACCGTTCGAAGAAGCCTTTTCTTCATTTAAGAATCCAAAGCATTTCTTTGAACAAGGCGGAAAAAAGATTGTTCAGGAAAAATTGGAAGCACTACTTCAAGAGCCTGCAGATAGATATTTAGAACACGAACAGTTACGTATGGAAGCATGGGGCGCTTCGTATTTAGAAAGAGAATTAGACATACTTAAAAAAGAAATATTGAGCCAGGTGACAGAGCAGATCGATTCCAATATAGACGCTTTAGAGACTGTTCAGGACCTCCACAAACTAAAGCAGGATCTAAAGCTGCTCGAACGCATCCAAGCTTAAGAGAGAAGGAGTGGGGTAGTGGCTAATCCTTATCATTGCTGTGCTACTTGTATTCACATCCAAGGAGTTAAGACTGATCAGAAGACCACCTATTTTTGTTCCCGACTAGGCTATGAAACCAAAACCACCTATCAATTCTCATGCTGGGAACCAAAGGAGGAAGTGCTGAAATTGATGAAGAAGAGGGGGATGATATCATGATTGCACTTATCGATATAGATTGGCTAAGTGAGCATAATTATGATGAGAATCTAAGAATCATTGATTGTCGTTTTTCTCTGGGAAACCCGTCAGAGGGGCGTCAACTGTATAAAGAGAGTCATATTCCAGGAGCCGTATTTTTCGATTTAGAAAAGGATTTATCAGGATATGTGAAAAAGCATGGAGGGCGTCATCCCCTCCCGAATATGAAGAACTTTTTGCGCAAGGTTGAGGACGTCGGTATTGATAACGATACAACAGTTATCATTTATGATGAAAAGGAAGGAGCCTTTTCCGGCCGATGCTGGTGGTTGTTCCAATACATCGGACACGAGAAGGTGTATATCTTAAATGGTGGATTTTCCGCTTGGAAAAAGGCTGGAGGGAAAACAGAATCAAGCGTACCTGTGTATCCCCAAAAAAGTTATCGTCCAAGCTTTAATGAAACCATTGCAGCTTCTCTGGATGAGGTGAGGAGTATTGCAAGTGGGGAGCGAGATATCCCTTTAATTGATTCACGAAGTAGAGAAAGATACCTGGGTCATGAAGAACCAATTGACCGAATTCCAGGTCATATTCCGCGGGCCATCAACCTTCCATGGACAGATGGTGTGAAGGATGGATATTTTATTCCAGGAGTAGAGCAGAACGAACGATTCTCACACTTAAATAAGAGGGATCCAGTAATTGTCTATTGCGGTTCCGGTGTAACAGCAACTCCGAATTTCATTGCTCTTAAGGAAGCAGGGTTTAATCATGTGAAGCTTTATATTGGAAGCTACAGTGATTGGGTTTCCTACAATGATCACAAGGTAGATAGGGAATAAGAGGGATAGCTAATTGGAAAAGGTTCATCACTTTTCCAATTAGCTATTTATTCGTATATGTTATACTTTATAAAGTGAACTAAATCGAGAATGAACGATGAGGAGTGTATGATTTGAATAATAAAAATGAGCATTTATTACTTATAGATGGAATGGCACTTTTATTTCGATCTTTTTTTGCAACAGCTGTAACGGGTCAATTTATGATGAACTCAAAAGGGCTTCCCACTAATGGAGTTCAGGGATTTATGAAGCACTTGTTAATGGCAGCGGATCATGTGAAGCCATCACATATCATTGTCTGCTGGGATATGGGAAGCCAGACATTCCGTAATGAAGTATTCAATGATTATAAATCGAATCGAAATGCACCACCCGTTGAACTGATTCCGCAATTTGATCTTGCAAAAGAGGTGGCAGAAGGATTTAATCTTTCTAATGTAGGGGTAGTAGGCTATGAGGCAGATGATTGTATCGGTACTCTTGCCAAAATTCATCATACCGAGCGCAAAGTATCGGTTCTCAGTGGTGATCAGGACCTCTTGCAGCTTTTGGATGACAATATCGATATTATGCTCCTGAAAAAAGGCTTTGGTAACTACCAAACCTATACGAAAGAGATTTTTGTGGAAGAAAGAGGAATTACTCCTCAACAATTTATTGATGTGAAAGCATTAATGGGTGATACAAGTGATGGGTATCCAGGGGTTAAAGGGATCGGAGAGAAAACAGCATTAAAGCTGATTCAACAATATAAAGATATTTCAGGTATTCTCGACAATCTGCACGAGTTAACCCCATCGCAACGAAAGAAGATTGAAATCGATCTGGACATGCTTCACGTTTCAAGAAAGTTAGCTGAGATTCACTGCGAGGTGCCACTATCTGTTTCGGTAGATGAAGCCCGTTGGAATAACGTAGCTCATGAAACTCTTTCCCTTGTGGATGACTTAGAGTTGAAAGTTCTTAGAAGATATTTAGTGGGCTCTAATGTGATGGTTGCCTCAAGTTAACCTTTAGTAGGAGTGTCAGGGATCGTTTTTGACCCTGACACTTTTTTAATGGTGAAATGCTTACTTTTTATTTGCTTTTTTAGCAGCATTTTCTAACTTGCTCTTCGGCTCCATGGCAAATTCAGCATCCTGGGAAATCCCTTGTGGATTCACACTTTTAGCGCTTTTACCTTTGTTTTTGTTGTTACCTTTTGTCATACCAAAACCCCTCCTTTAATGTGGTCATTATTATTTTGGCTATGTTTATTACAAATATCCCATGTGTAGAGGATTTTAGGACAAACTAGAGACAGGGAGGTGTAAGGGTGAATAAAGGGATAGTAACGGCGCTTATTAGTATAGCCCTCGCACAGGGGCTTAAGATTCCACTACATTTTTTGAAAAAGAAGGAATGGAAACCTGAGCTGTTTTTCCAGACAGGGGGAATGCCAAGTTCCCATAGTGCAGGGGTTTCCTCTTTAACAACATTCATTGCCTTAAAGAGGGGAGTCAAAACGATTGACTTTGCTCTTTCATTTATCTTTGGTCTCATCGTCATGTATGATGCCCAAGGAATTCGACGACAAACAGGTGAACTGACCCTTAAAGTAAACAGTTTGGATGAGCTTGTTAGAAAAGCTCATGAAAAAGAAACGGTGGAATTCGAAGAAAAAAAGCCAAAAAGACTGAAAGAAATGCTGGGACATCAGCCTCAAGAAGTCGTTGGCGGTGCGTTACTCGGCTCATTTATGGGCTACATTGCCTTCCTGATATCGAAAAAGGATAGGCAAAAGAAAAAATTTTCTGTAAGATAAGAGAAGATAAAGCGGTGATAAGGTGAGGAGAAACGTGAAAAAGACAACAGAAGAATTTCTCATAGATCTCGAAAACAAAGGATTCAAATTTCAGGAAGATGCAATTGGCTTCATCTATTTCGGAAAAAAATATACTGACGCCCCGGATGAACTGGTCAATAGCGCCATTGAAATAACATTAAAAGCACAGAAGCAATTTGACAGCAGTTTCTATATGTCCATATTAGAAAGACTTCATTCCCAGCAAATCGCATCCCGAAAAGAAGCATTGAGGTGGATGGAGAAACAGGGCCTGGCATAGAGAAAAGCGTAGGCGGCTTGATCAGACCCGACAAGCATAAGAAAAGAGACCACCAGAAAGGGTGCATCCTTTATGGTGGTCTTTACAATGTTGGTATGTGATTCACTCTCGGTTATTGTAGAACGGTCGGTATATAGAAAACGGGTTATAACGAGAATGGTAATAAACGAATCCTCTTCTAGTTCAGATGGATGGCCTTACGGGCCAGCTCATCCGCTGCTTTATTCTCTTTACTTGGTATCCACTTAACGAAAAAAAGGTTTATTTGCTTCGTCATATTCAATATATCATCGAGCAACAGTTTAAATTGCGCATTCCGTACAAATTCTTTCTCAATCGCATGAACGACTGCTTGTGAATCACTTCGCAGCCACACGGTATCCGCTTGTTTTTCCAAGCAGATTTCAAGAGCTTTCTTACATGCAATAAATTCAGCTTCATGATTATCCATGATCCCTAAAGGTATGGAGTGTTTTTCCACTTCTCCATTGTTTTTAATAAAAATACCGGCTCCACTTGGCCCCGGGTTTCCGGCACTTGCCCCATCAATATTTACTTCTAACACATATATTCACCTCAAACACATTCTGAATATTAATATAGTAGCATATATAAGAGTGATTAAGGAGGATTATTGGTTTTTCACGTTTTCATCCTCAACATACAAAAGTCGAGTGAAAATCAATCACTCGACGTCAAAAATCAAACTATATTCTTAGGGAATCGTTTTGCCACATAACCAAATGGGGTATCAATTATGGATATGATCCATTTGATGAGATAAGTAGTAATGAATATTTCAAACCAAACATCCATCGGATATTCTCCAAGAAAAGCGATGCTGGTGAATACAAGAGTATCAAGAAGCTGACTTACCATCGTGCTTCCGTTATTGCGAATCCAAAACTGTGAATCTGAAGGGAATTTCTTCTTTAAGAACGTGAAGATATACACGTCTGTTAATTGACTTACGAGGTAAGCCACTAAGCTTCCAAGTGCAATTCTCGGAATGATCCCAAAGATCGTAGCGAGAGATTCCTGGGCGAAATCTTCAGGATGCGGTTGAAATATCAACGCCAGCTGCATAATAATAGTCATAACGATTAAAGTGAAAAATCCCAGCCAAACCGCTTTCTGGGCTTCTTTTTTTCCATATTTTTCGTTCAGGATGTCCGTTACTAAAAAAGCGGTCCCGTACATGGCATTTCCTAAAGTGGCGGTCAACCCGAAAATTTCTATCGTTTTAACGACCTGTAAGTTAGCAAGTATCGTGGATATCCCTATCCATACAAATAGTCCGGTCCGTCCAAACATTCGATACATAATAATAAGTAAAGAGAATGTGACGAGAACGAAGACTAACCCAAACCATATATTAAACATTTCATGTCCTCCTAAAGTGTAAGCGTAAATAAACAATAGTCCCCATTATACAAATAAAAGTGAAATTGAACAATAAGATGGAAAAAAAGGAGTGAAGATTTATGGAAATGAAACTTAAATTTAAATATGTAAGCAAAACAGCGTCAAGTATATGGTTTGAATCAAACTACTTCCCAAGAAAAGAAACAATGATTCATATTGATGATTTGATGAAAACAGGAAGGGTCCAAGAGCTTGAAATCATCGATGAAATGGGGAATTCTTGGTCAAGGAAGGAATTTATTAAACTGAATCAGGAGTTAGAAAAAGAACCTGAAAACATCAAAGTGTATTTTGATGGGGGCTATGATAATGAGACGCTCCTTGCAGGTGCCGGGATTGTGGTCTACTACGACAAAGGAGGAGAGTCTTTCAGAATCAGAAAAAATGAACTCCTGGAGGAAATAGACAATAATAACGAAGCGGAATATGCTGCTCTACATATAGCTCTCCGATTACTTGAGGAGATTGGCGTCAAAAGTATGCCTTGTACCATTAACGGGGATTCCCAGGTTGTATTAAAGCAACTGAGTGGGGAGTGGCCTTGTTATGAGGAAGGATTGAATCGGTGGCTTGATCGAATTGAAGCCTTGATTAAAAAACTTAGATTGAGAACCAGTTTGGTCGTACTGAATAGAAAAGACAATAAAGAAGCGGATAAGCTGGCTAATCAAGCCTTACAAGGTACAAAAGTACACAGCAACAAACGAATAGAATAATTTCTCCCTCTATTATATACTCTATAAATAATAACCACATTTAGTCCTTGAACAAGCTTAGGAGTGATCACATGAATCGAAAACAAGTGGTGGATAAAGTGGATGAACTCATAGACACCTACTGCAATGATTGCTTGCTTAAAGCACACTTTCGCAAAGAATACGGCAAAACGCATGCTCACCGCTTTTGCATAGAAAAATGTACGATTGGGGAACAAATAAAAAATTATGGAGAAAAATTGAATTAAAAAGCATAGACGGCTTGGGAAACCCAACCGGTTTCTTTGACCAAAAAAAAGGGCGACAATTCTGGGGTATTCCCCCGTGAATTGTCGCCCTTTTGCATGCTATATTGTTCGGCCTATTATAATTTAACTACGTTTGCTGCTTGAGGTCCGCGATTTCCTTCTACAACGTCGAAAGAAACTTCTTGACCTTCTTCTAATGACTTGAATCCTTCACCTTGAATCGCTGAGAAGTGAACGAATACATCGTCTCCACCTTCAACCTCGATGAATCCAAATCCTTTTTCATTGTTGAACCATTTTACTTTACCATTTTGCATTTTCGAATCCTCCTAAATGTTTCAAGCACGTTTGTGCCTCTGGAAAATAATTTTCACGAAATGATGACTTCCATTGCTTAAGAATAAGCATGAAAATTGTACACTTCAATGATGTCTTAACTATACAATATGGCGATTTTCGAGTCAATATTCACACTATTTTTGCGGAAATTTTTAAATAATTTGGTGATGATGTATTGACAAATATTGAGTAAGGTAATAAAGTTTGCACTAGGGAAACTTTTGTAGTTTAATAAAAAATAAATTACTTATGTAAAAAAAGGTGAACATATGTAAGTTTCATGAATAGGGTAAATGTAATAGAAAATAAAGACAATGAGATTGGGGAGGAGATCACATATGAATAAAAGACTAATGGTTCTTGTTGGGATGATCATTATTTTATCGGCAGGACTTATCCTTGCAGGGTGTGGAGCTACTACAAGTGGACCTTCAAGCGATAAACTAGTTGTAACGACGACAATCGGGCAAATAGGAGACGCGGTTGAAAATATTGGAGGAGAACATGTAGAGGTTCATAGTTTAATGGGACCAGGTGTAGATCCGCATTTATATAAAGCGAAGCAATCCGATATTGGCAAACTTCGGGAAGCAGATATCATTTTCTATAGCGGCCTCCATCTAGAGGGGAAAATGCTTGAGATCTTCGAAAAAATGAACAAGGAAAAACCGACCTATGCTATCGCTGATAGTATACCTAAAGATAAGCTGCGTAAAGATCAGGCAGATAATACGGCGACAGACCCACATGTATGGTTCGATATTGATTTATGGAAAATCGCATTAGAGCAAGTACGGGATGGATTGATCGAGAAAGATCCTGAGAACAAAGAAGACTACATTCGAAATACAGAGAAGTACTTTGAGGAATTAGATGAGCTTAAAGCATATGCTACTGAAGAAATGGCAAAGATTCCGGAAGAGCAAAGGGTTCTTGTTACAGCGCACGATGCCTTTAACTATTTTGGAGCAAAATACGACCTTCAAGTTATGGGATTACAAGGTCTGAGTACAGATGCTGAATATGGATTAGCGGACGTGCAGTCCCTTGTAAACACACTGGTAGATAGAAACATCAAAGCTGTGTTTGTAGAATCAAGTATCTCTGAAAAGTCGATAAACGCCGTTATAGCAGGGGCAAAAGATAAAGGCCATGAAGTCAAAAAAGGCGGGGAATTATTCTCTGATGCTATGGGGAAAGAAGGAACAGAAGAAGGAACGTATATCGGCATGTATAAACATAATGTTGATACAATTGTAAAAGGATTGAAGTAAAGTCTTAGGAGGGAAAACCATGAATTCAGTCGATATTAAGGGTTTAACCGTTGCGTATCATAGAAAACCGGTTTTAATGGATGTAGAGTTTTCTGTTCCAAAAGGTAAGTTAATCGGAATAGTCGGACCTAATGGTGCTGGTAAATCTACATTAATTAAAGCCATTTTAGGTTTGATTCCACGCTCGTCAGGAGATATAAAAATCTTTGAAAAAGCATATTCCCCTAAAAGTAAATTAGTAGGGTACGTCCCTCAGCGTGGATCTGTCGATTGGGATTTCCCTACTAATGCATTAGATGTTGTATTAATGGGGAGATATGGTCATTTGGGATGGTTTAAGAGACCATCAAAAAAAGATATTCGATTTGCAATGGAGTGTCTCGATAAAGTAGGTATGACTCAATTTTCATCAAGACAAATCAGCCAGTTATCAGGGGGACAGCAGCAAAGGGTTTTCCTTGCCAGGGCACTGGCTCAGGAAGCAGAAGTCTATTTCATGGATGAACCATTCGTTGGTGTTGACGCTGCAACGGAAAAAGCGATCATATCCTTATTGAATGAATTAAAGGAACAAGGCAAGACCGTGTTGGTTGTTCATCATGATTTACAAACTGTTACAGAGTACTTTGATTGGACGTTGTTACTGAATAGAAAAACGATCGCCTACGGTCCAACAAAAGATGTATTTAGCGTAGAGAATTTACAACTAACCTATGGAGGGAAATTATCTTTTCTGGAAAAGGATCAAATGTTAATTCATCCATAGAAAGAGGTGAATATGATGAATCATTTATGGCAATCGATCTTAACGGACGGAAATACCCAATGGGTATTACTGAGTACCTTATTACTGGGCATTGCGAGCGGAGTTTTAGGTAGCTTTGCTTTACTAAGGAAACAAAGCTTAATAGGGGATGCGGTCGCCCATGCAGCATTGCCGGGAATCTGTTTTGCATTTATGTTCATGGGGGAGAAAAATTTCTTTGTACTATTGATTGGTGCTGCCGCCACGGGTCTTCTTGCTGCTTACACGATACAACTCATTACGAACACAACGAGGATCAAGGAAGACACGGCTATTTGCTTAGTATTGTCTGTATTCTTTGGATTAGGCATCGTCCTTTTAACAAAAGTTGCACAAATGCCTACGGGCAACCAAAGCGGCTTGGATGATTTCATCTTTGGGCAGGCAGCTTCCCTGGTGGGGAGAGATGTTCAGCTTATGGGTTTAACGGCAGCGGCTCTAATTATTATTACGTCACTTTTATTCAAAGAATTTAAGGTGAGTACCTTTGATCCTCAATTCGCAAGGGGAATCGGGCTTCCTGTAGGATTTTTGAATTTTCTTTTTGTTTCCTTATTAGTAATTACGGTTGTCATCGGAATTCAAGCGGTAGGTGTCATCCTGATGGCGGCTATGCTGATCACTCCTGCCATATCAGCAAGATACTGGACGGATTCATTACGGACAATGGTCTTTATATCTGGAATGGTCGGAGGCTTATCAGGGGCAGTCGGAACGCTGATCAGTACCCTTGGTAAAGGGTTATCGACCGGCCCCTTCATTGTATTGACGGCTACAGTTATTTTCATCATATCCATGCTTTTTTCTCCAAAGCGCGGATTAATCTCGGTTATATTGAAAAGATTGAAAAATGATGATCGACTGGCTATGCGCTTTATATTGAAAAAGATGTATGAATCCGGTAAACCAACAATACGTATAGATCATTTATTTCAACAAAGCAATATTTCTACCTTGAGATTTAATCGGGTATTGAAGCATTTGATGAAAAAAGGTTACCTGAATCAAGAGGATGGAATATTGACGATTACAAAATCAGGGCTAATGAAAGCGGAGCAATTCAGCTTTGTTGATGAAATCATGGAACTGAAAGAAATGTACCCGAGTGAGTTGGGGTCACTTGATATCCAGTGGCTTGAAAAGGAAGAAAAAGAGGCGTTATCAAAAGAACAACTCACAAAGTTGCAAATGAAAATGTCCGATATTTATATGCAATATCCTTTCTTAAACGTAAAGGTGTCAAGCAGAAGGGGGGGGCAGGGATATGAGTTATGAATTATGGATTCTTCTGACTGGTAGTTTAGTAGGCTTATCCTGTGGCATCGTAGGATGCTTCTTAATCCTGAGAAAGATGTCTATGTTAGCAGATGCAATCAGCCATACCGTGCTCCTCGGATTGGTTATGGCATTCATTGTCAGCCAAAGTATGAATGGATTTTATATGCTGATCGGTGCAGCAGTGGCTGGATTGTTGACTACCTTTATGGTTCAGTTATTGAATTCCAGCGGGATCCAGGAAGATGCTGCAATAGGTGTGGTATTTACTTCCCTGTTTGCTTTAGGGGTCATCCTCATTTCATTGTTTGCCAAAAATGTTCATTTGGACGTGGAGCATGCCTTAATGGGTGAAATCGCATTCGTACCTTGGAATACCTTGTCCTTGCCTTTAGTCGGGGACATCCCAAAATCGGTTGTGATGCTAGGATCTGTATTGATCTTAGATATCATCATTATCTTCCTTCTATTTAAAGAGTTTAAATTAACCTCTTTTGATCCCAGTATGGCAGCAGCCATCGGAATTCCTGTACTAGTGGTTCATTATATATTAATGGGACTTGTTTCCGTTACGACTGTATCGGCATTTGATAGCGTCGGTGCAATTCTTGTTGTTGCGATGCTTATTGCTCCTGGAGCTACAGCTTATTTGCTAACTGATCAATATAAAGTGATGCTCCTTATGAGCGGTGTAATTGGAGTCTTTGATAGTATCATTGGATATTACGGGGCAAAGGTGTTTGATGTTTCCATTTCAGGCTCAATGGCAGTAGCCGCAGGAATTATTTTCTTCATTGTATGGATGATATCACCAAAGCACGGGTTGATATCAAGGTTCCTTAACCGAAGATTAACAGAGGAGTAATGACGTGCTTGGGTTGTATTCATTCTGTAGTTATAGTAAACTTTTAATGATATTTATGGAAATTTGGAGGGTACAGAATGCCTACACCAAGTATGGAAGATTATATAGAACAGATTTATATGTTAATTGAGAACAAGGGTTATGCAAGAGTATCAGATATAGCAGAAGCTTTATCTGTTCACCCCTCCTCCGTTACCAAAATGGTGCAGAAGTTAGATAAGGACGATTATCTCATTTACGAGAAATATCGCGGGCTTGTTCTGACTCCAAAGGGAAACAAAGTAGGAAAGCGTTTAGTATATAGACATGAACTGTTAGAACAATTCCTTCGTGTAATTGGAGTAAAAGAAGAGCATATATATGAAGACGTTGAAGGAATTGAACACCACCTGAGCTGGGATTCCATTGACCGCATTGGAGATCTTGTTCAATTCTTCGATGAAGAGAAGGACCGCGTAGAAGAACTTCGAACAATTCAAAATCGCACTGAATGATAATGGGTAAAGCATGTAGAATCTAGACAATTCAAACCAAAAAGGACTTCTTGCTAGAGCATGAAGTCCTTTTTGGCTTGTCGATCTGAAAAGTTTACCATCACTCTAGAAAATAGAAGGGTAGTGATTGAAGCTTCCATCATCGACCGACATACTTGATAGTTCTATTTCTCCCCACTCATTTTCATTCAGGACTACTCCTTGAAGTAATCCCTCTGATGCTTCCAATACAGCTTTTCGATAGGAGATAATACGGCCGGAAGAAGTTTGAAAACTGATAATGTCACCATGGTAGTTCCGTTGAACCCTAGAAATCTCTTCCATACAACATCACCTTTCTTGTTCTGATTATAGGACTAGTATGGACAAAAGAGCAGTAAAACATAATCCAGATCATGAAATGGTTTACATAATAATATTATGATATTCAAATGATTAAACAGAGATCATACTTGAAAAGAAGGATTATGGTTCACTGAATGAGAATAAAGAATAGTATAGAAAAAATATTGAGGTGTACATATGAAGAATTCAGAATGGCATACAAGTGCCAAGTCACGCTGGGAAGATAATGCGGATCATTGGCATTCCAAAAGTGTAGAGATGTGGACAAGTGGAAGCAGGAAGGCTATAATTCCCTTTTTCACTAAACAAATTGAACGCGGGGATGCTGTAGCAGACTTAGGATGCGGTGATGGATATGGTTCGTTTTTGCTTTTCGAAAAAGGATATGTCGTCACGGGGATGGATTTCTCTGAAAAAATGGTTCAAATCGCAAAGAAACAAGAAAGGGACTCATTATCTTTTGTTCAAGGAGACTTGCGTTCTCTTCCTTTTCAAGATGAACAGTTTCAAGCTGTAATGGCGATTAATTCAGTTGAATGGACGGAAGACCCCCTTCATACCCTGAACGAAATCGAGCGGATTGTGTCTCCTGACGGGTATATATGCATTGGCCTATTAGGTCCGACCGCTCACCCCAGGGAAAATGCCTATCCGCGCCTTCATGGAGAAAACGTCATCTGTAACACAATGATGCCTTGGGAACTGGAAAAGCTGGCTGGTGAAAAAGGCTGGAAGAAGGTTGACGAAGAGTGGGTCTACAAAAAAGGAGTAACGTCTTCATTGACAGAGACGCTTCCAAGTGAATTAAAGCAAGCTTTAACCTTTATGACATTGTTTATGTTTCAAAAATAATGAACATGCTCGATCGGAATGGGATCGAGCATGTCTTTTTATTTACTGACTTCATTTACAAGTTCTTTTTTGATACGTTTATATTGAATCGGTTTGGAGATATCCTTGTCCACTGCTGAGACGTTTCTTTCTCAAGGACTGAATCCAACACGAGCTTTCCCCAAGTTTATCATCCAAGAATATAATTCTGCACTCCTTCTATGATCACCGGCCAGGAATGGAGGTCCATATTTAAGGCCGGTTCACAGGAGACATAAACCTGCAATGAATATTCCTGTAAAGCAGGATCCAAGGAAGCTAAAGAACCGATTCCGGCACCAAATAGGATATTAAGTGGAGGTTTCCAAATCACATTCTTCTTTCAACAAGGGTGTTTATCCTGTGCTCGTGTCGAAGAATATCCTCCACGATCGTTGGACAGGCATTCTTGTTAAATAATGAGGAAATATTTCTCGATAATGATTCTTTGGTGTTGTTATCATATAGACATCGATAAATGCTTTTAAGAAGATCCGTTTGATTTGAATAGGTGAGTGCCGCAGTCAATTTTAATAAGTACTTGGCATTCTCATTCTCCTGACCGGGTGCGGGCTTGAAAATAATGATAGGCAATTTAAAACAAGCAGCTTCCGTTAACGATAAGGCACCCGACTTAGTGACCAGACAATCAGTAAGGGAAAACAGGTTTTCCATTTTGGAAATATATCCGAAAGTGTGGATGTTACCGTTGGATTTATATTTTTCTAGTTGATTGTATAGCTGATCGTTCCTCCCGCACACAACAGCTACTTGAAGATTATGATCATTCGATAGGGAGGATAAAAGGGGTTCGATATTCGGAACCAAACCTAGACCACCCCCCATAATGGTGATGGTTTTCCGGTTTGGGGAAAGTTCAAATTCTTTATAGTTTTTTTTAACTGTATGATGAAAGCTGGAACGGATAGGTAATCCGCTAACGAAGATTTTCTCTGTCTCTACTCCGTAAGTGACGAGCGTCCTCTTAACGTGATCTGTTGCCACATAGTATTTCTCGATCATGGGATGAATCCACAACGGATGAACACAGTAGTCTGTAATGACGGTATATGTGGGTATGTTTAAGCTTGAGCGAAGCCTCAGGTATGGTGCAGCATGAAGTGGGAATGTCGTGACAATGCATGACGGTGAGTACGTTTCAACCAGTTTCATTAGGCGCTTTTTTCCTAAATGCTGATAAAAGTAGCTCAATCCTTTTGAGGAAAGTTTATCGGTTCCATAGTAGAATGCTTTATAGAAAGGGGAACCGAATTTGGAATATCCTTTTCTTAATAAATTCTGGGCCAAGGAGTGCATTGCAGGGTAGGCTTCTCCATATAGATCACAGATGCTCACCCATTTATATCCCTGGATCCTAAATGTATGAGCTAGAGTTTCAGCAGTTTGAATATGTCCTTCTCCAAAACGAGCGGTCAAAATTAGAACTGACTTTTCTTGCAGCAATCTTATTCCCCCTATAAAAGGCAATAATGGTGGAGATATAAAACATAGTGTAAAATTAAGTAACACTACCATTTAAGATTACAAAGGGATTGTAAATGAAGTTTAAGAGTAAACATGATTTTTTGTAAAATTTATATCTAGGGCTTAGGCCCAATACCTATTACATAACTAGAAGGTGAAAACAGGTGACAACGACGAAGAAAATAGTGAAGTCAGATATTGAAATTGCTCAACAGGCGACTATGCAACCGATACTGGACATTGCAAAGAAAATAGGTCTCTCAGAACATGATATCGAGCTTTATGGTAAATACAAAGGGAAAATCACGTATGAAACAATTCAAAAAATCCAGGGTCAGTCCGATGGGAAATTAATCTTAGTCACTTCGATCAATCCCACTCCTGCAGGAGAGGGGAAATCAACGGTTACGGTTGGACTCGGGGATGCATTAAATCAGTTAGATAAAAACACCATCATTGCCATGAGGGAACCATCACTTGGACCAACGATGGGAATAAAAGGCGGTGCAACAGGAGGAGGGTATTCCCAAGTGCTTCCCATGGAGGATATTAACCTTCATTTCACAGGCGATATCCACGCTATAACGACTGCAAATAACGCTTTAGCCGCATTGGTGGATAATCATATCCATCAGGGAAATGAACTGAATATCGATCAAAGAAGGATTGTATGGAAGCGGGCTCTGGACATGAATGACCGTGCCCTTAGACAAATAATCGTTGGTTTAGGTGGACCGGTACAAGGTGTTCCACGTGAAGACGGATTTGATATTACAGTGGCTTCTGAGATTATGGCAGTTCTATGTTTATCTCAAAATCTTGATGAATTAAGAAGAAGACTTGGACAAATGGTTGTCGCATACAACTCTACAAAGCAACCTGTAACCGTTGAAGATTTAGGAGCTGAAGGGGCCCTGACATTATTGTTAAAGGATGCCCTGAAACCTAATCTCGTTCAAACGATTGAACATTCCCCTGCCCTTGTTCATGGAGGTCCATTCGCAAACATCGCTCATGGGTGTAACAGTGTCATGGCGACTAAAACGGCTCTTAAGCTGGCTGATTATGTTGTAACGGAATCTGGATTTGGTGCTGATTTAGGGGCGGAGAAGTTTCTGAATATCAAATCCCGAGCTGCAGACATAGCCCCGGATGCCATCGTGCTTGTAGCCACCATTCGTGCTCTGAAGATGCATGGAGGTCAAGGGAAAAGTGAACTTCAAATTGAAAACCTTCGAGCTCTCCAAAAAGGATTGTCTAATCTCAAAAAGCACATGGAAACGTTAGATCATTTCAACGTACCTTATGTAATTGCCGTTAATCGATTTGTGACGGATAGTGATGACGAAATCCAGACCCTTATCAAGTGGTGCGAAGACATGGGAGTTCAAGTTTCACTAACCGATGTTTGGGCAAAAGGTGGAGAGGGTGGCAGAGATTTAGCGGAAAAGGTGCTGCGTGAAATCGAAGGGAACACAAAAGAATTTTCCCGCCTATATGAACTTTCTGATTCACTCCCATCTAAAATTGAAATGATTGCAAAAAAGGTTTACGGAGCGAAAGAAGTTGACTACACAGTGAAAGCACGAAAGCAGCTCGAGCAGTTTGAAGACCAGGGGTGGGGCGTCCTGCCGGTTTGTATGGCTAAAACCCAATATTCCCTATCAGATGATCCTACAAAACTCGGTCGTCCTGAGAATTTTACAATCACAATAAGGGAGCTGAAACCGAAAATCGGAGCCGGTTTTATCGTTGCTTTAACAGGAGAAGTGATGACGATGCCCGGCCTGCCGAAAAAACCGGCTGCGTTTGGAATGAATGTGGATGATGAAGGCAGGGCCATAGGGTTATTTTAGCCACTCAGGTTTGAAAGGAGAGGAAAACATGTTTGATCCAACAGCCTTTGACAACTTAAAGGTAATCTTTGAGGGAGCAGTATATGATCTTGATTTGTCAGGGGAAATTCATATTCTTGATCGGAAGGATTTATTTGACTTTGCCCACTACGAACGTTGTTATCAAATTCACTATTCTTTACCTTACAAGGAATCCATTTCGATAGAGTTTCATTTGAAAGCGGATATGGGTCACTTTCTGGCGGAGCGAAAGATGATGACAGAAAAGAATACAGCAGGAGCTGATATCCTCATCGTCTATAAAGGTGACGAGAAGTTGAAGGATGGCCGTAAGTTACTTGAAGAAACATGGGGTAAAGATAAAAAGTGGGAATGGAAAGAAGTGATATCCTCTCTTAATCCTCCTGCCTGCGAGGGGAATCTGACTTTTAATAGAGTCATTACAGAAGAAATGGTTGATGATGTTCTTCAAATGATTTCCTTTTCAGTTGAAACGTTACAACAACTTGATCGAATAGACTTCTAGTATGGAAGAGAGTTCATAATTATATAGAAAAAGGGGATTTTTACAATGAGAATAGCCTGGGTTACAGATAGCACAGCATTTGTTCCGACTCATTCGAGCAGTAAAGAAAATCACATCTATATCGTTCCAATGAATATCCTCTTTGGTGAGAGGGAGTATCAAGACGGAGTTGACTTATCTCCGGAAGAATTGTTCTTCAAGTTAAAGGAAGAGAAAGTAGAGGTGAAAACCTCACAACCTTCAATCGGTACCTTTAAAGAGTTGTTTGAAGAATTATCCAAGGACTACGATTATATCTTTTCAATCCATGTCTCTTCACATTTTAGCGGAACATATTCATCTGCCCATCAAGCTGCAGAGTTGTTAAAGGAAACACTACCAAACATTATCTGTATAGATTCGAAGGTCATTTCCAATCCATTGACGGAATTAATCCTATACGGTCAAAGACTACAGCATGAAGGAATGGCTCCGTTACAAATTAGGGAAGCTATCGAAAAAAGAATCGCTTCTTGTGAAACCTATGTCATGGTAGGCAGCTTGGAGCAACTCCATAAAAGTGGCCGAATGAGTGGGCTGTCATTCTTCCTCGGAAGTGTTCTTAATGTAAAGCCCATGCTTGCGATAGAGGATGGTAAACTTGAAGTGAAGGATAAAGTAAGGAGCATCAAAAAAGGTTTGAACAGCATGGCTGATCAATTAAATAGGGCTCTCACCAATAAACGAATATCGAAAGTTTCCGTATTACATGGTTTAAATCGTGGAGATGCTTTAGAATGGATTGAGCAACTGCAAGAACAATACCCGGATATCGAATTTGGGGCGTACCCGCTGGGTGCCGTGATAGGCGTACACGCAGGGGCCAATACAATCGGTATAAGCTGGTTTGCAGAAGACAAAGTGAATTAATGCAAAAAGGAGTGATGTGGAGAATGATGCATCGACTCCTTTTTATTCTGATAAGAGAATATTTTTTGGTACAATGGAGGAGAAAGTGATATGGAGCGAAAAAAGTTGGACGATATCATCGACTATTTAAAACGTCAGTACTTTGGAGAGTCTACTGGACATGATTGGTTTCATTTGAATCGTGTCCGTAAACAGGCACTTATCATTGCAAGGGAAGAAAATGTACCCAATACATATATTATCGAACTCGCTGCATTGCTTCATGATGTTCCGGATGAAAAGTTCGTTGAAGAAGAAGAGGGGAAGGAAAAGCTGGATTACATTCTATCCACCCTCTCTCTTCGGGATTCTGAAATGGAATTGTTAAAATCAATAATTTATTCCATTTCATATAAAGGTGGTCACGAAGCAGAATTAACCTCCATAGAAGCGAAAATCGTGCGCGATGCCGATCGTCTCGATGCCATTGGTGCCATAGGAATCGCCAGGACGTTTGCGTATGGGGGAAAGAAAGGTCGATCACTATATAATCCTGAATTTCAAGTTAGGGTGGGGATGACCTTAGATGAGTACAGAAATGGGGATAGTTCCAGTATCCATCATTTCTATGAAAAATTACTAAAGCTGAAAGACTTGATGTGTACGGAAACGGGAAGGAAACTGGCAGAGGAACGTCACGCCTTCATGCTAGGGTTTCTAGAGCAATTTAATAAAGAATGGAATGGTCAAGAATGAGAATGTTAACAGCTGAGAATCTTTCTAAAACGTATGGGGAGAAAACTTTGTTTAAAGGTATATCGTTTTCAATTACTGAGAAAGAAAGAGTCGGACTGATCGGGGTGAATGGAACGGGTAAATCAAGCCTGTTGAAACTCATTGCCGGGATGGAAGAATATGATACTGGAGAATTTTCGAAGCCGGGCGATTATCATATTGCCTACCTTCAACAGGAGCCTTCTTTTGATGGGAATTTAACCGTAATACAACAAGTATTTCGTGGTGAAGCAAAAATCATCCAGGCTATGCGAAATTATGAAATGGCCCTTATCGAAATGGAGAACAACTCAGATGATCCAAGAATACAAGAGGATTTATTTGAAGCTCAAAAGCAAATGGATATCCTTCACGCCTGGGATGCAAGTGCAAATGCGAAATCCATTTTAACAAAACTGGGAATTCACGACTTTTCAAAGAAAATGAGCGAGTTATCAGGCGGGCAAAAAAAGAGAGTGGCGCTGGCGGGCGTCCTGATCGAAACACCGGACTTATTAATCTTGGACGAACCGACCAACCATTTAGACTACCAGTCAATTAAATGGCTGGAAGATTATTTAGGGAAGTATAACGGCTCCGTGTTACTCGTGACCCATGACCGTTACTTCCTCGATAAGGTAACGAACAGAATCTTTGAATTAGATGGAGGAAACCTTTACTCCTACAAAGGAAATTATGCCTCATTTATTGAGGCGAAAGCTTCCAGGGAAGAGGTGGAACGCCAATTATCCGAAAAACAGCAAAATCTTTATCGTAGAGAGCTTGCCTGGATGAGAAGGGGAGCAAAGGCGAGAACCACTAAACAAAAGGCTCGAATTCAACGATTCGAAAACTTGGAGGATACGATGTCTTCAGGTCCATCTGGCGGCCAGGTAGATATGGCAATCGGAGGAAACCGTCTGGGTAAACAAGTATTTGAATTCAAGAATGCGTCAAAAATGTTTGAAGACAAGCGCATTTTAGAAGAGTTCTCTTTCCTCATCAAACCTAAAGACCGTATTGGAATCGTAGGTAAAAACGGGAGCGGTAAATCAACTTTTCTCAACCTCCTTGCAGGGACAGATGAGCTTACAAGCGGTGAATTACTCAAAGGTCAAACCGTAAAGGTCGCTTACTATACCCAGGGTCATGAAGAACTTGATGAGAATATGCGTATGATCGAATATATAAGAGAAGCAGGAGAATATATAACGACGGATAAAGGAGAGCAGATCTCTGTTACATCCATGTTGGAAAGATTCCTATTTCCAATGAGCACACATGGTACATTGATCCGAAAGCTTTCCGGTGGAGAAAAACGAAGACTTTTCTTACTTAAGCTATTAATGTCAAAACCGAATGTCCTCCTACTTGATGAGCCGACGAATGATTTGGATACAGAAACCCTCACCGTTCTGGAGGATTATATAAACGAATTTTCCGGTGTTGTCATAACCGTTTCCCATGACCGATATTTTTTAGATAAAACAGCCGAGCAATTATTGGTCTTCAATGGAGATGGACAAATCGACTTTTACTTTGGTGAATACACTGAGTACCTGGAAAAGAACGAAGCGAAAAGTAAGAAGCAAGATCCGGTCAAAAAGCAAGAATCTGCTCCCTTGAAGGAAGAGAAAGAGAAAAAGAGGCTTTCTTACATGGAAAAGAGGGAATGGGACGAAATCGAAGAAAAGATGGCAGACATCGAGCAGCGTATAGAAGAAGCAGATGCTGAGCTGCAAAAGGTCGGCAGTGATTTTGAAAAAGCACAAAAGTTAATGAACGAAAGTGAAAATCTCAACGAACAATTGGAAGAGCTCATTGAAAGATGGACATACCTCTCCGAATTTGCTGAATAAGCCTCTTCGTTTAAGGCGTCTTGGATACTGTGTTAGAATGGATGGTATAAGAACAATTTATAGAAAGGGGTACCAAGCTTGAGGATAGTATCGATTGAACCTACTCCAAGTCCTAATACAATGAAAGTTCTGCTTGATCAGGAAATGAAAGCCGGAAAGAGCAATAATTATAAAAAAGATGAAGTGGACGGGGCTCCTCCCGTCATTAAAGACATTCTTGCCATTGAAGGCATCAAAGGGGTCTATCATGTTGCCGACTTCTTAGCCGTTGAACGAAATGCGAAATTCGATTGGCAAGAGCTTTTGCCACAGGTTAGAAAGGCATTCGGTGAAGATACTCTCGATCAGGAAAATGAATCTCCCATGGAAGAACATTTTGGTGAAGTGAATGTTAGCGTACAGATGTTCAAGGGGATTCCCATGCAAGTGAAAGTGACAGATGGGGAACAAGAGAAGCGTTTTTCCCTTCCAGCACCATTCCTGGAAGCGATCGGTCAGGCTCAAAAAGAGGGAGATAATGTCGTCCTTCTCAGAAAGTGGAAAGATTATGGTATCCGTTACGGGGACTTAGATGAGATTGGCAACAATGTGACGGAAGAACTGGTTGCAGCCTATCCTTCTGAAAGGCTGGCAGCACTTGTCCAAGAAGCACAGGAAACATCCGATTCCAAAGGACCTCTTATTTACAAGAAAAAGCAAAAGGTGAGTATCGCGGACTTTGAAGCCCCGGACTGGCAAACAAGGTATCAGAAGCTGGATGCGATGGAGGATCCCACTTTAGACGACCTACCCCTGTTGGAAAAAGCGCTGGAGGATGAAAAAGTATCCATTCGCCGGTTGGCTGTTGTCTACTTAGGAATGATCGAAGATGAAAAAGTCCTTCCTCTATTGTATAAAGGTTTACAGGATAAATCAGTGACTGTAAGAAGAACGGCTGGAGATTGTCTGTCAGACCTGGGCTTTAAGAAAGCAACTCCTGAAATGATCGAAGCTTTAAAGGATAAAAGCAAGCTTGTAAGATGGCGTGCTGCAATGTTCCTTTATGAAGTTGGCGATGAATCTGCACTGCCAGGATTAAAGGAAGCAGAGAATGATCCGGAATTTGAAGTGAAATTACAAGTGAAAATGGCAATCGAACGAATTGAAGGCGGCGAAGAAGCAAAAGGTTCTGTTTGGAAACAGATGACCGAAGCACGTCAACAATAAAAGAGAGAAAGGATTGAAATATGATGTCAATGGCATATGAAGAGTATATGAGACAGTTAGTTACGCCGATGAGACAAGAACTTACAAAAGCAGGCTTTAAAGAGCTGGGTACGGAAGAAGATGTAGTGAATCATATGGAAAATGCCGATGGAACAACCCTGGTTGTTGTTAACTCTGTATGTGGGTGTGCAGCAGGACTGGCAAGACCAGCTGCAACGCAATCAGTCATGAATAATGAAAAAACGCCAGACCATCTTGTAACGGTTTTTGCCGGTCAAGACAAAGAGGCGACAGCCAAAATGCGAGAGTATTTCGAAGGATACGAACCTTCTTCCCCATCCATGGCCTTACTGAAAGGAAAGAAAGTCGTCCACTTCATCCCTAGGGAAGAAATTGAAGATCATGATATTTCGTCGATTATTTCCAATTTATCCACAGCTTTTGACCAAAATTGCTAAATGGCCAAAAAGAAACGGGTGACTCTGTCATCCGTTTCTTTTTATGGTAGGATAAATAAACGTAAAAAATATGTACAAGTAAAATGTACCGATAAAGGAGAATGTTTATCGTGTTTGTCACTACATGCGGGAGAGCGAACCAGGAAGTCATAGAGAAAGCATATAAAACAGCTGAGGTACTCGATATTCCCTATATCCCCAGAAAAAAAAGATCGATATTACACCATATGAATCTGCATGGACAAGACTGTTTAGTCATTGGAAAAGAGAGATTGGAACTTCATTCAAGAGAAGAAAATAGCGGCCCTTTCTTTTTCCATCCAAACTCCGCTTCCTTTCGGATTAAAAGAGTCATGCGAGGGGAGATCGATCCACTCATTGAGGCTGCAGATCTTAAAGAAGGTATGAGTTTCCTGGACTGTACGCTGGGTCTTGCTTCAGATAGTATTGTCGCCAGCCATATCGTCGGCGAAAAGGGGAGAGTAGTCGGAATTGAAGCGAATAAGTATATTTCACATATCCTTCATCACGGACTAAAAGACTGGGTATCTCCACTCGATGAACTGAATAGCGCTATGAATCGAATCACCGTCATTAACGGGCATTTTCAGAAAGAATTAAAGGGTATACCGGATGATGCTTTTGACGTCGTCTACCTTGATCCGATGTTTGAAGAAGCCTTGACCGATTCTCACGGAATCAACCCCATCCGCCAGTGGGCAAACTACACAGGCATAACAAAAGAAGGAATAGAAGAAGCAAAAAGGGTGGCCAAAAAACGGGTAGTATTAAAAGAACACTATCAGTCCCCATTATTCAAAGAACTGGGATTTGACGTAATCAAAAGACCATCAGCCAAATTTCACTTTGGAATCATTCGAGTTTAAAGAACATGTTTATAAACGGATTGTTGATTTTTAATGATAGGTAAATTATGTAAATGAACAGCATTGTTTATCAAAACTAAACAATAAAATAGACAGGCATCTTAAGCCTGTCTAATCATCTAAGTATTAATCAGTGAATCCTAGTACAACGAAATAACCTAATAGAAGTAAGTATCCGATATTGATCATAAGTCCTGTATCCATCTAGTTATCCTCCTTACAAAGTATCCTCTTTAATATACTACCACATAAATATTTTTATATCCTACAAAAAAATGAAACCTTTTTCACTTTTTATCCGTAAGAAATAGTATAATAATAGACGTAATACATAGGAAAGGACGTTATCTATGTCAATCTGGCTCAAAAAGTCGTTTTTTATCCTGCTATCCATCCTGACATTTGGACTTGTTTCCCCTTCACAAGCCTTTCTAAATGAACATAATCATACCATGGCAAAAGGCAATGGGAAGCCTTCGTCGGTTGAATCTGTTCCAGAGGAAGTACTGGAAGAGGAGTCTTCCATTTCCTATGAGGATTTCGTAGGGAATATGATGGTACAGGCAGAGAAAAACGCTTATGAAAAGTTCGGGGCTAAGATCAAGCCTGTCATTGAAGACGAATTCAAGTCTTTAATCCTTCCTAAAATCGAAAAGGCGATAGCTGATACAGCTGTTCAATTTCCAGAAGAAGACTTAACGTCACTTACTATTTCAGAAGTGCCTCAATATGCAAAAACGGAAAAGATTTTTCATATTTATGACGAACGCTCTGGTGAAGATGTCATACGTTTCCATGTAAGAAAAGATCATCCGCCAAAAGACGGCTATTACTTCAACTTTCACTATCATACAGTGCATGACCAATTTCAAGCACATCATGACTTAGGAAGCATCTATTGGGATAAAAACACTCCACCGCAATGGATGAGTGTTTCGTAATCCCAGTGATTTCATAGAAATGAATGAAAGCAAGTACGTGGACGAGCGTGCTTGCTTTTTTTGTATCTACAGGGATTGAGGCCATTCCGGCAAGTTCACCTTATACATGCGCCTCTGCCCAAGCCGCCTCCGCTTTAGTGTCATCCAGCTCCGGCGGCTAGCCCCTCGAGGTCATAAGCTAAATTGGCCAAGAAGGCAAAGGACGCCTTCCCGGCCAATTCATCTTATGCTTGTCGGGCCTGAACGAGCCGCCTCCGCTTTAGATATTGGAAACAATCTCTCCTAAAATCGACACTATCATTATGTTAATATAGTAATAATAATGATGTTACTTTCTCTGGATGAAAGGAGGGGGCAATAAGTGAAGCGCATCTTCATCGTCCTCGCTATTTCGGTTATTCTTGTCATTCTGTGGGCCCATTCAAAAGCTGACTACAGTGGAACCCTCTTAAAGCATTCTCCTCTTAAAACACAATTACAACTTCAATCCAGTAAACAATTAGAAAACATGGTTCTGTTGCCCCAGTCAAATTATGATAAATCAGGGGCAATGGAAATGATTGAGAGACTAGATCATATTCCGACTCCACTCTTAGAGTCTACGAATTCACAAAATATTAAAATAAGATTATTTGAAAAAAATTTAACCGATTTTTCTACCACAAGTCACTTGAAAGGAGTTACCCCAAGAGGGTACACTAATAAAAGTATCACATGGGATGACGTTCCTGGAATTGGCGGATCCAAGCTTGTTTTGGTGAAAATCGGTCACAGTGAGAAAGGGAAAGGTCACAATTCGATTAATTTAGAATTACATGAACTCGCCCACAGTATAGATCGTTACGTCTTAAAGGACCTTGACTTTGAGCTCGAATTCATGCCTCTTTGGAAGAGAGAAGCTCCACAGGTTTTCCCGGACCAACCCTATTTTCTTCAATATAAAGAAGAATATTTTGCAGAAACATTTGCCATGTATTATTTAAACTCAGAATCTAGAAATCTTCTTAAAAAGAAGGCACCAGCAACATATCAATTTTTCAAGGAACTATAAACTTATAAAAGGTGTGGTCAGTGTGAAGCAATATTTAGATTTGTGTAAACATGTTCTGGAAAATGGCACGAAGAAAGAAGATCGAACAGGTACAGGCACGATCAGCACGTTCGGTTATCAAATGCGTTTTGACCTAAAGGAAGGTTTCCCTCTTCTTACCACTAAAAAACTGCATGTGAAATCCATCATCCATGAACTTCTTTGGTTTCTAAAAGGGGATACGAACGTTGAATATCTTCAAGAAAACGGAGTCCGAATCTGGAATGAATGGGCGGATGAAAACGGAGAATTAGGTCCTGTATATGGTCATCAATGGAGATCATGGTCAGGAGCGAATGGTGAAACGATTGACCAAATAACGAATTTGATTGATACAATCAAAAACAATCCCGATTCCAGAAGAATGATCGTAAGCGCATGGAATGTTGCAGATGTAGATCATATGGCTTTACCCCCTTGCCACTGTCTATTCCAATTCTATGTAGCCGATGGAAAACTATCCTGTCAGCTTTACCAACGATCTGCTGACGTATTCCTGGGCGTTCCTTTTAATATTGCATCTTATGCCCTATTAACGATGATGGTAGCACAAGTTTGTGATCTGGAACCAGGAGAGTTCGTCCATACTTTTGGTGACGTCCATATCTATCAGAATCACCTTGATCAAGTAAACTTACAGCTTTCAAGGGAACCCAGATCATTACCAACGTTAACAATCAATCCTGAAGTAAAGGATATCTTTGGGTTCAGCTTTGAGGATTTCTCCCTTGAAGAATATAACCCTCATCCCCATATCAAAGGAGTCGTGAGTGTATGATTTCTTTTATATGGGCAATGGATAAGAATGGCCTGATTGGGAAAGACAATGGTTTGCCATGGAGATTACCGGAGGACCTGAAATTTTTCAAGAAAACGACGGATGGCCACGGGGTCGTCATGGGAAGAAAAACGTTTGATTCCATTGGTAAGCCGTTACCAAAACGCGAGAATGTCATTCTTACAAGAAGTAAAAACTTTCAACCTGAAGGCTGTCTTGTCCTGCATTCTGTGGAGGATATCCTGGAATGGGCGGAAGGAAGAAATTCAGAAACCTTTATTATGGGTGGGAGAGAAGTGTACAAGCAGTTCATCCCTCACGTAGATAAGTTGTATGTAACAGAGATTCATCATGAATTTGAAGGCGACACGGTAATGCCTGCTATCCCTTGGGAGGAATTCACCTGCACTTCCTCTGAAAAGGGACTAAAAGATGAAAAGAATCCTTATGATTATGAATTTAAAGTGTATATAAGAAAATAATCGCTAATAGGGGAATGCCTGATCTGTTCAGTATTCCCCTATTTTTGTCTATTTTCCTATCTATCCTTCCTGTATAATGATGAAAGGAATTTCAAGGAGGATAAATAAGTGTTTAGAATGATGTATGTGTTGATTTATATGTGTGTGTATCTTATTTACAGTTTGCCCACTCTTCAAAAAGCAAAAAGGCTGGGTAGTGATATTCCGGTTGAAGAACGCGATCGCATGATCCATAGACTACCAAAAGAATGGGCAAGGGGGATAATGAAAAAGACAGGGAGTGCTATACATATTAGTGGACAGCAGCATATTCCTGATGGGCCGGTCCTGTTTGTGGCTAATCATGGGGGAGACTTTGATATCCCTGTCCTATTAGGATATGTAAAGAAACCATTTGGCTTTATTTCTAAAGTTGAGGTGAAAAAGCTGCCAATCATCAGTGAATGGATGACCATGATATCGTGCATTTTTATTGATCGTAAAAATAGAAGACAGGCGATACAATCAATCCGGAAAGGGAGCCTATTACTGAAAGAAGGCCATTCCCTGCTTATTTTCCCTGAAGGTACCAGAAACAAAGGGGGAGAACTGAAAGAGTTTAAAACAGGTGGTATTCGCATGGCAAAAGATGCAGGTGTGCCGATCGTCCCGGTGGTGATTCAAGGGACAGCTGATATGTTTGAAAATCATCCCCGCGGTATCAAGCCATGTGATATTTATGTTGAAATACTTCCATCCATGCCTTCCGCATATGTATCAGGCAGTGACGTAAAAGAGTTATCCAAAGAACTCAGAGGAGTCATTCAAGCTTCATTGGATAAAATAAAAAAAGTATCATAGTAAAAAGGCTAGCACATTAGCTAGCCTTTTTATTATTTATGTGTTGAATTCCTTAAACGTAAAAGAGAATGCAAAAATACATAAAACTGCTTCCAGCTAACACGAAAAGATGCCAAATAGCGTGATTGTAGGGTAATTTGTTCCACACGTAGAAAATAGCTCCGATGGAATACATGATTCCGCCTGCCAGCAGCAGTCCGAATCCGGCACCGGTAAGACTGGCATATAATGGTTTAATGGCAATGATGACAAGCCAGCCCATCACTAGGTAAAAGAGGGTGGAAACAACTTGGAAACGTTGAACAAAGTAGCATTTAAATACAATTCCTACAATGGCGAGTCCCCAGACAATGCCGAATAATGTCCATCCCAATGCACCTCTTACACTGATTAGCATAAACGGGGTATACGTTCCAGCGATCAGGATATAAATGGCCGAATGATCTAAAATGGCAAATAGATTCTTTACCTTTGATGGCTTAAAGCTGTGTAACAGGGTTGAAAATAAATATAGAAGAATCATTGATGCACCGAAGATAGAGAAGCTCACAACATGCCAGGCAGATCCTTCATGTACGGCGAATATGATTAACATCACTAAAGCGGGTATGCTCAAAATTAATCCGATTCCGTGGGTAATGGCGTTTGCAACTTCTTCTTTCCAATTGGAAAAGTCGAAATCATAAGTCAAAGAAGTCTCATCCTTTCTATTATCCCCTCATTGAATTCTCAATGAGTCAACATTGTATATAATTATGATAATCCTCTTATCGTCATTGTGCAATCATTAACATAGTAAAGGATTAAAGTGCGCCTTTTGGATTAGAAATTTTTCTCATTATAATGTATATTCCTAAGTAAAGAAACGAATGAGGTGACAGTTGTGTGCGGTAGATTTTCCTTAACGACCCCTTTAGAAGAATTAGTGAGACAATACTTAATTGATGAATTCCTTGAAGAATGGCAGCCGCGGTACAATATTGCCCCATCACAAAAAGTTCTGTCCCTTATATCACACAAGGGCAAGCGCAGAGCCGGAGAGATAACGTGGGGCCTCGTTCCTCATTGGGCAGACCGTAATAAGTGGAAACCGTTAATCAATGCCCGAAGTGAAACCTTATTGGAGAAACCGAGCTTCAAGTCCCTTGTCCATTCGAAAAGAATGGTGATCTTTGCAGATGGCTTCTATGAATGGAAGAAGGAGAACACACAGAAGGTTCCTGTGAGATTTCAATTAAAAGAGGATGAGACCTTTGTATTTGCCGGGTTATGGGATCGTAATGGGGAGGATACGACCTCTACGATTCTTACAACAGAAGCTAACACACTTGTAGAACCGGTGCATGAACGAATGCCCGTTATTCTCACGGATCATGAAGCTATTGAAAAATGGCTAAACACAGATGATTACTCCTTTGAGGAAGCTTCCTCGGTTTTAAACCCCCTTCACAGAGACCTAATGAAAGGGTACCAGGTATCCAATATTGTTAACTCACCCAAACACGATTCGGTAGAATGCATACTTCCTGTTTCATAAGAAATCTTTAGAAAAATATTAGTATTTTTGCATGATTAGACATTTTATGCGCCACAAAATGGGGTATAATAAGAGTATAAACGGGTGAAAAAGAGGATTGATACTTTGCTGACAAAAACCATTGAGTTCAAATCAAAGGATGGACGGAAGGTCAAAATCTTGGAAGTTCCTGTCATGAAGGAAGATAGCCCACTTTATCTAAGGGTAAATCTTAGGCTGAATCAATTTATTACAAAGATTGTCAATCATAAGGGGCCTAAGACCATCTTCAGCTTTAGAGAACATTTAAAGAGAACGACGAAATGGTCAGAGTATGAAGAAATTTATCAATCAGAAGAATTAAAGAATAATGCATAATTCAAAAAGGGGGGCAGGTCCTTTAGCGTGAAGGATACGTGGGGCCACTCCTTTTTATTTGGGAATTATACCATCCAGTTAGATTGCAAGGTGAAGAAATCCCTGCTATCTATTTAAATCCGCAGCATTTAGCGATATAATACTATTGATATGGGAGATAGGATGTGGCAAAAATGACCAAAATAAATATTGTAACAGACTCGACGGTGGATTTATCCGATGAGGTCGTAAAAGAACTTGATATTCATGTAGTTCCTCTGTCCATTTCAATCGATGGAGAAACGTACCTAGATAGAGTAGATCTTTCACCTTTAAGCTTTCTAGAGAAGATGAAAGCTTCCAAGGAATTACCAAAAAGTTCGCAGCCACCAGCAGGAACATTCGTTGAACTTTATGATGAATTAGGAAAAGATGGTTCGAAAGTTTTATCCATACATATGACTGGTGGCATGAGTGGGACGGTTCGCTCAGCGGAATCGGCTGCTGAAATGTCTTCATCAGATGTTACGGTTGTGGATTCACGTTTCATTTCCAAGGGACTGGCTTTCCAGGTGATTGAAGCTGCTAAGCTTGCAAAAGAGGGTAGATCACTTGAAGAAATCCTTATTGCCCTGGAAGAAATTCGTCAAAATACAAATTTATTTGTTGTTGTTGATACACTTGAAAACCTGGCAAAAGGCGGTAGAATCGGAAAGGGACGGGCAATGATTGGTTCCCTGCTAAATATTAAACCGATAGCTTCATTAGAAGGTGGCGAGTATACACCTGTAGCTAAGGTCCGTAGCCATTCACAAGTGGTTAAATACTTAACGACACAGTTCTTGGAAGACGTGAAAGGAAAAACTATACGGGGCGTAGGACTTGTCCATGCAGATGGACTGGAGCTTGCTCAAAATCTTAAGGCTAAGATCATTGAAAAAACAGGTTACGATCAAATCGATATCGTTCCGACAACACCAATCATCAGCACACACACTGGAATTGGTGCAATAGGATTTATGTATTACACGGATTGATTTATGAGCAAAAGACGAAAGGGAATTTTCCTTTCGTCTTTTTTATATAGAAAAAGACAGCAGGATCTTCTGCTGTCTGCATTCATTATGAGGGCATCGGCGTTGGAGTAGGCTTAGCGTACCCTTCTTTATATTGTTCATCAATGAAGTTCCTGATTTGTTTGATGGATTCACCATTCTTGTACTTCACAATGGATTCAGCCGCAATTTCCAAGCATACCTGACATCTCGTACCATGATCATCCCAAACCACTTTTTCCCCTTTTATTTCGTAAACAAAGCAATTCAGATTGCTCTTATGTCCAGCTGAATCACCGCACCCGCAATAACAAGGGATATATTGTAACAGCTCAGGGTTTTTAGCAGCCGAAGAATAAATAAGCTTCATATTGTCATCTTTTTCGTCAAGGAAAGACGGAAGTGTATCAACGGAAGCGGTTTCTTCCCGAATGTCCCCATTAGCGGCTGTATGATCATGGTGAGCTTCCTCTTCCTGATTGCTTGAGCAACCGGCAATAATACCTAATAAACCTATAACGAGAGTGAAATATAATAAGAGATTTTTCTTCATACGTTCACCTTTCCTATTAGTTTGTACATGTATTGTACCATTTTAATAAAGCAGGTTCGTACCATTTCTTGATGATTTAATGAATCTTCTTGCGTCCTCATAACTAAATCAATCATATCATAGAAATATAATAGGTAAGAAAGCTCATTCTGATCTCATCAAGGGATTGATCAAATTGCCTGACGATTCTTCCTTATTATGTAGAATATATATGAAAGGAAGTGTCAGAACTTGAATGACAAGAAGAAGGTATTGGTGATATCAGACTTTGGGATCGATGATATTGTCGCAGTCTTATATGCTTATTATAGTGATGCGATTGAAATAGTCGGAATTGTTTGTGACTATGGAAATGTCTCCAAAGCGAGTGCATTGAAAAACGTCAAATACCTTCAAAGTATCACTGGGATAACCGATATCCCTCTCATCGGGGGGGCGGTCTCTGCTTTAACGGGTGCACCACCCCAATTCTATCCCGAGGTTCATGGTATAGCAGGGTTAGGACCCATCATCCCTGATCAAATAGAACTTGATAGCTCTGAAATCAGTGAGAATTTCTATGAAATCAATGCACTAATTGATAAGTATGCCGGAGAATTGTATATATTCTCTGCCGGACGATTAACTTCCTTAGCAACAGCCTTTGTCCTGTATCCAGAAACCATGAAAAAAGTGAAAGAATTCTATGTAATGGGAGGAGCATTTCACGTACCAGGAAATGTAACCCCGACTGCAGAATCGAATTTTTATGGAGATCCTTATGCAGCAAATATCCTGATTCAACTCGCTCCCAAAAAAATCCATCTCATTCCATTAGATGTAACCATGTATGCACTCATTACACCGGCCATGATTGATTCACTTCATGATTACTATATAAAAACAAATGACAAGGTTGGGCAGATCATTAAGCCGATGGTGGATTATTATTATGAATTCTATAAGGAGACGTACCCTGATATATCGGGGAGTCCCCTGCACGACCTATTGGCCATATGGGCTCTTGCCGATGGGGATAAAATGATGTTTGAAGAGGTTCCTATCCGGGTTGCCGTCAATACAGGATGCACTTTTGGTCAGAGCATAGGAGATTTTAGAAAGTCAACGGAAAAAGCACCATGGCGGGTTCATAAAATCGCGAAGCAGTTCAACTATGGACAGTTTATAACAGAAGTATTCGCTACATTAAAATCAGGTAGCAGCCGTTAGTTCATTATAGTAGAAAACATGTCACATAGGTTTACATGTTCATAATGATTTGTTTACAAAGGTTTCATGACTAAACAAGCGTGATATAATAATATTAAAGTGCAAGCGAGGTGACGTAAATGAAAAAAATAACGATTCTCATGCTCGCTTTTGTTTTTTTCCTGTCAGGCTGTTCGTTAGAAGATGCTGCTAATCATATTACAAGAGAAGTATCCATGTGGGATAAAGATAATCCGAACGAAACCTTTATTCCGAAAAACTTAAAAGTTGTTTCAGTTGGAGATTCACTAACTCAAGGTGTAGGAGACAGCACGAAAAAGGGTGGATATGTACCTTATTTAGAGAAACACCTGGAATCATTGGATGGGGTAAACGACGCGCAATTTCATAACTACGGGGTAAGAGGGAACCGTACCGACCAATTATTAAAAAGGTTGAAAAAGGAAGATGTGAAAAAATCGATTGAACAATCCGATTTAGTCATGATCACGATTGGCGGAAACGATGTTATGAAAATTTTCCGTGAAAATTTATCCCACTTGAAATTAGCAGTTTTTCAAGAAGAGAAACGACAATATCAATTACGGTTAAAAGAGATTATCGAGACGATCAGGAGCTATAACCCAGATGCAGGAATCGTCCTTGCAGGGTTGTATAATCCATTCAATACATGGTTCTCTGATATTGAAGAAGTCAACCAGGTCATTCATGATTGGAATGATGCCAGCCAGGAGATTCTTTCAAATTACGATAAAACCCTATTCGTTAAGATAGAGGACTTATTTATTGATGCAGGTGATACTTTGTTATATGAAGACTACTTTCATCCAAATGATGAAGGATATAGAATGATAGCAGATCGTATGTTTACAAACCTGACAAACGGGGAAACATTAGCAACATTGACAGATAGAAAAGATTCTGTTGAGGAAGAGGAGCAGCCGTCATGAAGAACAAATGGAAGGTAGGTTTTTTTGTTCTTTTAGGAGTGGTGATAATTGGATTAGCCATCATTGTTTCAATGATTTTTATGCCGATAAAAGATGATACACTGCCTAAAAACAGCGAAAATCCCAACCAGGAAGTAGGATTTAACGTTAATACAAATAAGAAAGATCTTAATCTCATTATTGAGCATTATATTGAAAAAGAAGGAATGAAGGGACCTGTTGATTATAATGTTCAATTAAAAGATGATGTTGAATTAAAAGGGTCTGTACCCGTTTTTACATCTAATATTGATTTTAAATTGGATTTTGAACCTAAAGCATTGGAAAACGGAGATATTTTACTGAAACAGAAATCAATCTCTGTAGGATCATTGGATCTGCCTGTTTCATATGTAATGAAAGTGATGAGAGATTCGTATAACTTTCCAGACTGGGTGAAAATTCAACCCAATGATGAATTAATATACGTTTCACTACAGGAAATGGAACTTAAAAGTGATATAAAAGTAAGAGCAAAAGAATTTGATCTGAAGGATGATAATATTTCTTTCCGGTTGTTAGTCCCTGTGGACCGTGCTCAATAAAAAAGGTGGCCTCCTAGTGGAAGCCACCTTTCTTATTGATTGAGTCCTGGAATTGGATATACTTACCCTTTTAACAGGATGGCCTCCAGCTCCGGTGTTCCATTGGCTAATCCAACAGCTACAATAGTGTAAGCTTGATTAGGGTTTAATTTTACATTTGGAACACTCAGGACGCTGTTTTTGCTTCCTGCCACCCTTGCCTCGAGATTGACCGTCATTGGAGTTAAACCAAGATAGTCGGTAGCTTGTTTGAAGGACACATTTGGAAAAACGACATCTCCGCCTTTTACGGCAATATCAACTGCAGGTGCGTCTGGTGAAAGATGAATGAATTTAACCTTTGTTTCCCCATTTGGAACCGTTGGATCATCAATAAATGGCAACAGTTGCAGTTTATTAAGGGTACCTACAGCTGCCAGTGTGTAAATCTTACCTGGATCAATCTTCACTTTTTTACTTATAACAGTCGTCACACTTGTACCTGCTGGATAAACATCAATATGATATTTGCCAGCCGGTAATGTTAAATAGTCACTCACATCTTTAAAGGCCACATCCCGTAAAACGCGTTTTGCATTTACATATACATCTACATTGGGTGCATCCGGTACTGCATGTAAAACGCGAACATAAGAAGGCTGGGTGGATGTAGTCATATCAGCGCGCTGTGCTTGTAAAGCCAGCCTCATGTATTTTAAATGTTTTTGATAGTAATGAATATGCATGGATGGATCTGTGTATTTATAATAACCGGATAATAAGTCATACATCGCTGCTTTATTCAAATAATCGTGTTGGCTCATCCGTATCTCTCCTTTATCTTTATTAACACAATAGATTATGCGGAGGAGAAAAAATGGTGAAAGAACCTATTTTTTGAATAAATCAGAAATATCTCTTGCGTTATAAAAGAAAATAATGGATAATATAATTAATAATTGAGAAAGTGGGTGATGACATATGAACTTATTATTGATTTGGGATACTAGTAAACTAAATACGTATCAAAATGGTTCTGCGCGTCAACTCACTTTAAACGGGATAATCTGAATTTTTTCTTTCATTTTTAAAAAAATCCGTTGGCGTGTAGAACTCCGCAACGGATTTTTTTAATTTTGGGAGGAACTGAATTGAATAGTAGAGAAGAAGTATTTGAAATGATGAAACACTTTGAGGAAGAAGGATATATGTTAGGAAGGGTTGTGACCGAGCAGAAGGGTTCCTTCATGGTCATGACCAGAACAGAAGATCTATTAAGTAAAATATCAGGGAAGCTCAGGTTCCAAACGGTTAAACGTGAAGATCTTCCAGCAGTAGGTGATTGGGTTCTCCTGAGCGAAGAAGGAGCAATCATTGAAAAGGTACTGCAGAGAACAAGTAAATTTTCAAGGAAAAAGGCAGGAGAAGAAGCGGAGGAGCAAATCATTGCCTCGAATATAGATACCGTTTTTATTCTTTCTTCATTAAATGATGATTTAAACAGTAAACGGATGGAGAGATATTTGCTTCTGTGTTGGGAAAGCGGGGCAAATCCCGTTGTCGTTCTTACCAAATCAGATACATGTCAAGATATTGAAGAGAAAAAGAGTGAAGTTGAAAACAAATTGCTCGGAGTTAAAGTGTTAGCCATAAGTTCTGTGAATCATGAGGGAATTGAGGAACTGCATCCCTATCTGGAAAAGGGAAAAACGGTCGCGCTGGTCGGTTCTTCAGGAGTGGGTAAGTCCACCCTGACCAATCTCTTAATAGGAGACGACGTGCAGAAGACCAAACAAATTAGGGAATCAGATGATAAGGGTCGCCATACGACAACACATAGAGAGTTATTCTTATTGGACAGTGGGGCTTCCATCATTGATACGCCCGGTATGAGAGAGATACAACTTTGGCAGGGGCAAGAAGGATTATCCACGCAATATAACGATATCGAGGAGTTGGCACTTCAATGCCGATTCACCGATTGCCGTCATGTGGATGAGCCTGGTTGCAAGATTAGAGAAGCGATTGCCGAGGATTCCCTTTCTGAGGAACGATTTGAACATTATCAAAAATTGCAGAGGGAAATCGCCTACATGGAGAGAAAAGGGAATAAGCGATTGGAATCATTAGAACGTAAGAAGTGGAAGAATGCTGTTAAACAAAGAAAACTTAAATAGTGGAATGAGGATTGACCCTGTGGTCAGTCCTCTTTATTTCTATTCTGAACAGTTCCCTAAACGGTTGTTCCCACTCTCCTTAACCAATTGAACAAGCTTTAAATTTTACCTTTGTAACTTAAATGCGTTAAAATCTCATACAAAGGGAATAGTGAAAGAGAATGAAGTTGAAAGGATGATGAGCATGTCAGGAGCTTCGAATTATCAGAAAGCTACATTTGCTGGGGGTTGTTTTTGGTGTATGGTGAAACCGTTCGATGAACAGCCTGGAATTGGTAGTGTCATATCAGGGTACACCGGAGGAACCGTTCCGAATCCAACCTATAAAGAAGTATGCTCAGAAACGACAGGTCACTATGAGGCCGTTCAAATTGAATACGATGCTTCCCTGTTTCCTTACGAGAAACTATTAGAAGTGTATTGGCAACAAATCGATCCAACCGATCCCGGTGGACAATTCTTTGACCGTGGACATTCGTATAAAACGGTCATTTTCTACCATAACGAAGAGCAAAAGAAGCTGGCAGAGGAATCTAAAAAGGAACTTGCAGAGTCAGGCAAGTTTCAAAAGCCGATTGCAACACAGATTTTACCCGCAGCTAAATTTTACCCTGCAGAGGAGTATCATCAGGATTATTACAAAAAGAACCCTGCACATTATAATCGATACAGCAGAGGATCTGGAAGAGCAGCGTTCATTGAAAATCATTGGGGGGGAAAAGAATGAGTAAAGAAGATTTAAAGAAAAAGTTAACTCCTGAACAATATGATGTTACCCAGAACAACGGGACAGAACCACCATTTAGAAACGAATATTGGAATACATTTGCAGATGGAATCTATGTGGATATCGTCTCAGGTAAGCCTCTTTTTAGCTCCAAAGACAAGTATGATGCCGGTTGCGGCTGGCCAAGTTTTACGAAGCCAATTGATGAAGAGGAAATTTTAGAAAAAGAAGATCGAAGTCATTTTATGGTACGAACGGAAGTGAGAAGTATGGGTGCCGACTCTCACCTGGGTCATGTATTTAATGATGGACCTGGACCAACCAAGCTTCGGTACTGCATCAATTCAGCAGCTTTACGATTCGTCCCGGTAGAAGAGCTCGAAGAACAAGGATATGGGAAGTACAAAAAATTATTTTAAAATAATGAATTGTTGTGAAACCCTTCACATATGTGCTAAAATAGACTTCTCATGTTTACAATGAGTTACATATGTGTATATAAAATATAAATAGGAAGGTGAATGATTATGTTAAAAAAGCTTTTTGGAAAAAAAGAAGAAGCGCCAAAAACCGTTAGTGCAGTTGCACCTTTAACGGGTACATTAAAATCACTTGAAGAGGTTCCAGACCCGGTTTTCTCTCAGAAGATGATGGGAGATGGAATTGCAATCGATCCGACAGAAGGTAAAGTTGTGTCACCTGTAGACGGCGAAATTATGCAGCTTTTCCCAACAAAGCACGCAGTAGGCATCAAAGCCAAAAACGGTGCTGAAATTCTTATCCACATCGGACTTGAAACAGTTTCAATGAACGGTGAAGGCTTTGAAGCACATGTTTCAGAAGGGTCAAAAGTGAGTATGGGAGATGCATTAATTACGTATGACTTAGACCTTGTGAAAGAAAAGGCAAAAAGTACCATCACACCAATCATCATAACAAATGGTGATGACATGGCAGAGCTCGTGAAAAAAGAGCTAACTTCTGTAACAGCAGGACAAGATCAGGTATTTGAAATTTCATCTAAATAATTTAGTAGGAAAGGACCGGATTGATTGCCGGTCTTTTTTTTTGAGGAATGGCCGTCGCACCTGCTAGAGGGTAATGGATCAATTATCGAAAGAAAATAGACCAAAAGGAAATATCCGACTAGCCTGAAGCTTTTAACTAAAACCCTCTTTCTAAAGCCACGTCCGAACAACGACGCAACGTTCGTATCTAGTCAACATAACAACTATTACTCCTTCTTCGTCGTCATTCCACCCGATAAGATAAACTTCATCGCTTCTTCAGATTTAATTTCCAGTATTTCAATATCAGTTTTAGGAATCAAAAAAGTGACCCCGGCTACTTGAAAGGTTTGTGGTACGTATACAGCCACGTAATCTTGCAGGTCATTATGCAGGTCTGCGAGGTTCTCTGTTGTGATAAAGCCCAGGCATTTCATCGTTGTACCAGGCATTTTGATGAGAGCCACTTTAGAAAAGGATTTCTTTTCTCCTAAAAAGGAGTGGATGGTATCCTTTATTACCGAGTAAATCGTTTTGACAAAGGGGATTTTGTGTAATAGGACGTCTACTATTCGAATGATCGTACCTGTAAAAAACTTGGTTGAAAGAAAGCCCAGGACGGTCAAGAGAACAATGGTGGCCAGAATTCCTATACCAGGAATATAATTTTCATCGAGGTATGGTTTTAATACATTGCCTAATAAACCGTCTAGAAATAGAAACATTTTATATACAACATAGGCGACCAGGCCAATCGGGACAATTGTTAGAACACCGTTAATAAACGACTTTAAAAACCATTTCATGCTGTCATTTCTCCTATCTTCGGTTTTAACCTACCCCTATTATATAGAAAGGTTATAGTGCAGGAAAGGTGTGTCCCTAAATAAAATAGGCAAATACACAAACCTTTTCTAGGTAAATGACATACAGTGTATTGTAAATAAATATTTCTTGAGGAGTGATAGGTATGAACTATGGTTATGGTTGTGATCCATGTTATCAAGGTGGATATGCTTATCCAGTTGCCGGTTACAATAATTTTGCGTTGATAGTTGTGTTATTCATCCTGTTAATTATTATTGGAGCCGTTTGTTTCTGCGGGAAGTGATTCATGATTTAGAAGTGAATCACGAAAATCAAAAAGAGCTGTCAATTCGACAGCTCTTTTTTAGTCTTAGATTTTAAAACTTGAAATGAGTTCTTTTAATTTTTCCGCTTGTTGGGAAAGGTCTGATGCGCTTGCTGTTACTTGTTCCATCGCAGCTGATCCTTCCTCAGATGCCGCAGCAGTGGTTTCTGTGTTAGAAGCAGTCGCTTCAGCAATTTCACTGACCAGGGCAAATGAAATGGCAACTTCCTGACTGAGATTAAGGGTTTCCTGGATATGACTTACCATTTCGTCCACTACAACTGTTGTTTTAGTAGTTTGGCTTAAAATATCTTCAAGGGATGCGTTGGTTTCGTTTGTCATTTCGACCCCTGCGATTACCTCTTTCACTCCATCAGAATTCTGCCTAATGATTACATTCACTTCTTCTTGAATACTGTGTACGATTTCGGTCACACCTTTTGCCGCTTGTCGGGATTGTTCCGCCAGTTTTCTGACTTCATCTGCCACCACAGCAAAGCCTCTTCCATGTTCCCCGGCGCGTGCCGCTTCAATAGCAGCATTCAATGCAAGTAGATTGGTTTGTTCTGCAATGTCAGTAATTGTCCCAATTATCGTTGTAATTTGTGAAGAACGCTGTCCTAACGCTTCAACGGTTTCGCTAGTATTGGACATGGTTTCTTCAATGCTCAACATTTTAGACGAGGATGCTTGAACGGTTTTTCCTCCCTTTTCAGCAACTAATCTCATATCACGAGCGGTTTCTTTTACCTGCCCTGCTTGATTGAATAAGAAACGGGCTGCTTCTTCCAAGCTATTCATTTTGTCTAATGAAGCAGACATTCGACCTGTTGTCTGTTCGCTTCCAGCCGCAATTTCAGTAGATGTTTCGGCAATGGAAGTGATCGTACGTGACGTTTCTTCGGCTGAAGCGAGAAGCTCCTGACTGCTGGCTGAGACGCTTTCCGCCATTTCCGAAACCTGTTTAACAAGGATTGCAATTCCGGCAATGAGTTGATTTGTATCAGATGCCAGGTCTGCCAGCTCATCTTTGGATTTTACATGAATTCTTTTCGTTAAATCTCCACCAGCGTTCGCAATTTCTAAAATAGAACGACTGATCTTCTTGGTGTTCGTTTTAATGGTATGAGATAAGATGATTCCGAAGAAGATGGCTAGTATAACCGCGAATGCTGATAAGCCAATGGTCACGATCTTCGATAGGTAAACTTGTTGGTTTAGAGAATCAATACGATCATTCAGATCGTTTTGTTGGTCGACTACAATCATATCTACATATGAACGGATACCATCCAGGTATTTCTTTCCCGTACCCGATTCAACAAGGGTAGCTGCTTCCTCGAGCCCTTTATCCTTCCTTGTCTCGATAACCCGATCAACAAATTGCATCCAGAATCCATATTGGGCTTCGATTTTATCTAATTTATCAAGCTGTTCCTGATCACCCTGTAAAAGAGTAGTCAAGTCTTCAATATGACTCTCTACCTCACGTTTACCATTTTGATAGGGTGCTAAAAATCCTGTTGCCCCTGTAATGACAAAACCTTGTTCTCCTATTTCGATTTCATTTAATACCCTTGATAGATCTTTTACCTTTGTATCAACCTTCATATCGTATGTAATTAAGGTGGTGATTTCTTTTTCCAGCTTCAGCATATTGAAGTAAGAGGTAGAGGCAAGGACTAAAAGGACAATTGTCAATAACCCGAATGCCAAAACCACTTTTCCTCTGATGGTCCGAAAATAAGAAAAGCCCCCTTTATTGCTACTAGAACTTTCTTTCTGTTTTCTATTTTTTTTTGTCTGTTTATCTTTCGTCTTCTTCACCATTTCCCCTCCTGAAGATAAGTAAAAAGTAGCATCTAAGGATGAACTTACCATTATTTTATACATATAGACCTAATTTATCTAGTGAGTTTATAAACTTTTTGTCGAATTTTTGAGAATCTTAGTATATTTCAATCAATAAATGCGGCTAAGAGAAAAAATGGTCCACTCTTTACAAATTCTCCCGAGGTTTTGCAAAAATCATCTGCATTATTCTTTTTTCTTAAAGAAAAGAAAGATTCCGTTTTTCATACATATGAATAATGGTAGGGAAATCTTTATGCGCAACCAGATGAGCGAATCGAAAGAGAGTACGAATCTGATTCTTTCAGGAGGGGGATTATGCCTCATTCGCATTTAATAAAACCATTGATTGGTGAACACTATCCGACAATTGATTATGGAAAAGGAGTCTATTTGTATGATACCGATGGACGGGAGTATATGGATGCTTGTTCTGGAGCCGTCACGGCAAATGTAGGACATGGCATGGAAGAGATTCTTCAGTCTATTGTGAATCAAGGAAATAAGGTAGCATTTGTGTATCGTTCTCAATTCAGTAATCAGCCAGCCGAGGATTTAGCTAGTTTTCTGCATGAGAAGACAGGTTATCCATGGAGTTTCTTCGTGAATAGTGGTTCTGAGGCTGTGGAGACGGCCATCAAGATTGCCATTCAACATTGGCAGGAACAGGGGAAACCGATGAAAAGAAAGATTTTATCCCGATGGCTGAGTTACCATGGTATTACGTTCGGAGCCTTATCTGCTTCTGGACACCCATCAAGAAGAGAACGATTTGATTCCCATTTAGGAGACTGGCCAACGATTGAACCTCCTTATTGTGCTGACTGCCCTTTTGGAAAAACGCATCCATCATGTGATCTTGCTTGTGCTTCTCAATTAGAAACAATGATCAGCAGAATAGGAGCCGACAATATTGCTGCATTTATGGCGGAACCGATCATCGGTGCCGCAGGTGGGGCGATCACTCCCCCAAAAGGTTATTATGAAAGGATAAAATCAATCTGTGAGAGACATGATATTTTGTTTATTTCAGATGAAGTGATGACCGGCTGTGGTCGGACTGGGACTTTTTTAGCTTTAGAGCAGTGGAAAGTGAAAGCCGATATTGTAGCGATAGGTAAAGGGCTAAGCGCGGGATATGCCCCTATTGCTGCAACCCTCATTTCCGACAACATAATGGACCCGATATTGAATGGATCGAAAGTCATTATGAGCGGTCATACATTCAGTGGGAATCCATTGTCTGCAACAGCAGCACTTGCGGTTCTAAAACTGATTGATTCAGAAAAGATGATTGAAGGTGTCGATCAAAAAGGAACATACTTAAAAAATCTTTTAGAGAAATTAAAAACGGAATTTTCCTTCGTGGCCGATGTAAGAGGAAGAGGTCTGATGCTGGGAATGGAGTTTAATTCCCTTGGTACTCCGTTTACTTCTTATATTGTTCAAGCGGGGGTTGAATGTGGGATTTTATTGTATCCAGCAGCTGCTGGTATTGATGGGAGGAGAGGCTCTGCCATTATGGTTGCCCCCCCATTAAACAGTTCAAAAAGGGAACTCGAGGAAATGGTTAAAAGACTGAGAAGAACCTTTCAACTAGTAGAAGAGAATTGGAAGGAGATCTAATTATGCCCGGTCTTCAGGATAAGAGAAGCAGCTATGAAAATATAAAACATTTTTTTCATGATGAAATGACTTTGATGTTTGGTGGATTCGGAGGGGTTGGGTCCCCTCCTACAATAAGTAAGCATTTATTGGAATGGGGAACGAAGGATATCACGATTATAGGAAATGATACAGGTTTTCCCCATATCGGGATCGGACAATTAGTCGCACAAAACAGAGTAAAGAAAGTGATTGCTTCCCATATCGGATCTAACCCGATTGCCGGTCGATTAATGAGTGAAGGGAAGCTTGAGGTCGAATTCTCACCTCAAGGGATATTAGCAGAGAGAATTCGGGCAGGGGGAGTCGGGTTGAAAGGAATCGTAACCGAAATTGGCGTGGATGATCCGTATTTGCATAAAGGAAAACCCATACTGGAGATAGATGGAAACCTATTCTTATATGAAAAAGCCCTCGTTGCTGAAGTTGGGGTTGTGTTTGCCAAAAAAGCAGACACATTTGGGAATCTTATTTATGATAAAAGTGCCAGAAATACGAATCCGCTTGTAGCTATGGCCGCAGATATCACAATTGTAGAGGCAGAAGAAATTGTGAATGTTGGTGAATTAGATCCTGAGGAAATCGTCACGTCAGGAGTTTTTGTAGATCATATTGTTTTGTCTAAAGGGGTCGACTGGAAATGGGCATGGGAAACGAATTGAAGGATAAGTTAGCTAAACGTGCGGCTTTGGAAGTGAAAGAGCATATGATTGTAAATTTAGGGATCGGAATACCCTCTCTTGTTCCGAATCATCTTCCCCCGGGGTTTCCTGTTGTATTTCAATCGGAAAACGGAATTATCGGGATGGGGCCTTCACCAGGGGAAGGGAAAGAGGATGAAAATTTGTGTAATGCAGGGGGATTCCCTGTCTCATTGTTGAAGGGAGGCTGTTATACAGATAGCTCGATCGCATTTGCCATGATTCGTCGTGGCAAGATTGACCTTACGATTTTAGGCTCACTGCAAGTCAGTGAAAAGGGAGATATTGCAAACTGGATCATCCCCGGAAAAAAGGTACCGGGAATGGGAGGCGCAACCGAGCTTGCATCAAGGGCAAAGAAAGTCATTGTACTCATGACCCATTTAGATAAAAGTGGTGAGAGCAAAATCGTGAGGGAATGTACGCTTCCATTGACGGCCGGGTCTTGTGTCTCCATGATTATTACAGACCGGGCTGTATTCACGATTGAAAATGATCAATTGATTTTGTGTGAAATATTCAATCCCTACACACTTCAAGACATTAAGGAGTCAACAGATGCCCGTTACACATTAAGCTCTTGCTTGAAATATATTCGCTTATAGGAGGGACCCACTTGGAAACTCATAGTCTCATCAGGGAAATCATAGAAGAAAAAAAGAAAAGCACCATCAGATTTCTGCAAAGATTGGTCCAAGAGGATAGTGTGAGAGGAAATGAATCAAAAGCGCAGGCAATTGTAATAGAGAAGTTGCGTAAACTTGGTTTAGAGTTGGACATTTGGGAGATAAACGAAAACGATGTAAAGGATCATCCCTTTTACCGATGTGATCGAAAGGTATTCAAAGGAAACCCGAACGTGGTCGGGGTGCTGAAAGGCCAGGGTGGTGGAAAGAGTCTTCTACTAAATGGACACATTGATGTCGTACCAGAAGGTGACAGGAAGGATTGGACCTATGATCCTTATGGTGGTTTAATCAAAGACGGAAAGCTTTATGGACGAGGGGCAACGGATATGAAGGGAGGGTCTGTCGCTTTACTACTCGCCATTGAGGTTGTGAAGGAGTTAAAAATCCCTCTAAAAGGTGATATTATCTTTCAAAGTGTGATTGAAGAGGAAAGTGGCGGAACTGGTACCCTCGCCGCATTGATAAGAGGGTACAAAGCAGATGGTGCAATTATTCCCGAGCCTACCAATATGAAGATTTTCCCCAAACAGCAAGGTTCCATGTGGTTTCGTCTTAGAGTAAAAGGGAAATCTGCCCATGGAGGAACCAGATATGAAGGTGTGAGCGCCATAGATAAAGCATACACAGTCATTCACTCTCTTCAGCAATTGGAAGTATCCCGGAATCAGAAAGTGGAGGATCCATTATATAGCAATATTCCTATTCCGTTACCGATTAACATCGGAAAAATAGAAAGTGGGAAATGGCCATCCTCCGTTTCTGATTTGGCTGTTATTGAAGGAAGGGTGGGGGTTGGTCCGTGGGAAACCCTCCAAGGAGTGGAAGAGGAGTTTGAAGCTGTAATCTCAAGCCTGAAAGAGGTTGATCCATGGTTTGATCATCATCCAGTAGAGATCGAATGGTTTGGTGGAAGGTGGCAACCGGGCGATCTTTCTTGTGATCACGAAATAGTGGCGAAACTTTGTTATCATGCAAGAGAAGTATTGCAAACCACTCCAATCATTGAAGCCTCTCCATGGGGAACGGATGGAGGAATCCTTTCTCAGGGAGGGAATATTCCCGTTGTTGTATTTGGTCCCGGTACAACCGAGGTGGCTCATGACGCGGATGAATACATCGAATTAGATAGAATTTATCAAACTGCTGAAATTCTTACCTTATTTATTATCGATTGGTGCAATAAACAGTCATAATTTTCTTTATTAGGGGTATAGGAAAACAAATAGAAAACTTTTCGGCCGCCTCAATGTAATTCCCTGAACTTCATAACCTCCACAGAAGGAACAACTCACTTGATTAAATACAGAGTTTGTTCCTTTTTTGTAGTGGTTTGTTTCATAACTCATCCTCTCATTTCATATGTTGGTTAAAAAGGGGCTTATAAGAATGCAAACATACGAATATATAAAACAACCGAAGCTGGAAGCTGCCATCTATAAGGATGGCTACAACAGACGCCTGCGGGTAGATGAGTTTAGAGGGAATCCAGGATTGTTATGGGAGTATGTTAAGAGAGAGACTGAGTCCAGCCTTTATGAAAAGGTGATTGTGAAAGCAAGATGGAATCAATCTCTCTTTTTTTTCGAAAAAGGATTCATATTGGAAGGGGGAGTAAACGCTTACTTCAATGGTGATAAGGCATTATTTATGAGTAAGTTTTTAACGAATGAAAGAAGAAATAGTTCGTACTGGAGCAAAGAAGACGAAATTCTCCAATCGGTTCAGCAGCTGGATAGTCAAACGGTTGTAAGTTCTGAAACGATATTTGTCGCAACTGAGGAGCATGCAGGGCAATTAGCCGATCTGTATCAAGAGGTATTCAAGCTGTATCCTGTACCATTACACAACCCCGACTATGTGAAAGAGTCAATGAAAAGTGGGACAATCTTTGTTTATATTGAAGAGGATGGAAGAATCATAAGTGCCGCTTCCGCTGAAGTGTCTTTATCCTGTAAGAATGCCGAATTGACGGATTGTGCTACACGCTCTTCACATCGAAAGGGAGGATATATGAAGCATCTGATACGAAAGTTGGAGGGGGAATTACTGGAGAGGGACATTTTCTGTGCATATACGATTGCGAGAGCACTTTCATTTGGCATGAATGCAGTATTCCATCAGCTTGGTTATCGATATGGGGGAAGACTGGCAAACAATTGCATCATCTTCGACAAAATGGAAGATATGAACATTTGGGAAAAAGATTTAAGTGAAATGTAAGTGGATAAAGTCCGAGTGGGGTTCTCATTCATAGGCTAATGTAAAGTGCTGTTATGTGCCGACTGTTTCATATTAGCCTTTGACAAGGAAGAAAAGCAATTACATGCTCCTTTCCGCTATCGTATGGTTATTTTTCTTCAAAACTGTGAAGAAAAGAAACGGGTGGAAAGATACTTTTGGAAAGTTGGTGGAGTAAATGAAAATGAATCTCTATAAACCTAAAAGGGATTGGAAGGATATTGAGCTTTGGAAAGACGTGACAGATGAACAATGGAATAACTGGTTATGGCAGCTGACCAATACCATCAGGACCCTTGATGACTTGAAGAAAGTGGTGAACCTGACGCCTGAAGAAGAGGAAGGTGTAAAGATTTCGACTAAAACAATCCCTCTGAATATTACGCCATATTATGCATGGTTAATGAATGAAGATGACCCACGCTGTCCTATTCGGATGCAATCCGTTCCAATTGGTCAGGAAATTCATAAAACGAAGTATGATCTGGAGGATCCATTACATGAGGATGAGGATTCCCCTGTTCCCGGATTGACACACAGGTACCCGGACAGGGTATTATTTCTCGTGACAAATCAGTGCTCCATGTACTGCCGTTACTGTACGAGAAGAAGGTTTTCAGGACAAATTGGTATGGGTGTACCAAAGAAACAACTTGATGCAGCCATAGGATATATTCGAGAGACTCCGAGTGTAAGAGACGTACTGCTATCAGGAGGTGACGGTCTACTGATCAATGACCAGATTCTTGAATACATCTTAAAGAATCTAAGGGAGATTCCACATGTTGAGATCATCCGAATTGGAACGAGGGCGCCCGTTGTGTTCCCACAACGGATTACCGAAAACCTTTGCAATATCTTAAAGAAATATCATCCAGTGTGGTTAAATACTCACTTTAATACATCAATCGAAATTACGGAAGAGTCCAAGAAAGCGTGCGAGATGCTTGTAGATGCAGGTGTTCCTGTAGGGAATCAAGCGGTTATTCTCGCTGGTATAAACGACAGTGTTCCAATTATGAAGAAGCTCATGCACGACCTTGTTAAGATTCGCGTACGTCCTTACTATATTTATCAATGTGACTTATCAGAAGGAATCGGCCACTTCCGCGCACCGGTTTCTAAAGGTTTGGAGATCATTGAAGGTTTACGGGGACATACATCCGGTTATGCCGTACCGACCTTCGTGTTAGACGCGCCTGGTGGTGGAGGGAAAATTTCCCTTCAGCCAAATTATCTTATTTCTCAAAGTGCTTCTAAAGTGGTTGTGCGTAATTTCGAAGGAGTCATTTCTACTTATCCGGAACCGGAAGAATACGTAGCAGGCAGGGCAGATGATTACTTTAAAGAAGTATATCACGATGAAGAGATTAAAGAACCAACCATTGGAATTGCCGGCTTGATGAATCAAACCCATTCTTCTCTCACCCCGAGTGGGCTAAAGCGTTTGGAACGTCGAAAGGAATACGAGGAAAACCCGGATCACAATTCCCTTAAGGACTTTAGAGGAAAGAGAGATCAGCTTAAGGAAAAGAAGCACAAAGCAATGCTAACGAAAATGAATCAGGATAAAAATGATGATAAGGAAGAAACCATCAATGGATAATACAAAAGTATGTGAGTGGTGTGAAGAGAAGACAGCCCATGGAGATCAATCGAGCGTGTATTGGGAGCTTCCGGATGGCTCCAGAGCGATTCAAATCGCAGATGTCCCAAGTATGAGCTGCAGCCATTGTGGAATGGAGTACCAGGAAGAAGGTGTCATCAATGAAATAGAAGATCAGCTTATGCTGATTGACACCAAGTTAATCGATAAAGTGGTCGCCTATAAAGATTTAATGAAACTTCCTCGATTACTAAAGAAAAATTATTTTCGATATTAAATGGGGGATAAGGCTATAAGGGTGATTATGCTCTCTCCAAAGCAATCACTTTACGAATTCATTTTCTTCGGCTATCCTTTTAGAAAAGATAGAACAAGGGTAGGTGGAACAGATGAGAAAATCCTTTTATCACTATTTAATGAAGTATAGGCAACCTACAGCAAAGGATGAAATAACTCAATTTGCAAACTCAGCTTATGATGACCACAGCTTTCCTAAACAATCCCAACAATACCATGAAATCAGCTCCTACCTTGAAATGAATGGGCACTATCTAGAGAGTATGTCCATTTTCGATATGGCATGGGATGCCTATTTATTAGAAGAAAAAGATTAACGTGGCTACTTTAAAGCCACCGGGCCGACGTTTGTTTTAAACTGATGTCGGTCCTTTTTTTCTCAAGTAGCATGGTCAACAATCAAACTCTCTTTTTGTTGATAACAACAAAGCCTAAACATCAATTTAATAGTTACAGTGTCTGACAAGCATAGACGATTCCTACTCTAAAGAAAAAAGAGAGTAAGGGATTTCGTGTATACCGTTATGGTTGTTATTGCATATCATATAAAAAAGGCGATTAAGGGTGAGGGGAGAATGAAGAAACGAAAAGAGCCTAGATTCAGAGTTGGAGAAACAGTTGTCGTAACAATCTATGGTACAGTTGGGAAAATAACCGACATAAAAAAACTCGAAGGTGAGTTTTTATATGAAGTAAATGAAAGTGAAGGGCTATTCAAGGAGAAAGCATTAGAATTGCTGGATTCTTATGATGGATACATTTTTGAACAGGAACAGATTGATATTGAATATAAATTCTTATTTGGAGATCTTGTTATTGTCAAGGGTTATGAAGAGGATCTCTTTAAAGTGGTAGGATTCAGGACGGAAATTTGGCGCTATAAGGACGATGCCTGGGAAGACGTTATTTATGAGTTAATGAGAATTACAGATGGCGAGTGGTTAGAAGCAGACGAAGATGAAATCACACTGGTTGCAGATGAAGAGCAGGCAGAGGCATTTATAAAAAAATATGGATTTGTATTTCCGAACAAAAAAGAAGGCAAAACAAAATCGCTTCATTCGCCTGCTTACCCGAAGCCAAGTTGGATTGATCAGCTACTGGATCATTATAATGATTACAAAACACTATATCTTCTCTTTCAAGATATTAAATATAAGAATAAGATGGACTATGTGTTAGAACAGTTGAAAAATCATACAAACTCACCATCCATTGTTAAAGAGAAGGAATAAGCCACATTATATACAGAAAAACGGGAACGCTTATGACTAGGAATGATAGCAGTATGACACGAAGGATCCATTGCATTCCTGAAACGATCAACCCTTCTCCATTTTCCAGGTCTTTTAACATCGTTTTCGTTTTTTGGGTGAATGTATGTAACATAATATCGCTCCTCAACCTTTGATGATAAAGTCTATGCTTGTCTTTAAAGTCTTATGAAAACTTTTTTCTCATAGCATAACTCGGATAGTGTTGTCATAAATTGAGAATCAAAGGGGGCGATCACATGCGGGAGATAGAAGTCTTTATCGACACTGAGGAAATTGCAGAGTTCTTCATGAAAGAACTCATTCAAAGAGGGTATGCACCATCAGAAGATGAACTGGAAGAAATAGCGGATATAACATTCGAGTATCTGATTGCCAAATGTATTATTGATGAAGAATGGGAAGAAGATGTCTAGGATCTTTTCAACCATCCAAATGGAAATCATGTCGTAAGGAATGTCCTTTAACATATTGGGGATTAACTCTTAAGTGTCTGTCATGTTTTTCGAACATGGAGGCACTTTATTTTGAGTTAATCCCGCTTTAATTTAACCAGTAAAGCGGTCAACGCTTTCCACTTTTTAGTCATGGAAAAACGGCCGGGTACCATCTTCGTCAACAGAGGGGCCATCACTTCAATTGGCTGGTCCGTAAACCAGTCAGCAGAAGAGAGCGTCAAGGGAGGGATGTTACTCCATACAGAACGCAGTGTTGGACTATATAGGCGGTTTTTTTTATTTTTTTTCGAATATATATGTGGCCAGTAATCTGCTCTGGATCCGCTATGTGAATGGTTAATCGCAAATGAGTAGGCTGTTGGAAAGACTGCAGGATGAAATAATATACTATATAACTTCTTGCCTAACAGAATCCTGCGCTTTACCTGCTCAAAGTGAGATACCGAAAGCCCGGCAAGAGAGTAGGGAGATTGTTTTCCATATGGAAAAAGAATGGATGTGAATTCCAAACGATCCTGCAATAGAAAAAGCCATTCATCTAGTCCAATAGGTTTTTTCAGATCTGTTAATATTCTCTTTTGGATCATATGCTGTTCATTCATGATGAGCCCAATGGTTAAAACTTGTTCATTACCGGTAGTAAGAAATTCATCCCAGATATTCATCATGAAAATGGAAACGTTGAATTTTTTTAGGACGTGTAAGGAAGAATGTCCCGTTCTTTTCCATTGTTCATAGAGTAATAATTGAGGGTAGGCATCGTGAAAGATGGCTGCATTACATAGCTCGAGAAATGAGAATAGCGCTATTTGATCATTTCTGTCCAAGACGTATGAAAGCAGATTATTTCGTATGTCTGTCATATAATAACCAGCATTTCTTGATACCATATGAGCAAGAAAAGACCAGTGGATTTCAGGGTGTTTCTTGAAAAAGTCAAGGTAACATGCGGTTCTTGTTACGTTATTGAGGTTTGCATTCTTTACTTTGTTCATAATCAGTTCATACAGTTTTTGATCCTGTGGGAAATAGACCGTGGGAGTGGGGTCATCAATTGCATAGTAGAGCTTGGATATATACTCCTCGCCGAGAAGCGGTCTCGTAAGGTCGTTGCTCCCGGTCTTGATCAGATTAAAAATCTTTTGAATCGGTGATGAGGTCAAGTGATCACGCTCCACTAAAATATTTTTTTGGGGGTTGAAACTAATTTCAAAATGAAACGTATATAGTAATACAAGAGAAGATGAATCATTATAGGGAGGTTTGTTTATGTTAAGAAAAATACTAAAAGGTTTGTTAAGCTCGAAACATCATAGATATAGCTCGAGTGATGCGTGGGGAAAGTATAAATCACCTAAGCATAAACATTTTGGACATCAACATTATAAGAAGCATAAAAGTAAAAGCTTTTTTTCCAGCTTTTTTAGCAGCTGATGGAAGTGAGAGGAATGTGTTATGATACAGACTCTTTTTCGCAGACTGATCGATGGTTTTGAACAGACTTGGAAACCGGGAGAAAACATCGATGGCTTCCACATCATCCGAATAGTTGGAAAAGGGAGCTATGGAACCACTTACTTGGTTATCAACCCATCAAATGGTAAAGAGGCCATTTTAAAAAGAATACGCCCTTACAAGAAGGTATTTTCTAATCACGTCCAATATGTTCAAAATGAAATGAATGCACTACAAACTTTATCCCACCCTCAGTTTCCATCCGTATTTACAGCAGGTGAGTATAGAAAGACCCCTTATTTCGTTATGGAAAAAATGAACGGTCAAACATTTGAGGAGTTAATATTCATAGAAGGAAAAACTTACTCCGAGGAAGAATCACTAAAGTTAGGAGTACAATTAGTTACCTTGGTTCAATGGATTCATGAACAAGGATACGTTCATAGAGATCTAAGGATCCCTAATATTCTTTTGGATCATGGGACTCTTCAAATTATAGACTTTGGCCTTGCTTGTGAAATGAATACAACATCAGAGACGATTCCTGATAAACATAAGGGTTACATGAGGGATAAGTCTGTGAAGAGTGATTTCTACGCAATCGGACATTTTCTGTTATTTTTACTGTATTCTTCTTATGAACCGACGATGAGAAAGGAAAGAAGCTGGGAAGAAGAACTGGCCATTCATCAAAATACCAGGTTGATGCTTCGAAGACTTCTACAAATTGATTTAGGCTTTAGGGACGCTGCAGAGATCCTGGAGGAATTATCCAGAGTGATTAACACACTAGAAGAACGATAATCAAGGAGGAATTTCACATGTCTTTTTTTAACAAAGTATTTGCTTCAATTGGAATCGGATCAGCGACAGTAGATACAAAATTAGAGAAATCAAGCTATCATGCAGGGGAAGCAGCAAAGGGTATAGTAGAAATTACCGGAGGGAGCGCAGATCAAAACATCGATGCAATTTATTTAACTCTCTTTACTACATATATTCGAGAATCAGACGACAAGAAATACACTGATTATGCTCCTATACAAAAAGTACAGATTTCCGAGCCTTTTACCATTGGCGAAAATGAAACGAAAGAGTTCCCTTTTACCTTTACATTGCCATTTGAAACCCCGATCACCTATGGGAACACAAGGGTGTGGGTGGCCACGGGCTTAGACATTAAAAATGCAGTGGATCCACAAGACAAAGATTATATTGAAATCGTCCCGAATGAATTGACGAATGCGGTGCTCACATCTGTTCAGGAGCTTGGCTTCAGGATTCGTAAGGTTGAATGTGAGCAAGCACCACGTCGCTACAGAGGTCGCTACCCCTTCATACAGGAATTTGAATTCGTACCGGTAAATGGTCCGTACCAACGAAAATTAGATGAACTTGAAGTGATGTTCATGAATCAATCGGAAGAACAAGTGGATCTTCTCTTAGAAGTGGATCGACGTGCTAGAGGGTTAGGTGGATTTTTAGCGGAAGCTCTTGAAATGGACGAATCCATGGTGAAAATGACGATAAGTAAGTCGGATATTCCCCTTCTCTCATCTAAACTGCGAGAAGTGATTAATAAATTCGCTTAATGGATTGATTCGACAAACATTCCTATGTTTAGATGAAGGATTCGACAAGGTCTATGTGTAATAGTATGAGTACAACATAATGACGGAGGGGTGCTCATGCCTTTACTTGAAAAAATCATTCGTCCTAAGCTTTTGAGATCGACCTACGATATGACCATTTTCCAAACTCCTAGGTATGGGGAGGATAAGGGCTATGAAAAGGTATATCGAATCTCTGTTCAAGCAAATAATCATGAAGAGGCCCTGTATGAAACGTTCAGGACATTTAACGTGCCAGATCTAGTTCCTAAAGATTATCAGGGCAGATACATTGCTACACGTGATATCATCTTTATTGACGAGGGACGGAGAGGTCATTATTATTATCGCCTTCAGTCAAATGGGTGGAAAAGAGTTAATCGGATCGTAATTCATTAAATAAGCAACGTAACAAAAAAGGAAAGAATCTTCCATGGTGGTTAGATCCTTTCCTTTTTTTATTGCCTTTTATATGTGATTTCCCGGACCGTTTTTTCGATTCTGGGCTGAATTTTCTTTAGCATGCGCATTGTGCTCAGCATCTAGTGCTTCTTTGGATATATGGTTATTTTTCTTCGGAGCATTAATTCTGTTTCGGTGTTTTTTACCCATACCAATTTTCCTCCCCGTTATGATTTAAGTCTTTCGGTTCTTGAAGAGTTAGGTTGTGTCCCGGAGCGGGTAGAAGGGTTTGTTTCATTTGCATGTTGTACTGCTTGCTTCAGTTTTTTACTCATTTTTTCTTTAGTCATCTGGATCCCTCCTTCTGAAGTTAGTTTGACCCCATGAACCGCTTTCTATCCTTCCATTTTCCAGCGTTGCATAAGAAATAAAAAAGGATTACAATGGTGTTTCAACAGTCTTGTTAGGAGGGAAAGTAATTGAGTATACATATTAATGCAAAAGAAAATGAAATAGCTGAAACGGTTTTATTACCAGGAGATCCCCTTAGAGCAAAGTACATTGCAGAAACTTTTCTTGAAAATCCAACCTGTTATAACGAAGTCCGTAATATGTTTGGATACACAGGAACATATAAAGGGAAGAGAATTTCCGTTCAAGGAACAGGAATGGGTGTTCCGTCTATTTCCATCTATATTAACGAACTAATGCAAAGCTATAACGTCCAAAACCTAATCCGTGTCGGTACTTGTGGGGCTATCCAAAGGGATGTTAAAGTACGTGATGTCATCCTCGCTATGACCTCATCCACTGATTCTCAAATGAACCGATTAACATTTAACGGTATTGACTATGCACCGACAGCTAACTTCGACTTACTTAAACGGGCATATGATGCCGGAGTGGAGAAAGGACTTAACTTAAAGGTCGGAAATGTGTTTACTGCCGACATGTTCTATAATGACAATGCCGAGCATGAAAAATGGGCACAATATGGAATTCTGGCAATTGAAATGGAAACTTCGGCTCTATACACGCTAGCAGCTAAATATGGACGAAATGCACTATCCGTTCTGACAGTTAGCGATCATATTTTGACAGGTGAAGAAACGACTGCAGAAGAGCGTCAAACAACTTTTAATGAAATGATAGAAGTTGCATTGGAAGCTGCCATTGGGGAGTAGATCCATCTATTATCAAAAGAAACTGCTTACATTCCCTTCCCCGGGTTTATAAGCAGTTTTTCATTTTATGAAGAATGTCCTGCTTACATAATTCCTGATACATGGTAAGATGAAGGATGGAACCATTATAGAGAAACTAGGTGAAAGTATGAAAAAGATCATCTTCGTAACTGCTGCTTCCTTGACTATATTATCGGGATGTTCGCAAGTACAAGATTGGTCAGAGAATTTATTTGGCCAAAAACAGCAAGAAACGAAAGAAGAGAAACCGAAGGAACAAACTCCAGAGGGTCAGCCGGATGAACAAATTGATGAAGAACAATCCGCTCCGTCAGAGGAAGAATCGGTTCCTCCAGAACTACAATTAGAGTCCCAATACTTTAATGAAGTAAAAGTGGTGGACGGAAAACAAATCATCCAAAATCCATCCAACCTTTTAGCCCTTGTGAATAAGGATTATGCATTAGATGAATACAAACCGACTGATTTGGTTCGCCCCGATGTTCCATTCGTATTTGGTAATCAAGAACTAGAAAAGGCATATCTTCGTAAAGAAGCGGCAGAGCAGCTGGAGGAAATGTTCACTGCCGCTAAAGCACAAGGTGTTATGCTGACAGCTATTTCAGGCTATCGTTCGTATGAATATCAAAAAATGCTGCTGGAAAGAGAAATTGCTCAGTTCGGAGAAGAAAAAGCCGTTATGGCCGTGGCACCGCCGGGACAAAGTGAGCATCAATCCGGTTTAGCTATGGACATCTCAAGTCAAAGTAATAACTTCCAGGTAAACATTGAATTTGCCGATACAAAGGAAGGCAAGTGGCTTGCAGAGAACGCCTATAAATATGGATTCATCCTCCGTTATCCTGAAGACAAGGTTTCAATTACTCAGTATCAATATGAGCCTTGGCATTTCAGATATGTAGGTAAGGATGCGGCTAAAGTCATTTATGAAAACGATTGGTCTTTAGAAGAATTTTTTAATAATGTGAAAAAGATTTAATAATTTAAAGGGGTCAGAAGCTTTGGGTTTCTGGCCCTTTTGGTGTTTATCATTTGTAATATTGCCTTTAAGGAAACTCGCACCTGCCCAATCGCTCGCCGCTTTTGTTCTGTTTTCTCACTTTCTCACATACAACAATAATAAGGGCTGTCCAATTTGAGGTGAGCGGGTGAAACGGATGTTAAGGACTTTTAGCATTATTATTATAGGAAGTGTGTTTGTAGGGATCGGGATTGATCTTTTTTTCGTACCTCATCATTTCCTGGATGGGGGCATGATTGGGATTGGGCTAATTGCCCATTATTGGTTTGGTTTTAAGCCGGGACTTACGATCATCCTATTGAGTGTCCCATTATATATGCTGGCTTTTTTCGTGGACAGAAAGCTTTTCTATAATAGTATCCATGGCCTCTGGTTATCCTCATTAATGATAGATTTTTTTTATCAATGGAAAAATATTTTTACTTTTCCTCCTCTTATGAGCGCCTTTTTAGGCGGGACCTTCGTTGGAATTGGGATCGGCCTTATGCTGAAAGGCAACTCTGCAACTGGCGGATCCGATTTACTGGCTCAATTGATTGGAAAAAGCTTTCACTTTAATGTGGGGAAATTAATCTTTCTCTTTGATAGCATAGTGCTGGTGGTTGGCTGGCCGATCATCGGTATGGAGTCTTTCTTATATTCTTTATTTGCTGTCAGTACAGTAGGGTTTTTTACAACCATTTTGACACATCATAATCATGACAATGGATTTTCCTTTCGTTAATATTGAAAAGCTGATAGAATAAAGAAGTTATGAGCTCAAGATTGCTCATATAGATGATTCATGATATTGTAAACGATAAATTCACACAAGATACATAGCAACGAAAGTGGTGGAAGCTTTGGAACAAGATAAGACGGATCAGTCACAACAAGAAACCCATTCAAATTTTATAAAAATTAAGAAGTTTAAATTTGTTATGCTCCTGTTCTTCCTTGTATTTGCAACTGCAGGGATTACAACATTTGCACTGGCATTCGGAGATGAAAAAGCGGTCAATGTAGGGGTTACAGAACGTTCAGAATTTCAAAAACTTTACGAAGCCTATGATAAGTTAAATGAAAACTATTATAAAGACCTTGATCAGGACACTTTAGTAAATGGTGCTATCAATGGAATGCTTGATAGTGTCGGTGATCCATACTCTGATTATATGAATGTAGAGGAAGCGGAAAAGTTCCAGGAAAGCATCTCCTCTTCATTTGAGGGAATTGGTGCAGAAATACAGGAGAAAGAAGGGTATATATCCATCGTTTCCCCTATTAAAGGCTCACCTGCAGAGAAAGCTGGTTTACAACCGAATGATACAATCACTAAAGTGGATGACAAAAGTATTCAAGGAATGTCTGTGACCGATGCGGTTCTCCTCATACGTGGTGAAAAAGGGACAAAGGTTACACTGACCATTCAGAGGCCGGGTCAGGATAAACCAATGCAAGTTACCATCACCAGAGATGAGATCCCGATTGAAACGGTTTATGCGGAAATGAAAGAAAATGGCGTAGCTGAAATTCAAATTACGAGCTTTTCAGAGAATACGTATAAAGAATTGACCGAAGCATTAAATGAAATGAACGATAAGGGTATGAAAAAGCTTGTTCTTGATTTAAGACAAAATCCAGGTGGCTTACTGGATCAAGCCGTGAAAATTTCTAACTTGTTTGTACCTGAAGGCGAAGTTCTATTCCAAGTGGAAGACAGCAACGGGAAAGTGGAAAAGTATGTATCCGAATCCGGGCAGAAAATAGACGTGCCTACAGCCGTTCTCGTTGATGGGGGAAGCGCAAGTGCTGCAGAAATCTTGGCAGCAGCTGTAAGTGAGTCAAACGATATTCCTCTTGTTGGGACAAAAACCTTTGGTAAGGGAACGGTTCAAACAGCTGAAACCTTCAAAGATGGTTCTAACATGAAATTCACAACGGCAAAATGGTTAACGCCTGATGGCAATTGGATTCATGAAAAAGGAATCACACCTGATATTGAAGCGAAGATGCCGGATTATGCACAGCTTCCATATATCAATCCTGAAAAAGAACTGAAGGAATCAGATTTATCGGATCAGGTGAAAACAGCAGAGCAAATGCTCAATGCTCTGGACTTGAATCCAGGAAACGTTGATGGATATTATGATGAAGACACAACAAAAGCGGTTAAGCAGTTCCAGGAAAAGAATGAACTGAAGGTGACAGGAACGTTAAATGCTGAAACGACGGTTAAGCTTATGTCTAATCTTAGAGAAAAACTAAAAGAAAACGATCCTCAAGTGAAAAAAGCGATCGAAGAATTAAACAAAAATAACTAAATGTAAGATCTCAGGTGAAATTACCTGAGATCTTTTTTGATGATTGGTTTCTACTTACTCGTATAGAATGCTGGAGCTTTACCAACAATGAGGGTATATATGAGGTGATTTTTATGAAAAAAACAGGGTTACTATTGGCTCTATTATTTTCTGTATTCATTGTTGTAAGTTGTTCGCCTTTCTGGGGTGAAAGAGAGCAACCGGTACCAAAAGAAGAAGTTCAATCGCAAAAGCGTTTCTTAAATGAAAAGGATGAATCGATTTTCCCTTTAGTCCCACAGGATAAAAAATCTCCTGTCAATGTTCTTCTGATCGGTTCAGATCAACGTAAAAACGAACCCGCCCGAGCAGATGTCTTAATGGTTGCTCAGTATACACCACAATCATCTTCCATTAAGATGGTTTCAATCATGAGGGATACATACGTAAACATCCCTGGATATGAAAAGAGTAAAATTAATCATGCGTATTCGTGGGGGGGAGAGGAGCTCCTCGCTGAAACGATTAAGAAAAATTTCAACATAGATGTTCACCATACCGTCAAAGTAGACTTTAATGATTTCATTAATGTGATGGACCTCGTTTTTCCGGAAGGTGTCGGGGTTACAGTGTCTGAACCTATGATAAAGTATTGGAAATGGTCGAAGGATCCCGGGAAGCAAGTGTTAAGAGGTGAAGAAATCTTACAATATGTGAGGTTTAGGGGAGACATAAAAAGCGATTTTGGACGAGTGGAGCGGCAGCAGGAGATCATGGCATTAGCGGAAAAAAGTCTTATGGAGCAATTGCAGTCCGGAGAAGGAATTACAACCGTCGTTTCCCTAATGAGAGAAGGTTTGAAAAACGTAGAAACCTCTACGCCAATTAGTGAAGTGATTAAGTATGGTATGTCATTAATGCTCGACCCCGTGAACAGGGTGGACACCCTGCGTGTACCGATAGAAGGAAGCTTTACGGACCTTTCGACTGTGAATGCAGGACTGGTTTTAGATATGGACGAACAGAAGAATCAAGAAGCCATCAGGGATTTTCTGAAAACGGTTGAATGATTCACCAAGAGTGAAACTCAGAAGAATCCAGGTCAAGAAAATTTTCTATCTTCTTCATTTTTCTTACAATTAAATCTTGAAGATATTTTTTGTACTTCAGATCCTCAGCTTGGTTATGTTCCAAATGAAGGATTTTAAGATGTTCAAGATGCTCTTTTAATGTACGCTCATCACTATCAGATCCACCTGACTGGACTTTGCGAAGAATCACGTCCACCAACTTTTCGTGTGTAGCTTCGATTGTCTTCGTTCCTTGTCTAGCATATATGGCCCCATACCTTAATTCACCTCTTGTCACAATAGAGGTATAGGGAACGTAACGTGGGTCATAATCAATGATGAGAACCTGGAATCGCTTTAAGTCCAACAATGGATGGATACCTTTAGGGAAAATGAAGTCCTCAGTCCTATACCGTAAATATTTTGGAAGCAGATGTTGTAGTTTATTATCAACATCTGCTTTATCTAAAAATTCCTCATCCGACAATCCCTTTAAATCTAACGATCCATCATCATATTGCATCACACCTACAATGATGCATCCGCCTCCCGTATTGGAGATGGCCAGAATATGCTTCGCCATTTTTGTGAATTCAATCCAATCTGATTTAAAATCCACATAATCTGTTTCGCCCGTATTATGAAGTAACAGATCCTTCAATGTTTCATGAGAAGGATTCTTTAAAAAGTCTCTAAGTTTAAGGGGAACAATCTTCTCGTAGTACAATGACAACCCCACCTTTTAAGAATTAAATGGTTTATAACTTCGGCTGCAATGATGCAGTTATTATTAAAAGTTACTCATAGATCCAGAGCCAATCTTGAGTGACACGGTTCCTGTCTATTCATTCTATGCGTGTGAAAATAAGAAAACGCTTTTTTAGGCAAGAATCTTCATCCCTATTTCCCCTATATACTCAAATAGTTGAGGCGAATGATTTGGTCCGTTGTGTTCATAAGCACTTTCTAATAGAATATGTATAGGATCTATAGAGAGGAAGATTAAATGAAGAAAGATGTTTATATACTTTCCGGATTTCTTGGAAGTGGAAAAACGACCTTATTAAAGAATTTGCTGGAGTCCTTAAAGGATCAGAATAAAAAACCGGCTGTCTTAATGAATGAACTAGGAAGTGTATCCATCGATAGTGATGAAGTTGATAAAGATACGGCTTTAAGAGAGTTGCTTGATGGATGTATATGCTGCACCATTTCAGAAAAGCTGGAGTCCCAACTTCAGGAACTGTTAATGAACGAGGATTTCGATGTATTAGTGATAGAAACGACAGGAGCTGCACATCCTGTTGAAGTGGTCGATTCAATCTTATCCCCACTGTTTGCCGATCAGTTCGAATTTAGGGGGATCGTTACTGTGGTGGATGGTCTACAGTGGAGAAGAAGGGATGAATTCAGCCCTGCTGTTTTACATTTGATGAGAGAACAGATTCGTCATGCTCAATATATTGTGGCAAATAAAATGGATTTGCTTTCAGAAATGGAGCAAGGGACATTCTCATATGAACTTCGGCAAATTAACCCGAGAGCAAAGGTATATTTAACGAACTATTCAAAGGTGTCAATGAAAGATTTATTTTCTATGAGAGCTGATGACAGAAGCGATTCTTATGAGAAAGCGTCCCTCGGTGAACATTTATCATTACAAGCGATCATATATTCCTTTAAAGGAACAGTAAGGGGAGAAGCATTTGAGGAATGGGTGAAACAACAACCTGATAGCATTTATAGAATGAAGGGTTATGTTCCGTTACAAGGACGGAAAAACCCGACCTTGTTTCAATATTCATATGGCATGCCCCTGTTTATGCCCGGAGAAATGAAGTATCCAACCAATTTTGTCATAATTGGAGAAAATTTACATAAACCAGAGATAATACGTTCATTGGAAAAGATAGACATAACGGAATAACCTAAAGTGGGGAGAAACTTTATATGGTGTTTCTTTTGTTTAGTATAGAACTAATCTTATTTATCAGTGGCATCTACGGTTTAAGTATGTATGAAACGAACCTTCAATTCATTATCTTTATTGGATTAATAGGAATCAGTGTAATCATGTTTATCACAACGATCGTGTATTATCAGCGGAAAAAACAAAAGAGGGATCAAGCATATGACTGCTGGGATTGTGCAATCTATTCACCTGACTGTATGCCTTTTCCACGTTTAGGAAAGAAATTTGACTGTGATTCACCGGACTGTGACTGTACTCCGGACTGCAGTCCATAGGAGGGGGATAGAGTGAAAGACATCCTTACATTATCCTTTATGCCCTGTCATAGAATACCCGAACGTTCACTCGTCGTCAGGGGGAAACAATTTCCCTTATGTTTCCGCTGTATGGGTATTCTCGTGGGAATGCTAATCGGGATCCCGTTTGTTTGGCTGTACTTCCCCTCGGTAACATTCGTTCATTTGGTTTATGCGGGGATTCTCATCTTCCCTCTACTGGCAGACGGATACACGCAGAAGTGGAAGTGGAGAACCAGTACGAATTTGTTACGGTTACTGACCGGACTCCTATGCGGGATTGGGTTAGCGATCAGTATCATTCTAATTTCCAAAGTGGTAGTCAGAGCCCTCATGGTATTGACCGGTTCATAACCATTGACAGATCATAAGAAAATGATTAAACTATAATAGTTAACTTAGTGAACTATTTATTTAGTGCAAGAAGTGAGAAAGGTCGATTTTTAGTGGGAAAAGAAATGTACGAGTTAGAGGGATTATTCAGATCCGTTTTTAGAATGATGAAATCAGATATTCGAACCATCTTTGGTGAGTTCATTTCCAATGGAGAATTTCGGGTACTTCAGCTCATTAGTGAGAATGGGGCGTTGAAATCTTCTGAAATATCCAAACGTATGGAAGTATCGGCAAGTCACATTACTTCGATTACAGATACATTAGTAGAAAAAGGGTACATCACAAGAATGCGTTCTAACGAAGATCGTAGAGTAGTAGAGTTAGCCCTGACACCCCAGGGCGAAGAAATGCTTTCTCAATGTGAAGAAAAAAAGACTCAATACTTTCAGGAATTATTTGTGAAATTTGATAAAGAAGAGATAAATCACCTGATTGAACTGTTTGAAAAACTATTAGCATCAAATCGCAAGTAACAAGCGTGAGCTTACAAAGCAAGGGTTGACCCGGATGGGTCATCCCTTCTATTATGCTTAATTACTTAAGTAAGTGAATTATTCTTATTATAAATATTAAGGGAGACTTAAAAATGGAGCACTTAGAACATCGTAAAAAAGTAATGATCATGATAGCCATCATGTCAGCCATGTTATTCGCAGCATTGAATCAAACAATAGTAGGAACCGCTTTACCAAGGATCATTTCCGAGATTGGTGGGATTGACTACTATAGCTGGGTATTTACAATCTTTATGCTAACCAGTTCGGTAACTGCCATATTAGTAGGGAAATTATCGGATATGTATGGAAGGAAACCATTCATCCTCCTAGGTATAGGAGTCTTTATGATCGGGTCATTCTTGAATGGACTTTCTTCCTCAATCATTCAATTAATCATCTTCCGGGGGATACAAGGCTTTGGAGCCGGGATGATCATGTCTACTGCGTTTACGGCTGTAGGAGACTTATTTTCGCCTCGGGAAAGAGGGAAATGGCAAGGTTTAATGAGTAGTGTATTTGGTCTCGCAAGTGTGTTCGGACCTACATTAGGAGGCTGGATCGTTGATAATGCAGATTGGCATTGGGTATTCTGGGTCTTCCTGCCAGTAGGTTTCGTCGCCTTTGGGATGATTTATAAAATGTTCCCTTCACAGAAACCAAATAGAGGACTGAAAGTGGATTATTTGGGCTCTGTTATGCTTACTCTGACGATTATTCCATTATTATTGGCCTTTACATGGGGTGGTAATGACTATGAATGGGTTTCCCTTCCGATTATTGGGTTACTGTCAGCAACGGTGATATTCTTTGTCTTATTTATCATTACGGAAAAGAAAGCAAGTAATCCCGTTCTTCCACTTCAATTGTTCAAGAATAAAATTTTCACCTTATCCAATATCATTGGATTTATCCTGGGTGCCGGGATGTTTGGAGCCATCATGTATATGCCGTTCTTTATTCAAGGTGTCATGGGGACATCTGCCACTAAGTCGGGCTTGGTGATGATGCCGATGACAGTGAGTATGGTGATTGCAAGTACAGTTGGTGGGCAGATCATCACGAAGACAGGAAGATATAAATTTCTAGCCCTGATCGGTTTGTTCGTAATGAGTGCAGGAATGATTCTTTTATCCTTTATGGATACGAACACTACCAATACAACGGCCCTTATCAATATTATTATAGTAGGAACAGGCCTTGGGCTGAGCTTCCCTGTTTTCACTTTAACGGTTCAGAACGCTGTTCAGCATAAGTTCTTAGGTGTGGCTACCGCTGCCACCCAATTATTCAGACAAATCGGCGGTACGATTGGGGTAGCCATCATGGGTACCGTGATGAATACTTCCATGTCTTCAAAGATGACTGAGAAAATGTCAGAAGTGAAAGACTCACCTCTTCTTACAAATCCTGAAACATCAGGAGTGTTGAAGCAGCTTCAGGATCCTCAAAACATAATGAATGGTGAGAAATTAAAAGAATTACAATCAATATTACCTGAAGAATTCCAAGGGATTTACGCAACCATTCTCGAAGGGGTGAGAGAGTCGTTAAGTTTCGCTTTAACGAATGTCTTCTTTATTGGTGCTATCATACTTCTTGTTGGTTTTGTATTAACGTTCTTTATGAAAGAAATCCCATTACGTATGTCGAATAAAGATGTAACGGAAGAAGAAAAAGAAACAAAATATAAAGAAGCTTCCAATCATTGATTGGCTCCAGTTTTAAATAAGAAAAGGGGTAACCGGGTGGATCTGTATACAAATACAGTGCCAACCAGTTACCCTTTTTAATTTGAATTACATCGTACTTTCTCCAAATTTCTTAAACGTCATCTCATCCTCTACTAAACCGCAAGCGGCACATTGAACTTTTAAATCCGGCCCATTATAAGCAAGATGAAACGGCTCGAGCTGCCCTTCTTCATAACTCTGAACAACTTCTCCAGAGGCGGGATCGAGTTTCACACTCTGAGATACTTGTTGTATAATATTAAACCGGGTGCGATTTGTTTTACAGCTGGGACAGCGATAGGGTGTAGTCATGTACATCACCTTTCTTTGTTTTTTTCTAGTATGCTTTATAAATAAACTTTTTATGTAAGGGTTGATTGAACATGAGATTAGAATCATTCGATGCATTATTAGAGGCATACAGACAGATATGGAAAAACCGATTATTAATAAGTGAGGATAATTCTTCAGAAAAGATCCTGAAGGAAACCATCAAACGTGAATTATTGGACGGCAATAGTCATCCAAGAGTGCGTAAATCTAAAGAAGAAAAATATCTCTCAGCTACAAAGAGAATTATTGAATCGGAACTGACGGGTGAAGAGAAAGTTGCATTAATAAAAGTACATATTGAAATGATGTCAGAACTGAATGGAGATACATAAAGACATTTAATTGTTTAGGAACCGAGGACAGACATACCTTTTCACTCATGATGGATTAACTGAAATAAGCAAATCTATTCATTCTGAGCATTTTGCTTTTATTAATACCTATATAGGTATATAATGATGATTAGATTATTAAAAAGGATGATGCCAGCATGCTAGTGATTAGCTTACTTCTACTTAGTGTACTTACTTATATGATGTACTATCGGTATTTCCCTGTTTGGACAAAACGATTGTCTTCTCCTGAGGTAACTTCCCGACATGTAGTGGTGGATGTCCGTGATTATCAGGATTCTGCAAAAGAAGATTGCCATAACATTATAGCTATCCCCTGTGGATATATAAGAAGGCACTCACACGATATTCCCAATGGTCCTGTCGTAGTAATGGGCAGCAATCTTATAGAATGCAATGTAGGTGTAAGACAACTAAAACGTCTTGGATTTAAAGTAAAAGGATATATTATCCTTGAATCTGATAAAAAATGTAAAGAATACCTGTCTTTAGGGTAAAATCGCTTTTTCGATGAAATGCTATTGTAACATCCGTTACAAAATTGGGTGCGTTAAAAAGCTGTCAATACTGATAAACAGGTAATAATTAGTTTCCCAAGCTAAATAATACAACCACTGGAAATGTAAGTTAATCATTTCAAAAATACTTTCTCCCTACTAGAATCAATGATTACTATAGTACTATAGGAAAATTGTCTTTCATAATTGAACAATTGATTTCTAGTTACCAAGATCTCCCGTAAATATAACAAAAACAGGGTGGTATGATGAATGTGCAGCAAGGAAAACACATTCACTAAGGAGGAATTCATTTTTATGAACAAGAAAATGATGGTTTCAACAGCAACAGCATTTACACTATTAGCAGCACCATTTGCAGCAGGGAAAGCTGACGCTGCCGCACCATGTCCAACTCCAGATAAGGTTTCACAGCAGGTGAATACTTTTAAATATAATGGTAATCAAGAAGATTTAAATAAATTTGTACAAGATACTCTATCAAAATACCAAATTGATGGTAAGAACATTAACGTACAAGATTTGTTAAAAGGACAGGCTCCTGAAGCTCAGGCAGCACCAGCTCCTGCTAAGGAAGCTCCAAAAGCTGAAGCTCCAAAAGCAGAAGCGCCAGCACCAGCTCCAGCTCCTGAAAAACAAGAAGCGCCAAAAGCAGAAGCTCAAGCTCCGGCTCCTGCACCAAAAGAACAGCAACAACAACCAGAACAAAAGGCCAGTGAAGAAACAGGTCAATTGAGTCAATATGAGCAAAAAGTAGTGGAATTAACGAACCAAGAGCGTGCGAAGCAAGGTCTTCCAGCGCTTAAAGTAGATACTGAGCTAAGCAAAGTTGCACGTGAAAAGTCTCGTGATATGCAAGCGAATAACTACTTCTCCCATGATAGCCCGACGTATGGCTCACCATTCGACATGATGAAGCAGTTCGGTATTCAATACAGTTCTGCCGGTGAAAATATCGCTATGGGTCAACCTACTCCTGAAGAAGTAGTGCAAGCATGGATGGATAGTGACGGTCACCGTAAAAATATCTTAAGCTCAAACTACACTCACATCGGTGTGGGACATGTAGAAAACGGTAACTACTGGACTCAACAGTTCATTGGTAAATAATAGAATACAATCATAAAAGCAGCCTCTCTTTCTTGGAGAGGTTGTTTTTTTTTGAAAAGCTTTTTTCCAAAAGTTTGTGGCTATTGTAGAGAAGAAAGTAGTAGTTGATTTCCGCTCCAGGATGCTCGCTTTCCGCGGGGCTGGCGGTGAGCCTCCTCGGCTGCGCCTCCGGGGTCTCACCTGTCCAGCTACGGGGCTTAGGGGCTCGAGGTCATAAGCCAAGTCTGCCAAAAAGGCAAAGAGCGCCTTTCCGGCAGACTCGTCTTATGCTTGTCGCCCCTGGGCAAAGCCCCTCCGCTTTTCGTACTGTCCAGCTATTCCCGCAGGAGTCGAGCATCCTTCCGCTCCACTCAACTTTCTGAGCATGTATCCTTAATGGAAAACTATTAAAACAAGTATTTTAGCAAACAATCTCATTTAAGGTAAGGAGAATTTTTTGTCCTTTTAAGGAAGAAGAATTATTTTTTCTAGTTACATGGTTTTATAGCACATTTTGAAGCTCTGTCACAAAAAATCTGTTAAAGATGGTGAGGGGAACTGCGCAGACTCCTGCGGAAGTACGGGCGTGCCGAGACCCCGGAAGCGAAGCTGAGGAGGCTCGGCCGAACGTCCGCGGAAAGCGGAGCAGTTCCCCTCACCATCGAGCACATACTAATTGACAGAGCCTTAACAGTACATATGTTAAAAAGCAACAATCTTTGCGAAAAGAGCGTTTAGAAAAAAGGTTGAAGCATGTCTGAGGTTAGTTTTCTCGAACCTAAGGAAGTTATACGTAAAATAGTGGTCTTGACGAGCATGAACGGATTATTTAAGAGCTTACATTTGCATTTCATCATAATCATTCTTAGTATTGAGTTATAACGAGTACGTGGAGTGAGCTTGATGAAAGAAAAAGTTGTGTTTATAACGGGAGGATCGAAGGGAATCGGTCGGCGAACGGTAGAGGAATTCTCGAAACAAGGACATACCATTATCATTAACTACAGACAAAACAGTCAAATTGTTGAGAATCTGATTTCCCATTTGAAGGGGAAATATAACAATAAATTAATAGCCGTCGAGGGTGATATCTCCGTACCTGAAGAATGTGAGCGAATGGTAACAGAAATTCTGAATGAAGTGGAAAGTGTCGATATCTTAATTCATAATGCAGGTCCCTACGTTAAAGAGCGGAAGTCATTTGCTGATTATTCCCCAGAAGAATGGAACTACATAGTAAATGGAAATTTAAATAGTGTTTTCTACTTATCAAGGTTGATTATTCCTAAAATGAGGGAAAAGAAATGGGGGAGAATTATCACATTTGGATATGATCGAGTTGAAACATCACCAGGCTGGATCTATCGTTCCGCGTTTGCGGCAGCTAAAGCAGGACTCGCTTCCTTTACGAAAACCATCTCAGTGGAAGAAGCACGAAATGGAATAACGGCGAATATGGTCTGCCCCGGGGACATCGTTGGGGAATGGAAAGAAGAAGAGATCCATAAAGCGAAAGAACATCATGATCCGGACACACCGGTGGGGCGTCCTGGAACGGGTGAAGATCTTTCAAGAATCATCTCTTTTCTATGTCAGGAAGAATCTGATTTTATTACCGGTTCCATTATTCCTGTTACTGGGGGCAAGGATGTACTTGGAAAGGTATTCCGTCAGTGAAGGTGTAAATAGACACAGCAGAAAAAGAATCTGCCGTGTCTAATGGATTTTACATTATGTGTTTATTGTTTAATAAGACTATATTGCTTTCTATATTTTTTCTGAATGAATAGGAGCCTGCCTGATAACGTAAGGGCTCCTGCCGTTAAGCCGGATGTCAGGCCGAGCCAATATCCGTATGGACCAAATTCAGTGTAGTTGGCTAGAACATAACCAAGCGGTAATCCAATCACCCAGTAGGATATGAGTGCCATCATAAAGGTGATATTAACATCCTTGTACCCTCTTAGTGCTCCTTGTACTGGAGCTTGAATGGCATCTGATAGCTGAAAGAATACTGCATACAATAAAAAATGAGCCGTTAATTCCAATACATATGGATCATCAGAATAGAGGTGTGAGATTTCTGATCGGAACACAAGCAAAATCACACCATATATGACTGCCAATAGTAATGCAAAGCTTACTCCCATCCAACTATAAATCTTTGCGTCACGTAGCCTTTTCGCTCCCACCTCAAACCCTACAACGATGGTTAATGCCATGGAAATACTGAGCGGGATCATATAGAGAAAGGATGCAAAATTGATCGCTGCCTGATGAGCTGCGATCACGACTGTGTCATAATTGCTCATTAACAAAGTGACAGCAGAAAAGATGCTTACTTCAAAGAAAATGGATAGACCTATCGGAATCCCGATTTGAAAGAGCTCTTTCCATTTGGAGATGTCAGGCTTATGGATGGCTTTGAAGATAAAGTATTGATCAAATGGCCTTTTCGTATGCACAACCCAAAATGCAATGATTGTAATGACCCAATATGTGATAGCTGATGCATAACCAGCACCGACTCCTCCTAATGCAGGGAAACCGAGTTTTCCAAATATCAATAAATAATTGAATACCACATTTATCGGAAGAGAAAGCAATGTAATAAACATGGTGACCCTTGTCATTCCCAGGGCATCAATAAATGATCTCAGCACATTATAGATGAATAATGGAATCATCCCGAATGAAAGGGCAATGAGATAATCTTTCGCAACTGTACGGACCTCTGCTTCTATATTCATTCCATTTAGAATAGGATGTAGGACAGTTGCGCCCACGATCATGACGAAAGTAGATAATGCAATGGCGGCATATACTCCTTGAAGCACAGTGTGAGGAACATCTTTCTTATTACCTCCTCCAATTAGTTGAGCGACGATCGGCGTAACCGCGAGGAGGATGCCGCTTAAACCCGTAAACACCGGGACCCAAAGGGAGGACCCTATGGCAACACCGGCCAGGTCTATCGGAGAATACTTCCCTGACATGATGGTGTCAAAAAAATTCATTGCAAACATTCCAAGCTGGGTGACCAGAATGGGAATGAGAATAACGGATAATTGTTTGATTTTATCTTTGATAGTACGGGTTTCTCTCATAATATGAACTCCTTTAAATAACTTCCTTGAGCGTATGATAAATTCACTATCATACTGTATCACATTTTTGAGAGACAGAGAGTTAAAAATGCTTTTATACATATCACTCTTATATAATGGGTGTTGAAAAGAATGAGCATGGTGGGGAGGAAGAGAATGACTAAAGAATGGCAGGACTGGATTTGGATTGTATTTCTTATTTGGTACGGAGTGGGGATTATCCTTGTTTCTCTTGACTGGCTACCTCCTGCTCTTCAATGGGCGAATGCCGTTTTCTTATATCTAGCCGGCTTTTTGGCTATTCTTTATGCAATGAAGAAATTTAGAGGACAATATGGGATCATCATCGCTTTAGGGATTATGCTGCTAACGATTTTTGCAGAGTCTTTAGGCGTTCATTACGGTCTGATTTTTGGTTCTTATCATTATGAAAAAGATTTTGGCTTCCAATTAGTCGGGGTGCCCATCACAATCGGCTTTGCTTGGGTCATGGTCATCTATACGAGTATGGCACACTATGAATTTTTATTGCATCGAAGAAAGACTGTAATAGGTGGGATCATTTATAGCACGGCTTCGTCCCTTATGGCTGTTACGATGGATTTAATCATTGATCCCGTCGCATTCAAGGGACGGGAGTACTGGATATGGGATGAGGGTGGGATGTATTATGATATTCCAACCCAAAATTTCCTGGGCTGGTTTTTTGTTTCGTTCTTCATTCAATTTTTCCTGTATTATTTGATCAAACACGATGGGGTTTCTTCACATTGGAGCTCTCGGATGAGACGGTTGTATCTCCTCGTGATCTTAATGTTTATCGTGACAGCAATCGTGGAAGGCCTGTGGTTGGCTGTCTGGGTTACGTTGGCATTTTACGGTTTTTCTTTCTTACTTAGAAAACGATTGGAGAAAGCAGTATGATCGAACCTAAAAAAAGCAAAAGATTTCAGCAAATCTTGGCCCACTACCTTACCTACCAGCTCAAAAAACATTTTTATCGTGTATGGATCGATGATCGGAGGGAGTCTGGAAAATCTTCTTCCGGACACTTGATACTCGCGAATCACTCTAGCTGGTGGGATGGATTGATGGTCTTTTACTTGAATCATTATGTTGTAAAAGAAGATAGCTACGCCATGATGAGCCAGAAAGGGATGGAGGATTTCTCTTTTTTTCGTAAAATCGGAGCATTCTCTGTTAATCCCGATTCGCCCAAAGACTTGGTCACTTCCTTAAAGTTTGCTGAAAAATGCCTGCAAGAGAAGAAAACAGTCTGGATTTTTCCACAGGGTAAGGAAGAGCATCTTGAGAAGAGGCCAATTTCATTTATGAGTGGGCCAAGCTTCTTAAGTGAACGTAATCCTGAAATAAATGTTTCGCTGGTCACCTTCTACTACACATTTCGTCATGACCAAAGGCCTGAATTATTTATCCGGATTTGTGATGAGCGTGTAGATCATAGTCAGCATCAAACAAGAAAAGAGCTTACAGACATTCTAAGAACCGTTATGGAAAAAAAGATCGAATCCCTAAAAGCCGATATTATTAATGAAGACATTACAAGCTTTGATTTATTACTTAAAGGATTTCCAACGAATAGTGAATGGTTGACCTTTTGGAAAAGAAGGAAGTAGAGGTGTAAAATAATGAATTATTATATCCTCATTACTATTATGTTTGCTATAATCACGTTCATCAATCTACTCTTTTTACCCAAGCTTTCTAATAAATTATCTTCGAAAGAACTTGTTTCTGTACTCATTCCTATGAGGAATGAAGAAAGAAATGTGGAAGGATTAATTGAGAGTATGAGGAAGATTACCCATTCGCCTGTTGAATTTATCATATTAGATGATGGATCAACGGACCGGACCCCTGAACTCCTCTCCCGATTGACGAAAGGGGATTCCCGGTTTAAAATCGTCAGCGGAAAGCCTCTCCCGAAAGGATGGGTGGGGAAGGTCCATGCTTGCAAGGAGCTTAGTCTGCATGCCCGCGGAACGTATTATTTATTCCTCGATGCAGATGTCAGGGTCTCCCCGTCCGTCATTGAGAAGGTATTATTACAGATGAACCACTACGATGCAGGGCTTGTAACGGGATTTCCCCAATTTCCCATTCCTACATTACTCAGTAAAATGCTGGTACCGTTTCAGCACTTCCTGGTTTATTTTCATTTACCCATTGCGGTAGCCAATCATACGACTAAAAAAGCATTCACGGCTGCTCATGGGGCCTTTATGTTTTTTAAGACGGAAGCTTATGAAGAGTGCGGTGGTCATGAAGCTGTGAAATCGTCTTTATTAGAGGATGTGCATATTGCGAGGAAAGTGAAAGAAAAAGGTTGGAAGGTAACGATCGTCAACAATACAAATGACGTGACATGTCATATGTATGACACCAATAGGGAAGTATGGGCAGGTTTCTTAAAGAATATTTATATAGGCTTAGGGAGGAATCCCATTTCTGTTTTGCTGCTTTCCCTTTTTTATTTCGTATTTTACATAATGCCGCTTCCCTTTTTCCTATATGGATTCATTGCAGGTGAATGGAGCTATTGTATACCGTTGGTTGCGATATGGGTACAAACCCTCATGATCGATATCGCATCCAATCAATCCAGGTGGCATTTTCTCATCATGCCGATTGCTTCTATAAGCTTTATCATCATTATGTGGGCTTCGATGCTGAGGGGAATGAAGAACAAAGGTTACGCTTGGAAAGGAAGGACCTATTCATGAAAGATATCATCATTATTGGTGGCGGATTAGGGGGATTGTCTGCCGGTATTTCACTCCAAAGCAAAGGTTATAACGTAACGATCTTAGAAGAGAACCTTCATCCCGGAGGTAAAATGATGCCTGTTGAAATAGAGGGGTATTCCTTTGATTTTGGTCCGAATACCATTACAATGCCTGAAGTGTTTCAATCGGTGATCAATGATGCAGGAGGAGACTCATCCGAATATTTCCAGTTCGAAAGGTTAGTAAGACATACTAAAAATGTGTTTCACAATGGGAGGATACTTTACCAATCAGCGGACCCACAGGAAATGATGACGGAACTTGAAAAGCTTGATCCTTACGGGGCAGTCCATTACAAAGAGTATTTAAGGGAAGTGGAAAAGGTATACATATTAGCTCAGCGGGGGTTTTTCTACCGGGTTTTTGGTTCATGGAAGGATTACCTCGCTCCACAGCTATCCTATAGCTTTTTGAAGGTCCGTCCCTTTGAGAAGATGGATCATTTTCACCGACGGTTCTTTCAAGATGAAGATGTGTTGAAGGTTTTTAATCGTTATGCAACGTATATTGGATCATCACCGTTTGAGTGCCCGGCGACCTTTGCGTTGATCGGCCATCTCGAGATGAAAGAAGGCGTGTATTATACGAAAGGTGGAAACCCAAAGATTGCAAAAGGCTTCTACCGTTTCTTTAAAGAACTGGGAGGCAAGGTGCATCTGGGCAAAAGAGTTAAAGAGATACTAGTTGAGGAAAAAAGAGCAGTGGGTGTTGTAACAGAAGATGGTGAAACCGTTACGGCCCACGATGTGATTGTGAATGGGGATTTTATCACGGCTACGAAGAATCTTATTAAAGAGAAAGATCGACCAAGCCATCCTGATAGGAAGCTGGACTCCTATGAACCTTCGATTTCCGCTTTTGTCATATTGGCAGGGTTAAGGTCCTATCAGGATTCCGTTCATCATCACCAAGTGTATTTTACAGAGGATTATCAAAAGGAGTTCTCAGAGATTTTCATGAAGAAAGAGCTGCCCAGCGACCCGACGATCTATATCAGCCATTCAGCTGCTACAGATCCTGACATCACAAAGGGAAGCAATTTATTCATTCTTGTGAATGCTCCAGCCGTTGAGGTGACTGATGAACAAGCCGAGGTGTATAAAGAGAAGATTTATCAGAAGCTAGTAGAAAAAGGGCTGCCAATCCGGGACTCACTAGAAGTAGAGAGGGTATATACACCAAATGCGATCAAACAAAAATTCTCCGCCTATAAGGGCTCCCTTTATGGCCTGGCTTCCCACCGGATGACAGAAGCGTTTCTTCGCCCTTCCAACGTCAGCAAGGACATTGATCACCTCTTCTATGTGGGAGGGACGACTCATCCAGGTGGAGGATCTCCAATGGTTACAATCAGCGGCAGAAATGTGGCCAATTATATATTGAAAAGAGATAGGGCCGCATCTAATTAAGTTTCTTCATTACAACGTTCAACTCGATTGTTTTGAAATTGAAAGGGGTTCCGGTAGACGGACCCTATTCTTTTGTCAAATTTTCGTAGTTCTATCCCCCAGGCATTTTTGGTAAAGTGTATAATGATAAATGATAAAGTAGAAAATCGAGTTAGGAGTTAATACATATGAAACGTATTTTATTTACAGGCGGCGGATCGGCAGGCCACGTTACGGTTAATACCGCATTGATTCCACACTTTGAAAAAGAAGGGTGGAAGATAACGTATATAGGATCAGAAGATGGAATTGAAAAGGAAATCATAACAGAACAATTTCCCCATATCCCATATGAAAGCATATCAAGTGGAAAGCTCAGAAGATATTTTTCGTGGAAAAACTTTTCAGATCCATTTCGAGTGATGAAAGGTGTGTTTGATGCTTTAAACGTCATTCGTAAGACGAAACCAGATATCATCTTTTCAAAAGGGGGATTTGTTTCCGTTCCCGTCGTCATGGCTGCTAAGATTGCAAAGGTCCCTGTAGCGATCCATGAATCGGATGTAACACCGGGACTCGCGAACAAATTAGCGGTTCCCTTTGCCACCAAGATTTTCACCACTTTTCCTGAAACGGTTCAGTCACTTCCTACTGATAAGTCATTGTGTGCAGGAGCCATCATTCGTGAGGAGCTATTTACAGGGAATGCACGTGAAGGAAAGCGGCTTACCGGGTATTATGAAGATAAGCCTGTATTGATGATTATGGGAGGCAGTCTTGGCGCGAGAAAAATTAATGAAGCGGTAAGAGGGAACCTGGATGAACTACTTTCCGTTTTCCAAATCCTGCACATCTGCGGCAAAGGAAATATCGATGAAACCTATACCCAAAAAGGCTATCGACAATATGAATTCATAAAAGGGGATCTTCCTCACTATTTAGCGATGACGGACTATGTGATTTCACGAGCAGGGTCTAATTCGATCTTTGAGTTTCTTGCGTTGAAGAAACCAATGTTACTGATCCCCTTATCAAGAGAAGCGAGCCGTGGAGATCAGATCCTAAACGCCAACAGCTTTGTAAAGCATGGATATGCATTAAAGCTTGAAGAGGAAGAGCTGACCCAAGAGAGCTTCCTCAAGAAGGTCAATGAGCTGAAGGATCACAGAGATACCTATATCCACAACATGGAAAAAGGTCAAAAAGCCTATACCATACAAGACATGTATGAGGAACTTTCATCAATGTCCCGATAAAAAGGCATGGTACCCTCCTTTAAGCATATAGTATATAAATGGTTGAAGGGGAGAAGGACTATGGCTTATCAATTTTCAAAAGGTTGGTACCTACAAGAGCTTAAGAAGATGGGAATCAGTCATCATCCGTTAGAAAAAAGAAAATTGGAAAACTATAAAACCTTTGTCGTAAGAAATTTGTATTTCGAGAAAGCAGCGAAAAAGAAATAAAATAGGGAGCTGCCTGTAGTTTGTGCTTATCTTTTGTGAAATAAAGATAAGATGACAACAATGAGCAGCTCCTATATTTAATGAGCTATAATAATTTTTCAGCGATAATATTGTTCGTTTTCTCGCTGAATCTGTGAGAGGATAAGTCTTCATTCTTGTTCATGAATTTATTTTCGATAAGGGATTGATACCAATAAATAATGATGGAATAGCTGACCGTAAGCATGTACATATAGTGGTTCTTCATCCGTTTTAATTTATAAATGCCTTTTTTCTCGAAGAATGAGGTAAGGGGATAGGCAAATATATAATTAATGGAGAGGTTCAATAGCATATAGAGCGGGAAGGATCGAAAGGTCAATTTGAAAACCCAAAGTGTGGCACAAAGGAACGGACCCAGAATAAACGATAAATCACCAAGCAATTTTTCTTGTTTGCTCCCCCGTATCTCCCAAAACTTCAGAACCGAATTACATAATGTGATGCTTGTTAGAATGAAGCTCACTAAAATCGCAGAAGGAGAAAAGCGTATGATCGTTTCCTTCTTGAGAAACAGCAGGCTACCCCAAGATAGTACGACCAGAATAATTCGAATAGGCATCGTGACAGCCCTCCTAAAAACTTTTTCTTTCCTATAGCTTTCCCGGGTGCAACTTGAATTTATGTATGAAAAGGAAGGCGAATCATTATTGGTTTTAAACAAAAAACCGATTTCCTCAAGTGGAAATCGGTTATTATCCTATGCTTCCAAAGCCTGCTCTTCTTCTTGGGAATGTTGAAGCTGATATAGATAAAGTGTATATAAATCTTTAGGAATTTCATATAGGTCATAAACCTCTTCTTGAGCATTTAATTGTTCGTAAAGAGATTTTCTTGTTTCGTTTGCTTTTAGTACATACGGAAGTTTTTCTGCTGCTTTTTGGGAGCGGGTATTCAGTTTGCGGATTCTCATGAATATGGTTTCCATTCCTAATTCGAAGAAAAGTTCAGCGAAGAATGCATCTTTGGCTGGTTGATTGTATCCTTTTCCATGATAAGGTTTGCCGATCCAGGTTCCCAGGAATCCAGCATTTTCTTGAATATCAAATAAGTTTATCGTTCCGATAGGGCTGCCCCATTCGTCTAAAATTGTGCGTGAAATGAGCTCTCCACGTTCCTCTGCTTCAATGGTTTGTTTTGTTAAGAATAGAAGTTCCTCATAGGAATGAGCTTTTTGACGCACAAAAGGGAAGACATCCGGGTGCACCATCAGGTCATAGAGCTCATGACACTCATGTAATTCACGTTTCTTGATCATAGTAGACCCTCCTTGAGGGCAGTCTACTTGCGTACGATCCCACCCTCGAAATTTTTAAATGGTAACTAAAAAATTTCGGGGTGGGAATCGAACCCACTAAGACCAGTCAAGAAACTGGTGGCGCACCTTTTGCCTTCCCTTCATTACAGTCGCTCAATATTTAAATAAATCGCGTCTTTGTAACCGGAAATATATTATCCATCTGTATCATATACGAAATATCTCAAAAAGGAAATAGGTAAAATGCTAAATTTTGATGAAAATTTTTAACAAATTTCTACACGTTTTGATAAGCGACTTCTCCATTCACCAACGTTACAATCGGCTTGGCCATAAAATGAAATGGATGGTGGCTCCATAGTACTAAATCGGCATCCTTGTTTACTTCGATACTACCGATGCGGTCAGAGACACCAAGGTTCCTGGCAGGGAGGATGGTAATTCCTTCAAGGGCTTTATGTTCATCCAACCCTTCCCGAACAGCGATAGCCGCGCACATATTTAAGTACTGAATCGGAGTGTACGGGTGGTCTGTCGTAATGGATACTTCGACACCAGCCTCCGTCAATTTTTGATACGTGATCCAGCTTTTGTTTTTTAGTTCTACTTTTGATCTTCTCGTAAAGGTTGGGCCTACTGAAACCTTTAAATTCTTACCATTAAATTCCTCAGAAATGAGGTGGCCTTCTGTACAATGCTCGATGCGTAAATCTAAATTGAACTCATCGGCAAACCGGACAGCAGACAGGATATCATCTGCACGGTGAGCGTGGATGCGAACCGGGATTTCACGTTTTAATGCAGATACTAAAGGTGCGACCCTGAGCTCTTCGGGTTGATCGCAATATTTAGCTGAGAAAAATGCCTCTCTAAGCATTCCCATAATGCCCATTCTCGTTATGGAATCGTTGTTTCCATTGCTATGAATCCGCTTCGGGTTCTCCCCAAGGGCGATTTTCAAACCGGATGTTTCCTTAATCAGCATCGAACGAATCGTTGATCCATAGGTTTTGATCACAGAAGTCGTTCCACCGATTACGTTTGCGCTCCCAGGCATGACATTAACTGTTGTGACACCGTACTTCAGAGCATCCTTAAAACCGGGATCCAATGGATATACGCCGTCAAAAGCCCTGATATGAGGCGTCATTGGTTCAATGGTTTCATTGGCATCATTTCCTGCCCAACCGGTGCCTTCGTCATACAGCCCTAGGTGGGTATGGGAGTCAATGAAGCCGGGGAAGAGAAATTTGCCCTGGCAATCATATACTGAAACATCTCGGGATGATTCTACGTTATGGGAGTATATCTGTTTGATTTTTCCGTCTTTTATGAGTACGGAACCGTTTTGAATGGGCTTGGATGTGATGGGGTATATGGTTGCGTTTTTTAATAGTATGGAATTCATAATTAATCCTTTCGTGGGACATGTTTCCTTCTTATTTTAAACATTTTCATGAAAAAAAAGAAGTTAATCCTTCCTTTTGTTCCTCCAACTTGAAAAAAATAGATAAAGGAATGTGCCGAGCACCGCTATTAAACTCAAAGGTTTGATATAACGGACTCCGATTACTTCTATATGCTCCCAATGTGTACCAAGTTCCATTCCAATGACCATAAATAATAATGTCCATGGGAGCATGGCTGCAAAGGTATAAAGACTAAAAGTAGAAAGGGGCATACGGGTGATGCCGGCCGGGATACTTATGGCATGACGAACAATCGGAATGAATCGTGCAGTGAAAATCACAATGGTACCATGCTTCTCAAACCATTTCTCAGCTGCATTCAAATGTTTTTGATGGATAAGGAGGTACTTACCATATTTTTCGAAGAATGGTCTGCCACCATAATAGCCTAGCCAGTATAAAAATAATTGAGCAAGTGTTCCGCCAATGACACCGCTAAGGAACGCACCAATAAATGAGATTTTTCCAGCGCTCACCATAAAGCCGGCGTAGCTTAATACAAGCTCACTAGGAATCACTTCTATCATGAGAGCAAGTGCGATTCCGGCGTAACCCATATCAGTTAATTGTGTAAGGATGTGTACAATCGATTCATGGTTCATCATTTTCCTCCTACATGATCCCTGAGTATTGAAGAAAGAGAATCAATAGTCCCAAAGCCCAAACATAGTAGGAGAAAATTTTCAGCGAGTGCTTTTTCAAGAAATTTACCATTGTAAGGATGGCGAAGTAACCGAAAACCGCAGCACTTATTGTTCCGATGGCTAAACTTGAAAAAGAAATCGCTTCAACAGTCCCTCCTATCATTTCTTTTCCTTGTAGTACGATTCCACCAAGTATGGCAGGGGTAGAGAGAAGAAAAGAAAAATAAGCCGCCGTTTCCCTGTCAAGCTTCCTGAATAAACCTGCCGCAATGGTTAAGCCTGACCTTGATAATGCCGGGAATATGGCTGCTGCTTGAAAGCTTCCGATCACCACTGCATCTGCGTAAGTAAGATCATCCAGTTTTTTGTAGCCATTTTTCACTCCATCTGCGAAATACATAATACATCCCGTTGCAAGAAACTCCCATCCGATCGTAGAACCCGTCTTTGAGATTGAGTCAAAGAAATCCTCGAACAAAAAGCCCACGACCACAGCCGGGATCGTTCCAATAATGAGAATCCATGATAGTTTACTAAAGGGGTGCCTCAGCATGTAGAGAAGTTCCTTTTGATACACAACGAGAACAGCAATCAATGTTCCGATATGAAGCATCGTATCCAAGAATAGTCCAGCTTCCTGAAGTCCAAAGGTAAGCCTTCCTAGATAAAGGTGACCAGTGCTTGAAATTGGAAGGAACTCTGTTAAACCTTGTATGATTCCCAGAATAAAGGCTTCAAATTTATTCAAATCCATCACTACCTTTCTGCAAGTCCACTAAGGACAAACTCCTCTTTTAACTTATATTCCATCCTTTCACGTTTCATGAAGACTGTCCTGAAGTTTGAAGAATTTCTCTTCAAGGGTTCTCAAAAAAAATTCAAGACGGGATGAAACTTTCTGATAAAATGCACGTAAGTATAGAGGAGGATATAATCTAACAGTCTGTTTACTCCAGTTTAGGGTGAGCAGTGAAAAGGAGGAATTTCAATATGCCTACAAAAGATGAAAGAATGATGGCTGCCCTTATTTATATATTAAGCTTCTTCACAGCATTCATTGGACCATTGATCATCTGGCTAATCAAAAAGGATGATTCAGAATTTGTGGACTATCATGGAAAGGAATACTTCAACTTTCTTATTTCATATGCCATTTATGGTTTGGTGAGCACCATTTTGATGGTGGTGCTGATTGGATTTATTCTAGCTCCCGTAGTGGGAGTCATGGCCTTGATCTTTACGATATTGGGAGCGATCAGAGCCTACGAGGGAGAGCAATACAGAATCCCGACGGTCTTTCGTTTACTTAAATAATCAATTGGGAACCCATGAGTATTCATGGGTTCTCTTTTTCTGTTGAAATAAAAAGCCTGGAAATAAAGTGTTGACAAAATTATCGGAATATTGATAGTTTTATAAAAATGTCTCTGCGATTAGGATGGGTCTATCCATGGAAGGAGCGTGTCAAAATGACGAGGGTGGATAATAAAGAGAGAGTGCTTAGGTTGATGAGTATTTTGAGTGAAGAAACGGATGAGGATCATGAGTTGAGTTTGGATGATATAATTCTGCGTTTTAAGCAGATGTTTGGCCCAGACGTGAAATTGAACAAGAATTCATTAAAAGATGACCTTGAGCACCTTATTAGAAATAATTTTGATGTCACCATAAACCAGGAAAAAGAAGGGCTGCCTAAATATTATAGTCATCAATATCGTTTGTTCGAGTTATATGAACTTCGCATGCTCATCGATGCAGTCGTTTCGGCCAAATTTATATCAAAGAAGGAAACGAGACAGCTGACTGGAAAAATAAAGCGGCTCACGAGTATTCATCAAGGGAAAAAGCTGCATAATGAAATTCAAATCGATTCCTCCATTAAAAGTGAAAGTCCTTATATTCGTCTCGCTATCCATGATATTCATGAAGCAATAGCAGAACGTAGAATGATTACGTTCCAATATGGTCGATACGATGTGACGAAACAATTTAATTTGAGCCATGAAGGAAAACTATATAAAGTAAAGCCCTATGCCCTTGCATGGGCAAATGATTTCTACTATCTCATTGCCTATTATTTTGAAGCAGATGAAATTCGACACTACCGTGTGGATCGATTAAGAAATGTAGAACCCCTTTCAGAAACCTTTCCGTACGAACCCTTTGATGTATCCAAGTATGTACAGTCCACCTTTCACATGTTTGCAGGTGATGAAGAATGGATTAAAGTTTCATTTCAAAACCACCTCATCAATGTTGTCATCGATAAGTTCGGAAAGGATGTAAACATTCAAAGAGATGGTGAAAACCATTTTATTCTAACAACAAAAGCCCGTGTCAGTAGTGGACTAGTGAACTGGATCTTAAATTTTGGCAGTCGGGCGAGAGTCATATCTCCTCCTACCCTGGTGGACACCGTTAAAACGGAAGTGACTAAGCTGTATTCCTTATATCATCAATAATGAAGCACTGAACCTCATTGAATGGGGCTCAGTGCTTTTTATTGTTTCAGAATATATTTAAAAGAAAAATGAACGATTTTTATTTTCCTCCGTCTTATATTTGAAAACAAAAGGAGGAATTGGATATGAACGAATTACAAGAAACATTCCAGTCTATAAATTGGGGGCTTATTGCTCCTGTCATCCTTATTCAAGTCATACTAATGGTGGTTGCAGTGATTGATGTGATCCGTATTAAAGCAACGAATGGGCCTAAATGGCTATGGGTTCTCATTATCCTGTTTATCAATATTATCGGACCGGTTGTGTATTTCATTTTTGGAAGGAGGCAAGATGGATGAACGTATTGGAAGTAACGTCTTTAGAAAAGAAGTATAGGGAAAAGCTTGCCGTGAAGAATCTTTCTTTTCAATTAAAACAAGGTCGTTGTACAGCTCTTCTGGGTCCCAATGGAGCGGGGAAAACCACTACTTTAAAAATGCTTGCAGGGTTGATAACACCTACTAATGGATTGATTTCAACAAGGGAACCCTCTCGGGATATACGGGAAATGATCGGCTACCTGCCCCAATATCCTTCCTTTTTTGAATGGATGAAAGGAAAAGAATTTCTCATCTTTTCAGGTGAAATAGCTGGATTAACGAGGAAATCATCTCAAAATCGAAGTGAAGAACTTCTAGAGCTAGTCGGTTTGCAGGAAGGAAAGGACCGGATAATTGGCCATTATTCTGGTGGAATGAAGCAGCGATTAGGGATAGCTCAAGCTCTTATTCATCAGCCGAAGCTATTAATCCTTGATGAACCTGTCTCTGCCTTAGATCCTTTCGGGAGAAGAGAAGTGCTGGAGCTGTTAAAAAAGTTAAAGAAGGAAACGACGATCCTTTTTTCTACCCATATTTTGAATGATGCAGAACAGGTTTGTGAGGACGTATTGTTCTTGCACGGTGGTGTGCTGATTGAAGAAGGGCCTCTAGTAGAAGTAAAAAAAAGACACCAGACACCGAGATTGAACCTGTATTTTAGCGAAGATAGCGAAAAGTATAAACCGTATCTGCTGCAAAAAGATTGGGTCCATCATCTGATAGCAGACGGAAATCGACTCTCTTTCGAAGTAAGTGAACTGGAGAGGGATAGAGCAAGAATCTTTTCTTTGATCTCAGAAAACAATTGGGGAGTGACTAGATTTGAAACAAGTGAACAAAGCCTTGAAGAGCTATTCATGGAGGTGATCAAAAAATGAAAACATTCTGGGTTTTATTCAGAAAAGAAATGCTGGAACTAATACGGAATTATAAGATGATTTGGATGCCTATCGTGTTCATCTTATTCGGCTTAACGGAACCATTGACGGCATTTTATTTACCAGACATTATTAATTCAGTAGGGGATCTGCCGGAAGGAACGGTCATCAGCATTCCAACTCCATCATCTGAAGAAGTGTTATTATCGACTATCAGCCAGTTCAGTACCTTTGGTGTCCTCATCATCGTGTTAGGTTTCATGGGAATGATTGCAGGAGAGAGAAAGAGCGGAAATGCTGTTATGGTACTGGTAAAGCCCGTATCATACGCAGCTTATATATATTCAAAATGGATGGCTGCATTTGTTCTGGTGTGGATCTCCTATGGACTGGGGATGATATCCAGCTGGTATTATATTCAAGTATTATTTAACGGAATTGGCTTTACTGCATTCTTACAGGGATTCCTCGTTTATGGCTTGTGGCTTACCTTTATCTTAACATTGGTCGTCTTCATGAGCAGTTTAGTAAAAACTTCTGGCCTTGCAGGGTTCTTTACGATTGGGATCGCCATAGTATTAACCTTTGTCTCAGGATACATGACCAAAACCTTAAAGTGGTCTCCAGGGCAGCTATCCAACTATGTAAATGAAATCGTTCTTTACAGCACGTGGCCTGATCACCTGACAGGAACCATTATCTTCACTGTCATCCTTTGCCTGGCTATCCTGCTCATAGCACCACCACTCTATAAGAAAAAAGATTTGATCTGACCAACTCAGCTCCCTTTTTTGAGGGACGGACCTCATTGAAAGTAAAAGGATTACCTTCCTTTATGTCGAATAATGGTAATAGAAGGGAGGGAGCTGCATGATAGAACTTCGATACACCCATAAAGTTAACAAATTGATTCAAAACGCTCATATGTTTGCAGAAAAGAATCATCATACAAGCATTCAAAGCTTGGATCTCTACCTAGGGGCCGCTCACGTAAAAGAAGGTACTCTAAGAGAGATGTATCATCTTATGGAACCCTATATGAAACAGATAGAAAACCTATCTACTATTATTCCTTCCGAGCCATCCGATACAGAGCGGATTGATCACTTTTCCATTCCACTATCAACACACTCAAGAAAGGTGTGGAACAAATCGATTGAAGTCATGAGACGCTACAATCAAACGTTTTTAAACGAAGGTCATATTATTAAAGCGTTTTACACCCATCTTCCAGAACACTCTCAACTGCAAAAAAAACTTAAAGATATACCCCATGATAGGATTATCCAATCTGTTACGACAGCCCGGGATTTGACTGTTTATTTATTGAACAAGGATTGGAGATGTGAAATGGACCCTGCTGTTCAAATCAGCCCTGTCCAGGCTGAAGATGAAAATGAGTTATTGATGTGGGTTGAGGGGCATTTTGGAAAATCATGGTCAAAAACGTTGTTACAAGCCTTTCAATCATCAGGGGATTCCATCCCGATTATCAAAGCGAAAGAAAAAGGTGAACTGATTGGATTTGCAGCATTTGATGTTTATAAAAATAAAAAAGGGATCTACGGACCGATGGGGGTCCTCCAGGCCACTCGTCATAAGGGAGTGGGAAAAGGTCTCCTTTATCATGCATTGCAGGGCATGCATGATAAAGGGTATATGTACGCCGTATTAAAAGAAGCCGGACCCATCGAATTCTATGAGAAAATGTGTAACGCCAAGCTTATTCCCCTGATGACCGATGAATGAGAGACCGAGAGGGAATCATAAGGAATGAAATCAATAAGTGGCTTGATCAGTGAGCAAGTTAGTACACATTCTTACTGCTTTGTGGGAAAATATAGTGGTTTATTCGATACCGGTGACGATAATGCTTGCATCATTAAGGAGGTAGACAAGATGATGATTGAACACACAGGCCTCGTTCTTGAAGGAGGAGGAATGAGGGGGATATACACGGCAGGAGCATTGGAATACTTCCTGGAAAGAGGCATTGAATTTCCTTATGTGATCGGAGTATCTGCCGGGGCATGTAATGCAGCATCCTATTTATCTAAGCAAAATGGACGCAATAAAAAAGTGAATGTAGATTTTATCCGTGATCCAAAATATTTATCCTGGAGGAACTATTGGAAAACGGGAGAACTATTTGGAATGGATTATGTGTTTGATGAAATACCAAATAAGCTGGTCCCTTTTGATTATGAAGCTTTTCACTCTAATTCAACGGAATTTATTGTCGGCACCACAGATTGTCATACAGGTAAACCGGCGTATTTCTCGAGAAGAGACTATGGGGACGAGCTTCTTACGGTTATCCGGGCGTCGAGTTCCCTGCCATTTGTCGCTCCGATCGTTGAGTTTGAATCCCGTCATCTTCTCGATGGAGGGATAAGTGACCCAGTTCCCATCGAAAAAGCTGAGCGGGACGGGTTTATGAAAAATGTAGTCATTCTAACTAGAAACAGGGGCTATTATAAAAAGCCTTCACGTTTTTCTTTCCTTCTGAAAAGAAAGTATCCTCAATATCCTGAATTACATAAAACGATGATGAACCGTTACTTGCGTTACAATCACACGATCAAGGAATTAGAAACGAGAGAAAAGAAAGGGGATGTCCTGATCATTCAACCCCAAAACCCGTTAAAAGTAAGCCGTATTGAAAAAAATCCACAAAGGCTGGATGAATTGTACTGGCAGGGGTACCATGATGCAGAGGCAAAAGAGAAAAAGATAATTGAATGGAATCGCTCAGCGGCTCCAGTTCACTTATAACATATAAGCCAACGATTGTCAGAAAATCTTCTCATGAGGGTTCTGTATGCGTTGGCTTTTTCCTGTTGATTGGTCTAATTAAGGGATTTTCACATACATATGATAGAGATTCCTTGAAAGGACGAGCATTTCATGAACCTCTATCAAATCTACAAAAATGAACAATATACGTTGCTTTATCGCAGTACCATGTATTTTCTTATAGGTGTAGGAATGCTGATGGTGACTCAACAACTATATTATTTTCCCCTGCTGATTTTTATACCTGCGTTTTCAAATCTTTATCTCAGCTTTAGTATGAAGAAGGAGCTAAAGAAAGCGAACCGACTATTTTATGAGAAAATCCCTGTTTCGGAGCATGCATTAATCGGGGTTCAGACGAAAGAAGGTTCATATTACGTAAAAACGAATGGATGGTCAGAATACTTCATTCAAAGAACGTCCTTGATCAACAAACCGAAGCATTACATGCTTCACCGGAAAAATAAACACCCGATGGCAATTTTCAAATGGAGCAGAACCATGAAAATTGATCAAGGAGGAGCCGGAAAGATTTTTCACTTGAAATATCAGAGCTCTACTGCTATCGAATGGAGAAGTGACGAGGGTGACACGATTATCGTTTATAAAGGAAACAAAAGATGGATATTGAATTATAACAAAAAAAATTATTTATCCTTACAAAAAGGATATCTTCCTCAAAGTGTTCAACAACTTTTCGATTATCATCATAGCTATGTTTCATTTTATGAAGCATATAGCGAAGAACTTGATTGGCTTCTTATTTTTCTATGGTATGTAGACAGCGATTATTTTCTTACAGCATAGTCATCCTTTTCTCCCAGTTGGGAAAGCTAAATAGGAATGTTCGTGGAGGTGAGATGATGAATGCCGATTACAAACCATGTTTAACGGCTTTGCAACGATGTCTGGAAGCATGTAATATTTGCTACCATGCATCCCTGAAGGAAGAAAAAGCGATGATGATGTGCATAGAGCTGGACCGGGAATGCGCAGATATTTGTTCATATGCTATTAACGCCATGCAGCGAAGCAGTAAATTTGTTCAAAAAATTCTGGTCGTCTGTGCAGAAATCTGTGATGCATGCGGAACAGAATGCAATTCTCATGACCAGCAACATTGTAAGGACTGCGCAAAAGCCTGTTTTGAATGTGCGGAAGAATGCAGGAAGCTATTAGCATAATAAATGGAGGATGCTTCTATTAAGTAGAGGCATTCTTTTTATCCTTGTAGCATTTTCTTGGTGCTTGCAGTCAGAAATAGAGAGATATTTCTACTATTATATTCAAAAAATCAGTACAAAAATAAATTTTTAGAGCTCCTTACATGATTTCATTTAGAAAACTATGATAGAATAATGATAATCGAATAGGTTTCCTTCGGGGCAGGGTGAAATTCCCTACCGGCGGTGATGAGCGCATGCTCTCAGTCCGTGACCCGCCTAATGAAAATTAGACGGTGGATTTGGTGGAATTCCAAAGCCGACAGTGATAGTCTGGATGGGAGAAGGAACGGCAGTATTTACTTGATACAGACGCGAGAAGTCTCTCTTTTTTGGGAGTTGTGTTTCCGAAAAAAGAAATCATGTAGATGCTTTGTTTAGTCATGCCAACTTCCCCCAAGTAAAAACTTACTTGGGGTTATTTATTTTAAAATAATAGTGATTATAGAGGGGAGGTACAATGCTTGAACCATTCACAATATATGAAGCTAGCCCTCTCTATGGCAAAGACCACCCAAGGTCAAACATCACCCAATCCTGCCGTTGGAGCGGTCGTGGTGAAAAATGGTGAAGTCGTTGGGATGGGTGCACACCTCAAAGCAGGAGAAGATCACGCAGAGGTTCATGCTATAAAGATGGCAGGAGACAAGGCGCGGGGGAGTGACGTCTATGTCACGCTGGAACCATGTTCTCATTACGGTAAAACACCTCCCTGTTCAGAGCTTCTGATTTCTAGCGGAGTGAGTCGGGTCCATATTGCAAGTACAGATCCAAATCCCCTAGTCGCGGGAAGAGGAATTCAAGAGTTGAGGGATGCTGGCATAGAAGTAAGGGTTGGAGAGCTTGAAGAAGAAGCCCTCGAACTAAATAAGCACTTTTTCCATTTCATTCAATACGGCACGCCTTATATAACACTAAAGACAGCTGTTACATTAGACGGGAAAACAGCTTCAGCTTCAGGGGATAGTAAATGGATCACCTCAGAAGCTTCACGCACAGATGTCCACTATGATCGTCACCGGCATGACGCGATATTAGTAGGAGTCAATACCGTTATTCAGGACAACCCACACCTTACCACCCGTTTGCCCCAAGGTGGAAAAAACCCCATTCGAATTATATTAGATACCTTTTTACGTACACCTCTCCACTCCCATGTAGTGGAAGACTCAGAAAGCAGGACGCTCATCTTCACGGGCAGTTCTGTCAATGAAGAACAGAAGAAGCCATATATGGAATCAGGCTGTGAAATCATCACCCTTTCACACGAAAGGATAGACATTCACACAGTATTAAAAGAACTGGGTGCCCGAAATATCGGATCCCTTTATGTAGAAGGTGGATCCACTATTCATTCCTCTTTTTTAAAGGAAAAAGCCTTTCAAGAATTGGTTATTTACATGTCTCCCAAGCTTGTAGGCGGAAGCTCTGCCTTCACCAGTTTTGGAGGGGAAGGTTTCCCGACCATTGCAGAAGGGCTTGAAATGGAGATTAAGAGCCTTGAACGAGTAGGAGAGGATATTAAAATTGTTGCTCTGCCTAAGAGTTAACCTTTTTGAAAGGAGGAGAAATGGATGTTTACTGGAATCATTGAAGAGATCGGGTCAATTGAACGCATGAAAAAATCCTCCTCATCCATGGAACTGACGATAACAGCAGGCCGTGTTCTGGAAGACGTTCATATTGGAGATAGCATCAGTGTGAATGGTGTCTGTTTAACCGTTACTTCATTCACCTCCAGGCAATTTCAAGTGGATGTGATGCCTGAAACCTTTGAAGGTACAACGCTCAGAAACCTGTCCCACGGTTCTAAAGTCAACCTGGAGAGGGCGATGGCTGCAAACGGTCGTTTCGGAGGGCATTTCGTTAATGGGCATGTCGATGGAGTAGGGACGATTGTGAGGGTAGAGAAAGTTGAAAATGCCTGGTATATGGATATTACCATTCCGGAAAATCAGAGCCATTTATTTATCATGAAGGGCTCTGTTGCAATAGACGGCACTTCCCTTACTGTGTTTGATGTGAAAAATAACACCATTACGATTTCGTTGATCCCACAAACGAGAGGTGATACGGTTCTTGGCGAAAAGAAAGTAGGGGACCGCGTCAACATTGAATGTGACGTAATGGCGAAATATTTTCATCGCTTCTATGAAGCGAAGGAACAATCTAAGAGTACTTCAAGCGGCATCAGCTATGATTTTTTAACTCAAAATGGTTTCGCTGACTAATAGGAGGGGTTGCCCCATGTTTAATAAGATTGAAGAAGCTCTGGAAGATTTACAAGCAGGTAAAGTTGTCATCGTTGTGGATGATGAAAACCGTGAAAATGAGGGGGACTTTGTCGCCCTAGCGGATAAAGCGACTCCTGAAGTCATTAATTTCATGGCTAAAGAAGGAAGAGGCTTAATTTGTGCCCCTATAACAGAGGAGATTGCACAAAAACTAAAGCTTGCACCGATGACGATGTCAAATACGGATCCTCATGGAACGGCCTTTACGATTTCTGTCGATCATAAATCAGCTACTACTGGAATTAGTGCATTTGAGAGATCGAATACCATACAGGAATTATTGAACCCGGTCTCCATGCCTGAGGACTTTAAAAGACCTGGGCACGTCTTTCCCCTTGTCGCTAAAAAAGGAGGAGTACTAAAACGGGCAGGACATACAGAAGCGGCCATCGATTTGGCTGTTCTGTCAGGGGCACAGCCATCAGGCGTCATTTGTGAAATCATGAATGAAGACGGCACGATGGCAAGGGTCCCTGAATTGATGAAACTGGCTGATAAATGGAATCTTAAAATCATCTCAATTGAAGACCTGATCAGATACAGACGCAAAAAAGAAAAGCTTGTGACGAGGGAAGTTGAAATTGAACTTCCAACCGAATACGGAAATTTCAAAGCGGTAGCTTACACAGAAGACCTTACGGGAAAAGAGCATATCGCACTTGTGAAGGGACAATGGAATGAGGATGAAGACGTGCTAGTGCGTGTACATTCCGAATGCCTGACAGGGGATGTATTCGGTTCCAACCGCTGTGATTGTGGACCTCAGCTTGCCACAGCATTGACACAGATTGAAGAAGAGGGTAAAGGTGTACTCCTCTATATGAGGCAGGAAGGCCGTGGAATTGGCCTGATCAACAAATTGAAAGCATATAAGCTTCAGGAACAGGGCTATGATACGGTTGAGGCCAATCACAAATTGGGCTTTGGCGCTGACTTGCGGGAGTATGGAATCGGTGCACAAATCCTCAGAGACCTAAATATAGAAAAAATTAGACTGCTCACCAACAATCCAAGGAAAATTGCCGGCATCAATGGATATGGATTAGAAATTGTGGATCGTGTGCCGATTCAATTGCCGGCCAAATTTGAAAATGAAAAGTATTTGAAGACAAAGCATGCCAAGCTTGGACATTTACTTAAATTTTAATTAGGAGGATTATTCAATGAAAACAATTTATGAAGGTAATTTAGTCGGATCAGGATTAAGGGTTGCAATTGTCGTTTCCCGTTTCAATGAGTTCATTACATCAAAACTTCTGGGTGGGGCGGAAGATGCATTAAAGCGCCACGGTGTTGAAGAAGGAAATGTTTCTGTCACTTGGGTTCCAGGTGCGTTTGAAATTCCTATGATCGCCAAAAAACTTGCCCGTTCAGGGAAATATGATGCCGTTGTTACACTTGGAACGGTCATCCGCGGAGCAACCGCTCATTTTGAATACGTAAGCGGAGAAGTTGCAAAAGGAGTGGCCAATCTAAGCCTGCAGGAAGATGTACCCGTCATCTTTGGAGTACTGACAACAGATACAATCGAACAGGCCATCGAAAGAGCTGGCACAAAGGCTGGGAACAAAGGATGGGAAGCAGCGGTCTCAGCCATTGAAATGGCCAATTTGATCCGTGAGATAGATAAATAAAATCGTTTTGACGATTTTGACGAGTCTCCTATTATGGGAGACTTCTTTTTTTGAGGGACGGACCTGGGGAATGTGTGGGTAAATTTGTAAATCGGCTGGATTATTCTCCAAAACGGCTGGATTAATCCAGAAAACGGCGGGATTTTTCACAAAAGCCGCTGGATTATGCAACTTTTCGGCCGTATTCTCGATAAACTAGCAAAAATTCCGCCGCCTGTACCCATCAAAATACATATTGGCAAACGTCAGACCTTTTGCTAAAATAGTATTTTGTGGCTCCCCTTAATATGGGAGGAGCGGGTAGGGAGAGGGCAGTTTTATAGGAAGATTATAATATGAAAGCACGTGGAGATATTTTTCAGTTAAAGGATCACGGCACCACGATGAAGCAGGAGATGATGGCTGGAGCAATCGGTTATTTCACGATTGTGTACATCATCGCTGTGAATGCTTTAATTCTTTCTGAAGCTGGAATTCCATTTGAAGGAGCGGTCATGGCAACGATACTGGCTTCCTTCGTAGGGTGTTTGGTGATGGCCTTTTGGGCAAATGCGCCGATCCTTCTGGTTCCAGGCATGGGAATTAATGCGATGTTTACGTTTACACTCGTAAAATCATCCGGTTTAACGTGGCAGGAAGCTCTTGCTGTCGTAGTGATCTCAGGAATACTCTTTATGATCATTGCATTTACAAAGCTTTCAAAAGTATTATCAGAAGCCATACCCAAAACATTAAAAGAAGCCATTACTGTAGGATTAGGGATGTTTTTAATGTTTATCGGTCTTGAAAAAGGCGGTCTCATTCAAAGAGGAGAGAGTGCCATTATCATGATTGGTGATTTTGGGGAAATAAGGGTGTTGGCCACTGTGCTGACTTTCCTGGTTACGATATTTCTTTTCATACGCAATGTGAAAGGTCAATTTTTATGGAGTATTGCTTTCGGGACAATGCTGGGATTCATTTTTGGAATCGAGCCATCCATTCAATCGAGCTCTTTCCAATTAAGTGAATACAGTCAGGTTTTCGGTCAAATATCCTTTAGTGCCATTTTGGAAATCCCGTTTTGGATTGCGGTTTTTTCAGTCACGATGGTGCTAGTATTTGAAAACATTGGTCTCGTTCATGGACATACGGATATGATCGATCAACCACATAAATACTCTAAGGCGTTTCAAGCGAATGCTTTTTCTGCATTTACATCAGGTTTTTTCGGAACGAGTCCGACAGTTTCGACGGTGGAAAGTGCTGCAGCCATGACAGCGGGTGGTCGAACAGGATTAACATCTTTGACTACTGGAGTATTATTTTTAGGATCCGTATTATTTATTCCTTATTTGAAGTGGATTCCAGACCATGCCATCGCGCCAATACTGATCATCATTGGCGGCCTTATGATTCAAAATATAAGACATATGGATCTTCGTGATTTAACAGAGGCATTTCCTGCAATCTTCATTATTGCAATGATTCCGTTTACGTACAGTATTGCTGACGGAATTGCCATCGGTTTTATTCTTTATCCAGTTTTGAAATTGGCTACGGGTAAAGCGAGAGACGTATCCATTCCTCTATATATTATTGCTGCATTGTTCCTTATGAACTTTTTTGTTCATTCGATTCATTAAAGCAGAAAAGGACTCAAGTAGAATTGTACATCATCGCGATTTTAATCGTATGTGATGGTAATTCTGCTTGAGTTTTTCTATTGGATATTGTAAATGGTCACCCTAAACCATAAAAAAGGAGAAAAAATAAAAGTCAGTTACCACACAGGTTTATATTCCCCTGGAGACAGATATCTTCTTTGAGGCTTTATATATCTTTTTAATTCAACGATGATTAAACGCTGGAGATGTTTTGAATATATCTGGCGGGCTACGTCTGCAGGAAATGGATAGATTCCGATCTGATTGAAACGCACACGAAAGAGACCTTCATGTACAAGGTCTTTTTTGTCATTCAGTACAAGGCCCAATACCGTCACGACCCGTGACTGGTATTCGTCATACGCTTCTTCAACCTTTTGAACTTGAAACCGAAAAGTATACTCATCCTTCATGAACATCACCCATCTCATTGTCTCTAAATGGACGAAACAATTCAACTTTTAAGTTGCCTGAAGTCACACAATGGGGATTACCTTCAATAAAATAGGGTGATATGATTGCGAAAAGAGCTTGTTTGTGGCAAGCTAAGACTATTAAGAATAGTTTACTAGTAAATTACCGTGGAGGGATTCACGATGAACTTGAATCTAATTAAATGTCATGGCTCAGGAAATGATTTTTTACTGATTGATGAAATGACGAATGGATACGAATTTACGGAAGAAGCGAGACAAAACCTTGCACTTTCATTATGTGATCGAAAGACGGGTCTTGGAGCGGATGGGATCCTGTTTGTGCTTTCGAGTGAACGTTGCGATGCGCAAATGAGGGTATTCAATGCAGATGGTTCTGAAGCATCCATGTGTGGGAATGGCCTTCGGTGTGTGGGACGATATGTATGTGAGCTTCTCGACAAAACAACGATTGTGATCCAGACGATGAAAGCGGATCTGCGTGTTTCAGCTCAAGAGGCTATTTATGAAAATATCCCAACGTATAATGTTGAAATCTCGCCTGTATTATTTGAATTGGACAAATTACCGATGAATATGGATCGTGAAACATTAGTGGATGAGAGTATTCCTGAAATTTCAGATCGATTAACGTTCACTGCCTTAGCGGTTCCCAACCCTCATTTGATCAGTGTCGTTAACACAGAACACATTCTTTCAAATGAGCAGAAGACGATTGCTGAAACGGTGAATGGCCCCAATAATTTCTTTCCTGATGGTGTGAACGTGAGCTTTGTTCATCCATTGGAGGAAGGTGCCATCTATGTCAGGACCTTCGAAAGAGGAGTGGGCTTTACAAATGCTTGTGGAACGGCTATGTCTGCCTCCAGTCTTGTAACGTGCTTACTCAACCAGAATGAGTTTGGTAAGGAAATTGATGTCTATAATAATGGCGGAAAAGTACGTGTGGTGGTGAACCGATTAAGTGATGGGCAATACAATATGGAGTTGATCGGAAATGCAACGTATCTGTATCAATCTCAAATCGAATTGTCTATCTCACATCCGGAAAGCTTTCGTGAATTATCCAGACAGGACTTCACTGAAGAAGGAACATACGAATTACTCCAAAATCATGCGAAATCAATTGTTGATAGTAAAGTGTTTATGAGTGCCTAAATAAGCAAAAGCCTGAGCTTGTGTAAGCGCAGGCCAGGGTGTCCCAAAAGCTAAGCTTTTGGGACACCCTTTTTTTCTTTGGATTGCTGTTTCAAAAAATCAATCACGTTATCAAAGGGCTGGAGTTCTTTTACCCATTCGAATTTTGCAAAGGGACAACCCATCTGCTTGAATCTCTGCAAAACAACATCTATTGTAAAATGTTCTGGATGAAGGTCCTCATTTACTTCATTCCACCAAAGGGGAGTAGCGACCAAAGCATCTTCATTCCCTCTTAAGGAATATGGCGCAATGATGGTTTTTCCTTCTCCGTGCTGAATGTAGTCCACGTATAATCTGCCTTTTCGGTTCTTTTTTAAACGCTCGATCGTAAAATCATCTGGATAATTGGTCACAAGGTAGTGAGCGATGAATTCAGTAAACAAACCGGTGTCCTTCCATGTGTATCCCGGTGGTAAGGGAATATACACTTGCAGTCCCTTATTCCCCGACGTTTTAACAAAACTATGCAGGTTGAGTCGGTCGAATAGTTCCTTCATAATGACAGCCGCTTTAACCGCCAGGGAGAATTGATCCCTGCCTGGTGGATCTAAGTCAAAGACCACTTCATTGACAGATGTATCCTTTGTCCTTTGGAAAGGAACGTGAAATTCTAATGCAAGCTGATTTCCAAGCCAAATCAATGTCTCAAGGTTATTGCATATCGTATAGTCGATGTTGTCTTCCTTGTAGGTTTCAATAAATGAAGGGGCATAATCAGGCGTGTTCTTTTGATAAAATGATTCACCAAAGATCCCGTGAGGAAAACGAATACATGTCAATGGCCTATCTTTCAAGAAAGGCAAAATAGCGACGGACATTTTCCGAAGGTACCGAACGTAATCAAGCTTAGTCATTGAGACTTTCTGAAACAATTCCTTATCTGGATGAGTGATTTCAACCCCACTTGGAAGGGATGCTTCGTCCAGCTTGAATTGCTCCAATGTGCAGGATTCTGGAGAAGTGGAGAATAGAAATCGATGAAAATGTGGTTCTCTCAATTGCCCCTCATACCAGTTTAAATATGAAATTCCCACAGTTATAGCCGGGTCTATGTAATAAAGGGTGTGCTCTTTCTTCGTACTATTCTTTTTAATCATTGCTTTTAGTGTTTTTTTCTCTTCTTGAGAGAGACCAAACTGAAATAAGCCAACAGGCATTATCTGTTCATTTTCGAATACCCCAATATGAAAATAATCGTTCGTTTCATCCAGGGCAGTAATGAAACACTGACAGTTCTTCCAATTCTTGATTTTTATCCAGCTTGTACTTCGTTTGCCCGATTCCCATTTACTATGTTTCCTCTTGGCGATGACCCCCTCAGCCTCTTCCTTCTCTACTACCTCCCATATCTCCCGGCGATCCTTGAAATAGGGAACCATTTGCAGGGTAGATGGGTGAGAAGGGGTAGGTTCTAACGGTAATTGAAAAAGAGTAAATGCTTCTTTCAATTTTTCTTTCCTTGAAATATAAGGTTGTTGGATAAATGATTTTTTCTCATATTGAAGTAAGTCAAATGCCACAAATTTAACAGGCCTCCGGGTCGCTGCAAGATGGATCTTTTGCTTGTTTCGCATTCTGCCTCTTACCTGCAGCTCAAAGAATTCACTGCTGCAGGAGGAGCGTAATAGCACAACCTCCCCATCCAATACGAGAGGGGTGGGAACGTTTTTTTCATTGAATAATGCGTTAATCTGTTCTTCAATTTCCGGGAAGTGTGGAAGCAATTCCTTCCCGTTTCGACTTAGTAAGCTTATCTTATCCTGAGAATGGATGGAGAGAATGGCGCGAAATCCATCATATTTCACTTCATAAACCCAATCCCCTTCTGCAGGGAACTCGTCATATAAGGTAGGAAGCATCGGTTTCATATCTATTCACCTAAGATTTTTAGTATTAGTGTGACCAATGGATGCTGTTTTATTTCCAAATGTTTAAAGGGATGAAGAAAGTATGACAACTAAATGATAAAGATAAGGGATTAGTTTATGTGAAGGAGGGTATTGATATATGCATACGATTTGGAAAGGCTCTATCAGTTTTGGACTTGTGAACATCCCCATTAAACTTCATTCTGCTACAGAAGATCGAGATATAAAGCTGCGTTCACTTCATAAAGAGTGTCATACACCGATTAAATATGAAAAGGTTTGTCCAGCTTGTGAAAAAGAAATTGACCATGATGACATTGTAAAAGGTTATGAAGTAACGAAGGGAAAATTTGTCGTTCTTGAAGAGGAGGAATTGAAGGAATTAAAGGAAGCGAACGGGGATAAAGCTGTGGAAATAGTAGACTTTATCAAAATGGAGGAAATCGACCCGATATTCTTTGATCGAAGTTATTTCGTTTCACCTAATGATGGAGGGAAAAAAGCTTATTCATTATTACGAAAAGCCCTTCAGGAATCAGGGAAAGTAGGTATCGCCAAAATCACGATGAGGTCGAAAGAACAACTCTCGATTGTTCGGGTGTATGAAAATACTCTCGTAATGGAAACCATTCATTACCCAGATGAAGTAAGGGGCACCGGTGATGTTCCGAACGTTCCAGAAGAAGATGAAATAACGAACAAAGAATTAGAAACGGCGACGATGCTGATCGATCAATTAACCACTGGATTTCAACCGGAAAACTATAAGGATCAATACCGTGAACGCTTAAGTCAATTGATTGAATCGAAGCAGACAGGGGAAAAGGTTGTAACAGCGAAAGAAAAAGAGCCTAGGGAAAATGTTACAGATTTAATGGCCGCACTTCAGGCCTCTATTGATTCATCCAAGCCGAAAAAGGCGAAGAAACAAACCAAAAAGAAAACGACGTCAAAGAAAAAAGCTCAATAGTCGTTAATAAAGAGAGGGACAAGTTTTGGAGGAGAAACATATAAAACAAGGAGTATTCATTGCGGTATCACTCATTTGTTTGATTGCATTTACATGGGGATTCGTCACTATTGTCGAGGAGTGGAAAGAGAATGAAATCGCACAGTTTGACAATGGTGTTTTTGAGATTGTAAGAGGGTTCATCTCCCCGAAATTAACAACCTTTATGACGTCGATTACATTTTTGGGCGGCGTGAAAGGGATCACGATTTTTACAATCAGTGTGGTGGTCATACTTTTGTATCTCAAGAAGTATCCACTTGCTCTATTTGTAGCAATAACCATCACTACAGGGGCAGGATTTAATTGGCTGCTTAAATGGATTTTTAAACGTGAGCGACCAGATATTGAAGCACTGATCGAGCAAGGCGGTTATAGCTTTCCAAGTGGTCATTCCATGAGTTCCTTTATTTTCTACGGGACCCTTGCATTTATATTGTTTCGGGCATTGGATTATAAACGGTATAAGTGGGCAAGTGTCATTGCGGTCAGCTTTCTTGTATTACTGATTGGGCTCAGCCGGGTATATTTAGGAGTCCATTATCCTAGTGACATTCTTGGAGGGTTTACTGCGGGAGGTGCATGGTTGACGCTTTGTATTGTCATTTATGCTTACTTTCATAAACGAAAACATTGGAAAGAAAATAAGAATTAAATGTAAACAAAGCGCCCTGAAATTCTTCTGGGCGCTTTGTTTAATAACATTAAAACAAATTAAAAATATAGGGTCCAATGGAAGTGGCATAAAGAAGAATGTAAATACCCATGAAATAGAACACTCCACCAAAAGTACCCCAGTCAGGGTCTCTTCCAAATTTCCATAGAAATGTAGTAATGACGCTGATCACGAGTAATAGTACATACTCACTTCCTGAAAACATCAGGTATCCGGGTGCAACAAAGTGGAAGTAATCGCCCATCGCTTTAGTGATAAAGGTTAGCGGCATTACTAGAAACATAATGATGGAGACATATTCAACCCAGTTGATTTCTTCCTTCTCAAATATATTGGGTTTAAAAACATAAAGCAGAATTAACAGAAATAGAGAAGGTAGTACCCAATAGAATGAAACCATGATTGTGATGAAGCTGCTGAATATCATAAGTATTGAATTGTTAACGGCTTCTTTCACACTTCGTTTCGACCATTCAGTGCTTTTGGTGATAACCTGTCCTTCCTGTGAAGCACCAAATAATTCATAAGAATCCCCATCATAATCCAACCAGGCAATGCTATACTTGGTAAGCTGAAGTGGGGAATAAGAAAAATGTTTGGTTGTACTGACTGGAGCCGCTGTTAATTGATCAGAGTCACTGAAAGGTGCTACATATAGACTAATCGCATTATCATCCCCGACCCGATGACCTTCAGCTGTGAAGAGGATGGATTTTTCTCCATTAATAGAAAGAAGTTGTGCGGTTCTTGGACTTTGAAGTTTACCCCCTGACATTTCGTTCGTAAAATCAATTTTTGTGGGTTTCAAAATAGAAGATCCTATTTCATCTATCGTTGTTTGCAGCTTGAAAATTTTATATGACAATGTTCCCTGGGCTCGCATCTCTTCATTGTAAAGAAGAGTTAATTGATTATTTTCTGTGGTAAAGGTCAATCCATTAATATGATGATTCGTTGCTGTGTTTACGATGGCAAAGGGATCTTTCACTACTTGTAACGTATCATCCATGTAGTACAGGTGAGAGTGACCGTCATCCTGTCTTACCTGTACTACGGCACTGCCATTATTTCCAATATAGACGTCCTGGATTTCATTAGAAAAGCTGAAAACCTCCTCCATTGATAACTCAATGGGATTAAGAGAAAAAAGGTTTTCTTTATTCCAGAAATACACAGAGTTCATTGCCGTGCTGATCCCTGTTGCTTCTTCAGTAATCGTCGTTACTTCATTACTCTCTGTAGAAGTTAACTTGTCATCCTTTATCTGAATGACCTTTTTACCGTCTGTCCAAAAAGGATGGCCACGGGTAACGCTGGTGTTTAGAGTTGTTTCTTTGATAGAACCCAATGATCCCTCAAGCCCTGTTATTTTCCCTTTGCTGGCCAAGAAGAGTCCTTCCTCTCCATTAAAGATGACAGGACGTTCTTCAGAAGTGTAGTTTAACGGGATGGATCTGCTCCAGTCAGGCTCCGGTTGTTGTTTTACTTGTAACAGCTGGTGGAGAAATAATGCTCCTATAAACAGAACGATTAACACTAAAGGTATTCCAAATGATTTGAATTTCTCTTTCAAACGTATCCCCCTCTATTCTCTATCTCTATAATATGAGCTCAATTTAGAATTTTACCACAATTCACATTTGGAGGCACCAAATATTTCCTTCGGTAAATAAGAGTATTATGTTGACATTTAATAAAAGAGGGATTACAATGATATTGAAAATCATTCTCATTTGAACAAAAGAGTTTCCCCCTCTTTCAATAGAGAGAATGGTTCATGAAAAACCCCCTTTATTAGATATAAAAAGACAGACCCGAAGCATTTGCTTCGGGTCTGTCTTTTTATATTGCATTTCATTTCTTCCTGTCGTAAATTGTTAAAGAATGTGTAATTTAAGGAGGGGGAATGTACGTGGATCATAAAGAAGATAAACGGTTCAGGGTTGCACGTCACGAGGCACTGATAGGAGTAGCACTTGTTCTCATAAATTTCTTATGGTGGTATGGTTTTGCGTTCGGATTAGGTGGTCAACCGGTTTCAGATTACGATTGGATCCTCGGGATGCCTGAGTGGTTTTTTTACAGCTGCATCGTTGGCTTTTTCCTTATGGTATTTTTAGTGATTATCGTCGTAAAGTATCTGCTTACTGATATACCTTTTGACGAGGAGGGGGATGATCATGAATAGTGTGGCATTAGTTCCCTTATTTGCTTTTTTAATCTTGATTTTTGTTGTGGGAATATATGCGGCCCGAAATGTAAGTAGAGCAGATTCCTTCGTCCAGGAATACTTCTTGGGGAGCCGTCAGCTTGGTGGATTTATTTTGGCGATGACCATGATTGCGACCTATGGAAGTGCCAGCAGTTTCATCGGGGGACCCGGCGCAGCCTATACATATGGTTTATCGTGGGTTCTTTTAGCCATGTCACAAGTGGCAACAGGCTACTTTGTCCTCCTTATACTCGGGAAAAAGTTTGCGATTATGGCCCGCAAGTACAGGGCTGTTACTTTGATCGATTATTTACAAGGAAGATATGGCAGCAATAAGATTACCATCCTATCTGCCATAAGTATCATCATCTTTTTATTCTCAGCCATGATTGCTCAATGGGTAGGTGGAGCACGGCTCATTGAATCATTGACCGGGTTAACCTACGAGAGTGCTCTTTTCCTGTTTGCCGTATCGGTTCTTGTTTACGTCATTATCGGGGGCTTTCGTGCGGTTGCCATCACGGATGCGATCCAAGGGGTGGTCATGCTTGGGGGAACCATTATTCTATTGATTGCCACCATCATAGCCGGAGGTGGAATGGAGAACATCATGACGGGATTGAAAGCGGAAAATCCTGACTTATTAAGTCCTCATGGTCATGATGGAGAATTAAGTGCCCGCTACATTTCGTCTTTCTGGATTTTGGTGGGTGTGGGTGTTGTCGGGTTGCCTCAAGTGGCAGTCAGGGCCATGAGCTATAAGAATTCCCGTTCTTTACACAGAGCGCTTATAATCGGAACCATTGTCGTCGGTTCCATTATGCTCGGTATGCACTTAATCGGTGTGCTTGCAAGGGTCGTGGTCCCGGGAATAGAAGTCGCTGATAAAGTCATGCCCCTTCTCGCTTTAGAAGTTCTTCCACCATGGCTTGCAGGGATTGTCCTGGCAGCTCCGATGGCAGCGATCATGTCGACAGTGGATTCATTATTATTGATTGTATCCTCGGCTATTGTGAAAGATGTGTATATGAATTTCATCAATAAGGATGCAAAGGAAAAACAAGTAAAAAGAATTAGCTTTTGGGTGACAAGTATAACGGGAATTCTCGTTTTTCTTATGGCGTTGAGTCCTCCTGAATTAATTATCTGGCTTAACTTATTTTCATTTGGAGGCCTTGAAGCTGTTTTTATTTGGCCGATCGTTTTAGGATTATATTGGAAAAAGGGGAATGCCCATGGTGCCATTGCTTCAATGATTTCAGGACTGGTAGCGTACATCTTATTCCACAGTTTCGCACCTAATTATCTGGATATGCACACGGTCATCTTTCCAATTGTCATTTCTTTTTTCATGTATGTACTCGTTTCCCTGTTTACTCAAGCACAATATCGACAAGATGGATGGGTTTAACCCATCCATCTTTGTATTTACCCGACGGAAAAGGTTACATTTTAGAAAGAATCAATGAATTGGGTGATTAACTTGAAAAATTCTGTTGTCATAATAGGCGGAGGAATTGGTGGTCTGACCGCAGCTGCCCTCCTTGGAAGTGTTGATTACAATGTACAGATTCTTGAGGCTTCAAGGGAATGGGGAGGGTGTGCTGGTAAATTCCAGAGAGGAAAAGCCTTATTTCCTGTTGGGGCAACTCTTGCCATGGGGTTTGAAAAAGGAGGCATCCATCAGCGTATTTTTGACTATTTAGGGATAGAACCACCTAAGTCTCTTATGCTTGATCAGGTTATGGATATTCACCTTCCTGATAAGACCCTGATATTCTACCGAGATAGGGAAACACATGTGAATGAGTTGAAGAAAGCGTATCCAGAAATACCGGAAAAGCTGAGCGATTTTTATGAAGAAGTGTACAGGATAGCTGCAGAAATACGAAAGCTGATGGTCGCGTTGCCCATACTCCCACCTAAAACGGTGAAAGACTGGCTGGAGCTCACGTTAAGTTTAAAACCCGGATCTCTGACACTACTCCCTACCTTTCAGAAAACAATGCTAGATTTATTAAAGAAACATGGACTCAGCGAACACTCTTCATTTAAGCATTTTATCGATGGACAACTGATTGATAGTATGCAGGTGACCAGCGAGCAGTGTTCATTATTGATGGGATGCCTGGCTATGGATGTTTATCATGAAGGTGCATTCTATCTGGAAGGTGGATTATTCCAAATAGCCCAAAGCCTGGTCGGATTTTCAGAGTCTATAGGGGTTAAAGCCACGTTAGGCAGAAAGGCGGTTCGCATCGAGCGTGATGATCATGAACAAGAATGGATCATACTTGATCATAGGGGTAATGAATATCGTGCAAATCATGTAATATGCAACTTCCCGGTGCAGTCTTTAAAAAATCTTTTTCCCCTCCGCTACAAAACAAATCTTGATAAGTATTTAAGTGTAAAAGAAAATGAAGCTATTTGGGGAACCATGTCCCTTTATATGTTGCTGAAAGATGAATCACTCCCAGATTCCTACCCCTTGTATTCCCAAATTTGTACAAGTCCAAATGGAAATATGACAGAAGGGGATCATCTCTTCTTATCGCTATCCCATCCAAATGACCGTCAACGTGCACCGGAAGGATTCCGTACCTTAACGGTATCAACCCATACTAAATTGGAAAAATGGCAAACAAAAGAAAGATATGATTCATACAAGGAGAATCTTATGGAGAAGATGCTCGATTCCATAGAGTCGGTCATTCCCACTATAAGAGATGGCGTTGTAGACATTTACCCTGGAGCACCTAAAGCGTGGGAACGGTATACGGGTAGGCCTGAGGGCATTGTAGGTGGATTTCCTCAATCTAATGACCATGCTCTCTTCAAAAGTCTTTCCCACAGGACCACATTGGAAAACGTGTGGGTATGTGGTGACTCAGTCTTTCCAGGTGCAGGGACCATCGGTGTATCTGTAAGTGCTTACCATGTATTTCACTCCATAACAGGCAGAAAACTTCAGAAGTAAGGAGGAAAGTTAAATGATGATGTAGAATTCTGGGAATGGGGTGATAATATGTATAAGCTGACACAGTATAAGGACCCGACAGCCTTCCATGATAAGGTCAATTCGCTTTTAATGGAAGATGAAGCAGCGAATAACCTGCCTTTGGGTTTGTTGAACACGATGAAAACGAGTGACAAGTATAAAGATCCGCTTCTTCTTTTAGTGGAAAATGGGGATGGCATGGTAGCGGGATCATTCATCATGACTCCCCCTCATTACCTTGTCAGTACACTGAAAGTAGGAAGGGGAGAGATTCAAGGAATAGCTGAACAGCTCATAACGTTTTGCAAGAATACCAATATCACAATTCCCGGTTTTGTTGCTGAAAAGGAAACCGCACTTCAATTGACTCATGCATGGTGTCACGTTACAGGAGAGAGTTTCAACGTCCGTATGAGGCAACGTATTTACCAATTGAATAAGGTGAATGATATTCCGTTAAGCGATGGGAAAATGGTTCCGGTACGGAAGGGCCAGGAAGGGCTTTTAGCCCGGTGGCTACTTGGGTTTATCGAGGATACAGAAGTGATACCCATGTCGGGTGAAGAGGCTCTTGAAAGAGCGACGGATATGATTGAAAATGAACCATATGTGTTTTTTTGGGAAGTGGACGGAAAGCCTGTTTCCATGGCACGGGGGGCAAGAAGAACGGAAAACGGCATTACCGTAAATTTTGTATACACCCCTACAGAATACAGGAAAAAAGGATACGCATCTTCTGTTGTAGCAGAGCTGAGCCATCTATTGTTGAAGGACCACTCCTTTCTTTCCCTTTATACGGACCTGGATAATCCCACCTCCAACAAGATTTATATGGAAATCGGCTATAATCCCGTTTGTGATTCCATGATGATCTCCATTCTGTGAACCTTTTGATCAATATCAGAATATTATTTTATATAAATAGTTGACATTGTGAAGGAAAGCGATTAGTATAATAAACAATTAATTAAATGAGCGAATGGCTTTGACGAAGAGGAGTACCTCTGATCGACACTGAAGAGAGCTGGTGGTTGGTGAGAACCAGTGTGAACGATCTTTGGGAATGGACTTCCGAGCCTCCAAACCGAAACCTTAGGGAGTAGGCTTTGGCGAATGTCTTATCGTTACAAAAGACGCGTATTCAAGCAAACCGCTTCGATACGATTGAGTGGACTGTTCAGGCAGTCAACAAAGGTGGCACCACGGGTATCTCGTCCTTTACATGATGTAAATGGATCGAGATGCCCTTTTTTTATAACTGAATAATGATAAATCGTTGAGTAAGAGGAGTACATTCAAGTGATGCATGACAGAGAGCTGAGGATGGTGAGACCTTGGCATGATAGCTTGTATGGAATGGACTTATGAGAGATGATCTGAATGGAAGTAGGGTCGTACGGAATTCCACCGTTAACAGGATAGAGTATCGGGTGATAGACCCCGTACTTGAAGCAAGAGGGGATACATTGTATCCCAATCAGAGGTGGCACCGCGGTCAGCATCGTCCTCTATGAACGGATTTTTCTGTTCATAGGGGACTTTTTTTATGGATTTTCAGGATGGAACATAAATTGGAGGCATGAAATGATGAAACAGCAAGCATTGGATTATGTGGTGAAAGAATTAAACGGAGACATATTTACACCCATCTCACTTTTTCAATCGTTAAAAGGTAAGAAGAAATTTTTATTGGAGAGCTCATTGAAGCATGAACAATCCGGTAGGTATTCATTTGTGGGGAGTGATCCATTTTTAGAATGTAAAGCATACGGAAATACCGTACAGTTAAAAAAATCATCTGCAAATGAAATGAATGAAATTGTGGGGAATCCCATCCAAATCATACAAAGCCTTATTCCTACCCACGAACTAAAAGCTGCGCCTTTTCCTTTTACAGGTGGGGGGATTGGATATCTGGGATATGACGTTATTCGACTTTACGAAGACATCGGTATTACTCCTCAAGATGAATTGGAAATGCCGGATATTCATCTCATGTTTTATGAAAAAGTCATTGTGTTTGATCATCTGGAACACAAAGTGTTTATTGTCGTCATGAATGAATGGACAGAGGATCAAAAAGGGGATCTGGATAAAAAGGTGAAGGAAGTCGAGGCTGAGTTGAACAATGTGTATTTGAAAACTGATAAAAAGAAACTGGATCGCCTGTCCTTCCATGCTCAAACCTCAAAAGACGAATTCATGGAAAAGGTGGAGAGGGCAAAGCAATCCATAGGAGAAGGTGAGATATTTCAAGTCGTGCTCTCTCAAAGACTAAAGGCGTCCTTTACCGGGGATCCATTTTCATTCTATAGAAGCTTGAGGAAATCCAACCCGTCCCCTTACATGTTCTTCATTGATTTCGAGGATTATGTCGTAATGGGGGCATCACCAGAAAGCTTGCTGAAAGTGCAAGGGAGGGAAATCACCACCAACCCGATTGCAGGAACGCGAAGAAGGGGAGAAACACATGATCTGGACAGGGAGCTAGAGAAGGAATTACTCTCAGATGAAAAAGAAATCGCTGAACATCAAATGCTGGTTGACTTAGGCAGAAATGATTTAGGGAGAGTCTGTGAGGTCGGCTCGATTTACCTTTCAAAGTACTTAACGATTGAAAGATATAAATATGTCATGCACATCGTTTCGGAAGTAAAGGGTGAATTAAAAGAAGAAATAACACCACTGGAAGCATTAACAACCTGCTTACCGGCAGGTACGGTCAGCGGAGCACCGAAAATCAGGGCGATGCAAATCATCAATGAACTTGAAACCAGAAAGCGCGGAGTGTACTCAGGTGCCGTCGGGTATATCGGGGTGAACGGGAATTTGGATTTTGCCCTTGCCATCCGGACGATGGTTCTTAAAGATCAAACGGCATATGTTCAAGCCGGTGCCGGTATTGTTTATGATTCAGACCCAGCCAGTGAATATGAAGAAACCATGAATAAGGCTAAATCATTATTGGAGGTGACAGGATGATCCTTCTTATTGATAACTATGATTCTTTTACGTATAACCTGTATCAATATATAGAAGAGCTCGGTGAAGAAGTAACCGTGAAACGGAATGATGCTATTTCATTAGAGGAAATCAAGGAATTGAATCCTTCGGGAATCATTTTATCCCCTGGTCCAGGGAAACCGGAAGATGCGGGCATTTGTATCTCGATAATACAGAATCTTCACGCTAGTGTGCCGATTTTAGGGGTTTGTTTAGGGCATCAGGCAATCGGGGCAGCATTCGGGGCAACCATTGAAGTGGCTGAGAAAGTCATGCACGGAAAAACATCCCTCATTCAACACGATGGCAGCGGAGTATTCGAATATCTGCCGCAACCATTAGAGGTGATGAGATACCATTCCCTGGTGATTAAGAATGGGACCCTGCCGACACAATTAGAGACTGTCGCTTTGTCCATGGATGATAGAGAGATCATGGCGATAAAGCATATGAAGTATCCGATGTACGGGCTTCAATTTCATCCAGAATCCATCGGTACGAAAACAGGAAAGAAAATCATTCAAAACTTTTTAGTTCAGATGAGAAAGGAGAATAACCGTGAAACCCTATCTACAGAAGTTATCTAACGGTCATTCATTAGAGAGAGAAGAGATGAGAGAGGCAGTAGAAAAATTGTTCATTGAAGAAACAAAGGATAGTCAAATCGCCTGTTTCCTGACCCTGTTAAAAATGAAGGGGGAAACTGTAGATGAAATTACCGCTCTTGTTGAAATTTTAAGGGAGAAAGCGATGCCTATTAGAAGCACATTAACAGGAATCTTGGATAACTGTGGAACAGGTGGAGACGGATCCCAGAGCTTTAATATCAGTACAACGAGTGCATTTGTTCTTGCCGGGGCCGGGGTGAAGGTTGCGAAGCACGGTAACAGAAGTATTTCCAGTAAAACAGGTAGTGCAGATGTGTTAGAACATTTGGGGGTGGCACTCGATTTTCAATCTCATGAGGTAGAAAGTTTACTGGATGAAGCCAATATTGCTTTTCTATTTGCACCACATATTCACTCAGGCTTAAAAAAGGTAATGAAGGTTAGGAAAGAATTAAAGATTCCTACCATCTTTAATCTCATAGGACCATTAACGAATCCGGTTCATCTGGAGACTCAGCTCCTTGGGGTATATAGAAGAGATAAATTAGAAACGATGGCAAATGTTTTACATGCACTGGGCAGAAAACGGGCGATTGTGCTTAATGGGGCTGATTACATGGATGAAGCCTCATTAGCAGGAGAAAATCATCTCGTTTTGCTGGATGGAGGGCAAATTACTTCACTCACTTTAACGGGAGAAGATGTCGGCCTTCCGAGTTATTCCCTGGAAGAGATACGTGGAGGGGACGCGGGAGACAATGCCATCATTTTAGAAGAAGTATTAAATGGGAAGGAAGGTGCTTACACTGATACGGTGTTATTCAATGCCGGAATCGGCCTGTACGCTCAAGGCAAGGCGGCCAGCTTTGTAGAAGGTGTAGAGCTTGCCAGAGAAAGTATTGAAAGCGGCCGTGCAAAAGAAAAGCTCCACTCATTGGTTCGTTATAGTCAACAACGTCGAAAGCAGGTGATTTAAGTGTCTACCATTCTACAAACCATTCTTGAAAAAAAGAAAGAGGAAGTGAAAGTGTTAAAGAATGGAGGGTATGAATCCTATTATTATAATGGAAGTCCCAGTCATTCCTTATATAAAGCATTAAAATCAGCTTCCAAATTACAGGTGATTGCTGAAATTAAGCGGGCATCTCCATCAAAAGGGGATATCCGGACAGATGTGGATCCCGTGATCCAAGCAAAGAAGTATGAAGAAGCGGGAGCCTGTGCCATATCGGTATTAACCGATGCTCCTTTCTTTAAAGGAAGTATGGAGGATCTCGCAAATGTTCGAAAAGAAGTATCCATCCCAATTCTTTGTAAGGACTTTATAATCGATGAAATTCAGATAGATCGTGCCAAGGACGCTGGGGCAAATGTCATTCTTCTTATCGTGGCTGCTTTAGATGTAAACAGATTACAAGAATTATATTCTTATGCAACGGAGCTTGGCCTGGAAGTTCTTGTAGAAGTTCATAATGCAGAAGAAATGAATGTCGCTATGGAATTAGGGGCAACTATAATTGGTGTAAATAATCGTAACCTGAAAACATTTGAAGTCAATCTACTGATCACAGAAACTCTCGGCTCCATGGTAAATGGAACAGATATCGTGTTCATAAGCGAAAGTGGAATAAGAAATGTAGAAGACTGTCATCGAGTCGTAAACGCTGGAGCGGATGGGGTCCTGGTAGGAGAGACGTTAATGAGAAGTGATGACCCGGCAACTAAGCTTGCTTCCTTACAAGTAAGAAAAGGCGTGGTGAAATGACCAAAGTAAAGGTGTGTGGAATAAGAAGGCAAGAAGAGGCTCTGTGGGCACTTGAAGCAGGAGTTGATGCGATAGGATTCGTATTCGCAGAAAGTAAAAGAAAAATTGACGTGGAATCAGCAGCACTTATAAGTGCTTCACTTCCTTCTCATGTATTAAAAATTGGCGTGTTTGTAAATGAATCTCAAAAGAAGATGGAAGAAATATTCAGAACAGTAAATCTAGATTACGTGCAGCTTCATGGCGATGAATCAGTTCAATTTTGTAATAATCTCAATCTTCCTTTTATCAAGGCGGTTTCGATAAAGGAAAAAGAAGACTTAGATGGGATCGAACACTTTGGCGGAGAGATGATTTTGGTGGACAGTGGAAAGGGGCCTCATCGTGGAGGGAATGGGACAACGTTTAATTGGGGTTATGTCCATGCACTAAACATCCCTCAGCGCTTGATTCTTGCCGGTGGATTGAATCTGGATAATATTCGGGAGGCAATCACAAAGGTCCGTCCCTATATGGTGGATGTTTCTAGTGGTGTGGAGACGGATGGGAAGAAGGATAGAAGAAAGATAGAAGCATTTATTCGAGAGGCGAAGTCGGTATAACGATTGATTGATTAATAAGTGAATGGAGGAATTGAGATGATATACGCACAACCAGATCAAAAAGGGTTATTCGGGCAATTCGGGGGAAGGTTCGTTCCGGAATCATTGATGAGGGCTGTTCAAGAATTGGAAAAGGCTTATGATGAAGCCTCTAAGGATGAAGAATTCCAAGCGAAACTTCAAAGCTATTTAAAGGATTATGTAGGAAGAGAAAATCCTCTCTACTTTGCTGAAAATCTGAGCAAACAGGTGGGGGGAGCGAAAATCTACTTAAAACGTGAGGACCTCAATCATACGGGTGCTCATAAAATCAATAATACAATTGGTCAGGCCCTGCTCGCCGAACGGATGGGCAAAAGAAAAATCGTGGCGGAAACTGGAGCAGGGCAGCATGGTGTCGCAACGGCAACCGTATGCGCCCTATTAAACCTGGATTGCGTCATTTTTATGGGGGAGGAAGATATTCGCAGACAGAAGCTCAACGTTTTCAGAATGGAGCTACTGGGAGCGAAAGTGGTAAGTATAACCCAGGGAAGCGCCACACTAAAAGATGCAGTCAATGAAGCCCTGCGCTACTGGGTCGCAAATGTAGAGGACACACACTATATTATCGGCTCCGTGTTAGGGCCACACCCATTCCCTAAAATGGTACGGGATTTTCAAAGTGTGATCGGAAAAGAAACAAAGCGACAGTTCTTCGAAAAGGAAAAACGCCTGCCAAAGGCAATCGTCGCTTGTGTTGGAGGCGGGAGCAATGCCATCGGGATGTTCCACCCGTTCATAGATGATAGGGAAGTTGACTTATACGGCGTGGAAGCGGCTGGAAGCGGGGTTGAAACCGACAAACATGCAGCCACATTAACAAAGGGGTCCGTCGGTATTCTTCATGGCAGCATGATGTACCTGCTGCAAAATGATGAAGGGCAGATTCAGGAAGCCCACTCTGTTTCAGCTGGCCTTGATTACCCTGGTGTCGGGCCGGAGCATAGCTATTTGAAAGACATGGATAGAGTGGAATATACGTCTATTTCAGACGGGGAAGCATTAGATGCATTTAAGCAGTTGTCCCAGACAGAAGGAATTATACCAGCACTTGAAAGCTCACACGCAGTCGCCTATGCGGTGAAGTTAGCTGGGAAAATGAGAGAAGAAGAGTCAGTAGTGATTTGTTTATCCGGCAGAGGAGATAAAGATGTGGAACAAGTGAAAGAGTTACTGGGAGGTAATCAACATGGGTAAATCATTTCTTGAAAATACGTTTAAAGCTGAACTGGGTAAAGGGAACAAACTATTCATTCCTTACGTGATGGCAGGCGATGGGGGGATAGAGACCTTGATAACGACCCTGAAAATGCTCGAAGAAAGAGGGGCGACGGCCATAGAAGTCGGGATCCCGTTCTCGGATCCCGTTGCCGATGGCCCGACCATCCAGGAGGCAGGGAAGCGGGCACTTGAGAATGGGACGACACTGCAAAAAGTGTTTGAAGTGCTAAAGGAAAGCAGAAAGGAAATAGGCATCCCGTTAGTCTTTATGACCTATTTTAACCCCATTTACAAATATGGAGTAGAGCGTTTCTTTCTAGATTGTGAGAATGCAGGGGTGGACGGTGTGATCATTCCTGATCTGCCGCTTGAACATCATGACTTGGTCCGGGAACCATCTCAAGAAAATGGAATCGCCATTATTCAATTAGCAACGCTAACGAGTCCTTTAGAGAGAATCCAGGAATTGGCTTCCGTCACCGAAGGTTTCCTTTATGCGGTTACGATTAATGGTATTACTGGAAGTAGAGAAGGATTTGGCAACACTATTTCAGCCCACCTGAATAAATTGAAAGAAAACAGTCAAGTCCCAGTACTTGCCGGGTTTGGAATATCCACCCCTGACCATGTGCGTACTATGAGTAAGTACTGTGATGGAGTGGTCGTTGGAAGCAAAATAATCGATTTGATTCAGCATGAATCATTTGATGAAATAAAAGAATTAATCAATGCTTCAAAGGCTAAAGCATTAAATTTGTAAAGATTACTGAATTATTCGTAAATAAATGAACGCCTAGATTAACAGATTCTAAATGTATGTTAAATAAAGGTAAATAGCCTTCTTTTTCCTCCTGAAATCAGTATGATAGAGATGTAGTAAACAAAGCATCATAACAGGAGGCTATTAAAATGAAAAGTATGAAAAAGTGGTTATTAATGTTAATGACAGCTCTATCAGTAGTAACATTTGCAGCCGGATGCAGTGGCGACACAGAGGAAGACACAGGTACTGAAACGGAAGAAAACATGGAAGAAGAAAGCAATACTGAAGAAAGCAACACTGAAGAGTAAAATGGTAACAGTCAGTTCTATGCGGGCTGACTGTTTTGTATTTTGATCAGAAATGCGAAGGTTTAGGTTGTAATATACAATTATTTCTATTAATCTGACAATATAGGGATTCGAGCCCCACTTCAAGTTCACGATAAATAAAAGGATTTTCATTCTATGAAAAAGCCGGCTACATAAGGAGGGATTCAGGTGATTCATAGAAAACTGAATACAGTGTTTATCCCCGTGGCTAATCTAAAGGAGTCTGTGGATTGGTACGGAAAAGTGCTAGGTTTTGAAATCGATCCCGTGCAGTATAAAGAGATTGAGGAGCTTCCCGTCTATACTTTTCAGATGGGGGAAACATCCCTGACTCTGGAAGAGGAAAAAGGATTCACTCCATCTGCTTCAAATGTTCCAATATGCAATTTCCATACCACTCAAATTGAAAAGGTAAGAGAAGACTTCTACGAAAAGAAAGTCACATTTGAATCCGGGATCATCACGTTCCCCGACTTCTCTTATTTTAATTTTAGAGATATCAACGGGAATTTATTAATGATTTGTACGGGTTAATGTTGATTAAAAACATGTAAACAGTATAGTAAAAAACCTCCTGAAGAATTGTTCTTCAGGAGGTTTTTTATATTTGCAAATTCACTTCACACACTTCACACATACCGTTAAAGCGGGTTTTACATTCTTATAAGAAAGAGTGATATCTTTAAAGCCAGCTTCATGCAATGCTTCAGAAATACTTTCTCCATAGTGTTTCGCCCGGCTATCCCTTTCTTCATCCCCACGTGGCTGGACGGTGATGAGAAGGATGCCGCCCTTTTTTAGCATATTATATAAATGTGAAAGTGATTTTTTCTGGTCCTTCCATAGGGGGTAGTTATTGACGGAAAAGATCCGATCGTACTCTACGTTGTTCAATTCAAATTGACTAATATCATGAACAAATAAGCGAACTCTTCCGTTCTCAATGGCTTTTTCATTCTTATTCTGTGCAGCACTCTTCATTGTCTCAGAGATATCAACCCCATCTACAAGCGATTTAGGAAAACGACTGGAAATCCGATGAATACAATATCCAGGTCCATAGCCTACTTCCAGAATATGATCGCCATCTTTAATGGATAATTGCTTAATGGACCAATTGTTAATTTTTCGATTATCAAATTCCATTACTTTTCCGACTAACCAGCCAAGCAATCCATTCGGACGCTTGAATTGCTTTTGTAATGAAAACAACAGGGCATCACCTCTTTTGTTGAAATCTGTCCTAAAAAAATAGTATTGTCTATTCACCTTTCCACTAATAGACACAAATAAAACCTCGAAAGTAATATTGCAATTTTTTGAAAAAGTGGCATAATATAAACAAATCTAATTTGCGTTGATGAGAAGAGTACATAGATGAGCCCCTTATCAGAGAGCTTCGGAAGCTGAAAAGAAGCAGGATAACTCGTTATGGAAAATGGTCTCGGAGCATTCTATTCGAACCACTTTGGTGTAGGGTAGGACGGGAGTGGGCATCCGTTATCCATGTCACGGTATAAGAGCTTTTTATGCTCCGTACTTGCTGAGATAGACTTGTGTGAGCAAGCTATAAACTAAGGTGGTACCACGAGTTCAACCCCTCGTCCTTAGATGTCGATTGATATCTAAGGACGAGGGGTTTTTTATATTGTTCAGGAGGAGGAAAAGGTCATGACTATATTTATTGGTGGCGCTTGGCCATACGCAAATGGCTCGTTACATTTAGGGCATATCGCAGCCCTATTGCCAGGGGACATTATTGCACGATATTACCGTTTAAAAGGAGAGGATGTTCTCTATGTGTCAGGAAGTGACTGTAATGGAACCCCTATTGGTATTCGGGCCAGACAGGAAGGAACAAGTATTGAAGAGGTCGCGAATCGATATCACCACGAGTTCCTGGAGTGTTTTCACGCCTTAGGCTTTAGTTATGATGAGTATACAAGAACTGATCACTCACATCATCATGAAGAAGTTCGAAACATCTTTACCACCCTTTATCAACGGGGCTGGCTTTATGAAAAAGAAGTGGAGCAAACGTATTGTGAACATGATCAGCAATTTTTGCCGGATCGGTTTGTGGAAGGAGTCTGTCCCGTTTGTGGTTCGAGGGCAAGGGGTGATCAGTGTGATCAATGCTCGACGGTTTTAGACCCGACGGATTTAAGGGATAAAACCTGCAAGCTCTGTGGTCATGAACCTGTGCTTAGAACGACAAAGCATTTATATTTCTCTCTTTCTAAATTGGAGGGACCTCTACAACGATTACTGTTGGATAACGGCACGGGGTGGAGGGATAATGCCCTACAGCTCACGAGACGCTATTTAAATGAGGGTTTGCATGACCGTCCGGTGACAAGGGATATAGAAAATGGTGTAAGTGTCCCGATTCAAGGTTTTCAAGATAAGAAAATTTATGTATGGATAGAAGCAGTGAGCGGTTATTTGAGTGCGTCAAAAAAGTGGGCGAGGGATCACCAGCGTGATTGGAAAGACTTTTGGCAGGAGGCAGCCACGTCCTATTATGTTCATGGGAAAGATAATATACCTTTTCATAGTATTATTTGGCCGGCCATTCTCATAGGAATTGGAGAAAGAAATCTTCCTGACTATATTGTCTCAAATGAATACCTGACGCTTGAGAAAAGGAAAATTTCAACGAGCGGCAATTGGGCTGTTTGGGTGAAGGATCTTCTCAACGACTATCATCCAGATTCCATTCGGTATTTTCTCACCATTAATGCCCCGGAGAAGAGAGATGCAGATTTCTCCTGGAGAGAATTCATTTATAGTCATAACAGTGAACTGCTGGGGGCTCTGGGGAATCTGGTTCAACGAACGTTAAAATTTTATGGGAAAGAATTTGGTCAGGAACTTACACTTTCTGTTGTCCCAAATGAAATTAAGCAAAAAATAGGGGATACGTTTCTTTCTGTCGGTCAAGCGATTGAAGAAGGGAAAACTCGACAGGGACTGGAAGAAGCATTCGAATTTATTCGATGGTCGAATAAGCGTTTTGATGAAAAGAAACCGTGGAATGTTATAAAAGAGGATAGGGAGGAAGGGAAAAAGGTACTGGAAGAATTCCTGTACGTATTATGTAATGTAAGGATTCTTATTCAGCCGTTTTTACCCTTCACTTCTTCAAAACTGGCAGTTCAGCTGGGGAAGGCCAGTCAAACAGGGTGGGCGCCGGTATCTTTGCCGGTGAAGCTCAGCATTGAAGCGACCACACCATTATTCAATCGAATTGACCTTGAGAGAATTGAGATGGAAAGGAATCATTTGAAAGAGAAAGCCGAGTGAAACCAAAAGGAGCATGAAATGAGGATTATAGTCGTGTCAGATACTCATATGCCTAAAGTTAGGAGAGGGCTTCCAGAAATTCTGAAGGAAGACCTCAAGAAAAGTGATTTAATCATTCACGCCGGAGATTTTCAAACCCTTGATGTTTATAACGAGTTTATGGAGTACGGAGAACTGGTTGCCGTTGTAGGAAATGTTGATGATCCAGATCTTCAGGCGTTACTTCCCCAAAAAAGAATCATTATGAAAAAAGGACTTAGGATTGGGGTGGTGCATGGAGACGGTATGGGAAAAACAACGGAAAAAAGAGCCCTCGAAGCATTCCAACCTGATGAAGTTGACTTGATTATATTTGGTCACTCGCATATCCCATATTCCCGCTATATGAAAGGGAGCTTTTTGTTTAATCCCGGTTCTCCCACGGATAAACGTAAACTCCCTTACTTCTCCCACGGTGTTTTGACCATTGAAGACACTTGGAAAATAGAACATAAATTTTACCGTTAAAAAAGCACAGGGGTGTTAACCTCTGTGCTTTACACTTTACTATGACCCGAACCTTATAAAGGATACTGGTAGTAATCCTGACTATAGAAGGTTTGAAATCCACTTGATTCATAAAGCTTGAGTGCATTCCTGTTTGTAGCGGCAACATCCAGGTAAATATCGCTGGACCATTCGGATTCCATCATGACGACTTTAGACAGGGCATTTCTACCGATGCCTTTTCCCTGATGGGAGGGATGGATAGCGAAGCCATAAATAAAGCTTTGATTATCCACTCGTTGAATTCTAATCTTCCCTACGGTTGTTCCATTATATTCAATCATTAAGTTGCCTTCCCCTGATTCTTCAAGCAATCTCTTGGTATAGGATTCAGCATCAGATCTTACAACCTGGAAGCATTTTGCATCAAGGTCAATGATGGTTTCAATATCCTCTTCAGTCGTACTTCTTAGTTGGACATCAGCAGCGTTTATAGACAAGCTTTTCTTATTCCACTTCATTTCATATTCTGTAAAATCATAAGAGGCTTTTATTTTCTCAACAAATTCTTTTCCGGAAGCCGATGAGCCGGGAGAGTTAAGTAAGAGCTTTTGAACAGATCGTGATCTTAGAGACTGTATGGCTTCCTGAAATAGTTCTTGAAATAGCTGCTGTTTACGGTAATCCGGGTGAATCATCCCACATAATTCATAGGTTTCACCAAAGCCGTACAAACCTAAAAATCCAATCAGATGATCCCCTTTGTAGTGAAGGAAATCATCCAGGCTGTTTGTACGGTTTTTAAGCATATCCCAGTTCATCTTTAAATGAATATCTTCGTGTTTTTCGCAGACGATCTGCAGGTTTTTAATGTCTTGAAGCTGTTTTGAAGTAAGCATGTTTCATCCCCTATTAATCAAAATGAAAAGAATTCCCTTACTAAATTTTATGAAAATTCTTTCATCCACACAAGGTTTTTATGAAAAAAAGACCCGTGTACATGGGTCGTGCTTATTCTTTATCTTGTATTCGCTGTATCACTTCATGCAGCTCATCAGGTTTTAAAAATTCCAGCGGGGAGAAGCCTTTTTCAAACATGACGGACTCGCTTTCAATCATCAGTACATATCGGCCGTTTACTTTTGCCAAATGAATGCTGTCGCCAAAGTCGGAAAGAAGAGCTTTAATAGAGACATGATCGAGCTTCACCTTCAATTCAACATCAGGGGATTGCTCGACGATTTGGGAGGTGGCTTCCACCACTTGTTCCGTCGTGAATCTTTCCTGAAGCTCCCGCTTTGGGCTAATTGCCCATTCTTCCACCGCTTCTTCAAATTCAACACGTTCGTCACTTTCTTCCGCATAGGTTTCAGAAATATGTTCCTTTACCATGCCGTATACTTGTGATTTGACGATCTCAGGCATGGACTTTTCATATTCCACCCATTTCAGGAAATCCTCAAAGTATCTCGCATGTGATGCTTGATGGATCTTGATTTCGGCTGAATCCATCATGCCTTCTTCCGGCATATAGGGATATTGAATGGATTTCATATTCTTGGTGGTAATTGCCATTTCGACATTGTGAATCAGGGTCGCTTCATCGGTAATGGTTGCAACCTTAGGCTCGAAATCACATTTCATAATGAACACAAACGGATCATCAAAAAATTTCGTGAGCTTTGCAGTAGCAACCAGGAATGCACCACCGCGAATAGCGCTGGCTTCTATGTACATTTGAACGATTTGATCGCAGGCTTCGCGAAAATCCTCTTTGTTTTCGGCATAACGTGTGCGGTGAAATAAATTATAGTTTGGATTGGAAGTCAGTTCATGACCTGGTTCCACTACAAATCGTCCAATTTTTGTTGGGGCAGACTCTGATTTTGAATGTCGGTCTACTTTCCGCTTCACAATTTTGGTTAGTTCCCCATCTAAAAAGCTTTTTAATGGACTTTCTTCATACTCGGTTCCAGTTAACGTCTGAAAATGCTTATGCCGTTTATCAGCTTCTTCGCCTTTACCCTCTACTTGTATTAAATAGAAGGAAAGGTATTGAATTGTAAAATCCATGTTTTGTTCTCCTGACCTAAATAAATTCGCTTTACGTAATCTTCTATACATTCATTGTTCAGTATAGAAAAGCTGAAAAGGTTCGTCAATTGACTTATGAAAGTTATTTCTGGTGAGATACTACTTACATGGGCATTAAAAATAGGTGGTGTGCTAAGTGAGTAATGATTCATTTTTTTCTTTGGTGAAGAAAGGAAACAAGTCATCTTTTTTCGCCATGGTGGGGAACGGGATCCTGGCAATTGCAAAAGGTATTGCTTACTTCATTAGTGGAAGTGGAGCAATGTTCGCCTCGGCGATGCATTCATTGGCTGATGCAGTGAATCAAGGCTTTGTATTCATTGGAAGTGTTCTTTCTGAGAAGCAACCAACGGAGAAATTTCCGACCGGATTCGGAAGGGTCATCAATCTTTTTTGCATGGTTGCGGTTATCGTTGTTTCCATTATGGCCTATGAAACCATACGGGAAGGGATTCATTTACTAAAACATCCCGCTGAGGTAAAGGGCATTTGGCTGAATGTGTCGGTATTATTACTGAATATCCTTATCGATGGTGCCATTCTCTATAAAGTAATGAAGGAAATTGGACAGGAAGCAAGGGCAGAAAGCACGGGTTTGGGAATTTTCTCAGGAGCGTTTAAAAACGTAAAGCGTGCTTCACCACCGACAAGGCTCGTATTTTATGAAGATTTGGTTGCTGTTTCAGGGGCTATCTTAGCCCTGATTGCTGTATTGGTGTCCTACTTCACTGTCTATCAGCTTTTGGATGGAATCGTCACCATTGTCATTGGATTCCTCATGGTAGGAGTGGCCTTTAGGGTCGGTTATGACAACATGGTCGGTCTGATAGGAGTTGCTGCCCCGAAGGAAGTCGAGGACCGAATCGCAAGTACGATATTTGAGCACGAAGCAGTAATTGATATCTTTAAACTGAGAATCACTCAGGAAGGACGATACTATCATGTTGAATCGTATCTTGAACTGAAAAGAGGATTACCACTTTCAGAAGCAGATGATATTAAGTTCGCCATACAGGATAAATTAATGAGTGATCCGGATATTGCGGACGTAACGTTGGGGATCATCGAGGATGATGGAATTCAGGAATGGAAAGGCAGTAGTCCGGAACTTCAATAAGGAACAAAACATCCTGCCGAAAATTCGGCAGGATGTTTATTCGTTTAGGATTAAAATCAATAAGCCTTTTTATAAGATGCATTCATGGCAAAATAGAGTCATAGATAGAATGGGAATACGTATAGTTTGGTCTTGGATCTTGTTCATACTATAATAAAGAAAATCATAGGATAGATTATATTAAAGGGGGGGATAGGATGGATGTGAATGAGATACTGCAGCTAATTAAAGAAAGAACACCTAAAGTACTTGGAAGCGAAACATTTTCTGAATATGCTATTCTACTTCCTTTGATTGAGGTGGACGGCCAAACGCATGTCTTATTTGAAGTCCGTTCCTTAAACATGAGAAGACAACCAGGAGAAATTTGTTTTCCGGGAGGGCGGATTGACCGAAGCGATTCAGATGAGAAAGCAGCAGCTATTCGGGAGACATCAGAAGAACTTGGAATTCATATGGATACCATAACTGAGGTTTATCCACTCGATTATATTGTATCTCCGTTCGGGACGATCATTTATCCATATGTAGGCAAGATAAATGTATCCTTAAAAGAATTAAAACCCAATCAAGCCGAGGTGGAAGAAATCTTTACTACACCGTTAACGTATCTTCAGGAAAGGGAACCGGACTTGTATAACATAAAGTTCAAGATGGAGCCAGAAGAGAGCTTTCCGTTCAAACAAATCCCGGGTGGAGAAAATTACAACTGGCAGGCAAGAAATATGAAAGAACATTTTTACTATTACGAAGACAAAGTCATATGGGGGCTAACAGCAAGAGTCCTTCACCATTTTGTGAAACTTCTTTCGTAATTCGTCCTTTTAATAAGCGGAATTCTAAAAGTAGATTTACAAAACATCATGCTTAGAAAGTTGATTGGAGCAGAAATAAACTACTAATTTCTTTAAACATGATTTCAACTTTAAACAAATTCTTTCTAAAAAAGAAATTCTACAATTACCTATACGTATTGACATTCATTTTCAATTAATACTTTTTTCGATAGGGCAACATGTCGGAGAAAGTATTTTTGTTTGTAAATATGTAGCAAATTGAAGTGTTTGTAATGGTTTGAATGGAGGTAAAGAGAAGTAAGTAAAAGATGAAATTAAGGAGAGGGGAAATAATAATGATTATTCGTGCTAAATGCTGGAGAATGTTAAGTGTACAGGAAAAATTGTTTATCCTTAAAGCTGTATGTAATAAGCATCTCAAAAAGTAAAGAGTAGGAGTTCTTTTTATGTTATTTAAAAAATTCAAATTTCATCAAGTTCGTGAAGTCATCAGGCCAATATAAAACTGAATTCCTATCCCGTTCATCTAAAATTTTTTGCTTGTCTATTAGTAATGATTGATCTAACGTTAACATAACAATCGTAAGGTAGATTTATTGGATGTAATCGATTGGTGGTAAGATCAAACCGAAAATGAAGATCCAAAAAAGCTTATCGAAAATCAGTACACACTGTGTGCTAAAACCAAGAGTGAACTTGGCGACTTTTGATCCAGCCACCAAGTGTTTTTTATATTGTGATTAAATGATTAAAATCGGATGGCTAACTTTCAGCACCAGCCTTTAATTTCTAAAAAAATTTACACCTCACCTTAATTAGTCCCCTGAGCTATCTCTATTTAACATTTTCATAAAATCCCCTATCATTATATTCCACTTCTCTTGCATGAAAAAATCAGGAAGGAAAGTGCCGGGAACAATTGTTTCTGGCACTTTGCATTTAACATTTGGTAAAATGAAGTAGCACATACATATAAGGAGGACACCTTAGTGAAAGGAAAAAAAGTAGTCATCATGGCCGGAATTCTTATGGCCGTTCTATTAAGTGCATGTAACCGGAATGCTGCTGAAATGGTCGTGGATGGTGGAGTGACAATAGATGAAAAGGCCAATACGATTACATTCAGAGGAGTGCTCACAGACAAAGCACTTGAACCGAATACTCCGTTTCAAACCCGTTTCTTCCTGCAGGGAACCACGATTAAAAGCGCCTTGGGAACCGATTTGATTTATATAGATGAGGAGCTAAAGAGCAGGAAACAGGGAGAATCACCAAAAGAGTTTGAGGTTAAGAAAACAATAGACATAAAAAAACCGGAAGAGATTGACAAGTTGATAAGTGAAATTAAGGACGAAGAGGAAGAAGCCGTCACGATTGAACTTGTTAATGATAATGGTCGAATTGATGATCGAGTTCTTCATAACGTAACAAAGGAGTAGGGCGTAATGTCCTGCTCCTTTGCATGTATTGATCATCTAGTATTGACCGGTCTTTTTAAGGCATACAAATCATCTTCGAGAAGAAGCATCTTATCCATCAATACATGTTTAGAATCCATCACTCCCTGATTATAGAGATAGGGACCGATTTCTTTCATAAAGAAATCAAACCAATTCTCAGCACCTAAATCTCCAATTTCATCCCCGGTCTGCTCATAATAAAATGTCTGGATTTTTTCAATCATTGTGTCTTTCTGTTCTTTTGGTATCTTCGTAAACATGAAATGATTCCCTCCCATTGTGTTTCATCCATCGTAACATAAGCGGACCGATTATAGGGATGAAGCTAAGCATACTATAACGAGTGACATTGTATATATTCTTCATTACATAGGATGAAAGCCAGAGAAGAATGAAGAAATCAATGGTCATGACACTTACAAGTTTTGAATTATTGAACGCTTCCCAATAAGTGAGCAGTGAAAATCCATTTAGAAGATAGATGGACAATGAGAATGCTAATAGTATAAGTAGAATACTGTAAACGTTGGATTTTAGAATTTTTTGAATCCAATTAGTTTTTCTCATTGATGTAGGGGTGCTTCTCTTTTGTAAGAAGAAATAAGGAAGAAGACTGAATGCCCCCAGAACGAATGATCCCAGAACAAATGGCCATACAGGGATCTTGTCCCGTTCGACGGGGATCAATAATGAGGCAAACAATAATGGAAAAAGGCCAAGGAAGTTGAAAACAGTGACAACAAGTGGATCCACCTCAGAAAAGTTACCGGAAAGCAAATCCTGTACGATGGGATCTCTTGTAAACCCTCTTCCAGGTGCAAGAAATAATGTATAAATAATGAATCCGGACCATATCCAAAACAATGTTATCCCTCCTCGAGAAAATTGTATCAAATGTAAAGGGCTTTGTTGATAAATGGATGTATAAAATAGATCATTGCTTGATAATTTCATATTCTTCGATGAATGCTACCAGCTTAATTATAATTGGACAATCTCCCCTTTTCCCAGTAATACTAAAAGACTGGCGCAGCAGAAAGAACGTCTCCTTACCATATAAAATTGTATAATTGTGGCAAACTAAATCCTGACAGGCCAAGTTCTGTACATATTTATAAACTAAAGGAGAATGCGAATGTGGCAGGAGTTTAAAAAGTTTGCTGTGAAAGGAAATGTCATAGATCTTGCAGTGGCCGTCATTATAGGTGCTGCTTTTGGTAAAATCGTCAAATCCCTTGTGGATGATATCATTATGCCACTTTTAGGTATAGTGCTTGGTGGCATCAGCTTTACGAATTTAAAAGTAACGGTAGGAGACGCTGTCATTACATATGGAGTGTTCATGCAAAACGTAGTGGATTTCTTCCTCATAGCCCTCGTCATATTCTTTATTGTACGGCTATATAAGAAAATAGAACGCAAAGAAGAGATCAAATCGGAAGTGAAGGTCGATCAGAAGGAAGAGCTGCTTAAAGAGATACGAGATTTATTGAAGGATTCCCGGCACAGTTCTCAATAAATGGATAATCGACAAAATAAACAAGGAGATTCCCATCATTTATCCAATATATAGTAGAGAGAAGAACTAGAGGGGGAGAAACATGGAAATCAACTCAATGTATTTAATTAAAGAAAAAAATGGAATGAAAAAAGACTTTTCTTTACTCCTTTCAATGATGGACTATGCACGGTTCACTTCTATCAGCGAAGTGGAGGGCTTACCGGTGGAAGTGCTCGACTACCGATGTCACGATGAAGCAAATTCAATAGGGATGCTTCTTTCGCATTTTGATGCAGTTGAAAAAATTTATCAGGTACTTACCTTTGAGAAATTAAGTGATGATGAAATTGAAGAGTATGCAGAAACCCTGGAACCTGCGTTAAGCTTAGGCAGTAGAGCAGCTGAAGTGATAAAAGGAAATACAGTTGAATTCTACCTGAAGAATTTACAGATAACCAGGTCCAAAACCGTGGAGCAGTTCAAACAACTTGATGAACCCTGGTTGTATGAGGAAACCGATTGGTGGTATGGGGAAAAAGGAAATAACTTTTTTAAATGGTTTCATGTATTTGAAGATGAGATCAATCATAGAGGGCAAATTCGTATGATCAAAAAACTCTATGCAAAAGAACATACTCCTACAATTGTAGAGTAGATTTACCTTTGCATTTTACAAATAGACCCAATCATTTCTTGAGTTTCCCGTTAGAATCTGTTATAGTAAGGGTAGTTATTTTTGTTCGGTTAATATACATGATTGATGAACATCCGTCTTGAATCTTAATCAGAGCAGGAATATAAATATTTTTATGTGCAACTGCACTAGGAGGTACTTGTTTTATGTTACAAGGTAAAGTTAAATGGTTTAACGCTGAAAAAGGTTTCGGTTTCATCGAAGTTGAAGGTCAAGACGATGTTTTTGTTCACTTCTCCGCTATCCAAGGTGAAGGATACAAATCATTAGAAGAAGGTCAAGACGTTACATTTGAAATCGTTGAAGGTGCTCGTGGACCACAAGCAGCCAACGTTCAAAAGTAATTCAATTGTAAAACTCCAAACAGAGTACGTCAGCTGACGTACTCTGTTTTTTTACGACTTCATACATTTACGTGGATACTCGGCTCTTATCCTTTCCTAAATATCACTGTTACTGTACTATTAAACGATATCTTATATATTGGAGTGCTGAATTTTGTGGAAAAACGCTAAGAAATTTTTTGTGTTTATTGGAGTTTTTATAGGGAGTAATATCATTCTAAGTCTTGTTGCTGGTCTGATCTTAACAAATTTGTATCATAATGGTGGTTTTATAGGGTCACCCGTTATCGGAACCTTTATCAATGTTGCATCCGCAGTACTTGCGATTTTTGTTGCGTATAAACCGTTTAAAAAGAAAAATCAAGCTTAACTAGGCAGGGTGTATCGTTGGAGTTTTTTCTATCCTTCATATTATGAATTTATCTTCTTCTTTATATGTGCACATTTAGTCCCAGTATGAATAAGCTAACATATTAACCTTTCCGGAACAATCCGGGGAGGTTTTTCCTTGTTAAAGATGTAAGATGTATGAGGGGAAATGATTATTAATTATATAAGGATATCTATTTTATTTTCGATTCAACAGTTCAAAAGGGGAGTAATCAATGATAAGGAGCGTTGTCATAGATGGGGGTTCCAACATTAAGAGGGACTCATGGAAAGAGACTAGTCAGTAGACTAGTCTCTTTGTAAGTATTTAATTTCGTCACTATGTTATTATTTATTTTGTTGGTTTTGTTGATTTTGTTGTTTAGCAGCTTTTTTAGCTCTTTCAGCAGCGTTTTGCTCTTGAGCAAATTCTGCTTCGTTTTTTTGTTGTGGTTGTTTGTTGTTATTGTTTGTCATCTTTATCACCTCCGTCTACAATAATTTGCCCGGAAATGAAAAAAAGATACGTAAAAAATAAATTTAACCTGGGAATTTTTAATTCTAAACAGTCTCCGATAGATTATATGTTAGAGGAGAGAGGGAAGGACCATGTCAAGGTCCTTCCCTCTCTCTTTCCAGTTACTTACTAGTTTAACGCCAGGACTTGGAGGGTATTACTAATTTCGTGCATTTATTTTCTTTACATACCTAATTCTGCATGTAAATAACAACAATGAATTAAGGGGGAAGCTAGTTGAAGAATTTCACACCAATGTTTTGGATTGCGATTTCAATCGGAGTAATATTTGTGGCGTGGGGAGTTATTTTTCCTCAGGCTTTGATCGATATTATGACCAATACCCAAGGAGTACTTCTGGACAAGTTTGGATGGTTTTACCAATTCTCGGCCACGTTCTTTTTTATAATCGCTATCTTTTTTGCAATTAGCAAATACGGAAAGATTCGTTTAGGGAAAGACACTGATAGACCGGAATATTCCACTTTGACATGGTTTGCAATGCTCTTTAGTGCAGGGATGGGAATCGGACTCCTTTTCTACGGGGTCTCGGAACCTGTTTCTCATTATTCCACTCCACCATACGGAGAAGGTGGAACCATTGAATCAGCTAAGATCGGTTTGCGATATACCTATCTTCACTGGGGATTCCATGCGTGGGCAATTTATGCAGTTGTTGCTTTGGCCCTTGCCTATTATAAATTCAGGAAGGGCATGCCAGGACTAATGAGCGCCACGTTATATCCTGTCATCGGAGATAGAGTGAAAGGACCTATAGGGTATATTGTAGATATTGTCGCTGTGTTTGCCACTATTTTTGGTGTAGCAATATCACTTGGGATTGGGGCACAACAAATTAACAGCGGACTCAATTACCTGATGGGAACCCCCATTGACTTTAGAGTTCAGCTTATCATCATGGGAGTTGCAACGGTACTATTCATTACTTCTGCTGCTACTGGATTATCAAAGGGTATTAAATATTTGAGCAATGCCAATATGGTATTGGCGGTCTTATTATTCATTGTCTTTCTCATAGTAGGACCCACACAATTTGTTCTGGAATTGTTTTTGACCACTTTTGGGAGCTATGTTCAGAACCTTCCTAGTATGGGTTTACGCTTTTCACCATTTAATGTGGAGAATAACCAGTGGGTGAAGGATTGGACTATTTTTTATTGGGCCTGGTGGATCTCATGGACACCTTTTGTGGGAACATTTATTGCCAGGGTTTCAAAAGGAAGGACTGTCAGAGAGTTTATCATCGCAGTCATCATTGTGCCTACGATTGTTTGTGCCCTCTGGTTTGGAGTATTCGGAGGAACAGGCTTGTATTACGACTTTGTTCAAGGTATAGATGTGACCGGTCAAAGTTTGGAGACGGCATTATTTTATGTTTATGATCAAATGCCTCTAAGTGGAGTCCTGTCGATTATTTCCCTTTTCTTGATTATCACTTTCTTTGTGACGTCCGCTGACTCGGCAACATTTGTGCTGGGGATGCAAACGTCTAATGGAAGTTTGAATCCTCCATTCTTCGTGAAGTTCAGCTGGGGAATTGTATTAGCTGCCATTGCAGCGATTTTAATGGGGACTGGTGGAATCAGCGGATTGCAAGCCGCCACCATCATCACCGCCTTACCATTAGGCATCATCTTATTTGTCATGACATATGGATTGATTCTTTCATTCCAGAAAGAGATGAAAATGAAAAAGAACAAAACGTCTGGTACTGGTAAGTGATTTTATCAATGGGAAAAGTAATATTCTAAATCAAAAGCCCTCTATTTTGTATAGAGGGTTTTTCAATTGTTTTTTTTGATTGATTGAAAAAAATGTATTCCATCGTTAATGATTTTGATAGGATTAAGATACTTATCGGGAAATTTTGAATAGAGGGAGAGTGGTGATTCAATGAAACAGATTATCGCAATGGGTGGAGGCGGGTTTTCGATGGAGCCAGAGAACCTGCTGTTAGACCAATACATTCTAAATCAGGCTGGGGAGTCAAAACCAAAGGTTTGTTTTTTGCCTACAGCCAGTGGAGATGCAGATGGGTATATAGAGCGATTTTATAAAGCTTTTCACTCGCTTCCGTGTGAGCCTTCACATTTATCATTATTCAAATTGCCTACACGGGATTTGGAGGGGTTCCTTCTTGATAAGGATGTTATCTATGTGGGTGGAGGCAATACAAAGAGTATGCTTGCCCTTTGGAGAGAATGGGGGATTGATTCCATCCTTAGGGAATCATGGGAATCAGGGACCGTTCTTGCAGGTTTGAGCGCAGGTTCGATCTGTTGGTTTGAAGAAGGGATTACTGATTCTTATGGAGAAGACTTAGAGAAGATCAAAGGGTTGGGAATGGTTAAGGGAAGTCACTCCCCGCATTATGACGGTGAAGAAAAACGGCGTCCCCTTTATCATTCGTTTATTGACAAAGGGAAACTACAAGCCGGCTATGGAGTGGATGATGGTGCCGCTTTACATTTTATCGATGAAAATCTCTTTAAAGTAGTAAGTTCCAGGGAACGAGCTTCCGCCTATTGGGTTGAAAAGAGAGAAGGCGGTATGCATGAAACAGTCTTATCGACGGAATATTTAGGAAGTTAATAAAAAAAATCCGATTCAAAACAAGGGGGGAGAATGGTGAATCATATTTGTTTTATTTCAGCTACTGATACATATACGATAAGGCAAAAGATCTTAAGGCCGACTCAATCGATAGAGGAGTGTCAGTATGAAGGGGATTTAGCCAAGAGTTCCTTTCACGTCGGAGTATTTGATGGAGAGTTACTGATCAGCATCGCTTCCTTTTATCAGGAAGCACGTAAAGAGTTGAATGGTCATCTGCATTACCGTTTAAGAGGGATGGCCACGCTTCCCGATTATAGAGGGAAAGGCGTAGGGAAGCAACTCATTGCTTACAGTGAGGAAGTATTAAATGAAAAAGGTTGTGAATTGTGGTGGTGCAATGCCAGAACTTCTGCGGGTCCTTATTATGAGAAATTGGGCTTAACCCAATTGGGGGACGTATTTGAAATAGAACCAATCGGGCCACATGTTATAATGTATAAACATATGGTTTGAGTGTAAGGGCTGGACGGGAATGGATGATGTCTATACTCATCCCCAGTCCTAATTCCATAGATAGTCACTCAAACCATCTTAGTATCTAAACAATACTCTTATGCCACACTCCAAGAAAAGACAACCGGGCTTGCCCGGTTGTCTTTTCTCAATCATTCTGAATCGTAGATCTTCTCAGTTTAATAAACTTCACTAAATTCAATACAACGGTTTTCGTCACAGCGTAAAATGGGACGGCCAGGATCATTCCAAGGATACCAGCTAAGTTTCCTGCAACAAGTAATAAAATGATTATGGTCGCTGGGTGTGTATCCAAACGCTTTCCTAAAATTAGAGGTGAAAGGAGGTTTCCTTCAATTTGCTGAGCGATTGTTACAACCACCACGACCAATATGGCCTTTGTTGGTGAATCGAACAATGCTACTATGATAGCCGGCGCAGCACCGATGAACGGTCCAATAAAAGGAATGATATTGGTGACGGCACCTATTAATGCCATAACCAGTGCATATGGCAGACCAATGATCAAATACCCGATAAACGTAAGCGTCCCTACAAATGAAGCAACCGTTAATTGTCCTTGTATGTAGGCAGCAAGTGTATCACTTGTATCCTTTAACGTGTTGATTCCTTCTTCCCGGTAGGCAGGAGGAAGGAATTTTGAGATGGCCTTGGGAAATTTATGGCCGTCTTTAAACATAAAGAATAATAGAAAAGGTACGGTTACAATCAGGATCGTAATACTGGTCAGAACACTTACTAATCCTTTAAGTGCAGTGGTGATATTATCAGGTAACGTATTGGCAAACTCCACTAACTGATTTTCCACATCTTTAAGTGACACATAATCTTGACTCATCATCCATTTGAATTGTTGAGTCTCAGATAAGTATTCGATAAAATTCCTCGTTTGTCTTGCATACTCCGGAAGTTCATTGAACAGCCCTGTTATTTGTTTTGAGAGAATAGGAGCGATATTTCCTATAATCAGCACCATCAGACCAACGATAGCAGCGTAAAGCACGATAATGGCGATGGTTCTCGGCAGTCTTGCTTTCTCCAGGAGATTGACTAAAGGATTTAATAAAAAATACAGAAATCCTGAAATGATGATGGGGAAAAATAATGTTGAAGCAAATACGACAATCGGTTCAAATAAAAATGAAATCTTGGTTGAAACATAAATAATGGTAAGAATAATAAGAATTTGCAAGCTCCACGAATACATCTTTTTCTTGGTCAAGCTGTTCACCTCTACCTATCGACTTGTTTGTGTGAATAAGTATATCAAAAACAGAAAGGAAAACCCTACTAATATACAAAGGGAAGGAGAATTATTTTTGAGAAGAATCATATTAGAAGACCTTAGGTGTATAGAAAGAGAAGAGGGGGTCAAGATATTGTATGCCGTCGAAGCTGGAAGTCGCGCATGGGGGTATCATACAGAGGACAGCGATTATGATGTCAGGTTCATATATATACGAGAGACAACCGCGTATCTAAATCTTCAAGAGACAAAGGACGTAATTGAAAAAACTACACACCATGCCTTTGAATTCACTGGATGGGACCTGAGTAAATCTCTGAAACTTCTTCGTAAATCAAACCCATCTCTACTGGAGTGGTTAACCGATGAGAACGTGTATATTGAGCACCCGACTATGGAGGTAATAAGGAAGGTGCGAGATCTGACTTTTTCTCCAAACCGTTGTCTAATTCATTACTATCACATGACAAAACGCAATATGGAGAAGTTGAAAGACGAACCATTCAGTACGAAGAAATGGATGGCCATCATCAGGCCGTGGCTTGCTTTTGAGTGGATAATGAAGTATCGAACATTTCCACCAAATTTAATCAACGAAATGATTGAGCATCTTAATATAAATGAAGATATAAAAAATACGATTACTTCAATGGTGACATCAAGAGTCAAAGGGAAGGAGGTTCCTAACCTAAAACATTTAGAAGAGTATATAGAGGGGGATTTACTAAAGATGGACAGGGATTTGGACGAATCATATAGCAATGACTCTTATCAATGGAGAGAAATTAATAAAACGTTCATATCCATTTTAGAAGAGGTATGGGGTGTCCATCTGGAGGGGAAGGAACGTTAACACGGGCATGGGGCATACATAAAAGCACCTACTTTGGGAAGCATAGAAAAAAAGATTCTTACTGAAGGTGCTAAGATGAGCTCGTTTAATAAAAGGAATAGAAGAATACCTAAGCAGCTGATTTCAGAAAAAGAAGAAGTGGTTCCTGAATTTCTCACTATGGAAGAGAAGATCTCTTATTTTCGAAATGGTCTTTTTAATACAGATGATTTAAAAATAAGAGAATTGAACTTTAACAGTAAAATATTGACCATTATGTTTATTGATTCAGTCATTGATAATAGGAGCTTACAGACGTATATTATCAAACCTATATTAGAAAAAGGCTCCGGCGAAATACGTGATGTCGTAAGTAGTAATAGTGTCAAAGAAACATTGTATTTAGATGAGGCACTCAGTGCAATGGTGGATGGTCACTGTCTTATACTTGCGGAAGACAGTGAAATCCTGACCATAATCTCCATGCCTAAAATTCTTAGTAATCGGTTAGAACCACTAAATGAAAAAGTGATTAGGGGGTCTCATCAAGGATTCAGTGAAAATATCACAGAAAATGTGCATTTAATAAGAGAAAGGGTTTCAAGTCCGAAACTGACTGTGAAATACTCCAGTATCGGAGAAACAACAAGAACAAAGTACGCTTTGGTTTATTTATCTCATTTAACAAATCCGGAATTGTTGAAAACGATTGAGGACCGGATCAATTATGTTCAAGCAGATTCGATTCAGTCACCTGGATACTTTGAGGAATTTTTAGAAGATAATTCGTATTCTCCATTTCCACAGTTTTTAAATACGGAACGACCGGATCGGGTAGCGGGTAATTTAATGGAGGGGAGAATAGCACTGTTAATGGAAGGAAGTCCTACCGTTTTACTTTTGCCTGTAAATTTCTTCTCTTTCTTTCAAACTTCAGAAGACTATAATAATCGGGCATTTATCGGCTCATTTGTCCGATTCATAAGATTAATCAGTTTTATTGCAACACTTTGTTTACCCGCTTTTTATATCGCCGTCATTTCCTACAATTATGAAATCATCCCTGTGGAAATCATTTTTTCGATAAAAAGCTCTCTTGAATATGTTCCATTTCCTCCATTGATTGAAGCGGCCATTATGCAGTTAACATTGGAATTGCTCCGGGAAGCAGCCATTCGGCTACCCAATCCCATAGCACAAACGATTGGGGTGGTAGGAGGTCTGGTGATTGGAACAGCTGTAGTAGAAGCGAATCTCGTTTCGAATACGATGGTCATTGTCGTCGCTATCACAGCCATTTCTTCCTTCGTCATTCCATCAAATGAATTGAGCACATCGGTAAGGATCTTAGGGTTTCCTCTCATGATCTTTGCTGCTTTATTTGGGGTTCTCGGAATAGTGATCGGGTTGATGCTTTTGTTGATTCATATGTCGACGCTTAAATCATTGGGTCAGTATTATTTATACCCTGTTGCACCTTTGGATTTCAAGTCGCTAACTGACACCTTTATCCGTGTACCTATGTGGCTGATGAAAGAAAGACCAAAGGATTTGAGACCACAGTATAAGTGGAAAACGACAGATCCTCGAGGATGGAAAAAAAATGAAGAATCAGACTAATCTTACTTCCATACAATTGATTTTATTCATAATTCAAACACAAATTGGAGTAGGGGTTCTTGGCCTTCCATTCAGCGTATTCTCCATTTCGAAAGGTGATGCTTGGATATCGGTATTACTAGCTGGTATTGTAGTTCAGTTGCTTATAATGATCTTCTGGGTATTGGGCAGGAGATTCCCTGCTAAATCCCTTTTCCAGTATTCAGTGAAATTGGTAGGAAAAGCAGGGGGGACATTCATTAATCTTTCCTACGTCTTTTATGGGATGCTTGTAACTAGCCTTATACTAATGTATTCGACTGCCATCATCAAAACGTGGGTACTTACACTAACACCAAAATGGATCATCATGTTTCTTTTAATGGGAACGGCAATCTATTTAGGAAAGGAATTATTATCTGATATTTGCAATGTTTATGTGGTTGTATCAGGGCTGATCTTCTTTCTGATTATAATCACTATCGTAGTATTGATCGTTTACCCTGTTGATTGGAGGTATCTGCTGCCGATTGGACATTCAGGTGGAATCAATATTCTTAAAGGGGTAAAAGAAGCATATTTTTCGATGCTTGGGTTTGAATTGCTTTTGTTTCTTTTTCCTTATTTTCAGCATAATGGGGAACGGTCCGTCTTATTCTCAGCATCAATGGCCAATCTCTCTGTGACATTGATCTATACATTTCTTACCATTGTCAGTCTTATAACGTTCAGTCCCGAGGAATTAGCCATTGTTCCTCAGCCCGTTCTATATTATGTGAAATCCCTGTATTTGCAAATTGTCGAGAGAATAGATTTGGTATTTGTTTCACTTTGGGTGGTAAGTGTTATAACTTCTCTAACAAGCTACCTTTTCTTATCGACCGAGGGAATCGCCCATACCTTTAAACGAATCAAACGTTCTGTCATAACCATTTTCTTTGGCAGTCTATCTTTTATCATTGCCTTAGTTCCCAATAAAGCAGCAGAAATGGAGCTGTACAACAAATGGGTGATTAATACATCCTATCTATTCATACTTGTCATTCCATTTCTTTTATTAGGAATCTCTTTTGTTTTCAAGAAAAAGGAAAGAGGGGAGAGCGCATGAGGAAAAAGTACATTTTAGTATCATTCCTCCTCATCATAAACCTTTGTTTGGCAGGATGTTGGGATCAACGGTTACTGAAAAACGGCAGACTCGTGTTTTCCTCTGCATTTGATATGGTTGATGAGGAAACCATAAGAGCGACTGCCATTATTCGGGACTTTAAGGATCGAAATCCAACTAATGTTTTGGTACAAGGTGAAGGAAAAACGCTTCGTGAAACAAGAATGAATATGGATAGGAAAATCTCGGGAGTATTTGAACCCTCAAAAAACCGGGTATTTTTATTGGGAGAAGAATTAGCTAAGAAAGATATCTATAAATTTTTAGATATTTTTTATCGGGATCCCAATAGCTCGATTTCTGCCAAATTGGCTGTGGTGGAAGGGAATGGGGGAGATATCCTCACTAAATTGAGTGAGAAAAATGTATTGATATCTGAGTTTATCATTGAATTAATTACAAGTGCTGAAATCTCAACTGGAATTCCTAAACAAAATTTACAAACGATCTGTACAGTGATGTTTGATGAAGGAAAGGATTTCGCATTGCCCCTCATTAAAATGAAAGACGGAGAAGTTGTATTAGATGGAACAGGAATTTTTCATAAGCATTCACTTACGGGTACTCTTTCCTTTAAAGAATCATCTTTATATCTGCTCTTGAACAATCAAAAAGCAAAGTCGGCTCGGTTTGTTTCAAAGATAGCAAATGATAATAAAATGAACATTGACAATTATATTACGTACAATATTTCTAAATCTAAATCTAAGCTTAAAATTGTTTCCGACACACCAGGAAATATTCAGGTGCAAATCGACGTGAAAATGGATATTTCAATCGTAGAGTATCCTCAGGACAAATTAACCGACAAGAATGAACTCAAGAAACTAAATAAAGAAATTTCAAAGCACCTAACAGAGGATGCCCAAAAAATGATTGAAAAAATTCAACTTGCCAACTCAGATTTATTTGGAATTGGGAGAGAGTTGATTGCTTTTCATCCAAAGACATGGGAAAAAATTAATTGGGAAGAAACATACCCCTCCATTACCATTGTCCCGACTATAAAAGTGGATATTGTAGGACACGGGATTATTAATTAACCAGTACCTTTCATTAATTAAAAAGTGTCCAGCCTTTGAGAGCTCTTTTCCTCAAAGGCTGGACACTTTTAGTTCGGTCATGAAACAATCTTTAATCCAATAATACTTCCAATAATGCATGTAATAAAAAACAACCTCTTCAAATCCTTTGTTTCCTTGAAAAAGATCATCCCGATGATAACCGCTCCTGCAGAACCAATCCCGGTCCAAATTCCATATCCCGTACTTACTGGAATGTCAAGTAGAGAAAGAGATAATAAATAAAAGCTCAGAGCTCCTGCAGCAAAACTCATGATGGAAGGGGCCAATTTCTTGTAGCCTTCAGAGAGCTTCATGAACGTTACCATGACAACTTCCGAAAATCCCGCAAAAATGAGAAATATCCATGCCATTAGTATGACCTCCCTGTTTCTTGCTTATCTTTATCACTCATTTTGAGACCAATCACTCCGAAAATGAGTAGTGTGATAAAAGCAACTTTCATGATGCTAATTCCCTCATTTAGAAATACCATCCCAACTATGGCAGTTCCAGCTGCACCAATACCTGTGAAGACAGCATAAGCAGTTCCAATAGGCAATAATCTCATCGAATTAGAGAAAAAATAAAAACTGATCAAGATGAGAATTGCAGTGACAATACTTGTGACAGGTTTGGTAAACCCCTCTGAAAGGGATAACCCGGTTGCCCAGCCTATTTCCAAAATTCCCCCAATAATAACGTAAATCCAACCCATGATGCTACTCTCCTTTACGACTTGATATACCTAGTTCGAAAACCTTCCAAGCCGATTCGATTCGTTGCCTGAAAATTTCCTCTGTGTAATAGTGATGCTCTAAAAAAACACCATCAACTAAACATAAAAAGGAGGCAATAAATTCATCCTCCTTGATTTCACTAAACAGTTCTTGTTTTAGGCCTTCCTGGTAAATGGATACCAAAATGGCTGTTGTAACCTGTTCAAAATGAATGAATTGTTTTTGAATAAGGTCTTTAAACACTTCTGGAGGAAAGAATGTGACTCTTTTCCATAAAAGTGCTTCTTTTGTTGTCACTAATCGGTGACAAAATAAGTCAAAGAGTGTTCTTATATTCGTTAGCGGTTCTTGTGGATTCATTTTTTCCTCTGCGCTCTTGTAGGCCGTTACTTCTGACACACTTAAATCCTCAATTACTTCCATAAATAAGTCCTCTTTGCTTTGGAAATGGTTGTAAATAGATGGTTTTTTAATACCCACCGCGGTTGCAATTTCCTTTAACGAGGTATCCTCATACCCTTTTTGCCCAAATAAATCCAATGCAATATTTTTGATAAGTTGTTTATTTTCATTCTTCAAAACCATTCACCTTCTCCTGAGACTAACTAACGGTCGTTAGTTTTATTTTAAATCCCTTTTTAAATAAATGCAAGGGGGAAAAAATAATCCTCTTATCTTCAGAATGGTCGAATATATTTCAGATTCCTTACATATAATCATCTGTTGATTTTATATGAAAGGAAAGGGATATACATGATGGGGTTGCGGGCTAAATTGGTGATACTTATTCTGTTACTTGTTTTTCTTGTGGGGCTCTTTATTCTGAAGCTGGTGGTTATCAGTCATGAAGATTGGGTAATGATTGAGGAAAAGTATTTTCCTGCAAATGATAGAAAAGGAGCGGAAGGAATTACATCAGGTGAGGTTATAGATGAAAACAAAAGCGATCCGTCATGCTCTATGAAGTTTGATAACGGCCACACTTATAACGTGGATTGTGACCAATATTTAGATTTTAATATAGGAGAGAAGGTCAAAATCGTTTCAATTGAAAATAATTATGTGATACTAAGAAGGAAGTAAATAATACTGGGGTACTTTCCATGGTAAAATTACAGGTATTAAATAATACAGAGGGATGATTAGACGTATGAACAAGCGGGATCTCGTTCAATATTTTATTGTTAATAAGGAACTGAATATGTCAAAGGGGAAAACAGCAGCACAAGTGGCACATGCTGCTACTCTTAGCACGCTGACAATGCTGTCATCTGATTCACCTTTTCAAGATCGACAAGCAGACTTTGTGGAATGGGTCCAAACAGGAATGAAAAAAATTGTCCTAAAGGGAAAAGCCGTTGAGCTGGAGAAATTAGAGGCTGATGGATATTTCAGCATTCATGATAGCGGGTTAACTGAAATTAAAGAGGGATCCTTAACCGTCGTGGCACTACCACCCTTGGATAAGTTTGAAGCAAAAGTGCTTGTGGGCCATTTAACCCTATTAAAAAACTAGTTAAGCAGAAGGAGGTATCGCATTGTTTTCTAAACTGGATACAATACATATGCGTGTAAAAGATTTGAAAAAGTCTATTCAATGGTATATAGAAGTATTGGAGTTTGAGCAGATTTTTCATTCAGGTAATTATGTTGTGTTTCAGATAGGCCAAGGAGACACTACTCTCACCATTCAAGAGGGAGAGGTGCGTCGCTCATCCGTCAAGCCGATTCTCTTTTCTGATGCGTTGGAAGAGACCCGATTAAAGCTTGTGGAAAAAGAAGTAAAGGTTGGGGAGATACAAGAGGATGGGGAGGTTACATTTTTTGAGTTCTGGGATTTAGATGGAAATGGTTTTGAGGCTTGTCAGTATATAACGTTCTAATTCGGTCCGAGTCTCATAACATAATCAGATCCAGTGAGGAGATTGATCAATGGGCTACATAGAAGAAATAAGAGAAGTGGTTGGAACCCGTCCCCTTATTTTAGTCGGGTCTGTCGTCATTATCTTGAATGAGAAAAAGCAAGTACTTCTACAGCAAAGAAGGTTTCCAAATGGTTCATGGGGACTGCCTGGTGGATTAATGGAATTGGCAGAATCAACGGAAGAAACCGCGAGAAGAGAAGTGAAGGAAGAGACGAATCTGACTCTAGGTAAGTTGAATTTATTAAACGTGTACTCTGGTGCGGATCAATACATTAAAGCTGAAAATGGAGATGAGTTTTATGTAGTCACCACAGCCTACTTTACAGATGACTACGATGGAGAGATGGAGGCAGAACACTCTGAATCCATTCAACTGAAGTTTTATCATTTTGATGAATTACCTGATACTATGGTGAGAAGTCACCAGCGTATGGTATATGACTTCGAACAACATGAATACATACCTATGGATGAGTAGTGTTAGAGATAAAGATTGTGTAGCCAGCCACTACCCCATTTTAGTTAAAAAGCAATAATATTTACAAAAAATTCAATGTATAAGATCCTTAAGGGCAATAGAACATTTGAAGATGGAAAAAGCTGATCAGGCTTTGTCTGATCAGCTTTTTATGATTTATTCTATAGAGATAAGCGTTTATTTTAAAGTATCTAGATACGCATAATATGCGGCTAGTTTTTCGTTGTTGTTGGCAGCTTTTCCGTTACCTTTTAATGATTTACCTATCGCGAAAAATTCTTTATGAACAGGTAGAACGTGAACGGTAACAGCTGGACGCCCTCTATGCCTGAAATCCTTAGGTACGTGAAGCATAGAAAATCGTTTCAATGTAATGCCTCCTTTGAGGAGAAAGCTATTCTACCCATCTATTATTATTTAAGTAGAATCAATAGTTGTTTAACCATATCATAGTGGCTCATTTGATTCAACTTTCTGATTATTACATACAATTCCTGTTAGTAAAAAATTATTGAAAAGAACCCCCAAGAAAAAAATCACTCATTCGTATTCTATGATAAGAATGATCGGCGAGGATCAATGACATTCTGATTTAACACACAACTTGGGAGGTATTTAAAAGTATGAATATCGATGATGTACTAGAAGATACCGTAGAACTTGGACAAGAGGATATAAATCGCCCAATCTATCGCGTCGACATTGATAAACTACTAGATTTGACGAGTGATATGTAAGAAGAACTTTACTATAAATGAGAAAAGGCAAGCCTGTGTCAGGGCTTGCCTTTTCTTTTTGCTTGCATGAATGAAGAGATTGCTTATGCTTGTCGCCTCTGTTCAGGGCCGCCTCCGCTTTTGGTTTAGTCATGTCTTTTATGTTTGTTTAGTAGTTCTTTTAGCATATTTATGATGGTGGCACGTTCGCTTTTGTTAAAGGTTTGAGTCCATTCTGTGATAAGTCCTTCTTCTTCAGGTGATAGGTCTCGCTGTAAACCATCGACAAAAACTTCTTTTATTTCATCTTTTGCATTGGGGGTGATAGATTCAAATTTCATACAATTTCCTCCTTTATTCTCCTTAACTCTTTTCCCCTTGCAAAATAATCCAAACATCTAAACTCTCCAACCGAGAAAATGGTTATGTGATGAGGCGATTAAGGAAAGGATATAGAGAAAAGATAAAGGAGAAAACAATGGCGCTTCCTTTCTTTATATCAATATTAATTATCCTGATTTATATTGTGATTTTCATGCAAAGAAAGCTTTCATTCACCGCAAATTCCATACAATTTATGTTGTTATCGATTGTTTCAACGAATTATATAACGATTATGACTACCAAGCTGGAGTTTATAAGGGCTTCACAGGACGTCACTCAATTCATTAGCTTACTGATCAATCGGGAATGTATTTTCCCATTGATTGGAATTATCATGATAAATGGCTACTTGAATTACGGACATAGAACTCATAAAATCATATTCTTCTTAAGCCTTTTATTCTTTATCACTGTTTTGGATGTCCTTCATATTCACTTTAAAACGCTTGATTATCCTCAATGGAGCCTATTAAATACAACCATCATTAATATTATCTATTTAATCATTTGTATTGGGATAGGCAAGGGGCTATATCATATGCAGAAAAAGGAGGAGAGAAATAGTGGACAAAATATATGAAAGATCATTTGACTTAAACGAATGGTTTATCATTATCAGTCTTCTTGCACTCCTTATTTTAATTTGGATTACTCCAAAAATATTCTCATTCCTTGAAGGGCTAAGTTACTTTATTTATGGCATTGCAATAGGCATGTTTTATGACCATACAATCAGTATTCCACCTTGGGATTTTTATGATGTAAATGATAGTTCAGCATACCAGGCGATCGATTTTATTAGTTATATCATGTATGGCCCTTACAGTTATTTTTTCATATACATCTATAAAAAGTTAAAGATAAGGGGGATCAAGAATCTTGCTTATCTATTGATTTGGACATCTTTTTCTCTCTTGATGGAATGGTTCACGGTAAAGATTGGCTTTTTTCATTTCGATAAAGGGTATGAAATGTATTGGTCCATTCCAATATACATGGCCGTCCAAAGTATTCAACTATTATTTCATCATAAAATAAAGAGGGGAGGTAACTAATGGATAGAAGTAATGAAAAAACCAGAAACCATTTTATATAGGGCTTCTGGTTTTACATTATAGAGGAAGAATCACTTCATATTGAGTGAATCCGATGTCTTCAAGGGCTTGTTTTAAGCTAGAGCTTGTTTTTAAATCGTCGAAGGTAATGCCGAGATTTCCTAAAGTATGGGCAACTTCAGGTCGGATACCTGTCAATACCGATTGTACGCCCATCATCTTAAGAGCGTTGATGATTTGATAGATATTATGAGAAACCATTGTGTCCATTATTGCCACGCCGGATATGTCAATAAATAAATAGTCCAATTCTAAATCAGAGCTTTTCTTTAAAGCCGTTTCCATAACCGAGCTGGCTCTATGAGTATCAATTTCACCAATGAGAGGAAGGATTGCAATTTTATTTGCAATTGGCACAATCGGTGCCGAGAGTTCATCCATAGCAGTATGAATAAGAGCTAACTGATCTTTTTGCTGACTAATAAATAACTCATTGAAAAGATATGCAATTTCATCCAGTAATGGGTTAATCTTTTTGTTTACTTGCAACATAAGAGAAGCTGCTATTTGATTATCACTGATCTGTTTATTAAAAATATCCCAAATAGCAGTACGGAATGCTGATAGTGTTTTTATGGATTCATTTAGTGAAATGCCTTTTTCAATTGCTATTTTTCCCACTTTTTGAGTCCACTCGCTTATCTTAATGAGAGAGTCTTTTTGCTCTTCTTGTAAAGATACTCCCAGCATTTCAATCAACTCAATTCTCCATTCTGTAACTTGCTCCATTTTCACTCCAGAGAACTTTAGTTGTTCAGAATACTGTTTTTGCTGATATTCAATCACACCCTGAGCAATATCGGACTTATGTGCAACAATTTCTTGTCCTAGATACACTAATTCATCTCTCATTCTCCTCAGCCAACTCCTTATACTGCTTATTTATTTAAAACTTTCGAAATAATCTCTATTAATGGTAATATAGTATATCATAAATTCTATAAGAATTATAGCTTACAAAAGAAGGAGTAAATGAATTGACTCATATATGTTTAGTACGCCATGGTCAAACTGATTGGAATCTTAAAGGGAAATTACAAGGTCAAACGGATATTCCATTAAATGAAACAGGAAAACTTCAAGCAGAAGAATGCCGAGAATTTTTAAAGAAATCACATTGGGATGTTCTGATCACCACTTCTTTGGTGAGAGCCAGCAAAACGGCAGATATTATCAATGAAGCCTTGAAACTGCCGATTGTTAAGATGGACCATTTCAAGGAACGCTATTTTGGAGATGGGGAGGGGATGTCTCGTGAAGAAAGAGAAAAGCAATATCCTGATTTTATCTTTCCGAATATGGAAACGTACGAAGTCTTGACAGATAGGGTCCAGGAGGGAATGAAAGAGATTTATAATCAGTTTCCTGACCAGGAGGTATTACTGGTTGCTCACGGTGCGGTCATCAGCGCAATATTGCGAGAGTTTCATAAAGAGGAGGTAGGTGAGAGGCACGTGAAACTATTTAACGGCTGCCTTACCAATCTCCATTTCACAAATGGACGATGGAATGTCCATTCCTATAATGAAGTAAGTCATTTATCGGAGCATGCATAAAGATGTGAGTGAGAACGGGAGCGTTTACCTCATCAAAGGGATGTAAAGAATTCTAGTATAATTAGAAGTGAATGGTGTGATTTTATTGGCAATTATTTTGTTTGATGGTATATGTAATTTCTGTAATAGTAGCGTCCAGTTCATTATTAATCGTGATCCAAATGGTTTCTTTCAATTTGCTTCCTTACAAAGTGAGATTGGTCAAGAATTATTAAAGAAGCATAACATTCCGCAAACTACAGATAGCTTCGTTTTGATCGACGATCCTAAAGCGTATATTGAATCAACTGCGGCTTTAAAGGTGTGCTCTCGTCTAACATGGCCCTGGAAGCTTTTCGTTGTCTGCATGATCATTCCCAAGCCCCTAAGGGACAGGGTATACAGGTGGATTGCCGGAAATAGATATAGGTGGTTCGGAAAACAAGAATCTTGTATGCTGCCTTCGCAAAACATGAGAGATCGTTTTATAGAATAGAAAGACTCGAGGAAACGTCCTCGAGTCTTTTCGTATATAAATTTATCATTATTGTTGCCATTTCCAGGCCGATTCCGCTTTTTTAAGATTGGTGACTTTGAATCGTTTTAACCGAAACTTTTCTTCTTGAACGCGGTCCATCAAACTCACAAAGGTAAATACCTTGCCAGGTTCCCAAATGAAGTTCACCATTGGTAACGATGATTGTTTGGGAGTGGCCGACCGTACTAGTCTTTAAGTGAGCGGCTGTGTTGCCTTCTCCATGAAGATCCAGAGTATGTTCCCATGGATACACCTCATCTAATCGACGTAGAAAATCTGTTTTCACATCCGGATCGGCATTTTCATTCACCGTGATTCCGGCTGTTGTGTGCAGGGATTGAACCACCACAAGACCTTCCTTCATTTCTGCTTTGGTGATAATATCCTGGACATAAGTGGTAATATCAATCATTTCATCGCGTTTTTTTGTATCTATTGTAAGCGTTTTCATCGTAACATTCCCCTTTCTGTTTTCAATGTAAAAATTATTCCACTAAATGACTTCGTTAAAACCTGTCAAATACTTAACGGGAATGGAAATACGGGTTTAAAATGGGGAGGATTATATCCCATAATGGGTCGTGGGCTCTTCTGACAGCTGCTGATTCAAGTTGAAGGAAAATATGAAGGGCTCATCACACTATACCCCTTTTTCTCAACAGGATTCCTCTTGATCTCCTATGAAAATATGGCTTTTACGTTTGAAAGAAGCCCTGAAACATTTTCCGTCTTTTGTCTTGTATAGAGCTTCATACACTTTTTCTTTATTGTCAGTGGTATGAGTCTGAATGATGCCGATGATGGTAGAATCGGGAACTACAGTTTGTAGAGAGGTTTCAATGCTTGAGTGTAAAAGGAAGCGCTGATAGCCATATAAAATAATAACGCAGGCAACAAGTAAGATGAACATCCAGCGGAACCCTTCCAGTAGTAACGTCTTATTCATCAGAAAATACTCCTATCTTCTAAAGAAATATAAATATTTATGTAAAGGTATGAAAAAGGGCTGGTGTAGCCCTTTTATAATTCAACTTAACTTTTCATGCAATCTCTTAGCAAGGTTTAACGCAGCTGTGTTGTCACCATGAAGACAAATGGTATCTGCTTTAATTGACAATACCTCACCATTTGTTGAAACTACCTCTTGCTTCTCCACCATTCGTAATACCTGCTTTTCCACTTCGTTTTCATCATGTATGACGGCATTGGGAAGCGAACGCGGAGTGAGTGAGCCGTCAGATTGATAGGTTCGATCGGCAAATACTTCATGAGCGACTCGCAATCCGGTTTCTTCTCCAGCTTTTGTCAACTCACTTTGAGAAAGGCCGAATAAAATTAATTCGGGGTCAAGATCGTATACGGCTTCAGCAATCGAGGTTGCGAGACTGAAATCCTTCGCTGCCATATTATAAAGTGCACCATGAGGTTTTACGTGAGATAACATTCCTCCTTGAGCCTTGACAAAAGCGAGGAGGGCGCCGATCTGATATTGTACAAGGGCATATGCTTCCTCGGGGGTGACATGTATCATCCTTCTTCCAAACCCTTGAAGGTCAGGTAATCCAGGATGAGCACCAATCTTTAGATTGTGGTTTAATGCATTTGTAACGGTTTGTTTCATTACGAGGGGATCTCCTGCATGAAATCCGCAAGCGACATTGACGGAGGAAACGAATTTCATCATTTCTTCATCCTGTCCGATAGTATATGTACCAAAACTTTCTCCTAAATCACAGTTTAAATCGATTTTCATTTTTCCATCCTTTCATGCATTAGAATGTATTGTAACATTCTGAATTCTTATTTATCATATCACAAATTTAATTTGGATGCTTTTCTGATAGAGTAGTGGAGAATCAGTGGGAAGTGATTTTCTCATCAAATTTTAATCTTGTTCTAATAGAGTTCACTTTTTCACCGGTTACAATGAATCTTGCTTATGAATAAGGATTTATCACTCCTAAACAAAAAGAAAGTGGGGTAGCTTTCTTTTTGTTTAAATCTTTATTATGTAAGACCCATTCTAATTTCTTTCCTTTGGAGACAAAAGTCTTGCTGAAGCTTTTGTCTCCTATTTTTTTGGATAATTTAACAAAAGTAGTTTTTTGGGGAGTAGAATGAAAGAAAAGGAGGGGTTTTATGGATATTGTGTTCAAACATAACAAAGACGTTTTTAATTATAGGGTGGTTGCCGTATGGATGGAAAATGAACATGTTTTATTACATAAACAAATGGAAGACACTTATTGGTCATTGCCTGGTGGGAGAGTCGTTATCGGAGAAGCATCACAGGAAAGTTTGAAGAGAGAAATGCGAGAAGAATTAGGTATTGATGTTAAAGTGGAACAATTAGTAATGGTGAATGAAAATTTCTTTACGTTTAAGGAATGGGATTTTCATGAAATCGGCTTCTATTACAGTGTGAAAGCATCAGGTCGGTCTATTTTTCAAAAAGGCGCTTTTCATGGGTTGGAAGGGGACCGTCTATTGTACAAATGGATTCCAACCGAGGAACTTTCAACACTAGAAATATATCCTGAAGAGATTAAAGACATGTTATTACATCAATCGAATGAAACACAGCATTCCGTGTCAAAGAACTGATTTATTAAAGAGGCAGAGAAATATTCTCCACCTTTTAAACTATGTACGATCGCTTAACAGTGAATGAGTGATCTTCAGCTTTACTTTATTATACATGGATTTCAGCTTTCTATCGCTTCTTTCAGTTTTAGTGTGATGGTTTATTACTCTGGTGCGTAAAAAGAAATTAATGATTTCTTCAGCCAGAACGAGAAATACAAAAAGAGAAACAATCACGATTATCCAAGTCATACATATTCCTCCTTTACAATCCCTATCATGTTTATGGATATATCTACCACATTATGAATGGAAATAAACATGTGAGGTAATAAAGAAAGAGATATTGTTATTTTATTCAGGCGGATATGTAAAGAAAAAAAGGAGCTGAGATTCAGCTCCTTTTTAGATACAGGTCTCCCTAAGCCTTTTTAGGTGAGACTGCCTGTTGGGGTGTTTCTGGAATCCTAATGAAAAACATTCCTACAAGGCTGGATAGGATACTTAGGACAATGAAAAGGACAAAGGTACTCAAAGGTTCAATTAATGCTACTATAGGCGGCCCTAAAGCGACACCTGTAAACCTCATTGAACTGTAAATAGAGGTGATGGTTCCACGATGTTCTTTTTCAATCCCTTCTGTAATCAATGCATCCAAACAAGGCAGGGCTGCTCCCATCCCAATTCCTGCAATAGAAAAAATACTCAATATAACCCATTTGCCTTCAGTGAAAATCAAAGGAAGGAATGCAACTGAACTCATAAGGGAACCAAAGACGATGACCCACTTCATCTTCTCTTTACTCTTACCAATCACCTTCCCGGTTATATAGGAGGTAAGACATAAAAAAAGGAGTGGAATAGCTAAATATAGTCCCTTGATTACTCCGTTAATTCCATAGGCTTGCTCTAATCTGGTTGATAAATAATATAAAAAGCCAAATAAGATAAACATGGAAATGATTCCGATGATGAAGATGCCAAAAATCCATTTCTTTTCCTTCCCAAGGACGATTCCCACCTCATGAACAAATTCCTTAATTGATTGTTTCGCATCTTCTCCTTTTTTTGGTGGAACTTTCACAAAGACGACAATCAGAAGAATCGAAAGAGTTGAAAATACAGGTATGGAAAAGAATGGTATAAACCAGATCCATGCAGCAAATAACGCACCGAGTATCGGGCTTAGCACCTTGCCGAATGTATTGGATGTTTCGATTAAGCCCAATCCCTTGGTGATTTGATCATCATCCTCGTATAGATCTCCCACTGTAGGAATGACGACCGGGAAAGCACCGGCTGCTCCAATTCCTTGAACAACCCTTCCTACAATAACAAAAATATAGGCATTCGAACCGTAAATTGAAGCAAATCCACAAATGAGGCCACCGATTCCTGCAATGATCAAGCTGGGTATCAGAATATTTTTCCTTCCGAAACGATCGGATAAATAACCGGCAATTGGAATGCAAAGAATAGCAATTATAGAGTATACGGTGATGATTAAGCTTGATTGAAATCCCGTAATATTTAGCTCCTTTTCCAATTGAGGAAGAACAGGGATCAACATTGAATTCCCGAGTGTCATGACTAAAGGAATAGAGGATAATGCCAGTAAATCTAATTTTTTCTTACTCTCCATTTCGTGCACCTCATTCTTATTTATACACATTTATTTTCTTCAACAGGAGCAATTTCATACTATTAAATTATTTGATTGGAATATCGTTATGTAACTGATGACTTTTATCTTTTCTAACTAAAACCTTACCTCTTTCTCACCCAATTTTAATGAAAGAGGAGGAAAATGGCAGTATTGATAAAAGGGAGGTAAGAACCATGTGGATTCGAATAATTCCTATTTTATTTTTCAGTTTTACTGCCATTACATTAATGACGTATCAAGGCATTGAAATCTTTCAAGCGCTTAATGATTTTATTTTCAGCAAAAGTAAAATAAAATAAGACGTATTAAGCATTTAGAGCAGGTGATTTAGGTGAAAAGGATATTAGTCATAGAAGATGAAAAAAATCTCTCCCGGTTCATTGAACTGGAACTTAAATATGAAGGATATCAAGTGGGTCTTGCCTATGATGGAAGAGGGGGGTTAGAGAAAGCTTTAAACGAGGATTGGGACATAATCTTATTGGATCTAATGCTGCCGAATTTAAATGGACTTGAGGTATGCAGAAGAATCCGGCAAGTGAAAGCTATTCCAATCGTCATGATCACGGCAAGGGATAGCGTAATGGACCGTGTATCAGGATTGGACAGCGGTGCAGATGATTATATTGTGAAGCCTTTTGCTATTGAAGAGCTGTTAGCTAGGTTGAGGGCCGTATTCAGACGATCTGGAAATGATGAAGCAGCTTCTACTCAAACAACTTATCATTACCGTGATATCACCGTTCTAAAGGAGTCCCGGCAAGTATTTAAGCTTGATCATGAAATCGAGGTTACGAAAAGGGAGTATGACCTTTTACTCGCTTTTTTAGAAAATATAAATATTGTATTAACCCGTGAAGTCCTTCTCAATAAAGTGTGGGGGTATGATACTGAGGTTGAAACGAACGTAGTGGATGTTTATGTAAGATACTTACGAAATAAAATTGACTCACCGGACGAAGATAGCTATATCCAAACTGTACGCGGTACCGGATATGTGATGAGGACATGAATACATTCATGAATCGTTTAAAACCCTCTTCCCTTAAAGTGAAGTGGGCATTAGCCGCTGGATCAGCCATATTCCTCGCATTTTTCTTATTTAGTTTTTTTCAATATCATGCAATCAGTAAGTGGATGGTGGATGAAGAAGAAAAGAATTTTAGCCGTGTGCTGGATGAAATTACGGTGTTTTTTAAACAAAGTGGGCCAAATATACAGCTTCAGGACATATATGATAGTCGGGATTATATGAAACAAATAGCTGAAAAGGACCAGACTATACGTATTTTAGGTGGTCAGGGGAATGAAGTATTGGAAATCAGGGGTGAAAATGAATCGGCTTTTTACGTTCCTTTTCAACCTGTTAGGGATAAGTCTGTTACACTCATTGAATCTGAGGGAATACAAATGCTTATTGGAAGATCACCGATACGATCAAGTCAATTCAACGGATATGTTGAAATTATCCAGCCTTTAAACCGATATGAAAAGATTATGAAGAACCTGTTCTGGATGATGACCATCACGGGAGTGTTAGCCCTCTTGATCAGTGCAGTTATCGGCTATTTCATGGCCAGAAACTTTGTGAGTCCATTAAATAAGCTTTCTGAAACAATGAGATCCATTGAAAGAAAAGGATTTCACGAAAGAGTAGAGATTGTGAAGGCCCATGATGAAATCAGTGACCTATCGCAAATATTTAATAAGATGATGAGCCAAATTGAGAAATCGTTTCAGCAACAACAGCAATTTGTTGAAGATGCATCACATGAATTAAGAACGCCCATACAGGTATTAGAAGGGCATCTGGCTCTTTTGAACAGGTGGGGAAAAAAAGATCCGACGATACTAGAAGAATCTTTACAGGTGTCATTGGAAGAACTTGAAAGAGTGAAAAGGCTTGTAGGTGAATTGTTAGAACTCTCCAGGGCGGACCGGGAGACATTTGATCTTCAAAAAGCTCGTGCCAATCCACAAAAAGTGGTTGATAAGGTTATTAGGGACTTTAAATTTCTACATCAAGAACACACTTTTTTGTGCATGGATGAATTGGATCACAAAGCGATGGTGACTATTATGCCAAGGCATCTGGAACAAATTATGATCATCCTGTTAGATAATGCTGTCAAATACTCTGAAAAGCATTCAAACATTGTTATAACGTTAACAAATCGTGAAGAAGAAGTGATGATCGAGGTGAAAGACGAAGGGATAGGTATTCCAGAAGAAGATCTTCCAAAAATCTTTGACCGGTTCTACCGCGTGGATAAAGCAAGAAGTCGTGAAAAAGGCGGGTATGGATTGGGGTTGGCGATTGCATCGAAGATCATTCAAAACTACGACGGTGAAATTAAAGCCTTAAGGAACGAACCTGCAGGTACCATTATACGCATCGCTCTTAAGTACGCTCATTAAATGTTTTCTACAAGTAAAAGACGTCTCAGTATTTATCTGAGACGTCTATTTCTGTGTATTGCATGTCGATGCTCTTAGGTATTTTCAGCTCTAATATGCCGTCCTTGTATTGAGCCTCTGCGCCCTTTTTTTTCACTAGACAAGGGAGTGTAATGACCTGTCTATCCCCCTTCTCAGGGATGTTTTCGATAATTGCCTGGTTCGACGTGTGGAAAATTTTCAATTGCTTCATCCACTCTTCACTAGGAACCTGAAACCGGATGTAAATATCCTCAAATGATTCAAAAACGTTTGCAGATATTGAATTAGTAGAAGGCGAAGACTGACCCCGCTGGGATTTCTGCCCTTGATTGCCCATTGGATTCATAAAGGATTGCGCCCCGCTCATCATATCATTCGGATTCATCATACCTTCCCATCCGCCCGGGAACATTTTTTTCATCATACCTTGTATATAGGAATCCATTTCTTTTGGATTCATCTGATTCATTTGATCTTTCATGTCTTTATTGAAAGGAAATAAACTCCATGGGAACATGTGAACCACCTCGCTTTTATCTATATAGACCAACGTCATAATTGTTACATTGTATGCAACGAATGGGCGATGAGTTCATTTACAAAATGGAAGAAATTAAATACATAAGGTCTATTTGTCATTCTGAAAATCTTATAATCTATAAAAATTTATGAAAAACAACAAAAAATATTTGGTTTTTTTTAGTAACAGTAGTAAGATGGTTTATGAAAAAAGTACCCTCATATCAGGGATACAAGAAGGTGAAAGAGAAAGCGCTTAATAAAATATTATTTCAGAATAGTCGATACACAAAAAGGTTTTCTTGTAATTTATTATGGGAATATAAGTAATATCCATATGCATAATACGAAAAACAAAATTTTGAGAAATTTGTTATAAAGACTTTATCTTACTACTGCACAGTGATAAAATGTCCTTGTAAGCGTTTTTATGTGTTTGAAATTACTATTCTTGCATAATGAAATATGACTTTGAAATTGTAAGAATACATGATACCCAAATTATACTAACTGGCAAAATAGTTGGAGGTTTTTCACAATGAAAAAACAATCGGCAAAAGGGGAACCTTGGCAATCGTTTTACGGACCGAACCTGGGATATGTAATGGAGGTTTATGAACAATTCTTGGAGGATCCAACAGACGTAGATCCTGAATTGAAAGAATTATTCGAACAATGGGGCCCTCCTACGGCTGAAGACGTACAAGTAATCGCAAGCGCTCAGCATGGGGATACATCATTCACTTTACCAGCACAACCTACTGCGTTAAGCAAAATGGTAGCTGCAGTCAAATTGGCAGACAATATTCGTACATATGGTCATTTAGCTGCGGATATTAATCCCCTTAATGACCGAAACAAAGACACTAGAAGGATTGAACTAACTGAGTTTAATTTATCTGAAGATGATTTAAAGCAGATACCTGTTGATTTTTTATGCCCCAATGCACCTTCTCACATAAAGGATGGGTTGCAGGCAATCAATCATTTAAGACAGGTCTATACTAAAAAATTGGCATTTGAATATGCACATGTTCATGAGTTGGAAGAGAAGAATTGGTTAAGAGAAAAGATTGAATCAGAATCCTATTTCACTCCACTTTCTAACGATAAGAAACTTGCGTTGTTAAAACGACTTGCCGAAGTGGATGGATTTGAAAAATATGTTCACCGTACGTTCGTTGGTCAAAAGCGTTTCTCAATTGAAGGATTGGATTCTATGGTGCCTTTACTGGATGAAATGGTTCGTTATTCAGTAGAATCAGGTGCTAAAACAGTCAATATCGGGATGGCACACCGGGGGCGCTTAAACGTGCTTGCCCATGTCATCGGTAAACCGTATGAAATGATTTTTGCGGAATTCCAACATGCTCCAAGCAAGGATCTGATTCCTTCAGAAGGATCAATTGGAATCACATTTGGATGGACAGGTGATGTTAAGTATCATTTAGGTGCTGATCGTGAAATTTCACCTCTACAGTCGTCAACAGCGAGAGCACGTGTCACTCTGGCGAATAACCCAAGTCACTTAGAGGTTGTGAGCCCGATTGTTGCTGGTTACACACGTGCTGCACAAGAAGTTCGTGAAGATAGAGGTTATCCAGAGCAATCACCTGAATCTTCCTATGCCATCATGATTCACGGAGATGCTGCCTTCCCTGGACAAGGTGTTGTAGCTGAAACATTAAATATGAGCCAATTGCGTGGATATAATACGGGTGGATCCATCCATCTTATTGCGAACAATATGATCGGTTTCACGACTGAAAGCCGAGATTCTCGTTCTACCAAATATGCATCTGATACAGCTAAAGGCTTTGAAGTGCCGATTGTCCATGTCAATGCAGATGATCCCGAAGCTTGTCTCGCTGCAGCGGTGCTCGCCTATGAATATCGTAAAACATTTGGAAAAGACTTTGTCATTGATTTGATCGGCTACCGTCGTTTTGGTCATAACGAAATGGATGAACCGATGGTGACGAATCCATTAATGTATTCTGTCATTCAAAACCATCCGAATGTCAAAAAGCTATATGCCGAAAAATTAATCTCAGAAGGAATCGTCACAGAAGCAGATGTGGAAAAAATGGATGCCGGCATCGAAGAAGAATTAAAAGCGGCTTACGATAAAGTACCTGCAAAAGACGATGATCCTGACACCGTACTTGCTCCACCTGAGTATGTAGCAAATGGCTTACCGGAAATTAATACGAGTGTTGATTTTAATAAGCTTGAAGATATAAACAATGAACTGCTTCAATGGCCTGAAGGGTTTAATGTGTTCAAGAAGCTTGAGCGCATCCTAAAAAGACGAAGTCAGGTGTTTGAAGGTAAAGGGAAAATTGACTGGGCACATGCTGAGGCATTGGCGTTCGCTTCTATCCTGAAGGATGGTACGCCGATCCGGTTAACGGGACAGGATTCAGAGCGTGGAACATTCGCTCAACGCCACCTGGTTCTTCATGATGAAAAATCCGGTGAAGAATACATTCCTTTACACAATCTGAAAGACAGTCATGCTTCGTTTGTTGTCCTTAACAGTCCACTCACTGAAACAGCAGTTGTAGGGTATGAGTATGGATATAATGTCTTCGCACCGGAAACCCTGGTTCTTTGGGAAGCTCAATTTGGAGATTTTTCCAATATGGCACAGGTGATGTTTGATCAGTTCATATCGGCAGGCCGTGCTAAATGGGGTCAAAAAACCGGACTTGTCATGCTCCTGCCTCATGGCTATGAAGGTCAAGGTCCAGAACACTCAAGTGCTCGCCTAGAACGATTCCTGCAACTGGGAGGAGAATATAACTGGACGGTAGCCAACTGTTCTACAGCTGGTCAATACTTCCATATTCTTAGACGGCAGGCTGCCATTTTACAAAAAGAGGAAGTGAGGCCGCTTGTCATCATGACGCCGAAAAGCTTGCTCCGAAATCAATTCGCAGCTGTCACAGCTGAAGAATTAGCTCATGGAGAATTCCATTCAGTCCTGGAGCAAAAAGGGCTTGGTGAGAATCCTGATTCTGTTGAACGGGTTGTCCTGTGCAGTGGGAAGATAGCGATTGATTTGGAAGAGAAGCTTCAAGATATCAATGATAAAGATTGGTTACACATTCTTAGAGTAGAAGAAATTTATCCTTTCCCTAAAGGTGATATATCAGCCATTCTTGAAAGATATTCAAACCTTAAAGAAATTGTATGGATTCAAGAAGAGCCTAAGAATATGGGAGCATGGACTTTTGCAGAATCAAGACTCCGCGACATTGCCCCTGAAGGTGTTGAAGTGCATTATGTTGGTCGTCGCAGACGTTCCAGTCCATCAGAAGGTGAACCAACAGTACACAAAAAAGAACAATCACGCATTATTAATGAAGCGTTAACTCGATAAGAAAGAGGAGGACATCACAGTGGCAGAAATAAAAGTTCCAGAATTAGCAGAATCAATTACAGAAGGTACAATTGCTCAATGGTTGAAACAGCCGGGGGATTACGTGGAAAAGGGCGAATACATCGTTGAGCTTGAAACAGATAAAGTTAATGTTGAAGTCATTTCAGAAGAAGCAGGTACGATACAAGAACTGAAAGCCGATGAAGGGGATACGGTTGAAGTCGGTCAAGTTATTGCCATTGTTGGTGCTGGAGGAGAAGCCCCAGCTACTTCTGAAACAAAAGAAGAAGCACCTGCCCCTAAACAGGAAGAGAAGAAAGAAGAGGTAACGGAAGCAGCACCGGCGAAAGAGGATAAAAAAAATCGTCCAATCGCTTCTCCCGCGGCTCGTAAGTTGGCACGTGAAAAAGGTATCGATCTTTCCGATGTGCCAACAGACCCTCTAGGCCGTGTTCGTAAGCAGGACATTGAAGCATATAGCAATAAGCCAGCAGAAGCTCCATCTAAACCTTCTGTTCAAGAAAAGAAGGCACCTGCAAAAAAAGATGATGGAAAGCCAGTGGTTCGCGAGAAGATGTCCCGCCGTCGTCAAACGATTGCGAAACGCTTAGTCGAGGTTCAGCAAACAGCTGCCATGCTTACAACGTTTAATGAAATTGATATGAGTAAAGTAATGGAACTACGTAAACGTAAAAAGGATAAGTTCTTTGATGACCACGATGTTAGACTTGGTTTCATGAGCTTCTTTACAAAAGCAGTTGTAGCAGCCCTTAAGAAATTCCCATATGTGAACGCTGAAATTGATGGGGATGAAATTGTCCTTAAGAAATTCTATGACGTCGGCGTAGCCGTATCTACTGATGATGGACTGGTAGTACCAGTTGTCCGCGATTGTGAACGCAAGAACTTTGCGGAAATCGAAGGGGAAATCATGGATCTGGCTACAAAGGCCAGAAACAATAAATTATCTCTTGGGGATCTGCAAGGTGGTTCATTCACGATTACAAATGGTGGAGTATTCGGTTCATTACTATCCACTCCGATCTTAAATGGACCGCAAGTTGGTATTTTAGGAATGCATAAGATTCAACTTCGCCCAGTGGCCATTGATAAAGATACAATGGAAAATCGTCCGATGATGTATATTGCTTTATCATATGATCATAGAATCATTGATGGAAAAGAAGCAGTAGGATTCCTTGCAATGGTGAAAGATTTACTTGAGAATCCGGAAGATTTATTGCTTGAAGGTTAAGTAGTCCTGATTGAACAAGAATAGATGAATGTTTGGCTGATTCATACATCCATTAATGGATTGTGGATCGGCTTTTTTTTCACGTTTTTTTACCTGGAGAATAAAATATGGATAACTAAAATAAAGTTTGCCAAAGGAAACTCTTGGACATGAATAAGGGGGGATGTAATAATGAAGAACTTCAATTCAAAAAAAGTGATTCAGTATTCGTATCTGTTTCATAAAATGGGGTTGCTGGATAATGAACAATTCAAACAAATCGAGGAATACCATGGATCAAAGTTTAAGAAGCATAACTAACGTATGATTAAAAATGAAAAAAGACAGACTCAAGTGAAAATGAGTCTGTCGCCATAATCGCATCTCAGGGGGTGAGATAAGCTAGTTTTATTTTTTATTCCCACTGTTAAGATTTCCTAAAAGGTTTCAATCCTCGGTTACGAATTTCTTTCTTAAGAAGTAAAATCCAGTCTTGATCATTCCCTTGTTTCTCAGCATCACGATAAGCTGCCACCAACTGTTCATTACTTAAGATTTTCATGACCAACCTCCCAGGAATGTGTAAAATATAGAATTTTCTATATTTTCTATTTATTCTACATAGAAATTCCTCATTTGAAAAGGGTTTTTTCATAAATTACGTCTAAAGTAGTATTTTTAGTTATTATGTAGAAAAAGGTTTAGAGAAGATGTTTTTTGTCTATATAAAATGGTTGTACCTTACAGGTCATGTAGAAACTTGTCAACTCATTACCGTCAATAGCTATTCTTTTAGATATAAGACAAAAGAAAATCCCGGTTAATTAGTTTGAAAATTTTCATTTTTATGATAATATTACACGCATAAGGAACTGTAATTTTTTAACCTCTTTGACTACAACATATATTAAAATGTTCCAGGCTGTAATAGGAAACAGATAAAGGGGGATATTCATTTGTCGGAGATTTTACATGTAACTGTCGGGGAATTACTAGAAGAAAAAGCTCGAATTCAGCCTGAGGTTGAAGCGGTCGTCTACGCAGACAGGGGGTTAAGATGGACTTATCATGAATTTAACCAACGGTGCAGACAAGCTGCAAAAGGGTTAATGGATCTTGGGGTCAATAAAGGGGATCACATCGCGATATGGGCTTCAAACACTCCTGAATGGTTAATTAGTCAGTTTTCAACAGGCAAAATGGGAGCTGTACTGGTAACCGTAAATACAAATTATCGAACCGCTGAACTAGAATACCTATTAAAGCAGTCTGACAGTAAAACGATTATCTTGATGGAAGAGTTCAGGGGGGCTTCCTATATAGACATGCTGTACGAAATTTGTCCTGAATTGAAAACGTCCCAGCCCGGAGAATTGGAGAGTTCAAAGCTTCCTTACTTAAAAAATGTAATTGTCTTAGGAGAGAAATCATATCCAGGTACATATAGCTGGCAGGATATTATGGACAGAGGGAATGAAGTAGAGGAAGATATGTTGGATGAAAGACTTTCGAGCCTTTCACCCCATGATGCCATCAACATGCAATATACGTCAGGAACGACCGGATTTCCAAAAGGAGTCATGCTTACTCACTCCAACATTGTAAACAATGGTTATAATATTGCCGGGTGCATGAGATTGACGAACGAAGACCGTTTATGTATCCCGGTGCCATTCTTCCATTGTTTTGGATGTGTATTGGGTACGCTTGCATGTGTATCGGTTGGGGCTACAATGGTTCCACTACAGGAATTCAATCCGAAACAGGTACTTCAAACGGTGCAGGATGAAAAATGTACAGGCCTTCATGGGGTTCCAACCATGTTTATATCTGAGTTAAACCTTCCGGATTTTGATGGGTATGATCTGTCCCATCTGCGTACTGGAATTATGGCCGGAAGTAACTGTCCGATTGAAGTGATGAAAGGCGTCATGGATAAAATGGGGGCTGATGAAATAACCATTGCCTATGGTCAGACAGAATCTTCCCCTGTCATTACTCAGACACGTACCCATGACCCGATTGAATTAAAGGTAGAAACGGTAGGGAAAGCCTTACCGAATGTAGAGGTGAAGATTGTGGAGCCGGGTTCAAACCGGGAAGTCCCTTATGGAGTGCAGGGGGAGTTGTGTACTCGTGGATATCACGTCATGAAAGGGTACTACAAGAATGAAGAGGCTACGAGGCTTGCCATAGATCATGAAGGTTGGCTGCATACTGGCGATTTAGCGGTAATGGATGAACACGGCTATTGTAGAATTACAGGAAGATTAAAAGATATGATCATTCGAGGCGGTGAGAATATTTATCCGAGAGAAATTGAAGAATTTCTTTATTCCCATCCAAAGGTATTAGATGTTCAAGTCATTGGAATTCCTGATGAAGTCTATGGTGAAGAAGTTATGGCCTGGATTATTTTGAAGGAAGGTCAGACGTCAACACCAGAAGAGATCAGAGAATATTGTACAGGGAAGATTTCCCGTCATAAAATTCCAAGGTATATCGAGTTTACCGATTCCTACCCAATGACAGCCTCCGGGAAAATTCAAAAGTTTCGTTTAAGAGAGCAGGCGCAAGAAGCAGCTCTGCCTAAAAGTAGTCGATAAATTGAAAACGCTTCCTTAAAAAAGGACATGCCCATTTCATTGGGAATGTCCTTTTCTTACGGATATAGAAGTATAATAGAAGTATTATATAACTGAATTTCCAAAGACTATTTGATAAAATAAAGGAAAGATTCACTCGTTAATAAACAATAATTTAGTTATGTAAACAAAGGAAGGGGATTATTTGTGTACGTTTTTGTTTATGGGACGTTAAGAAGACACGAAAGCAATCATTCTTTATTAAAAGAAGCTATTCTGGTGAGGGAACAAGCATGGGTGGAAGGTGTTCTTTACGATACAAAAAGAGGATATCCTGCACTGAAAGAAGGCAATGGGACCACTTATGGCGAATTATATAAAATTAACTCCAGTATATTATCACCGTTGGATGAGTTGGAGGATTTCATAGAAGAACGTGAAGACAACCTTTATATACGAAAGCTTAAGCTGGTCGACACAGATGATGGACCTCAGCAAGCTTTTGTGTATTATTCAGAGAACGAAGAATTGTTCAAGGAAGAAATTCTGTCAGGAGATTGGAAAGTACATCAGTTTCTAAATGAAAAGCCTGATAGAATACTATATTTTGCGTATGGTTCGTGTATGGATGATGAGCGTTTTAAAATAGCGCAAGTAGATCACCATTTTAAAAACTGCCTTGGTGCAGGAGTGTTAAAAGGATATTCCATGAAGTATCTCTTTAAAGTACATGATGGTGGCCGGGGAGATATCATCGAGGATGGAGGGACAATGGAAGGGGTAGTCTACGATATCCCTCAACTAGCAGTAGAATACTTGTTCACAAGAGAGGGGGTAGGTCCTGGATGGTATAGAGCAGCATTAATCGACATACAGATTGACGGGAAGCTTTATCACGACGTATTAACCTTTATTGTAAAAGGTAAGTTTGAGGAAACGTGTCCACCTGAACATTACGCAAAAGAGATCCTACGTGGTAGTCGACCACATGTAAGCAAGTCTTATCATGAAAAATTACAGCAACAATTACTTGGAATAGGGATGACAGAAGTTCAGGTACAGAATCTTCTTGACTAAGACGAATAGATGCATGGACGAGTCCCGGGAGGAGAAGAAATGATGGTAAATGATCATACATTATTTTCTGCAATAGAATCCCATCACTGGGACTATCCAGACAGACTGATCCCCAGTGAAGTGGTTAGTTTACACAGTGATGGAATCGTTGCCATTAAAAATAGACAGTTGAAAAATGTATTTGCCAATAAGGTACCAAAATTCATTGCGAACAACATGAATGAACTTCAAGAGCAATGGAAAGAGATTGAAACGTTTTATGGGGAGGAATCCTTTAGTATGTGGATCAGGGAGCCGCTTATCGATCAAGAAGAGGAATTTTTCCATTCTAAGGATGGAAGAATGGAAGAGAGGTATGAGGGGCTTGTATTTGATCTAAATCAGAGTACATTCATCCCTCCAACTATTCATAGAGTCATTACAGTTGAAAGTGATCTTCACATCCATGATCTTGTACAAATCAGTTCCTCTATATGGGGGTATAGGGAAGAAGATAAGCCGGTCATCTTCAAACAAAGAAAAGAGTTTATAAGGAAATGGGGACCGGATGGTGGGTTCACACTGGCTTACAATAAGGAAGGACATCCCGTTGGATACGGAAATTATCGGTTTAGCACTGATCATGAAGTCCTTTACCTAAATGGAGGAGGGGTGCTCCAAGAAGCAAGGCATGATGGGGTATATTCTTCATTAGTGGCCCATCGTTTGAAAATGGCAAGACGAGCGCAATGTCGGTTTGTAACCTGTCAGGCCAGGGTAGGCCACTCAGCCCCCATTCTAAAGAGGTTGGGCTTCCAAGCGTTTTCAACCTATCAATATTGGGTAGTGAATAGAAATGCCCGGGCAAGTTTTGAAAGCGCGAATAAATAGTCGCTTTGAGTGAAATGGAGTGATACAATGGATGGATATTTTACTACAATTGGTTGATCAATTTGGATATATCGCCATGTTTCTTTTTAGCTGGATTGTTTTTTTAGGATTACCGGTTCCTAATGAACTGGCTGCTGCACTATCGGGATATTTATCTGAATGGAGAAATTTCAACCCGTATACCTCCTTTTTCTTTATGTATAGTGGATTGATCTCTTATGGAATCTTCGCCTTTTTAAATGGACGATATTTCGGAACTAAATTAATTTCTCGGTTTATGAAGGGAGATAAATCAAGAAAACTCATTGATAACGGTGAAAATTGGATTAAAAAGTATGGTCCGCTTGCGATTTCTTTCAGCTATTTTATACCAGGCATTCGTTTATTCATGCCTTATATTGCAGGAACGTCCAAAGGGATTTCTTTCATGAAGTTTCTCTTATATGCGCTTCCATCTGCTTTTATTTGGGGATTTGCGTATTTTCAGATTGGAAGGTACTTTCCAAAAAGTTTTCAGGGATTGTTGGAAGAAATGAGCGTGAAGGCAGGAATTGTTTTCTCCATTTTATTCATCGGGGTTATCGTGTATAGTATTGTTTTGACATTGAAAAAAACTCATAATGCCTCGAAATGGAAAAAAGTCCGTTATCGAAAATAAAGAAGGACTGATCAAAGAAGTCATCTCCTTTAATCAGTCTATCTGTCTTGTTCGTCTTTCATAATAGTAAAATACTTACCGAATATACCCAAAGCTTTAATTGTGGTTCTTGAGCCATTTTCATCCTCGTATATTTTACCGATAGTATTAAATAGCAAGTAACCGTTTTTAATGTTTGAGCCTGTTTCAATAAGAGTTGAGTAAGTATTTCCCTCAATTTTCTTTGAACATGTTATGGATTTATTACATTCAATATTGTATTCATCTAGAAGCCATATATAAAACTGTTCTTCATTAGGCCGGTGGGTACTCATGTAAAAAACCATCAAAATCAAAGTGAATATTCCTATTCTACTTAATCCGCTTCTCATCATCACAATCGAACCTCTCCTGAAAATCCCTTCTATAATATACCATATGTCCTTGTTGAATGTGAACATCATAAAAAAACTGACAAATGAGATAGTAGTTGAACTTATAGCTTTGTAAGAATATACTATTAGCATAGTATATTCAAAAAGGAGGCTATTGAATTGATTCACAAAACTTGGACGGAAAACAATACCGGAAAAAAGGTGAAATGTGTACATACGGACGCTAAGAAATATACAGTTGAAAATGTTTTAACCATTGGTAAAGAATACGATGTGAAAAACGAATCTGAAGAGTATTACTTCGTCATCGATGAGAGTGGGAAAATGGGAGGCTTCTACAAAGTGTACTTTGAAGAGGTATAAACCACTTCTTTCTGGCTGGTTTCTTTTTATGAGGAGAAACCGGCTTTTTTGATGGCTACTAAAATATGGTGCAAATGGGGAAAAGAGAATGAAACACTCGTTTAGTAAGCGAATCATTTCTATGGAGGACCAAGCATCTCTGAATAACCTTTTCAAGAGTTATGAAACTGAAGTATATGGAGAGGTTCAAACCAGTGAAGCTGATATTCAAGAAATGATGGATTCTATTCCTGAAGCTGACCGAAGAGGGCTTTGGGATGAAGGGGATTTAGTAGCTATCTCCATTCTTACTGAAAAAGATCACCGCTTACCTTCGTTAATCCTTGCCCTTCCTAACGATCATATGGAGCTCTATATAGGTGAGATGGCAGAAGAGCTTTTTACATCAGCCAGGAGAAAGAAAGAAACGAATTCGGACTCAAAAACCATTATCCTATCTGCAAATCTTGATAAAGAGAAAAAGGCTTTTGAGAAACATGGGTTTACACCAACTCGATATTGGTTTCAGATGAAAAAAGACCTTAAAGATCTATCTGTTGCATCAGTCTCTTCATCTTATCGTATTTCAAGTTTCAACCCCGATACCGAAGCGGAGAGTCTTCATCAGGTATTTGAAGAGGTGTTCTCGGACCACTTTGATTATCATCCATCCAGTCTGGATGAATTTATGAAACGTTTTCTTCGCCCCTCATTCGACCCCGATCTCTGGTTTGTATTAAGAGAAGAAAAAGACCTGGTAGGTTTTGTCTTTTGTTCGGTTAACAATGAAACAAGATTAGGGGAAATCACTCATTTGGGGATTCGCAAAAAGTGGCGTCGCAAAGGGCTCGCCCATTATTTGCTCAATTATGCTTTTTCAAAATTGAAAGAGCAAGGAATGACGACAGCCGCTCTTTCAGTCGACAGTGATAGCTATACAGACGCAACCATTGTTTATCAAAATGCTGGAATGTATGTATATCGAGGGTTCACTCGATATGATTTAGAAGTATAGAAGCTGAAACACCCATTATAGGGTGTTTTTTTACATTTTGGGATATTAATTGGTTGCTAATCCAGAACTAAAATAAATGCTTTGAAACAAAATTAGGCATAGCCTTTGCAGTGTAAGCGTTATTACATGTAGAATGTCTAGTATGTGAAATGGAAAGGATGTCATAACATGAATGTTGAATGGTTATTACCAGAATCGGTTACTTATATAATAAACGAGAGAAAAGAATTATTCTCTTCTCCTGAGCATTCTTCATTAATTGGAGAAGGGGGGTATACTGCTAGTGAAGACTATATTATTGAAGATAGTATCATCTCTCTGTCATTAGGGAAAAATCTTCTTCTTAAGGGACCCACTGGTTCAGGGAAAACGAAGCTATCAGATACCTTGTCATCCATATTCTCCCAACCGATGCACAGTATAAACTGCTCGGTTGATTTAGATGCAGAATCATTACTGGGCTATAAAACAATCAGCGAAAGAGACGGAAAAAACGTCATTGAATTCGTCGAAGGGCCTGTTATTCAAGCGATGAAAAATGGGCATCTTCTTTATATTGATGAAATCAATATGGCAAAGCCTGAAACGCTGCCGATCTTAAATGGTGTGTTGGATTACCGTAGAAGTATAACTAATCCATTTACAGGGGAAATAGTCAAAGCCGCGCCAACATTCGGTGTGATAGCGGCAATTAATGAAGGATATGTAGGCACAGTTCCATTAAATGAAGCACTAAAAAATCGTTTTGTTGTAATCGATGTACCGTATATCGAAGGGGAAACGTTAAAGAGTGTGATTGAAAGTCAAAGCAAGCTGTCCGATTCTAAGCTTATTACTCAGTTTGTAGCTCTGTCTTCGGATTTATTGGTTCAAGTGAAAAATGGTCAGATTTCAGAAGAAGCGGCATCCATACGTGCTCTTTTAGATGCCTGTGATTTAGCCGTTTACTTGCCGGCAAAAAGGGCTATAAAACGTGGAATCGTTGATAAACTGGAAGACGAACGAGAAAAGGCGGCTATTCAAAATATAGCTGAAACATTATTTGAATGAGGGACATGTAATGCATCGATTTATCCAATTTAATGATGAAACCATTGACTCTTTTTTAGTGATGGAAATGGCTGATTTGACGAAAACACTTTCCAAAAATGCCGACATGAACTTGAAATACGGACCGTTTTCTTATCTGGATTATAAAGAAGGAACGGTTTATGTCAGTCATTTTTGGGATCACCGGAAAAAAGAAGAAGAAATTCATGGATTGAAAAGTGATATTTATTTAAGGACGATCGGTAATCTTCATGAAACCATGAACGAAGAGGTTATCGGTTATATTGAGAAGGTGAAAGCAACGTCTGTTCCCCGATTTGCCAAGCAGCTATTTGTCATCGGTGAAGAGGCTCGCTTAGAGGAAATCTGTAAATCAAAGCGTCCCGGAACAAAGAAGTCATTTGAAACGAGAAGAAAATTATATCGCCAGCATTTCGAAGCACAACTTAAAGTAAATATAACGAAAAGTGTTTTTACAGATGCATTATTTAATTCTATATTCCTTCTTCTCCATGCACAATCTCCATTAGAAGAACCTGTTCTGATAAATGAGGATATTGATTTAGCAATGCCCTTTTTGCATCGGCAAATCACCCGCTTCTTTGAAACCTGTAACACAAAAGATGTGGTAAGAATTTGCTTGGAAATGGTAGAAGTAATAGATGAGATTGTTAAAAAAGATATGTTAAATGAATACTTCCATCTACCAGAAGATGTATATGACACTGAGGAAATGTTTACTGAAACATTTGACGATTTAAAAAGAAAAGATCCTCTTGCTAATCAGGATGTGTTGGAAGAAGAGAGCACAGGGGAGGAAGAAGTGATAGATGAAGAATTCCGAACTTGGCACCGGGAAACGAGTGACAAAGGGGAGTCATTCCTTCAGTTTGACTTAGATCAAGGGTCTCAATCCGATCTTATGGGCGAAGGTGTCCGTGAAGGAGATGATGGGGATCAGGCAATGGCTATGGTACAGGGCTCAGCCAAAGAAACGGAGCAGGAGCAGTATCAAAATGTGAAGGCACAGGAGCAAGAAAGAGAAGAACTTGGTGGAGGGGAAGCTGAGTATGGAAAGGACAATCGGTTTGCTGTACCTCACTTTATTTCACCAACAGTTCCTACTTCAGAAGACAAGCACTTGTATAACCTAAACAAAGGAATAATTGCTCCTTATCAAAAGAAACTTCAGAAAATGATCGAGAAAACATTGGAGCATAAGCGAATTCAGCCTAGAAGTGATTTGCACTTCGGCAGGCTGAACAAAAAATTATTGCGCTTTATCACAGATGATAACCCAAGACTTTTCTATAAAAAGCAAAACCCTTCATCTGAAATAGATGCTGTTTTCTCATTATTAGTGGACTGTTCAGGTTCGATGTATGACAAAATGGATCAAACGAAGCAGGGGATTACGTTATTTCATGAATCATTAAAATCGGTTCGTGTACCACATGAGGTAGTGGGATTCTGGGAAGATACTAACAGGGCGACAAAGACCAGTCAACCCAATTATATGAATCCTGTACTGGATTTCTATTCTTCCTTAAAACCTAACAGTGGTTCAGAAATCATGCAGCTCCAGCCTGAAGAAGATAATAGGGATGGCTTTGCCATTCGGTTAATGACAGAACGGATTGTTAAACGGAACGAAAAACAGAAATTCCTTCTTGTTTTTTCAGATGGTGAGCCAGCAGCCATGGATTATGAGCAAAACGGGATTGTTGATACCCATGAGGCTGTATTAGACGCAAGAAAACAAGGGATAGAAGTCATCAACGTCTTTTTAGCGAACGGCGAGATAGATGAGGGGCAAAGAAAAACCATTCAGAATATATATGGGAATTACAGCATTATTGTATCAGATGTAGAAGAACTCCCTGAGGTGTTGTTTCCTTTATTACGAAAGCTTCTGTATAAAAGTATATAGAAGAAGAACCAAGACGATTACATGGGAAACATGTAGTCGTCTTTTTTTGGGGAGGAGCAATTCAAATCAGTCCTTAGACTGAAACAAAATCAATCATCCATCTCATTCGGTTCCCCTTTCCCTGCAATATACTAAAAGTAATAACATTAAAGGGGATGGGTAGGATGAACAATATTTCTGATATGAATGCGGCGATTCAAGAGTATCACAGAATGAATCATATCTTAAATCTAAAAGGATGGAGGCAAAAAAGAACCTGTAAGAAACAACCATGGTTTGCTAAAAATCTGTAGGTGAAAAATTCGTTATGTTCGAAAAATAGGAAAAAAATGTATAATAAAAAGAATGACTATTCTCACTTTATCGTAGAAGGTCATTCTTTTTTGTATGGTGAAAATCATATAAATGCGAGTTGTATTCATGACAAAGGGAAGGTTAATGAATAATAAGATGAGGAAAAATTTATAGAATAAGGGAGGTCACGGTGATTATGCATGAGTTGGATATGCACCATATTTTTGAACTGGGACTTATTTTAGTGATGATCGCAGCAGGCATAACGGCGATAGCCAAGAAATTCAAACAGCCGTATCCAATTGCACTTGTTATTGTAGGTGCCCTTATCGGGTTGTTCAATATACCAGTCCTTGAGCCCCTCAAGGATTTTATAACAGAAGGGGAAGTATTTAATTTCGTCATTATCACATTATTTTTACCAGCGCTTTTGGGAGAAGCTGCTTTGAAGCTGCCTTTCACTCATCTGCGTGCTAACAAGGAGCCGATTATTGCCTTGGCTTTTGGAGGAACATTCATTTCGTTCTTAATTATCGGCTTTTCAGCGTATTACCTCTTTGACTTTCCCATTCCGGCAGCATTTGTTTTTGGGGCATTGATGAGTGCGACAGACCCTGTCAGTGTACTATCTATATTCAAGAGTGTAGGAGTAAAGAAAAGGTTGGCCGTTGTCATTGAAGGCGAAAGTTTATTTAATGACGGTTTAGCCGTTGTATTGTTCAATATATCAGCTTATTATTTACTATCCTATATTGATGCAGGCTGGGCGGGATTTGGGAGTGGCGTCTGGGAGTTCATCCGGGTAGTTTCCCTGGGTGTCATAATTGGAAGTTCCCTCGGTTATGCATTTTCCGTTTTAACGAAGTACTTCGATGACTATCCCTTGGAAATTATTTTTAGTGTGATTTTGTTTTATGGTTCATTTCTCCTTGCAGAGAGTGTCCATGCATCAGGTGTAATCGCGGTCGTAATCGCTGCTCTTATATTCGGTAATTATGGCGGGAAAATTGGTATGAGTCCTACGACCAAGTTGAATATTAATAGCTTTTGGGATGTAGCCGCATTACTGGCCAATTCCCTCGTTTTTTTAATGGTCGGCCTTGAAATAACAAGGATTGACCTAGTTGAAAAGTGGCCTTATATTTTCGCAGCCATTGTCTTAGTACTCTTGGCACGAAGTATTGCCGTCTATACAAGTCTATCTCTCATTGGGAATTTTCCTCATAAATGGAAGCATATTTTGAATTGGGGAGGTTTGAAAGGGTCGCTATCCATTGCATTGGTACTTAGCCTGCCAAGAGACTTTCCGGGCAGGGAAGACGTCCTTATTCTTGGATTCAGTGTGGTATTATTCAGCCTTGTCATTCAAGGATTAACGATTAAACCACTGATCAATGTATTAGGCATTAAACCAAAGGAAGAGGGACATGCAGAATTTGAAAAATTGCTCAGTCAACTACACAGATATGAAACAGCCATTGGTGAAATCCATAGGGTAAAACAAAAGCTCTATATTACAGATCCTGTATCAAATGAGCTTATCGATACGTATACAAAAAGAATTGATATGCTAAAAGCTCAGTTGGATGATTTATTTGAACAAAATCCAGTCATAAAAGCAGATCAGCTTACGACACTGAGAAAACACGCATTATACGCAGAATATGAGGCCGTTGCAAAACTGGAAAAAGAAGAAATCATCACAAGCTCCATCGCTGAAAAAGAATATGATGATATAACCGATAGCATTGTTCATAATGAGGAAAAATAGTAAAAGAGGAGCCAAATCGGCTCCTCTTTTACTTTCTGATTTCAATGAGTTTTTGTTTTAAGTCGTTTTCCATCGTGACCATTTCCTGTTCTGCCTGCTGACGTTTCTGGCGTCCTTCTGCTTGTATGGCCAATGTTTCTTCAATGGTGGAAATAAGGTTTTCCTGTGTTTTCTTCAACGTTTCAATATCAATGATTCCACGTTCATTTTCTTTCGCAGTTTCAATACTATTTGTTTTAAGCATCTCTGAATTTTTCAGAAGGAGCTCATTGGTGGTGCGCGAAACCTGTTTCTGAGCGGCTACAGCCTTTTGCTGATTCAGAAGAGTCAGTGCTATGGCAATTTGATTCTTCCAAAGAGGAATGGCTGTGAGCACCGAAGCCTGTATTTTTTCTGCCAGTGCCTGGTTCGTATTTTGAATTAGGCGTATTTGGGGGGCAGACTGAATGGTCATTTGTCTACTTAGCTTCAAATCATGAATACGTTTATCCAACCGATCCAGAAACTGCATCGTATCATTGACTTCCTGGTAAATTAACTCGTCATCCGTTTCTTCCGCCCTCTTGCGTAATGAAGGAAGAAGTGTATGTTGAATCTCTTCACGTTTAATTTCAGCTGCTGCAATATACATATTCAGGGCTTGAAAATAGTCTTTATTTTTATCATACAGGGTTTCCAATAGTCGATTGTCATCAAGCAGGGTCTTTTTTGAATGTTCTAGTCTGACAGAAATGCGATCGATCTGTGAGCCGATCTTTTGGTATTTGGAAAGGACCTCCTGCAGGGAAGAAGAGACTTTACGGAATAGCTTTTTGAAAACACCTTTTTGCTTGGTGTTAAGCTCATCCGGATTCATTTGCTCGAGCTTTTTCATTAAATCTCCCAACACATCGCCAATTGGACCGATGTCCCGTTTTTGTACATGATCGAGCATGGAGTGGGAGAAAGTGGATAGCTGGGTCTGAGCGGCAGTTCCATATTTTAATATCGCTTCATAGTCTTTATAGTCAATCTGCGCCGCCAATTGTTTTGCCTTTTCCTGCTGTTCTTTTGGTAAGCGGTCGAGTAGCAAAGGAGACTTTGTCTGTTCACTTACAGCAGGCATTTCATCTCCAAACGGGTTGGAAAGCAGCAGGTCCAGTTCAGATTGTTCATTTCGTTGCTCCATCATAAAACCTCCGATATCTATTTTAAGTCTTTTTTATGAGATAAATGTTGATTGGCAAAGTTTAGTTCAAACTGGAGTGTATCCATATCATTAGCCAGTACGTTTTGCAGGTCTTTTTCCAATGACCCTGTCAGGTCATCAAGTGTTGTACGGGTTTGTTGAAGTGATAAGAATGCTTCCTTGTTTTTCCCGGGTTGTGCAGCAAGGAATGTATATTTTTCTGTAATTTCAACAACTGAATCCAGATGGTAGAAGAAAAATGATTCTGCATAAAAGAATCTTTTTGGCTCTTTCTTTACGAGTTGATAAATTCTTCTGCTCAATCTGTTCAATTCGAGGATCTGTTTAAAGGCCCCAAGTGACCTAACCCTTAACTGTTGTTTTTGAAGGCGTTTTACTTTTTCTTTCGCTTCTTTTAAATTCTTGTTAATATATCGAAATTCCTGTGAGGAAAGTCCATTTTTTTTCAGCCACCATCTCTTTTGCAGTCCCTTTACGACGAAGAAAAGAAGAATACCCGTACCGAGACTTGACAAGAATGTAAGAGGAAATCCTAAGTCAAATAGGAGTAAGTAGGCGATAAAACTACTGGTCCCTATACTGAATGAGATGATTGTTCTTACTAAAAATTGAAGAAATGTATTCATTTCATCTACCCCTTATTAAAGATGCTTACGTTAAGTACGATTTAATGTGCAAAAAGGTTTCATATTCATACTCTTATTTTATTGTAAATGAAGGTGAAATGGAAATGTTGTACCCATTTTTATTACCCAGGCTGAAAAGTTGTCAGGAATTGACATCATTCTTTCAATTTCTTAACATTTCGCACATTCATGATTAAAGAAGAAATATTTTTGGTAGAATGGTTTAGTACATTGACAAGACAGGTGTGTGGATATATGAAAAAATGGTTCATTGTGCTGATCTTCTTCTGCTTCTCTACCTCTATCGTATCAGCTCAAGAAAATAATGTAAAAAAACCTAAAAACTTATTTAGTGATTCGGCTATTATTATAGATTCTAAAACAAATAGTATATTGTACTCGAAAAATTCGACAAAACGAATGAACCCTGCAAGTATTACAAAAATTGCTACAGCTATTTATGCCATCGAGCATGCAAACCTTGATGACAAGGTGGTAATAAGTGAGAAAGCAAGTAATACAGAAGGCTCCACCGTTTACTTGGAAGCAGGTGAAATGGTTTCTTTGGAGCAGTTACTTCAGGGGTTGATGGTCAACTCCGGTAATGATGCAGCGGTTGCCATTGCTGAACACACTGAGGGATCCGTTCAGCAATTTGTGGAAAAATTAAACGTTTTTCTGAAAAAAGAAATTGGCGTAGAGAAAACAAATTTTGAAAACCCTCATGGACTGTTCGGTAAGAATAACTATACAACGGCTTATGATATGGCGGTGATTACCAGCTACGCTTTAAAGAACAAACAATTTCAAGAGCTATTTAATTTGAAATCCATAGATTGGTCGACTGAGGGATGGAAGACTACTCTTTATAATCATCATAAAATGGTGAAAGGAGAACTTCCTTATCCGGAAGTGACCGGAGGGAAGAATGGGTTTATTGACGAATCCAAACATACGCTAGTGACTTCCGCTGAAAATAATAATCTTTCTCTGGTCACTGTTACGATGAAAGCTCAGTCGAAGAGAGCCACCTACTCAGATACCAGAAAACTACTTGATTATGGATTAAACAGTTTCACTAGAAGCCATATTCCAAAGGATACGGTCTTTCAATATGAGGATACTTCCTTTAAGCTTAATAAGGATTTCCAATATACCCGGCCTAAGAATGGAAAGATTACTGAGAGCCTGGATCGAAATGGAATATTAACACTATATAATGAAGAGCAGGAAGAAATGGCTTCAACAAAGCTCAATCCTGTGATAAAATCTCCCGTAAAACAGAAAAACGCAGTTGCTTCGAGCAAAAGCACAGAATTATTTTTCCAAGATGAGTTACGTCAACAAATCCTCTTTTATCCGTTTTTTATATACATGATTTTGCTTTTCATTATAGGAATTTCCATTGTTCGAATAGGATCTGTAAAGAAATAACCCTTAAATGGAAGAAGGGAGCCCTTGGGCTCCCTTTTTTCATTGACTTTCTTGTTTTTCTAAAGATGGTTGATGATGATAAAGAGTCTTACCAATCAGCGTTTGTAAGATGAGAAATGCCCCTCCAACTGTCCAATATAGGGGTAAGGCGGCTGGCGCATTAAATGAAAAAATAAAAATCATCATGGGCGAAAGATAGCTCATTATTTTTATTTGGGCCTGCTGCTCTGCAGGCATATTTATTAAAGATACCCGAGCCTGGGCTAAATAGACCACCCCAGCGATAATGGCCATAATATAATCCGGCTGTCCCAAATTAAACCATAGAAAGGAGTGGCTTGCGATTTCAGATGATGACCGGATTGCATAGTATAACCCGATCAATATGGGTGTTTGAATTAACAAAGGTAAACATCCCATATTAAGAGGATTCACTCCATGTTTCTGGTAAAGCATCATCATTTCTTGTTGCAGTTTCTTCTGTTCATCTTTATCATTCGCTTCTTTTATCTTTTTTTGAATTTCCGTCATTTCTGGTTTGAGTAAAGCCATTTTCCCTTTCATCTCTTGTTGATTTTTATACGTGTTAAGCATAAATGGAAGAAGAACGAGACGAATAAGAAGTGTAATGACAATGATCGCAAGACCAAAGTTTCCACCCAGGAAGGTCCCTATTTCATGGATGAGAAACGAAAATGGGTTAACAATATAGTCGTGAAAAAACGCTCCCTCAGTTGTTGCACTTTGACACCCTGAAAGAGTTAATAGTGACAAGAGCATGATGAATGTAATTTTTTTCAATGATTATTCCTCCTCTGTATAAATGCTTCATGATTAGAAACATACAGAAGAGGCTTCGTCGTCATTATCGGTATGATAAAATTGAAATTTCATGCATGCAATGAACCTCAGCCCTATAGGAATAATCTTATTCGCTGTAACGCACTTTACAATGAAATTTGTTCTTTCGAGGCTCTTATCATAAGGTCGTACGTAAAAATGATATATTCCAGGAAAATGATCCAAAATCAAAGCTATTATAAATAGAAATACTATACTAAAATGTAATGGGCTTAAGTAAAAATCTATAAAGTCTTGTATAATAATAAATGTCAATGGAGAAGACTCCTTTAATTTACTGATCAAATGTATTGTTGAAACATAAACTCTATTCCAGTTAAAGTATACTGCTAAATGGAAAAAGAAAATATGATAATTGTACATACGAATATGTCAACAATAGGTTTCACAATAATATAATCTTATAAAATAGGGATGTTATACAGAATGAAATACTTATTAGTCGGCATTGGTGGAGCATTAGGAAGTTTGTGCAGGTGGGGAATAAGTTATCACTGGACCATTCAAAGCGGGTTACCGTTCGCGACCCTAACGGCGAATCTCTTGGGAAGTTTTCTACTAGCCTATTTCTATAGTCGATGGTCTGCTAAATATGAAAAATCGTATTTATTTATAGCTTCAGGGTTTTTAGGCTCTTTTACGACTTTTTCTACACTGAGTATCGAGTTAGTCACCTTTTTAATAGAAAAACAATTGGTTCTATTCTTCGTGTATTTTGCCTTTACTTCTATAGGTGGCCTTCTATTGGCTTGGACAGGTTATGTGGCAGGAAGAAAAAGAGGGAGGCTTGTTCATGGAGATTAACATACTGCTAATTGTATTGGGCGGAAGCTTGGGGGCTATTGGACGATACCTGGTTGCGAATGGCGTTAAAAAATGGAGTAGTTCCAGTTTTCCGAAAGCGACCCTACTAGTTAATGCGATTGGTTCTTTACTATTAGGGTTATTGGTTGGAAACGGTGCTGGAGAGACCGCCATGTTCTTTTTCGGGGTCGGTTTGTGTGGGGCATTTACCACCTTTTCAACCTTTATTTGGGAGACGATAAGCCTTCTCCTACAAAATATGAAAATGGGCCTATTTTATTTCTTTGGCAGTCATATCATCGGAATCATATTTGGAGCGACAGGATACATCTTGGGTATGGCAGCTTAGCAAGGTGTCATACCAAACAAAAGGACCCCTTTCGTGGAATAATCCCGCATTAGAGATCCGTAAAATAATCATATGAAAAAGGATTAATCAACCACTATATATGCAATCATAGGACCGTTGCGATCAATGGTTTCATGAGTCTCGCAAATCAGCCGATACGTTCCCTCCTTCGAAAACGTTACGTTTACAACAGTTTCTTCCCCTTTTTTTACCGTACCTTTAATGTCTGTTCCCTCAATATAAAACGGATGTTCCATGCCGTTGACTCCGTAGATTCGTAATTCCACAGGCGTCTCTTTTTCAACTACAATCGTCCCAGGGTCCCATCTATAGGCCTCAATCTTTTTTCCGGAGGCTGTTTCAGACTTGAATTCCCCAGTGACCAGCTGGATGACTTGTTTCTCTCTTTCTTTATCTGATAATGAGACCGTAGGATAGGAGTTTTTAGAGGATAATGCCCATATCGTCCCGACAGTAATAAGCATGATTGTTACCAGTATTGCGATGATGGAACCCTTTTTTAACACAATAAAATTCATATGGTTTTCCCCCTCTTTACTATTTAGCGTAGATTTACCAAGGTCTTTTCTATTAAACCTATGCTTGTACTTGAGGGAACTTGTCAATAATTTAAAAGATGCATAAGTTAAATATTTTTCTTTCGTTCATATTTTATGTACAATTTGGTCATGGAAAAGAGGAGGGTGAAGCATTGAATAATACATGGAGAGTCATGACAACGAAGAGTGATGCAGAGCCTTGGTGGTTTTTTGAAGGCTGGGAAAAAGATATCATTCAGGAATGGACATTTAATAACAGGGATGAAGCGGTTGGAAGGTTTCTTGAGGAAATGAGGCGACTGAGTAATACCCATCATAAGTCCAAAAGTAAGAAGATGCACTCTATTGCGTTTTGGGACCCAGGAGAAGTATTTTTTTGCGAAGCGTGTGACGATGATCTGCAGGTCTATTACGGATTGATCATTTTTGAAAATGACCAACCGATGGAAATTCAGGATGAGTCCGTCCTCAATCAAATCAGAGATCGAATTCAACAAAAATAAAAAATAGGTCCATCTTTACTGGATGGACCCTTGGCTTTTAATCAATTACTCCTGTCCGAATGATCTTATTCTCTACTTTCACTTGAAAAGAAGCATCTTTGTACAGTTTATCCCACTTTTCCCTCGATAAATCTTCGTGCCCCCTTATACTTTTATACTCCATGCCAAATCCAATCGGATCCGTGCCTTCCTCTTGAAGCATCAAGATAATTTCTTTAATTTTCTTTTCGATATAATCCCCAATCTCATCTTCAAGTAAGCTTAACGCTTTTGGGTTTGACAACTTCATTTCTTCAGACATTTCAAGTAAACGTGATTCGATATTCAATTTCACTTCAAAGGTTGGTGTTGCTTTTTTCTTTGTTTTTATCTTATGAGATGATTTGATACTATCAATCATAATATAAACCTTATCTTTTTCTTGTCCAAGATGAGGACTTGTCAAGTAAGGTTTGAACTTTTCTAATGGCAGTTCCACTTCGACGCTGCCGGCATCGTAATCTTCCATAAGAGATCGAATAAAAAAAATCTTGTCCTTTTTTATCTCTTTAATGAATTTATCCCGTGTAAATAATGCGAAGCCATCTATTCCAACCTTCCCGTCTGATGCCTTTAACAACGGCAGCATGGGGTCTTTGCCAACACTGCCGTAATCAGTGACGAATTCTTGAAGTGTTGGTGAAACAAGCGTCTCCGATTCAACATTTTGCCTGACCAAGTTATATAAGTACGTCCCCATATTCGAAGGTCTTTCCGTCATTTGATAATTCAGGATTTGTTCGGCAGTGGTATCAGCAATTGTTAAGTACACCATATTCCCAATGGAAGAATCCCGTTCCAACGTATCAACTAAGTGAGAAATCCCTTTTTCCGCAAGCTCCCTTCCGTAAACAGTAATCCTTAACTGACCGGAAACAAGCTTATGATCGGTTTCTAAATTTTGCGACAGACGGATTCCTTTACTGGTCTTAGACTTACTAATAAGTACCTTTTCAACGTCCTGCATTGCCGGGTTAAACTGATACAGGACCATTGTGCCGGTTATTTTCTCGTCTTCAGCCTGATCATATCCAACGGCTGTAATCAATCCCAGCTTTTCTAAATATTTTGACTCCACACAGCTGCTTAAGAAACAAGTACAAAGACAAAGCAGAAGAAGCATGATGGTTTTAATCATACATCTACACCCTTTTCTTTCATACTAATGTATTTCAATTTAACCAGTATGAATAAAAGGCAGGGATAGACAAGGGAAAGAATAAAACTGGAGGTCCCAACTTTGTCTGTAATGACATTCATCGTGAGGCGATCCTGTACGCATAGGGATAATAGCCATAGCAGGATGGCGAAAAGGTAAATGGACTTTTTTTGAGAAACATTAAATACTCTTTTCATTCCTCTTGAAGCTGTCCAAAAATAGAGACAAATGTTTGGAAGGATGACAAGCATCCAGAAAGAGACGGCAATGAATTCAAATCGCTCCAAGTTTGGGATCCTCAATATCTTGAACATGGACAGGACTGGCCAGATGGTCTTTAAAAGGGCATCTTCTGAGAAAAACCCGATACTGACAACGGTCACAATCGTAAAGAGAAAAGTGGAATATCCTGCACCAATCAGGCCATATTTTAGTACTTTTTTCTTTTCCTTGATGTAAGGGTACACAAATAACACCAATTCAAATCCAATGAGGGTAAAGCTTGATTTATATATACCCATCATTATTTCTTTGGGTGAAGATGTTAAAACAGGTAGAAGATGATTGAAGTCCAGGTATTTAATAGGGGTGTAGATCATAAATACTAACCAGAATGCAAGGATGAGCCCTAAAAAAGCAATACCGACCACAACCCGGATTCCCCCCAACACGCTATAAACCATTAAAAAAATCAGTAACCCCATCAAGAGCCATGTAGGCATTTTAGGGAATATCCATGCCTGGACCATCTCGATATAGTTCATTAAAATCACGTATGTGACACTGAGATAATATCCGATATAAAGAACGTTAAATCCTTTGCTGATCCATTTTCCATAAATATCCATATGGATACCGTACAAATCGGTACTATCGTATGTTTCAAGCATTTTTACCATGAGAAATAGAACGAACGAAACGAGAATTCCAGCTAAAAGGATAGAAATCCATGCGTCCCTGTTTGCCTCCATGTAAATGACCCTGGGCAGTCCTGCAATCCCGACTCCAGTTTGGGCTGTGTGAACGATAAACATTATCAAGAAGGCATTAAACATTAACCGTTCCTTTGGATTCACATTAATATTCATACATTTCATCCTTTACTCATCAACGTCTTTCTTCTCTTTTGCTTTCTTCTCAGGGATTCTTCCCTGATCTATGGGGTGGTTGGAAGTCGGACGTTGGACTAAATACTGATAAGGTAAGCGGAATAGACTGTATTTGAAGTCTGCAAACCTAAATGGGTAAATGGGTGATAGATAAGGTCTGCCCAATGTTGTCACTTTCAATAAGTGAATGAGAATAAAACAGAAGCAAAACATGATTCCCACACCCCCGTATAACCCCGCCATGACGATGATCGGGAAACGGATGATTCTTACGGCTGTTCCGATTGCATAGCTTGGAGCAGTGAAGGAGCCCAAGGCAGATATCGCGATGATGATAATCAAAATATTACTGGTGAACCCGGCTTGAACTGACGCTTGACCGATGACGATACCACCTACGATCCCCATGGTTTGCCCAACCTTTGTTGGTAACCTTGCTCCCGCCTCTCTTAACAGCTCAATGATGAATTCCAATAAAATTGCCTCGAAAACGGGAGGGAATGGAACATTAGATCTCGACTGTCCCAGAGAAACAAGGAGAGCAGAGGGAATGACCTCATAATGAAACGTCAGGACCGCCACATAGGCAGGTGTCAAAAGGATGGAGAAAAAAATAGCTACAAAGCGGATTAGTCTTAGGAATGTCCCCATATTCCATCTCATATAAATGTCTTCTGTCGATTCAAAGAAATTCATAAACGTAGATGGTCCTATGATCGCTGTAGGACTGCGATCGACAAGTAAACAGATCTTTCCATGCAGGAGTGAGATGGTACAGCGATCAGGCAGCTCAGTGGTGATAAATTGTGGGAAGAATGTAATTGAATTATCTTCGATCATCTGAGCCAGCACAGTGGAATCCACTATACTATCGACTTCAATTTCCGTAATGCGCTGTCTGAACGTATTTACATTCTCTTCTTCAGCAATGTCCTTTATGTATACCATTTGAACTTTTTTCTTCGTTCTTGAACCGACCATAAAGGTTTCGACGCATAGTTTTGGATCGTTAATATTAGAACGGATTAAATTCAAATTCTTCGTGATGGATTCTGTGAATGAAATTTTAGGACCAAACACTAGGGATTCTGTTTCAGCTTTTTCTAATGCACGTGTTCCTTTATCAGCTACATCTGCTAAAATACCGTGAGTATCACCTTGTTTAAAGATATAGGCCGTCCCGTTTACTAAATTATCTATAACATCGTTCATTTGATTTGTCTGTGTAAGTTTCGCAATATTAATCGTATCTTGGATGATAAGATAATTTAGCTCTCCAACAGTTTCCTCAAGGGGTCGGATAATGCTATCCTGCAACGATGTTGTATCGATCAGGTCTTCAAAGTAAACCACTGCGAGTTTCTGTTCTCCGATAGTAATGATTCTAAATACTAAATCCTCACTATGGCTAACCAGGGTGAGCACTTCTTTGTGAAACGTTTCTATATCAAAGCTATGGGGCGACCCGTTCTCAATATCCTTTTTTAATTCTCTACGTCTAAACACAGAATCAACACCCTAAACCTTAATTTATAAATTAGACTTCCCATGAATCCTATTCTTTATCACATAATGTCCTTTATTCTATGAAGTAAAAAAGGAAAAATATATACATAAACTGTGAAGGATTTGGGCAAGGTAGGAGTGGAGGTGAAGCAGATGAGCAATAAGAAAAAAGATCCATCGAAAGCTGTTCTGGGTTCTTCTCAAGTAGAAGGACAAGGTACAACCAACCAGGAATTATCAGGTGGAGTAAAGGCTCCTTCTTCTAGAAACAGAAAGAAAAAATGACGGAGGATATTTATCCTTCCTTCAGTACATATGAGGCGATTGTTACCTATCCTAAGGAGTTCATATATTAAATTGAAGTCAAGTATGGTATAATGGAAACAATCGTAGAAGTTGTTCCGATTATACTGGCAACACCTAACTGACCACATACTATCTGCAGCATAAATTACCACAATCATTATTTTCCTGTTAGAAAGCATAGCAAGGAAATCCTACTTACCTTAAAGGAGGACGTTCAATGGCTTTTGGTCGTAGAAATCAAGTTGAGGAAGAAATCAAAACAGAGGAAACAAAGATTTGGGCTTGTTCCGCTGAAGATTGTAAAGGCTGGATGAGAGATAACTTCAAAAGTGAAGATACACCTAAGTGTCCGCTTTGTAAAGAAGATATGGTGACATCTACAAAGGTATTACAAGTTGTAGACAATCCACATCCTACAATGAAATCTTCCTAATGGGCCTTAGAGAACCAATCATTTGATTGGTTCTTTTTTCTTGACCTGGCTAAACCGGTCTCATCCCCCTGGAGTGATTTTTTAAAAAATATTAAACTCTTTTTTTACATTTGAATAGTATGTAATGTATTTATGTAATAAGGGAGGGAGCACCATGTCTAACAAGAAAGAGAAGGAAGTCAAGAGTACTTCTACTGAGAATAAAGAAAATGTATGGGAAAGCTTTTGGAAGTTGTCAAAGCCTGTTGAAGTAAATAAGGAAGAAAAAACAGTTAAGTGGTTCTAAGTTAATGGCAAGGTTGTACATGCGTGTATGAATACGACTGTACAGCCTTTTATTTGAAAAATCAGAGCTTCCTATTGGCACGTTCTTTGTTCTGGAATACAATAAAGGAATACGAATGATTTTCTTGGAGGGGAAAAATGTGATCGTAGAAGCAAAACAAGTATTAAAACAATACTTTGGATATGACGAATTTAGAGATGGACAAGCAAAGATTATCCAATACATACTTGATGGGAAAAATACAGTAGGAATCATGCCGACGGGAGGGGGGAAATCGCTCTGTTACCAAATTCCCGCATTAATGTTTGATGGAGTAACATTGGTTATCTCTCCACTCATATCTTTAATGAAAGATCAGGTGGACTCGTTAATTCATCAAGGTATTCAAGCAACCTATATTAATAGTACGCTATCGAATAGTGAAGTAGAGACGAGAATGGAAGAGATTTCTTTAGGTGAATACAAGCTTGTTTATATTGCTCCTGAAAGATTAGAATCATTTGGGTTTATTCGTTTCCTCAATTCATTACCAATCCCCCTTGTAGCTGTTGACGAGGCGCATTGTTTATCTCAATGGGGTCATGATTTCAGACCAAGCTATTTAGGTATTTATAAAGCAGTTAATCAACTACAATCAAATCCCGCCATTCTTGCATTGACCGCGACTGCAACTCCACAGGTACAAACTGATATCCTTCATCATTTACATATTCCAGACCAATATAAAGTATTAACTGGTTTTCAACGGACGAATTTGTTCTTCCAAGTTGTAAAAGGTGAAGATCGAAAGCGTTGGGTGGAAAGGTATGTACAAAAGAATCATCAGCATTCCGGCATCATTTACTGTGCCACACGGAAGGAAGTTGAAAACCTTTATATATATCTTGAGAAAAAGGGAGTTTCTGTCGGGAAATATCATGGCGGGCTGCCTGACATTATCAGGCAGGAACAGCAGGAAGCCTTCCTCAATGATTCCATTACTATCATGATTGCGACCAATGCATTTGGAATGGGGATAAATAAATCAAATGTCCGATTTGTGATTCATTATCAAATTCCGAAGAATATGGAAGGATACTATCAAGAGGCTGGCAGGGCAGGTCGTGATGGAGTGAACAGCGAATGTGTCCTGTTATTTTCACCTCAGGATATCCAGACACAGCGGTATATCATTGACCAGAATATCGTAAATCAGGAATTACATGATAATGAGATGCAGAAATTACGTGATATGGTTGACTTTGTCCATACAGAAGCATGCCTGCAGAACTACATTTTAGCGTATTTTGGTGAACATGTAGAGGAAGCATGCGGTCACTGCAGCAATTGCCTGGATGATAGGGACTCTGAGGATGTAACGAGAGAGGCACAAATGGTATTATCCTGTATGATGAGAATGAATGAAAGATTTGGAACCTCACTCATCAGCGGTGTACTAACGGGGTCAAAGAACAAAAAGATCCTGGAGTGGGGGTTCGACCGGCTTTCCACTTATGGATTAATGAAGGAGCAATCTCAGAAGGATGTCGGCCTGTTCATCGATTATTTGATTTCAGAGGGGATCATACAAGTCGAGGGTGGAAGCTACCCTATCCTGAAAGTTTCAACAAATGGCAAAGAGGTGTTAATGGGGGAAAGAAGCGTAACTAGAAAGATCCAGCCTACTGTTTCGGCCATGATCCTTAAAGAAGATGGATTGTTCCAGACCTTGCGAACACTCCGGAAGTCGATTGCAGATTCAGAAGGGGTACCACCTTTCGTTATTTTCTCCGATAAGTCGCTTCAAGACATGTGTGTGAAAATGCCTAAAACATCAGAAGAATTCCTGCAGGTTAGTGGAGTCGGTGAAAACAAGCTGAATCGGTATGGAGAAATTTTCATAAACGAAATTTCCGTTTTTATATCTGAGAATCCCGAACATCAAGTTGAGGTCGTCAAGCCTTCGCGATCACGGAAGACAAGTCAGTCTGACACAGCGTCCCATTTAGTCAGCTATGAGTTGTTCAAAGATAATATGGATATAAAAAAAATTGCGAAAGAGCGGGGAATGAGCCCGGCAACGATCGAAAATCACATTATCCGTTCCTATCAGGAAGGCATCACGCATGACTGGAATATCCTTTTTACAGAAGAAGAAGAAGAACTTATTGAAGATGCAGTCTCGAAAGTAGGGGCCGGCCTCTTAAAGCCCATTAAAGAGGAATTACCGAAAAAAATAAGCTATTTTCAGATTAAAGGATACTTGGTCAAACACGGACATCATCAGTGATGGGAATAGTGACTGAATATAAAAAAGCAGGTGCCGTCTGGCTACCTGCTTTTTTATTGTATATTAAGCTTTCATAGAAGCTTTCATTTCAAGAAATTCATCGTAAGTCGTTTCTTTATCAATAACACCATCTTCGGTGATCTCAATAATGCGATTAGCGATGGTTTGAATGAACTGGTGGTCATGAGATGCGAAGATCATGGCGCCCTTGAAATTAATCAAGCCATTATTTAGTGCTGTGATGGATTCTAGATCCAAGTGGTTTGTTGGTTCGTCTAATAAAAGAACATTTGATCCACTTAGCATCATTTTCGATAACATACAACGTACTTTCTCTCCTCCGGAAAGGACACTTGGCTTCTTCAATACTTCTTCACCTGAGAATAACATACGACCTAAGAATCCGCGAAGGAATGTTTCGCTCTCATCCTCTGGTGAGTATTGACGTAACCAATCCACAAGTGAAGGCTCATTGCCTTCAAAATACTTGGAGTTGTCATTTGGGAAGTATGCTTGAGACGTTGTAACTCCCCATTTGAATGAGCCGCTGTCAGGCTCCATTTCTCCCGCGAGGATCTTGAATAAAGTCGTCTTTGCAATCTCGTTCGCACCGACTAATGCGATTTTATCATCCTTATTAAGAATGAAATTCACATTGTTTAAAACCTTTACTCCATCGATCGTTTTCGTAAGCCCTTCTACACGCAGGACGTCATTTCCGATTTCGCGCTCAGGCTTGAATTGGACATATGGATAACGGCGTGAACTTGGTTTGATATCATCCAATGTGATTTTTTCCAGCGATTTTTTGCGGGAAGTTGCTTGTTTTGACTTAGATGCGTTAGCACTGAATCTTGCAACGAACGCTTGAAGTTCCTTGATTTTTTCTTCCTTCTTTTTATTCTGATCCTGAGCCATTTTAAGGGCTAATTGACTGGACTCATACCAGAAATCGTAGTTTCCTACATAGATTTGGATTTTACCAAAATCAAGGTCAGCGATATGTGTACATACTTTGTTTAAGAAGTGACGGTCATGGGATACGACGATGACTGTGTTCTCAAAGTTGATTAAAAAGTCTTCTAACCATTGAATCGCTTGAATGTCCAAGTGGTTGGTAGGCTCATCCAGTAAAAGGACATCCGGTTTTCCAAATAGTGCTTGAGCTAATAATACTTTTACTTTTTCTCCACCTGTTAGTTCAGACATTTGTTTCGAGTGAAGATCTTCGTTGATCCCTAAGCCTTTTAGGAGGATTGCAGCTTCTGATTCCGCTTCCCAACCGTTCAGCTCGGCAAATTCTCCTTCTAATTCAGCAGCTCTCATACCGTCCTCGTCAGAGAAGTCTTCTTTCATGTAGATGGCGTCTTTTTCTTGCATTACTTCATATAAACGGGTATGACCCATAATCACTACTTTTAGCACTTCATATTCTTCATATTCAAAGTGATCCTGCTTTAATACAGCAAGACGCTCTCCAGAACCCATCGATACGTGGCCAGTCTGAGCTTCAATTTCTCCAGAGAGAATTTTTAAAAATGTAGATTTACCTGCACCGTTTGCTCCGATAAGGCCATAGCAATTTCCTGGAGTAAACTTTATATTCACGTCTTCGAATAGTTTTCTATCACCAAAACGTAAGCTTACATCTGATACTTGAATCATGTATGATATACCTCCTAATACTCAATCTAAAAGATTATAACACGCGAGTACGTTAAAAAGATAGAGTATTGGGAGGAACAGTTATAAATTAACCGGCTATTTACATAAGGGAATGAAGGACTTGGAATGGAGAGAAGGAAGTTTTAGGTTGGGGTGGGTGGTAGCACTTTTTATTGAGAGAGTTATTCTGTATGGGGTGATTTTTGGCTCATTTCTGCCAAGTGATAAGGGTGCCCGGGCAAAAATGCATTTTTGCCCGGGCACCCTTATCACTTGGCGACCTTTCAGCAAAGCTGAAAGGCGAGGGAAACGGAAGTTTCCCTCGAATGAGCCAAAAATCGATGCTATATAGTAGCAGATGCTATTGAAATGGTCGAACCTTTCCATTGTTTGTTGTGCTATGATAACTTAATAAAAAAAGATAGGTGATGAGAGAGAATGATGAGGTTTGTGAAGCGGGTGAGGTTTCTTTTTAATGTTCGCAGGTCGGTTCCTTTTTTGGTTGATTTTTTTCGGTCTAAAGAGGTTTCGCTATTTAAGAAGGTCTTGTCAGTTGGGCTTGTGGCGGGGTATTTCTGGCTGCCGTTTGATTTGATTCCCGATGTTTTTATATTGTTTGGGATTGTTGATGATTTGGCAGTGTTTACGTTTGTTCTTCAGCTTATGGTGAAGATGGCTCCTGAAGAGTTACAGCATCGATACGAGTTAAAGAAATGACGCAGAGCATCACTATGGATGGGCTTCTGTCATAGTCTGTAAAAGGCAATGCTTTAGGAGGAGATGTATGATGTACAATCAATATCCATATTACTTTGAAAATCATGACGACCGTCAAATCGATCGACAGTTGAGAAGGGATATACAAAAAGCCATTAATGATGAGTTCAAAGCTATTTCTTACTATACACAGCTGGCTGAGCTTGCCCCGAATGATACAGCCAAACAAGCGATCCTGGGAATAAGACAAGATGAGATCCGTCATTTTAATGGATTTACACAATCGTATTTACAACTGACCGGTCGCTACCCTTCCATTAATTTAGTCAATCCAAGAGACCTTCCTTCGAATTACCGGCAAGGAATAAGAGAAAGCATTAAAGATGAAAGTGAAACGGTATCCTTTTATTTATCCATTTCAAACCGGCTTACCGAGCCAAGAGCCAAACGCAGATTCCTGAGGGCTGCATATGATGAACAGCGTCATGCAGAAATACTAAGGAACCTATAAATGATAAGAACCGAAAGTAGCCAAAAAATGGGCAGCTGCTTTCGGTTTTTTCTTTTGATTTTTACTGCTGTATCCATTACACTATAATTACAACAATTCCAATAAGGAAGGTATGGATTAAAAGTGGATACATTCAATTCAATACCAAAACCGCTCATTCAATTAAATCAATGGTTTATCGTTACATCTGTTGCCTTTTCATGGGTATTTCAAATAGATTTCTTATTAGTTCTTCCATTCCTGGTGGGATTGACGTCTGTACTATTCAAGTTCAATCCTGTCATAAAAACAGGGAGGCATTTCTTAAAGAAAGAATTGTCATCCTATCCAGCTGAAGACGCTGATCAACAGCAATTTAATAATATCATTGCCGTGAGCTGCCTAGGAGCAGCTATCATTAGTACTCTAGCTGGATGGAGTACAGGCTTTTATATTTTCTCAGGCATGGTATTCTTGGCAGCATCAATTGCTCTTGCAGGATTCTGTATCGGTTGCTTTATCCGTTTTCAATGGAAAAGGTTCCAATATAAACGGTCTATGCAATAGCCTATTGACAATGGATCCAATACATCGTAAACTAATCATGAATTTAATTACTGTATATTAAGGGAGTATGTTATATGTTAGGTGTCGTTCTTAACTAACCGTGAAATGAATACGGACATTTTGTAGGCAGTGGCCTTAAAATTAGGCTATTGATTAATGCTTATTTAGTTGTGCCTTCAAAGTGTAGTTAAGAACAATGGTCATAGCATACTCAAACCTTTATTAGGAGAGCTGTGTCTTTGTGCACAGCTCTTTTTGTGCACAATGCGGGAAATCAATGTAGTCGTTTCTAACTTCGAGTTTTGAACGATACACGTTTTGCCAAAGCACAAGCTACTATTACGGGGTAATTAGTATACGAGTGAAGGAAGACCACAATGGACATTGTTCGTTGTGGTCTATTTTTGTATATGGAGGAGAAAACATTGAACGAAAAAACGTTTCAAACATTAGAATTTAACTCAGTGAAAGAGGAGCTAACCCGATTTGCTCTGACAGAAGAAGGTAAAACAGTACTGATGAACATGATTCCCACAACAAACATCCGCCAGATTGATATGCGTTTAGATGAAGTAACAGAAGCCGTTAGAATCCTGGAGAAGAGTGCCAGTATACCGATTCATGCACTGGACGGGGTAGAAAACATTATAGCTAATCTAAATAAAGGAGTACCTTTAAGGCCGGATCAGCTTACAAACCTGTATTATTTTCTGGATGCATGTAAAAAACTGAAAAAATATATGCAGGATAAACAATGGGTGGCACCGAGGGTATCTTCTTATGTCTATTCCATTGAAGATATCCCTGAAATTGGAGAAGAAATCAATCGATGCATCCGAAATGGTAGAGTAGATGATTACGCAAGTAAAGAGCTACTGCGGATTAGAAAGCAAGTTGGGATTCAAGAGGACCGCTTAAAGGATAAAATCCAATCGATTGTAAAGTCGGCCAAGTATAAATCGTTCCTTCAAGAATCGATTGTGAGCCAGAGAAACGGCAGATACGTCCTCCCGATCAAGAAAGAATACAGGGGTAAAATGAAAGGTGCGGTACTCGATACTTCTGCTTCCGGGTCAACCTTATACATTGAACCAGAGGAATTATGCAATCAGCAGGACCAACTATTGTTTTATAAACTGGAGGAAGACCGTGAAGTCGAGAATATCCTTTGGACATTAACTGGATTGGTTCAATCATATGAACCACAATTAAAACTGGCGATTGAAACAATGGTACATTATGATGTATTATTCGCAAAAGCGAAATATAGCCGTTCCATTGATGGTGTGAGCCCCATGGTAAATGAAGATCATCAAATACATTTGATAAATGCAGTTCATCCCCTGCTTGGAAAACAGGCAGTACCATTATCCATTCAGATGGGTGAAGGCTTTCATGCATTAGTCATAACCGGTCCCAATACTGGAGGTAAGACGGTCGCCATCAAAACGGTGGGCCTTCTTACACTCATGACCCAATGCGGCCTTCATATTCCGGCAGAAAAGGGCAGTGCAATCAGTATTTATCAAGATATTCTTTTAGATATAGGGGATGGTCAAAGCCTTCAGCAAAATTTAAGTACATTCAGCTCCCATATTAAAAATATTATCGATATCCTAAAGGGTACAAATGATCGAACCTTGGTTCTGTTGGACGAACTCGGTTCAGGTACTGATCCCCTGGAAGGGATGGGTCTGGCCACCGCCATCCTGGATCAATTATATGAGAAGGGAGCAACGATTCTCGCCACTACTCATTATAGTGAAATAAAACATTTTGCAGAAGAACACGAGGGGTTTATGAATGGAAGTATGGAATTTAATATTGAAACATTGCAACCAACGTATCGGTTGATCGTAGGGGAAGGAGGAGAAAGTCAGGCATTTTCCATTGCTTTAAAACTGGGAATGCACCCTGAAATCATTGAAAAAGCCCATGAAATTACCTATAGAGAAAAGAAAAGCTATAACTTTGGAGAAATTGATTATCATGTGAAGAAAGAAATGGAGAAGCAGGTTATTGTAAATAAATACAAAAAAAGGCTTCATAGTAATTCCGATTCATCAAAGAGAAACAGCTCAGTTCCATTATTTCACAAAGGGGATAATGTGAAAATTTCTCCGAATGGAGAGTTCGGAATTGTATATGAAGGACCTGGTGAAAAGGGAGACTATACAGTTCAAGTAAAAGGAGAAAAAAGAAGTCTTAATCATAAACGATTGGAGTTGTACGTGTCAGCCAAAGAATTATATCCAGATGACTATGACTTTGATATCATTTTTAACAGCAAAGAAAATCGTAAGAAAGATAAACAAATGAGTAAGCGCTTTGTAGAAGGATTAACCATTGAACATGAATAATCATAAAGACGAACTGAAGCACTGGCTACAGTTCGTCTTTTCAGTTTAGGGATTAAGTATTAAAAGTATCTACGATATATGGGTTAAAATAAAAGAAAGGATTATACCGAATGACGATAGGAATCCAACAATTGGCCCTCCTTCTTCAAACGCCTCCGGCAGCATAGTAGATGAAACCATAGCCAATAATCCACCTGCACCAAAAGCGCCTATTATGTAAGAGATGCTTTCTGAGGCATCTTGTAAAAATATATACCCTAGCAAGGAGCTAAGGGAGGAGAGAACGACAACACTTCCCCAGAGGGTGAGAATTTTGCGGGTACTATAATCATCTAGCTTGAACCCGATGCTGCTTGATAATGATTCAGGAAGGTTACTGATGAAAATGGCGATGATAAACACCCATTGTATTGATTGGTCTCCTATAAAGCTGACGCCAATAATGATCGATTCGGGTATTGCATCCATGATGGTTCCCACATAAATGGCTAATCCTGAATGACCATGGGGATTCTTCTTTGACCTTTTCCTTTCACTTCCACCTTTCTTGGAAATGAAGATTTCGAAAAGAGTGAATAAAAGGGCCCCTGATAAGAACATGGATGTTAGATGAAGCAGGTTTGCCTTACCTTCTGCCTCACTTAGTAGATCAAAGGTGGCAGAACCTATGATCAACCCGGTTCCTAAAGCCATAATATAGGCTACAATTCGTTTTGATATGTGCAAGTAAATCCCCATAACAGCTCCGATTAGTAAGGATAAACTTGCAATCCCACCCCATAAGGCAGCCTGGAACATTTTTTCACCTCCATAAACATTCTTCATATTGAGTTTTCCCTTATTGTGTGATGAATTAAACACAAGACCAGCACTGAATAGTTTTAAAAAGGTGTGGGGATAGTAAGGTTGAAAACTATTTAGGAGGTAATCAAATGAAAAAATATTTATTGATTTCCCTTTTGGGAATAATGTTCATGACGATTGTAGCTGGTTGTGGTATGGGGAATGACATGAACGAAGAAGGACAACAGATGAATGAGCGTAATTTGGAACAAGTGAACTACAAAAATGATCAGGCAAATCGTGACTATGTAAATAATCGTGAGTATGTAAATGACGGAACAATGAGAGAGAATTATTCACTTGCCGATAAAGAGGCGAATAAGGTGGCTAGTCTTAAAGAGGTTAAAAGCGCTTATGTTCTGACAACTGATCAAAACGCATATGTAGCAGCGGTACTTGAAGATAATATGAATGGAAAGGTCTCAAAGGACCTGGAGAAAAAGATCTCGGATCAAGTGAAAAGTCAAAACGGAAATATAAATAATGTTTATATTTCAACTAATCCTGATTTCACTGATCGCATGAGGGATTATGCGAACAAAGCAGAGAATGGGAAACCGATTGAGGGTCTGGGAGAAGAAATTACTGACATGCTGAAACGAGTATTTCCGAACAGAGGATAATCCTAATGGTGAAAAGTCGAACATTGCTTCGGCTTTTTTTATTTGCCTGTAGGAAATGGACAGGGAATTCAGTATACTATTTAGAGTAACGAAATAATAGGGAGGAGTGACAATGTTTGACGCAACCTGCTGTGAAAACCCTGCACAAACAGAATCCTACCATTTACGGTATATTATTAGCCATCAGTTCCGGTCATTTTATCAATGATACGTTACAGGCAGTTGTTCCGGCCATGTTTCCGATCATTGAAAAATCCTTGCAGTTGAGTTATACCCAAATTGGCTGGATCGCATTTGCACTCAATATGACTTCTTCGTTGTTGCAACCGGTATTCGGTTATTATGCGGATATACGATCTAAACCTTATCTACTTCCATTAGGAATGCTTTCAAGCTTAATCGGTTTAGTGGGCTTTGCATTATCCGGTCATTTTATTTGGATCATTCTATCTGTGTTATTTATCGGGTTCGGCTCTGCGATCTTTCATCCCGAAGGTTCCAGGGTAGCATATATGGCAGCCGGAAACCGCAGGGGTCTGGCTCAATCGATTTATCAAGTTGGTGGGAATTCAGGGCAATCACTAGCCCCATTGATTACGGCATTTATATTTGTTCCATTTGGCCAAAAAGGGGCACTGTGGTTTTCCGTTGTAGCAATCTTAGGGGTCATTGTTTTATTTCATGTATCCACTTGGTACTCTGAACAAATACGTTCTAATGAAAAGATGAAACGTCATGTCAAGACAAATGCGAAGAAAATCCCGATTCATCCGAGAATTAAATGGGCAATGGTATTAGTAGTGTTTTTAGTGTTTGCCCGTTCGTGGTATGGAGCAGGGTTATCGAATTACTACCAGTTTTATTTAATTGAAGATTACGGTCTTTCAATTAAAGATGCGCAAGCATACATATTCGTATTTATGTTTGCGGGAGTACTGGGAACCTTTTTGGGCGGGCCGCTTGCAGACCGTTTTGGAAAAAGGAATATCATTTTCTTTTCCATGTTAGGCGCAGCGCCGTTAACCCTTGCATTACCTTATTTATCATTAAGTATTATCTATCCATTTATCTTTTGCATCGGGTTCATCTTGTCTTCAAGCTTTAGTGTAATCGTTGTGTATGCACAAGAGCTTTTACCACAGAAAATTGGAATGGTGTCTGGTCTGACCGTTGGACTTGCCTTCGGTATGGGGGCTGTCGGTGCAGTCATCTTCGGGGGATTGGCAGACCTTTTCACTATTCGTTTCATCATGATCCTTTGCAGCTTTCTCCCACTACTAGGGATGATGACCTTCCTGCTTCCTACCGACGAAAAGGTGAGGAGTTTTCATAAACTTCCATAGAATAAAAGAGAGAGTGATTGCAATGGTGATAAACCGGCAATCACTCTCTTCCCTTTAAGAAAAAGCAAAGTAAACAATGAATAATGCACAAAGGATGTACATGATCGGATGAACGTCTTTCAATTTTTTTAACGAGATCATCGCTAAAGGATAAAGGATGAACCCTAATGCGATCCCGGTTGCAACACTGAAGGTTAAAGGCATCATAATAATTGTTACAAATGTAGGAATAACGATTTCCAAGCGACTCCAGTTAATATGCCTTACTTCAGTAGCCATTAGAGCACCGACAATAATCAATGCCGGGGCTGTCACTTCAGGTGTAATAACAGATAATATAGGTGAAAAGAAAAGAGCAATAGAGAAACATAATGCAATCACTATGGAAGTGAATCCCGTTCTGCCTCCAACGGCTACTCCTGCAGAGGATTCTACAAAGGAGGCTGTCGTTGAAGTCCCAAAGATCGCTCCAGCGACTCCTGAAGCAGAATCAGCTAAAAGAGCTCTACCTGCGTTCGGAATCTTATTGTCTTTCATTATACCCGCTTGACTGGCAACAGCAATCAATGCCCCCGCAGTGTCAAAGAATGCTACAAATAGGAACGTGAAGATCACCGCCATAATTTCAAGAGTGAAAATGTCACCTAAATGAGTAAAAACAACTCCAAATGTAGGCTCTAAGCTGGGAACCTTGCCAATAATGGAGTTTGGCACGTCGATCTTCCCGGTGATCATACCCAGGACTGTGGTTGCGACCATTCCATAAAATATTCCGCCTCGAATACCTCTCACTAACATCATCAACGTAATAACAAATCCAAAGACTGCAAGAAGTGTAGCAGAAGAAGAAAGATTTCCGATTGAAACAAAGGTTTCTGGATTGGCAACAACAAGTCCGGCATTTTTAAACCCTATAAACGCTACGAAGAATCCAATTCCACCTGCAATCGCATATTTTAAATCCTGAGGAATGACATTGATGATTTTCTCGCGTATTTTCATGACACTTAAGATCATAAAGATGATACCAGCAACAAATACACCTGTCAGTGCAATTTCCCATGGAACTCCCATTCCTATGCATACGGAAAAGGTGAAGAAAGAGTTTAGTCCCATGCTGGGTGCAATGCCTATCGGGAAGTTTGCAAGAATTCCAATTAAAAGGGACCCTACAATAGCCGAAAGGGCAGTAGCTGTAAATAAAGCGCCTTTATCCATTCCCGCCTGGCTGAGAATGATTGGATTGACAACAAGAATATAGGCCATTGAAAGGAAGGTCGTTACCCCTGCTAAAGTTTCTTTTCTATAAGTTGTTTCTCTTTCAGCAAATTGAAAGAATGTTTTCATATATAATAACCCTCCAAGTAGAAAAAATAAAAAAACTCTGGTTCAATGCAACCAGAGTTATGTCCACAGGATAAAATAATTCTGAAAGAATCACTTTATTCTTGTAGACAAGCCATTTAAGGTAGCTGGTAGAAACGTTCAAGCCGTATTCCTGAACTTATACAAGGTGTATGAGATTTTGTTATAATTGAATTAGAAGCATCATATCAAGTCACTTTCATCAGGTCAATGGAAGCAAAAAATGTCCATGAATTCATTATTTTCTAAATTGATCGTTTATTATTAAAATCGCCACATGTACTATACATAATCATTGAAAAAAGCTATATTTAGTGAATACAAACGATGAGTAGAGAGAACTTAAGTTAATACTTAATTGAAATAGGAGGAAATAGGATAATGTCTTCTTTAAAACCAGGTACGGTAGTTGATTTATTCGTTGATCATGAAGTACCGTATGGTTTCTTTCTAACGAATGATTTAGACCGTGTGTTACTTCACCATTCTGAAATAACAGAAGAAATTCAAGAAGGAGATACTGTGAAGGTATTTCTTTATCATGATAAGGATGTTCGCCTGACAGCGACAATGCGTATTCCTAAAGTACAAGTAGGTGCTTACGGATGGGCTGAGGTAGTGGATAAACGGGAGGATTTAGGCGTTTTCGTCAACATTGGCCTGCCTAAGGATATTCTGGTTTCAGCAGATGATCTTCCAAAGTTTCTGGAACTCTGGCCAAACCCGGGTGATCAACTGTTTTTAACTCTGAATCGAGATAAGCAGGAACGATTGTACGGACGATTAGCAACTGAGAATATTATTGAACAGGTATCTAGAAGAGCATCTACAGAAATGATGAACTCAAAAGTGCAAGGACGGGTGTATCGACTACTGAGAGTCGGAACCTTCTTCTTATCCGAACAAGGATATCGATGCTTTGTTCACGAAAATGAACGCAAGGCGGAACCAAGACTGGGAGAGCTGGTAGAAGGAAGAGTCATCGACGTTAAGGATGACGGTAACTTAAATGTATCGTTCTTACCGTTGAAGCAGGACAAAATGCTGGATGATTCGGAGGTCATTCTCGAGTATCTGGAGCAAAGAAATGGAGCCATTCCTTATTGGGATAAGAGTCTGCCCGAAGAAATTAAAGATCGCTTTAATATGAGCAAAGCTTCCTTTAAACGGGCTCTTGGAAAACTGATGAAAGAAAACCGCGTTTATCAAGAAGAAGGCTGGACTTATCTGAAAAAGTAAAAAAGAAAGTGAGGGGACTTGCCAGAGGGGATGGCCCCTCACTGAGTAAAAAAAGGAGTGCTGACCATATCTGTCAGCACTCCTTTCTTTATGTTACAATTCAGAGTGTTTCACATTATTTTGGACTTTATGAATTCTTACAGGTTTTATCGGTAGGAGCGTGCCGATTAATGCGATAAAGGCACATCCAATCAATACAGAGGAATATCCTGTCACTGCAACTGTGGATAACACTCCAAACACAAAAAGGTCCAAGCAGGAATCTACAATGGATAGCAAGGAGATGGTTGTAGCCCTGATCCCGGATGGAATCAAATCATTGCTTAATTGAGAGTATATCGGATAACGGATGGCTCGAACGAGTCTTAATATGAAAAAGGATCCAATAACAATCCATAAAGATGAACCAAACATAGCGGATAGTAGTAAACCCGCTACCGCTAAAAAACCAGATACACTCATAAGCTTCACCCTCGAAAACTTTGCAGTCACCCAACCAATGGAATTAGAAGCAAGAAAACCCATGACCGCTGAAATGGCATAAAAAACACCAATAAAATAAACAGGCAACCCTGCCTCCTTCATTAAAGGCTGATCAAAGTATTGATAAACAGCACCTGCAGGAATGAAGACCAATGTTACGTTTAGAAACATCAGCAAAAGCTCCGGTGCTTGACGAATCACGCGCAGACCGCTTTTAATTTGAGAAAAAGGATTTTCCTTTTTGAAGGAGTCCTTAGAGGGCTGCTTAATTTTGATGACGAAGATAACCTCGATTAAATGGAATGCCAAGCCTAAGACGATGAGTAGATTAAATTGATTGTCAGCCAAATCTTTAGCCAAATAAGAACCGAATATAACCGCAATCAACATACTGATAAATGTGGCAGATTGAATTTTGCCCATTGCATGATCCATGCGATTTTCTTCATTGGATTCTTTGAGTGAGTCATAGATAAGTGCCTCATCAGCACCGGAAAAAAAAGTCACGCTAAACCCATTCATAAAGCTGTACAAGAAAAACAACCATGGCTCATATGCGAATAAAAGCAGGGCAATACTAAGGATTTTAAGCACAGAACCAACTAAAAAAGAATTCTTTGCCCCAAACCGATCAGCAAACATTCCAGTTGGAACTTCTCCAATTAAAACACCTCCACTCCAAAACATGAGCAGAATCAAAATTTGAGAAGAAGTTAATCCTCTTTCAAAATAGAATAAAGTTAAGACCGGCTGAAGAAAACTGATCGTACCAAAAAAAGAGATCCAAAATAGCATCCGAATATTATGGGATGCAATCGTTTGTTTATTCATTCATATCTCCTACTTCCATTTTTGTACTATATGTCCTGGAAGAAGGAGCGTCGTTTCATGTTTAAAGAACCTAAACGTTCACTCCTCCTTGAGATGAAAGTGTTTTGAACGTTTTTTGCATGTTATTTCCCCCTCGTAATTGATGAAGTAAGTTTAGCATACTGATGAGAAAAAGAAGAGACTTATTTGTTCGACAATTTTCTGCATAAGGGATTTATTGATGAAGGAGTGGGGGGGGGATGAGGGAACCGAGCAAATCGGGCGATTTATGGCCTATTATTGTAGTGGAGGACTTCCTCGGTTCTTATTTCTTAAAATGGACAAATTTTTATAAATTTATGCACTATTTGAAAAATGCTTAAAAATGTGGGGTCTTAGTCTTACCTGGTCTCGATTCCTCAGGTGGAGCATGTTGAACCATTATTTGTCCAATTCTCATTCGATTGTAGCGTTGCACGAGGATAAGTGGGAGATTAAATAGAATTCCATATATAAACATCACCCAGGACACAATGCCATTATTTAGAATATAAAAGAATGGTGCCGGTAACATTTGCAGCCAGTGAGATAATTCAGCACGATTCAATTCGTTAAGGAAGGTAACTCTACCCTGATGAGAAAATAGCCCGATATCATTCTTATTCAATCCTCCCCGAAACCATCCCCCTGTATCGGGTATATGCTTCTTCCATTTTTGGATCCTTACGAACCTATACATACCACCCCCTGCTTCCATTTGAAGTGGTTGAAAGGGGGCGGACAACTTCTGGAGTTGATGTGGGGTCAATCTGGAAGTTTTATAGGAAACAAAGAAATGAATACTTACCCATGCAAAAATATTTAGAAGGATGATCATTTCATTTTTTCATCCTTCCCTTTTTCTATATAAACATATCGATCCTTCCATTTCGTGTTTTTCGTGAAAAATGTAGTCAAAACGGAGTGGGAAAAAGTCACAATGAAAAATAGGACATGGATTGGAAATAAGAGCGTATCAAAAACGGTGAAATTCCCTATCCTACTAATTATGAAATACAAGTAAACACTTAAAAAAATGTACTGAATCATATAAGTATATGGGTTTGTCCATACCATTACCGGCGAATGGATGACGAAAGAAGTGAGAGAGGCAATCCACAAAGAAGAAAGTCCCAATAATATGATATTTGTCGATTTGGCCCCAGAAGCGAAACTTTTCGACCACCCTCGGAATAACCCACTTAATCCGTTACCGTACATTCTCATGGAAATTGCATTTCTTCCGCTGACTGCTTCTACGGATTCACCACATTTTTTTGCACGTCGACTCAAGGCAAAATGCTCCACCATTTCTCCTTTGATTGCTTCGTGGCCTCCGATTCGCTGATATACATCTCTAGAACACAGGAAACACTGACCAAAGCCACCTGAAGGTTTGAACAACCCTGAAAGGAGGTGGGTGACACCGGTTGAAGCGAATACCATTAAATGAAACATCATGGATAATGTTTCATATCCACTATTCATCCTATGATATGGGTGAATGCTTAGAACTCCTTGAAATTGCTGTCGTTGATACGTTTCGCATATTCTAAGCAGTCCTACTTGCTCAAACCATGTATCAGAGTCGACAAACAATAAGAATTCACCCTTAGATGCTTTCACTCCATTCCAACAAGCCCATGATTTCCCGTTCCACCCACTTGGCAGAGGGGGGGAATCGATGACTGTTGCTCCGAATCCTTCAGCTATATCCTTCGTGCGATCCTTTGATCCATCATTCACAACGATCACTTCTACTGGCTGAATAAATTGCTTCTGAATACTCGATAATAAATTTCCTATCGTCTTTTCTTCATTCCTGGCAGGAATGATAATGGAGCATTTTTTTACGAGAAAGCTATTCCTAACGTGAATGGACTTTTTGACTGTCGGGATTCTAGTGAAAAGAAAAACGGTAAGAATAACAGACCATAACCAAATATACATATTTTCACCCTCTAATCTTTTAATTTGTATGGACATTTTAACCATTTTGGTTGAAGGTGATACGTTTATTCTTCAGGATAGGATGTTTTGGGCTGATTCCTTCTACGTTAATTCATGGTATGAATTTAAACAAAATGGGTACAATGGAAAGCTGAATAGGCGATTCAGCCGAAAACGATCTTTCTCGTTGGGAGGAAATGAAATGAAGAAGAAAGTAATAGTAGTAGGAGGCGGCTTAGGAGGTATGTCAACAGCCATCCGTCTTGCCTCAGAGGGATATGACGTTACGATAGTTGAAAAAGGGGAAAGGCTTGGCGGAAAATTAAATAAAAGAGAAGGAAAAGGCTTTTCTTTCGATACAGGACCTTCCATCCTTACGATGCCTTGGGTACTGGAGAAAGTCTTTGCCCATGCGAATCGCGACCTTCATGATTATGTAGATATTATGAGAGTGGAACCGGGCTGGAGGACATTTTTTGAAGATGGGAAGGTGCTGGATGTATCATCGGATCTTCCGACGATGCTTGAAGAAATGAAGAAGACATCTAAAGAGGATGCGAGTAACTTCTTTAACTATTTAAGCTACTGTGGGAAAATGTATGAACTTACAATGAAGAGCTTCTATAAAAAGAGCATCAATGGCTTGCAAGACTTACGTTCAATGCATCCGGTCAAAGAATTACTGCAAATGGATCCAATGAAATCCATGGATACTGCAAATCGTAAATTTATTAAAGACAAGCATTTACAGCAGTTATTTAATTTCCTTATCATGTATGTCGGGTCTTCGCCTTACCATGCGCCAGCCATCATGTCACAGCTCACTCATGTTCAGCTAGGTCTTGGTGTCCATTATGTTAAGGGCGGAATGTACAAAATTGCTGAGGCAATGGCTAAGGTGTTGCAGGAACTCGATGTAGAGGTCCGCTTAAATTGCGAAGTGGAAGATATACTTACATCAGGCAGCCGTACTGAAGGAGTCCGAACGAAAATAGGAGAAGAGCTGAAGGCGGACATCGTTGTATCCAACTTAGAGGCAATCCCTTGCTACAAATCCCTATTAGCTGATTATCATGAATCTTCAAAAGAAGTCGATGAATTAAGCAAATATGCTCCAACAGTTTCGGGGCTGGTGCTGCTACTCGGGGTAGATCGTAAATATGAACATCTCGCTCATCATAACTTCTTTTTCAGTAAGGATCCGAAAAAAGAGTTCACGCAGATCTTTGATGAGCAAAAGCTTTCTGACGACCCGACGATTTACATCGGCATCTCTTCTAAATCGGATCCCACCCAGGCTCCTGAAGGGAAAGAAAACATGTTTGTGTTAACACACGTGCCTCCATTAAAAGAGGGGGAAGATTGGACCCAATATAAAGAATCCTATCGCTTCAAAGTGCTGGATAAATTGGAGAAGATGGGTGTTACGAACTTAAGGGATCATATCGAATATGAATATACTTTTACTCCTAATGACCTTAAAAGTCTCTACGGGGCTAATGGCGGATCTATCTATGGTACGGTCACGGACCGAAAGCTTAATGGAGGTTTCAAGGTTCCGAATAAGAGCAGAGTGCTCTCAAATATGTATTTTGTGGGAGGTTCAACCCATCCGGGTGGAGGGGTGCCAATGGTCACTCTTTCCGGACAGCTTACAGCGGAATTGATCTTGGATGAACAAGTGAAGGTAAATCGTTTTATTGGATAAAAATATAAGGTGATGGTTTGATGCATGATAACCATCACCTTATATTTTCATTCTGAACTATGATTATCCACCGTATCCGAATTGTTTACTTTCGCCTCGTCCTGAGCTGGATAGGGATCAAAAAAGTTCACCAGTTTTCCTGGACCTTCATATCCCACGACTTGCTCTTTATCGTCTTTGACGGGATCATTTTTCTTCATATAAAAACTCCTTTCTGCCAATTAGTTTGGCAAAAGGAGTTTTTTTCATTCTCCAGGAATGATAAATTTTTTAAAGTCCTTAAGCTTTTGGGTTTTCCCAATGACTCTCAATAAATTCGTCACGACCAGATTTTGCCCGGTCTTGTTTATATTCATCGGGATTCTTTTTGTAGAACTTTTGATGATATTCTTCTGCCGGATAGAAGATTGAGGCAGGAAGGATCTGTGTGACGATTGGTTTTTTAAATCGGCCACTTTCTTCTATTTCCTTCTTCGTGTTTTCTGCTAAACGTTTTTGTTGTTCGTTGTGATAGAAAATGGCTGTGCGATACTGGTCACCGCGATCATGGAATTGTCCTCCGTCATCAGTCGGATCAATCTGAGGCCAGTATAGTTCTAATAATCTTTCATAGGGAAAGAGAGCAGGATCGAAGGTGATTTGAACAGCTTCAAAATGCCCACTGTTACCGGCTTTGATATCCTTATAGGTAGGGTTCTCAAGATGCCCTCCTGAATAACCTGACACGACATCAATAATACCCGGTAGTTCATCAAAAGGTTTTACCATACACCAAAAACAACCGCCGGCAAAAGTAGCGACTTCTTTCTTTTCATTCATTGCGAAAACCTCCTATACATATGCCGCTCTAAAGTAGTAAAGCGATAGCTTGAAAAAGATTTTATCATGAAAGGGTGGAAGCCACAATCAATTAGCTTCAAAGCCTATTTGCCTATATGGTTTACTAAAAGTGCGTAATTGATAACTCACATCAACAGAAGCTCTCTTCCTATAGGCACACGATCAACTTGCATTACGCAGGTAGATTCAATCATTCTGCAAATTTCAACAAATTCGTAAAAATCAATTCACTAACGATGATAACTTGTGTATAATTCATGTGAACGGAACAATTACATATGATACGAGATTAGGTGAAGCGGAAGTTTCTTTAACAAACTTTTTAGCTTCATAATAGGGAAGTTGGTGTAATTCCAACGCGGTCCCGCCACTGTAAATGGAAGTGAGCTGTATGAATGCCACTGTACCAATAGGTATGGGAAGGTGCAGCAAACAATGACCATGAGCCAGGAGACCTGCCTAATGTCTTTCGCACCAAATCTACGCGGATAGAAAGGTGTAATGTGCATGTCTGACGGTATGAAAGCCATTTTATGCATTTTACACAACATCTCTAGTCCCACTGGAGATGTTTTTTTGTCTGGGAATAAGTTCATTTACAGGAGGAAAACGTATGAAACACACATTCAAAATCATTCTTGCACTACTATTATCTCTTGGACTCCTTTCAGCATGCGGTACTGATGGTGAAAGTGTAGAAAAGAAAAAAAATAGCGGGGAAGTCAGTCAGGGACAATCTGCTTTTCCTTTGTCAGTAAACGACGCCCTGAATAATAAAGTCACGCTGGAAGAGCAACCTAAGCATATTGTTTCGTTGATTCCAAGCAACACAGAAATTTTATTCGAGTTAGGGTTGAATAAGGAAATTGTGGGGGTTTCAGATTTTGATAATTATCCAAAAGAAGCGGCGGCGAAAGAAAAAATAGGTGGAATGGAATTTAACGTTGAGAAGATCATCAGCCTGAATCCGGATTTGGTTCTCGCTCATGAGTCCACAGCTGTTTCGGCAGAAGAGGGGCTAGAACAGCTTCGAGGTGCAGGGGTAAAGGTATATATCGTACGTGATGCCAATAGCTTTGAGGAAGTGTACACCACGATGGAAAACATCGGCATATTGGTCGGAAAGAAAGATGAAGCTGAATCCGTCATTTCGGAGATGAAAGCTGATCTGGAATCCATTAAGGAAAAAGTCAGTGGTGTATCTGAGAAGAAAAAAGTGTATGTAGAGGTGTCACCTTCACCTGACATATATTCTACTGGTAAAAATACATTCATCGATCAAATGCTATCACTTGTAAATGCCGAAAATGTAATGAGTGACCAAGAGGGGTGGGTCCAAGTAAACCAAGAAGCAGTCATCGCTTCAAATCCAGACATTATCATTACAACATACGGTTACTACAGCGAAAACCCTAAAAAACAGGTGATGGGCCGAGAAGGATGGAAAGACGTAAATGCTGTGAAAAATGAAGAAGTTCATGACGTTCATTCTGACCTGGTCACACGCACTGGCCCAAGACTGGTTGAAGGAGTAGAGGAAATTGCAAAGTCGATCTATCCGGAGCTATTTACAGAATAAAATATGGATAACATACGGATTGGCAGTATCGTTTTTACTATTCGCTCTTCTCGCAGGTATATCGATTGGAACCATCTCAATCCCACCAAAGGACATTTTGTTCATCGTCGGAGCTAAATGGTTTGGATACCATCTACCGGAAGAGACGGATCCGATGTTTACAAACATTGTGTATTCAATTAGATTGCCCAGAGTATTATTGGCATTATTGGTTGGAAGCTCCTTAGCTATCGCTGGAGCTTCTTTTCAAGGGCTTTTGCGAAACCCGTTGGCGGATCCATATACATTAGGCGTGTCTTCAGGAGCATCAGTTGGAGCTGTTATTACCTTGTTTTTTAATTGGAGCATTCCGTTCATTGGAAAGTTTACGCTTCCTTTTCTCAGTATTCTTTGTTCGATTATTACCGTGTTCCTTGTATTATGGTTTGCACAAAAAGTTGAAAGAACGATGAAGGTAGAAACCATCATTTTAACAGGAATTATTTTCAGCTCTTTTTTAGGGTCCTTTATTTCCTTAATGATCGCCCTGACTGGAGAAGAATTAAGACAAATCATTGGTTGGCTTCTTGGGAGTGTATCCATGAGAGGGTGGGATTACATTGCGATAATATTCCCGTTTTTCCTCATTGGAGTGATTTTGTTGTTCTTTAATAGCAAGGAACTGAATGGCATGAGCTTTGGTGAAGACCAAGCCCATCATATCGGGATATCCGTACAAAAGAGAAAACTCCTCATCTTAATTGCTGGAAGTATCCTGACAGGAGCGGCTGTCGCCGTTTCAGGTACGATTGGATTTGTTGGTCTTGTGGTCCCTCATTTTCTGCGAAGGATGGTAGGTCATGATCATAGGCACTTACTTCCTTTGTCTATCATAGTCGGCGGAGGTTTTCTCGTTCTGGCTGATCTTATCTCGAGAACCATCATTGCACCGACAGAACTTCCAATCGGAGTGATAACAGCCCTGATTGGTGCCCCCATGTTTGCTTATATTCTCCTAAAGAAAAGAGGTCTTTCATCATGATCGATATAAACGGGGTTACAGTAGGATACAACGATGAAAAAATCGTGGAGGACATGAATTTTCATATAGACAAAGGAGAATTCTTTGGGATTCTTGGACCTAACGGCAGTGGAAAGACCACGCTATTAAAAGCAATGACGGGACTACTTCCATTAATGGAGGGGAATATCACATTAAAAGGAAAAAACCTGCATCATTTTTCTTCAAGAGATTTAGCCACAGAAGTAGCGGTACTTCCTCAGATATCGACAGAATCCTTCTCATATGAAGTGAGGGAGACGGTTATGCTCGGAAGATATGCTCACCAAAAAGGTTTTTTTAAAGGGACGACTGAACGAGATATTGAGATCGTCGAGAAGGTTATGAAACAAACCGGCATTACGTCCTTCCAGCACCGCTACCTTCATGAGTTGTCCGGGGGAGAACGGCAGCGGGTGTTCCTTGCACAGGCCCTGGCTCAGGAACCACAAGTCCTGTTACTTGATGAACCTACTAATCATCTTGACCTTTCGTATCAGAAGTCACTGTTGGATTTAATTAAGAATCAAACGGTACACAAAAAATTAACAGTAATCGCGATCTTTCATGATTTGAATTTAGCAAGTTTATACTGTGATCGCTTACTTCTCTTAGACAAAGGAAAAACCAAACTACTCCATCACCCGGAAGAGGTTCTGAAAGAGAAATATATTGAAGAGGTGTATCATACAAAGGTTCAAAAACAGGCTCATCCTTTAGTGGCAAAACCTCAAATGGTGATAGTACCTGAGGAGAGTGCGACAGAGAACTTTGTGTTAGATGAAAGGTACCTTAGGGTGGGGGCAGAATACATATATTTCTCTGCTCCTTATCCGTTAAAATGTATGTCTTCAGGGATTATTGGTGCAGGAATAGGATGGTATAAGCACTTTATCAATCGTAGAGTCCCTGCAGATTATGATTGCTCGGATTATCGAGGGGATATGAAAGAATTTCTTGTTCATAATCAGCTGGATCCCTCATTGTCTGTTGGTATGATGACGGCTCTTCCTTTAAATAATATGGTATGCGATCGTTTCGAAGTACAGGGTCATTCCGTATTCGTTGTAGTGACAGCCGGTGTCGGGAATGCGATTGATGTCTCAACAAGTTATCAATATGATATAGACTCAAGGCCAGGCACGATTAATACATGGGTTTTCATCAATGGGAATCTATCAGATGAGGCATATATAGAAGCCCTTGTAACCTCAACAGAAGCGAAAGTGAGAGCCCTTCACGACATGAATGTGAGGGACAGAAGAACAGGTCAGCTTGCAACCGGTACACCGACCGATAGTATTCTGATAGCCTCCAGTCAAAGAGGTGAGCTTGAACCGTTTGCCGGGCCGATTACACCGATAGGGAAGTTGATTGGCCGCGGTGTGTATAAGGTAACGAAAAAAGCCATTCAACGATATTTGGATCAAACAAAGTAGATTTATTTCAATGACAGGGGTGATTGTGGAGAGGGGGAATCGCCTTGGGAACCCTATATTTTATTACCGGAGGGGTTAGAAGCGGCAAAAGCTCTTTTGCTGAAAAATGGGCAATAGAGAAGAAAAAGTCTGACGTTCCATTGGTCTATCTTGCTTGTGGAGTGAACACTGACAGGGAAATGGAGCAAAGAATCCTGAAACACCAGCAGGACCGGCAAGCGTCTACTGTGGAATGGACGACGATTGAATGCCCTAATTTGATTGAAGGGATAATCAATCATATTCCTAAACACTCCGTAGTTTTATTGGACTGCCTCACTACTCTCTTAACAAATGAGATGTATATTAATGGAGATTATAAGGGGCAGTATCTAGAAGAGAAAATCTATCAGTCTATCTTACAGTTACTAAATAGAGTTGATGTACTGATCCTGGTTAGTAATGAATTGGTTTCTGACCTTCCAATTGATTCAAACGATCTTCTTACTTTCCAGAAACGACTTGGTTCATTACATATAAGAATGGTGAAGAAAGCATGTGTCGCAATTGAAATGACAGCGGGAATCCCTGTTGTGAAAAAAAGGGGCCCGAATGATGAAGGACGGTTGCTTCATGATCCTATTTAAAAGCTTTCTCCTTAACCTGCAGTTTTTTACGATTGTGCCGATTCGAAAAGAATTCTCTATAGGGAAAAGGGAAATGAAGTGGATGGTTCGTACATTTCCAATGCTGGGTTTATTTGTAGGTGCGTTTCTCCTTGGAGGATATGTTTTTCTGACTTCTTTTACCCAAATAAGCTCTTTGGGAATATCATTCTATATCTGGGTAATGCCAATTGTATTAACTGGTGGTATCCATTTAGATGGCTATATGGATGCGAGTGATGCCTTTTTTTCCTATAGAGAAAGGGAGAAGCGATTAGATATCATGAAAGACCCAAGGGTAGGTGCCTTTGGCGTTTTGTCACTGGTGGTATTGCTTTCATCCCGGTTTTTATTTATTTATGAAACCATCCTTCAATCCCAATCCCGAATTTTGATTGGTATGGTCCTTGTGTCGATTCCCTTTTTAAGTCGAATGATGATGGGGGCGAGTCTAATCTTTATCCCTGCAGCCCAGTCGTCAGGAATGGGATATGGTCTCAGTAAGAATGTGACGCGTTATGATTTTATTTGGATTGTTTTTGGTTTAATGCTGGGTGGAATCGGCAGCTTCTTTTTAAATTGCTTTTATTTTTATGCTTTATTCACCCTGGTGACGTTAGCTTTATTCTGGTTTGTTTATTCCAGATCCATTAAATGGTTTGGCGGTATGACCGGCGATACAATCGGGGGCAGTGTAGAGGGAGTGGAGTTGTTATTATGGATGACTATATGGTTGTTGCATGTATTCGCCATGGTTTAACAGATGAAAATGAAAAGGGGAAATACATCGGCTGGACAAATTCTAGTTTATCTAATAAAGGAATCGAATCACTTAAAAGGAGAAATACCTTTTTTGAAAATTATGAACGATGCTTTACGAGTGATCTTAATCGCTGTTTAGAAACTGCTCATCTTTTGTTTCCTCATGCCCCATTAATCTCTTCATCCCTTTTAAGAGAGATACACTTCGGAGGCTGGGAAGGTTTGACCTATGAGAGCTTAAAGGATGACGATGTTTATCAAGAATGGTTATTGGACCCATCCATTTCCCCACCAAATGGGGAAGGGATAGATCAATTTGGAAAACGAGTCGATTTAGCCTGGGCACAGATAGTAGCCCAGATAAAAGAACATAATGGGAAGCGGTATGCCCTTATTACTCATGGTGGAGTCATTCGACATCTATTAACTACTTTATCCCCTATAGATGTTCACAGAACGTTTTGGGAATGGGAGGTCAACCATGGGGAAGGGTATGAATTTGTATGGAAGACAGAAAATGATTGGAGGAATCAAACATGTACTTCGTTACGGGAGGTTCCTTTAATGGGAAAAGTAAATGGGTGAAAGTCCATTTTAATCTTAATAGTACCGATACAACCTGGATTTCATTATTTAATAGGGAAAGGATTCATCTGGAGGATATCGATTTTTCAAAATCTGTCATTGTAATAGAGGGACTTGAGTATGGAATTCGATCAAGCATTTTAAATAATGATCCTGAAATCAGAAAGTCCTTGACCACGTTGATGCAATTCTTAAAGCAGTGGGAAGAAGAAGAACCTGATCGCAAGGTAATCTGGATAGGTTCAGAAATTGGGAAAGGGATTGTCCCAATGGATAAGCTGTCCAGGGAGTGGCGGGATATGACTGGATGGGTTTATCAAGATCTGGCGGAAATGTCTCAGAAAGTATGGCTGGTTTGGTATGGTCTTGCTACATCATTAAAAAGATAAAGGAGAGTGTAAGTATGCAGCTTTACACAAGAACTGGTGATAAGGGGCAAACGAGTTTAATCGGTGGAAGAGTAGATAAAGATGATGTTCGTGTCGAAGCATATGGAACATTGGATGAAATCAATTCATTTGTTGGGCAGGCCATTTCCGAACTGAATGGTGACCGTTTTACAGATCTTTTAGAAGATCTTGAGACGATTCAGCATGAGCTCTTTGATTGCGGAGGTGACCTATCCAACGTTTCGAAAAATAGAAAGATCAAGCTCCAGCCCCAATCCGTCCAGGCGTTGGAAGAGAAGATCGATCGCTTCACTAAGGAAGCGCCTCCTCTGGAAAAATTCATTTTACCAGGTGGTGTGAAAGCTTCTTCAAGTATTCATATAGCGAGAACGGTCACAAGGAGAGCAGAGAGAATCATGGTGTCACTTTCAAAAACGGACGAGGACTTTCCTATAGTGACATTGCAGTATATCAATAGGTTATCCGACTACTTTTTTGCCTTGGCACGTGTGATCAATTATCGTTGTAATGTAAAAGATGTCGAATATATTCGCAGCGCAAACGTATTTTCAACAGGTAAAGTTCAGAAAAAAAATGAAAAGTAATCTTAAGACTCTTTTAATACTATCCTTGTTTATGGCTTTTTCTGCGATCGGTGGAATGGTAAAGATACCTGCTGTAATTGGCACGATTGCTTTAGATAGTATGCCTGCACTATTAATTGCATCCCTTTACAATCGGAGATGGGGTGCAATCGTTGCAGGGGGAGGACACTTGCTTTCAAGCTTATACGTTGGATTCCCGTTGGGACCGTTTCATGTTCTCATTGCTATTGAAATGGCCTTCTTTGTATGGGTATTTGGATATGTGTTTTCCATGGGGAAACGTGTACTTGCAGCCATCCTGTTTCTTATAGGTAACGGGGTACTGGCAGGACTTCCATTTATATTTATCCTGAGTGCATCCTTTTATTACACCATTGTCCCTTCCTTACTATTGGCCAGTTTCATTAATTTGACGATTGCCCACTTCCTGTTCCCTCCTCTGGCTTCAAGAGTTAGGAGGGGAGAAATCGCATGATTCAAAATCGGGATGTTATATCCATATCGATCTCAGATGAAGAAGAGCTGATCCTGGCTTCAGATTGCAGCGGAGGGATAGGAAGTAAAGAAGGGGATGCGGTAATTGTTGATCCGGAGACTGTGGGGTATTACTGCTTCCGTGTAGCAGTCATGGAATGCTTGTCCGCGGGAGCAGCTCTTAAAGCTGTTCAATTGTTGAACTTTACTAGTCACTCTGTATGGGAGAAGTATTATAGTGGTGTAACGAAGGGTCTAAGGGAACTAAACATAGAGGATATTCCCATAACGGGAAGCTCTGAATCGAATATTGTTCTTAATCAATCGGCTCTTGGAGTTACTTGTATTGGGATGAGAAAAAAAGAGAGACCTTTTACCTCTTGTCATAACCTTGCTCATGCCCTTATCGGAACGCCATTAGTAGGAAATGAAGTAATCACGAATGGTGCGTCTGTTGCCCCTCTATCCCTGTTCATGGACTGTATACATCACCCTTCCATCATCGATATTCTGCCAGTGGGCTCCAAAGGCGTTTTTCATGAACTTTGTCTCTTATTGGGGAAGCCTTTAAGAAGAGAGGGGGTTACCTCTAGTCAAGACTTGGATAAATCCAGCGGACCTTCTACTTCATTTATCATTTCTTACAAGAAAGAGGATGAACATGATGTAAGAGAACTTACCGGGAGGCATTTTCATTCACTACATTTATCATGCTAGGAACAAATAAATACTTTTTAGGATATTTATGATAAAATATACTTTCAAATGGTATGGAGAAATATGTTAGTTTATCCAACATTCTGCGATTGTCAATTGTATTTGGATAGAGTACTATTTCATACTATCATCAGTAATTCATGAATGTCATAAAAGTAGGTGAAGAAATGGATTCACGATTAGATCGCAAGAGTAGAAAGAAAAAACGAGGAAGAAAAGTGCTATTGGTATTATTATTACTTATCTTAAGCTTGCTCGGTTATGCTGCTTATCAATTTTATAGTGGATATAAAATGGCTGGAAACGACCAGCTTCAAGGAGATTATAAATTTAACGGTGTGAAAGATGAAAACGGTAAGGTTAATGTTTTGTTATTAGGAGTCGATAGCAGGGGCGAGGAAAAATCAAGAACCGACACGATGATGCTCGCACAGATTGATCCAAAAACAAATGAAACCAAACTTGTTTCCTTTATGAGAGATATTTATGTTGAAATACCCGGATATAAAAACTACAAGCTGAATACAGCTTTTTATTTAGGTGGACCCGAATTGCTTAGGAAAACCATTAAAAATAATTTTGATATTGATATTCAGTATTTTATGGTGGTCGACTTTAAAGGGTTTGAACAATCCGTTGATATACTTGCTCCTGAAGGTATTGAAATGGATGTTGAAAAGGCGATGTCTGAAAACATCGGTGTTTCCCTCCAGCCTGGAGTCCAAAATTTAAATGGGAAAGAGTTATTAGGCTATGCCAGGTTCCGTGCTGATGCAGAGGGGGACTTTGGAAGGGTTGAAAGACAGCAAAAAGTCATAAATGCTCTTAAAGATGAGGTCCTCTCAATAGGCGGCGTCACAAAGCTTCCGAAAATGGCAGGATCCATTCAACCCTATATTCAAACGAATATGAGTAAGCTGGATCAGATTTCCATCGCTAAAGATATCTTGTTGAGTAACACGAATGATATGGATAAGCTCACCATACCTGTTGAAGGTAGCTATGGTTTTGGAAGCTATAGCGGTGTAGGATCAGTACTTGAAATCGACTTTGAACAAAACACGAAAGCACTAAAAGACTTCCTTAATGGAAAAAGCTCAGATGAAGCTGCAACTGAATGAATCCAAAAAGCCCGTTAAGCTGATAAATGGCTTAACGGGCTTTTTTGTACAAACGAAAGAAAGAATTCGTTCCCTTAGAATTGATATAGCAGTCTTCATCATATAAATTTTCAAGTATAGGCTGAATTTTAAAATTCTGATTATACGCTCTCTGAGCCAATATATAGCCTTTAGAAGGAATCTGACTAACATAAACGGGGATGATAACGCTTCCACTAGCTATTTCGGCCAATTCCTAACTACTTCCTTTATTGCCCTTGATATCATTTACCAGCATGTTACGATTATAAACGTTGTGAACAAAACACACGCCAACAAAGGTTTTTAGACACATGAACCAGTGATTTTAACAACAAACAAAACCTTCTTATTATAACTATCTATTAAAATGAATGCACAATTAAAAACTAATCATTAAATTTAGGAACAGGAGTGGATATGATTGTTAAAACATAAAACAATTGCTTTTTTAGGTGCAGGAAACATGGCGGAAGCTATGATTTCCGGAACTGTACAAAGTGGAAAAATCCCATCTCATCAAATTATTGTTTCAAATCGAAGCAATCAAGGAAGACTTCAGGAAATGAAAGCCAAGTACGATATAACAGCTTTAACAAAAGATGATCTACCCTTTAACGAAATAGATATTCTTATCCTGGCGATGAAACCCAAGGATATTGATAAAGCATTAGATTCCATTAATCACTTAGTAAGGAACGATACGGTGATTATGTCAGTGCTGGCGGGAATCACCACCTCTCATATGGAAGAGCAGCTACCAGCAGGGCAGCCAGTTATCCGGGTCATGCCAAATACGTCAAGTATGTTGAAAGAATCTGCTACAGCCATAAGTGCAGGACGCTTTACTTCTAGAGATGACATGGAGAATGCAAAAGAATTATTATCAAGCATCGGAGAAGTTTTCGTTATCGAAGAAAGTCAAATGGACATCTTCACTGGAATTGCAGGTAGTGGTCCAGCATACTTCTACTATTTAATGGAACACATCGAAAAAACGGGTGCTGAAGCAGGAATGGATTCAAAATTAGCTCGGAAAATCGGGGCACAAACCATTTTCGGTGCAGCCAAAATGATGCTTGAGCGAGAAGAATCACCTACTCAACTTAGAGAAAATGTAACATCCCCAAATGGTACTACAGCTGCAGGACTTGATGCATTAGCAGAGTTCGGCGGAGGTAAGGCTATCTCAGAAGCTGTTAAGGGAGCAGAAAAACGTTCGAAAGAAATCAGCTCTTCCTTACAGTCCAAACAATTAGTAACTAGCTAAAACAAACATCGACTATTAACCACCCCATATAAACATTACCAACCAAACAAGAAATACAAGTCCGTCCCTACACACATAAAGGGGGCGAGGGACGGACCTTTTTACTAGGAGTGATTGAATGTCCCAAAATAATCAGAAGAAACGTATCGTAATTAAGATTGGAAGTAGTTCATTAACAAGCTTGCATGGAGAAATGAGTCGCAGGAAGCTGGAACGTCTTGTTGATGAAGTTGTCCGATTAAAGGATGACGGTCATGAAGTATTGCTTGTTTCCTCAGGAGCCGTCGCTGCAGGTTATCGTAAATTAGGATGCTTAACTCGTCCAAGCTCTCTTCCAGAGAAGCAGGCAGCAGCAGCTATCGGCCAAGGACTATTAATTGAAGCGTATTCTGATCTGTTAATCTCCAACGGCTACGTGGCTTCTCAAATTCTGATCACTCGTAGTGATTTTTCTGATGAAGACAGATACAATAATGCAAGAAACACAATCAATGTCCTTCTTGAACGAGGAATCATTCCAATAGTAAATGAAAATGATACCGTAACGATCGACCGATTGAAATTTGGAGATAATGATACACTTTCAGCCAAAGTTGCGGCATTAGTGGATGCTGATCAACTCATCATTCTATCTGATATTGATGGATTATATGATTCTGATCCACGTAAAAATCCTGATGCTGAACTGTTAGAGAGTGTTACGGAAATCACTGAAGATATTGAAGATATGGCTGGTGAGCCGGGAAGTGCAGTAGGAACAGGTGGTATGAGGTCTAAGATTGATGCATTTAAAATCACAATGGCTTCAGGCATTCCGGCGTTCCTTGGTAAATCAGGGCATTCAAACGTCATTTACGATGCTGTCCAACATACAGCTAAAGGAACGTATTTTGAATCTACTGAAGATTCCGTCAACCTTGACTCTAAAAAGCAGTGGATTGCGTTTAACTCAGGTCCAGAAGGTGAAATTACCATAGATGCGAGTGCGAAAGAGCGCATTTTAGAGCAGAAGGAAAGTTTGACAATAGATGATATTTATACTGTAAAAGGCCGATTTGATAAAGGGGCCGTCGTTCGAATTCTTGACAATCGTAATGAAGAAATTGGGTTGGGAATGGTGAATTTCCGTTCAGGTCAACTGAAGAATCCTACAGACATCAAAGCCGATCAAGTCGCAGTTGAAATCGATCACCTTGTGTGTCATGTAGAAGTACCCATTCCAGTAGGAGTATAAGCGAAGGGGTTTTTCTCCTTCATATCCTGCTAAATCCTTTCGAATTCTTTTTATAAATATTCAGGAGGTATTTGATGAATTTAACTATAGAAAAAACCGATGTAAAAAAACAAGCGATGCTAGCCAAGAAAGCTTCAAAGACATTAAGTATGCTAACAACGGACCAAAAAAATAAAGCTCTTCATATCCTTGCCGATCATTTAGAAGCTAATTACGAATCCATTCTGAAGCAAAATGAAAAAGACCTTGAAAGAGGTAGAGAAAAGGGATTCGAAGCTGCATTTATGGATCGCTTATCTCTATCGAAGGAACGTGTCGAAGACTTTGCAAATGGGCTTCGTCAGGTAGCTGACCTGGAAGACCCAACTGGAAAAATCGTATCCGACTGGACTCTTGAAAATCAACTGCAAGTTCAAAAAGTGACGGTTCCACTAGGTGTCATTGGAATGATTTATGAAGCACGTCCTAATGTAACGGTTGATGCGACAGGATTAGCCCTGAAATCCGGTAATGCCATTGTTCTTAAAGGTGGTTCAAATGCCATTACCTCGAACAAAGCTATTGTAGACGTCATGCATGAAGCACTTGATAAAACGGATATTCCTAAAGATGCAGTACAATTCATTAATACAACCGACCGAGAAGCAACAAGCGAGTTATTCACAATGAAAGAGCATATTGATGTGTTAATTCCACGGGGGGGCGGTGCATTAATCAATGCTGTTGTAAACAATGCAACTGTACCTGTTCTTGAGACTGGCGTAGGAAACTGTCATATCTATATTGACAAGGAAGCTCATGTAGAAAAAGCATTAAACATTATCATCAATGCAAAAACGGACCGTCCAGCGGTATGTAATGCTGCTGAAACCGTTATCCTTCATGATGACTGGTTTAAAGAGAATAAGGATGCTTTTGTAGAAAAGCTTAAAGAACACAATGTTTCCATTCATGGTGATGAAAAAGCTGTCGCAGCGATTGAAGATGCTAAGCTTGCTGGAGAAGAAGATTGGGCAAACGAATACCTGAGTTTGGATATTGCCGTGAAGATTGTATCTTCTTTGGATGAAGCAGTTGATCACATTGAACAATACGGGACGAAGCATTCAGAAGCCATCGTCACTGAAAACACAGAAACGGCAAAGAAATTCATGATGCTCGTGGATGCTGCCGCTCTTTATCATAATGCTTCCACTCGCTTCACTGATGGAGGAGCGTTAGGATTTGGTGCAGAAATCGGAATCTCTACACAGAAATTACACGCTAGAGGACCAATGGGGCTCCCAGCGTTAACAACCGTCAAATATATGATGCATGGAACAGGACAAATCCGATAATAAACATGGCAAAACGCTTGAGATATTTTCTCAAGCGTTTTTTCTCATTTATCAGGTAGCAGGGGAAGAATTCTGATCAGAACCCTGAGCTTGTCTCCTCCAGTATAAACTCATTCAATCCCCTTATCGTGTGGACTTCTTGCTGATAACAGATTTTTAATAGTTCCTCAAAGATTTCGGCGGTCATGATCGCGTCATTCAGTGCATGATGACGGGTCCGGTAGTCGATGCCAAACTTCTTTACAAGGGCGTCCAGGTAACAATCGTCCCGTTCCAATAATCCATTTGCAAGTGAAAAGGAGTCTACATATTCGGGGTTAAATGAAGGTAGCTGCCACTTGAAAATACGTTTCCGAAGAAAGTTTATGTCAAAACTAGCAGGATGGGCAACAAGGATGGTACCTTTGCTAAACTCTAAAAATCGCTGCAATCCAATCGGCAGTGTAACCCCGTTTAGAAAGTCTTTTCGTCTTAGACCAGTAAATCTCTTCGTACTCCTAGACACCGTTTGAAGGGGGTTGATGACTTGATAGAACGTGTCTTTCCCTTGAACTTTACCTTCCTTGATCTTTACCGCTCCGATGGAAATGATTTCATCTCCCACCTCAGGAAAAAAGCCCGTGGTTTCAAGGTCAAATATGGTAAAGTCACAATCGAATAAATGTTTTTGCTGAAGCGTGGGTTTTTCCTCTTCAAATTCTTTTAGGGCACGAGATAATTTATGGTAGGAAAGCTTTTCTTTTTCCTTTTTCACTTGAAAGCGAAAGAAAAACTGCTGCCATAAATAATATTTCAGAATGCGGTAGCCCACATTAATTCCAATATCGTTCATTAAACCACCCGGTTCCTATTAAAACTAATTTCCATCACTTGTTGAAGTCGATTAGCAATTTGGATGGATTCTTTTAATTTCTGACGATCCTCTTTTGAAAGAGTACGTACATCAATATCGTTACTTAATGCCTTTCCTTCTTTAAGTTCAAGAAGGTTTTGCTTTGTGCGCAGAGTGAGGAGTATATGCATAGCTGTTTTAACATTTTGTGCATCCCTGGGATGGAACGCCTGCATATTTTTCAATGCGTGAACACGTTTAATTGTATTGACTTCTTTAATTCCATACCTCACAGAATGAATACGTATCATATTGACGATCTGCAAAAGTCCTGACTTTTTAATATTAAATAAATGATTCCTGGGTTTCAGGTTAACCCGTCCCAAAGGACCGACAGGAAGCTTGAAACGAAGGGCATCTTTTCTTAATAATTGCTGCATATTTAGAGATCGTTTCGATTTTTCCGCTAAATAATTTCGAATTTCTTCTGCGATGGAGTAATCACCGTAAATCGGACGAAAATCATAAAACATTGTAATATTTTGAACTTCCTGTGCGTCTATTTCAAAGAGCCATTCATCAATCGCTTTTTTCCAATCGGTATAGGAACGTTTCCATTTTTGTTCCTTTGCCATGATCCCGCCAGTACATTCAGGAAAACCGCATGCTGCAAGCTTTAAATTGAGTTTTTCGGTGAAAGCCTGGAAATACAAATCAACCTTCTTGAGATCCGATAAGTGATTATAATCATCGAGTATGATTCCATTATCCTGATCCGTATGAAAGCCTTGTTCACTCCTGCCTTGACTGCCCATGACGATAAAACAATAATTGATAGGTGCAGAGCCAAAGCCTTCCTGACGCATTTCTCTTTCGGTCAACTGAATGATTTTTCGGTGAAGGCGATCATTATAGTTTGAAATCACTTCGCATATATCGTAGCCAAAACTATCCTGAACAAGTAGGTCTTTAATGAACTGTTGAAAGGTATTACTTTTTACAGTTGCCAGTTCTACGAGTTCATCGTTCGAAACGGCTTTTTGGATTTTATAGGATAGGTCCAAATAATTTGAATCCTGTATATTGAGAAACGATGTACTTGTCAGAACCCCAACAACTTTATCATTGCGAATAATCGGTACAAAATCCACTTCTTCATGTTTGAAATAAGAAAGAGCTTCATAAGCAAAAGATTCATCACGAATCCAGAACGGTTTTTTCTTCATCCAATCCTTGACTGTTTCACTGACACTTGGGTTTGTAATATAAGACAGGATTTCCCGTTGGGTAAGAATGCCATGCATTTTTTTCTCTTGATCCACTACTACTAAACCGTATGTATCTTCTTCTTTCATCTTTCTTGCTGCATCAAGAACAGTGGCATTGCCGTCAATGAAAGTGGGGCGATCCATTAAAGTATGGACTTTGGTACGAAACAGGCTGATATTTTCATCGTCGGTATCCGTAGCAGACTTCGCTTTTATTTCATCGTACAAAGTTTTCATACGATTTCCGATGCTCTCGAAGATGATTTTTGAAAAGTCGTTGTTCTTGGTCATAACCTCCAGGAGCCTATCCTTGTGAATCCGAAACACGGTACAATTTTCTATTGCCTGTACGGAAAAGGTCATTTCACCGCTTGTAAGCATGATCATGATCCCGATTAAGTCCCCAGGGTAATAGAATCGGAGGGAATACTGCTTGCCACTTGATCGATGCAGAACATTTTTCGCAAGTCCCGAGACAAGGAAATATATATCCAATTCTTCTACTGTCTCATCTTCATGAAAAAGGAATTCACCCTTCTTGAAGGTAGTGTATTTAGAACCGGAAATAATGTAGTCTAACTGTTCTGTGGTTAGAACATCAAAGGGATAGTGATCTCGTATAATTTGTAACAATTCCTGCTGGTTCATCGAATACCTCCCATTCTCACTAGTTCCATAGTACTTTACCATAGAATTCCCTATTTTGAAAACGATAAAGCAGGCACGGTACATACAAAAAACACCCAACTGTGCAAAACTCATAAGGGTGTTTTCTAAGGTTATATAGCATTTATGTAGTTGTTCACTAAAACGATGGAATAAGAAAAAGGAGTCCCATCCCCGAGGGACTAAGAGGGACTTACTTATTGACGATGAATTCAGCAGCTTCCATTAAGTTTGTAAACATGTAATCGGCGTTAAATAGGGGAGAAGGACCGTCGGCAAGTAAGATCGTTGTGCATCCCGCTTTGCGGCCGGCTTCAATATCTACATCACGATCACCTACCATATACGATTGGGCAATATCCAAACCATACTTTTGGGCTAAGTCCAGAAGCATCCCTGCTTCGGGTTTTCTGCATTTACAACCTTCGTGCGGCTTGTGAGTACAACAGGAAACCTCTTGAATCAATCCACCAGCTTTTTCAATTTCCATAACCATATGATCATGTATGGATCGTAATTGTTCATGAGAGAGATATCCCAACCCAACTCCACCCTGGTTGGTGACGACAAAAATCAGAAAGTCTGATTCTGTCAATAATTTAATAGCGTCAAGAACTCCCTCAAGGAAATAAAATTGATCTGGTCGATTAACAAATGTCACTCGTTGGGTTTTCACCTCATTGATTACTCCATCACGATCCAGAAAAACAGCTTTCTTCATCAGTAATCCCCCTAATTCGATCTTATTCTCCAACAAATCCTTATTTTGTGTCGCTTTATGCGGTTTCCGAGGAAATAATGACAGAGTATTCTGTCATTTGCAGATAGTATGAACTTAAACCTATAAATGAAATTTTACCACCATTCTTTACAGAAATAAACGAGTAGAGCAGGACTCACCTCCAGATATACCAAATAGATAGGGACGGACCTTTCAAAGGTCCGTCCCTATCTATTTGGTATATTATAGTTTTTGAATAAAAGCGACTTTAAGGTAATCACTCTGTTTGTATTGACTGAGGGTTTTAAAGTCTTCTGGCAGGGTGTACTCCTCAAGTATTTTGTATTTACCAGTGGTTTCTTTAAAGGCTTCTTCAATAAAGCTTTTGAATTTTTTCATATTGAAGGTACTGCAATTAGTGGATGCCACAATGGTACCGTTTTTTTCAGTAATCGCAATCGCTTCTTTTAACAAATCTTTATAATCCTTTGATGCACTGAATGTATGTTTCTTTGAACGTGCAAAGCTTGGTGGATCAAGAATAACAAGATCAAAGGAGAGTTCTTTTTTTACGGCATATTTAAAGTACTTAAAGACATCTTCCACAATGATGTTTTGTGCTTCATAATCGATTCCGTTAATGCTGAATTGTTCATTCGTTTTACTTAGACTGCGATTAGCAAGATCTACACTAGTGGTCTGTGAGGCACCACCGAGTGCAGCGAAAACAGAAAATGCTCCTGTGTAAGAAAACGTATTTAATACCCGTTTTCCTTCAGAATAAGAATCGCGAATTCGTTTACGCACTTCACGCTGATCAAGGAAAACACCTACCATGGCACCGTCATTTAAATAGATGGCAAATTGAACGCCATTTTCTTTGACGAGAAGAGGGAATGAAGGGCGAGTTCCTTCGACGAAATCATCTTCCTCCACATATTTTCCTTCCTGTGCAAAACGCTTTTTCTGATAAATGCCTTTGAAATCGGTTAGTTCTCTTAACGATTGCATAACCTCTTCGTGAAAAGAATAGGCTCCTTTTGAATACCATTGAATGAGGTAGTAGCCATCAAAGTAGTCGATGGTGATGCCCCCAAAGCCGTCTCCTTCACCATTAAACACACGAAATGCTGTAGTATCTTCATTATAAAAGAAGTGAAGTCGTTGATTGATGGCAGCTTGGATTTTCTTAAAGATAAAGTCTTTATCAATTGCTTCTTGCTCCTTCCAGCTCAGAAGCCAGCCTCTCCCTTTGTTCTGAATTCCGAAGTAGCCTTTCGCAATAAAGGTATTCTTATTGTCAACAAGCTTGAAAATTTCTCCGTCTTGTACATTCTCTATCGATGTTGTCACATTTTCTTTATTTAAGAGGGGAAAACCTTTTTGGAATTGTTGTATGTACTTAGGGTTTGCTTTAATGATTCTTTCTTTTGTCATTCTACACATCCTAACCTTGAGGTTTAGTTCTTGTGTAGTATAGAACGTAAAGGGATTTTACGCAACTGCACAGAAAAAAAACTTCCGTATCAGAATAGAAACTCTATCTGAGTACGGAAGTAAATATTCTCTTATTTACTCCATAGGTAATCTCCAACAAGCCGGTCTACTTTAATCGTCTCATGTAGGCCGCTATGAGAAATAGATGGATCATACACAATCTTGTATTGAAAACGACTTTCTTCAAATAGTGATTGACTACCTATAGCACTTGGAACGTTTACCACATCATCACCTGATCCAGCAATGGATAATACATTTATATGGGAAGGGATTAAATGACGATTGATAAATAACTCCTTTAATGCATGTGACTCGGGTTTTAGATCAATAACAGCTGCGCCTGTATTAATTTGGTCATAAGATTCCTTCGTAACTCCAAGGAAAGGTGTAGCAATCGTAATGAATTTATGGGTCTTCGGAACAAACGAGTGATCTCTTGTATTTAGAATATATTTAGTCGAGGCAAGCCCACCCATGGAGTGTCCTACGATATTTACGTTTGAAACGTCAAATTGGTGATATAAGAGCTTCATTGCATTTTCTAACCAGATTGCTTGCTTCTCTAACGATGCACGGTTATTTTCAAATATGACTTGAACGAGTGGAGGTGAAGTGGGATTTGTGGAAAGAGATCCTTTATACACTACACTCCCATCTTCAGACACATAAATCTCCAACGTTTTTTGACCCCAGCCATGCTGATTTTCAAAGCGTTCTAACATCGTTCTAAAAGAATTATATGTACCTTTGTACCCATGTACAAAGACAGTGGGATATTTTTCTTCAGCGGTTAAAGGTTTTTCACTGGATTGAACATTTGTAGTGCGAAATAGAATATATAAAGTGAAGAGGGTGAAGATGATGCCACTCCACAAAAACAAATGTTTATGATTAATTGACAAGGAAATCGCTCCTTTAAAAAGGTATACTTCTATTGTAAAGGATTCGAGAAGTATTGAATATGTTAAAAAAGAAATTTATTTGTCATATTATATGTAACTTTTACCAAAAAGTGATGCAGTACTTATACGTTTACATTCCTGATTGGAAGTGAAAGTGTGTTGATTGAACTAAAAAAAAAGGCTTAAATGATTCATTTAAGCCTTCAGCTTTATTCTCCCATAATAATCATTTTTTAAACCCAATCACCAGCTCTGAAAACAGGTTCAAACGTCCCGTCTTCCTTTTCGCCATCGATGTCTAACTGATCCGATCCTATCATGAAGTCAACATGAATCATGCTTTCGTTAAAACCTACTTCCCGTAATTGTTCAGCCGACATACTTTTACCACCTTCTACACAGACGGATAAGGCTCGTCCCAGCGCTATATGACAAGATGCATTTTCGTCAAAAAGTGTGTTGTTAAAGACGATGTTTGTATTAGAGATAGGGGAGTTATGGGGAACCAATGCCACTTCTCCTAAATAGGAAGACCCTTCATCTGTTTCTAGTAGATTTTTCAAGGTGTCATACCCTTCCTCGGCTGTGAAATCTACAACTTTTCCTTTTTTAAACGTGAGCGAAAAGTTCTTAATTAACGTACCGCTATAGTTAAGTGGCTTTGTGCTTGAAACTACACCATTCACACCATGTTTAACTGGAATAGTAAACACTTCTTCCGTTGGTAGATTAGGAACAAAGGGGATTCCCTGATCATTTGTAAACTGAGCACTGATCCATTCCGTTTGAGGATGGAATTCAATTGTAAGATCTGTTCCAGGTCCTTTATAATGAAGCTTTTTATATTTGTTTTGATTTAAACGTTCGGCGTTCTTGTTTAGGTTGTTAATATGTGCTTCCCATAGGGCAACTGTGTTCACTTGATCCGTTCTTGTTGTATAAAAAATGTTTTCCCATAGTTTATCAATTGCTTCTTCTTGGGAAAGTTCAGGGAAAACGGTTTGAGCCCATTCGACCGTAGGGAACGCAGCTATCAACCAGCTTATTTTCCCCCCGCCTATATAAGCAGAAAAATCCTTCATGGCTTCCGCTGAGGATCTGTTCAATATAGCAACCCTTTTAGCATCTGTATCTCTTAATAGGGAAGGGTTTGGTGCAGCTAAATTCAAAAGGGCCACGTTGTTTTCTGCCATCTCGATATATCCTTTTGCTTTCCAATCAGGAAAGACTTTCAAGCCTTCCTCGGAAGAATTCTCTAAGCGGATTTTCTTTAATTCTTCATCGTAGAAGTCCGTTAATACATTTAAAACCCCGGCTCCATATGCCTTTTCAGTAACAAGACGAACAAACTTGTACGCTGTAACTGGTGCAGAAATCAGTAATTCCTGATCCTTTTGCAGATTTAGTCCTACCTGTACGATTAAATCTGCATATCTCTCCAACTTTTTCTCAAATGCATGATTCATCTGAAATCCCCCTCAATATGTATTCAATACTAACTATATCTCTTTATTCAGAAAATTTCATTGATAATGTTTATGAAGTACGTAAAGAAGAAATGGTATTGAAGTGGACAACAACCTGAGGAAGAAAATGTGTTTCATAAAAGCTATAATAACAAAAGAAAAAGGACTGGCCCAGATGGGCAGTCCTATATGGTTTTATAGTTTACTAGAGAATGGCGGGAACTCTTCTTCATTGCCATTTATTACGACAACACCGGAGAGTGCCATAGCAGTTAGGCTTGTGATTAGTAATAATTTTTTTAGCTTTTTCATCATTTCACCTCCTATAAAGTTAACATTTCTTCATAAATGACATTGGCTTCATTTAGATGAAATGCTGCATGTTTATATTTTCTAACCCCCTGGTAATACTGACCAAGGAATTTAGAATACTCGGCATATAACAGATGGTAGCCGCTCTTTTTAAAAAAGGGCAGTGTATACTCCTTCATAAACGCTTCAAAACCATGTGGGAAATCATTTAAAGCAAACTGATAATAAGATAATTGATAGAACTTATCCGGATACTTTTGTTTAGAGCAAAGGTGTAATCCCTTAGGTAACCAGAAACGCACCTCGGTAAATTGGTTTTTTTTGTAATATTCTTTGACCAGAGAAAGAATAGAGTACAACTTTCCTTCTTCGTCTGAGTCTTTAAGTTCAATACTTCGTAAATAATGCTGAATGGCTTCTTCACTCTTATTCATAAATGATTTTAAATAGCCTAAATTCTGCTCCACCTTGGAGTTTAATGACGTATAGTTTATGGAATGTGAAATGAAATTGGCCCAATCATAATGTTTCATCGCTTCTTCGCTATAACGTATACGCCGATAGCAAATCCCTAATATCAAATGCACCTCGGCGCATCTCTTCTGGTAGTAAACGCCCTGGAAAATGGAGAGTGCCTTCTCCCCATAAAAGATTGCCAAACGGTATGTACCTAAACGGGTCAAGACTAAGCTGAATAAATAATATAAATCTGCCCGTTCTTCTTCATTAATCACATTGCCAAGTACGTAGTAGGTTTCAGCTTCTTTCAGTTCCCCTTGGGCTTTATCGTACTCTTCAATCAAATAATAGTAATTCCCTTTGTATTTGTGATAATAGAATTTCAGCGTATCTGAGAGATCTTTATAATTGGATTGGATCTGTACCATATGCTCTAAAGCTTTCTGAAGGTTCCCTTTAATCAATTGGACACGGAAGCAAAGGATCTTATAGAATAAATGAGGAATAAGATCATCCGTTTGTTCAAGCTCCTTTTTAATGACCTCGTTGATGGACTTGGCTTCCTCTGATTTACTCCACAACAATGCATGGTTCCAGTTCTCGAGAAGCTTATTCAAATGGTTCGGGTTATCAAGCAGATTGTTTACCCCTAATCGGTCACAGAGCAGATTAATTATGTCATTTGACGGAGTAACTTGATTGTTTTCCAGTTTGGAAAGATATGATACGGAAATAATCCCTTTTGATAAATCTTCTTGAGTTAAATTTCGTTTTAGTCTATGAAAGCGGATTTTAGAACCGATTGTCATATGATCCTTCTCCTCTAACCGGGCTTTAATAGTTCATTTCTTCATGTGATTGAGCTATTAAAATAGTAACATATTAAAAGGGTAAATGTTTTGAATATTCCTATAATTATATTTTTTGTGGGTATTTTGTATGGTGTTTTATTCCTGATGCTTTTATTGAGGGGAGAGGGAGAATGAAACTGTGAGAAACTCTTTCTCATTCGTCTGGGGGAGGAGACGGTGGATGTGGTGGAAGGGAAGTGGACCCCTCCACATTTTCCTATTCTTTGTGATCCAGTTGTTTTCCATGGTGTTGATGTGGATGCCATCTCATCATATAGTCATTTTCTTTCAATTTTTGAAACTTAGCTTCCATCATTTTAAGTACGTTGTCTCCCTGTTCTTTTGAGAAGACGCCATACTCTACATATTTGTTCACAAGTTCTTTCTTTGTTGAATACATTTGTTCATGCAATTTGCCAAGCTCTGCTTTTTGTTCTTCAGTAAGGTTCACCTTCGGCGTTTGTGGTTCACCTTCTGCTGCTGCAATTGTGCCGACATTCAGGCTAATCAAGAAGACAGCTAAGATAGATACAACCATTTTTTTCATTTTATTCACTCCTTTTCAATGTTTCTCCCATATTCTTTGCCGAATACTAGCAGAATATGTAGGAATAGACGAATAAGACGGGTATATAATAGGGTAAAGACAAGTAGTTATAGGAAAGGTGGCTGAAATATGATTAAACAATTTTTGTCCAGCATAGGCATAGGACATGTAAAGGTGGATACAATCGTGCACAAAACTGAAATTTCTCCCGGGGATCCGATTGAAGGTGAAGTCGTGTTAGTCGGGGGGATGGCCGAACAGCCTATTAACGAAATTCAATTATTGCTTCTTGAAAAATATGAGGAGGATAAAAAAGATAGTGATTTTTCCTATCATGAAAAAGATTTAGACACGATTATCCTTGATAAGGTAGGTACAATCCGTGCGGGTGAAGAAAAGAGGATCTCTTTCACGTTTCCTACATCTTCGGATCATCCCAAAACAACGGATGCAAACAAAACCATTTTAAGAACAACAGTAGATATACCCCAAGCGGTAGATCCTACAGATGAGGATAGTATAATTGTCCGTTAACATCTCATGTAAGGCAGATTCTATTATTGAATCTGTCTTTTAATTTGACTTCTTGGTCGATTAAGAGTAAAAGTTCTCATTGAAATCCATATTAGCCCAATGTAAAATATAGTAAGCGTATACATTCTGAAAATTGAGATATTTAAGAACGTATACCAAATTAAAAGAGTGGGAGGAATTTGATGGGTGGAATATGGTTAGCGGTAATAGGGGGGCTTGTCTTTTTATTAGGGTATAAATATTATTCTGAGCTTATCGCTGAGCGGGTGTACCGGCTGGACCCAAATTATGTCACACCGGCTCACCAATATAAAGATGGGGTCGACTTCGTACCAACGAATAAGTTTGTCCTTTGGGGTCACCATTTTACTTCTGTTGCCGGGGCGGCTCCGATCGTTGGCCCTGCAATTGCCGTGTATTGGGGATGGCTGCCTGCTTTTCTATGGGTCATATTAGGAACTGTATTCGCTGCCGGCGTGCACGATTTTGGTACCTTGGTTCTTTCAGTCCGAAATAAGGGGCAATCCGTTGGTTCTTTAGCCAATAAATTAATAGGCAAAAGAGCAAAAGTACTTTTTCTATTCATTATTTTAATTCTTGTGTTAATGGTTAACGCAGTATTTGCCTGGGTAATTGCAAATCTCTTCATTACTTTCCCTGCTAGTGTGGTATCGGTGTTCATTCAGATTCCATTAGCAGTGTGGATTGGGTATTCGGTTTATAAGCGCAATGGAAGTATGTTATTGCCTTCAATCGTGGCTCTGGCTGTGATGTACGCATCAGCCGTCATTGCAAGCCGGGTGGGATTTTTACAAATTGATTTGGTTCGATATTTTGGTGGACAAGAGGCAACCTCATTGTTTGGCTTGAGTTCAACAAGCATGGCTTTCTTTGTATGGATCGTCATTCTGATGATTTATGTGTACATAGCTTCAACTCTACCAGTTTGGAAGTTATTACAGCCCCGTGATTATATCAACTCACATCAATTAATTGTTGGTTTAGGACTGCTTTATCTTGGTCTCCTTTTTACAAATCCTGAAATCACCGCACCAATGACAAACGGAGCTGCAGATGTTTCATGGTTCCCGTTACTATTTATTACGATTGCCTGCGGTGCCATTTCCGGGTTTCATGGGCTGGTTTCTTCCGGCACATCATCCAAACAGCTCGATAAAGAAACGGATGCACGCTTTGTAGGATATTTAGGTGCTGTAGGTGAAGGGGCACTTGCACTGATTGCGATCATTGCATGTATTACATTTTTTCCGAATGTGGAAGAATTTCAAGCGACATACAGCGGATTTGCTGCAGCAAGCGGAGCTGGGCTGGGTGTCTTCATCCAAGGAGCAGGACAACTTGCAACAGGTGTAGGAATTCCGGCGGATATCGCAGCTACGATTGTTTCAGTGATCATTGTGAGCTTCGCCGCAACAACATTGGACTCCTCTGTTCGACTTATGCGCTATATCATTGCCGAGTTGGGAGAAGAGTACAACGTGAATCCTTTAACAAATGCTCATGTTGCTACTACGATAGCCGTTGTTTCAAGCGCAGCCTTAACCTTATTACCTCAAGGACCTAAAGGATTCGGGTCGGGTGGATATCTTCTATGGCCACTTTTTGGTACATCGAATCAATTGCTTGCGGGAATCAGTTTACTTCTGATTACCATTTGGCTTAAGCGCCAAGGAAGGAATTATATCGCCACCTTGATTCCAATGGTATTCCTTATGTTCATGACCTTATGGGCTATGATTAACCAAGTCGTGTTTGAATGGTCAGGTGTCGGTGAATCAGAAGGGAATATGCTGCTCTTTATCTTTGGAAGTATCATTCTCATTTTCACCTTGTGGATTCTTATAACTGCGGCATCTTCACTGTCTAAAAAGGGAGATGACCCTTCACAGTTCTCTGCTTAGTTAGGTGATAAGGGTGACTCGGGGTCTGAGTCCCCTTTTCTTCTTATTTTTAAAGGAGGGATTATGTATGGTAGAGGTACTGATGATTCGCTCAGAGCTTGAAGTAGGCATGGGTTGATGTGGTGGGGTAAGTGGTGACGGGTTCATCACAATGAAACATGATTTTTCTCATCATCATCATGAAAGAAGTTCCCTTGGAAAACTCTATTGTGAAACCAGTGAAAAATATGGGCAGGCCGTGTCCATCCTATATTGCGACCCTAGAAATCTCTTTTCTATCATCTATTATTTAGTGAGGCAGGTAATAAGAAAGCATATACCTCTCTATAAAGCTTTTTTATCATTTCTCTTCTCAATTAAAAGAGAGGCCATTTTCATTAATGGTCATTATCTAAGAGACAATCTCAAGTATCATGCCACATTACAGAAACATCTATAAGGAGGGGAACACGAATGGATAAGTCTCTGAAAGAAAAGTTCAAAAGAATCATACAGCTCTATGACGATATGATTCGTCTTCCTCACAAAACAGAAATTGCCAGGGAATTGAGAGATGAGGATGATTTATTCTTATTGTTGCTCTATTCAGATATGCTTGGCCTGCCGAATCCCGTTTTTTATTATACATTGGAACTTTATCCATATATAATAGAGAAATTTCATGATTGGCATTTGAGAATGGGAATGGAGCACTCTCCCTTGGATGGCATCAGATGTTGTTAAAGTAAAGTGAGGAGGGTAGGTATATGAATGAATTACTGCACCAGTCAATTTTATTTGTGGGAGGTAAAGGAGGAGTAGGAAAATCAACATCTGCCTCTGCTTTAGCCGTAATGTTTGCCAAGATGGGAAAGAAGACGTTGATCATTTCAACAGATCCTGCTCATAATTTAGGTGATATTTTCCATCAGGAAATCAAGGGATATAAAACGCCATTACTTGAAAATCTATGGGGAATAGAAATTGATCCACAAGTCGAAACACAGGGATACATCAACGGAGTGAAACGAAATCTAAAGGGAATGGTCAAATCAAATATGGTGAATGAGGTACATCGCCAAATTGATATGGCTGCCTCGGCACCCGGGGCAGAAGAAGCCGCATTATTTGATCGAATGGTTTCCATCATTCTCGAAGAAGGAAATGAGTTTGAAAAAATCATCTTTGACACAGCCCCAACAGGCCACACGATACGACTATTGTCTCTTCCTGAACTGATGGGAGTTTGGATGGACGGTATGCTTGAGAGGAGAAAGAAAACAAACAAGAATTATTCTCAACTTTTAAATGATGGTGAGCCGGTCGAAGATCCCATTTATGATGTGTTGCAAAAACGACGTGAAAAGTTTTCAAAAGTTCGGGGGATCCTTCTTGATCAAAAAAGAACAGGATTCATTTTCGTACTCATTCCTGAAAGGCTTCCGATACTTGAAACTGAAAAGGCTATTGAAATGATGTCGAATCACGGATTGAATATTGGTGGACTGATCATAAATAAGATCCTTCCCGTTCAGGCAGATGGGAATTTCTTGGAAAAAAGGAGGAATCAGGAGAAACTATATATAAAAATGATGATGGAGAAGTTTACAAACCAAACATTATTTCGGATTCCTTTATTAGAAGAAGATATCTGTTCAATCCGTCATCTTGAAAAATTTGTAGAAAATCTACAGCATGAGGTATTTAGTGGGAAACGAAGCATTTAGCATCAGAATATACATATAAACATTTCAAACAATGACCATTAGGATATTTTCTCTAATGGTCATTTTAAATTTTTAGAAGGGATAAATCATTTTTTGTCGAAAGTGTGTAATGAAAACTATGGAATAAGGGAGTGACACCCATGAGTAGTGATAAGAAGGATTTACCGGGAATTCTCCCCTTGAAGAAAAGAGAAGAAACACAGAATCGTTGGCTATTTCACCGACTTAATACCCTTTTACCTTCGTTGATGAAAAAACATAATCTTGATATGTGGATTATTGCGGGCCGGGAGTATAATGAAGATCCTGTGCTGAAGACTCTTTATCCAGCATCCATAGACGGTTCGAGGAGACTGACCATCTTAGTGTTCTTCCTCGACGGCAATCAACAGGTGAAAAGGTGGGTATTGCATCCTAATCCGAATTTTGAGCCTTTTTATGAACGGATATGGAATCCTGAAGTTTGTGATCAATGGGAGTGTCTCAAACGACTGGTAAAAGATCATGATCCGGATACAATAGCATTGAACTATTCCTCTACCTTTGCAGCAGCTGATGGTTTAAGTCATTCGTTATACCAACATGTAAGCATGCTACTGGATGAGTACTCTCATAAATTTGTATCTGCCCAACACATCATTGTTGATTGGCTGTCGATGAGGACATCAAAGGAACTCATAGCCTATCCCTTTATTGCGGAACTGGCTCGGCAAATAGCAGCAGAAGCATTATCCGGATCGGTGATTCATCCAGGTATCACAACGACTGAAGATGTAGTCGATTGGATAAGACAACGCGTCTTGGATTTAGGAATAGAAACGTCATTTTACCCTACTGTAGATTTACAAAGGAAAGGAGCTGATATGGATCGGTTAGAAGGGGAAATTATACGGTGTGGGGACATTGTTCATGTGGACTTTGGTATTCGTTACTTAGGTTTAGCGACAGATACTCAGCAGCTTGCATACGTTCTCCATCCAGGCGAAGAAGAAGCTCCTGAAGGAATTCAATCAGCGCTACAGACAGCCTTAAGGTTTGAGGACGTTGTGTCAGAAGAAATGAGAGTGGGCAGAACAGGAAACGAAGTATTTCGACAGGCAATGAGAAAGGCAAGGGAAGAGGGTATAGAGGCGATGCTTTATTCTCACCCCTTAGGAAACCACTGTCATGAAGCAGGGGCCTTAATGGGATTATATGATCAACAAAGAGACATCCCAATAAAAGGTGACCTGCCTCTAACAGCAAATACATGCTATGCCATGGAGTTCAATATCAAGCAATACGTTCCTGAATGGAATCAGGTTGTCCCGATCTATCTGGAAGAACCCGTTGCCTTTATTCAAAATCGATTGGAATACATGGCGAAAAGGCAAGTGTCCTTTTATCTTATATAATGAAGTGAAAGAAATATCGGTTATGGAATCAGGAGCTCAAGTACAGTAAGAATTGTACTCAAGCTCTTTTTTTAATCGCTCTTTTCGCAAAGATTGCTGTTTTTAAAATAAGTTGTGCAAGGCTCTGTTAATTAGTGGGTGCTGGATGGTGAAGGGAACTGGTTCGCTTACAGCTAGCGTTCGGCCGATCCTCCTCAGCTCCGCTTAGGGATCTCAGCATGACCGAAATTCGTCGGAGGTTGCGCAGTTCCCCTCACCATCTTTAACAGGATTTTTGTCACAGAGCTTCAAGGTGTACCAGAAAACAAATTAATAGAAAATCATTCTTCTTCCTTAAGACACCAATCTCTACTTACCTTAAATGAGATTGTTTGCTAAAAAGCTTGTTTTAATTGTTTTCCATTAAGGATACATGCTAAGAAAGTTGGTTGGAGCGGAAGGATGATCGACTCCTGCGGGAATAGCTGGACAGGTGAGACCCCGGAGGCGTAGCCGAGGAGGCTCACCGCCAGCCCCGCGGAAAGCGAGCATCCTGGAGTGGAAACCAACTACTACTTTCTTCTCTACAATAGCAACAAACTTTACGAAAAGAGCCTTTTTAATTTTGACTGCACAGCCTTTCGTCCAGACAAGTTCCAAATAAACTTCTATAATAATCTATCCCAATTAAAAAAATTGTTGATTACCCCTTGACTTTATACCTATTGGGGTATATTATTGTAAATGTAGCAAGAAACAACAAGCCAACAGGAGGTGTCTTTATGGAATACAATTCACAAGTTAAGAATCGAATTAAACGTGTCGAAGGGCAGCTCCGAGGAATCGTAAGAATGATGGAGGAAGGGGAAGATTGTAAAGACGTTATTACACAACTTTCCGCAGCCAAAACAGCTCTGGACCGTTCCGTAGGCTTAATCGTCAGTATGAATCTTGTTGAATGCGTACGGGATTCACAAGAAACCGGTGAAAGTACAGAAGACCTTGTAAAAGAAGCAGTGAATTTATTAGTTAAGAGTCGATAAAAAAGAGTTGACTTCTTTTTTTATATCATATATTATACCCTTACAGGTATTTTAAATCATTTTTTAGGAGGAATTATAAATGAACGCAGATAAAGTATTAGATGCAAAGGGACTTGCTTGTCCAATGCCGATTGTAAAAACCAGAAAGGCAATTAAAGAAATCGAGGCTGGTCAAATTTTAGAGGTTCAAACAACTGATAAAGGTGCCAAAAGTGACTTAACAGCTTGGGCTAAATCTACTGGACATGAATTGCTCGATTCAAAAGAAGAAAATGATGTATTTACATTCTGGATTAAAAAAGGTTAAATTTTTTTGAGGGGATCAATACCCCATATAGTAAATTGGAGGAGATACAATGTCAGAAAGAAAAACAACCAATATTATTCTCTTTAGTGGAGATTATGATAAAGCGATGGCTGCATATATCATTGCGAACGGAGCTGCAGCTTACGATCATGACGTAACCATTTTCCATACATTCTGGGGATTAAATGCTTTAAGAAAAGAAGAAATGGTACCTGTGAAAAAAGGATTTATGGAGAAAATGTTTGGCAAGATGATGCCTCGTGGCGCAGATAAGCTAGGATTATCAAACATGAATTTCATGGGCATGGGCCCTAAAATGATCAAAGGTGTTATGAAGAAGCATAATGCGATGCCTTTACCTGATTTAATTGACATGGCAAGGGAACAAGATATCAAACTGGTTGCTTGTACCATGACAATGGATTTATTAGGATTACACAAAGACGAATTATTAGAAGAAATTGAGTATGCTGGAGTGGCTGCATATTTAGCGGATGCTGAAAATGGTAACGTGAACTTATTCATCTAATTTTTTTTGTAACGAAATATACCCTATGAGGTAATTGGAGGTTTTATGTATGAACACAATTGAATCAAACTTCGTATTGGATGCAAAGGGATTAGCTTGTCCGATGCCTATTGTTAAAACAAAAAAGGCCATGAATAACCTGGAAGCAGGCCAAGTGATTGAAATTCAAGCAACAGACAAGGGATCAAAGGCTGATCTTCAAGCATGGGCAAAAAGTTCCGGTCATGACTATCTGGGCACGATTGAAGAAGGAGATGTGCTGAAGCATTTTGTGCGTAAATCAAGTGGTGAAGATACAGTAGAACGCAAACATGAGTCAGTAACAGATAATGGTACATTAGCAGGTAAATTAGGCGATGAAAATATCGTTGTATTAGATGTCCGTGAAAAAGCGGAATATGCGTTCAAACATATTCCTGGTGCTATTTCAATGCCACTTGGGGAGCTTGAAACACGTGCAGACGAACTGAATAAAGACAAGGACATATATGTGGTTTGCCGTACAGGAAACAGAAGTGACATGGCAGCGCAATTGTTAGTTGAAAAAGGATTTTCAAATGTAATCAATGTAGTTCCGGGAATGAGCGATTGGACTGGAGACGTTGAATCGGATATTAAGTAAATTTATTACAATATCACTAGGAGGTTAAATTAATGGCAGTCAAACCAATGAATTCAAAAGAAGTAGCTCAAAAAGTAATGAATAGAGAAGGTTTATTCATATTAGATGTCCGTAATGCAGATGCATTTGAAGATTGGAAAATCGAAGGCGAAAAATTCGAATACCTTAACATCCCGTACTTCGACCTTTTAGATGGTGTAGAAGAAATTATGGATCAACTTCCTAAGGACAAAGACATTCTTGTCGTGTGTGCGAAAGAAGGTTCTTCAATTATGGTAGCGGAAATGCTTTCAGACGAAGGAAAGGACGTTTCTTACCTTGAAGGTGGAATGAAAGCTTGGAGCGAACATTTGGAACCTGTGAAAGTGGGTGAATTAACAAATGGAGGAGAGCTTTATCAATTTGTGCGTTTAGGTAAAGGGTGTCTTTCCTATATGGTCGTTTCAAATGGTGAAGCAGCGATCGTCGATGCTACTCGTATGACTGATATCTTTATCGACTTTGCAAAAGAAAAAGGTGCAACGATTACAAATGTATTTGATACTCACTTGCATGCCGACCATATTTCTGGCGGACGTAACATAGCAGAAGCAACAAATGCTACCTATTGGCTACCTCCTAAAGATGCTGAAGAAGTTACCTTTGAATATGCTGCACTTGAAGATGGGAATAAAATCGTGATTGGAAATACAACGATTGATATTACAGCTCTGTACTCACCGGGGCATACAATTGGATCAACTTCATTTGTGATTGATGGTAAGTATTTATTGTCAGGTGACATTCTATTTGTGGATAGTATCGGACGTCCGGATCTTGCCGGGAAAGCAGAAGATTGGGTAGCAGACCTTAGAGAAAGTCTTTACAAACGGTATAAAGAACTTTCTATGGAGCTTACCGTTTTACCTGCTCACTTTATGATTATTGACGAAATAAATGAAGATGGGTCAGTAGGTGAAAAGTTAGGAACATTATTTGCAAAGAACCATGGTTTGAATATCGAAAATGAAGATGAATTCAGAAAGCTGGTATCTGAAAACCTTCCACCTCAGCCAAACGCTTATCAAGAAATTCGTGAAACGAACATGGGTAAAGTAACTCCTGATGAAGAGAAACAGCGTGAGATGGAAATTGGACCAAACCGCTGTGCAGTTCGATAATTAATCGTACTAATTTAAACAAATAATCAAAACGGGAACCTGCCAGAGAGGTTCCCGTTTTACTAGAAGGAGGAACTACACGATGGATTTGGCCTTTATTATTACAATCTTTCTAATCGGATTTATCGGTTCTTATATATCAGGAATGGTAGGGATCGGGGGGAGTATTATTAAATATCCCATGCTCCTATATATTCCACCGATGCTTGGAGTAGCAACATTCACTGCTCACGAAGTTTCAGGTATTAGCGCAGTTCAAGTATTCTTTGCCACGCTTGGTGGCGTTTGGGCTTACCGTAAAGGAGGCTATCTTAATAAAACTCTTATCACTTACATGGGTATAAGTATATTAATCGGTAGCTTCATTGGCGGGTACGGATCGAAATTCATGAGTGAAGCTGGGATAAATATTGTGTATGGAATGCTTGCATTAATTGCAGCTGTCATGATGTTCATCCCCAAAAAAGGGATAGATGATGTAAAACTCGAGGATGTTACATTCAACAAATGGTTATCTGCAACACTAGCCTTGATCGTTGGTATTGGAGCAGGCATCGTTGGAGCGGCCGGAGCCTTCCTGTTAGTTCCGATCATGCTGGTTGTACTTAAAATCCCTACAAGAATGACGATTGCCTCATCCCTGGCTATTACGTTGATATCTTCAATTGGATCAACGATTGGTAAGATATCGACAGGTCAAGTGGACTACTTACCAGCTATGATCATGGTGGTAGCGAGTTTAATTGCATCTCCACTGGGCGCGATGGCAGGAAAGAAAATGAATACAAAGATTCTTCAAATGATTCTAGCCGTTTTAATTTTGGGAACAGCGATTAAAATCTGGCTCGATATACTATAAAACGTTTAAAGCTTAGTTCTTATTCACAATGCATCTTCTGCTGAAAAGAAGATTTCTGTTGAAAAGAACTAAGCTATTTTTGTGTTATAGCTTCGTGGTTGTTAAAATATTTATAAAAAGTATTGTAACTTTCCTCTAGTATTGTGCGTCTAATCAATTGCAAGAAATAAGACTCTGGATGGATGAACATACTCAATGACACTAGTACAATGGATGAATGGAATAGCTCTATTATCCATCAAACATGAAAAGGGAGAATGATTAATGAAAAAATGGATTGGTATTGCCTTACTGTTTTCACTAATGGTGGGCCTCATACAGCCGGCATCGGCGGCAGATAATGATAAAGAAAGCATTAATGAAAAATTCGGATTACCTATCGTTGTATATGGAGAAACACTTACTAGTGAACAAAAGAAAGAGGTTCAAGCTCAATTAGGAATTGAGGAAGGAACAGAAGTAGAAGAGTTTACGGCCACAGGAGAAGACTTGGTGAAATATATTGACGGTGAAAACCGAAATGCCCGTATGTTCTCCTCCGCCATGATTACACGTAAGGATAAAGGTGAAGGTTTAAAGGTTAATATTGTGACGCCCGGGAATATCACGGAAGTGACCAATTCTATGTATTCTAATGCTCTTTTAACTGCGGGGGTTGAGAACGCAGTAGTGGATGTAGCCTCTCCAGTAAAGGTAAGCGGACACTCTGCATTAGTGGGGATCTATAAAGCGTATGATGTCAGTGGAGAGAAGCTTGATACTGTCCGCATGGAGGTAGCCAATGAGGAGTTGACCGTGGCGACTGAACTTGCTAAAGAAGCAGGGATTGATAAAGAAGAAGTCAGCAAACTGTTAACTGAAATCAAGAAGGAAATAGCCGAACAAGATCCAGCTACGAAAGAAGAAGTTGAAAAAATCGTAGAAGAGAAGCTTCAAACACTGAACATCGAGCTAAGTCCTGAGGATCGCCAGTTATTAATCGACCTGTTTGAAAAAATGAGGTTACTTGATATAAATTTTGATAATGTACAACAACAATTGGACGACTTAACAAAAGATATCCAAACCACGATTAAAGACATTGTGAATGATGAAGGCTTTGGACAAAAAGTGTCTGATTTCTTTACTGGTTTGTTAGATGCCATCGCTAATTTCTTTAAGTCAATTAAAAATCTATTTGGGTAATTGTCTATCTGTATTTGAAATCAAAAAAAGACTGAGTCAGCCTGTGACTCAGTCTTTTTGTTATATTTCAAGTAAAGGAAACCTTAGATAAACCGTCGTTCCTTTGCCTTCCTCACTATCAATGGATAAAGAACCTTGATGTTTATGCATGATCTCTTTCGCAATAGATAAACCAAGACCGTATCCTCCCGTATCCCTGGTTCTCGACAGATCCGATCGGAAAAATCTTTCCCCGATTTGAGACAAAGATCCTGCCGGAATGCCAATGCCGGCATCCACTATTTGCACAACGGCCATTCCTTCTTCCTCGTAGGAATGAATGATTATCCGACTCTGTTCAGGAGAATATTTCAATGCATTATCAAAAATATTATAAAACACCTGCATAACCCGGTTGGGATCCCCATTTATAATCGATTCTTCATTTAAATGATGTTCCAGATCAATTTTTTTGATTTCAGCATGAGGCTGGATAAGTGTCAAAGAATCCATTATGAGCTGAGAGAGAACAATCGGTTCAATATCTAAAGAAAAAGAGGCATCCTCCAATTTATTTAATTCCAATAGCTCTGTAATTAACTTCTGCATTCGTATCGATTCCTTTTGAATCAGGTGCAGACTTTCTTCGATTTCTTCAGGGTTCGTTTGTACCCTGTCAGTCAATGCCTTTGCATATCCTCCAATATAAGTAAGTGGAGTCCTTAGTTCATGCGCAACATTCGAAAGAAATTGACGTTTTCGTTCCTCTTGATGTTGAAGTGAGTCGACCATACTATTGAAGGTTAGGCCAAGCTCCGCCATTTCATCTTTAGAGGTGACATTGAGCCTGCCCGAAAAATCCCCCTTGGCCACTTTATTTGAAAACAGCTGCATTTCCCGGACAGGTTTAAATAATGACCCTAAAGAAGATTGAATGAAAAGGAACAGTACAAAATAAAACATTACACCAGTGAGTACCAATATAGGAATCCCCTTGCTAAAGACTTCTGTCATTTCTGCGAGGGGGATATAAATAAGTAAATATCCCATTAATCTTTCTTCATTCATAAGAGGAAAGATCGCTCCAATCACATTCCGGTCAAACTCTTCTACATACCCTTCTTTCATTACCTGATTACCTTTGATCAATTCACTTTTGTCATCATTATTGATGAGAGGCTCCTGGTCAATAAGATATGGGAAACTTTTCGTTAAGTCGTCAAGGTTCTCGACAACTGACACTTCGTAAGGAGAAATCACGTTATACCATAGAATTTTATCCCTTACACTTCCGCTTACATCACCGTAGTGATAGTGAGCTGCTGTTCTTTGTCCCTGATATAGCAGTGACTCCTTGACGGTCCCAATATATAAATCCTTGTAGAGAAAATGAATAAAAAGAAAGGAAAAGACAATGGTTAAAAATATGCTGCTTAATAATAGAAGAGAAACTTTTTTATTGAGAGTCAGGTTTACGTTTTTCAAGTTGATCCCTCGAACTTATAGCCAAGACCCCAGACGGTGACAATCAAATGGCCAAAAATTTTTAATTTAAGTCGTAAGGTTTTAATATGGGTGTCGACTGTACGGTCGCTTCCCTCATAGTCACTTCCCCATATTTGATCAAGAAGCTGGTCCCTCTTATACACTCTACCTTGATTACGGGCAAGGAATAAGAAAAGTTCATATTCCTTTAAGGTCAATCGAGGTGAAAGTTCACCTACGATAACGGTTCTGGATGCTAAATTAAATGACACGGGTCCAAACCGCTCAATCATCGAATGTTGGCTAGTTTGGGTTCCATATGCTCTTCTTAGAATCGTTTCAATCCGTGCCACAAGTTCTTCGGCGTTAAAGGGCTTAACCATATAATCGTCACTTCCCAGCTTTAGTCCCTTCACTTTGTCTAAATCATCGCCCTTTGCGGAAAGGAAGATAAAGGGGATCTGACTGGTTTCCCGAACCTTTTTCAGCAGCTGATACCCATCCATGAAGGGCATCATAATATCCACGACCATGATATCCACATGGGTCTTATTCAACTGATCAAGAGCGGCCAAACCATTCTCTGCTTCTAAACAGAAATAATGATCCCTTTTTAAATATAGTTTGATTAGCTGTCGCATTTCAGGTTCATCATCTACAATCAAGACATTCCATTTTTTCAACGTAAATCGCTCCCGTCCGTTTACATAGGAAATTGCATGAGTTTTATTATAGTCGAAATTAGTGAATTTTTTATGATATAAAAAACATTTACCGTATCAGTTTTCTCTATTTTAGCATGAATTACAGCAGGGTCCAGGAGTGGAAATCAGTTCATGGCTCACTACATTTCTGGAACATGGACATTTGCCCTTCCCTTTTTCCCATTTCTTAATAGGCTAATAAAGAGGAGTGACGAAGATGTTTGAGAGGAGAACCATATACAGAAAGAATTTGATGAACCTATTCAATTCGGGATCGGGATTTCCAAACCTTGGGACTGGATATGACGGCAATCCTCAAGGCGGTTACCAAGACTATATACCATGGGATGGTAACCAGGCTTATGGAGGGGGATTCGGTGGAGGACCAGGTTATTATAATCAAGGCCTTTATGGTAGTACAGCTGGTCCACAAGGATTTCCGCCACAAGGGTTTCCCCAGCCCGGTTACGGACCACCTCCATTTGGGCCGGCAGGAGGCTACGGGTATGGGATTAATCCAATCGGTGCAGGTTTAATCGGTCTGGGATTAGGCTTCCTTGGGGGGCAGATTGTAAATACTCCATTTAAGGGCCCACATAAACGATACTATTATTATCTATAAAATATCAAACCGACTCTCAGGATAGAGTCGGTTTTTCTATGGAGAAACAGGACTTGACTTAATACCTAATGGGGTATATTATAAATGTAAAGTAAATGCTTTTGAGAGTCAGATTAATGTAGACAGAAGAGGTGATATTTTGGATTTTATTGGAGCTATTATTTTAGCTATACTCATTTTTCTATTTCTGATGATGAAGAAACCAGGAAAAAACATCAAACAAATTTCTACGGCTGAATTAAAACCATTTCTTGGTGACACTGATAAGCAATTTATTGATGTTCGTACGCCCGGAGAGTTCAAACAGAATCACATCAGGCAATTTAAGAATATCCCATTACAATCTTTAAAACAAAACGCTCACACATTATCAAAGGACAAAGAAACCATCGTGATCTGCCAAAGTGGAATGAGAAGTGCCAGTGCATGTAAAGTGCTTAAACAGCAAGGTTTCACATCTGTTACAAACGTTAAGGGCGGATTGAATTCCTGGTCCAATTAACTATTCTTAAAGAACCATCTTAATTGAAAAGCAAGTGCTCAATATAAGAATCAACCTTAAACAAAGAGAGGGAATGTAAATGAAAACAATCTCACCAAATGAAGTGATGGATCGATTGTCAGCTGGAGAACCTTTAAATATCATTGATGTTCGAGAGGTTGCAGAGGTGAAGAACGGGAAAATTCCAAATAGTATTCACCTTCCGTTAGGACTACTGGAATTCCGTATGAATGAATTAAATAAGAATAAGGAGTACATTGTGGTTTGTCAATCAGGTGGTAGAAGTAGTCAAGCTGTAAGGTTTCTCGACTATCAAGGGTTCAATGTAATAAATATGGATGGTGGGATGCTCGCATGGGAAGGGAAAGTTGAATAATTCTTTCCTTTTCTTCCCTGATTTTCATTAAGTATAGTAAATATTTTAATTCTACAATACCCCAATAGGTTTAAAGTGTGGAAAATAGGATAATTTATTTACGATGGGATGAAAATAGGATAAGGGAGGAATTCATAATATGAAAACTACAGTAAAACAATTGACTTCTAAGGAACTAACTAAAAAGATACTTAATGGAGACAGGATGTTTATTCTGGACGTCCGCCCGAAAGATGCCTTTGATGATTGGAAGGTTGAAGGCAGGAACGTAAAGATCATTAACAAGCCTTTTTCCGAATTGAAAGACAATCTTCAATCTATTCAATCCACACTACCTAATGATGAAGCCATTTATGTAATTTGTGCCAAGGGAAATTCCTCGACGAAAACGGCAGAAATGCTTGTTGATGCCGGCATGGACAACATTTATTCCGTTGAAGGAGGCATGCAGGCCTGGAGTGAATACTTAGAGCCTATTAAAATTGGTGATATTTCAGGCGGTGCACTTTATCAATTTGTCCGCATAGGAAAAGGATGTTTATCCTATGCGATCGTCTCAAATGGAGAAGCAGCTTTCGTTGACCCCAGCCGACTGCTAGAACCTTATAAGGAATTTATTCAAGACCATAAACTTTCCGTTAAAGCGGTACTTGATACACATCTGCATGCAGATCATATTTCGGGCGGTCGAACTTTGAGCAATGAATACAATGCCCCTTATTATTTACCACCTAAAGATGCAGAAGAAGTTCAGTACGAATATAAAGTATTAAATGATGATACTGTCATTCAAGTGGGCGACACAACCATTAAATCTGTATACTCACCTGGACATACTATAGGAAGCACTTCCTTTATTGTCGATCATCGCTATTTGCTGACAGGAGATATTCTGTTTATTGATTCGATCGGTAGACCTGATTTAGCTGGAAAAGCAGAAGATTGGGTAGGGGACTTGAGAAAAACGTTGTATTCCAGATACAAAACCCTTGAGGATCATTTAACTGTATTACCTGCACATTTTATGACGATAGACGAGATGAATGAAGATGGATCAGTCTCACATCTTTTAAGTGATCTATATAAGGAAAATCACGGTTTGAATATTGAAGATGAAGAGGAATTTAGAAAAACGGTCACAGAAAATCTTCCTCCCCAGCCGAATAGCTATGAAAAGATTCGTGAAACCAACATGGGTAAAATGGATCCTGAAGAAGATGAAAAAAGGGAAATGGAAACCGGACCAAACCGGTGTGCTGTCAGATAATAAGTAAGCTATGCTTAACCTCTAAGCAACAAATGATGCCGGTTTAAAAGAGGAAGAAGCATTCAAAGTACAATTCATCCCCCCCATTGGAGGGGGTGGTTGTATCGAATGGAAGAACCAGGGAAGTGGAAAGCATGAATGAAACAAAAGAATCAAAATATATTCAGCAGCACCTCGCAAACGAACGAACGTTTTTGGCATGGATACGAACAGCCATTGCCATTATAGGGATTGGTTTCTTAACAACAAGCCTTCATTATAACTCGCTTGAAGGGGGTGCGGTCCAAGACCGGATCGCCGTTGCCATTAGTGCTATCTCTCTCATCATCGGATTAGTTATCATTATTGGGTCAACCGTTAACTATTATAGAACGAGAAAGCATATAAACACACAAACATTTGTATCCGCAGATGCCTTTATTAAGATGATGGCCATTGTTGCAACGGTTGTTCTTATATTTGTAACGGTTTATTTTTTTACACTTAATTGAAAAAAAGCTGAACAGAGGAGATTCACTCCCCCGTTCAGCTTTTTTAATTTTGTTTCTTGTCATTGTAATATTGAACCGATGTCATGGCTCCTTCACTCACCATCGAATTGTCTTCGATATTTGCGGGATCAGGATTACCGCCTTTTTCTACTGGAAGATCTTCTTTTCTTCTCTTTTTGAATTTCGTAACCAGTCCTTCTTTAACATTGTGCAGCTGATTACGCTTTTCTTTCGATGATAATATCCATCCTAATGAACCTGCCGTAACTGTTGCACTAACAAGTAAGGTTTTATTTACTCTCATCTTTTTCTCCTCCTACAAATAATAAAGTTTGTTTAGTATGTTTTTTATTTTCCCGGCATACATGAATTTAAACATTAGTGATTGATTCAAATTAAACCAGGAGTGGACATTTATAGAGTTCTAGTTAAAAATATACATAGAAGAAATGCAAAGGGAGGAAGAAGTGAATGAAAGATTTAACCAAGGATAGCGTCATAGGATTTATTGGAACAGGTGTAATGGGACAAAGCATGGCTTTGCATCTACTCGATTCCGGTTTTCCGTTGGTCGTTTACAATCGCACCAAAGAGAAAGCATTAAAACTTATACAAAACGGTGCAAAATGGGCAGACACTCCAAAAAAAGTCGCTGAAGTTTCGGATATAGTCATTACGATCGTTGGTTATCCATCTGACGTAGATGAAATTTACCTTAGTGAAGGTGGAATTCTTCATCACTTGAAACAGGGTTCGATTGCCATCGATATGACCACATCATCTCCAAGATTAGCAGAGAAAATCTACTCATGTGGGGTTGATAAAGGGGTTTTTACACTGGATGCCCCGGTTTCAGGGGGAGACATCGGAGCAAAAGAAGCAAGGCTCTCAATCATGGTAGGAGGAGACAGAGAACCATTCGAAACGGTAAAGCCTCTTTTAGATCTTCTGGGTACAAATGTTGTATATCAAGGAAAGGCTGGGGCGGGGCAGCATACGAAGATGTGTAACCAAATCACGATTGCTTCTAACATGATGGGGGTCAGTGAAGCCCTTCTTTATGCCAAAAAATCAGGATTGGACCCAAATAATGTCCTCAAGAGTATCACGTCTGGGGCAGCTGGCAGTTGGTCACTTAGTAATCTGGTTCCACGAATGATCGAGGAAGACTATGCTCCCGGCTTTTATGTAAAGCATTTTATCAAAGACCTTAAGATAGCCCTGGATTCAGCCAGGGAAATGGACATTAAGACACCTGGGTTAGAGCTGGCCCTTTCATTATATGAAGATTTAGCTCTTAAAGGTGAAGAGAATAGCGGAACTCAAGCTCTTATTAAATTATTGGAAGCATAATAATAAAGCCGTCCCATTTATCAATCGGGACGGCTTTTATATTTTTCCAATGAAGTCAGGATCTTTCTGGATTCCCGCTTGGTTCGGCAGCCAATTGGCCGGAACACCTGCTCCCGTTTTTCTTCCAAACTGTATACCTTCCAGTACTCTCAATATTTCATACGTATTACGCCCAACCTCAGGCGGGTAGATCATTCTTGAAGTAATGATGCCTTCAGGGTCGATGATAATGGTGGCTCTGAACGTAGCACCGGCACGCTCATTTAATACCCGATAAGCTTTACTGATTTGATGATTTCGATCACTCACTAACGGAAATTGCACTCTGGATGCAGACGGAGATACTTCAGTGAAAACTTTGTGGGCGTAAACACTGTCCGTACTTATTCCGAGAACCTCAGCTTGCAGTGCTTGAAATTTAGGGTGAATAGCAGCGACCGCTGCCAGCTCAGTCGGTCAAACGAAGGTGAAATCGCTTGAATAAAAAAACAGAATAACCCATTTACCCCGATACGATTCTAAGTTAACGGTGTTTATTTTCTTTTGTGCGTTATCATACGCCTCGGCTATAAAGAGAGGGGCAGGATCATTGGTTTGTGCACAAAAGGGTAAGATGCAATCTTCACTTCTCTTAGCAGGATTAAATGAATTGTGGGGAGGATACATTAGATCACCCCTTTCATAAAAAGTACTATCAACATATGCCAGGTCATGGCTTTATATGATTGGATTGGCGGTTCTTTTCCATATCATACTTTTTTTCGAAATGGGAATGATAGGAGAGTGTTATTACAATTTTTAAGGTTAGGTGATTCTTTTGAGGAAAAATTCAAGTAAGCAATTTTCGAGACTTATATACACATTTGGTTCCATCATGACAGTGGTTGCCTTCCTTGTATCTTATTTCCAGACGAAAACAATCATTCAAGCTATAAAGAAGTATAGCCCGTATAATTAAGGCTTATTGGTTGCAATATTTAAATATAACTTAGACAATGATAGTGAAGATATGTTAGGAGGGATCCTGTTGAGGTTAACGGGGAAAAAAGTCATTCAATTAGTAAGTGCAGATTTCGAAGATCTTGAACTGTGGTATCCTGTATTGCGCCTGCGCGAAGAAGGAGCAACTGTACATATTGTAGGAGAAAATGCCGATCAAGAATATATCGGAAAATACGGGGTTCCGATTGTTTCAGAATATGCGTTTAAAGACATCGATCCTGAAGATTATGATGCCATACTAGTACCGGGTGGATGGTCTCCCGATAAGCTGCGCCGCTATGAAGATGTCATTTCGATGATACAAAGCATGGACAGGAGTAAGAAACCTATCGGTCAGATCTGTCATGCGGGATGGGTATTGATTTCAGCCAAAATTCTTCAAGGTGTAAAAGTCACCAGCACTCCGGGAATAAAAGATGACATGGAAAACGCTGGGGCAACCTGGGTGAATGAACCGGTCGTCACTGATGGTCATATCGTTTCAAGCCGCAGGCCACCTGATTTACCAGACTATATGAGAGAATTCATTGAAGTGTTAGCAAACTAAATACAATATTAAAAGGATTGGCCAAGAAACTGTGTTTCAGTTCACATGGACCAGTCCTTTTTCATACCTATTTCTTTTTTTCTCGTTTATTACGATCATTCACCCGAGAGAAAAACGTCTGTTTAACAGATTGATGGGTGGTAATGGCTGCACCCGTTGCAATGAACCCATTGGCAATTCCATTAAAATCAAATCCCAAAGTCCAGCCACTGGCAGCAACCCCTGCGAGCAACAAAATCCAAATAATCAACCAATCCGGAATGTGAGGAGTCTTCTTCAATGCATACCCTAAAACCCATAGCACTGGAACGAGTACAGTGACTTGGGGATCGATTGAAATACCACTCAATAAATTTTCAATCATTTGTTTCACTCCCTAAAAGAAAAATGACTTCTATTAAAGCTTATTCGAACAGGATGGTGTTTCATGACAACCTGTACCCAAAGATTTAGGGGAGACTGAAAACAGTATGTACAAACGGTGGAAATAATTGAAGTGGTACGTTCAGAGAATTGTTTTCCTGTTGAAAACGGACCTTTAAAGTGACATTAGAATTGTTCAATGATATTATATTGATTGACCTAATATAAAAAAGGAGCTGTTAATTATGGCGAAAAAAGGATACATACAATTTCAAACAGGTGAAAAAATCGAATTTGATCTATTTCCCAATGAAGCACCTGGAACAGTGGCAAATTTTGAAAAGTTAGCAAACGAAGGTTTCTACAACGGTTTAAGCTTCCACCGTGTCATTCCTGGTTTCGTGAGTCAGGGAGGATGCCCTAATGGAAACGGGATGGGCGGTCCTGGATACACAATTAAGTGTGAAACAGAAGGAAACCCACATAAACACGAAGAAGGTTCACTATCCATGGCACATGCAGGTAAAGATACAGGAGGCAGCCAGTTCTTCATCGTACATGAGCCTCAACCTCACCTAAACGGTGTTCATACGGTCTTTGGAAAAGTGACTTCAGGAATCGACATCGCTAAATCAATGAGAAATGGTGATGTAATGGAGAAAATGGAAGTTTACGACGCGTAATGTAAGGGGGACGGACCTTGGTCCGATTCTTTTGTTAACGAATGATCCATTGTTGGTAAAGAAAAACAATAGTTGAAATGATATTCATGATGATGTATTATACTAATACAGGCTGCGTTGTACGTAATCATAACGAAGTTTTAACCTTTAAACTGTAATAGGGAGTTTTACATCGAAGTTGGAATGTCAAGCCTCCACGACCTGAGGACGACAGGAAACCTTCTGCAAACACCCACTTTGAGGAGTGGTGGTTTAAAACTTTCTTATATCAAATTACGGCAAATGTGGCTCCTTACATTAGTATCTCAAGTCAGTTCCCAATCGGGGGCTGGCTTTTTTCATATCCATAAAAAGTTTTGTTATCTTTAATTAAACAGCCAATTAAAAAAGACCGAATTCCTAATAGGAATTCAGTCTGAAGGTTTTTGTATCGAGGCCCCTCCCGTCCGTACATGGTTAAGTGTCCCGCAACAAGCGAATGTTCGGGAGAGGCAATGTTAGTATAACACGCTATAAGTCTAATTAGCAAAACGATTTATTTAACACAGCACACCACTATTTGTTAGATAACGGTCAATGTCAGTGAAATCATTCACTTCAATAAAAGAAGTATGGTGTTCCTTTAGGATAGCCTGTAATGCTTTCATTGCAAAAGTTACATCGGCTACTTTAGCCGGATGGCTATCCGGTTCACTATCACCTGCAAAATAGATGGTTTCATACTCATTTTTAAGATCAGTAATTACCTTTGATTTGTCAATTCCATATCTTTCAGAGTGATGAGGATGTTCAGGATCAATATTCATATGTACATTCTTTTCTTTGTAATACCCTTCATTCGAATATACTTTCACATTGGTGATTTCATGCCGTTGAAGAACATGATGAATATAGTAATCAGTGCCCGCACTTAATATATAGAAGTCTCCTCCTTGTGCCTGCACTTTACGGATGAAGGAAGGGACGTGTCCATCTATTTCGAGAGAATGGATGTCATCTATAATCTGGCTTTCTTCTTGATTGATGGATGTGAAAACTTGACGCAGGAATTCGATGTCCTTTATTTCGCCTGACTTCCATTGTTTGTATAAATCTTGTCCCTCTGCAAAGTATTTCTCCAGTACTAGATGATAAAAATCCTTTTTAGAGATCGTTCCGTCAAAATCAGAAACAAATGCCCATTTTTTCATGCCGAGTCCTCCTCATAGCCTAATGTAGTCGATTGTATCATGTTTAAATAGGGAGATGGAAGTGAAGGGAGGGGGTTAACGGTAATTTCATTATGTAAATTAAAATGAGCTACATAAAGAATCACCTCACATTAGAGTGAGGTGACCGATTCATTTATTTCTTCATGCTGCTTAAAAATCCCTTCAGTACTTCTGGTGTTCGTTTAACTTCTTGAATCGTGTTGGTAATAGTCGTCTTTTTGTATTCTATATCTCCCTGAATTTCTCCTTGTGTTTCTTGAAGCTGGTTCGCTTCAGAAGAAATTTTGTCCATTCTGGTTTGAATGCTTGCCACCGTTTGATTCATATCATTTATTATGGGCCGGGTCGCCTTTACCGTTTTCATTAGTGAGACTGCCAACATCACTAAAGCAATCGCCATTAACCCTATACTTGCATATACAATCCACATATTAATTTCACCTCATTGAATGTTGTTTTTATTTATATTCCCTAAAAGCCTTGAAAAAAACGTTGAAACTTATTTTCACTTGCCGGTTTACTAATTCCGGCATAGCTAGTAATCTAAAATATAACTCAACGTAATCAAAAAAGGAGAGAAGAAAATGATTAAAGCCATCATGTTTGATTTGGATGACACATTATTATGGGACTCCAAGAGTATTGAAGAAGCGTTTAAAGCCACATGCGGTTATGCACAGACGAAGGTGGGGGTAGATTCTAAAAGCTTAGAACTTAGCGTTAGAGAGGCTGCGAGAGAGTTGTATGCAACCTATGATACATATAAGTTTACACAAAATATCGGTATTAATCCCTTTGAAGGACTTTGGGGGGACTTTTTGGATGAACATGATGAAGGCTTCCTTAAGATGAAAGAAATCGTTCCTACATACCGCAAAAAGGCTTGGACGTCAGGGTTGCAATCTTTAGGTATTATAGATGCAGAGCTTGGGTCAGAATTATCCGAGCGATTTCGTAATGAAAGAAAAGAGAGACCTTACGTGTATGAAGATACCTTTCAAGTGTTAAATGAATTGAAGGGGGATTTTCAACTATTGTTATTAACGAATGGCTCTCCCCATTTACAAAACACGAAACTTGATAAGACTCCCGAACTCGTACCTTACTTTGAAGAAATTATCATCTCAGGAGATATTGGAAGAGGAAAACCAGATCCAGCGATGTTCCTTCATGCACTAGAGAGGCTAAATCTTCGAAAGGAAGAAGTGATCATGGTGGGAGATAATTTAAATACAGACATTCTAGGGGCTTCAAGGCTCGGTATAAAAACGGTTTGGATTAATCGCCATCAGCAAACCCCTCAAGATCTTGTCCCTGATTATGAAATTAAAGAACTCCATGAAGTTCTCGATATCGTAAATAATATGGAATGAGAGGCTTCGTAGCGAAGCTTCTTTTTTTGTCTGCCCCCATCAGTCATAATGGCATCCACCCCTTCATAATATGCACGTATATCTCATTTAATAAGGAAAGGGGTACTCTTATGCTAAGGGGAATTCATCAAGTTAACGTATATGCTTCACAATCACATGTATGGGAATATATACGTGATATGAATGCCTGGGCTCCTCTTGTTCCTGGATACAAGGAACATACTATTCTTTCTGACGTTCAATCGACGTGGAAATTCACCGTTCAATATGGGGTGGTGAGCAAAAAGGTTCATGTGAAGGTACTTGTAACAGAATGGAAGGAACCATCTCTAGTGAAGTTCCTATTAAGGGGTATCAATCAAAAATTTACGGGTGAAGGTTTTTTTATAGCTGAAAAAGTAAACTCTTCCAATACGGCTATGACGGGATGTTTAACGATTGAATCCACAAGTTCACTGGCTAAAATTCTTGAATCTACATTTGCTAAAATGGTCCATGAACTTACAAGGGAGCTAACTGAAGCGGTTAGAGAAACAATCGAAAGAGAATTGACATAAAATGCAGGCCCTTATGTATGGGGCCATGCATACTTCTGCTTCAATTTATCATCATTCCGGGGCAGCTTGTATGCTATAATGAACTATTTGTAAGCATGAGGATTGTTAGATAGAGAAGAATTACATACACTATAAAGTACATATAAAGATAACTTGTAAACAAATAAAGGGGTCTTACCATGCAAAACCTTCACATACTTAGAGAAGAAGCAATCGAAGAGACAAAACGAAAAATAGAAGAAGATATCACACTTTACTTAGAGAAACATGAAAAATGCCCTGAATTCTGGGATTATGTTACTGAAAGAAGCGCCTTCTTTCATCAGATCTGGACGAATATCTGGCTTAACAAAGTAACCAACGATGTTCTTCGCAGCCATAAAAAAGCCTTTTTAAGAAATAAAGGCTATGATATCGAGGGAACAGATAAGAAACTGATAAACAAATTATTTCGCAATGAAATTAGAGATTTTGAGCCATTTCATATTTTGACCTGGTTAAAGGGAAATCCACCTTCAACAGACGAGTGGGAGGAGCGCCATCTACATGTAAGAGAAAACTATCTTAAAAAAAATGAAGAAAAAAAACAGGCAGCCCTCCAAAAAGATATCCAAAAAGAAATCATCTCCTTCATAAACACTCAAATGGAAGAGTTTGAGCTAAATTGGTATGTGGAGTTACGGTATTTATTTGCAAAGAAGTTTGTAAATGATATAAGAACAAAAACAAAATATCGACATACGGAACCATATATGCTGGAAGAGAAGTTGGAAGAAATAGGGGGATTCGCCAGTGATTCCTTTACAACGGTATCTGACTTTCTCAAGGAATTCACCGGCTCCATTCACAAGAAAAGCGAGAACTGGGATGGGCATGTGTGGGAATATGAAACCTATTTTTATCCATATGAACGATTCGTCTTCTATTATTCAGAGCAAGTTGTATACCGGTCTCTTCTTGATCATATGCCGGAAAAATTATTGACGGATTACGTTAAAGTATTCGATCAACAATTATCGGAAGAACGCTTGAGCAGACTTAGTCACCATTTCCTCCTAACGTTGAAATCAACCTTTTTCACCATGATTCAAGAGGAGTATGTAGTGGATTTATACCAGCTTGTTCAAGTTCCATTTGATGAGGAAATTCATCTTTCCATTTATAAGAATGATTTAAAAGAACGGGAGAAAAGAAAGGCTGCTGAATTAGCGGAATTAAAACGGAAGCAAGAAGAAGAACAGAGAATGCTGGAAGATATTTTCGGAAGGGAATACAGTCCTTCATTTCGGGGGGATATCAAGTATATTCTCCACATTGGGGAAACCAATACAGGGAAAACCCATCATGCCATCAGCCGGATGAAAGAAGCCGCTAGCGGCATGTATTTGGCACCACTCCGTCTTCTGGCACTGGAGGTGTTCGATACATTAAACGCTGATGGAGTACCATGTAATCTGAAAACGGGAGAAGAGGAAAAAGAAGTTCTCGATGCGAAACATGTTTCCTCTACAGTGGAAATGTTTCGCGAAAAAGACGAATATGAAGTGATTGTGATTGACGAAGCTCAAATGCTGGCCGATCAGGATAGAGGTTTCTCCTGGTACCGTGCCATTACGAAAGCGAGGGCGAAAGAGGTCCATATCATCGGGAGTGAAAATGTACGAGAGTTGCTATTGGAATTAGTGGGAGAGGGTTACCTTGAGGTTCATAATTATAAAAGAGAAATTCCATTGCAAGTGGAATCAAGAGAATTTCAACTGCGGCATGCGAAAAAAGGAGACGCTCTCGTTTGCTTTTCCCGGAAGAAGGTATTGGATACGGCTTCAAGGCTGCAAAATAATGGTCATAAAGTAAGTATGATATATGGTAGTATGCCTCCTGAAACAAGGAAGAGGCAAATGATGCAATTCATTAAAGGAAAAACGAACATGATTGTAGCAACAGATGCAATCGGAATGGGTCTGAATTTACCTATACGAAGAATCGTATTCCTGGAAAACGATAAATTTGATGGAACGAGAAGAAGAAGGCTGACATCCCAGGAAGTAAAGCAGATTGCCGGACGCGCTGGTAGAAAAGGTCTGTATAATGAAGGGAAAGTCGCTTTCACAAAGGATATCAAAGTGATGAGAGATCTTTTAGATCAGCCCGATCGCTCTCTCGAAACATTTGCCATCGCACCGACTAGTGGTGTCTTTGAGCGTTTTCAACGCTATTATCATGACCTTGACTCGTTTTTCTATTTTTGGGAGAAATTCAAAAGTCCTTATGGAACAGAGAAAGCGACTCTATACGAAGAAAAAGAATTATATAATTTAATCCGAGGGACCGATATTGAGGCGAAGCTTACATTAAATGACCTATACGGATTTTTACATCTTCCTTTTTCGAAAAAAGAGGCTCAGTTAACCGAGCAGTGGTTAGAGTGTATGTACGCCATTGTAGACGGCGAAGAATTACCGGAACCAGCTATCAAAAATAAAAACCTGGAACAAAAAGAGGTTTCCTATAAAGCTGTTGGTCTGCATCTTTTGTTCTTATATCGTTTAGGTAGACAAACAGAGGCATATTACTGGGAGCGAATTCGAAGTGAAATCGCTGATGGAGTTCACGAAAGTCTCAGAACAGAGGTCACCAGCATGACTCAAACGTGTAAACAATGTGGAAAGAAACTTCCTCCAAACTTTGGGTTTCCTATATGTGATCGCTGCCATTCAGCCAGAGTGAAAAGAAGAACGAGAAGAAAGCCTCCTTATTCGTAAGCCGTGAGCAAATCGCAAGGATGAATGCATGATATATGATACGATCACATGTGAATCGAAAATGTAAACAGAGGTGTATAATATGAAAATTGAAGTTTGGTCAGATTATGTATGTCCATTTTGTTATATAGGGAAGCGCCACTTAGAAGAAGCACTTCAACAATTTCCTCAAAGAGATCAAGTTGACATTGTTTTTAAAAGCTTCGAGCTGGATCCCAATGCCCCAGTCCATACAGACATGAGCATTCAAGAGATTCTTTCGAAAAAGTATGGTACGTCTCTTGAACAAGCAAAAAATATGACAGACACCATGTCTCAACAAGCGGCAACTGTTGGTCTGGATTTTCGTTTTGATACCAATATCCCGACGAATACGTTTGATGCCCATCGCCTGACAAAATTTGCGGAAACGAAGGGGAAAGAAGCAGAGCTTACTGAAATGCTGTTGCATGCTCACTTTTCACTTTCAAAGCATATTGGTGACAAGGAAACCCTTTTAGGATTTGCGAAACAAGCCGGTTTAGAGGAAAATGAAGCAAAAGCTGTTCTAGAAGGTAGTGATTTCTCTCAAGATGTCCGAACTGATGAAGAAGAGGCAAGACAAATCGGTGTACAAGGTGTCCCATTCTTTGTGATCAATCGTAAGTATGCCATTTCCGGTGCTCAGCCAAGTGACGTTTTCTTGAGTTCCATCCAAAAAGTCTGGGAGGAAGAAAATGAAGCTTCACCACTTCAACCTCTTGCAACGGAGGGTATGGCTTGCGATGAAAATGGATGCGATGTTCCACCGTCTAATCCAAAGGCAAACATTAAATAGTCAGTAAAAAAGCAAGTGAGCGATGCTCACTTGCTTTTTTACTATTTACTATAAAAGTTCTCTGTGAAATAAGGCTGTTCTTTTTCGTTAAATGCGACTCCTACACCTAAATGTTCATAATGAGGTTGCAGGATGTTTTCCCTGTGACCTTTTGAGTTCATTAATCCTTCATGTGCGAAGATTGAACTTAATTGACCGTAGGCTAAATTTTCTCCTGCGGTACGGAAGGCTACCTGATCTTCCTCCATACGGTCAAAAGGGGATTCACCTTCCAGATTCGTATGACTGAAGTAGTCCTGCTCCGCCATATCCAAACTATGTTTTCTAGCGGTGTCCCTGACTTGATCATCCCATGTGAGGACATTGAATCCTTTTTCGACACGCGAAGCATTTGTTAAATCGAAAAGCTGGAATTCAAATCCTTCTTTCAATTCTGTACTCGCTTCAGTATAGAAATTTTTCTTATTTGCTTCAAGGCTTTCATTGATTATTTGTATAGCTGTGACAGTGTCATTTTCATGCTTGTCGTAAAACACAGTTACGAAGCTTCCATCCACTTGATATACTTCCTGTTCTCCATTGTTTTGAAGCTGATAAAGAGTTAATCCTTTTCTTATATTTGTGAGTGGTTCACCAAGCTCATTCTGAACCACCTCTTTGGAAACTCCCATTTCAATGCCTGAAGAGGAAGAAAGGAGGGCCTGATTGGTGTAAAGACCATTAACCATTTCCTTTTCATCATAAGAAACCATTAGGAAATTCCGGTAGTTTTCGTGATAAGCATACCAGGAAACACCGTATTCATTAGTCGATTGTCTCTTTGCTTCACCCAGTTCCTGTTCAACGCTCTCTTTGGAATCTCCCATTTCAATGTTATAGATAGAGAACGTCTGATCACTTGGTACCATTAAAGTTGGTTTTTCTACAGGATTCACTTCTTTGGGATTTGAGGGATTTTCGAGATCTCGAAAAGACTCGTCCAATTTTATGAGAAGAAGGTTTACTTCATTATATAATTGATCAAAGGCATCCTTCACTTTAGGACTGTTCTTGATTTCTTCCAGTTTTGAAAGCACAGAATCGAGTTCCGTCGCTTCCACTTTCTCCTCCCAAGCAGGCTTCGATATATAGGCAACAACAACTATCATGATAAGAAAAAATAATCGTCTCAATATCTAACACTCCATTCTACCTACCATTGTATCCAAATTAGTATATAAGTAAAAAGAGAAATGCTTAGTCACTATGTTCTACATACCCATTTTCAACCGTCTTCAATCTTAAGAACCTGTTTTAGTATGGGTGGCTCTGGGTAAGATAAAAACATAAGAGATACAAACCAAACTTACATACAAGGGGAAATAAACAATGAAATTATCTCATGAAGAACGGATTCAACTACATGAATTTAATAACTTAACGAAGTCATTGAGTTTTAATATGTATGATATTTGCTACACAAAGACCCGAGAAGAGCGTGAAGCATACATTGAATACATCGATGAGCAATATAACGCTGATCGATTAACCAAGATCCTGACGCATGTATCGGATATCATTGGAGCCCATGTCTTAAATATTTCAAAGCAGGATTATGTACCCCAAGGAGCAAGTGTGACGATCCTGGTTTCAGAAGGACCGATAGTCGAAGTTCCGACGGAGCATTTTGATGAATCACCGGGACCGCTGCCATCCACTGTTACAATGCATCTTGATAAGAGTCATATTACGGTTCACACATATCCCGAGTATCACCCTCATGAAGGAATTTCAACTTTCAGGGCAGATATCGACGTTTCTACTTGCGGGGAGATTTCTCCACTTAAAGCGTTGAATTATCTTATTCACTCATTTGACACAGACATCATGACGATGGATTATCGGGTCAGGGGATTTACACGTGATATTAATGGAAAAAAATTATTTATCGACCATGATATTAATTCGATTCAGAATTACATTCCAGAGGAAATTAAAGATGAGTATGACATGATTGATGTAAATGTGTATCCCCAGAATATATTTCATACAAAATGTAAGCTGAAAGAATTTGATTTAAATAACTATTTATTTGGGTATACAAAAGACAGACTGGATGAAAGTGAAATGGATGAAATTACAGACAAAGTAAAAATGGAAATGGACGAAATTTTTTACGGTAAAAACATTCCTAAGCCATAATAATGGGGAAACAAACTCCGTCACGAGCCAGATTTGTGACGGAGTGTGTTTTTTGGGTGAAATCTCATTATTGCGAAAATAGAATCAGAGAAGGGAAATGCATCAGTCTTGAAGAATAGGTAAATATGCTCGAAATTATAAGGAGGAACAAGGAATGAATTCACACGAAATTGAATACAAATTGCATGGAGATGATATGCAGTTCGTTGAAATAGAATTAGATCCAGGAGAAAGTGCAGTAGCTGAAGCTGGTGGAATGATGATGATGGAAGATGGGATCGGGATGGAAACGATCTTTGGGGATGGTTCCCAGGGAAGCGGCGGGGGGTTTTTTGGTAAACTTGTTGGTGCAGGAAAGCGTATATTAACAGGCGAAAGCTTGTTCATGACCGTATTCACCAATGAAGGTATGGGTAAAAAGCATGTTTCCTTCGCTGCACCTTATCCAGGAAAGATCATTCCGGTTGATCTAAGTGAATTGGGTGGCAAAGTGATATGTCAGAAGGATTCATTTCTTTGTGCAGCAAAGGGAGTATCTGTCGGAATCGATTTTCAAAAGAAATTAGGAACTGGCTTCTTTGGCGGCGAAGGATTCATTATGCAGAAGCTTGAAGGAGATGGATTAGCCTTTCTTCATGCAGGCGGAACGATTCATAGAAAAGAACTTCAACCTGGCGAGGTGTTACGGGTGGATACCGGCTGCTTAGTGGCCATGACGAAAGATGTAGATTACAATATCGAGTATGTCGGAAAAATTAAATCTGCCTTCCTTGGAGGAGAGGGATTATTCTTTGCAACGGTCCGTGGACCTGGAACCGTCTGGATTCAGTCACTTCCATTTAGTCGATTAGCTGAAAGAATCTATGCAAGTGCTCCCCAGGGCGGAGGTCGTTCGACTGGTGAGGGAAGTTTACTTGGTGGAATCGGTGATTTCCTAAACGGTGACGATTGATTCTGGTATATAAAAAAACATTTCCAATTGTGGAAGTGTTTTTTTATGTCCAAGCGTTTCCGCTTTTGATCGTCCAGCTCCAGCGGCTAGAGGCTCGAGGTCTTAAGCCAATCCAGCGAGGAAAGCAAAGAACGCCTTCCCGGCAGAATCGACTTAAGCTTGTCGCCTCTGTTCAAGCCGCTTCCGCTTTTGCAAGTGGGTATTCACCTATTTAGATCCCACATCATATGTTTAAATAAATGATGTGAAAGGGTGATTTCATGACTGGAAAGATTCGTCACTATTATGCAGGAGGAAATACGGCAAAAGGTTTTTACAGCCTATATGATTCTGTGTTAAGTGGGTTAGAGCGGCTTTATATCTTAAAGGGTGGACCTGGAACAGGTAAATCCTCATTAATGAAGTCGATTGGAAAACGTTTTGAGGAAAAAGGATTAAACGTGGACTATCTACATTGTGCTTCCGATAATCAATCCATCGACGGTGTTCTCCTCCCAGAGTTTGGTGTGGGGATTGTGGATGGGACAGCTCCTCATATTATAGAACCAAAAGCACCCGGTGTCATCGAAGAGTATGTGAATCTGGGAGTGGCTTGGGACCGGGAAGAACTGTCCCGTAACAAAGAAGCAATCCTTGGCCTGAATGATAAAATCGTCTCATTCTTTCAGAAAGCTTACGACACCTTTGCAGAATCCCTGAGTGCCCATGACGACATAGAAGACATCTATATTTCCAACATGAACTTCGAAAAAGCGAATGAATTAACAAATGAGTTAATTTCACTCTTTTTTGAAAATAACAGCCTGCCTAAACCCTCGACAGTCAAACATCGGTTCTTAGGTGCCGCGACTCCTGATGGGGCGGTTGACTACATCCAGAATTTAACAGAGGATGTCCGTAAGCGCTACTTTATCAAAGGGCGTGCAGGATCCGGAAAGTCCACGATGTTAAAGAAAATTGCTTCTGCCGGTGAAGAGAATGGCTATGATGTAGAGGTATATCATTGTGGATTTGACCCTAATAGTCTTGATATGTTGATCATAAGGGAAAAAGGAATCGCCATTTTTGATAGTACTGCACCACATGAATATTTTCCTGATCGGGAATCTGATGAAATCATCGATATGTATGAAAGATGCATTACTCAAGGGACAGATGAAAAATATGCTGAGGATATAGAACGAACGACAAAAGCCTATAAGGATAAAATGAAAGAAGCAATCTCTTATCTTAAAGAAGCTAAGTGCCTTCGTGAACAACTTGAATCCATTTATATAGGAGCCATGGACTTTTCAAAGGTGAATGCGATCAAAGAAGAAATCTTTCAGGAAATAAATGAGTTTATAAGGAAGTAGTATATTGTGTAAACATAAGGACGCGATGATCTCTAGGTAATCGCGTTTTTAATTGGTTGACAATATACCCATATAGGTATATTATGTGTACATACAGTTGTTATTCAGATAACGCAGAGGAGGAATAATCAATGAAACAATTAACTGCTAAACAAGTGGAAGAGTCATTGATTGATGGAAAAGAATCATTAAATATGATAGATGTTCGTGAAGATGATGAAGTGGCTTCAGGAATGATTCCTACCGCTAAACATATTCCATTAGGTTCTATTGAAAGTCGTATAGATGAATTAGATAAGACGAAAGAATATATTATGGTGTGCCGTTCAGGCGGCAGAAGTGGACAAGCAGCTCAATTTCTTGAGAGTCAGGGGTTTAACGTCATCAATATGACCGGTGGAATGATGTCGTGGGAAGGCCCGACAGAATAACCACATTTTTAATTTTGGATATACAACTTCAGGAATAATGTGATTTTCTGTTCTAATAAACGATATATAAATTAACTGGAGGAATGAAAATGAGTAAAAAAGTAGCGATTATCGCAAGTAACGGTGGATTATTTGATGCATACAAAGTGTTCAATATTGCAACTGCGGCAGCAGCCACCGATCAAGAAGTAGCCATTTTCTTTACATTTGAAGGATTAAATCTTATCCATAAAGAAGGTCACAAACAGCTTCCGATGCCAGAAGGAAAAGAACACTTCGAAGAAGGATTTGCAAAAGCAAATGTACCCGGTATTCCTGAGTTAGTTGAAATGGCACAGGAGATGGGAGTATCCTTTATTGGGTGCCAAATGACGATGGATGTAATGGGTTTAGATAAAGAAGCATTTGTGGAGGGAATTGAAGTGGGTGGAGCCGTCACATTCCTTGAATTCGCAAAAGACGCAGACGTAACATTAACATTCTAATTGAAATGAAAGATCAATACGTGATTAAACATAAGGGATTCCTTTTTGGGATCCTTTTTTGTTCTTGCTTTTTCATCACGAAACCTTCACTATTAGTAGACAAGTCAAATCTCGTTTTAAGAAAGTGGGAATGATCATTGAACTCGTTTGCAACTCTGGGACTATCAAAAGGCCTACAGAAAACCTTATCTACTAACGGTATAAATAAACCGACACTCATACAAGAAAATGTGATCCCTGTCCTTTTGGAAGGAAAAGATTTCATGGCCAAGGCACAAACCGGGACTGGTAAAACCTTTGCTTACGTTTTACCTATTTTGGAGAAAAGTAAATCAAACACTCATCACGTTCAGAGTTTGATTATTACACCGACACGTGAACTTGCTATTCAAGTAACAAGTGAAATAAGAAAGCTCACAACGAAAAATAAAGGGTTTAGCGTTCTCTCCGTTTATGGTGGAAAAAGCCATGAGGAGGAAATCAAGGAACTGGAACAGAATGTAAATATTGTGGTTGGAACTCCCGGGAGGCTATTGGATCATCTGAAAAGAGGGAATCTCGATCTATCTCATCTTATGTTTTTGGTCATTGACGAAGCAGATCAACTTCTGCAAATAGGTTTTCTAAATAAAGTTGAAGAAATTTTAAGGGAAACGCCAGCCCATCGTCAAACGATGTTATTTTCTGCGACGATACCTGCTGAAATCAAAAAATTGGGTCGCAAATATATGAAAACACCCAAATTTATCGAGGTGGTGGAAGCTGAAAGGTCCTCTTCCATTAATCAATTTGCCATTTTTACAGTGGATCGTGCCAAGCAAGATACCGTCATTCAATTGATAGAGGCATTTCAACCAAGTAAATCCATCGTTTTTTGCAGAACGAAACGACGGGTGACGAAATTATATCAAGTGCTGAAATCAAAAGGATATAAAGTGGCTGAACTTCATGGGGACATCCCTCAAGAGAAGCGAGAAATTGTAATGGAGCAATTTAGAACCGGTGAAGTCCCAATGTTGGTTGCGACTGACGTAGCTTCCAGGGGGTTGGATATCGAGGGGGTCACTCACGTATTTAATTATGACATGCCTGAGAATGCCGAGATCTATATTCACCGAATTGGAAGAACCGGGAGAGCAGGTGAAACAGGCTTAGCTTATACACTCTATTCTTCTGAAGAAAGAACCCTTCTGGATGAAATTGAAACAGAGCTGAATAGTCGAATTCAAAAGCAAAACCTTGGGAATACCATTTCTCTAAGATCGAAAACAACCTCTAAGAAAAAAGGAGTTAATAGACAAGGGAATAAGAATAGTAAGGATCGGGAATCCCTGACAAGGAAAAAGGGAGAGTTCAAAGATAAACAAATAACGAGCAAAAAATCCTCTAACTCATTAAAGCAAAAACCTTCAAATTATTCGGAGGGGACAGCAACAGAAACGAAGCCTGCCTTTACAGGGAGAAGAATTGGAAAGAAGTCCTCTTCTAAATCTAATAATCAAAAAAATAAACGATAAAACCATGCATCCGCATGGTTTTTATTGTGCCAAAATACCAAAGAGGAGTTGAAGTTATATCAGAATAGCATCGCGTGAATAAGTATGTTATATCAGTATAATGAATATCTTCAGGTGGTTTTATGGTAGGATAATAAAGGGTATGGCTATGAGTAAAGGAGTTAAATAGATTAATATGAAATTAGTATCTTGGAATGTAAATGGAATTAGAGCCTGTGTAAAAAAAGGATTTTTAGATTATTTTCAACATGTGGACGCAGATATTTTTTGCCTTCAAGAAACAAAGCTTCAAGAAGGGCAAATCTCATTAGAGTTAGAGGGATACCATCAATATTGGAACTATGCGATGCGTAAGGGATATTCAGGAACGTCCGTTTTCACTAAACAGAAGCCACTGTCTGTCTCTTATGGCATTAATGAAGATATGGAGCCTGAGGGAAGGATCATTACCTGTGAGTATGATTCTTTTTATTTGGTGAATGTATATACACCTAATTCAAAAAGGGATCTGTCAAGGCTCAGTGAACGTCTGGAGTGGGAGGATACTTTACGGAAGTATCTTGCTGATTTGGAACATCATAAACCTGTCGTTCTATGTGGGGACCTGAATGTCGCACATACCGAAATAGATTTGAAAAATGACAAATCAAATCGGGGGAATTCAGGCTTTACAGATGAAGAGCGCGAGAAAATGACCATGCTCCTGCAGGAAGGGTTTACGGATACTTTCCGATATATCCATCCAACAAAAGATGATGCCTTTAGTTGGTGGTCCTATATGAGTGATGTGCGGGAACGGAATATTGGGTGGAGAATTGATTACTTTATTGTGTCAAACCGTTTAGCACCCGCTATAAAGACCGCAGAGATCCACACTAAAATACTCGGAAGTGATCACTGTCCTGTATACTTAGAGTTGGAGTAGTGAATAAAAGAAGTAGAAAGAATACATTTGCGGAGGGGAAAGGATGTTAAGAAAGAGATTGCTGCAGTATATCGAAGAATCGAATGGTAGCGTTGCTTTATTTCCACAGGAAAAAGAATATGCAGTGAAACATGAATTGGTGGATGCTGACAAGATAGTGACACCGGAATCCAGTTCGCGATTCAAAGAAGCTTATATCGAGCGTTGTGAGAAGGAAACAGAAGAACTAATCACGCAAGAATCATTTCATTTTCTGAATCAGCCGATCACCTATCTGAAAAAACATAAAAACGAGTTCATCTTCCTGGAACTGGAATGGTTTGATATGATTGGGGTGGATGCTGTTTCGATAGAAGTGGATGACGTGTTTGGTACGTATGATGCGATGCTGGGATTAAAGCTCCAAAAGAAATATCGCAGTGAAATCGAGCAGTACTTGGATAAAACCCTAAAAGGCGAATCATCTTATGACTTACTGTTTAATGGTGAGGATGGATTATGGGATTTAAACATTACTTTAAACGATATCCCGGATTTTCATGATGAACTCACGATGTTCGCTGCCTATGAGCTCATATATGATTTCCTTTTTCATCTCCTTCAAACGGTGGATGAGGCTTAAAGAAAAAATAGCGCCCCTCGATTAATCATGATCGAGGGGCGCTTTATCGGTTTGTAGTCAATCATTCATTATCCTTTATTACCTGCGGTTGTTGATTTCTTCTGTTACGACATGTGCCAAGTCATCGTTTCCAAATAGGGAGAGGACACCAAGTAAAGTCGTATCGGGAATTTCTTCAGCCTCTTCTTTAGGGACCGTTAAGTCAATTCCTTGCAATAATGCGGGGTTTTCTCCCTGATGCGGATAGGCTTTCTGGTAAAGGGCAGCAGGGTCCAGGTCATGATTCACACACCACTGTGCAAATACAAGAATCATCATATGCTCGTCCTTTTGATAATTTTGAATGATTTTCTCTTGCATTTCTTTAGAGTTCATTGCATTCTCTCCTTAAACGTTGATTCTATTCAGTATTATAACGAAGACGGAGGAAGAAGCCTATTTATTTTACTTGGTTATGATCGATTAGATTTTTAAAATAAGTGAATAAAGGTGTATAATAGAATGATGCAAGAAACTTGTGTTAGATTGAAAGGAAGTTAGATGAATGAATATTATCAATCACAGTGCTGAGGAGCTTAAAGATCCTACTGGTATACTAAGCGGAGAGCGTTACGAAGTTATACTTGATATCGAAGTACCTGAGGATGATGAGCTATATAGAGAACAGGGTATTTACATAAAAGCCATTTTTGTCCGGGACGAAAACGGTGCCAGGATCGTACAGTCGACCATTGTAGAACGAAACTCTGAGAAATATCTTGATTTTGAATTAGAAGAAGATGAAGAAAGTCTCATTCTTTCATATTGCGAGGAAAATATCGGTTAATCGATATGGGCTATACCCTCTACATTCGAAACCAAACGAATGTAGAGGTTTTTTTATTGGTTCATTTATAACCTCACCATAAATAGCCTATTTTAACCCTTTCCTTCTTATGTGACTGATAATTCAGATACTTCAGAGTTGGCATGGAAATTGCATAATAAATAATTGAAAATAGATTAATAGAAGGGAGAAATGTTGATGAATGGTCATTTGGGTAAAGCGAAGAAACTATTCATTGTTATAGCTGTATTTACAGTTATAATGAGCTTGGCAACTTCCAGTGTATTTGCCAAGGAAAACGAGAGCGGCATCAAGGGGAATCTAGTGATTGTCGGAGGAGCTTTAGGTAGCAGCAACTCGGCTGTTTACGAAGAGTTCATTAAACTATCAGGAGGTAAAAAGAAAGCGAAAATAGGAATCATTCCTTCTGCTTCAGGCTCCCTGAAGTCATCAAATCAATTCAAGGAAGATTTGATGTCGTATGGAGTAGATGAAAAATCGATTGAAATCCTTCCTCTATCTGCTCACGATTTCTCAGGTACGGAGGAAGACGAAGGTAAATGGAAAAATAATGCTCAAAAGAAAGAAATAACAGAAAAAATCAAGAAGATGACAGGTATTTGGTTTGTCGGAGGAGATCAGCTTAAAATCACAGACACATTAGTAAAGGACAATGGGAAAAACACGAAAGCTTTAGATGAAATTTGGAATATTTACCGGGAGGGAGCCGTCCTTGGTGGGACAAGCGCCGGAGCAGCCATCATGAGTGATGTGATGATTACAGGCGGTGATAGTTTAGGAGGGCTTCGTCAAGAGTTTATAACTGAAGACGTTTCGAATCCCGAAGGAGAATATGCACCTGTCTATATTGAAAAAGGGCTTGGATTCTTTCAGTGGGGAATAGTAGATCAACATTTGAATGAAAGATCACGGCTAGGTAGACTAGCGGCTACAGCCATCCGCTACGAAACGAACAAAAACCACTTTTCCTATGGGATTGATGAAGATACTGCGATGGTGGTCAACAATGAAGAACAGACGATTTCAGTATTGGGCAGAAGTAACATTACGGTAGTGGATGTATCTCAATCTACCTTAACAGGAGAAGAAATAAAGAACATTGATCTTAGTTATATGTCTCCTGGAGATGAGCTCGATGTGAAAACGAATGAATTTAACATAAGCGAGGATAAGGTTGAAACAAAAGACTATGAATATTATAATTTTAAACCTCTATCGGCTACAGGAGTTCTATCATCCTATGGAACATTACCACATTACCTGTCGTATTCCCTGGTGGACAACGAAGCTGTAAGTGAGGTTTACAGTTATATTTACGATACTGAAGGAAATGGTTTCGAGTTAGAGTTCAAACAGACAGATGAAACAAACGGGTATTGGGGTTATCAGGATGGTCAAAAAGATTCATACTCCCTATTGCATGTGGAAATGAATGTTTCACCTGTATCCGTCGATTTTAATAAGAAAGATCAGCTTACACAGGAGTTTCATGCATCCTCATTAGAAGTGCCTGAAAGTTCTTTTGATGCTGAGACAAAAGGCAGCCTGGTGATTGTTGGAGGAGCTCTGGGGAGTAGTAATGAAGAAGTGTACAGAGAATTTATCAATCGGGCTGGGGAAAACGGGAAGATAGGGATTATCCCTGCTGCAAGTTCCAGCTTAAAGTCTTCACATGCATTTAAAGAGGATCTGGAATCATATGGTGTACCTCAAGAAAATATCGACATTCTTCCTCTATCAAATCATGACTTCAAAGGGACAGAAGAAGATGAGTCTAAGTGGATGGAGAATAAAAATAATCCAGATATAGCAGAAAGTATTTTAGAGTATGATGCCATCTGGTTTGTAGGTGGAGATCAAACGGATATCACTCAATCATTGTTAAATCAAGATGGATCGAAATCACTGGCTCTTGAAAATATGTGGGAAATTTATCGTAATGGAGCCGTTCTTGGCGGTACAAGTGCAGGAGCTGCAATCATGAGCGATGTGATGATCGCGGGTGGTGGAAGCTATGACACTCTATCAAAAGGGTTCACGGATACGTATGACGGCATGTCTCAACAAGAAGGCGGACCTGGATATCTTGAGAAGGGATTAGGTTTCTTCCCGTACGGTATCGTTGATCAGCATTTTGATAAAAAAGCACGTTTGGGACGTTTAATTGCAACCACTGCTGAACATGGAGAAAAAAATGAATTCTCCTATGGCATCGATGAAGATACAGCGATGATAGTGGATAACGAAGCCAAAACCATTGAAGTAAAAGGTAGAGGCGGCGTTTCAGTAGTAGATTTGAGTCAGTCAGTTCTATCACAATCTTCTCATACGTATAAAAATGTACATTTGTCATGGATTACCTCTGGTGATCAATTAAATTTAAATACAATGGAATATACGATCAGTGATCATAAGGTCTCAACAAAAGACTATGAATACTACGAATACAAAGCTGCTCCCCATACAGGAGTATTGACGCCGCATCCTTCTCTTGCAAACTATTTAAGCTATAGTCTTCTTGATAACTTTGGACAGGATGAAGTGAAAAGCTATAGTTTTTCTGAAGATGAAGGATTCGAACTTACTTTCAAAAAAGGAGATCAAACGGAAGGCTTTTGGGGTTATAAAGATGGAAACAAAGACGATTACTCATATCTCAATGTGAGAATGGATATTGTACCAGTTAAAATCTCGATTGAAAACAAATAAAACTTGCCCGGGCGGATTGACGCTCGGGCTTTTTCAAAGTGAATCAACTTTTTATAGGTCATTTGCCGGTATATGCAATTGATAGCATCTGTTATACTAGTGATAACAAAGTGCTAGCAGTTACTAACAGAAAGATAGAAAAGGAGGGCGAACCTTGTCAGATCAAGGAAGAATGCAGCTTAATGTAAGGGTTGATAAGGAAACATCAAAAAAATTGGATGAAATCGTTGAATACTATCAGCAAAACACGAAAATTGGAAGAGTTTATAAAGGTGATGTATTAACAGATATCATTCATAAATCCTATGGGATCATGCAGAAGCAAAAAGCGATACAAAATCGGAAATATTAGTATTTTAGAGTCTAGGGTTTCCTATGATTAACTTTTCTATTGGTTCAAAAAATCTCAACCACTTGTTATGAAAATTGGGATAATTCATGTAATAATATAGGAGACATCATTAAAATAATGAAAGTAAAAGAGGTCTGCATCGTGCAAATGCCGAAAAAGTTAATCAATATACAAAAAGGTTCCGGAATTTCCCCATACATATGGAGCATCATCAGCATCCTGCCATTTTATTTTATCTTTCAGTCCTCCTCTACGATCGAAATTGTTGTAGGGATTTCATTGACCATCATGTTCTTTATTTCCTTACGATTTGCTTTTATTTCAAAGGATTGGCCGGTTTATTTATGGACGTCGATTTTAATTGCCATATCCATTACCATGACCATTCAATTTAATTTTATCTATTTTGCTTTTTATATTGCCTACTATAATGGGAATATAAAAAACCGGGTGGCATTTCTAACCCTTTATATTATCCACCTTGTATTAACGACGGCATCGATTAATTATAATTTTGTTATACAGGATGAATTATTCCTATCCCAATTTCCTTTTATTCTGATCATTTGGATAAGTGTCATTCTGTTACCTTTTAATATTTATAATCGCAATAAACAGGTGCAGCTCGAAGATCAGTTAGAGGATGCCAATAAACGTATTTCAGACTTGGTCAAGCAGGAAGAACGCCAAAGGATTGCCCGTGATCTGCACGATACTTTGGGTCAAAAGCTTTCTCTCATCGGCCTGAAAAGCGATCTGGCCAGAAAATTGGTGTACAAGGATCCAGAGCAGGCCCGGAATGAATTAAAGGATGTTCAGCAAACGGCACGAACCGCTTTAAGTGAAGTAAGGACGATGGTTTCACAAATGAGGGGGATCCGGCTAAAAGACGAAATCGTCCGGATCAAACAGCTATTAAAGGCAGCCGAAATTGATTTCGTGATGGACGATGAAATCATTCTGCCCCAGGCATCACTCTTTCTGGAAAATATTTTGAGCATGTGCCTAAAAGAAGCCGTGACAAATGTTGTCAAACACAGCAAGGCGTCGTACTGTGAGCTTATCATTGAAGAGTCGGATAAAGAGATGACCATCATAGTGAAGGATGATGGTAAGGGGATCGAGGGAGATTACACACAATCTAAAGGCAGCGGTCTAATCGGGATGAGAGAACGCTTGGAATTTGTGAATGGGAGCTTAGACGTTTTTTCCGAGAGTGGAACCACTTTGATAATGAGAGTGCCGAAAGTAATTAAGCAGACAGACAGGGAGGGAATGGAATGATTCGAATTGTGATTGCAGAAGACCAGCGAATGTTACTAGGGGCTTTAGGCTCATTATTGAGCTTGGAGGATGATATGGAAGTGGTAGGGAAAGCCGACAATGGAGAAGAAGCCATTGCCCTCGTCCACGAGCTGAAGCCGGATATTTGTATCATGGACATTGAAATGCCTAAAAAGACCGGTCTTGAAGCCGCAGAGGAATTAAAGGGTAAAGATTGCAAAGTGATCATACTGACAACTTTCGCGAGGTCCGGTTATTTTCAACGTGCATTAAAAGGCGGGGTGAAAGGTTATTTGTTAAAGGATAGTCCAAGTGAGGAACTGGCGAACTCGATCCGTCTTGTGATGGACGGTAAACGTATATATGCACCGGAGCTCATGGACGATGTGTACGGTGAAGAAAACCCTCTCACAGATCGAGAAAAAGAAGTGTTGGAGCTGGTTGCCGACGGGAAAAACACGAAGGAGATAGCCGATGAGCTCAGCCTCAAAACGGGTACCGTCCGAAACTACATCTCAACCATTCTAGACAAGCTTGAAGTAAAAAATCGAATCGAAGCCATCACTCAATCAAAAGAAAAAGGATGGTTTAAATGATGGGGCAGGGACGGACCTCCAACATGGAGGTCCGTCCCTGCTATTAATGTAGTGTTTATACATGTTTAATCAATCTCTTGTATTTTTATATATTTTTAATAAGTGCTTAATTTTGCTTTATGAGAGCCTTATTCTAAAAAGTATTTCAATTAAATTTATTAAGGGGAATCCTTTGCCATCATTGGTTTTGACTGGAAAGGACAAATGTGAAAATGATGAAAGGATCTCTTTTTGGTGTTGACAAGTAAAAGAATCGTGGTACGATAGCATCGAATACAAAATTTCATAGGACGATCCACTAGGGGTGCCTTATTAAAGGCTGAGATTAAAGTGTGACTTTAAGACCCTTTGAACCTGATCTGGTTGAGACCAGCGTAGGGAAGTGGTGTTTGACGGTCGCATAGAATCGTAATCTAACATTCTGATCTCAAGCCACTTTCTGTATGCTGTATGCATAATGGAAAGTGGCTTTTTTGTTGCCTATTTCGGATCGTCTGGAAAAGGAGAAAGATACTATGTCATTTACAGCGTACTTAAGAAATGAAGTGAAGGAAATTTGGGAAGCAAGCTTTCAACATCCTTTCGTTAAAGGTATCGGCGATGGAACGCTCCCCCTTGAAAAATTCAGATATTACATTCTGCAAGATGCTTATTACCTGTCGCACTTTTCAAAGGTGCAGGCACTTGGGGCAGCCAAGGCAACAGACTTACATACCACATCGAGAATGGCAACACACGCTGTGGGGACAAATGAAGCAGAGCTATCACTTCATGAAAATTTCTCAAACCGTTTAGGGATTACGGAAGAAGAAAAACAGCAGTTTAAACCTTCTCCCACTGCCTATGCCTACACGTCGCATATGTATCGTTCCGCACAGTATGGAGGCCTCGCAGATATTCTGGCGGCAATACTTCCTTGCTACTGGTTGTATTATGAAATCGGTGAACGCTTGAAATCATCCACACCTGAGGATGCCATCTATCAGGAGTGGATCGCTGCGTATGGCGGAGAATGGTTTCGGGAATTAGTGGAAGAACAGATCCATCGACTGGATGGATTGGCTGAAACGATGACGGTAACAGATAAGGAAAGAATGAGGGAGAATTTTATTTTAAGCAGCATATATGAATTACAGTTTTGGGAAATGGCATACACTCTGGAGAAGTGGCCGTTTCAGTCATCTCTTGGTAAAGAAGGTGGAATACATGTCTAAATTAAAGCTGACGGACATTTTAGTAACGGTCGTTATCTCCATAGGTTTTGGAATCATTTATAAGCTTTGGGGACCGGTCTACAACCTGTTAAAGCCATTTGGATTGCATGCTGATCAACTGATCTATGGCATGTGGTTCATGGCGGCGACCGTGGCTTTTTTAATCATTCAGAAACCTGGCGTGGCACTTCTGGCAGAGATTGCAGCATCTTCAGGGGAATTTCTCATGGGAAGTGAATGGGGCCTCGAGGTACTCCTATTCGGTCTGATTCAAGGATTGTTTGCAGAGTTCATTTTCCTTATCACCCGCTATAAACGTCATGATGTCTTCATCATTTGTACAGCAGCAGTGGGCTCTGCAATTGGATCAATCCTGATGGACTATTTAAAAGGATACATGGGAGACCTCGTTCTGTGGAATTTATCACTTTTTATTGGTGCCAGATTAATAGGTTCCATCTTGATAGCAGGCATAGGAGCCTTTTATCTTGTTAAGGCTTTGGAGAAAACGGGGGTAACCAGTTTGGTAAGACGTGCTGACCAAAGAGATTACGATGCCCTTAATCAGTAAAGGAGGGAAGGACCATGCATGTTGAAAATCTGCGGCTTACATTTTCGGGTTCAGAGAATCTGATGTTTAAAGACGTAAGCCTTAAGATAAAAGAGGGGGAAAAGGTATTGCTACTCGGGCCATCTGGTTGTGGAAAATCCACACTCCTTCAGGTTCTATCCGGTGTGATCCCCCATTCGATAGATGTACCGATGAAAGCTGACTCGATTGAACGTCCTGAATCTTTCGGGTATGTCTTTCAAGATCCGGACGCTCAATTTTGTATGCCTTATGTTGATGAGGAAATTGCCTTTGTTTTGGAGAACAAGCAAATCCCAAGAGACGAAATGCCAGAGGAAATTAAAAAACTGTTAAAGAAGGTGAATTTAAGTCTGGGGGATTCCCATACGAAAATCTCATCTCTATCAGGGGGGATGAAACAAAAATTGGCCATTGCTTCTGCCCTTGCGCTCCATCCCCATACGCTATTTCTGGATGAACCTACAGCCATGTTGGATGAAGAGAGTACAAAATCTGTATGGGAAACAGTGAAAACGAAATGTAAAGATAAAACGTTACTTATTGTTGAACATAAGCTGGATCACGTAATGGAAATCATTGACCGTATTATTCTTTTCGATGCTTGTGGAAGGATAGTGGCTGATGGTCCAAAGTCTCACATCTTATCAAATTTTAAGGAAACATTGAAATCAGTTGGGGTATGGTATCCGGAAGCGTGGAAAGATTATCTTTCTTTCCACCCACCGGAGAAGGTTGCCCCGTTTGGAAGGACGACTATAAAGCTAGAGAACTTCAAAGGGTATGTACAAAAAGAGGTGAAGATCCACCTTCAAAATGCCGGCAGCATTAAAGGTGAATGGATTGCAATCACCGGAAAGAACGGAGCCGGGAAATCTACATTACTCCACAGTCTCATGAAATTCATCCCAACTACCGGGAAGTATGAATTATATGGAAGACAGGTAAAAGGGAAGAATGTTCCAAGAGAATGTACATTTGTTTTTCAAAATCCCGAGTTTCAGTTTGTAACACACAGTGTGTTTGATGAAGTTGCGTATACCTTTCGGCGGGGAAAGGTGGATGAAGGGATAGTGGAAGAAAAAGTGCATGCACTATTGAAGCGATTCAAGCTTGATCCATTCAAACATCATCATCCCTATCATTTATCCATGGGGCAAAAGCGTAGATTAAGCGTCGCAGCTTCCCTTGTCAGGAATAAAGATATTCTGTTATTGGACGAACCGACTTTTGGCCAGGATTCCCAAAATACGTTTGCGTTACTTGAGATGCTTCGAGACTATCAAAAAGAAGGGTCTACCATTCTGATGGTGACCCATGATGAAAATATCATTACTCACTTTGCATCCAGAGTATGGGTCATCGAAAATGGGCGCCTCACCCAGGATTTCTATAATGAGATTGCAGGTAGTAAAGCAATATGAATATAGAACTCGAGCACAGAGAAACCTGGCTTCATCAAATCAATCCCAGCTTCAAGCTAATGACCTTGATCGGGCTTTTTGTATTCCTGCTTTTTATTCATTATCTTAACTGGTTGTTATATTTGAGCTTACTGTTTTTTCTCCTGTTATGGGTGTTCTCAGGATATTCATATAAAACCGTCAGTCTAATGATCCTACCCTTTTTCCTTGTTTTCATCTCTACAGCTTCATCAATGATTTTATTTGGGAAAGGTGAAACAACATGGATGAAACTTGGATTGATCCACATTACCGAAGAGAGTTTTTATCGGGGGATCCATGTTGGATTGCGTACCATCGTATTCGCTATCTTGGGATTATTATTTGCACTTACAACGAGACCGGTGAAGCTTTTCTACTCCCTCATGCAGCAGCTGAGATTAAAACCTAAGTATGCGTATAGTTTTATGGCCGGATTTAGATTGATTCCCATTATGATTGAAGAATTCTTCACGATACGAAACGCCATGAGAGTCAGGGGAGTTGAAGAACGTAGAGGAATAAAGCACGTATTCCATAAATTGAAATCGTATTCCATTCCCCTGCTTGCCCAGAGCATCAGAAGAGCGCACCGAATTGCTGTGGCCATGGAAACAAAGGGTTTTAAAGGAAGTGGGCAGCGAACCTATTACTACAGAGTAACCTTTTCGAAATATGATGGATATTTCTTGGGGAGCATTCTCTTCATGATTGTGCTCAGTTACTATTTTTCTACCCATCTACCTATTTTTCCGGCGGGAGATGTTCGCTATGGGAATTGAAACGAGAAAACAATTACATGTGATATCAACAGGAAAACAATCTGTGGAAGAATTAGTGAAAATCTCGAAGTCCATTTATCCATATCTCGACATGCTCCATCTTCGCGAAAAGCAGTGGACGGGGAAAGAAATGGCTGTGGCCATCGATCGATTAGTAAAAGCAGGAGTCCCGTTAACAAAATTATGTGTCAATGATCGGGCAGACATTGCCTTTATGAAGCATGTAAGAGGGGTGCAGCTTGGCCATCAAAGTGCGGATATCAGCTTGGTGAAAAGTGCTTTTCCTTCCTTGAAAATAGGTGCTTCTGTACATTCCCTTGAAGAAGCACAACAGGCAATGGATAAGGGAGCGGATTATCTACTCTATGGAAATGTATATGCTACTTCTTCGAAACCAGGGAAAGCCGCCGGGGGAGTAGCAAGTTTGGTAAATTTGGTTCAATCCATCCCTGTTCCCACTATCGCTATCGGTGGCATCACACCTAATCGTGTACGTGAAATAATGCAAACTGGAGCAAGAGGGGTGGCGGTTTTATCAGGCATTTTCCTTTCAAAGGATCCAATTGATTCAGCCCGATCCTATTATAAAGAATTACATAAGGAGGTGAGGTAGTTTGGTAAAGCAGTATGACGTCATAATTGTGGGTGGAGGAGTGATTGGCTGCTCCATTGCATATCAGTTATCCAAAAGAGGAAAGAAAGTTCTCCTGATTGAGAGGAATCAATTGGCGGGAAAAGCTTCGAAAGCCGCTGCAGGCATGCTTGGCGTTCAAACAGAATTACATGGGGGGAGTCCTATGTATCATTTGGCGATGGCAAGCCGGAATATGTATTCTACATTAGCTGAGGAACTCAAAGAAATCAGCGGAATGAACATTGAGTATGTAGAAAATGGAATGATTAAACTAGCGAAAACAGAAGAAGAAGCCCATGACTTACTGAAAGTTGCATCTATAGCAGCAAAAGAGGAACAGGTTGAATGGTTATCTCCTGGAAGCCTATCTATCTACGAACCTCATCTCTCAAAAAATGTGGCTGGTGGGTTATATATTCCAAAGGATGGAAATGTCTCAGCCCTAAAGCTTACACAAGCGTTAGGTTTGGCAGCGGCAAGATTAGGTGCAGAAATGAAAGAATTTACGGACGTCTATGATTTTATAATAGAAAGAAGCTGGATAACGGGGATTCAAACATCTATAGGTCCCTTTTACGCTAACGAAACGATCGTAGCGGGAGGTGCTTGGAGTCAATCTCTACTGAAACAGTTGAATAAGACTTTCAATACGTATCCAGTCAAAGGAGAATGCTTTTCAGTAAAAGTATCCCGGAAAGTAGTAGAACGTACAATTTTCACTGATGGCTGCTACATTGTTCCGAAAATGGGTGGAAGACTTTTGATAGGGGCGACAGAGAAGCCGCATACCTTTGATGAAACCATTTCCGTAGATGGTTTGTTGAACCTCATGCAGCTGGCGACAAGCATATTGCCTGATTTAGCTTACGCCGAGTGGGAAAAGGCTTGGGCCGGCATACGTCCACACACACATCATGGATCTCCATTTATCGGGAGAAGTGAGGAATGGGATGGTCTTTCCATTGCAACGGGGCATTACCGTAATGGTATTCTCCTCGCCCCAATAACAGGAGTGATGATGGCAGATATTATTGAAGGTAAGGATACTCATCCAATAGATGAATACCAGAGGGGTTGAGAAAGTGGAATTACGTATAAATGGACAGGTTGTCACGGTCCCAGACACAATTTCGACGATTGCAGATTTAATTCACTATTTTAAACTTGAAAATAGAGTGATTATTGTTGAACAGAATCAAAACATTCTTGAAAAAAATGAGCATGAAAAGGCTGAACTAAAAAAAGGCGATACTATTGAGCTTGTCCAATTTGTAGGAGGCGGTTGAAATGTTAAAAATCGGAAAGTACACATTCCATTCAAGACTTTTACTGGGAACGGGAAAGTATCCTGATTTTGATATTCAGAAAAGAGCTGTCGAGGTTTCCGGTGCAGAAATTCTTACGTTCACAGTAAGGCGCATGAATATATTTGAGCCTGGTCAACCTAATTTCTTAGAAAAACTGAATCTTGAAAACTATTCATTATTACCGAATACAGCAGGGGCTAAATGTGCTCAGGAAGCAGTCCGGCATGCACAATTAGCGAGAGCTTCAGGGCTCTGTGACATGATTAAGGTAGAAGTGATCGGATGCGATAAAACGCTGCTGCCCGATCCCGTCGAAACACTGAAAGCAACAGAAGAATTAATAAAAGAAGGCTTTACGGTGCTTCCCTATACGTCTGATGATGTTGTTCTTGCAAGGAGATTGGAAGAGTTAGGGGCCCATGCCATCATGCCGGGCGCTTCCCCTATAGGATCAGGACAGGGAATCATCAATCCAGTCAATCTTCGTTTCATCATTGAGCAAACAAAAGTACCGGTCATTGTGGATGCTGGAATTGGTTCTCCTTCAGATGCTGCTCTTGCGATGGAACTCGGGGCTGATGCTGTATTACTCAATACAGCCGTCTCTTCTGCGAACGATCCAGTTATGATGGCGAATGCCATGAGGCTTGCGATTGAAGGGGGGCGATTCGGATTTGAGGCTGGAAGAATTCCGAAGAAACGTTATGCAACAGCAAGCAGCCCAGTGGAGGGGATGAGTGTTTGATAGAAGATAGATATTCAAGACAAACGCTGTTTCACCCCATCGGAACAGAGGGACAAAAGTTAATAAGCAATAAACATGTGTTGCTGATCGGGGCGGGAGCACTGGGAACAGGCAATGCAGAAGCCCTTGTGCGTGCTGGTATCGGAAAGTTGACGATTGTGGATCGTGATTATGTAGAATGGAGTAATTTACAACGTCAGCAGCTATATAACGAGGAAGATGCAAGAAATCGAATCCCCAAAGCTATAGCGGCAAAAAAAAGACTCCAAGCGATTAATTCAACTGTCAAAATTGAAGAGCATGTACTGGATGCCATGCCCGAAGAAATGTTGAGACTTGCCAAGAACGTAGATCTTATCATCGATGCAACGGATAACTTTGATACAAGAATGATCATAAATGATATCTCTCAAAAATATTCCATTCCTTGGATTTATGGTGCGTGTGTTGGGAGTTATGGACTATCATTCACTATTCTTCCCGGTATCACCCCTTGTCTTCGATGTTTGATAGAAACTGTTCCAATCGGTGGGATGACCTGTGATACAGCGGGCATCATCAGCCCTGCCGTCTCCACAGTGGTGGCTTATCAAACAACTGAAGCATTAAAGATACTGGTAGAAGACATGGAGGCACTTGGGAATAAAGTGGTCTCTTTTGATTTATGGAAAAATGAGCATACTTCCCTGGATGTGAGAAAGCTGAAAAGGGATGGATGCCCTTCATGTGGAGAGCATCGAACCTTCCCCAGTCTAAAATACGAAAATCAAACCAAAACAGCAGTCCTTTGTGGGAGGGATTCAGTTCAGATCCGTCCAGTTTCAAAACAAGAAATCGATCTTATTGAACAATCACAATCGTTAGAACTCCAGGGGAAACAAGTTGTTAGAAATCCATATTTGATTTCATTCGAGGTCGAATCTTATCGAATCGTACTCTTTCGTGATGGACGTGCTCTCGTTCACGGAACAAAAGATGTAAGGGAAGCAAAATCAGTTTATCATCGTTATTTGGGATAAAGGGAGGAGAACATCATGATTAAAAAAGCATTGACGATTGCCGGATCTGATTGTGGCGGTGGGGCTGGGATCCAGGCAGATCTCAAGACGTTTCAGGAACTGAATGTCTTTGGGATGTCTGCCATCACAGCAGTGACGGCGCAAAATACAAGAGGTGTACAAGGTGTGTATCCATTATCTAGAGAGGCTGTCATAGATCAATTGACCTCGATTGCTGAAGATTTACCTCCCAAAGCCATCAAAACGGGTATGCTGGTGAACGAAGACATTATTTCTCATGTAGCCGACTTTGTTCGATCACACTCTTGGAAGAAGCTCGTTGTGGATCCTGTCATGATAGCAAAAGGGGGAGCAACATTATTGGAGAGGGAAGCCGTTAACGCTCTGGTCAATGAATTGATCCCCCTTGCGTTTGTTGTCACGCCGAACATTCCTGAAGCCGAGGCATTGACAGGGATGGACATTTTGAACGATGTTGAACGTAAGAAAGCGGCGGAGGTATTGTTCCAGATGGGTGCTAAACATGTGGTGATTAAAGGTGGGCATCAATTTCATGCTCAATCTTTACAAGCTACTGACATCCTCTTTGATGGGAATAGATTTTATGAGTTTAGCAGTCCGAGAGTCTTCACACCACATACACATGGAACAGGGTGTACATTCTCTGCTGTGATTACAGCACAATTAGCAAAAGGACATACGGTCTATGATTCTGTCAAAACAGCCAAACATTTTATAACTGCCGCGATCAGTGACTCACTGGGTATCGGGAGTGAACACGGTCCGACGAATCATTGGGCGTACCAAGCCGGTATGAATGTATGAACCTCAGAAGAAGTTTGCAGTTATATTTTGTGATGGGAAGCCATAATTGTGTGAAGAATCCGGCACATGTATTAGAAGAAGCCCTTTTAGGCGGAGTGACCATGTTTCAGTTTCGTGAAAAAGGCATGGAAGGTTTAGAAGGTGATGCGAAAGTTGAGCTGGCTCATGAGCTGCAGCGTTTATGTCGTAAACACGGTGTTCCTTTCATCGTGAATGATGATGTGGAGTTGGCGTTATTAATGAACGCAGATGGAGTACATATAGGTCAGGAGGATGAACCTATCGATAAAGTCCGTCGGAAAATTGGGAATAGAATACTTGGTGTCTCCTCTCATGACGTGAATGAAGCGAGGTCAGCTGTGGAGTCCGGGGCAGACTACCTAGGAGTCGGTCCTATGTTTCCTACCAATACAAAGAATGATTGTAGAGAGGTCCGTGGTCCGAAAATCATCCAATCAATAAGAACAAATGGTATCGATATCCCCCTTGTCGGGATTGGAGGCATTCAATACAATAATGCTTCTCAAGTATTGGAAGCAGGTGCGGACGGTGTCGCAGTCATTTCTGCGATTTCAAAACACCCGTTTTGCACAGGGAAGTTAGCCCAGGCTATCCAGCAAAAGCTTTTACGATTGTGATCGGTTCAGAATAAAAAATTTAACCATTATAGCAACATATCTCTCTCTCCCTCATCATACTATACAGTAGACCTCGGTCTAACTTGTATCATCATCAACGATAAGAGGGAGGGGTAAGAATGAATGTCTGGTTTGTTTTGTTAAACATTTTGGTGTTTCTTGTTCTCATTGGTGTATTACTTTTTATGCAAAAGAAAAATGTTTCGTTTTCAAAACGGGTGTTTACCGCTCTGGGTCTGGGGATATTATTTGGTCTTGGATTACAGTGGGTATATGAAGCCGGTGATGAAAATGTAACACAATCGATTGAATGGTTTAACATCGTCGGAACCGGCTATATTAAACTACTGCAAATGATTGTCATGCCTTTAGTGTTTGTGTCGATTATTTCAGCCTTCACTAAATTGAAGCGTTCTCACAATTTAGGGAAGATTTCTGTATTGATCATTGGATTGCTGGTAGGCACAACTGCCGTTGCTGCAGCTGTCGGAATCGCTACGACTGTGGCTTTTGACCTGGAAGCGATCCAGATTGATCAAGGAGATGCTGAAGCGGCAAGGGGTGTTCAATTAGAAGAGAGAGCAACAGCTTTAGAGGGTCAGAGTTATCCTCAAAAAATTCTCGAGCTTTTACCTGCGAATCCGTTCCTGGACTTTACGGGACAAAGAGCAACCTCGACGATCGCAGTCGTAATTTTTGCAGCTTTCATCGGTATCGCTTACTTGGGGGCTCAGCGCAAAGAGCCAGAAGCTGCTGAATTCTTCAAAAAGATCGTTGATTCCGTCTATGCTGTAGTGATGAGAATTGTGACTTTAGTGTTACGACTCACTCCATTCGGTGTGCTGGCCATCATGGCTAAGACAGTGGCATTAAGTAATTTTGATGCTATCATGAAGCTTGGAGAATTTGTTGGGGCATCTTATGTGGCCTTGATTATCATGTTTGCCATTCACTTAATCATGCTTACTCTATTTGGCTTGAATCCGGTCACTTACATGAAAAAAGTATTTCCTGTATTAGCATTTGCTTTTACGTCGAGATCCAGTGCCGGTACACTGCCCCTTAATATTCAAACACAGAAGAATAAATTGGGTGTTTCAGAAGGGATTGCCAACTTCTCGGGATCTTTCGGGTTATCCATCGGTCAGAATGGTTGTGCAGGGGTGTATCCTGCCATGCTTGCAGTGATGATTGCACCGACTGTCGGGATCAATCCATTAACCCCTTCCTTTATTCTTACGCTCATCGTAGTGGTGGCCATCAGCTCCTTCGGTGTTGCAGGCGTTGGAGGCGGAGCTACATTTGCTGCCATCCTTGTTCTATCCGCCCTGGATCTTCCAGTAGCGTTAGCGGGTCTATTGATCTCTGTTGAACCTTTGATTGACATGGGGCGGACAGCTGTTAACGTAAGTGGTGCGATGACATCCGGAGTGATAACAAGTAAAGTGACAGGGGATTTGGATAGCGAAACGTATAATAAAGAAATCATTGAAGCAGAAGCTTAAACAAGTGGGCTGGCTCATTCATATATGAGCCAGTTTTACTTTTGCATGCAAATAAATTTAGTTATTTAGAGTGGTTATGATTGAAAATTCAGACTATATTCTTTACTATAGAATTAAACATACCGACCGGTTAGTATCTTTGGTGTGTGATTGAAATGCTCTAAAGATGAGGAGGCACGAACATGCATGTGAAGGAATTATTTGATCTTTCAGGTAAAGTAGCCCTTGTGACAGGGGGAGGCAGAGGATTGGGAAAACAAATCGCGACAGGGTTTGCTGAAGCGGGGGCAAACGTTGTAGTATGCTCGAGAAACGTTGAAGCATGTGAAGACGTGAAGAAAGGATTAGAAGAACTAGGTGTGCAATCAGTGGCATTGAAGTGTGATGTCACAAATCCTGAGGATGTACAGCGTGTTGTAGATGAAACAAAGAAGATATTTGGCCGCATTGATATTTTAGTGAATAATAGTGGTGCTTCCTGGGGGGCCCCTGCAGAAGATATGCCCCTTGATGCCTGGCATAAAGTAATCAATGTGAATGTAAATGGTACTTTTATTATGTCACAGGCCGTGGGGAAAGTAATGCTTGAGCAACAGGAAGGGAAAATCATTAATATCGCTTCCGTAGCAGGACTTCAAGGGACAGACCCTCGTTATATGGATGCCATTGGCTATAGTACCAGTAAAGCAGCGGTCATCAATTTCACGAAGGATCTAGCCGTGAAATGGGGATCCCGCGGAATTCATGTGAATGCAATCGCGCCGGGTTTCTTCCCGACAAAAATGTCAAAAGGAATTCTATCTCATTCAGGGGAAGCCATTTTAAACGGCACACCATTAAATCGATTCGGTACCGAAGATGATCTAAAAGGAGCAGCGCTTTTCCTGGCGGCCCGTGCATCTGATTTTGTCACTGGTTCAGTTCTCGTCGTAGACGGTGGTTCGTCTGCCATGTAATTTTAACCAAATTGATTGTTCCAAGTTAAGAAAGGGTGGATGAAATGGATTTCTCTTATTCTCCTAAAGTACAAGAATATCAAAATAGACTATCACGTTTTATGGAAGAATACGTGTACCCGAACGAGTCCTTCTATGAAGAACAGCTCAATCAGCAAGAATCCCGCTGGAGTGGAGTTCCTAAAGTAATGGAAGAATTAAAAGCCGAAGCGAAGAAACAGGGATTATGGAATCTATTTCTTCCCAAAAGCGAATTCGGAGCCGGGCTCAATAATGTAGAATACGCCCCACTATGTGAAATCATGGGGAGATCCCTGATTGGGCCTGAAGTGTTTAATTGCAATGCTCCTGATACAGGGAATATGGAAGTGTTGGAACGTTATGGCACCCCCATTCAAAAACAACAATATCTTATCCCACTTCTAAATGGTGATATCCGTTCATGTTTCTCTATGACCGAGCCTGATGTCGCGTCTTCCGATGCAACGAACATTAAGGCGAGTATCATTCGGGATGGAGATGAATACGTCATTAACGCCAGGAAATGGTGGTCATCTGGTGCCGGGGACCCACGGTGCAGCTTTTCCATTTTGATGGGTAAAACCAATCCGGAAGCGGGCCGTCATGAACAGCAATCAATGATTATCGTCCCTTTGAATACGCCAGGTGTAAAAATAGAGCGTATGCTTCCTGTATTCGGGTACGATCATGCCCCCCATGGGCACGGAGAAATCACCTTTACCGAGGTGAGGGTTCCCGTGGAAAATATGATTTGGGCAGAAGGAAAGGGATTCGCCATTGCACAGGGACGTTTAGGTCCCGGCCGGATCCACCATTGCATGCGTTTAATTGGTGCAGCTGAACGAGCCCTTGAAGAATTATGTAAGCGCGTTCAAAACAGGAAGGCGTTTGGAAATGCACTGGCCGGGCAGGGAGTCGTAAGAGAATGGATTGCGAACTCAAGGATTGAAATTGAGCAGGCCCGTCTACTAACGATGAAAGCGGCTTATATGATGGATACTGTTGGGAATAAAGTTGCAAAACAGGAAATCGCCATGATTAAGGTGGTGGCTCCTTCCATGGCTTTGCGGGTGATTGACAGGGCCATTCAAGCGTTCGGGGCAGCAGGTGTATCGGATGACTACACATTGGCAGCTCAATGGGCAAATGCCCGTACACTGCGGCTTGCCGATGGCCCGGATGAAGTGCACCTTGCCCAATTGGCAAAATTGGAATTGAGAAAACACGATGAAGCTTCTCACGTAAAGAGCTAGGAAGAGAGGTGGATGATGATGAGGTTAAAAGGGAAGGTTTCAGTAATTACGGGAGGCGGAGGAGGAATCGGGCGCGCTACAGCCCTTAGGTTCTCAGAAGAAGGTGCTTCTGTCGTCGTGGCAGATCTGGATGATGCGAGTGGTGAAGAGACGGTTAGACTCATCCAGGAAAAAAAAGGGAGTTCATTCTTCTTCAAAACGAACGTACGGGAAAGTACAAGCATTCAATCCCTCGTACATACAACGGTGGAACATTTCGGAGGACTCGATATCCTTATCAATAATGCAGGGATCGGACAGTCGGAAGTCAGGGGCATCGATCTGGAAGAAAACGAATGGGATTCTGTACTCGATACAAACTTAAAAAGTATTTTTCTGGGAATGAAGTACGCCGTACCGCAACTGATGAAGAAAGGCGGTGTCATTGTGAATGTATCGAGCCTTCTCGGATTGAAAGGACGGAAATACGTGTCAGCCTACAATGCGGCAAAGGGTGGTGTCATACTACTGACACAAAATGCAGCCCTGGAGTATGGGAAGGATAATATTCGTGTAAATGCAGTTGCGCCTGGAGTCATTGATACGAACATCATCACTGACTGGAAGAAGGATGAGAGGAAATGGTCGGCGATTTCTCAATCCAATGCACTAAGGCGCATTGGAAATCCAGAAGAAGTAGCGTCAGCGATTCTGTTTTTAGCTTCAGATGAGGCATCCTTTATAACAGGCAGTACATTATCTGTTGATGGTGGAGGGTTGATCTTTTAGGGATCATGACGAATTGGTACATGAATAATCTGAAATGAAAGGAATGATTATGTGACAACTAAAACTTGGCTCAGTCGTTACCCTGATACGTTTGAGACTGAAATTCCTGCAATCGATTTTTCAATCCCGGAAATGCTTCAACTTACCGTTTCTTCATACCGGGCTCATCCATGTATAAGCTTTTATCAAAAGCGGATAACCTATGGTGAACTACAAGGTGCCGTCACCATGCTTGCTTCATCCTTTCAACAAATTGGAGTGAAGAAAGGAGACAGGGTGGCGATCATGCTCCCGAACTGTCCGCAATATGTGATCTCTTATTATGGGATCCTTACTTCCGGGGGAATTGTCACACAGGTGAATCCGATGTCGGTTGAAAGGGAGTTAATCCATCTGCTTAATGACTCGGGGGCAGAGACAATCGTCGTATTGGACCGTTTTTATCCTATGGTCAAATCCATACAACAGGAAACAGAGATCAAGACGATTATCGCAGTCAGCCTGCAAGGGGAAAACAGTGCTTCGGACTACTCCTTTGATGAATTTTTAAGGGTGGGGGACGGTAAAGTATCTCAAGTATCGATAAATCCTGAAGAAGACGTGGCAGTCCTTCAATATACAGGTGGAACAACCGGTGCATCAAAGGGAGTCATGCTCACTCATAAAAACATTCTTTCAAATGTGATTCAAAGTCAACTCTTCTTTAAAGACAGCATCGAAACAGGAAAAGAGAGAAGCCTGAGTGTGATTCCGTTCTTTCATGTATTTGGGATGAATTCCTGTATGAACTTTGCAGTGTATTCAGCAAATGAAATGATCTTACTCCCAAGGTTTGAGTTGACCGAAGTATTAACAACGATTAAGAACGAGCAACCGACCCTGTTTCCAGGTGTGCCGACGATGTACGTGGCAATCACCAATCATCCACAGGCAGAAGAGTACGGAATTGATTCTATAAAGATTTGTAATAGCGGAAGTGCGCCGATGCCAGTAGAGTTATTGAATCAATTCGAGAAGAAAACAGGAGCGAAAATATTAGAGGGATACGGTTTATCAGAGGCTTCACCAACGACTCATTGCAACCCAGCTTTTGCAGAAAGAAAGCCGGGAACCGTCGGAATCGGCTTTCCATCCACAGACTATAAGGTAGTCGATTTAGCGACCGGTACTAAGGAGGTTCCTTTAGGGGATGTGGGCGAACTCATTATAAAAGGCCCTCAAGTCATGAAAGGCTACTGGAATTTACCTGAAGAGACTGCCCACGCCCTGCGGGATGGCTGGCTTTACACAGGGGACATCGCCCGGATGGATGATGAAGGGTATGTATCGATCGTCGACCGAAAGAAGGATATGATCATTGCATCAGGATACAATGTGTATCCAAGGGAAGTCGAGGAAGTCATTTACGAGCACCCAAGCGTACAGGAAGCTGTCGTAATCGGAGTCCCGGACTCTTATAGAGGAGAAACCGTTAAGGCAGTGGTCGTCTTAAAGTCAGGGGAAAAGGCATCTGAAGGAGAATTGGTTCGATTCTGTCAGGAGAATATGTCTTCATTCAAGGTACCAAAAATCATCGAGTTCCGTGATGAGCTTCCTAAGACGAGTGTTGGGAAAATATTAAGAAGAGCTCTGCGAGAAAGCGTGGGGTAATATGATATAATTCAGGTGATATTTGCAGATTGAGAGGATTTCAGATGAAAGAAAAACTTACGGAACATGCTGTACGCTTATTTGATGAAAAAGGGTTTACCGTTACTTCCATCCAGGATATCGTAGAATCCATTGGTGTAACGAAAGGAACATTTTATTACTATTTTTCCAGTAAGGAGGAGCTGTTAAGGGAAATTCACATGCGCTACATTGATGGCTTATTATCTAAACAGGAAAGAGTTCTTAAGGATGACCGGAAGAGCTACATGGAAAAACTGTATGATATTGTCCACCTTTCCATTCTGGACATTAAAGAGCAAGGGGCCAGTGCCAAAGTGTTTTTTAGAGAAATGAGGCACCTGAGCAAGGAAAGTCTGGATGCAATTGAGCCTAAGCGGGATATGTATCGCTATAATATTGAAACTCTCCTGAAAGAAGGTAGGAAGAACGGAGACTTTCATAAGGACTTTGACGTATCGATTGTAGCCTTTGCAATTCTCGGTATGATGAATTGGAGCTATCAATGGTATAAACCCCATGGTGCGAAATCCGATCAGGAAATTGCCCGGACTTTTGTCGATATGGTATTAAAAGGGATTGAGTCTGAGTAAGTGGGAAATCATCTACAGGATTTCCTTTAGGATTAACATACCGACTGGTTAGTATTTATGGGAGGAGATGTCGTGTAAATGGAAACCATCACGGTAACGAGTAGATTTTGCGAAACGGATGCATTAGGTCATATCAACAACACAACGTATTTTGTTTATTTAGAAGAAGCAAGAATAAAATTCTTTCAATCACTGGGATTTGATATGGATGTGAAAGACTGGCGTTTTATTCTGGCTTCAACAAAATGTGACTTTGTGTCACAAGGATATTTTAATCAAGAACTAAAGATCACCACCTATCTATCAAAAATTGGATCAAAGAGCTTTCAGTTAGAGCATGATATCTTATGTTCGGACACCCATCGATTGATTGCAAAGGGAAATGCGGTGATCGTTTATTTTGATTTTCTTGAGCAGCAAAGCAAAATGATCCCTGATTTATTAAAAGAACAGTTAAACATTCATCTACGATTGGAAAAGACTGAATATTCTTGATTAAGGAGGGTGACCATGTCTGAAAAAGCAGGGTATGAAACGGTATCGGTGCGACAAGGAGAAGAACTGAATGTAACCAATTTAAAATACTTCTTGAAAGAGCATTTCCCCAACCTCCTTCATGAAGAGCTATCTATTGAACAATTTTCTGCAGGACACTCAAATCTTACGTATCTATTAAAAGTGGGTGAATGGGAAGGTGTACTGAGGCGCCCTCCTTTAGGTCCTGTCGCCCCGAAGGCTCATGATATGAAAAGAGAATTCAGGATCCTTTCAGAAATTAAACCACTTTTCGGGGCTGCACCGGAGCCGTATGTGTTCTCTGATAATGAAAGTATCGTAGGAAGTCCATTTTTTATCATGGAACGAAAAAGGGGTGAAGTATTCGATACTTCCTTTCCCCCGCACCTCCATGTGACACCGGATGTCTGCAGGAAAATATCGGAGGAAATGGTTTCTAAACTGGTGGAACTTCATTCCATTGATCACCGAAAAACAACTCTGCATGAAATCAGCAAGCCCGAACATTTTATGGAAAGGCAAGTACACGGATGGATCAAACGTTACGAGCGTGCCAAAACAAGTGAAATACATGAAGTAGATCAACTGACACACTGGTTGATAAAGAATGTACCAGAAAATGCTGAATCGACAATCATTCACTATGATTTTAAATTAAACAATGCCATGTTTTCTTCCGACATGAAATCCATGGTGGGGTTATTTGACTGGGAGATGGCGACCGTTGGCGATCCCCTTGCAGATTTAGGTGTGGCTATGGGGTATTGGATACAGAATGATGATCCCGGGTTGTTAAAGTTCGGTCTTGGAAAGCCTCCTGTAACGATCATGGATGGTTTTTACAGCAGAAGACAATTTATCGAAGAATATGCGAGGAAAAGCGGAAGGGACGTAAATCAGATCCATTTTTATTTATCTTTTGCATATTTTAAGCTTGCAGTCATTGTGCAACAAATCTATTACCGCTTTAAGATGGGTCAAACGAGAGATTCACGATTTTCTCAATTCGATCGGTTTGCGGAATCTTTGATCACTTTGGGAAATCAAGCTGCATTTGATCGCCAGGAATAAAGACAAGGAGATGAACCAAGACGATGAAATCCTCTTTACTAATAGAAACCACTGACCGGGTGCTTACATTGACATTAAACAGACCGGATAGCTTGAATTCCTTTGATGAGAGCATGCTGACGGGAATCGTTGAAGCACTGGAGCAGGCAAAACATGATCAGGAAATCAGAGCTATTGTGATCCGCGGTTCCGGGAGGGCCTTTTCTGCAGGCGGCGACGTGAAAACGATGGGGAGCGCCACATCAACAGAAGTCTATGAACATATCGGGATCTTAAATACGTGCATTAAATCGATAAAGGAAATAGATAAACCGGTCATCGCCTCGGTACACGGCTTTGCTGCAGGTGCAGGATTTAATCTGGCCCTTGCCTGCGATTTGATCATCGCTTCAGAAGATAGTCAGTTTGCTTTAAGCTTCTCTAAAGTAGGTCTTATATCCGATGGCGGAGGTTCGTATTTTCTTCCACGCATCATCGGTCCCCATTTAGCGAAAGAATTCTTTTTTTCAGGTGAACCTGTGGGTGCTGGAAGAATGTATGACTTAGGTGTGGTAAACCGTATTGTACCTTCTGAAAGACTGGAAGAGAAAACAACTGAGTGGGCTGTAGAATTAGCCATGGGGCCAAGTAAAGCCTATGGAATGATGAAGAAAATGATTGATCGTTCATTCATTACATCATTGGATGAAATGCTTGAACAAGAACGAATCACACAAACAATGATGATTTCAACAGAAGATCATGGTGAAGGGGTTTCAGCATTTAAAGAAAAAAGAAGACCATCTTTTTCAGGAAGGTAGGAGGGACCAGGATGAGAGCCATTCAGTTCAGAGAGTTTGGAAGCCCTGATGTATTAGAGAGTGTGGATATAAATGTCCCGACGCCTCGGGGGAGAGAAGTCCTTATTGAAGTTCATGCATCTGCAGTCAATTATGCTGATACAGCAAGACGGGAAGGCCAATACGTGGTAAAAACCCCACTCCCCTATATCCCGGGTTCTGAAGTGGCGGGAATCGTCACTGAAATAGGGGAAGATGTGACGAGAGTAAGAAAGGGAGATCGGGTTGTAGCCATGATGGATTCTGGAGGTTATGCAGAATTTTCCCTGACAGATGAGCGTTCGGTTATCCCCCTCCCATACGGGTTGGATTTCAAAGAAGCGGCCGCCATCCCTGTTCAGGGTTTAAGTGCCTATCACATTTTGAAAACATTGGGAAGATTGCAGCAGGGAGAAGCGGTCCTTATCCATGCAGCTGCTGGTGGCGTTGGCCTGCTTGCAGTACAAATGGCAAAACGATTTGGAGCAGGTAAGGTGATTGCTACGGCCAGTACAGAAGAAAAGTTACGTCTTGCCGGGGAAATGGGGGCAGACGTATTAGTCAACTACACTCAGGATGGCTGGGAAGCAGACGTCTTAGAAGCAACAAATGGAAAGGGTGTAAATCTGGCATTGGAGATGGCTGGCGGTGACATTTTCTATAAAACGTTAAAATGTCTCGACTATTTCGGGAGAATGGTCATATACGGAGTCGCAAGCGGGGAGCAGAGCAGATTTTATCCTTCTTCATTGATGGCAAAGAATCAATCTGTTATCGGGTTCTTTCTCCCTCCTCTCATGAGAGATGCTGAACTAACCCAGAAAACCCTTCATGAAATCTTTCATTACGTCGCGTCCGGGGAATTGAAAGTAACGGTTGGTCATGTGTTTCCATTAGAGGAAGCAGCAAAGGTCCATTCACTCATGCAGGCAAGAAAAACGGTAGGAAAGGTAATCCTGCAGCCATAATACTAGCTGGTTAGTATACGATCCATCTTATAGGGGGGAATCTGGATGAACTTACGGTTATCAGATGAACAAAGGATGATCCAAAAAACCATCCGTAAATTTGTTGAGAAAGAACTGATACCTTTAGAAAATGAAGTGTTAAGAAATGAACGGGAAGGAAAACCAAGTCTTTCCACGGAAAAAAGAAATGAGCTGCAGTTAAAAGCAAAGGAAGCAGGGTTCTGGGGGATCAATACACCTGAAGAATACGGTGGAGCGGATCTCGGGCAAATGATGATGGCCATTGTTTATATGGAAATCTCCAAAACCTTTGTGCCTTTCAGTTTCGGTGGTTATGCAGATAACATCCTATACTATGCCAACGAAGAACAGAAAAAGAATTATTTGATACCCACTATAAACGGAGAGAAAAAGTCCTGCTTCGCCATGACGGAACCGGGAGCTGGATCCGATACTCAAAACATTCGGATGACCGCAGTGAAGGATGGAAATGAGTGGGTGTTAAATGGTGAAAAAACCTTTATTACGGGCGGAAATGAAGCAGACTTTGTCATGGTCATGGCGGTGACCGATAAGGAAAAGCATCGGCGGACGGGTCGGGACGGAGTAACCTGTTTTATTGCCGATCGTAGCATGGGATGGACATCTGAATACATTCATACCATGGGGGAATGGGGACCGGCCAGTCTGTTTTTTGATGACGTGCGGGTGCCTGAGGAAAATATTCTGGGTGAAATCGATGGTGGCTACAATCTGGGCCTGGAATGGATCGGGTTCGCACGGTGGATTGTAGGGGCACAAGCGGTAGGGGCAGCGGAACGCTTACTTCAAATGGCGATCGACTATTCAAAGGAAAGGGAGACATTTGGAAAGCCAATCGCGGATAGACAAGCGATTCAATGGCAGATCGCTGACTCTGCCGTGGAAATTGAAGCTGCCAGATGGCTTGTGCTAAATGCAGCATTCACGCTGGATCAAGGAGAAGATAATCGCCATGTTGCATCGATTGCCAAGCTGTACGGATCGAATATGGGCAATCGGGTAGTGGATCGGGTCCTTCAAATTCACGGAGGGATGGGCTACACAAGAGAGCTTCCCATCGAACGCTGGTATCGTGAAGCAAGGTTGTGGCGGATTTATGATGGTACGGATGAAATTCAAAAACTGATCATTTCACGGAATCTATTAAAAGGGCATGTGAAAGTGGGCCAATTTGTTTAAAGCGATGGGGAGGTAATGTGAATGGGTAATAGATTCAGAGGAAAAGTAGCTTTAGTAACAGGCGGGAGCCGGGGGATCGGTAAAGCGATTGCAAATCTCTTTGCAGAAGAGGGGGCAAAGGTTGCCATCATTGACGTGGATGAAGTGGCGTTGATGGAAGTCAGTGAGGAATTAAGAGAGTATGAAATATATACAAAAGTTGCGAATGTAGTAGAATCCCAAGAAGTAGAAGAGGCCATTAAAGAAGTCTATGAAACTTTCGGCTCCGTTGATATTGCCGTCAACAATGCAGGAGTCATCAGAGACAATTTGCTATTTAAAATGACCGATAACGACTGGCAAACGGTCATGGATGTGCATTTGAAAGGATCATTTAACGTAGCGAAGGCAGCGCAAGGTTATATGGTAAAGAACAAGTATGGTCGTATTATTAATATCTCGTCTACTTCTGCACTGGGTAACCGCGGACAGGCAAATTATGCCACGGCTAAAGCCGGCCTTCAAGGTTTGACGAAAACTCTGGCTATTGAGCTTGGTCCACGTGGGATTACGACCAATGCAGTCGCCCCCGGATTCATCGAAACGGAAATGACCAGGGAAACGGCGAAGCGGATCGGAATACCCTTTGAACAACTGGTGGAAGCGAGTCTTCAAGGAATTCCCGTAGGAAGAAGCGGGCAGCCGGAAGATATAGCGAATGCAGTGGCGTTTTTCGCGGATGAAAGCTCGTCATTCGTTAACGGTCAAGTCCTCTACGTAGCTGGCGGGCCGAAAGCCTAAAGGGAGAAAGAGGTGAAGGATATGTTTCAATCTTATATTGGTAAGCGCTCAACTTCCGTAGAAAACTATGTGGAAAAAGGAGCAGTACGTAAATTTGCCGAAGCCATCGGTGATCTCAACCCCATTTATGTTGATGAAGAAGCAGGAAGACGATCCAGATACAGGGGGAATATCGCTCCCCCCACTTTTCCCAGAGTGCTCGACTATGGAACGATTGAAGGTTTTCATTTACCAAACGTCGGGTTAATTCATGGTGAACAATCATTTCACTATGAAAGACCACTGAAGGTCGGGGAATGCATTCGGTGTTACACGAAAATAAAAGATTACTATGAACGGAAAGGTTCGGGTGGAACACTTGGTTTTCTTGTAATAGAAGACATCGGTGAAGAATCAGGAGGGAAAAGGATTTTCACATCCGAGGCGATTGTCATCATCACAGAAGCGGTTAGAGAGAGGTTGGGAATATGACTACACTATCATCCTTAAATATAGGTGAAACGCTTCCCATTGTTGAATTAGCTCCAGTCTCGAGAATCGACTTAATCAAATACGCAGGAGCATCTGGGGATTATAACCCCATTCATACAATCGATGATGAGGCACATAAATTGGGTCTTCCAGGGGTTATTGCCCATGGCATGTGGACGATGGGTAATGTCTCCAAGCTTTTTAGTGATTATTTTGAAGAAGGATATATCAAAGAGTACACCGTCCGGTTTAAAGGAATGGTTGTATTGAACGATGTCATTACATTGAAGGCAGAAGTATCAGAGAAACAGGATGATCTTTTACATTTTAAAGTCTTTGCGGTCAACCAGGACCAGAAGAAAGTGCTCGAAGGTAAATTAATGATTCAATTATTTTGATCACCGGGGTAAAATAGTGTCCTATAGCGTTCATAAAGCGAATAGAAATAAAGAGAATGAAGGCTTTGCAAGAAAAATAAGTAAAAAGACACAAATCCGATGGAAAAACTCGGGTTGACTTCCCCGTAGAATATGATATTATTTAGAATATTAAAATTAATAACTCTTATCCAGAGTGGTGGAGGGATCTGGCCCCGCGAAACCCAGCAACCTACGTTATGTAAGGTGCTAATTCCAGCAAAATGTGAAGTCATTTTGGAAGATAAGGTATCCTTACCTGAACAACTTTCCAAAATGGAGGGTTGTTTTTTTCATTCATGATTTTTCTGGATAAGATAAAAATTGGGGGAATCATGTGACTAAAGAAAAAAATCAAGAAGCAGAGTATGATGTAGTAGTCGAAAAGATCACTTCGATGTTGAAGACGATGAGTTTCGGGTCGATTACCATTGTGGTCCAGGACGGTAAAGTCATTCAATTGGAGAAAAACGAGAAAGTGCGAATTAAATAAGCTGACTAGACAAACTAGAGGCGCATAACAGAGATAAAGGAAATCCCTATATCTTGTTATCGCCTCTTTTTGTTTGGATGAGCGGGAAAGGGGTGTATCATGTTAACTTATCAAACTTGGAAAAAACCATCCATCGAATTTGAAATTGATCAGGTCTATAAAGGAGCGTTAAATGTTCTCGAGTGGACGTATGACCATTATGGTGAAAGTGTCGTCTATGCATGCAGTTTTGGCATTGAAGGGATCGTATTAATCGATCTCCTTACCAAAGTACAGCCGAAAGCAACCATTGTATTTCTTGATACAGGAGTTCATTTCAAGGAAACCTACGAAACGATTGAAAAGGTGAAGCAGAAGTATCCTGGTCTCACCATTCATATGAAAAAGCCTGAATTAACGCTCCAAGAACAAGCAGAAACTTATGGAGATAAGTTGTGGGAGAAAAACCCCAATCAATGCTGTCAAATTCGAAAGCTTGACCCTCTAAAAGATTCCTTATCCAAAGGAAATGCTTGGATTTCAGGGTTAAGAAGAGAACAATCATCTACAAGAAGTCAGGTTGAATTCATCAATAAGGATGAAAAGTTTCAATCCATTAAGATTTGTCCTTTAATTCACTGGACGTGGAAGGAAATTTGGAGGTATGTCCATAAGCATAACCTATCCTATAATCCACTTCATGATCAGGGGTATCCGAGTATCGGATGCTTCCATTGTACAACACAAGCCTTAGACATCAATGATCTCCGCTCCGGAAGATGGAAAGGAAAAGGTAAAACCGAATGCGGTCTTCATTAAAAGAGGTGATATTCTTTGCTTGAAATATTCGCCCTGATCATAAGTTTGTTCTTTGCTATGAACATTGGTGCCAGCGGAGCGGCAGCATCGATGGGGGTTGCGTATGGTGCAGGAGCCATAAAGAATATCAGGGTAGCACTATGGATCTGCGCTGGAGGTGTCCTTAGCGGGGCGGTTTTAGGTGGTGGAGAGGTTGTTAAAACCATTAGTTCAGGGATTATCCCGCAGCATTTACTTTCCATCAAAATTGTGGTCATCATTTTGTCATCCGCCACCATATCCTTGTTTCTGGCAAATGTGATAGGAATTCCGCTGTCTACAAGTGAAGTGACGGTCGGAGCGGTTGTAGGAGTCGGAGTCGCATATCAAGTTCTTTATGTGAAATCACTTTTAACGATCATGTCATTCTGGGTGATTGTCCCGGTCATTGCCTTAGGGGTTACATGGGTATTCGGTATAGGTTTAGTAAAACTTGAAAAGCGCGGTTTCCATTTTGAAAAAAGGTGGCTTGCGTACCTTTTGATCATCGCCGGGTTCTTTGAAGCCTTTTCGGCAGGGATGAACAATGTAGCCAACGCCGTCGGTCCATTGGTGGGTGCGGGTTTACTGTCTCCATCCCGGGGGATATGGCTGGGTGGTCTATTCGTTGCCCTCGGAGCGATCTTACTTGGCAAAAAAGTAGTGGAAACAAACGGAAAAAAAATTACACACTATTCAAAAGCGGAAGGAATTGTCATTTCCTCTACAGGAGCGATCCTAGTGATGGTGAGCTCACTGTATGGATTACCGATCCCGCTCACTCAGGTTACTTCATCCTCTATCATAGGCATCGGGATGGCGAAGAACGGCAAACATATGCTGCAAAAGAAAATCGTCAAAAAAATCGTTAAAATATGGGTGGTTTCACCCCTGATTTCACTTAGTATTTCATATTTTCTAGTAAAGCTCGTGATCGATAGCGATCTGTATTCGGTCGTTGTTCCAATAAGCGTCATTATCGCAACTGTGGGAGCACTATCCCTCGTGCGAGTGATCAATGAAGAAAGGCGATCCGTTCACGAAGACGGAGGCGGAATTTAATCTGAATTCCGAGTAAAACAATATGTTAAGGAGGATAAATGATGAGTTTACAGCCCCACGGAGGAACGCTTGTTCAATCGTATTTACCAGAAGAACCCTATGAGGATATTCTACATGAGATCCCATTAGACGAAATCGCGTTAAGTGATCTGGAACTCATTGGAATAGGTGCATACAGCCCTATAAATGGATTCTTGACCGAAGTTGATTATCAACATGTAGTGGAAAGTTTACGTTTGCAGAATGGCAATGTGTGGAGCATCCCGATTACCCTGCCCATTGCAAAAGAAAAAGCAGGAGACGTAAAGAAAGGCTTAAAGAGCCGCCTTGTTTATAAGGGAGAAACATATGGCCTCATTGAAGTTAAGGATATTTATGAACCGGACAAACAGAAAGAAGCCCTTCTCGTATACGGAACGACCGATCCGGTCCATCCAGGTGTCAAGAAATTATTCCAACGGGGAGATGTGTACGTAGGTGGGAAAATCAGCCTGATTAAACGTCCTTCCAAAACGTTCAACGAGTATACATTCGACCCAAGTGAAACGAGAAAATTGTTCAAGGAAAGGGGATGGAAAACGATTGTCGGTTTCCAAACGAGAAATCCTGTTCACAGGGCCCATGAGTATATTCAGAAAACGGCATTGGAAACCGTGGATGCACTCTTCTTAAATCCACTGGTTGGCGAAACAAAGGCAGATGATATCTCAGCGGGCATCAGGATGGAGAGCTATGAAGTTCTGTTACAGAACTATTACCCTAAAGATCGTGTGTTTTTAGGAGTCTTCCCTGCTGCCATGAGGTATGCAGGTCCAAGGGAAGCCATCTTCCATGCACTGGTACGGAAAAATTATGGATGCACGCATTTCATCGTCGGGAGAGATCATGCAGGTGTCGGTGATTATTATGGTACCTATGATGCACAGAAAATATTTGATCAGTTCAGTAAAGAAGAGATAGGGATCACCCCTCTCCGCTTCGAGCACAGTTTTTATTGTGAGAGGTGCGAAGGGATGGCAACTACGAAGACCTGTCCTCATGATAAGAGCGATCACGTTATATTATCAGGGACAAAAGTGAGAGGAATGCTCCGTAACGGGGAGGTCCCCCCTTCGACGTTCAGTCGCCCTGAAGTGATCGAAGTGTTGATTAAAGGTCTAAAACAAGAAGCGGGACAAACGACTTAAGGAGGGTACCGGGTTGAGTGAAAAAACAGAAAACGTCGTATGGCATGAAACGTCAGTAACGAAACAGGAGAGACGTAAAAAAAATGGACATGAAAGTTTTATTTTGTGGTTCACGGGTTTATCCGCTTCAGGGAAATCGACTGTTGCCAATGCATTGGCCCACTCCCTTTTCGAACAAGGAAATCAGGTCTATGTTCTGGACGGGGATAATGTCCGTCACGGATTAAATCATGATTTGGGATTTAAGGAAGAAGATCGCAAGGAGAATATCAGGAGGATCGGCGAAGTGTCCAAACTTTTCATCGACAGCGGTCAAATTGTCCTGACAGCCTTTATTTCACCATACAGGGAAGACCGTGCTCTCGTACGAAATTTAGTGGAGAAGGATGAATTTATCGAAGTTTATGTGCATTGTTCTTTAGAAGAATGTGAAAAGCGCGATCCAAAAGGCTTGTACAAAAAAGCACGAAAAGAGGAAATCACTCATTTTACAGGAATCAGTGCTCCTTATGAAGCACCTGAAAAACCGGAAGTGGTATTGGATACGGAGAAATATTCAATTGAAGAATGCGTGGAGCACTTACTAACTGTATTGAATCTAAAACAGCTTATATAAGGGGAGAGAATCATGGCATATTCAAAATCATGGGAGTCAAATGAAAAATTGAACAAAACGGAACAATGGAAACTGGAGAAAGACGGGTTGTCTATCTTTGGAGACATTCCTTACTATGCGGAAAACGGCTTCTCTTCGATTCCGAAAGAAGAGTGGGATAAGTTTAAATGGGCAGGTTTGTATCTGCAAAGACCAAAGGAAGATGGCTATTTCATGATGAGGGTGAACGTCCCGTCGGGCATCCTTACACATGAACAGGCTCTGGAGCTCGCTGCCATTTGTAAAGAGTATGGAAGAGATGTCTATGACATCACTACCCGCCAGGCGATCCAATTTCACTGGTTGAAGATTGAACAGATTCCCGACATCTTTGAACGTCTGGAAAAGGTCGGATTGTCTTCTGCGGGTGCATGTGGTGATATCACACGTAATATAGTCGGAAACCCCCTTGCAGGGATCGATCCTGATGAACTTTTCGATACAAGGGGTATTGTGAAAGAAGTGTATGATTTCTTCCAGCACAATGAAGATTTTTCAAATTTACCGCGAAAATACAAAGTAGCCATCTCCGCAAACATCAATAATGCGTCGAATGCCGAGATTAATTGTGTTTCCTTTGTTCCTGCGAAAAAGCTGATTGACGGTAAAGAAGAAGTCGGCTTCCATCTGAAGATCGGTGGAGGATTGTCCGCCAGACCATTCCTCGCCCAAGAGTTGGATGTTTTCATCCTTCCTCACCAAGTGAAGGAAGTCGCAATAGCCGTTACTACGATTTTTCGCGACTTCGGTTATCGGGAAAAAAGACACTTGGCACGGTTGAAATTCCTGATGGCCGACTGGGGACCTGAGAAATTCAAAGAAACCTTATTACAGTATGTTGAGCTATTACCGGCGGGAGTGGATGCCGTGGAAGGTTGGAATGCAGGATATTTCTACGGAGTGCACCCTCAGAAACAGGCAGGACTCAATTATGTGGGGCTGAATGTACCGGTTGGACGCTTAAATTCCGATGAAGTATATGAGCTTGCGAGAATCTCCAAGAAATATGGGAATGGCGAACTTAGAAACTGTAATTCTCAGAATCTCATCATTCCAAACATACCAGATGAACATGTCGATGCTTTGCTTTCTGAGAAAATCTTTGATCGTATTTCAACAAGTCCTCTATCCTTCATCGGGTATTCAGTATCATGCACAGGAATCGAGTATTGTAATCTGGCTTTAGTGGAGACGAAGGAACGAATGAGACAAATTGCCAATCAATTGGACCAGGAACTTTCATTGGATGTCCCTGTCCGGATTCACATGGTCGGGTGCCCGAACTCATGCGGTCAACGACAAATCGCTGATATCGGGCTTCAAGGAATTAAAATGAGAACAAAAGATAAGAAGATGATCGAAGCATTTGAAATATACGTCGGCGGAACTCTTCAAGACGGTGGAAAACTGAACGAAAAGCTAAAAGGGAAAGTGGAGGCCGGTAATCTGACAGGTGTGGTAAAGCAATTGCTGCTTCATTTTAAACAGTCAAAAGAACCGGGGGAAGCCTTCTTTGACTATATCAACCGGGTCGGTACCGCTCCCCTTCAAGAATCGTTAGATCAATTACTTCAGGAAGCGTAAGGAGGCTCACGGAATGAACTTGTATCGATTTGAAGTGACGACCAAGGCATTTGTCACGATTGTCGTAGTGGCGGCAGAATCAGATGGGAAAGCCTTCGATCTAGTAGAAATTGAACTTGAGAAGTATTTTTTGAAAAAGCCTGACGTGGTAGACATCTCTCTTTATGAGAAACGTAGAATCCGTGGAAATGGTGCAGGGTTTGTTCTGCATGAACAGGAAACAATCATCAAATCTTAAGGAGGAAAATTGGATGGGGAAGGTTTACTTGGTGGGAGCGGGTCCAGGGGATCCTGAATTAATCACATTAAAAGCATTGAAATCAATACAAAAAGCAGATGTCATATTGTATGACCGTCTGGTGAATAAAGAGCTTCTAACCTATGCGAAAAAAGGAGCCGATTTGATTTACTGCGGGAAACTGCCAAACTATCATACGATGAAACAAGATACGATCAATCATTTTCTCGTGCGTTACGCTGCCGGCGGCAAGGTAGTGGTGAGATTAAAAGGGGGAGATCCCTTCGTATTTGGAAGGGGGGGAGAAGAAGCAGAAGCCCTCGCAAAAAAAGGAATTCCCTTTGAAATCGTCCCTGGAATCACTTCGGGCATAGCGGCGGCTGCCTACGCAGGGATTCCCGTTACACACCGGGATGCCAGTTCAAGCGTCGCCTTTGTTACCGGGCATAAACAAAATAATCAGCAAGAAGATGAAAAGTGGGAAAGTCTGGCCAAAGGAATCGATACACTAGCTATTTACATGGGGGTCGGCAATCTTCCTTACATTAAAGAAAAACTCATTCAAAACGGGAAGTGCAAGGATACGCCCGTGGCACTGGTCCATTGGGGAACAACGGAAGTGCAAAGAACCGTAACAGGCACGCTGGATACGATTATCGATATTGTAAAAGAAGAAAAAATTGAAAACCCGAGCATGATCATCGTCGGAGAAGTGGTCCGTTTCCGGGAGAAGATTCAATGGTTTGAAGAAGCATTTGATAAGAAATCGATCATGAGTGAGGCACTGTAAATGACACGCGCGGTCTTATATGTTTGTCATGGAAGTCGTATTGCAAAAGCCCGTGATGAAGCCATTGCTTTCATTGAAAGATGCCAGAAGCATGTAAAGGCGGATATTCAGGAAATAAGTTTTCTTGAGCTTGCATCACCTTCCATTGAAGAAGGTTTTGAAATATGTGTGAAAAGAGGGGCTTCACACGTATCCGTCGTACCGCTTCTCCTTTTGACAGCGGTTCATGCAAAGAAAGATATTCCAGATGAAATTCGAAAATGTCAAGACTCATATCCCTGGATTACGGTAACGTATGGTAAGGCTATTGGGGTTCACGATAAGATGGCTGAAAGCGTCATAAAGAAAATACATGATGCTGCCTCAATTGACTCTTCCACCGTTGCCGTATTGATAGGAAGAGGAAGTTCAGACCCCGATGTTACAAAGGATTTAGGAGCCCTGGCTGAACTTGTACAACGAAAGACAAAGTTAGCAGGTGTAAAGACCTGTTACTTAACAGCGGCCACACCAAGCTTTTCAGAGACCTTGGAATCTGTCACGAATACAGAGAGAAACGTCATTTTTATTCCCTACTTGCTGTTTACCGGGTTACTCATGAAAGGAATTGAAAGGGAGATCACCCGAACCGAAAATGAGCATATCATTCTGGGGAATTATTTAGGGTATGACCCCCTTGTGGAAGAAGCATTCCTGGACCGGGTGAATGAAACCCTCTGCGTTAAAGGAGAATCATATGCTGCCTATCATGATTGATGTGAGAGGGAAACAAGTAACGATTGTAGGCGGAGGGAAAGTTGCGTTTCGTAAACTTACTGTATTTTTAGAGCAAGGGGCAAGGATTACAGTCATCAGTCCCGATGCTGATGATGGAATTCAAGCATTACATGAAGAGGGTAGAATTTTATGGGTTAAAAGAGAAGTGGAACCAGATGATTTACGAGATGCTTTTATCGTCATTGCTGCCACGAATGAAAGATGGGTGAATGAACAAGTGAAAATTCACTCTGAGGAAAACCAACTTTTATGCGTGGTGGATGATGGTGATTGCGGAAATATGCAAATGGTATCCTTTAAACAAAAAGGAAATTTAACGATTGCCGTTTCATCAGGCGGAGCAAGTCCATTCTTAGCTAAAAAGCTTACCAATCAATTCTTCCAATCCTTTGATGATTCTTATATAGAAAGGCTTGCTTTCCTTGCTTCTAAGAGAAAAGAAATCAAGGCATCAAACCTGACTGATGGTGAGAAAAGGAAGCTATTACAGGAACTTTCTGAACGGGTGTAAAGTGGATAAAACTTTATGCCCGTTTACTCGTTATACGAACATTTTTGTGAATTGCGTATATATTGTTAAGAATTGAACCTTTACAAACTGCCAGGTTCCCGTTATACTATCCAATATCAAATCAATATTCGTTTTCACTCATATAATAGCGAGGATATGGCTCGCGAGTTTCTACCGGATTACCGTAAATGATTCGACTATGAGTGAGCAATGGATTGTCCGTCATTACGGACGCTCTTTGCCTAACCCAAAGGTCATTGTCTCACTCTAGACGGAGTACAATGGCCTTTGGGTTTTTTTACAGACTTCCAGGTTTTAATACAATAAAGGAGCGTTTTGATTATGAATCTATTAAAAAACAAAATTGAAGATGAAGGTGTCGTCCTTTCAGATACTGTATTAAAGGTAGATTCATTCCTGAATCACCAAGTGGACCCTGAATTGATGATGGAGATAGGGAAAGAATTTGCACTCCGATTTAAAGATCTGGGCATTACGAAGGTATTAACCATTGAATCATCAGGGATTGCTCCTGGCGTGATGGCTGCTCTTCAATTAAATGTTCCACTTGTATTTGCACGTAAGCGTAAATCGTTAACCCTCTCAGAAGGGGTTCTTACATCAACGGTCTACTCCTACACGAAGCAGGAAGAGAACACAATCTCGATTTCCAGTAAATACATAGGAGAAAATGACCGTGTCCTATTGGTTGACGATTTTTTAGCAAATGGACAGGCGGCCCTGGGATTAATCGATTTAGTTAAGCAAGCAGGCGCCCATGTTGCCGGCATCGGGATTGTCATAGAAAAGTCCTTCCAAGACGGAGGAAAGCTCGTTCGTGAAACTGGATACAGAGTTGAATCATTAGCGGAAATCCAATCCCTTGAAAATGGCAAAGTGACATTTAAGCAAGAGGAGGCGCGGGTATAATGAAAAATCAGCCTATTAAACTGGCGTCACTCGGGATTCAACACGTTCTCGCTATGTATGCGGGAGCGGTCATCGTTCCGTTGATCGTAGGAGGAGCATTAGGATTAACGGGAGAACAACTTACTTATCTGGTATCCATCGATATCTTCATGTGCGGTATCGCCACCTTATTGCAAGTATGGAAAAACCGTTTCTTTGGGATAGGACTTCCGGTCGTTCTTGGGTGCACGTTTACGGCAGTCGGGCCCATGATCGCGATTGGTGGGCAGTATGGTATTTCAGCGATCTACGGTTCTATTCTGGTTTCAGGTTTATTCGTTATTGTCATCAGTAAGAACTTTGGGAAGCTGGTTCGCTTCTTCCCTCCTGTAGTGACTGGCTCTGTAGTAACGATCATAGGGATTACCTTGATTCCAGTAGCTATGAACAATATGGCAGGGGGACAAGGGAGTGCTGATTTCGGTTCATTGGAAAATTTGTCTCTAGCTTTTGGAACGTTGTTCTTTATATTAATCCTTTATAAATTCTTTACCGGTTTTGTCCGGTCTGTTTCCATTTTACTGGGGTTGATGGCAGGAACAGCCGTTGCATTTGTTTTAGGTAAAGTAGATTTTAGTGCGGTTGGGGATGCATCCTGGTTTCATATGGCAAAACCTTTCTACTTCGGAATGCCGACGTTTGAAATAACGGCGATCCTTACCATGATACTGGTAGCAATGGTGAGTTTAGTAGAATCTACAGGAGTTTATTTTGCTCTGGCTGATATTACCGATAAGAAGGTTTCAGAAGAAGATTTATCGAAAGGATATCGTGCCGAAGGATTAGCCATCGTTCTTGGTGGGTTGTTCAACGCATTCCCCTATACCGCATATTCCCAAAACGTAGGCTTAGTCCAGCTTTCAGGAGTGAAGCGAAACAGTGTGATTTATGCAACAGGAGCATTTCTCGTGATCCTTGGGTTAGTACCCAAGATCGGTGCATTGACGACAGTGATCCCTGCATCAGTATTAGGCGGGGCGATGGTGGCCATGTTCGGAATGGTCGTAGCTTATGGGATTAAGATGCTTAGCCATGTGAATTTTGCATCCCAGGAAAACCTATTGATTATCGCCTGTTCAGTCGGGATGGGACTCGGAGTAACCGCTGTTCCGGAATTATTTGCGCAAATGCCATCCAGCATCCGGATCTTGACGGACAACGGGATTGTTGCTGGAAGTATAACAGCCATTGGACTGAATATGTTTTTTAACGTGTTTTCTAAACGCAAGCTAAATGTTGTGTTAAATGAGCAGAAAGCATCTTAATCATTTTTGTAGAAAGAACGTCACCTTTTCACTATTGGAAGGTGACGTTTTTCTTTGTGAACTTATTTCTGAATTATCAGATATTAAAGAAGGGTATACGTACAACTGTCTCGAACATTATTGATTAGGGAATGCTGCAGTGATTGGGATATACCTTTATTAAAAGGAGGAGAAATATGTACGCAACGACAGGATCCATATTTGATCAAACGGTAGAAAAATTTCGCAACAAGGAGGCGATTGTAGAAGAGAAAACAGGCACACGGTTAACGTTTGCACAGTGGCAGGATGAAGTTCATCGTGCAGCCAATGCGTTGCTCAAGGCAGGTGTGAAAAAGGGAGACCGGGTTTCGACGTATCTATTTAATACGCTGGAGTTAGCAACTGTGTACTTTGCGTGCGGGAAGATCGGTGCTGTGATCAACCCGATTAATTTTCGTTTGAAGGCTCAGGAAATACACTACATTTTAGAGGATGCAGAACCAAAGGTCGTCATATTTGAAGAAGATCTCACCCTGCCGATTGAGCGGATTTCACAGGACTTTCCACAGACTTTTTTTTGGTACGTTGGTGAAGATGCCCCTGCCTTTGCTCAAAGCTATAAAGATGTTGTGAATCCATGTTCGAGTGAATTAATGTACATCTCGGTGGAAGAAACGGACGCATATGCGATTATGTATACGAGCGGTACTACAGGGAGACCAAAGGGAGTGCTGCACAGACATAGGGATATGGCTGAGCAAAGCTTGATTTGTACGTCTGTCATGGGTCTGACACCAAATGATATAGGACTTGTTACAGCCCCTATGTTTCATTGTGCCGAACTTCATTGCTGTTTCCTTCCACGTGTTCAAGCGGGAGCGAAGAATATTATCGTTCATCAGTTTCAACCTCAAACCGTATTAGAAGTGATTGAACGGGAAAAGGTCAGTTCCTTTTTTGCTGCGCCAACGATGTGGAGCATGCTTCTGCAACACGGGGTAGATGATTATGATACCACTTCTTTACGTATCGGTCTCTATGGGGCAGCACCAATGGCACCAGTCCTTGTGAGGGCCCTCCATGAGAAAATGAAGATTGACTTGATACAAGCCTATGGTCAGACCGAGATGGGTCCAGCGGTTACCTTCCTTCTTCAGGATGAGCAGTTAACCAAGACAGGCTCCGCAGGAAGGGCTGCCTATAACCATGAAATAAGGGTAGTCAAACCGAGTGAAAACGGCCCTTCTGAACCGGATGATCTTTGCAAGCCTGGTGAAGTAGGGGAAATCATTGTTCGCGGTTCATGTACAATGCTTGAATATTACAATCGCAAGGAAGCGACGGAAAGAGCATTGTATAAAGGCTGGTATCATTCAAGTGATCTCGGATATATGGATGAGGATGGGTATCTATACGTTGCTGATCGGGTGGATGATATGGTCATATCGGGAGGAGAAAATGTGTATCCCCGTGAGGTAGAGGATGCACTGCACGCACATGAAGAAATTGTAGATGTTGCCGTCCTCGGTCAGCCTCATGAAAAATGGGGAGAGCAGGTGATTGCCGTTGTTGTGTCCAAAAGCCCTTCATTGACTTCTGAAGATCTAGATTCCTTTCTGAAAAATGGGGAACTTCTGGCCGATTATAAGCGGCCGCGTGAATATATATTTGTAGATGAACTTCCCCGGAATGCAAGTGGTAAGATTCAAAAGTTCCTGTTGAGGGAAAGGTTACCGTCGAAAGAAAAACTGGTTTAAGTTGATGCAAAAAAGGTAGATTTGGATTGTGAAAATCCAAATCTACCTTTCTTTTTTAATGAAGTGACAGCGGAAAAATCTGAATAATAAAATTTCTCATTGAATATGAAGTATAAAATGCAATATACTATTAAAAAAGAAGGATTTCCTTCATTGAACAGAAAGGAGTAGTTATGGTCCAAAAGTCAATTGTAAGAATCATTAAAGAAAACTATTCTTCCTTATCGGCCGGTCAAAAAAAAGTGGCTGAGTTGATTCTTCAACATCAAGGTGAGGCAGCGTTACTGACGGCTTTTCAGATGGGGAGGAAAGTTGGTGTAAGTGAAACAACTGTGATCAGGTTAGGCTATGCGTTAGGCTTTAAAGGATATTCTGAAATGCAGGAAGTGGTGCGGAGGGATTGGTTGGAGAAGGAGCATGCTGATGAAAATGAATCATTTCCTTCATCCTCAACAGAAGATGATGCGGAGAGTGTTTTCAATAGGGTCATCGAGAAAGAAAAGTCCGTACTGGAACAGCTGATGAATCAATTAGACTTGAAAGAAATATGGAACATCATTGATCGCTTAATACAATCAGAGCGAATTTATATCGGTGGGTTTGGAAGTTCCTATGCTGCGGCTTATTGGATGCATTATACGTTAAAACAATACAGGGCAAATGTATTCATCTCCAGTCCAACAGGATTTGTTCCTGAAGATATATGTGATTTGGATCAGAATTCTACTGTCGTTACGTTTTCGTTTCCCCGGTTCCGCACAGAGTCCATTGAGCTTGCGGAGCAGGCAAAGAAACAGGGTTCCTACGTCATTGCAATCACGAACAGACAACTATCACCTCTCGGGCAGCTTTCTGACCTTACACTCACAACCGAAGAAGGGATGAATTCAGGACATCATTCGATCGCATCCGTCGTTAGTTTAGTTGAAATCATCTTAACCGGTCTTCAACATCGAGATCAAGACAATATAAGCATTCGTCAAAGAAAGCTGGAGCAATTATATACAAATCAGGGGTTATTTATTGAATAGAACCGAGGGGTGGAGAATATATGAACGGGGTATCACAAACGAATGAAAAGATAGAAGCGAAATCATTTACTGCCAGTGACATATGGAAATTCCTGATTCCATCATTAATTGGAATCCTATTATTTATTGTACCGATTACAACAGAAGATGGCATAACGATTCCCGTCGCTTATTTAGCTGGACAAATTAATCTGTATTTAGATGAAGCGATCCCAGGTATGACTGTACTGATTATGGCACTCTCTGTCATAGGGTCACTCGTAGCGATAACGATCAAACCAGCTTTTATTACAAAAAGTCGTTATTTGAGCACTCTTTTGATCATTAGTCCGTTTTGGCTTGTTGCACGTGTCCTTGGCACGGTGTTTGCGGTGATGACGATTTATCAAGTAGGACCTGCGATGGTTTTCTCAGAGAATACGGGTGGACTCTTAATCTATGATCTGATTCCTATTCTATTTTCAACTTTTTTTCTGGCTGGTTTACTGCTTCCGCTCCTTCTCAACTTTGGATTATTAGAGTTCTTTGGTGCATTATTGTTAAAAGTGATGAGACCAGTTTTCACTTTACCGGGCCGTTCTTCACTCGACTGCCTGGCATCATGGGTGGGAGACGGTACAATAGGCGTCCTTCTGACAACCAAACAATATGAGGAAGGGTATTACACAAAGCGTGAAGCGGCTGTCATTGCCACTACATTTTCGGTTGTTTCCATTACGTTTACGATTGTGGTCATTTCTTACTTGAACTTAGAGCAATATTTCCTTCACTATTACGCAACGATTATCTTTGCCGGGCTTGTAGCGGCACTGATCATGCCACGTATACCACCATTATCAAGAAAACCGAATACAGGATATGAAAGAACCGAGTTAAAGAACGAAACAGGGATTCCATCCGATTTCTCCGTTGTTAAATGGGGCTTTCATCAAGCAGTCACGAAGGCTAAAAAGAATAATGGACCTGTTTCTGTCGTGAAAGAAGGGGTTCAGAACGTATTGGATATGTGGCTTGGGGTCTTACCGATCGTTATGGCGATAGGGACAGTCGCATTAGTGATAGCAGAGTATACACCTTTCTTCACCTATCTGGGAAAACCTTTCGAACCAATCCTTACCATCATGCAGGTTCCTGAAGCAAGTGAAGCTGCCCAGACCATGGTAGTCGGGTTTGCCGATATGTTCCTTCCTGCTGTCATCGGTAGTGGAATTGAAAGTGAACTTACCCGGTTTGTCATTGCATGTGTATCTGTTACACAATTAATCTATATGTCTGAAATGGGTGGATTGCTTCTTGGGTCGAAGCTTCCTGTCAGTATCATAGATTTGATTTTGATCTTTTTAATCCGGACATGCATCACTCTACCTATTGTCGTAGTGATCGCCCATATGATTTTTTAATAGGAGGAAGAAACACAATGAACTTTGTAGATGAACATCATGATGAGATTCTAAAAACCTATCAGGAGCTTCATCAATTGGCAGAACCGAGCTGGATGGAAGAAAAGACATCCAGCTATTTAAAAACAAAACTTTCAGAGGCGGGATTTTCTGTTAAAACGTACGAAGGGCATTACGGATTTATTGCAGAATTAAAGGGTGAGCAGTCAGAGGTCATTGCTCTTCGTGCCGATATGGATGCATTGCTTCAAGAAGTGGATGGAGTGGTTAAACCGAATCATTCTTGTGGTCATGATGCCCATAGTACGATGGTTTTGTATACAGCTCTTGCTCTAGCGAAGAAACCCCTGAAGCATACAGTTCGCTTCATCTTTCAACCTGCTGAAGAAAAGGCAGCGGGGGCATTGAGAATGATAGAAGAGAATGTTCTGGAGAATGTTAAGTTTCTTGGGGGTATCCATCTTCGACCTGAAATAGAGGTCCCTTATGAAAAGGCCGCTCCCGTCATCGTTCACAGCTCTACTGCAACGCTAAAGGGAATCATTAAGGGAATACCTGCACATGCAGCAAGGCCTGAACAAGGGAATAATCCCCTGGAGGCAGCTTCTTTATTGATTCAAGCGATCAAGCAGATCAGGTTGAATGTCAACAATCATTATTCCATTAAGATCACGGAGCTTCACGGAGGCGAGTCATCAAACTCGATTCCTGAACATGCACATTTCACCTTCGATTTAAGAGCTGAATCGAATGACACCATGACAGCATTATTGGAAAAGGCAGAACAGGTGATTTCATGTATACAACAGGAGGCGGATACCGCCATCACCTATCAAGTGGAAGAATATCTACCAGCTGCTGTGAAGGATCCACGGGCAATGGAGCTTGCCCGTGACGCCATTCGGTCGGTTCTTGGAGAGGAGAATGTGGTATCAGAATGTATCTCTCCCGGAGCGGAAGACTTTCATTTTTATTCCATCAATCATCCTGAGTTATGTTCTACTATGATTGGGCTGGGATGTGGTCTTTCACCTGGATTGCATCATCCTTCCATGCGATTTAATCAAGAATCTCTGGTTTATGGAACAAAGATATTGATACAGATGTTAGTAGTAGCTGATCGGCAAGACTGGGAATGAGGAGGTAGAGATCGTGAAACATGAAGTGCAAGCATCATTGAAGATCCGGACACTGCACTCTGTAGAGGATCTAGAAGATGTCAGAAGATTAGAGTCACTTGTGTGGAGTTTTGAAGATTCTGTACCGGTTAATCAGAGTGTAGCCGTGGTGAAGAACGGCGGGTTCATTCTTGGAGCCTATTATCAGGAGAAGCTTATCGGCTTTCAATATAGTTTTCCAGGTTTTGATGGAAAAAAGGTGTATCTTGTTTCCCATAGTTTAGGGATCCATTCCGACTTCAGGAAATTCGGGATTGGAGAAATGCTGAAAAGAGCACAAAAAAATACGGCTGCTGAGATGGGGTATAATGTCATTACCTGGACGTATGATCCGTTGGAAACTGTGAACGGTAACCTGAACTTACATAAACTTGGAGCTGTTGTGCGTACGTATATCCCCAATATATATGGAGAAATGTCCGATCAATTGAATGCAGGAATAGCGACGGACCGGTTTCTTGTAGAGTGGCGGGTACGTCAATCGAAGAGTAATAGCGTGGCAGGAAATGACCTACATTTTGCTTCTGCTATTGACTTAAAAGAATGTGAGCTTGGTTGGCTTGTAGATAAGGTGAATTTATCCCTCACCCCTAATCACATTTCCGTTTCGGTTCCGGGCCATTTCCAGGAGATTAAAAGGGCTGACCTTTCACTCGCTATGGATTGGCGAAAAAAAACAAGAGACGTCTTTTCTCACTACTTAAATCATGGCTGGATCGTGACAGACCTCGTTAAAGATAAAGAACACCACGGGCAATACCTATACCTCATGGAGAAAGGTGATCATCATAATGGAAATCAAACGAATCATTCTTAGACAGATCAAGATGGATTTACTGAATCCTTTTACGACGAGTGTAGGGACAGAAACGGATAAAACGATTATTCTCGTTGAAGTGAAATCAGCATCAGGGATATCAGGATGGGGGGAGTCGGTCGCGATCACCCAGCCGATCTATAACGAAGAAACGGTGGAAACCAACTGGCATATGATGAGCGAACACTTGATTCCTCTTCTTCAGAGGGAAGCGGTCCAACACCCTGATGAGGTGTCCTGCAGATTTAAAAAAATCAGAGGCAATTATAATGCGAAAGCGGCCATCGAAGGTGCTGTTTGGGACCTATATGCAAAGGAAAACAACCTCCCGCTAGCAAAAGCACTAGGGGGAACGAAAGACAGAATCGAAGTAGGAGTAAGTGTAGGTATTCAGCAAACCGAGACCCTTATGTTAAAACAAATTGAAGATTATTTGAAAGAAGGTTATAAGCGGATCAAGGTGAAAATTCAACCTGGATGGGATATCGGGATCATCCGGTCGATTCGACAGGAATTTCCGAAGATTCCACTCATGGCAGATGCAAACTGTGCTTATTCCCTAAATGACATTGAAATCCTCAAAGCTCTGGATGATTTCGATCTGATGATGATTGAACAGCCGTTGGATCATGATGATATCATTGATCACGCTAAGCTGCAGTCTCAACTAAAAACGCCTATCTGTTTAGATGAGAGTATTCACAGCTTTGAGGATGCAAGAAAAGCCATTGAACTCGGAAGCTGTAAAATCATTAATTTGAAAATTGGACGTGTAGGAGGACTTACTGAATCAAGGAAAATCCATGATCTATGCGTAGAGCACGATATATCTATGTGGTGCGGGGGGATGCTTGAAGCAGGAATAGGAAGGGCTCACAACATTGCCATCACGTCATTAGGGAATTTCACCCTGCCTGGCGATACGGCACCATCTTCTCATTATTGGAAGCGGGATATCATTCAACCTGAGGTGGAAATGGAGAATGGATATATAGTTGTACCTGAAGCGCCCGGTATTGGATACGAACCGGACTTGGACCAGATCGAAGCGTTGACTATGTATAGTAAAGTTTTTCATTTTTAATGAGAACAGTCGAATTTCAAAACAGATACCAATAAACGAACACTTGTTCTTTAATGTATTATTAGGCAAGTTGGTGCGGAAATGGCCGTAAAATCGAGAAAAACAAAGATATTAAAAAGCGTTAACTTGAAAATATATCATAAACTACACGAAAAAAATTGAGCATGGGAAGCCCCATGCTCATAGAGAGTAATTAACCCCTTTATCAGATAAAACGATCAGTGGAATAGGGGTTTTCACTTAGAAATTGCGGTTGCATTTAGGACAATTACATTTATGGTGATGACTCTTCTTATGGCATCCACAATGGTGTTCATGCATTTTACATCCGCAATCACGGTGATGGTGATCTTTTTTATGACATTTACAGTCGTGTTTGTCCATTATTTTAAAACATTTCACTTCTTGTTCTTCGAATTCTCTTCTTCTTGGCTTATCGCAAACATCATAGTCATCATCGCATGAACAGTGGATGAACATCAAGTTGTCCCAAAAACGGCAACGATGAAAATCATCTCTTCTGCTTCTTTCACATTGATTAAAAAATGGGAACCACATACTAAATCCCCCTAACTTCTATAAAATTGTCAAGGTAGACCTCGACTTACTCTATACTATGCAACTTTGTCCACTGTGCTTGGGCAGGGGTCATAATTTCTATGTGTTTTAATCAGATTAGGTGAGAGAAGATGCTCATTTGTTTGATGATTAGATGAAAAAACTGAAATCAATATAGACGGGAATATATCGAGGAGGGAGAGGGGGGCATCACCAAACTCAAGTGTTCGGAAAAGGACATCACTACAGATCCTTTTTATATGGTCGGAATCAGAATGATTTATTTTGATAATGCACAACATCAACGAAGATGCTGTAAATGTAATAGTATGTCTTTTATTTTGTGTAACGGTTGGCATAACTGGAAGCGACGAAGGCATAGGGTTTAATTTTCGGCTCCACACCCATTGCTTCCATCCTTGTGACCATTTCCTTAACAAACTTGCTTGTTTTATTCTGTTTCCCAGCCCCAATATCAATATGTCCCTCCATTGAAAATGTAGCTCCTTCATAAAGATATGGAAGGATTATATCAATTAACTGATTTTTTCTTTCCTCAGTAAATAACGAAACAATTTCCTCGGATAAAGACAATTCGTAGGAAATCCGCTCATGCAATTGCAGCATTCTCCTGGGGATTAATACTTTTCTTATGCATGCCCACACGCCATTTCCTTCATTTAATATCACAATTCCTGTTATGAAGGTGGTATGTGATTGGTGAACTTGAGAGTCAGTCCCCACCATTAATCGATAGTTACCATTTGGCTCCAATCGCATGAACTTCACGATATGTTCAAAGACCTTGTCAAATGACATCCCAATTTCCTGTAAATTTTGAAATGAGAAGTAATCACCATTACATTTTTTCATCTTGTTAAATCACAGCTTTCTTAACCAATTTGTGAATGGAGAGATTAGATCTTATCCATATCCTATGATAAGAATTTATTATAGTGTGTGGAAAAAAATGCAGGCGGATTTGTTCTGGCCAAAGCCTTTGTCCTTTACAACAACACCCACATGAAACAAGAAGGGTTTGAGCAAGGAAGTCTCGAATTAAATAAGTGATAGCATAATTTTGATCTTTCTATAAAAGAATACAATTGCTGAATTAGAGGTCATCTTTCAGTAATTCAAGAAAAGGTTCTAAAATAGAAAAAAGGGGGAGGCTTTATGCCAAAAGGATTACTTCATCATATTGAAATATATGTATCTGATTTAAAAAGTTCAATTGATTTTTGGAGTTGGCTTCTTGAGGAACTAGGCTATAGTCTTTTCCAAGAATGGGAAAGTGGTCAAAGTTGGAGATTAGGATATACATATATTGTTTTTGTACAAACAGAAGAACGGTTTCTGGACGTTCCATATCATAGATGTCGAGTAGGTTTAAATCATTTAGCATTTCATGCAGAGTCACGAGAACACATTGATGATATGACTATGAAATTAAAAAATAAGGGAATAAACATTCTATATACAGACCAGCATCCATTTGCAGGTGGAGATGATTATTATGCTGTTTACTTTGAAGACCCTGACAGAATTAAAGTCGAACTTGTGGCACCATAATAATTCAAGCTTATAAGGAAAAGTGAGTTGCACAGAGTTTTATCGAGAATGGGAGGTAGATGACGAGCGACACAAAAGTCCTGACAAAATAGTCGTTGGTATTACTGTATTTTATAGTAACCAATCTGGACTATTGTGTCATTTTTTTTGACACAATAGTGGTTACAACCTTGTTAAATGACACAAAGGTATTAACAACATTGAAAAAGCCATTACAAACCCTTCTTCCGTTAAAGGGCCATTTAATGGGACAACTCTTTATTACAGAGAAGACACATACTACGCAGCAATAAGGGTAAGCTTAGAGGACTTCGTGAAGGATTTCACTAAACTAACGATCCGATGTTTTAATAAGAAATATTTAGAAGCTGCACCCTATAGTGAAAATTATTTAGAGGATACAAGGGTTTTAATCAAATATTAGTACCCTTTTATTTTAGTAACTTCACAGGAGAAACGGAATTGTTCAGAACAAGGGATGAAAGAAGGGCTTATTTCATCGTATCTATTGTATAATTATGTATATACAAATGTTGAAGGAGGTTTTAGAGTGTACAATCAGCAATTATATAATCGAATATTACTATTCATTGCCATTGCTGTTTTTTTAATCGTCTGGTTGATAAGAGGTGGCAATATAGACCCTAGTATTATCGCAAATATATTTACAGCAACTGGCATCACCCTATTCATCGATAAAATTATCTTTAAACAGTTCATTTGGAAGCTTCGTCCGGACTTATTTTATAAATGGTTAACAAACTGTCCGTATATAGGAGGACAATGGGAAGGAATCCTGCAGTCTAACTATATTTACCCGGAAACAGGAGAAAAAGGAGAACCTATCCCAGCGAAAATTGAAATTATTCATGATTTTGATGGGATTTCCTTAAGAATGGAAACTGTACAATCTTATAGCAACAGCTATATTAGCGGTATTATTGAAAATGAAGGAAAACAAAAGTTTCTGTGCTATCTGTATACGAATGATGCGGATACCGATAGGGTAAACAACCCCAAGCATGACGGTGCTGTTAAACTCAGAATCAAACACGATGGAGATTTGTTACTGGAAGGTCACTACTTTACTGGTAGAGAGACGACTGGAAAGATGGAGTTCAGAAGAACGACAAAAAAGAACTCCCATGTGTAGGGAGTTCTTTTAAAAGACAAATTCATACGCTGCTCGTACAAATTGATTAATTTCTCTATAATTATATTTGCTTCTAAACAGATACAAGAGTTCAGAAACCTCTCCCCATTCCTCGCAGGTGCCATAGGAATCTGTATTTTGAATCAGATATCTAAGACTTCCCCTCAAGTCCTCCGTATAGCTTCCTGTGTTAAGATATCGGTTTGGCACATTCCATACTAGGCACTCAATTAGAAATGAAGGAATGTTCTCTACATCAAAGCCATCGTCTTTCATTTTATATCTCAATCGCTTTATAATACGAACCATTCTTTTGTATTTTCGCCCTGTAGCTTTGTTTTTCTCCACGCCGTTAGCATAATGCTGTTCAGGGAAATTGATAACCTGATTGTTTCCATACCTTGTCCTGAACTCCGTCCCTTTAATGTAAGAACCATCCCTTCTATACCTTCTGTGCTCGAAACATGGGACCACATCCGCATCTACACGATAAGAATTGGAACGAATTTTAAGAGATTTATCACCTCGCGTCACACTGTTTTCTCCAAATGTTGCGATTAACGCTCTTTCTAGCGAATCACGGTATTCAGCGAAGGTATACTTTGATTCCAAGTTGCCAAAATCATTTCTGGTTGTACCTTCTGGATAATTTGGGTAGAATGTATCGGTTAATTTAACTGCAATGTCTACATCACTATTTAACCTTACATTTGTATTGTTATAATAAGAACCCTGTAGGATGAACTTTATTGTATAGCCAGATAATTCTTGTGAGCTTCCAATTGATTTTTTTATCATTCTTAATGCATTGTCACATTTTGTTTCTTCTGTATCACTAGCTGGTTTCGACCATTTTTCCAGTAAAGATTCCAAACTTATTCCTGTCCCTAGCATCCGTGTTTCCCCCAAACGTGTGTATTTGTATATATAATTATAGAACTATTCTCTAAAATGTTACAGCATTTTACAAATAAGGGGTTATAAAAAAGTTAACCGTCATTTAGAAAAGATCAGTAATTGAGTTGATTTCTTTATCATGCAAGTACTTTATTTTTGCTTTGGTCAAGACCTTAGATCAAACAATCCACATATAGCAAATGAATTTGCAAAAATATATTTAATATTTTAACTATTAATTACTTCAACGCAGCAAGAAGATTGAAGTATAATATTGATATCACTATTTGGAAGTTAAATAGAATTTTAAAAACTATTTCAATGTAATGTTTAGAGGTGTTATATTGGCCAATATTTTTGAAAACATAAGAAGTTTAAAAGTAGACATGAAGGAAAAAGGGTGGTGTATTGACTCATTTACATTTAAGTATAAACAGCAGAATTATATAGTTTTGGTAAAATTATATGAAGATGGTGAAGAAAGACCGCAATTCGGATTATTAAAAATTGAGTTTTTAGACAAAGAGGATTTTAACAAAAATTTGCTAGTTCATGCTAATTCTGCACAACTCTTGGTTGATGTTAAAACTTTAAGAGAATATTTTAATATTGAATATAGCAATAATCTAGGGAATATACTCGCACAATTCAGTCAACTTCTATCAAAACATATCCCTACTGAAGTTATTGAGGTTAAATCTCCCTCTGAACGAACAGCTATGGTGTATTCACTTAGTCAAAGTGATTCAGAGAATCCAAATAAACTCTATTGCTACAAAGTTAAAAGAAACCCTAAAAGAAAAGATAATTCTTTAGGAGAACGAAGTCCATTTAATGATAATAAAACTAGAATTCTGCGACCGGAGCTATATGATAAATTAAAGGCTGAGAAAAATATTAGTTTTTGTTATTCTAAAGACCCCGAAGATGAGAAAACAAATGAAGAGATTATTAATAATTGGTCAAAAAGCAATAGGTAATCAAATAAAGAAACAATAAATTTTATAATAAATACAATGTCATGCTGCATAGTACAAATATATAGTGCAATTATAGATGTTGGGCTTATCCTAAGCAGGATGAGTTTTTTTTGTGTTTAAAGTTTTTCTTGAGTAAGCTATTGGATTTTGAAATAATTGGTATTGAGTTGAAGGACAGGTTAATGGAAGATGAGGGTAGATAGAAACTGATATTCTTTATCCTTAAAAATACATCCATTTGATCAATTAAAGAAGAGAAAATGTATAGTGATTGCACAAATACATATTCTAAATTGTAATGTTCAATATTGGAGGTTACCCAATGAGGCAATTTAGAGTTTTCATTTGTCTTCTTCTACTAATGTCATTTGGATGCACTGTATTTGCATCAGAAAGAGGGACCATAATTGTTTATAAAGGTGAAAGCGAGAATTGGTCAATAATTTCAAACGTTAAAATTGTTGGAAATAATGTTGAATATAAATATACAGTAAAATACAAAGGGGAAAACATTGATTCCATCGGAAGAGTAACATATCGACTTGATTCAATTGCAGGTTCCTTAGGAGGTGCTTCTAAATTAGATGCTACTTCTAACAATTCGAGAGCTGGCAAAATAATTGGTCGTGGCGCTGGAGGCAATATTGATTTAGTAAGTAAAACCACTACTATTGTTGCCAAAGTAGAATGGAACAACAAACTAGAGAGTTTTGAGCTGAAAAAGCAATAAATATTGGTTGTGATGTCTTATTTTCTATCATTAATCTGGGGGCAATAACTAAAGATCGGCTAATGATCCGGTTATTACCCTTTTTTGTTATTAGGGGGATTAACAGAAAAAGTAACCCGAGGACAAAATGTAAAAGTCGCCAATTTAATTTGACGACTAAAAGGGATTATCTATAAGGATTGTCATAACTGTGATATGAATTTCCACCTTCAAGAGGTCTTTGAGTTTCTGCATCTATGATTGTATGCTTCCAATACTCTTTATTTTTGGTTTGTACAAATGAAGCGAGGAAATAAACTTGACGATCAGGATGTATAGAAGTTGCGAGCTCTTGTTTGGGTTGGCCGCTATAATTTCCTGTTTTCTTTTCAAATGTCAATAATGCATCAGGTATTTCTTTATAAGACATTTTCTTTCTAACACTATATGCCGCATCCTTATACTCCATATAATCCTTTTTGTTCATTTGTTGATAGAACGCATTTTCATTAGCAAACGATTTTTCATTGTTTGCAGGATATTCAAACTGTCTAGCCGAAGTTGGAATTGATAAAACATACAAACTTAAGGAAACCGCTAATAAAATTATAAACCTTTTCACTTTCTTCACCTCCAGTCTCTTCATATTTTGTCAATTAATTAGCTAATAATACATCTGATCTCACCAATTGTTATTTCTAGGTATCGCTTCCCTTCTTGATATTTCAGCCGAAAAATTAGTTTGGACTAACGAGCAGGTTAACGAAAAAAGTAAATAAAATAGACATTTCATAAATATTACCTTGTCTGAATAAGGATAAATCATAAGAGGAATGTAAAATATTTCAAAATTGAAGAATATTAAAACTTATAGTTATATTACACAATAGGAAGCTTATCTTGAGTATAAAATTTCCAGTGTGTAAGAGTATAAATAATTTTTAGTTGAATTCATTTATTTGTTGAAAGAATAGACTGCATATCATATGGGGGTTATGATTTGAAGAATAGGTCTTTCCTTGTAATACTTTCTATTTTAGTGTGTGTGATCGCATATTGTTTGATTTCCCAAAGAAACTTAACCATATTGAGCAATAATAAAGAACAACCTTTTGTTGCTGAAGAGGTATCACCAGGAAGTAAGAGTTCCTATAATCTTTCATTGAAGATGGATAAAGATGAAAAGATTAGTGTGGAAGCAAAAATTGATATTACTAATATATCTAAAGAAAAATGGGATAGGCTTGTTTTATATTTTATTCCGAATATATTCACAAAAGAGAATTCACCTTCGTTAGATCATCCGGCATCTGTAATTATCAAAGATATCAAGTTAAATGGAACAACTTCAAATTACTCCTTAGAAAAAGACACCCTAACCCTCCCCCTAAAATCATCACTATCCCAGAATCACAATATCAATGTTCAAATAAACTATGAGTTTACATTGCCATCAGAGGGATTAAGATTTACAAAAGTCGGAGAAAGCCTTCAACTGGCCCAATGGTATCCTATGGTACCAACATATCGCAACGGATGGAATAAACAAGAGTATCAATCAAGAGGTGAAACCTATCATACTCCCTTTAGTGATTTTCAATTGGATGTAGAAGTCCCACCTTCTTATACCATAGTTTCATCAAGTGAAGAAGATGACTTGCTTAATAACCAAGGGACAAAAATCAAAGTGAAAAATGAAAAAGAGATTTTCCTTGCTTTATTAAAAGATACCTTGGTTTTTGATAAGACAACGATTATAAATAATGTGAATGTACGTGTATTCAGTGATAAAGAAAGAGTTGATCAAGCAAATGAAGTACTAGAAACTGCGGTAAAAGCTCTGGACTATTTTCAAAAAGAATTCGGATCTTATACTGCTAAGGAGTTCGATGTAATACTTGGTGGGCTTGGGATGGAATATCCAAATGTAGTAACTGTGGGTTCTATTTACAACTCTAAACCACTAGACTCAGCCGCATTAAGACGTATGGTTGTTCACGAGGTAGCACATCAGTGGTTCTATGGGATGGTTAGCAATGATCCCTATAACGATGCTTGGCTAGATGAGGGTCTAGCAGAGATTGCCACGCTTTTGTTTTACGTTGATGATGAAGAGGAAGACGTTACTTTTGATTTTGGGGATCAATTTAGAGAAGAACTTAGTCTCCCCGTTAACCTTCCTATAAACCAATACCTAAACGGTAATCAAAGTTCTTATATTTATGGAAAAGCATCTTTGGGACTTGGAATGCTGTTTAAGAAGTATGGAGGAGAACAAACGGCTAAGAACTTCCTCAAAACATACGTTAAGGAGTACAAATTCAAAGAAATTAACACCAACGAGTTTGTAAGGTTTACTAAGCATTATTTTAACTTAGAGAATAATAAAGATTTTGAAGGATGGCTGGATTTGAATGAAGAATAAATTTTTTTGTTTGTTCCTTTTTTGAGTGTCACTGAACAAGTGGCACACTTTGCTCAATTAAAGGGCAGGTTAATCGAATAAGTTGATTAAAGAAGGTGCAACTCTTTTTGAATTGGACCTTCTTTATTTACCTCCAAATTCCATAAGGCTTTCCTGCCTCAACTTAATATAATTATTGGATTTTACTCCAAAGAATTAAGGTGAACCTTTTTAATAACTCACCCGTCTTTAGTATGCAGATTCGAATTCATGAAAATTAGAAAAAAGTGAGGTGGAAGTTGTGGAAGATGAATTAAAAAAGCAAAAAATACATGATTGGTACCAAGAATATAGCGATGAGATTTATCGATTTATTTTAATAATAATAGGGGACCATGAACAGTCCAAGGATTTAACACATGATACCTTTTTAAAAGCCTATTCTCATATGAATTATTTCAAGGGAAAAACGAGCGACAAGAATTGGTTATATCATATTGCCAGGAACGTCACCATTGATTTCATGAGAAAAAGGAAACCCATTCGTTACTTTATGGATTCGTTCAATGGATTCCCTCTTAATAACGATTCCCCAGAAAAGATTGTGCAATTAGGTGAAGCAGAAGTACAGTTGTATCGCTCTTTAAGCAAGCTAAAGAGACCCTATCGCGAAGTCATCATTTTAAGAAAGATTAAAGAATTGTCCATCAAGGAAACAGCTGAAGTGCTTGAATGGAAAGAAAGCAAAGTTAAGACTACCCTTCTTAGGGCTTTACAGGCACTGAAAACCCAATTGCAAAAGGAGGGATATGAACATGAAACAATACGATGATAAAAATGAATTTGACCAGACTCTAAAATCATTTAACTCCGTTGTCATGGATGAATCAGAAAAAGAAGAGGTGTATTCAAATCTCATGAATAGTTTTGAAAAAAAGAAAAGGAAAAACAGGATTTTCAAATGGTCTAATCATATTTTAACAGCCGCTCTCGTTGCGATTTTCCTCATAGGAGGAGGATATTTTATAGCTGATAAAATTTTGTTAGAGCAGGCAGCTCCCGAGGATAATAAAAACATTGAAACCATTGAAACTGTTCTAGAGCAAGCATTCACTGGACCAGATAAGGAGCTTAAGCAAATACTAAATGAAAAAGAGTCCTATATCGCCGATAACAAGGTAAAAGAGTATCAAAATGAGTTATTCTCATACTATGAGGATGTCTTTCAACCTTACTTTGAAGGAAATAGATTTCAAGACCATGTAATGAACAATAAGTTAAACCTTACTGAATTGGCATATTCAAAGGGCTATCAACTGGACGCACAGGAGATAGAAGTGAAAAAGGATGAAAAAGCCGAAGATGCTTACAACTTCAGTTTTATTGTTCAATATAAAATAGACGAAATTAAAGTGGGCGAAATTAAGCTGTCAGGAAGAGTTAATGTTTATGAAGAAGGTAAAATCAATACCCTAAGATTTTATGACGGAAGCATAGAAGAATTAATTAATGCATTCCATAAAGAAGAATAAATTATATTTAATCTACTATAAACGGGGGCGTTTGCTGAACAAGCAACCGCCACTCTCCAGTTAGTCAGGAAGAGTTACCGCCTTCGGCTGACGAGGAGTTTTATGGGAATAAGATTATTTGTACGGTTAAGAAATATATGTCTTCTTATGAATACAATTGAGGAGGGTTAACAATGAAGAAAATAATTGTGTCATTATTAAGTGGGGTGCTATTTGGAGGTACACTAATATTTTTTTTAGAACAATCCATCGAGCTATATTATTTTTGATCAAGGCGGAATCGATAAACGCGTAGTAAAAGAATGGGACTATAATTATCTTTTTAATTGTAGTGTAATCATTATTGTTGTTACATCTATCACATATATCATATTGAGGGTTAGTGAAAAGAAAATAATGGGCAAGAGGAATTAAAAGTCTTAGAATGGACTGACAATGATGAAGTTGCCCAACAATTGAAAATGATGTTTAGGGAAACCGAAATTATTGATGAAGACCTTAAAATGATGATTGATTCATTTAATTCAGTAAAAATAAATGTTTATCTCTTAAAGTGGTCAACTACTGATGGTACCAGCCACCTTCAATTCAATTAATAAAGAGCAGGATTATTGGAAGTCTCTAAGTTAATCGTCTTATGAAAGGACTGAGACTGTGAACAGCAAAAAACAAGATGGAAATCAAAGACAAAGATTTGTGCAAAGCTTATACAGAAAGAAGAATAATAAAAAATTAAGAAGAGTAGATGATAGCAAGATATGGACAGTGGTTTTTTGGATATCTGCCTTGATTGGGTTTTTAATTCTTATTATTAGTGAGATATTCTTCATTGACCGTGGCAAACCACTACCTGAAATTTTTGCGAAGCTCTTTCACCGAGTTTTCTAGCCTGGTTCTTGTGAAGACATTTATTCCATTATAGAGGGCAATAACAGAAGATCAGCTAATTGATCAGGCTATTGCCCTTATTCGATTGGGCAGGATAACGTAATAAGTGAATGCGGCTACTCACAGGAAGTAGCGTAACAGACCACATAGTATAACTGAACTAATGAAGGTTATGAAATTAGACAAATTTGGAGGGGGATTGGAATTGAAAGTAATAATAGAGGCATTTTTTTGTTCAATTGGTATTCATATAGTTTATTTTATTAGCACGATGATAATAGGCTATATAAGGACGAAAAGGTATGTTCCTGATATAGAAGCTGCTTGGAACAACGTTGACAACCTACCTAACAAAATTACAATTAGTGCTCCTACTATTTCACCAGCTTTTTATTTTTTATCTATGGTTATTGTAGCGATACTGTGTGGTCTGATTATTTTCTTATCAAAGCGAATTTTTGTTTAGAACTTCAATTATAGGGGGCATTAGCTGAAGATCAAGCAGCAGATCTCCGGCTATTTTCTTTTTCCTTTATCGGATCAGGATAATTAGAGATTCCAGATTATCCTTTCTTTTGCAAAACCTCTCATTTAATGGCATATGAATGGAGGAATAATATGATATGACAAGAATATTTAAGGGATTAGCAATAATTGTTTTATTACCCATTATTGGATGTTCTAATTCAATAGCTAACAGCGAAGAAAATGAAATCAAAACGGAAAGTTCCAGTTTTCTGTTAATGAAATAATGGCCTAAATATATATCGACCAATAAATAGAGAATTTTCTTAGGGATTTCTATTTTGAATAATTGAGGATTGTAGCTTTTATATTAAATTATCTTTATAAAGCTTATTTACGAAAACCTTCATATTTTTATGGGTATATCCAAATATTGTATATAAAAAATTGTTACTTTGAATATAATTAAGAATAAAAGGAGGAATTTTTAAATGGAATATTTTATAGGGGTTTTACGTGTCATTGCTGATTTTATAACAGGTATAGCAAACGCTGCTATTAGCAAGTACTATGATAAATCTAAATAAGTTCAATTATTGGCCCGAACTATATATTCCCCCTTTTTTTGTACCTCTTTAAATTGAAAGCATTCTTGAAATTGTTTCCACATAATTAGTCTTAACACATTCTTTCTTTAACAATTAAATCTTCCATTATAGGGGCGTTGATCTAAGAAGGATTAACGCTTTATATGTTGAAGTTATTCCATTATCGGGGAGGTTTGTCGAATAAATCTTCAAAACAATTAATTGACAATACACCCTTTTAGTGTAAAATTACACTAAGCGAGTTAGTTTAGGGGGGGTATTGTGAAGAAAAGTAAAAAGGTAATAATTATCGTGGTAATTAGTTTAGTTGTTGTTGGTGTCCCAATGTTTATTTATGACGCGTTACACGGAAACTTTATAAAGGATTATTTAATGGAAAAACAAGTAAAAGAACACTTGGTGGGCAATGGCTATACAGAAGAAGATCTTTTATCAGTTGAAGCAGAATACAATATGAAATTTAATACGAATAGAATTAAAGGTACATTTGCTTATGTTGTTTTTAAAGATGAACCTAAAGAAAAATATGTGTATGTTAAATGGAGAGAGACAGGAAAAATTCAGCAAGAATGTAGTTATTACAGTGAAGATACAGGGGCGTATGAAGTAAAATATACAGAAGAAAGAAAACATATGATTAAAGATTGTTATTAAATCATATGTGGCATTTGTTGTTTGTTGAAGGTCTTGGCTTATTCCTTAAACGGGGGGCAATAACTGAAAACTGCTAGTTTATTCAACAATTGCCGTTCTTTAAATCCAAAGGAAAGTATATGTTCAGAGAAAAATGGGGACAAAAAAAGGAAGTCGAGGTAAATTCGACTTCCTCTCCATATAAATATTATCTTACTGGAACAAGAAAATCTTGTTTAAAAAACCTTCCCGAACCTTCTTCTTGCCACATTATAAATACTTCAAATTCCTCTGTTTCTTTACCGACCGGGAAGTTTTTAAAGCTTATTACTTCTTTATCTTCAATTTCTATATTTCTCCCTTCAGTATCGTTTAAGGACATTCCAAATTTATACGATTTTCCTTGTTCTTTTCTGAAAGTGTGCACTGTCACATTATGCTTTTTGCCTTTTTTGTTAGCTATCTTCAACAAGTAAACATCAGCTCTTGAATCTCCCTTATACAATTGTTCACCCTCTTCAATCCTTGCCTCATCTAATGTAACGATCCATTCATCAGAGTCAAGTACAACAGGTTTTTTCAGAGATTTAGCTTCACTGAAGTACGGTGAAGAAGTTAATGCGAAGATAATCATTAAAGCAAAAAATAACTTTTTCATATTTTGCACCTCCAATAGCTTTAAATTAGTATTCCAAGTAAAGCAGAAATTATTTATCTTCATTGATCCCACAATTTGTTACAACCTCAATTGTAAAAGGAATGATTTGTTTGTTATTGCGGTGATACTAAATACATTTGTAGACTTCTTGGGATTAGGAACAAAAAAATCTCTAGCTTACGTAATTTTAAAACTATTGGGTTATGGGGTTATTCCTCACTTTAGTTTACGAAAAAATAATGTGCTCACTTTATGATTAAAATTATTGTATGCTAAATATCATTTTGCTTTTCATTATCATAGTTGTAAAAGTTTTAGGAAGTTAATTCCAAGTATAAGGTGGCGTTAATTCAATAACACAAATATATCAGAGAGCCCAGATATACAAATTTTTATTCACTAAACTGTATATTTGGGCTATTTGGGATTTGCTTTAAAACAGGACTTTGATTGCCAGGTGTCTTGATTTTTATAGCTGCATTTCAATTTAATGCAACAAGTTAATTTCCAGTAATTATGCTATTTGATATGTTAAAAAGGATTCTAATTTAGTTGTGAATTGTTTTTTCTCTTTATCAACCGAACGGGTATTAGAATGGGTAACTGTTTTTTTTACCCTAAATGGTTATAATTGTATGTGAATGTTTCGCCTGAAAATTATTAAGTTTGAAATTGAAAACTAATACGGGGCAGTCATTGTTAGAGAGTGATTAAAATAAGAGGGGGATTTTGATGAAGTTAATTGGTGTAAAGATAAGAAATTTCAGGGGATATAGTAGTGAGACATACATAAAAATCTCTGATTTCACTGCATTTATAGGTAAAAATGATGCTGGAAAGTCTACCATTTTAGAAGCACTAGAAATATTCTTTAATAATTCATTGGTTGTATGCGAGCGTGAAGATTTAAGTATTGATGCGGATTGTAGGGATATAGAGATTTCTTGTGTATTTTCTAATTTTGATAACGATGAGATTATTGTGGATTCAACTGCGCCTACTTCCTTAGAAGAAGAATATTTACTTAATTCTGATGGAAACATTGAAATAAAAAAAGTTTTTAGTACTACTGCTGCAAAACCAAAACCAGCAATATATATTGTCTGTAATCACCCTACAGCAGAGGGTGTGGACAACCTACTAGGAATGAAACGAACAGAATTAAGAAATAAAGTAAATTCTTTAGAAATTCCACCACAAGAATTTAATTCTAATATTAACCATACGATGAGAAAGGCTATTTGGAACTCTTTTGAAGACTTAAAAGTTCAATTAGTAAACTTACGTATAGATAAGGAAGATTCCAAAAAAATATTTGATTCTTTAGAAAAAAACTTCCCAACCTTTGCTTTATTTCAATCGGATAGAGCCAGTAAAGATGATGATAGAGAAGTATCTGACCCAATGAAGGTAGCAGTTCAACAAGCATTAAGTGAGTTGAGCAATGAGATTGAAGCAATTAAGGATCAAGTTAGAATAATGGCATTAGGAACAGCGAATAGAACCTTAGAGAAACTACATGAGATGGATTCAGAGCTAGCCTCAACTTTAATTCCCGAATTTAAAACAGAACCAAAATTTGATTCGCAATTTAAGTTATCTATTAAGTCTGATAATGATATCCCTGTTAATAAAAGAGGTAGTGGAGTTAGAAGGTTAATTCTTCTTAATTTTTTTAGAGCAGAAGCAGAGAGACGGAGAAATGAAAATAGCAGTAACCAAGTTATTTATGCTTTTGAAGAACCTGAAACATCTCAACATCCTAAACATCAAGAAATGCTAATAAAGTCCCTATTAGAATTGTCGAGTAATAATTCTACTCAGGTTCTTATAACCACTCACACGCCAGCCCTTGCTAGTTATCTTCCTTTAAAAAGTGTTAGGTATGTAACAACGGAATATGAAAGAAGGGTGGTAAAAGAAGGAGAGGGTAATGATAGTGTTTTAGAAGAGGTTGTAGATACACTAGGGATACTACCAGATCCAATACCCAGAAATGCAGCTGCTTTATTATTAGTTGAAGGAAAAGGAGATGTAGTATTTATAAATCATATGGCAGAGCAGTTAAAAGAGGGAGGGTTTATTGACTCTACATTGATTGATAAAAGGTTTGCGTTAATACCGGTAGGTGGGTGTGGTAATTTAAAATTTTGGAAAACAATGAAATTGGCTGAACAATTTAATGTCCCCTGGTGTGTACTACTTGATTCTGATAAAGGAACCCCAGAGGAACCAAAAAATTTTGAAACTATAAATCAATTGAGGGCTGACGGAATAAAAGCGTATGCTACAAGGAAGAGAGAACCGGAAAATTATTTACATAGCAACTGTTTCAATGATATTGAAAACCAGATTGCTTTCTCAGATCTAGATGATGCTAAAGTAATAATAAATAGGGAGACAAGGATATCAAAAACAGAGATACTGGAAAGGTTCTGGACAAAAATGAATGCTCAAGAAATACGTGAAGTAGAAGCGTATGAAGAAGATGGTGAAGTGAGATACGAATTTACTGAAATGATTAATGACTTCTTATCCCTATTATTATTCAATGGAGAAAATGCAGTAGATTTAGTTGCCGTTTCAAAAACTGAATAATTGAAAATAAAATAGAACTTATTCAAGCTTTATTATAAAGTTTAATTTCTCAACTAATTTAGGTAAACTCATATATCTGTTGGTTTTTTTAATTCAAACTTTATTCTAAAGCAAGATTTTTTATAAAAGTCGTACTTAAGTGTAATTAAGAAGAATCCATTTTAATCAATCTTTATTAGGTTTAATATAACTCTAAATTATGAGTCTTCCACCGGACAGTTATTGTAAACTCTCCAAGCTTCTTTTGCCTGGAGAGTTTTTTTCTTTCTCAATAATAACTCATATATACGTTTCAAAAAATTAAAAAGGGGTAATTGACAGAATAATTAATTATTTCAACAATTACCGGTTTAATATTTGTCTATGTTGCCGATAATAAAGAAAGTTTTAATAAAATCGTTTATGTAAAGGTGGCAACTACTATTATGTATAGTCCAATAAAACAAAAAAACATTAGTCATTATGGAAATAACATTTGGGACTGTTATAGTTACAAGGTCAATCGAGATGTAATGTTTTATAGTGAGTTGGAGTATCATCATTGGATTTTGATAGAGTGTACCAGAGAAATAAAATCATTCTGTGAACAGCCGCGTGAAATGAGTGCCTACATAGATAATGAAGTGAAAAAATCAATAGTTGATATGTGGATTGAGTGGCACGACGGCACTGAGGAATTCATAGAAGTTAAGTATGAAAAAGATGTAAAAAACCTAAACGATGTAACGAGTCGAGTTGCTACCCAAATTAAAGTACAAGAAAAGTGGTGTAAAGAGAACAATTATATTCATCGCATTGCAACTGAGAAACATATTAGACAATACCCACTTTTAGATAACTACAAAACCCTTCTTCCTTATTATAAACTTCATAGAAATCCTTCAGATCAAACCTCAATTAATCAACAAATGATATTAGAGGCACTTTCTAATAGAAAACCATCTAGCTTTAAGCAATTATATGACGATTTAAGTACATTGACCCTTCCTGAATTTTATGATGCTGTTTTCACTTTATATATAGACCAACAGATATGGATTGACATGAAAAATTCCCTGCTAAATTCCCAAACAGAGGTGGTAATAGAAAGTGATTAAAAAAGAGAATATATCACGTGACTTATGGCCCTCTGTAAATACAGAATGCCTCAGTGAAGAAGATAAAAAAATTTTTTTGAATAGAAAATATGCAGTAGATGCTTATATAGATAATAAAAAAAGTGTAAAAGAAATATGCGAAACCAGTGGAATTGCAAGATCAGAACTTTATAGGATGATTGGAAGGTGTTTGGATACAAATGAAGAGGGGGTTCCCTATGGATATACGGCGTTGATTCCCTATAAAAGAACAATTGAATATGAACGAAAGCATACGATTAACGGCTTTAAGGACCACCAAACTTTAACCGGAGCTTTTAATAAATTCTTAAAAATCTATCCACAACTAGAAGAATTTATTTTCGACTTAGTATTTCCAAATAAGAGGAGAGGACCCCAATCTTCAGTCTTGAGAGTCAAAGAAATTCATAAAAAGTTCATACAGGAGTGTAAAAGATTAGATATTTCACCAGACAATGGAGATTACCCCTTTAATACTGACGATTATGCCAAAAGATCACTATATCGCTATATAGATAATTTAAAAAGCAATAACCCTTCTAAAATTATAAGCTCATATGGTTCTAATGCAAAAATGTTATATAACAATACAGGTATAGGAGAGTCTCCTAAGAACATCGAAAGACCATTCGAAAGGGTAGAGTTTGATGGACATAAGATTGATGTATCATTAGCTATTAAGTATACAACTCTAGAAGGCGATGAAGTTGTTGAATCAATTGAGAGAATATGGTTGCTTGCGATTAGGGATTGTGCAACCAGAGTTGTTTTGGGATACCATATTTGCTTAGCTAAAGAATATTCTGCTTTAGATGTACTACTATGCATCAAGAAATCAATTCTTCCTCATAAGTCCCCGAACTTTACTATAACAGGCTTAAATACACCCGTAAAAGGATATCATTCACAAGCCATCCCTGAAACAAAGTTTGCAGTTTGGGGAGAAATTTCAATGGATAATGCCAAAGCTAATCTTGCAAAAATTGTAAAGGATATTTGTAAAAATATTATAGGCTGTGGTGTGAATGCAGGTCCGGTAGCAACTCCTACTAGAAGGCCAATTATAGAGAAATTTTTTGATTTATTAGAGGAAAATGGATTTCATCGATTAACCAATACAACTGGAAGTAAGCCGTCTGATCCTAGAAGAAAAGACTCTGAAAACGAGGCAAAAAAGTATGAAATTACACCTTGTGAAATTGAACAACTTGTCGAGATCTTGATTGCTCAAGAAAATAATAGACCATCCAAAGGTTTAAATTCATTAACACCATTAGAAGCGATGCGGCAAAGGATAAATAGAATGATGCCTTTCAAGACGTTAGAAGAAGAATACAGGGATGGTAAAGAATTGACCTCTCAATACGACACAAGAACAGTAAGAGGGAAAATAACAGACGGTAGAAGACCCTATATTCATTACTTGGGTGTTGATTATAGGAATGAAATTCTTGCCGACTCTTTCCATCTTGTTAACACAATGTTATCACTTAAAATAGACACAGAAGACTTACGTTTTATAACGGCCTTCTTACCTGATGGCAGCGAGCTTGGAATTTTGACCGCTAATGGAAAGTGGGGTATTAGGAAACATTCCCTTAAACTAAGAAAAGTAATAAATAAGTTGATTAAGAATGGGGAAATAAGGTTAGCTTTTGATGATGATCCTCTTGATTTTTACCATGATTATTTAAGGGAAAAAGGCACAAAAAATAAAAATTCAAGAAACCAAATTGCCCAAATGCAAAGTCATCAAAGAGAAAATCCCAAAGAACAAACTAGCTTTGTTGTTAACTCCCAATTAAATTTAAAAGATGAACAGTCAAATCAAAGAAAAAAGAAAAAAAGACCAGCAGAAAGATATTTTTTCAATTCTTGATTGAAAAGAGGAACTGTTTATGGAAGAGAAAATAATTAGTAACCAAAACCGACCATCTATCCCGATAGGTGGACACCCAGTTGAGACTGGGGACTACATCATTGACACAATTGCAATTAACGAAATATTAGAACCAATGAGACACTGGATACAAATGAGAGTTCCGGGTGGTATTATTTATGGTGCTCCTAGATTAGGAAAGACAAGAGCGATCAAATATATTCAAAATATATTTGACTACAAATACCCAAACCAATGGTTGAATTTGAAAATTAAGACAAGGAAAAGAAAAACACCAAATGAAGATGCATTTTTCGAATTTTTCTTAAAGGATGTAGGACACGATTTGTACTCACAAGGTAAAGCTGTTGCCAAAAGGAACCGGTTATCAAATTTCTTAATGGATAAAGGGGATCAGACGATTAGAAAGCAAATCGTATTATTTATTGACGATGCCCAAAGGCTAACTGACATTGAATTTGAGTGGCTTATGGACGTATATAATGAACTCGATTCTTACGGTATTACTTTAACGACAATCTTAGTTGGTCAAAATGAACTTACCCATCGTCGAAGCACTTATTTAACAACTGCAAAGCAAATCGTCGGAAGATTCATGGTGCATGAAGAGAGATTTTACGGAGTTAGAGAGCTGGACGAATTATCATATATGTTATCTTCTTATGACGAAGTAACAGAGTTTCCAGTTGGGAGTAATTGCAGCTATACAAACTTCTTCTTCCCAAATGGATTTAATAAAGGTCATAGATTAGAAAATGAGGCAGAATATATTTGGAGTTCATTGTTAGAGTTAAGAGCCGAAAATGGAATAAATAAAAAAGTGGAAGTCCCCATGCATTACTTAATTTCAATTGTTAACCATGTACTGCTAGAATATGGAGTAAATAGCGATGAAAATATTGACTGGCCCACAAAAACACTATGGAAAGAAGCAATCAAAGTATCTGGTTTCATTCACGCGGAGGTGCTTCAGTCATGAACTCAGAGAAGTTAGTTTTTTCCTATGCAGAAGTGAAAAACACAAAGACTACATGGAGATCTAGCTGGATTTTAGATTTCGAATCACCCTGGAGTATAATTCAAAAGTTTTGTCACTATAACTCAATTTCTTTTAGGCAATTCCTATTAGAGGCTGGAAATGACAATGTGCGTAAATTGAAAGGGAAAATTGGACAATATCATAAGTCTATTTACAACTTAAATGGTTTGGACGATAATATAGTGAAACAATTAATAAGTTTTCCTTTGAAAGAAAAGAACGAAGAATTACTTGATGATATTATAAGTCCTCTCTATAATGAAGATTTTTCTTTATATCAATATTTTAGTACAATCTTACGCTTCTGTCCGCTCTGCCTTGAAAAGAAATATCACTCCACACTCCATCAATTCAATTTTATTAAGAGATGTCCATTTCACCAAATAAGCTTATTTGAAAATTGTCCTGAATGCAACGAAAACTTTCCATATATACTTGAAGATAATAGCTTTTCTTTAGATTATAGATGTATATGTGGATTCGAATTTTCCTCAAATAAAATTAATCCCTTACCATCGCAAACATTTAGACCAATTATTAGAGCGCAAGATTTAATCAGTTGGTTCTCATTAAAAAAGAGTGAAATTAATAAAGTTAGAAATAGTATTATTTTTAATGAGAATTTAGTATCTAACAACGATGAAAAGAAATCATTTAAATACGACCTAAGCTTTTTATTACATTCACTTGATCAGAAGTACATGACTGCAACGATTGGTGAAAATTATGATTATCTAGAGAAAAGGTTAGTGAGAGAGAGAAGAAGAAAAGCTAAATGGATTAAAAGCGTACAGATTTATGAACATACTTTCTCAAAAGAAGATTTAGAAGATCTTCATGAGAAATCAGAAAAAGTATGCTCAAGTATTGCTCGAAATTTAAGAAATACTACGCTGAAATGTCATAGGGGCTGTATAGTCGAGTTAACAAGATATAGAGAAGAAATTCCCAATAATGAGTTATGTCCTTTATCTATTGCTTATACTCTATGGAGAGCAAGACTGCAACGTTTTAACAGTTATAAAGATGTGGATAATGAGGGAACCCAGCCATTTTTCAGGGAATATATATACAATTATGGATTTCCTGTGGATCAGTATAATTTTTCGAATTATCTATCTCAATTAGAGTATGGAGAAATCTTCCCCGAAAATTATTCTATATCAAAGGTAAGTTACTCCTGGATAACGCTTCACTTAGTTTCAGAATTAATCCTTGCTGAGTTCTATAGATGTTTAGAATATGCTTTGCAAAGGAGAGACCCTCCAAAAGAAAAGTTTTCAGTTAATTCAATCTACAGTTTAAAATACTTCCCCTTACTTATAATCAGGAAAGAAGGTAAAATATTCAAAAAAATAAGAAAAGATACTCCTGAGTTATTTTCACTATTAGAAAATGCAAAGAAAAATTGCAATTGCCCTCAGTTCACAGAAAGGGAGAGGCGCAAAAGAAAAAAAGCAAGGGGTATATATTATAAGAGGAATCCGTTTAAAGAGGCGATTGACAATATGTAAACCTGTCTATAATGATAAAAAAGCGACGGGCAGGTAATCCTTTTATGTTCACATGGAAAAATGTTTGGGTACAGCCGTATGAATCTATATTAAGTATTTCTGAAAAATTCAAATTCTGTAATCAAGTTTCTAATATAACCGAGAAGAGCATGGCACCATTTTGGGAAGAAATATTAGGGGATTCAATTGAAAACAAAAAAGCCAAAGAGGATCTTTCAATCCCTATATTGGGGAGAAGAATACTAAACAATTTTTGTTATCCAAAAGTAAGGGTATGCCCAATTTGCATTAAAGTTGGTTACCATAGTTACTTACATCAATTTACTCTTATATCAAAGTGTCCGTTTCATTCAGTCGAATTAATTAGTGGTTGTCCATCATGTCACAAACAGCATCCCTACAAAAGAGTAATCCCAAATTATTCACTATATCTGTGCCCCTGCGGGTATGAATTTGCATCTGATCTATCTAAGCTAATGAATGGACAAGTATCTACACATACTTATGATTTACCAATGAAACAAATTAGATCGTGGCTTGAATCTGATTTGAGAATTAAAAAATCAGTAAATATTTTCAGATTGAATGGCATCATACCATTGGAGCTGTTTGAATTAATTAAAAACGATAAATCTGGTGAAAAGTTTACAATCACCACTTATGAATATAGAAGAGTCGAAGGGATTAGTAAAGCAAGATTAGATAACATTTTTCATTCTTCAAGGAAAATAGTCAGTTCTATTAACCGACACCTAAAAAGTAAAATGACTATTGAGGAATTAAGAAGTGTTAAACTAATTTCTAGGAATTCACTTAGTGAAATAAAGTATACAAGAGGATTAACAACATACTTAATATGGAAATTGTATATTAATATGAGCCGAGATCTTCGTTCCATTGAAAACGGCAAGGAAAGGTACCCAATAATATATGAACAACCAAAATTTACTGCGAAATTGTATGATGTAATTTTATATGACCTTTATGTAATCCTTAAGCTCCAAGAAGCATCTGAAGAAGATATAGAGAACTTTCTATTAATGATACTTTCTAGATCGTTAATTTTTGAATATAATCGGATATCAAGGCAATTACCCAAAGTTAAGAGTAGTACTCTTGAAAAGATTCTTTACGGTGATTGGGCTTTTATTAATGACGATATATTCTTAGGAGTAGTAATTCATCCAAAGCGTCAGAAAGTATATGTAATCGAAGAGATACCATAGGTATAATCTGTGCTTTTGTGTCAATTTGTCTATAAATTTGTGTCATAACAATTAAGGATTAAATTTTATAAGAAGTTCTCAATTTTATAATGAATCCAACAAATCATTCGAACAGTAATTCAAAATTAAAGCAATAGGGGAAGGTTCCTGACTTTTGTGTCAAAAAGGATAGTGTCTAAACTTTTGTGTCACATTTGTCTGTACTTTTGTGTCGCTCGTCAGTAGAGAATAAAGGTATCTTTCGTTTGCTTAAGGTTTGTTTATAGTTTACATAATATCTATTATCGGTACCTAAATAAAAAAATATATTTCTGTCTCGTATCAAAAGTATACTGTTAATAATGAGACGAAAGAAAAAAACAAGACCATTTAATCTGTTCTTTAATTATCATTAATTTGATTCTAATGATATCTATTCGTTGTGTTTTCTGATGAATTTAGTCTGATCAGCGATTTCATTATTTATATTAAGAATTACTTGATTGCTGTAAGATTATTTTCAATTTGATTGCTATAAAACCATTTTCAATTTTTATCTTGATTTGTCTGATAATTCATTTTTGGTATTAAGATATCAATTTGCTAACTAACATTCCAATCCAGCTGTTTGTTAATCCATTTTTTTTGAATTAGTTTACATAATATAAACGTTGATTGTCTATTTCATTGCTATCGACTTTGTATCATATTAAGCAATCTTTTGGTTGTTACCACCTGAACTAATAACGATCATTACTAAATAAATCTAATTACCTCCCTCCTCTTCATGTACAACCACCCAAAGAAAAAGCATAAAGAGTTCACATTCTGAACCTCTTTATGCTTGAGTGCTTGAGCACTATTTCAATAAATATTGTCTTGGTGTCCCGAAATAAAGCGTTTGCTGAAATTCCGTGAATACGGATTCAAAGCAGATGATGATGGGTGCATCCAGAAGCCATGGATAATACGTGTAAAACCCTTTATCCCCGTTCACCATTGCTGCCAGGGCCAATGGGAGCTCCTTTTTGAAAATCATAAACCGTACTTTGGAAAGCTGTTGATCAAATTCCCCCCCACTCACATACACGGTTCCTGCAAGGGTGTATTGACCAAGGTCTCTTCTCCATTCTCCTAACACTTCGTCCCGCATGGATGGATTGATCTTCTCCAGATCAAAGTGACAACCGACGCTCAAAAATAGTTCACCCGTAGTATCAGAATGAGTCAATGTGTATTTTCGGTTATCAATGGGATTGAAGATTGAAGCTGGTGGCAAATACGTAACAGCTAGCTTTTCAGGCTTGAATTCACTCATGTGTAAGCCTCCTTTACAAAAATGGGCTTACAACAGAGTATGATAAAAGCCTAGAATTGGTTCAGCTATTTATTTGCTTTCCATTTTATCTTCATCAGGTTCCATTGATCATTTTCATAATACCAATAAGATGTGGCCGTTCCGATACCATCCGCCTTATAGGCACCGCTTATTTGCTGATAACCTTTTAATCCCTTACCAGTTTTGCCGATGATTTTCGTCGGCTCAAAAAATGCATAAGGTAGAACCATTAATTCCATAGGTTCATTTAAGGTTCCGTCCGTGTATATCCCCAATCGATCGTAATCTTCTTTGCGGTCACGTAAATCGACAGTGTAGGATTGATTCGTATCTACAAAGGTAATAGAAGCTTTGTAATCATCTTCAAATTGAGCCTGAATCGTTAATGGCTCAGGTAACCCGATATCGACCAATTTATTATCAACTAATGTATGGAGCGCTACATTATAGAGTCCACCGCTTCCCCCTGTAGCTGAAGAATAGAGCATGTCCTTTACTCCATCATGATTTAGATCCACGAATTGGATTTTCGGCTCATAGCCACCCTCGTAATCAATTCGAATCTCACTGCCTTCAGACGTTTTAATATCCGCCCAGATTTGTTTCAGGAACAGGGCATCAGGAGAAAACGGAATCGCCTTAAGTGTAATCGTATCCTTTTTACCATCTCCGGTTACATCTTTTTTATAAACATTAACGGTCATTTCATTCACAGGCTGTTTCTCAAGAGGTTCACTGGAAAAGTTCCCAGCTATGGCATGGAGGGACATAACAAAGAAAGCACCGAAAGCAAATAGTAATTCTTTTCTCATGATTCTCTCTCCTCGATAGAAAATGATTCCCTTTTATTTTCACCAAAGAAGGAAAATCTATGTAATCAATTTCCTTACTTTCCTCATCTTTCTTAGCAAAAAAAACTCAAAAAGGACCAACCACGATTAAGGTTGGTCCTTTCATGCTATTTTTGTTCTGTTGTCGTTTCAGGTTTTGCTTCCCAGCTCTCAATTCCTTTTAAGCCTTTAATAGAGTTGGAGTAGAAAACAGGATCTTTCCCTTGTTTCTTCTGTTCACGGTAATCCTTTAGTGCGGATATGGCGATCTTAGCTAATAGCGTAATAGCGATTAAGTTGATGATCGCCATTAGACCCATGAATAAATCTGCCAGGCTCCACACAATATCAAGTTTGACAACCGCTCCGAAAATCACCATGCCAAGAACGGCCATTCGGTAGATGAATAGAGTGACAGGGCTGTATTTAATAAACTCGATATTTGTTTCTCCGTAGTAATAGTTTCCGATGATCGAACTGAAGGCAAATAAGAAGATAGCGACAGCGACAAATGTATCTGCCCATTCCCCTACATGGAAACTTAAGGCTGCTTGCGTCAGCTGAATGCCGTCGATTCCTGTTGTGTACTGGTCAGACAGGATGATCATGAAGGCTGTTGCTGTACAAATTAGTAATGTATCAGTGAAAACACCTAGAGTTTGAATAAGTCCTTGTTTAACAGGGTGAGTGACACCAGCAGATGCTGCTGCGTTCGGTGCACTACCCATTCCGGCTTCATTTGAGAATAAACCACGTTTGATTCCCATCATGATGGCTGCACCGACCCCACCACTTGCTACTTCCCGGATACCAAATGCATTTTCAAAAATGATCACAAACATATTTGGCAGCATGGTAATGTTGGTGATCAGAATAAAGAAAGCTAGAATCAGATAAAGAACAGCCATGATCGGTACCACAATTTGAGTTACACTGGCGATTCGTTTTACTCCACCGAAAATGACAAGAGCCGTTAATACGGCGAGGATGATGCCGACAGTCATACGATCAAATGCATACGCTTCTTCCATTGCAAGTGAAATCGTATTGGATTGTACTGAGTTAAATACAAGACCGAAACAGAATGTGATGATAACAGCAAATAGGATCCCCATCCAGCGGGCATTCAATCCCTTTTCCATATAATAAGCGGGACCACCACGGTAGCCGTCTTTTCCGTCTTTCACTTTGTAAATTTGAGCAAGTGTACTCTCCACGAAGCTGGTCGCTCCTCCCAAAAGGGCAATCAGCCACATCCAGAATACTGCTCCTGGTCCACCGCCGGCAATCGCTGTTGCTACCCCAGCCAGGTTACCAGTACCGACACGGGATGCGGTACTGATTGTGAAAGCCTGGAAGGAAGAGATGCCTCGTTTTCCTTCTGCTGAAATCGTGGTCTTATCTGTTAATAACCTTCCCATTTCTCCTAAGTAACGAAACTGTGCAAATTGTGTTCGGAATGAGAAATATAATCCCAATCCGATCAGCGCCACAATAAGGATGTATGACCACATATAATCATTCAAGGTACCTACTAAACTTGTGAATAACTCCATAATTGTTCCCCCTAGATGTTGTATTTATGACAAATAATGTTTAAACCTATGTATGTTTACCCATTCAGACACTTTCTTAATCTATCAAAAAAAAATTGCCTATTCAACTGATAAATTCATCTTTTTGAAATAATATTAATTGTTGTACAATTTTTTACGGGTATTGTACAACAATGCCGAATGATTATACAATTATTATTCATTAATGATTCTATACGGATATAAAAAACGACCAGAAGCAGTCCTGGTCGTTTTATTGCATGCTATTCTTTTGTATCAAGCAGTGATTCTGTCCACGTTTCACAAACTGATCCGCTATCCCCTTCATCAATCACAAATGATCCATTTGAATATCGGTCATTCGGTCTAAGGTCTGTAAGGAGCACCTCTTCTGCTTTTCCTTTTTTTGTGATCAGTCCTACTTTATCTGTGTCTTTTACTACTTCTATACTTACCACGCGATGTGGATTTGATTTCAATTCCCTCAGCATGATGACTCCACGCTTGGCACGGGATGTTTTTTCGAATTCTGCTAATTTCATTTTCTTCACTGCCCCACGCTGGGTAGCTAAGAAAATATAATCCTTCATTGGATCTTTTATGATTTTCCCCGATACGACATAATCGTCATCCTTAAGGTTAATCCCTTTCACTCCAGCCGCACGCGGTCCGACGATGTTCACATCTTCTTCCGAGAACCAAAGTCCATAACTTAAGTGTGTGGCAATGAATACATCGTGCGATCCATCGGTCAAGTGTACATCGATCAGCTCATCGTCTCCTTTTAAATTGATTCCTACAAGAGGACGGGAGTATCGTTGTGCTTTGTACTGAGGAAGCTCGGATCTCTTGATCATTCCATTCTTCGTTACAAACAATAAATAATGGGCCGGATCAAATTCTTTGATCGGTATGGCTTTTAGAACCTGTTCATCTCGATCAATCGGTACGATGTTCCCCACGTGCTGACCAAGATCTTTCCAGCGAATATCCGGGAGCTCATGTACAGGGCAATAGATGTAATTTCCTTTGTTCGTGAATACTAAAAGGACATCCGTCGTATTCATCTCATATTGACCAAGCAACCTGTCTGTTTCTTTCATGGCGAGATCCTGCCCGTTTGAAGCAGAATAGGAACGGAGACTTGTCCGTTTCATATACCCATCACGGGTAACGGTAACCATGACATCCTCACTTGCGATGAGTACTTCAAGGTTGATTTTAATTTCCTCAATCTCATCTTCAATTTTAGTGCGACGAGCATCGGAGAACTGCTTTTTAATGCCTTTCAATTCTTTTTTGATTACACTGTAAAGCTTACTTTCACTTTCCAGGATAGCCGTTAACTCAGCAATCGTATTCGATAATTCTTCCGCTTCTGCCTGTAGTGCTGTTATGTCTGTATTCGTTAAGCGGTATAGCTGTAAGCTGACGATTGCTTCTGACTGTGCTTCTGTAAATTGAAATTGCTGGATTAAATTATCCTTCGCATCTCGTTTATCTTTCGAGGCACGAATCGTTGAAATCACTTGATCTAAGATTGACAGAGCCTTCATTAAGCCTTCGACAATATGCTGGCGATCCTTCGCTTTGTTTAGATCATGTATGGTACGATTTGTCACAACTTCTTTTTGATGTTGAATATAAGCATCCAATAGTTCACGAAGTCCCATCAGTTTAGGACGACGGTTATGTATCGCAACCATATTAAAGTTATAGGCGATTTGAAGATCACTGTTCTTATAGAGATAGTTTAAGACGCCTGTGGCATCTGCATCTTTCTTTAACTCAATAACGATGCGCATTCCATCGCGGTCTGTTTCGTCACGAACTTCTGAAATTCCTTCCACTTTGCGATCCACACGGAATTCATCCATTTTCTTAACGAGGTTCGCTTTGTTTACCTCATAGGGAATTTCCGTTATGACGATCTGTTGTTTGCTTCCACGGATATTTTCTATGTCAGCCTTACCACGCACAACCACTTTTCCTTTTCCGGTTTCGTAGGCTTTTTTAATACCGTCTACCCCTTGAATGATGCCACCTGTTGGAAAATCAGGTCCTTTTAAGACCGTCATTAAATCATCCACCGTACTTTGTGGCTTTTCTATACGCATGATTGTCGCATCAATGACTTCATCTAGGTGATGAGGTGGAATGTCAGTTGCATATCCTGCTGAGATACCGGTTGATCCGTTGACTAAAAGGTTCGGAAAACGTGACGGCAAAACAGTGGGTTCACTGGATGTATCATCAAAGTTCGGTACAAAGTCCACGGTTTTCTTATCTATATCACGCAAGAGCTCCATGGAGATCGCAGAAAGCCGTGCCTCTGTATAACGCATGGCAGCAGGAGGATCTCCGTCAATGCTTCCGTTATTTCCATGCATTTCGACTAAATATTTCCGCACTTTCCACGTTTGACTCATACGCACCATGGCATCATACACCGATGTGTCACCATGTGGGTGATAGTTACCGATAACGTTACCGACGGTTTTCGCTGATTTACGGAATCCTTTTTCCTGGGTGTTTCCATCCACATACATGGCGTAAAGAATACGTCTTTGTACAGGTTTCAATCCGTCGCGTGCATCTGGTAATGCACGTTCCTGGATGATGTATTTACTATAACGTCCAAATCGGTCGCCAAGTACCTCCTCCAGAGGCAAGTCTTGATATCTTTCTACAGTTGTCATATATTACCCCTCCTCTGCGACCGTTATGTTTTCATTTTCAAGAATGCTACCATCTTCTTCCAATCCGAATGCTACATTGCTTTCTATCCATTTACGGCGCGGCTCTACTTTATCACCCATGAGAGTGGTGACGCGACGCTCGGCTCTGGCCGCATCATCAATGCGGACACGTATCAGTGCACGTGTTTCAGGATCCATCGTCGTTTCCCACAGTTGATCGGCGTTCATTTCTCCAAGACCTTTGTAGCGCTGGATCATATAGCCTTTACCGACTTTAGAAATGGCTCCTTGAAGCTCTTCATCCGTCCAAGCATACTCAAGTTTCTGTTTCTTCCCTGCTCCTTTACTCACTTTGTAGAGAGGAGGAAGGGCAATATACACTTTCCCTGCTTCTAATAATGGTTTCATGTAGCGATAGAAGAAGGTTAATAGCAGAACCTGGATGTGGGCTCCATCCGTATCGGCATCGGTCATGATGACAATTTTGTCATAATTGATATCGTCGACATTGAATTCAGGGCCGACCCCGCCACCGATCGCATGGATGATCGTATTGATTTCTTCATTTTTGAAAATATCCTGAAGCTTGGCTTTTTCCGTATTGATGACTTTCCCCCGAAGTGGAAGAATGGCTTGGAATTTTCGGTCACGACCTTGCTTAGCCGAACCTCCTGCTGAATCACCCTCCACCAGGTAAAGCTCGTTACGCTGAGGGTTTCTCGATTGAGCCGGTGTTAATTTACCAGATAGAACGGTTTCAGAACGCTTTCGTTTCTTTCCGTTACGTGCATCTTCTCTTGCTTTACGTGCTGCTTCACGTGCTTGAGCGGCTTTAATGGATTTCTTGATAAGAAGGGAACTTGTATCTGGATTTTCTTCTAAGAAATAAAGAAGATGCTCAGAAACAACCGCATCCACAGCTGAACGCGCTTCACTCGTACCAAGCTTTCCTTTCGTCTGCCCCTCAAACTGTAGGAGATGCTCCGGTATACGCACAGAGACGATGCTGGCAAGCCCTTCACGAATGTCGGTCCCTTCAAGATTTTTGTCCCGATCTTTTAAAATCCCGACTTTACGGGCGTACTCATTAAAGACACGGGTCATCGCTGTCTTTGCTCCGGCTTCGTGTGTACCTCCGTCTTTTGTACGAACATTGTTTACGAAAGACAGAATGTTTTCCGAGAAACCGTCGTTAAACTGAAAAGAGAATTCCACTTCAATCGTATGGTGTTCCCCTTCAAAGAAAGCAACGTTATGAAGTACATCTTTTTCTTCGTTAAGGTATTGAACAAAAGCCTGAATGCCGCTTTCAAAGTGAAAGACTTCCTTCTGATCATGACGCTCATCAATGATTTCGATTTTTAATCCTTTTAGCAGGAAGGCAGATTCCCTTAGACGCTCACATAGCGTTTCGTAATTATACGTAGTATTGCTGAAAATCTCCGGATCAGGTTTGAAATGGATACAAGTTCCTGATTTTTTCGTTTTCCCGATCTTCTCAAGAGTGGTTTCAGGTTTTCCACCTTTTGTAAAACGCTGCTCATATTTTGTTCCATCTCTTTCAATCGTCACAACAAGCCATTCAGAGAGGGCGTTTACGACTGAGGCACCTACACCATGCAATCCACCACTGGTCTTGTACCCGCCTTGTCCGAATTTCCCTCCGGCATGAAGCACAGTCAAAATAACTTCAGGAGTCGGCTTTCCTAGTTTATGCATACCAGTCGGCATCCCCCGGCCTTTATCTTGCACAGAGATGCTATTATCCTTATGTATCGTAACAATTATCTCATTTCCGAAGCCGGCTAATGCTTCATCCACCGAGTTATCGACAATTTCGTATACTAAATGATGCAAACCTCTTGAATCTGTAGAGCCTATATACATTCCAGGTCTCTTACGGACGGCTTCTAGACCTTCTAATACTTGAATGGCATCATCATTGTAATCCATGGTCTTATTCTGGTTGGCCACGAACATTCCCCTTTCAAAACTTCTCTAACCGTAAACTAGTACTTGTACGGTATTATTGGTTATGTATATGTTTACTATAACACAAGAACGTTTGTTCGTTTACCTGTTTTGATCATTCTTTAGGTAAACCACTATTGCTTATTGTAGCGTTTTATTTGATTTTCGCAAATGTAATTCCTGTGACTGGCCTAAATGAGGCCTGGATTTCATTTATGTAGCATGTTATTTTCAGTGATAATGGAGAACCTTCCATCCGAAAAAAAACAAGCGGTAAGAGCCGCTTGTTACGAGTGAGGATTATTTGGTTAAAGCATGTTCAACCTTTATACAGCGATCCATAATGACTGTATACCCACGTTCTTTCAAAAAGCGATAAGCCTCTTCGTTCATTACACCAAGTTGTGCCCAAAACACGTTAGAATCGATTTCATCAAATTCTTTCGCGATCTCAGGCAAAAATTCTGAGCGGCGAAATACATTGACAATATCAATCGGTCCTTCAATCTCTTTCAGGTTGGATACGGCTTTAACGCCTAATGCCGATTCAATGGTTGGGTTCACAGGAATAATGTCATAGCCTTGATCCTGCATGGCTTTTGATACCATATAAGATGTTCGTGTTGGATTATCGCTTAATCCAATAACCGCAATTCGTTTTGATTGTTTAAGAATATTTCCGATTTCTTGTCGGGATGGGTTTTCCATGGGTGCTTACAACTCCTTCATCGATCCTTATCCATACATACTTTGACTGTTCCTTAAGTCCTATTCTTCTTTTATACCATATTTCCCTCTAACTTTTCAAAATTTTATAAATTTATTCTAATAAGAACAAAGTGTCAGATGGACAAAAGGAAGTGTTCCTCCTCCTATATCCTGCCTGACACTTTTTTAACATCTTACTCTTCAATTAATCCTTTGGAAATAAGAAATTCCCGTGCGACTTCTTTTGGATCTTTTTTATCCATATCCACTTTGGCATTCATCTCACTCATCTCTTCTTCAGAGATTTGTCCTGCTAATTCATTCAGGACTTCCTCTACTTCAGGGTGCTCTTCCAGGACTTCCTGACGGATGATTGGAGCGGCATCATATGGTGGGAAGAACCCTTTGTCATCAGTAGTCGTTTTCAGGTTGTAACGTTGTATTCTTCCATCGGTGGTAAAGGCCGGAATAATATCGACGTCCCCGTTCTTCACCGCTTCATACATAATGTTAGGATCGAAGCTTTCTTTTGCTTTGAATTCGTATCCGTAAGCTTCAGCAAATGCATCGTACCCATCGCCTTCACGTTCATAAAATTGATGTGGCGCACCAAAACTTAGATCTTTCGATAGGGGTACAAGGTCAGAGAAGGTTTTGGCATCGAATTCCTGATCTTGAGTATAAGCAAGGGTATACGTGTTTTCGAATCCAAGTGGTTTCAACCATGTCACATTAAACTTTTCCTCGTATCCTTTACGGACTTGTGACAGAATTTCATCAGCTGAAGCTCCTTCTGCCGCTTGCTCTTTTAGAACCGCTTCCAGTCCAGTTCCTGTGTACTCGATATATACATCTATATCGCCTTTTTCAAGAGCGGGTGTCAGAATCGATACTTCTCCCAATCCTTCTTCCACTTTAACATCGAGATCTGTTTTCTCTTTAAGAAGCTCTGCCATCATTTGAGTTAATATAAACTGCTCGGTCCACATCTTACCTGAAACCGTAATCGTGTCCTTCCCCCCGCCATTTCCGCAACCGGCGATCACAATAGTTAGGGCTATAAATAAAATAAAGGGTTTTAGTTTCTTTTTCATTCTTACTCTCCTTTGAAATGTGGTTTATTTCCGTGCTTTTAGTCCTTTAGGTGTTGTCATCCTTTCGAGAAGCTTTAGTAAAAAGTCGAAAGATAATGCAAGTAATGCAGCTGGAATGGCTCCTGCAAGTACTAAAGAATTATTCCAAGTAGAAAGTCCCCGATAGATGAGGTCGCCAAGTCCACCTGCTCCAACAAAGGTTGCAAGTGTCGCGACTCCAACCGTCAAGACAGTAGCAGTACGGATACCGGCCATTATGAAAGGCAGGGCGAGTGGTAGCTCCACTTTAAACAGAAGCTGTGAGCTTGTCATCCCCATCCCTCTGCCTGCTTCTATGACTCCCTCATCGACCCCGATGATCCCTGTGTATGTGTTCCTGAGTATCGGTAAGAGTGCATACACAGTCAGGGCAATGATCGCTGTAATACTACCTGTACCTAATAGGGGAATGAGAAATCCAAATAGTGCCAGACTAGGGATCGTTTGGAAAATGGCAGTTATTCCGATGAAAAATTCAGCCGTTTGTTTTTTCCGTGATATGTATATACCCAGTGGCAAAGAAATGGCAATCGCAATGAAAATGGATACGAATGATAAATATAGATGCTCAAATAATCCATTTAAGATTGCATCAGAACGGTTTGATATCGTGTTTATGAACAAAAACGAGAATGAATTCATACAGAACGCTCCTCCTTTTTCCCTTCTGAGGCTACTGCACGAAGAATCCCGTTGGCCGTTACGCTGCCGACATTCCTGCCGTCTTTTGTAACCATAAGATAATGTTTTTCTGACTTCAGAAGTATTCTTGCAGCTTCCTGGATGGACGCGTCATATGGAATCGATGAGTATTCTGATTCTTCCAAAAGCAAATAGGTTGTGTTTTCATCCATGATGTCAAAAACGCACTTTTGGTGCTGTTGAACATTTAGTCTGTCCTCTCCGATAAATGCACGTACGAATTCGTTCGCAGGATCTTTAATGAGCTCTGCTGGGGTAGCGATCTGTTCAATTTTCCCGTCACGCATGACGGCAATTTCATCAGCGATCTTCAACGCTTCGTCAATATCATGTGTGACAAACACAATCGTTTTATGTATCGTATTTTGAATGCTCTTCAATTCATCCTGAAGCTGCTCCCGGCTGATCGGATCCAGGGCACTGAATGGTTCATCCATGAGAATGATCGGCGGTTCCGCTGCCAGGGCACGAATAACGCCCACCCGTTGCTGCTGTCCTCCGCTTAATTCAAGTGGATATCGCTTACGGTATACTTTAGGATCCAGTCCAACAAGATTTAGGAGCTCGTCCACTCGACCTTCGTATTGTTCCTTTTTCCATCCCTTTAATCGTGGAATCAGGCTGATGTTTTCTTCTATAGTCATATGGGGAAGCAACCCAATACGCTGAATCACATAGCCAATATTACGCCTGAGCTCAACTTCATCGGTGTCAGAAGTATCCTTTCCATTAATCAGGATTGTTCCACTGCTAGGTGAAATAAGCTTATTGATCATTTTCATCGTGGTCGTTTTCCCGCATCCGCTTGGACCAATCAAGGCGACAAGTTTTCCTTTTGGTATCGTCAGGTTGATCCCCTTTATTGCTTCTGTACCATCTTCATAGACTTTCGTGACGTCCTTAAATTCAATCATTTTTCCACCTGCTTTATGAACTGAGAAATTTTTCTAAACATAGAAGGGATACCCTCATTATACAAGAGGTAAACATGTTGTCCAAGAAATTGCGTTTGTCTTTTAGTTTATGAATAATGTGGAATCTGCATACAAGATATTATTTTTAAGAATCGTGTAGAGTCTGCAGCAGATAATAAAAACCAGCAAACTAATGTTTACTGGTTTCAGGATGTTGTTTGTGATTTAACAGGATATATTGTTCTACGATGATTCCTGTGATGGTTCCGAGTATCAATCCATTGTTTAATATGGACGCCACAACTACAGGCATGTCTCTAAAAGCGGATGGGGGAACAAACATGGCCCCTACACCCACAATGAGAGAGATACCTGCGACAAAATGGATTTTATCGAGGTCCTTTTCTTTTCGATATTCTCCTAGAGCAAGACCGACCATTTTGATGAAAATGACCGTGGTCACAGCATAGCCGACAGGAGCTGGCAGGCTTGCGAAAAGATTCATTACTTTTGGGATCAGACTGATGATAATGATCATCACACTTCCAAGAATAAAGGGGATAATGGAGTACATTCCTGTAGCGGCAACAAACCCGGCAGAACCGGAAATGGGAACAGATCCAATTGCTGAGAATACTCCACCGAACAATTGATTCAATCCTGAAGCAAAGCCGCTCTTTGTATATCTTTCATACGTTGGCTGCCCCTTTCCCTTCATAACCTCTTCCATCACTCGAATGGAAGCAATCATATTGGTGGTTAACAGGAATGTGATAAAGATCGATGTCACAATGACACCCGTATCGAACACCGGAGGTCCAAAGACGAACACATCAGGTAACGAAAACCAGCTGTCAGATACAGTCGTGCTTTCACCTAATCCCATAAGGATAAAGATTAACCAGCCCGAGAACAGGGCAAGAATAATGGAGTATTGTTGAACCCACTTTCGTTTATGGCCTGAGAAGTATAATGCCACAAGTATTGTCAGCACACTTCCGAGTAAGACCAGCGGCTGAAGAGAATGTCCTTCATGCTGTATGCCGAACATTCCCTTGATAAAAGATCCGCTTAATTGGAGAATCAATAGCATTAAGTAAATAAATGTGATTGTTGGTGTAAATAAAGATGACAACTTCTTTAATAGTCCTGTTGCAGAAAGAATAAAGAAAATCACACCACTTACAATCATACCGCCCTGTAAAACGGTCAGCACTTCTTCATGACTGCTGTAAAGAGTTCCTGAAAACCCTGCATAGATGGCGAATACCCCCCACCATAGTCCAGCGGGTCCTTCATTGATGGGTAGTTTATGACCAACTAATGCTTGAATAAGACTGGCGGCACCTAAAACAAAGATGGTCCGCTGAATAAATCCTGCCGTGTCTGCGGGAGACAATTGAAACAGGTCAGCTATGGCAATAGGAGCGGCAATTGAGCCTGCGACCATAAAGGCAACCCATTGGAACGCCGATAAAAGTAATTGCATACGTGTACACCTTCATTTCAACTATGTAAAGTGTGTCTATTTTAACATACATCACTCCTTTCTGAATCAGGTTTATGAGGAATTAAATATATTATCTACTTTTATGAACAGGTACTAATTTTTTTGCTTATTTTCTCCCCAACCTTTGGAAAACATGTTAAAATAAGAACGGATTAGTTCATTTAAAAGGAGCAGTGATGATGATTTTTGCCCTTATACTCGTATTAGCATATTTATTAGGCTCCATCCCCTCAGGATTACTGATCGGGAAGACGTTCTATGGAAAAGACATTCGTGAGCACGGAAGCGGAAACCTGGGCGGAACCAACACATTCAGAACCCTGGGTGTAAAAGCCGGTATGATTGTTACAATCATGGACATTTTAAAAGGAACGGTAGCGACTCTCCTGCCATTGCTATTTGAAAGTGATGTACACATGTTATTAGCAGGGGTATTTGCTGTTATCGGCCATATGTACCCTGTTTTTGCAAACTTCAGAGGAGGAAAAGCAGTAGCAACCTCTGCTGGTGTTCTTCTAGGCTATAATTACATCTTATTTTTAATCCTACTGGCCGTATTTTTTATTTGCTTGTATGCAACCAAGTATGTGTCACTCTCTTCTATGCTGGCAGCGGTACTTGCCTTTACGTACTCGATCTTCACCGGAGATATTCCACTTATTATCGTCGTAGGGATTCTGACCATTTTCGTTGTTTACAGACATCGGGCGAATATAGTAAGGATAAGAAATAAAACCGAACCAAAAATTAAATGGCTGTAGAAAAAAAGCGACCAAAGCACCAGGCTCTCTTTATCCTATGTGGGAGTTCCTGGCTGTATAGGTGGCTTTTTTTATGGCTTGTTAAATGGAATAGGTATACCCTTTGATTCGTTTGAGAAAGATGATGGATATAAAAAGCAAGTAATGACAAGGATTGACGGAATAGTAAAAAATTCACAAAATATGATAATATTCTTCAATATTTTCTTAAATATGCCCCGCTTTCCTCTATTATTTTGTAAAATAGAGGTAGATTTAAATAAAGGATGATGATTATGAATAAAAAGCGATTAATGGCAGGGTTATTCCTTTGTATACCTTTACTCTTAGTGATTGGGTATCTTGTAGATAAGCAATACTCAGACTGGAGAACCTCTGCAGAAGGATTGCAGGAGGAGAACCTTTACTCTTTGCTGCATACGACGAGAGAAGTTCAAGCCTCAGGGAAATCGATGAAGTCCAGTGCTTCAATTGCCGCCATTGGTGATATCCTTCTCCATGACACAGTGTATAATGATGCGAAAGATGAAAACGGATATAATTTTACCCCTATGTTCTCTCCGATTAAGGACATGCTGGCAGCCCCTGATTTCCTGATTGCCAATCAGGAATCAACTCCGGCCGGTGTGGAGCTTGGAGTCTCCAGTTATCCCCTTTTTAACAGTCCTAAAGAGATTGTGAAATCTTTACAGGACGTGGGGGTTGATGCGGTCACGACTGCCAATAACCATTCATTGGATCAAGGTGAAAAAGGGCTTCTAAGTGCAATCGACTATTATGAGAAGATATCCATGCCGTATGTGGGTGCGTTCAAAAGTCAGGAAGATAAGGAACGGATTCGTACCTTCAAGGTGAATGGAATCAAGTTTGCCCTGCTTTCCTATACATATGGAACAAATGGAATACCGGTTCCAAAGGGGAAAGATTATTTAGTCAACCTGATCGACGAACAAAACATGATACAAGAAATTAAGAAAGCAAAAGGTATGAACATTGATTTAGTCGTATTGAGTTTGCATTGGGGGAATGAATATCAGCGCTTCCCTACCGAGGAACAGGAAAGACTGGCAAATGTCTTAACCGAAAATGGGGTTGATATCATTTTTGGTCATCATCCACACGTCCTGCAGCCGATCCAAACGTATAAAACGAGTGATGGTCGTGATGCCGTTGTCATTTACTCATTAGGGAATTTTCTTTCAGGACAGAAAGATGATTTCAAAGACATTGGAGGAATGGTTACGGTCCAAGTAGAAAAAACGATGAACCCTGGCGGTTCTAAGATCACGTACCCTTCCATTGAATTTCAGCCAACCTTTGTGTCAGAGAATCATTACAATAATTACAGGATATACCCTCTTGAATTTGCTAATAACAACGGTATGATCAGATATTCAGAAGAAGAAATGGTTTCACATATGGTGAATGGCTTACCTGAATAATAAAAAGCAAAGTGACCCCGTGCCTTCAATCTATGCTGTTTTGAAGAAAAGTCCCAATGTATTGACCAGGATTTTCTCAAATACAAAAAAACGAGCTTCCACAATGGAAAGCTCGTTTTTTAATGTCCACCAAATAGCAATGAATTAAAGAATATGCCTCCAAGGGCTAAAACAGCCAATAAAGCATTGGCCATGAAAAAAATTTTGCGGTTCGCCTTAAAGAATAGGGTGACCATACCATAGTAAATGAGTGCAGCAATGATTATGAAAGTTCCGGCTTCAATTTGATATTTGGCTTCATGCAATTGCAGGAATGTTAATACACTTAATCCGGCAAATATAAATGCACCTATGTAATATAATAATGTTTGTGTATTCATTTGTCTCATCCTTTATGATCGTAATAGTAGAAGTTCCGTCTTCTATATGTATATAATATGAAATGAACCCTTTTTTGTAAAGTTACATGAACCCTCTGGGAGAATACCTGTAGAGAAAGGAGTCTCATCGATGAAGATACATATTTCAAAAGAAGCTCTTACATGGTTTAAAGACGAAATGCTTGTAGAGGTAGGCGATCAAGTCCGTTTTTATGTGCGCTATGGAGGTTCCAGTCCTCTGCATGATAGTTTTTCATTAGGAGTGAATAAAGAAGAACCGGTGGATATCGGCGAACGGGTCGAAGTCGAGAATCGGGAATTTTTTATTGAAGAAAGAGATTTATGGTTTTTTGATGGTCATGATTTGTACGTTGAGTACGACGATAAGCTAGAAGAACCTTCATATGAGTACAAAAAATAAGGAAGTATGGAAGGCTGGCATATGCCAGCCTTTTTATGTCCGGTTCAGAAAACGTGCAATATGGTCGTGCAGTCCCTCTGTAAGGAGAATGTCATATTGAATATCTCCTAAAAGATCGTAATGAGGAAAACCGTCTTCCCTCTGGTGGATCCATTCTTTTTTTAAACCATATTTCTTACCCCACCCAATTAATGTATCGATGTCACAACAGCCGACTTTCGTTACAGAGCGTGCATGGGGAAACCGGTCATCAAGCCAGTAATGAGTGAGAAATGCAATCTCTCCACGCTTTACACGCTGCTTCCATGCATGTAATTCATGTTTTGTTAACCCGAATGCCATGGAAGATCTTCCTTTCTATCATGCTTCAGTATGGGATTTTAAAAGGATCAACTCCTCTATGTAGAAATCACTTCTTAGCCTTTTCGTATGCTTCGTGCCAATGAGGGAACATCTTTCGAATCGATATTGGACGGAAGTTTTCCTGCTTGACGCAAACATGTTTCGATTGTCCCGTGATGGCCAGCTGGTTTTGACCGTTATAAATTTCGTAAGCATATGTAATGCGAAGCCCATCATATTCCTCAACCCACGTTTTGATAAACGCTTTTTCCCCGTAACGAACCGGTGATTTATAGCTGACATTCAGGTCGATAACAGGTGAAAGAATCCCTTCTTTTTCGATATCAGCATACTTAAAGCCCAGATCTTCGATAAGTTGCGTTCTTCCTAATTCCATCCATACAAGATAATTGGCGTGATACACAACTCCCATTTGATCTGTTTCTGCGTATCTTACCTCGATGGTTTTTTCAGCAATTTGCATCCTTTACACCCTCTTCATCTAATCAGTATCCTACCTCATTTTAACATAGATGGAGACAGCATTGAACAGATTGGTTCGGGAGTGAATGGCGCCTGGTGTCTTTCTTATGAATGAAAGAACCCGAACAGACAGGTCTCATTTGAGCCTTTTCCGTTCGGGTTGCAGGTACTATTGCTCAGTTTGATGAGCTTCGTCTTTAATTTCGTTTCGGAAAGCTTGCAGGCTTTCCCGGCGACGTTCATTCTTATCTTTAATAGACTGAAGCTGCTCTTCACTATCGGTGAAAGCCATCGACTCCTCAGCCTTCTCCATATTTTCAATCGTATGCTGAACCATGCCTTGAAGCTTTTCTACATTATCACTGCGATCATCCGGATTCGGTTTATCCCATGCCATCCTGCATTCCTCCTGCTGTTCGTATTGAGGGACGGACCTTACGCCCAATCCCTTTTCATTTTGGGTCTGAAGGTAAGTGCTTATTCACCCTTTGTCTGGATGACTTGTGCATGCTTACCCGATTTATCTTGCATTTGTTTCCCTTTGTTGCCGCCTGCAGCTCTTGATTGAGTTCCTATATGGTTTGGTGCAAAATGATTCGGACTTCCCTTTGAATTACTCATAACTTCCCCTCCTTACTAGTATGATTACCAAAATGGGAAGGAAGAAAAGACGTAATAATTGGCAGTATTATTTTCTAGGGCAAAAAAAATAAGCCTCGTAATTCCTTACTCGGCTTTGCCTATAGGGCGCTTTATTTCCAGTCTGGCATCGATTCGTTCTTCAATGGCATCCATGGCATCTTGATCTAGAAGGAGCTGCTTTTTATTTTCTTTTACAAGATCTGCAAATGATTTCTTCCTTGGTCTGCGCAATCCAATCGCCTCACTCTCCATTGTGATTTGTTATAAGTAGTATATCCAAATGTCAGATATTTTAAACAAAGGTCACAATAGATAATTGAGTTTGGTTCAAGAATTGCCTTTTTAAAGTCTTACAGAGGTCCGTCCTTCACTTGATTAGCGCAGAGAAGTCTTCAAGGGTGGTGATGGCGCCGATTTGTTTGTGGGTGATGGTCCCTTGTTCGTTGATAACGAATGTGGTTGGGACGGTCAGGATGTCGTAGGCGTTGTTGATTTTGTCGTCTTTGTCTAATAGGATCGGGAAAGTGAGACCCATTGCTTTTTGGTATTCTTTTACGTTGTATTGGGGATCGATATTGATTGCCAGTACTTCAACGTTCTTTCCGTATTTCGTATAGAACTCCTGCATGACCGGCATTTCTTCTTTACATGGTGGACACCATGTAGCCCAGAAGTTAAGGATTACTTTCTTACCCTTTAATTCAGATAATGTGATTGATTCCCCGGATAAGCTATCCAATTTAAAGTCGATGGCTTTATCCCCCACATTTGGTCCAGGATAGTTCTCTACTGGAGTAGTTTCTGACACTTCCCCTTCTTCTATGTCAATTAACTGATCATATGCCTCAGCTTGCGGGAACGTGTTTTCTGAAAAGTAAGTAGGCTCTGACTTATTCTCAATATAAAACGTGAAGACTAATAATGCTACTAGCAAAATGCCGAAAATGGATTTCAAAGGAGTGTGCTCCTCTCATAGAAATGATATTACTATCATCTTATGTTGGCTTGTCTCTAATTAGTCATCGAATTTAGTATGAGCTTTAAGCTAGTCAGTTGCATTGGGAAAATAAAAAAGCCCCGGGAAGACCCGGGGCTTAAAGGTTACATTATGACTGTAATTTATTACGTAGAACCATTTGTAGAATTCCACCATGGCGGTAGTAGTCAACTTCTACATCGGAATCAAAACGGGCTAATACTTCGAACTCTGTTTTAGTACCATCTTCAGCTACAGCTGTAACTGTTAAGATATCACGAGGTTTAACATCGTTTGTAACATTGACAGAAATCGTTTCTCTGCCCGTTAATCCTAGAGATTCAGCGCTGTCGCCCTTCTTGAATTGAAGTGGAAGCACACCCATCATCACAAGGTTTGAACGGTGAATACGCTCATAGCTTTCTGCGATAACCGTTTTAATCCCAAGAAGATTTGTACCTTTCGCTGCCCAGTCACGAGAAGATCCCATTCCATAATCTTTTCCTGCCAGAACAACCAATCCAGTACCGTCTTGTTGATACTTCATGCATGCATCATACATAGGCATCACTTCATCTTCAGGCCAGTATGTTGTGAATCCACCTTCTGTACCAGGAGCAATTTGGTTACGGATACGAATATTTGCAAACGTACCGCGCATCATTACTTCATGGTTTCCACGACGAGAACCGTAAGAGTTAAAATCACGAGGCTCAACATTGTTCGCCCGCAGGTATTTCCCTGCTGGAGTGTCTTTGCCGATAGCACCTGCAGGAGAGATGTGGTCTGTCGTTACAGAGTCACCGAATTTCCCTACAACACGAAGTCCATTCAAACCTTGGATATCTTCAGGAGTTGGAGCTAAACCAGTGAAGAATGAAGGGTTTTGAATGTAAGTCGATGTTTCATCAAAGCTGTATAGCGGTTCATTGCTTGTTTGGATTTCGTTCCAACGCTCATTCTCAGAGAATACATGCTCATATTCTCTACGGAATAATTCAGGTGTAACGGTTTGCTTCACTACGTCTTTCACTTCATCTTGAGAAGGCCAGATGTCTCTGAAGAACACATCATTACCATCTTTGTCTTTACCAAGTGAATCCTTTTGAAGATCGATGTCCACTGTACCAGCTAACGCGTATGCCACAACCAATGGTGGTGAAGCCAGATAGTTTGCTTTTACTAATGGATGGATTCGTCCTTCAAAGTTACGGTTTCCTGATAGTACTGAAGTTAACAATAGATCAGCATCTGATACTGCTTTTTCAATTTCAGGACGTAACGGACCAGAGTTACCGATACATGTTGTACAACCGTAACCTACAAGGTTGAAACCGATATCTTCAAGGTATGAAAGTAATCCTGAGTCTCTAAGGTATCCTGTAACAACTTTTGAACCAGGTGCAAGTGATGTTTTCACGTAGTCTGGAACATTCATTCCAAGCTCTACTGCTTTCTTCGCCACTAGACCTGCTCCCAGCATTACGTATGGGTTAGATGTATTTGTACAAGATGTAATGGCTGCGATCCCGATTGCACCAGTAGGCATGGAAACATCTTGACCATCTGCCGTTGTATACTTTGCTGTTTTATTGATTTCAGACTTATCAAGTCCAAATCCTTGTACGCCTTCTTTAGCTGTAATGGATTTGTGGAACATTTCTTTCATGTCAGAAAGTGGAATTAAATCCTGTGGACGTTTTGGTCCCGAAAGATTTGCTTCTACCACTGAAAGATCGATTTCCACTACATCTGTGTAAGTAGGCTCTTCTTTTTCAGGAGTGAAGAACATTTCATTTTTCTTTAAGTATTCTTCAACCATCTTGATATGAGTTTCGTCGCGACCAGTTAAACGAAGGTAATCCAATGATTCAGAGTCAACTGGGAAGAAACCACATGTTGCGCCGTATTCAGGTGCCATGTTGGCAATCGTTGCACGGTCTGCAAGTGGAAGCGTGGCTACTCCTGGTCCGAAGTACTCAACGAATTTCCCTACAACACCCTTTTGACGTAGAACTTGAGTTACTTTAAGAGCTAAGTCAGTAGCTGTTGCACCATTTGGAAGTTCGCCAGTGAATTTCACACCGATTACTTCAGGGATTGGGAAATAGGACGGCTGACCAAGCATACCTGCTTCCGCTTCAATTCCACCAACACCCCAGCCAAGTACACCGATACCGTTGATCATGGTGGTATGTGAATCAGTACCAACCAATGTATCTGGATATGTTTCGAAGTCACCTTCTGTTGTTTCAACAGCGTGGACAACATTCGCCAGGTATTCTAAGTTAACCTGGTGAACGATTCCCGTTGCTGGTGGCACGGCACGATAGTTTTCAAATGCTTTTTGAGCCCAGCTTAAGAATTGGTAGCGCTCAGCATTACGTTCAAATTCAAGGTCCATATTTGTTTTTAATGAATCAGCTGTACCATATTTATCTACTTGAACGGAGTGATCAATTACAAGATCAACTGGTATTTCAGGATTGATCTTTTGTGGATCTCCACCAATATCAGCCATTGCTTTACGTAAAGACGCTAAGTCAACTACTGCTGGTACACCAGTGAAATCTTGAAGGATGACACGGGAAGGCTTGAATGGAACTTCCGCATCTTTCACTTCAGTTGAGCCCCAGTTTGCTAAATTTTCAACGTGGTCTTTGTTAATCACGCGTCCGTCAAATTGACGAAGTACAGACTCGAGCAATACCTTTACACTGTAAGGTAAGCGATTAATTTTTGTTACTCCTGCTTCTTCAAGCGCTTTTAAACGATAATAATGATAACGTTTTCCTTCTAGTTCGAAAGAAGATCGTGCATTAAATACATCGTTCTTTGCCATTTCGATTCCCCCTCTAAACTACATCACACAATAAGTCGAAAAGTTTTCGTTCTAAACTAACGAACTTTTCTCACATTTACATCTTAATACAAGCGATTACATAAGTAAATAACAATAAAGTTATTGTTTTTGATAAGTTTTTCTTATCTAAAATAATAAACTCCTTTGGGTTTCTAGAAAAATATTGGTATAACAACATTTTTCCCCATGTCAAAACGTGTCAGCTGCCAGAAAATATTATTTTGAAAAAACAAATCTGTTAGCCTTTCCCTCTAATAATGGGTAGATGATGGTGGCATTCTATCCTTATGGAGGTGTTCTGCAATGGCCAAACGTAAAGCTAACCATGTAATTAACGGCATGAATGCGGCAAAAGCACAAGGAAATGGTGCCGGTTACAATGAAGAGTATTCAAATGAACCATTGACTGAAGCTCAGCGTCAGTTTAATAAAAAACGCAAAACGAATCAGTGATTCATTTGTAAGGTGATGAAACGACCTGGGCTAAAAAGCGTGAACCAATCAGTTTCATCACCTGCTTATATGTACATGCCTTCCTCTCTTCTCCCCTACCCTGTTTATGACTAAATAAAACCCGCCCTGCAATTATTTGGCAGAGCGGGTTTATTCTATATTATTTCTCTATTGCCCATTTACTTCATCGACGATCGAAGACAAGTCTGATTTGAATTGTTGAAGCTGTGCTCTTTGTGTCTCTGATGCCACTTCAAGTGCATTCTCGATTTGTTGGTATGCTTCGTTTACTTCATTCTTCAAGTGAGCCAGTTGTGAACCATAACTGGCTCCATCCAATACTAGTTCATTGATTGTATTCTGAATTTCAGTAACACTTTGTTCAGCAGCCTGAAAGGCCTGTTGCTTGTTTTTATGGTAAGGCATGGATAATCTCTCCTTATTCTGAAATTAGCTTTTTTAGTATGGTCAAAACAGTTTGAATTTATACCCATGAATAAACTGTTTTCCAACATAGCATTCTAAGAACAGGAGGGATGCTTTATGAATAAAAATGATGGTAAAGACATGCGTAAGAACGCTCCGAAGCAGTCAGGACAGCCGGAGCCTTTAAGTGGATCACATAAAGTGAAGAATCGTAATCACACTCGACAAAAACAACATAGCCATCACGATATGTAAGCAATAAATAAGGGAGTGCGGAACTGTGATAACACAATCCACACTCCCTTTAATCGTCTAATGCAGTTTCTTTAATGCACTGATAATATCGTTTTGTTCAATGGAAGAGACAGTCCGCAGATCAAAGAGAACGGTCCCTTCTTGAATTCTTGTTAAGATGGAAGGGTTCCCTTTTCTGAGTTTATCATGAAGATCTTGAGCAGACAGATTGTTATGAGTTACGGAAACTAAATAAGTATCTAATTCAACGTCAGGCATCGTACCTCCACCTATTTGGCTTTTCCCTGCGATTATGTCGAAAGTGAAATCTGTATTCATCGAATTTACAGTTTCTATTAAATGGTGGGATTGCTTGAGGATAACTTCCTTTTTCCTGGTGATGGCTTCAATGGTCGGATTTTTATCCTGGGCTTCCCCTTTTATATAATGCAAGAGAGTCATTTCTAAAGCTGCCAATGTCATTTTATCTATGCGCAGTACACGAGCGAGCTGATGCTTTTTAAGCTGATCGATCCATTGTTTTTTCCCCGCAATGATACCTGCCTGGGGTCCGCCCAACAATTTATCTCCACTAAAGGATACGAGGTCCGCCCCCATTTCAATGATAGTCTTTACTACAGGTTCATTCCCGATCCCCAATTGTCTGAAGTCATAAAGAGCTCCACTCCCTAAATCTTCATAATAAAGAATGTGTGGAAGTCGTTGGGATAACTGAACAAGTTCATTGGTGGAAACGGATTGTGTAAATCCTTTTATCACAAAATTACTTTGATGAACCTTCATGATCATGGCAGTCTCTTCACACAATGCCTCTTCATAATCCCTTAAGTGCGTTTTGTTCGTCGTTCCCACTTCAGAGAGCAGGGCCCCGCTTTCTTCCATGATGGAAGAAATTCGAAATGATCCGCCAATTTCCACGAGCTCCCCTCTGGAAACAATCACTTCTTTACGTTTGGCGAGCGCAGAAAGAATCAGGTATACAGCCGCTGCATTGTTATTCACAACCATGGCTGCTTCCGCACCGGTCAGTTCACATATGAATTTCTCAGCATGTGTGTGCCTTGACCCCCTTTTTGCCCCTTCAATGTCATATTCCAAGTTACTGTAGTGGCCCGCAGTCTCTTTAACATGTTCGATGGCGAGCTTTCCCAATCGGGCCCGACCTAAATTTGTATGTAGGATTGTTCCTGTTGCATTGATGACCTTGAGAAGAGAAAGGGAAAAGGTTTTCCGCATCAAGGCATCTGCCTGTGTAAAAATCTCTTCGATAAAATCGTTTGTCAATGGATGTGGTCCTTGCCATTGTTCATTCAACAGGGCCCTGCGGCAGCTTGTTACCACTCTTTTTAATAGGTCCGTCCCTCTTTCCTTGGTGAGTTGATGCTTGTTGAGGAGAGTATGGAATTGATTGGCTTGTTGGAGTTCGTGGATGGGTGGGATGTGTCTGACAAGTTGTTTCATTATTAACCCTCCTTCATTCTTTATACTGATTATAACACCCTCACCAATTAAATTAGAACGAATACAATGTGTAAAAGAAGAAGTTGGGGGTCAGGTGTAAATGAGTAAGGAAAAGGAGGGTTTCTATTTAGAGAACTGGGAGGAGAATATGAAGGATTGGTTGTTGGATCCTGCTACGGTTCAATTGGATGAACAAGAGTTTAAAGTAGAATTTCTGGATACGACGGAAGCATTCATTGTAGAGATTGAGACAGAAAATATTTGTCCAGAGGAATTGATCATTAAGAAAAATGATACTCAATTGCTAGTATCGATATTGATGAAAGATGAAATCAAGGTGAGAAATCGCACTATACGATTTCCATTTTGCTTAAAACAAAGGGCGATCACCTATTCAATTGAGCATCATACAATCGAAATCAATGTTCCCAAAAAAGAATGCCCCACCCCCTCATCCTTCTTTATTCGAGTCCAAGGGTTATCTCATGAATAATCATATTCTCTAAATAGATGGAAAGGTCTGAGATAAACACTCAGACCTTTCTCCATGTTTATAAGGAATCGATCGAAGAGATGATACGGTTGAAATCCGGAAAAACGCCTGTATCCAGTTTGGAATAAATCTTTTTATCCCCTACAGTAATTTCAAAGGCGCCACCAGAGGACGGTATTAACTTTAGTTCTTGAATGTCTGAACGGAAATGGGTAAACAGTTGTTCCGCGAAACTCGCGGCTTTAGGTGCATAGTTTCACATCATGCAAAATTCGATTGTAATCGAAACTTTTTTCATCATGATCTTCCTCCTTTTTGTGTCTGTAGGATTCCCCTATATTATAGAGAAATTTCAACTGTATATCATCTTATTTCCCCCCTCATTTCCAATTGATCTTCACTTCTCCTTTGCCCAATTGTATTTTTATCCTGTACAATTAGAATATTCATACATAAAGGGGTGAAGTGAATGAGCAGGGAAGAAATTATTCGTTTGACAGAACTTTCTTCAAAAGCCGGCTGAGGCTGTAAAATTAGTCCTAGTGACTTGACGCAAGTTTTGCGTCAGATACCCCCTCAACCATTTACCAAAGCATTATTAGTAGGAAGGGAATCATCTGACGATGGTGGTATCTATCAACTTACAGATGAACTTGCTATGGTACAAACCGTGGATTATTTCACCCCGATTGTGGATGATCCATACCAGTTTGGTCAAATTGCAGCTGCTAACGCACTAAGCGATGTTTATGCAATGGGTGGAACGCCAAAAACCGCCTTAAATATTGTCGGCTTTCCTATTAAAAAGCTTGGAAGTGAAATACTTGCTGAAATCTTGTCCGGAGCACAATGTAAAGTGATCGAAGCTGGTGCTGTGACGGTCGGTGGCCATTCTATCGACGATCAAGAGCCTAAATTTGGTTTAAGTGTGACGGGAATCGTTCACCCGAAAAAGTATTGGACAAATAGTGGTGCCAAAGAAGGAGACGTTATTGTTCTAACAAAACCATTAGGTGTTGGCATTTTAACGACAGGCATCAAACGGGAAGTGGTGACAGTTGATCAAGAAAAAGATGTGATCGAGGTCATGAGTACATTAAATAAATTAGCTTCAGAAGTTTTACATGCTTACCATCCGAATGCAGTGACAGATGTAACAGGTTTTGGTTTATTGGGACACGCCTTTGAAATGGCTAAAGGAAGTAATGTGTCCATCCAGTTCTCATACTCATCCATTCCCCTGCTAGAAGGGACGAAAGAATTAGCAGCTCATGGAGTCATTCCTGGTGGATCCAAAGCTAACCATAAGTGGCTTGAAGGAAAAGTTTCCTATGATCCGGGTCTCGAGCAAGAAGATCAATGGATCTTATGCGATGCGATAACTTCAGGAGGATTATTAGTAAGTCTACCTGAGGATCAAGGAGAAAAGTATATAGAGGATTTACGGCTTCACTCTGTATCAGCAAGTATGATTGGCAGGGTGCGAGCGAAACAGGACTGGAGTATCCTGGTTGAAAAATAAGAAAACGGTGGCTCCTTTTGAAAGAAGTAGATTTCTGCTACTAGCTATCAAAAGGACCACCGCTTATTTCTCTTCAATCATTTTGAGGAATTGACCGATCATTTTCCTTGATAATATTCTAACATGATAAGGGAATCGGTTTTTTTCTTTTGAGAAAGAATTGAACCAGATGACCTTCTTATCCAGCACAATGAATGGGATGCCCGTTGTAGAGTTTTCAGTGTTGAACCACATTCCCGATTGTAAGGAGCTGCCGTCTTTACATAGGAGGATGACGTTTTTCTCCTTTGATACAGTTTTTAATACGTTCATTATATCTGACGGGATATCTCTTGGATGCCCCACGTTCACCAGGATTGTTTCTTTAGCCGCCTGAATATCCTTCACAAGTTTACGGTGATCATCCTTATCAATCCACTTCATTTTTTTGGTTGAAAGAGGAGCGAGTGTTGAACTTGTTTCCTTATGCCCCTTCTGTTGTAGATGTCGGATGAATTGATGAACCGGTTTGGATGAAGGAGTATTTTCCTGGATAAATTGATCGTTTCCAATAAGGACAAACTTCCCCCTCGCTCGTGTAATTGCAACATTGAGCAGTCTATCGCTTCCGCTCCGGGTAAGTAACGCCCCAGGATTTCCATGGGAAACCCCATCCACGATGTCAAATATGATCATGTCATTTTCCGATCCCTGAAAACCATGAACTGTAGCGGCATATAAATCTGTCTGAGGATGTGTGCTCTTTACCAATTCATTTAGTAAAAGATTATACCATTTCGCTTGAATACGGTAGGGAGTTACAATCCCGATAGATTGAATTCCATCCTCGATTGCTTGCAGAGTAAGTTGGATCGTCACTAAGCTAGATAGGACATTCCAACGTGAGCCTTTTTGAGCCTCTGCCCATTCAGTCCCTTCTTTCAGTGAAAATAATACCGCTCCATGTGAAGGAAAAGGCTTTTTATTCGTAATTCCGGCTCTCTTCAATTGTACAGAATGGTGATCGCCTACCTTAGAATGGTAGATATAGTGATTGGTGAACGCCGAAATACTGGGATGCATCCTCCGCTGTTCTGGAAGTAATAATAACTGCGGGTGATCCAGGTCCCTGTCAACGGCATGTGCAACCTGCGCAGAATGAAAGATGTCTTCTTTCAGCCACTTCTTTACCATCGGATGAAAGGACGTGGAAATTGGTGGGAGCTGTTTGAAATCCCCGCAAATTATGATTTTCTTTCCCAGGGATGCAGCAAATGCTACCTGAGGTATATAGGCCATACTTGCCTCATCCACAATGACAAGGTCAAATTCTTCCTCATAAAGAATACCATCAATCGCAGCTTTAGATAGGGTCGTACCGATGACCCTTGCGTCTGTGACAAGTTCACCTTCTCTTCGTTTAAACTTTTCTTTGATTTTTTGATAATGAACCTCTAGCTGAGACAACCGTTCTGAGTCGTAACTTGAATACGTTTTAGCCAGTTTATTTTTTAACCTTCTCCTGTAGGTTTCGACCTTTCCTTTTTCCTCTGCCAGGCTGGGGTCAAGTCGTTCTAATATTTGAAGCACACTTAAATCTGTAACTTCTTCACTATACGCTTTCCTGTTGGTACCATAGCGGATGACTTCGCCTGCTTTCCACCGATCATGACTGCTGAGGAAGTGATGCATTTCTTCTATTAAGACATCAACCGCAGCATTACTATGGGAAAGAAGCAGCACTTTTTTTCCTTCTGAATAATGATAAGCAGCCACTCTGGCAAGCGTATAGGTTTTTCCTGTTCCAGGTGGTCCCCATAGATACGTAACTGGATTATACTTACTGCGCACATATGCTTCATGAAGAGGGTTTTTAAACGGAGTATACGGATGCCTTGTTTCCCTCAATGGATTTATCACATGTTGAATACGCTGTGTTTTTCCATGACGCTCTTTTGCTTCGTCCAATCGATCGATCAGCTTCTCTAATATTTCCCATGGTTCGTGCAATAGTTGACCATTTGAGATGGTGTCTCCAATGAACTGATCGAGCTCAATTATGCACTCCCGATCCTCTGAACTAATCACCACCCCTGGGATGCTTGATTGCTTCCTTTTATAAACCACGCCCCCTCCTTCAGGTAAGGAGGCAGCATAACCAAGGGTGAACCAATAAATATAAGCATTCTCTTCTTTTCGGATACATCTGCCTTCTTCTATCATAACACCAGATGTTTCTCTTTTTTTTAGTTGTAGAATTTCCATATCAAGAGCGGTTTTCCATTCTTCTATCATTTCTATTGTTTTCAATTAAATCACCTTTGTTATACGTAAAATCACGAACCTTATCATATCAATTTATTAAGTGGGTGTATACGATTAAGGACATATTGGGAAATTTTCATTGGCTATGGAGGGGCTTATAATAAAAAATCAAAAAAAAGAACCGAGATAAGATTCCGGTTCTTCCCCAAACTATTAAGAAATCACATGGCCTTGCCTGACTCCTCTTCTTCCTTTTCTACAAATCGGTCTGCGTAGTACAGAACATCTTCCACATATTGGTCGCTATGATTGTAGGCAAATACGGCTTGTTCGATTTTTCCGTCGGCTGCTCCATTCCGCGCTAAATAGTTGGCAGCACTGAAAACTGCATCCTCAATTTGAAAAGGATCGGCTATTCCATCCCCGTTAGCATCAACCCCATATCCGCCGTACTTTTCAATGACGGCAGGGTCTGTTTTTTGATCTGAAGGGATGTTTCCTTTTCCCAGACCTGAGCAAGTTGGATGGGACCAGCCCACAAAGGTACACGGCATAAACTGCATGTGTCCCTCTGCACCTGCTGGAGAGACGAGGGTCTTCATGGTTGAGAATTTCGTTTCGACCCGGTGATGGGCAGCCAGTAAGTACCAGGGTACCCCATATTCCTCTTGGGCTGCTTTATAGATGGGAATATATTCGGATGGGACCTCTTCTTTACCAATGGAAGACAGGTTATAAGAGACCTCTCCATTATAAACAGCATAATAGATAACTAAGACGATAATGGGGATGAGGACGATCGTAAATGGCGAGGATCGTTTTTTCTTACTTGGACGCTTTTTCTTTGTCACTTTTTTAGTCATTGAGGTTCGATCCTTTACAAGAATATTGATTCCTCTTGTATTTTAATATGAGATCCAATCCATGACAATCCATTATGTATAAATAAAAAAGATGACCCCTGAAGTCAGTTCTTTCTTCACCGGATGTAGGTAGAGAAATCATCGACTTAGGCCGGGGTCACCTAACCATTATTTATTGTTAACAAACAAACGCTGCTCCAACGATAATTAATAGGATGAATAATACTACGATTAACGCAAAGCCACCAGCGTAGCCACCACCGCAGCCATATCCATATCCAGGGTATCCATATCCATACATCATCAGTCACCTCCAGTTATCTTACTACGATATTAATGTATGTAGTGGACAAATTGTAGGTTAATTAAAATCTTCATTCACTTTTTGACCATGAAATGCATCTGGAGCAGATTGCCTATGAACAGTGGGTTTTGCTTATTGTGGAGAAGTGGAAAATGAGTAAAATGTCTAGATAAGTAGTGCTCGATATAGAAAAAAGAGAGCCTGGAAAACTCCAGGCTCTCTTAGATTTTACATATGCTCTTTGGGTTCTTTGGTCTTTCTTGGCTTAGGTTTGATGTATAATCCCAGCTCTTTTTTCTCTTGATTCAGTGATTTATAAAGAGACAGCATCATCAGGGCCATAATGACCGAGAATGGCAGTGCTGCGACAATCAATGCATTTTGTAATGCCTGCAATCCTCCACTATAGAGCAGGATTAATGCAACAGTAGACTGTGCAAGTCCCCAAGTTAACTTCACATAGTTCGGAGGAGTTAATGATCCATAGGTTGTTTGCATCCCCAGAACGAAAGTAGCTGAGTCAGCAGACGTAATAAAGAAGGTTCCGATTAATGTGATGGCAATGACCGATAGAATCGTTGACCATTCAAAACCGTTAAATACAGCAAACAACACCTCTTCTGTATTTAGTCCTGATATATCTGTTCCTGCTTGTTGAATTTCGATGGCAGAGGTACCAAAAGTAGCGAACCAAATGAAACTGACTAAAGCAGGCAGCAGTAGTACACCGATTAAGAATTCACGAATGGTTCTGCCCCGTGATACACGTGCGATGAAGATCCCGACAAATGGAGACCAGGAAATCCACCATGCCCAATAGAAAATCGTCCAGCCATTGATCCACCCGCGATGCTCTTCGTTTAATGGGGCAATCCGGAAACTCATGGCAGCGATGTTTTGAATATAAGCACCGATTGTATCAGTGAACATATTCAGGATGAGCAATGTAGGTCCGATAAAGAACATTAACACAAACAGTCCAATTGCCAGTACCATATTCGTATTAGATAGATATTTAATTCCCTTACTCAATCCAGACCATGCCGAGATCATAAATAACACGGTGACTACCGCAATGATAATGAATTGAACGGTGAAATTATTTGGAACTCCCAGGAGATATGAAAGTCCTCCGTTAATTTGAGCTGCACCAAACCCAAGCGTTGTGGCAACACCGACAACAGTGGCGAATACAGCCAGTACATCGATGACCGTTCCCAGTGGACCGTTCACTTTATCTCCAAAGATCGGTCTCAACGTAGCAGAAATTAAGCCGGGCTCATCTTTACGGAATTTATAATAAGCAAGTGCCAAAGCGACAATTGCATATATTGCCCACGCATGTATCCCCCAGTGGAAGAAGGTATAACGCATTGATTCCTTGATCGCCTGATTCGTTCCACCTTCAGCAAGTGGAGGCGTCAAATAGTGTGACAGCGGCTCTGCTGCCCCCCAGAATACTAAACCGATTCCCATCCCTGCACTAAACAACATGGCGAACCATGTTCCTTTCGTGTACTCAGGTTTCTCGTCTGGCTTTCCTAATCTTATCGTTCCAATAGGACTAAAGATCAAGAATACGCAGAAAATAACAATCACTGTTACTAAAATAAGATAATACCAACCGAATGTTGAGGTGATAAAAGATTGCATATTGGCTGTTACGGTTTCAAAGGATTTAGGAGCGATTACTCCATAAGCAACAGAAGCCGCAACTAATGCAACGGTAATCCAGAAAACATTTGATATCCTCTTCATAAAATTCTCCTTTCCATTCTCAATGTTTTTTGCTCTTTACTGCATGAAGGTAACGACAGCCGGATTATGGGTGTTCATCATAGTATGTACACCAGCGGCAATAAACTTCATCATGAAAGAGTCTCAGTTAATGCAGATGGGAATATGTGCATTCTGAGGATTGTGGGGGGAATAATTACTTATTACCTATTCCCTCACGACACTCTCATAAAACCAACATTTGTTACCCTATCAGAAAAAAGTTTAACTTTGCAAGTGATAACCACTAATTTTTTTTATAGTGTTTGTCATTTAAGCGTTTTCATTCCTCTTCTTTTTTTAAAATCGTTTTAAAATTGAAAGTCCATATAGAAATTTTTAAGCTTGGGAGACTGGAAATGAATACGCTTTATTAATCCAGTAAAGCAAATATGTGTTGACCATCAGCATATAAATTTAGTAGAAGAATAGGGCATTGATGGATATTATGAAAGGTTTCTTCTAATACACTTGAAGTTTTAACTGGGAATTCCGTATGAAGTTCTTGTAGTAATTTTCTTCTATCGGTGAATATTATTAAAAGAATGGATGGAAGGAGGTCGAGTCATGAAAAATAAACCAAACAAATCGCAACATGAAACAGCTGAAAAATTAGCTCAACAACAAATGGGTGAGGAAATTGAGATCAAATCCGTAGCTCCTTCTGCTAGAAAAGGTTCTAATGTTAATGGTAAATAGTTTTTTGATACAAAAAGGACGCCCGAGTCGGCGTCCTGATTATTCGTTACTCTTCAATAATTTTCACTTTGACATCCTGTACACCATATTTAAGGGCATCTTTTTCTTTTTCCATATAAATGTCGATGCGGTTTCCTTTTATGGCTCCTCCTGTATCTTCGGCACGGGCATAACCGTATCCTTCTACATACACCTTAGATCCCAATGGAATGACACTTGGGTCGACGGCAATGACTCTGGCATCAGGGTTTTCGATTAAGTCTACGCCTGTCTTTGTGATACCAATACAGCCTTCGCAATACGCTGTGTACGCCGTAGCCGTCACGTTAACCTCTTTCACAACATTGTCCTCGGAATCCTCAGAAGACTTTGTATCTGCTGATTTAACCTCTTGATCTTCTTCTGATTCGTTATTCACAGTAATACCTTCTTCTAAAAGTTGTTGGCGTGTCCCAACTTCATCTATCGAAACATGATATCGATTTGCAATCTCCCAGAGAATATCGCCTTGTTCTATATTATGATAATCATTCATTGCAGTATCAGTATCGTCTGAATCTGCAGAGGCAGATGTAAGTCCGATTGTTAGAAAAACTGTGAAGGAAAAAATGGAAAATAATACTTTTGTCATCTTGCAGAATTCCTCCTTTTGTGTTCGGTCTATGAAACCAACAGTTGAAATAGTAACATAGACTTACCTCAGGCACATAACAAACTGTTTATAAACCGATAACAATTAGATGACAAGCGTGTAATATTTATTGTTTTCTGGCAATTAAGCTGGAAATGCTTCTAATTCTTTCATTTTAGGGAAAATGTTTGATGAAAAGCGTAGAAGATTCGTGAGAAAAATTGTGTTGAAGTAGTTTTTGGAAGTTTACACAATGATCACCTTGTGTGACAGATTAACTCAAAAAAACCACTGAGAATGATTTCTCAGTGGTTTTTAATCTATTATTTCGTTTCAAGAATTTTTACGTTAACTGATTTTCTGCCCCAGTCAACCGCTTGGTCTTTTGATGGGATGAATACATCAATTCGATTACCTTTAATCGCTCCACCAGTATCTTCTGCAGTGGCATAGCCGTAGCCTTCAACATATACTTTAGATCCTAGTGGAATGACATTTGGATCTACTGCAATTACTTTAGCATCTGGATTTTCTAAAAGGTTCACACCAGTGGCTGTCGTACCTGAGCAACCTTCACAACTCGCTGTGTATGCAGTCGCTTCTACTGTGATTTCCTTTACAGCTTCTTCTTGAGAAGCTGGTTCTTCTGCTGCAGGTTCTTCTTCAGCAGGTTGTGCCTCTGCTGGTTCTGCTTCTGGCGCTTCAGCTTCTGGAGCTACTTCTGCTGTTTCTTCTGGAGCAGGCGCTGCTGCTTGCTCAGAAGTATTTGCAGTAGCTGAAGGTGCTTTTTTATCGTCTAGATTGATGACTAATTCTTGTCCAGGGACAATAAGATCACTTTCAAGTGCATTCCAGCCTATTAAGCTGTCAACGGAAACCCCGTAATGGGATGATATTCCCCAAAGTGTGTCACCCTTCTTAACTGTATAGTACTCTTTGGAAGATACCTGAAGTTCCTGATCAGGATAGATAATGTGTGAATTTAAGTTATTCCATGTCATGAGTTGATCAACGGATGTTCCGTATTCTTTTGCAAGTCCCCAAAGTGTGTCGCCTTTTTTTACTTCTATGTCTTGTGCTGAAGCGCTAGCTCCACCAGACACTGCAAGTGTAGTAAATGCAGCCACAGAAATAATCGATTTTTTTAGTTTCATAGAAAAATTCCTCCTTATGTAGCTAGCGGTTTATTTATTTTTGCTAACAGGGAAAATACTAACATAGTAAAATCTCAATTCAATAACAGGAACTTTAATATCGTGCGTCAAGAATATTTCACGACTGTAATAGAAAGCGATTTCCTGTATAAACTATCATGTATAGGAATACTATGGTAATTATTAAAGAAAATTATAGTTATAAAGGGTATTTATGGATTAAATAGCAAAGGGTTCTATTCGATTTGAAGTTGAAAATAGAGATCATTTTATCTTTTTTTGTTAGCTATAAATTTCAAATACTATATTTAATGAAGAAGATTCAGTTTTTTGGATGAAATAAGATTTAATCTTAACAAGGTAGAAGATTGCCTCTATACTATTAGAAGTAACGATTAATCTGGAGGATGACAAGGATGGAAAATCAGGAAGAAAATATCGTACTTTATAAAGATGATCCCGATGAGCACAGTGGTCGCTGTGAATGTGGCAACAATATTTTCAAATCTCGCGTATTAGATGGAAAGTTTTATCGAAAGTGTCAAGAGTGCGGTAAGACGAAAATCGTTTAATAAAAAAGGAAACCGACTTCAATTCGGTTTCCCTTTTTTTATTTATTCATTTTATGAATGATCGTGGAAGCAAACCGAACCAATTCGTCAGTCGTATGATTAATCTGCCTGATTGCTTCAACGATATAATTTAATTCAGACTGATTTCGTTTGAACATGCCCATATAGTTTTCCATCTCCATTTGGACAGTCATAATACCGCTTTGAACATTTCCGATCTCTCTTCGTGAATTTTCCGTTAAATCAGTGATGTCTCGAACGCGGTTGGAGACTACGCCGATTTGCTTGTTACTTTCATTTACAAGCTGATGAATGGAAGTGCTCAGTTTCTTTGAATCTTCTGCAAGCTTTCGGACCTCTGATGCCACTACTGCGAATCCCCTGCCTTCATTACCTGCTCGTGCTGCTTCTATAGAGGCATTTAAGGCAAGGAGATTCGTTTGCTCAGCTATTTGCTGAATCGAATTTGAAAGCGGCGTAATCTGTTCTGCTATCGTTTTAACACCCTTGATTTCATTTAACAGCGTTTTAATTTGCTCTGTAATGATGCCAAAGCTATCGATCATATTATCTGTTTGGTCTTTGTTCATATTGGAAAGCTGAAGGAGGTTTTTGCTGCTTTTCTCTGTGTTTTCAGATTCAGCCCGAATACGTTCCGCTTTCGTGGCGGTCTCGTTTAGGCTTTGTTCCGTTTGACTTAATGAAGAACCGAGCTCAGTGTTCATGTTGAGCATTTCTACTTGAAGGGCCTGGTTTTCTTGGTGAAGTTTTTCCAGCTCATCCATCCTGCTTTGAATATAGTATTCAGATACGATGCTAGCGTCTAAATGTATGCCATGATCAATCGCTACTAGAACGGAAGCGAGTTTAGATGGTTCGTTTTGGTAAAGCTCTACAATCTTTGGGATTAATAAATGCTGAATGGTGGTGTAAGTAGAAATGAACCAATCGATGGTAACACCATTCCGATTATGGGTTTTCCCCATTCGTTCCCTCATTGAGAAATACTCTTCATTCAACTCACCAGAGAATAGTGAACGGAAATAATCATGGAATACGGTCTTTAATCGCTCTCGACTGGAGTGATTTACAGCGATCTCAACTAAACTGGGATGCTTATATAGGTGGTCTAATACCGTTTCAAGTAAGGAATCGGATAATTGCTCATATACAGGGAGAACTTCTTTTAACTCGCTTAAATGGTGTTCCTGGAATTGCATATAGTGTAGTCTTTCATTCAGTTTCTTATCTTGTAGATTAATGATGTTGGATGAAGGAACGATTACAGGTTCAATCTTAGGTTTTCTCGAAAATAAAACAGCCATAAGGGATTGCCTCCGATAGATATTGGTATTTTTTGAGCGATATGTATAAATTTTGTATAATATATCTACTTTACCCCAACTTTTTTCCTAAGACAATCTTTTTGTTTGCAAAATTTCAATAATTCAACCAAGGGTGAATCTATTTGCTGTGTACGGAGACAAAACAAGTTAACCGGCACAAATCAAGCTAAACCTGATCTGTTCCTTTACTTCATTTGTTGTACAAAACATATACAAAAAGAGGGACGGACCTTTGATCCCAGGAATCAAGGTCCGTCCCTCACTGCTTTACTGTGTTAGAATGATTGGCTCGTTTTTGGTTATGATGATAGTGTGTTCGATTTGGGCGACCAGGCTGTGGTCGGGTGTGATGTAGGTCCAGCCGTCGCCTTTTTCGATTACATTTTGTGCTTTTGTGGAGATAAAGGGTTCAAAAGCGATCACCATTCCTTCTTTTAGAAGGGCATTATCCCATGGATCGAAATAATTTAAGATATGATCAGGCTTCTCATGCAGAGAGCGGCCAACGCCATGACCAGTTAAGTTCATAATCACTGTATAGCCATTTTTTCTTGCTTCATTATTAACAGCTTTACCGATTCCGTTTTGTTTAGAGCCGGCTCTTGCTTTTTGGAGTCCCGCTTGGAATGCTTTTAATGCAGCTTCACATAAATCCGTAAGCTTTGGGTCTCCCTCTCCGACAACAAATGAAATTCCTGTATCGGCATAATACCCATTTTTAGAACCAGATACGTCTATATTGATAAGGTCACCCTCGTTAATCACTCGATCTCCGGGAATCCCGTGAGCGACTTCTTCATTCACACTAATACATGTGAAACCAGGAAAATCATATTCTCCTTTAGGGCCTGAAATTGCCCCGTTTTGTTCAAACAGTCTTCCAGCTATCTCATCAAGCTCTTTAGTGGTTACTCCAGGTTTTGTCTGGGATCGTAATTCATCACGGATCATCGCCACAATGCGGCCGATTTCTTTTAACGCTTTTAAATCTTCATCAGTTTTGACAATCATAATATCTTCCTTCTCTTTTTTGATATTTCACCTTCCCTTACTATACCGAAACACTCTCTGTTTTTAAAGGGAAAGCTGCTGTAAGGATAGACTTCACGGGATTTCTTCAATTTTTGTAAAGGCTTCTTTCCTAAACACTGTTGCAATAGTCTCAATGGAAGTGCTCTGTACAATTAGTGTGATACTTGATTATAGTGATATTCGCTCCCTCTCCTCACTCTATCAAACAAAAAGGAAAAGAATAGGGATGACGAAGGACATGATTGTGGCGGTTAATGCCATGGCGGCACCACTTACTGCGCCTTCCTTTTCGCCCTCTTTAATGGCTTGTGCCGTTCCCACCCCATGGGAAATCACGCCGAATGGAAGCCCCTTTGCAATTGGATGCTTCACCCCCAGCCATTTTATTATTATTGGGATGATCATAGCCCCGAACATCCCCGTCACGATGACCACTGTGGGAATGACGTCAATATTCGCCCCAATAACCTTTCCAATATCAACGGCTACTGGGGTTGTAATGGTTTTTATAAGCAAGGAGCGATTCCATTGAGAAGGAATCCCAAGCCACATACTGAAATAATAAGAAAGGAGGATAGACATTCCACTACCTGTGATAATCCCCAAAAGTATAGGCTGTATGTGCTGTACTAATAACTTTCGGTGCTGATATAGGGGAAACGCCAGGGCAACAGTAGCCGGACCAAGTAAGTACGTTATTAAAGAAGTGAAATCTGCATACTGTTCATACGGGATATCCACGATCCATAATGTGACAATAAGAGCAATCGTACTGATAAATATAGGAATCGTTAAGGGGCTTGGCCAAAGACGGTGAATCTTTACACCGATGATAAAATAAAATACCGTTATTCCCATTGCCAGTAGAGAACTAATGAGATGGATCATGTTTTCGTTTCTCCTTCCATCTTATTAAACTCTCTGCTGATAATGATGTAGCAATGAAACCAATCATTCCACTAACGACAATAATTACAACCAGTTTCCATCCAAACTCAATAAAATATGGCCCCAGTACCATGGCGCTAGCAGATAGTGGAAGAAAAAAGAAGGAGAAGTGTCTAAGAAAAAAACCTGAACCGTCCAATAATAATCGTTCCTTCACCACGCCCGTTAATAATAATAAGAACAAAAACAGCATCCCGATAATACTGCCGGGAATCGGTAAGTGAAAGAAATCTGTACACCACTTTCCAATTTCAAAAAATAAACATAGAATGGCAATTTGAATGATGACTCTGGTAACCTGCATGAGCTTCTCCTCTCCTCATATTCTTCTCACGATTTTAACACAAATGGTTGGTGAAAAGAGAATATAGGGGAAGAGAAAAGAGCATGGGCTCTTTTCATCCCCATGCTCTTTAGAAAATATATTATGGCTTGCTCGTTAAAAAAAGCTCCATATCAGTTTTCATTCAGCATATACGCTCTTATAATACTTTAACGAACGCTTCCGCTGTTGATTGACTGGATTGTGGATTTTGGCCTGTCACGAATTTACCATCCGTCATAACATGGTCGCTCCAAGCCTCTGATTTTTCGAATTGAGCACCTTGCTCTCTTAATTTTGTTTCTAATAAGAAAGGCATCAATGAATCGAGACCCGTTTGTTGTTCTTCTTCATTCGTGAATCCAGTTAGGCTTTTTCCTTCAACTAACCATTTACCATTTGATAATTTCGTTCCAACAAAACCTGCTGGACCATGGCACACGGCACCAATCGCTTTGTTGTTTTCAGCAAAATGAGCCAGTGCCTGTTGAAGGTCTGGACTCTCAGGCAGATCAAACATCGTACCATGTCCTCCTGGTAAGAAGATACCGGCATATTCATTTACATTTAGTTGGGAAAGAACCATCGTTTGGTCAAGTTCCTTCGTGACACCCTTCCACTTCTCCACCTGTTCATCATCCAGGCTATTAGGATCTAATGGAATGCGCCCTCCTTTTAAACTGGCCACATCTACTCCGAATCCTTGATTCTTGAATTCTTCATATGGTTCTGCGAACTCAGATAACCAAAGACCTGTTTCGTGTTCATCATCAATTTTGCTTTCATTTGTTAAGACCATTAATATTTTTTTCAATGTATACCCTCCATTTTTAATAGCTGATTCCCTACCCTTTTGTTTTATCCACTTCTCATGAAATTAAACTTCAGTCTAATAATTATTGTGTGTAAATAAAAGCTCATTTCGTATGCATTGCAGTTAGCATTAGCAGAAGTTTCAAAACCAGACATAAAAAAACGACTCCCTTGGAGGGGGTCGTTTTGATGCTGGTAATCTCATTAGGGTGGGTACCGGCTAATTCATGTGGGTTGAATCCGGGTGTTGAGTGAATCGGAGACGATAAAAATAGTTTACTCCATGAGCGACCTTTTAATAAGTGGTCAGATATCAAATTGGAACTGAATTTTCTTTTCGTTGGGATCCCAGCTAAGATAAGCTGAAAATTCCTTTTCGCCTTTTTTGAAGCCGTCGATTCGATCGGATTTCCCATCGGCCAACACCTTTTTTACAATCGTTTGTGTGATTCGCTTCGAGAGTATGGTTTTAGAAATTGTAAAGCTGCATTTCGTCTTTTGATAATTGGAACATCCATAGAACTTTCCTTTATCTATGACCTTTCCACCGCATTTTAAACACGTGCCCATGCTGGTTTTTGCTGCACTTTTTCCTTTCCGCCCTTTTGCTCGCTGGATGGAAGCTGTATCCAGGTCCTTGAAATTCCACATTTTAGAATCTTCAAGGGCATTTTGAACAAGCCGATCGCTTAATTTCTTCACTTGTTCCATGAATTCGGGCGCAGACGCCAGGCCTTTTCCTATTTCTTGTAATCGCTGCTCCCATTTGGCTGTCATTTCAGCTGAGGCTAACACGTTTTCTCCAATGGCTCGAATTAAAACCTTTGCCTTGTCAGTGGGATAGACGATGTTCTTTTGAATATCAATATACTGTCGATCTTTAAGCATGGTGATAATCCCTGCACGGGTCGCTTCTGTTCCAAGACCTTCTGTTTGCTTTAACACCTTTTCAAGCTCGTCATTCTCCATATATTTTCCCGCTGTTTTCATTAATGTTATCAGCTGTCCTTCAGTGTACCGCTTAGGAGGCTGAGTTTTTCCTTCCTTCGTATGAATAGCATTTACGACACCTTTGTCTTTTTCCTTTACGGGTGGAAGCAGCGGTTCATCCTCCTTCTCGTTCTGCATCAGAACCTGCCTCCAGCCCTCTTGAAGAATTTGCTTTCCTTTGGAAACGAACTCAGCCCGTTCGTCCACAACGGTAGTGATGGTTGTATAATTAATCACAGCTTTATCGTGATGTGCGGCGATAAAGCGTTTAACCACTACATCATATATCTTCTTCTCATCACTGGATAGGGATTGAGGATCAGTCACCTGTTCAGTCGGGATGATGGCGTAGTGATCGGAAACCTTCGCTTCATTTACAAAACGCTTGTTGTTAAGTAAGCTAGCTTGTGGAGTTGGGATCCAGTTAGTGTACGGACTGAATTCCTTAAGCTTAGATAATATTTCCGGAAAGGTTTCTGCTTCGCCTTTCGTTACATATTGTGAATCTGATCTTGGATACGATACTATGCCCTTTTGGTAAAGCTTTTGCAGAACATCCAGTGTTTTCTTAGGGGAAAACTTAAACATTTTGTTTACCGTTGCCTGAAGTGAAGAAAGATTGAAAAGCAATGGAGGCGCAAACTCTTTTCGTTCTGTTTTCATTTCATCTACGCTTGCAGGCTTATTTTTGCAAAAAGAAGCGATTTTTTCTGCCAGCTCCCGAGATTGAATCCGGGACTCCCCCTCCTTTTGCCAGATGCCCTCGTACGTGTGGTCACCGATTTGAAAGCTTGCCTTCACTTCCCAAAAAGGTTCGCTCTTAAAACGATCTATCTCCTCATCTCTTCTCACAATCAGAGCGAGTGTCGGGGTTTGAACCCTTCCTGCAGAAAAAACATCAGACATGCCTTGTTGTTTTAATAGGATGCTATATGCTCTTGATGCGTTCATTCCCACAAGCCAATCGGCACACGCACGGGAATAGGCTTCATAATAGAGGGGGCGCATTTCCGTCTCTTCTCTTAAACTAGTAAACCCTTGAAGGATCGCTTTCTCTGTTAAGGATGAAATCCATAACCTCTTCATCGGTTTCTTCACTCGGGACATGGAAACGATATTTCGGATGATCAGTTCCCCTTCACGTCCCGCATCACCTGCATGGATGATTTCCGTGACTTCATTTTTCTTAAGAAGCTCCTTGATGACTGAGAATTGTTTTGCTTTTGCCCGTTGAAGCTCATATTGAAATCGGAGAGGTATGATGGGAAGGTCTTCTAAAGTCCACTTCTTCCATTTACTTTCGTATTTTTCAGGGGCTTGAAGCTGGAAGAGATGTCCTACAGCCCAGGTAATATATGCACCATTGGGGAACACATCGTTTGAATGTATTTCAATGTATCCTTGCCGCTTTCGATGAGGAAAAGGCTTTGCAAGGGTTGCTCCTTGGTCGGGTTTTTCGGCAATAACGACTTTCATAATATTCTCCTGTCCATGTCTATGATTCCTTTATTATAGCATGTTTTTTAGAACTCTTGTTCTATTAATCCAAGGAAATCACAGTTGTATTTTATCGGTCATATATTACATCATTTTCATACAAAGAGGTCGTTCGTATCTGCTCTGGACAACTCAGTATTGTTACAAGAGTGATTGCAATCGTCCGATATGATATTTCAATGTAAAAAAGTGCTACAAATAAGGAATCTCATCTGTAACACCTTTATGTTATTGGCCTAAACTTTCTAAGTTTCCTTTAATATCTTGAAGTTGATTAAATGTATTCACGATTTCAAGGTTTTTCAGTTCTGAAATCTGTACTTCTCCCCTATCTATCTCGACCAGGGCCCGATCAATCCCTTCTAATGCTTGACCGTTATATTCTTCCACTTTTTGGTGAATGTTATCTGCCACTTGAGGCGGAGTGAGATCGTTGATTTCTTGTATTTCTGTTTTCATGTCTTTTAATCTTGCTTCAAGTGTAGGGATGGTGGAGGGGTCTGCTGCAGCATTTTCCACTAATCCAGGGAAGTCATTGGCAAATTGTTCTGCTTCATTGAGGTAATCGGTCATTTCCTCCACATAGGTTAAACTGTTGTTAGCTTCTTCGAGAATCCCACAGCCTGCCAGCATAAAAAAGCTGAAAATGATCAATATTTTCTTCAATGTAATTCATCCTCCTGTAGCTTACTCCCCTTATACATACGAACGACTTCTGTAAAAGTTTCATTTTATTAAAAGGCTCTTTTCGTAAAGTTTGTTGCTATTGTAGAGAAGAGTGTACTAGTTGATTTCCGCTCCAGGATGCTCGCTTTCCGCGGGGCTGGCGGTGAGCCTCCTCGGCTGCGCCTCCGGGGTCTCACTTGTCCAGCTACGGGGCTTAGGGGCTCGAGGTCATAAGCCAAGTCTGCCAAAAAGGCAAAGTGCGCCTTTCCGGCAGACTCGTCTTATGCTTGTCGCCCCTGAGCTAAGCCCCTCCGCTTTTCGTACTGTCCAGCTATTCCCGCAGGAGTCGAACATCCTTCCGCTCCAATCAACTTTCTGAGGATGTATCCTTAATCGAAAACAATTAAAAGAAGCTTTCTAGCAAACAATCTCATTTAAGTTAAGGAGAGATTGATTGTTTCAAGGAAGTATCTTTTAAGTAACTTTGTTTTCTAGCACACGTTGAGCTCTGTCACAAAAAACCTGTAAAAGATGGTGAGGGGAACTGCGCAGACTCCTGCGGAAGTACGGCGTGCCGAGACCCCCTTCGGCTAAGCTGAGGAGGATCGGCCGAACGCTAGCTGCAAGCGGAGCAGTTCCCCTCACCATCCAGCACTCACTAATTGACAGAGCCTTAACAGTGCTTAGGTTGAAAAGCAACAATCTTTGCGAAAAGAGCGTATTAAAAAGAAGGCCGACACTCATTTGTCAGCCTTCTTTTTTCGACTTATTCAATAATTTGGAGTTCTTTTGGGAAGTTGGTCAAAGTTTCATACCCGTCCTTCGTTATAAGTACATCGTCTTCAATTCTTACTCCGCCAATTTCGGGTACGTATATACCAGGCTCTATTGTATAGGTCATTCCTTCTTTTAATATCCCATCATTTAAATGACTCATTGATGGGAATTCATGTACGTTGATCCCAAGACCGTGACCGATTCGGTGTGGGAAATAGTCTCCATACCCTGCTTCTGAAATGATATCCCGGGCGATTTGATCAAGATCACCAATGCGGTTGCCTGGCTTACTTGCATCTAGTGACGCCAGTTCTGCTTTTAAAACCGTGTTGTAGATCTCTTTTTGTTTCTCTGAAACCGATTTATATGCGAATGTACGTGTAATATCTGAAGTGTAGCCTTCAAGGACAACTCCGAGATCAAACAATACGAAGTCCCCGGCTTTCAGTTTGCGGTTTCCCGGATTACCGTGTGGATCTCCAGCCTTTTCACCAAATAGGACCATCGTAGAAAACGACATTTCACGTATGCCTTTTTTCTTTAATTCATATTCAATCTTCGCAAGAACTTCCATTTCTGTTATGCCTTCTTGGAGGGCATTTACACCTACTTCTACCCCGAAGTCCGCCATTTTTGCCGCTCGGCGCATGATTTCAATTTCTTTTTCATCCTTCACTACGCGCATCTCGTTTAATTTGTCTTCAACATTCACTACATTGGGTGAATCAAAGATGTTTAAGAATGCTTGACTTCGCCCATAGGTAACTACTTCATTTTCGAAAGCAACCTTGCCTCCATTTATACTTCTCTTTTGAATGGCTGACTGAATGAATTCCCATGGATTTTCATGATCAGAGTAGCCAATCACTTCATTGTTCCAGCCGGCATCCTTCACTTGACGTGCTTCCATTCCAGGAACCACGACAAATGGCTCTGCATCCGGAAATACAAATAGCCCCATTAAGCGCTCATGTGGATCTGTGTGGAAATTCGTTAAGTAGAATACATTTTCAGTTGAATTAATAAATGCTGCGTCGATCTTCTCTTCCTTCAACCAGTTTTTTAACATTTCTATACGCTGTTTCATCGTGTATTCCTCCTAGAGTATCGTGATGTTATGTAATCGTTTAATATGAGCATATCTATGCTAACATATTTCGAAGAAAGTTTGAACTATACGTATAATATGGGATGGTTTTTTTAGGGGGGGGATGTTTTTTTGATAGGGTGAAGCTTTTCCTACCTCTTGCCTATAAAGTACGAATGGTGTTTGTGTTATAATTTGAAACATACAGTGAATGTAGGGTGGGAGTGGCCACTTCCTTATAGAAGGAGGTGGTGCTTATAGTGACAACGTATGAGGCGTTAACGCTAATGATTACCTTTGGCTCTTTAATTGTCTCCATCATTGCCGTAGTTATTTCGAATGACAAAAAGAAATAACCCCACCCTCATGAAGCGCCTAAACTTTGAAGGGTAGAGTTATGTTCCTTTCTCTATTGGGCCACTGCTTTCCTTGCAGTTTGCTGTGTAGCAAGAGACATTGGTTGCCGCCAGTGTCTCTTGTTTTTTCATTATGCTCTACTTTTAAGATAGTATAAATCCCGTCGGAAAGCAAGTGGAGTACAAGCAGATCTTAGGAGGAAAAAACTTTTTTCCCCTGACGTAAAATACTTAATCATTTCCTACTTTATTTGTTGAGGAAGCTAAATATGAATAAAAAATAAAGCTTAGAGAAAGATTCTCTAAGCTTTATTTTTTAATATACAGGGTCCGACTTTTTAGGTTTGCGAACAAACGCCATGATTCCTGCAATAAGGAATAGAAGTCCAGGAACGAAACCAAATCCAATCGTGCCGAGTCCGATGACAAGCGCAGCGATGATAAACATGATTCCAGATAATTTTGGCTTCTTATTTTTTACAATGGACACTACAGCAATGATGCCAAGAATAGATGCAATGATTCCCAAAATCACCAGGTAAGATCCCATTGATTCAGCCGTTTCAATAATGGTAGATATATCTCCTGCTGTCATTTCTTCGTTTTGCAGGTTTGGATCACTTGCCATACCTTCTTCGATTTGGGACATGACCTCAGGATTACTCATTCCCATATTAAGTACGATTCCAATGATGGAAAATAATGCGGATAAGATAATTCCGATGACTCCCATCACTACTTCTCCTGTTCGTTTCACCATTCTACTCTCTCTCCTTTATAAATAAATACTATATAATATATTGAGCTTAAACGATACTATCCCCTTGGAGATAGTGTGTTTAGCTTCTTATTCATGTAGGCTTCCAGGATGGAATGATCCTCTGGAAATCCCAGGGGCAGGTCCTTTAACTCTTGAAGTGAAAACCATTCGATTTTATGTATTAATTGATCAGGGTCCTGTAAGGTTGCCTCTCCTCCAAGGAGCTGGACTTCGTAGTAATGAATTCGTGTAGAGGTACTCCCTTCATTCCCCCACTTTGTATACAAATGTTTTCCCACTTCAACATCATAGCCTGTTTCTTCCCAAACTTCACGTTTACAACATTCCTGAAAGGATTCGCCCGCTTCCAATCCCCCAGAAGGAACCGACCATCTCTTCTCTTCTTTCTCTTTCCCCTGTAACACCATCAATAAACGGCCTTCATGGATGCAAAGAGCAGATGCACCAATCCATTCATTCAATCAATCACCTCATTTCGTGTGGAAGGACTCAAACTTATTCAGTGATTCCATAAGTTTATGGATCTCCTTAAGCATATTCTCTCTTTTGACAAAATTCTCCTTCAAAAGAATAATATTCTTTAAATTCAGACATTATTCTGCCTTGCTATAAGGTCCGTCCTTTTTAGTATTTTTCATTCCGAGTTTTTTTAAGATGATGTTTTCCATGATGCTCCATGGCAGGATGGTTTTGATCAGTAGGGTTAATCGCACTCCTTTTCCTATGGGAATTCTAAAGGCTTTTTTCTTGTTTAGAGCTATTTCACCTACGATCGTTGCAACCTCCCTGGGATCTCCTAGTGTATCTGCACCTGCTTGAATTTCCGAGTTGATGGCCTCCATATAACCAAAGTAAGGAGAGTGTTTTTGCATCGAGAGTGGAGTGACTTTCTTTCCTGTTGTCCAGATATTCGTACGATAAGAACCGGGTTCGATCAGGTGTACGGATATTCCAAGGGGCTTAAGTTCCAACCTCAGACTTTCTGTGTATCCCTCTAACGCGTGCTTTGAAGAAACATAAGGACTGAGCCCAGGAAAGCCGAATCTGCCGCTAATGCTGCTCGTATTGATGATTTTACCTTCTTCTTGCTTTCTCATAAAAGGGAGGACAATTTGAGTCATTCTCATGACACCAAAAACATTCGTTTCGAATTGTTCACGGAACTCATCGATTGTCACTTCTTCTGCAAATCCTGCACCGGCAAACCCTGCATTATTCAGGAGAATGTGCACCTTGCCCAAATCATTAAGATAGATAGAGAATTCATTAATGGATGCTTCCGACGTTACATCCAATGGATGAAGCTCAACTAAATCTCCCACATTTAGTTCCTCGGCCCGTTGAAGCAATGCATTTCCTTTATGAATGTCTCTCATGGTGGCGATTACTTTATATCCAAGTTGTGCCAGCTCCAGCGTTGAGAGAAAACCAAACCCGCTATTAGCCCCCGTCACTACAGCTATTTTATTATCCATTCCAGCTTCCTCCCTATTTTTTTTCTATCAGTATAGCAATAATATACTTATCCATTTAGTTTTTTGTTGAAAAAATGCAAAAAAAGGGTGGCTTCATCCCATTGAAGCCACCCTTTTGACGAGGAAGTCGTGTCAATTTCTATTCTTAATCTACAGCAATCCCATATGATATTCAACGACACTAAGAAGGGATGAACAGTTCTCTCGGGAAATGAACAGTCATCTACTGTCAATTTCATCAACTATTCATATATTTATATAATTGTAAGCATATTTAATGAACTTTAATTCGGGCGGATGAAGCAAAAAGAAGAGCAAAATACAAAAAAGGCAGAAATGAAATTCTGCCTTTTTTCTTGCTTATGACTGAAGATCGACTGGTACAACTGCATTCTTCAACTCATTATGCAAATCAAGAGTATATTGTTTTTTCTGCTCTATATTCCAATTCAGGAGTTTTGCCATCACATCAATGACAGGTTCCTTCCATTTCTCCACCCATTCACGATCGAAGAATAAAGCTCCTGTTCGTCGAATGAAGAAATCAACAGGGGTTGCGGCCATCTCTTCCTGAATCGCATAAATCAGTTGTGCATACAAGTAAGGAGGGACGGACCTATCACCCACGGTTCCACTATAAGCATGTGCAAGCTTGAATAGCTGATCCACATTAGATCCATACATTCCCGCAAGTTTCCGGCCCTCTTCTTCCGTCAATCCATATTGAATGGCTTCTCTTGCCTTTTGATCAATAAAGGATTGAAAATTCTTCGATCCCCCTACATGGCCGCCGGAAATCGGCATATGTTTCGTGGAGGAAGATGGGAACTTTTGCTTGTTTTCTTCTTTTAATCGTGTTGAAACAAGGTCAACGACGTGTTCACCCATCTTGCGGTAACCTGTCAACTTACCTCCTGCAATGGTGATCAGACCGCTTTCAGCTTCCCACACCTCATCTTTACGCGAAATTTCAGAAGGGTCCTTTCCTTTTTCAAATATCAGCGGACGCACGCCTGCCCAACTCGATTCTACATCATCCTTCCCTACTGATACATCGGGAAACATGAAATGAATCGCATTCAAAATATAATCCCTGTCTTCTGACGTCATATGAGGGGATGCTTTCTCAGAGTCAAAGAAGGTGTCCGTAGTCCCTACATACGCTTTCCCATCGCGTGGAATAGCGAATACCATCCGTCCATCAGGTGTATCGAAATAAACGGCCTGTCGAAGGGGGAATTTGCTTTGATCGATGACAAGATGGACTCCCTTCGTCAACCGAAGTTGCTTGTTATTGGTGCTGTAATCCTTACCCCGGACATCGTCGACCCAAGGACCGGCGGCATTGACAATTTTTGATCCGCGAATTTCCATCGTTTCCCCTGTCACCAGGTCTTCTGCTTCTATTCCAACTACTTTCTTGTTGTCATAGAGGAAGCGCTGGGATTTCATATAGTTTAAGGCCGTTGCCCCATGAGCAACTGCTTCCTTCATGACTTCAATGGTTAAACGTGCATCGTCGGTACGGTATTCTACATAGTAACCTCCGCCTTTCAAACCATCCTTTTTGACGAGGGGCTCTTTCGTTAACGTTTCCGATACCGATAGCATGGATCTTCTTTCACTTCGCTTAACACCAGCGAGATAGTCATATACCTTCAGACCGATCGAGGTGCTGAATTTACCGAATGTCCCTCCTTTATGAAGGGGTAATAGCATCCATTCGGGAGTTGTGACATGAGGTCCGTTTTCGTAAACGATTTCCCGTTCTTTCCCTACTTCTGCAACCATTTTCACTTCAAATTGTTTTAAATAACGTAAGCCTCCGTGGACCAATTTTGTTGAACGGCTGGACGTACCCGCCGCAAAATCCTGCATCTCCACCAGAGCAACCTTCATTCCCCGCTTGGATGCATCGAGGGCGATGCCTGCACCGGTAATTCCCCCTCCGATTACAATCAGATCGAATTGTTTCGATGACAATGTATGTTTCACTTCTTGTCGGGCAGTACTTGAAAATGTCATAGTTGGTTCCTCCTAGGATTTAAGAAATGATTTAAACTCTCACTCTATTGTTTAACCATAAAAAAAGAGACCGAAACAAACATCATGGACGTAGTGTGCCATAATGCAAGTTTGGTCTCTCTTGGTCTCTAACCGTTTTATTAACTTGATCTCATTATACCATAGATATCTTTTATTTAAAAGCCATAGTTGCTTTTACAGCTTTTTTCCAACCATTGTATAGTTCTTCCTGTGTCTCAGGGGCCATAGCCGGTTCGAATTGTTTATCTTTATTCCACTGCTTGAAGATTTCTTCACGGTTCTTCCAGAATCCAACGGCAAGGCCCGCTAAATAGGCAGCGCCAAGAGCGGTGGTTTCATTGACAACCGGGCGTTCAACCGGTACGGATAACATGTCGCTTTGGAATTGCATCAAGAAATCATTCTTTACTGCCCCTCCATCGACTCTCAGCTTTTTAAGGGAAATTCCGGAATCCGCTTCCATGGCAGTCAAGACATCTTTCGTCTGATAGGCAAGTGACTCCAGGGTGGCTCTTACAAAGTGTTCCTTCGAGGTGCCTCTGGTTAACCCAAATACAGCACCGCGAACGTCACTATCCCAATAAGGAGTTCCCAATCCTACAAATGCAGGGACAACGTATACTCCATCAGTTGACTCCACTTTTTCTGCATATTCCTGGCTGTCCTTTGCATCTTTCAGCATACGGAGTCCATCGCGAAGCCACTGAATAGCAGATCCGGCAACGAAAATGCTCCCTTCAAGAGCATATTCCACCTTTCCATCGATTCCCCAGGCAAGTGTCGTTAATAGTCCATTATCAGACTTCACCGCTTTTTCACCCGTATTCATCAGCATAAAGCAGCCTGTGCCGTACGTATTCTTAGCCATGCCTTTCTCATAACAGGCCTGTCCGAACAATGCGGCCTGCTGATCCCCTGCTGCACCTGCAATCGGGATCTCCCTCCCAAAGAAATGATATGGGACCGTTTTTGCATACACTTCCGATGAGGGACGGACCTCTGGGAGCATACTTTCAGGTACACCAAGTATGTCCAAGAGCTCTTCATCCCACTTCAGGTCATAAATATTATACATAAGTGTGCGTGAGGCGTTGGAGTAGTCCGTTACGTGAGCGGTTCCACCTGACATTTTCCAAATCAACCAGGTATCGATTGTTCCAAACAGAAGCTTTCCTTCTTCCGCCCTTTCCTTAACTCCATCGACGTTGTCCATGATCCATTTCACCTTCGTTCCGGAAAAATAAGCATCGATCAGTAATCCGGTTTTTTCACGGAAGGTCTCGTTTAATCCTTGTGATTTTAAATCATCACAGATTCCGGCAGTTTGACGGGATTGCCAGACGATCGCATTGTAAACCGGGTCTCCGGTCTCCTTATCCCACACAACGGTCGTTTCACGTTGATTTGTGATTCCGATACCTTCTATTTGTTCAGGTTTCACACTTGATTCCGATAAAACGCTTGCAATGACGGCCAGAACGGATCCCCAAATTTCATTTGCACTGTGCTCTACCCAGCCCGGTTTGGGAAAATGCTGAGTAAACTCTTTTTGGGCAGTATGAACGATTTCCCCTTGTTTATTAAAAAGGATGGCTCTTGAGCTTGTTGTCCCTTGATCCAAAGATAAAATAAACTTTTCCATTGATAACCCCTCCAAAGATTAATTTTCAGTTGATAATTGACTTACTTTTTTGGCCAAACTGTTCTTCCTGTCACTCACATAGGCAAGTCCAAGAACGGTAAGTGTGATAATGAAAACCACCCAGAAGCTTGTCGTGACTTGTCCAATGAATACCGCTTTATAAAATACGCCTCCAAACGATCCACCTAATACCGGACCGACTACCGGAATCCACGAATATCCCCAGTTGGATGGTCCCTTTCCTGGAATCGGGAGCAGGAAGTGAGCGATCCGTGGTCCTAAATCACGAGCAGGGTTAATGGCGTAGCCAGTCGTACCACCGAGTGAGATCCCGATTGCGATAATTAGGAATCCGACGATAAATGGATTCAATCCGTCTGTAAAGGTATTCGCCCCTATAGATAATAATCCTACTACCAAAACAAAAGTTCCAATGATTTCACTCAATAAGTTTGAAAAATAATGCGGAATGGCCGGTCCGGTAGCAAAAACTCCTAATTTCACGCCCGGGTCCTTTGTTGCATGCCAATGGGGTAAAAAGTGTAAATAAGTAACTGTTGCCCCGATGATCGCCCCGATCACTTGAGCCAGAATGTATTCAGGTACACTGCTCCATGGGAAATCCCCATTGAACGCTAGTCCCAATGTGACAGCCGGATTTAAATGAGCCCCGCTGAACTTCCCGACGGCGTATACGCTCATGGCAACACCCAAGCCCCATCCAAATGCTATGACGATCCAACCAGAGTTATAAGCATATGACTTTTTGAGGTTCACATTGGCACAAACCCCAGCACCGAAAATAATGAGTAAAGCTGTACCTACCACTTCTCCTAAAAATGCATTCATACATCATCCCTCATTTCAATTAGATATTGCACTGTTTTAACCTGCAGCTGGACGTTAACCAGTATGTGTGAAACGTCTGTCCTAAAGAAAGAACTTGTGGCACAGCCGCTCCTCGAGGTTTTATGAGGCTTTTTAGCTCGTTTACCCCATATCTGTCTGTGATAATCTTGTTATTCAAGCCTCTTTATTGATAGAGCCTGTTGAAAAAAATAAAAAAACTCACGGAATATGCCCATCAATAGCAGGCAATTCACGTGAGTCTCTTCATCTCTTTCACAACGTATTAACTTGTGAACAATATTACTTCACAATGAAAGCGGTGTCAATGAATTTTTGTGAATTTTCATCTGTCAAAATGTTTCCAGAGTACCCGATCAGAAGTCGTGATCGCCGTTGCGCCTGCCTCAATTGCTGCTTCCACTTCCTCCACTGTGTCAATCAGTCCGCCTGCAAAAATGGGCTTGCCCGTCTTTTCACCTATTTCTTTTATTATTTTAGGAACCACACCTGGCAACACTTCAATAAAGTCGGGATCTGTCTTATGTATAAGTTCAATGCTCCGATTCATGGCACTTGAATCAATCACGAACATTCGTTGAGTGGCAAAAACACCTTTTTGCCTTGCTTTTTTTATCACATTTCCTTTAGTGGATATAATGCCATAGGGTTTGATTTCCTGACAGACATATTCTGCAGCATACTCATCACTTGATAACCCGTGAATTAAATCCAAATGTAAAAACATCTTTCGATTCTGGTTTCGCGCATAGTCGAAGACGCTCTTCAGCATCCCGACATGGAGGTCGAGAAACACACCATATTGAAAAGAGGTTTCAAGCATTTTATCAAAGTCCTTCATAGAGCGGATGGCAGGCATTATCTTTTGACCTTCAAAACTCATCACATTACCCCCTTATAGATGTAGCATATATGTTTTCACAAGGAGAAATTATATCATAAATGATGCTCTATGTTATATATCACCCATATTGTATTGATTTTACCACAATATAACATTTCGTGGGACCGGCATATCCATCAGGCGTAAAGTTAGATTCCGTTAAAGATGAAAGATATAATCATCTTTAAATACTTTAAAGGAGTGTTCAAAATGAGTTCACCATATACTCTACTGTTTTCAAAAGGAAACCTCGGCGCCGGCTTAACTAAGAATCGTTATATAGTTGCACCCATGACCCGGGTGAGCGCAGGTGAAAATGGCGTGGCAAATGAAACGATGGAAAGGTATTATGAACGCTTCGCAAAAGGCGGTTTCGGCGTTATCATTTCAGAAGGAATATATACAGATAAACAATACAGTCAGGGATACTTCAACCAGCCGGGCATTGTAAATAAAGAGCAAATAGAAGCATGGAGGAAAATTGTTCAAACGGTTCACAGTCACGGATCCTTGATGATTGCTCAGCTTATGCACGCAGGAGGACAAAGTCAAGGGAATGCCTATAAAGACAATACTAAAGCACCATCTGCCATTGCACCAAAAGGTGATCAGCTTGGATTCTACGGAGGGTCCGGCCCTTTCCCTGTTCCGGAAGAAATGACGATGGACGATATTGAAGCTGTCAAAAAGTCCTTCGTAGAAAGTGCTGTAAATGCCAAAGAAGCAGGCTTTGAAGGTGTAGAAATTCATGGTGCCAATGGTTATTTACTGGACCAGTTCTTGACGGATTATTTAAATAAACGCCAAGATGAATACGGTGGCTCGCTTGAAAATCGACTTCGTCTACTAACCGAAATCATCCACGATGTCCGGAGTGCTGTTGGGGATGACTTTGTGGTAGGGATTCGTATTTCTCAAGGGAAAGTGGCAGATCAAAATTATAAATGGCCAGAAGGTCAAGCCGCTGCAGAGACCATCTTTACGTCATTAGGGAAAACGGAATTAGATTACATTCATACGACAGATGGAGATGGTTCTGAACCCTCCTTCGGGGAAGGTAGCATGACTCTCGCCGAGGCTGCCTCTTCTTTTAGTCAATTACCGGTAATAGCCAATGGTCAACTCGGTGATCCCTCTAAAGCAGAAGTACTTCTGCAAAAAGAGCAGGCTGAGTTTATCAGCTTAGGTACAAGTGCCCTTGCGAACCCGGATCTTCCGAATAAGGTTGAAAAAGGCTTGGACCTTGAGAAGTTTGACTTTGAAAGAATCTTGCTTCCTCAAGCATATGTGAAAAAACATGAGCTTGAGATGAACATTGTTGAATAAGTTTTATGTAAAAGAAGAACCCTTTACTGACATTAAGGGTTCTTCTTTTTAAGTCGGAAGTAAGCTAACACTTATACACCAATAGAATCTGCAATCAGATGTCTTCTTTTTGATCAAATGAGGGACCTTATTTCTTTTTTCCAAAAAGGGACTGAATACGTGCTTGCATTTCAGATTTACTGTGATATTCGAACATACCGATTCCATTCCCCCATGGATCCTGAAATGTTGCCCATTTTACCGGGACTTCTTCTCTTTCATGAATATCAAAGCGCTTGGTACCTAAAAGGGATGACAGTCTTTCCTTTTCTCTGCCAATATCTTCAACTCCTAGACGGATGGGACCTGAATTTGGCGTTGGAGTACCTTCTGCTACTTGGAGCCAACAGCCGGGAATGAGTTCCCATTCAGCGAATCCGTCGTGGGGGATGAAATCAGGAGTCCGATTTAATAAAGTTTCATACCATCGTTGCCCTTCTTGCATATCTGTTACTCGGACTTGCACGGTCATTTCATAAATCATGGTTTGTCTCCTTTACTATTAAATTACATTAAATGTGTCGTGGGGTTAGTGGCTTAAAGAAGAAGCCAAAGCAATCAACTAGACTCTAGCTGGCTCCTTTCATTTATATAGCCCAGTTCCCATTACGGAAAATAGCGATTTTCCTTCCATCACGGCACACTCCATCTATATTCATCTGGGCAGAACCAATCATGAAATCTTCATGAACCACACTTTCATTAAGTCCCTTAGCTTCCCGTTCTTCATCTGATAAAATGTCTCCATCCTTTATGCACGTTGGATAAGAGGAACCGATCGCTAGATGATTGGATGCATTTTCATCAAATAAGGTGTTAAAGAATAGAACGCCAGAATCAGAGATAGGTGACTGATGTGGAACAAGTGCCACCTCACCTAGGTAGGCTGCCCCTTCATCCGTCAAAATCAATTTTTTCAGTATTTCCTCTCCTTTTCTTGCCGTTACATTCGTAATTTCCCCATCATTAAAAGTAAGGGTGAAGTCTTCAATGACGTTGCCATTGTAGGCAAGTGGCTTGGTGCTTATAACTGTGCCATTGACTCCGGTTTTCACAGGAACAGTATAGACTTCTTCTGTCGGCATATTGGCAATGAAATGTGTTCCTTGTGGTGTTTTGCTCGCCCCCGTCAGCCACAGGTGATCTTCATGGAGTTCTATGGTCAGGTCCGTCCCAGCCGATTGGTAGTGCAGGCTTTCAAGCTTTAAGTCATTAAGTTCGCTTGCCTTGTCGGTCAGGGTTTGGATATGGGTTTGCCAAGCGAGGACGGGATCTTCATGATCGATGCGGACGGATGTGAATATGTGGTCCCAGAGGCTTGCGATTCTCTCTTTCTCAGGCAAGCCAGGAAAGACTTTATCGGCCCATTTCTGCGAAGGGATGGCTACGATCGACCAGCTGATTTGATCTTTTTCGATGGCTTCATAGAAACGGTCAAGGGCGTCTCCACTTGCTTTTTCAAAATTAAGGATCCGGTCTGGGTCGATTCCTTTCAGCAGGTCCGGGTCATTTGCTTCTATCTGCAGGAAAGCTCCTTTATGGTCCACAACCCACTCATGAGCAGCAGACAGCCAGCTCGGATATTCATAAAAGGTATCATCCGGGGCCAGTTCATAATGTGTTCGCATAATCTCCTCGTCATACCATTGAACATGTACATTTCTGGCCCCGGCAAGATAGGCTTCCTTTACGACGATGCGCACAAAATTTTCAGTTCCGAGGGGAGCAGAGATCCAAAGTGGCTGATCATTTTGAACATTTACTCCCACTTTAATGGCAAGCTCTGCGTATTGTTTTATTTTTTTGTCGAAATCTTTATGTATGGTCATTTGGTTATCTCCAATTCTTGTATTCTATTAATGTAGGCCATCATCTTTTTTTGAGTTTCTTCCAGAGCTTCACCGTGTCGTTCAACCTGAGCCATTCCATAAAACAGTTCGCCAAATCGATCTGCTTCCTCATTCCGCGGAATAACATGCATATGATAATGAGTTAACTCGTTGTAGATGCCTCCATTCTGACAGATAGTAATGCCGTTGGGTTCATATAGTGCTTGTATGGTTTCTGCAACTAGTTGAGAAGCCTTCATAATGGAGAGGCTCTCAACCTCATCCAATTCCGTTACTTCCACTTTATGTATTTTGGGGAGGATTAGGGTATGTCCTGGGTGATGCGGGACATTGTCCAAAAAGCAGGACACATGATCATCTTCGTAAATGATAAATACTCTCTCCTTTTTATTTGCAAGTCGGCAGCCTAGACACTCTTCCATTCATATACCTCCAATTTAAAGGATTTCCACAATTAATGTCGAAATCTGTTTGAATAGCTGAAATACATGCTTCTCTCATCATATCATGTAACAGAAAGAAGGTCAGAAAATAATGGATATTCAATTACTCAATGAAAACCATGCCGAAGCTTATTGGCAGCTTCGTTTGGAAATGCTGCAACAAAGTCCTTCGAGCTTCGGTGGCAGCTATGAAGAAGCCATCGCCCGTCCCAATCCAATTGAAGTGACAGCCGGGCGACTTGTACAAAAGGGCAGCTACACGTTTGGTTGCTTTGTTGACGGGAAACTGGTCGGAGCGGTGACCCTCGTACGTGAAGGAACTTTAAAAATGAAGCATAAAGCTTCTATTTTTGCCATGTATGTGGCCCCTGCCCATCGCGGGGAGGGATTCGCAAGAAGGTTGATTCAAACCGCCATCACACAAGCAAAAGAGGAGGATGGCATTGAACAAGTCATGATTACAGTTGTAACAACCAATGAAACAGCGAAGGGTCTCTATCAATCTTGTGGATTCAAGCCATACGGAACGGAAAAGCGGGCATTGAAATATAACGATGAATATTTCGATGAAGAATTAATGGTGTTATTCTTATAATGAAAAACGGTGAGTCCCGAGATGAGGATTCACCGTTTTTTCATAATACATGATAATCAAAGCTAATAAGTAAGAAAGCAACGACAAAGACTGATAGCACCAGTGCCCGAAAAGGATTTCTGTAGTGAAGGCGCAGCATGGGAAACATAATAAAATAAAACAGTAGCGTCCACCAAAGGTTCCATCCTTCAAAATATTCAATGGAATCCATGGTCCAGGCTGCCCATTCAATCAAAATGGCGACACCTATGTATTTAAAATAATAGAGGATTTTCATCCTGATTTCTTCTGGGTAGTGGCTTAAAAATAGAACCACAAGGCAAGGATAAGCGATCATCGTGTAAAGAGAATCCGTCACAAACATATTGATGAAAAACCCATCTAGTTCCCAAACTGCCTTCATAGTGTAACTGATATACTGATAAAACATATTGAAAAAACCAAAGTAATAGATGGTGGGAAGAAATTCTCTCCATCTATTCCAGGATCCCCACTTCAAGGAACTGAGAATTATCACCACAATGACTACAATATGAAACATGGGATCCCCCCATAGCCCGACTCATAATATAGATGTTAGTGTTACCAAATATCTGGTAATTCATTCTTGTCTATTGAAGTGTATCATTCTTCAGGAGAACAGATCTGCCACTTTGTTACTGAACTCCCGCAAATAATAAAGGTAATGGTCTCCTCCGTAGTTGTATCGCTTGTTATACATTTTTGCCACCACCACGTTATAAGCTGGAATAATGAGAATCGTTGGACCGGTAACACCTACTATTTGATAAGATCCTGCAGGTACCCTCTCACCGAGTTCACTTTTTTTTCGTGTAATGTCTTGAACGTACCAAAACAGACCGTTCTCAGGTAATGAGGAATCAGAATACGAAACATTTTGAATGGAGGTGGCAGTCTCAATCACTTTAGAGGGAACGATTTGTCTTCCATTCATCTTGCCTTTCTGAACGTGAAGCTGTCCCCAGAGAGCAAATTCCTTAGGTGATACAAATAAATTCTTCTCCGTTCCATCTAAAGAAGTACCCAGTCCAGGTAGTGCAGGTTTATCAATGCGGTCGATGATAGGCACAAGGTTTTCATCTGGTTCCGTTCTCCATCCCGTTTCACTAAACCCCAAAGGAGTAAAAACCCTCTCGTTTAAAAGCTGAGGGAACCCTTTTCCATACAGCCGGTGAATTAATTTGGTCACAATGTCCACACCCACATTACAGTATTCCCATTTGGTGCCGGGCTCGAATTTCCGAAAGATGTATCCATTTTCGTCGATATCCAGTCCGTGGGAATGAGTTACAAGGTGACGGACCGTTGTGCCATTATACAGATCTTTATCAAACTCAGGAAAATAATGAGTGATGGGATCATCTAGGCTCGAGATATATTTATCATGTAAAGCGTAGGCAACCGCAAGACCTAAATAACTTTTACGGGCAGAGGCTACATTAAATTGAGACTGTTCTGTGATATTCGAAGCATCTTTTCCGTGGAAGTGCCTGCCGCTATAATGCTCCAACAGAACCTGATTATCTTTTATGATATAAAGGGCTGCAGCGGAGCTCCCGTTTTTATATTTAATGTCTTCAACCCAGGAAATCAATTCCTTTAGTGGTCCTTGTACGGTCCCTTTCAAGACTTCTTCCACTCGTCTGCGAGCATACCGTATACAATATGATCCACATAATGATCATAAATCCATTCTCTTTGCCTCAGCTTCCCTTCTTCCTTGAATCCAAGACGCTCGGGAATCGCTCGACTGCGATGGTTGAATTCCGCAGCGGTAATTTCGACCTTATTCATTTTTAAGTATTCAAATGCGTATTTCGTAAGCCCCTTTGCAACTGTCGTCATAATTCCTTTTCCCTGGTAGCCTTCACCCAGCCAATAGCCGATGAACGCCACTCTGTTTGACCAGTCAAGTACGTTGAATCCTGCTACTCCTACTATTTCACTTTGATAGATTATGCCGGTAGTCAAACTCTTATCATTTGCGAAGCCCAAACGTGTACCTTTAATGAATTCCTTTGAATCATCAACCGTTTTTGAGTAATCCACCCATGGGAGCCACTCACGCAGATAGGATCTGGACTGATCAGTCAGTTCATGGATTCGTTCAGCATCCTGTACATCCAGAAGTCTTAATTCTAATTCGTCGTTTAGTTTATAGGTAAACATGTTGATTGCCCCTTTATCCTTTTTGAATGATGACTTTATTTTGATATGGTTCGAGGTTTCGCATGACGATTGGCTTTTCTTTCGTTTCGTAGTGCCGATTCCACCCATACATTTTTCTAAGCATCGTTAAGGTTTGCTTGTAGTTCCCTTTTTTGAATCCATATTTCTCTTCTATGTAGCGTTTGAGTATCCGAAAATTCCGCTTCCTTTTTGGTGTATCAAGAAAGATGATAAGCTCTGCCTCTTCAAGGCATTTGAACATCCATTTTTGATAATGTACGCCTTCGATGATCCATGATTCTCGTTTTAGTATTGAGGTAAGTATATCCCTTCGTTGTTCTTCAGTATTTCTTATATCTCCATTGGGGTGTCTTCTCCATATCACGTTATCGAGTTCATAATAGGGAATCCCTCTTTCCTTTGAAAGCCGGCGAGCGAGTGTGGATTTTCCGCTTGCGACGGAGCCTATGATGTGAATTCTTTTAGCTGTGTTCATGAGAATTGCCGGTCTTTGACTAATAGATAATCCAAGATAACCTGTTTAAAGCGGTCGGCTTCCTCGTAATGGGGTGTATGACCACTTTGTTTAAAATGAACGATACTACCGTTTGCTGCATCTCTCTGAAATGTTTCTACATGTTTTTCACATGTGACGGGATCATATTCTCCAGTCAGAAGAAGCATGGGTGTTTCCAGTAGTTTGATTCTATCCAACAAACTAGTGAAAATGACGCCCTCTTCACGGAGAAGATGATAGTGATAATCTGAACGGTCATATAAAGTGTCCCATTCTTCGTTTGTGTAAGTAGCATTATAGTCAGTTGGGTTATCAAAATTATGTGTATAGATTTGCATGCGGTGTTCTCCAAGTTCGTCACTAAGCTTCATATAAATTTCTGTAAAGTCCCTTGGGGAAAGATCTTCCTCGGCCAATTTCTTAGCCTTCTCTTGCAACTCGAACTGATTGTATTTTCCGAATAATTGAGCGGTTTTCTTAAGCAGTCCCTTAGATGTCAAGGTAAAATCGAAGGTAGGACATTCAAAAATGACTTTCTCGATGGATTCAGGATACTGGGAGACGTATGCAAGAGCAAGGAACCCTCCAAAGGAGTGACCTAGTAAAGACCATTTGTCGATTCCTAATTCCTTTCTGAGTGCTTCACAATCTTCTACCAGATCCTGAAAACCAAACTCTTCATTTTCTCGAATGGCTTCTGAGCGGCAAACACCTCTTTGGTCGATTGAAACAAGAAAGAAATGTTTCCCTAATCTATCACTTTGATGAAACGAGAAATCGTAGCAACTTTCCCCAGGGCCCCCGTGCAAGTATAGTAAGGCTGGATTTTCCTTAGAACCATGGGTTTCGACATGGATTTCTTTTTTTCGAATGGTCATTACATTTGCTTTCATTAAAATAAACTCCTTAGCTGAATTCTGTTCCTCAAAGACTTCTAGAGGATGGAGGGATTTTCCTTTATTTTGTTGGAATATGTTGGTCCATGTCGGAAATGATTTGATATAATACAAAAGATTGGGGGCGCTGAAATGGAAAAAATAAAACAAAATAAACTTATATATATCATGTTCTCCTTCACTTCTCTGATTAACTTTCTAGTGTTTTGGTTAGATCCGAAATCCTACATGTATTTGGCCATCAGCCTTATCTTTTTTATGAATGCCTGCGTTTTCTTTATCAACAGCAGGGAGCCGGGTGGCGACTACTGGAGGCGGTGGGAAACCATTCGAAATAAAGGGAAATGGTTCTTTTCATTTGTATATGGGTCGTTGATTACTGGATTGGTATTTTCAGTGATTCTGTATGGAATAATCAGAGACTATCTTCCCCTTTTAATCGTGTGTTGTGTGGCAGGTGGATGGCTATGGGGATACATCATGTGGGTGATGAATGAAAAGCGATATAATGGTTTGAATAAGTAGGCAGAAAAAACGTCCTGGTATGGGACGTTTTTTTTTGATTATTTGAATGTTTGAATGACTTTTCCTTTTCCACCGGATACTTCTACCTCCCCATATGCTCCATTGATAAAAGTAATTTGAGGAGGCTGATGTCCGCAGTCAATATCATGCACGATTGGAATCTCCAGCTCGTCTGATAACTCTTGGTAGACATCTTCAATCATATAATCACCAATAGGAGTGTTGCTAGGACTTCTTCCAAACAGAATTCCAGAAGAATGGTCGAACCAGCCGGCTAATTTCATCTGTACAAGTGTCCGGCGCAGATCTGCGGTATTTAGTTCACAGTTTTCAAAATACCAGAGGATGGTTTCATTCTTTATATGCTTCTCTCTAAAATCTGCTATGTTTCCATAAGGCGTTCCGATCAAGTGCCTGATGACATCTATGCAGCCTCCGAGTAGACGGCCATTGACCTTTACATCTTGATTTCCTGCAGTTCTCCAAATGGTTTGCTCAGATAAGTGAAAGACTGTTGGAGAGGGGTGCTCGTGATTCCATTCTTTTTGATAGTGCTGTGATGAGTATTGAGTAACAGATGATCCTTCTTTCGTTGAGAGCACGGTTTCCCATTGTGCCGTTGTCGGATCGGAGTACTCCCCTCTCAGATCAACGAGATTGGTTCCATGCGCAGTGGCGATTCCAGTTTTTAATGTTAGTGCCAGTAAAAGCACACTCGTGTCGGAATAACCAAGCAGCCATTTCTTTTTGATATTTTCATAATCAATGAGATCCAGGATTTCTATGAGTAGTTCGCCGCCCCATGGCGGGATGATGAGGTCGACTTTATTGTCCTGCAACATTTGGTTCAATTCAGTGGCTCTCTTTTGGGCTGGGGAAGATTTTGCTTTATGCTGCGTCCATACAGTCTCTCCGCATTTTACGGAGTAGCCTTTACTTTCCATTTTCGAGATCGATTGCTTTAACAAATCATGTAGTTCTTGAGGAACTCCTGATGAAGGAGCGGTCACCCCTATAGTTGCGCCTTTTAATAGTAGTGGGTAGGTAATCATAGTCTTTCCCTCCAAACAGTTTAGATGATTTTACCAGAATGGAAGGTTAAGAGCAAGAATTATTTTCCAGTTCTGAAAGAGGGACGGACCTCACCCGACCACTTCTCCCTATAAAATGAAGATTCTGCCTAAAGAAAGGTCCGTCCCTCATTTTGACAATAATATGAACGATTTGAAAAGGTTTTGGGGTTTGGGGGCGCTTATGTGGTTTGTGTGGTAAAATAATTTGGTTGTGTAAACTAGGTTTTGGAGGTATTGGTTTGAAGAAGAATGCAATGAAGCAAAGCCTGTCGGTTTTGATGATATCCTTTATGGCCATGACGCCTTTTCAGCAAACGGCGCATGGGAAGACAAAATTAGATATAAATGCAGATGCTGCGATTTTAGTGGAAGCAGATACGGGTAAGATTGTTTATAAGGAACATGAAGATCAGCTGCTCGGTATTGCCAGCATGACGAAGATGATGACAGAATACCTTGTGTTAGAAGCCATTCAAGAAGGAAAGATCAAATGGGATCAAACGTATAAAGTAAGTGACAAAGTCCATCAATTAGCGAATGCACCAGGCTTGAGCAATGTCCCCTTAAGAGCGGACGAAGAGTATACGGTAAGGGAATTGTATGATGCCATGGTGATCAAATCAGGAAATGGTGCAGCGATTGCACTTTCCGAAGTCGTAGCAGGTTCCGAGGGAGAATTTGTAAAGAGGATGAATGCAAAGGCGAAGGAACTCGGATTTGAACATTATCAATTTGTTAATTCTTCCGGGCTGAGTAACTATGATATGCTCGGCATGTTTCCGAAGGGAACGGATGTAAATGATGAAAACATGGTATCGGCTGAAGATATGGCCACTCTGGCGTATTACCTCATTCACGATTTTCCAGAAGTATTAGAGACATCGAAACTCTCTTCCAAAGTTTTCAGACCGGGGACAAATGAAGAACTCCTCATGAAGAATACAAACGGCCTTTTAAAAGATAAAACCTATTTTTATAAAGGTGCAGATGGATTAAAGACAGGTACGACACCCTTTGCAGGTTCCACTTTTACCGGGACTGCAGAACGTGATGGGGTACGATATATTTCAGTCATTTTAGATGCAAAGGATGAATATGGTCAGCCCAGCAGTGCCGAGCGCTTCATTCAAACGACAGAACTTCTTGATTATGGATTTAATCAGTTTGAGACGGTTAAATATACTTTAAATGATATTGATAAGAAAAAGGAACACACGTTAGACGTTCCAGACGGTAAGGAACAAACGGTAACCATTAGAATAGACAAGCCTCTATCTATCCGTGTTACAAAAGAAGAGAAAGATAAAGTGAAAGCTTCAGTCAAATTAGATGAAGATAAGCTTAACGACGATGGTACTCTTCAAGCTCCCATTCAAAAGGGTGAAAAAATTGGTGAAATGTTGATTGAAACCCCTGAAAAGAACGAGTATATCATTGATAAAAAACAACCTTCCTATAAAGTTGATATATATGCCGCTGAGTCCGTCGAGAAGGCCAGTTGGCTAGTACGAAGTGCACGAAGCATTCAAGGTTTTTTTGGGAATTTGTTTTGATTGAGCTGGCTACATTATAGATTTGATGTTGCTTTTCTATCCAGTTCGTGTCAAGCTTACTAAGTTAGAGGATATAGAAAGAAGGTGGCATAATGATCGAAGTGAAAATATCATCTCTTAGTGACGGTGATCTTAATCGCGGCGTTTTTGCAAAAAGAGATATAGCCAAAGGAGAGCTGGTTCATGAAGCACCAGTCATCCCCTATCCCAATGAGGAACATGAACATATAGAGAAAACATTCCTGGCGGATTATGTATTTGAATACGGAATTAATCACACAGCACTTCTATTAGGATATGGAATGTTGTTTAACCATTCATATACACCAAATACAATTTACGAAATAAATTTCGATAACCATACCTTCGACTTTTATGCCTACAAAGACATTCAAGCTGGCGAAGAATTGCTCATTAATTATAATGGCGAAGTGGATAATGATGAACCGCTTTGGTTTAATAAAGATAAAAACGAAGATGAATAATTAAAAGGGACTTCCACTTGGAGGTCCCTTTTATTTTACTGACTAATGATTTTCAGGAACTCAGATTCTGGTTTCACTACCTTTATCCCTTTATCTGATTTTATATAGATTTCCTTGTCTCCTTCGTAAAGGACTTCAACTTTTAAATCATCAAACAGATAGGTTTTCTTACTTGAACGGGGTTCGGTTGATTGATCATCCCAATCAATGCCATCGTTGATAAAATCAACTAAAGACTGTATGGTTTCCTTATCGTTGATCGTCCGGCAGGATTCATTACCAGTATCAACATAAACGCATGCACTTTTTGGAGTCGCCTCCATCCAGACAGAGGAATAAAAAAAAGGATGTTTGTCAAAAATGACCTCCGTGTAGCCTTCCCCTTGATTGAAATGGGATGAGATAGATAATTCTCCATCAAAACCTACTTTTCTCCAACTAGAATAAAAACCGCCCCAATCATTTTCAGGAGCATGTTCGTCAATTGCTGAATCTAATTCACTTACCTCCCAACCCAATTTTGGAAGTTCCTCGAGATAAAAATCATAGATACCCATCCAATGATCGCCTTTCATTTTATAATTGCTCATTGTTGGTTCCAAGCCTTCATATAAAGGGATGTCATCATGTTCTTCGGGGATGATAGTCATCCCCTCGTAAGTACGGTCAGTCATCCTCTGATAGAAATACCAACTAAGGATCACAAGGAAAGTCAATATAAGATAATATAACCACTTTTTATTTTTCATTGAAACACCTCAGCAATCAGCCTACTCCACCAATTTCTCAAAGTCACTTCATCTATCGTATTACCATTAATATTCATCATCATCTAAAAGCATCCCCAAGCTTTTCTTTTATCTTATCATAATTTTTTCCAAAAGAATGACATTAAAAAACGATCAGAGGGACGGACCTCTGATCTACATTCATTATTTAAAAAGGTTAATATTAAGCCTTTTCTACAGAAAAGTTATAATTCAGATGTCCGTCCCTCTTCAAGCTTCTCAAGCTTCTCAAGGATCCGTCTTTTACGGTAGAGCATACGGCCGGTTTCGCCGATGTCTGAGATCATGGATTTGTTGATGAAGGAGCCGAACAGGATTCCTGCGATGGGAATCATTTGGAATAGTTTTTTCCATCCGAAGTTATCACGGAAGCTGATCATCACTTCCCTCCAGCCTTGAAGCTGGGAAAGGGTTTGTTCTCTTTTCTCCGTATCCTTTTTGTTAAAGTCCGATAGTTCGTGAAGGATTGCTTGTTTCCCTACTATATCTGAAGAAACGAATTGTAAACACTTTATAATGAAAATACGCTCCTGTTGATCATTTGGGTCGTACCCGTAACTTATTGCGATCTCCTGAAGAGTCTTAAGTGAGATACCGAGAATGAAAGGTATATCAATGCTTAGAGTCAGGAAGCCGCCGATTCCGGTAGTCGCCCCCTGGGTCATGGCAACCTTTTTTCTCATGCCTACAATCCCTTCGCTTACTTCATCCATATATGAAAGGGGGAGCTTGGAAATATCCATTACCGATAAGTGAGGATTATCTGTTCTCTTAACAAATCGCCTAACGACTTCTCTCTCACTTGTAAGGTAACTTCCTCCCTTTTGTATATAGCTCCCTATTTCATCCAGCGCTTGTCCGATCTTGTTATGCACCGTTTGAGGAGTGATCCGGTCAAGGATCATAAATGGAATACGGCCGAGCTTCTCCCAAAACCATAACCCTTTTTGATCCTCAGACCATTTATCAACGACTTCCAGTTCACGCAAAAGGGCTTCCCTTGTTTCTGATTCGTTCATATTACAGCAGCCTCCTTATATCAATGATAAACCAAAAAAATAACAGGCAATGAAAAGCCTGTTATTTCCACCTTATTGAACAATATCCTCTGTTTTCCCTTCAAGTATTTCCACTTTAATCGTACGTACCCGGCGGTTATCCACCTCTTCTACGCTCACTTTCAAGTTTTCATAGTCGAAGCTGTCACCCTCTGATGGAAGATCTTCGAAGCTTTCAACCACCCATCCCCCAATCGTATGGTAGGAACTTTCGGGCTCAGGTACATCAAGCAGCTCTGTGAATTCATCTAATTGATATTGTGAATCGAATCGATATTCTTTTTCACTGATTTTTCTCATGGAATGGGTTTTCTCATCCTGCTCATCCCATATCTCCCCTACGATTTCTTCCAAAATATCTTCGAGGGTGATGATTCCCGTCGTGCCGCCAAACTCATCCACTACAATGGCCATATGCACATTGTTCTTTTGAAGCTTGGTAAGCAGGGAGGAAATTTTGGCTGATTCAAATACAAACATCGGTTCACGAATCAATTCCCGGATGTTCACTTCACCGAACTTGATCAAGTGAGTGAAGAATTCTTTCTCTGAAAGAATTCCTATGATGTTATCGATATGATCTTCATAAACCGGAATCCGTGAAAAACGTTCTTCAAAAAACATTTCTTTGATTTCTTCAATCGGTTGGTTCACCTCAACGGCCATGACATCGATCCGGGGCGTAAGGACCTCGGTAGCAAGGATATCATCAAAGTCCATGGAGCGGTGAATCAACTCCCTTTCTTCTTTATCAATGACTCCTTCTTCTTCACTAATATCAAGCATCACTTTTAACTCTTCCTCTGTGACAGATGGCATCTCGTGATTTTTCGAGAAGAACTTCGATACCAACTCTTTTAATTTGATAAAAAAGTAGTTGATCGGTGTAAGGATTTTGATTAAGAAGAACAGCACGCCGGATATGGTCAGGGAATAGGTTTCAGCGTTTTCTTTTGCCAATGATTTCGGCAGGATCTCCCCGAAAATCAGAATTAACAGTGTCATGACAAACGTACTGATGACAAGACCAGTGTTACCTCCGAATATATCTGTGGCAAGCTTTGCTGAGATACTTGCTGCGGCGATGTTTACAATGTTATTCCCGACTAATATCGTAGACAGGGCTTTATCAAAATTCTCCGCAATATAATGAGCCTTGATGCTTCCTCTTCTTCCTTCACTTACGAAATTCATAAGCCTGATCTTGTTTACACTGGAGTAAGCCGTTTCCGCCGATGAGAAAAAGGCAGATAAAAGGATTAATGCTCCTAATAATACTAATGAATTCAGTGGTATATCGTCCAAAAAAAAGTCACTCTCCTGTAGTTGTTTATCTATTATGCTGGTTTAACCAGAAAAAACCATTAATGCTTGAAATAGTGCCGAAGCCTGTGGGGAAACCTGCTTTAACATGCGTTTTCGGTCCTCATCCCCTAATGTATCCATAGCCTGCAGGACCTCATGCAATTCGTTATGCAGATGCTTCATTTCATTTCGTATATGATTCACTTGCTTTTCAAGTACTGAATGATCGACATGCTTGGATTTCAAAAGAATCATTCGGTCTTTAATTTCATTCAACGTCATATTCATGTGCTGACACTGTTCGATCAGCTTCAAGTCTGCTAATGCTTCTTCATGATAATACCGGTAATTATTGTTCGACCGGTTGCATTTTAATAAACCCATTTTCGTATAATAATCAATCGTCCGCTTGGACACTTCACTTAGCTTCGATAGCTCGCCTATTCGATACAACTTCCCAAGTTATCACCTCTAGAGTAGTATACTTTATTTCTCCTAAACCGTACAGTTAAACGTTACGGTTTAGGGACGGACCTCAAAAAATAGTTTGTTTTCGTATTAAAGATGCTAATTCAAGGTTTCCCATGAAGCTTGTCGTCAAATCGAGGTCCGTCCCTCTATTTAGAATCGAAATGGCTTTTCATCCGTAAGAAGGGGAATAAGTGAAGGACACCCGCTCCTACTGTCATTAATAGTCCGACTAATAGTAATAACCAAAATAAAATATTCGCTCCCGCAGTAGGTGATGAGGAGATGAGGAAACTTAACACAAGGTCAATCACGCCAAGGAGAGCAATGGAAATCCGGAAACTTGATTGTTTAAATAACCGAAATGCAATCAGAACTAAAAGATAACTGGCACTGATAAACATCAACCCGGGATAAACTGGTGAAAACTTGGCAGCATATACAAAGAAATCAAGTGCTACTATATCATTCGAACTTTGAACACTGCCATGAATCATGTCACTGAACGGAGCTGAATACCTCCATTCCCCAGAGTTATCCAACAAAGCACTCCCTTCATACCAAGAGACCAAAGACGCAAATCCAAAGATAACCAACCCGATGCCTATTTGTGACCAATACCTAATCGACATAACTTTCTCCTTTCCTTTGAGGGACGGACCTCAAAATATGTCTGATTGATGATAAAAAACGTTTAATATTATGGGTTCCCTCTTATGTAACAGAATGATCAAAGTGAACGCTTGCAAGATCCTAAGCTATGAAAAGTACTCAAAAGGTCACTCTAACTGATAAACTTAAAATAGCGAAATAGAAAATGGATAGTAAAAATTTTCTTCTTCAAATCGCCTTTCAAGGAAGTAAATTCAATCTTGTTTCACCCTCCAGGAATTCTCCATTAGTACCATAAACCTTCACTTTCGGCCACTTCGTATTCCAATCCTTTTCCAGCACCCTTTTTTTAAAAATGGAGGCCAATGCCTCTTTACCTGTAAAAGGTGGTGTCGGCTTTATTTGGAGGGAAAGTAAATCTTGTATCCCCCAGGGTGCTGCTAAAATAAGGTCATTATTCTCGATTCTCGTTCATCGTCAATGCAATGGAAGTAGCAGTTTCAGGGAATCGAGATACAGCATCAATCGTGGAGCTATAGGGTGCTTCTCCATTTTTGATATGCATCCTGGCCTGGTTTTTCACAGACCACGGTTCGGCAGGAGCTTTTTCCTTCAATTTGGATTCCAAATACTTTTCGAATTGCTCCTCTGTATTCGAAGCATCAAAATATACTACATCAATATCCGGCAAGGCTGTTTTCTTTGAATACCCATGCAGTGTATCCCACACTTTCGTCCTTACAAATCCTGCACAGATCCACCAGTCGGGCAGATGAAGGGTTTGAACGGTTTCTAAGATGCCAATCATCCATGAATCATTTTTAACTAAATCCAAAATGTCCTGTTCAGATTTGATCACGGTCTTCCCCCCTTCCTTTGTAGACCATTGAAGAATTTCCCCTGAATGAATTCTCGGGTATGACTTGAACGGTTTTAACTTATTTTACCATGAAAAGCAGGCTCAAAAGGATTCATTTGGATTTGCTATTCAGTTCATTCAACCAGTGGGTAATGGATGTCAAAATAAAAATGCCAGGAAGTTTTCCTGACATTTCTTATCGTATCATTGACCCCCGGTAAACCAACTGCTCGCTTTCACTCGTTCTTCTTCCTGCAGTTGTCTTTCGTTATGATTTCCTGCTTCAAATGTATTTTGTGAAAATTTACGTCTTAGAAGACCACTTATTATACCGAATACAACGGCAATGCCAATAATCCACCATAGCATACGCTTCACTTCACTCCTACCCTTGAAAAATCCCTTTCTATATATACGGATGAAAGCAGGAGTAAGTTTCATCTTTTTCAAAAATCAGGCGCTATTCCAAGTAATGAAATTCAGGTTGTGGGTGCGACAAGAAATCGTGATGAGAGATGGTCCAGCCATACGCTCCTGCCTTAGAGAAAACCACTAAGTCTCCTGCTTTTAACCTTTCTATATAACTCTTCCGGATAAGCAAGTCATTGGGGGTGCATAATTCTCCTGCGACTGTAACGAATTCTTCCCTTAACTCTGGTCTCGGCAGTGGCTCGTCGTACCATTCGTCCACTGGATAAATCGTATGGGGGTGACTCATTTTCCAAGCTGCAGGCAGCCGTAAATGATGAGTACCTCCCCTTATCAGTGCAAAATGCTCACCATGATTTCTCTTAATGTCCATCACTTCTGCCACATAGAATCCGCAATCAGCTACCATATACCGGCCAAGTTCCAATATCAGCTGGATTCCCTCATGAGTAAATAAAGCTTTCATTTGCTGCAAACCATTCGTGAAGGTTTCCCAATCAAATGGCTCTTCTGGATGTTCATAGTTTATACCGATGCCTCCACCTGCGTTCAATATAGTGGCAGAAGGTAATGAAAAGACAGCCTTCCACTCCACTATCTTTTCCCGGCAGGAATGTATGAATTCCAGGTGATCAAGGGCATCGAGATTATTACTCATCGCATGAAAGTGAAAGCCTTTTACTTCGAGGTAAGGATAGTCTGACAGATCATTTAATAGAGTAGGAATCCTTTTTTCTTCTATTCCGAATTGAGTCGGAACCCCAGTCATTTTATGAGAGCTCCTGGCCACCTGATAGGTACTGTTCACACGAATGAGGACAGGGAGCTTCTCCCCTGTAACGGATCCTAAGCGGTTCAATCGATGCAAGTCCCGTTCACTTTCTATATTCATAGCGTGAAGGTTTCCCTTGGAGAGATACTCCAGTTCCCTGTCTTTTTTTGCCGGTGCTCCAAAGATAATGGGCTTATCAGTGAGATTCAGGATCTTGTTGAGTTCCCCTTCTGAAGCTGTGTCGAATCCATCAATATACTCTTCTAAAGCATGGATGATCTTCATGTCGGGATTTGCTTTGACCGCATAAAATAAGGAACAGTAAGAAGGCAATGACTCCTTCAGATAATGAACATGTTTTTTTAATTTATTAATGTCATAGATATAGGCACATATGGGATCTTCTCTTCTATTGTTAAGAAGTAACGGGAGATATGCGCTGACGTTATTAGAAATCATAGATTACTCCTTCCATAAACTTCGATTACTGCGGACAACGATGATGGTAAACAGGACGGTTCCGATTCCCATTGAAAGGCCGGCCGTGTAAGCATCAAATGAACTGGCGATAAACCCGATCAGGATGGCCCCGAGGGGAATGTAGCCCCTGTCCATAAGGGCAATGCTCAATACCCTGCCCCGAAACTCATCTGCCACCTTCACCTGGATGAGGACTCTGCTTAATGTTCTGTAATATTGACTTGCGAATCCCACTAAGAACATAAAGCCCAGAGCTATATAATAATAACGACTCATCACGGTAAATAAGATTAAGGTTGTTCCGAAGGCAAGCGAGGACAAAATCAGCCAACGTCCCCCCATCCTCGGCTGTCGGAATGTCAGGATCCCGGTAGCGGCGATCGCACCTGCAGAAGAAATGGAAAGTAACAATCCAAATCCCGCCGGACCGAGACCCATCAGCTCTTTCGAAATAATGGGAAGCATTGTCGTATAGGGAAATCCAAAAATCATCGGAGCTACAGCAACTAACATGATTCCGGATATCCCGGGTTCTCCTTTTATGTAATGAAAGGTTTCAGTCAATGATTTCTTCCCTTTCGTTTCTGTCACTCCTTTCAGCCGTTGAGGGGTGGAAATGGTCATCAATGATAAAATGACCAGGAGAGTCCCGAACGAGACTCCGATCATCACATCCCCAGCTGTGAAATGCCCAAGGAGTACACCTGCAAACGCCGGACCGAGCATTCTTGCTACGTTAATACACGTCGTTTGTAGGGTTATGGCACTTCCCAGCATTTCAATAGGAACGATATCTGATAACATGGCATTACGAATCGGCACTTCGTAACTCATAAAAATGGATCGAATCGTTATGGCGAAAAGTAGTAAGTAAAACGATGCTTGCAGTCCAATTATAACCGCAATGGAAATGGTAGATAGAAAGATTCCACTATACAGGATGAGAAGTGCGTTTCGTCGATTATATTTGTCTGCTGCCACACCTGCAGATACGGAAAAAAGGAAAACCGGCAGCAGTCTGCATGCATTCACAATTCCCAACGCCACTGCTGAATGAGTCCACTCATACACGATCCAGTTGAGAATGGTTAGATCCATCCAATCTGTGGACCGTACAAAGAAGCTCCCATACAAGAAGCGGCGGAAAGGTCGTGATTTTAATGCGATATGCTGCTGAACAGGAAAAGAATTCACTTTCAGCTCTCTTCTCTTCCTAACGGATTGGTAACTTGACTGTATAGATATCCTTCTGAGGGGCTCATTCTCATCCTTGTTAACGCTTTATGCTTTACTTCATTCTGATAAAAAAATGCTTGGTCTTCTTCAACATTCCCGGGAACCGTCAAGGAAAGTGAAGTAAATGTATCTTCACAAGTCATTTTTACCAATGCCCAGAACTCACCTTCATAGACACCTGAAGCTTCTACAAGAAGACGGATGACCTCCCCAAAATGACTTTGGAAAATCGTGTAGTGGGCTTTTGAGTACATTTCTTCTATATTGTCTGTCATCGTGATACTGCCTGGATGAAAGTCTGGGAAAAGATTTTGAGCAACTAATCTCTTTTTGAAGATCCTTGCTCCTCCCCAATCCCGGAAGTAAAAGCGCACAGGTTTACCGTTTTTGAAAACTGGGAGACTATTCTGCAAATGTCCTTCCAACGCAACTCCATATTTTGTCAAGAATGTGAGGAAACCTGGAATAGTCACAGATAAATAGTCTTTAAAAAATGACTGTGCTCCTCTTTCTTTAGATATTTTCTGATGCTCGCAATATTCATCCAGCAGTTCAGCAAGAATGGTGCGATTGGAAAAAGGTGAGATGGCGTATAAACTGCTGCCAGTGATCATTACTTCCTGTTCATCCAGATCCTCTTCCCGATTTTCTCTTATGACGACAGTCAGATTTCTCCTTTGATCATCCCTTTCTGATTTAAATGAGTACCCGGCTATTTCGTTAAGTGGAAGAAAAGGAGTTAACTCTGTTTCTTCCTTTAAAATATCCCTCACCATTTCCGTAAAAATGGTACTGTTTAAGGCAGTCTGACTTGAGATCGATCTTACAGTGGAAGTCATCTGACTATTGACGGCCAGTTTAACAAACCGACTGTTGTTATTCTGAGGCAGAACTGTGCGAAATGATGAAGAAGCCTCACATACGATAGATAGAGTTTCAATCGGGATGATAATCCCCCTATTAATTTCTGATTGATAAAGTGGATATAAAGCATGTTTATACTGCCATTCGTGAATAGGCAGAAGCTTATAATTATCTAGATTGAGTTTATTTTTCGTCATAAAATCATGGTAGGATGGCATAATCTCTGAAAACGTTTCTTCTATTGTATTCGGCTCGGCTTCAGTCATTTCAACCCATTCTTTTTTAACCGCTACAAAGCAAATCTTAAATGTTTGATGAAATTCAGGTGAATAGGTGGCTACATCCTCAGGGGACATGCCCGTTTTGGTTTTTGAACCTGGATGTAAATGATGCCCTTCTAAACTAAGCTGCTCAAAGAATGAAAGCTGGCTCCATAGGGGTTCATCCTGCTTCTTCCTTTTAACATACTCCAGGGAAGACGGACAACGGTTCTCACCCATTTCTTTCTTCAGGCTCTCTATCCAGTGGGCATGCTTGGCATATCCGAGGGATTGATTAGCCGTTCCATTATCAAGTTCTTGGATAAGTTTAAACCCCTCATCTGAAAGATCTAAAAGAGAAATCAGCTCACTGGCCGTCATTACTTTCCCATGGGACTCTTTTGAAATCCATAGTACTTCTCCTTCTAGAGTGACTCTTCGAAAGGCGAGCTCATCCTTAATAGGGAACAGAATCATATAGTCTTCAAAAGACTTCATTCTATAAGAAAGATCCTCCTTTAACTCAACGGTTTGAAGCTGATGCAAAAACGGCTCCCACTTTTTATACACTTTCAAAAGGCTTGTTACATAAACCGAACCTATTTTCTTCAATTGAACAGAATCAGAGTAAAGTGAGTTCACGTCTTCCCTTAATAAAGAGGATGCAAGCTTGTTAAGGATCGTTTGTCGTCCTTTATCCAGATGCTCTATATAGTGGGCTACCAAATGAGGTTGATTTTCTTTCAGGTATTTCAGGCATTGAGTTTCTTCGTCTAGAAACCGCCTTTCAGCTAATGGATGATTTTTATAAAGATTCAATGATATTCTCCTTTCCTCCTTGAATTAATGGATTAGGAGCCGAAACATACATATTTTCTGTGATGGCGTCGGATAATCTCATTTTTATCAATGACTTTAAATACGTTCTTGTACTAAATAGTTCCTGTTCAAAATGATCTGCATGTTCCTTGTGAAGCATTCGGGTTTTTAAATCATCCAAGGTGAATTGAATTACATCAGAAACCTGTCGCCACTGAAGAGCTTCAGAAACCTTTAGTTCTCTTGCTATTCTCACGATGATTTCTCCCAAATGATTATGAATGACAGCATGTGAAAACATTTTATATAAATCTAATGGTTCAGATGTGAGTAAATTCGTTTCGTTGCTGATTTTCCCTTTTTTAATAAACGCACTTGAACGCTCTTCTAAAATGCGAATCCCCCCGTTGTCTCGTATCGATAGTTTGCTCGGAAGCCCATTTTCGAAAATAATGAGTGCATTTTGAAGATGTGCTTCCAGACTGATTCCATACTTAACGATCAAGTTAATGAGACCGGGAATCAGAGTGCTTGCGTATTCTTGAATAAAATCAGCAGCAGCACTTTCTTTAGAAATTCCTTTCCTCATTGACCATTCTTCGATAAGTTCCACAATCAACACCTTCCCAGTTACCGGAGATGTGTTGATGAGCGCTGCTCCTGGAACAGCAATTTCCTCGTTCGTAAGGTTCTTTTCTGGATTTTCCCTGATTAGAGCAGACAAGTTCTTTTCTAAATTTAGCGACGCTTCCTTTCGATTGGATTGGTAATGCCCACCACTACTTTCAGATAGAAAGTTAATACTATTATTTATCTCTAAGTCATGTTTGGAGATAGTATTCAACAGGTCTGAAATAACAGGACCGTTCCAGACGGATGTGGGCGAAACGATTCTTTTCGCACTCGTCATTTGAACGTTGAGGGCTGTTTTTATATGGTGTTGCATTCGATTATTTGGCGCTAATGATCGGAAGGAGATCAATGGCTGATAGGGAATCGTTGTGTCGATCGGGATCAGCAATTTCTGTTTCAATTCTGTTCTGTAATGTTTTTTAACGGTGTGTTCGTATTGCCATGGATGAACGGGAATGATGTCGTATTCCTCAGGTTCCAGGTGAAGTCGGGTTATGTTCTCCTTGAATGCTTCTTCCAGGTATCGATGATCCTTCAGTAACACGTCTGTCATGGACGATCCACCGGTTATTTTCGAGAATGACGATATGCTCTTATGAATTGCGAGGGGAATGATATCTACCTTACTTCCCCATTCTGGAGCGTACACCATCACTTCATTTTCCGATAAACCAAGCCTTGTCTTTGAACAAGGGTGGAGAGTATGACCTTCGATGACCCATTGTTCTAAAAAAACCAATGGACTGAATGATGCGTTAGAAGATTGTTCTTTTTGTAAATAGTCAAGGGTGCTCTCTGATATGTTCCCACCCTGTCTCAACTTCGCAGCGGTTAAAGCTAAAGCATCATTTATGACACTGTTTTCCAGTTCGATTTTAAGCTGATTCAGATTACCGGATTCAGAGGACCGTGTCCCGATCAATTCCTCTATAAACTGAGCAGGAGTATCGATTGGATGGACTGTATTTTCTTTTTCTATAATAATGGGATCTTCAATATCCATTTGTCCAAGTGAATAGGTATGCTGTATGGGGACCTTGATTATTATGTTGTGTGAGGGTTTTATGTATAATGATTTGCCGTCATTTGTTGATTTTCCCCAAGTGTAGTCAAGTACCTCTTCTCGAACGATCGCTTGAACAAGTTTATGAAGAATGCGTTTTTGAGATATTGGTAACTTTTCTTGGATGATTTTTCGCATATCGGTCTGCATTATTTGAAATGGCTGATGTGAGGACAGAATGGTCATCTGTGCTCCTCCTTTTTTAGTGAGAATCGTTTTCAATTACAAAGTTTAAATGAAAATGATTCTCATTGTCAATTTAAAATACGGAAATAAGGAAATAGTCCCTTCTCTCGAAATTGTCTTATGAGTATTGACTTCGTAATCGCCCTTCAAGTTATGCTGGTTGGTGGAGGTTTAGAACGTAGGAAGATTTTTAATTAAAATAAAAACGCAACCCTCATTACAAAGGATTGCGTTTCTGTTTATTCAGCTTCTGTTTCTTGCTCTTCCGTTTCTTCTAGCTGGTCAGCATTCCGGACCTCTTCTTCTGTCGATGAGTCAAAGTAACCGTCCTTTTCGTATTGCTTCTTCAGCTCGAAGTATTTGTCCATTGCCCGCTTGGCGATGGTTTTATTTACGTATGGATCTTTGTTCTGATGCGAATATGGTAACACGACAGAAAAGGCTACTTCCGGGTTGTCGTATGGGGCATAGCCGATTAGAGTGGTGTTGAATGTTTCATATTGTCTTTTTTCTTCAGGGCTATAATAGAAAGCTTCTGCCGTGCCGGATTTTGCAGCTGCGTCGTAAGGAGCTGATCTGAAATTATTTGCTGTTCCATTTGCACCATGAGTAACTTGATAGAAGCCTCGCTGGACCTGTTGTATCTCTCTTTCCGTTGCATCAATCCTGTTTAAAACTTTAGATTGGTGTTCATATAAAAGAGGCCCTACTTTCCCTCTTTCCTGGCTGGGTTCACGAATTTCCTTCATGATATGCGGCTGCATCCGGTAGCCGCCATTTGCAATGGTTGAAGCGTATTGAACGAGCTGCATCGGGGTGTATAAATCGTACTGCCCAATCGAAAAGTCCATAAGTTTACCTGGTTCAGTTTCGTTCCCTTTTAGCCCCTCTACCTCTCCAGGTAGATCAATTCCCGTTTTGACTCCCAACCCAAACTGGCTGTAATAACTTCTCATAATATCAAATGCTTCTGGATTAATATTCAATGGTTGTTCACGACGATAAGTGGCATCTGCAATTTTGAAAGCTGTTTTAAACATGTATACGTTGGATGAAATTTCGAGAGCACCGATATCACTCAAATATCTTGAACCACTAAACCAAGATTTCTTGACTTTGGTATCTTTTATCTTAATCGGTTCATCATAAAGCACATCCCCTACATTCAAAGCTCCAGTCATATACCCCGTCAACACAGTAGCACCCTTAACAGCAGAGCCCACTCCATACTCAGAAGTAAATGTACCCAAAGCATAATCCTGCATCTCCGTCTTTCCATCAGCGTTTTTGCCATATTTCTTTCCGACCATGGAAAGGATTTCACCTGTGTGTGGATCCATCATGACAACAAAAGCCCGATCCAGGAATGGGGATTCCCAATATTGGGATGCTTGTTTACTCAGCTCTTCTTCAACGATTTTTTCAATTTCTTTTTGAAGCTGGAGGTCGATGGTTAATACGACATCCTTACCACTGTGACCTTCGCTGACGAGTTGTGTATCAAGGACACTTCCATTTTTCGTGATGTATTCGATTTCTTCCTTCTGACCTTTTAGGACGTTTTCATACTGTGATTCGAAATAACTAGTTCCAACACGGTCGTTAAGTGCATATCCTTGAGCTTTGAATTCATTGACAAGTTCACTTGGGAGCCCCTGTTGTGAGGTGGATACTCTTCCTAGAATCGTTCTCAACGTGCTGTCATTCACATATTTTCTTTCCCAGTCAGTGGTAACGTTCACTCCTGGCAATTCTGACAGGCGTTCACTGACTCTCGCCATTTCCTCCATGGAAACATCCTTGTTTTTGATGATTTGAGGCGTAAGGGCATAGCCGGTATTGAATTCGCGGAATATGGCCAGGATTTCCTCTTCTTGTTTAGTAAAAGATTTGATGTCCTTTTCCGTGATCCTTTCCAGCTGCAATTCATATACCTTTTTATTCACATCATCTTTTGTAAGATCTTCATCATCTTCCAGTTTCTTTAACTCATCCTCTGAAACGAGTTTTTCTGCTTTATCAGGATGACTCAGAAGCCAGAAATCCTGCCGATCCCGATCTGTGATCTTGTCTGGATTCATTTCGATCAAATCTGCGAGTCTTCTTGCTACTTTCAGCATATCCTCGGGCTTTGTCGTTTGTGTTCTGGTATAAGTGATTGCGTTTAAAGGTACATTGTCCACGATCACATTCCGATACCGGTCATAGACTTTACCCCTAGGTGGTGTACCATTATGGGATTTCACATTTTCTGTTCTCGCTACTTCTGCTTCATAATGGTTCCCCTGCACGATTTGCACAATCCCAAGACGAAGAATCAGAAGTGAAAATAGAAAAAAGACCGAAATAAACAGTAGATTCATTCTCAATGGCACATGGGTTTTTTTCTTTTTCTTCTTTTCCTTCAATTGAATGACCCCTTCTCAAGCTGGTATTTTACCAAAATATGATAATGTTCTAGTCCTATTTTATAGAAATCCTACCTATATTTCTACCTCTTTATGGAACAAATTCCAATTAAAATACTTATCTGGGGTATGTTTCATTACCTTGGGAAAAGTGTTTGGGAATTGATACTGTTAAAATACAAAAATACTTACAAAAATTCGCGAAATATGTCGAAGAAGCCTTATAGACAAAAGGGCTTCTTTTCTTTTAGAATATAGTCGTAGAAAAGATGAGAAAAGTGAAACCAAAGCTCTCCTTATTGCGTAGAATTGGTAACTAGATGAATGAGAGGTTGAATGACGGTTATGTTCAATAAATTGATGTGCAGGTTCGGGATTGGCGCAACAAAGATCGATTTGGTATTAAATAAGAAAGAGTTTCGCCCGGGAGACGTGATCAAAGGGGAATATGAACTAACTGGCGGTCGTGTTGAGCAGAAGTTGAAAAGAATCGAAACAGACCTTTTGCAGTATGATCAGAATCGTGATCGCTCATCTGTCCTTCATCAGAATACCATATTAAGCTCATCAACGATGAAAGCAAACGAACAACGCACCATTCACTTTTCGTGCAGGCTTTCCGACTCATTTCCTCCAAGCAGCGACACAGTCTCTTATAAGTTCGTCACCCGACTTGTCTTTGATGATGGAGTAAACAGCGTCGACCATGATGAGTTTCAAATTTTAGTATAACAATAGTATAGACTTAAGCCCTTCTTAATTATAGAAGGGCTTTTAAGTTTAGTACTTATCCTTAATCCTTACCTAATGTAAACCCATCAAATAGTCTCCCACCGTGTGGTTCTAGTACGGAGTCTACTAATCTAACAATTGCTTGTTTATTCCCGATACGATAAAACCGTTCAAAAGCCTCTACATATTCTTCAGCAAAGTCTTGATCATATTCCTTTAGGGATCGAACAATCCATTTTGATGCACCAATCCAGCGGCCGTTTGTCCTGAGTACAAATTCATGGAGTGATTCCCCCAAAGCTCCCGCTATAAAAATATCTTCCCCTCTACGTGTTGAGCCAATAAAATCATCCAATGCATCTGTAATGAAATATCTCTTCATATGGATCGTTTGATCAGTCCATTTGGGAGGTCCGTCCCTCAAAAGTTTATTTGCCTCTTCTTTCAGGGTGAGGATGATGGGATGATCGACGATGGAAATTCCTTCTGAGACCATTCTTGGCAGGGATGGGCGGGCTCGTTGACAGTCTGATTGGAAATAGTCCCGGATGGATTTTAGGTTATGGACGAAGACTTCGATCGGCCATCCATGTGAGATAGTTGATTCCCGAAATTCTGAGGGAATAGTTTCGTCAATGATGACAATATCTAAATCGGATGTGCTTGTCTCTTCCCCCCTTACAACGCTGCCTCCAAGAAGTGCTGCTTGACAGGTTGGAAAGTTTTCCAGTACAAAATTGGAGGCTGCTTTATTCGCTGGCTGTCTTTCCTCTGGTTTTCTTACATTCATTAACAATGACTCCTTCCGATAAAGTGGTTATGAGTATAGTATACTTGATTTTTTTTGAGAAAGAGGAAATCCAATCCAAATTACCTTGTTTTCTCCACTCCTTCTTTGGGAATAATGAGGTCAAAAGGAGGAATATCTAGTGAAGAAAATAAATGTGATATCAGTCATCTTAGTAAGTAGTCTTTTGTTTGCCGGTTGTGGTGCGTCTGACGACGATCAAGGGGCAGATAAAATGAAAGATGCAAATGAACCTAAATCCGAGACCACATTTGGGGTTGGTACTTCAGAACAAACTGCAGATGAAGACCTAATGTCAGGTGTTAATGTTACTCTTAAAGCCATCGAGGACTTAAATATGACTATTACGGCTGCTTCAAGTGATGCAAAAAAGGTGAAAGAACAAGGAATGATGGTAGAAGAAAAATGGGATGAAATCGAAAAGATGGTCGAGGAACAGTATCCTGAGGATTATAAGAATATAGAAGAAAGCCTTTATCCTTTAATTGCAGAAGCCAAAAAAGATGACCCAGACAGGGAAGCCTTAAAAGGACTGGTACAGGAAACAAAGGATGAGATGGTGAAATTTCAAGAGAAGCTTGAAACTTCATGAAGATAACGAGGGGTCGAATGAGCATGCTTATTCGACCCCTTATAGTTCTATGGCGTTTTTTAAATCGTACACATTTCTTAATATGTAGTCAGGTTTTTCTTTTTGTGGACACTCATACTCATACCTGTTTATCCAAACAGTATCCAAGCCTAGTGATTTTGCCCCTAAGATGTCTGTGAAATAATTGTCTCCTATAAAGAGAGTTTTATCAGCAGTACTCCCAAAAACATTCAGTGCGTGTTGGAAAATTTCTAAATTTGGCTTCGGTAATCCAAATTTTTCAGAAACAATAACAGAAGTGTCTGGAAATATACTTCCTAAACCAAGACGGTCCACCTTCTCAAAGGCATTAAGCACGGTTCCATTTGTGACAATTCCCAACCCCACCCTTCTACTTAATTCGAACAAGAATTCATTCAACTTCTGATAAGGGCTGATACGCTCAAGGTAAGACGATTGAAATGTTTTCACGAATTTAAGAGAGATATCCTTCTCCGCTAAAACGTTCAATTCCTTTAGAGTGTTCTTAATTCTTATTAATGAGAATTCATGAAAATTTAACTCGTTGGATGAAAACCTCGGCCATAAGAGGTGATTATGCTTTGTAAAGGTTTGGATGAATTCAGAATGACCGATCTCCAGTAAGGAATGAAATTGATGAATTGTATCTACTAATCCATTTTTATAAGCCTCTGAGTGATCAAACAAAGTATCATCGAGGTCAAATAAAAATAAATCATATTTTTCAACATCTAGATGTTCCATACTAGTACGCTTCCCTTACATTGATTCAGTAAATTCTTCTTTTTCTTTTCTCCGACCAATGCTGTACCCGATAACCAAGCCAATGATTAGGATGAAAAGATAATCCCTTTCAAATCCGTTAGTGAAGAACCCTGTGATCCCCCATCCCAGAAGTGCACCGACAATTACCAATAAAAGTGACTTCATGCGTATCCACCGTCCTTTTTAATAGAATCCAATCATTGTAAGCAATCCCACCCCAAGAACGGTAGTCAAACCACCTGTTACGATTGCAATGAACAATATTCGCTTTTGTTTTGTTTCATACCAAATACTAAACGCAACCACGAGGGTGATGATTATTCCAAAGAACACTGCAGCATACGGGTTGGAAGGTGCTAATAAATCATTCCAATTTAACCAGCTCATCTTGTCAGCTCCTTAATTCCAAATTTTGTTTGCCCTTCAATTCGGTCACGGGTAAGAATTGAGACATTTGGCTTGCCTAAGAATGGAAAAAACGAAGGATTGGGTAGAAAAATGTCAGGGCCAATCCTGATTACGATTACCCTTATACATTCTTAGATACCGGAGTGTGGGATAGCATCTCTTATGTCCTCTACTCCATGCTTTTCTAATAATGCTAGAATGCGATCCAATTGAACCTGATCTCTAATCACTACAAATTGAGGCTGGAACCATTTATTTTTCACCTTCACCTCTAATTTGTAGCCATAATTGATTTTGTCATCGAGGCCGTAAAGTTCGTGCCACTTAATAATCTTTTCTATTTCATATCCTTTCACCCTGTGCCATGGTACGTAATAGCCATTCAGTATCAGCCCTTCAGATAACAAATAAAAATTCCCGCGGTGTTTAATGGAGCTGATCAGGATGAAAAAGAGATGGACGATACTAATAATTGATTGATGAAGCAAATCAGTCCAGTACACAACGGCTATTAAAACAGTTAACAGGCCAATGAAACCTACCGTCCCCCATTTCACCCACTGATAAGATTTTGTTTTCTTCGTTAAAGGCTGCATCACCTGGAATTCGCCTGGAATCACAATACTGTTCAAATCTTTTTGACTGGTTGGGTATAGGGCATTGCCTGTTTTTTCTGAGGCATATTTTAGGTTTAATCGAAACCGAATGAGATACACGATCCCAAGGATGAAGATAACGATGAAGAATAAATTGATCAACTTATTGAAGCCCCCCTTTGAGAAGAACGTAGGAAGAGTTAATATCTTTCCTTTCTTGATTTACGATTATATATAGGAAAAGGTTTCATTTTTTTCCAGTATATAAGAAAGACCATTATTTGGTATTTTATATTATGATACTTAAATAGTCACCGTCTTTAAATTCTAGTAAAATTTACTATTTGCTTATTTATTGGGGTTTATCGAATGGTGGTAACAACTACCTGTTTTAAAATTAACAGAATTATATTTCAATAGAACTATGAAAACTTTAAAACTTTTATCTATCTTATTGTTATCTGTCACTTTTGTCATTGGTTTTGGTCAATCCTCCAAGGTTTCTGCAGCAGGAACTTACACTGTAAGCTATGGAGACACAATGTGGAAGATTGCCGTAAAACATCAAGTGGGTGTATCTGAGTTAATCTCGGCAAACCCGAATATCAGCAACCCAAATATGATTTATCCAGGACAAAGCCTCATTATTCCAGGAGCAAATCGTACCGCTGAAAGCTATACATACGAGGTGGTGAAGCTAGTAAACCAGGAACGATCACAAGTCGGTTTACCACCACTGAAGGAAAATTGGGAATTATCACGTGTGGCACGTTATAAGTCAGAAGACATGATTGCGAAGAACTATTTCAGCCACACATCCCCGACATACGGATCTCCTTTCCAAATGATGAAGGATTTCGGAATTTCCTATCAAGCAGCAGGAGAAAACATTGCCGCTGGTCAAAGAACACCTGCTGAAGTAGTCGAAGCATGGATGAACAGCGAAGGACACAGAAAAAATATCCTTTCTCCGACATATACAGAAATCGGAGTGGGTTATGTGAAGGGTGGATCGTACGGTCATTATTGGACGCAAATGTTTATAAAGAGATAAAGCAAGGAGGTCCTCGATAGTAATGGAGGGCCTCTCTCTTTTTTACAGATTTTGAACAACGATAGAGTTCTTTCTGCTACTAATAGATTTCCTGCACAACATCTAAAATAACTGTGAAACGGTTGTCCCCTAATGGAATAACATTTTGGATGAAAACATTGTGGGATCCCGTTTCAGCTCTTTTAGTATCAATAAGATTATGTAATGTTTCTGATAATGAATCAACAACCTCAATATCGATAAAAAATTGCTCTTTCAATCTTTTTCCTCCTCTATTGTTCCTTCTATCTGTTCTTATACGAATTTAAAGTGAATATAGTTTCATTTATAGAAAAAATAAAAAAGAGCCAACCTCAGTCGACTCTTTCTTACTATTAGAATGTTTGTGCTAAATCCTTTGCTCTTGCAATCGCATTTGCTTTGATTTCTTCAGCTTTGTCAGGCATTGCTGCATGACCTTCGACGAATAAGCCTTCAAAAGAAGGAACTCCGTAGAACTGCATCATCACGTCAAGATAGCGATGCCCCATTTCCATTGCTGCAGCTGGGCCTTCAGAGTAAATACCTCCGCGAGCTTGAATATGAAGGGCTTTTTTATCGGTCAGAAGTCCAACAGGTCCCTGTTCTGTATATTTGAATGCTTTCCCTGCAACAGATACAGAGTCAATATATGCCTTCATTACTGGAGGGAAGGAGAAGTTCCAGAATGGAGTGACAAAGATATATTTATCAGCTTCAACAAATTGATCTGATAATTCACCAAGTCTGCCTACTTTTGCTTGCTCTTCTTGTGAAAGCTCTTCAAATCCTTGCCCGGATTGTAATTTTCCCCAGCCGCTGAATACGTCAGCGTCAATTTGTGGAATGTTTTCTTTGTATAAATCCACGTTGACAATTTCATGCGTTGGATTTGCTTCTTTATAAGTGTCAATAAATGCTTTTCCTACTGCCATGCTATAGGATTGTGTATCATCATGCGGATGTGCTGTAATGTATAAAACCTTTGTCATGTTGAATCGTCCCTTTCTGATTGTGAATTTCTTCATCCAGTTCAATGAAACCAACTTGATTACCTCGAACTGAAATATTTTTAATTCGAGATTAATATTATAGGATATTATCTTTAATATCAACTATAAAGCTTCAACGTAAAAAAAATAAGGAATTAGTCATGGTATTTAGACTAATTCCTCCTAATTATCCTATATATGGATTTGGGTACGTCCTTTGTAGAAAGCTCACTGATTGGTTAATCAATTGTTTCAAAACAGATTGGTCGATGTCTGTTAGTTTGTTTATGTAGACGCAAGCTTTACCTGTTGTATGTTTACCAAATGAATTTAATATCTTTTCCCGCTCTGGATCCCCAGGGGCGAAATAAAGACTTATTTTCGCTTTTCTTGGTGAAAACCCAACTAACGGAGCATCCCCTTCGTGTCCGCTTTTATATGTATAATGATAAGAACCGAAACCGATAATGCTTGGTCCCCACATTTTCGCTTCAAACCCCGTCGTCTCTGTGAAAATATCCAGCAGTTTATAGGCATCCTCTCGCTTCTTAGGATTTTCTACGGCTTCAATAAATTCAATCACACTGTTATCATTTTGCTTTGTTTTTAATTCATACATTCGACTGCCCCTTTCTGATCCTCACATTTTATTCTACCCACATAGTTCTTCATTTTCCAGCTCGATTCCTCTATACAGCGTTAAGTTAGGAATTTCTCTTGTTAAGAACAGGTTAACGGAAAAGGATTTTCAACGGATGTTATTTCATTTTATCGCTTGGAAAATACCAAATAATTGAAACCATTCCAATATAAAAACCGTAAATATACTATCTTTATAAAGAGAGGATGACGTGCATGGCAATCCTCATTGGGATTCAACTTATTGTTATAGTGCTCTTTTCATTATTAGGATGGGCGATCCGTGTTAAAAAAAATTATGGGCTGATTTCGGGGTTTGTGACGCGAACTAAGACAGAACAAGCAGAGTTGATTAAAAATGGTTATCCCCAAAATACGGGGTCTTTATTGATTTATACAGCTTTCGGAATGCTTATCCTTCTACCCCTTGCTTTCACCTCTTTTCCATTTGTAACTGAAGTTCAATTTGGCTTTATGATTGTCTTTTTAATGGGTGGTTTTATATACCTATCCAAATATGAGGTTTCAAGCAAAAGAAAAAGAAGTTACTGGATTAGTTCTACTTTGTTTATATTTATTGTAGGGTTTGTGAGTGTTCTCACTTATCTCGGGTATGAAAAATACGAATTGATCGTTAAAGATGAGTCATTTGAGGTCACCGGTTTGTATGGAGAAGTGTGGAAGCTTGAAGATGTTGACACGGTTGAGTTAATGGAAGATATGCCCGAAGTCACCTGGAAAATCAACGGATTCGGTCTTTCCACCATGGCTAAAGGAGAATTCAAAGTGAAAGGTTACGGAAAAAGTTTGTTGTTTTTACACAAGGAAGCTCCTTATGTTTATATCCGGGTGAATGATCAACATCTCTTTTTGAATGGTGGAAACCCTGGGGAAACCAAGGAGTGGTACGATGAATTGAGTAAAAACATTGACTAGGTATCGGGACATTAAATCTCGCCACTTCACCCCGGCAACCAAATTCATTGACAACCCTCCACCCATCGATTATGATAGTTTCATAATTTAATATTCTCCTAAAGGGGAGTAGCTGTAACAATAAAGTCGTCATTACAGAGTGTATAACTCTCGGCTTTATTGACAACCATGTTGTTAGCGAGACCTTTACCAGTTGGTGAAGGACTATATATGTCTAAAAGAGACCTTTACCCATTTCGGTAAAGGTCTTTTTCTTTATCACTTCACTATGAAAGGAAGTAATGGACAATGAAAAAATTGAAAAATAACCTATCCCTATTAATTGAACAAAATAAAACGGAAATTCTGAATGATAAAAATGAGATGAAAAAAATCGAAGAAAAAATCGATCTAAAACATACCTCTACAGAAAAGGAGAATGCATAATGATACTACGTAAATATATGTCGTTGCTGGGTATAGGCTCTGCAAAAATCGATCTCGTTTTACCGAAAACCTCTTTTAAGCAAGGAGAACTCCTGCATGGATACTTCTTTCTGGAAGGCGGAATCATCGAACAAAAGCTGAGGCGGGTCGAATGCGATTTGGTAATGCTTGATAAAAACGGAAAAGAAGAAAAAATCATTGATTCTACGACTGTTTTAAAATCAGATATTATTCAAGCTGAGGAGTGTAACAAACTCTCCTTTACGTATCGAATTCCAGAAACTCTCCCCTACTCTGAGGAAAACGGGATCCGCTACCTCTTCAAGACAAAACTGACATTCGATCAGGGTGTGGAAAGTTTGGATGAAGATTATATCACAATTGAACAGTGAAGAAGGCTCCTTATGTTGAGCCTCCTTCCAGTATGTATTATTTCTCTTTCATTTCCTCGAGAAGTTCAATCATTCTTTCATTCTGCTCAATCATGGTTTGATTTTGCCTTCTGAATTTCGTGAAATCATATGAAAAGATTAATAGAAATATGACTAAAATGATAAGCACTTGATGACCTCCTATTTCTTTTGTTTATAATAAACAATCTCCGGATCCCCAGGGTCCAGATTTTCAATCATTCCACTTTGTGAATAACCGTTTACTTGAAATGTTTTTTGCATTTGTCTGTTTGATCGGTTAGTAGACGAGAAAATTTTATTTGTCGACGAAATTTCTTCAACATGTTTCAATAGTAAGGAGGCATTACCCTTCCTTCTTTCCCCCGGTGAAACAATGATGAGAGAGACGAAAGTATTATCGAAAAAGTGGGTGTTAAATAGAAGAAACCCGGCAGCAGCCTCCCCCTCTTTAACAACTAAACATCTCTTTTCCAGTATTGCCTCCTGGATTTGCTTATGTCTGCTTTCGTTTCCGATCACTTGACTATCAATTTGTATAAGAGAAGCCAAATCGTCTATATGCGCATATCCCACGTTTCTCATGACGCTCCTACTTTCTTTTCATTAATAAAAAGGAAATGAATACGATGATCAGCATTAGTACAACCATTCCTATGATTAGTATTCCGGCATTTCCTATTGAAAAATAACTGTCATTATACCTGTATGTTTCACTTGATGCAGTCAAGTTGCATTGGCTCCTTTAAATAGAAAAAGACACCTGGGTGTCCTTTGTTCGAACTTAAAGAGTCTTTGACATCAAGACATTGGTCACTTCGAACCCTGTATTCTGGTACAAGGAAAGAGCCACTTTATTATGACCAAAAACATGCAGCGCTATTTTCGATATATCTTTTTCCCTCGCAAATGAGTCCAGGGACTTCAATGCTTCCTTTCCATAGCCCCGCCCTCTTTTGCTTTCATGAATCTTGATATCATAAATGAATGCTTCTTTACCGTCCTCCTTTACATTAATCCATAATGTGCCTACGTCTTCCTGGTCTTCACCATCAATTAAAGTAAATATATAATGACCCTTTGACTCCAGTCCATCCGGCAGTAGTTGATTGAATTCGTTTTCCGCCTGCTCTAATGAAGTATCCTTTTGGAAGTTACCGGCTTTCGTCTTTTCTGCCGCGTATTCTTTAATAGAATCTTGAAGCCAAAAAGTATATTCATGGTCTTTCATTGGTTGTAATAGAATCATTGAATGAGTGCCTCCTCTTAATAAACTATTTCCAGCGTTTCCTGATTTCCCTCACTACAGTCTCAGGACGGTCCCAAGGCGGTAGATGAGTGGTTTCAGAAAAGATTTAATGAGCAATTTTGAACATGGAATGACCATTGCATATTCTATTCTTCTATTTTACCATTATCAACCATTGCTTTCACCTGATAGTTAAATTTTTCACCATAAAGCAACATCCCTCCCCATAGGAATTCGTACGGGAAGAGGATGTTGCTTTTATTAAGATGAAGCTGTTACACTTTCATCTGCCAAACCTATTTCCTCTGGATTAAGCTCTGAGGTGTGTGGAAGGGAACGTAAGGTTTTGTTTAAGATCCATACGAGGGAAATAAATAGAATCCCACCTGCACTCCCGATATATACAGACGTACTGTCGAATATTTCAGCAAGATAGCCGCCGATAAGTGATCCGAACGGCATGGCCATAGCTCCCAGGGAGGCTGTCACAGAGAAAATTCTGCCGAGCAAATGCTGTGGAACGATTGATTGAAGAGCGGCACCCATGATGACATTGGTGGCCCCGATTGGAATCCAAGATAAGCCGAATAATAAAATGCTTAAGCCATTCATACCAATGAAGCCTGAAATCATCCAAGTAGTTCCACCCAGGAAGAACAAGACAATCGTAAGCTTGCCCAGCGGATAGCGCTCAAACCAGGATGCTCCGATGGCTCCGATCAATGCACCTCCTGAAATGGCAGCTAAATATAGACCATATAATTCTGAACCACCTCTGACATCGGCAAATGCCGGCAAAATGGCATAGATGGAGCCGATGGCAAAGTTTGCCACGATTGACCCCAATAAAAATTTGGCTAGGTGGGATTTGAATACGATGGAAAAACCTTCAAATAGATCATTTTTGTATTCTTCAAAGGCTGATCCAATAGATTGTTTTTCTTTTGATTTCGTTTCGGATTTCATATTGAGAAGACTGAACAAAATGGCTGCTGCAATAAATGTGACAACGTCGATCATATAGAGGGTAATGGCGCCAACTAATGTGATGAGGATTCCGGCAAGGGCATTGAAGGCAAGATCCACTCCTTGAAAAGCAAAGGAGAACAGGGAATTACTTTTTACAAGTTGATCTTTTCTGACGATTCTCGGAAGGATGGCTGCCTGACCAGGGTAGGTGAATTGGTTTAGAGCAGAAATGATCGGCATGATGATTAGTATGAACGAGACAGTTAAAAACTCCATAAAATGTGCCAATGGTATTAACATAACCAGGATTGCTTGAATGATTTGGGTTCTGACCAGCATTTTCTGAATTGGCCATTTATCAACCAGGGGACCCACGAGAAATTGTAATGTTCCGGGCAATAAGGTAAGGAAGCCGGCTAAGCCTGTATAAAAGACACTTCCTCCCAGCTCATACACGAGCCACATGGCAGCCACATAATAGATGCTATCCCCCATATTCGTCACCAATCTCCCAAAGAACAATGAGGCAAAATTACGGTTTTTCATTAATAATTCTTTCATCTAACTCTCTCCTTCAGACTGTAAATTTTTTTTAACCGTTTATACAAAAAAATATTCCTGATCAGTAAAATAAATTTTACCGTTAGTCTAAAAAAAACCATTAACGGTCTTTTTCTTCTTTCATTACTCTCTTTTCAAACTCAGATTCATCAACTTGGAAACCATAAGCTGTAAGATAATAATAGTTTGCTTCTGGATTGGATTTATTATCTTTTGCTTTGTTTTGATATTCCTTTATTAGCTTTAAATATCCATCAATAAACGACTTAAATTGTTCTTCTGTCACTTTTAATTCTAAGGAAGTAGCCAGAATATTCCATTCAGACGGATCTTCGGGACCTGCCTGCTCAAAGGCTTCTGCTGGTGCTGATAATAATCTCGCCATTGTCCTGTCAAGCATTCCATACATCATATGCCTCTTCGTCTCGGTGATTTCTTCTTTATGCGGAAGCATGCTTGAATCCGGATAAAAACCACTGGCAACAGATTGATAAAATTTTTGGACGATGCCATTCTTTTCTTCCGTTTTAACAATTTCGATCAAACCGAGTTTCTCTAATTCTTTCAAATGATAATGAATGCGGGCTCTTGAGAGATCAAATATTTCAGATAACTGTTGACCGGTATAGGGTTTTTCCACTAATCGAATCATCAGTTTGACTCGAAATGGATCGCTGAGTGCTTTGAGTTGATCATATTCTTTAATGATGAACATTGATTTCATTTGTATCACCTGTCATGTTTATTCACACGGTAAAATTATTTTTACCGTGTGAATAGACTTTAACATCAACTGGTTATTTTATGCAATAGGTATTTTACTTAAATTTCAATTTTTTTTGAAACTTGTCCTAATTGGAAAATGTATTTTATGCCGGACAGACTTAACTGGTTGTGGTTTATTATGCTGATTTTCATCGGGGTGAATCTTATTCTTTGCTTTTACGTGTTAAAAAAAAGACCCAAGAAGGGTCCTGTTTGATGCTAAATAACTTATTCAGTAGTTTATAATTGCAGCCTTTAGAAAAGAATCTGTGAAACCTCCTAACCATTAATTCGGCTCCACATGTACATGCACATCGTACACTTCATGCTTCTTCATCAATTCTTTCTCTACAACGCTTGAAATATCATGTGCCTGCTTAATATCAAGTGTTGACCTTACTAAAATAACCACATCCACGACAGTGTTGTTCCCGTAGTTTCTCCCACGTATATCCTTAACCCCTTTGACACCAGGGATGGTTTCAATGGTCTCTTCGTATGCTTGAATCAACTGTTCGTCAAACCCGTCTGTTAAATAGTGTGAAGCTTCCCGGAAAATATCCCATGCTGTTTTACATATTAAGAGACCTACAAAAACGGCCGTCAGAGGGTCTAACCAAGGAAGATAAAATTGGGCTCCAAGAATTCCGACTACTGTTCCGATACTTACCCATGCATCTGAAAGATTATCCTTTGCAGCAGCCATAAGGGATTGACTGTTTATTTTTTCAGCCAATCTTTTGTTATAGCGATATACCAGGTACATGACGATAGCTGCCCCCACCCCTGTCCATGCTGAAAGAAGATCTGGTGATTGGCTATTTCCGTCAAATACAGACTGTATGGCATTATATAGTACTTGCAGCCCTACAATCATCATGATGAATGAGGCAATTAGAGATGCAACACTTTCTGCTTTCCAGTGACCATAGGGATGATCCTGGTCTGCAGGCTTTCTGGAATATTTCAGTCCAATAAGTACAGCAACAGAAGCCACAATGTCTGTCGCATTATTCAAGCCGTCTGCCTGTAATGCTTCTGAATTGGCTGTGGTGCCAATGATAAATTTTAGTATTGATAAAACGATGTATGCAAGGATACTGATGATAGCTCCGCGTTCACCTAATTTTAACTGTTTATACTTTTCTTGATCCACTGGTTTAATCCTCCACACTTTAATTGTGTTTATCATATCAATCCGCATTCATGTGGGTCTATAGCAACCTTCTTTAGTTCAGCTATCTTATTATGAAGAGGTTAAAAATGTTTTGTTAAGTAAACTTTTATGACTTCATAAAAAATAGGACAGCTGGTGCTGTCCTATTGATATTGGAATTGTTGCTGTCTATGAATCTTTCGTTGTTAATCTACAATATCCGCTGAAAAACTAGGCTTTGTCAGGCCAGCTTCTTCATAAACGGCGGCCATTTTTTCTTCAAATGCAGCGAATTGTTCATCAGATTCTGTGTATTCGGCGTTCGCCTCATCTGAAAGATTGGCAGCTCTGGTTTCGTACGATTTTGCAAGATCATCTAACGCTCCTTGGATTTCCTCTTTTTTAGAATCAAGTGCGGCAGGAACTTCAAGAGCATGAACGTCTTCTGCTACAGTTGTAGCAGCTGCTTCTGCATCCGTTTTCAGTTTTGCAATTTCTTCATCGGATGGTTTTTCTTCTTCCTTTGCTTTTGCTGCTTCAAATGCATAAATGGCCGAATCATTCGCATTTACTGTGTTAATAATCTCCATTTGATAGTCTAATAGAGCGCTTTTCATTTCCATCTCATCTGATTTTGCTTCTTCCTCTGTAGCTTCAGTGTTCGTTTCGGTTTCTTTTTCTTCGGTACTGCCTTCACTGTTGCATGCGGCAATAAATAAACTCATAGATAACAAGAAAAATGGTACCAATAATTTTTTCATCATCATTTCCTCCCCTTTTTTTGAGAACCTGCAATTACATATATTACCTTATTTCGTTTTATATGTAAACAAATGGATATCATTTTGTATTATTTGTAAATAACTCAAATGTTGTCGGGGAATTTAGTTACCATAATAATATTATTGTATTCTCTTTAGTCGATGTTTCCTTTTCCGCGTTATTCAATCCATATCAGAAATCACAAATATATTCATATTTAACAAGAAATCGTGATTAACAGATGTTCTAAAAAAGTATGAACAGTCCAATTATGACATGGAGACCGTTTCGCCGTTAAAATAGAAATTTCGCCGATAAATGTATCGATTTCTCCGTTAAAATCAAAATATCGCCGATAAAACGTAAATATCGCCGATATCCATCTGATTTTCCAGTCAATCTAATGACAAATATATACAAATCAAAACTTTACTTTCGATTTAAGCAAGCTATGCTTGGATTTACATGAAGAGATGACATATTTTACACAAAAATCATTCAGTTATTCTAAATTCACCCCAATATTCGTCTGAATTAGCATGATATATCCTCGAATTAGGATCTTAAACACCAACCTGTATGTATTAAAATTAAACTTTTGGTTACGATGATTATTAACAAAAGACATAGTTGGGGGTGCTTTTCTTGGTGAAAAAAGAATGTTCATGTGAACGCTGTAAATGTAAAACGAAAAAAGAATGTGATTGTCCTTGCTGTTGCGAAAAATAATATTAGCCCCTAAACTCCAACCGAGCTTAGGGGCTTATTCTTTTCACACTCTTACATTCACACCTACAATGTCATCAAAATACTTAATTGATTTCATTTCTTCATCAATCCATTCGGTTTGTTTCCATGTATGCTCGATAAACACTTCAGCGATCATTCGCTTCCTATCTCCACCCATTGTATGGGCATCCTTAAGTGCGATGACACTTTCGAATATATTGGCCATTAATTCAGCGATTCGTTTTGAATGATACGTTTGCGTATCGACGTCCGCCCCTGCTACTTTTTCCAATAATCGTTCTAGTTTTGCGATACCCTCTGTAACTGGGGAGCTAAACAATAGAAGCTCTTCAGGCAAATTGGATAACTCTTCTTTTATTTTAACCAAAAAGTACTCATGAGCCCGGTGCTTATTGATTAATCTTAGTACTTCAAGTCCTAAAATATTCGCTGTTCCTTCCCACACCGTCAATACCTGTGCGTCCCGAAGTAAGCGTGGGAGAACGAAATCCTCGATGTAGCCATTCCCCCCGTGCATTTCAATGGCTTCGTGGGAGAAATGAATCGCTTGTTCCGCTGATTCCTTTTTCAGAATCGCAATAAGTAATCTGTTTAGTACGTTTTCATCTTCTGTCGTCGGGGTTTCATCCGAGATTACACGATCAAATAAATGAACGAGATGAAATACTGCACTTGTTTCTACCTCTTGCTTGGCTGCAAGACGAGTTAATGTTTCTTTGATCATCGGATATTGGGTCAATTTCTGCCCGAATGCTTCACGATAAAATGCATAATTTCTTGCTTCTAGATAGGCTCTTCTCATGATTCCGATCGAGGCGATGGCATTGCATACACGGGAAAGATTCAATGCCTCCATCATATAATATATGCCTCGATTCGGTTCTCCTACAAGATGGGCTTCAGCTCCGTCGAATTCCACTTCTGCAGAAGGGACCGCCCGGACACCGAGTTTATCTTTCAATCTTCTAATTTGAATGCCATTCAGTGAACCATCATCTTTCCTCCAGGGCACTGCAAACAGGCTGAGTCCTTTCGTCCCATCAAAAGAACCATCGATACGTGCGAGCACCATGGTCACTCCGCACATTCCAGAGTTGGATGCAAAATATTTTTCACCAAAAAGCTTATAAGTATCACCATTTTTGACGGCTTTTGTATCATTGGCACCAACATCGGAACCACCTTGACGTTCAGTTAAAAATGTAGCCCCCTCGTATAACTCCACTTCTCCTGTTGAAATGACATGAGGCAGGAATCTCGTTTTCACCTGATCGGATGCGTATTTTTGAAGTAGCAGGGCAGAAGCCATGGAAAGAGTTACAGGACAATAGAAACCAGGCTCTGTTTGGGATAATAGATAGCCTTGGGCAAAGGAATATACATAATTCCCTTTATGGCCGAGTTCAGGAATGTCCTTATGGATATAACCTACTATTCCCTTATTATAGGTTTGCTGCACCGTTTTTTTATATCCTTCATTCACCCAGATTTCAGAGATTTCTTCTCCTAATCGGTTGTATTTGATCAGTCTTGGCTGCCCTTCACGGTCGGTGTGTACGGCTCGATCATCAATTTCCCCCGCACATAACCCGCCGAACACATCCAGTTCTTGATCAACCCAGACAAAAAAGTCTTTGTCTAGGTATTGCTTCATAAGTTCCTTGAAATGAGGATCCTCCCGATAAAAATTTTCAATCCTTCTCATGATTTACCACAAATTCCTTCGTGTTATCTCTAAGACCGATACAGGGATGATGTAAACTTGAGGTGAATTGATTGACTGCTTCATTTAGTCCTTGGTTGGCCAGCACTGTTCGTTCTGTAACTATGGCTTGATGTGCTGGATATTTACGGGCATTTCGTGACAATAAACGTGAAATACTCATTCAGATGTCTCCCCTGACTCATTTAACTTTTTGATAAACGCATCCCTTAGTTCTTCCATTTCGGTTCTCATGGCTTCGAGCTCTTCAATAAAGCTGGTCATCTCCTCGATTCGTTTGGTTCCATATTCAATCGTACGCTCTAATTGCTTCCTTCCAATTCGGTCCTGATGAAATAATAGGACCATTTCTTTGATTTCTTCCAAGGTGAAGCCGAACCGTTTTCCCCTGAAAATCAATTTCATTTTAGCGACATCTCTCTTTGAATAGATTCTCCTTCCTGACTCGCTCCTTGCCGGTTGCAGGAGATTTAGCTCCTCATAATACCTTATCGTGCGTGTCGTTACGTTAAAATCCTTTGCCAGCTGAGTAATCGTGTATGTCATAGTAATCATCTCTTTATTAGAAAATTTCGATACTTCAAGTTTACCATTGACGTCAACGTAAAGTTCAACCTGTATTAAAGAGTTTTTGGTTCTTTGGAAGGAGTACCCTCACACATAATCAGAACACTGTTTTCCATATACTAGTAATAAATATAAATGAGGTGGTGAGTGAATCATGCAGAAGGTGTTGTTATTTGCGGATATAGGAATCGATGATACCATCGCCCTGATCTACTCTTATCTGAGTGAAGAGATTGAACTGGTCGGGGTGGTTGCTGATTATGGAAATGTCCCAAGATCCCGTGCTGTTGCAAGTGTCCACTACCTCATGAATCTGTTGAATCCTAAAGACAGGATTCCGATTATTGGTGGGGCAGAGGTCCCGATGACAGCTGAGCAGCCTAAATTTTATCCTGAAATACACGGAGAGTATGGACTTGGACCAATTAAACCTGGTCTGTATGAAGGAAATATTGAAAATTTCTTTGAGATTATTAGATTGATTGAGAAATATGGGGATGAACTGATCATTGTAAATATAGGGAGGCTGACCTCCCTTGCAAATATGTTTATCTTATATCAAACACTTTTGAATAAAGTAAAGAAGATTTTTATTATGGGTGGAGCATTCTGGGTACCTGGAAATGTAACGGCGGTATCTGAAGCAAACTTTCATTCTGATCCGATTGCAGTGAAGATTGTCTTGACATATGCCAATAATCTCACCATCATCCCTCTAAATGTGACTGACCATGCAATCGTAACTCCTGAAATGGTTGATTACATTGAGTATAAAGGTCGATCGAAGCTTGTTAAGCCCCTATTGGACTATTACTTTGAATTTTATAAGAAGCGAAATCCATTGATTAAAGGAAGTCCGGTACATGATGCGATCACCCTTATGTCAGCAGTCAATGATGACATGTTCACGTTTCGAAATCTACCCGTACATGTAGTGACTTCCAGCTCCGGTATCCACCGTGGCCAAAGCATTGCAGATATCAGACCGTATATTCAGTTTGAAGAAACAGCAAAAAAGCATCGGATTGCCTTTTCGTTCGAGTATGAAATGTTTTTCGAACGATTTATGAATGTGATGACCGGAGAATCATTTGAGAGAAAAAAGGAATGATCTCTTCAGAAAGAGGTCATTCCTTTTAGCATTTATCAGGTGTTTACTTCAGGCAGTGCATATGATAACTTCTTCATTTCGTCCACCCCCTACCAACTTACAATGAGGTAAATGGATTATAGCCCTAATTCTTTTTTTATGGATTCCAATGTCTTTCCATTCCAAGAATCAACAGGTGCTGGTGGATTTGTTGCATCTTCGTTTTGCAGCAAATAGTTCTTCTCAACAAAGCTCAAGTCTTTTTCATTCACTACTGTGTCGAAATTGATATCAGCCGCACGGTTATCGGTCCCCGATGCCTCCTGAATCGCAATGGCATCATGGATGTCGATTACATGGTCTTGGTTTACATCTCCTCCTACTAAGCTTATGCGGATAGTTTCTGATTCTCCGTATAAGGTCCCTTTGTATTCGAAGCCAAATGTTTCCTCATGTTTTGTCATAAAATGTCCAGGAACACTTACTTCAAATGTATAGTCATCTTTACTTAACGGCAGTGGCTCAATTTCAAAACGAGAAGTCCCATTAAGCAAGGTGGAAGCATCAAGATTATATCCAGAAGGATTTGTCACCTTAATTGATGCCCCTACTTTCTCCCAATCTCTATTTTCAGTAAAACCTCCACCCTCAGCAAGATACCCTTCTGGTGCCAAGTTTCCTTGAACGCGGTTAAATATAGGTTTTAAATTGTAACGATTTCCGGCACTGAGCAAGGTCTGCTCTTCATCGTTTGCATTGATGATCTTAGCTGTAGGTTTGATGTATCCAATCGGATAGAATAGTTCGTCTTGTACTTTTACTTTTACATCCACCACTTCTGTCCGGTCAAATGCTTTATTTTCGTCGAATTTCACTCTTACTTGATTTCCTTCGACTTCAATGGATGCATAATCACTAACTTCATCTGTCAATGCAGCTTCAACAAGGTATACATGTTGTATTCCTGGATTATCAAATGACCAGGTTGCTTCTTTCACTCCGTTAAGATTATCCAATACGAGTGAAGCGTTTAAGATATCCCCTGATCTTGCAATTTCTACATCGTGTTTGGCATACGAAACAGGGGTCCCTTCTTTCACAAAGAAGTATTCCTTCCATTTCGCCTGGTTTCCAGCTTTGTCATAACCGATAAGATTGAATGAAAGGGATTTGGCGTATTCATTCATCTCTACTTCTTCCACCCATTTTCCATTCTCGTCCATATAGAAAGGCCCGTTTGGTAAAGGGAATCCGTAGGTATAGACCGCAAAGTTGGACGATTGATCAATATTTAACCCTGCATCTTGCATGGCTTCGACGTTCGAATCCTTCACTTCCATTTCGAATGGCACTGTCTTTTGTCCAGGTTTGTATTCAATGAAAGGAGACTCACTGTCGAGTGTACTTTTTACTTCGGGAGCTTCAATATCAATGAACAAATCATGCAAAATGGTTTTCTGTTTTCCGCTAGGTAAGGTTGAAATGAATTTCAGTTTGTAATAACCTGGTTGGGCAATACTCGTTTCAGATGCTACTGGATCCTTTTTATTACCCGTAAACTTATAGTATTCACCGGTAAAGGATTGTAAGAAATAATCACGGTTTTCTTCAGCTCCGTTCATATCAAGTGATCCCACTAAGCCCAGGTCCTCTCCAGATTTCCCATCTTGAAGGATGACATCCATCGTGTCGACTGGCGAGCTTAAATTGAATAACACCATTGCCGTCGTCGTTCTGTATCCATCAAAACCATGATTGTAATGTGATGGCGTGATTGCTGGTGTGAGTAGATCCAGAGAGTTGAATCCTTCCTCTGATTTCTTCACGCTGAAAGGAACCCTGTAGCTTTCACTAGAATCTTTGCTGTTGGTAATGATCAGGTATCCTTCATAAATGCCTTTTTTTGCTGTCTTCGGCATAGTAAGGAACACATTTGATTTCAATGATTTCCCGGCATTGACCTTAATTGATTTGTCAACATTCACCTGTACTCCGTTTTCCTTCAGACTATTGGTCCCTTCTTGAACATTTTCTACAATCTCTACGTTGTATGTTTTTTTGTGGCTACTGCTGTTTATAAATTCGAGTGTCTTTTTTACCCGAACGTGAGAACCTTCTGATACGATCTGGTTATCAAAGCTTAAGCCGCCGGTTTTTTCCTTGATTGTGATCAAGCCTTCTCCGTTTGGAAGCAACGTTTCATCATTTACCTGGATCTTCGTTTGACTGTGAAGTGCTTGATAAGGATCAATTCTACCCGCCCCGACTTCAAACACGCTGTAATCTTCGTTTAATGGATCAGCGGAATTCATAAGGATTGTTTTGATATCTGACGGTTCAAGGTCAGGGTTCTCTCCCAGAAGTAACGCAGCCACACCAGCGGCAAAAGGAGACGCCATTGAAGTTCCATTCAATCTTGCATAAGCATATTTATAGTCTTCAGGATTCTCTGGATTCACCATATAGGAAGGGAAGGTGGAGAGAACACTTACTCCGGGTGCTACGATTTCCGGTTTCATATCATAGTTTTTATTCACAGGACCTCTTGAACTAAAATCAGCTAACTTGTCCCCTTCTGAGAAGGATTCTTCAAAGTTTCTAAATGTGAAAGTGTTTGCTCCATTCAAGACTACTTCCTTCAGCTCTTCCCCGGCTTTCTTGGTCATGGAGAAAGCTGGAATATAGTGAGTAGATTCACCTAGATTATAACCAACGTGACCTTCCACATTGTTGTACATGATGACCGCATCTGCCCCATTTTCTTTGGCAAACTTCACTTTGTCAATTAATGCAAAATCTCCCCGTTGAACAAAAGCTATCTTTCCTTCGACATCTTTATTTTGATAGTCTTGTATATTACCCAATCCTATATCGACTATTTCAAGGGACTTATCTTCTAAACTGGCAAATTGGTGAGCAAATCCTCTTGCCATGCTGATGATTTCCGTGGACCAACCATTTGATAGTTCTCCTGTAAAAGTGGTTTGAGAAACCGGTACATCACTTGCCCCAACGGTCAATGCCAGTGCCGCTGTACCAGGTGATCCAAGCGTGAAATCATTGGATCCTGAATTCCCTGCTGATACTACAGCGGTTACACCATTTAGAACTGCATAATTTAACGCCGTACTGGTCGGGTAATATGGATCGTTTACGCCTGCTCCGAGAGATAGATTAATTACATCCATGCCATCTTCTACTGACTTATCAATTCCAGCGATGACTCCTTCTGACGACCCACTACCATATGGACCTAGTACACGATAAGCGTATAAATCAGCATCGGGAGCAACTCCTTCTACAGATACTTCACTATCGTTCTTATTTTGACCTACAATGGTTCCTGATACATGTGTACCGTGTGAAGTGTAATAAGGAGTACCTACTTGACTAGTTTCAGGTTGATTGGAATTTTTCCAATCTTCATAGGTTGCTTCCATTGGATCGCTATCATTATCGACAAAGTCATATCCACCTTTATATACGTCCTTCAAATCAGGGTGATTATAGTCCACTCCTGTATCAAGAACACCAACTTTTATCCCCTCACCTGTGATTCCTTCTTTGTGCAGTTTGTCTACATTTAAATAGTTGATGCTTTCCACAGATGTGGTGGTGTTTCGATCAACATCTGCCGGCAGGACTTCTTTAACCGGATCTATTGTAAACGTTTGGTTTTTATATACGGCTTTGACGGATGTTGAGTGAAGGAGCTGTTCTACCTGATTGGCTGGTAGTTTTATAGCAACTCCATTATAAGCCGTTTTATAGGTTTGTGTGATTTTGGGTATTGGCTTTTTTTCTCGTTTATTTGTGCTTGATAAGTGTTTTTCTACGTCTTCTTTAAACACTATGTGCTCTTGATCTACTTTTGCTTTAGCATCTTCTTTCTTTAAGTTCTTTCCTTTAATTGCGGCTTCTAATACAGCTACATTAACAGGTTTTGAACGGAATTCAACGATGACTGAAATCTCTTCTTCAGAAGTCAGTTCAGTTTCATTGAATCCTTGAAGACCTTCTAAGTTATTTAATTGCAGTTGATTCAAAGCACGCCTTTGTTCTTCTGTTAAGGAAGATAACATGTCTTCTGTTTTCCCTTCCGTTGCATTTACGTTAGGTGTGGAGAGGGTGTTGACCGGGGATAAAAGTAATCCAGTGGAAAGGGCAATCACTGCAGAGCGTTTAGCAATTGAGTTTGCATTCATTATTCCTACCTCTTTCTTTTCTCAGCTGATTTTAGTAGTATTCGAAATAGTATTACAATTCCATTTTAGTATTCTTTCAGATTAGAAGCTATTGGGGTTTCTAATGAGTCTTTATAACCAATCGTAATCACAATTAATAGTTATTAAGATCTATTTATTGAGGTTATTTTAAAGAAAAAGTGGTAAATACATAATTAATAATTGGGGTTATGATAATATTGGGGGAATTGGAAAGATAGCAAAAGGGGATGAGATCATGCTTGAAGGTAAAATTATCAAGTTCTATCGCGAACATCAACAGGTCAAACAGAAGGATTTGGGAGAAGGGATTTGCTCTACTACCCATATCAGTAAAATAGAACGAGGACTTACTGAGGTCTCAATGGAAACAATCCAATTATTAAGTGAACGATTAGGTATTGATATGGAGAAGGAATTAGAGAATTATCAAAGTATCGATTCCCTTCTGAAAGAATGGCACGAATCGATCATTAAAAAGTTGCAAACTAAAGCAGATTCCATAAAGACACGACTGGATGGAATTCCTTTATTGCAAATCCAGGATTTCTATCGGACGTATACCTTGATTCTCGCTCGATATCATTTATTTTCTGGGGAAAATCAACCTGCCAAACGTCTCATTGAAGAAATGGAGATGTGGTCAGGACTTAGTCCATATGAGCATAATATGTTACTGCATATAAAAGGCATTTATCAAATGAGGGTAAACCATGATTTCTTCAAAGCTATTTCAGTGCTTAAGGAAATTCGCCTGGATGACTATTCCAACCGAGAATGCTTTTACGATTTAGCGGTTGCCTATCATTCCATTCATTCAAATGTACTAGCCTACTTTTATGCAAATAAGGCATTGCAATTCTTTGTAGAGAAGCGCAGTTTCTCCCGGATGATCGAGTCAGAGATGCTGATGCTACTTCAACTTGAACAATCCGATGATTCCAACGTGGAAATCAATGAATATCAACGATTAATCGACATGGCTGAAGACTACCAACTCGAACACCAGAGGGCCCTGCTTCATCATAACTACGCATATCACCAGCTCAGAAAAGGCGATTTCAAGTCAGCAGGCGAATACTACAAAAAATCCGTCAACACCCGCAAACCCCAAGACCCCAACTACCTTGGCTCACTTGAAGGATACGTAAATGCCCTTGCCAAAGAGGGACGGACCTCGAAAGATGAGTTACTGCAATACATAGAAGAAGGTTTATCTCTGGCCCGAAAAGGTAATAACAATACGTTCTATCACTTCTTTACTTTACACAAATTGAATGTTAATGAAGACAAAAAAGGGTATTATGAGTATTTGGAAGAAAAAGCCTATCCCCACTTTCAGGAAATGGGCTACGTCCTCCCTATGGAACATTACGGCGTATTACTGTTTGATTATTATATGGAAAAGGGAGATATGGGGAAAGCAAACTTCTATGCCAAGGGCCTGATGGAGAAGTTCCGAAAGAATAACCAATTCGTATAACCCTATAAAAAACGCAATGGAGATAGTCCCTCCTTTGCGTTTTTAGTTATTTATTTTCTTGTTTTTTGATTCAAGGAATGAGCATATTCTAAAGCAACCATTCTACGCTTATCTTGATTTACTAATTTCTTAAGATCAACTCTAGGCTCCTGGATTGCAGTTTATTCCAATAGTGATTTTGAGTAGACGATTGGAGCATCTATACAATCCTTGGAATCGTCGACTAATTCAATTAAAGCAATACCGCAGATCTTTGCTTCAATGGAGTCTCCTCTTTCTAAACAATGCTTAAAGCCCTGAGATAACTTTTCCGGCGAAAGCTTATTGGCTAAAGTACAGTGTGGGATCCATTTGTCAGGAAGATAGAGTGGATTAGCGGTTTCATTGAATTCATGAAAGAATTCATGATGATCCGTATGAAAGTTCAGTAGTTCTCTTGTGATGGTCGGGGAAAAAAATAGAGTTCCGAAGTTTAGAAATGAACCCACGGTGTTGAAGGTGATATCGATCGGTTTTTTATGCTCATAATACTCATCTAATGCTTTTATGTATGTTTCTTTATCTAATTCTTTATAACTCCCTATCGTAATGTGGGGCCGTGCATCGTTGATTTCTTCCTCATAGTAAGAAATATTTTTAACGGTTAGTTCCTTCCAAATTTCTTGTATCAACTCCTCAGTCTTTCCGTCGAATAGAGCGATTACCCAGTACATAGCTTAACCACCTCTCCTAATATACGGATTTTTTCATAAGCCCTTCTTCCTTATACTGTAACATAGTCTCTCTTTCAGTGGGTTCATAAACTCTTATTTGCAAACGCTTAAATACTTGATCAATCAACACCTGTGCCAAAATCCAAAGCCTTTTCACTTAAAATGATAAAAATCTTTGACATTGATAAGAAAATGATGTAAATTACCTTATGGACGAACATTTATAAAACAACCAAACTTTAATATTCGTGTTTAGGGGTGTAATAATGGAAAATGTATTTGATTACGAAGATATTCAATTAATTCCTGCAAAATGCGTGGTTAATAGCCGCTCTGAATGTGATACAAGTGTGACACTGGGTGGACATAAGTTCAAATTGCCGGTAGTTCCTGCCAATATGCAAACCATTATTGATGAAAAAATCGCTGTATACTTAGCTGAAAATAATTATTTTTATATCATGCATCGCTTCGAGCCTGAAAAACGAATTTCATTTATTAAAGATATGAAATCACGCGGTTTGATCTCTTCTATTTCTGTAGGTGTTAAGGATGAAGAGTATGCATTTGTAGAGCAGTTAGCAGAAGAGAAGCTGACACCGGAATTTATTACAATCGATATTGCCCATGGTCATTCCAATGCCGTAATCAGCATGATTCAACATATAAAAAAACACGTACCCGAGAGCTTTGTGATTGCCGGGAACGTTGGTACTCCAGAAGCTGTAAGAGAATTGGAGCATGCTGGTGCTGATGCTACAAAAGTGGGAATCGGACCAGGGAAAGTATGTATCACGAAAATCAAAACCGGCTTTGGCACAGGTGGCTGGCAGCTGGCTGCTCTACGCTGGTGCGCAAAAGCCGCTACAAAACCAATCATTGCTGATGGTGGTATCCGTACTCACGGTGATATCGCAAAATCAATTCGTTTCGGAGCGTCAATGGTGATGATCGGGTCACTATTTGCTGGCCATGAAGAGTCCCCGGGAGATACAATTGAAAAAGACGGCAAGCTATTCAAAGAATACTTTGGATCAGCTTCAGAGTTCCAAAAAGGCGAAAAGAAAAATGTTGAAGGTAAAAAGATGTTTGTAGAACATAAAGGGTCACTGGAACACACTCTGACCGAAATGGAACAAGACCTTCAATCCTCTATCTCCTATGCTGGCGGTACGAAGCTAGAAGCCATCCGTACAGTGGATTATGTAGTAGTGAAAAACTCAATCTTCAACGGAGACAAAGTATATTAATCCCCTATTATCATAACTTTTAGCCGGGTACACTCGTATCCGGCTCTTTTTATTAGGGACGGACCTCTATACCTCTTTACTGTCCGAATTATCGAAGTTTTTGTCAATCGGAGGTCCGTCCCTCTTAACTTTTTATAGACACCAGTGGAAATTAAGCTATAATTAGCTTTAATATTATCTTGGGAGGTGAAGTGACTATGATGAGATTGCTTTTATTGATGGTATTGAGCATGGTGTTTGGGACAGTTCCCGTTCAACAACAGAATCAAAGCCCGATTTTCTTGAATTTTGATAATGTGGCTACTATTTCTGACCATGTATTATTAACCGATGCAGACATGATTATCGACGTGGTCCCTTCCCTCATTCAAAAACAAGATGGTATGACTTCTAATAAAACTTCCATTCTTTCAACATTACACTTCAAACTAATCCCTTTAGCCGGATGTCTATTAAGCACTGAGATTTTTCCAGACTCAATGGGCTTTCTTGAAGTAGTCATGTCCCATTCAAATTACCTCTGATTCATTCCATTCTAAAAGTACATGTGATCGTAAACCCTTTTTTCTCTTAGCAGTTAAGAGTTTCTTTGTAGTGCCCATTAATTATAAACACTGGTCCTTGAAAATTAAATTAAATTGAGGTGCATTCATATGAGAAATTATGAATATCGTAATGAATCCATTGCTTGTTATTTATTCTGTTCTCTTTTCCTACTTAGCTTTGTTGGAACGATAATTGTATCTGGAGAATTGAGTGGAAATAGCATCATTTCATCCGTCCCTAATTTCTCTTGGGATATGATGATTAAGTGGAAAGAAATTGTTGAAATATTCGACTTAAAGTAAAAGTAAACTTGCCTTTCAAAAAATACTTCTATAAAAAGTGAGGAAATGAAAATGAACCTGGGCTTCGGTGAAATTGCGATAATTTTATTCGTTGCACTCCTGTTCTTTGGACCAAGCAAACTTCCAGAGCTCGGAAAAGCTGCCGGTGCATCTTTGAGAGAATTTAAACAGGCGGTAAGTGGATTGATGGAAGATGAGGACAAAAATCATGGTGAGAAGAGTATTACTCAAGATAAATAGTTAGTAGTTAGAGTATTTAGGGACGGACCTTTAAATGACCAGAATCCACATTCATCGGCGTCTTTTATCTTTTCAAGGTCCGTCCCTCATCCCTACTACTCATCCCTAAAAAAGCGAACCTACGAAATTGTAGGTTCGCACTGTTATTAAGTGAATTTGATGTGTTGCAGCGGTTTGATGGCTTGTAGAGACTGTGTTTCTCCGTAGAAAAGGATGCTCGGTTCTATTACGGTGGTTTCGCCCGTTGCTGCAGACCACTTGTTTGTTGATGCAATCAGGAGCACATCTTGGTTCAAATAAGCTTCTGACCGTTTTCTGGTGCTTGGGTGAACAAATGTAACAGATTCTGGGTGATCATCTGAGCCAACAGTAATAAATGGTGTATCCCTCAATACGAATTCCTCAACGCCTGCACAGTACTTATGGACAATACCTTGTGTTGGAAGTTTAACGAAACTGGACGTCAATGTTTCTCCTGGCATGAAGAATGCCTCTAGATCCAGCAACTCTTCAGTAAACGTCCGTCCAGAATTCTGCTGAATCTCTGCATATACAGCCAGGACAGGCACCTCTGGGAGTGTTAACGCATACTGACGAAGAACAATCCCCTTCATCTTTTCATGCTCCTGAAATTCTGTCGTTAAACAAATACCTGCCCATTGATGGCCGTGTTGATCCAACTTGGTTACAGATCCAATTGCAGTATCCTCTTTCAACATTGAATAGGAACTAACAGCTTGGAAAGAGTATCTGATACCTCCACCCCACGGATTCCACCAAGCCCGTGGACCCGGGTTTGGGTATTGATGATCCAACGTTTCCTTACCGTCAATCGATAAGGAATAGATACCAGGGTAATAAGCAGATGACGCTTTAAACGAAATGACGCCATTATCTACAGACCAGCCATCTTCGTTCCCATCGACTTTTACCTCCCTCTTACCCTTAACAAGTTGCAAAGCTTCTATTTTTCCGAAATGACTTTGGGAATCGAATTCCCCAGCTATCCATTTTACACCTGGTGATGAATGTGCAAGTTCAAGGTTTAAACGGGTTACCGACTCAGCTTTATCCACTTCTTTCACTAATGTTTCGTTTTCTGTTTGAACGGTTAATGTACCATGAATATAAGGAGTCAGCATGGAACGGAAAGAATGATCTTCCGTTTCACCAACGGAAGAAACAATATCTCCAACTTTTTTCTCTAAAGCATATAGGGGCAGCTCTTTCAATTCCCTTTCATGACCCGCCACCAATTCCCGCCACTTAGACCAGTGGTTGGTTGAATTGATCCCGACCTGGATGGGACCTAAACACCTTTCTTCTTGGGGTTGTATCAGGTCGATTTCATATTCAAGAGCCATTCGCCAATCATCTTTTCTTGCAAGAGCTTCTTCTGGCCATGCAAGTCCGATAGTATCACCAATCGAAGAACGTGTGAAAATCCAACGTTCAGCCATATCCTTTTCATTAATATACTCCATAAAAGGAACCAGTGGCTCGTTCCCCATTAAGACTCCATCCCTTTGTGGGATAGCCATTCCTTCAAAGTTTATAAAAACAGGCTGAATAAGGGAAAGATGCTTCCTGTCTTCTTCTCCAGTATTCACCACTTCATGCTTGATTTCCACTAAGCCGTCACCGTAAATAGTAAAATACGTATTCAGAAGCATAGAATAAAAGGCATCGGAACGTAATGTCGTTTTGATCACTAATGCTTCAGGAAGCTCAATATACTCCACAGAAGATGCTTCTTTCTTTGAAAACTCCTCACTGTATGGTTTTCCGAATTTTGGTGTGAAGAAAGTAATCGGATCCTGGGTTGAACTCATAGACCCGATTTTAACGATATGGTTTCGTTTTTCAATCTCAACATAATGTGGGCCATTAAACCCTGACCAATGCTCGTCTGTTTCTCCCCCGAATTTTGCCCCAAACCCTGGTAGAGCCAATGACAGTTGAGTGGCAAAAACAGTCACGTCCCCGTTTTTCTGTTCAACCTCTACTTTTATTTCTTCTGACAAAAAGCCATTTTTCAAAAGCTGGATCGGAATTGGTATCGAAACTCTCTTTTTCCCTTCGATCTTTGCCATCACACTTGAGGTTTCCCACTCTACAACCTTATTTACAGGCAGTTTGATTGTCCAGGTAGTTTCTTCTTCTAATTGGCTTTCTAAGTCAAGATAGAGCATCCCTTTACTATGGGGTTTCCAATTCTTTTTTATCGCTCTTAGATGAAGCTTCCCTGCTTGTTTAGGAAACAGTCCTATTGATAAAGGAACTGATTGACCGTCAACTTCAACCGTTACTCCAACAGTCGGGTGCTTTTTCCAAGGACTTGGTTCACTGGTTGGCATAGTGACCATTAAAGGGAATTCCCCCATCCAATTCTTTTTCACTAAAGCGCTCTCATGGAATTCATGCTTTACATAAGAGGATGATAACCCTCTTAGGGAGATTTCAACTGGTTTTTCTTTGCGGTTTTCTACATGATAGGTTACGTATTGTTCTTTTTTCTCGAGTATCTTGAAGTCAGGAAGCTTCATTTCTACTAAAAGATCCTGTGTTTCGATTAAACGAATGCCTCGCCCGGTTCGTTCAAATTGAATCCGAACGAACTCATCACCCGCTTCCCATCTATATTCATAATACGTGTGTTCTTTATCTTTCAGGCCATCTGGTTTGATTTCAATCAGGCGCTGACTCGTTGTGTACCAATCATACTTTTCAAAGAACGGCTTCAGGCAGTTGATTTGGAGCACCATCGGGATGAAATTCATCAGATGGACAGTGTCATCTCGCTCTTCCCAGAAGAAACCGCATTTTTTATATAGTGGTACGGCTTTGGTATTACCCGCCCACGTAAATAAATCAAGTCTTGGCCATTTTAACTCAACAGTTTTTTCTACTGCTTTCAATACGAGTTGTTTACCGATCTTCAAGCCCTGATACTTTGGGTGCACATTCAGAAGGGGGATGTAAAGGGCACCCTCGTCCTCGCGATATTCAGATAATCCACAGTAACCTGCCACCTCATCTCCCACCATGGCTATAAATAGATGGAGATTTGTAGAGTTAGTTTCTTTATCTTTCACATCTTGTTCAGAGGTGACAACGGAATCCCCACCCCAATTCTCACGGCTTTCATTCCACATTTTCGCTATCCCTTTTGCTAAGCCTTCATGATATTCTACGATCTTCACTTGCTCAAGCGTTGTCTTCATAATGTCCTCCCAAGCTAGGTTTTAATATATATAATCTCATCCTCATTGATTTTTTGCACTGCACCGACGATTATAATCATCGCCATCGCCTCCCTTCGTTTAGTTGGAAAGATTTTCTTCCTCACCCACAGTTTAAGATTTTATGATGAGTAAGTAAAGAATATTCTAACTAAGAAAGAAATTCATTAACATCTTTAATTGTAAGGAAATTGGAAAAGGGGAATAATTTTAGCAACACAAGATAACCCTACAAAATAAAAAGAGGGTAATGGCATTGAAAATGATTCGACTTGTTTCAGCTCTTCTCTGTATGATGTTTGTTGGGAACTTGGCAATCGATGACGGTATTCAGATTCTTCATGCGCAACATGAGATTCCTTCCTATGCAAAATGGGGAAGTCTTGCTGTGAGAAAGACGAAAGAACGATATCCTGACGCGGATATCGTTGATTATCTTCATATTGGAAAAGAAAATGGAACAAAAATTTCAACTGAAAAGTTCAAGCTTTGGTTAAGACGAGGCGGGAAAGAATTCGGTGTATTTGTTGATATTGAGTTTGAAACAGATAGTGAGAAACTGGTTGATATTAAGTTTAGGGAAACGGATCGATAATTCCAAAAAAGAGATCGAAGAACTGAGTAACCCTTCGATCTCTTTTTATGCCTTTCACTTTCTGCATACGCATTGCATGGAATACAAAAGATAGGGAATTAAAATGGATTATATGTGAATAGATGGGGCAATGATATTCAAGCTCATCATCCTTAGCTCATATACTATGTATTTCGGTTGAAGCCGTGGCAACTCCAATAATGAATCCATCCTCATTTAGTAAGGGATGTGCATAAACATTATAGGAGATTTTCCCAGATAATAATGGAATCGAAATCACTCGACTAATGGGGGTCTTTTCATCCAATACATCTTTCTTTAGCTTCATTAGTGCACGGTTTCCGTCATTGTCACCCAACTCTATGTCCGTTTTACCAATATGGTCTTCCGGAATGAGATCAGGAGTATTGAAAATCCAGGTATATCGTAATTGGGTATCACAATGAGCAAGGATGACAGGCGCATTCTGTAAGGCGATGGAGAAGGGATTTTCCTCCAGATTAAAACTGGATGCGTGAAAGTCAAGCACTTCTCCAAGCTTGATCGTTACCTCAGGACTCGGTTTGCGGATTCCATTTTCAATTTGGGCATAATAGGATCTTTCAATAAAGGCTTTTGCAGCCACTTCCTGCTGGGTCATCTTTTTCCTTTTTCTTAACTTAGTAAGCCAAGTCCTTTTATTCAACCCTCAATCCCCCCTTCTGAACCTTAATGGCAGAAAACAAATGTATACTTCACTTGAGAAAGTGTCTAAACAGACACTTTTTCAAGTGATTATATTCGGTATAATAGAATTGTAGGAATATATCGATAATAAACTCCCTATTCCTTTTCAGGCAGTGACCTCTTAATGAGACACCTTTACTTCCCCAATCAGTATTATTGCTCTAGTACTCTTTACTGAAAATCATAACATAGTATCCAACGTTTCCTCTATTCTTTTTTCCAAATATATTTACATAATTAGACAACCCGCAAAGTTGATTAATAGTAGGAGGTTATTATATGTCGATAAAGGCCGTTCAGGACGAAAACAAATACCTTGATTTCATTAAACGTATCATCGAATCAAAGTCGGGACTGATTCAGGAGAGAGCAAACAAAGACTCCTCCTATTCGAATATCGTGAATGTGTCACTTAGGAAATGGAGGGGGGATTCCATCGAGGTGCTGGCTCACTCATTGCGACAGGCTGATACTGATACACCACAAGGAACCATAGAAAAGTGGGCATGTTCCTCCGTGACGCTCTTCAAGCAGTTGGACGTGTCTCTGGAAGTAGCGATAAGTGATCTTCACTGCTTTCGGAGTGCAATCGGGGAAGTGATAAAAGCAGAGGCGATCGAGAAAGAGTTGTCGATTGAGACGTTTTACGATTTACTTTCTCGCTTTCACTCAGGTGTGGACCGGGCCATTTTCCGAATTACAATTGCCTATTCTCACCCCCTCTCGGATGCGATCAGCTCAGAGCTTTCCATTCCCATCGTCAAGGTGACCAATTCGATTGCCATTCTTCCCCTCATCGGAGACATTGATTCCACACGAGCGAAGGATTTAATGGAAAGGGCACTCACTAAAGGATCGGCATTGGGTTTACAGTATCTCATTATTGATTTGTCCGGAGTTTCCGTTGTCGATACGATGGTGGCAGATCAGTTATTTAAAGTGGTGGCCGCGCTTAAATTAGCCGGGATTCAAGCAGTTTTGACTGGTATCAGACCAGAAATAGCTCAAACCATGGTCAATCTTGGCATTGTCATCAACCATATCCCGACTTTCGCAAGTCTTCATACAGCCCTAATCCATTTACAAAAAAGCAAAAGCACCCTGAGGTTTTAGGGTGCTTTACTTTTGTGGTTCATCTGCTCTTCTGATTGTCTTCATTGATCAAAAAATCGAAAATCAACTTCCCGATCTGAGCAATGGTATCCTTCCCTGATTCGTTTTCTCCAAGCTCATCGATTAAAACAGCTATGTAGGCAGTTTTATTTCCGAGCTTTAAGATGGCGCAATCATGCTCGATCCCCGGTAGTTCTCCTGTTTTATTTGCCACAAATACAACTTCTCGATCCATCCTTGAAGGGAGCTTATTATCAAATTGCTGCTTATGTAAGATATGTACCATTTTTTCGCGGCTGGTTTGACTGAATTCCGGACTGTTATCCAGTACCTTTAAGCAAGAGATGATATCTAGTGCCGAAGTATCGTTATTCAAGCCCTGCTCCATTGCTTTAAAATCCATAAGCTTCCTACGAAGTTTGGTTTGCTTTAATTTTAAAGAGTTGCAAAGTTCTTGTATTGCATTTGAACCAAGTCGGTCTATAAGAAGATTTGAGGCCGTGTTATCTGAAACGATGATCATAAGAGTGAGGAGGTCTTCTATTGTCAGTGATAGGTTCTCTGAAAGTGCCGCGAGTACTCCGGCGCCCCCCACTCTTCCTTCTCTGGGAACGGTAACCTTTTCACTAAGGGAAATCTTCCCTTCCTCTGATTGACGGAAGCCTTCTAGTAAAATGGGAATCTTGATTAAGCTGGCAGCAGAATAAGATCTGTCCCCATTGATTTGGATGGATTGTGATGGAAGGTCAATGGCAACACTGACCCTCCCATTACAAAGATCCATTACTTCCCGTATTTTATGTTCAAGTAATGTCTTCATTTATCTCCTTCATCCCTTTACTTAGTGACTGCTACTTCGTCATGATCCCTTGCGACTTCCTTGTCGTAAAGGTGACAAGCCACAAAGTGCTTTTCCTCTATTTCCTGCCATTTAGGCTTATGGGTGGCACATGCTTCCATGGCTGCAGGGCAACGGGTCCTGAATACACAGCCACTTGGTGGATTGATCGGACTGGGGATTTCCCCTTGAATAATCATTCGTTCACGCTCATCCTCTACATCGGGATCAGGAATGGGGATCGCCGAAAGTAAGGCTTGGGTATAGGGGTGAAGAGGCTTCTTATAAAGCTCCTTACTCTCGGTTAACTCAACCATATGTCCCAGGTACATCACTCCGATGCGGTTACTAATATGCTTTACCATTGATAAATCATGAGCAATGAATAAAAATGTCAAACCCTTTTCTTTTTGAAGTTTTTTCAGTAGATTTACAATCTGAGCTTGTACGGAAACATCCAGAGCAGAAATCGGTTCATCGGCGATAATGAAGTCTGGGTTAAGGGCCAGCGCCCGAGCTATGCCAATACGCTGACGCTGTCCACCACTGAATTCGTGGGGATAGCGATTAGCATGATCCCTATTCAATCCGACGTCTTCCAGCAGTTGATAAATACGTTCCATCTGTTCTTTTTTATCCCGGTATAAATTGTGGGCTTCCATCGGTTCTGCAATAATTTCACGGACCGTTGAACGTGGATTAAGAGAAGCGTACGGATCCTGGAAAATCATCTGCATGTTTCGATAAAAGGATAGCTTTTCTTTTTCAGAGAGTGTGTGAACGTTCTTCCCGTCATACAGGACTTCTCCTTCTGTCCTGTCATACAAACCGATAATGGTACGGCCTGTGGTCGACTTCCCACAACCCGATTCCCCTACTAATCCAAATGTCTCACCTTTATAAATATCAAATGAAATACGATCTACTGCCTTCAAGGTTTTCCCTTTCTCAAGCTGAAAGTATTTTTTCAATTCCTTTACTTCGAGTAGTTTGTGATTCGTCATGATGATTCCTCCTTTTCCTCCCAGTAGCGTCTTGCGATACATAATTCTTTCTCGTAGTAGGTACCTTTCAGTGAGAGAATTTCAATGGTTTTCCCAGTATTGGGAGAGTGGATCATTTGTCCGTCACCATGATAGATCCCAACGTGATGAATGTTCCCCTTACCTTCTTCATATGCAAAAAATAAGAGATCACCAGGCTCTAATTGATCCAGTTCTACTTCTATTCCCTCTTTTGCCTGGTCATTTGCATCACGGGGAATCAGATAACCATTTGCCTTGCACATGGTATAGCTGAACCCTGAGCAATCAAACCCATAGCTCGTCATCCCACCCCATAAATAAGGAAGATGAAGAAAGGCTTCTCCTGAAGTGACGATGTCTTGGCCGCTCCCCTTTTGATCGTTACCCTTCGCGGATGAGATAAATACATCTTTCTGCTTTACGAAGCGTGTACCTATCGGGGTGGCCACTTCAATAACGTGATCATGCTCTTTTACAACGGGTAAAATCGTTTGAAAACTCAGTTCCAACTCGATCTCGTTTTTTTCATTGATTAAATCCGTAAATTTGCTTTTGACGATGGCATATGTATCCGTTTGAGGTAGTTCCCCTTGTGAAAGTTGAACACTTGGAACCCAACCAGGGTATCCTCTACTGTCTTTCGATGAGGCTTGTTCTGGAATGATCACATGGGACCAACCATTACTCTCTTCCATCACCAATACTTCTTGGCCGAATAATGCTTGAGATTGTATACGGTTTTCATCGCACAGAGCCAACCGGGTTGCATGTGTTAAGGAATCTAACCATTCGTTGATTCGAACGGGATTGGAAACGGCAGGTGAATCCAAATCACGGGCTGAATCCTTGGATGTCCATACGGTTGATACGGGTACTGCTATTAGCGCTTTTGTCGTCATATTAATTCCCCCTCGCATTCACTTAAAATAGTACTCCCTCTATCCCTAACCCGGGTTGGGTGGGCATCGTGATCACTCGACCGTTATATTCTATGCCTCCCTTTACAATATCTTTTGCCAACATAAGAGGGGCGTCGAAATCAAATCGGGTCACGTTTTTCTTGCTTGCTGCAAAATGAGCTGCGGCCGTAATACCAAGGCGTGTTTCAATCATGCTCCCTACCATACATTCGACACCACAAATCTCCGCCAGATCGTTAATTTTCTGAGCGTAATAAATGCCGCCGGCTTTCATGAGTTTGATATTGATCAGGTCTGCACTGCGGGTTTTTAACACCTCAAATGCTTGATATGGTGTAAAAACACTCTCATCTGCCATAATCAGTGTATCCACTCCATCAGTGACTCTCTTCAGCCCTTCAATGTCATGAGCAGGTACAGGCTGTTCGACTAATTCAATATTAAGATCAAGGTCTTCCATTTTACGAATCGCTTTGATAGCAGCTTTCGATTCCCAGCCTTGATTGGCATCCAGTCGAATTTTGATATCGTATCCGATTCGTTGACGGATTTCATGAATTCTTTTAATATCAGTCTCTATTTCATCTTTTCCCACTTTTACCTTCAGTACGTTGAATCCCTGCTTCACATATGCTTCTGCATCCTCACCCATCTCCCTTGGGCTATTTACACTCACTGTATAATCCGTTTCCAGTTCATGACGGTACCCGCCAAGAAATTGATAGAGTGGAAGATTGCAGTGCTGAGATAGGCAATCATATAGGGCCATATCAACAGCAGCCTTTGCGCTTGAGTTACGGACAAGTAATGAATGTAATCGCTGAAAAATCTGTTCATAATTTAAGAGATCCTTGCCTATGAGGGCAGGCTTGATCACTTGTCTTATAGCCGACTCAATGCTCGGTAAGCTGTCCCCTGTAATCACGACAGTTGGCGGTGCTTCTCCCCATCCAACAGTCCCATCATCACAGGTTATTTTCACTACGATGGATTCTGCCACTTCAACGGTTCGTAAAGCAGTTTTGAAAGGAGTATGCAATGGGACAGCCGTTCGGAATGTTTCCATTTGATGGATCTTCATTTATCATTATCCTCGCTTATACCAGTTTCGACTATGAATGTTTGGTCATGTGTGTTCATTCTTCCTATGCTCCCAACAGGGATGGCGATACTTGGAGAGGAATGTCCGATCTTAAACCCTTTTAGTACGGGCTTACCTGCATTTGAGATATGTTCCTTGAGCACCTCATCGAGAGTCAGGGATTGATCGCGTTTTTCCGGCACACAGTTTTTGAAGTCCCCGATGATGATTCCACATGCGTCATGGAATTTCCCCGCCATTTTTAGCTGATTCATCATTCTGTCCACTTTATAGGGTTCTTCATCAATATCCTCGATAAATAGGATCTTACCTTTTGTATCCACTTCAAAAGGAGTACCTAATGTGCTTACCAATAAGGTGAGGTTCCCACCGATTACAGGGCCGCTTGCCATGCCTTCTACAACTGTTTCCAATGGGGATAGTTTACTTGTGTATACGATGTCTTTCGATTGAAAAAGCTGTTCAAAAGACTTCTTTGTTAAGTTATGTACATCAGAAAGACCAATATCAGAACTTAACATAGGGCCATGGAATGTCACGATTCCTGTTTGTTGATGAATGGCTGTATGTAAAAAGGTGATATCACTATATCCCCAAAAGATTTTAGGATTTTCCCTTATCAAGGTGTAATCCAATCGGGATGCGATCCGTCCTGTCCCGAAACCGCCGCAAGTACAAAAGATGGCTTTCACCTCATGGTCTTTAAACATCATATGTATGTCTTCTATCCGTTCTTCATCATAACCTGCCAGGTAACCATATTTCTTATGGACAGATCTCCCAAGCTTTATGTCCAAACCTAATTCTTCAAGAAATGATATGGCTTTTTTTAATGGTCCAGGTTTAGGAGGGCTTGCTGGAGCAATGACTCCTACTGTATCCCCTGCTCCCAGTTTTGACGGTTTTATCACCATGCGTTCTTTACCCCTTTCGTAGAAAAAGAGGGAGCAAACACAAGGCTTCTAGTAGCCTTGCGTCTTCTCCACTCACTTTTGGTTATAGCAATTATTTCTTATCTGCCCATTTTAATTCCATGTATCCAACTGGATGACGAACAATGCCGGATACATCTTCATTCTGTAAGTACACGTGGTTGTAGAAGTGGATTGGAATGATCGGCATTTCGTCCATTAAGATTTTCTCTGCTTCATACATTAATTCGAAGCGCTTCGCTTCATCTGCTTCATTCATGGCTTCTTTGATTAAGCTGTCAAACTTTTCATTACTCCAACCTGTTCGGTTCATAGAGTGGCCTGTTTGGAAGTTTTCCAAGAAATTGATCGGGTCTGCATAGTCTGCCAGGAATGAGCTTCGTGATAATTGGAACTTCAATGCTTTTTGCTCGTCCTGGAATACGTTCCATTCCATATTGGCTAATTTCACGTCTACCTCTAGGTTCTCCTTGAACATTTGTTGAAGGGCTTCAGCGATTTTTTGATGTGTATCACTTGTACTGTACGTTAAGGTTACCTCTGGTAACTTATCGTAACCTTCCTCTTTCATTCCTTTTTCCAGAAGGGCTTTTGCTTCTTCAACATCTGTTTTCACTAAATCTCCGTTAGCTTCACGGAAGTCTTTTCCTGAAGGATCCTTGAACCCTTTCGATACGAAGCCATATGCTGCTTTTTCTTTGTTCTTTGTCACAAAGTCGACCATTTGCTGTTGATCAACTGCCATGGCGAATGCTTTGCGGATGTTTTGATTTTGGAAAGGCTCTTTTTCTAAATTGAAACGGTAGAAGTAGGTTCCTGCTTGATCTTCTACATTGACTTTCCCTTCTTCGAATAACTGCTTACTTAAATCAGCCGGTACGTCTGCTGTATCCAGCTCACCTGTTTTGAATAATTGATAATCTGTATTTGTATCGTTAACCATTGCCCAGTGAACCTTGTCCAATTTCACTGAATCTTTATCCCAGTATTGATCATTCTTTTCCATGACAAAATGGCTGTCATGCTCCCACTCAGTTAATTTAAACGGCCCATTTGCAACGAATGTATCCGCTTCTGCAAACCACTCAGGGTTTTCGGTAGCAACCTTCTCATTGATCGGGAAGAATGCCGGATTCGCAATGACGCTTAAGAAATAGGCTTGTGGACTTGTTAAAGTGACCTCGAATGTTTTCTCGTCCTTCGCTTCTACCTTCACTTCATCAGCAGACCCTGTACCTGTATTGAAGGCTTCTCCACCTTCAATGAAATAACCTAAGAAAGCAGCCGGTGATCCTGTTTCGGGATTCAACAGACGTTTCCAAGCAAATACAAAGTCTCCAGCGGTAACATCATCACCATTGGACCATTTGGCATTATCACGAATGTGAAACGTGTATACTTTTCCATCTTCGGACACGTCCCATTTTTCTGCCATGGCTGCTTCGGGTTCATGATTGGCGTTTAAGCGCGTCATCCCCTCCATTAAATTGTTTAATGCTGTCCAGGAGTAGGAGTCGAATCCAATTGGAGGATCAAAAGACGTTGGTTCAGCACCATTATTCAAGTGAAGAACCTTTCCTGCATTTTCTTTCTTACTGTCTCCACTGCTTGACTCACTGCCTGCATCCTTCGTGGCTGTACAAGCTGCCAACACAAACAAGAGCATACCCACTAAAAAAACTGATAATAGCTTCTTCATGTTCTTCCCCCTCTTATTCTTTTTATCTATCAAACAATTAACTTAACGGAAAGTTAAGCTAATCGATGAAAGCATCGCTTTTTTGGCACGTTTATCCTGAAGCCAGCAGTCGACATGGTGATCGTTTGATAGCTGTGTTTTCGCTGGATACACACGGTCGCACACTTCCATCGCCTTTTCACACCGGGGAACGAAAGGACATCCGATGGGTGGTGAAAATAAATCTGGCGGTGAACCGGGTATCGGAATCAGATCTTCCCCATCAAGATCAAGCCTTGGAACTGATTTCAGCAAACCTTGTGTATACGGATGCTGAGGGTGATAGAAGATTTCTCTTCTGTTTCCTTCCTCTACAATTTTCCCGGCATACATGACGGCGATCCGATCAGCAACTTGAGCTACAACACCCAAATCATGGGTGATCAAAATGATCGAGACCCCGGTTTTCTGCTGGATCTCTTTGAATAATTCCAAAATCTGCGCCTGAATGGTTACATCGAGGGCTGTTGTTGGCTCATCTGCGATTAACACGTCTGGCTCACATACGAGTGACATCGCAATAACAATACGCTGTCGCATTCCCCCACTAAATTGATGGGGATATTGCTTTAATCGTTCTTCCGGGTTTGGAATACTAACAAGCGTCAGCATCTCAATCGCTCTTTGTCTGGCTTGTTTCTTGGATACATCGTTATGCTGCAGAATTCCTTCTATAATTTGTTCCCCGATTGTCAGGGTTGGGTTTAGAGCCGTCATGGGATCCTGAAAAATCATGGAAATGTCAGCTCCCCGGATCTTTCTCATTTGTGGCTCGGTCAGTTTCAAAAGGTCTCTTCCCTTGAAAAGAATCCTTCCGTTCGTCACCTTTCCCGGAGGATCCGGAATCAATCTCATAATGCTTTGAGACGTTACGCTCTTACCGCATCCTGATTCGCCCACAATGGCAAGCGTTTCCCCTTTGTTTAAATCAAAGCTCACTCCCCGAACCGCTTTAACTTCTCCTCCATATGTCGAGAAATGTACATGGAGATCCTGTACAGATAATACTTGATTCATGATGATTCATTACCTCCTTAGCTTCGGATCAAGTGCATCTTGGAGTCCGTCACCCAAAACGTTGAATGAGAACATAGTCAGTGAAATAAATAAAGCCGGGAAGAATAAACGCCACCAATAGCCTGATAGAATCGTAGATAAGCCGTCATTGGCCATGACTCCCCAACTCGCAAAGGGTGCTTGAATTCCCAATCCAAGGAAGCTTAGGAATGCTTCAGCAAAAATAGCGCTTGGTACGGTCAGTGTCATCTGAACGATAATCGGCCCCATCGTATTAGGCAGTAGATTCTTACGAATGATACGGGCCGTCTTTGTTCCAAACGTCTTAGAAGCCAGAATGAATTCATAGTTTTTGATTTGGAGCACCTGGCCCCTTACAATCCTGGCCATCCCAATCCAGCCCGTTACGGTTAAAGCAACGATAATCGTGAGTAGCCCGGGACCCATTACGACCATTAATAAAATAACGACTAACAAGTATGGCAAACCGTAGAGAATTTCAACAATTCGCATCATCACGTTGTCTGTTTTTCCACCTTTATAGCCGGCAATGCCTCCATAGACGATCCCGATAACAAAATCAATCAGTGCTGCCATAAATCCTACAAACAATGAGATGCGTGCCCCGTACCACGTACGGGTAAATACATCTCGTCCCATATCGTCGGTACCAAACCAGTGATCACCGGAAGGCGGCAGGTTTTGGTTCGAGAGCGTTTGTTTCGTCACATCATGGGGAGAAATAATGGGTCCAATGACAGCCATCACGATCAAACCTATTAAAAATACAAAGCCAAGCATCGCCAGCTTATTTTTCACAAGACGCTTCCACGCATCCTGCCAATAAGATAGACTCGGTCTGACCACCGCTTCTGCATCAACTTTATTCCTCTGCTTGGGTGTGAACCATTCATCGAGCACATCTGGAGTCACATTTGTCTCTTGGTGTTTTGGAACCCCCATTATTTCGCCTCCTTCTTGTGTAACTTAATACGTGGATCAAGGAAACCATAAGCTAAATCAACTAGAAACAGCATGAGTATGAGAAATGCACTGTAAAATACAGTCGTTCCCATAATGACAGGATAATCACGCTGATTGATGCTCTCCACGAAATACTTTCCCATTCCGGGAATAGCAAAGATTTGCTCAATAACGAATGTTCCTGTTAGGATTCCTGCTGCTAGAGTACCCAGTACGGTTACAACCGGCAGTAAGGCATTGCGCAGGGCGTGCTTAAACACAATCTTGATTGGTGACAACCCTTTGGCCCGGGCTGTTCGAATATAATCCTGGGTTAACACTTCCAACATACTTGAACGAGTCAGACGTGCTATGATCGCCATTGGCCCTGTCGCTAATGCCAAGGTCGGAAGAACCATGTGCCGCCAGCTCGTCCATGTGGCTACAGGAAGGATTCCCCAGTTTACTGCCACTTGCTGAATAAGTAACGTGGCCATTACAAAGTTTGGAATGGAAATCCCCAGTACGGCAAACGTCATAGCCATATAATCTATCATTCCGTTATGTCTAAGGGCAGCCAGTATTCCCAGGATGATCCCGGAAAGAACAGCAATCACGAGAGTAATCATCCCTAATTCAAAGGAAATCGGAAATCCCCTGCCTAATAAATCATTAACGGTCTGAGATGGCTGTGTAATAGATGGACCTAAGTCCAATGAAACCAGAGACTTTAAATAGAGAAAATATTGAACCATCAACGGCTCATTCAAATGATAATGAGCTTCTAAATTCTGCTGTACGATCTCACTTGTGTTTCGCTCTTCATTAAAAGGTGACCCTGGTATGGCATGCATTAAGAAAAATGTTAATGTCACAATAAGCCATAATGTAATCACCATGGCCAGTAGCCGTTTTAACAGATATGTACCCATTGATCTCACACTTTCTAACAGAATGTTGTTCGCATCGCCAGTTCAGTCATTACAAGCATGGCTCTATAGGCTTCAAGGATATCTTTCGCCTCAAATCGTACAGTCGTTGTGCCCGCTTCTAATTCTGTCCCTGGCATGAGGCTTGCCCACTCCGCTTGACCGTAATTCGCAAATTCGATTCGCAAAGTCGGATGGTCAGGTGGAGTGAGAGCTTTTACATTTTCTTTATTATGTATCGCTTCTTCGGTTTTCTCCTTTAATAATTGAGCTGACTTCAGAGGAGTAAGGCTTTTCGCCACAGAGCGGGAAATTGTTTCCTTCACGACGGCTGTCGTAACATTAGGGATCAATGCTTCTGCCTCAAGTGCCGCCTGGTCATCCCCGGCAACCATTAACACCGGAACCCCGTAAAACCCTGCAACATACGCATTAAAGCCGAGCTCACCCACGGCAATATCATTGATATACATGTTGCGCACGCCGAAGATCATCGAATGGGACATCACCCCCTTCGTCGAAGCCCGTGCGTGATAGCCCACAAAAAAAGCCCCATCAAACGTTTCATCCAGTCCTTGAACCATAGAATATGGTTTCACTCCCCCAGATATCAACTTTGTTTCAGGGTGCAGCTTTTCAATTAACAGATTGTTCATTTGTGAATGGCTATCATTAACCAGTACTTCGGCGCAGCCTGTCTCAAAGGCAGCAGAAACCACAGCATTGGCTTCATCCGTCATAATGATTCTCCCGCGCTCATAATTATGCTTGCTCGAATCGACGTGTGAATGATCAACTAAGCCTGTAATCCCTTCCATATCCACCGACATGTATAAATTCATATTGTGTCCCCCCTTTCCTAGGAAATATTTATTAAATTTTCTTAATATTATAATTATTAATTCGCCTAATTACAACATTTTTTGAATAAAAAGGAATTTATTCCTATTTTCATAAAATAAGGTGAATAGGACTATGTTTCTTTTCATACCACATGAGTTTTTCACCATTTATAACAAAAAATAGGTATTTAGAATGTATAAACTCGAAGAGAAACTAAAGGTGCGATGAATTTCATAATCGAAATCACACCGCACAGTTTTGTTTTAGTACATATCAAATATCATTGTATTTGAGAGTTCAATGGAGGATAAATGACCTAGGTTCATTATATTAATATGTTTCGAATGTCTTTAGTCGTTTTATGACATGATTTTTAAGTTTGGTATGTGGATACATTGTAATCCTATGGTTGGTTGATGATGGAGAGGTTTTGATTACGTTTCGCTGATATATTTTGGAGTTCGCTGATATAATGAAATTTTCGCTGATATATTCTGAGTTTCGCTGATAAAATGAAATTTCCGCTGGTATATTCTGAGTTTCGCTGATAAAACGAAATTTCCGCTGATTTATTTTGGAGTTCGCTGATAAAAAAGAAATTCGGTTGATAAATTTACTATTTCGCTACTAAACGTATCATCTTTTATTCATTCTCACTCCTATTTCGCCTTCCCAAAAGAAAAAAGAAAAAGACCTGGAGAAAAAATCTCTCCAGGTCTTTTGCACGGTTCATGTATATTAGCTTATTTTATTCAAAAGTTTTTCTGAGTGCTGAGAGCCCATCTCTGCCACTAAATCCAGTAATTCTGCTTTCGTTGTCTCATCTAGGCCTTTATAAATAAGGAAAGCTTGCGTTGCGTCAGAAGTAATTAACTTTCTGTATAACTTTGATATTCTTTTACTCCTGTGGGTGTCCATTAGATCCTCCTCTATAAATCCTTTCTGTTATTATAATAAATATAGGCTTGTTTTTTCAATATATTCTTTAAAAATTAATTATGTAACTAAAATGATTCAATTATTTTACAAATTTACTAATGGTCAACCCTGGAGGAGAAAATAATTTTCTTAGACCTTTACACGTTGGTGATTATCTATAAGAAAAATCAGGTGCTAATGTTCCAAACTCAAGTGCTTCGAGAATGATTTCCTCAGAGAAACCTGTATACTGAGAAAGCATTTGGATTGTAATTTTCTGAGATTTACGAGAAGCTTGGTTTTTTGCCATATGTGTTTGATACAAAACAATTGAATATTTGTCATGTATATTGAGCAACGATCGTCACAGCTCCTATTATTCTCTCCTCACAAGGTTGCGGGTAAAGGCTACTTACTATTTACCCAAAGAACTTTTTTAAAAACGTATCCTGAGCTGTAATAATTTTTAAATTTTTTCGTTGACTTTGATACGGTTTGAAATGCTCATGGCAAGTTAATGTGTTTTTAATCAATGGGGGTTACTGCTGTTTATCCGACCTATTGCTCCTCAGCGAATTCATACTGTTTATACTCTCCATTATTGGATGAGAGCTTCAGAATATTGCGGTCCTCAGGAACTCCTTTAAAAAAAGCCCCAATACACCCAGTGGTACAACGATGCCCAGAGATCAGGATATTCCTTTCACTTTCTCCATGATTCGCCTTAAGTTCCTCCATAAATGAAAAAACTCTCTTCATGTATTGATCCGTTTGTTCAACACCATTATAGATATGTGGATCAGGGAGGAGCCCGGCCATTTTCACTTCACATTTTTGCAGTCCATCTGCTTCTCCCAGATCAAATACATCCAATCTTGAATCAACAATTGCTTTCATCCCCGTGCTAATTTCAGCAGTTTGTATCGCTCTTTCTTGAGGTGAGGAAAAGACGTAATCGAAAGTGATCTGAGAAAGAATGTGGTTAAGGTTTTCAGCTTGTCTTATACCTTCTTCATTTAAGGGCAGACCCTTTCTTCCCTGTAGTCTGCCCTCTTTGTTTAGTGTGGTTTGACCGTGTCTGATGACGTAAATCATATGTCTGATCCTTTCCATAGTGGCGTTATTTAATGCGTAATATTGAGCGCTAGTCATCTATGTATCTATATCCAGAAAGATAATTATTTAGCTTTTCCTCTCTTTTGTTTCTCTATTTGAAACACAACAAATGCAACTCCGATGAGTCCAACAATCCCGAACACGCCTGCAATGAGCCCTTGAATGGAAATTGTAAAGAGTGAGAATCCCATGATAAAACTTAAACCTACAAATAGGAGAAGTATCCAATGGGCAAATCTGGATATAAAATTGTTCATAAAACACCTCCATAAAATGAAATATTTATATAATATTAACATAATAATCCAATTTTCCCCACAAAAAATAAGCTACCCCGCAGGATAACTTATTTTCCTTAACTATAAATTTTCGAGAAACAATCGAACAACATCTGCACCACCGATGACGGTACCCAGTGTGCTTCCGAGGTTAGCCAGTACGACAATTAGTAAGATGCGGGTAACTTTGTTTCTCCAGAACCCTCTGACACTTAAAACGTCTTCAGATAGTGAGTCAAAGTCACCGACATTCGGTCTGCGGAAATATGCTTGTACGAATCCAGCAAACCATCCGGCTGCAAGGAGTGGATTTAATGAAGTGATTGGTGCTGCAACGAAAGCTGTTAATATCGCCAATGGATGTCCTAATCCAATGGCTACACCAAGTGCAGAAAAACCACCGTTCCACAGTATCCAACTGATTCCCTGCTGGATCCCTGCATCCGGGTTGGAAATGAAGGTATAAGCAATCACAGCAAGAATCGTGATGGGAATAGCCCAGCCGATAATCTTTGGCCATTTTGATTTAGCAGGTCTTTCGTTCAGTTTGTCTAAATCATGTTCTTTATAGATTTCCTTTGTGATACCAGGAACATGAGCTGCCCCTAAAACCGCAACAACTCTCTCTCCCGGCGCATCTTTAATTTTCTGAGCGAGGTATTGATCACGCTCATCAATTAATGGCGTTTTCAATTTTGGAAACACCTGGGTAAATTCATTTAGCATCGAATCCAGCATATCTTGAGATTTGATTCTCTCGAGTTCTTCTTCTGTAATGGTATCGTTGCTGAAGATGCTATATATGATTTGGGTCATAAGTTTAGCCTTGCCACTGAATCCTACTGCATTCCATATACGGGAAAATGTGATTTGAATGTTTCGGTCAGCTAAGACGAGTTCGGCACCCGTTTCTCTCGCTGATTCAATTCCCTGAATCATTTCCTGACCCGGCTTGATCCCGAATTGCTTGGCCATCCTTCTCTGGAATGATCCGATTGCAAGGTTCATAAGAAGCAAAGTTGCTTTTTTGTCTTTAATGACCTGAAAGATGTCTGTGTCTTTCCATTTATCTCCCTCAACGATTGACTGATACCTCGGTTCATCCAGTTCAACACAAACCGTGTCGGGCTGCTCTGACTCAATTACTTCTTTTACCTGTTCTGCGCTCAGACGCGATACGTGAGCCGTACCGATGAGAATATATTCCTTCCCATCCATATGTATTCTTGTAATATTCTTCTCGTTTTCTGTCGACATAGGGTACCTTCCTTTAATTCCGTTGACTTGCGTATAAATTGAATCTTCCTCATAATGATAAACTAGTTTTGTCAAAATTTAAATAAATTCTGTTCAAAATCAAGAAAGATATTGGTTGTCAAGGTCGTATTTATGTGTTTTGAATAGGTTGAGGTTGAAACTTTTGAAGTATTGTTGGGTACTACTCCGACTTAACGGCGAATTCATTATTAAGAACGTTCATTATTTACTACTCAAAAAAAGACCTCACCCTAATAGATGAGATCCCCTATATCAATCAATACCCACTCCTCTTCCCCCTTACAGCATCACTCACAATATCATACATTTTTTCAACACCTTTAGCAGAAGCTTCAAATTGATAGGAATTCTCAATGTCAATCCCAATATTCATGCCTTCTTCCTTAGCATCGATATTCGCTCCGAGAAAAATGAACTCCCAATTGTATCGCTCCTGCTGATGATTGATGAGGTCCTTCACTTTACTGGCCGAAAACTCGACGCTCGCATTTTCCATACCATCAGTTGTAATGACGAAAATGACTTTACCTGGTCGTTCAACTTCTTCAAGATTGGATAAGCGATGACCTACTTCGAGAATCGTTTTTCCCACAGCATCCATCAGAGCAGTGCAGCCCCTTACATAATACTCCTCTTGTGTGAGCTTTACATTATTAGCCTCTATTCCACTCCATAATGGCTCAACCTTATCATCAAAAAGAACGGTAGTAACGAGGGTTTCACCCGGTAGTTGACTCTGCTTTTCAATAAAAGAGTTAAAACCTCCAATCGTATCACTTTCAATGCCACTCATTGATCCGCTTCTGTCTAACAGGAAAATAATTTCAGTTAAGTCAGTATTCATTTTGTTCCATCCTCTCTTCATTGTTTCTGATATAATCATAAACACGAATAGTAACAAATGGGTCGCCTCGTAAGCGACATTTTGGAGGTGAACGGATGCTTAATGAAAAGATTTTGCAGGAACTTCATGATTTCGTGGAAACAAATAGAGAAATACGGATATATGATATACATAAAGAAGAACCCTTTTTAAGTGATAAGGTTTACTCCAGTGAGCTTGAGGAATTTATTGAGATGCATCAATCCGCTCCTTTTTCACAACTGTTGTTTCAATTTATAGATGCCAAGGGTCAAACAGATACTTCCATCTATAAAAAAGCAAGAATGGACAGGAAGCACTTTTCTAAAATCAGATCGGTTCCTGATTATAAACCGGGTAAACGAACAGTAGTAGCCTTATGTCTTTCTCTTGAACTGACCCGGGAAGAAACTGATGATTTACTGAGTGCAGCGGGTTTCTCCCTTTCAGATAGTGATCGATTTGACCTTGTGATCCAGTTTTGTATAGATAAGAAAATCTATGATATAGACGATGTGAATCAGGCACTATATTCCCTTAGGTTAAACGTACTATAAAAAAGTAGAGTGCTAGAATGGCACTCTACTTCTACTAATATTTCTTTTCGATTTTTTCTTGTAATGTTTCGATTTTTTCCGGAAGAACAAATAAGTATTCAATGAGGCCTTCTAATAATTCCATCAATAAGCCGGCTGTTTCATCGTCGATTTCCCTCTCCAATTCAAGCATTTCATAAAAGGGCGAGTTTGGATGAACAAGGTGGCTCAGTGCCTGGATAGGTTTTGTGAGATCGACATTCTTTGGCAACTGGTCGAATTGTTCCGATAAGGATTGCCCGTTTACTTTGTCACCGTTAAAATTCTTTAGAACACTCTCGAGCACACGCTTCGACATAACTGCGGTGGCAGAGTTATCCTTAGACTGGCTGACGTTCAATGCGGAACGAAATGACCGGACGAGATCTTGGGGTATGCGTTTATTTCCTTGAATCTGATCCAACGGTCCGTTCGTTGCCAGCGGATCGTAAATATAAAGGCCCGCTTCCTCTCTTCTATTGACCGAGTCATCATTAAGCATAATGACGAATAGAGCAGGTTTCTTACATTCTGAACAATTTGCATCTGCAAACAACCCTGTTTTGTTCACTTGATAAAAATTGGCCTTCAGTAAAAATTCACTTGTCTTAGAACAGCTTGGACATTGACTTTTAACTTTCTTAGGAACTTTTTGATAACCGTACTGGATATGAGACAGTACAGATCCCGGTAATATTTCTCTCATTTGAACCTCCTAAAAAACGAGCCTTATACATTTTAACTATTTAGAAAATTTAAGATAAAAACGCTTTCCTTATATCAAAATTATACCTATGCTAGAAATGATTACAAGGTTTAATATTTGGAAAATGGGATTTATGAGATTGGGACTATGAAGCGAAGGTTTGACATAGTTACTCATTTAACTCCCCTAGCGTTTTTCCCACTCGACTTACGATGGATTCAAGCAGTTCTTTAGCAGATATGTCCCTGCTGAGCCTCGGGCTTTGTCCAGACCACAAGGACATCAATTCTGGGACTCCCTGTCTACCAGCTTGTTTTCTCAGTTCTTTCGTTAACGCATTTTGTATAGGGTACGGTGGTAATTGATTCTTGTATTCCTGCATTTCCCTTGTAAATCTGTTTTCGATCCCTCGAGCAGGCTTCCCGCTAAAGGCAGTTGTGATGACCGTGTGAGTTTCTGATGATTCTAATACAGCCCTTTTATGAGAAGCCCCAGCCCCACTCTCTTTACATGTAAGAAAAGCAGTTCCCATTTGGACTCCTTTTGCCCCTAAAGCAAGTGCTGCAATAACGCCCCTTTCGTCCATAACCCCCCCTGCAGCAATCACTGGTATGCATACCGCATCCACCACTTGTGGGACGAGCGAAAAGGTTCCAATCATTGAATGTTCAAATAAACCTAGAAATGTGCCCCGGTGCCCACCAGATTCACTCCCTTGCGCGACAACGATGTCTACACCCTTCTCCTCATTGATCATGGCCTCTTCAACAGTCGTCGCGGTGCCGATCACGATGGTTCCTACCTTCTTTAGCTCTGACACAAGCTCTTTAGAAGGGGCGCCGAATGTAAAGCTGCAAACAGGTACTTTTTCATTGAGGATGACTTCCAGCTGATTTTCAAAATCGATTTGAACCTCTGAAAATGAGGAGTTATCTGTTAGATGTAATTCTTTTTTATAAGGCTCCAATAATTTTTGGGCGTTGGTTATCTGTTCATCATTTACTACTGGAGTTTCAGGTATGAAAAGGTTCACCCCAAAAGGCTGATTCGTTTGATCTTTTATTTCTTTGATTGCTAGTTTCATATCAGCAGTAGACATATATCCCGCCCCCAAGGTTCCCAGTCCTCCAGAGTTTGAGACCGCCGATACCAGATTTGCAGTAGTGACTCCTCCAGCCATTCCTGCTTGGATGATGGGATAATTTGTGCCCAGTATTTTAGAAACCCTGTTTTGATTCCACATGATTTCCCCTCCTTTTCCGGATATACTTAAAATCGAAGTATAAATAAATTATGTCAAATTTATCCTTCATGTACAAAGAAAAAGCGCTCAATGCTCTGAGCGCTTTTTTTAATCTTTTTTAAATGAAGTAAACTTTAACACAATTTTCATGAATTCCTCATACGAGGTAAAATGTTTGTTCCATGAGTTATACCATTTTCTAATCGTTTCAAGTAACCAAAATGGAACGGCTTTTCCGTCAATAAGGTGGTAATGATCCTCATATGCTTTCTTTAAATGCTCCCACCTGAAATCATTACCGGGAAGCACGTACTCTGACACATCTATAATTTTCGCTCTTCCATTTTGAAGCAGAATATTCTTTAAATGAATATCACGGGGATTCAATCCTTGACCACGAACATATTCCCTGGCATTCTCCACGTCTTTAACGGCTTGTTCTGGAATATGGATTCCTTGGAGCAGGCAATCGAAAAATGTTGGACCCTCTTCGTAACTCAGAACGAGAAATCTATCTTGAGCTGTATAGCAGGTTGAAAAAAATGGGGAATCACCAATTGTCTTATACACTTTTTCTTCAATTTTAATTTTCGACTTTTTATCCTCCGCGTACAGTTTAAACGCATAATCAGGAGCATAGGTAGATTGAAAGACCGCTGCATCCGTCCCGACACCGATGCATCTTAGACTATCATCGCCACCGTGGATTGTGACAGGTTCATTATTGAGATTGGAAGACACGGTAACTTGAGATAGAGATGGTAGAGCTGCTTTCCATTTAATATCCATATGTTCTCCCTTCGCTGAACTCTGAATAAGGTATGATTGGAATTCATACCTTATTCAGAATAATATAGCACCTATCAAGCCCCTATTTCAATTTTGCACCTTCATAATTTGCTAGAAATTTTAGACAGTAATGTAATTGCAAAAAATTTTCAGATACCGTAAGTGGGAGACCAAAATCACGCCTCCATGCATTGAATTAACCTACTTTCACAGTATCAGCCTGCTGTTTAAACTCCACAACTTCTTTTCGTCTATCCAACTCAGGTGTAATGATCTTTAATATGAGTGTCCCGACAAGCCCGATTGAAAGGATGATTCCCGCCATAATGGTTGATGGCAGTATGGAACCAAGCGTGACCGTCACAGAAGCAATCAACATGGATAAGTTAAACTTCAATCCATTGAAGGCCATATAAGAACTACGGGCATCGTCAGGCGGGATGGACGCCATATAAGATTGCTCCACAGGCACCCGGAATACTTCACCAATCGTGAGAATCGCCATCATCAAGAAAAGCATAAATAAGTTATTGGAGTATGCAAGAGTGGCATACCCTACTGTGAAAAGGAAGCAGCTCCAAACAAGCACAGTTTTATCTTGTAACGAGTGCTTGATCCTTGTTACAAATAGCATGAGAATCACGACTAGAATCGTATTTTCACTTCTGAGAATCCCCATCGTCTGCACTCCGTCAATTTGCCATAAAAGGAATTGTTGAGAGGGCATTTCTTCGCTTAATCGAATTCCGATATAATTGGTTAGTTGAAACTCCATTGATAGAATAAGAACACCTGCGATCGTAAAGAGGACAAATAGCTTGTCGTGCATTACTTTCCCGTAGTTTGATAGTAATTGCTTAACGTGCTGGGAAGGGGTCAGCTTCGTATTCACTGGTGCATAGCTTTCACTAATGAAGAATGCAACCAATGAAGCGGTTACGACAGATGCCGCACTGAGAGCTAGGAACAGCTCGAATAGGTAATCTTTAAATAAGAAGGCACCGATGATTCCTCCGATTGCGATGGACAGGTTATTTGCCCAATACGTAATCGAATACATCAACTTTCGTTGAGGTGGTGTACTTACATCAATCATCATGGCCTGATTAGCTGGTCCAGCAAGTCCCCAGCATATACTGTTAACCGTCATCATGGCAAAGGTGATCGGTGCAGATTCAAACCATGGAGAATTACAAACCATCATGGTGAGAAAAGCCAGAAACCTAAGTGTCTCTGCGAGTAACATGATCTTCTTCCGACCAAATTGATCAGCAAAGTACCCTCCAATAAAATTGATTCCAATTCCAACAAACACGTTGATCAGAAGCAGAAGCCCAGCCACCTTCGCTCCAAAATGAACCGCTAAGTAAATAGACATAAACGGAAAAATCATGCTCCCGATGAATCGACTCATAAACGTTTCGATGATACGTATTTTAATATTTTTATGAAAATCTCTAAATCTCATATCGTTCCTTCTCTCTGTCATCTAAACCTCAAGTTACGTCATTTCTCTAAAAGCTCCGTTAATAAAGTAATATTTACTCCAAGTGCTTCAAATATAGATCGACAAGTGATGTCACTTACTTTTCTCTTTCCTCCTTCAAGCCTCTTAATTGTTTGAGCACTCACGTTTGCCTTATGAGCTAATTCCTCTTGAGTTAATTGGGACTTCACACGAAGAATGTGAACGATTTCGCCCATATGTAGTCTGTCAGTATGAGAGTCATCTCTTACAAAACAATTATTTATAGAGTTACATAGTTTTTTCATGTCCTTCATAAGGCGACTCCTCCAACATTTGGTAAAATTACATTTACTAAATATAATGAAATTTCTACATATTTTCAAGGGAAATCGTATACTTTTCTTATTTACAATATACGGTAATATCGGAAACTCTTCATGGTTAGATTGGTTGAAAGTCAGGTACGACTTTTGGATGAGGTGAGTATGATTGAACTTCAGAGTAGAATATATACTTTTAATTTTAAAAAAGATGGGAAAATACCTAGAGGTCGACTTTAAGTATTTCCCATCTCTTTTTTGAATTTAATTATATAAATACGGAATTCCCCTAGATACTTTGTATCAGGCGGGAATTGGAAGGTTAATGAATCTTCAATTTTTTTCATAACACGGTGTTCTTTTTTGCGGACTATACAATACCAATAGATTATACAAACTACATTCGCTCATCATTGGTCGCACGTCTGAGAATCTCTCTGATAAATGGCTCTTTCTCCTGAGTATACCTGGGTCGATCAGATTGATGGACATAAGCCAACCCTTTTTTTAATGTCGAATATTCCCCGGCAGCTTCAGGATAGGTTCTTAAATAATCGCGAAATAGAATCTTATCGGTCCACTCACTGCCTTCAATCTCACAAATATGCAGATGGCAGGTACCTCTTCCCCATTCCCCTTTCCGGAAAAATCTACGATCAATCAACTCAGGCTTATGTACATATTCATAATCCACTTTCCCCAACGGTTCAATAAAAGAAGAGATGACATCAAGGTCATCGACTCCAACCATGATATCGATAATCGGCTTGGCATCAAGCCCTTCCACAGAAGTACTTCCTATATGTTCTATCCCTATGAGTGACGGACCTATCGCATCAATGATTTTCGCTTCTTCTTCTATGTATCGGATTTTCCATTTTGGGTTGTATGGGGATAATTGGACGATTGGTTTATTAATGGTCATTCCTCCAACCTTCTATTGTTATTTAGATCATCAATATATTTCGGCAACTCCATCAAATCCTCAATCACCCAATCTGCTTGTTCCGCATGATTCAAGTGAGGGTCTTTCTTCCAAATACCTTTCATCCCCACTTGTTGAGCACCATACACATCATACTCAGGATGATCCCCGATAAAGATGCATTCATGAGGCTCTAAATTCAACCTTAGCAATGCCCGCTTGAAGATTTCAGGATCTGGCTTTTTTAAGCCTTCCCATTCAGAAACAAGAATTTCATCAAAATAATCTTTTATTTCAAGAGCTAAAATGTTGTCCATTTGAAACTGGCCAAAGCCATTTGTGATCATGCCTAGTTTTATATTTTTCGATCTTAATTCATCCAACATTCTGTGTAACTGTGGAAAAGGTACACAGCTGTGCTTGAATTCACTGATGTAATCCTGAAGGAGTTCTTCCCAGGTTATTTCAGGAATAGTGAATTCTTCGATAAGCTGCTTGTACACTTCATCTTTCCAGACGTAGCCGCGCTGGTCTAATTCAATGAATCTGGTTATGTACGATTCTTTTTGGATATGTCTTAGCCATTTATCCAGTCTTTCATACTGGTTGGTGATGAATTCATTTACAGAGGCGTCTCTGTTCAACAGGGTTCCGTCCAGGTCGAAGATGGCCGCTTGGATCATGATGGGATATCCTCCATTTCTATCATTCTTTTCATATTTCTTATAGAATATATTTCCTCAAAGGGTCAGCAGATTTCATCCAGAGAAGGGGGATCGCAACGTAATCTATATATTCTGGATCAATCCAGCATCAATCTGCTGACTCAAATTCAGATTCGTATTTATAAACTATTTTGTATTACCCAATGTTAAATATGTAGAAGTCATATTTTATGCCCCACTTTAAAAAGACTAATCCTTACATTCATTATATTAACGTATGTTAGAATATAATGGAAAGAGATAGATAGAAAGGGAGATACTCATGGGATTAGAAATGAAGACGAATTGTCAGGCTTGCCACAATACCTTGACGGATTACGCGTACATTTGTGTGCATGAATGTACCTTTTGTGAAGAATGTACAGCTAAATATGACGCGTTCTGTCCGAATTGCAGCGGGGAGCTGGTGAGAAGACCAAAGCCACCTGCAGGTATTGAACATTAAGGAGGGGTCATAGTGAAAACGGCACTACTTATCATTGATGTCCAAAATGGGATGTTTACGGTGAATCCTCCCGTCTATAAAGGTAACGCCCTATTAAAAAGGATTAAAAGTGCGTTGGGATTTGCAAAAAACAATAATATTCCAATCATCTATGTGCAGCATAGTGGTCCCAAAGATAGTCCTTTGGAGAAGGGGACTATGGGCTGGAATTTTCATGAAGATATTTCCCCTGCAGATGGAGATATCATTGTACATAAAGGTACCCCTGATAGCTTCTACAGAACGAACCTTCAACAAAAGTTAAGGGAATTAAACATTGACCACTTGGTCCTGACCGGCATTCAAACCGAAGCCTGCATAGACACAACCTGTAGAAGGGGATTTAGTCTGGACATCAAGATAACGCTATTAACAGATGCCCATTCTACTTTTGATAAAAAAGAAATTTCCGCAACACAAATTATCTCTCACCATAATGAGGTGCTGCGTTGGTTTGCGGATACAATAACGACTGATGATTTTATAAATGAGTAAATCCTCGCTCAGAGTTTGGTTCTCTGAGCTTGATTCTTTAGTTGATATCTCCAAGATATACCAATGTAATTTGATTGTTAATAATATAGTCAATGATTCTTTTAGGGTAAAATCTATACTGAACCAGTTCATTAATATCAATCCATTCTACACCTACTTGGTGGCTATCTGGGTTGGTTGGAATCGAATCCTTATCTTCTGCATCTATTAAGGTACACTTAAAATAAAATTCCATTTGATGTATATCATAATCAAATGAAGCATATTCATGGTTCTTGCCTATATACTCCCGAATATGTAGAAGTTCCCCTATCTCCACATCACTTCCAATCTCCTCGATACATTCTCTCTTTAAAGCTTCATGAAGGGTCTCACCTTTTTCCTGTCCACCCCCCGGAAAAAGGTAAAAGAATTCATTTTCGTCTTTGTTTTTGGTCAGGAGGATTTTGTCACCTTTCATGATGATCGCTTTTGCTGAATTTCTGATAGGCATGGACTATTTTCCCTTCTATTTTTCATTGTTTCTCATAAGAATATAACATCGCTAATAAACGATCGAATATAGTGATAGTATTCTTGTCGGGAGATAAAACCATGAACATCCGACATAGTGAACCCCTTCCTACTTACAAACCATCAGCAAATTCCCATCAGGATCTTTAAACACAAAGTACTGATTATTTTCTATAGCCGTAACCAATTCCACACCATTGTCTTTCATGAATTGATACGATTCATGGATATCGTCTGTAGCAAATTGAATGGCTGGGAAATTCAGCCTTGGAAGATTACCAGTTTCGTCTCTCCACATGGGCATGGTGTCCAGGATCATACCTGCCCCGTCCATTTCAGCAACAAACAGATGCTCGAAATGTTCATCTCCCTCATCAATTCCGAGCATTTTAGAGTACCATTCTTTAGACTTTTCTATATTACTTACAGGAATAAATACCACTTTCACTTTGTTTTTTATAGGGCTTTTTATCATAGTGATTCCCTCCATTACTTTTATATACTAGAATAAACTTCAATATATCACAGCACAAATCCTGCCTGAGTCTTTGATTTTTGTTCACGGGGAAAAGCTATCCGCTTCCGGTCCTTAGTACATTAAAATAAAACCTGAAATTCATTTGTTAAAATACTCCTCGAAAGGATGGTTTATTTGATAGATCGCAATATTTTTGAAAATACGGTTGAATCATTACGTGAGAAACACCAGCTTCCTGGAATGTCAGTTTGTCTGACTGATTCAACTGGTGAGGACTATTTGAAAGCAGTTGGAGTTCGACAATCCGATTCATCTTTACAGTTAGAACATGATGATCACCAGCGTGTGGGAAGCATTACAAAAATGTTAATCAGCACTCTTATATTGAAACTACAGGAACAAAGACAACTTTCACTTGAACAAACGGTTGAATCTATCTTACCAGGTATCCTCACCCATGGCAGTCGAATAACCGTCCGTCATTTGCTTCAACATAGAAGTGGTCTGAAGGACTATATTTGGTTGGATGTCGCAGGAACTACATGTATCCAACATGCAGTTTCCAGTCTTTTGGATATCTTTCCACCTCAAAGTCTCGTTAGACTGATTACCAACTATGACCTCGAATCTGAACCCGGTACTGAATATAAGTACTCCAATACTGGATATATTTTGCTGGGTATGATTGTGGAAAAATTGTCGGGAAAGTCAATTGAAGACATAATTGATCAGTGGGTCATCCAACCTCTTCAATTGAAAAGGACGTATTTCCCTTTAACGAATGAACTAAGACCTCCATTTGCAAGTGGTCATTCTAAAGCAACTCCAGATATGACAGAGCTTTCTGATGAAGTGACAGAAATAAACAAGCTCAATACATCCATCACCTGGACTGCAGGAGCTCTTGTTTCTAACCCTTTTGAAATTCAAACGTTTATGAAGGCTCTTATCAATGGCACGCTTTTATCAGAGGAATCCATGAAAGAGATGCTACATTTTCACGAAACCGATGATGCGATGCAATCCTATGGACTCGGATTGCATCAATATACATTTGCAAATGGGGTACAAGCCCTTGGTCATCAGGGTGGAATTCATGGATACGAATCAGTGACACTCTACTATCCTGATAATAAGGTATTTTTGACCGTGATCGTAAATCAGATGCCTGTTGGAGTTGTTTCGATTGCAGGTCAGTTGTATCGAGACGTTTTTGAGTGTAATAAATAAATATATTTCCAAGTAATCAAAGAAAAACGCTCAGAAGTTTTTGAGCGTTTTTTTGTGGGCTAAATCTAGATGACTCAGCTATTTTTCTCCCGGATTTGCTTTCGGATATTTTCTAATTCTTCAATAGTCAACTTGTTTAGAGACTTTTTTATCTCGTCCTCAATTTGTTTTTTATTTTTCTCCTGGTACTGTTCCCACCAGTCACGAAGATCCTCCGTATTTGTCAGGAGGTATTCAATGTCAATTTCCTCAATCTCGTCATCGGATAAATAGTTTAATACAGCTGCAAGCATCTGTTCAAGTTTATCAACATTTTCTTTTTCCTGTACCTGTTCTTCCGTTTTCTCAGTTGAGGAAGCACTTTTACGTGGCATTGTATCCCTCCTAAAGTGGTTTTATTGATTCTAGTATTGCCTAAGGGGTGTATTGGGTAAACGTGAAAAATCATCCTTGATAACGACAGTTGTACAAATATTTACATCTATAATGCCTCATCCTTTTTTATTCCAATTTATAGTTATCAGCATCTTCCTTCACTTGTTGTAAAACCGTATGAATCTATATTTCCATAACTAACTTGGCGTAAATAAGATGTTAACTAAGGTGAAAATAGTTTTTATTCCACCAGTTTTTGTAAGTTCACGCTGGTTAAACGGCTGCTTTTCTCTTTTGTCCGTCACCCTTTTCCTTTGTAAGGTTAACTTACCTAGGAATTCATAGAGTGGCGCGTCGATCAGAAGGAAACGGTATTGGAAGCATTTGAGGAGCTTCATGCAAAATATGATTTAATGATTCACAAACTGATTCATTCTTTGAATATATACAAAAATAAGCCTGAATACTATCAAACCGGACTCATTGCTCTTTGGGAGGCATATGAAAACTTCGATCCTGAAAAGGGTGCCTTCCCTGCTTATGCTTATTCATTTGTACGCGGAAGATTGTTATCTCAATTAACCAGTGAATTCAGGAATGAAGAGAAAAATATTTTTAAAGAGGCGGACTTTTTTGAGATTATCGAGGATGAGCAAGCGAATGATCAGCTGGGGAATGAATTACTGCTCTCCTACTGCAATGGTTTAACTGAAAATCAGAGAAAATGGGTGATATATACATGTGTGCACATGTTGAGGGTTAGTGAGATTGCCGATGCAGAGAATGTATCCATTTCCGCTGTAAAGAAGTGGCGAAAGGGAGCGAAGGAGAAGATTCAGGGAATGTTGGATATAGAAGAACACTAGAGATTATGTGAATGAACCTTTTACGAGTATTAAAGAAAGGCCATGTTTCCAGACTTGGCCTTTCCTTGATGATTTATTTAGAATTTCACATCTTTCACAACAGCCATTTCCCTGCCAAATCTATCTCCTTGGTCAACAAAACCCAGACTGGCATATAAATGATGGGCACCTTCATTATCAGGATGATAGCCCACAACAATCTTAGTTGCTTTAAGGGTTTTGGTCATATCTTCCATCATCAGTTCAGTTGCAGCCCTACCGATTCCCATACCCTGATAGTTTTTATCCACCATGATTCGGTATACCCAGTAAGCATCGAGTTCTTCTGGAACTGAGTTGTACATTAAAAACCCCACCACTTTATCATTAAAATAAATGGCAAATGGTTTTAAGGTAGGCTCGAATTTCGATTGTGCAATCGATATGGCATTTGACTCGATAAATGCCTGCTGATTTTCTGATAATTCTAACTGACAGCAATCGTACCAATTTTCTGCGTCTAACTCTACTATTTTAACACTGTTTGTATTCATTCATTTTCCCCTTCCAATGAGCCTGTTAACTATGTGGCATACCCATGTTCTTTCCATCTAAAAATCCGGCTTTGTATAATGGCCATAATGTACCCTTCCTCAAAACCAAAAATTTTCTCAGCAATTTTAGATTATTGAATTATACCATTATATTAAATAAGTTATATTTTCCATTAAATATTTCATGTCACCTCTGATAAGAATAAAATTTTAAGGGTGCGAGTGGATTTTTTCATTCTCTCACCTTCAACCCCAACAAACTTGCAAACCCAATTGCCTGCACAGGTGACACCTCACAACCAAACAAGTTTTCAGGTGAAACATTGATTTTTGTATATGTACAAGTACTTATATCAATTCCATTTAGTATTGTTTGAGTAAATTCAATCTCATTCAGATCACATAGATTAAACTTCACTTTCAGAAGCTTACAGTCTGCATAATTTGCATGCTGCAAGGAGCTTTGACTGAATTGCACCTGTTTTAATCGCGCTTCGACAAAATCAATCATATTCGCAAGGCACTCATCAAAAGTGACATTCACCAGATTGGCACTAGAAAAATTCACCCCCATTAACTTGCATTCTTTGAACGTCACTCGATGAATGATCCCCTCACTGAAGTTTGCATTTGATAAATCACAGTTCTCAAACACCACATCTGTCATATCCACTCTTGGAAAAGACGAACCGATGAAAGAAACATTTTTGAAGACAATTTTAGATAAAACCAGCTGCTCGATATCTTCTTGATCAAGTCTTGCAGTTTCTATCCTGCAATTAGATAGAAATGGATCTTCTTCATAATATACAGCTTGAAAATTAGCTGATTCTAATCGAGTAGGGATTTTGGGAGATTCTATTTTAAAATTTTTCATCATGATTACACCTCAACCATCTCATTCGTTATAAGGAAACTATAGCATGTAGAAAATTGAATGGTAGTCTTGGAATTTTAATTTGAGTGTGTCTCGCAAAATATATGAAAGGCAAGTGCAGTACTTCTATTAATAGAAGTACTGAGTTTCAGCTTTTACATTTCTCTTACAATCAACTCACCTTTTGTTTGTTCATTATCGAGCCATTGCCCATGAAATTCGATTTTTTCTCAAATGTCACCTTTGTAGTGGCATTAGATTCTTTTCATCATTCAAGTTAAAATAGAAATTAAAGATTATAAAAGAGGTGCACCATATGAAAGTAATAGAAACAAAAAGACTCATCCTAAGGTGGGTAGAATTCAGTGATGCTGAATTCGTTATGAAATTACTAAATGAACCTGGATGGCTGCAGTACATAGGTGACAAGGGTATTCGTACATTAGATGATGCCGTGGATTATATAATGAATGGTCCGAGAGCAATGTATGAGCGGGAAGGGTTCGGGCTTTTTTTGACGGAACACAAGGAAGAGCAGGCTCCGATTGGCCTGTGTGGGTTAATTAAACGGGAAGGTCTTGAAGATGTGGATATCGGTTTTGCATTTCTCTCATCCTATCAATCAAAGGGATATGCCTTTGAAGCCGCGACGGGTACTTTGGAAATTGCCAAGAAACTAGGTATAAAAAAACTGGCTGCGATCACGACAAAGGACAATGATTCATCTTCTAGATTGTTAGAAAAACTGGGTATGCACTTTGAAGGTTATGTGACTCTTCCAAATGATACAGAAGAACTGAAAAAATATGGTTTAGACATCTAAAAATTAAAATTAAAGAATGTCTTGAGGTAGTTAGTGAATCAAAGAGATCCATATACGGGTTAAGAACTTGTGTATAATGATCGAGCCAGAAGGACTGTTGATTACTTGTATGATATTGATTAATAAAAAGAGCTGAGAATCACAGATTCATAGCTCTTTTGGGATAAGCGTGGAGATGCATCAAAATTTATTTAGTTTCATCAAACTTTAGTTGCTTTTCTCCATAACCGCAAAGTAATTACCTTCATGGTCTGCAAAGTTAAACACTCTTCCAGAGGGCATTTCTACTATTTGTCCGACTGTTATATTTTTATTTGATAAGCTATTATGTAATTCATCCAGGTTGTTTGAGAACATCATTAAGGAAGGGGTGCCAAGATTTAATTCAGGCTCCATTTCAGCGATAAATTCCTTATCGTGGAGAACGATACTTGTTTCCGCATCTTTAGTGGGAGCAATTTCAATCCACCTCATCCCTTGACCATTATCTTCTTCAGCTATGACAGTAAAACCTACTTTTTCAATCCAAAAATTCACGGCTTCATCCTGGTTACTCACGTATAACATAATTTGACCGACTTTGCTGATCATTACAATCCCTCCTTTTAAAGTATGCTTCAATTATATCACTAAATAAAGGAAACGTTTACAAATGATTAACCTACATTACATGTAATGTAGGTTGTAAAGGTTTATGTGTACAGTCTACCAATGTATTCAGATTGTGGCCGGTATATTGTATTGTTTTCAGCTTGTTCCAGAACATGAGCCGTCCACCCGACGATACGACCTGATGTAAAGGTTGGTGTAAAAAGTTCAGGTTTAAGAGCGATTGACTTCATTATGGCTGCTGCATAGAACTCTACATTCGTGTAGATAGCTCTCCCGGGCTTCAATTCATTCAACACGTCAATAGCTGTATGCTCCACATGTAATGCAAGGTCCAGAGAGCCATCTTCCCCCTTTGATTCTACTAGTTTATTTCTTAAAGCAATTGATCTTGGATCATGTGTCTTATACACACGATGTCCGAACCCCATCAGTTTCTCTCCATTAAGGACTTTCTTTCTAATGACATTATCCGCATTTTCCGCTGTGCCTATCTCATTAAGCAGTTCGATAACGCCTGATGGTGCCCCTCCGTGAAGGGGTCCTTTCATTGTCCCGATCGCCGCAGTAATGGCAGATACCATGTCAGATTCAGTTGAAGATGTGACTCTTGCTGAGAAGGCAGAAGCATTCATACCATGTTCAAGTGTAAGGATCATGTATGTCTCCAATGCATCGACGACTGCTTTAGAGGGCTTGCTGCCAGTTAACATGGATAAATAATTTTCTACGTGATTAAGATTATCATTCGGTTCAGTAAATGGTTTTTCTTCTACTAAAGATTGTCGATAAGCAATGATGGTTGGAATAACGGCTGTTAATCTTATAGCTTGATCAATGGTTGGTGTCCATTTGTAAGCAGGTACTCCTTCAGAAGAAATAGCCGTTCTTAATACACTCATCATATCCATATCCATGGGAAGCGTCTTAATAACCTCTTTCATGGTTCGTGATAAGGATCTATTAATCACCAATTTCCTTTTTATATCATTCTTTTCCTCCTTTGTTGGTAAGTGACCATACCATAATAAGAATGCGACCTGTTCAAATGACAAGTTGGTTAGATCACTAATGTCATATCCCCTGTAGATAAGCAACCCCATTCTGCCGTCAATATGACTGATTGTCGTTTGTGCTGCCACGATTCCCTTTAACCCTTCAGTAAACATTTCGATCATCTCCTTTTCCTTTATTACAATTATTGTATAATGATTTTATAATTAAGAAAATTAAATATATTTAAATGTTTTGATTAATACTATTAATAAGGGTGGAGAAAATGGAACTAAATTTGTTGAAGACATTTATTACGGCAGCTGAATGCAATAATTTCAGGAAGACCGCTGAAAGATTATACATATCGCAGCCATCCGTTACTGTACATATTAAACAATTAGAAAAGGAACTCGGAGTTTTATTGTTTGAAAGAGACGGAAGGAAAATAAAGCTAACAGAAGCAGGAAGGTACTATTTAAAGCATGCCCGTAGAATCATTTCCGTTTATGAAGAAGGTATCACTGAGCTTCAGACTTTTAATCAGGGGTATACAACAAAACTAAGGATCGCTATATCTCCATTGATTGCTGACAACGTATTACCTTTTGTTTTAAAACAGTATATAGAAAGCCATCCTCAAGTCGAGATTTCTGTTGAAATTATTGAATCGGTAGATATTGAGAAAGCTGTTCTTGCGGAAAAAGTTGATATTGGTCTCTCATGTCTTCCTTGTTTTAGTCAAGAGCTTGATCATACATTACTATTTACTGACAAAGTTATTCTGGTAGCCCCCCATGACGGAAGAGATTTTGAGTCGGCTTTCCCTTTAGACGAAGAGGAGTTATTAGCCTCCAATTACTTATTAACACATAATCACCCTGCATACTGGGATGATTTATGCAGCACCATTAAATTGTTCTATCCGAAAACCAGGATGATGAAAGTTTCTCAAACTCATATTACCAAACGATTTATTGCAGAGGGCCTTGGCGTATCGTACCTCCCTTCTTCAACCGTGAGAAGGGAGCTGCTTGAAGGATGGCTTTTAGAAGTTGAAACGACTGCTTTTCCATTGCCCGAAGCTAAAACGTTCGCCATTACAAAATATGCTCATAAAAAACAGAAGGAATTTTTGAGTTTTTTATCACGTTTCAGTGTATAAACACAGCAGGGATCAGCAATCAATTATTTACTAGAAAAATACTACACCGGATATATTCATGACATAACCAATCGCATAATCCGGCATTCATGTACTGCTTTACGCTTTTGCTCATTCATCTTCTAAAAGCAAATAAAGTAAGAGGCTGGGACAAAACTAAAAAATCACCAAATAAATACGAACAATAGAAGTGTAGGTTCTTAATATCGCTAATGATTTCCGTGCAAGACTACGCTTTCCGCGGGTAGCCCGTGAGCATCCTCGGCAAGCCTGCGGGTAGAAAAGCGGAAGGGCTTCGCTCAGAGGCGGTTGGCATAAGGCGGAGCGGCCTTGAAGGTGTTCTTTGCCTTCAGGGACGATCAGACTTATGACATTTGCCTCTAAGCCCTATAGCTGGACAAGTCTCACATAAGCTACTTTTCCCGCAGGAGTCTCCGTCTTGCACTCCAATCAACCGCTGGATCCTGCTAAAATCAAATGGACCAAAATAAATAATAAACCCGAACCAATCTGCCTCTAAGAAGCGGATTGGTTCGGGTTTCACTTAGACTAAAACACTTTTGTCCCAGCCTCTTACTAATTTTCATCTGCACCGAATTTTTCATCCTTGCCTTCTTTTTACTCGATTTACATTATTTCAATCTTCTATTAAATACTTTTCCATCCGAATATCAGACCACTTTTTACTGTTCCAATAAGTAAAGTCTGCAATCCGGCCTATTTCCTGATAGCCAAGTTTTTGATAAAGCTTTCGAGCATTAGTATTGAACTCAAATACTCCCAATTCTATTCGTTTAAGTCCTTCCTTTCTAACCTGATGTTCTAAGTAGTTTATTGCCTCTTTACCAATTCCTTTTCCACGCCCTTCAGATTCACCAATCGTTATACCGATCCAGGCAGTTCCTTTTTCCTTTTTATAAAGATGCTCAGGGTCGACCATGTAATTCATTTCTCCTATCAACCGGTTATTAAGGTGGATAAGGTATATATGATGATGTTCTAAACGTTGTTTTAAATCCAGTAATGTCAAATTCCCCCGTTGGTCCAATGCTTCCTGATTTTTATTTGGGCGGGTTAACGGAATTAATTCCGGGTTGTTTTCCCATTTGTTTAATGATTCTAATATTGATGTATCAGGTTGGATTAGCTTTGTAAAATAAATATCCATAGGATGAAGGTTCCTTTCAGTAATTATTATCATCTTTCAAACATTCAACTAATTAATTTGTATGGATTGTTAAATTGGTATGTTATGCTTAAATTAATCAAATTTCTGAAGGCTTAGGAATTCCGGCCATTGAAAATCTGGTTTCCAATGGATGAGAGGTGAGGTTATGGAAGCGTTAAATGAAGTTAAATTAGTAACGTTAGAAAAAGGCCATGTCTTTTATCAATTTCAGGCAGAAGAAGCCTACCTTAACAACCTGATGTTATTTATTCGCTCTGGATTGGAGAATAATCAACATATGCTGATCATCGAGAGCATGAGAAACATCAACAAGGTCAAAAATAGAATAAACAGAATATTTAGTGTTGAACAGCGATCCTCCATTTATTTAGTTGATAACTTTGATTACTATTTTTTAAATGGTGACTTTAATACTCAGAATATTCTTAATCATTTCAAAAAAGATATTGCCACTATCAAAATCCTTAATACTTCCATCAGAACCTGGGCTAATGTCGAGTGGACCTCTACTGAACCAGATGCTGAAGTACTCAAAAAATTTGAGTCCATTGCAGATGATTACGTCTTACAAGAAGGTTTACTTTCTGTCTGTGCCTATTCAAAAAACGTTTTATCAGATGCTTTGATAAACACTCTCGAACAGGTGCATATGTATGTAATGACTGATGATTCCATTGGCTTTTCCAAAGTTTATTTAAAATAAAATCGTATAAAAAGAGATTCGTTTTTCTGGCGGGTCTCTTTTTTGGGTTTTACCCAGACGCTTCTCTGCTAAAATACTTCTTTTGTGAATATTGACCGGCTGGCATAAAAATATCTTCTTTGTTTTCGTATTATGAATAACCTTCACATCAAACCTTACCATGTATAATTCCTGATATGTAATCAACCCTCCTTATTTTAACATCATCTCCCTAAATATTCTCCACTATTATTATGAAAGTGTAATATTATTAATGTTCCGGCTTATTACCACTTCGGCTCAACAATGATGATGCGTTTTAATAAGGCCAAGTCAACACATTGAATCGCACAAATACAGTCAAGGTCAATCTCAACACATGTCGATGTTTTAATTAGTTTCATGACCTCACACATGGACTCTACGTCCTCACCGTAAATATCCAATGGTCGTAGGAGCGAAACGGTGGCACAGCACGTATCCTCATCCAATTTTTCAAGTCGGAAATAGCTTGTTGTAAAACACTCCTCTGCCTTTTCTTTTTCACATCCGGTTATGATCAGCGGTCCGTCTTTCTTGAATAATGTAAAAGGAATCGTATCAACCCCGACTAAAATTGAAAGTAATTTTCCGAAATAAGGAGTCTCGGAATGATTTATATAATCCTGCAACTTTTTCAATTCATTAAGGGCAGTGCATATACATTTAGCATTCGGCATCCCACTTTCTTTTTCCAAGTCCCTCACTCCAATCTGTCCTTTACCTATAGTTTATAAATACAAGGCATGATTGGTGCATTGAGGATCACAGAATGGAACTACTTACCGGACCCATTTTTCAAGTACAGACAATATGGCAGCATCCTTTTGGCCACTTCAAACTCACGATGCCTGGAGCCGGGTCTCCAATTCACTTCAAAAATCCATAGCCTTAAATTTTGACCAATTCCTACGTCAATCCCCAATTCATCGAATGAATAGGGATAAAGCGTTTCGAAGTGAGGAGGAAATGCTGCCGCAAAGGTTTCAAGGCTTCTTTTTAATCTTTCTGCCTCATCTCCAAACTCCTCCTTCAAAAATGGAATCCATTCACCTCGATACCCGCCACCGCTGATATTGCTGATTTTTTTTCCGTTTCCACTGATTCTTGGATAAATCAGGTTGGTTTCCCACTGACCTTGCCCATTCTTCTGCACATGGATTCTGAAGTCGTACGTTAATCCGGCTTGTGTTAGACATGATACAAAGGGCTGAATTAAAAATTTCCTGTCTTTAATTAACTGTTGAATCCAATTATTGAATTCTTCACGTTGATATTTTTGAGTATGAATACCTTCCATCAACAGGAAATGATCTGAATCTTTTTCTAAAAAAATGACATCTCTCCCATGATTTCCTGAAAAAGGCTTGATGACAAGTTTTGAATGATCACGAAATAAGTCATGGACTTCTTGTACGCCTTTCAGCTTTAAAGAGGGTATCAGATAAGATTTGAACTTCTCTCCCTTCATCACCTTTTGATATACTGTCATTTTATTCCCTACAGAATGACTGGTCAGTATGGTCATATTTTTGAGACGTTTAAGGATTGACGATTGCCTTTTTGTTTTCGGACTGCTGCTATTGATGACGACATCAGGAAATCCCATTTTCTTTTGGATCCATTGCCCATCTTCATATATCCAACCCTGTATCACCTTCTCATCAAAATCCACTTGTTGATAAGAAAAATAAAAGAACGAAATCCCTTCCATCTTTGCAACTGCTGCGTATGCATAGGCCTTTTTTACATCATGTGGACGCTTGCGGTAATGAAGCATTCCTACGAGCACCATTTTATCTCCCCCTATAATGGCTCTAGAAAAAACCTCAATTCCTTGGCTGCCTTTATGGCGATTTCCTTTGCAGCTTTAATGGAATCAGCAGCAGCTATAACACAAGCATATCGATTCCCCATTGATTTTGGGGGAACCAATACGCTCCCTTTTTTCGGTTTCACGTATACGTATTTCACACCATCATGTGATGATGCACGATTCCTTCCTGTCACCTTCAAAAGTCTTCCAGCGGAATTCACCGTCACATACTTCGCGTAGACGGGTTTTGTGAATGCAGGTGAGGTTTTGGGAGGCAGCCCGAGATTTACCTTAATGATTTCCCTGACCAGATTGATGCCTGTTCCTTCCTTAATCAACCGATTCATTGCAGCTCCGGACATTCGTGGGTTCATTTCAATAAGCTTCCATCCCCCTTTTGCTTTTCTCATTTCCAAATGACAAGATCCATTTTCGAGCCCTATACATTCTACGATTTCAAGGATGCTATTATGAAGGGACTGAAACTCTTGAGGGTCCAGTTTAGCTGGATAGGCATATCCTGTGATAATGAAATTTGATCCGACCTCTTGTTCCACTACGGCAATAATATTTACTTCCTGCTTGTATACCAACACTTCCATCAAGTATTGGGGACCATTTACAAATTCTTCTATCATTAGATTCATATCTGGATGCTTCCTCCTTAAGAGGTTTATCCCCTCCGAAAGTTCTCTCAGCGTCTTTGCCAGCATGATATTTTTCGACCCATTTGATTTAGAAGGTTTTATTATGAGAGGCCATACATCTCTCTGACCTAGATTGAAATCAGACATTGATTCGTTCATGGCAAGCATAGAATAAGACAGAGAACTGGGGAGATGGTGAAGGTGCTTACGGACATTTGCTTTGTTTTCCATAATGGATAGGGCTTCTACAGACGCAGGAAATAACCCTAATTCAGTGGAAATCCTGCTTGCATATGAAACAAAGGGATCAATAAAGCTTAAGCATGCAGAGAGGTGATGGCCAAGTTGTTGTAACGAATGTAAAATATTTAAAAGTTCGCCCTTATTCAAGAGGTTTTCCATGTATAACATTTCATCCACCTCAGGGAACTCATCCTTTTGGCTTATGAGGTTAGATCGATCCGTTATTAAAACCGTCACATATCCCATCTCTTTGGATACTTTTAAGGCTTCTCTACTGGTACCTGACTTATGACTTCCTATAAAAACGATAGTGTTCATGCTGTCCCGCCCATTTCTATTTCAGTATCAAGAGTCCATTTATTTTAATGTATTCCTATAGTTTGTCAGCATTGAATCTTCCCACAAAAAAACCGACCCTAATGAGTCGGTTCCATCATGATGAACCTCGTTTTTCGTAAAGAAAAGAAGCATACCCTATCGGCGTGGCATGAGTCTTCTTCCATTCTTCCTGCATGTCGGCGTTTCTGAAGGTCACTCTTAAATCTCTTCCGTTGCATTCAATGAACATTGGAAACCCTTCATTGGTCAAGCCGATATCGAGGCCCAAATCTGCCATCTTTGGAAGCTCTTTTTCCAGTTGCAAAGCGACATTCAGTGATAATCGTTTTATATCTTCAAATACTTGATCTTCCTTAAGATGAGGCAAATCCTGGAGTAATTCAGGTAAGGAGTAACACGATCCTCCACGGGCTACATTCGTTAAGTACCAATCTTTTTTTGCTACCTTCCCCACAACACCTGTCATCTGCCATTCACCTGAATCATTTTTTTGTACCGATACCCTCAGGTCGAACACTCCTCCCTTACTTTTCGCAAGGGGGATTCGCTTTTGGATGATTGTACGGGGATTTGCAATTAGCTTTAACAGAAAGAACGGCCATGTAATCGAAAACCGCTCCTTTACCATTTCCTTCTGTCGTCGATATGAGAATTCCCATTCTTGATCAGAAAGCCTCGACAATTTGGCTATTCCGATGCCCAGCGAGCCGCTATTCGGTTTGATGATGAGTTCATCGTATTTATCCATCATCATCTGAAGATTTTCCTTACTGGCTTTAACCGTTTCAGGTATATGGGGAACCAACTTCTTATTCCTCCTGAGGATGTTATTGATCCTTATTTTCTTATAACGATTTTTCTCATTAAAGAAGACAATTCCCTCTTCTTTTAATTTCCTCATTTTCTTTTTTGCTGAAACTTTTCCTGTAAATGTTCGGTTATGGATAATCGGGGGTTTTGGAATTGGAGTTAGAATATATGTTCCTTCCTCACTTAACACATATGCCATGATTGTATCTACACCTGGCTCAATGTCCTGGAATCGAAAATAACAAGGAATCAGATTATAATGTTCCCCTGCTTCCTCATAAAAAGATAGATTCTCATAATAGGTTTTTCCTTTTTTTATCCCATTGAATACAACTGTCCCCACCATAATACCTATATATTTTTTCAAGGGTCTTCCCCTCCCATCAGGTTTTATTATCACTTGCCTTCATGTTAGAAAAGAATCGAGGGTCTATCAAAAACAAACGAAGCCACAGGTTCAATGAAAATCAGAAGGAAGAAGGTGGGTGTAATGCAGAAATATAAGAGGCTTTTTATCACAACTATATTCAAATAATTCACGCATGGTATGGGCAGGTGATGTATTTTACTTGTGTTTATCCACAAACTTCTTATAATCATGTGTTATGGCGATTTTACGTGAGGTTCTATATAGATATCGTCTTGATGGGCGCCATGTATGGGAATGGGTTTCCTTCCTCATGATGGCATAATGATATCGGCTGGAGGAGCATATTTTGTAGCCAGCCGCTTTACATCTTTTAAGAAAATGTAAGCATTCCCCTACGTTTTTATTTCCAAATGGGATGAGTTTCAGAAGCCTTTTGGTCGTAAAGATAGTAGCCCCCTGGGGAACATGGACCCTTTTCATTTCACGGCCTGGAAAACGCAGCCTTAACTCCTTCTGATCAATCATATACATAAAGCATGTTCTCTTTCCGACGACCCCAGCATTAAACTTCTTCATAGTAGCCATGGCTTCCGATAAATAAAGGGGACCGTAATAATCATCGTCATCCATTTTCGCTATATAAGGGTATTTTGCTTTTGTCACACCGATATTCAAGCATTTTCCCAAGGTCATCTCTTCAGGTAGCTGAAATACGGATACTTCAGGGTACTCTGAGGCTTTCTTCAACCAATGCCCCAAATCCATAGAGTCCTTGTTTAATAGGATGATAAGCTCCTTTTTTCCCCACTGCTGGTTCTCATAATTGGCAAATAGGTTTTCCATACAATCGTCTCGATTAGTCGCTGCAATGATAGAGATCCCTTCAGAAATCGCTATTTCATGCTCTTCGCTCACGTTTCTCACTCCTTATTGAACTCTTCCTTTTATCTTATTTATTGTTCTACTCTATGATTCACGTTAGGAGGGATTAAGTTTTATAATCTGGTGACAAGATTTTTAAGATATCTGCCATACTCACTCTTCCCGTTTTCATTTGCCAGCTGTATGAACTGCTCCTTGGAGATAAATCCCTCCCGAAAGGCGATTTCTTCAATACAGCCTATTTTCCTCCCAAGATTCCTTTCTATGGTTTCAATGAATTGGGCTGCTTCCAATATAGAGGGATGAGTACCGGCATCAAACCACGCGAAGCTCTCCTGCAGAATTTCCACATTGACCTCCCCCATCCCCAAATACACGTTATTTATATCCGTGATTTCTAGTTCACCTCTGACCGAGGGCTGTATTTTTTTTGCGACTTCAACGGCTCGCTGATCATAGACATATAACCCTGTCAGTGCATAGTTCGATTTAGGGACAGCGGGCTTTTCTTCGATGGTTATCGCTTTATTATTCTGATCAAGCTCTACAATACCGTATCTTTGAGGCTCGTCTACCTGAAAGCAAAACAGCGTTGCACCGCTTTTAAATTGAAAGGCATTTTCTAATCGATTGCTAAGGCATTCTCCATAGAATATATTATCCCCAAGGATCAACATGACATGGTCATTTCCGATGAACTCTTCTCCGATAAGAAAAGCATTGGCAATTCCCTTTGGCTCCTTCTCGACTTTGTATTGAATGTGCAGTCCTAAGTGGGATCCATCTCCAAGCATCTTCATAAATCTATCTTGATCATAAGGTGTCGTAATGATTAGAATCTCCCTCACACCTGCCAGCATCAGAGTGGAAAGGGGATAGTAAATCATCGGTTTATCGTATATGGGGAGTAACGCTTTTGAAATAGACTTCGTCAACGGGCTCAATCTCGTCCCTCTTCCACCTGCCATAATAATTCCTTTCATGCTACCCCTCTCCTTTCTTGTCCGGAAAATGCTTGTATCTCCTCTCGATATCCACTATCTCTCTATAGTTTTCTGTGAAGCAGACCCTTTTAGAAGTCCTAAATAAATACCTGATTCTTGGCTGCCATGTATGCTTGCTCGAATCTCTTCTGATATAGCAATAGTTATTTCTACTGGTAGAGTAGATCCGATAACCTTTCGCCCTGGCACTTTTTAGAAATGACGTGTCCTCGCCCAATGAACGATTTTGAAAAGGCACATGGTGAATAACTGACTTCTTTGCGACTATAGTTCCGCCCAATACTTTTTTCACCCATTTATATTCGAAGCCAAAGTGTCGGAGTCTTAATTCCCTTGTGTTGGAAAAATATATATATCCTGACCACTTTCCAACAATATCCGCATTTGTTTCCTCGAAGGCTTTTAATGCTTCCGCTAAAAAGTAACTACCATAATGATCATCATCGTCCCATTTTGCCACATATTTATATTTCGCCTTATGGGTACCGTAGTTCAGACAGCTTCCCAATGAGTTCTTTTCCGGAAGCTGATACACTTGGACGTTTTCATAATGGGATGCTCTTTCTTTCCACTCTTCTAATTTCAATGAATCGCTATTTAGTATGATGATGAGTTCTTTTTCCCGTAACAGCTGGCGCTCATAATTTGTAAAGATGTTATCCATAAACCACTGTTTATTTGTACAAGCAACAATGGAAATACCATGATTTTCATTCATCTCCTTTTTTTCTTCCACATGAATTTCCTCCTTTTTTCTTCGAAGCGTTAATGATCTTTCCTGACATCACTACTTACAGACTATTCAACTTGTACCGAATTGTGTGGTTGTTTACAACAGGCTTGTCAAATATAAATGGTCTTTTATATGAAAATGAGTAGATTCAATGCAACTTTCTTCTAAATAGGGTTTAAATTCCATGAATGTACAAACCGTATCAAAGCTTATCCATATACTATAAAGATTTATTATTTTGCTAGTGTTTAGCTACTATTAATTAAGGAAGGTGATTGAATGGAGAAAATTTTATATTTAGGCTGGCTTGGTCACAAAAATATCGGTGACGAATTAATGTATGATTTATTCAGAGAAAAGTTCAGGAAAAAAGCAGACACCACAAAATACAAATTAATCCCCTCCACACGGAAGGTACTCAGACGGCTTAAACGGAATAAACCCTATCTCCATTACTTTGACAGTATCGTTTTAGGCGGCGGCTCCCTATTAATACCGGACTATGTCAATATTCTTTATAAAGCCGTAAAATGGCATAAGAATATTCGAATATTCATTTGGGGGAGCGGAATCGATTGGCTGGAAAAAAGGGAACTCATAAAACTTGGATTGCAGACCGAAGAAGAAATCAATTGGAAAAATGAATTCAAGATTTTTAAAGACCCTTACTTCAGGATTAAGCTTCAAGCCATCTTTCAACATGCTCAATTCATTGGGATCCGGGGACATTATACGTATCAATTCTTTCAGTCAAGGCGATACAATCTGGATAAAGTTAAAGTGACGGGGGACCCTGGGTTACTGGTTCATATGCTTCAAGACCTTCCTGAAAATAAGGATTCAAAGAAGGTAGTGATTAATTGGGGAACCGCTCATCAAAGACTTTACGGGAGAAATGAGGCAAAACTGGAGCAGGAAATGGTAGATGTTACGAAGAAATTGGTTGAAAGGGGATATGATGTGTATATTTATCCTATCTGGGTCAGCGATCTCGCACCATGCAAAAGTCTTTATAATAAGATAGAGGATAAACAGCATGTCCATATGATTACAGACTTACTAGAACAAAACGGGATACTAAATTTGATTAAGGACGCCAAATTTACAATCAACTTCAAATTACATGCAAACGTTCTTTCCGCTACAGCCGGTATTCCATTTGTCGCTTTAGGATACCGTTTTAAAACTTTTGACTTTGCCAATTCAATAGGATTGGACCACCTGGTCGTTTCTACGGACGAAACTCATTTTAGCGAACAGATCCTCTCGAAGGTCTCCAGTATTGAAAACCATGAAGGCTCACTACTACAAAATTTACCAGCGTACCAATTACAGGTAGAAAAGGACTTAGAGAAGGTGTTCGATTTTTTTAAATAACTCACTAAAAGAAGCTTTTAGGGCTTCTTTTTTGATATTCAAATAGAAGAAGTTTAATAAGATAAAAAAATAGAACTTGTTTTCCACAAGTTCTCCTTTTTATATCCTGAGAAGTTTGAGACCCATCAATAAATGATAGTATAAGTTTCTTCATCTATTAATTTTCCTACATATTCTATCCACGACTAACCGAATACGACAGTTGCATTCAGAACAGGAATAACCCCAATAGATGGTAACTCTATAGGCATGGATACTTGTTGGACCTTTTCACTTAACGTTAATTCAAACGAAACAGGAAACGTCTCTTCGTCAATCGTTACAATTCCTTCTACCATAACTGTCATCGTCTGATCACCGTCCTCATCCACTGTGCACAGGGGCATTCCGATATCAGTGGAAGTGAAAGCGGCAATGAATGTTTCCTCGCAACCTGATACAGAAAACGTTGCATTTACTGTACTGTTGTCAGGTAAGTATTCACGACAGATATCGATATTGAACGAATAATCCACTAAAAAATTGAATGGAAAATTACAGATAGAGAAACAACCCTCCCCTTCTGCAGAAGCGTGACAATCGCATAGAAAATTTAATCCCATCACATAAAACCTCCTTTCAATTGAATTACATTATTATATGACTGGAAATCAAAAATGAATGGACAAACTACTTAGGAATAAAGATACAATTTCTTTATAGATGGGAATAGTCTTCTTAGATTAACAAGACCCAGTGTCAATAGGGATACTCATTCCTGTTTATACAATTATATCTTCTTTGGTTGAACAACTTGAAATCCCTGAAGATGAACCGCATAAAATAGCGGTTGATAACGGATGGCAAGATACGTATCATATTCCATCTTCTTGAAACCTTTAAAGCTCGGAAAGATATTCGCCTCTAATATCCAAGGGTAACTCCTATAGTCCAATGCAATATCTAAACCGAATTCGGCATAATGTTCGCCCTTCTGGTCCATAAGTGCACAAAAGCGTTGACATAAATCCACGATTGCCTTGTGAGCATATGAATATGATAGAGGAGCATTTGAGTGATCAAGGGCTTCTTTTAGATGCAGCGCTTTACCTCCACGTGCTATATTGGTCAATTCTTCATTTATGCCGGCTACACGACACTCTATCCCTGAGCATTTCCATTTATCCTCTTCGATTTTCTGCATGACAACCCGAACATCAAAGGGCCGCCCTTCTATTTTCAGTAAATCAATATAGGTTTGATACAAATAGGGATAACTGAAAACATTCAGTTCAAAGAGCTTGTCGTAAAGGTCTTGTGGTGATGTAATACTATGACACAGCTTTAGCTTATTGCTGGATTCGTGAAGATGGAATACTTCGGATTTATATTCAAGAATAAATATTCCACGTCCTCGCGATAAGCTGACAGGTTTCAAAATGATTTTATTCTTTTCCTTTACAAAACGAATCATTTCTTCCAGGTCTTGAAGGAGATAAGTAGATGGAAGATGTCTTTTTAATTGGGGTTCATCTTGCATTTGAGTTAAGTCGGACTTTGTGAAGTGATGTGAATTAAAGAGTTGGTTGTTGGTGAGGATTTTTAATTTTTCTATGGTGTGTTTGTCTTGATGAAAGTTCCGCCTGTAAATGACTGAGGGTATAGATGTAGATCCATACCTCCACACTTCTTCACTGGGATCGTATACCATGCCGTATGCAACATTCTCCTCCCAATTGATGGAACGGGAAGAAAACGCGATCACGGTTCCCCCAAATCTTTCATACATCCCGAGACGGTCCTTAAACTTCTCCATATAATTTAAATGATAGCTTTGATTCTTATTTCCCAATAAAAATCCTATAAGCGGTCCGATATGCACACCATTCTGCCTTGCTGACATTTGGTACACCATGTCTAGTGGTATGTGCATTTTCCTGATCAGATTGCTGGATATGAATAGCTCAATGGGATTGTTATAGGCATTCTCTTGAATCTTAGTGACATCATCATAAGGGATAAATTTGAACGTTTCTTCATTAACGCCGAACTTTAAAACTGACAGCCCTCCGAAATCTGTCTGATATAAATCGAGGGGGAGTTTGATCACATGAGACACTTCATCCACTTCTGTAAATTTAACCCAAATGACTTCATTGCCCTTACCCTTTTCTTTTGAAAATTGCTTTATGGTACTATCTTTTTCTATTATGGCATGGGGATTTATTAATTCTGAATGATGCTGGTATAAGTGGGCTAATTCCAAAGGATATTGTAAAATCTCCTTCCATAGCTCCGGTCTCCAAAACTGAAGATCTTTCATAATGGAGTGAATGGTATCGGTAGAATCAATTTTCAGCTGCCCTTTCTTATTCATCCTGAATTGAAGTCCAAGTTCATAAATGCCTGGATAATAATACTGAATCAGGTCTAAGATAGAGTGGCTGATATCCTTAACTTGCTCCTTAATGGAGGATAACGAAAATGATCCAGTAATGGAATGGAGTTCTTCCAGTGTATAAAGATCACCATCCATATCCTTTACATAATGAAAGGGAGTTCTCCAGTTAAGGTCCTTCCCTTTTTGACAAACGATTTTTATGATAAAGGGAGGGGTGCCCACGACCTCTTCTCTATTGGATATCCCTTTTAAAGACGGATTTGATTCAATGATCTTCAGAAGGCGCTTTTGTCTAATCACATGATGTTCATTGATCATTTTAATCTTCTTCGTTTGGATAAGTTCTCTTAGCTTTTTAATACTTTTCTTTTTATTGTATTTTGTTGGATTATAAATCACTTGAGGGATCTTTAATGTCCCTTTTTCTATTAGTTGCCCATTTCTGTATTCAAAGCTTTTTATTTGATCATTCCGCAATGACAGGTGATCAAGGGTAAAGAACACGACCTTATTCCCTAACTCTTCTGCCTTTTGCACATAGTGAAGGCAATAAGACTCTTCTTTATGGTGTCGAATAATATTATTCCATTGTTTTGTAGATAACAATATTCCAATCGGTTGTTCATCCATTAACTCACCTCCAAAGCATAATTCACGGGGCCTTTTTCATAAATATATGCATTCTTTTCGTAAACGTATAGGCACAGGCCTTTTAATCAATATAAATGATGTAATTAAAGTTCATTACAGGAATAAATGGATCGTGCTAATATGAGACGCATTCAATCATAATAGCGCAATCCCATACTGTGTAAAGGCTCTATCCTCTTCTGTATTTCCTGATTTCCTCGAGCATCGACTTATCCTTTAAAAGATTGAACATAGAAATCGTGGGAGTGAGGTTCGCTTCGATCACAAAGAGTTGTCCATCGTTTGTGATCCCGATATCAAGACCTATTCTTCGTCTAGTTGGGTAAGGGTCCTGTAAGGCTAGGGCAGTATTGAGGGCTACTTCCTTGAGTTCACTCAACACCTTATCTGTGTCTTTGTTCGTAAGCGTAGATTGTTCAATCGCTTCTGCCAAGGTCATCACACCCTTTGCATAATTCGTCGCAACAAATCCCTTAGCTGCCACTTTTACCAATATCCCAGTTACCTTCCATTGGGACGAATTCCTTTTTCGCTGAATCATTACGCGAATATCAAATAGACACTCCTTAATCAAAGCCAATGGAATTCTTTGTTGAACAATGTATTTTTTCTTCGTGCTCAAATGATTCTCTTTCAGATAGTTGAATGCCTGAACTTTCCCAACAATTTCTGTTTTTGTTGATTTAGAATGAATTTCAAATTTGTGACCCTCAATGGAAGTGATTTGAATAACTCCAATTCCACGTAACCCAGCGGTAGGCTTGACAATAACAGTCCCAAACTCATCTAGTAAATCCGAAAAAGACCGGTAAGTCAACATCTCGGTTTTAGGTAAATATGGAGCTAGGGCTTGTTCTTTCTTCATGATGGTATATTTTGTGTACTTTCCCGTAGAAACTTTCATAATAAATGGACTCCTTTATACTGCTGTTTACCTCTACTCTGTAGTGTATGTTTTCTACTTTATTTTTCTTGTACGCTTATCCCAAAGCTAACGAAATCATCTTGATTTCTCATTGAACATAAGAAAATGGGAATGAATTTAAGTCATACAACTAGTCCACAATTTTGAATGTTTAATATATATATAAGGAATCAAAAATAAGGAGGAATGAAATATGGGATTATTTCAAGGATGTTCACCTGGGTTTTGGGGGAACGAAGATAATGTAGACCTTTGGGTAGATTTTACGCCAGACCAGGATTATGATACTGTTTTCGGTGTTGATTTCTTTGTTCTAAACAGAACCTTATTCGAAGCACTAAATGAAGGGGGAGGAGGACTGGATGCATTAGGTCGTCAATCTGTAGCCGCCCTTCTCAATGCTGCTAATCCAAATATTAATTACCCGTACACTGTTGACGAAGTTATCGCTTTAGTACAAGGCATTGACCCTACTGACCCAGGAGAAGTGGAAGAACTAAAAGATTTATTTGAAGGCTTTAATGAACTCGGCAGCCCGATTTGTTAGAAAGGTAAAATAGGAAAGTACCCCCATATCTCTGGGGGTACTTTTTTAGTTATAGTTCTCCCATATGGTGATTACATTATTCTTTTTTCCATTCATTAAAAATTTATAAAGAAACTCTTCTTTCAGAAATATTTAAAGCACTAATATTGTTAATATCCTCTAGAAAGATAATAGAGTATTGTAGTACCACCCTCATTCATACTCTTTCCCTAATTGCCTTTCTCCTCTCCTTCGAACCCACAACCGATTCAACTATCCGACCAACTATCGCCTGCTTTGTCTGCCTTTGCGTAACGTAGACCTCCAAATACTTAGCAAGTTTCATTAAATCCGTTTTTTTCTTTACTGTCTCTTCACCACATAAATAGTCTTTGGCCTCTTTTACATTTTCAAACTCTCGGAGTATGAAAGCTACCCTTTCTAATGGATCTATTTCATGAACTCTTCTATGCTTCATGGAAAAGAAACAGGAGATTTTCTTGTAGAGGATTTCTTTGGTGTCTCGATTCCCTGTTGTGATATTGATATATTCACAAAATGAGTGGAGATCTTTTTTTGAATATTTCTTTAGAAGTGACTCAACATCTTCTTCCTTCTCCACTTCTTTTTGGATCTTATCCCTGAGCTTTTCAAATTGCAGCTGACTTTTCGGCTTTGTTTCCACGAACTGAATTTTCCCTCCTCCGTTGATAAACGTATCGTAATGATTAGAGGGGAGGCTTTCAATAAACTTCATGAGTCGGTTCAAGACGATTATCGTTTCATGTTTAGACATAGGATCCTCCTTCAAGGCTATAGTTCACGATGGATAAGATCGTCACACTGCCCCCTCCGATTAATCTGGGTAATGGATTCTTTACTATAGATGTATATGCTTGAAGAAGTTGTCTACTGATTCAATTCGCACAATGTGAAATGATTATTTTGTGACATATAAATTAACAACCAAATAACAGGTTCTTGATTGATAAAGAAATGATTTTTACTTCTTCACTATTTACTTCCACAACAATATGTTCTACTAAATATCCTCCTTCAATAAGTATAACTATAACCTTTTATAGACCAATACTGAGGAGGTACATCAGTGAACGGAACCATCAATCCCATTAAATTGAATGAAGTCATTGAATATGAAGATCTATTTCACGAGGCTTTTAAAGGAACATCGTTAAAAGCAGGACAAGTGACTCAAATTATCTACTGGATCAGGCCAGGGAAATCATTCATTACCTATGACATTGTCGACCGGCATAAGAAGTATGTAAATATTGAGGATGCACCTTCCCCACCCTCGATTCAACGAGTAGAGCTTAGCTTTAAAACGTCATTTGAGCTGAATCAGCAGGTAGATATTGAGATTGCAGGAGTGAAGAGAACTTCTGTCATAGTGGCGATCAACATCACTTGGTCTGATAATGACTGCGCGGTGTCTTATGGCGTGACGGACCTGACAGATACGACGTATTTTGGTGTATTGGAAGAGTTGTTGGTGAGGTGGAATCCGGAGTATGCATTTTAGATTTGAAATTTGATAGAGATAGACAATAAAGGTGCCAGTGTCCATAATCCGACCCCGGCACCTTCTGTAGTTTATTTGTAGAATACTTTATCTACATTATATTTTGCTTGTAGCTTATTGATGATATACGTTTCGTATATGTCACGATCCATAGCGTCTTCTACAATGGCCACATCGATACGGTAGATTTCATCTCTGTGGTTACGTAGTGGTGATACAGTATCTTCAAGATGCTTCTTGACTCTTTGTCTTAGTTTTCGTGCTTTACCAACGAAGAGAAGTTCGTCGTTAATGTTATAAAATAAGATGATGCCGCCTTTATCTCTTGGGATTTCGTGAAGATCGATGAAGCCCTGGATGCTCTTGATCTTTGGTTCTTCTGAGTCTCTTGGTTGCTTACGTTCCGTTATGGAAATATCCGCTTGTGGGATCTGAATGTTTATCATGAATGGTCACGTCCTTTGTTTACTGTAAGAAGTAATGGTAACACATAAAGGATAGAATTACTATACAAGGTACCATTATTCTTCTCCCCCTTCTTTATGCGTAGCGGAGCCCGATCCTATTATTAAACGTCTGATTCTTATTTTTAAACACGAAGAAGTTATCTTTAAAATCAATCGTGAGTTCGTGTTCATAAGCATCTTCGAAGTCATCGTCAACGATGAATTCCAAATGATCAGTTTGGATGATTTTCTCAGATGGATCAGTCTCTCTATTATCTATCACCTTTATTTCGTAAACATTATTTACTATATCGCAGCTTCCACGGTCAAGTGATAGCTGAATGATTTTGCCATCAGGGATTTCCTTTAGTTTTTCTATAGCAGTTTGCGTTATTTCTAATTTCATTTAACATTCCTCCTCATCTGTAAATGGAACAAGTATGTCTAGATGCTGCTTTAGGTTTTCTATTGTGATTGGCAGCTTATCTCCCTCGTCCCCATCGATATTGGCAATCATCTCATAGGTGGATGACGCTGTAAGCTTCGTGACTTTCATATAATGGACGTGTTCGCTTTCTGCCAGTTCTCCTGAAAGAATCTTTGGCAGTAGCATCAGAAAATGAGGCAGTGCAATGTCTTTGATGATAAAGACATGGAGCTTACCGTCATTCACTTTAGCCTCGGGTGCAATGGTTTCCATCCCCCCGACAGAGTTTGTCAGGGCAACAAGCATGAGCAGCGCATCCCCTTCCCAGTCATGGTCGGAATGGACCTTGAGCTCGAACGGCTGCTTCTCCTTCATTTTCTTCATTCCCTCTATTATATATGCAAGAGGACCGAGCTTCGACTTCTGTTCGACTGGTGTGGAGAACGATGCTTCTGCCAACGCGCCGACTGCGACAATATTGATGAAGTATCGGTCATTGATTTTTCCGACATCGGTCTTCTGTACATGATTTTGCTTAAATATGTCGATGGCATCTTCAGGGTCCATTGGAATATTTAAAGCTCGTGCGAAATCGTTTACAGTTCCAAGCGGGATCAGACCAAATAGGGGACGGTGTTCCTGCTCAGCTATTCCGTTAATGGCTTCATTAATTGTTCCATCACCACCCATGGCTGCGACAAAATCAAACTTTCGTTCACAGGCTTCCCTGGCGAAATCCATGGCATCCCCTTCGCCTTCTGTCATGCGCACTTCCGTTTCATATCCCATTTCGTTTATGGTCTCAAGAGCATGATCACTATATTCCTGACCTTTTTCCTTCCCTGAAGAGGGGTTGACGATTAGCATGGCTTGTTTCACACCGATTTCCTCCTTTTAATATGTATACCGTATCTTTACCCTGATTTATAGGAGTGGAACCTTATGTCTGAATAAAATCATTGAAAATACTCACCAAAAAGAAATAGAGAATTAACTTCATGAAAAAGAGACGCTAACCGAATATGATTTCCGGTTAGCGTCTTAGATGTCTCTTAATCTTAAAACCTCATATTAATTAAGTTTTAAAATAGTCAATCCTGCACTATTAATAGGAGTATTATCGACATTACTAATGAGATTATCCGCTGTATGACCAATGTTTCTAAGTTCTACTATTCCACCTGCTGGTATAGAAACAATTGTTTCTCCCTTGACTTGAAAAATCGAATCCAGGGTAACAGGAGCACTTGTGAAAATCCCCATCTGGTTACCATACCTGCTGGAGGTTACTATTGAGCCGTTTAAGAATAATGCGTATGCTCCTCCTCTACTAAACCCAATCTTTCCACCAGTAAACACGACATTATAGTTTATTATATAGTCTCCCTCGTTTACTACTATTATAGAAGTGCCGGTATGAATAAAGTCTCCTGCAGAACTAATCCCAGTATGATTAAAAAAAACAGGTTGGTCAGGTATTACGAGATCTCCACCAGTTCTATATACAGTACAGTACTTTCGACTGCAAGTGCATTCTCCTTGAAGACCTTGTACACCCTGTGGTCCCGGTTCTCCTGGAAGCCCTTGTTCTCCTTGAGGACCCTGCTCTCCACGAAGTCCTTGTTCTCCTTGAGGTCCCTGCTCTCCTTGAGGTCCCTGCTCTCCACGAAGTCCTTGTTCTCCTTGAGGTCCCTGCTCTCCTTGAGGTCCCTGCTCTCCACGAAGTCCTTGTTCTCCTTGAGGTCCCTGCTCTCCTTGAGGTCCCTGCTCTCCACGAAGCCCTTGTTCTCCTTGAGGTCCCTGCTCTCCTTGAAGCCCTTGTTCTCCACGAAGCCCTTGCTCCCCTTTAGGACCCTGCTCTCCACTAGGCCCTTGTTCTCCTTGAGGACCCTGCTCTCCTTGAAGCCCTTGTTCCCCTGGAGGTCCCTGCTCACCACGAAGTCCTTGTTCCCCTGGAGGTCCCTGCTCTCCTTGAAGCCCTTGTACACCCTGAGGTCCTGGTTGTCCTTGAGGACCTTGTTCTCCTTGTGGTCCCTGCTCACCTTGAAGCCCTTGTTCTCCACGAAGCCCTTGCTCCCCTTGAGGGCCCTGCTCTCCACGAGGACCTTGTTCTCCTTGAGGACCCTGCTCTCCTTGAAGCCCTTGTTCCCCTGGAGGTCCCTGCTCTCCACGAAGCCCTTGCTCTCCACGAAGCCCTTGTTCCCCTTGAGGTCCCTGCTCTCCTTGAAGACCTTGTTCACCCTGAGGTCCTGGTTCTCCTGGAGGACCTTGCTCTCCTTGAAGCCCTTGCTCACCACGAAGCCCTTGTTCTCCTTGAGGTCCCTGCTCTCCACGAAGCCCTTGTTCCCCTGGAGGTCCCTGCTCTCCACGAAGCCCTTGTTCTCCTTGAGGTCCCTGCTCTCCTTGAAGCCCTTGTACACCCTGAAGTCCCTCCTCTCCACGAGGACCTTGTTCTCCTTGAGGACCCTTTTCACCTTGTATAATCGGTACTGCTTGAGTCTCTAAATCTCCTTGAGCTGCTTTCTTTCCCCGTTTATCGCTTTTTTTCTTACAGTCTTTATCCCTCTCATTTTGATCGCTTTTCCTCTTGGATTTATTACGCTTTTCTTCCCTTTTAGATGCCAATTTACTCACCTTCTTTTCATATATCAATATATTCCTATTAATCAAATGATGAATAACTAAACAGAATTACTATAGTCTATGAGAATTATTGATAGTATGTGTAGACAAACATCCTGTGGTTCCATAAATCAACGATAGCCCTATACTATTTAAGCAATACTATAATATATTAGTAAGTTGCGATGAAGGATAAGAGGTACTTTTCAGTTGGGAGTTGAAGTGTTATGGAAATCGGTATATAAGCGCGATGAATGAAATAGTTACAATCTTTAAATGGAGACGATTAGCTAAAGTAGCTTTTCGGCCTTTTTCACCAATCTCTTTAAAGAGCTCATTATCTGTCGTGGGTGGGTTCTAGGAGTCTTTTATCTCACTTACCGCTTCTTACTAAACTCTTTTCTCCTTTACGAAATTTCAGCATTTGGCTCGGTTACAAAAGGGGATCCATTTCCATACAATATAAAAAACATAAATGTCTACCAAGTAAAGGGGTGATTACCGGTGGAAAAACTATTTAACGGAAATTTAAAAATTACAAAGAAAGACCTGGCAGCCTTTGAAATGATTGGTGACGGGAAAGATGGAGAAATTTACAAGGTAGCAGATGACAAAGTTGTAAAGTACTTCTTTAAAGAAGAAACACATCAGCGTGAACTTGAAGCGATGCAAATAGGGCAGACTTCGTCCATTATGCCTCGTCTTTATGAATTCGGTGATAATTATATTGTCATGGAGTTTGTTGAAGGAATATCCCTTGCCCGTCACATGAAACGAGAAGGTCACATTGATGAAGACATGACTAAAAAGATTTTATTCGTTCTGGAAGAGTTTAAGAGATTGGGCTTTACGAGATGGGATACAGAGGTTCGCCATATGTTGATGAATGAAGAAGGTGAATTCAAAGTAATTGATCACAAGCGGGCTTTTACATCTGACTCTCCTGTTCCAACCAAACTGTTTAAAGGGATGAAGAAATTTGGTTTAACAGGCGAGTTCCTTGAACATGTCAAGAATTTAAATCCAGAGCTCCATGATGCTTGGAAGAAACATAAGTAGTTCCATACATGATGAAGGTCTCAGTAGAATATCATAAAGATGAAAACGTTCTTTCCATTAATTAAAATTGGATAGGACGTTTTCAAAGAAAGTGTTTAGGACAAGCACCTAAAAAATCCAAAAAAATGGGGATAGTACTTTCCCAAAAAAGTACTACCCCCAGAACCGATTTATTTTTCAAATGATTATACTTTTTTCACCGTTACTCTATCCAAGTGAGTGAATAAAACGTCACCGTTACCGTTAGACCATACTAAATAATGATCTTCTGCTTTAATGAATGTTCCGTCGCAGTCAATTTTTTCTGCTCCGGACAAAACCTCGATTTTATCACCAAGCTTGAGTACTTTATTAAGTTTATCGGAAAATCCCATATTTCCTCCTCCTTTCTATCTTGTGATTCATCAGTCTATATATTTATATTAAAAAATAAGGAATTTGATAGGGCTATTACCTATCATTTTTACTTTTTCAAAAAAAAAATGACTGGAGATCATCCAGTCATTTTTTGTGTTTCTAAATAATGTCACTAAACTTTACGAACAGTTACATTATTTAAATTAGAAGTGTTCATATGGCCGTCATCGTCAGCCCATACAACGAAGTTATCGCTTGCGTATACATATGAACCCTCTTCGATTTCTTCGTCACCAGACAGGACCTCAATTTTATCACCTAGAGATAAAATTTTATTAAGAAAATCTGCCATACTACCATCTTTAAACAAATGAGACATTATGTTTCCCCCTTTCGGTATTTACTCTATTTTTATGCTGAATCGCTAAATGCGTAAAGGCAGATAACTAGATTCCAAAAAAAAATTTCGTTTTTAGCCATTTACTAGACTAACTAATTATTCTTTATTTTCTTCTGACATTGAGTTGATAGGTGAAGGTTCTGAGTCATCTTTTAAAGGGACTTCCTCACCAATCGGTAAACCCTCATCTTGATTTTCAGACATTTCAACCAACTCGTCTTCACCTGACGAATCACCTTCATCATCTACCAGTGAAAGATCCTGGTTCTCCTCTGAGATCTCGCTGTCTTCTTCTTCGGTGGTGCCCTCATCTGAATCAGTATCATTTTCGAAAGTCCACTTTTCAATGACGGGATCTGCATCTGTAACCTCAGAATGATCTCCATCTGTGTCCAATTGCAGAGTGTACTCCTCTTCCGATTTTGAACTATCAGAGTCATCTTCTGCATTCAAATTGATTTCCTCTTCCTTTTCAACAGATGAATGGTGTAATGATTCTTCATCAGAAGCATGGAAATTTTCTACTGAGCTAGTATCATCTTCGTTTATTTCATTTTCCCGGTGTTCTTGTAGAAGACTGAGATTCAACTGGGACCTTTCCTCAGTCTCATGTTCTTCTTTTTCAAGCTTTACGAAATTCAGCACTTCTTCATTAACGGCAGATTGTTCTTTATTTACATGCGTTTTCGGTGAACCTTTTTCTTTCTTTTGTTTCTTTTCTTTTTTTTCTTTCTTATCTTTTTGCTTCTTATCGTTCTTGTTATCATCTTTATGTTTTTTATCATTTTGTTTCTGGTTTTTCTTCCGCTTGGAGCCAATTTTCCTTACACTGATCTGACCGCATAAATCTGTGAAATTGACATTAGCTTTATGATCCATCCAGATGAGGATATTATCGAAAGCTGCCACAAATGTTCCTCCGGAGCCAATCATTTCATCCTCAAAGAAAACTTCAAGATGATCTCCTAGATGGAACATTGAATTCAAGACCCCCTCGACGGATTTACACGGTAGGCGGTCAAAATCAGGATCTGAACAATGATCATGTGAACAAGGTTTTTCATGATCATCTGAACATTCGTCTTGATCATGTGGATCTCCTTCACAGTCCTCATCTGTTTCATGAGGATCTCCTATGCACAAATTCTCTTGCTCATCTGGATCTCCTGTGCACAACTCATCTTGCTCATCCGGATCTCCTTCACAATTCTCTTCATCGTCATAATGGTCGTGATATCGTCTGGAGAGATCATCAAACTCATTTACCATATGTGTTCCCACTCCTTTACATTTTGTCTACAATTCATAATCAATATATGTATGTGAAAAAGGAATGTATAGCCTATTTTTGTGGTATTATCCCAAATTCCGCTCACTCTAACCGGGCTTTTGAATAGGTTATAAATAGATACAGAGACGTGGAGTGAAGCACATGCCCAATTGTTATCTTTTTATAAATGAACATATTCTTCCAAGGATCTTTTCCTCCATTTATTACGATGACTTTCTGATCCCTTGTCACAATCAATCCATCTTTGTGAGCTATCAAAAACACGAAAAAGAACATGTAACTTATTATGCAGATCAAATGCAAAGTGCTGTTTATATTGATCAAACTCATGTTTCTCAAATCATACAAAGTATGATGAGCAGCTTAAACGTAAAAACTACTCATCAACAAACAACTGAGCGGCCTACCTTCGACATCACTCTTCAAAATGAAGATCAACCCAGCCTGATTATCTCTCGAATATCTAAGCCTCATCGCCGTAAAAGACGTGGGAAATGCCCTCGGTTACTATCACGTGAGGTTCAATCATTCGAAAGAATCAATTATATAGATCACAACAACAGTCTCCACCAATCAAAATATCAAGCTAATGCGCCACCAGTACGACATGTTCATAAAAATCACTCACCCAATTCCCGAGCTGACAAAGGTAAAAGTAAAGATGATTTTATCCAAAAGAAGCTTTATCAGGATAAGCCATCGAGAAAAGATATTTATCAAATAGAACAAAAATCCTATACAAAGGGTCACTATGATCAATCGGTTAACGGTAAGATATCTCATGAGGAAAAGACACACAATCATAAGGATCATGAACTGAAAACTAAGCGTCCTACCTCCTCTTTAAAATCAGATGTACCTAAACAAACTTATACTGCTGGTTCATTCATTGAAAATAATAAATGTGACTCTAATTTGATTGAAAAAGAAGAGAAACTAAATTCAGTTCTTGATGATGAAAAATTGGAAGATAAAAAAGAAGTGGATCTCCATTCCATTTTAGAGAATGATATAGTGGCTAAAGACATTCCTAGACACTTCTCGATGGAGAATGGTACCGACGTAATACAACCGAAGAATTCGCACGAAACATCAGACCTCTACGCAGCAAAAGGAGATATTCCATCTGGAAAAATCCTGCAAAAAAATACAAAATCAAAATCTTCTACTGAATTTGATATCCTAGGCACGAATCCGCCAGCAAAAGAAGTGAATTACCATCTAAATCGCACTGATGTCAGTCCCAAAAAGATTGTTAATGAAGATGATAAAAAGACTGCAGAATTCAATTTCCACATCCTAAACTCGAACCCGCCGGCCAAAGAAGTGAGATACCATCTAAAACGCACTGACTTCCGGCCTAAAAAGATCATTAATGAAGATAAGAAAAAGGCTGAAGAATTCAATTTCGATATCCTAATTTCTAATCCGCCGGCCAAAAAAGTGAAATATCAACTGAATCGCACTAACTTCCGACCCAAAAAGATCATTAATGAAGATAAGAAAAAGGTTGCAGAATTCAATTTCGACATCCTAAGCTCGAACCAGCCGGCCAAAGAAGTGAAATACCATCTGAATCGCACTGATGTAAGACCCAAAAAAATCGTTAATGAAGATAAGAAAAAGGTTGTAGAATTCAATTTCGACATCCTAAGCTCGAACCAGCCGGCCAAAGAAGTGAAATACCATCTAAATCGCACTGACTTCCGGCCTAAAAAGATCGTTAATGAAGATAAGAAAAAGACTGCAGAATTTCATTTCGATATCCTAAGTTCGAACCAGCCGGCCAAAGAAGTGAAATACCAACTGAATCGCACTGACTCCCGTCCTAATAAGATCGTTAATGAAGATAAGAAAAATATTGCTGAAGTCAATTTCGACATCCTAAGTTCAAACCCACCGGCCAAAGAAGTCAAAAAGGAAGTCAAATGTACTGAGCACTCCCCTAAGGGAATAGCGAATGAAAAAATATCTACCACACCTACTACTGAAGCTCAATATGAAATTTTACACTCTAAGCCAACAGCTAAAGAAGTGAAATACCACCTAAAGCGCTCTGACGTCAAGCCTAATAAAATCATTAATGAAAAAACCATCATTACCGGGAGTCCCAAAGATACCAATTTCGAGATTCTAAGCTCTCGCACCAGAAATGTTGAAAACCAAGTCAAATACAGTCATAAGTCAAAAACCACCGTAAAAGGCGATGAAAAAACGACCAAAGAGCCCGAATTTGATACCACAAGCGCCAATATCTCATCTAATCAAACGAAAAAAGAACCATTCTACCAGACTACTAATAAAAAGACTGGTAAACGAGTCTCTTCTACTCCTCATGACATGGATAAAGACGACTACTCGCATACAACGATCTTGAATAAATATTTCACACTCGGTGACAAAATCAATGTATATGCGGGAAGTAAATTACTTGCTCAGCAAGGAACATTTTTGACAGCCGGACCTGATTTCTTCATATGGATTGATGGTGACGGGTTTGTACGTTTACAAATAATCAGCGGTGGAATCAGCATTGGTCAAACGGCCAGGAAAAAATAAGAAACAGACATTAGCCCTGTGCTAGTGTCTGTTTCGACAATATAGAAGGATACATATAGTAATGTAATAGAGATTAGAATGGGGTGAAGGGAATGAAAGAAACTGTATTGGTCATAGCAGCACATCCTGATGATGAATTACTTGGCACGGCAGGAACGCTAAAAAGGCTAGTGGATCAAGGAAATAGAGTCGTCTCGATCATTACAGCAAACGGAAGAAAAGAAGAAGCTCATCATATTCAGCAGCTTGCCCGGAAAGCAAACAAAGAAATCGGGATAAAAGAAGTTATATTTTTGGAGCATCCAAATCTGGAATTGGAAATGATGGCTCTTCATCTATTTACAAAAGAAATTGAAAAATTAATAGATATCTATAAACCTAGCAAGATTTTTACCCATCATTATGGCGATGTGAATCGTGATCACCAAATCACGTTTCAAGCTGTATTAACAGCAGTTCGTCCGGTGCCAAATACACAGCCGATTGAACTGATAACATTTGAAACGGTTTCCTCAAGTGAATGGAATACCCAGACAAATGACAAGCAATTCAAACCGAATTATTATGTGAACATTTCAACAGTGATTGATCAGAAAATAGCTTCCTTAAAACATTATGATGTCGAAATGAGAGAATTTCCACATCCGCGTTCCTATGAGGGAGTCAAACATTTAGCAAGCGTCCGCGGCATGACGGTTGGGGTACCGTATGCCGAAGCATTTGAAGTCATTAGGAGGGTCTGGAAATGAAGGAACTATATTTTCCCTATCCTTACGTTGTTTCTGCACTCGATAAACATTATGGAGTAAAGGCAAAACCATTAACGGGAAAAACTAGGGATACAGGTAAGGATTCAAAAAGAAAAAAGAAAGAGCGCAAGTCCAAAACAAAGATAAAAAAACTGAAAGGTAAAGGTGGCGGAAAGAAACTATCCATTCTGATAGCGACATTTTGGGACTATCCCCACACAGGTGGTCTTTCCAACTACATCACTACTCTGCGAGAAGGCCTGCGGGCTTTGGGACATAAAGTGGATATCATTGCTCCAAACCATTTTTCTCAAATCAAAGCAGAGAAAATTCGTGAGGTGGTTGTTCCTGAATTAAAGAATTTTTTTAAGGAACGGTATGGAACGTACACAGGGAAAATTATTCAAAGCTGCCGTCTCCTCTACATTTATGAGCAGATGATGCAAACTGTCAAGTTGGAAAAATACGATATTCTTCATGCTCAGGATTTATTCACAGCCAATATATTGGGTAGATTTAATGAAGACTTAGGTAAACCACTCCTTTTCACCCCTCATGGCATGTTCACTTTTAGCCGGGTCAAGTTCAACCGAATTGAAAGAGGTTCTGAGGAAGAGGTTTATTACAAAGAAATTGAGAGAAAAGCCATTGAGTATGCAACTCATATGGTCATCTTAAGTGACTCTTTCCGGGATCCATTGAGCTTACTGGGTGCAAAGTCTGCAAATCTGACAACCGTCAACACGGGGATCGATTTTAAATCCATAACACGGAGTAATACAAGAGGGAAAATTGTGATTTCATGTATAGCAAGACTTGGACCAAGAAAAGGACATTCAGATTTATTAAATGCTCTTGCTCGAATAAATGGAGTAATTAATGGGGTTGAAGTGCTAATTGTTGGAGATGGAGAAATGCGTGAATCCCTGGAGGCTCAAGTGCAATCCTTGAGACTATCCAACGTACACTTCTTAGGCAAACGGGATGACGTCCCTTCTATATTAAGCAAAACGGATATTTTTGTTCTGCCAACCATCAATGACAACTTACCGATTTCCATCATTGAAGCTATGCATAGTGGTGCAGCGATACTTACAACCAATTGTGGTGGTATTACAGAAATCATTCACCATAATGAAACCGGAATCATTGTAGAGCCAGGTAATGTAAATCAGTTAGCCAGTCAACTTAAAAACTTAATAGGAAACGAGGCATTGCGAACGAAACTGGGTAACAATGCGTATCAATATGCCAAGAGCCACCTCACTCGCGAAGCCATGGTTGACAGAATTGAAGAGATTTATCAAGATCTGTTAGCTTCGGGAGGAGAATAATGATGTCATCACACCCAGCTGTCGTCCTTGACTTAAGCGCAAATGGAGTTGGTATCATTCATGCTCTTGCTCGAAAAGGAATAGAAGTATATGCATTTGATACAGAAGGTCCCTATTCCAAAGGAAAATCAAGACTTGCCACTTGTGGGGTATGTCCAAGCCCCTTACATCAAGAAGAGGAGCTGCTCTCTTTTTTAAAAGGAGTAGCGGTGAACCTTGATGAGAGACCCGTCCTATACGCAGGTGCAGATGATTATGTCGTCTTTATCTCTAAATACAGAAACGTCCTATCTCAGTACTACTTGTTTCTATATCCAGACCACTCTCTAATTATGGATTTATTAGATAAGAAAAAAACCTATGAATTAGCATTGCAATATAACATCCCAACAGCAAAGACCTTTTTTGTAGACAACGAAGAGCAGCTTGATGAAGCCATCACTCAATTAGAATTCCCTTGTATTTTAAAACCTGTGTTCGGACACGAATTCAGAAAACATGTGAATAAAAAGGCCATTCATATCCAGGACGCCGTTCAATTAAAGACAGTCTTTCCTATCTATCGGAAGTTTGGAGAGCTTATCATTCAAGAAATCATCCCCGGAGACAACCAATGTTTCTATAAAGTGGCTACATTTTTTGATGATGATATGGAATTACAAGCTCTTTTCACTCTTCAAAAAAACCATCAGTTCCCTGCACAATTTGGAACTGGAGCACATATTGTGAGCAAACGAATTCCTGATCTGGTTGAAGTGGGTGTTCCACTATTGAAAGAATTAGGTTTAAAAGGAGTTAGCATGATCGAATATAAAAAAGATCCCCGGGATGGAAAATATAAGCTCATTGAAATCAATCCCAGGTTCTGGCTGACCCATAGTTTAACTGGTCATTCCGGCGTCGATTTTGCCCATCAGTATTTTCTGTACCTTACAGACCAACACCCTACTCCTCAATTGCAGCAAATCGACGGGGTTCAATGGATTTACATTGTACGTTACTTCCTCACCTTTCTTGAAAAACGAAAGAATGGTGAAATGAGCATGAAAGACTTCTTTAATGGATTCAGAGGGAAAAAGGTATTCGCCCTTTTTGCATTTGATGACCCTATGCCATTTATCAGGAGTACCGCGTCTCACCTGTGGAATGCGTGGAAAAGAAAACGAAAGGAGTGACTTTAGATTGTACACACCACAAGAAGTCTATGCCATGTTTCAAAAACATGGCATAGAAGAAAAACTCTCAACTTCGCTTGGATATAAAGTGTCCATACAAGCTGCATCAATCCAAAACCTTAAATCAACAAAAAGGAGCAGCATTTATAAGCTTCAACTACAGAAAAAAACAGACATCTTCCCTATCATCTTTAAAATCTACCATTCTACCAAATACAAAAATGAAGTCGAAATCAATGTATACAGCCAAGCCTACCCATTCTTAAAAGAGTTTCTTCCTGAAATCTACTTGATGGAGAAACAAGGAAGTGACACCTGGGTATTCATGGAGTTTGTTCATCAAATCCGGGGACAGCTTACCTTCACACCTAAGCACTTTGATTACATTATCCCAACCCTTGCCAAACTTCATGCCCACACGTACGAAGGGAAATTCACGAAAGAAAAAAACATTTTTCAGTCTTGGTTTCCCATCTACAGCTCGATAAAAATGAAAAAAGACCGGGAAAAATTCATCTCTAATACCCTCACATTTTTAGACGATGCCAAGAAGGATAAGCAATTGAAAGACATCATTAAACCTTATTACAAACCATTGAAGAATTTGTACAGCAATGGACCTGACTTCTTCCCTGAATTAATGGCCAGCGGTTTTTCCATTACTCATGGAGATCTTCATATGCAGAATATCTGTTCAAAAGATGTAAGTAAAAATGAACCTTGGGCGATTCAATTCATCGATTGGGAATCAGCCAAATTCTCCCCAACATGGTTTGACATGATTGTACTGGTAGAAATTTTACTGGCCTTCAGGAAGGATTGGCAGAGCAATGGAGAAGAGATTCGTACCCATGCGGTTGACGTGTATACGAATGAAATGAAGAAATATGGAATTGAATTTAAAACCAAACCTATTCATTTGTACAAAATGGCGTATCTTCAGCGAACTCTGGAAAAAGGATTACACACTCAGCTTAGACGTATCTTCGACAACCGAGGCGGCGAGCTTCTCCCCTACCATTTAGAAAAAATATCAACTTGGGGAAGTGAACTGGGTATCTATAAATAGAAACGAAAGGATGAGAAAATTTGAGTCGTATGCCCTCACTCAACATTCACCCCTCTCTTCTGGCCATAATGGATCAGTATTATGGAGTGGCAAGAGACTATGAGGAGTCTCTCACCCTCCAACCATTCGGTCAGAAAACAAGAGGTGACGATTCAAAACCAATGAAAATCTTATACGTCACATTTTTTCAATACCCTCATACAGGTGGATTGTCTCACTACATTACCTCTATTAAAAAAGGATTTGAAGACATCGGTCATAGTGTAGATGTACTAGCGCCTAACCACATGACTTCAGAACAGCTTGATGAATGGATTCCACAAGCTGCCTCTGAAGCCCGTTACTTTATGCTCAACCGCTACGGAATCGTCAATGAAAAAATCATTAAAAACCTTAGCTACCTCCATGTATTCGAACTGTTTCTCAAAGAAAAAAATCTCCAGCAATATGACATCATTCACGCTCAAGACCTATTTGCTATTTTCATTCTCGGTCATTTGAACCAAACGTACCAAAAACCTTTACTCTTTACGCCCCACGGGTTCTTTACGAAAAGCCGTTTGAAATTCGACAAAATTCAGAAAGGATCCATCGAAGAAGCTTATTTTACTGAACTTGAGAAAGTAGGTATAAAGGCAAGTACTGAAATTGTAATGATCGCAGATTCCTTTCGACCTAACTTAATGGATTTCGGTGCAAAAGATGACAGGATGACCACCGTTCATACGGGCATAGATTTTAAACCAGTTCCTCATAAAAATCATGAAAACATTATCCTGACGTGTGTCTCCCGACTGTCCCCTCGTAAAGGTCATGGAATTCTCTTAGAAGCATTGTCCAAGCTTCGTGAACACCTGACTAATGTAGAAGTATGGATTGTCGGGGATGGTGTCATGAAAGAAAAACTGATGGAACAAGCGAAAGAACTTAAGCTAAATAACGTAATCTTTTTTGGAAAACGTCATGATATACCCTCTATTCTTTCAATGTCAGACATCTATGTGTTAGCAACTGTAAATGATAACTTTCCGCTATCTGTCATGGAAGCGATGTTTTCCCGGCAAGCGGTCATCTCCACAACATGTGGCGGAATCCCGGAAATGGTTCAGCATGAAGAAACGGGCATCCTTTGTGAACCTGGTAACATTGAACAACTTGCACATGCAATAAAGCGTTTCATTACGAATAAGGAAGAACGCGAACGTTTTGCTGACGCTGCTGAATCCTATGCTCGTAAACACTTAACCAGCCAAGTAATGACGAGAAAAATTGAACAGATCTATCAAACATATTTATGAAGAAAGGAGACTCATCTTGAGGGAGAATAAACTGATCCAGGATCATATATGAAGGTTTTAGTCACAGGCGGTGCCGGATTCATCGGCTCACAACTCGTAGATTTACTGCTCGCTGAAGGTCATACCCCGATTGTTTTAGACAACTTCTCTAATGGCAGGGAAGAAAACGTGCCACGTGGAGTCAAAATATATCGAAAAAGCCTATTATCCGATAAAATTGAAAGGCTTTTCAAGAAAGAACAACCTGACGTCGTCATGCACCTCGCAGCCCAAGTCAGCGTAGCCAAATCACTGGAAAGTCCTGCAGAAGATGCGGCTGTCAATGTATTAGGTACCGTAAAGTTGTTGGAGTACTGCACCAAATACGGTGTAAAAAAGTTCATCTTCTCCTCTTCAAGTGCAGTATATGGTTATACAAGTGAGGTTATTCATGAAGATAGTCCTACTAGCCCAATTTCCTTTTACGGCACCTCAAAATTAGTATCTGAAACCTATATCAAGCTATTTAATAGGCTCAATGATCTTCCATACACCATACTGCGTTACGCAAATGTTTACGGACCCAGGCAACGCTCGGATGGGGAAGGCGGAGTAATAAGCATTTTTATTGAACAATTATTACGCAACGAAGCACCTGTCATTTTTGGAGATGGTAACCAGACACGCGACTTTGTTTTCGTAGATGACGTAGCACGGGCAAATCTTCTTGCCATCACAAATGCAGACAACCAAATCATCAATATCGGCACCAGCACCCAAACATCCGTCAACCTTCTCTGCACACTACTATCGAACCAACTTCACTCTTCCCTGACTCCTGACTACAAACCGAAACGTGAAGGAGATATTCTAAACAGTCACCTATCAAATGCAAAAGCGCTAGACAATCTAAAGTGGGAACCAAATTATAATCTGATCTCTGGATTAGAGAAAACAGTGGATTATTTCAAAAACAATTATAATGTTAAATAAGTAAAGGAAAAGAACCTGGATAAGCTCAGGCTCTTTTCCTTCTTTAGTTATCTTACTCTCAAAAATGAAAATGTTGAATTTCTAAATCAAACATTCTTCCCCAACCTATCTACAATCCATTCAGCTGTTTCCTTTCCATTTTTAATACACGCACCTATGCCCACTCCAAAATACGATGCTCCGGCCAGCTTGACACGTGGTAGTTCGGTTGCGAGAGTTTCATCTAACGATTGAACAGACCGACTGTGTTCAAGATGATAGTTTGGCATTAGGTCTTTCCAATTCGTCACTTCTACAGAAATCGGATCTCCGTTTATCCCGATACTTTTCCTGATATCATCGAGTGCCGTGCTCACAAGTTCTGCCTCACTAAATTCTTTCAACTCTTTATAGTGAGGGTTTGTGCTTTTGTAAAAAAGTCTCAATAAAAGGTTTTGGTTACTGGACGTATGCTTCCACTTCCGGCTCGTCCATGTGCATGCATCACATTTTAATTCGCTGCCTTTTGAGACGATGAAACCAGTGCCATCAGCAGGAAGTTCCTCATCTGGAATATTAAACCCGAGGTAGATCGAAATGAGTGAAGAGTTTTTCAGTTTATTAAAATCAGGTTCAAGTTTTTCATGGGTCAGAATCTTTTGGGTTACATCATGAGGTGTTGCGAATACCACATAATCCGCTTGAATGCTACCTTGACCACCAAGAGTCAGCACATATTTGTCTCCTGTTTTTTGGAGCTTAGTTGTTTCTACTCCCTTTAATATTGTCGTACTGGAGCATTTTTCTTCTAAACGTTCGATGATGGTTGATAACCCATTTTTAAACGAGATGAATTTTTTACTGGAGGTCCCTTGGAATTTTTGTTTGTTTTTAGATAAACCTTTGATAATACTTCCGTATTCATTTTTATAATCAAGTAAGTATGGGAGGGTCGAAGCCATGGTGAGTTTATGCAAATTCCCAGAATAGACCCCTGACAATACCGGCGCCACCTGATTCTCTACCAATTCCTTACCCAGGAATGCTTCTAGAAATTCACCGATTGAACTTTCTTTTGTAAATTGTGTATTTTTAGTTTCAAGGTCTTTAAGTGCTGCATTCTTACCTTCATCCGACACCAAGGTACTCTTGTGAAGAGACTCAACGGTCATGGGAATTCCAAAAATCGTGTCATGCGGAATCCTATGCAATTCGCCATTGGTATATATGTAGGATATGCCTGTTTCATTATAGACAAGTTCATCTCTAAGGTGCAGTTCATCAACTAAAGGGAGAACCCCTTCATTACGGGCCACAATGGAATCCGCTCCTGCTTCCATAATGAATTCCGCTTCTCTTACACTTCTGATCTTGCCGCCAAGCTGGTGATCACGCTCGATGAGTATTAACTTGATATCTATTTCTCGTTCTTTGGACATTTTTTGAAGATGGTACAGCACTGTTAATCCTGTAATTCCTCCACCTACGACAACGACTGTCTTCATACGATTCACTCCAATAATTGCGTTTATGTATACAGGTTATCATGTTTTTTGTTGATTAGAAAAAAAATCTGTGTCTGAATTGAGAAAAGGTATCGTGAATAAAGGGGTGTAGGCTGAATTAGGAGCATAATCTGCAAGGCTGGACCGTTTTTTTCATCATTCAATTCTTCCTTCACCTTACTCTCAACATCCTATTCTACCTTTAATTATGCACATTTTATATTAATACCAAGTTGACAACTATGAATACTCAACTATATAATGAATGTAATTCATTACGACTATATACACTTATCCAGAGAGGCAGAGGGAATGGCCCGATGATGCCTCAGCAACAGATTCTATACCATAGAACACTGTGCTAATTCCACAAGCAATTTGCTTGGAAGATGAGTTGAAGTTTTGTTGCATTAAGCCTTCTTCTTATCTACTGGGAAGCGGGCTTTTTTTAATGACCCTTCCTCAACTCGTTTACATTATAAGAGGAGTGATCACAATGGGGAAAACCCTACAGGATGCAATTCATAATCGACGAAATGAATTAATTAACAAATTGATAGCCCATAACATTTTCAAAAAAGGAAACAAACAGCTATTCGAGTTGACCCTTCAGGAACTAGAGGACGAATTTAAATACATTCAGAATGAAAGCCATCCGCACAGCGATATAGGCTCGATTCAATGGAAAAACTGTGCAAAGTTAACAAGCTGACAAGAGCCCCAATCCGTGGAAGTGGTTTGGGGCTTCCTGAGTTTCATTCAAATGGTCATGATCATGGTATTTGCAGTTCTTCCTCATGTTTCATTGACAAGTGTCCAGACTTTTTCTAAAATGACATGGGATTGTTTTAGATGTAACTACATATATTTCCATGATAATCCACTCTCATATGAAGGAATACACCCTATGACCCTCAATCTGCAGCATTTTGTGAACGAATTCACCGGCCTCGATAGTTGGTCTCTCTTTTTTATCAGTATTTTCATAAATGTTGTCATCAGTATTCTTGGTTTTCTGCCGAGTGTCTTCTTGACGGCCTTTAACATTTCCGTATTCGGGTTGTTGCCTGGAATCGGGGTTTCCATACTTGGTGAATCATTAGGAGCCATTGTTAGTTTTTATTTATATCGAAAAGGAATTAAGTTTGCCCGTATTGATCAGATTCTGTCAAACAAATATTTTTTTAAATTAAAAGAAGCGTCTGGTACGGAATGGATATTTCTTCTATTCTTCTTTCGTATGGTTCCATTTGTGCCTTCAAGTGTGGTAACCGTTGCGGCTGCCTTTAGCTCTATTTCAATTGTGGCCTTTTCCGTGATCAGTTCTGTGGGAAAGATTCCTTCGTTGTTAATTGAGGCATTCGTGGTGGTGAATGTGTTGGATGCGGATAAGGGCACGGTTATTTTGTTGGCGGGTTCAGTGGTGATCGGGATGATTTATTTGGGATATCGTTGGAGAATGAAAAGATTATGATTTTGGCCATTCCAAGAATCCACTCTATTCAAGGATAGGAAAAAAGACGTCTACCACACGGCCAACGTCTTTTTTCTTGATTACTTATTGTCCATTCACCTCGACGGCATCCTTTTTGTAATATTCTGCAAAGATCTCCGCAAATGCTTCTGTTGAGTTATACAGTTCTACTAAATTATTTTCCACTCCACCAAACTCAAGAAGCATGGCTCGCTCTGTTAGATCCTGGTTATACACCCCATTGCCTTCTGCTCTTGTTTTGATAAAGACTCCGCGGCTGATGCCGGGATACTTTTCTTCTAACTTAGCATTCAACTCTTTCGCGATTTTCAGATTCTTTTCGAAGTTTTTGTTTTCTTTTCCCACTATGAAAAATAAGCGGGCATAGTTTTTGCCGTTAATGGTTTTGGTAGTGATGCTCCGTGGCTGAGAATCCCTATGGATATCGATCAAGTACGTTAAGTCATCGTTTTGGGCGATGGCTTCCTGTACTAGTCCTCTTGATAACTGATAGGATTCAAAATATGTCCATGACTTGTCTTTAAGTGCTTTGTTTACATCTGTCTTATCCTGAACTGCCCCAATCCCCCTAGCTTCAAGCTCTTGCTTTAATTTGGACCCTACAGCAATGACGTTAACCTTCTCGTTGGTACTCGCTGGATCTTTCGAATCGTTATTTTTAATTAGCGGGCTGAACGCTTCCCAGCTGTGTGAATGATAGATGTAGACGGATTTTTCATCAATCTCTTGAACTCCGTCTCCTGAATTGTTGTTTGCCTGATCAATTTGGCTCTGATCGATTTCCTGATCCTTCAACTGATCTTCTGTTGGAGCCGGTGATTCATTTGGGAGGTTCGTAATGTCAGTCCCCTTCCCCGCAACGGCTATGTGAGTATGATAATTTTCGATTCCTGGGATTTCCCGTCCAAATAAACTTCGCGGATCAAGGAGTGAAACATTGGTGACACTTTCCAACCAATCAAAATCATTGTTTAATGCTGCCTCATTCGTAACCCGCAATCCTGTCATTTCCTGTGACAACAACATAAGAAACGTTTCCTTCGGTACTAGTTCCGACATTGATGAATACAGTAAACTATCCACCCTCAATTTAATGGCAGTTGATGAGATCAACCATACGGTCAAGTACATGAGGACAATACCGATCAATACTACCCGAATGATTGCCTTCATAGAGACGAATACTAGTGGGACTAAGCTATTGTTGTTTCGAGACTTATACGACATCATCAGTACCCCTATATAAAGTATTTAATAGTTAACTTTATGCAGGGGGTTGATAGAGTAGAAGGTTTTTCGGGAATTCGGTCGGATTTCCTATTTCACCTCATACCGAAAAATCGTTTTCATCTATTAGTCTAAGTGCATTTCGCAGTAATTCTTGAAGGACTGCTGCGAAAATGGAAATGGTGACAGACGCAAAGCTGATAATGATCCCAACCATAGCAATACCCGGATGAAGAGCATTTTGGATTAGTAGAAATACTATACCTGCCACATAAATGGCAGTAATCAATGAGGCATACAGTTTTATTCGGTGAAGAGCCACTATTGCTTTCGCTGAAAAAGAGTTCTCTTCAATACACGTTAAAAGCATAAATGCTTGGTACAGCGCTAAATTAAATGGAACCGCCGTTAAGTATACCCCTATTAGAATTGGCCATTTCAAATAAGCGAATTCGGGAAAAAGATCAGCCGAATGCTTTGCCATGGTAGGCAACCAGACAACGCAAAGGATGAATACAATCGCTCCTATTGCCATTACGGCCCCTTTTAAGAAAATTGTCGTTGCTCGTTTCATAACACACCTCTGATACCATGTTTTTCTAAATTATATAATGAGATTTATTGTATTCCAATAAAATATTATTGATTAATTATTCTAGATAATATAATTCCTAAACAAACAAACGCATGAGTATACTCATGCGTTTAAAACCTTATCTGCTATTCACCTCATTGGCTACCCTCACCCCCGACTCAATCGCCCCTTCAATCCAACCATGAAAGGAGGACGTGTGCTCACCGGCAAAATGAATTCTGCCTTCAGGTTTCTTGATATAATCCCCGATATCACTTGCCTGTCCAGGAGTATAAAGGGTAAAACATCCTGCGGAGAAAGGATTTTTACTCCAGTTGTAGACTACATAATTGAGCATTTCTCTATACACCTGTTTACCATATATTTTAGAGAGGTCTTCTAAAACCTCATTGATGATGACATCTTTTGATTTGCTGTTCCATAAGAGTGCATTCTGCCCCCAGCTATAGCTGGCTAACATGACCCCTGGCTTGTTGCTGCCTATATCGTGGCTGGGCATATACGTAAAGCGTGTGGGGAGATCAGACACGATGTTTCTGTAATTCAATTCTTCCCAGAAGCGACGACGAAACTCGATTCCTATTTTCACAGATGGAACATTCGTTACTTCACGAATCGCCTGCCACTTTTTAAAGGATATCGAATTATAAGGTATGACATCGATAAACTGGAAGACAGTGAATGGAATGGTCACGATGACATAATCTGCATTGTATTCCCCAACCAATCCATTTTCGGGGTTCACTGTTTGTACTTTCACTCCGCTATTGGATTGAATAATATGGGTGACTTTTTGATTCAGTAGAATGTGTGATCCAAGCTCTTGTACAAATCCGTAAGGTAAGTGATCGTTACCTCCTGTTATTTGATAAAATTTAGTTTGTTTCCTGAATATAGGAAAAATGATGTCTTTTAGAATGTCGACAAACGAGAATTCAGGGAATCCTTCTATACCGAGGATTACATTGATTTTTCGGATTGCATTAAAAGATAATGATTTACCATATGGGTTATTTGCTAAAAATTGTCCCATAGAATAGCTAGAATATTGTTTGATTAATTTTTGCTGTTCATCATGATCACTGTTTCTATATAATTCGATAAAGGGACTGGTTGCTTCAAGGAATAATTCTGAAGCGGTTTTTCCCCTTTCTCCTTCAGGTAACGGATACTGTAGAATGTCTGGGTTTTTTTCGTAATGCTGCCTTGTTGTTAGGATGTTGTTAACTAATAGTAAATCTCTCGGGGAACTATTGATGAATTCTTGATAGGGCAGGTTGAATTTCCGGATATATTCGAACACTAACTTGTGATTATCGGGAATCCTCATGGCGCCCAGGTCCATATAGTTACCCGGGGTGAATGGCTTGCGAACAGTATATACCCTGCCCCCAATACGTTTATTTCCTTCTAGTATCGTCACGTCATGACCGGCTTTTTTCAGTAAAGAAGCTGCGACTAAACCACTCATTCCTGCTCCAATGATTATCACTTTTTTAGACTTAGACGGATTTAATCCATTCCGAATAATGGCCAGCATATCGTCTGGATAGTTCAATTCGGAGGGGTCATCTCTTGAAAGTTGATTTACCATCCCATCACACACCTCCCTTTTTCATACATCATATGACGTCAAAAAAGGAGGTATACGTATGATCTCTGTGACAAAGCGCTCATTTCCAGTCATTTTCAGAACAAACGTTTCTATTTATAGGTTTATGTGATATACTTAAGTTTCATTGGGTCTACGAGACTGTATTTAGTCAATCCCTCGAGCAAGTAGAAGGGAGACATGTTAATATGTCACTAGAAAATATCGTAACCATGCTCAAGACTCTTAAAGAATTCAAGGATAGTGAGATTGTTCATACGATTTCAAATCATGATCACTCACCTGTTATGACCGTTACCTACCAGCTGGACACGGAATGCTTTCAAATCACATATTTGGATTCAATGAAAGTTGAAAAGTATACAGACATAAGCCTTTTGGCGACTACCATAGAAAGTATTATTCTTCTCGAACCATCAAAATAATTTTAATAAAAAGGAGTGCCATTACGATATGCGTAATGGCACTCCTTTTTGTGACCGGGAACGAATGATAGATCATCCAATATTGAAAGAAGAAAGTTGAATGTGGAAAGAGCATTTGGTCACATACGTTGAATTGAAAAGCATTTTTTTAATAATAGAATTGAGCATAATACCGATTCCAGTTTATGCTCGACTTGATACTTTTTAGAAAGAAGGAAGCTCACTAAGATTATTCTCTTTCAGGCCGTCAGGCTCACTGCGAAGAACATCTCTTCCATACCTATGAATCACATCCACATGAGCAAGTTTACCTGCCTTGGCGTCTTCTAGAGCAGTGATATAATCAAGCTCCCTTCCGCTGTCTGTTTTAAAAGCGATGAGATCATCGTCTGCATTTCGGCGAACGGCTACAATCTTTTCTGCCCCTGTTGCAAGCTCCTGAGCCATTTCTACCTTTGCCTGGAATTTCCCTTGCTGTTTGTATTCCTCATAAATTTGTTCAAAACTCTTCTTGACCATAAGATTCACCTCCCGAACGTATATTTATTATTAGCGGGAGTATCAGCTTTTATTAATATTTTCCAATATATTATTAAGCACCATACGAACATTGATGCCTTACTTTATTCGGATACTTACTGTTCCGCGTCTTCTTGTTGAGTCAGGATTGAATTTGTCCTTACATCCTCAACACTTATAAATGAATCGATTCCCAATGTTTTCAATTTAGCAACTTGGCTTTCAGCATTTTCCCTGTTTGAAAAAGCACCTGTCTGTACACGATAGTAGGTAGTACCAGAACCCCTTAGCGTGTCGATAATTGATTCAATGGAATTTCTTTTAAGCTCGATCACTCTGCTTTCTGCATTTTTTCTTTCAGTAAATGAACCAGCGATCACCTTAAAAAGAGACTCTTTATCCGATTTTGGCGGTAATTCCAGTGCCCTTGCGATACCACGTGCAAGGGCCACAGCAACGGTATTTCTAAATTCAACATTGTTCAATAAAGCGATATCCTTTGTATTGTCTACAAACAGAATCTCCACCAATAGAGATGGCATGCTCGTTTCCCTCAACACATGAAAATTGTCTCTCTTTTTCCCTCTGTCCACCACATTGAAAGGCTTGATTGCAGTCATTACTGCATCATGAATGATATTCTGATAAATAAATGTTTGAGATGGTATACTGCCATTATAAATATAACTTTCAAAACCGCTTCCACCACCAGCATTATGATGAATAGATAGGAAGAAATCAGGTTTTGAAAGATTAGCAAAAGTAGAACGTTCTGATAAAGAAAGCGTTTTGTCTGTGGTTCTAGTCATAATGATATTCACGTTATAATTTTCCATTAAATAGTTTTGGACAAGGCGAGCTGTCAATAGATTGAAGACTTTCTCCTCATGTCCCCTATAAGTTGCACCAGGATCCAATCCCCCATGTCCAGGATCAATCATAAGCGTTTTCACTTTAATACCTCCTAAAAATTACATATATAGCACTATATTCACAAAAGGACTAGCCTGATTGGATTTCCAAGATATAATATCAATCCATTGTGAAAAAAGAGTCCCCCGTTCTGCAACTGGGAACTCTTTTTTATTTATATCAAATGGAGGTGACTTTCTTATGGGGCTTGTTTTTTCTATCTCTATTGTATTTCTGTAAACACGTTCTTATTCACTTTATTCATCATCACTGCTTTAACCGACCGGCGGAGTTTCATACTGGTGTTCGCTTCATATTTTTCAGTATGAACTGTTGATCTTATAATCATTGTTCTCTTGCTTAACGAGGGGTCGAAGAGTAACCCCGAACTGTGCAACGTGCATATTTGAGAGGGAAGGAGATCCCAAGTCAAACTTGGCATGAGTAACCGAGGGCCTGATAAAAAGATATGCTAGTAATTTTCTTGCCAAAGCATCACCTCCATACAACACTTTATGTCGAAAGTGGCTGTTTGGTGAGGACAAGCAACGGGTTTTGATGAAAATTGGACAGCCTTTTTTATTATCAATTTCCGATAGGATTGTGCATGATGCGTTTGACAGTATACGAGTTACCTCCTTCTTTACAATTACATCGCACCTGTTCACTCAGTGTATATTCACTTCTCGTACGTGTGAGGATTTCAGGACCGTCCCCTTATATTTAAATTTACATTTCATGAGTGATTGGGGAAAAGTAGTAAATAATAAAGAGGCGAATGCTAATGAATGGAGGAGTATTTATGAAAAAGATTGGATTTCTTGTGATGGTTGCGGTGATGACATTTTCGTACTTACCTGGGTTTGGTGCTTCAGTTGAAGCAAAGCAGGCTGAATGCGTGAGTGAAGCCAGCATGAAAGCAAAAGAAGACATGAGAATTTTGTGGAACGATCATGTGATTTATACCAGGAATTATATTATTAGTGCCGTCGATGGATTAAAGGATCAAGAAGTGGTTCTTGGAAGATTACTTCAAAATCAGAAAGACATCGGTAATGCAATTAAACCATATTATGGAGAAGAGGCTGGTAATCGGCTGGCTGACTTGCTAACGGAGCATATTGTATTGGCAGGAAAAATTGTTGATGCTGCTAAAAATGGAAAGCAAGCAGAGGTGGAGAAATTAAACAAAGAATGGTATCGAAATGCAGATGACATTGCAGAATTCTTGGCAAAAGCAAATCCTTACTGGTCGGAAAATGCTCTAAAAGATCTCTTATACACACATTTGCAATTCGTCACGGATGAAGCCGTCGCACGAATCAAAAAAGACTGGGAAGGAAATATTACAAGCTTTGATAAAGGGAAAGCACATATTCTTCACCTGTCCGATGCCCTATCAGGTGGAATTGTAAAGCAGTTTCCGGAGAAGTTTTCAAGGCAGCTGGGATAGATTGATCCCAGCTGCTTTACTCTTCCATGGAAATACGCTCTATCCCCTCACTTACAAGTCAATCTCCTTGATGATACGGGCAGGGTTTCCACCCACTATAACATTTGATGGGACATCCTTTGTCACAACAGCACCAGAAGCAATGACCACGTTATCACCTATGTTCACTCCGGGATTAATGATTGCTCCACCACCGATCCAGCAGTTGTCACCTATTTTGACAGGCTTCCCAAACTCCGGTCCTTTGTTTCGTTCAATCGGATTCACTGGATGAGTAGCTGTGTAAATATGTACACCTGGAGCGAGCATACAGTTTTTGCCGAAGCGGACTTCACAAACATCTAAAATCACACAGTTGAAATTAGCAAAGAAATGATTGCCGACGTGAATGTTATATCCATAATCGCATCTGAAGTCAGGTTCTAAATAAACGCTTTCTCCTGTAGATCCGAACAACTTTTTTATTGCGGCCACTCTTTCCCCGTCATCTTCTTCTGTCGTTTGATTAAGCATGCGCGTTAAATATCGTGCTTGTTTTCTCTCTTCCATTAATTGAGGATCCCATGGTTCGTAAAGTTCCCCATCGAGCATTTTTTGTTTTTCCGTTTTCATACATCTTCCTCCTTCGATTTGTTGTAAGATGATTATTTTCCTAGTTTACCTGTGTTCTATTGGGTTTTAAATGAATGTTTTCATATTCATCGGATTCTTCCTATTTCCTGAATCGCCTAACTTGTATTTTGATGACTCCGTGCAGGTGCAGTTAATCTAGTATTCTAACGGCGAATCAATTTCATAAACAATTCGCTAAACATGAATTTGACCATCTCATGTTAATCCAAAAAAAGAATATTAGCAATCCAACCATCATGCCTCTCTTCGATAAATTCAACTGCCGTGACACACCAAACCTGTCCTCAACCCAGACAGATTTCTCACCGAACTCAGATTCCTCCAAGGACATGAGCACACTCCCGCCTACAGATAATTTATCATACACACAATCGATTTCTTCTTCAGAATTACACAATACAAATAAAGACACGACATATGAAAATGGATGATCGTCCCGGTTAACATTATTGATTGCCATACAGTTATGTAGAATTTCGATTCATTTTGAGAAGGGTTTGTGGGTTGTTTTAGGTGAGGAGTGGGATAGTGAATGGTGGATGGTGGCATTGGAAAGACAGAATTGGGGTGAGAGTCGCATTTCTGATTGGGAAGTATAGCGGAAATCGCTCGTAAACGACATTTTCAAAGATTTTTTATGAAATTAATGTTTTTTGATGAGTTTTTTTGAGAAATAGTAGCTTGTTTTTAATCTATAAAGGTCTAATTGTTTGGTTTTAGCATCGTTTTTATCTTTTCAAGGTATACTCTTTACAGTTCACTGGTGTGAGAATTTAGATATCAGCGAATTTTTCATTTTATCAGCGATATTTCAATTTTATCAGCGAAACGAAAAGGGATATTCACCTCCACTACCCCCGTCCCTGCATCCCTTCCGACCTGTCAGAGAAGTTATTATTGCGTTCCAAAATTATTATCATCACTCCAAACAAAATCCCCTTTCCCACTCACATACAATCAAAAAAACCGACTCCACTATCAGAGTAAGCCATCCAATCACTTTAATTCAACTGTATCCAACAACTCTACTTCTACCTGTTCACCACTATCAAATCGATAAAATCTCTCTATGTGCCATAAATCTCTTCGTCTTGCATATCCGTTTAACTCAGTCCATTCATGCATGTCACGATATGCATCTCTTATTCCATGATTTGTCCCTTGATAAAAGGTACTTACATAGGTTTGGGAAGGAATCGTTAATGACACCATGCCAAGGGGGATAGCTTCAATCTTTTCCACTTCCACCCCTACCCAGTATCCATCCAGATCGGCAGTGGCATCCTCTGCTACAAACGCACCGAGTTGAACTTGCTTATCTACACTATGTTGAATCTCATCGACCCTTTCTCTCAATTTAGCAGCAGCTTTTGGAATCTCTATGATGTACTGGTCACCAGGACATACGACGCGAAAGCCTACTAAGTTCAATCCACCAATTTTTTTCACTTTTATGTTACGCGAACTCATATCATTATACCTCCTTAATTGATGATTTCTAACACATTTCCATCTGGATCAACCATATGGCAAAGGGTATTCACTGCGTTTCTCGATACATTATAATACTTGGTTTCTAGTAGGCGATAATACTGAAATAATCGTAAGGGATTTGATTCTTTGATGGAGTTTGTTATTTCACGAAGGATCTTTTTATCTGAATTTTCATAAGGTACACCCTTCACTATTCTATTCCTGGCTCGGTGAAGAGCGGTTTTCACGGATGTATCGCTGATCCGGAGCATTGAGGCAATTTCTTTAGATGAGAAGCCAAAAACGTCTTTCAATGTGAGAAGCATAGCTTGCTTAAGAGGTAAAGCTGTAAATAGACATTCCAACAGAGCGTCATATTCGAGAAAATCTTTTGATTGAAAATGATACTCCTGATTGAATAAAACAAGCCCGTAACCCTTTCTTTTTCCATCAATAAAAAGGTTTTTGGCGATGGTATAAAGAAAGGACATGGATACGTCCCGTCCGGGTTCTGATTTCTTCAATTTGTATGCTCTCAAAAGAGTCTCCTGAACAAGGTCTTCTGCCTCTGGAGTAGAACCAGAGAGCTTAACACAATACTTATAAAGTTTTAGAATCGTAGTTTCCAAGTCTTCGAAAATCACAATTTAAGTCCTTTCAAAAAAATTTATAAACATATGTAACTTTTATTCTAGTATAATCGTTATACCAATGAATTCCAAATAGAAGGAGTGAATGTTTTGTTTAAAGTGGGTAGTGTATTTATTCCGGTGACTGACATGGAGAAATCCATGAAATGGTACGAAAAGCATTTAGGTGTGAGAAAGATCGATACTTGGGATGGGGGTGCAGGATTTTATTTCCCTAACAGTGACACACAATTAGGATTGGTCCAAGTGGACTCCCCTCAGCCTACTGAATTTGTCATCAGTGGGAAAAGGAAAAATGTGTACTTTAATTTTTTGGTAGAGGACATTGAAGAGGTTCATAAAGAGCTAAAGAACGCCGGAATTGTTACTTCTGAAATTGAAGACTTTGGAGGAATGAAAGGGTTTGAATTCTTCGATCTGGATAATAATCCATTTAGCGTAGTGGATGAAGTTGAAGATTCTCCTTTCCACCGCGACCAGGTAAGAAAATCCCAGAATAAATAGAAGGTAAGAAGCTGACTCCCATGATTGGAGTCAGCTTCTTTTAATTATAAACCAGGTCTATATGCCGTTTCTGGAATATCTTCATACTCTTCTGGATTGAGGTCATCTATGCTGTCATTAGCCACACCGCTGATAATTGCATTTAATCCCGTCTCAACTGCTTTCACTAATTGACCTTTTTTCTTTTGTCCCAGAGTCCATGTTTGCCCTCTGACTTCGAACAGCACAGTACCGCTTCCATTTAGGGCGAATGAGCCAAGGGCTGTCCCAGGAAGATCTAGGTCTTGCTGATACAGGGTAATGTTATTAAACGGTGAATTACCAATGGATTGTAAGGCATTATACGCTGCAACATTTAACTGCCTTGAATAATCATATCGATAGTTATCAGCGTACTCAGCATAATCACTTCCTTCAGGTGAACTTGGATCTGGAACAAACTGTCCGGATAGGGACATTGTTACAATATCATCCGTCCCCTCCACGTAATATTGACCTTGATGATGCAAGTCAATAAATGTATCTACATTCCCAAATTCCTCTCTCAAGCTCTTATAAACATCTCTAACTGTCTGGGATTCAGGTGTAATATACCAACCAGGTTGATCTGAGCTCCCGGGAAAATCAGCAGGTTGAGCGGTATAATTCAAATCCGGATTAAAGTCACGGTTTACGTCAAATCCAGGGCGTTCACTATAATCAACATCTTGAAGAGTCCTAGTGTAATAATTCCAGGAGGGCGTAGTTTCTGCTAATGATGGAAACTTTTCCACTACCTCACTCCATGTCATATCATTCGCACGTCGATTCAATTCACTTGCGTCAGGATTCATCATAGGGAGAACGACTAGTGTAATTTCTTCCCGAATGTTCTGTGCCTCTGGTGAATTACTCGACCCGAGGTACTGAAGTATATTCAGAAGAGCTTCCGTTCCTGTTTTTTCATTCCCGTGGATTTCACTTTGAATCATCACTACGCGGTCTCCGGTTCCCACCCTTGCTTTATATATCTCTAATCCATTATGTGAACGACCTGCCACATCCAGCGCTACTCTTCCTTGGCTTGTCTGTGCAATTTTCTGTAAAGTCTTCGTTAATTCTGCATGATCAGTAAAACCGGAGATTGGTAAATTTGCCCGATCATTTGTTAAATTTCCATTTGGTGAACTGGACGCTAAGCTTGTTGATACCATGCTGGTACAAAGAAGAATAGCCGCTAAACCTGAGACTACTTTTTTCTTTTTCATAAATATATTCCCTCCCAAATTGTTTCGGTACCCTAAACAGTTTCTGTTTTTACATTAGGATCACCTTCAATATTACGTAAAACAGGAAATATTAAGGAGAAGGAATATGGACATATATGTCTAAAGGTGTAGAATATTCAGAAAATAACAACTTGATTATAAGTCTATTTATCTATCAAGGTGTGCTCATTTTTAACGATGAAACAGGGTATATAAAAATACTGGCCCCCTTCCCTCACTTCTGGACACACTACTTTCAAAGACAATGTCAAACAAAAAGACTCCTTCCCTATTCACTTTCGGGAAGGAGTTGCATCTCTAACTCTAAAGCTTCTTTTTTTAAATCCTCTTCATCGGTCATCAATCTGAATAATCCTCTTATAATCAACTCATCTTGATTTGATTGGCGGCATTCTTCTGAGATCCGATTGGCAATGTTCATGTAATACTTTACACGGTTTTCACTCAACCCATTTATCTTTTCATACAAACTCTTCCAAGCGTTCTCCCTCTCTTCAAATGAAATGAAGGCTCCTTCCCGGTCCATGCTAACGGAAAATGATTTCATTATCTCATCATCCAACAATGGCTTGCTCTTTCCTTCAAGAAAGTCTCCAGCAAGGAGAGAAATCTGTCGCACTAAATGTTTCCCGAGAATTGAAGGGTCCAGGGCATCTTCAGTAGAAATCAAAAGCATCATATACGATGAATAGATGGATTGGGTCATCCACATGAGGTCCCATTTGTACGGCCAGATCTTTTCACCAAATACTTCTAATAGATTATGCTCGAGCCAACTAAATAACCGTCCCCTCATACGGTGTTCCATCGCTGCCAATTTCTCACTGTTCTTCGCGGACTCTCCCCGCATGTGCATTTTCATATACGACTTATATTCAAGTATCCCTTCAAATTGCACTTGAAATTGTTTTGCGAATCGCTCAAAGGGTGGTAAATTCCCATCCAGTCCGACGACGAAAGCGCGTTCGAAGACAAGTTGTTGATAATGTTCATAAATCGATATGATTAAATCTTCTTTTGATTGAAAAAATGAGTATAGGGAGCCCTTTGAAATACCGACACTATCAGCGATTTGCTGCATGGACGTTTGATTGTATCCGTTTTCTGCAAAAAGCTCTACGGCTGATTCAAGTATTGATTTACGTTTATCCATTTTTCACACCTCTATATCCAAAGAAAAATTCATTCTATCATTTTAACCATACTCCCCAAAAAATAGAAGAGCATTATTTCTTGACTACAGAAAAAATATAGGTAAAATGACTAGTGAGTCAACCAAACAAACCACTGTTTTAACAGTGAATAATCAAATTAATAAAAAATCATTTGACCCATGAGTCAAATATTTTCAAAGGAGGAAAACATCTATGTTAAAGGCTATATTAAACCGTTCCAAAATCACACTGGTTTTTGTCTTATTATTTGTGATTATCGGTATTTTCACTTTTCTACAATTACCACAGCGAGAAATACCTGAAACAAGCGTGAACATTGGAACGGTCAGCACCGTTTATCCTGGTGCAACCGTTGACTCAGTTGAGAGGACAGTAACAAATCCCATCGAATCTTCTCTGCAGTCCATTGATGGAATTAAAGAAATCAGTTCCTCCTCTTCAGCCGGTTTCTCTACTATTATTGTAGAGGTTGAAGATGGAGAAAACAAAAAAGAAGTGTTTGGAGATGTACGTCAAGCGGTTTCAGATGCTTCCACCTCTTTTCCTGACGAGGTATTCGACCCTGAAATTAACGAATCCACGGTAAAAATGCCGATTGTTTCGTATCACCTTACAAGTGATAATGAAGAATCGCTTCTCGCTCTCCGTGAAGAATTGAACCGTTGGCAGGAAGAAGTAAAGGAAATCACTGGTGTCTCCAGTGTAACAGTAAAAGGATTACCCGAAGAAGAAATTGTGATCGAATTAAAACAGGATGAACTAAAAGCGTCCCGACTCAATCCTTCCAGTGTTATGAGTGCGATTAATGATGAATACTATCCTACTCCACTTGGAAAGCAAGAAGTGGATGACGAAGTCGTTCAATTAACTGTTGATCATTACTCGACTCTTGACGAAATGAACGAACTTTTTGTTGGCAAGAACCCTCAAGGAGAATCGGTCTATCTACAAGATATCGCCAACATTAAAGTTGCGCCTAAAGAAGTAAAAGATATCGTCACGTTTGAAGGAAAGCCTTCCCTCTCCTTTACAGCATTTGTTCAGGCAGGGGAAGATATCCCTTCAGTAGATGAGAAAGTAAGCGACAAAGTGGATGAACTGGCAAAGTCTCTCCCTTCTGAAGTGAATCTTGAACCGTATTACTCTCAAGCATCAATTGTAACAGACATTTTTGATGGATTATTCATGTCCCTTGCGATTTCCGTTGTAGCGGTTATTTTGACAACGGCATTGGGACTTACCGTTTCTGGAGCATTCGTAGTAGCGTTAGCGGTTCCGATTTCAGTGTTGATGGGGTTGATTCCACTGCCATTTTCCGGTGTGGACCTTAACCAGATCTCCGTCATCGGTGCCATTATAGCACTCGGTATCCTAGTGGATGACTCTATTGTTGTGAATGACAATATTCAACGGAGATATAAGCTCGGTGACGGGGCCATGATGGGTGCGGTTAACGGTGTAAAAGAGATATGGGTATCGATCGTGACCTCTTCTCTCGCCATTGTATTCACCTTCCTGCCGCTTATTTTCTTATCAGGTGGAAACGGAGCGTTCATTAGAGCATTGCCAACTGTTCTGATTACGACTATCATCGCATCAACAGTTGTTGCATTGATCTTTGTTCCGATCATGAGATACCTGCTATACAGTAAAACAAAGAAAAAAGTATCTGATGCTCCTGGTATACTAGGAAAGCCATTGAATAAGCTCGCTGATTTTTATGCTGACAATGTATTGAAAAAGTTCTCAAGAAGACCTTTCGTGGTATCTGCCATCGGCCTGGTCTTCACAACCGCCATATTCGGCCTGATTGCCCTTACACCATTTGAATTCTTCCCGTCAGCTGACCGTGAAGAAGTAACGATTGATGTAACGTTACCAATCGGTACAACGATTGAAGAAACAGCGAGCACGTTAGAAGACATGGAACAACTGTTAAAAACAGACGAAGGTGTATATGAAACATCAGCGTTTGCAGGTACAGGATTACCTAACTTATTTAACAGTTCTCTTTCGAATTCCGGACAAAACACAGGTCAATTGGTCGCTAGAGTCGATCGTGAAAACCAAACGGCCCAAGGCCTGATTGACGAGTGGACCGATAAACTGAGGGAAGAATATCCTGATGCCAAGATTTTCATGGAAACCATTCAGCAAGGACCTCCGGCAGGGGCCCCTGTTACAGTGACAGTATCTGGTCCTGAGATGGATCAATTAATTCAACTTCGTGATACGATTTCATCTGAAATTGAAAAACTGGAAACGGATCTAGTCGTTGATAATGTTGGAGAAATGGAGCCAACGATTGAATATGTTCCAAACCGTCAGCTTCTTGAGGAAAATGGTATTACAATCAATCAGATCAGCCAACAACTGAGACTGGCTACAGAAGGCATTCCTATGAAAGCCTTTGATAATGGTGTCACGAAACGTGATATGACACTGGTTTTGGAAGGAAATGCTGAAGAAGTCGACCTGTCTTCACTAGAGGTTCCCGCTGAAACAGCCAATCCCGCTGGACCACCGAAACTGATCTCACTTGATGAGCTGGTGACTCCTGAGAAAAAAGAAGAACTTCAACTCATTCCTCATAAAGACGGAGAGCGTGCAATTACAATTCGTGCTTTCCCTGAGAATGAAGAGAACTATAAAGAAAATGTCCAGGATATCGTGAAAGATATACGAGAAAACCTTGACGACAACAATTATTCGATTACATTAGGTGGAGAGAATGAAGCTCAGAATGACTTCTTTGCGGAAATTACAGTCCTATTTACAATCGTCATTTTCCTTGTGTATCTAGTGATTGCACTTCAATTTAATTCATTATCACTTCCATTCTTAGTTCTTGTCGCGGTTTATCTTGCCATTGCAGGTGCGATTCTCGGGTTATTCGTTACTCAAACCCCGATTAGCTTCCTGGGTGTCATGGGAATGGTGTCATTAACCGGGATTGTTGTGAGGAATTCTGTCGTGTTAATTGAGTTTATTGAACAAGGATTGAAAAATGGTATGGGCGTGAAAGAAGCTGTCGTGGAATCAGGACGGACCCGAATTCGTCCAATTCTACTGACAGCACTAACGTCGATTGTGGCACTTATTCCTGTTGCAGTCAGCGGAGATGCCCTTTTCACACCACTTGCTGTTACCATTATTTCAGGTATCCTGTTCTCGGCTGTATTAACTCTGGTCATAGTTCCGATGATGTATCTTGTCTTCCACCGTTTTAGAAGGAGAAAGCGCGAAGCATAAGAATGATTTAGAGGGGTGTCCATGTGACACCCCTCTTTTCCTTGGTAAACGGAACAATTCTCTTGAGAAATCATTCAAAATCAAGCATTATTGAAAAGTATTTTATTTTAACCTTAATGGAGGAACAACATGTCATCAAAAATCAATACAAAAGCGATCCTCATAACTTTTATGATCGGTGCTTTTTTTGCCATATTAAATGAAACGTTGTTAAATATCGCCCTAACTGAATTAATGGCAGTATTTAACGTTGATGCTCCCACGGTTCAATGGTTAGCAACAGGTTTCATGCTCGTCATGGGTGTGCTGATGCCTATCTCCGCACTGCTTATTCAATGGTTTACGACTCGTCAAATGTTTATCGGTGTGATGAGTGTGTTTCTTCTCGGCACGGTGATTGCCGCATGTGCCATGAATTTCCCTATGTTACTGGCCGGGCGGATGATTCAGGCGGTTGGGACCGGTTTACTCATTCCTGTCATCATGAATGCCTTGTTATTAATTTATCGACCGGAAGTCCGTGGTAAAATCATGGGTACGTTCGGACTGGTCATAATGTTTGCACCAGCGATCGGACCGACTCTTTCTGGTGTGATCGTCGACTTGTTGGGGTGGAGATGGTTATTCATTACGGTCATTCCCTTCGCCGTGTTCTCTATTTTATTCGCTCTAAAATATCTACAGAATGTCGGCGAGATCACTCGTCCCAGTGTAGATATCTTGTCCATAATCCTTTCTTCAATTGGTATTGGAGGAATTGTTTACGGGTTTAGTTCGGCGGGGGAAGAAACTGCCGGCTTTACGTCCCTGAAAATTATCGTGATTATTTCAATTGCGGTTATAAGCTTGATATTATTCGTCTTACGTCAGTTAAAGCTTGATGAACCTCTTCTCGATGTTCGTGTTTTCCGATATAAAAGCTATACGAGAGGAGTATCGATCTTTGTCATTGTCATCATGGCTATGTTTGCATCTGAAATCGTCATGCCCATGTACTTACAAGGTCCACTCGGATATTCTGCAAAAGCAGCCGGATTATTATTACTTCCCGGAGCCCTCTTAAATGGTCTGATGTCTCCAACAATGGGATCGTTATTTGATAAATACGGCCCTAGAAAACTGATCATTCCAGGAACCTTAACCTTAGTAGGGGTAATGATTTTCTTTAGCACAATTAATCCTTCTACACCGATCTGGTTATTCGTTCTTTTCTATATGGTTCTGATGCTATCCATTTCAGCCATCATGATGCCTGCACAAACGAATGGTTTAAATGAACTACCAAAGCATCTATATCCTCATGGAACCGCCATTGCAAACACACTGCAGCCAGTCGCGGGAGCTCTTGGTGTTTCGATCTTTGTCAGTATCATGACTCAAAGTCAGGCTGGGTATATTGAAGAGCGCTCGGGTGAGTTAACAGAAGGACTCTTAAACAATGCCATGACCTATGGTGTACACCACGCTTATTGGTTTGCTCTTGCCTTGGCTTCTGTCGCTTTCCTTATTTCTTTATTTATCCGGAAAGCTGTTGCTCCTGATTTTGATGAAGAAGGGGAAAAGGCTGGAAGAGATAGTTAACATTACGTATACCAATTACGTTGTTACCTGAAAAGCTCAGATTTCTGAGCTATTTTTCAAAAGTTGTATTACTGTACGTCCATCTTCCTCAAGAGTAAAATAGATCTTGAAACCACCCATGAGGAGGAACTTATATGGATAAAGAGATCAAACTAATTGAGGACATCCGTGCTGACCTAATGAATAAAGTCAGCGATTTAACCAATGATGATTTAAACAAAAGAATTGAAGAAGATCGATGGACAATCATGCAAGTGCTCGATCACCTGTACCTAATGGAAAGATCGTTGACGAAAGCGATTCAATCAACGTTAGCTAAAGGTGAAGATCAGGAAGTATCTTCAAAGCCGATCCACTATACCGTAGACCGATCAACGAAAGTAGATGCTCCTCCGTTTGTGGTTCCTACTGATGAAAGTCTTACACTTCAAGAAATGAAGGAGAAGCTTGAAGCGTCACGAAAAGATCTTCTAACATTTCTAGATACAACAAATAAAGAAGCTCTACAAAAAAAAGCATATCCTCATCCTATTTTCGGACTTATCCGTTTAGATGAGTGGGTACCATTTATTGGGTATCACGAGAAAAGGCATTTGGAGCAGATTGAAGAAATAAAGGCAAAATTATAATTCTACTCGAAAAAGGATCTTTTCCAAAGTGAAAAAGATCCTTTTTCATTACCCTCCTCCTTTTAATCTCTTGACTATACCTTCTATTACCGGATTACTCCGATGCTCGATCTTATATGCAGCATAAATCGTATTATTAACTGAAAGATCAGGGAACATTACCTTTGACCTCTTTGCCTCCAGGCTATCTTTTATTAAATATGTTGGAAGAATGCTCACTCCCATACCGTTTTCGATCGCTTCTAGAATCGTTCTAAGATCCGGTACAATGTGAATCGGTGGCACTTCAGGTCTCTTACCGAAATGTTCTCTCCAATATCTTCTGACAATCGGCAGCTCGACTCCATAGCTTAACCACTTTTGTTCCACTAGCCACCCTTCAATATCTGAAATTTCTAATGCACTTGAAGTATACGCGGGCGGTGTGACAACAACAAATTCCTCTTCTACTAACTTGATATACTCAATCGAAGATGTATTCAGCTTTTGAGTTGTAATGATAATGTCGAGTTCATCTTTCTCGAGCTTCTCCAATAATAATCCGCTGGTACCAAATTGAACGACAAAGCGAATGTCCGCTTCCTTCAACTGAGGGATGGCTGCTTTCGTGAAGTATTCAGCAGGGGAACCAAACCGAACGATGGGTGCAAGGGACGTTTTAGAAGAAGCGTGTCTGATCTCAATGGTCGCGCTTTCTAGGCTCTCAATGAGAGGCACAATTTTCGTATATAATTCTTTCCCCTTATGTGTGGGAATCATTTTACGAGGTGCACGGATAAATAGTGGTTCACCCACTTCAGACTCCAATGCCGATAGATGCTGGCTCATCGCTGGCTGAGTCAAAATACGTGCTTTCGCTGCAGCAGATACGGATCGATGCTTATAAATACTAATAAAACTGCGATACCATTCAAAATCGATCATATGGACCTTTCCCTTCGATAAAATTTATTTATCCTCACCAAATTCTTTTTTCAGTATATCTATACCAGAATATATTTCAAAGCACCGCCCAAGAAAGGACGGTGCTCATTTTATAAATCTACTTTCTGCAGCCGACACACTTCTCGTTTCTCAACCAGCGTTTCTGTGTTTTGTCGATAACGATTGTAATGCTCAGAATCAGTATGAGATGCGAGTGCTTCTTCACTCCCCCATGTTTCATAAAAAACAAAGGTCCCTTTATTTCCTAATGATTGATGCAGCGAATATTCGATGCATCCCTTTTCCCGGCGAGAAGGTGTTATCACTTGGATTAATTCTTGATAAAGTTGCTCTTCCCTACCAGGCTTTGCCGTCAGGATCGCGGTAATCGTAATTGGTGACATATCAGCCCTCCTGCCAATCATTATTCTGCTTACGAATTATTGTGAAATGAATGAACCCAAACCTATTAGCTTAATTTCTTTACAACTTCTTTCGCTACACTCACTGTCGATTGTGGGTTTTGGCCAGTGATTAAGTTTCCGTCCACTTGCAGATGATCCGTCCAATTTGCAGCAGCAACAAAGTATGCTCCAAGCTCGCGCATGCGTGTTTCCAATAGGAAAGGCATAAAGCGATCTAATGTCGTCTCTCTTTCCTCTTCATCTGTAAAAGCTGTAACTGCTTTTCCTGCTATTAATGGCGTTCCATCTGATAATCTCACTCCCACAAGTCCAGCCGGTCCATGACATACAGCCGCTACCACTTTATCACCTTCATATAATTCCCGAATAATTTCTTGAAGTTTTAAATTATCCGGCAGATCAAACATTGTTCCATGTCCACCTGGTAAGAAAATCGCATCGAATTGAGAATGATCTTTGATATCATCAAGCTTCACTGTGTTTTCCAGATGCCTCGCTGTGTCTAAAATGTCTTGTGGGGTTTCACCCTCTAAGCTGCGGGAATCAACCGGTGCTTGTCCACCCAGTGGACTTGCGACTGTAATGGAATAACCTAAACGAGCAAATTCTACATATGCTTCACCAAATTCCGATAACCAAAGTCCCGTTTTGTGATCCTCATTCATCTTGTCAGCCGTTGTAACGACCATTAATATATTTTTACTCATTATTCATTCCTCCAAATTTGTATTTGTTCAACTTACGAATTTAATTGTAATGGGGTCTGATGTATAATACAAATTAGTTAATTTGGTTATTAGTATAAATATATTTATAGTTGTATTCAAAGAGCTTTTACACTTGGAGGCTTTCCTGTGACGTTGCCGCTACGTCCTTTTCAGACTAAATAGAAAAACCCATCCTTTTAAATAAGGATGAGCATTTTCCTACACATTCAAATCCCGCTTATTATAAAACACAAAAGTAGATACCGCCAGAACACCGATCAAAACAACTGAAATCCAAACAAATATCATTTCCAAACCACCATCCATCACAGTCTTCGCTTCAAAGTATTTGAATGGAGTGAGGTATTTCAAGTCTTCTATTTTTTCACTCAGGTCGATGGCAAAAGAAAGAATAAAGGTTGCTAATAAAACACCTGTCGCCAATGTAGCGGCTTTTCCAGGCCTTTTAGTCAAAGCTGCAATCGCTGTTCCAATTACTAGAAATAGTATCTGTAAAATAAACATTCCAATCATGGTGATTCCGATATCCCTGATGATGGACTCTCCTTGGCTATAGTTTCCTACTATTAGTAAAGAGGCAGACCAAGTGATGATCGAAAGAATTCCAACTTGCGTGAGAGCAGCCAACAATTTAATCCCTATTATTTTCTTCCTGGGCATGGGTTTTACGAATAGAAACTCTACTGTTTTATCCCTTTCTTCCTTTGAAATGATTGTTGCACCAATCATTGCTGCATGGATAGTTGATAGCAACAACACATACAGAAAGAGCACTCCATAAAACCCACTGGCCGTAGACATATCGAGACTGCCTACGCCTAGAAATGCTTGGAGTGATTTAGGCATTTCAGCCATTAGCTCATTCATTGATTGACCTGAAGAAGAGAATCCTGCAAACTTCCCCATTCCCGAACCGATCAAGGCTACCATCCCTATACACCAGATGATGAGGGATTTACGGTGAGCCTTCATTTCTCTTATATATACGTTCATCTTGTTCCCCTCCTCTTATACGGTATGGATATCTTTTTTGTTGTAAATAACAAAGCTTCCGATAAGTGAGAGTACGATCAAGAACATCCCTAAGATCAGGAATGACCATTCATATCCCTCATGGATCATAATGTAGCTATAGTCAAAGTACTTAAATGGAGAAAAATAACGAGTTGCCTCCTCAGCAGTTGCAACCATACCAGTTAGAAAAAAGGCAAATACGACACCGAGTGATATGGTGATTACCGATTTCACCTTCGGAAATACAACGCTAATGATGATTCCAATGGAAAACATAATCAATTGGGTGAATAATAGTGTTAGAGAAATCAGCAAGAAAACATGCAGACTAAAATTCCCCACTTTTACCACGTTCGCCACAATGATTGCTGCAATCACATACACGATATTTGTAAAAAGCAGAGATGTTAAAGCTGCGAGAATTTTAGAAGATAAAATCTTCGTACGGGTAACCGGTTTGGTCAATAAAAAATCAGCTGTCTTTTCACGTATTTCCTTCGAGCTGATTGAAATCCCAAGATTCATGGCTTGAATCGCACCGCATAGAGTGATGTACAAAAATACATACGAATAATAACCATTTAGAGAGCCGATACTGTCCACCTGAATACCTAACGCTTTTCTCACTCCCTCTGGGAATCCTTCCAGGAGCTTCTTGAATTCATCAATTTCTTTCGATATAGAAGGAAACATCGACATAAACAGGATCACTAACACAACGAGTGCACCTGTCCAGATAAACGTTGACTTTCGATAAGCCTTTAATTCATATAAAAAAATATTCATAGAGGATCAAGCCTCCTTTTCATAGTAGTGCATAAAGATTTCCTCTAAATCCGGCTCCTCGATCCAAAGATTCGCAATTTGGATATCGGCAATCTTCTTCATCACCGAGTTAATATCCCCTCTGAACAGGAAGCTGACATGATTTTGATTCACTTCGAGATTGCTCACACCTTCCATCTCGAAGTAGGATTGATCTATATCTCTTTTCATTTCGAGTTTGAATTTTTTATGATTGTTCTCTTTTAACGTACTGATTTTTTCGACTTGAACGATTTTTCCTTCTTTAATGATCGCTACTCGATCGCATAATCGCTGAACTTCACTCAATATATGAGAAGAAAATAGAATGGTCGCTCCCTTCTTATTTTCAGCTTGAAGCAATTCGAAGAATTTTTGCTGCATTAACGGATCAAGTCCCGATGTTGGTTCATCCAGGATAATGAGCTTCGGTTCATGCAGCAACCCTTGAATGATTCCCACTTTCTTTTTGTTTCCAAGAGAGAGGTCGTCAATCTTCTTCGTTAAATCCAAGTTCAGCACTTCGGCTAATTCTTTAATCCTTTTCATGCAGTCTTTCTTGTAGAAGCTGGCAGAATACTTAAGAAGATCCATCACCTTCATATTGTCGTAATAGAACACTTCAGATGGTAGGTATCCTACTTCTTTCGCAATTTCTGGAGCGAACTCAATACAATCCTTTCCGAATATTTCCGCACTGCCGCTCGTCGGATGAATCAGCGAAAGGAGGGTTCGGATCGTCGTTGATTTCCCTGCCCCGTTAGGCCCGATAAAGCCAAAGATTTCCCCTTCTTTCACTTGGAAACTGACGTCCGTAATCCCCCTCGACTTTCCATACGTTTTCGTTAATTCTTTGATTTCAATCACATTCATGGATCTCATCCTCCCTTTTCCTATTTATAGAATGATGCCTTCAATAATTCAATATAGGAATCAATTTCAGCCAGCACGTCTTCTTGATTGATGTCTTCTACGGAAAGTGTCTTTGCTTTTTGCTGTTGTTGATTGGCAATCCCTTCAAAGGTCCAATAGATGATTTGAATCGCTTTTTTTACATTGACCCCTTCCTTGAATTTCGATGTATCCAAATTGGAGAATAATTTTGCAAAGCTGTTCTCCACCATCTTGGCTTTAATCTGCTCGATATCATCTTTCACTTCCGGTGCTTCTTCGAGAAATGCACTAGTAAGAAAATTTATAAGATGGGGATAAACGGTAAAAAGCTCGAACTTTATTAACGTTACTGCACGAATCGTAACGAAAATATCGCGCTCGTTCCAGTCAATACGTTCGTAAATCTTCTCAGTGAATAAGTCGGATAGATGTTCATACAGTGAAACATACAAATCCTTTTTGCTATTAAAATAATGAAATAAGATTCCCTTTGAAATCTTTGCTTCCTTCACTATTGCGTTCGTTGAGGCATTTTGGTAACCATTCTTTGCAAAAACTTGAGTTGCTGCATTAATGATCCTTTCTTCTTTCTCAGGATCTATGTTCAATGTTTTAAACAATATTTTCTCATCCTCCTTTAAGGGGACAGGCATTTGACCACATTGGTCAATTTCATTATAGCTTTTTTGACCAGTGTGGTCAATGTTATTTTTGTATAATAGTGGCACAACCCAAAACGGATATTTGAAGAATTTGGGTAATGAATCTCCTCAAATAGAAAAAGGCTCATGATTTCTGAGCATTTTGTAATCGTCTCGAGCTGATTCTTGATGGATTTAAAACTAATTGGAGGATCACATTAACCTCGTTATAAACATGGAAGCAATCCCAAAATAGATCATAAGAGACAAGATATCATTGATGGTAGTGATTAAAGGACCAGAAGCAACGGCAGGGTCAACATTAAGCTTGTATAGGATGAGTGGAATAATTGTCCCTGCCAATGTGCCAATAATCAGAGTGATGAGTAATGAGCTCCCTACTACTAGCCCTAATATGAAATTTCCTTGCCATACAAATGCAATGATGGCAATCATCACTGCACATGTCACTCCAATGATGATGCCAACCGACAACTCACGAAAAATCAGTTTCATTACTTGTGGAAAGTCCAAGTCGTTTGAAACCAGACCCCTTACGACTACAGCAAGTGATTGAGTTCCGGTGTTACCCGTCATACCGGCAATCATGGGCATAAAGAAAGCGAGTGCCACGACTTGCTCTAGTGTTGCTGAAAACATATTAATGATACTTCCTGATACCAGTCCAATAAATAACAACAAAATCAACCACGGCAATCGACGATAGGCGGCTATAAATGGTTTTGTATTGAAGTCAATCGCTTTTCCTGAAGCTGACAACTTTTCAATGTCTTCATTTGCTTCTCGAATGACGACATCGATAATGTCGTCAACGGTAATGACACCAGCCAATTTCCCATTTTCCTCAACAACCGGAATTGTAATGAAATCATACCTACTAATCAATTTAGCTACTTCTTCCTGATCAGTATACACATCTACTTTTACCACTCTGCTGTACATAATCGTTTCAATTTTATCCTGCAGTTCCCCGAGTAACAAATCCTTGTAGGAAATAACGCCAATTAGTTTCTTTTCCTCATCGATCACATAAAGGTAGTTTAGATATTCAGCCAACTCGGCAAAATCCTTCAGTTTATCAACCGCCTCACGGACTGTATAATTCTTCGGTATCCATACATAGCGGTTGTTCATCATTCTACCGGCCGTTTCTGGTGGGTAATTCATTAAATTCATAACGACTTGAGATTCCTCTTGATTCATTTCTGACAAGAGTTCTTCAATCTTCTCAGGTTTTAAATCTGTTAATAATGTGGCCAGATTATCGTTTTCCATTAAGTCCAGGACTTTGGTTGACTTTTCAATCCCCAGCTTTTGCAACACCACTAACTGATTTTCTTTATCAATTTCCTGAATGAATTCAGTTAATTGCTCCAACGGTAAGAATAATAGGAATTTGTTTTGGTGTTTAGATGGCACATTTATGTATTGCTGAGCTATGTCATAAGGCTGCAATTCTTCAATTATTTCAAGAAACACAGTTTTTTTACCGTCTTTAAGACTTTGAATAATGGCCAGTGTTATTTCGTTTTCAGTCATAGCCAACGTCATATGCTCACTCCTTACTATAGAGTCCATTATTATTTCACATGCAGTCCTTAATGTTTTTGTACATGAAAAAACTTATATTTGCACTGTCTATAGTATTTTTCTATATTGCTATTAGTAGCATTACAAAGAATGATTCCTTTGTTTGAATAATTTTTTCACTACGATTATAAGAAATAGCAATAAAGGAATGTACACTTGAAATGGCATATGTACGTATAACGGAACAATTTTCAGACCTATTTGTAGATGCTGTGTAAACCCTTCAGCCATAAAAACCGAGCTTGAAAGAAGAGCTGTACCAGTTAGCAATAGATAGAACTTTTTCTTCTTGATTCGAAACAATCTCTCAAACCCGTACATACCTGCAAAAAAGAAAAGGGTGATTTTAAAGTAGACACCTATTATGAAAATCCCCAGTGCGATCGGATCTAAGCGTTGAATGATTTCGGCGATATTGACTTTCTCTATCGCTTCCATGAGTGGAAATTCTGTGCTTTTCCCTATAGAGGGTCCAAGTATACTTAAGATAACGCTCATGGTTACGATTAGTACGATACCACTGAATATTACCGCAAAAAGCCCTGTCTTCAATACCTTTTCCTGTCTATTCATGAATGGGAAGATCATCGTAAACACAATAAGTTCTCCAAAAGGAAAAGTTAAGGTTAAGGGAAAGGCTGTTTTCAGAACAGGTTTCCATCCCTTTTCGAGTACAGGCTGAAGGTGTTCAATTTGCGGGAGGCGGTCGATAAATACAAAGATAAAGAACAATGAAGCAAGGATCGTTAAAATAATAAAAAATATATTGCCTGATCTCGCAATGACTTCGATCCCTAAGTAGTAAGCGTAAACCACCAAAAGCACCATTAGTAAATTGACAACCACTAATGGTGTTTGGCTAAGCGTGGTTGTGATGAGAAGGTCACCAAAATCCCGCAATACCCTTCCTGCAATATAGAAAAAATAAAGAATATACATAAAAGCAATGACTTTTCCAAGGGCTTTCCCTGCCACCTTTTCCGCATATTCTGTTAATGGAAGATTGGGATACTGTTTAAAAAGGTACCCATACAAAAGGAAAAGAACGATTCCACCTACCATGGCCAATAGAATCACCAACCATGCATCCTGATTTGCATCAAATCCTAGTCCGACGATGATTGAACTCCCTAATTCAAACAAGAAAATCAATACGAACAACTGGGTTGAATTTATTTTGTATGTTGTGATACGACGCACCTCCCTTCCAACTCTGTGAAAAATCAGAACCAAAAAAACTTATTGATAAATATTCGTGCGGATGGTTTGATCAGCAGCCTTATCATTAATGCTGGAATTCTTATTAATAGCCTTCCTTTACAGTTTTTTTTCGCAGGAATGCAACAATCAGGAGAAACAAAGGAAGCAATAAACCAAATGTGCTGTCATAAAACGGCCAGTATTTTGAAATCGCATCATTAAAATAGGCTGCATTTGGAGAGATGACGAGAGAGAGTACTGTGACTATCAGACCCATGGGATAAATGAGTATCCTGGGTTCCTTTATTCTGACAATTTGGGCTAATGCTAAGTTCAAAATATAAAAATAGAAGGTTATTTTATAATAAGTGGTTAAAATCCACATCACAGCTAATATCACTTCTATCCTTTCCAAAAAGTCACCGATCTTGATTGACTTAGCTAAGGCAAATGTAGGATAAAATGATCTTTGTGTTAAGTCGTAGCCTAATACTAGAATCGTCAAAGCAATGATTATGACCAGTACAAGCCCACCGCATAAAGAGCCTATAAGAAAGCTTTTTCTGATTTTTTGTTGGTGCTTTACATAAGGGAGTATCATTAAAAATACAACCAATTCCATATAAGGAAAGGCCACCACTGTAATGGCTCCGTTGATGACAGGTTTTATCCCCCCCTCTAGTATGGGCTCAACATTCTTCCATTCGATTAAGGGAATAAGGGCTATTACAAATACAAAAAAAAGAATGGTAAAAATAAAGAAAAAAATTTCTCCTGATCTCGCAATCACTTCGATACCCAGCCGTGCCCCCATGATGATAATGACTACAAATAACAAGTGAACCATTACTACAGGTGTATTAGTCATGATATGTGTTGTGGTAAAATCCCCGATCTCCCTTATATGTGCAGCAATAGATAACAGGGGGTAAAATAGAAAGAGAATTGAAATAACAATTCCAGGCCACTTCCCAAGGATTTTTTCGTTGTATTCCACTAATGTTAGATGAGGATATAATTTCCCAACCGTTCCAAGTAAATAGACGACAAATAAACCAATCAATAACCCGAGAATACCGGATAACCAGGCATCCTGTTTGGCTAAAGAGGCTGGTATGGCCGGCAATACCAGAATAGAATCCCCAATGGTAATGAGGGTAACAAGTATAGTAAATTGAGGAAGATCTATTCTTATGTTATTCAAAACGATTCACACCTCGTCTACTATGATTTTAACAACGACATGAGCAAATCACTGAGAGGTTTATATACAATGATCAGTACATCCATTGGATTTGGTATACTGGCTTTCAAGCCTCTCGCTATGCTTAATCCTACTCCTATAACGAATAGAATGGAGAATACCCATAGCTCTCTTTTATCTTTATTTCTTAATAGGGAAGGTACTTCAGCCACGAATATGAGGATAGCTATAATAATAAGTCCAAGGGTTACCCACATTATGGTCACTCCTTCATTTCAGGTAAAAATGAATTTCCTATCTTACCTAAACGGCGAATTTTTATATTCGCCTTCACATTCACTTTTAGATCAGAGAAGTGTTTTTCATTCCAATTCTTTTTTAACTTCTTCCATGATTCAGGGTCTTCCCGGTGGATGACATCCCCGAATCCGAAAATATCGACTCCGTAATCCTCCTGAACGGTTTTGATTGTTTCTTGAGTAAGTTGGACAAAACTTTCTTCTGCTTGCTTCTCTAACTCATAGATGGTTTTTGGTTTCGTTAAGTCAATGTCACATTTCACTTCCCCTATATTTCCTTCTGCCTCGATAGAAACGTCAATTTTGGGTGTTCCATTTTCTACCTTCCCTTTCACTTTCGTTTTTGACTTAATAACTTCTAAATTAAATTCACCTTCACTTGGACACTGAACATTTGAGACGGTATTCTTCACGTTATCCACTAAGACGTTATACCCTCTGCTCTGCTCCTGATTTAACCACCCTAACATACGATCTTTCTTGAATACCGCTATTCCTGAATATTTCAAATAGGATGCAGGGTCAATCTGTTCAATGTTCTGAACGTTATCCCCAATAGAAGGATCACCTTTAATCTCAATACCTGTCAGTACAGGACTCTTTCCTTCTGTCACCAAGCTCCGGATAAGTTCATGTAAGGTAACCGAGGTTGTTGGTGCCCATGTCTTCTCTGAGGTCTCCAGGGAAGACAGCATATTGTTTGCAGGTATTTTCTCAATTGTAGTTAACATAGATAATATATTCTCGGCAGTCGTTTCTTTGGCAATGACGATAAAGAAATCTGTCCGATATTCATGATCCCTTGCGTAAAAATCCAACACTTTCCCTATTCCTTCTTTGGCCAACTCTTCCCCGATGACAAGAATTCGTAGATGAGAATGATAAATTTTCCTCGGACTGACGGTCGTTATTTCCCTCATTGCTTCAAATACGGTTTCTTCAGTTCCTGTGAAAAGGGTGACGGGTATACCAGAACTACCACCTGCTTTTAAAGCAACCTCACTCGGAATAACGATTTGGGTAGATACTTTGTATTGATCATCCTCTTTATCGATGCCCTGGCCGACACTAATGGCGAGTTCATTTAACTCAACACGGTTCCAACAACCTGTAGTAAAAAGAATCAAGAAACAAATGTAAAGGAGAGTTATTGTATTCCTAATCATCTAACAACCTCCATCTATCTATTATTGATTATCTGGCGGGGTTGGAGATGGACTATCTTCACGATTCACATTTTGCTTGTTCATTAAATGTGGTCGTGAAACCAATCCCCAGTGAGGGAACCTAAACAGGGAATCTTTCTGATCTTCAACATTGAACGGTCCGAACGGACTCATATAAGGAATGCCGAACGAGCGTAAACTGCATAAATGGAGTATCATTGCAATAAAAGCAGCGGTAATACCGAAAATACCAAATGATGCAGCCAGCCCCATAAATATAAAACGGATCATCCTAATTGAAATACCCATATTGTTAGACGGGACCACGAAACTTGCGATAGCTGTAATAGATACTACAATGACCATAGCAGCAGACACAATTCCCGCTTCTACGGCTGCTGTTCCAATGACTAATGTGCCAACAATTGAGACGGCTTGCCCGATTGCTCTCGGCATCCTTATGCCGCCTTCCCTTAATATTTCAAACGTCACCTCCATTATTAGTGCTTCGACAAAAGCAGGAAATGGAACACCTTCACGCTGAGATGCCAGACTGATAAGGAGTGGGGTAGGGATCATTTCATGATGAAACGTAGTAACGGCAATAAAAATTGACGGAGCTAATAAAGCAATAAAAAAGCTGATTAAACGAAGAAAACGTATGAGGGTACTAAAATCCCACCTTTGATAATAGTCTTCAGCAGCCTGGAAAAACTGGGTGAATAATGAAGGGACCACTAAAACAAAGGGAGTACCATTTACCAGGATGGCTACACGCCCTTCCAATAGGCAAGCAGCAACTACGTCGGGGCGTTCTGTGTTATATATTGTAGGGAATGGAGAAAATGTCTTATCTTCAATGAGCTCCTCAATATAACCACTTTCTAAAATCCCATCAATCTCTATTCGATCAAGACGCTCCCTTACCTCTTCCAGTACTTTGTCATTGACGATCCCTTTAATATACATAACAGATACCTGCGTTTTAGTGACTTTCCCGATCTTCTTCGACTCTATCCAAAGATTTGGATCATTGATTTTTCGTCTTATCAAAGCTGTATTCGTCCGTAACGACTCGGTAAACGCTTCCCTTGGACCTCTAACGACCGTTTCCTGAGTAGCTTCTGATATCTCCCTGTCTTTTCCTCCGCTTAAATCAATAGTGAGTCCTCTCGTAAATTCATTCATTAATACGATGACGTGCCCAGAAAAGAGAGCGGAATATAATGAGTCAAAGTCATTTATATCTTGAATATTTCCAACAGCAACAACAGAGTCTCTCAAACAATCCAATAATTCCATCCCGGAATGACCATTTTTTTCATAATTAAAATCGATCATGAGAGATTCTAAGATAAAATCATTGATTGATTTTGTATCAACAATTCCATCCGTATAAATGATTCCTGCATTAATACTTCTTTCTTTTCCTATTTTAATTTTCCTTATGACTACATCATCACTATTACCAATTGCTTTTGAGATGGACTTTAGATTTTCTTCTAAGTTTGGATGTAGTTGGTCCACTTTTGAGGAATCCTTGTTTTCATCATGAGTTGTGGAGGTCGAATCTGTCTTATCTTTTTTAAAACGGCTTTGCATGAATTACACCTGACTTTATGTACAAATTTTTATTATTTGTCACATTCATTCCAACTAATTGATCACAAGCACCTTGAAAAACTTTATGAGATAAAACTTTCTATTCTTTCCCATTTATCTTGCTTATTTATTAAATATTTATTCGTTCAATGTGAGCCTTCTTTGTGAGATCCAAGAGGAATAAATAAAAGGTGAAGCTTCATTTATATAGAAGCTTCACCTTTAAATTGACTAAAACGATAATATTTCTCTAAGCTCATCTTCCGTCATGGAAGAAACGATTTTATCTTCAGGGTCAATCACCTCTTGAATGAGGTGTCTCTTCTTTTCTTGCAGCTCATTCATCTTTTCTTCAATGGTTCCGCGTGCGATGAGCTTGATGACCTGCACTTCATTTTTTTGTCCCATGCGATGGGCTCTGTCCGCTGCCTGCTCTTCAACAGCAGGATTCCACCATGTATCATAGAGGATGACTGTGTCAGCACTTGTTAAGTTAAGTCCCGTACCTCCAGCTTTCAATGAAATAAGAAACAGGTCGCGCTCGCCTTCGTTGAATCTGTTGCACATGCCAACCCGTTCTTCAGAAGGCGTTGCTCCATTAAGGTAAAAGAAGGTCCGTCCTTTCGCTGAAAGCTCTCTACCGATGAAATCAAGCATTTTAGTAAACTGTGAAAAAATCAACACCCTTCTGCCTGCATGTCTTGATTCTTCCAAAATCTCCATGAGCTGAATAAATTTAGCCGATGTTCCCTGGTAGCCCTCTACAAATAAACCTGGATGACAGCATATTTGTCTAAGCCTGGTGATACCAGCCAGAATTTTGATTCTGTTTTTCCTCAACGTATTTTTATCCAGATGCTTAAGCGTATCGTGACGAAGCTTGGCTAAATAAGCAGCGTACAATTCCTTTTGAGATGGCAACAGTTCCGCTGATTCCATGATCTCCTGTTTTACCGGAAGTTCTGATAACACATTTTCCTTCATCCTGCGCAGGACAAACGGCCGAATTCTTTTGGCAATGTCTTTTTTTGTAAGACGACTGTAATCCTTAAGCCCTCCAAATAATCCCGGAAATACTACGTGAAAAATTGACCACAGCTCTTCGAGCGAGTTCTCAACAGGGGTGCCGGTTAATGCGAAACGGTGATTGGCTTCAATCTTCTTTACACTTCTTGCTGTTTGCGTTATTGGATTTTTAAACGCCTGAGCCTCATCATAAAAGACTGTGTGAAATTTCTGATGCTCGTACCACTTGATGTCACTTCGAAGTAACGGATAGGAAATGATAATCACATCTACGTCTTTTAATGCGTTCTGCTTCTTCATTCGTTCTGTTTTATTTCCATCCATTATTACTGCCTCTAATTCTGGAGCAAACTTTGTAATTTCACTTTGCCAGTTATACATGAGGGACGAAGGACAAACAATCAGAACCGGAAGCTTCTGGGTCCTAATTTCTTCTAACTCCGAAACGATAAAAGTAATGCTTTGGACAGTTTTCCCTAACCCCATATCGTCGGCTAAAATCCCCCCCAAACCATAAAAGGCCAGGGTTTTCATCCATTGATAACCGTTTTTTTGATAATCCTTCAACAGTGTGTTCAAGCTTGGTGGAACGGAAAACTCCATACTACCGGGGTTCATGATATGTTGTAGGAACTCTTTATATGATTCCCCTAATTTGAACGTGTGGGTCACCTCAACTGAATCCAGTAATTGAATACTTTGATGCAATGGCAGCTCAAGCCCCTTGATTAAATCATTTTTTTCCGCTTGTGACGTATGGAGGAAGCGCTGGATGTCCTGAAACTCTTTGGATTCCAACGACAGAAGAGACCCGTTTCGCATCCGGTAATATTTCCGTTTTTCTTCTAATGCCTCAAGGATCTCCATGATCTGCCGGTCAGGAATCCCATCCATCTCAAACTTGAATTCCAGCCAGTTCATTCGTTCTTTCATCACCTTGACCCGGATTTTTGGACCATTATTCCCTTTAGAGACACGGCTTCTCACTGCCGTAGTCGCATAGATTTGGACAAGCCCCTGAATCTTCTCCACACCGTAGGTTAAAAACTCATATTCTAAATCTTCATTTTGTAAAAAGTAACCCCCTTCTGTTTTTCCAAAAGAGAACTCTTCCATTAATTCAAGGATGGTATCTTCTTTTTCCACCTCTCTAATCAGTAAGGAACCCGAGGGTGGTTCGCGATTTTCCAGTGGGTGAATGACCACATGTTCGTAATGAAATTCAAGACCCGCCAGCAAGCGATTCTTTACCCTGTCCAGATACAACTTTGCAACAAGCGGCACCCTTTCCAACCTTCTGGAAATTCCGTCCGGGATTGTGACTTTCCCCAATTTCTTTAAACCTATCGCTACTTTTTCTAAAAAGACGCCAATCTGGGGCTGAGGGATGGGTATCCAATCTGTACCGGAATTAGTGAGGAGGCGCTTTAATTCAGAAAGGCGCCTGCAGTCCCTGATGTCCAGTTGGGTCAGGGTTCCTTCATGAAACGCGGCCTGATATTCATCTAGGACAATGATGTCTTTTAACCCGGTAATGTGTAATCGGTAACTGCCGTTCTCACTTTGCTCAAATTGGAAGTTCAATGGAAGAGGGACACTCATTAACTTAATCCCCTCTACTGTGTGGTGGCCTTGCTCTACTTTAACTCCTGATGCCTTTATAAGTAATGGTAAGAGCCTCTCCCATGATGAGGGTGGTATGAGTAATTGTTCACTTTTGTTCACATCTGTTAATGAGTATATTGCCTCTCCCTGGACCACTTTAATAAGCTGTTGAATCACAGCATCGGTTTCGATTTCAAAGCAATGAACTTGTTGATTGAAAAGGAATGAGTCTGAAAGATGGAAGGGAACTCCTTCTTTGATGGTTTGTAGAAACTCTCTAACCTGTTGAACCTTGATAGAGTGTATCGTTAATTCAATCCCTATAATAGCTTCACCTGTTTTTAGGGTTACAGGCTTAATCAATATTTCACATTGCAGGACTGATCTGTTTTCAAAATGCCTCTGCTGACCGGTGGATCGTATGGGTTCATCCTGAAACAGGGTGAAAAATTCTTCTGTAACTTCCCTTACTTGTGCATCTCCCCGACGCTGCTCATTATGAATCGCGAGCAGGACGGCTGCAATATGTTGACAATCTTTATCAAACGATGCCAGTTTGGGGCAGCTGCACGTTGCGTGGATTTCTCCATTCCTTCTCCCTGATACGGTTACGTGGAAATCTTCCTCTCCCTTAACGGTCGCTTCACAATAATTCGAACGGAATTCGCCCATCTTCACTTTATTGGAACGGTAATATCCCTCTCCTCTTTTGAAAGAAACGGTACCGCATCGATCTTTTATAAGTTTTTGATGAATTGCCTTCAAGTGTCTGGTTCCTTCCTGGAAATGTTTATATATGTTCCCTGATTGGACTTCTTCAATAATCTTATGATAACAACATTAGGCAAATTTAGAAACCGAACGACACCGATTACTATATTACTAGAAACGTATATTCACGAGGTTATCTACATAGACTATAAGGGAAGCGATCCAAAATGAAAAAAACCGAACTATGAGGCCAGTCATAGTCCGGAATAATCTTTTCGGAGCCACCTACTTTTCAATATGATTCAACAACGAAATGATGAAACTTCCTGCTTGAAATATCAGCATGAAAATAAAGTAGTTCTCCACCACCCTCACCCCCTTTTTTGAGGATCGCTGTGTAAAATATTTGTCCCCTTTTGATATGTATGTAGGATAGACTCAATTCATGCGTTTTTTTGTTGTGAATTGAATGTACGATAGGAAGGCAGAACTCCCGGATTATCTTTTTCATGATAATCCGGGAGTTTCTTAACTTTTGAGAAGGTTTTTGATGAATTTTCTTTGGTTGAGTCGTAACTCTTGGTGAAACCGACTCTTTTGAGAGGCTTTAAGAGCTGGATTAGCGGATGAGAAAAATTTTATCAGCGAAATTTTAAATATATCAGCGAAATCCAAAATATATCAGCGAATTCTTGATTTTATCGGCGAAAACCAAAATATATCAGCGAAACCCATTGTTAGAACGAAACTACACCTAAAAAACCAACTTTTTTTATGAAAGTTATGCTTACATAATATTTTCTATTGCATACGGAGACTTTTTTATGTAAATTAGTCAAGTATGTTTAATAGGAGGTATCATCATGAATCAAACACAGAACACTCAACGAGTTCAATTAGTAACTGCCGATCCATCTGCTCTTGGACTTTTTGGATTAGCTATGGTTACCCTTGTCGCTTCTTCAGCGAAACTTGGATGGACAGATGGAGTTTCATTTGTATTACCATGGGCGATTTTCCTTGGTGGAATTGCACAGTTGATCGCAAGCTTTGGAGATGCAAAACATAATAATACTTTCGGATCCACTGCATTTGGAGCATTCGGTTTATTTTGGCTCGGAGTTGGAACATCCTGGTTAATTTCATTCGGTGTGTTTGGAGAAGCAGCGGCTGCTGCAGTTGATCCACACCAATTGGGTATTGCGTATATCGGATACCTGATTTTCAGTATTTTCATGACCGTTGGCGCCATGGAAACACATAAGGTCTTATTCATTATTTTTGTCCTTATTGATTTCTTATTTATAGGGCTTTCACTGTCTACACTTGGGATTGCACCTGAATCCATGCATAAATTAGCGGCCATTTCTGAATTGTTCATTGCATTATTCAGCTTCTACGGCTCTGCTGCGAGTGTGTTGAACACCCACTTTGGGAAAGAAACACTTCCAGTAGGAAAGCCATTCGGGATATTCAAGTAAATGAAGAAAGAGATAGATGAAATGCTCATCTATCTCTTTTTTCATTATTTTTTCAACACGGGAATCAAGATATCAAAATGAGGGTCCTTCAAATCCCGGTCACTGGGGTATCTTTCTTATTTAATGGGAAGAGCATCGAAGTATTCAACGTTCGGTCCTCTATAAGGATCGTATTCACTTTCTTTTAACCATTGATAAATACGGTGATAGGTAAGACCGATTTTTCGTAATTTAATGATTTTTCGCGGTGCCATCACACGACACTTTACCCATCAGCAACCTCTGAAACCAATGCCCCCCAAAACAACCCAAACAGGTGGTCTCGTCATCTAGCTAACCCTCTCTCGAAAGCAGTTAAATGATTCTGTGATGCATTTCTCAATTGTGTAAAAACAACTCTTACATCTTGAGGAAGATTGTAAGTCAGAAATTTATTATACATGGCTATATTATCAATTTCACCCTGTACCCCTGCTGCGTATGCACTCTTAATCGAATCCGGAGTTGAAGTATAAGCTTGAGAATTATCTTCAGGCAATGGCATACCATATCGTTGGAAAAGGGTTTGCAAAGCTGAAATATGTCGCAGCTCGGCCTCTTTAATTCTTATGAAGGTTCGAACATTACCGAAATTCTGTATGATTCGATCGTATCTTGCCTGAGCCAGGTATTCATCCTGCATGGCGTAAACGAGCATTTGAGGAACAGTGAGTGAAGTTGCATCAAGTGCTCCTTTTGCGCCGTAATTCATTTGCCTCTCCCGTCTCCAACTTCCTTGGTTCTTCATAAAGAAAAACAAAAACCAAACGGCATGATTTTGTTCATCTGCAGCAGCTCGACGGAATGCTTCCTTTATATAGGTATCTTTTGCTCCATCGGCAATCTCTAAATAAAAATCAACCGTTTCTTGCTCGTCATTTATGGCAGACTCAAGACCTCTTTTGTATGAAGCAGGACAACCTTCTTGCAATTGAGGAGTGTGAGAGACTCCTGTTATATTCGTATAGATATCATCGAAAGCTTTTAAATGGCGCATTTCATCATTTCGGATTTCTCTAATTCGATCTTTCTCTTCTACAGTTGGTGCCAATTTAGCAAGTGTTTCATAACACGCGATCGCACTATACTCTCCGTTTATTGCCTTTTGTATGTCTTTTATCAGTGAATCATTCTCCTGAACCCGTGAGTAACTATCTAAATAAAAGGGTTTGTATTGACGATAAAAATCATAAGGATTCATATGGAAAGACACCTCTCTTATTTCTGTCATTAAGTATCTTATGACTTACATCTAATGTGGGTGTCTGGAGAATTATTCTTTACTTCATCTTATGTACTACTTCATACGCATCCAATAGATCCTTTACCAAAATATTATTGATCCTCATTCCCTCCGTCTCACAATCTATCAACCTGACATCATTTAGATTGCAAGCTTTAAACTGGCTTCCTTTAAGGTCGCAACGCTCAAATCTCACAGGTTCATTCTCTTCTCCAAGAGTCGTGTCATGAAGATACACGCCATCCAAAGTCACATGGGCGAATTCACTATGTGAAAGATTCAAATCAGCAATCAGGGCTTTTTTGAGATTAATATTTTGAAAGCGGGATTCGCTTAGATTGCAATTACTAAATTGAACCCCTATTAATTTACTGTTGCTAAATGTGGAGTGACTCCCGTCAATACCATAGAAATCCGTCTCCGTCACGTTGCTATGTTCCACTTGCAACCGAGAAAGGTCAACTTGGCTCAAGGTATTACCTTGGATGTGAATATCCCTCGTCTCACCCTCTTCTGTTGCATCAAGCTGTAACCTTTTCTCATAGCAGAATTCAACTTCTGATTCAAAGACTTTCTTGTACCCCATCTTCTCGTAAAAGGCATGATTATTCAACTGCCTGCTGGATGTCTCAAGCTCCCACGATTTCACCTGTGAAAACATCTCTTCTATAAATTTTAAGGCAGCTGACCCAATTCCTTTCCCTTGGTAATCTGGATCAACAAAGATACGGTCGATTCTTGCATGTCGCTTTCCCTCTAACGTGACAATTACACCACCAACGAGCTCCTCGTGATAAAGGATTTTAAAATAATTCAATTCATGGATCATATATTTTCCCATCTCCACGGAGTCGTAGCCCGGCGGCTGGATATTGTAATCGACGTCATTCTCTGAAAATGAAAGCCATCTTTCTTTTTCAGCATCAAACACTTTCCTCTTTATATCTGTAAGGATTTCTGCATCTTGTATTCTTGCTTTTTCTATTGTGATTGCATTCATTTTTTTCTCCTCTTTATTTATTATCAATGGCTCAAAAGGCAACAGACCTTCACTGATATACTAATCTTTTTACTTTTGTTCAACCAACATTTTCTACCACCAATTCATTTTATCAGATTTCATTATATGGAAAATTATAACTTAATTATATAGGATTGTCTCAAATTGAATATTACTTAAGCACAAAAAAAAGCCCTGCATTAGAAAACGAGGGCTTCATTTTTCATTTTGACAACATTCTTTCTTATCATTTTTATCTTTTACTTCTATCAGCTTCACTTTACAGCAATCCTTCTGTTCCTTCTGTCCAATCAAACCTTTTAACCATTTCATTTGCCCACCTCCTTATATAAAGTAAAATAAGAAACCCGACATAGTAGACATGATAAGTACAGAGCCAATAAAAGCTATCACAAGCTTCTTCTTAAAAATGCTATGGAGTAATGTCATCTCCGGAAGGCTAGCTCCTGCTGATGCAATCATCAAAGCCATTACTGGTCCCAAGGCCATTCCTTTAGCAATAAGAATATGAGAGATCGGAATCATTGTAGATAGTCGAATATATAATGGAATTCCGATAATCGCAGCTATCGGAACCAGCCACCAATTCTCTCCTCCTAAATAGGTTGTAATCCATTCTTCTGGAACAGAACCATGAATAACCGAACCAATCCCTGCCCCGATAATAAGAAATGGATAGACATTTCTCATAAGTGTAAGTGTTTCTCTTATCGCTTTCTTAAAGTCAATACCATTCTCAGGTGCTGAGAAATTTTCTACCATAACATTTTTTAATTGTCTTTCAAAACCAAATGCATTCAGCGCAAATCCGATAATAATAGAAAAAGAAGTGGTTAAAAATGTATATGCAATGGCTACTTTCCATCCCAGTAAATAGGTCATCAAGGACAAAATAGTTAAATCCAGTACAGGTGAGGCAAAAAGGAAAATCATCACAATGGGAAAACGAACTTTGTTTCGCAATAGATTTACGACAATAGGAATGGTTGAACATGAGCAAAATGGTGTGACGAATGCGAAAGCAACAGCAATCAGAGCACTCAACAGAGGATGGCTTCGATCCATCAGCTCCTCCATCCTTTTATAAGGAATAAATCCTTGAAGTAAATGAATCACAAAGGATATTCCAACAAACAGCGCCGTTAACTCAAGGGCAATGGTGATAAAATCTTTCAATATAGTCATTTTGACTCCCTCCATTTTTGTTTAATCAATTTTTTTTGATTAATTGTCGGAAATTATATATCAATTTTTTTTGATTAATAAATCATAAGATGTCACCATGCAAATTAATCACTTTATTCACGCCTAAACAAGCAGCAAAGTTGTTCTGATAACAAGTGATTCAATTCAGTGTGATTTAATGTATAGTAACTCCATGTGCCCCGCGTTTCTTTCCGGATCAACTCAGCGTCCATTAAAATCTTCAGATGGTAGGAAAGTTTAGATTGGGGTAAGTCTAATTTATCCGATAAGTCACATACACACACTTCTCCCATTTCAGTAATTTGGTGCAGGATAAATAACCTTTTTTGATCTGCTAGTGCCTTGAATTTTTTTTCATATTTACTGAAGGTTGAATCCAGTGATATATCTTTTAATGGAATTTGTTTATTCATGCTATCTGCTCCTCTTAAATCAAATTTATTTGATATAATCTTACTATATGCAAGATCTTCCATCAAGTCAACTATTAAATCAAAAATATTTGATTTATTCAAAAAAACGAAAGCCATCTATTCTTGTTGATTAGACGACTTTCATACGGAGTTACATTATTCTCAGCTTTTTGTACTTCCTCTTCCCTACCTGCACAATCATCCCATCTTTAACCGCTACTTCTAATTGCATATCTACAACCTTTTCTGAATTGATTCTAATACCTCCATTTTGAATCATCCGTCGCGCTTCACTCTTTGAAGCTTGCATATTTAACTCAACAAGTAAGTCGATAATTGACACTCTACTATCACCCGTCCACTCTATCTCTGGAATGTCATCAGGAAGTGCTCCTTTTTGGAATACTTCCTTAAAATTGTTCTCAGCTTGTGCGGCTGCTTCTTCTCCGTGGTACATGGACACGATGGTTTTCCCTAAATGTATTTTGGCATCTCTAGGGTGGAATGTTCCTTCGATTAATTCCTTCTCTATTTTCGATTTTTCATCTAACGATAAGTCCGTTATCAGGTTGAAATATTTGATGATCAATTCATCCGGAATCGACATCGTCTTCCCAAACATTTGGTTAGGATCTTCATCAATCCCAATGTAATTATGTTTTGATTTTGACATTTTATCTACGCCGTCAAGTCCTTCAAGTAAAGGAAGTAAAATGACCACTTGTTTCTCCTGGTTGTAATGCTCCTGAAGATGTCTTCCCATCAACACATTAAATTGTTGATCCGTCCCGCCAAGCTCCACATCACTTTCTAATGCGACGGAATCGTATCCTTGCATCAACGGGTAGAAAAACTCATGAAGCGAGACTGGCTTCCCTATTGACAATCGATTCGAAAAATCGTTTCTTTCAATTAATCGGGCAACCGTGATCTTCGATGATAAATGAATCACATCTTCAAGATTCAATGATGACAACCATTTGGAATTGTAATGAAGCTCCACCTTCTCTTTGTCGAGGACTTTCCCAAATTGCTCAAAGTAAGTTTGGGCATTTCTCTTCACCTCTTCATCAGTCAGCTGCTTCCTAGCAACAGACTTGCCGGTTGGATCACCGATTTTACCAGTGAAATCCCCGATGATGAGCTGAATGATATGACCGTTTTCTTGGAACTGCCTCAATTTGTTCAAGACAACCGTATGCCCCAGGTGAACATCGGGAGCGGTTGGGTCTAGGCCAAGCTTGACTTTCAATGGTTCTCCTGTCGCAATTGACTTGACGAGTTTTTGCCTTAATTCTGCATCTGGTATGATTTCATGAACTCCATTTTTGTATAAGGCTAACTGCTTTTCTACTTCTTCCTGCTGATCTAGTGAAAGTGATTCCCATTTGTGTTGCATGAACATTCCTCCTTGATTGATATGTTTGTTTTGTTTGAATATTTGTCAGTTTGATCGTGATCATTTTTATTTCGCTGATATACTCCTAATTCCTTTGATAAATCGATCATCCTTCTGATATATTTTGATGGCAGAAGTCGAATTTGTTATTTCTAAACGTTATATCACGAAATTCGCCGTTAAAATAAACATTTCGCCGTTATATTTCAGATTTCACCGTTATCCACTCTCCTCAACAATAAATCACACCAAAAAACCACGCCCCTAAAAAAGGGACGTGGTTAACGCGGTACCACCCTCATTGAAGATTTCTCTTCCACTTCATTCGGATAACGGACCGGCCGTTCTTTGCTACTAAGGGTTCACAGAGAATGTTTAAGGAGGTAATTCGCGCTTATCTTTGTACTGATTCCCACCAGCCATCAGTTCTCTTTACCAGGGAGATAAGTCACTACTCATTCCTATCATGACATGTACGATTATGAATTTTCATTTATTTTACAAAAGAATGCCATAAAATACAATATGAATTTTCAACCTTTCACAATCCCCATCATAAATCCGTCGTATCCTTTAGTCCCGACGGTTTGGACAACAGTAGAATCAATTCGGGGCTCTTTAGATAACATATCAACAAATTGGCGAACACCCTGAACGCTTTCATCTTGGGTGTTTTCATTGATTACTTTTCCACCGCGCACCACATTATCTGTAATAATGACAGCTCCGGGTTGTGAAAGCTCCAGTGCCCATTTTAAATAATTGCCATTGTTTCGTTTGTCTGCATCGATGAAAATAAAGTCAAACTTACCCTCAATAGTCGGCAACGTATCCAAGGCAGCACCTACCTTAATTTCCACCATATGATCCATTCCGGCATTTTGAATGTTTTTTGCGGCGACTTTTGCATGCTTTTCGCTATATTCCAATGTTATAAGATGTCCGTCCTCGGGCAGTGCACGCGCAAGCCAGATCGTACTATAGCCTCCAAGAGTCCCGATTTCCAATATGCGTTTCGCTCCTTTAAGCTGTGCAACTATAGATAGAAACTTCCCTTGATTCGGAGACACATCGATTGCAGGCAGTTCTGCTTCACTATTTGCTTTTAGTACAGAGTCCATAAGTGGATCTGATACTTGAAGTTTACTCGTGAAATATTGATCAACTTCTGTCCAAGTATTTGTTGATGTCATCATTATCGCTCCTTAGTGAGTATCAATCATAAATAATAATAGCATAATTTACCATAGAAATGATTACTTTACGCTATTCTATAATCTCTCTAAATAAAATCTTATATGAAACCTACCCATTCGGGCATAATAACCAAAACAATTTGTCTTGGAGGGTTCATTCTTGCAAACCAATGATCAGGCATTATCCATTTTTGCACTAGGCGGAATCAATGAAATCGGAAAAAATATGTATGTCATACAACACGGTGATGATATTGTCATCGTTGATTGTGGAGGCAAGTTTCCTGATGAAAGTCTCTTGGGCATAGACTTGATTATTCCTGATGTTACTTATCTGGAAAAAAACAAAGATAAGATACGAGGATTGATCGTCACTCATGGTCATGAGGATCACATAGGTGGCATTCCTTATATTCTGAAAAAAATGAACATGCCTATTTACGCTACACATTTCACCCTGGGACTGATTGAACTAAAATTAGAAGAGCACAGGCTAATAAGAGATACAAAACTTGTAACCATCGACTCAAATTCCAACCTGAATTTTGGAACAATCGATGTTTCGTTCTTCAAGGTCAGTCACAGCATTCCGGATTGTTTAGGTATCGTTTTTCATACGCCGGAAGGAAATGTCGTACATACTGGAGACTTTAAATTCGACTTAACCCCTGCCAATCATCAATACTCAGACATTCATAAAATGGCCAGGATTGGGGATGAAGGGGTATTGGTCTTACTTTCTGAAAGCACGAATGCGGAGCGGAGCGGCTTGACCCCTTCTGAACAAATGGTGGGGAATCATATGGATGAAGCGTTCCTGAAAGCCACTGGAAAGATCTTTGTCTCAACCTTCGCTTCCAATGTCAACCGGGTCCAGCAGGTGGTCGATGCTTCCATTAAGACAAATAGGAAACTGGCATTATTAGGAAGAAGCATGATCAATGTTGTTTCAGTCGCCATAGAACGGGGATATTTAACCGTGCCTGATGGGATGCTGATTGATGCCCGTGAAATTGATGCATTACCTCCCGAAAAGGTAGCGATTTTATGTACGGGAAGTCAAGGGGAGCCTATGGCTGCACTGGGTCGCCTATCCACTGGAAGTTTCCGTGACGTCTACGTTTATCCGGGTGATACGGTCATACTTGCCGCATCGCCTATTCCAGGGAACGAAAAAGACGTATCACGTATTCTGGATAATTTATTTCAACTTGGTGCCCACGTAATTTACGGAAGTGGAAGCACTACAGGCATGCACGTGTCAGGACACGGATATCAAGAAGACTTAAAACTCATGCTTACGTTAATGAAGCCGAGATATTTTATTCCTATACATGGTGAATACCGAATGCTGCATCATCATCGGATCCTGGCTGAATCGGTAGGAGTAGAAGCTGGAAATACTTTTATTATAAAAAATGGGGAAGTCGTCGATATTGAAAATTCCGTTGCCCGGCAAACGCGGACCATTCCTGCAGGGGATACCTTTGTAGATGGATTGAGCGTCGGAGATATCGGATCAATTGTTTTACGGGATCGAAAACAACTTTCTGAAGATGGAATGCTTATCATCGTCATTACGCTTAGTAAGTCCGATCACACGATTATTTCTGGACCTGATACCATTTCACGGGGATTCGTATTTGTACGAAACTCAGAAGACCTCTTAAAAGACGTAAACCATCTCGTTAAAAAAGTAGTAGATGAATTATCTGCAGAAAATATTCGGGACTGGAAAGAAATGAAACAGGCGATCAAAAAAGACGTAGGGCAATACCTATTCAAGCATTTGAAGAGAAAACCTATGATTTTGCCAATCATTATTGAGGTGTAGTCGGAAATGCCGGGTGCTTATGTGCCTGGCAATTTCCAATAAAAAAGCACCCAACCAAAGGTCAGGTACTTTTCAATCCGTTATTTCTCTACCTTGTTTCCTTCATAAATCGTCACATCTAAAGGAGCCGCTAAATACTCAGGCGCACTCCCCACAAATGAAGTGAAATGCTCACTCGCATTGTGAATCTCAACGGCAGCAGTATCCCTCCACACTTCTACCATAGTATAGACACTTTCTCTTTCAGTATCTTTCATTAAGTCATATGAGATATTTCCCTCTTCTGCTCTCGATGCTGCTACAAGTGGGCGAATCTCTTCTAAAAATGCTTGTTCTTTGGTTGGATTAATTTGAAATTCCGCATGAATAATAATCATATACTTTCTCCTCTTTTCTTATTTTTATTTCCATTCTGTGATGGACTCTACTGGCAGGCGAACAGATTTGTAGCCTGCATCTGCCGCTTTTCCGATTGAAATCAGCATGACTGGATAGTAACGGTCTTTGTCCATACCATATGCTTCAGCAATTTGGTCCTTCTCATATCCACCGATAGGATTTGTGTCATATCCGTGGGCCCGTGCAGCAAGCATGAGTTGCATGGATACTAAACCTGCATCGATGAGGTTCATTTCCCTGAATTGTTCAGTTGTCATCATTTGTAGTAATCCTTTAATGGATGGTAGCTGTCTGTCTCTTACTTCTGCAGGCATGTATCCTTCTTCTACTGCTTTATTGTAAATCTCATCCGCATAATCAAGGCTGTTCATATCTACAAATACCGCAATCACTGCAGAAGAAGTTTTGACTTGCGTCTGATTGAATTTCGCAAGAGGTGCAAGTTTTTCTTTCCCTTCTGGACTATCGATGACAACAAAACGCCATGGCTGCAAGTTTACAGATGATGGTGCAAGAGTGGCTTCGGTTAGAATCTCTGTCATTTCTTCTTTACTGATTTTCACAGACGGGTCATAATTACGAATGGAACGACGGCCTGTGATGATTTCGTTAAAGTCATTGATTTTTGTTTGATTCATGGTGCATTCTCCTTTATGAGTAAAATCTAGTATTCAATGTCCTGTACATTATCCTGAATACGATTAAGCATTTCGGATAAAACCGAACGTTCTTCTTTTGTAAAGCTTTTAAAGACTTTAGAAATAAAGATCTCTTTCTCTTCACGATAAGCTTCTATTTTCTGACGGCCTTCCTCTGTCAACCGGACAAATGTAAACCTGTTATCATCAGGGTTCTTACGGCGGGAGACCATCCCTTTTCCTTCAAGTTGCTTTAAGTGTCTCGTCACGGCTGCACTATCAATATTCACTTCTCTTTGTAGAGCCGTTTGACTGATTTCTTCCACTTCAAATAACTTGTGCAAAAGATCCAAACGAGACTGACTGATTCCGGTACAGCGCTCAAACTTAGGACTCATTTGCTTATATATATCATTCAGTTGAACGATTATCTTCTCTTCTTCACGGCACGGGTTGGACAAAAGCATCCTCCTTTTTATTAATTGATGGGTCAATCATTGACCTGTCAATTAATATAATACATGTGGGTTTACAAGTCAAATATTTGGGTCTTGGGAGAAAACCCTAATGATTTTAAAGGAATCCATCTGACAAATGTGGAAAGTGTAAAGTGATTGAAAAACGAAAGGAGAATACACCCATGACAAATACGGTTACAAACATTCCGATTCCATCTATTTTAGAAATTGGCTCTGACGTGTTGTCACGGTTAGACGTTATTTTAAAAAGGCATCCGTTCTCCAACGCTATCGTTTTATTTGATGAATTCTCAAATACCACTTTAAAAAGCAAAATCGAAAACGCTTTGTCCCATCTCTCGATTGAGTGCGTAAAGCTGGATGACACAATGGATATCCATGAATTGCTTTCCTCTGCATTTTCTTGGAGCCGCTTTGATGTCGTTATCGCAGTAGGAGGTGGAAAAGTTATCGATTACGGTAAATATGTTGCTTTTTCCAGAAGAAGTCCGTTCATATCGATTCCAACTGCCCCTTCAAACGACGGGTTCGCAAGCAGTAACTGCTCTTTAATGGTTGATGGTAAGAAGACGACTGTCCCTGCCAGGGTTCCATATGGAATCATCGTCGATTTAGATATCATCAAGCACGCACCGGATCGCTTTATCCTGGCAGGGATTGGCGATCTCATGTCGAATCTGACAGCACTATATGATTGGGAGTTTGAAGAAAAAAACGGGGTTGGGTATGTAAATGCCTTCGCCTATATGCTTAGTAAGAAAGCTGTTAACAGCTTTATCCGGACACCGATGCATGAATTAAAAAATGAAATCCTTCTTAAAGAATTAGTCAGTTCCTTGACGATGGGAGGGATTTCGACTGTCATAAGCGGAAACAGTGCTCCCATCAGTGGATCGGAGCATTTAATCTCTCACAGTCTTGAAGTCATTTCCAAAACACCGCAAATGCATGGGGTTCAAGTAGGCATCGCCACTTATATCATGGCAAAAGTTCAAGAGCATAGAATAGAACGTATCGAAAAAGTTTTTTCACGTACTGGTTTTTTTGATTATGTTAAAACAATCGGATTAATAAAGGCAGAATACAAAGAAGCTATTTTAATGAGCACATCGATTAAGCCTAATCGTTATACCTATTTACATGATTCCAGTTATCGACAAAGAGCTTTGGAGATTTTAGATGATGACCCTTTGTTACAGGAGATTTTTGCTGAGTGAATGTGAAAAGACCAGGTAATGAGGGAATGTCCTCTGTTACCTGGCCGTCTAGGTGCACCATTATTTCAGAAACGCTAACTCGTTCATGTCACATGAATGAGTTTACCATCAGGAATTTCATAGAAAACAGACTTAGCCCTTTGGCTGGTCTAATGCTTGATAAGCAGCCTGATATTTCCCGCCTTCTGCCACCTCTGAATGATACAATGCTTTAAGAGCAAATGTGCGCTCTAAATTCATCTCATCCATTAACTCTTTCAAGCGGTTTTGCAGCTCTTTATTGTCCCTGATCAGCTGTTTCATTTGTGATTTCATATATTTCATAAGGTTGTAGCTCCCCTTTACTTTGCGAACAATTCTTCAAGTATAACACTGATGTTTCAAGTACTAAAGGGATTTCTTATTAAACACCCTATTCCTATCCATCACTTCACATCCATTAGCTTGGAACGTTCGAATCATTGGGGTATTATGAATACTCGTACCCCCTATATAATATGTTGCATGAAACTCTGATTCCAGGAGACTGAGAGCCAATTTATGAAGAAGTTTGCTTTTCCCCTTGCCTCTTTCAACAGGAATCAATCCGAAATAAAACAATCTTCCCTCATCTTTCGTTCCCGGTTCAATATGGGGCATCATCACACCAATCCCCTTATCCCCTTCGTAAACTGCAATACAGGAATCCTTATAATGTGCACCCAACTCGGTTTTCACAGCTTTCATATGTTCACCCATTGATAAGAATGAAGGGGGATTAAGGGAAGATTTCATCGATTCCAGCCAAATATGGATAAACTCATTTTTTGAAATCATATGTAAATTTTTCAAAGTAAAAGAGTGTTCGACTTCCGATTTCTCAAGCTTTTTATACACTGTCAAAAATTCATCAACCAGGTCATATCTTTTTCCCTCTAAATACTGATCCACTTCCCTGGAGAATGTATGATTCACAAGAATCTTCAAGTTAGACAGGGAATGATAGGGCGGTGTCTGATCCAGATAGTTGACGAGTTCTTTCAGTTCTGAAGGGGTCAATTCATTCGTATCCTCGATGGTCGCATAATTGTCACCTTGAATGATTTTCACTTTTTCGAGGAATGACTTTTCTTGTTCATTCATTGCCGAGTTCTCCCTTTCTGTGTTTACCATTAACTGGTAAATCCTATTTTTCCCAGATGTTTCCCCAAATAAATGCCACTGGCCGCTGCTTGTGATAAGGAATGGGTTTCTCCAGAGCAGTCACCGACCAGGTACAGATTTGACACATCTGTTTCAAAGTTTTCATCCGTAGGTAATGTAGGTTCATAAAACTTTGCATCCAAACCGTACAAAAGTGTATCAGGGTGTATAGTCTCCCCGATGAGCTCTTCCACAGAAGCTAAAAACTCCTCGAGCGCCATCACATACAATTCTGGAACCTCTTCCCGAACATTGCCACATTCCCCATTGAGGGACGGACCTACCAGATTCTCCTCCAACGTTTCTGTATTCCTATGTAACTTGAAATCTTCCAATCTCTGAACGACTATCCGCTCTCGTTCTTGATTAATCCCTCCTATGATGTTCACTGCAAATTCCATTGCTTCATCATGGGATTGAAAATAGCGTGGAACGAATAAGCTGAAGTTCAGATTCGCACTTGGTGTATCTTTTTCTCGAGCATTTTGTCCGTCTGGCATCACCAATCCATGCTGGTGTTTCCGTATGATTCTCCCTCGTGGATTCATACAATAGGTTGTCGCTCTGAATGAGTCCCTCTCAATTTTCAGCTTCGTTTCAAAAGTATCTCCTAATATCGATTCAAGCTGATCACCTTTCATTTCCACACGAATCCCCATATCCAATCGTGTCTTACCTGGAAGTAATCCAAGTGATCCAGCTTGCTCTTTTAGCCATGTGCTGCCGCTCATTCCTGTACCGATGATTAATTTTCCCGTCGTAAAATCACCGATATTGGATTTCAAGCGAAAGCCATCTTCATTCTTAAATATTCTTTCAACATGAGTTTCGAAACTGAACATGATACGGTTTTTCATCACTTCATACATCTTTTGAAAAATTTCATTCGCTAAGCGTGTTCCTAAATGACGCACCTCCGTTGAAAGTACCTTCATGTCTGCCATCTGGGCCCTTAATGAAAGTTTCTCATTTTTCGTACTATAGGTAGGAATGATGTCACCGCCAAACTCACAGAGAATATCGTCGACTTCCTGCATCAAATCAAATGTGGTTTGTTCTCCAATTTTCCTTCCAAGCTCTCCTCCGAAATCATTCGTATAATTAAATTTCCCTTCTGATTTCCCAAGACCTGCAAATCCAATGTATTTACTGCACATTCCTTCACATGTACAGACTCCCACTTCATCTAAACTGCATGTACGTTCTCTGAGTTCCTTGCCAAGATCAATCATGTGAATGGAGATATGTTCATTGTGCTTCATCAAGGTGTAAGCGAGAAACACACTGCTCACCCCTGCCCCGATGATGGTGATGTCGTGATGATTCGATTGCATTCTCCAATCTCCTTTCTTAGTCGTAATTGTGGTTGAACCACTTTATTTCGAAACGATAAAAATTGATCTTTCTTCATTCCTCTTTCTATTACCGTTCACTAAAAATGAGTTCCATTTCCATCCTATCATAAAACAAAATTGAGGAAGGTCCCTCCCTCTATTTTTCTTTTAAACTATGATGAAGGTATGGTATGGAAGCAAGTGTTGAGATGGCTCCAGCTAGAACGATGGTCAGGTCTGTACCTATTGCTTCAGCCAGTATTCCTGCAAGGAATGCTGCAAGGGGCATGAATATCCATGTCATTAGTCGGCTTGTGGCCTGGACTCTTCCCAATAAGTGATCGGGGGTCAATGTTTGCCGGATCGTGATGATACAAGGGCTCATCATCGAAGCACAGAAGGTTCCGACTGCATTCATGATCATTAGGCCGAAATAAGAGTCCAGCAAACCGAAACACAAGATGGAAAGCCCTCCGACGACTGATGAGGTAAATAGGATCCCACGATACGAAAACCGCTTCCGAAAGAGGGATGAGGCTACCGCACCTGCAATGGCACCGACTCCCCCCATTGAGAGTAACCATCCAATCATGACAGTATTTAATTGAACGGAATCTTTTAGATGAAAGACCAGTAAGGTAAGGAACAAAGTAGTCCCGAACACAGAAGATACCATGGCCAGATTGGTGTAAAGGATCGGCTTGGTCTTAGCAACAAATTCAAATCCTTCCCGCATCTCCTCCCAAATGGAATACTTTAAGGAAACTCCCTCCTTCACTTTCATGCGAAGACTCGCAATGGCAAGAAAAGAAACAAAGAAGCTGATGCTGTTTACCAAAAGGGCATATCCCGGATTAAAAAAGGAAATGATCAACCCTCCTAAACCGGGTGCCAAAAAAACCGCTAAATTGAATATCCCTGAATTCAATGAATTGACAGCCTGAAGGTCTTCGCTTCTCACCAGGCTTGGTACTGAAGCAAATTGAGATGTATTATAGATTTGGCTTAATAATCCGATACCAAACACAACGGGATATACCATCCACATCTCCAGTACCTCCATGATAAATAGAACACCGGTCATCCCAACAAGGATGCATCGCCCTAAATCACATAGCAAGAGCAGATGCTTCCGTTTATATGTATCCGACATGATGCCTGCGAAGGGCTGAAATAGAATCGGCAGCCGTTCTAGCGCTGCCACAATCCCCATACTCACAGGTGATCCAGTGATCGTTAATACCATAAGTGGAATCGCGATTAAATAAATCTGATCCCCGAAAAATGAAATCAGATTCCCACCCATAAATCTGAAAACGGGATAGTTTCTCTTTAAAGGCGGGAAATCATCCACTTGATTGAGTCTGACCGCACGTTCTCCCATATCTGATTCTCCTTTAATAATCAGTTAAATATTGCATCAATTCATTCGATAAAGTTTGAACAGCATTTTCTTTCAAGCGATACTTACCGTCCTCTGTTTCGACGAGTCTTGCAGACCTGAGAATTTTCAAATGGTGATGGACCGTGGACTTCCCCATGTTCAGCTCATTCGTGATTTCCTGGAGTGTACGCTCTGAGCCCTTCAGAAATTTCACCATTCGGAGGCGCGCTTCATCACCAAGGGCTTTATGCTTCTGGACCAGAAAATTGCTTGGCATATCCTTATCATCCGGATAGATGCTTTCATTTGCTACAGGGTAATAAAACACCTTGACCCCTTCAATATCGCCTTCAACGTTCCAAGGGCGGTAAATCATTTGGGGGACAAGCAGAACTGTATGTACGCTCGGCTCGGGCAAGTAAGTGATACCGCCCGTTGCCCATTCTACTAACGCCTCGGACTTTAGATTTCCACTCATCTTTTCCTTGGACTGTTTATCCCTTCCCAGTATTTGAGATAGTTTCTCTTTTTGAGGAATTATCACTTCTTTATACCACCCGGTCATGACGCTCTTCAGATGGTTCCTAAGGTCATGAACATTTGTGGTACAGATGAAATCAATATAATCCGGAAAAAACGGGTTAGCCTCTGTCTGCGTTTTCAATCTGTTTCGTGATGACTCTTCTCCTTTTGAAGCAAGCGTTCGAAGTTTTTGAAATTTCACTCCTATGTAAGGGATGCAGATAAATCTTAGTTTTTCATCGTCCAACTCATCGAGAAACATGACGAATTCAGATAAACCTTGAAACTCTTTTTGATGCAACAAAAGGAGTAAGGATTTCCACGTGTTATTCTTTCCAACAAATTTCAAATCCTCTATCAATGGTTCAGATAAAGATTTCTTTAACCTGTCCCAAGATTCTTTTGGTTTTTCTAACGTATCAATAAGCTTTTTATTTGTCACTGCAGCAATCCCCAAAGCGCATTCCCAAAGAAGGGAAGCCTCAATCCTAATCTCATACGTCTCTCTTTTCCGACTGGTCAAATGGAGCACATCCATATAGAAACACCTCATTTCCAAAATTTGTAGCTTACAGACAATTCTACACTTATAGAATCTTTAATTCAATAAATTTCGAATATAATAAACGAAAAAAGCACATAAATTCCACTTAGGAATCTATGTGCTCCATAAAAAGTATTAAGATTTAACCTTATCCTTCTTGATTTGCTTACTTCTCAATTGACCGCAAGCTGCATCGATGTCCGTCCCTTGTTCCACACGGACTCCACAGTTGATTCCATGTTCAAGTAATGTACCGTAGAATTCAACAATCGCTTCTTTCGTACTTCTTTGATATTGGTTATGCTCGTCAACTGGATTATAAGGAATCAAGTTCACATAAGAAAGATGACGCTTGTTCTTTAACAATTTGGCTAGCTGTATAGCTTCTTCTTTATGGTCATTTACATCACTCAATAGAATATACTCAAAGGTGATGCGTCGATTGGTCTTTTCTAAATAGTAATCAATGGCTGGCATTAATTTCTCTAAAGGATACGCACGGTTGATTTTCATGATCTTGGTACGTAATTCATTGTTTGGTGCATGCAAGGAAACAGCAAGGTTAATTTGAATATTTTCGTCGGCAAATTTGTAAATCTTATCTGCCAGGCCACTTGTGGAAACGGTAATGTGACGAGCTCCGATAGAAAGACCTTTTTGGTCATTAACCACTCGGAAGAAGTCCATCATGTTATCATAGTTATCGAATGGTTCACCTATCCCCATTACGACGATATGACTGACACGTTCTCCATTTCCTGCTTCATCCAAATGATGTTGGACGTTCATGATCTGTTCTACGATTTCTCCGCTTGAAAGATCGCGGTTCTTCTTCAGCAGTCCACTTGCACAGAATGTACAACCGATGTTGCACCCGACCTGGGTCGTCACACACACACTTAGTCCATAATTGAATCGCATTAAAACTGTTTCAATTAAGTTACCATCTTCAAGCTTGAACAGGAATTTAATTGTGCCGTCCTTGGATTCCTGTTTAACCTCTTGAGTGAGTGTATGAAGATAGAAGTGATCGTCCAGCAATTGTACACACTCGGCGTTTAGATTCTTCATATCCGAAAAGTTCGTCACTCTCTTTTTATATAACCAATCCCATACCTGAGCCGCACGGAACTTCTTTTGACCGTGTTCGACCAGCCATGCTGTCAGTTGATCTAATGTTAATCCGTATATGGATTTCTTCTCCATTTAAAACCCTCATTTCGAAACTCTACAATTTTCTACTTATCTATACTACTTAAAGTATGGCAATGTTTCAAGGGATTTATAAGTGTTGAGAAGAATTGGAATTCCGTAATATAGTATAAATACAATGAAAATACGCCGAGACTCTACCCAGCGCATCCTTCTAATGATTGATTCTTTGAATGAAATCAACCAATTTCTCTTTGTTTTTGAGCTTTTCGTTACACTCATCACTATCCTGGCAGATGTAATTCCCTTTCTTCACAAAGGTTCCTTGAGAAGACGTTTTTGATTCAGACATGTAAAACCCGATGCTTCCAAAGGTATTGCAAATCGTGCACATTCCTTTTTTGCTCCTGCTTTTAAAGGTACCCTTGAATCCTTTCAATTTACCCTCATGCTCAGCGACGATATATTTTCGCTCCTGCCCGTAATCATTCCAGCCCAAATAGGACAGATCCCTGAAATCGATGTTTTCCCAATCAGGAGTCTTTAGCTTTTTCACTTTCGGGAATAACTTTTTCAATGAGGCATCAGTTACAGATGGAAATGGAATGACATAAGGTTTTAATCCAATTAAATAATCCTCCGCCTGATCAGAATCCCGGATATTCACAATAGGTTCTAGTATATTCTGTTGAGCTTGAGACAGTTCATCGAACACATTTGTCACCTTATCTTTTACAAGTCCCTTCAACGCTTGAAGTACACCAAGATCATTCACAGTTGAATACCCATTGATCAGCACCTGAGTCTGATACATAATGAAATTATATTGATCATTTCGAATAAATGGTTCCATGTTAATCGCTCCTAGAAACATTTGTCATTATTCTCATCTTAAATGGTCTGTTCAAGACGAGTCAAGGAGCACAGGAATTCCGTGCAACCTCATTCATACTATATACCGGTACTCGATATAATGATAGGTAGAGTTTGGTTCAGAATCAATCTATACATAATAAAAAGCACTGACATAATCCATCAGCGCTTTCTATACACTATTTTCTTAATTGTTTCTATTGAAAGATAATAATGTTCGGATAATTCTTGAATCGTCTTCCCCTTCAAGAAAGCCTCTTTGATTTCAACATTTCGTTCATCAATTTCTTTTCTACTACCAGAACGGCTTCCCCATTTCTGGTGTTTCATCTTAGGTTTAGGTATATAGAGGGTTTCCCCCTGAATATATTTCTGGATTTCAACAAGAAGCGATGGTGGTAAAACACTCTCCGCTTTCACATATTTCAATTCAGTCAGCCCCTTATTTTCTGATTAATAAAGTAAATAAGGTGCAAAGCCGACTTACTAGAAATGAACTTTAAGGGCGATCAGTCAACGTCCATCCCATGCAAAGTATCGCCTTTCTAATAGTAGGCTTTGCATGAGACGCTTGGGACTCTGGTAAGATTGTTCTCATTACCATGTCACCACCTCCTTTAAGCTGTACTTCATTTTCTTCTATTATAAAACAAATACTGTTGAATCACATTAGGATAAACAGCCTTACTTTAACTCCTCCCTATAAAGAAGCATCATATGGTATAATCTTCTAAATATCCAAAAGGAGAGGATCCCATGTTTTCATTTACTGTAGATCAAGAAATCTCGATCGAGCTATTTCAACAGCACCACAAAGAGGAGTTATACGAACTGATCGATTCAAACCGGGATCACCTTCGTCAGTGGCTCCTTTGGGTCGATAAACGCCGGTCCCCTCAGGACTTAGAACACATTATTCCCCTTTGGATTCGGAATTACGCGGATAACAACGGATTCGATGCCGGGATACGCTATCAAGGAAAGTTAGTCGGCATGATCGGGTTGCATTATATTGATTGGAAAAGCAAGAGCACCAGTATTGGATATCTCCTTTCGGAAGAAGCACAAGGAAAAGGGATCATTACACGTGCCGTTACTTCTCTCTTGAACTATCTATTTATTGAAATGGATCTCAACAGGGTAGAAATTCAATGTGCCATCAACAATAAGAAAAGCATCGGCATCCCTGAACGATTAGGATTTACGAAAGAAGGAATCTCTAGAGATGGACAATGGTTATATGATCATTATGAGGATCTTGTAACGTATAGTTTATTAAGGCGAGATTGGGCTAAGTCTTAAGGGGCCATCTTTCCAAGGGCGACTCTCAATGAGAATCGCCCTTCTATTATCTTCACAAATATCTTAGGGTAAGACTATCGTCCCGGCAATATTCATGCTTTATATGAATGGACGTCAACCACTGCCGTATTAAATAAAAATAATTTCTTTTGTCCCTCTGTATTCTCTTGGAGAAAGTCCTACATATTTTTTAAAAGTACCACTAAAATAATTGGGCGTATTGAAACCAAGCTCTTCAGCAATGTACTCAATTGTATGGTTGGTATGACGCAAAAGCCAAACAGCACGCTGAAGACGAACAAAAGTGACGTATTCAACAAAATTGCGCCCTGTTTCTTGTTTGAAAATCCTGCTGAAATACGGAACACTAAAATTAATCTGTTCAGCTACTTGTTTTATGGAAAGGTTATCTGTACAACAGTGAGCTATATAGTCCGTACATTTTTGAATCTGCTGGTCCTTTGTGATTTCTTCATAATAACGAAGGGATAGCCTCTCATATGGTGACGTACGACGGGCTTTATATGCTTCCCGATATGAATGATGAAGGAGAAGTGGTTCTCGATAGATGGACCCTACACCAATGTAAATATGGATCCCATACTCCCTTTCTAATTCCTCAATTGCATCAAGTATACTGGCTTCCCCTTCTTTCCAGTGTTTTAAGGATCCGTAGTTAGAAGGAATCCGAATGAGCATTAGTAAGTGTTTGCGATATGATAGGAAAGATACCCCCTCTAACTGAAAACCCTTTCTTAAATGTTCTTGAATAATTGTAGATGCTTGCCCATCCTGCCCTTCTATCCAGGATGGGCATCTGGTAAACCCCTGTATAAAACATATCACATTTGGCAGCCCATCAATTGGAAAAAGAGATCGGGACTCAATCAATTCCTCTTCAGATTTTATCTCACCGGAAAGTAATCTTCGTAAAAATGCTTCTTGAAAAGGTGACGTGTGATGGTTCCCTTTCTTTGGTTCCTGATGAAGCCCCCTGAATAATTCATCGTCACTGGCCAATACATAAGCCTCACTTGAAATACTCCTTATAACTTGTTTTAACATTCGCATAAATTTGTGTTTTTTTACAGCCTTGACTAGTAAACTACTTAATTTCAATTCAATTGCAAGGGGTGAAGTATATAATAATGATGGTTCCAGCAAAGGAATGATTTTGCATTCTTTATTACGTTTATGAAATCGGTGTATCTTTACCCAATCAAGCCATGTGGTTACTTCGAAAATTGCTATATGTATATGAGCTGGTTTTACTTCCTCCTCCACCAGTGCAATGTTTCCCATAAATCCTTCGGTAATCCAGTCCTCCAGCTTTTCATATTCCAGTTGATCTTTTACGACTAGCTTCATTGCATACACTTTAGCTTCCATCCGCCTTTCTAAGATATACATGTCCTATTTTTATCTCAATTATAGAATAAAAATTAGATTATATTAAATATTTGTATATTTCTGATAATTTATTGTAAGGTATATATTCTTCTAATATCGTAAAATCAATTTTATATTATCTTATTGGTAAAGGAGGATAGTGATCAATAATCAAAAGCAGAAACTTTGAAGGAGGGTTCTTTAATGGCTGGAGAATATTCAGAATATGATTATGTGGCTGCAGACACTATAGATGTCAGCGAACTTGAGCCACTCGATCCGGAAACAAGAAAAATCATGAAGGGTGAATTCAGTACTGGAATTAAACTTACGCTATTTTATTATGTTTTTATCTTATCAATCCCGATATTGAATTGGTATGCAGAAGGTTTTATGTTCTCACGTATGTGGGGAGGTATGACGTATAGCTGGTTTTTCACAAGTATCGTCGCCATGGCGATGGCTTTCATCATTGCCTATGTACATACAACTCTTTACGAGAGGCGTTTAAAGAATGATCGCCACATTTCCAGCCACTCCAATACATCTTCTGAGGAAAGGAGAATCAATTGATGGGTGTTTTACTAGAACCAAAGTTCCTTTTAACGCTCTTCTTAATGGGGACGATTGTTTATATAACCTACTTATCAAAGAGAAATGCCACCGCTTCTGATTATTTTGTTGGTGGTAGAAGCTTTGGCTGGTTTACTAACGGTTCAGCTATAGGTGGAGACTATTTAAGCGCAGCCACATTTCTTGGTATTGCCGGTTTAACCTATCAGCTGGGGTATGATGGTGCTTATTATGCATTTTGCTTTTCTATCGGTTTGACTCTTTTGGCTATTTTCGTAGCAGGTCCACTTCGTCGATTCGGCGCCTATACAGTGGCAGACTTTTTAGCGTATCGTTTTCACAGCAAACGTGCACGCCTCGCAGCTGTTGCTGTGGTTTTAGCCATTTCGGGCTTCTATGCAGCCCCTCAGTTACTTGGTGCTGCGCAAATCTTAAGCATGTTTTTTGGGACAAGCTATGAATTTGGAATCATTTTCACTTGTTCTGTCATGATTTTTTACGTTGGTATCGGTGGTATGAAGGGTACTACACTTAACCAGGCACTAGAACTATGGATTCGTCTTGGTGCCTTTCTTCTTATGGTTGGTGCTGCTATCTATGGTGGACTCCATTATCAGGAAATCCTGGCTTCGATTAATGAATTTAAAGGGGTTATTTCAGGAACCTCTGGATTTACTACTGATGGAAAGGATATACCTTTTGATGGTGCTGCTTGGACAGGTACCGGCAATTACTTCCCATCATTCTGGCAAACCATATCAATGACAATCGGACTTTCACTCGGTACGATCGGACTTCCGCATATCTTACTTCGTTTCTACACAAACCCTAGTGCTAAAGCAGCTCGTAAGTCCGCTCTTATGGCAATAGGTATTGCGAGTGTATTCTTTTTCTTTGCCGTATATCTTGGAGTGGTCGGACGCTCGATTTTTTTAAGCGGAGACACAGATCCAGGTGTCATGAAAGATCTTTTAGCGGGCGGAAACAATATGGTTGTTCCTTCCACTGCCCAGGCCCTTGGCGGTGAGTGGCTGCTTGGTCTTGTTATTGCGGGCGCATTTGCTGCCGTCTTTTCAAACCTTTCTGGTTTATTCATTGCAAGCTCCGGTGCATTGGCTCACGATTTATATGCGACTTTCTTCCGGAAAAACATTACAGAGAAAGAACGCGTTTTAGCCGGAAAGGTTTCGATTATCATTCTTGGTATACTCTACGGTGCTCTTGGTCTTATGGTAAAGGAAGCTTCCATCGGCCATCTGGTGGCACTGGCATTTACTGTTGCAGCGAGTACATTTACACCAATCTTCATCTTGGGTATTTGGTGGAGGGGAATGACGGAAAAAGGCGCAATTGCTGGTCTGGTTATTGGTCTAATTGCTTCTATGTACATGATTTTCTTTAAAACTACCTTACCTGAATTCCTACAATTTAATGTACCCGGATTAATAACGGTGCCGGTTGGATTCCTTTCTGTGTATATCGTTTCAAAGATCGATCGCAGAGTGCCTGGAGATGTAAACGAATTCATGAGAAAGGTCCATTCGAAAGAGTCGGAGGCAGCTTAAAAAAGTAGTCGATAAAACGACTACAGCAGAGGTTTGTTGAGGTAATGTATCTTTACGTTTAATAATAATGAGGTAGGGTCCTAATCAGGACCCTACCTCATCCATTTTGATTTTCCCATAGACGCAGGTATCCGTTAACCTTTCCCCATCAACCGAAAGATCCTCATTTCGCAGAATCCCCTCCAGCATATACCCAAGCCTTTCAGGAACCGCCCTGCTCCTCGCATTTGTGGATTCACACCTGATCTCTACTCTTTTTCCTTTTAATTCGCTTAAAGCAAAATCGGTCAATTTCCCAACTGCTTCCACCATGTAACCATATCCACTCATTCTTGTATCAATCCAATAACCGATTTCGAATTTAGGTACACTCCAATCGATGTTATGAAAGCCTGTTGAACCGACAAACTCCATTGTATCTTTTCGGAAGATGAGATACCTCAGACTTTCCCTTGTTAGAAATTTCGCGTGAGCTTCACGGGTGTTTGTTTCCGTATCTTCTACTGAAGGGTCATTTTGTGCAAATCCTAACCACGGTTTTAATTCAGATAGAGAAGCTTTAATGGCTGCATTCACTGCCCTGCCATCACCTGGCTGAGGCATTCGTAGTTCTAATCTTTCCGTTTCTAACACTGGTCGAACTTCAAGTAATACAGGATTCATACAAAACACTCCTTTTATCAAAATAAAAAACTCTCATTCTCAAGAAATACTTCTTGAGGACGAGAGTATATCTTTCGCGGTACCACCTCAGTTTATTGGCATGTCACCATACCAACCTTTTCGGATAAAACGAATATCCTATCTCTATAACGGGAGACGCCGATGTATTCCTGCAGAAATAGCTTCATACATAACTCCAAGTCTTTTACCATAATGATCATGATGGCCCTTTTTCAGCTAGTAGAGCTCTCTGTACATCAATTTCTTCATTATGTTCTTCTCTTCATCGTCTGATTGGAAAAATTTTAAATTAATGAAATTATAAGGTAATGACATCATCTTGTCAATATACCTGGTATACTATTACTCTAGTCTTTCCAGCCTATACTAAAAATTAATAATACTTTATAATAAAGGAAAATCATACATCTGGAGGAGAAAAATGACTCACCACACAATTACTACATCTATTGGGGATCAATTGATTGAGAGAAAACAGGATCTCGCCAATACCATTTTCTCAAATCTTATAGCTTCTTATCCAACACTTTACGTGGAAGAAAAAAGAACTGAAAGCCTCCCCTATTTTGAGCAGCTTATCGAACTTATAGGTGAAGGCTTGTTAAGGGGAGAAAATAACTTGGACAAATCAAGTCAGTGGGGAAAAGAAGTAGGAAGACTTGCTTCAGGCCAAGGCGTCCCTTTGCAGATGTCCATAAGTAAATCCTCTTTATATAAAAAAGTTATTTTAGAAGATATCGTTTTGCAAAATGAAGCAGCAATGTCTAAAGAAACCTTACTGCAAATCACACATGATATCGATCGCACATTCACCACAATGATTTCTGCTTTCTGTGAAGCATATAGTGAGTATGCAGAAGAACAGCTGAAAATATCTGAAGAGAAGTATTTATCCTTATCCACCCCTGTCGTCCCAATATTCTCCGACTTGGCTGTATTGCCTCTCATTGGTCAAGTGGATGAAGTACGTGGAGAAATGATGGCAGAGCATGTCCTTCTTGAGTGCAAAAAGCTTTCCATCCATAAACTTATCATCGATTTATCCGGTGTGTATGAAGTGAATCCTTTGTTTCAACAAGGTATCATGAAGTTGATTGATAGTCTTAAATTACTTGGGATTGAGCCGATTTTATCAGGGATGCGTCCAGAAATGAGTATTGAATTTGTACAGATGGGTATAAATATTTCAAGTATGAAAATCTATCAATCATTAAATAAAGCGGTAGAAGCTCATTAAAAATGATCATGCATGAAAGAAAGGACTTCATTCACTGAAGTCCTTTCATATCAATGATGTTGTCCCCCACCCTCTCCTTCTTGTTGACTATCTTCTTCCATCTGTTTCATTTTCTCCATCTCTTCTTTAGATACTTGTCCAACAATGAATTGTTTCTTGGGCATCACATGCATATCACGTGCCGTTACATGGGTTTGTACATAATAAACGCCGGTTTCTTTGAATGTTTTTCTAATACTATATACACCATCTTTTTCATGGGTTGCCTCAATCAATTCACTTTCCGCTTTGTCGTTCATTTTCCACACTTCAAACTGTATATTTTCAGCATCTTCTACACTTTCACCGGCTTGGGTCACTTTAACCTTTATGTTACTTTCCTCATTAGGTGAAATTTTTTCTGGAAGAGAGATGTTCACTTCCACTAGCTGAGCTATCTCTGATTCACTTGCAGAAGAACTGGCAGTACATGCTGCTAACACTGCCATTGATAACCCGATTCCTAAAGCTGTTATGAGTTTGTTCATATTATTACTCCTTTATACTTTAATTTAGCCAGGTCTTTAATGGTTTAATATGTGGAAAAACTAAACGGTCCAGTAAAAACACAATTATGATGGATATTCCAACGAGTGGCATGATGACACCCATCACAAGCATGATGATAAGGACGGCTCTTGTCATTTTTTTATCTTTAGGCTTAGTCGGCGCTCCCGATTTACCTTCCGGTTTGCGTTTTCTCCAAAGGATGAGTGAGCTTACTACCATTCCAATCAAGCCAATACAAATGATGAGACCGATGATTTGATTAGTGAGTCCAAATAAGCGGCCTTCATGCAAGGCAATCCCCATTGTGATGGCTTTTGCCATAATGCCATAATCACTGAAGCGTACATCGCTTAAGATGGAACCTGAGTATTGATCCACGTGGAGAGTCGCGTTATCCCCGGGTTTTGAGTGAGAAGTAGCGATGGTGTATACAACCTTATCCCCTTGAGGCATAGAAATCGTATACGGTTTTTTTATCTTTTCATTCCTCGCGATATATGTAGCATCTTCTATTGATAATGGAACATATCCATCTGTAGTAGAAGATGGTACTGACATGTTTTCCGATGCCCAAGGTACATCTTCTGCCAAATCTTTCGCTTTTACCACTGATTGAGGCTTTTCTCCAAAGCTGGTAGCAAATGCCGGATATCCAGTATTGGTGGAAGTCGCGAGTCGATTGATTTGCTCCCCCATCACACCCGACCACGGCAGGCCTGTCAGGATTAGGATCAAAATGGATACTGATAACCAAAACGCTGGCACTGCATGCATATCTCTCCAAAACGTCCTGCCTTTTTGTCTGAACCTTGGTAAGATGGTACCCCAAATCGAGGCTTTGTTTCTAGGCCACCATATATATAGACCCGTTATTAGTAAAATGACAGCCCAACACGCAGCAAGCTCTACTAATCGATTGGCTACCGTGCCTCCAACAATCAATTCACTATGTAGCTTTTTAAAGATTTCTGTAAATTTCACATCATTTTTTATTGATCCCGCAACATTTCCTGTATAGGGATTGACATACACTGAAAACATCTCTCCATTATTCATTACACTGAATTCCGTTGTTCGAGAGGGATCATCATACACCTTCATTGATGTGACGATCTGGTCAGGTGCTTCCTCCCTGACCTTTGCCATTTGTGCAGAAGGACTGATTATGGAAGAGCCTTTTTCCTTTACAAAATAGACATCATTATACATTATGGATTCAATTTGTGGCTTAAATAAATACACGGCCCCACTTAATGCTAAAATAACTAAAAACGGGGCAAAAATGATTCCTGCATAGAAATGCCATCTCCATACAGTTTGGTATAGCACAGCTCTTTCTTGTTTCTTTGATTGCTTTGGGGCAGATTCTAATTTCTTTTCGGCTTCCATCTTTAATCTCCTTTAGTGATTTCCTTGTAAAAGGGATAACGTAATAAAAATAACTTCAGATCAATCAACTTTAATTTTCCATCTAGTGTGAACTGACTTTTTAGCCAGTATTAAATGTACTATGGAGTTGTGAAATAAAAATGAAACCGTTATATTTTTGCTTAAAGCAATAGAAAAGATCCCATTGGAAAACACATCCACTGGGATCTTTTCTGTATGTCATGGTTGGTCATTGAGGTTTCCATGAAAGGATCGAATGAGGGACGGACCTTCACCCACCCTTCCTAAAAAATATGCTAATGATAACATTATTATTATGGTGGTTCACCTACTATCTTCATCAGAAAAGGAGGTCCGTCCCTCAAAAATTTAAAATTGATGTTGGGAAAATACGTGACTGTTTTCCTATGGTCATTTTTGATTTTGAGGGAGTTTGAAGGAAAGTTTTCTTGATTCCAGGTGTTTTTTTAATTTGGTTTGATTCATTTCCCTTATATTTACAAATGCTGAGTTCTCGCCCTATTCTCTTTTTTTGAAGGGTTTGCTAGAATCCTAGTTAGCAAGAATCATACATAGTTTTCTTTCACACATTCTCTTATTCTTGTGAAATTGATTAAAGGAGGTATTTCATAAGCAAGCGCTTTGATGCTCAATCCATTTGTCGTTGAACCACGCCATTCAAAAAAAGAAAAACGGAGGAATGCTATAATGAAGTTTAAAAAAATTGCTGCTCTATCATTAGCTGCATCACTTGCTCTAGTCCCAAGCTTCGGAGGAAGTGCCTTTGCTCAAGATCAAAACCCTCTAGAGAAAGCCTCTCAAAAGACAACTGTCAATAAAAGCTTTGAAAAAGGCAGTTATGTAAAAGGTGAGGTCATTGTTAAATTCAAAGATGGCGTGACCGAGTCAGAAAAAGGAAATACCCTCAAAAAGGCGAATGCAGCTGCGGTAAAAGAAAAAGATTCTACGAAAAAGCCATTCGAGGTATTAAAAGTAGGAAATGTTGAAGCAACTGTAAAAGCATTAAGCAAAAACCCGAATGTGGAATACGCTGAACCTAACTATACCTTCTCAGCAACCTGGACCCCTAATGATTATTACTACCAAGGCTATCAATATGGACCCCAAAACACGTACACACCTAGTGCATGGGATCTTGCACGCGGGAGCAGCGGACAGGAAATTGCCGTTCTTGATACAGGTGTAGATTACAACCACCCTGACTTAGATGGTAAGACGATTCGTGGTTATGATTTCGTCGACAATGATTATTATCCAATGGATTTAAACGGACATGGTACACATGTAGCGGGTACGGCTGCTGCTGAAACGAATAACGGAACCGGGATTGCCGGTATGGCTCCAAATACAAAGATACTTGCCGTTCGTGTATTAGATGCCAACGGAAGTGGATCACTTGATGATATCGCGGCAGGTATTCGATACGCTGCAGATCAAGGCGCTGAAGTTCTGAACCTTTCCCTGGGTTGTGACTGTAATACAACAACTTTAAAAAGTGCAGTTGATTATGCGTGGAACAAAGGGTCTGTCGTCATTGCCGCTGCTGGAAATGACGGAGTATCAACAACGTTCGAGCCAGCTTCTTATCCAAACGCAATTGCCGTAGGAGCAGTTGATTCCAGAGACCGTAAAGCTTCTTTCTCAAACTATGGGACATGGGTGGATGTAACAGCGCCTGGAGTTGACATCGCTTCTACCATGCCTAACAATGGATACTCATACATGTCAGGTACATCGATGGCTTCCCCTCACGTAGCAGGTTTAGCTGGATTACTTGCAGGGCAAGGACGAAACAATGTTCAAATCCGTCAAGCAATTGAACAAACGGCTGATCCTATCAGCGGTACAGGTTCTTACTTCCAGCATGGAAGAATAAACTCTTACGATGCTGTAAGATACTAATATGTAGTGAACCCCCCCTTAACCCATTTGGTTGAGGGGGGGTTCCACTTTATTGAAGCTTCTTTTCCAACATAATAGAAAAAGTTCAAATGCTTCAAGTACTGATAGTGTACTAGATATGTACTCACCTGGCTGGCCAGGCACCCTCACCTTTTGCCGCTTAGTTGAAAATTAAAAATCACCCTAATTTAAATAAAAGTTTTTATCCAATAAAAAAGTCCGTTTATATGAAAATTTTCCTGAATAGGACCATTATTTGTCTACTCTATACCCTCAAAAAGTCCTGCATTTTCTCAATACCGTCTTCTTCTTACCTATGATAATCTATTTTTGACAGAATTTTTAGAAAAAAGAGGAGGAATCTGTTTGAGAAAGAATAAAATCATTAGCATGGGGTTATCCGTCGGTCTACTGTCTGGAATGATGGCAACTGGGAGTTTAGCTGCACCATCGGACAATGCTCTCTTTCAAATGAATAAAAAAGAAGGAACACCGGAATTTGTTTCGGGACTATTATCTGCTCCATCCGGAAAAAAGGCAGAGACTATCGTTCTTTCCTTTTTAGAGAAAAACAAGGCTAAATTCAAGCTTTCTGATGAGAAATCGGACGAGCAGTTCAAGGTGTTGTCTGTTGAAAATGATGAACTTGGAAATAGAGTCGTTCGCATTCAGCAAACCTACCATGGGGTACCTGTTTGGGGTTCCACACAGTCAGCAGTTGTAAAGGAAGATGGAACACTTCAAGCTTTTTCCGGTACTGTCGTAGCTGACTTGGATCAAAAAATCACCTCATCAAAAAAGAAAGTGAACGCGAAAAAAGCCTTAACGATCGCTAAGAAAGATCTTGGAATTGATCCTAAGTTAGAAAAAGAGGCTAAACCGGAATTGGTCATCTACACAGATGGTGATTCTACTTCCTTTGCATATTTTGTAAACCTGAATTATTTAGAACCGTCTCCTGGTAACTGGAACTATTTTATAGATGCTAAAACAGGAAAGATATTAAATAAATACAATGACATGCATGAAGTCACAGGAACGAATCAAGTAGGAACCGGTAAAGGTGTATTAGGTGACTCTAAACCGTTGAACACAACCCTTTCAAGTGGAAAGTACTATTTGCAGGATAATACACGTGGAAATGGTGTGTATACATACAACATGAACAATCGTACCTTCTTCCCACAATTCTTCTTACCCGGCACCTTGTGGTCGGACAGCGATAATGTACTGAATGCTGCATATGATGCCCCAGCAGTTGATGCTCATCATTTCGCAGGTGTCACGTATGACTTCTACAAGGATAACTACAATCGTAATTCTTATGATAATCAAGGCGCACGCCTGGTGTCTTCAGTTCACTACAGCAGCGGGTATAATAACGCCTTCTGGAACGGATCCCAGATGGTGTATGGTGACGGAGATGGTACCACGTTTGCCCCACTTTCTGGAGGAATTGATGTTGTCGCTCATGAATTGACTCACGCGGTGACAGATTTCACTTCTGACCTTGTTTATCAAAATGAATCAGGAGCATTGAACGAAGCGATTTCAGATATTTTTGGAACATTGGTAGAGTATGAGAATGGAGCGAATCCAGATTTCGAAATCGGAGAAGATATTTATACACCTGGCACATCCGGTGATGCCCTCCGCTCCATGAGCAACCCTGCTAAATACGGTGACCCTGACCACTACTCTAAACGTTATACCGGTACAGGAGATAATGGCGGTGTTCATACAAACAGTGGAATCATCAACAAGCAGGCTTACCTATTAAGTGAAGGTGGTAATCATTATGGAATAACCGTTCCCGGAATAGGCCGTGAAAAGCTTGGGGATATTTATTACCGTATGAATACAGTGTATCTGACAGCTTCCTCATCCTTCAGTCAGGCAAGAGCTGCAGCTGTACAGTCTGCAACCGATTTGTATGGCAGCACTTCAGCGGAAGTCAATGCTGTAAAACTATCATTTGATGCAGTTGGAATAAATTAAAGAGTTTGCGAGACCGGCAGGGATTTCTCTGCTGGTTTCTTCATTGAAATTTCTTCATTCTTCATAAAAAAAAGCCTGTTTCTAAGTACAATAAGTACCCAAAACAGACTTCTTCTATTCAGGATACCTTAACAGCATCCGCTATCCGGCACACCCACTAATACTAATCCCCCATCTTGGACATCTAAGGTGATGTCATCAGTCATAGAAATCACATTCGTATCAAAGGCAACCGAAACTCCATTAATTTCTTCCACTTTATCTGTTGCTTGGGCTGAATCTAAAGAAACTCCAATTTGTGGCCCACAGCATCCACCTTGATTAAGGAAAAACCTGATACCTTCCGAATTGTTCTCTGCCATTGCATTCAACAGTACTTCTTTAGCTTCATTCGTAATATTCATTGTATTCAATCCCCATTTCTTCTGAGGTCCGTCCCTCAATTCTTTGAATATAGCTCTTTTAATACATTTTTCAGTTCTGGTTTTATATTGATCTTGGGTCGGACGCTTTTGGCTTTTGTTTCGGCTTCTTCGAGTGTGGAGGCTTCTCCCAGGGACAGGAGTGTTCCTGCTGCTACCGTACCTGTTCGGTTACTTCCTCCGTTACAGTGGAAGTAGACGTTTTTGCCATTTTGATAGGCTGTTACCACCTCATCGATTGCGCGTCTTACAGACGCTTCCTGTTGATCGGCATTCTCTACAATCGGGCGATGTTTGCGGGACACTTCATCAAATTCCACTCCTGGTGCTTCCGCTCGTAAGTCGACGATTACATCCACCTTATCACGAACTGAGTCTGCATCATCGAAACCCCCGATATAAATCCGATCTTTTACTAATTCATTGTAATTCATTGTTATCCACCTTTACTTAGAGTAGTCCATCAGTTTTTTGTAGCCTATCTTTTCTTCACTCATCCACGGAATGAGAGCGGTCTTGTTTGCATAGCCGTTATGCACTTTTTGTATCCATTCCCTCTCTGAGACAGATCTGCCTCTTAACACGGGATCTGTTGTGTTCGTTACAGATAAGCTTTGATTGATGACCCACCATTTTGGGTGAATCTCCGCTCGTTGCAAATCTTCCTGAAGTCGTTTCGCTTCGAAAACAGGGGTAGCTTCAGGTAATGTCACTATCACTACGCTCGTTTCGTTTGGATTACGAAGACGAGGCAGTAAATTTTTCACATGGTCTTCCACCTCTCCTTTTGAACGCGACACTTCTTTCGTATAAGATTCAGTTGCATCAAGTAAAAGCAGGGTATGGCCAGTGGGAGCAGTATCGATCACGACTATTTCTTCATCCGCTTTCCCTACTATTTCTGCAAAAGATTGGAAGATGGCGATCTCTTCGGTACAAGGGGAGTTTAAATCTTCCTCCAGATACGCCATTCCTTCTTCATCGAGACCCTCTGCAGCTCTTGATAGAACAGATTTTTTATAGGACTCAACCGTCTCCTTCGGGTCGATCTGGCTGATCCTTAAGTCGTTCTTCCCTGGTTCTTCTTGAAACATATGAGTTAAGTGGGCTGCGGGATCTGTTGTGGTTAAATGTACCTTATGTCCCCTTTCAACCAATCCAACAGCAATGGCAGAAGCAATGGTGGTTTTCCCCACTCCCCCTTTTCCCATCGTGAAAATGACACGGGTGTTGTTTTGGGAGAAATCATCTATCACTTCTCTTAATCCGGGAATTTCAATTGATTCATCGTCAACAACATTTTTGGCATTCGGGTTAACCTCTAAATGAGAAAGTAATTGCCTCAAGGATTTCGTTCCCGTTAAGGAATACGCTACATAAGGTAGCGAATAAGTTTGAATTTCCTTAAGAGCAGTCGGCATTGAACGTAGTGCTTCTTGCTGACGGCTGTAAAAGGCCGAGGCAACCGGATCATCCCATTGATGCTTGCCCATCAATCCATTTACAATTAACATTTGATTTTTCATTCCAATGTCCTCGAGTTCTGTTGATGCCCGGTTGGCTTCCATTAACGTTGAAGAATCCGGCCGTGCAACAAGTACAAGGGCAGTTTTTTCCTTATCGGATAAAACGTTAACTGTTGAAGAATACAAATCCTTCTTGTCTCCAAGTCCTGAAAGAGGTCCTAAGCAAGAAGCTCCATGTGTACTCTCCTCCAAGAATCCCGTCCAAGCTGTTGGAAGTTGCAGTAAACGGAGTGTATGTCCTGTCGGTGCCGTATCAAACACAATATGATCGAACTGATCCACTATGACAGGGTCCGAAAGCAAGCTTGTAAACTCATCAAAAGCGGCAATTTCAACTGTACAAGCACCAGACAGTTGCTCCTCCATATTACTTACTACAGATTCTGGGAGCTTCCCTCTATATGGTCCAATGACTTTTTCACGGTATGAAGCGGCCGCTTCTTCCGGGTCAAGGTTACAAGCAAACAATGTCGGTAAACCCGGAACTTGTTTAGGATGATTGGTAAGTTCGATTTCCAATACATCTTGTAAATTGGAAGCTGGATCTGTACTGACGATCAGCACCCTTTTTCCTTCATCAGCAAGGGCAATGGCTGTTGCACTCGCCGTAGACGTCTTCCCCACTCCGCCTTTACCTGTAAAAAAGAGGAATGGTGTATGATGGACAGCCTCTAATTGGAACGATGTGAACATTGTACCCCAACTTTCTTATTTCTTATTAATATCCAATGTCAGTCGTACTTTTCTTTTCTCATTCAATTCTTCAGCCGGTACTTCAAACCATTGTGAAAACTCTTCATTAGAAGGATATTTTCCAATAGCGGCTTGTTTCCCATCAACAAGCGTGACAGGTAAAGCATCCGGACCTTCATCATGTAAAATACGATTGATCACCACATGGTCGGCAAATGCCCCTGGATCATTCGCTAAATTGTATCGGCTAATATCAAACCCTTGTTTTTCAAGTGAATAAACTGCATTTGCGACACGAGTAAGCTCAGGATCGATACTCGGACCACAAACCCCTGTCGAACAACACATTGCCGGATCAAAAATTTCAACCTTTGCCATCGAAATCCCACTCCCATTCTTATATTTATATAAAAAATAGCCGAGAAGCTTTTCTCGGCTTTATAAAAGAGGGACGGACCTATTGTGCAGGAATTTTAATATTGCGAGAGGTCCGTCCCTCTATTTTTTTACTTTCCGGTGTCAGCGAATGTTTTGATGCGATCGCTTATTTCATCACGTACGCGTTGGAAGAATGCCCATTTCTCTTCATCCGTCCCTTCGGCTTTTGCCGGGTCATCAAAGCCCCAGTGCTCACGCTTGACATGTGGAGGGGTCATTGGACATTTATCAGCTGCATCACCGCAAAGCGTAACAACTAAATCTGCATTATTCAAAATGTCAGGATCGATGATATCAGAAGTTTGGTTTGAAATATCAATCCCCGCTTCTTTCATTGCTTTTACTGCGTTAGGATTTAATCCATGCGCTTCAATACCTGCACTTTTCACATCCCACTCTTCTCCTAAATGATGCTTCGCCCAACCTTCTGCCATTTGGCTGCGGCAAGAGTTACCTGTACATAAGAAGTATAGTGTTTTTTTAGACATAGTAATCGAGCTCCTTTTGTTGTAAGTTTTAAGATATGAACATTAACCAAATATATAAACCAATAAGGGTAATGAGTAGCGTTGGAACGGTTAAAACAATTCCCGTTTTAAAATATTGACCCCATGAGATTTTCACGCCCTTTAATGATAAAACGTGTAACCATAAGAGGGTTGCCAGTGAACCGATCGGGGTGATCTTCGGACCAAGATCAGAACCGATGACATTGGAATAAATAAGGGACTCCCGAATAACCCCTGTAGTGTTCGTATCCATAATCGCAATCGCATCGATCATAACGGTCGGCATATTGTTCATGACCGATGACAGTATGGCTGCAATGAACCCCATGGAAATTGTAGCAACGAACAGTCCTTGATCTGCAGCCACTTGGATAACATCCGTTAACACATTCGTCAGTCCTACGTTACGCAAACCATACACCACCACGTACATTCCGATCGAGAAGAATACAATCGCCCATGGGGCACCCTTAATGACCGTTTTCGTGTTGACAGCCGAGCTTCTCCTAGCCATTAATAAGAAGAAAATCGACACAATGCCTGCGATGATCGATACAGGAATGTGCAGTGATTCACTGATAAAGTAACCAACAAGCAAGATACCAAGTACAATCCAGGATAGCTTAAACATACGCTGATCTTTAATCGCTTCAACGGGTTTTTTTAGCTGGCTGGCATCATAATTCTTTGGAATGCTTTTTCTAAAGAACAGATACAGTACGAGGATGCTTGCAAACAATGAGAAGAAGTTTGGAATAATCATACGTGAAGCATATTCCACAAACCCGATATCAAAGAAATCGGCTGACACGATGTTCACAAGGTTACTGACGACAAGCGGCAATGAAGTCGTGTCGGCAATGAATCCACTTGCCATGATAAATGGAAAAACCATTTTTTCTTCAAAATTCAAGTTTCTCACCATTGCCAAAACAATCGGAGTCAATATCAATGCAGCTCCATCATTCGCAAAAAATGCTGCGACAACCGCTCCTAATAGGGAAACGTATACAAACATTTTGACGCCATTCCCTTTTGCTGCCCTCGCCATATGTAGAGCAGACCATTCAAAAAATCCAATTTCATCCAGAATCAATGAAATAATAATAATAGCAATGAATGCTAAAGTCGCATTCCAGACTATTCCTGTCACAGCCACGACATCCTGGAAATCGACAACCCCTACAATCAAGGCAAGGATCGCTCCTCCACAAGCAGACCAGCCAATGGACAATCCTTTAGGCTGCCAAATCACAAGCACCAATGTGGCTACAAAAATCATGGTAGCTAAAATTACTGATAACACGGGAAACCCTCCTCCTAATGACAAGAAATGCGTAATCCTTGCTTTTCTAATGCTGTTAATCGATCATCCTGATCAGGCAAGTGTTCCATCAAGCTTTGAACAAACGGATACGCATCACTTTCTTTATTAAGAGAGTAAAAGACCCATTGACCCCTTCTTAATTCTTTTACCAGCCCTGCATCCTTTAGTTTACGAATATGCTGAGAGATTGCAGGCTGACTCATTTTAAAAATCTCCACAAATTCACACACGCAGCAGTCGTTAGATTCCAATAGTTTCACCATAGTAAGACGGGTTTTATCCCCTAGAAGTTTTAACATCGTTGCGGCCCTTTCAATATCAACTTTTGAATCAAGCATGTAAACACCTCCTAAATCACATGTATTATTAGCATATTATTATTTACTTATATAACAAGAAAAAATAAAACTTTATCAAAGTCCTTATATAAGTTAATGCTTATATAATAAAATACTTATATGCTTATTTCAAGTGAAATTTTAGTAAATAGAAAAACTCTTAGTCAAATGACCAAGAGTTTTTCTAAATTCCCCGCTAATGATTAACCACTTTACCTAGTCCACCCGGCTTGTTATGCACAGCTAGTTTTTCTATTAGCCTATTACTTTCAGTATTTAATCCTGTTACATTTACCCTTACACCATTTTGATGATATTTAATGACGATTTTATCAATTGCCCCTACCGCTGAGTCATCCCATAAGTGAGCATGAGTTAAATCTAGGGTTACTTCTTTTACATCTTCATTGAAGTTGAAGCTTTCAACAAAATCTGTTACAGAAGCAAAGAACAATTGTCCTGAAACACGATAGACTTTTTTATGCTTATCATCGGATACCATGCTCGTAATCTTCACTTTTGAAATTTTTGATGCAAAGAAGATGGCACTCAAGATAATTCCCACTAGAACTCCTTTTGATAAATCATGTGTCACTAGGACAGTTATTACGGTCGCTATCATAACAACCGTATCGGTTATCGGTGTTTTGTGAATATTCTTTAAAGAAGACCAATCAAATGTCCCAATTGATACCATGAACATTACTCCAACAAGGGCAGCCATTGGAATTTGAACTAAGAAATCATTCAGGACGATGATAAGGATCATTAAGAAAACTCCCGCCACAAAAGCAGACAGTCTCCCTCGCCCTCCTGATTTTACATTGATGACGGATTGTCCGATCATCGCACACCCTGCCATACCACCAAAGAAACCTGACACAATGTTGGCAATACCTTGCCCTCTTGCCTCTTTATTTTTATTACTCGCTGTATCAGTCATGTCATCTACAATAGAAGCAGTTAAGAGTGACTCGACCAATCCAACAATCGCGATCGATAAAGAATAAGGAAAGATTATTTGCAGTGTTTCAATAGTAAATGGGATGTCAGGAATCAAGAATATAGGCAACGTTTGAGTTAGTTCACCCATGTCTCCCACAGTACGAACCCCACTTCCTGTTACAACAGCGAAAATCGTAACCGCTATAATGGCCACCAACGCTGAAGGCACAGCTTTTGTGAAACGTGGAAGGATGTAAATGACTCCCAGTGCTGCTGCAACCATTGCATACATGATCCATGATTCACCAACAAAATGAGGTAATTGTGCCGAGAAAATAAGGATTGCCAACGCGTTGACAAATCCAATCATAACGGAGCGTGGTACAAATTTCATTAAACGCCCTAGCTTCAGGACGCCCATGACAATTTGAATCACCCCTGTCAGGATTGTAGCCGCAAGTAAATACTGCAGACCGTGATCAGCTACCAGAGTCGTCATAAGCAAGGCTGTAGCACCCGTTGCAGCTGAAATCATGCCTGGACGTCCACCCACGAATGCAATGACTACTGCTATACAGAAGGAAGCGTACAACCCTATCATCGGGTCTACTCCTGCAATAATTGAGAAGGCAATCGCTTCCGGTATCAATGCCATCGCAACGACGATACCTGAAAGTACATCCCCTCTAACATTTCCAAACCACTCATATTTAATTTTTTGACTTAAACCCATAATGCACCTCTTCCTATTTATTTATGACTTTCAACTCTCATGAAAGTCGGGGCCGTTTAACACAAAGGACATTATATAATGGATCATTTCATTTGTGAAATGATTATGAAAGCGCAAACATGCAACTTTTTCTTCCTATTACTCTGGATTTCATCCGTTTTCTGATCAAGTTCAAATTCATGTAAAATTTACTTAAATATCTATAAAGGAAATTGAATAAAAATATAGAACTTAATACGAAACCCTTTTATCGGATGGAGGAATAGTAATGTTCAAACACATTCTTCTCGCAACAGACGGATCTGAACACTCTTTTAGGGCAGGAGAAAAAGCGATCGCTCTCGCAAGATGCCATGAAGGCTCTAAGATAGATATTGTTTATGTAGTAGACGGGAAGCAATCCAAGGAAGATGTTCTTCACCATTGGGGACTGGATGCAACAGACAAACGGAAGCAGAAACTGCAGATGATAGAACAAAAAGCCAAGCATGAAGGCATCGACTATGAGATTACCTTTTTACATGGCGAACCGGGTCCAACCATTGTTGAGCATGCGAACAAAAACAACTTCGATGCAGTAGTCATTGGAAGCCGTGGATTAAATGTGTTCCAAGAAATGGTCTTGGGAAGTGTTAGCCATAAAGTCGCAAAGAGGGCTAAATGTCCCGTGATGATTGTAAAATAGGTAAATACTTCCAAATAGGAAGTATTTCTCCATTTAATCCTTAGGTAATATTCGAGGTGAACTAATACGGAGAGTATATGAATAATTAAAAGAGCCCTTTCAGTCAAGAAAGGACCCTTTTTAATAAATCTTTATTCACTTTCACTGCGATTGTATGAACTTTCAGGAAGCGTGTCCCAGAAAGAAGTATCCGCATTCTCAATGGATCCGTCAGCAATGGCTTTCGCCGTTGCTTCTAAACTAATAACCGCTTGCTTGATGAGGTACCCATTACTCTTTTGACCCAGAACATAATCATCACGATAATGATCAGCCATCCCTCTCATTTCAAATAGAAGGGTCGCTATTCCATATTCAACCGCCAGTCCATTACGGCTGATTGTCGGTGCCGTTCCACCGATGTATTTTGATAACGTACCGAATCCCCGACTTTCCACCGTATTGTAAAGGACTGAACCCAGCTGTTTTGATTTTTCCACAACTTCAGGATCCACTTCTTCATTCGTTGGAAAAAGGATCGATCCCGATACGAGTTCATCTGTATCCCCAAGCGTTGTTTCGGCTCCTTGATGATGAAGATCGATCATATAATCAGGCTTGTATTTTTGAAGGACGTTTTCATGAAGAGCTTGTGTTTCCGGTTGTTCCCGGTCTACATGATCGCGATTTAGATCGACTTCGTTCGCATTATAGCGGGTGTGAGTTCCCGATACATAATCCTCTAGAGAGAAATTCACGTCCCCTTCTGCTCCATCCACATTTAATCGCGGAGCAACCAAAATATTCACGTGATCTAGCATTTCTTTTACTTCTTTTGAGTTTGATGTAAGGTGCTTGATGAACTGAAGGGCCCCTTCAGTCGTCAATGTTTCATTCCCATGCTGCTGAGTTAAGTATAGGATCGTAGGGTTATTTTCATTTGTTCCAAATTTCGCAAGGTAAAGATCTCGTCCTTTGACGGATTGACCATATACTTCTAAAGAAAGAGCATCTGATTTCTGATCTAAATGTTGGAGCATACTCGCCATTTCTTCATAATTATGAAGTCGCTCGTTTTTGATCGTCTCGTTTCCATTGTATCCTGGACCATTTGCAAGTACAGATGCACCCGGTGCAGAGTAAGCGATTCCTGATGCTACCAACACACCCGAAAGTGCACCAACCATTAATTTCTTCTTCATTATGTATTCCTCCTTATATTTCGACTCCCTAATCTATTTAGAGATAAATGGAATGAAACCCTTTTCCATTCGCAAAAATGAAACATTAGAACTGAACTACGGAACTTCGTGTGGATATAAATCCCTATTCCTTTACGGAAATTGTTGACTTTTGTCAAACTAATGGCAGGAGACAAATGATCCAGTCCCTAATCCCCGTGAAAAAAGAAGCTAATGGAACATCAGCTTCTCACCTAAAGTATTTCAACCTATCCTACTGTCCATAAACCTTCCCTGCAGCATCAACGTAAATGGTTTTAATAAAAGTTCTCTGGAACGTATTTTTGTCCTTGCTCCCTTCTACATCAATGGTCACATTATAGACTCCTTCTCCAAGCTTCGGAAGTTTTAATGAGTCGTCCTTTGCTTTCACCTTACTCTTCTTCAACTTACCATTCTTGTAATATTCAATGATCATGTCTGGTTGAAGCTTTAGCTTACTGTCCTTGGCTTTCAAGCTGATTTCATCCTGTGCTAAATCGATACTCAATGCATCATTCATCGCGCTTTCAAAAGTCACATGTAAGAGATACTTTTCGACTGAAGTCGAAGATGCTTCAACCGTCCACTCCCCTGGTGTCGGATCTTGAACGGTAACCTTATGGTGATACGCACCGTTAAAGAATGCACTATCATCCTTTTTCACCTTGAAGATCGAATTTGTTTTTTGACCAGGATCTTTTAGGATTAATTGTGAGGAAGAGTGATTACTGATCCAGTCAAATGTTACGGACTGAGCCCCTTCTTCTACAAAAACCTTTTCATGTTTCTTTCCACTAAATTCTCCTCCTCTAACAAATGAGGCAGCGTTCTCTGCAACGTTTGACTCGACCACACTTTTTGCGTTAAAGCCCGAGGTATTGGTCGATTCATTCAAATAATTTTTGAACAAGTTGAAGGTAGAGGAACCTTCTTTGACAGTGTAGTGATCCCAGTCCCCCACTCTAAGTTCTGTCCCGTAGGGGAGTCTCGAACTATTGACTGTAACGGCACCATCGTTGCTTCCATAAGCACTGAGATACAATCCACCCCAATACAAGGAGCTTCCGAAGCTTCCCCGTTTCGTCCCGCCAAACGTATAGACCGGATTTCTATTTACATTCGGATGATGGTCCGTTTCAGAACGGAAATAGCTCATATATCCTGTTTGCAGTGAATAAGTGGCATCATTCTTACTTCCCAGAATGCCTGTCAACCACCCCGCCCAGCTGCTATAAGCGAGATCTGCCAGCTGTGAACCATAATGGGGTGTGGAAAGGGTGATCACCCGTGCGACATACGGATAGGCACCATAGTGTACAAGTGCTGATTGCGTATCGATGCCTCCTTTACTGTGGGCCACAACCACCACCTTTTCACCGTAGTAATTGTAAATGTCGCGAATTTTCTGGGACAGGAGGGCACCGTTATCCCACATATTCTTTGTTGGGTACAGGTCGATAAAAGCGGTTTCATAACCATTTTGATAGGCTGTGTCATACATATTATTTCCGTTCCACCATGTGTTGGAAGAGCTATTTAACCCGTGAACAAAGAGGATCGGATGCTTGGAAGGGGCTACATACGAGGGTGTTGTTCCTACATACCACTGTCCGGGAACTCCAGAAGGATCATCTTTACCGAATGAACCTGCCTGGCTCCATGACGGCAGCAATAAAAATAGTGCAAAAACGAACATACAGATCTTTTTAATCATACACTCTCTCCTTTTCCGTTGAAATAAACCTGTAAAGTATATCGACAGAATTCAGTAGATATAACTGGACAGACGGAATTAAGGAAGAAAGAACTAAAAAATGTTCTGGTCTTTAACATAAACTATCATTATGAAGATCCAGATTCTCAGTCTTGTCTATATCACTTTTTTTCCTCAAAATATGTTTTCCAAAAATTCGTATCAAAGAAGTAATTCATTTGTTCACGTAAATACCCACTTCTTTAAATTCCGTACCCACTCTATCAAAATCCCTGATAGAATGATGGTATTACAAAAAATTGCGAGGAATGTGCTATGCCTGATTGGTCCTACCACGGAATATTTAAACCCGCTTTATCCAGACTCCCTGCTTACATATCGAGAGAGTTTATACATAGAGGAATGAGTACTATCGCTTCTCTGCCTCTGGGTCCTAACATCATCCATTTTCTAGGTAGAGAAGAGTGCTCCCCTAACCTGAATAAACAAATCAAAGGGATAGAATTTTCCAATCCTGTTGGGCTCTCCGGTAAAATTGACCCCTTGCTTACAGGTACATCTGCCTTTGTTCATTTGGGCTTTGGCTTTATTGAAATTGGTCCTGTAACTTTACAGGCTTCAACAGAACCCTCTCACCCTGTTGCAGATCATAATGAGGAGCGTATTCTGTTCCCAGGTCCCCTTGAATCCATCGGAATAGACAGGACTCTAAAGAAATTAAGTAAAGTTAGAAAGAAACAACCCCTCCTCATACGCCTGTCGGGGACACCAAAAGAATTATCCTTAATGATGAATAGATTAGATGTATTTGCAGATGGATATATTGTTGAAGGTGATGAAATTCACCCTACTTTTCATAGTGACAAACCGATTTTCATCTCAAATCCAACCTTAGAACTCCTCTCCAAATTGAACGTTGAAAATATTTCAGGAATCGTTGTGGAAGGGAATGAATTCAACACTCTCTTTTCAACTGTTTGTACATATAAAAAGACTATCCCGTTTCTATCAATCATTACATCAGGGGGAGTTCGTGAACCAAGTCAGGCACTATCTCTACTAAGGGAGGGTGCAGACCTCCTCCTCCTCTCTGATGAATATGTCTTTTCGGGTCCAGGTTTAACCAAACGCATTAACGAAGCATTACTGGATGATCTGAACGATCAGCTCCCCCCTCAAAAGGGATGGAAATCTTACTGGTATTTTGGTTTATTTATTTTTATAGGAGGACTCTTAGCCTTCCTATTTAGTTTAACGTCGGTGATTCTGCCCTATGATGAACATTATTTGGGTATGAAGAAGGAATCGATTGCTGGTTTCAACGACCGGATTATAAAATTTATGGCTCATGATCGGATGACATTAGCAGGTACTATGATTTCAGGAGGGATTGTGTATATGCAGCTCTCCTTCCATGGTGTCAGGAGAGGTCTACTATGGGCCAAACACTCAATAGACATTGCAGCCATTACAGGATTTCTGGGAATTTTCTTATTTATCGGATATGGCTATTTTGACTGGCTTCATCTTTTATTTTGGCTCGTTTTGCTACCTTTTTACGTATATGGCTGGATTCATACAAGGGGGATAAAAGGAACTCCATCATCTCGAAATCGAAGAAATCATAATATATGGATGCAATCCCTGTATGGTCAGCTTTCATTTGTCGTACTTGGATTTTCTTTTGTTCTTGGAGGTCTAGTCATTTCTTACTTTGGAATTACTTCTGTTTTTGTTCCGACGGATCTTCTTTACCTCTGTATGCCACCGGAGATTCTACATGAGTTCAATCAGAACCTCATTCCCGTTATCGCACATGATCGAGCGGGATTCGGCAGTGCTTTATTAAGTGTGGGATTACTAGTCTTAACTCTCTCACTTTGGGGCTTTCAGCAGGGAAATAAGTGGGTTTGGCGGACCCTTCTGATAGGGGGGCTCCCTGCCTTTATTTCGGGGATATATATTCATTTTGCTATCGGGTACACCTCATTTACCCATCTTCTGCCCGCCTACTTTGCCATCGGCTTATTTTTGATTGGCTTAGTCAAGACCTATTCATTTTTTTACAAAGATAGGGATGATGATGAACTTTAGCTGTATCCATAGTGGATATGGCTTTTTTTGTTGGGATTTTTACTACTAAGGAATCTATATGTAATTACCTACATGTTAAGAGTTTGTAAATTTACCGGAAGTTCATTGAATCAGTTCATTTTTCATGCTACATTCTTTGTATGAATTTTCGATATCGATTTTCGATATTGATTTCCGCTTTGAATAAAGGGAGGCGTTTCATTGGAAGACAAAGTTTTAAGGAAACTCTTTCTAGGTTTTATCCAGATTCATATACTCCATCATGCTAAAGAAGATCCTATTTATGGTACATGGATGTTAGAAGAATTAAGAGAACATGGATATAGCATAAGCTCCGGTACACTGTACCCTATTCTTCACTCAATGGAGACTGACGGATTATTAACAAAAGAAGAGAAAAACGTGGACGGCAAGATCAGGAAGTATTATTCAACTACAGATAAAGGCAATAAAGTGCTCAGTGAAGCACGTGATAAAGCCTATGAGCTATTTAAAGAAATCAAAGACTAACAAAGAAGGTGAAAGAATATTGAAAACATCAAGAAATTTAAAGTCCCTGATTGAAATACTTTTTATTTCAACAAGATTGGGGCTTACATCGTTCGGTGGACCGGTTGCCCATTTAGGATACTTTCATGAAGAATATGTTCGCAGAAGAAAATGGATGGATGAGAAAAGTTACGCTGATCTGGTCGCTCTTTGCCAATTTCTCCCGGGTCCTGCAAGCTCTCAAGTTGGAATGGGTATTGGTATCATGCGGGCAGGAGTGCTCGGAGGAATTGTTTCTTTTATAGGCTTTACACTCCCTTCTGTCGTTGCATTGATTCTTTTCGCCATCATTCTTCAAGGGTTTGATGTGGCAGATGCCGGATGGATACACGGGTTGAAAATTGTCGCAGTTGCAGTCGTTGCTCATGCTATTTTAGGAATGGCAAAAAAGTTGACGCCTGATTTAAAACGAAAAGCGATTGCATTGTTTGCTTTAGTGGTCATTTTATTATGGCAAACAGCGTTTTCACAAATTGGGATCATTCTACTTTCAGCTTTCATTGGATTTTTACTCTTTAAACAACATGAACCCGCCGATGAAGCCCGAATTGACTTCCCGATTTCTCGTAGATTCGCAGTGATTTGTTTAGCTATCTTCTTCGGTTTACTATTTCTTCTTCCGTTTTTGAGGGAATTGACATCCCTAGAATGGATCGCTTTATTCGATAGCTTTTACCGCTCCGGATCATTGGTTTTTGGTGGAGGTCATGTTGTCTTACCTCTCCTTGAACGGGAGTTTGTTCCCACCGGATGGTTAACGGAAGAAGCGTTTTTGGCAGGGTATGGTGCAGCCCAGGCGGTTCCTGGTCCCCTCTTCACCTTTGCAGCGTATATTGGTGCTGTGATTAATGGGTGGCAGGGCGGATTGCTTGCGACTTTCGCGATTTTCCTTCCAGCCTTTCTACTCATTTTAGGGACGCTTCCATTCTGGGATTCCCTCCGTAGGAATCCTAAGATAAAAGGCGCGCTGATGGGAGTCAATGCCGCTGTCGTAGGAATTTTGATTGCAGCGTTTTACCACCCGATATGGACTTCATCCATCCTTGCTCCACTGGATTTTGCCTTTGCTGCAGTTTTGTTTAGCATGCTGGTCTTTTGGAAACTTCCACCTTGGATCGTCGTGGTGACGGGAGCAGTGGGAGGACTCGTTATGGGTTTTATTTAATTCATTAAGTTAACTGAGTTAGGGACCTGCTCCTTGGCTTTCTGATAGTCAGAGTTTTAGGAATTGGATTTGCATAGTGGAGATAAAAAATGATCCAGGCAATGAGTGCCTGGATCATTTTTACTTTTATCTTTTTATAAATCGATACGCAAGATACGCGATATACAGGGGTGTAGCAATGTAAATTAAATAGGGAAACTCCTCATATGTACCCTTATATATAACGAATAGTAATGCTCCAATGAAGAGCGTCACAATCGTTCCATATTTGGGTAAAGGCACTTCCTTGAGACTCGGGATACGTATACGGCTCACCATGAGAAAGCACATTGCTGTAAAAATGACCGTTGTCACGATATTCGGAATAAAGTCTCCGAATAGGGTGAGGATCGCCAGGATCCCACCTGCTGCCGTAATCGGTACTCCCACGAAATAATGAAGAGACGACTTCGGCGGACTGGTATTGAATCTTGCCAGGCGATAAGCTCCGAATAATGGAAATAAACCTGCCACGATAAACCCTAATAATCCAAATTGAAAGAAATATGTATAATACACAAGGAAGGAAGGTGCGACTCCGAACGTGACAATATCGGCTAATGAATCCAATTCCTTTCCTAATACACTATCCGCTTGCAGCATCCTCGCCAGCCTGCCGTCCATGCTATCAAGCATCATACCAATAATAATGAGTATCGCTGCGTTTTTAAATTGTCCGCTAGCGGCAAACCCAATTGATAAGAAACCGCAATACAGATTTCCCAACGTGACCATATTGGGTATTTTTTTCGTTAGTTTCATCTTTTATCCTCACTCTACCAAAAATTATATTACTTCTAGGATACCATGTTACAGATTTTCTTAAAGAAATGTTGTGAAAAAACTTCTAAAAAGCTTTTAAAATTTCATATTTAGAAACCAGAAAGTTGACCATACTATTTACTGAGTATGAAAGTAAACGATAATTGGTGTTGATCTCATGATTAGAAAAAAGCTTCGTGAATGTAAATGTCTTACTCTTAAACTATTGCGTCTTAAAGATAACACCCATAGTATTGCATTAGGATTCACGGTTGGATTATTAATCAACTTCGTTCCATCTTTTGGCATAGGTCCATTCATTTCCACAGCAGTTGCAAAGGTGTTTAAAGGGAACTCATTCGCTGGATTAGTAGGAGGGGTTTCCTTGATTTGGGCTTTCCCTTTTTTTTTCTACTTGAATCTTGTTGTAGGATATCTTTTCTACCCCATTGATGTAATCGCTCCGTCAATAAACTACTCCAGTGAAGCAGTAGATGTAGGGCTGCAATTGGGGAAAGCATTTTTTATCGGCATGTTCATCAATCTCCCCATTTTCGGTATCCTCACGTACTTCATCATCAATACCATTTTTAGAAAATACCGGGAGACGATGCTTATGTATGTTCATAAGAAGTGGAACTTATAGTTTATTCCACTTTGTCTTTGTCCAGATATTCTCCGCGAAAAATAATTGTTACTGAAACTCTCCTCTTTATTTAGAAAACATGAAACTCTTTTATGTTTTTATTCGTATATTCTTCTAAGAAGATTCTATCTTAACATTACCACACTATATACTAATCCACCTCGTGTTTTGTTATAATTTAACTATTAAGTAACGAATACGATTAGGAGAAAAAGGAGGATTGTCATGACTGGAACCATTGCTGTTATCATGATCTTTTCAATACCCATCCTCGGAATCATAACGGACCACTTCCAAAAACAATCCAAGCTAAAACAAAAAATGATAGAAGACCAACTCGAACTTGAAAAACTGAAACACGAAAATTTTGTGATTGAAACCCAGAAAATGAGACTGGAATTAGAACAGATGAAACTTCAGGATCATCAGGAAAAAACACAAATTTTATAACTAATAGCGCCAGGTTTTCCTGGCGTTTTTTATCTGAGGGGCTATTTTTAAGCACGTTAGCTTCAGTTTTATATCTGCCAAATTCCTTTAATTGAAATTACCAACACCTTTATTGATTCTTAAATAAACATCATATACACGTAAAAACCCCTTGACTTTAACGCTTAAAAGCGTTTAAGATATAAAGCATCTTGATCATACATATTTATGAAGAGCTTTGATGGATTTGAAGTAGTGGTCTCCTCCCTGTTATAGAGAGCTAGTGGTGCTGGGAACTAGTACATAGGAAAATCATGAATTACGTTTCTTGAGCTTCTTGTTCTGTAGTGGAACAAGACGGTTATTGTCCGTTATCAATTCGAGTGGTAGGCAATTTGCTTACAACAAGGGTGGTACCGCGATCTTTTTCGTCCCTGCTGATTTATTCAGCAGGGATTTTTTGTATGTATCTACTTTCGCGCATAAAAGCGTTTAAGCACTAAATAACATCTTGAAATAAGGAGAGTTTAATATGAACCAAACCATTCCAAGTCATTTACGCCAATTTGTAGCTGAACAGCATTATCATTCATACACCCCTATCGATCATGCCGTGTGGCGCTATGTGATGAGACAGAATTATCACTTTCTTGAAGATACCGCTCATGAAGCTTTCACTGTAGGATTAAAAGCCTCCGGTATTAACATACACGAAATTCCTAAGGTAAGTGATATGAACCGGCACTTAGCGAAAATTGGCTGGGGGGCTGCAATTGTAGACGGTTTGATCCCTGGTACAGCGTTCTTTGATTTCCAGGCTCACGGAATTCTCCCAATAGCGACGGATATTCGTCAAAAATCGAATATCGAATACACCCCTGCTCCTGATATATTGCATGAAGCAGCCGGACACGCTCCAATTTTGTTTAATGAAACCTATTCCCGATTTGTAAAGATAATCGGCAATATCGGAGCAAACGCTTTTGCCACTGAAGAAGAACACGAAGTATTTGAAGCAACCAGGCATTTATCCATTGTGATGGAGAATCCATGCTCCACTGAGAAAGAAATTGAAGATGCAAAGCAGGTGTTAATTGAAAAGCAAGAGGCCGTTTCCGGTCTTTCTGAAGCAGAACAAATTTCACGAATCTTTTGGTGGACTGTGGAATTCGGTTTAATCGGTGATTTTCATCAACCGAAGATTTTCGGTGCAGGACTGCTTTCATCGGTTGGAGAAAGCAAGCACTGTTTATCAAGTGAAGTGATCAAAAGGCCGTTCTCCATCGAAGACGCCATCCATACCAGCTATGATGTTACCTCTATGCAAACTCAATTATTTGTTTGTGAAAGTTTCGACCAACTCATTGAAGACGTCGAGAAATTCGGAGAGACCATGGCTTTCCGTAAAGGTGGAACAGAAGCTATAGATAAAGCGATACATTCTAATCAACTTGCTCATATCGAATACAATTCAGGATTACAAGTCACCGGCATCTTCAGAGAAGTAATAAAAAATGAGCATGGTGAAGCTATCTACGTCAAAACCGTAGGACCTACTTCACTTTCCATCCAAGACGAGCAGCTCGATCATCACGGGACAGACCATCACGCTGATGGCTTTGGTGCACCTATCGGTATCCTTGAGGATGGTACCATTCTTGAGGACCAGACCGAAGCGGATTTAAGGAAGCTTGGCATTGAGATGAATAAAATGATGCAAATCACATTTGATGGTGGGATTGAAGTCTCTGGACATGTGACGAATCTCGTCTTTCACCATCATCATCTTGTTCTCATATCAATTGATGAATGTATGGTGACTTTGGGTGAACACGTTTTATTCCACCCTTCATGGGGAACTTACGATTTGGCAGTAGGCAGTGAAATCGTTTCAGCGCGTCCACATGCGGCTGATTATGGTGCTTTCTTCGGACACACCCCACTCATTGAAGAAGAGGATGGCAAACCCCGTGATCTTACACCATTGGACAGCCTCTTTAGAGAGGTCAGAGAACTGAGAGAAGTAGCCTTTTCCATAGATCTTATTCATAGTATAGTTGGCAGGCTGAAAGAGGATTTCCCTGAAGAGTGGCTGCTTAGACTTGAAATGATTGAACTATTGCAGATTCACGAGCCGGAATCTCAGTTAAAGGAAGAGCTTCTGAAAGACTTAAATATATTAAGTAAGCAGGATCGGTTTGCACGTCTCATTCAAAATGGTCTTGATGTCATATATGGAAGGAAAGGAGTTATGGTATGAAGAAGTTAAGTGAAGCTGCCATTTCTCATAAACTTGAAACTCTTGAGAAATGGCGCATTAAAGAAGAGAAATGGATTGAACGGCGCTACCGGTTCAAGAATTATCTTGAAGGAATAAGGTTTGTCAACAAGCTGGCAGAGGCAGCGGAGGAAGTGAATCACCATCCATTTATAACGATTCAATACAAATTGGTTATAGTAGAGTTGACTTCCTGGAGTGAAAATGGCCTCACGGATTTGGACTTCGATGTGGCGATTCAGTATGAAAAGCTCTATAAGGAAATGGTGTAAACAAAAGAGACGGTCACACGTGGCCGTCTCTCTTTTTCAATGCCTCTTAATCCAAATACTCACCCGTCAAACTTGAATTCAAATATCTAGCCATACCCGTTTTCAGTTTCTTCATTCCATGTTTTCTATAAAACTCTTCATTACCGGTTGTGGAGATTAATTGAACGCAGGAAACATCTTTTAACTGCTCTAAAAGGTCACTCATGATGAGACTGCCGATTCCAATTTTTTGATACTCTAGATGAACGACCACATCATATATTGCTGCATTGAATACACCATCCGTTAGGGCTCTTCCAACTCCAATGATCCTACCATCACTTATAGCGAAAGTGACTATATCACTTCTTTGAAAAACCTTGGTAATTACTTCATTTGAATGCTTCAACCAACCTGCTGACTGGTACACTGCACGTATCTCATCTATCTTATCCGGATCATATTTGTTATGGATCCCGATCTCCATTATGCTTTGCTCCTCCCATCTAGGTTTAAGTGAATAAAATGCCCATTATCAAAGTCTCGTCTCTTCATGATTAATTAGTGTTCCCCGCTTCTGACCTGAGCATATTTCCTCCATGATTCCTGCCTGATCAAAATTAAAAATGTGAACAGGAAGTTTATAGTCCCTTGCTAACAGCAGAGCTGATTGATCCATGACTTTAATATTATTCGTTACAACGTCATCATAATTTAGGTTATGGTACATCTTGGCCTTTTTATCCCGTTTAGGGTCACTTGTAAAAACACCATCGACCCCTTGCTTGGCTACCAGGATGGCGTCACTATTCGTTTCAATGGCTCGCTGAACGCTGGGATAATCCGTCGTAACGAAAGGTTGACCATTCCCACCACCGAATATGACAATATATCCTTTTGCAAGATGATGAACGGCGCGAAGTCGAATATAAGGTTCAGCTAACGTTGAAACTGGAATTGAAGTCATCACTCGAACTTCTTTGTCGGTTTTGCTTTTCAACACCCCTCTAAGCATCAAACTGTTGATGATGGTTCCAAGGGTTCCAATACTGTCTGCTTCTACCCGGTCTATTCCCCATGTATCTGCAAGACTGCCTCGAAATATATTGCCACCACCTACCACCAAGGAGACTTCAATCCCCATATTGACGATGGACATGATTTCTCCTGCAATGTGTTCAAGTTCTTCTGCACCAAAATTATTTCCTTCCTTATCAGCCAATGCCCCACCACTTAATTTAATTAATACACGCTTATATCTCATCTTTTTTCCTCCCCTGGACATAAAAAAAGAACTAAAAAGGTAATGGATAATACCCTTTTAGCTCTTTTTATAGGGGGAGAAATGGCTAAACATGATCGATAATATTGTTGCATTCCTTCTCCCCCTCTCATATTCAGAATTTTCTTTCTCCAATTGTAAAGAAAATTCAGGAAAAGGTCAAGTGGATTTATAACGCTTAGTTCGACTGTTTATCCGAGCCATTTATCTCTTCTTGTAACTTCAATAAAGCATCTTCTATCTTCAACATGCCGACGTTTCCTTCCTTCCTCTTACGTAACGAAATAGAATCACCCTCGACCTCCTTATCTCCAATTACCATCATATAAGGAACTTTTTGCATCTCTGCTTCTCTGATTTTCATACCGACTTTTTCTACACGATCATCGATTTCCACCCTAAACCCTTCTCTTTCTAATTGAGACTTCACAGCTTGAGCATATTGGATATGCGCGTCGGAGATTGGAAGGATTTTGACCTGGTGTGGAGCTAACCAAAGGGGAAAGTCTCCTCCGAAATGTTCAATGATGATTGCCATAAAGCGTTCGATCGAACCGTATATCGCTCGATGAATCATAATCGGTCTGGCTGTTCCATTGTCTTCTCCAATATATTCACACTCAAATTTTTCAGGCATTTGAAAATCAAGTTGAACTGTTCCACATTGCCAGCTTCGACCAATGACGTCCAATATATGAAAATCAATTTTGGGCCCGTAGAAAGCACCGTCTCCTTTATTAACATGATAGTTGACTCCTCTCTCTTTCAACACACCTTCCAAATCTCCTTCAGCTTGATCCCATAATGCAACGGAGCCCATAAAATCTTCCGGACGAGTCGAAAGCTCAACCTTATAGTCAAACCCGAATTTACTATAGAAAAGATCGATAAGATCCAATACTTTATGAAGCTCCGACCGGATTTGATCTTCCCTTACAAATAGATGAGCATCATCCTGAGTGAAGGAGCGGACTCTCAATAATCCGCTTAATGAACCCGATAGCTCATGTCGATGAACCAATCCCAGTTCACCATATCGAAGGGGTAATTCACGATAACTTCTTCTCTTACTTTTATAGATCAAGACTGCCCCTGGGCAACTCATTGGCTTGATTGCATATTTCTGATCATCTACCTCTGAGAAATACATATTCTCATGGTAATGATCCCAGTGCCCTGACTTTTCCCATAGCTCCTGCTTCATCATGATGGGAGTCCTAATCTCTTGGTATCCTGCTTTCCGATGCTCCTTCTTCCAAAAGTCTTCCAATTCATTACGTAATAGCATCCCTTTCGGTAAATAAAAGGGCATCCCTGGTGCTTCCTCCATCGATACAAAAAGCTCCAGCTCCTGACCCAATTTCCTGTGATTACGTTTTTCCACTTCAGATTGAATTGACATTTTGTCTCCTCCTAATCATTTTTTTATATAAAAAACCGCATTCATCCCTGTCAAGGGACGAATGCGGTCGTGGTACCACCCTAATTCCGAAGTGCTGAACAAAAGCCCTCCGCTCAAAGTTGATAACGGTTTTCCCGATTATGGATACTGACATTTCACCATAATAGCTCCAAGGTGGTAAATCATTTCCTTTTCTTCAGGGCTCTCAGCCATGTGACCCTGTTCTCTGGTAAGAAAAGCAGTAAATGATTCGTGTCCTCTTCATCACTTTTTATTCAATTAATAAAAAAACCGCACCCATCCCTAACCAAGGGACGAGTGCGGTCGTGGTTCCACCCTAATTCCGAAGTGTAAAATAGTACTCTTCGCTTAAGTAAGATAACGGTTTTCCCGATTATGGATACTGACATTTCACCATAATAGCTCCGAGGTGGTAAGTCATTCCTTTCTCTTCAGGGCTCTCAGCCGGTGACCCTGCTCTCTGATCAAGAAAAAACAGAATGAATCATGTCCTCATCTTTGCTTTCGTATAGTATATTCAATTTAGAATAAAATTGTTATTGAAATTATATGGTAGTATTTTCTAACTGTCAAGAGTGATTTTAGTAAAAAACAAGAAATATTATCGCGACCAGAACCAGTCGATAAATGGCAAAAGGAATTAACCTGATCTTATTGATTACTTTAAGAAAAAAGTGTATTGACAGATAAGCGAATAGAAATGCACTTAGAAATCCAACCAATAAAAACGGTAGAAATTCAGGGGTGAAGTACATCCAGTTCTTCATTAGAGAAAGGGAACTTGCTCCCAGCATGATCGGAACCGCCATTATGAATGTAAAATCCGACGCAGCCCGGTAGCTTAATCCAAGTAAAACTCCTCCAGAGATGGTGGATCCTGACCGTGAAAATCCTGGCCATAATGATAAGCATTGAATAAGCCCGATCACCATCGCTTTTTTATGTGTTATCTGATCAACATTTTCCACTGTGACGCTTTTGGGGCGAAATAAATCCGCTGCAATCATGAGGAAAGCACCGATCGTTAAGCCAGCCAGAACTGTATTAAGCGAAAAAAGATGCTCATCGATATAATCCTCAAATAACAAGCCCAGGATCACTGCGGGAATCAATCCAGCCAGTATGTGGGTTAACTTTAAACTGGATGTTTTACTTGCGGTACGTTGATTAAATCCAAGTAAATCTTTAAATCTCTCTCTAAATACAATGACAACCGCTAAAATTGAGCCTAGTTGGATCACAACTTTGAACGTATTTGCTGGATATTTACCCAATACTTCTTTTGATTTGATCCATAAATCGTCTACTACTATCATATGGCCAGTGGAAGATACAGGGGCAAATTCCGTTAACCCCTCGACCAAGCCTAAGATGAATGCTTTTATTAACATGATGACGTCCATTTATCATTTCTCCTCTATCGTTTAATCATACTGTGAATAAAGCAGTCATGAAAGATAGTTGGAGTGATATTTCACGATGACTTCAAAACCGGTTGAATCCCCACTACAATGGGAAAAGAGTCGCTCATTGAAAAAAATGGGAGGAATCAGGGGCAGAATTCTTTTAAAAGGAAATCTACTTTTATCTTCTACTTTCTTCGTCACTAAAGTCGGGTTCAATGAGAAAGAATCATCCTCAAGATAGGCAATCTGGGCTTGATCCTGAATGACTTCTCCTCCCATATGAACCTGAACATCGTTTATCTGCTGGAAAATTCCAAAACAGCAAAATAGCACAAGCAACATGACTTTCTTCACACTCTTGCCCCCGTCCCGTGATAATCTAGCTTATCATACTATAACCGACACGGGACGACAATAAGGAATTGTAAGCTATTAAACAGAACACTTCCAATGAATCATTTGACTGACGAAAGGAGTCTAAAATCAATTATTTAAGTCAAATCAAAAAAAGCACAGTCAAGGGGTTTCCCTATACTGTGCTTCTGCCTAATGAATATCTTTCTTCTTGAACCTCCCTCCCCTTACCTCTGCTATATCAGCAATGGCTAGAAAAGCGGATGGATCATGTTCTGCGACGATGTCTTTAAGTTTCGCTTCCTCCAGACGTGTGATGACGCAGAATATCACTTTTTTATCATCTCCTGAAAAGGCTCCTTCCCCCTTCAAATAGGTCACTCCCCTCCCCAGTCTGTGTAAGAGGGCATCACCAATTTCTTTATAATTTTCACTTATAATCCAAACAGATTTGGATTCATCAAGTCCTTTAATGGTAATATCAATCATTTTAAAAGCTACGTAATAGGCAAGAAGTGAATACATGGCTCTATCCCAACTAAACACAAATCCGGCGGAAGCCAAAATGAACAGATTGACAAACATAATAATTTCACCGACAGAGAATGGGAGCTTTTTACTTGATAGAATAGCAAGGATTTCCGTACCGTCAAGAGATCCACCGTAACGAATGACCATACCCACACCTATTCCAAGAACGATCCCGCCGAATAAAGAAGCTAGAAGAATGTCTTGTGTGAAGGCAGCTACCGGATGAAGAAAAGTGGTTGAAATCGATAGTATGATAATGCCGTAAAGTGTAGAGAATGCGAAGGTTTTTCCGATTTGTTTATACCCGATGAAGAAAAAGGGGATATTGAGAATAAAGATGAAAAGACCAAGCTTAACGCCGGTAATATGGGAGAGCATAATCGAGACGCCAACGATTCCTCCATCGATGACCTGATTCGGGACCAGGAATATTTCAAGACCAACCGCCATGATCATCGCCCCGATGGTAATGAGGACAGCTCTTTTCACAACCTCTTTAAGGGGAATCTTCTTATGCTTTATTTTCACTTGCTGCAATGGATTTATTACCTGTCCTTCAATCATCTTCATTCCTCCTCCTAAGATAAACACCCCGCGTCAACTACTGAACTCATCTCATTGGAACTAAAATGATCTATGTAATATACACCAAACCTATTTCCAAAAAACTCATAAAAACCGGCTTGTATAACTTATATATTCTATTATCACCGTCAAAATACCTGCTAAGAGTGAGGGACGGACCTCTAATGAAACACCATATAACTTCATTGGAATAAATAAATCTTGTTTTAATCATGTTAATCAAGGTATTTAACGATTTTCTAGTTATAACTTCAAGGTCCGTCCCTCAATTAATTGTAAGATTTGACTCAAACGGGAAAATGAAGTATTTTTAATACTTGTATATTCATATTTTGGATAAACAGTTTTCTGTTTCCAGGTAAATTAGGTTTTGGAGGCTTTTCTTTGATTACATTAATCAAAACCCTGTTGGTCAATATTACAATTTTGTTTTCTTTTACATATAATGCTAACGTTTTATTTCCATTTAAAGAAAAACAAGTTCCACATTTTAAACATAAAATCACTTATGGCCTTATCGCATCCTTTGGGGCTTTATTGTGTATGCTCTATCCGATTGAAACCCTGGGAGAAACTCATTTTGACTTACGCATGATCGCCATATTAATTGCGACAATCTACGCCGGATTATTATCAGGATCTATCGTTTTAGGATGCGTGATCATCTTCCGCCATTTAATAGGTGGTCCATATGTTATGGTTGGAATAACTGTCTCCGTGTTGGCGTTTGTAATAGGTATTCTCTTTCGTAAGATGTTATTAAAGACACAATATAAATTAATGGGAAGTACGATCATCTTCCTGGTTCATTCATTGTTTTACATTACGATTATTAACAACTATATTCCTATTCTCCATTTGCCGTTTTATTTTATTTATTTCACTGTTTTCTATTTTACTTTTGTGGCTCTTGTGTTCATTATTGAACATTTGATCCAAACGAATAAACAGATCGAAGAAATGGTTTATCTCGATAAATTGAATATGGTGGGACAGATGGCGGCTTCTATTGCACACGAGATTCGAAATCCTCTTGCAACCGTAAGAGGATTCATACAGCATCTAAGCGAGGACTCTGAGGATGAACGGTTTAAAAGGTACTCCCCTCTTATTCTCAATGAATTAGATCGAACGAATAAAATCATCACAGACTACCTTAGCGTAGCAAGACCAAGTGAATTTCAGCTGTCTACACTGAACCTGGAAATGGTGGTTCAGGACTGTGTGGATTTACTAAGACCATTTGCCTCCTATTCGAATACATCGATACTTTTCCACCAAAATGACACCTATTATATAAAGGGTGATGAGCATCATATGAAGCAAGCGATCATGAATGTCATTAAGAACGGAATCGAATCGATTGAGGACCATGGGGAAATCAACATTTCTTTAAAGGAGGACTCTTCGAGAGACGATGTGTTGATGACTATTTCAGACACTGGAAAAGGAATGACTGGGGATGAATTAAAAAAGATCGGTTTACCCTTTTACACAACGAAAACAAAGGGCACCGGCCTTGGCAGCATGGTGACGAATAAAATCATTCGTGAAATGGGTGGAATGATTGAATACGAAAGTGAGTTGAATAAGGGTACTGTCGTGAAAATTCGTCTACCTCTCACAACCAAACAATAATCAACACCAAAAGCTTAGGGTATTTATATCCTGGGCTTTTTTCTTGAAATAATCTCCTCTCTCTTAATCTATGATACACTTACTTTATCAAGATTTTCCAGGGCTCTACAACCTGGTGGGAGGCTAAATGCAATGAGCAAAAGATGGACATCCCTATTTCTAATAGGTCTGATCGTAACACTTTGCACCATAACCATTCTAAATAAGCCGACAGAAAAAGATTTCGCCATTTGGCTGCAAGAAGAACACAATATTGACTGCAATAAAGACTGCTCTATCATTGAATTGGAAAGTGCTAATGGGAACATTACAGAGAGGATTAAGCTTGCAAATGGAGACGGAGCCTATTCTCCTGGACTATTTACATTACGTATAAATAGACACTACATAAGCTTGAATGACCCTAGCCACAAACTTAGTATAGAAGTGATTGGCTTTAATGGACAATTCTACGAAATGAAATCTGAAAATGGCACAGAGAAACTTGGCCTCTTAGAAAGCGGGAATAAATAAAGAACGCACTATAGTTTACATAATAATATTATTAATAATTAAATATCCAATAGAAAACCCGACTCTAATTTAGAGTCGGGTTTTCTTCCTGCTATTCTAAAAACCTTAACAAATCTCCATAGATGATATCATCCGACATACCTAACTCTTTTCTTACCGTTTCTTTAAAAGGTTCACATAATGACTCAGAAACAGATGTTTCATTACTCTTATCATAGCAAACATTGTCTTTAAAAACGTAGTTTTCTGTAACAAAATCTCCATCCCTGAAAATGACTGGATGATCTTCCTTTCTAGTGAACAGGTTATGACCAAATGACAGATTATCGTTCATCTTAATCCCCAATAAGTGAAGTATGGTTGGACGAATATCAATTTCTCCCCCTATCGTCTCAATCGTTTTTCCCTTTTCACCCGGGACATGGATAATGAGGGGAACCTGCTGGAGCTTCACATGATTCACTGGGGTATCTTCCTGTCCTAAAAGCTCGAAAACTCCATTTTCATATTTTTCTGAGATACCATAATGGTCTCCATATAGTACAAATACAGTATTCTCATACATTCCGTTTGCTTTAAGGTTCTTAAATAATGTCTTAATCGCTTCATCCTCGTAACGTACCGTGGTAACATAACGGTTGACAACATCCTCCCCTGTTGAAGCCTCCGGGATAAGTTTATCCTCTTCTTCTAATAGAAAGGGAAAGTGATTCGTCAGCATGATGAGACGTGTATAAAATGGTTGGGGCAATTTTTCAAGATACGAAATAGATTGTTCGAAGAACGGTATATCCTTTAATCCATAATTAACCGAGTTATCTTCAGATACATTGAAGTCTCTTTTCGAAAAGTAGCGATCATATCCTAATGATTCGTACATCACATCACGATTCCAAAATGTACGATCATTCCCATGGAAAACTGCGGCATAATAATCTTCTTTCTTTTTTAAAATATGAGGCATGCTTTTATAGCGGTTATCCGGTGTGCGAACAAATGCCGATCCACTGGCCAAGGGATATAACCCTGTATCAATCATAAATTCAGAGTCTGACGTCTTTCCTTGTGCGGTTTGATCATAAATTTGGTTGAAATAGTAACTATCTTTGATTAAAGAATTTAAAAACGGTGTGATTTCTTCTCCGTTGACCTCTTGATTGATGACAAAATTTTGGGTGGATTCCATACTGATCAATACAACATTTTTCCCCTCGGCAATTCCGAACAAATCTGACTTGTTATGTTTCTTGGATTGTGTATATTTTATGGACGCTTCTGTGTCTGATTTACTGGCAAGCATCTTGGTGAATGGGACCGTAGCTTCAACCCCAATATCGTATAAATGATAATTATATGGTCCCACGGATTTGACCATTTGCTCTCTGTCATAGGATTCAGCGAATAAATATGGAGATTTCATCAGTCCTAATCCCACTGTTATGAGTAACAGCACTAGACTCAACACGATATATGAAAGCTTCCACCTCCTTGAGACCTTAATGGAAGAAGTAGGCGCCCACTTTTTCTTTAATAACCACCCGACAAGTAGGAAATCTACAATTAAAAGTAGATCCCAGGGACTCATCAGTTCAAATGTACTTGGTCCAATCCCTCCCACATTTTTAAACTGAAATAAAATCGGAACGGTAACAAAATCCGAGTAAAATCGAAAATATAATAGATCACCGTATAAAAGTCCTGTTGCAATCCCCATTACAATGACGACAATAGCGGGTTTAATCTTTTTTGAGAAGTAAAAACTGAATCCGATTAATAGCATTAACGAACCAAGAGGATTGAATATGATGAGTAATAAGTCCAAGAGGGATTCGATATGTAGATTGAATCCAATTAAAGAAACTAATACGGTCTTTAACCATAAGGTTAGGATGGCAAACCCAATTAATTTGTATGTCTTAAAGCGAGATATAAAACGGGATATCCTACTCATTTCACAACCCTGGAATCAACATTGCTTTGATATTCTTTGTTGAGTATTTTCATTGCTTTCAAAACCTTTCGTTCGTTTTGTTTTCCCATGAGCGCCACCTGCACCCAATTTCTCTTAACTAAATAGTCACTTTCGTAGCTTAATAAAATCCCTCTATCTTTCAACACATCACCAAACTGTCTACTACACTGTTCCCTCTCCAAAGCAATTGTAATCACTCCAGGAGAATAGTTTTCATCCCCCAGTATTTGAAATCCTCCCTGAGTTAACACACACCGTACTCTCTGAGCTAATTTTTCATGCATTTCATAGTCAAGATAGTGCAGTGCCTCCTTTAGAGCCCTTACCATATTAGAAGAGTGGGTGAAGGGGATGCTTCCATTCACCTCGTACATTCCCACATCCAAGTACCTTGGAATTGATGTGCTGGGCTGTATTTCATCCCGATGAAATACGATTGCCAGGCCGGGATAAGAGCCTAATCCTTTCCCACTGACCGTTGTGGCAAAGTACACTTCTTTAAAATTCACTGGAATGGTCCCAACCGAACTGCAAGCATCGACGCATAGTTCTATTCCATACCTTTTACACAGAGAAAGTAGCCCGTCCAGGTCATATAAGTAGCCGGTCGACGTTTCACAATGTACCGTCCAAAGCCATTTTATGTTTTTGTTTTCCTTGAGGCAGCTTTCCACTTCGCCTAATGAAATTGCTTCATTCCAATCTTTTTGGAATGTATGAAAATATAAATCAAACCTATTTGCATGATCAATCAACCGGTACCCGAATTCTCCGTTTGCCAGAATAAGCCCGCTTCCGTTCAAGGATTTCAGTTGAGCTGCAACCATGTCATTAGATAGGGTACCCGTTCCCACTGCAACTTTTGCATGGTTTGCGTTTGTTATCTCGCATAATGATCTTCTTACTTCTGCCATTTCGTTAATAAACACGCTGCTTCTATGAGAATCAGGTTCCCTTTTGAAAGCTTCTTCTACCGTTCCATGAAGTGGAACCGGACCAGGAAGGAAAGAAAGCGGAACTGATTTTTCTGTTTTGCGAATCATTAATTTCTGAAAGGCTTTCGTCGAATTTTCGAAGCTTTCGCGGGTTAAATACATGGGCTGAAAATTGGCCCCTTCCTCCCCCACAAGATCGGCAAAAGGCTGAAAACCTATTCGTTTATACAACTTGAGCTGACGAACCGTTCCTGAAATGAGAGCCATCGTATATCCTTTCTCCAAGCAATAAGATACTAAGCGCTCACATAATTGATAAAAAACTCTCGTACTTCTATACGATTCTTTTACGGATAGTAATCGAATTTCACAAGGAACAGCCCCAGCCGGCAAATATTCATTAATATTTCCCAGTTTTAAATCCAGAGAGAAGGGACGCTTGGCACGAACCGCGATCATGCCCACGACTTCCCCTTCATCTTTAGCAATAACATATGTATTTTCATCGTGAAATTTATCTATCAGTTTGCGTTCTGGATTTCCTTCGTGCTGAGGTATTTCTTCTACAAAAGTCTGATAATTCAGGGAATAGATTTGTTGAAACTCACATGATTCACTTGCAATTTTGTACTGAAGAGAAAGGTTTTCCATTCTCGTTCCTCCTATGTATCGAAAGATTGCTTCTGTTATCGTTTATGTACCATCAGAACCGTCACAAAAAGTGACAATAATCCGATGAAAATGGTGAATGAACCCTCAATCACATAAGCCGTAATCGGAATGGTTGCCATTGAGAGAAAACCGGCAATGGTGTATTTCTTCAAGATCATATATGAGACTCCCATAGTGATAGCGAAAATCCCAATTGTAAAGGGATTGAGAAATAATGCAGATGCCAAATAAACAACTACTCCCTTTCCGCCATGAAGTCCAAGTTGGATTGGAAACAAATGTCCGATCATGAGAAAAATAGAACTGAGAACAGAGTAAATCTCACCTTCTGCCAGTTGAGCCGTTAACATTAGTGCAAGAATCACTTTTCCGACATCAACCAGCAGCGTCAGCAGAAATCCCTTTTTCCCTATGGCTCTACCTGCATTCGTCGCACCGACATTCCCGCTCCCCATTTTACGGATATCTTCACCGGTAAACATTTTCACTATATAATAAGCACCTGTTAAACTTCCTAGTCCATAAGAAACCAAAATGATCATACTTATGATCATACTATTACTCATCATATTCACACCTGACTTTTCTTATATGTTAATAGACGGATTGATACCAAGGAAAGTTTCATATATTTACAATTCATCTATACTCTTTCTATTTCTAAAGAGATAGAATGGTAAATAAAGGAGGCTGAATAATATAAGGGCTACTCCTTCAAGTGACAGGAGGTACCAGGGATACTCCCCTAAATAATCTATGGGACTTGCATTATACGGTTTATGTGAAAGGAACATATAATTTGCTCCTACCAATTTGTTCAGGATAAATACCATGACAGCAATTAGATTTAAAGCTATGAATGCCCTCAGCATAGACCGGAACGTCAATGTGTAGCCTTCTATCCATGTCATGTACAAACAGGATAATACAATTGCAAGATGCGCTATAAAAAATTGGAAATAACGAAAATGGGGAAAACCAAAAAACAACTCAGGTGTCACGATGGCAATAACAGCACCAGTCATACTTGCAAAAAAACTGATTTCAAAGATTCTATAGTTTTTCGTAATGAGCATGATCATGCAAAGGTACAATGAGATGGAACATAATTGAAGCGGCAAATTAATGGCTACATCCCAATAATCATTGATAAAGTACCAAATTTGAAATAATGCTTCACTCAAAATCAGCAGTACCACGAGATTCCATTTCAACACACTCTTACCTCTACCGCTTAGGTGATTCCTAAGAAGATACAAACCGATCATACATCCAAACGAGACAATCATAGCTGCCACATGGGATACCGAAAACAACTCAAAAGGATAATCCTCATACCTAAAATTCATCATCTCTTTCACAAACCCCAACTCCCCTCCGAACACCCATCTATACTATATTCTCTTAATCCTTCCTCAATTCCTTTAAGGGACGGACCTCGCTTAATCATTACCGTTAACCCCGTCTAAACATTCCGTACCTCCCTATTCCCTTTCTCCAAATACTTAACCTTTTTTAAAAAAATCCCTGTTAAGAAACAGCAGATTACTTAACAGAGATTTCTCCCCTCTATAACTATATAAATCAAGTTTGCACCTAACATGAAGCTATACAAAAAATCCCATTCCAATGAAGAAATGGGATTTTCATTAATTTTATTGCACCCTGCGCAATGGAACATCTTGGTTCTTATAAATGAAATCAAGAGCAAGTCGATTAAATTCATTTGGCTTCTCTACATTACATACGTGTCCACAATCCTCAAGAAACACTTTCGTGGCTGAAGGGTCTCCCATTGTATCCTGATCAAGCGACCGAACAAACAGATGATCTTCTTTCCCGGATATATAAAGCTTAGGTACATGAGAAGCCCTTTCCTGCACAGAAGCGTAAGTTGATTTCACAAACGGTGTCAGACGATACCACCCGAGAAAATCATTACGATTCATTTTCTTTGCTTCGCGTATGAATAACTTTCTGGAAATTCTGTGATTGCTTTTAGGCATCATGATGTAGGCGAAAATTTTATATAACCACATGAAAGGAATCATATTTTTCACTGCATCACCAATTTTAAGTAGTGTATTGGATAACAAATTGAATCTAGTGATACATCCCCCTAATACGGCACTTTTCACTCGGTTTGGAGCAGCCTGTAATAAAGCGTGGATTAGAACCGATCCTAAAGAAATTCCGATAAAATGAGCACGTTCCACTTGAAGATGATCTAATACCTTAAAAACTTCACGAACATTTAAATCAATTGTGAATTTTTCATTGTATGATTCTACACTTGGGGACTCCCCATGCCCTGGCAAATGAATCGTTATCACATTATAATATTTTTTGAAAATATCGAGCTGCTTGCCGAATATTCTCGAGTTCCCTCCAATGCCATGAAGGAACACCACATATTCTTTGCCGACTCCTTGGTGAACTTTGTATTCTAGCATCAATTCTCTCCTTAAAACAGCACAACCTACCAAAAGAATGAAATGAATCAGCCAAATATTCGAGAACCGTTTTACTTCTATTAACTATTCATTAATTTGAAAATCGATTTTCAATACTATTGCTTGATGCATTCTAAACTCTTGAAGCCTTACCTTAATTATCTTTCATTCTATACTATCAGCCGTCGCTTTGTCATATAATTGCTGAAGAAATTCCGAACATTTTGTGATAAACAGGAACGAACATCCATCATATTACATTTATTGTCTTACATTTATTGTCCTTTAGCTATCTTGATTTTCAGCCCGGTGACATGAAGTCTATAATTCCTTCACCATCATGACATTCTTGAACTTACTAACTAAAACCCAATTCCTTTTGGAGATCTTTCAATGGCTGAAAAAAGAGCTACCTATTTCGGCAGCTCTCTTTATGTTTAGTTTTTATACTCGTATTTAACGAACAACGGTAAAATCAACGAGACTATAAACGCCAAACCAACGATCACACCAAAAGTCACCGGCTTTGATAGCCCTTTATCGGGTGCAATCAATAATCCGAATACAACCGCTGGAACGATGATGAGAAATGAAACAAAAAATTTCGAGGCAAAATTTATTGTATGCTTCTTCCCACATTGACTGCATTCAATAGGTTTATAAGATCTCCAAATGGAGAATAATATCTCTTTCCATTGAAACTGATTGTTACATACATTACACTTCTGCAAAGCATTTCCCCCTGTGAATAATGATTCTACTCTCTAGTCTACCATTTTTAGCATTGGAGGAGTTACTTTTCTTCACATGAAACATTCCAAGAAAGGATCCCTTCTTTCACTTCTGCTAATCCCTCATTGTTCTCACATGCTTCAATGGCCTTTTTCAAACCCATCTTATCTAGCATTACGATAGTAATCACCATCAGAATCGTAAGGATTACAAGTAAAGACTTCTGTTTCACCTTCATACATTGAAAACCCCTTCAAAAAATGTCTGATATTTCCCTTATAGAAAATTATACCATATACACCTTTCCATTCGACCTTTAACAGGAAATTCGTACATAAATATGTATTCATGCAGGAATTTAAAACTTTCATTCGAATAATGTACTATAACACTTATACATAAGGAGTTACTGCATTGATACAATCATTTAAATTAAACGTTCAAACATTAGGTCAGAAGATGCCCGTTTATATTTTTAAAGTCGATGATGTTCTCGTTGATACGGGACCATACAGTATGAAGAATGAAGTGCGCACTATTTTTAAAGAGCTCCAGATTAAAGAAGTCATTCATACTCATCACCACGAAGATCATACTGGTAATAGTTCATGGATTGAAAGGTTTTACTCCATTCCTCAATGGATCCATCCATTAGGGGTGGAAAAATGCAACCACAGCACTAAACTTCCTTTTTACAGAGCTATGTTCTGGCATAATCGTCCAGCGTTTCACCCGTCACCACTTCAATGGGGAGTATTTGAAACCACTAAACACTCCTTTAAAATTGTTCATACACCGGGACATGCTGAGGATCACATTGTTCTCATTGATGAAGAAAAGGGCATTTGCTTTTCGGGGGATTTATATTTATTCCATTCTCCTACATCTAACTTTTCATTCGAGTCTGTACCGGAACTCATTCGCTCAATAGACAAAACACTTCAGTATTCCTTTCAGGAAGTATATTGTTCACATCAAGGGTACTTGAAGCATGGGAGAAAGCTTTTAGAGAAGAAACTAGCCTATCTTCAAAACCTTCAAGAAGCCGTTATGAAAGCACACCTGGAGGGAAAAACGGCTAAAGAAATTAGAAAGCACCTGCTTCCCAAGAACAAACTTTTTCAATATATTTCACTTTTCGAAAACTCACCGGAACACACAGTCAAATCCATCATTAAAGAAATATCGTAAACAGAAGGTCCGTCCCTCAATAGGGACGGACCTTCTGTTTACTGATTTTCAAGGCGGTTGAGGCTTCGTTTGTATTCCAACTGACAAATGACATCCAGAATTCTTGTTGATATGAATTGGCAGGCTAAGGCAAAAAGAATGATTTTTAAATCTACTACGACTCCTGTCAGTAGTAATACACTGCCATTAATGAAGAATAAAATCTTCCCTGGGGTGTAGCCTTTTAGCTTTGAAATAATAAGTGCTAAAATGTCCATCCCTCCAGAGGATGCTCCCATTCTAAAAAGAATGCCTATCCCTATTCCGAAAAGGATGCTGCCAATCAAGAGATCGACGAAAATAAAGGAAACAGTTCCGATTAAATGAGAATTCAAGAAATTGACTACAAACGACGTGACTGTCACACAATACATGGTCCAAAGTGCATTCTCTTTTCCTAACCATTTTACTGCAGCTAGTAAAAGAGAAGCATTTAACACCCATAGCGTAATGGCAAATGGGACATCCAACAAATAGTTTACTAGCACACTCACACTTGCAGCGCCACCTGAAGGGATTAAATGGGGAAACAAAAAGATAGCCATTGCCAATCCTTGTATGCTTGCTGCTATACCTAAAATAGTACCCTTTCTTACTACATTCATCTGTACATTGCTCCTGATTCTGTTAAGGACTCTATTTCATAGTCTAGTAGCTATACACTTCTTCTGCAACAGAGAAATGAAAATGACCGGTTGTTGACTAATTGAAATTCTTCCTATATTAGTAGTATACATTTATTGAAAATATGGTTATTGTACCGTCAGCTCTGCCAAATAAATTCAATATAGCTCCTTTCCAATCTCCCTTTACCTATTTAACAAATGCATGTCTTTCTTTTCACTCCGACCCTGTCTTTATCCTCTATCTTTTTTATATAGGTGGCCGCTACCGGTACTTTACATGCTGTATTACCAACATCGACATGTACCTTCCCAATTTTATTCGCCACTTGTTTTGCGTCATCTAACAACGGGGCTACATGTGCTCCAACTGAAATGACGAATCCATTCATTACGTAGCGTACTCTATTTCTCTCTTTATGTATCGTTTTTTCGATATGTTTCAGATACTGTTTGATTTCGTCTATATTGATTTCTTGGTCTGGGGTAATACTAATATACCCTGCATAGGCACTCCAGCCAGCCGTTGCCGTCATTTCATTTTCCGATTTGATCCACTCATTCGCTAATTCAATAGCGTAGTCGCTCTCTGCGGTTATATTAGCAACCGTGTATTCAGCCAGCATATACCAATCTGCTTTATTGACCCAATCCTGTAAGATTCCTTTATTCATTTCTTTAGGATTTACAGATAATCCTGCCAGGTACATGGCATCGAAATTTCCCGATTCGTACAGGCTGAATGCAAGGCCTTGCTCTTTTTTCACATGTTTCACCAGTTTTTTTATATCTCCAATTTTCACTCCGAATATTGGTTCATGTGCGCCGTGACGTAAATATATATTCTTGGTCTGTTCGTTGCCCATCTCTTCAAGTGCTGCCATTACTTCATCAAATTTCATGCTTGACCACCCTTTTATTATTTTTGATCAATTGTATTCTTCACTATAGAGTTAGTTGGTGAATGATCCCTTCATTTCCTCATTTATCTTACATTCGTGTTCAATCAACCATTTCTTCCGGTTAAGACCACCAGCATAGCCGGCAAGATCTCCATTCGCTCGTATCACTCGATGACAAGGAATGATGATGGCAAGCTGATTACACCCATTGGCCCTTGCTACTGCTCGAACAGCTGCCGGACTGGAAATACTTTGAGCGATCTCAGTGTAGGATCTGGTTTGTCCAAATGGGATTCTTTGCAATTCGCTCCAAACGTTTTGTTGAAAAGGTGTTCCGTTAATTTTCAACTTTGTTTGGAAGGCTGATAAAGAGCCCTCAAAGTAGGCATTCAATTCCTTTTCGATGGAACGAAGTGGCTCGGTAGAACCGGGAACGATTGCCGCCTTTGTTTTCTCCCTCAATCTCTTCACTTCATTCTCCAGACCGCGTCGGTCAACAAATTCCAGCAAGTATAAAGACTCTTCATCTGAAATTCCAATCATCGGTCCAAGTTTCGTATCAATCCAAGCTGCTTTTAGTATGTGCTGGTGATGAGACAAAGCGGGCGGCGTTCCCATAATGCTCGAAAATGCATCTCTGAATCCGCTGCTTGATTCATATCCAGTTGCAAGTTGAGCATCCATCACCATTGAGCCTGATCTGATGTGCTTCATGGCAATTCCCATCCTCCGTGCTCTGGCATATTCTACAAAGGTCATACCGAACCGCCTCTTAAATTGACGCCGTGCAGTAGATGCATCTATGGATAGCTCCTGAAAATCCTTATCCTTCCAACGTTTTTCAGGATTTGCTTCCACAGCCTCTACCAGAAGCTTTACTACATTTGAGATACTATTTGGGTGCGTTAGGGGCTTACACCTTTTACAAGGTCGAAACGACGCCAGAAGGGCTTGTTGAGCTGTTCCAAAGAATTCACAGTTTTCAAATTTAGGTTTTCTAGCCGGACAAGTCGGGCGACAAAACACACCTGTCGTTTTAACCCCTACAAAAAAAATCCCTTCGTAATCCGATCTCTTTTCCACTAACGCTTGATAATACTCCCTTTGTAGTTCGACTGATATCATCCTCATTCCCCCACATATTTCATACTTTCTTTATTATAACCTCTATAAAACAACGATGCCGCCGAATATCAGGCATCGATTTTTTTATCTATTTTTCTCCCTTTTTGAGGGACGGACCTTTGTATTCCAACTAATTATCGTAACAAGCAGGGATTCTCTCACCTAATAGATAATGTATTAAGATAGCAAACATCAATACTACGATAAAGGAGCATCTCTTATGAAACTGACATCTGACCAATGGAATACAGCAGCTGCCTATATCAAAACCTATGCAAGACCAATTGAACAAAAGCTATTCAGCTTTTATTTTGAAGAAGGAAGTAAAGAGGAAGCAATCATAGAACTAGCAGAATTTCAAAATTTGGACGGGGGATTTGGCAACTGTATAGAGCCTGATTTTCGATTGGACAATTCATCTCCAATGGCAACAACCGTTGGATTACAGCATGCGAAGGACTTAAAACTTCCATCCGAACACCCCATCGTTCAAAAGGCGATGAGCTACCTGCAAGACACATATGATGAGAAAATCAACGGCTGGCATGCTGTGCCTGAAGAGGTTAATCTGGTTCCCCATGCACCATGGTGGCATTTTGACTCTGAAAAGGGACATAGCGGCGTTCAAACAACATGGGCTAACCCTAACGCTGAAATAGTAGGGTATTTTCATTTATTTAGTCCAGAACACCCTCGTTTAAAAGAATGGACTGGGAAAGCCGTCACAGAGTTAAAGAATCTTTCACACCCAATAGAGATGCATGATTTTCTTTGTTATGATCGACTCCTTTCTGAGGTGAAAGGGGAAACGGAATCCAAAATCTATAAAATCCTTTCTTCTTCAGTACGAAAGACTGTCTGTACGGATCCATCACGCTGGAATGAATATATAGCCAAACCATTACAGGTAGCCAATAGGCCTGCCTCCCCTTTTTATAAAGCGTTAGAAGAGGAGGTACATGTGCAATTGAATGTCGAGATTGGAGCACAACACCAGAAAGGATATTGGCAGCCGAATTGGTCCTGGTTCGGTCAATATGACGAGACATGGCCGATTGCTGAAAAGGAATGGGGGGGAATTTTGACCCTTGGTATGCTACAGGTTTTAAAGGCCTATGAGAGAGTAGAATGTTAAAGGATAATAAAGAATCCGGAAGACTTCCCTTCCGGATTCCAAAGATCATTTAAAGTTGTCTTCAAACCATCGTTTTGCTTCATCTACTTCTTCACGACGAAGCTCATGACCTCCTTCAGTCCAGAACGCTTCCACCTGTGTCCCGGCACCTTGAAGATTTTTCACAAGTTCTTTTGTCTCTTGTAAGGGAATGAGTGGATCACGCTTACCAGCCCCAATGAATACAGATACATCACTTAAGTCTGGAAGCCTGACATTTCGTCTTGGGACCATGGCATGGAATAGGATTCCACCTTTTAATGCATTTTTGTGATGATACATTAAACTTGCCGCGATATTCGCTCCATTGGAGTAGCCTAACGCAACGATATTTTGACGATCGAACCCGTAGTTTTCAGCACTCTCCCCAATGAAATCATTCAATTCCTTCGTTCGGAATACTAAATCTTCTTCATCAAACACACCTTCCCTTAAGCGTGCAAAAAAGCGGGCCATTCCATTTTCATCCACATTCCCTTTTACGCTTAATACAGAAGCACTCGGCTCAATCATCTCAGCCAGTGGTAATAAGTCACGCTCATCTCCACCTGTTCCATGAAGGAGAAGAAGTGTAGGTAAGTCTTTATTTCCTTGTTTAAAAAGATGTTTCATGCTGTCTTCCTCCTCTATTCCTTAGTATCTAATGGTTTTAATTTAGCTTCTATGGAATCTCTTTGCGATTCGAAATATGGTGGAAGAGATAAATTCTCTCCTAAAGTATCAAAATCTTCATCGGTCTCAAAGCCTGGTCCATCTGTTGCCAGTTCGAAAAGAATGCCATTAGGTTCACGGAAGTAAAGGGATCTGAAATAGTATCTTTCAACGAAGCCTGAGTTCGGCAGGCGATTTTGAGTGATCCACTCTACCCATTTACGCAATTCATTTTCATCTTCAACACGGAAGGCAACGTGGTGAACACTTCCTCTTCCCGGTCTTTCTTGTGGAATATCGCTCCGTTCTTCTAAATATACTTCTCCACCAGTACCGCCCTCGCCCGTTTCAAACACACGAATATCAGGTTGTCCATCTACATCGGAGGGAAAGGTTCTAGTTTCTCTAAAACCTAATACGTCTTTCAACACGATTGCGGTGTTTTCCCCTTGCGCAACCGTCAGGGTTATCGGACCTAGGCCCACAATTCCATGCTGGGCGGGTACAGGACTCTTGTCCCAAGGCTTCCCTCCAGGAACTCCTTCGTTCTTCTCATCTGACACAAGCATGAGTCGCTGTCCTTCAAAATCACGGAAGCTTAGTGTTGCCCGACCACTATGGTGAGAAATTTCGTCATGCTCAACACTCATCTCTATAAAGCGATTTTTCCAATATGCTAACGACTCATCCGAGTTTACCCGCAGTGCTGTTAATGAAATACTATTTGTCCCTTTATACGTATTCCCAGCATGTGGAATTTCGAAGAATGTGAGGTCCGTCCCCGGATTTCCTCTTTCGTCTGCATAGAAAAGATGGTAGACGGATGTATCGTCCTGGTTGATTGATTTTTTCACGAGTCGAAGTCCTAGTGTTTTTGTGTAGAATTCATAATTCTTCTTTGCATTTGCTGTAATGGCAGAAACGTGATGCTGCCCTTTAAGTGGTTTCAAGTTCATAGCAGATTCACTCCTTTGTGATTTTCTTGCTTACTTTCTATCTAAATCATACACGAAAATTATCTTTAATTCAAGATATTTTACTTCGAAGTGTTACTTTTGATTTTTCGATTGTATTTTTTAAATTGAATGCTGTTTCTATAAGTCTGTTTTTCGTAAATATTGTTGCTTTTTAACAAAACAAGAGGAGCATGGAAACGAGATTTGAACCGAATGCACCAAAAAAAGCATCCGTACACCGTGTACGAATGCTTTTGATTTAGTTCAATTATATGACTTCATTATTCTTGATGGTCAAAGCCTGTGACAGGGTGGAGGTAATCGTAAGGTTTTCAAAATCCAATCCAAGCTGAACAGCAGTTTGTGCTATCTCTGGACGTAATCCAGATAGGATCGGTTTAACACCGATTAACTGGAGTGCATCAATCAACTGAAAGATTTGATGAGCTACCATCGTATCAATCAATACGACACCAGATAAGTCAATGAACAATTGAGAAACTTCCTTATTTACACATTGTTCCAAAGCATTCTCTAAAATTAATTCAGCCCGGGTTGGATCGATATTACCCACAAGTGGCAATAGTGCTGTATGTGCGTTCAATGATATGACTGGTGAACTTAATTCATTGATCACTTCCTGCTGAGATTGGATCTGCTGCTCCACAACTTCTGTTTGCAGCTCAACAAAACGCAACATAACCCGATCAAATGCTTCAATAATCACTGAATTCCAAAGGCTAAATTGTTCGAATATGTTTTCTTCCATATGAGTTTCGGCATATTCTTTCAAGAATCCCAGGTATTGATCCCTTACTCTCATGAATTCCTTAAGGATATAGTGATTTGGAGTCTCTAAATGTTCTTTATCCTTTGCAATGGTCAAGACCCATTCATCAATACTCTTGTTAAACGTTTCTTTGTCCTCAGCAAATACATTGCAAAGAATTCCGTGAAACTCGAAGTTTTGATTTTTTAAAGTTTCTATCACCTTGGGATCTGAGGAAGAATAAACACCCTTTGTTGTGCTTTTGTCCAAGGAGTTATACCAATCTTCCGTTAATTGACGAGCCTTACTCAACAAGAAAGTATGTAATTCCTGATTTCTATGCATGTATGATTCCTCCTATGATAATCGAACATATTTATATCAATTTCTTCTTCCTGTCTGACGCAATGAGTAGTTGGGAGATCATACTCTTTTTCATGTGTTCTTTCACCATTAAAGAATCGGTCCTTCATTCAGGTTCAAGTTGATCGCTTTTCTGAAATTCCGACATTTTCTTATACCGTCCTTCATTATATATCATATTCATACAAAATTTCCATTCAGACACTCATATCTATGAGCATTCTCATTCTTCTAAATTCATTCCGCTTCTTTGTATACAACTATTTTCTTGCTCTTTGCATTACATATAAAAAACGGATTAATCATAAGTAAATTCTAAATCATTACATTATTTTGTAAAATAGCTCTACAATTCACAATATAAAGTGTATAATGGGGATTAACTGAGAAACAGAAAGCAAGGGTATGTCTCGATATACTATTTCGATGAATATGTATCTCCTACTAGAAACCAACCACAAATCTTAATATGATGTCGTAATCCTACTACTTAGTCATATGTCAAAATAGTTGGGAGCTGATGAGAGAATGAAAAACAATCTGACAAGAAGGTGTATTGAATCACTTGCTATCCAAAGTGCCTATCATTTCTGTGAAACAATAGGACTTAAGCCCAGTTTAGTCAATCTGACGATGATTACAGGATTCTCAGAAGAAAGAATACTGGAAATACTCGAAACAAAGTTTAGTAATCAAAGTGTTAAAACAGAAGATCACTCTTTTTAACTCTGTGTTTCCCCTTTATTACTCTACAAGCCGATTTCACTTCATCCCCTAACCTTTAACTTTAAGTTCTTTCATTTCCAAAAAATCCATTTTTATTTTGAAACAGTGGATCCTTGCCGATCTTACGAACAGCTTAATAAGAATAGACTTTTGAACTTATCGCCATAAGTAAAAAGGCAACTCCACTCTGGAAGTTGCCTTTTTAATATGAATTTCATAATACATTAAAATACCTTGCTTCCGGATGAGCGAAGACCATCGCTGTTACCGATGCTTCAGGTTCCATCATACATCCGTCCGTTAATTGGATTCCGATTGTTTCAGGTTGGATAAGCTTAAACAGTTTCTTTTGATCCTCAAGTTCGGGACAGGCGGGATACCCGAATGAAAAGCGCTGTCCTTGATAATGGGTCCGGAACCGGTCCTGCATCGTAAAATCAACGGGATCAGGGAATCCCCACCTGCTTCTCATCATCTCATGGACTCTTTCAGCCAGTCCTTCTGCTGTTTCTAAGGCAAGAGCCTGCAGGGCGTGACTTTCAAGGAACCTGCCTTCTTCCTTCATCTCACTTGCCCACTGCCTGATTTTCACACCGGCCGTCACCGCAAAGAAACCGACATAATCTATTTCTCCACTTTCTACCGGCCGCAAATAATCTGCTAAACACAAATGCTGATTTCCTGCTTGTCTTGGAAAATGAAATCGTTCTATTTCTGTGGAAGAATCATCCGGGTGATAAATAACAACATCATCTCCATCTGATTGAGCAGGAAAGAATTGATATTTTGCAGATGCCTGAATCATCCCTTCCCTTTTTGCTTTATGGAACAATTCATCAGTTACGCCTTTCAAGCCTACCGTTCGTTCATCTTTTTCTTCCAGTAACCTGGATATTTTCCCCTTGATGCCTAAATGATGCCCCAGAAGCATTTGCTGATTAATATAGGGATGGATTTGATCAAGTGAAAATTCTTTTATGGTATGAGGAATCAGGTCTGACGGGACATGAACCTTAACATCTTTTGATACTGTGGAACGTACTTTGACTGCAACTGACGATCTATCCCGATCTGATGTTTCTTCAATCAAAACAAGCTTGCTTAGCTTTTCACGGCTTTCTTCCTCCAGCTTCAGCCTTGTTTCTTCATGTTGAATCCCATTCATGATGCCAAGTCCATCCATTGCATCCTTGGCATAAAGAACCAGCCCATCGTATTCCCGGCCAATTTTGTTCGTAGTGAATTTTCGTGTTAGTGCCGCACCTCCCACTACTAGAGGAACTGAAATATCAGACTGCTTTAAATCTTGAGCCGTAATGACCATTTGTTGAGCCGACTTTACAAGGAGCCCGGATAAACCTACGATGTCGGGCTTTTCTTCCCGTATGACTTTGATAAGTTCCTGAGGTGTTACTTTAATGCCTAAATCAATCACTTCATATCCATTATTACTGAGGATAATATCAACGAGATTCTTACCGATGTCATGAACATCCCCCTTAACCGTAGCTAAGATCACTTTTCCCTTTGCAGATGAACTTTCCGTTTGTTCCATATGCGGTTCTAAATGAGCAACGGATGCTTTCATGACTTCGGCACTCTGTAATACCTCCGCTACAATCAGCTGGTTATCATTAAACAATCTTCCGACTTCACTCATTCCGGCCATAAGGGGACCATTGATGATATCAAGAGGAGCATCATATTGTTGAAGGGCTAGATTCAAGTCATCAATAAGCCCTTCCTTCGTTCCTTCCACTACATAATGAGCCAGTCGTTCTTCTAAGGTCATTGTGTTTACAGGAACCTTAACTTCTTTCTTTTTCCCTCTATAAAATGCAGTAAATACAGCCAGTGTTTCATCCGTCGTCTCAAATAAGAGCTTCTCAGCCATTCGAACTTCTTCTTCAGGAATAGAGGCAAAGCGCTCTAATTTTTCCGTATTGACTATGGCATAATCCAGCCCCGCTTTGGTACAGTGGTAAAGATATACCGCATTCAGCACTTCTCTCCCAACAGGAGGCAGTCCAAAAGAAACGTTACTAACCCCTAAGATATGAGGGCATTCAGGTAAGGCTTCCTTAATCTGTCTAATCCCTTCAACGGTGGCATTGGCTGATCCAATGTATTGCTGATCCCCTGTTCCCACAGGAAAAACGAGAGGGTCAAAGATGATGTCTTCTGAAGCTACACCATATTTCTCTGTTAACAGTTTATGTGAGCGGATGGCAATTTCTACCTTACGTTCTACAGACACTCCCATTCCCTTTTCATCAATCGTTCCTACGACAACCGCCGCTCCGTATTCCTTCATAAGCTTTGTTATCTTCTCAAACCGCTCTTCTCCGTCTTCGAGATTAATCGAGTTTATGATTACTTTCCCTTGAGAATATTTCAAGGCGGTCTCAAGCACTTTCTCATCCGTTGAATCGATGACAAGTGGAACTTTTACTTTTTTCACCACTTCCTGGATAAATACATTCATATCTTCTACTTCTTCTCGATCGGGATCTGCAAGGCAGATATCGATCACTTGAGCTCCATTTTTCACTTGCGCTCTCGCAATCTCTGACGCTTCTTCTATTTTATTCTCTGCAATCAATCGTTTAAATTTACGGGAACCGATGACATTCGTCCGTTCTCCTACCAGGATCGGTCTTCTGTCTGCATCCTCATAGACGAAGGCTTCAATTCCCGACACTGCATGAGGGTGAGACTCATTGGGTTTACGAGGAGGTAATCCTTTCACCACATCTGAAAGGGCACGAATATGTTCCGGTGTCGTTCCACAGCACCCTCCAACAAGATTCAGCCAGCCTTTCTCAGCAAAACCTTTCATCTTTACACTGAGTGAATCAGCGGTTTCATTGTAATTCCCCTCTTCATCCGGAAGTCCTGCATTGGGATAACAGCTGACATAGGTAGTGGCCAGATTTGATAAGGAGCGAATATGATCGCGCATAAATTCAGGTCCGGTTGCGCAGTTCAGACCAACGACCAAAGGGTTTAAATGTTCTAGGGATAAATAAAATGCTTCGATTGTCTGCCCTGCCAGTGTAGTGCCCATCGGCTCAATGGTTCCGGATAACAAAATGGGGATCTCTTTTTTTCTGGATTCAAAGGCACTTCGAATTCCGAGGTTTGCTGCTTTTACATTTAAAGCATCCTGACTCGTTTCGAGCAGCAGTACATCGACTCCTCCATCGAGAAGTCCTTCTGCTTGAACACGATAGTTGTCTACTAACTCATCAAAGCTTATCCCTCCTGTTACGGATAGGGTTTTGGTAGTTGGACCTAGAGATCCTGCAACAAACCTGGGCCACTCGGAGGTTGAGACATCTCCTGCAGCTTTTTTGGCGATTTCAGCTGCTACTTTATTAATTTCATATGCTTTAGAGCCTAAATCATATTCGTCCAGTACAATGGGAGTTGCACCAAACGTATTCGTTTCAATCACGTCTGCCCCCGCTTTCAAATATTCAAGATGGATTTGATAGATCACCTCTGGCACTGTTAAAACCAGATTTTCATTACACCCTTCAAGCTCTTCTCCACCAAAATCCTCCGACGATAAATTCGCTTGTTGAAGCATCGTTCCCATTGCTCCATCGAGTACGAGTATTTTTTTCCTAAGCTGCTCTTCAAACAAAGTGATGGCCATAGGGAACCTCTCTTTCCGGTTTTGTTTTCTCTTGTATATGTTGAATCAATTCAATGCTCATATCATAACGTACAAAAGGTGTGATAAGGTAAATCCCATTAAACAGATCTATTGCTGTATCAAGTAAGTCTTTGGCTATCTCCATGCCAATTGCTCTTGTAATGACGGGATCACTTCCCGCTTCCTTCATTCTTTGTCTTGTTTCTTCTGGAACGTTGATTCCAGGTACTTCATGATGTAGAAACTCTGCATTTCTTGAGCTGATCAACGGCATGATCCCTATAAAGATCGGAACATCTAAATGCTTTGTAGCTTCATGTACTTGAATCAGCTGCTCTTTCCCAAAGATCGGTTGAGAAATGAAATAGTCAGCACCTGCTTTCTTTTTCTTTTCAAGCCTCTTTACGGAAGCGTCTAAATGACGGAAATTCGGATTGAAAGCTGCACCTACTGAAAACTGAGTCCGTTCCCGGAGTGATTTACCTGAAAAGGATATCCCCTCATTGTTCTGTTTAATCAATTCAATGAGTTCAAGGGAAGATAAATCATAAACGGATGCTGCCCCTGGAAAATCTCCAATCTTGGCCGGGTCACCCGTTATTGCTAATATATTGTGTATCCCTAACGTGTGTAAGCCCATTAAATGAGACTGAAGTCCAATCAGGTTTCGATCCCGGCAAGTGATGTGAACCAGAGGTGTAAGGTCAAACTTGGATCTGACCATGCTCCCAATGGCGTCATTACTTATCCTAGGCGACGCTAACGGATTGTCAGCAAGCGTAAGTGCATCAATTCCAGCTTCCTTTAATGCCTCAGCCCCTTGGAAGAAAAGCTTCGTGTCGAGATGCTTAGGTGGATCTAGTTCAACAATGATCGTTTTCTTTTCTCTTACCTGCTCATGCAGCAAGTTTCCCCTGACAGAAGGTGATGATAACTGAACAACCTTTTTCTTTTTCACCACTTTTTCTTTCACGGGCTCCCGGCTTTTTAACCTTGCAGCTACAGAACGAATGTGATCAGGTGTGGTTCCACAACAGCCACCAATGATTCTTGCACCTTGCAATCGCAATTCGTTGCTTATGTCCCCAAAGTAATCAGGCTCAGCAGAGTAATAGAATCTGCCTTCTTCATAGTTTGGCAGACTGGCATTGGGATAGACGGATAGAAACGCCCGTTTAGGTAATGGAACTTCCTCTAAGGAATTCACCATATGAAATGGCCCCATGCGACAATTGATGCCGACAACATCTGCTCCCAGTAATTCTAATTGTTGAAGGGCATCTCTTATTTCCATTCCATTTTGAAGAACTCCGGTTTCATGAAGGGAAACTTGAGCAATGATAGGAATGTCCGCTTCACGCTTTACAATGTTTAATACAGTTGTCAATTCCTCAAAATCGTAATAGGTTTCAAGTAAAATGCCGTCTACACCCTCTAGTAATAAACAGTATAGCTGTTCCCGGAAGCTTCTCTTGATTTCTTCCAGCGACACATTTTGTTTGATCGCCCTGATTCCCCCGATGGTACCCAGGATATAGGTGTTGTCACCTGCTGCTTTTCTTGCCAGACGAACGGCAGCTGTATTTATTTCCTTTACCGAATCCTCCAATCCGTATCTGGAAAGCTTTTGATAGTTGGCTCCATACGTATTGGTTTGAATGATATCTGCTCCTGCATCAATATACTCTTTATGGACTTTCAACACTTCATTGGGGTGGGATAGATTCAATTCTTCAAAGCATCTGTCCACTCCATATGAATACAAAAGTGTTCCGATCGCCCCATCAGCAATCAATATTCTCTCTTTCAGTGCTTCCAGCAATGGCTTCATGACGTTCCCTCCTTTTTTATAGATTTATCACGTTGTTTCTATTGATCTTTTGAATACTATCTAAACCGTTTTTAAGATCATTAATTAATTCATCCACGTTTTCAAGTCCTACTGATAATCGCAATAAACCATCTGTAATACCTCTTCTTTCCCTTTCCTCTTTTGGCATGGAAGCATGTGACATTCTTGAAGGATAGGATAAAATGGATTCCACTGCCCCAAGACTTACGGCGAATACGGGAATGTTTACATGTTGTATAAGTTGCTTCACTTCCTCTTCTCCTTTCAATCGGAAGGAAAGAACCGCACCTGGCCCCTCTGCCTGGCGAACTTGAATTTCACGACCGGGGTGATAGCTCAAGCCCGGGTAGTACACTTCTTCAACTTCCTTTCTCTTTTCTAGGAAGCTTGCAATCTTATATGCCGATTCAGAAGACTCCTTCAACCTTACGTGCAGTGTTTTCATTCCTCTTAAGAGCAGCCAGCAATCCTGGACCCCGAGGACCGCACCAAACGAATTCTGCAGGAAAGCAAGTTTCCCCGCAATCTCTTCATTCCCCGTTACCGCAAGCCCCGCTAAGACATCACTATGGCCGGCAAGAAACTTCGTGGCACTGTGGAGGACAACATCTACACCCAGACTGATCGGTCTTTGCAGCAGGGGAGTCATGAATGTATTATCGAGGAACGTTAAACATCCATTTGCCTTGGCAAGCTTAACGACTCCCTCAATATCCGTGATGTTCAGCAGCGGATTCGATGGTGTCTCCATATAGATCACTTTTGTATTGTGCTTGATTGAACAAGCCACTTCATGCAGGTCCTTCATGTTCACGAAGGAGTATTCTATATCAAACTTAGTGAGGACTTCCGTGATCATCGTGTAGGTCCCACCGTATACTTCTTCTGATACGAGAACGTGATCCCCGCTCGATAATAATAGAAAACTTGTTGAGATTGCCGCCATTCCGGATGAAAAGGCAAATCCCCTTACCCCTCCTTCGAGCTCAGCTATCGTTTCCTCGACGGTTTCCCTCGTTGGATTTCCCGATCGGCTGTAGTCATATGTTCCATACTGGTCGAAATCCTGTTGATGAAAAGTTGTTGCATGATGAATCGGCGTAGAGACCGCTCCTGTTTCTTCATCAAATCCGTGAGAATGAATGAGTGACGTCTGTAGTGAAAATGGTTTTTTACTCATACGTAAGCACCTCTTTTTCCAATTGATGAAAAACATTCTCCAAATCTGCTATCAGGTCATCAATAAATTCGATTCCTACAGAAAACCGCAGGAGTCTGTTGCAGATACCAAGCCTTTTTCGTTCTTCTTCAGGAATGTCTGCATGTGTCTGGGTTGCGGGATAGGTGATGAAGCTCTCAACCCCCCCTAAACTCTCAGCAAACGTAATCACTTTTAATTGGCGGAGAAAGGGTGCCACCCATTCTTCCTTTGCGATGCGAAAAGAGAGCATGCCGCCTTTCCCCGGATACAAAACGTCCGTTACACATTCATGCCCCTCAAGATAGTCGGCAAGTTTTCTTGCGTTTTTTTCATGCTGAGCCATTCTGAGACTAAGGGTTTTCATCCCTCTTAATAAGAGCCAACAATCAAAAGGTGCGAGAACCGCGCCGATTGAATTTTGAATGGTGTAGATTTTTTCCGCCAACTCCTCTGAGTTTACGACCACGACTCCCGCCAGCACGTCATTATGGCCCCCTAAGTATTTCGTCGCACTGTGAATGACAATGTCTGCTCCCTCAGTGAGAGGCTTTTGCAGCACAGGTGTATAGAAAGTATTATCGACAATTAAAAGCAATCCATTATGCTTTGCAATACCGGCAACCTCAGATATACTTGCTTCATTCATCAATGGATTGGTTGGCGTTTCAAGGAATATGGCTTTTGTTCTGTTAGAAGTTTGTTCTTCTATAGAGCCTGCATCACTTGTATCAACAAAATGAAATTTGATTCCGTATTGTGCTTCATACTGAACGAATAAACGGTAGCTTCCCCCATAAAGGTCTCTCGATACGATCAATTCATCCCCAGTCGAGAATAAGCCAAGGATTGCCTGAATCGCTGCCATCCCCGAACTGAAGGCAAATCCCCTGTGCCCCTCCTCTAATAGAGTAAGAGCTTCCTCTAAGGTGCCGCGTGTTGGATTTCCTGTTCTCGTGTAATCATATCCTGTCGATTGGCCAATCCCCTTATGTTCATAAGCAGTCGATAAATGAATGGGCAGGCTCACAGCACCCGTTGCAGGATCCTTCCGGTTCCCTGCCTGGACAAGCAAAGTATCAATATGTTTTTTCAACATTCTTCTCTCCTTTTCTCTCCCTGAAAACGAAAAGGGAAAAAACAAAAAAACCTTCTTATGAAAATAAGAAGGTTTTGTACGTTCGTTCTCCCTCTTATCGTCCAAGTTGACATCAACTTGCTGGAATTAGCACCATACCTGAATCTTGCGGCTGGTTGCTGAGGTGTCTTCGGGCCAGTCCCTCTACCTCTCTTGATAAGAAACAATATGAATTTGTGAAAAATAACTTTCCCATAACTTATAACAAAGGAAAAGAAAAGTCAATAAGAATTATGAATTATCTGAAAAACAAATCCCTCACGATGTTATATTTCAATCAATCTTAAATTCCTATTTTCCTTTTAATCTCTTTCATGAATGGGATCGTTTTTTCCCGCGCTTTTATTGCTCCCATTTGCAGTATGGAATCCAGCAAATGGGGATTTGCCATCAGTTCTTTATATTTGGATCGCGGTTCTTCAATGAATGAATTCATGACTCCAAAGAGTTCTTTTTTCGCTTCTCCCCAGCCTATTCCTCCTTGAAATCTCCCTCTCATTTCTTCAACTTGATCGGATGTTGCGAATTCTTTGTAGAGCGAAAATATGACGGACGATTCAGGATCCTTAGGCTCTTCGGGGGTTGAGGAATCTGTTTTGATTTTATTGATTAGTTTTTGCAGTTTTTTCGGTTCTTCAAATAAAGGAATCGTATTGTTATAGCTTTTACTCATTTTCCTTCCATCAAGTCCCGGTAGAACAGATGTTTCTTCCTGTATGATATACTCGGGAAGAACAAATGTTTCGCCATATTGCTTATTAAAGTTTTCTGCCAGGTCCCTGGCAATTTCAACATGCTGAATTTGGTCTTTTCCAACAGGAACCAGTTCAGTTTGAAATAGAAGGATATCCGCGGCCATCAATATCGGGTAGGTGAATAAGCCCATGTTGACCCCTGCATCTGCTTCTCTGCCGCTGTTTTGATTATCTTCGACCATTGATTTATACGCATGAGCGCGGTTCATTAATCCTTTCGGTGCAAAGCAAGCGAGAATCCAGCTCAATTCAAAGATTTCAGGTACATCGGATTGACGGTAGAAGATCGCTCGATCAGGATTCAACCCTAAGGCTAACCAGGCTGCTGTCACTCCATAGGACAGTTCTCTCATTTCATGCTGATCATGTATCTTCGTTAAACCATGATAATCCGCAACAAAATAAGCTGTGTTGTAGGATTCATTTTCTGCCAATCGTAATGCAGGTTTAATCGCACCGATATAATTCCCTAAATGAATACGCCCTGTTGGTTTGATACCCGTCAGAACTTGTTTTTTCATCATTATCTCCTCCCTTATATCATGAAAGAACACAAAAAGGGCTTCTCTTCCTTAAAAAAGGACGAGAAACCCGTGGTGCCACCTTCATTCGCTTACCTACCGTAAACGCGCTTTTCATGTACAGAAGTTCAGACTTCAATACACTGTCTCTTTTACCGGTGAGACCATCCGCCATAACCTACTGTTTTCAGCCTGGTAGCTCCAAAGCCCATTCAACGACCTTCCCACACTGATTTGCACCAACCATCAGCTCTCTGAAGTGTTTCGTTCGCCTACTTTTCTTTATCATTGCCGTTTCAAGTATTTACTTGTTTCCATTATTTTAATGCATCGGAAAATAATGGTCAATAGGTGTTTGCATAGGATTATATTTCTTTCGAGAAGAGGGGAAGGAAAAGCTTTATGCCTCTTTTATTAAAAGGAAGAAATTTCATATCGGCGATCAAGTGACTGGCATATCCGATTACACAAGCTTCGAATACTCCATCCATCATTAAGGAAGACTCAAGATAATGGGCAATCACTCCATAATAGATGATTCCAAGGACAGAGTGGGTGTAACTCCGATGTGGAACAAATGAAGCGATGATGATATATATCCCCAACAAAAATAACCACGTTTCATTCAATTGCCAACCGCATGCCGTTACGCCGACCCCGGTGATCATCAGCATCCTTCTCTGAGTGATGAAACTTGAGAGAATCATCATTCCGGCTCCATAACCAATCCCAAGCCACCGTTCTTTCCCTATACCTTCAAGATAGCTGTATACCATCATTAAAAAACCAATGATTTGTGCCACTGACCTGATCATTTTCGATGAAAGAGTAACCCTGTTACTAAGCTTTCCGTCAATATCCATATCAGGCATGAGTCCGGATACCCCGCCTATTGCAACGAGGGCTGCGGTTATATCCGGACCAGACCCAAATGAGTTGGCCACAATAAATCCTGTTGCTGCTCCTATTGCCATATGTGCTGTGCCGTTCAAGTGTGTCCTCCTACTCTCTTATCACAATATGTATGTACTAGATTACTATAATAGCCTTTATTATCCATACTGACTATGGGAAGTACGGATTAATTTCTAAAGATGAGCCGATATGCGCGAAATAATGTCAAGAAGATAGGACCTTTCATGAGGAACAAAGTGATGGTAACTCACCCTTTGCTTAACGAAGTCCTTTTTTCCTGCCTCATTTACAAGAAATCCTTCCACGTCGATTTCCGCTTTGGTTTGTTCAACTAGTGCATTAAAATCTTGAAGAGTCGAACGGTAAATACCGGACAATTCTTCTGACTGAAGTTGAAATTCGTCATATGCAACCGGCTTGGAATACAAGAACACGTGAGTTAGTTCCCGGTCGAACATATCCCGTTGAATTAACTCTCCTTTTACAATTCCCAATGATTGCAGTTCATCTATCGTAATAAGAAGCCCAAGCTCTTCATGAACTTCCCTTATACCATCCTCAACCTTCTCCTCCGATAAAATATGTCCAGCTGCGGTAATATCAAGTAAGCCGGGGAAATCCTTTTTCTTATCACTTCTCAGTTGGAAATAAATATAGGCCTCCCTACTACTCTTATCATAATGCGCAAGCCAGCAATGAAAAGTTTCATGCCAATATCCCTTTAGATGCACCTCAGAACGACTGGCTACTCCAAGCCTATTACCGTGTTTATCAAAGACGGCTAATTGTTCATTCTCCACCCTAATCCCTCTTTCATTTCATTTCTTCCAGATACTTTTTAACCTCCAAGAGATCTTTAACCACAATATCCGCTTCACGTAATTCTTTTTCCTGAGAAAAATCAAAGGCACAACCTATCGAAAGAAATTGATTTAACTCTGCTCCTTTGAAGTCAGACAATCTATCTCCAATCACAATCCCATGTGTAAGATTGTGATCTTCTTTGATTTTTCGAATCAATTCCCCTTTGTCATCTGATTGTATTTCCTGAATGCTGTAGCAGTCTAAAATCCATTGGTTCAAACGAAAGTACTTGACGATCGCCTTTAAATAATGAGGATATCCGTTGCTTGCCACAAAGACCGGAAACCCTCTCCCTGTTAAATAGGTTAATATTTCCTCCGAATGTGGATAGAGAGCTCCCTTTCCTTTCTGGATATTTTCAATCAACTTTTCTTGAAACACTTCATTCACTTTACCATGTATATGTAAGGGATGATGTGGTAAAAGTGTTTTCCACACAACAGAAAGAGGTACACCCATAATTTCTCTATATACTTCAAGAGGTGTATCCCCTTTCCACATTCCTTCATCTCTTAGTAGTTGAAAGGTATCATGAAGTGAAGCTTCAAGAATACGATTCGTTTGAAATAAAGTTCCATCCATGTCAAAAATCATTGCAGCTTTCATCCATATTCTCCTTTATTGCCTTTCGTACCTCAAAATGTTGGGCGTTTTATACTTAAGTCATTATCTTGCTTATTTGAAATAAGCCTTCTATAATCATATCAAATTCACAGCAGAATGAAAGCAACTGCGTTTATTGCCAGTAAGAATGTAGGACCGGTCATTATTTTATTCACACTATCACTAAAACATCGCAAAAAAACACACAAGAATGCTTCTCTTGTGTGTTTACTCCTTAAATCGGTGTATAGCTTGCTTTCTTTAAGATGCATTGGGAAGATAAAAGAGGACCGTCAACATCATGCCGATAACAGAAAAGATCACGATACTAACTGCTACTGACTTGTGAGACTTTGATACATGCTTCTTCTTTAACACGTTAAAAAACTTAAAAGCCAATAACGAAAGAATAAACAAAGATACAAACAAGAGCTCGCTCATGGACAATCCCTTTCTTCGGTAAGGTGTATTCTTATTAAGATATGAAATCACTTTACCATATTTTCTTATTCAATAAAAATATTTATTCTCAGAAATAATAATATATCCAATCAGGGGTTTTACGAAGCGCTTTTTCCCAGGCAGGGAGTTCATTAAAGGCCTTCATGGTCAGCTTCTTACTATCATTAATGTCATTCTGGATGAGTGATTCTAATTCCCCGGCAACTTTGGCATCGCGAATGATACAGTTGCTCTCATCATTTAAGTAGAAGCTTCGTGGATCCCAATTGGCTGTACCTATATCAGCCCATTTATGATCAATGATCAGCACTTTCCCGTGGAAAAATCCTTTTTCGTATAAATAGAGATCCACTCCGCTCTCCAACAAAGTTTTCTCTATTCTATAACTTGGCGGCTTCGTAAACCATGCATCGGTATTGTCCGGGACGAGAATCTTCACTTTCACCCCGCGCTTCACTGCTTTCTTTAAAGCTGATACAAGTTTCCCATTTGGTAAAAAGTATGGCGTTGTAATCGTGATGCTCTCTTCCGAACTGTTAATCCAGTTTACTGTCTTATCTACGATACTGTCGCCTGTCGAAAACAAGAAATGAACGCTGCTCTTTTCATTTTCACTTAAAGTAAGAGTAGGAGGCACGCTTTCCATACTCTCAGCTCCATCCTCGACCCAGTCCCTTTTAAACTGCTGTGCCACCTCAATCCCTGCCTCCCCCTCCAACCGTAAGTGATAGTCCCTCCAGTAACCTAGCTTCGGGTCTTTGCCTAAATATTCATCCCCCATATTGAATCCTCCAATATAGGCAATTCTTTGATCAATGGAAACGAGCCTGCGATGATTCCGATGATGGAGGGAATAGAAGATGTTCTTTAGGGATAGAGGCCTGCTTTTTACAAACTTCACCCCTCCTTCTTCCATCCTCTTTATACTTTCCTTTTTTATATCTGAACCCAGGTAGTCAACAGATAGACGAACATCTACACCTGCCTTGGCCTTTTCAATCAGTAAATCAAAAAACTCGTTGGAAATCTGATCGTCCCTGATAATGAAAAAATGAATCCAAACAAGCTCATCTGCTGTTTTAATATCTGCAAACATTTTTTTATATAAGTCATTCCCAGTATTGTAGACGTTGATTGCAGCTTTATGAGGAAGTGTTTCCGTCATTGGGTGAGTTCTCGCATAGTTTTTCACACCTTGTTTTACATCCCAGTGCATGATGAGGAATAAAATCACGATGCCTGCAGCCGTTATCAGGATTAATTTAAATCCTTTTTTCAGCAAGGGAACTCACCTCCTTTTTATGTAGTATTAGCTTTTGTTTAAGGGAAGAGACTATGCATCTCCTTTGAAAGTTTATATGGTTCCAAAGGTTATCTACAGAATTATCATGCTGCTTAAGCAGTTTTGCGTTAATTTTTGACAAAAAAAAAGCATTAACGAAATCGTTAATACTCTCAGTTTATTTTCTTATTGATTTTCAACATATTATAGATAAAACGTCCGCTCACAAATAGGAGACCACCTATAAATGAACCTAGCGTATTCATAATCCAATCATCAATATCCGTTGCTCTTCCTAATGGTAAATAATATTGGGCACATTCTATACCGAAGGAAAATAGTGCCCCAATAAACGTGACCATCAGTATAAGTTGTTTCGAATGTCTCATCCACCAAGCTATAAAAAAGGTTAATGGAATAAACAATAATATATTGGCCAGCAGGTTTCTGATGGGTACATCTAAATGATTTCGGTAAATTAAATTCAACTTAAGATTAGAAAATGGGTCGAAATTCACCGATCCCTCTGACACATTTCCACCTGTCAAAGGAGTCAGAGTGATTAAACATATGCCTCCTATCGTTATGCACGTAAATAGTACAGGCAGTAGGTTCATCCATCTGCCCTTCCCATTTCTTTTCTTCCAAAAGGAGACCGCAAAGATAAGGGAGATCGTCACAACTATTATAATTGGAAGAACCCAACCAAATGCGCTCCATAATTCTTTCATGATTCCGTTTCCTACTTTCCTTTAAGCTACAAACTCTGATTTAGTTTATTTACGATGATATATGTTTGAAAGAGAAGCATTATGACAAGGTGGCAAATGTCACTTCTACAGCCTTTTTTCGATACCATTCCAAGTAGAATAATTTAAATTGTCAGGAAAGGTCATTATTGGCTACATATAAAAATCGATCGGGTCAACATATTCACCTAACCCTTTATACCTTAATTTTTGAACATGTAAACCCGTCTCTCCTTCCCCACGAATATCTATAGCTAACTCCTCATCCTCTTGCACCTGTTCCAATCCACTTACGAAGCTCCTGGATCCTCAAAGTCAGACCATCCTTATCCAGCTTTTCTAAAAACGGGATCATGTATTTTCTGGATAATCCCAGAACCTCTTTGGCATCTGCTATATCGAATGTTTCACCGGTTTTTTCTTTTAAGTCTTCAACGGCTTTCATAAAAATCTGATAGGAATAGGCCTTTTTATCATCCAACGGCACGATTTTTTTTTCTTGGATGAAAAAGTGATGAAAATCAGACTGCCACTTTGGAGGAATACCTACTTGATGAAAATACTCTTCCATGTCTTTTACTTGTCTTCCATCAGCCTCTAATAAGTCAAGGAGCTGACTGCATCGTTTCTCCCATTGAGGAGGCAAGTGAGGAATGAACCCCTCTAAACAAAGAATGCCACTGCTTTGTTTCCAATGTTTTTGCTCAATCGCATAGTCCACTAAATCTCCTGTGTACTCCTTTAAAGATTGCTTCAATTCACCACTATTGATCCCTTTTAATAAAGGAAACTCCTCATGAAACCCTCGAAGAATCTGATCGATCGATTCCACGCATTCTTCCACTATTTTTAAATGTGAAACTTTGGATTGTGAAAGTACAATCCACTGATCATCACCCTGCAGCATATCATGCAGCTCTGTGTGTGTTAAAGAGGCTTCTCGTAAGATGAAATCTTCATCTACACATTTGTATTGTTCAAGCAGCCTTAGAACTCTCTCCTGAGGCGTTCCATGCCGTTCAGACTGAAGAAGGGCCATCGTTTCCTCTCCAAACTTGTATCTCCCTCCATTTGGCTGAATAATCCAGCCTCCTCCGATGGTTTCCATCGGAGAGGGTCTTCTTAGTATAAAACGATCACCTCTTTTGGCAACAATCGATTCATCAAGCCGGATCTGACATAAAATAGGCTCCGTTTCCGACTCCACTTTATTTCGATCAAAAAATACAAGCTTCCCCATCACTTCGGAAGTTCCAACATGAACCACAACTGGCATTCTTTGTTTTATAGGATGGTTTACCGCATATAATATTTCGAGACACACATCAATCGTGTTGGTCACGGAAAAATGTGTGGATGTGACGAGTACATTTCCTCTTTTCAATTCTTTGTAACCCACTCCTGAAAGGTTTATCGCTGCACGTTGACCGGCAAAAGCACGACTCTCTTTCCTATGATGAGCTTGAATTTGTTTCGCTTTCGTATGTATTCCCTGGGGTAATATCATTATTTCCTCTCCAGTGTCCAGGGTACCTCCAAAAACAGTCCCTCTTACGACAGTTCCCTGACCTTTTACAGTGAAAACTTGATCAATCGGTAAACGAAAATCGCCTCTGACACTTCTTGAAACCATGTCCTTTAACGTAGTAATGATTTTCTGTTTTAACTCTTCGACACCTTCTCCTGAAAGACTATCTGCCAACAAGACAGGGGCCCTTTCAAATACCGTTTCCTTCAACTCATCCATCACTTCTTCAAGAGCCATATCCCTCAGTTCTTCATCAACTTTGGAAATTTTCGTCAACACGACAATGCCGTGAGTAATTCCCAGTAACGCCAGGATATCAAGATGTTCTTTCGTTTGCGGCATCACACCTTCGTCTGCCGCTACCACTAACACAACGAGATCGATCCCTGCCACACCTGCGATCATCTGGCGAATAAACCGCTCATGACCAGGAACATCCACTACAGAAATCTCCATATCTTCATCATGATATAAAGGGGCAAACCCGGGTTCAATCGAGATGCTGCGCTCCTTTTCTTCCTTTAATCGATCCGTATCGACAGAAGTAAGGGCCTTTGTGAGAGTGGTTTTTCCGTGATCAATATGTCCGGCCATTCCAATCGTATAGTATTGCTTCGCCATCCTCTCACCTGCTCTCTATCTTTTCTTTTTGAACCGGAAAAATAGGACGCCGGCCATTATGGCAAAACAAATGGCGAATAAGATTCCCTTCCATACATCTCCATCTGAAAAAGATTTCAATACCCATATCAATATAAATAAGGTTATGGCTATGTCAATCATCATCATACCTTTTGAGTTTCGAATGTTTCTTCACCTGCTACTCTTTAATTTATTTGCAATCCTTCCATTCAGGTCTAAACCTTGCCGGACAACATTCCCCGACATAGCGGTTCCCCTTTTTATCATTATAATCCTTTAAACCCTGATGTAGGAATGTTAATTCAATTGTAAAAAAGGAGAATCACCTGATATTCTGTGATTCTCCTTCCTATAAAATCTATTCAGACCCCTCTTGAATCAATGTTTTCATATCTTCGACAATTTCATCATAAGGGACATCACTATTGCCACTATACGTTTTTACGACTATACCTTTTTGATTCACAAGATAAAAGCTGGTACCATGAATCATCTGATCGGAATTAGGATCGTCGGCTACAATCGAGCGGAAGGAGTGTTCCGCAAGGTCCTTAACCTCGTCAAATTCATAACCTGTAAGTAGTTCCCATTTACTTGCATCTGCTTCAAAATTTGAAATATACTCCTTTAATGCTTCCGGTGTATCATTTTCAGGATCTACGCTGAAGGAGACGATTTTGTAATCCTCTACTCCTTCTTCTTTCAGCTTTTCTTGAAGCTTCGTTAAATTAAAGGTCATGGGTGGACACACTGTTTCACAATTAGTGAATATGAAATCTGCGATCCAGACTTGTCCTTTCAGATCGTTCAAACCGACTTCTTGATTATTTTGATTCGTATAAGAAAATTCTTTCACTTCATAATCTGTTTCTGCTTGAAAGTTACTATTACTGCAACCTGCAAGGAGAATCCCGATGATGGTCATCACCACAATTAATGTTTTGGTTTTTGACATCTTTATCTCCTCCGACTTTATCTGTCTCTCCCATTCTATGTTAGTAAAAAGGGGATCAAAAAACAATCAGTACCGGTAAGATTCATTGTCTATTTTGTGAAAGCTATGCTCCCATTCCAATAGTAGAATCCCTTTCCTAATAAACTAGTTAACCCCCCATCACACTCATTCTTCCCGTTCCTCCATTTTTTTCTTGGAAAATAAATAGTGCAGCGTAAATCCATGAACGACCATTATCGTAAGGAAAGCAAGAAAATAATAGAAAACACCTATGACCCCATCTGAAGTATCCTCTGTTATGAGCCACCATACGGATGCAAAGAGAAGAAAAAGAAATTGAAGTGCGACTCCCTCTAAGAATGGTTTTTTATAGGTATTAAAATCCAAAAGCCTTTTCCAGCTCCACCCAATCGCCACTACGGCAGATACTAACAATAGTAATATGTAGATACTTATTTTCATCAGTGATTCCTCCATTCAAATTCATACTATTTCCATGTTATTCAAATGACCTGGAAAATGAAAGAGAAAAAGGGAAAAACACCAATTTATTTTGGTGTTTTTCTACACTGATCCTATTCCATGCTTTTGTGATCGTAACGATAGGCGTTGAAATGTGTAATATCCACTTTTACTTTCACTTCGTCTAATGAATGGTCTGTTAAATAGAATGAAGGCTGTTCTTCAAGCTTTCTAAACTTTAGTGGATGGTATCTATACCATTTTTCACCTACATTCAGTAAATCCACTTGCTTTTCCAACCCAATATTATACACTTTTTTAATTTCATTTTCCAAAGACTTTTCCAAGGTACTTTTAACATCTTTATATGGAGCATCCACTAATTTTTCAATTAGCTCTGCTTTCACGCTGACTTCAAGTGAAAAGGTGGAGAAATCACCTCTTTCTTCCTTGTATTTTATTTTAGGCTCTTTCGTCAATAGTTTAAATGTAGATACCAATTCATCATCGATATATAGAGGATAATCGATTTGATTTTTTTTGGTAAGCAACCAATCAACGATGATGGAGGGTTCAGAAGGAAGGTCTCCTTTGAATTGTGATTGTTGAAACAGACTATAACCGTTCAGATAAAGTACAGGGTATGGTTGATCGGTTTGCCAGGATTTTTTATCGATACTGATATTTGGGATGAACGCTGTCCCCATCGGTTCATAGTACTCCCGAAGAAAATGCATTAAACTTGTTGCACTAATATCATCTTGTAAAGCCTCTACGGTTTCTTCTGTCAAAAGGACTGTATAAACGGGAGGATATTGAAATAAACCATTCAACTTAAAGATTTTCTCGATGCTCTCGTCAGTTGTAAACAATAGAAGATTGGGCCTTAATGATCGATTTCTGCCCACATCCTCCAGAACTTCTTTGAATTTAAACTTGATCAAATTTTTTGAGACGACGAGCGTTTTTGTATGTCCAAAAAACAATGATGGCCTCGATGCTTTATATAGGTTTCTTACAGCCATATTCAGGGTTTTACCGGAAGCAGAACCGACAAAAGTCGGAACAGGCTCTGTCGGCTTACTCCCCTCCTGCTTGGCTACATTGGCAAAATTCAAGCCTTGAATATATGCTGTATATAACTCGTTCTCTTCATTATAATCCAATCCGATCGAGACGATATAAGTTAGGTCCTGAATGTTTTTTGACCCTGTGCATCCTGTTAATAAAAGGGCTGCAGCAACTAAGATGAGCTTACTTATCATATTGATCATAATGATCTATCCCTTCCTTGTATCATCATCCGGGCTCGTTGTAGGGGTGCGCTTCTTATAAAATTGAATAGGTAACCGGAAAAATGACCGAATGGTTTCATTCCAACTGATTGGAGCTGCAGAGCCAAGGAATGGAGTACCAAAGGAAGATTTTGTCGCTAAATAGAGAACCGTCAGAATAAAGCTCATAACAACACCGAATAATCCAAAAAATGTGCTAATGAGCAATACAATGAACCTTAATATCGTTGTTCCATATTTCAATGTTTGATTGACGAGTGTAAAGGACGAGATATATGTAATGGCACCAATAACAAGCATGGTTGGGGATGTCAACCCGGCACGTATGGCGGCATCTCCCACAATCAGCCCCCCAAGTACAGAAACCGTCTGTCCAATTGCCCTGGGTAGCCTGACACCCGCTTCATTAAAAAACTCAAACAAAAATAGGACGATAAACATCTCAACAGGAGCGGAAAGGGGCAAGCCGAACCTGGACATGGAAATCGTCGCCACGAGCAGATAGGGAATTTGTTCAATATTATAAGCCGAAAATGCCACCCATAATCCTGGTAAATAAGCTGAAATCATGATCCCGGCTACTCGCAGGATCCTTTCCAAAGATACATATACGTAATTGATACTTGAGTCTTCTGGTGATTTCGTTTGTAACAGAAGATTTATTGGCGCAATTGAAACAGTTGGGTACCCATCCACCAAGAGGGCAAATCTTCCCTGAACCAATGAATCAACGATAAAATCGGGGCGACCTGTATAATCGAAATTAGTAAAAATGGAATTAGGGTTGTCATCAAGCATAGATTCCAGCTGTTGATTGCTGGTCAGAACATCAATATCCACTTTTTCTAATCTAGTATATAGCTCATCAAGAATACGCTCATCGATTACATCACTCAGGTACATGATGGCGATTTCTGTATGACTGCGGGTCCCTACCTTATATTTTTCAACTGATAGAGTTGGAGTGAAAAGTCTTCTCCTGATTAACGAGATGTTTGTATTTAAGTCTTCAACAAAGCCATCTTTCGGGCCACGGATAGATGTTTCAAGCGAAGATTCCTCCGGGAGCCGTTTTGGGAGATTGCCTGCATGTAAGGAGATAATTTTTTCTTCGATAAAAAACAAAATATACCCATTAAATAAAGCAGTAGAGAGCTTATCAAGGGACTTTCCGGTTTTATCTACTGCTTGGAAATTCCCCTCCATCTTTTTTGCATAGGACTTTTCAGGAGATTCTTCTAATTTTGGGAGAATGAATTGATCGAGATAATGTCGATCCACCAAACTCTCAAAATACACCAGGGTGACGACTTCATCGTGAAAAAAATGTTCTCGAATAAGTAAATCATGACTTTTTGAAAATAATTGCGTTAACTCTTTCAAAGAGTCCTCTTTTTCTTCCACTATACGCTTTTCTTTCGAAGACTTCTTCATTCTGAACATCCTTTACTTTATAAATCGGAGTATCACTGCTGACGTAATAATTTGTACGATGAAAAGGACAACGGTTGCAGGAAAAAAATAGATATATAAGAACTTATAAAAAAAATACGTATCTACATCTATAAAAATGAGTACTGCCAGTATTAGAAAAAATGGCACCATCACTTTTAGTGAAATCCGGTAACGATCCTTCTTTTTCGTGAAAAATACGGCAAGCAGAAACATGAATAAACTAATCCTGATAAGTGCTCCACATAACCACTGATAGAGAGCAAAGAAATCTAAATGGGTAATAAATTCCCCAATGGCTAATATTCTCCATTGTTCATAGGCTGGATATCTCATATTCGCTGATTCTACATGTCCAAATTCCATGATCGAAGCGGTTAATGGCCCGAACATCAAGCCCATAAAAATTAACCCAAGAACGATTAAATGATGAAATTTAATCTTCCCTTCACTATAAGGCTGTATTAATACAATCAAATATAATTCAAGTAAACCTGATAATACGTAGATCATTCCTTTTAAGACAGGCTCATACCCATGACTGAAAATCGGCAATAATAAACTGGGATCTTTCATATTGGTGTTTGTAAAAGCAATAAAAAAACCAAATAACATAACCAATGGCAATAATATCCCACTCGCGATGGCCATATGTTTGATCCCTGACCAACTGATTAAAAAGCAAATGATGAAGATGCTTCCAACCACTAATAATGATGGAACATCTGCTAAAAAATATGCACTTAACCATATTATTAAGTCAACAAAGGTTATATATGCACTTGATAACAAAAATAAACACATGGGCAGTGAAAATAGGAAAACAAGAAATTTGTTCCACTTTTGATTAAGTAAATGATAGAACCCTTCCGGAGGGGAATTCTTAACTATGTAATAAATGAATAAGGTCACGATAAATAAAATAGGATAGGATAAAATGATGCTTATCCAACCGTCTCTCCCGGCTGCATTAATAATACTTGGGATAAGCATGACATGATTTAGTAAACCGGTTGAAAGGATGAGCAATAATATTAGCTGTCGAGGAATTAATATAGGACGAATGCTTCTCATAGTTTATCTCCAAAGTTAGGTAGTTTTATCTCTATTTATGTCCTACAGATAAGAAATCAAACCCCATTTTCAAATTAAGGATCGCCCATGCCTATATCATCTCTATATTTATGATCAGGATCTTTGCCATAATAGAAAACAGTCAAAGAGATTGTCTCTTTGACTGTTTTAATCTTCATTGTGAAGCTGAAATGTATTAATAGAATAAACTAAGCCAGAAACTGAAATTCGGTCCTGCTTCCGCTTTGAGAAGATATGACCTCTAATCGGGCATCGATTCTCTCTTTTAACTCTGGAACATGTGAAATCAACCCTACAAGTCGTCCACTGCTTTGAATATCCATCAGTGCTTCAATTGCATGGTCCAGAGATTCTGGGTCCAATGTTCCAAACCCTTCATCAATAAACATTGTTTCAAGTGAGACACCACCTGCATATTGCTGCACGACATCAGCAAGTCCGAGAGCCAATGCTAGCGATGCCTTGAAGCTTTCTCCTCCGGATAACGTTTTTACGTGCCGTTCCTGACCAGTGTACTGATCAAATATGAGGAGTTCTAGACCGCTCTGGACGTTTCCTTTGCTTCTATCCGTTTTTCGAATCAGCTGATATCTTCCAGACGTCATTTTGATTAATCGTTCATTTGCCACATGAAGAATCTCTTCAAGAAATGATGCAAGCACATATCTTTCAAATGTAATTCTGTTTGCATTCTGCCCCCGGGCCACTTCTGCCAGATGTCCCACCATTTGGTATCTGGATTCTAAATGCTTTATGCCTTCGTTTATGGTTGTCACCCGTGAAAGGATAAGCTTATTCTCTTTTGTATTTGTCGCGATTTTATTTAGTTCATCATTTGCAAGCCTAAGTTCTTCCGTAACCCGTGATATGTTTTCTTCAATGCTTTTCACGTCAGGTTTATGTTTATCCTCCAAGTGCTTTTCGATGTCATTCAGTCGATCGGAAACGGAACGCAAGTCTTCCCCATATTTCTTGATTTTCTCTTGAAGACCCATCATTTCTGCTTCAGACATTTTCGCTTCCTGGAAGGCTTTATAGTGGGGGAAACCCTGTTCTGTAAGCAGTGCAAGGAATGCTTCACGCTCTGTTTTCATCTCGGCATCTACTTTGTCTATCTGCATTTCTTTGTCACTTACTTGTGACTCTTTTACGCTGTACATGTTTTCAAGCTCGTAGTATAGCTTCTGGGCGTGCTCGTATGCCGTCTTCAACTCTTCTCTTTTTTGCTTCTGCTCCTTTAACACTTTGTTAAATTGCTCTTTTGATCTGAGCTCATCAGGAATGGCTTCCTTCACTTTTTGAAGGGTAGTATCCTTCGTAAGGAACAGAGTATTCAGCTCCTGTAGCTTGTCCAGATTTTCCAACCTTGAGCGTTCCAGTTCCTCTAGCTTTTCCCTTCCTTTTCTTACTTCTTCCCTCATGACCTTCGCTTGTTCGACTTCTCTTTTCTTTTCTGCCATTGAACGTTTCAAGGCTTCAATCTTTGATGTCATTTGAGAAAGAGTATCATCTATTTCGTCCCGCTTGAAGTCGCTTTTCTTTTCGCGGATTTTCCGAAAGATTTCGTCTATCTGATCCTGAATACCCTGCATTTTTGTTTCCTCTTGGGCAATCGCAAGGCTCATCCTTTTCTCTTCCTGGTTGAGTTCCTCCTGCTTTTCCTTCGCCACTTTCAAATCCTCTTGAGAGGGTAATGAATCAACACGAGTGGCTGGGTGTGGGTGATGCTCTGACCCACAAACGGGGCAAGGATCGTGATCAACCAGCCCTTTTGCAAGGAGTGCAGCTTGAGCGGAATGCCACTTTTCTTCTAAATGGGCCAGAGTTTCAGACGCATCCGAACTTTGTGTTTGAAGGTGATGATACTGTTCTTTTAATTGTCGCTCCTGCTTATGGACAAGTTGCAATCTCTGCTCCATCTTCGCCATTTCATTTACTTGTTCTATAAAGGATTGATTCTCTTGCAAAGATTGTTCTAATTGAAATAATTCTGCTTGACCATTTTCCACTTCTTCAAGTCGTATCTCCCTTGATTTTATGCCTTCCTGTAAAAATGAAATCTTCTCTGTCTGTTTTTTGACGATGTCTTGCTGATGCTCATATCTTTCTTTCATTTCCTTGGTATCTTTTACCAACATATCCAGAGAATCTATATCTTTTTCCATTTCTTCGAGTTGAGTGATTTTTTTAGAAACGTCGTCCCTGAGTTTTTCTTTATTCTTTTCTTTTTTCAAGGTTTCTTTAGCTTCTATAAGCTTTACCGAGATTGCCTTCTTTTCGTCTGTAAGTTGAACGAATTGACCCTTAAGTTCCTTCAAGTTTCTATTTAGTTTATGGCAATACTCATCTTGTGGAACTAAACGGGAGGCTCGCTGGGCTAATAAAATGTCTCGATCGAATGATTTGATTTCAGGCTTTAATTTTAAAAGGGATTCTTTCTGAGCCCTTAGTTTTTCTTGAAGTTCGTACTGATCGACCAATCCTTCTGCCTCTTGAAGCTGCTTCTGAAGGGCGTCTCTTTTCTCCTGCACTCTTTCATAGGTAAGCTGCAGTTCTTTCTCCCTTTTTTCCATGCTTTCAATGTGTGCAGGAAGAAGTTGAAGAATATGGTGATCATTCAATGGATTTTCCAATAATAGTGATTGAAGCTCTTCATTTTCTTCAAAATGAATTCTAAGTAATTCCCTGGTTCGTTCTTCCATAGAAGTTTCTACTGACTTTTTTAGATCGTCTGCCTCAGATTTCAGTTTTTCCTGGATGGTCTTATAGAGCTCTGTATGGAATAGGCGTTGCAGGATAAGCTCCTTATCTTTACTGTCTGAAGTTAAGAGCTTTCGGAACTCCCCTTGGGGAATCATAAGGATCTGTCTGAATTGATTGGCATCCAGTTGAATCAACTCTTTGATCTTCTCATCCACGTCTCTGACGTTAGCCGCCAGTAGCTGTTCTTTCCCATCTTCATCGTATACGTACAATTCAGATCGGGCATTGATGGTTGTGTAGCCTTCTCCTCTTGCTTTCTTTTTGTCCTGCTGAGGGGAGCGCCAAATACGATACGATTTGCCTCTTAAACTGAATGTAAGCTCTACCTCCGTAATAACATCATTACTTGCAAATTGACTCCTCAGTTCAGTCGGACTGCGATCTTCACCACTCGCTTTTCCGTAGATCGCATAAGATATTCCATCAAAAATAGTCGTCTTGCCTGATCCTGTCTTCCCGGATATCACGAACATTGTACGGTTCCCTAACGAACGAAAATCAATCGTTTCTCTACCTGCATAGGGTCCAAAGGCTTGCATCACTAATTGAAGAGGCTTCATGCTTGATCGACTTCCTTTCTCGCTTTCCCGATAACGTCTTGCAGGATTTCTTTTTTTTCATCGGTAAATTCACCTGTCGTCATATCCCCATAGAATTCTTCAAACAAGTCAAGCTCCGACCTCTTCTTATCCTCTAGTACGCGAAATGTATTTTTCTTTTTTGCATCGGTGAGATCCAATTTCCTCTCCAAATGAAGGACATTCGGATAAACTTGGCGCAGTTGGTTGATAGGATCGATTAACGTTCCTTCATCATGTAACATAATTTTTAAATAGTCATCTACTTTTTGGGATTGATAGAATTCGGGATCCAGAAGTTCTTCCATAAGCCCCTCTAGTTCTCTCATATCTTGTTTCGGCTGAAGCACTTTTTCCCGTAAATGGAATGATCCGTCCCCTTCCATTTCTACTATGCTCACTGATTTTCGCTGATTCGCTTCAGAAAAAGAGTATTTTAATAGAGATCCGGAATATCGAATCGTTTCATGCTTAATAGCATCTGGACTATGAAGATGCCCCAGGGCTGTGTAATGAAAAGAATTAAACACATCTGAACCGACACAGCCGGATCCTCCAACAGAAAGGGTGCGCTCTGAATCTGTGGTTTTACCACCGAGGACAAATGCATGCCCCACAAAGACATGTGGTTCATCAGGTTTCATATTTTCTTCAATCCGTTTCACGATCGCTTCCATTGCAGCGTGATGAGAATTGATTGAATCGTCTTCAAGGACTTGTCTCACACTACCAGGCTCAGCATAGGGAACGCAGTGGAAATTAACCCCATTAATCGTGATTGGAGTAAAGTCGTTTGTCAGCTTCCCTTTCAAGTAAAAGTGACTATGCTTATACCATGATGACCCAAATGATAATCGTTCTGCACTATCATGATTTCCCGATACGGCCACTATAGGCGTGTTTAACTCTACATTAATCCGGAATAAAACCTCATCCAATAACTCTACAGCTTCGGTAGGAGGAACGGATCGGTCATAAAGATCCCCTGCAATCACGACTGCATCGGGCTCCTCCTCTTTCACGAGCTCTATCAATTGCTCTAATATAAAGCGTTGTTCTTCTGTCATATATATGCCATGAACCAGTTTACCTAAGTGCCAATCGGCGGTATGAATGAATTTCACTTCTGATGTCTCCTTTCCGGTCATTGAGTATCTCCCTAAATTATATCAAACTAAGAAGTTATAGGTGAGTGGAAATGTCAACTTATAGAACGATTGTTCCTATATCACCTTTTTATTATCGAACTTCCATGATTAGAAAGGGAAGGAGGCCCCAAATGTGAAATGAGGGGCCTCCTTTCTATTATTCTTTTAACTGCTGAGGTAGTGTTTGTATCGACGTGATCACGGCATCCAGCTTCGTCTCAATACGATATAGGAGATACATCGTGACAACAATCGGAAAGCCTACTTCAGAAACGAAGGAAATAATAGTTTCCATTCTTTTCCCTCCTCTCATCTTTTATATAGGGAGAATGAGAGAAAAAGGAGACTATATATAAAAAAAGCGAATCCATTATTTTCATGGAATCGCCTTTTCTTTTTATCAACCGTTTAAATCACTTATTAAGCTTGAGCTTACTAACCCTGCTTCATCAAGGATTTCTTTGATTTGGTTTTCTGCTTCAGTTAATTTCTCATTAGCTGCCGCTAAATCTGTTTCGCCCTCTTTAGAGAGTGCTTCAGCCTTCATATCATATGATTCTTTCAAAGTGGATTTGAATGTTTCCACCGTTTCTTTTTGATCACCAAGACCTTCAGGGATCTCCATGCCTTCAACTGCTTTCGCAGATTCTGTTGCTGATGCTGCAGCGGCTTCCTTCATTTTTTCCAACTCTTCTCCTGCAGGAGGCGCTTCCCCTGCCATCGCTTCTTCATATCCATTAAGATCAATATCAACACCATTGACGGTTGTCGTTAAATTCAAATAAAAATCCATTAAATCTCCAGCAACATTTGTGTTCTCTTCCGTTGCATTTGATGTTTCATCTTTTTTAGCTTCGTCAGTACCTGAATCAGAACACCCAACTAAAGCTAAAGATAGACCCAGACCTAAAAACCATACTTTTTTCATACTTGTTTTCCCCTCTCTGTCTCAATCAACATGTTCAAGTATAGAAGGTAAGCAATTCCTTTAGGAAATCGCTTTCTTCAATTTATGATAAGCCGGCAAAAAGTATCTTATCACGGGGAGAATAGACCGGTAAAGAAGAATTTTCTAATTTCTCCAAAGTTTAAATCTTATAAATATTTTAAATATAAAGCCTATTTTCTATCTGATTATCACACTTTACTCACGGGTCAATGGTACGAATATCTTCTAAACCATTTGAACAATTTTTCCTTCCATGGTATAACTTATTTATACATAATTCCGGGGCTGATTGTTGAGCTGGTGCTTGCCTAGGTCTTCAAAACCTCTTGGGAGGCGCGTGCCGTCTCCGCTGGGTTCGATTCCCAGGCAGTCCCGCCACTTTAAAATTTTATATTCTTACACATGAAAGAGCCCTTATGTTCATTCCATAAGGGCTCTTATTTCATTGATTTTGTAAGGTTTCTCTCCTTTTTCTCTCTGAAGCTTGAACTGATTCAAACATGATATGGAAGGTGGTCCCTTCTCCCTGCTCGCTTTGAACCCTGATATCCGCTCCATGATCCCGAAGGATTCTCAGACATATGGTAAGACCTAACCCTGTGCCTTTCGTCTTCGTTGTGAAGAATGGTTCTCCGAGTTTATCCAGTGTTTCTTTTTTCATGCCTACCCCCTCATCTTTGAAGGTTAATTGAACCTTGTTATTAGGGGACAAGTCTGCAGTTATCGTAATCGTTCCTCCATGAGGCATCGCTTCTATGGCGTTTTTAAGTAAGTTAATGAATACTTGTTTTAGCTGATTTTCATCTCCTCGAATATGAAGCTCCCTTTCATGAAAATCGGTTTGAATTTCAATATTATATAAAATGGCATTCGTATTTAACAGTTTCGCGACATGATCGAGGGTCTCTATGATATTAATTCGTCTGTATGTAACAGATTGCGGCTTTGCGAGTATCAATAACTCACTCAGCACAAGTTCAATCCTCTTAATTTCAGAAAAGACAATCCCTAAGTATTCCTTGGTCTTCTCATCGGCATCATCTCTTAATAACTGAAGAAAGCCGTTAATAGACGTCAGGGGATTGCGAACCTCATGTGCAATCCCGGCTGCTAATTGCCCGGCGACAGAAAGTTTTTGAGACTCGATGGCCAACGTTTCATTCATTTCAATCAATTCTTCTTCATTATGTACTCTTTCGGTAATGTCTGAGATGGTGCCTACCGTACCAAGAAGCTCACCATTTTCGTTGTAATTTAACTTAACATTCACTTCACCCCAACGAAATTGACCCTCCCTCTTTTGATAAGAGAAGTCCATTTTCATTTTCTCCTTTTTCAAGCTGATGCTTTGTCTCACCATCCTAAGTATTTCATGACGTTCATGAAGGGATATAAAATGAAGTGCATTCTTATGTAAACTTTCTTTAACCGTATAACCCGTATAATCTTCCCAGGATTGATTCAGAAATTGAAACTCTCCTTTGGAATTGGTATGGAAGACAACTTCATCGATACTCTGAAGCACATGCTGCATCTCTTCGTTGAGACGCTTTACTCTCTCTTCACTCTTTCGTAAGGCAGCTAATGTTTTATGGCTGGTGTCATGATTTTTCCCCATATAATAGCTGATAAAGAGAATCAATAGAGTGAACACCAAATCCACTTTTAAATCCACTGGGTAATGCAGAACAAAGTAATAAATAAAATCCCACGTTAAGACTAGTAAAAGTCCAAAGAGCACTGATACTATTCTCCCCCTATATTTCATCCTATGAGCCCCCCTATCCATCCAAACTTGAGAATCGAATCGAAATAGAAAGAATTTTCACGATATTTGTTATTTATTAGTATATCATTTCTAATTAAGAACAGTATAGACTTCTTTTGTAAAAACAGTGATATTCTTGTCACAAGCTTTTCCCTTGTCTATAATGAATACGATACAATCGTTTTTGAAAAATTGAGGTGAAAGCATGCTTGAAGGTTGGTTCTTATATTTCATACTATTTTGGGTCGTTTTTTTAGTGGCTTCATTTGCTATTGGTGGATTCTTTATGTTCAGGAAATTCTTAAAGAGATTTCCTAAGGAAGATGGAAAATCCGATTTGGACTGGGAAGAACATTATGTGAAAGAAACCATCCATTTATGGGGTGATGAAGAAAAGCAAATGCTCAATGAGCTGGTCACACCCGTACCCGAATTATTCAGGGACGTAGCGAAGCAAAAAATTGCAGGGAAAATTGGGGAATTGGCTTTAAAGGACAGAGCCTCTTCCATTACCCAGGAATTAGTCATAAGAGGGTATATTCTGGCGACTCCGAAACGGGATCATAAATTTCTTCGAAAAAAACTAAACGAAATGCAAATAGATGTAACCCCTTACGAACATTTATTCTAGGTGACAGGAAGGAAATAGAATGGGATCGATACTAATTATTCCGATTGTGCTATACTTAATTTTTGTTATAGGTGCAGCATTTCTGTTTATTAAATGGAAGAAAGCAAAAAAAGGTAAACGATAGTCGTTTACCTTTTTTCTTTCACTATTTATATGATTAATCAATGGGATCCTCTGCCTTACCGTATCTAATGACGTCAAGTATTGCTTGTCCATCACTTGGTTTTCCTTCTCCATTCCGAAACGGAAACAATGAAAAGAAAATAAAGTAAACGGAGAAATATACAAATTGATAGAAAAAGATATGAACGGGAATGACCCCTTCATAAATCAGGAAATTAATAGCTAAAATCGCAATCAGGTTAAATAAACTTCCGGAAATATAAATAAGGACATGAACCCAAACCTTGTTATACTTCAATTCTGTATATTGGCACCAACCTTCCATAAAATACATTCTCTTCACTTCCAATGGACCAATGTTCATTAAATGCTTACCGGTGCCAATGCAGAATTTTATCTTTGCACCAAATATGCGAGCAATTAGGATATGACCTGCTTCATGGACGATGGTGACCAAAGGCAGTGTTAAAAAGAATGCCAGAAAAAACGTCCATATATCTGCTAGCGTAAACAATACTTATCCCACCAATATCTCTCTTTATTTTCTTTCTTCATCTCACTATTTGCCCTAAATGAGTAATCATTAAGCGTATTGGTCTCCTTTGTAAAGAAATCGTAATCTGAGATGAAGAAGTTTCCAAATAAAAAATAGCAGGGTGATAGGAATCACCCTGCTATTTTTCCATTGAATTAAATTGAATTCGTCGTTAAATCTTGTTGCTGTTGGTGGAGCTTTCTATATTGAAGGTACATGGTGATCCTCCACGGTACGATCATTCCAAAGGCAAGTATCCAGAACATCCCGCTAAGTTCACCATAATCAATCGATGCACTGAGAACTGACTTGGCCACAATCCGTATTAACAAAAGTCCAATCAAAATAAATGCGAACGCCTTAGATCGTTTTAGATAAATATCATTCTCACGAATTTCGAATTTGGAAGTCTTGATTAACAATATAGAAAAAATCATTCCTACCGTAATCGCTTCTAGAAATTCTCCTAAAGTGACTCGAAAGACAGGGAATAAGAACATTAAGGCACCCGTACTCATAAACAAAGGTGGTAAAATAATCTTCTTACCGCTTACAGGTCTTTTCTGAGCCTTCATTCTAATAAATATCACCATAAATCCCATACAAATCGCAACAATGGATGAAGCAATCATCATAAACCATCATCATCCTTTTATTTTCTACTTTCATACCTTTCCCTATTATAGCCCAAAAGAAAGAAAAACGAAAACACAAAAAAGAGAGAATGAATCGAAGCTTCAATCTCCCTTTCTATTTGATCATCCTAAAACTCTTTTGATGGCTTCCTCCACACGCACATCGTCAAAGGGTTTCACAATAAAGTCCTTTGCTCCCGCTTCAATGGCTTCCACCACTACCTTTTGTTGCCCCATGGCTGAACACATGATTACTTTAGCTTGAGGAAACTCGGATAAAATTCTTCTAACCGCTTCAATTCCGTCTAGCTCAGGCATCGTGATGTCCATGGTCACTAAATCCGGCTGAAGCTCACGATACTTTTTTACGGCTGTGAGTCCATTCTCAGCTTCCCCTACGACTTCGTGACCGCTGGAGGAGAGCATGCTCCCAAGAGTCATTCTCATAAATTTCGCATCATCCACTACAAGTATCGTTGCCACAGATGTTTCCTCCTCGTATACGCTACCCATTGTCTATTGATCCAAATTTCCTAATTCATCCATTTAAACTATACCATAAAACGTAATATGCATTCAATTTATTCTGTATGGTCTATGCTCATTTGATGGGGTTAAAATCCCGTGAATCCCCCAAATACTGGAGTAAGATAAGCAAGAATGACTGTCATCCAATCAAAGAATAGCATGATTCCTACTGCAATCATTACATATCCTCCTGCCTTTACGATCTTTCCACTATTTTTTCTGATCCATCGCATTCTTCCAATAAAGAATGACAGAATGAAAAATGGAATGGCAAATCCTAACACGTAAGCCGTCATATATATAACACCTGAACCTGGATTAGAGGCCGCAAGGGCAAGAACGGAAGCAAGAATCGGTCCGGTACAAGGTGTCCAGCCTGCAGCGAATGCCATTCCGATTAACACCGAACCAAAAAATCCGGCCGGTCTATTCTTGAACTCAAAACGACGGTCCTTCATCAATGTTTCAGGGGTAAATACGCCAATGACTACCAATCCAAATATGACAATGAAGATAGCTCCAAGTTGACGAATGAGGTCCTTATAATCCAAAAAGAAGTTTCCGATAAGGGAAGTCCCAAAACCGATGGCGATGAAGATTGCCGAGAAGCCGACTAAGAAAAATAACGTATGTATTAAACTTCTCCTTTGGAGCATTGCATTATCCGATTTGAGCTCATTGACACTCATTCCTGTTATATAAGAAAGAAAAGCGGGATATAATGGCAGGCAGCATGGCGATATAAAGCTTAGGAAACCCGCTCCAAATGCTAAGAAAATATTAATATCAGACATTTTTACAACTCCTACATTTCATTATATCTCTATTCTATCAAACAAATCCCGATTCTATGAGGAATGATTGTGTGAAAGATTTGTGACCGTCATATTACATGAATATTTTACTTTTTCAAATGTATTAAACTCTCTTTTCTTTTAAAAAAAACCATTAATTTTGCTTTGAAAATTAGTCCTATTTTCGTTATACTAATAAAAAGTTACAGTTATTACTAGTTTTGTATTCCATCTGTAAGGACATACAAAAGAAAGGAAACAGCCGTGTCTAAAAAAGAGCTTCTCGAACGAATTGAAAAACAGCGTGCTCAATTAATCGATATAGTTGCCGAAAATGGACTCACGTCACCTCAAGCTATTCAGTTTAGTCAGGAACTTGATCGTCTGTTAAATAGCTACAACTCCTTATACATAAAAAAACGTTCCCCTCAAATGAGCTAAGACCGTTTTGAATACAATTATCCCATTCTAATATAAATGACAACGACAAAAGGCGGACTCTTCATCTATAGAGCCTGCCTTTCATGTGTTTGCGTTTAAGAACCTGATACCACATCTTCCATACCATCCACTAAACCATTCTGAAGAAGATACATTTTATGATAAATGCCTTTTTGAACAAGTAGTTCCTGATGACTTCCTCTCTCTACAATCTCCCCTTGATGAAGGACCAGGATCAGGTCTGCATCTTGAATGGTAGAAAGCCTGTGAGCAATGGCAATCGTTGTTCTTCCTTTTCTCATCCTTGACAATGCGCCTTGAATGGCTTCTTCCGTTTCCGTATCAATATTGGCAGTTGCTTCATCCAGTATTAGAAGTTTTGGTCTGGTCGCAATGGTACGCGCAAAAGCGATTAATTGTCTTTGTCCACTCGAAAACGTCGATCCCCTCTCAACCACTGGATGCCCATATCTTTCCGGCAGTTTTTCAATAAAGGTATCGGCTTGAACGAATGCGGCAGCTTCCTCCACTTGCTCATCGGTCATGGCTTCGCAGTGAAGTTTAATATTATCCCTTATTGTTCCGAAGAAGAGGAATGGATCCTGCAGGACAAGCCCCATTTTCCTACGAAGCTCTTCTAGTGGGAAAGCCTTAATGTTTTGACCGTCTATCAGAATACTGCCACGTTCAAATTCATAGAACCTCATGAGTAAATTGATGATTGAACTCTTTCCGCTTCCGGTATGTCCGACAAGAGCAACCGTCTCTCCGGGTTTTGCAGTAAATGAAATATTCTTAATAACATCTCTCTCTCCATCATAAGAGAATGAAACATTGTCAAATGTTATTTCCCCTTCACTAATTGTTTCTTTTAAACGACTATCCAATTTCTGTGCAGGTGAAACCTCATCTTCATCCAGTAGCTTAAAAACACGGGAAGAGGCGATGATTGCCTGTTGAAACATGGAAAGCCTCATCATGATTTGATTGACCGGCTCAAAAAATCGGTCCAGATAATTAACGAAGGCATATAAAACCCCTATTTCGATTGGCTGATTCAATGAGGTTACGCCAAAATAGCTTAACACAACAATCAAGGCAGCAACATACACCAGGTCAATGGCAGGTCTTAATAGTAATCCATCCACTTTAATATTCTTCATGCCTGCCAAATAGTGTTTTTTATTAATATCGCCGAATTCTTCCCGTAGTCTTTTTTCCTGCCTGAACACTTGAATGATGGACATCCCCTGGAGTGACTCACTAAGCTTAGCATTAAGCTGACTTAATCTCTCACGCATATCCTGATAGAAGATGGCACTAAACTTGCGATAAAGCTTCATTATCATAAAAATGACTGGCAAAATGAATAAACAGAAAAAGGCCAACTTGCTATTGAGTGCAAACATGGCAATAAAGATACCCGTTAATAGGAATGCACCTTGAATGAATGATACTAACACACTCACAAACATATCTTTAATCGCTTCCGTATCATTCGTAACCCGGGAGACAATACTTCCCGCCGGGGTCTTATCAAAATACTTCATACCTAAACCTTGAACCTTGGTAAAAACATCTACACGCAGTTGCTGAATGATCTTCAGGGCTATTTCCTGAAACTTCAGCAATTGAAAGTAGGAGATCAATACATTTCCAATCTGAATGAATAAATAGGTTGCTGAGAGCCCTATAAGCGGTCCGTATGGAAACTCTCTCGGAGTTAAATAATCGTCTATAAACACTTTAATAATGATCGGTCCAAAGACATCACCGATCGTGGTCAGTAACAATAATGAAAATGCATATAAAATTGTTTTTTTATGAGGCTTTGTATATTTCATAAGACGAAAAAAAATGTTCCTCTGTTCTCTCGGTGTTAAAGTCGGTATAGTATCCATATCTCAACCTCCATACTCCACTAATTCTTCTAACTGTTGACGCAGATACATATCCCGATACCATCCTTTATTCTTCATCAAATCGTTATGAGTGCCTCTATCAACGACCTTCCCATCTTCGAGCACGAGGATCAAATCTGCATGTTGTATGGCGCTTAATCGGTGAGAAGTAATCATGGTCGTTTTTCCCGCTCTATTTTCCTTTAAGGAGGTCAAGATGGATTCCTCCGTCCTCGCATCAACGGCTGACAAGGAGTCATCAAGAATAAGCACCTCAGAATTCATTAAAAGAGCTCTTGCAATCGATATCCTTTGCTTTTGTCCACCAGACAAGGAAACTCCTCTTTCTCCGACCACAGTATTGTATCCGTCGCTGAAATGGACAATATCATCATGGATATGTGCAAGTGTTGCCGCTTCCTCAACTTTTTCTTTCGTGGTGAGGGGATGTGTGAAAGCTATATTCTCATAAATTGTCGCTGAAAAAAGAAAATGATCTTGAGGTACATATCCAATACTTTCACGAAGACGGGTTAATTTATAATCTTGGATCATATGCCCCCCAAACTTTATCTCTCCTTCATACCCTTCAAATTCCCTGAGCAATAGTTTTAAGAGGGTTGTTTTACCTGCTCCCGTTTTCCCAACAATTCCTATCGTTTGACCTTTTCTTAAGGTAAATTGAATATTTTCTAAAGCATGAACCTCTTCATTCGGATAAGAAAAGGACTCAATCTTATATTCAATATCTCCGGAAGGGCATACATCCAGCGCTCCTTCATGATCTTTAATGTCCACCCTTTCATTCAAGAGTTGAGATACACGTTCGTAAGACGCACGCCCTCTCTCCACAATGTTGAATAACCATCCGAATGCGAGCATCGGCCAAATGAGAAGCCCGAGATAGGTAGTAAATGAGATCAGTTCTCCTATCGTAAGTTCCCCTCTCACCACAAACCTTGAACCAAATACAATCGATAAAAAGAAAGAAATTCCTACTATTATGGAAATGGTGGGATCAAATAAGGAATCCACTTTTGCAACAGCTATATTCTTTTGCACCACCTCTTCAGATTGCTTTCTAAATGATTCGATATCCTCTTTCTCTTGTCCAAACGTTTTAAGAACCTTTATCCCCGTTACACTCTCCTGAGTTTTATCATTTAAGGATGAGAAAGCTTCCTGGGCTTTATGAAATCGTTTATGTAGAAGAGTTCCATAATAACTTGTCAGGATTGCCATGAATGGCATGGGGATCAAAGCAATAAGGGTAAGCTTCCAACTGATTGTAAAAGCCATGGCCAGTACCACAAAACCTCCTGTAGATATGGAATCCACAAACGTTAATACTCCTACCCCGGCCGTTTGTTGTATCGCTTGAAGATCATTTGTGGCATGGGCCATCAAATCACCTACCCGCCTCTTTTGATAAAAGGATGGTGACATCTTAGTAAAATGATGGTACAAACGATTCCGAAGCAAGAGGGAAAGCTTGGTTGCCGAACCAAAAATCATGATCCTCCATACAAATCTCAGTCCATACATCGATAGGGCTGTAATGATCAGAATAAGAACCCATTTCATCATATCTTCCCGTGTTAATGTATTTTCTTTAATGCTATCTACAATAACCCCAACAATCTTCGGTGGGATTAATTGAAGAAATGCTACAAATAAAAGTAGAATGGTTCCTGTGATATAAGATTTTTTCTCTTGCAGAAAAAACCACTTTAAATCTAAAAAGACTTTCATTCTCTCTCCCCCGCATCCTAATAAATCGACTCTTTATTTTACCAAATTTCAAAAAAATGAGAAATCTTTTTTTGATAAGATACAAACAAAAAAAGAACACCTCTTTATTTCTAAAGAAATGCTCTTATTGTTTGTATTATACTAATGGATTTGAACAAAGGGTTCTTGGTCCACTTCTTTTACGATGGTTGCTTTAAGACCCTTTGGCGTCTTAACATAAAGGTAAACGGGCGTATGAGGGAAGTAATCAACGATTTCGGGGCCAATTGCCTGAGCAAAGCCAATTAGTTCTGTTTCTTTCACCATACCTGTATGTACATCGATGACAAGTTTATTCAACGTATCCTTTTTGTATAAGCCTTTTCCGACAAACTCTATATCTTGATGAGAGAAATATTTCGAAACATAATCTTCTAGATCACGAATCCGATTATGGAGATCACGGTCTTTCTCTTCCCCTTCGTCACTAGGAAAATAATAATATTTATCAGTAACATCAGTCCATTTTTTTACACTTTTGTCATTTCCGTCTACATAACCAGATGAAATGTAGTTTCCTGAAACGACACTATTTAATGGTTGAAGTTTATACAGGGAAATCATGATAGGAACATCTTTAAGTTCTTTATTGGCTTTCACTCGACTGACAACGGTGTTAGCTATTTTCTTTCCGTATTCCTCTAACTGTTGGTCATCGATCTTCGCCTCATCGAAGTGCATGAGCTTATTTTCATCCTCGACTCGAATATAATCTACCGTATTCATGGCAAGACCGAGGGAGATTCCTTTAATTTTCCCTTTTGAATCTACGTAGTTCTGCTCATGGATATAAGCGAGATACATGGGATTCTTTTTTTCAAGCTCCATCTGCTGTTCCCAGCCCATATCATCCGTAATCTTCAGAGCAGGATTAAGCCCCAATTTATTTGATTCAGACTTTCTTCGCAACCATGAATTCAGATCTTTAAGGTATTGGCCTTCTTCGTATACATAATCCTCAGGAGAAAAATGCTCTGTGGATAAAGACATAAGGCCTGTCTCGATTTCATCCATATCACTTCGATTATTGATCATCATCGTAATTAGTCCGCGATTGACCGACTTCTTCTCTTCGTTCACTTTATAATTTAAATATTCGCGAGCGTCTCCAGCTGCACTATTTTGAATTTCAAGTGTTTCTTCATCCATCACTTCTTGAGGCTTATTGCTGCACCCGGCAACAAGAATCATGAGAGACAGTGAAGCAATCATCCATTTTTTCATATGACTCCCTCCGGACTATATTCTATCATAAATTCAATTTCAAACTGAATGATAATTCTCAAGTTTTTATGAATACATGAAAATAATCAATTTATCCTGCATTACTAAAGGAATGCGTCCTCCCAAACATCTCCACAAATCGTATCTATCAAAAATAGAAAAAGCACCCATCACCTGAGTGCTTCTACCTATTACTTCATGTTTTTATTCATTGCATTCATCATTTGATTGATTTTCTTTTGGGATGGTTTTTGACCCATTTGCATCATCATCATGCGTAACATTTGCTCGTTAATTGGTGGATTTTTCTTAAGATAGCTCATCATATATTTACGAGCAATGAAAAATCCTAGTGCAACTCCAGCAAGTAATGCTAGAACTCCAACTAGAATAAGTAACCCAGTCGTTGACATATTCTTACTTCCTCCTTCATGTTGTCCTTATAAAAGTGTACTAAACCATGAAACATTATACAATATTTCAGTCATAATTTCTTATTAATATATAAATTTTCTTTGTTTTATAGGTTTTAACCAGCCAAAACGTTCATTTTTTATATCGATTGCCAGAAGCTGCCCCATATTTTTCCGTAAAATCTCAAAGAAAATATATTCTGATTCATCCGGCCCCCAGGTGCTAAGCGTCATCCACTTTTCATTTAGAACGAGGGTAGCCCCTGAAGCCCCTCTATCGATTGTCGGTACAGAGTCAACCCATGCCGCTCCTTCAACCTTTATTAATCCATGCTGGAGGAGTCTCTGTGTAGGAAGGTAAGGGATAGGCTTAGTAATATATTCTACTTGCTTAGAGATGATATCATGAAGATCTCCTGAACTTGCTTCCCAATCGGAAAACAATTGATAGAACATTCTTTCTCGACCATAATAGTGCTGGACAAACTTTTCTTCAATCAAATAGATTTGATAGTTTCGCACCTTTTCTCCCTCCTGCCTTTCTTTCATATAGTATAAATCAACTAGAAGGGAGTCATTGTCAGAAATTGTTGAAAATCTACACTAGTTTTGTCGAAGGATTCTCCTAAGTTACTATATGAAATGGTCTATCCTCCCTTTACCCAGTCTCTTCCATACATAGTCCTTTTAATCCATAATTATTTTTACCATTTAAAAAAGGTCAACTCCTTAAAGAGTATTAAGGAGTTGACCTCTCAAATCATTATTTATTTCTGAAGCAATGCCTTGATTCTTGACACTACATTGTCTGAAGTAAAGCCATACTCTTCCATGACTCTTGCCCCAGGAGCTGATGCGCCATATCCATCAATCGCTAGGATGTCGCCTTCGTCTCCAACATAGCGATCCCAGCCCATTGGAGATCCCATCTCAATAGCAAGGCGTTTTTTCACACTCTTAGGTAAGATTGATTCTTTATATTCTTTTGACTGTTTCTCGAAGCGGTCAAAAGATGGCATACTTACGACGGAAACGCTGATTCCGTCTTTTTCCAGTGCATTTTGAGCCTCTACCGCTAAATGCACTTCAGAACCAGTCGCAATCAGTATTGCATCAGGCTGATCTTTGCCAGAAGCAGATACCACATATGCTCCTTTATCTACTCCGTTATATGCTTTATCTGCTGTACCTTTAAGAGTTGGAAGATCTTGACGGGATAGAACCAACATAGTTGGCTGATCCTTGGATTCTAAAGATAACTTCCATGCTGCAGCTACTTCATTTCCATCACCAGGTCGGATGACACAAAGGTTAGGCATTGCACGTAATGAAGCAAGCTGTTCTACAGGTTCATGTGTAGGTCCATCTTCTCCGACAGCGATACTATCATGAGTGAAAACATACGTTACCGGTAAGCCCATTAATGCGGCTAAACGGATAGCAGGTCTTAAATAATCACTGAATACGAAGAATGTTCCCCCGAATACGTGCAGTCCACCATGGAGAGCCATACCATTCATGGCAGCACCCATACCAAATTCACGAACTCCAAACCAGATATTACGTCCTTCATAAGATTCAGGCATAAAATCTGCTTCATCTTTGATCATCGTTTTGTTGGATCCCGCTAAGTCTGCTGATCCACCAATGAATGAAGGAAGATTCTTAGCGATCGCATTCAAGACTTCACCGGAAGAAGCTCTGCTTGCTAATGCTTTACCTTCTTCATAGACAGGAATGTCACGATCCCATCCTTGTGGTAGATCGCCTTTAATGGCAGCTTCTAATTGTGCAGCAAGTTCTGGATGTTCTTCTTGGTACTTAATGAATAGGTTAGCCCACTCTTCTTCTCTTTGAGAACCTGCTTGTTGGATTTTTTCCTCGAAGCGGCTGTATACTTCATCTGGAACATGGAAATCTTGCTCAAATGTCCATTGGTAAGCTTCTTTCGTGAGCTTCATTTCGTCTTCACCCAGTGGAGCACCGTGAACGTCTGATTTACCTGATTTATTAGGAGCACCATACCCGATGACAGTCTTAACTTCGATCATTGCAGGACGAGTTGTATCACCTTGAGCCTCTTCGATCGCTTTAGAAATTTCCTCAAGGTCATTACCGTCTTCAACGCGAATATATTGCCAACCATAAGATTCAAAGCGACCTTTCACACTTTCAGAGAAAGATTTATCTAAATCCCCATCAAGAGAAATATCATTTGAATCATAAAGAACAACAAGACGGCCTAATTTTAAATGTGCTGCTAATGAAGCTGCTTCAGAGGATACCCCCTCCATCAAGTCTCCATCTCCACAGATAGAATATGTAAAATGATCTACAATATCGTATTGATCTTTATTGTATGTAGACGCTAAATGTCTTTCAGCCAATGCCATACCAACCGCCATACCAATTCCTTGACCGAGTGGCCCAGTCGTTGCTTCTACTCCTGGAGTATGTTTGTATTCAGGGTGTCCTGGAGTTTTACTTCCCCATTGACGGAATTCTTTAAGATCATCCATTGAAACATCATAACCAGATAAATGAAGAAGGCTATATAATAGCATAGAACCATGACCAGCGGATAAAACGAAGCGATCGCGGTTGAACCACTCAGGATTTTTCGGGTTATGATTCATAAATTTTGTCCAAAGAGCATACGCCATCGGAGCAGCTCCCATAGGCATTCCAGGGTGTCCCGAACCTGCTTTTTCTATTGCATCAATAGATAATGTACGGATTGTATTAATTGCTAATTGATCTGTTTTATCAAACATTTGTCAGACATCCTTCCTTTTAATGTACCTTATTAATATTAATCTTCTTTGGTAGTTTATACAACTATCTTGAATGATAACATGACTTTATCATCCTTGAAAAATAAAAACCCTTGCAAAAACAAAAGCGGAGGGGATTTGCACAGCCCCTAATAGCATAAGCGTGGATAAGCTAAAAAGGGAATGTTTTCCTTTAATTCGGAATACTAAAAAACTGCCAAGGCTCTTCTAAAGCCTGGCAGCTCATTCACTTTAATGCATTTTCTTTTTGCTCTGGATATCCTGAATCTTTTTAGGGGTCACTTCATTACCTTCCGGATCAAAGATTCTTGTATTTTCTATTGTACCTTTCATCGATTGACGAAACGTTTCAAGGTATTCTTTTCTCAGTTTGGACTGCTCTTTTGCTTCTTGTTCTGTAAGTCCATTGCTTTTAGACTTTTTCGCAAGTTCATTGATTCGATTCATTTTTGTTTTTGAAAGCATCTATAAAAACTCCTTTATTGCATAATCAGCAAAATCTAAAACACAACTCAAAGTTAAGCGACATACTATTGCCATATTACTAGACTAAAGGAGATAAAACAAGAGTTACGCATTTTCCAATGAAGCCATATATTCTTTAAAACGCCTATGTACGGTAGCTTTGGAAACATCATATCCAAACCCTCTTAAAGTCGCTGCAATTTCAGCAAAAGTCAATTCGTTCTTTCTTAACCTGACAATTTCCTCGACAGGTACTTCAATCCGCTCTCTCCCATCTACATTCCCTTTGTTTTTAAGATTTTTATGGGGTTGAAAGCCATTTTCCACTGCCCTCTTCATACCTCGTCTGATTTTTAAATTATGGATTTTCCTTTGGTACTCCTCAACCATGCTCACGATATTTATGACCATAGAATCTGATTCAGATAAGTGAAGCTCACCACTATGTGTTTGACTGATAATCTTGACTTCTTCTTTTAATAAACAATGAATGAGTGCAATTTTTGCATTTCCTCTGCCAATCCTCGTTTCGTCCTGTATGAGAACTGCCGCAATCGAGTCATCTTTAATCAAATCAAGAAGTTCCAGTACACCAGGACGATCTAATTCAAAACCGCTTGCTTGATCTTTTATGATAGCAGCCACTTCGTATTGGCGTTCTTGTGCTAATTTCACTAATTCCTCTTCTTGACGCTCCAAAGATGTTTCCTGTGTGTCTTTCTTTGTACTTACTCTGCAGTAAATAACTGCCTTCATTTTCTATCCCTCTATTCTTCGTTCATTACCAATTCATAATCTGAATGGGTGGATAATGTTGGATTTTCTATAGGTAACACAAGTGATTCACCGGGTTTGATTGAGAATGATGTAAGATTATTTTCCTCTCCGACCCAAGCGATAAATTCTTCCACTGTCATAGAATATTCTTCATTATACTGTTTGGCAATAGTCCAAAGCGTGTCTCCATCCTGAACGGTGATGCTTTGATATGACGGCTGGTTTGCCATAACCACTAGCAAATAGGCTGCAGATAAAAGTGCTAAAATAAATAATATAATAATGTAAGAGAAACGATTCCAAATGTGTGTTAACATAAAAAAATACCTCCATACGAATGTTTGTTCTGTTTTTTTGATATATTCATTGTAATACGAACATTCGTTTGGTGTCAACAGAAATTCGAACTTATGTTTGTATCGACTGGAAAGACATGCTATAATGGGAACATAAGATCTATAATAGAGGTGCGTGAACATGACAAAATTGTCTAAAAGACAGCAGGACATACTAGAATATATTAAAATTGCAGTTAGAGAAAAAGGGTACCCACCTTCCGTACGGGAAATCGGGGAAGCCGTTGGTCTTGCTTCTAGTTCCACCGTACACGGACATCTGGCCAGGTTAGAGAGTAAAGGTCTTATTCGTAGAGATCCCACCAAACCAAGAGCCATCGAAATCTTAAATCTTGAAGAGGATACGATTCCACGCCAGCGTGTTGTTAACGTTCCTTTAATCGGTAAAGTTACAGCAGGTCAACCCATCACGGCTGTGGAGAATGTCGAAGAATTCTTTCCCCTGCCTGAGCGTATGGCACCTTCAGACGAACAGGTGTTCATGCTCGAAATCATGGGTGATAGTATGATAGAAGCCGGGATTTTGGATGGAGATTTTGTTATCGTGCGTCAGCAGCAAACAGCGAACAATGGAGACATCGTCGTAGCAATGACAGAAGAAGATGAAGCGACTGTAAAACGCTTCTTTAAAGAAAAGGATTATGTTCGATTACAGCCAGAGAATTCAACAATGGATCCGATCATTTTACGAAATGTATCCATTTTAGGTAAAGTCGTCGGAGTTTATCGTCAAGTACATTAGTACGTTTAAGCCGCTATGTTTAATAGCGGCTTCATTTTTTCTGTATTTCGAAAGACTTTTGTAAAAAAATAAGCAGTGGGTCGTAGCGTTTTCCCTACGACCCACTGCTTTGCTTTTAAGGATTAATACATTTGAATGTATTGCTCGCGTTCCCATGGGTGTACTTGTGTACGGAACATATCCCATTCGATCTCTTTCGCTTCCACGAAATGTTCGAAAATGTGTTCTCCAAGAGATTTAACGATTACTTCATTTGTTTTAAGGTTTTCTAATGCAGCATGTAAAGTTGCAGGAAGATCTACGATACCCGCTTCTTCACGCTCTTTTTTGTCCATAACATAAATGTTGCGGTCAATCGGCTTAGGAGCTTGCAGGTTATTCTTAACACCATCTAATCCTGCTGCTAATAATACAGCCATTGCCAGGTAAGGGTTAGCCGCCGGATCGACACTACGTACTTCAACACGTGTGCTTAATCCACGAGAAGCAGGGATACGGATTAATGGGCTTCGGTTACGTGCAGACCAGGCAACATAACAAGGTGCTTCGTACCCTGGAACTAAACGCTTGTATGAGTTTACAGTCGGATTCGTGATTGCTGTAAAAGCAGTAGCATGCTTAATGATACCAGCAAGGAATTGACGGGCAGTATCACTTAGTTGTAAGTCACCTTTTTCATCAAAGAAAGAGTTCACTCCATTTTTGAATAAGGACATATTGCAGTGCATTCCTGAACCATTCACACCGAATAATGGTTTCGGCATGAATGTTGCGTGTAAACCATGTTTACGTGCAATCGTTTTTACCACTAGTTTGAATGTCTGAATATCGTCACAGGCTTTTAATGCATTTGCATATTTGAAGTCGATCTCATGTTGACCAGGAGCTACTTCATGGTGGGATGCTTCGATTTCAAAGCCCATTTCTTCCAGTTCTAATGCGATATCACGACGGCAGTTCTCCCCTAAATCTGTAGGAGCTAAATCGAAATAGCCACCGTTATCGTTTAATTCCAATGTCGGCTCACCGTTTACGTCTAATTTAAAGAGGAAGAATTCCGGCTCAGGTCCAAGATTGAAGTCGGTAAACCCTAGCTCTTCCATTTGACTTAAGATGCGCTTTAAGTTGTTACGCGGATCTCCTTCGAATGGAGTGCCATCTGGATTGTAGATATCACAGATTAGACGGGCTACTTTTCCTTTTTCAGCTGTCCATGGGAATACCAACCATGTATCTAAATCAGGGAAAAGGTACATATCTGACTCTTCAATACGAACAAATCCTTCAATTGAAGATCCGTCAAACATCATCTTGTTATCTAAAGCCTTCTCAAGTTGGCTTAGAGGGATTTCTACGTTCTTGATCGTCCCCAGAATGTCAGTGAATTGCAGTCGAATGAACTTGACACCTTCTTCATTCGCTAATCTTAATACATCTTCTCGAGTATACTTTGCCATTTACGTATTTCCTCCTCAAGTTTATTAAAGGTTTTATTTAATGAAAAAAGCGGGACATGTCACCTTGACGCAAAGATGCCTTAGTAAATCGACCGGAATGCATCAATTCATTTCGAAGTAATTTACGCAGCTCGTCATCGGATAAATCTTGTCGTGCTTTTTCTTCCTTTTCATTACTTACGTCAGATACTACTTTACTTTCATTTTGGCTGGATACAGCAAATATCTTCTTTATCCCTGCCATGTTGATGCCTTGATCTAACAGATCCTTTACTTCCAATAACTTATCAATGTCATTCAAGGAAAAGAGCCTGCGATTCCCCTCAGTACGTGCAGGGCTGATCAGTTGGTGCTCTTCATAGTATCGAATCTGACGAGCCGTTAGGTCCGTGAGCTGCATGACAATACTAATTGGAAATAATGCCATCGTTCTACGAATTTCACTTCCGCTCATCTTGATTCCTCCTTTTGTTTTCCTTCTTGACCTTATTATATGTAATGTAAGGAGTTCTGTCAATCAAATGTTAGATTTTCTTACATAAGAAATCAATAGAAAAGGATAGTCAGATTTAGACTATCCAATTACTACTTTAATATCCTTTCCCAACAGTGATTAAACCTTTTTCAATTAAATTATCTACTGCTGTGCATACAGCAATTTTTACATGTGCGTAAGTTAACCCTCCCTGAACGTATGCCACATAAGGTGGTCTTATCGGTCCGTCAGCAGATAATTCAATGCTGGAACCTTGAATGAATGTTCCAGCAGCCATAATGACATCATCTTCATAGCCAGGCATATAGTTCGGATATGGAGTAAAATGAGAATTTATAGGTGATGCAAACTGGATTGCCTGACAAAATGCAATCATCTTATCTTTGTCATTGAATTGTACAGACTGGATTAAATCTGTTCGTTTTGCATAAGGACTTGGGTTTGTATTCATGCCGAGCTCTGTTAAGAACGCTGATGTGAAAACGGCACCCTTTAATGATTGTGCCACCACATGTGGCGCCAAAAAGAAGCCTTGATACATTTCCTGCAAACTGTAAAGAGATGCCCCGGCCTCTGCCCCTATCCCAGGTGAGGTCATTCGATACGAACATGCATCTACGTATCCTTTTTTCCCAACAATATATCCTCCTGTTTTAGCAAGGCCACCACCAGGATTTTTAATAAGGGAACCGGCCATTAGGTCTGCACCTACGTGACAAGGCTCTCTTTCTTCTACAAATTCTCCGTAGCAGTTATCTACAAAGACGACAATTTCAGGGTTAATTTCTTTAACGAAGTCAATCATTTCTTTGATTTCTTCTATAGTAAAGGAAGGTCTATTGGCATACCCTTTAGAACGCTGAATCCCCACCATTTTTGTCTTGGAAGAAATCGTTTTGGCCACTTCTTCAAAATCGACCTTTCCTGACTCTAGTAAATCGACACTTTGATAGCCAATCTGGAAGTCTTTCAGAGAACCGGTGCCTTCTCCGCGAATACCAACAATTTCTTCTAACGTATCATAAGGTTTTCCCGTTATATACACCAGTTCGTCCCCAGGTCGGAGTACACCAAATAAGGCGATTGATATTGCATGGGTACCTGAAATGATCTGGGGTCGAACCAGTCCTGCTTCTCCTCCAAATACGTCTGCATAAATACTTTCCAATGTGTCTCTCCCGGCATCATCATACCCGTATCCTGTGGAAGGAATAAAATGAGAATCACTTACACGATGCTTTTGAAAAGATCTGAGTACCTTAAATTGGTTACTTTCCGCTCTTTCTTCTATATGTTTATGTATATCTTTAATGCTTGATTCAACCTTTGTTACCAATGATTTTAGAATGGTTCCGTGCGCTAATTGTTCAAACATGAGGTCTTTGTTTCCCTTCTACCTTTGAAATTTCTTAATGTTTCCTGAGATCGGGTGATCTTCCAGGTGATAGCCCGTCAATTCATAAACCTGGTTTTCTTCTATAAATTCCAGTTTTCTTAAGATGGTTTCATTCTTTAATTGCGAAAGGACCTTCCCTTCACTCGCTGGAATGAACACATGATAAGATGTCATATGTTTCTTCACGATTTCTTCTATTTTTAATAAAAGCTGCCCGCGATCGAGTTCGTTTAAGGCACTGATCATGATCCGATCCCCTTCACTGCCCGGCACAAAGTCAGGGTGCATCACATCTTTCTTGTTGTATACCGTTAACTGAGGCAGTCCAGACATGTCCAGGTCTTCCAATAAAGATTGAACGGTCTTCTCATGCTGACTGTAATCCGGATTTGAACTATCCACTACATGGAGAAGAAGGTCCGCTTCCCTCACCTCTTCCAGCGTAGAGCGAAATGCCGCTACTAATGTAGTCGGAAGATCTTGGATAAATCCAACAGTATCCGTAAGTAAAGTCGAATATCCGCTTGGCAAGGGCATCTTTCTTGTCATAGGGTCCAGTGTAGCGAAGAGTTGATTCTCTGCATAAGAATCTGCTAATGAGATTCGATTAAACAAAGTCGATTTTCCTGCGTTTGTATAACCGACCAGTGCTATTTGAAAGGCTTTGTTACGCTTTCTTCGTTCACGATACCTTTCTCTGTGTTCAACGACGATTTGTAGTTGTTTCTTAATATCATCAATTCTGCGATGAATATGACGACGGTCACTTTCGAGCTTTGTTTCACCCGGCCCTCTTGTCCCGATTCCTCCTCCCAACCTTGAGAGAGAGGCTCCCTGACCGATTAATCGAGGAAGCAAGTATTGAAGCTGAGCAAGCTCTACTTGTAACTTCCCTTCTCTTGAACGGGCACGCCCGGCAAAGATATCCAGGATCAGTTGAGTTCGATCAATCACCCTTGCTTTTAAATCTTTTGATAAATTCCTTATCTGACTCGGAGATAGCTCATCATTAAAGATGATAATATCCGGTTCAAATTGCTCTTCCAAAAGGACCAGCTCTTCCACTTTTCCTTTACCTATATATGTACCAGGATGAACGCTATCCCGTTTTTGAGTTAGTACAGCCATAACTTGACCTTGAGCCGTTTCCGTCAACTCTTCAAGCTCGTTTAAACTATACTGAAAGCGCAAGTCATCTTCTTCCAGTTGACATCCAACCAATATGACTTTTTCTTTTACTTCATGCTTCAATAAACATCCTACTTTCTTTACAATTCATTATTATTTTCATCATACCAAATTCGCCTCGTAAACTCTATGTAAAAAGGTATGAAAAATGGTTGCAATTAAGTGCAAACGTGTTAAAATCAGTATGTTTGAATAAACATAACAACGATCACATTCTACATACTGGCATGTAGCATATTGTAATAGGGTTAGGAGGAATGTGTATGACGTGGGAAGTATTAAGTATTATAGGTACCATTGCTTTTGCCATTTCAGGAGCTATAATTGCCATGGAAGAGGAATACGATATTCTCGGTGTTTATATATTAGGAATTGTCACAGCATTTGGTGGAGGGGCCATCCGGAATTTATTGATCGGCGTTCCGGTTTCCGCTCTTTGGGAGCAGGGCATGTTATTTCAGATAGCCCTTCTTTCTATAACAGCCGTCTTTCTTTTCCCGAATAATCTCCTTAAGCATTGGAGAAAATGGGGGAACTTTTTTGATGCAATTGGTCTATCAGCCTTCGCCATCCAAGGAGCACTGTATGCTTCTGAAATGAATCATCCGATAAGTGCTGTAATTGTGGCAGCCGTATTAACGGGAAGCGGCGGTGGAATCATTCGCGATCTTCTTGCCGGCCGTAAACCGTTAGTGCTTCGTTCAGAGATTTATGCTGTGTGGGCGGTACTTTGTGGAGCGGCTATCGGACTCGGAATTGTCCAATCGGCCTTTGAATTATACTCTTTATTCGTCATTACCACCACGCTGCGTGTCCTTTCCTACTTATATAAATGGAGGTTGCCGAATAGGAGCTTAAGAGCACACGTTTAATAAGAAAAAATGCATTCGTTTACGAATGCATTTTTTCATAGATTCTTATATTCCTATTGTTTACTAAGTATAGTCATTCAGAAGAACCCTTATTAAACACCAGATCATTGCTTCGAATGGTTAATAAATCGTGTCGATCATAGCAATTTTCCATTAAGAGGCGCATTGCCTGAGCACGTATGGACTTTTCTATTACATTTCGTACATATCTTCCATTTGAAAATGCCATTGGAGATAGGCTATTTTTAGCTGAGTGAAGATGCTCCTTTATCTTTCTTTCTGCATCGTGACTTAATAAGTATTGCTTTTCTTCTAACATCCTTCTCCCAATTTCCATCAGCTGATCAACTGAATAATCAGGAAAATGAAATACGAGAGGAAATCGTGATTGCAGACCTGGATTCAAGGTGAGGAAGTGATCCATTTCCCTTGAATATCCTGCCAGAATCAAGATAAATTCATGCTGCTTATCTTCCATATGTTTGACAAGTGTATCAATCGCTTCTTTCCCGAAATCCTTTTCGCCTCCTCTACCGAGAGAATATGCTTCATCAATAAACAAAATGCCTCCTAAAGCTTTTTTGACAAGGTCTCTTGTTTTCTGAGCCGTGTGACCTATATATTCGCCAACCAGATCAGCTCTCTCTGCTTCTATTAAATGTCCTTTAGAAAGTACATTCATTTTCAAGAACAGTTTTCCAATGATTCTTGCTACGGTCGTCTTACCAGTGCCGGGATTTCCTTTGAACATCATATGAAGCGCTTGTTTTCCTGCTTTCAAACCCATTGCTTCACGTTTCTTATTGACATATATCCATGCATAAATTTCTTTCACCATTTTTTTCATTTCTTCCATTCCCACAAGAGATCCGAGTTCTTCTTCTATTTCTTTTAATGCTACATGCTCTTGAGGGAGAGACTGAGGAAGAGATTCATGCCTCAACGTATCTCGTACTGAACTCCGTTTTTGAGAATTCAATACAATGCTGATTTGACCATTATTTTTCATTCTCATTGGTTGATCCAAAGGTTTCACCTCACCATTCTAAAGACAGTATACGCTCCTGAGGATTTTAGGGTGACAAACGCCTATATTTCACCTATTTTTTTCGACAAATAAGAAGAATTCTGTCTATTCCTGCGCTTTCCCGAGAAATAAAAAGAAATACGGAGTGTTTTGCTTCGTTAATGTTCTATACAGGTTCAATCATTATTCAACTGTTAAAAACCAGTCTGTAGCATTGTAAGTGAGGGACGTAAAATAGCCTCTCTTATCATCCTATTCAATTACTTTTCTTTTCATTAACTAATTCTGTTAATCCTTCATCAGATTCATTATGGGCATGCAAAAACATCCTGCTCATGACCACAAAAAAAGCTGCCCTTAGAGGCAGCTTTCGAAAACTTTTTTCACAATTAATTGGTTGATTCTTCAAAATTTATTTGGACATTACGCTGTGGAGCGAATGTTGAAATAGCATGTTTATATACAAGCTGCTGTTTTCCATCGCATTCAAACAGCACTGTAAAGTTATCAAAACCTTTCACTTGGCCACGGATTTGGAAGCCATTCAATAAAAACACCGTACATAGGGAGCTCTCTTTTCTCAATTGATTAAGGAATTGATCTTGGATATTAATGGATTGTTTCATGGTTAGTCCTCCTCTTCTATCTCTACATTACTTATTCGACTTTAATTGAAGCTTTCCTGCAATAAATTCTGAAATATCCTCAATAATTTTGGGGTGCTGATGCTCATCTGTCATATCGAACCAGGCCACATCCATTTTATTTCTGAACCATGTAAGCTGGCGCTTTGCATACCTTCTGGAATTTTGCTTTAGGTTTTCGATTGCCCGTTCCAAGCTGACTGTACCATCAAAATAATCGTAAAGCTCCTTGTAGCCAATGGCCTGAACAGACTGAACATTTCTTATACCTTCATCGTATAGTCCTTTTACTTCTTCTAATAGCCCTTGGTTCATCATTAAGTCAACACGAAGATTGATTCTCTTATAAAGTTTTTCCCGTTCCATGGATAATCCAATTAAAGCTACATCGTACTGCAGCTCCTGGGATTGTGCTCCTTGATACTCAGACATTGTCTTTCCAGTGCAATGATAGATTTCCAATGCTCGAATAACACGTCGGGTATTGTTCCGGTGAATATTCCCTGCTGTAACAGGATCCACTGATAATAATTGGTCGTGAAGCCACTCGGAACCATTCTTCTCAAGGCTTGCTTCCAGTTCCTCACGATAGTGTTCATCACCTGGAGTTTCAGTGAATTGATAATCGTATAGGACCGACTGAATATAAAGTCCTGTCCCCCCTGCTATAAGAGGAATTTTCCCACGAGAGTGGATTTCTGATATTTTCTTCCGAACCTGCTGCTGAAAGTCAGCTACAGAGAAGGATTCATCAGGATCTCTAATATCAAGCAAATGATGGGGGATGCCTTCCATTTCTTCAGGGGTGATTTTAGCGGTTCCAATATCCATTCTTTTATAGATTTGCATGGAATCACCACTAATGATTTCCCCTTTGAACCTCTTTGCAAGTTCTATACTTGTATTGGTTTTCCCTACAGCAGTCGGACCAATAAGAACAATCACTTTCTCTTTCTCATATCTTGTCATACGTTCACTGCTTTCTATGTAAATGATTCTTTACATATTATCGTACCATAATGATAGACGTTGTTAAATCACATCTTGCTAGTGTGCCCATTTCTTTTATGATTATTCACAGAAATAAATCTTTTTTCCCTCCCCTCTTCAATGATGTCAGTACCCGTTTATAGAATGTATAAAACTGCTTGAAGGCATTCTTCAAGCAGTTCCCGGTTAGTTATTCTGCTTTTAATATTAACCTGTCTCCACTTGGGTTGGAGATTGAGGTTTCATGATAGTCTCCATTGATCCATGCATTAATCTGATCATGGTACCATTCACTCTTATAATGACCGGCTTGTCCAGGGCCTACAATATGATAGCCATCGTTCATGTTATCTGTGTCTATGACAAATCTCCATGAAGCACCATGATTGACGATTCCACTCTCATTATAGCTTGCAGCTCCCACCGTCACTCTACTTCCTCCCACTGGGACAGGATCTCTGTCATTTAAGAACCATTCCAACACTGGTGATGCTCCCGATAAAGGATGTTCAAAGTATACTCTATGATACCTCCCCCACTCCCACTCGTTCATTGAAGAACCATAAGCCTCTCCAAGCTCTTCTAAAGCCTGGGTAAGCGAAGCTTTTATAAAAGTCTTGTATCCTCCCCTGTCCACAAACCACTTAGACTCTTCTCCGTTATGAGCTTTTCGAATAAGTTCATCTACTACACTTTGACGGCCTTCAAATAACTTCATCATATCCCCTGACACTTCCTTCTTAAAAAGCCCAGTGGAAATTTCGTTCATCCATTGGTGGAAAATAAGGGGTGCTGCCAGTCTTTTATCATCTTTATAGTTCCATGACTTTAGCAACTCAATGGCTTCCTTTTCCTTATCAGTTAAAGAACCATTCTTTATATCATTGATAAGAACCGGAATGAATTCCCGAGCATGCAAATTCAAATGATCCATCTGCAGTTCTTTCATATCGGAAATTGTCAGCTCATCGTTCCCCTCTAAATATTCCGAAATCCTCATATATCGGTAGGGCTGTGCCCAATGATGACTGATATGATATGGGTAGTCATCTGATGTCACTTTATTATTCGCTGTTGCCACAAAGCCTGACTGAGGATTGATTACTGTTGGAAGGTCTTCGAATGGTATATAGCCCTGCCATTCATATTCAGGGTCCCACCCAGGTACAGGAAGTAGCCCATCTCCTTTCTTCCTGATGGGAATTTTACCATTTGCCTTGTAGGCAATCGTTCCATCTACTGAAGCAAATACGAAATTTTGCGTAGGAACATGGAAGTCCTTTAAGGCTTCTTCAAATTCATCCCAATCCTTAGCCTTATTGATATTAAGGATTGCAAGAAGTTCCAGACTTGGATCAAGTGCGGTCCATCTCATTGAAAGCACCTTTCCACTCTCATTATGATGAGAGAACTCTGAAATGACCGGTCCATGTCTTGTGATCGTGACTTCATAAGGAATGGTGTCACCATCTTTTACTTTAATGGGCTCATCTATGATCGTTGCCTTTTCCCATTTTTCATCATATAAAAACAGCGATGGATCTTCTTCGTTTTGTTTTTCAACATATAAGTCCTGAACATCAGGTCCTGTATTTGTTACCCCCCAAGCAATTTGCTCATTATGACCAAGGATGATCCCTGGGATACCTGCAAAAATCACTCCACTCACATTGACCTGTGGTGATTCCAGGTGCATCTGATACCATATGGAAGGAGTCCCCAATGAGAGATGTGGGTCGTCTGCCAAAAGGGGTTTACCACTGGCTGTTTTCTCTCCGCTTACCACCCAGTTGTTGCTCCCATTGAACTCAGGTGGAATGACTGCACTGGCAAATGACTGCTCCATATCAACCTGAACTTCTCCTATATCTGATAGTATTGCAGGAGCGTCTTCCGGGTATGACGGAAACAAATCATACGCTTTGTCCTTTGGCAGGTTTTTTAATGCCCAGTACCGGAAAGCCTGACCTTGCCAGTGGCCCCCTAAATCAAATGCCATATACTTCCCGATGGTTAATGAATCGATGGGAGTCCATCTTTCAGGTTTGTAACCAAGCAGGGTGAATTCTATAGGGAGCCTTCCTTCATCTTTGGCTTCTTGAATATAAGCGTTGACCCCATCTGCATACCATCCGAGAAGCTGCTTGGCTTCATCGGGATATGCAGTAAATGAAACCTCCGCTGCCCTCTTCAAACCAAATGTCCGGAAGAATTTGTCCCGTTCAATTGCTTTCTCACCGACCACTTCACTCAATCGACCTGAAGCCTGTCTTCTGATTAGGTCCATTTGGAATAGACGATCCTGCGCCTGTACATATCCTTGCGCCATATATAAATCTTTTTCATTTTGAGCTAGAATATGAGGGACACCGTCCTTGTCCCTTGTTACTTCCACATCCTCAGAAAGCCCCTCTAACGATATTGTACCTGATGTAATGGGTAAAGATCTGTCAATATAATAGTTTACAAATATTAATATTCCAAGCAGGATAAACATAAGTGACCCTGCCGTCCACAAAGTGATCCTTAATCGTTTATTCTTTTTCTCCCGTTGAAGCTCTATGCCCCCGTTCATTCCTTTTCCTCCCCTTATTTATTTTAATTTTCTGAAATTATTTATTATATCTAGTTATTAGCTCTTTTAGTGAGGAATTCCTTCTCCTAATTAGTGGTCTTAGATATTTTATAGAACAGTAGAGTCAATTATAAAAAGCTTTTGATTGATTATCATTTCAATCAAAAGCTATCTTTCCTTACCGGGCTTTTGCAATAATTCCATTATGAACCTTTATATAACCATGCTGCAAAATATCCACTCCATTTTCATATAAATAAAGACCCATTTGTTCAACGGTCATGAGTTCCCTATATGTGTGGTTCATCACATCAGACATTACTTCATAATAAATTTTGGATTTGAGCTGAGCTCTGGGAGTAGTAAGGACCATGTATCCATTTGGCTTCAAAAATTTACGATGCCACTCGACGACTTCTGATTTATATTCATCAGGGAAATGTTCAAGAAGCCCGACACTGAGTACAATATCAAACTCCTTTCCAAAAGATAGGTATCTTATATCATCTACAATATACGTTGTTGGAAAGTCACCTTTATAGTAGATTTTATCAGCCCCCGTAGCCGGATTCGGTCCTAAGAAAGGATAGGTGTCCGGAAAATCCCTGTAACGGGTATCTCTACAGAATGGGTCATAATCGACAAGAACAATTTCACTACCCGGATACATCGCCGCAAGCTGCATGGCTTCATAGCCTTCGGCAGCACCGAGGAATAAGATTCTAGGCTTTATAACCTCAAGACCCCCAAATAAAGCCCTCTTCCCTCTGGGATCCCACACCCCATCTTGTATCCGGTGAACATAATTCCATAAATGAAGACGAAGATGCTCACCTAATGCAGCAGTCGTTTCTTTCACATTCAATTTTAACGCATTGCTGATAAATCGTTTTCTACTATGGTTCAACTCAGTGGGAACATCCTTCACAAACCACTCATGAAAGGAGCGATTAAACATTTCCCATGAAGTATGAATGGGAAGAACTTTACCGTTCTCTGCTTCCCATTCGTTTTTTTCTTTAGCGAAAGTTGTTACTTCGTAAGGCTTTCCTACATCTTTCCATGATAGTGTCGACCAATCCCTTACACCTTTTAACCTTACAAATTTATTATATTCCTTTTCTGTGAACTGTCTCTTATCTACTCGATAAGATGGCTGGAGGTATGTTTCTGCACTGACTACTTCGTTATTAATAGATTTTTCCAGTTCTATCATTTTCTTTTTCTCCTCCTAAGTAAAACGCTTACAATCCATTACTATATAAATTAACGATAAATATAAAAATACCTCTAATAAAATTAAAACATTAGTTGACATAATATTATTATAGACAATACATTCCGTTTGAGGGTTTGCTCATATTGGGTACAGTACAGGAAGGAGGTATAGAACATGCCATTTGATTATGACCTTGATTTCGAGTCGATTGATTTTCGGGAGCAGCCTGAAAACTACCGGGTAGCACGCGGGGAACAAGGTGTTTTACTTGTTGAACCCTATAAGATTGAAATCCTTCCCCACTGGCGCTTTAAGACCATTGATATTGCGAAAGAATCTTCAAATAAAATCTATGAGATGTTTATCCAATATAAACTGGAAAATGATTTTGTAGGGATGGACATGGCGAGGAAGTTTCTGCAAATGGGGTATACAAGAGCTCGACGGTACGCCAACTATCCAGGAGGGAAAAAGTATAGTAAAGATGGAGATTTAAAGAAAAGAAAAATAGACGAAGAAAAGGCGGCGGCTGCAGAAATATTCGAAACAAAGTGGAAGCTTGCCAGAGAGGATGAGGAGTATCTTCGTATGAAAAAAGAACATCAAACCCATTATGGTTGAGTGCAATCAGAACAGGGATGAACTAATGCTCGTCCATCCCCTTGTTCTTGTACTACATTATGCGTTTAAACATTTTTTCCATTTCATAAGTAGAATAGTGGATAATAATAGGCCGCCCGTGTGGACAGGTAAATGGATCACTGGTCCTTCTCAGTTCGTCCAGTAAAGCTTGCATGTCTTCCTTGCGCAAATGATGGTTCGCCTTGATGGAACCTTTGCAACTCATCATAATAGCCGCTTCTTCCCGGAGTTTTTTGATATCAACCCGGTTCATTTTTAACACCTGTTCGATCATATCTTCTATGGTTTGCTGTTCTTCCCCTTTTGGAAACCATTGAGGATGAGCCCGGACGATAAAGCTATTGTAGCCGAATTCTTCAAGAAACACGCCGACTTCTTCCAGAAGATGGCGGTATTCGTTTATCTTAATATACTCATCTGTGGAAAACTCAAGGGTAAGTGGGACCAGGAGTTCTTGCAGCTCTTTCGAAACCTCCCCCACTTTTTCTTTGAAAAACTCATATTTTATCCGTTCTTGAGCTGCATGTTGATCAATTATATATAAGCCGCGATCATTTTGGGCGAATATATACGTACCGTGCATTTGGCCAACAGGGTAAAGTGGAGGAACCCGGGGAGAGTGCCGTTCCTCATCGAATCCTTCTTCCACATTGGTATCCTGTAATTCCGCTTCTTCCTCAATTGTGTCAGTTAAGTCCGGAACTGCCGGTATATCTGAAACAGGAATTTTTGCTTCAGGGGTTTCGTTCCTTGGTGTTTCTGGCTCATAAAGCTTTTCCAGCTCTTCTTTAGGAAGCAATCGTTCACGGATCCCACCTGTAAATACTGACCTTTCCTCTTTCGGTTGAGGTATCGGGGAACGATCCAGATTCATGAACGTTTGCTCTGATTTCGGCTGTACAATCCTCGGTGCCACGGCGCCCGAAGGAATCAATTCTTTTCCTTTAAACACCCTTTTGATCCCTTCAGTAACTAATGTATTCAATTCACTTTCTTTACTGATACGGACCTCCATCTTGGAAGGATGAACATTCACATCGACCAGGATCGGGTCCATTTCTATGTTAAGAAGTACAATGGGGTGACGCCCGATAGGGAGAAGTGTGTGATACCCCTCGCCGATCGCTTTCGCCAAAGCATAGTTCTTTATAAACCGCCCATTGATCATCGTTGAAATATAATTCCTGGAGGCGCGGGTAACCTCCGGCAGGGATATATAGCCCTTCACCTTGAAATCAAGTGAGTTCACTTCGATCGGCACCATCTTCTTGGCTATTCCGATCCCATAGATAGAAGCCAGAACTTGCAGGACATCTCCATTACCATTAGTGTGTAATAACGTTTTACCGTTGTGCAGAAGCTTGATTGAAACGTTTGGATGAGCCAGGGCAATCCGGTTCACCACATCTGTAATGTTTCCTAGTTCAGTATGAATGGTTTTCATGTATTTCAACCGTGCGGGTGTATTGAAAAACAGTTGGGAAACTGTGATATCTGTCCCTTTTCTTGACGATGTATTTTCAAGTGTGTTAATTTCACCACCTTCAAGTTCTATATACGTACCAGGACCATCTCCCGTGCTCGTTTTCAGGACAAAATGGGAAACAGAAGCAATACTCGGCAGGGCTTCTCCTCTAAATCCCAAAGTCCGGATACGGAATAAATCATTTTCGTCTTTGATTTTACTCGTTGCGTGGCGTTTGAAGGCTGTTTTCACATCGTCTTCTTCGATACCGTCACCATTATCAATGATTCGTATCGAATGTAATCCCGCTTCTTCAATATGAATTTCTATCACGGATCCGCCTGCATCTATGCTGTTTTCAAGGAGTTCTTTCACCACAGAAGCCGGTCTTTCCACAACTTCACCGGCGGCTATTTTATTTGAAAGGGAATCATCAAGCTGAAATATTTTTACCACAGTTTCACCTCCTTTAGTTTTTTAATTTTTTTTGGATTCCGTACAGGGTGTTCATTGCATCTAATGGAGTCATCTCCAGAATATCCAGCTTTTTAAGCTCATCTAAGCATTTCTTCTCTTTAGATGAAAAATTTTCTCTTTTCTCCTTTTTCTCTGTTGTAAAGAAAGATAGCTGGGAAAGCTCATCTTCATTTGGTTCTTGTTTTTCAATAGCGGTTTCCCTTGCTGCAGCCACCTCATTAGAGAAGGATGGTACTTCCTTTCGCTCGAGCTCAAGAAGGATTTCGTTCGCTCTCTCTATCAGGACTTTAGGCAGCTCTGCAAGCTCGGCAACATGAATTCCGTAACTTTTGTCTGCTGCACCCTCCTTGATTTTATGAAGGAAAACGAGCTTTCCATTCTGTTCCATGGCACTTACATGCACATTTTTCACTTTTTGAAGTTCTTCTTCAAGGACTGTCAATTCATGATAGTGAGTAGAGAATAAAGTTTTAGCCCCTATATGATCATGAATGTATTCAATAATCGCCTGGGCAAGTGCCATTCCATCATAAGTGGAGGTACCGCGTCCAATTTCATCAAATAATATTAAACTCTGCTGAGTCGCGTGGATGATCGCATTTCTGGCCTCTAACATCTCAACCATAAAAGTACTTTGACCTGAAATAAGATCATCTGCTGCCCCGATGCGTGTGAATACTTGATCGAAGATTGGCAGGTTTGCCTCACTTGCAGGAACATAACAGCCGATTTGAGCAAGAATACTGGTTAAAGCTACCTGTCTCATATAGGTACTTTTCCCCGACATATTCGGTCCTGTAATAAGAAAGACTTCCCTTTTGTGATCCATATAGCAGTCATTCGGAACATATTCCTGAGCACCCATCACCTTCTCCACGACTGGATGACGTCCGTCCCTTAGCAGGATTCTTCTTTCATTATTAAAAACAGGGCGGGTGTAATGGCGCTTTTCACTGACCGTTGCAAAACATTGTAGAACGTCCAATTCACTTACGAGCTTCGCTAGCTTCTGAAGGCGGGGAATGAATTCTTTCACTCTTTCACGAATCCCAATGAACAGTTCATATTCCAGATCAACGCTTTTTTCATCAGCCTGAAGGATAAGCGCTTCTTTCTCCTTCAACTCCGGGGTAATAAAGCGTTCTGCATTTGTTAATGTTTGTTTTCTTTCATAGCGGCCTTCTTCCAGGTGTTGAAGGTTTGCTCTCGTTACTTCGATATAATAGCCAAAGACCCGGTTAAATCCTACTTTAAGAGATCTGATTCCCGTTCTTTCCCTCTCGTCCCGTTCGAGTTGAGCAATCCAGGACTTCCCATTCTTACTTGCATCACGGAATTGATCAAGCTCCTCATGATACCCATCTTGGATCAAGCTTCCCTCTTTAATGGATAGAGGAGGATTTTCTACCAGCGCTTGTTCTAGGAGGTCTGTTAATTCTTCACATGGATCGAGCTTGCTTACGAGGTCATCGGTTGCTTCATTTTCCAGTGATTCCACCAGATGTTTTAAAACGGGTACTTGCTGAAGTGATTTTTTCAGCTGAATCAGATCACGTGCATTCACATTACCGAACGCAACCCGTCCTGCCAGTCTCTCAAGATCATATACTTCCTTTAAACGTTCTCTAAGGTCCTGCCTTTCGAAGAATCGCTCCAATAGCACTTCAACGACCGTTTGACGCTTTTCAATATCCTGTTTATGGATAAGTGGTCGATCTATCCATTGCTTTAGTAATCGGGCTCCCATAGCCGTCATCGTTTCGTCTAATAGCCAAAGCAGCGAACCTTTCTTTCCTTTGGATCGGATTGTCTCTGTCAATTCCAGATTACGTTTTGAATAGTAATCCATTTTCATAAATTGATGCAGCTGATATGTCTCAACTACTTGTAGATGATCAAGGCTTCTCTTCTGTGTACGGAAGAGGTAGTGAAAAAGGATCGATGAAGCCTCTATTAGTTTATCTTGTTGTAAAGGAGCAACGAGATGAGCGAAATCTTCCTTTACGTCAGCTTCTTTCTCATGGGATAAGGTAACATCGTTTCGTTCTTTGATCTTCCCTTGTACCGCTTCACTGAGGTCCGGATGAATGACAACTTCCTTCGCACCAATCGTCGATAACTCATTCAACAATGCTTGAAGGCCATCTGTCACCAAAGTCACTTTTGTTTCCCCTGTTGTTAAGTCACTGTAAGACAATCCATAAGTTTGATCATTAAAATCGGTCACAGAGGCAATATAATTGTTCTCTTTATCATTTAAGCCTTTTCCATCCATAACCGTACCGGGTGTAATGAGTTGAACAACTTCTCTCCGCACAACTCCCTTAGCTTGTTTCGGATCTTCGGTTTGTTCACAAATTGCTACTTTAAAGCCTTTATCGATGAGCTGCTCTATGTAGTTAGGAGCAGAGTGATAAGGAACACCACACATGGGAATACGTTCCTTCCCTCCCCCATCACGACTTGTCAACGTTATTTCAAGTTCCTGAGATGCAGCAATGGCATCATCAAAAAACATTTCATAAAAATCCCCTAAACGAAAAAATAAAAAGGCATCCTGGTATTCTGCCTTTACTTGTAAGTATTGTTTTATCATTGGAGTATATTGTGTCATGGTTTCATTCAAACCTTTCCAAGTAAATCTACTAATCTCGAATATTCATTATATCACACGTAAAAGGATTGGAGCATGTAGTAGATTGAGGAAACCAGACTGGTCACCTCAAGATCTGTGTGTATTTCCTTTACCCCAAAAAAAATCCGCTTCCCTGAGCAGGAGCGAATCGATGTCTTGTTTATTCGGCTTGTTTTACTATGCTTGGCTCATCGTCCAAACAGCCCGTGTTTTTAGCCTTATGATTGAAAAAGTATTTATATGTTAAGAAACCAATCAACAGTATAGCCCCTCCGATGACTAGATAGGTTTGGATGTTACTCATCAAAGACTGTACATATTTGAAGTTTCCATTCTTGCCGACTATTAACATTGTGAGGGTAATTGGAAATATTCCGATGAATGTTAATGCGCCAAACTTCCATTTGTTTACTTTACTAATACCTGCAACATAAGAGATATAGTTACCAATGCCTAACGGTCTCGTGATGGCAATGCTCCACAATCCACATTTACGAAACCATTTCTGACCTTTAGCCATTTTCTTTGAGTTGGTTTTCTCTTTGATTTTATCTTTTAATTTATAGCCAATTCCATATGGGATGTAACTAAATACCGTATAGACCAAACTGCTTGTGAATGCTAAAATGATCAGCTTCCCCCAAGATGGATCTAAAAGGTAACCATATGTCAGCGTCACGAGAGCTCCCGGAAATGGCAAGGATGACGCTTCAATTGCATTTCCGGCGAATAACCCCCACACTCCAAGCTCCTTTATTAGACTGATTACAAAATCAAACATCGGTGTGTTCCCTCCACGATTCATTTATATACCCTTTTCCCTATTTTGCATTTTAAAAACGCTCATAAAGGATAAGAATTCATCCACTGGAGGGAAATAATGTATTGGAATTGATCTTTATTTCATTTCCTTAAGAAATGAATGACCCTCTATTTTCCATTGATCCTCAATCGCATCTTTCCGAATGATGAATTGAATGTTATTTTCTTCTTGAGATTGATCCGAACGTATCCATTTCACTCTAACCTTAAGCTTCATCCCAACAAGTGCAGGTAAATCCTCTACAGGAAGTAGCGATCTCTGAGTAACATCCATATGTTTCACTCCCTCAAGGGTTTCCTCTAGGGTCCCATTACTTCCAAATATCACTTGTGAAAGTAGCTTTTCATCATGCTGATTAACCGCAATTTCCAAAACGCTGATCAACTGATAGGGGTCTAATTTGTATAGAAACTCATCCAGTTTTCCACCTGCTTTCAAAATCATGATCTTATGAGCTAAATCAGGGGTTGGCGTCTTATGAGTCGTACTCCCGTAAAAATGAACGCAGAAATGTCCCGGAAAGTTATTTTGGAGTGCACCGGCCCCATGTGGCATGCCATTCATCGAGGCTGATATTAACTGATCATGTACCATAACGAGTATCGCACGACGGTCCCAGCTCCATTTTCCTCCATATATGGATTTCATGATTTTCGTGTCTTTTTCTGTAACGGGTTGTACATCCGCATGTTTGCTTCCCGCTCTTCTTTGTACCTTGAATGAAAGACCGGTTTCTACATCAATGATCGTAAAATAGGATTGATTAGGAATGATGTCTTTAACTTGATCCCACGGAAGTATTTCTATAGTAAAACTAGGCATTGCCTCTGCAGGTTTAGCACCGCAGAGAAAGAATAATGACACAACCATCATGAATCTGAATAGATAAAGCATGTACGAAACCTCTTTTTTTTCTTAGTTTTTAATCCTGCCAGCAAATACATAACCATCAATTTTTGGCAATTTGGATTTAACATGAAAGGATGCCTTTCTACCGATACTACATATGAAAGGGAGGATAAATGATGCTTTTGATTAAGCTTAGTACAATAGGTCTTCTGATATTCCCGGTGATGAATGGTCAAGATCAATTACATATACAATTTCAAGACGATGCGCCAATTTCTATAGACCGAAATACATTAAATGTACCATTGGTCGATGAACCATTAATGAACGAAAAACGATATGAGGAACTAGTTTCAAAAGTGCAAAATAGCGTTTATAATCCCCCGCAGAATGCTTATATCAATGAGAATAATCAGATTGTAACAGAAAAAGCAGGATACAAACTTCATGAAAGAAGATTTCGGGACCTGGTTCATTCCTTCCTTTTTTCCAAAGGGTCAATCAATACGCAAGCCCCCCTTATGACACTGCATCCTAAAGTCGATAGTGAAATCCTGTCCCAAATACGAACGCAACTTATTGGGAGGTACGTCACCTATTTTAATAAGCATAATGAGGAACGTTCTCAAAATATTGCCCTAGCAACCGAAAAAATCAATAATACGGTTGTGTTTCCTGGAGAAGTGTTCTCTTTTAATGGAGTGGTTGGAAAACGAACGAAAGAAAAAGGATATAAAAAAGCTCCCGTGATTGTAAAAGGGGAACTATCAGAAGATATTGGGGGAGGAATTTGTCAGGTTTCTTCTACTTTATTTAACGCGGTTGACCAAGCAGGTGTAAAAATATTAGAAAGGTATCATCATTCAAAGCGGGTTCCTTATGTGCCTCAGGGTAGAGATGCTACTGTTAGTTGGTATGGGCCTGACTTCACGTTTAGAAACGCTTATAACCAGCCGCTGCTCATCCGTGCAAAAGTAATTGGTGGACAAGTCGTCATTTCGATTTATTCTTCCGATCTTATCAATGTGAAAAAAAGGAAAGTTCCCAGCGCTTCACAAGAATTATCTACGGAGAAAGATGTGGATAAATCTATTGAAGAATAGGGTGCTTAATGAAAATGCACCTCCAAACCAAGAGGTGCATTCCTTGTTATCTGTATTCTAAAAATTCAATTCGATTTCCAAATGGATCAGAGACGAAAAAGCGATCTCTACCGTTTATCGGTGTATCTTCTTTTATCTTAATGCCTTTCTCCATCAGGTTATGCCTAAGTGCAGCTAAATCTGTAACAAGTAAACCAGGGTGCGCTTTTGTCGCTGGTACAAAATCATTTTGTACCCCCACATGAATTTCTTGAGGTCCATATTGGAACCAACAACCGCCTCTCCCTTGAAGGTTTTCAGGTTTCGGTATTTCTTTCAGACCAAGAATTTCACCAAAGAACTTTCTAGCTTCCCCTTCGCAGCCATTAGGAGCAGCAAACTGAATATGGTCAATACCTTTAAAAATGATGCTCATTATGTATCATCTCCCCTTTGAATCTTACCCGTTCATTTTACCATAAATTTCAATATATAAGAAAAAAGGAAACACCTGCAGAGCAGATGTTTCCCTGGAATTATTTAAGCTGTCGGATTCCATCCATAACGGTTGATAATAACAGATCCAAATCTTCTTCCTCAATGTTTAATGGAGGTGATAATGTTAGCACATTATTGTAACCGGCAACCGTTGCACCATTTTTCCCGATGATTACCCCTTTTTGCTTACAGTAGCCAATCACTCCATTGACCATAGAGACATCCAAAGGTTCTTTTGTATCCTTATTGCTTACCATTTCAATTCCAATTAGCAGACCTTTCCCTCTCACATTTCCAACATATTGATGATCTTGCAAATGATTTTTCAACGTGTTTAATGCTTTTTCACCAAGATCAGCGGAACGTTCGAACAGCTTCTCCCGCTCCATAATTTCAATGTTTTTCAAGGCTAGAGCACATGCTGCGGGGTTTCCACCGAATGTATTAATATGACGGAAGTAATCATACTCCTCAGATCCTTTAAATGCTTCATATATCTCACGCTTCACGGCTGTTGCAGAAAGTGGGAGATACGCACTTGTAATCCCCTTAGCCATCGTAATGATATCTGGTTTCACATCATAATTCATGAATCCAAAAGGCTTTCCTGTACGTCCAAACCCGCATATCACTTCATCGACAATCATAAGTGCACCATGCTTCTCACAAACTTCTTTCGCCGCTTTCATGTATTCATCTTGTGGAACGAGTATCCCCCCGCCGGTGATGATCGGTTCCATGATTAACGCAGCCACAGTTTCACTTAATTCCCAGGTCATGGCTTGATCGATCGCCTTTACTCCAGGAAGTTCATGTGGACCCTTCCCAAGTGCTTCGTCGCGATAAGCATCAGGGGGGGCAATATGGATAAATCCCGGTGCCAGCGGTTCATACTTATATTTACGCTGAGCTTGACCTGTCGCGGCAAGGGCACCCATTGAATTTCCGTGATATCCTCTATACCTGGAGAAAATCTTATACCGTCCGTGTTCCCCTTTTTGCTGGTGATACTGCCTGGCAATCTTAAAGGCGGTTTCATTGGCTTCTGATCCACTGTTGGAAAAGAAAATGACATAATCGTCACCAAGTAATTGATTTAATTTCTCCGCAAGCTCAATAGCCGGCTGATGACTTTGTGTTAGTGGGAAATAAGCCATTTTCTTAAGCTGCTCATAGGCAGCATCTGCTAATTCCTGTCGACCGTATCCTACATTTACACACCAAAGCCCTGCCATGCCATCCAAAAATCTTTGACCATCCTTATCTGTGACCCAGGATCCGCTGGACTCTGTAACGACCATTGTTCCATCAGGATTGTATGGTTTCATCGAATGCCAAATGAGCTTTTCATCATTCTTTAACCATACATCTTGAGATTGACCTGCTTTCACCATGAAAGTTCCCCCTAACTCTGATTAAAAATCAAATCGAGAAGTGATCATTTTCTTCTTAGTATAGAAATTTACTCCGTCTTTACCGTTTACATGCATATCCCCATAGAAAGAATCCTTCCACCCTGAAAAAGGAAAGAACGCCATTGTTGCAGGAACACCTACATTAATTCCCAGCATTCCGGCATCTGCTTCTTCTCTGAACTGTCTGACAGCCTTTGCATCTTTGGTATAAATTGTGGCACCATTTCCGTATCTTGATTGACGAATGTAATCAAGTCCCTCATCCAAATCCCTGGCTCTCAGTAAACTGAGGATAGGGGCAAACATTTCTTCTTTTGCAATGGTCATATCCGGTGAAACATGGTCAAAGATCGTTGCACCCAAAAAGTTTCCTTCCTTGAAGTCATCCATTTCTTTACGCCCATCTCGTATGAGGGATGCACCTTCCTGCAGTCCTTTGTCAATATAACCCAGTGTCTTCTCTCGATGTTCTTTTCGAATGACGGGAGTGAGAAGCACTTCATCGTCCATCCCATTACCAATACATAATTCATCTGCTTTTTTACTTAAAGCTTTAACGAACGGTTCATTATCCCCTACAACCACTACGGCACTGCACGCCATACATCGCTGGCCCGCACTGCCAAACGCTGAACTGATAATATGCTCAGCTGCTTTATTCATATCTGCATCAGGCATGACTACATGATGATTCTTCGCCCCGGATAAGGCCTGCACCCTTTTTCCATGAGAGGCAGCCTGTTGGTACACATATTTAGCCACCGGCTGAGACCCGACAAAGGATATGGCTGCAATATCTTTATGCTCGATCAACCCATTTACGACATCATGTGCACCATGCACGACATTTAGTACACCATCGGGCATTCCTGCTTCTGTTAATAACTCTGCAAGCCTATTGGCTAAAATCGGGGTTCTTTCAGATGGTTTCAGCACGAAAGTATTTCCACACGCAATTGCAAGCGGGAACATCCAAAGTGGCACCATCATCGGGAAGTTAAAAGGAGTGATTCCCCCCACTACACCAAGTGGATAACGGAACATTTCAGAATCTATATCCTCTGCAATACCACTCAGCGTTTCACCCATCATTAGAGTCGGTGCACCACAAGCGAATTCCACACACTCAAGCCCCCGCTGTACTTCTCCATAAGCCTCTTTAAATGATTTACCATTTTCCTGTACAACGAGCTTAGCTAATTCCTCATGATTATCAGAAAGTAAAGAATGGTATTTATATAGAATTCGGGCACGCTTTGGAACAGGCGTCTTCTTCCAGGTTTGAGATGCTTGTTTAGCTGCTTTCACAGCCATCGCAACGTCTTCTTTAGTAGATATTGGTACTCTTGCAATCTCTTCATTTGTAGCAGGGTTAACGACTTCTAATGTTTGTGAGCTAAGAGAACCAACCCATTTACCACCAATATAATTTTTTAATACAGCTACATCTTTTTTAATGATCGTCATATTCAGTTCCTCCTTATTTTTTATCGCTATTCTTCTAAGAGGTGTAGAACCTGTCGTATAGTTTATAGTTTCATTATGAAAGATATTGGTAATGCTTTCATTAGACAATGTGTAAAAGAAGCTGGCTTATCGATTTAACATTTTACAATTAATTAATCTTCGACTTTTTCAAAGAGCTTAGGGGTTGCAGATAATCATGGGCAGCAAGGAGAAACTCGATGGCCACACGTTTATCAGAGGTCATGAAATCATCTCCAAGTAAATCTTCAATTTTTTTGAGGCGATGGTAGAGTGTTTGCCTTACAATAAATAGTTGTTTCGATGTTTCCTGTTTTGATCCCTGACATGCAAGGAAAACCTTCAACGTCTTCAATAGACTGCCATCATGTTTACGGTCATATTCCAGGAGCGGGGTGAGGTACTCTTCGATCATCTCCCACAGATTAACATTGTTGTTAACGATTGAAATCAGCCTGTATAAATGCAAATCATCAAAGAAAAAATACGCTTTTGAAGCATCCACCTTTGATTGAAACATAAGACTATCTTTGGCAGTTTCATAGCTCTTGTGAATTTCCATCATCTCCAGTTGGTATTTGCCAGTTGCAAATACTGTTTGTGAAGAATCTTTAAAGAAATCAGACTGAAGAATCTTTTCGTAGGCAGTGGTGACTCTCGATTTCCAATCTCCTGTCCTCCTTGTGTCCAGAAGAATGAAAATGAGATCATTCCCTACTCTTTCGGGTAACACACGAAAACCCTGTTGTTCAAAAATACTTCTTGTGACAAGGTTAAAAAAAGTAAAATCAATCGGCTCTTGTTCGTTCAGCCTATTCGTCTGGCAAATACAGACGACTCCACCATTGACCTGTACTTTTAAGTCGGCTAAAAATGCGGAAAGTTTCTCATAGGACTGTTCTCCTTTTAGCCAACAGGTAATCCATTTGGAGTCTTCTAACCGTTTTTGTTCGTTAAAATACAATTCTCTCATTAAATACTGGGCTAACGCCGTTGAAGTTCTGTCCAATATGAGAAGCTCGTATTCACTAAAAGGATGATCGCTTCTATATATACATAACTCTGCGTATTCCTGGTCAAATAGAATAACTTTAGAGGAGGCTAAATGGTGATTACGGGATTCTTTATGATTGTGATAACATTTTCTTATTCTCTCTTCATCAGGTGAGCACATAAGTGGATAGATTTCCACCTCTTGTTCTTTCAACTGAAATAGTACAGGTACAGTAAGCTCCTTATGTAAAACCTGAAGGATCTCTCTGAAGTGATTAACGCCGAGCAGCCTTCTATTTAACTCCTGTGCATACGAATCCAGTTTTTTTATCATGTCATATTGCTGATTGATCAGTACGGAGTGAATATCTTGAGTTATACTAACGAACGGAACTTCCCTTTCGAACACGATAATAGGAAATTCAAATGTATCCGCATACTTTAATACAGAAATTGGAATCATGGAAATATTTGTATCAAGTTCAATGCAAATGGCTGCTGCTTCACTCTCGATTAACTGTTGAAGGAGTGAAAGAAAGGTCTCTTCCTTCTGTAAAGCGATTCCTGTAGAAAGGATCAGTTCATTTCCGTTAAGAAGATTTTTTATCGATGTTACTTCGACTACATGGACCCACTTCACCTGGCGGCTGAGACCATTATGCCCAGCAATCACTTTAGCATGTTCAAAGTATTTTCTTTCCAGAATATCTTCTACTGAAAAATAGTAATTACTTTTCATACATCTCTCCTTCGGGTTTGCCTTAAGTAAAATGGAGAAAAAGGATTGGAGGGACCAATCCTTCATTTTTCTTCTATTCTTCTATACGGGGAATTGCAAACTGAATCTCTTCACTCCACCATTTCATTAATTCCTCTTCTGATAAATGTTGTGAAGACAAGACGCCTAACACCCAATCGATTAACTCCTCAGACGTTTGCAGATTTCCAGGAAAGAGTGTCAGTTCCTTTCCCTCAAGCGGACCATTAATGTCACTCATCCAAGGCTCCCCTTTCATCGATTAGTTTTGAAGTAATAGATTTGAAAAATATTTCCTGGCATTTGCTGTTTTCACATGAAGAGTGGCACTTCTTTTGTTTTCCGTATGTTTAAAAAGAACAAATGCTCCACTTAGATTCTCTGTGATTTTCTCAATTTTAAAGCCTTTTTGAATGAGAAAATCAATCTTATCCCGTTCACTTAAAAACTCTTGATAATCAGACATGACGACACCCTTTCTTGATCTCTCTACTCTAAAAAATTTGCGACTTTGTGTTTTCGCAACGTGTTGATTACTGTTGAAAAGCGGTTTTAAGAAAAACTTGTGCCTGTTGGAGATTCTTCGATGACAACTTCTTCTTCCACTTCAATTTCCCAATCACGTCCGACAGACAAACCAAGATATTTCTCATCACTGGGATCCAGCAGCTCTGCCTGCTCGTATTTCTTGAACCACCAGAATTTAGCCAATACATAATAACAAAGAGCTCCAACGCCGAAGCCGACCAAAAATGAAAAGTTTGGAACGTAATAGGAAGCAACTCCTCCAATAATCCATGAGAAGAACCCTGCAAGATTCACTCCTTTCATATATTTGAATTGTCCTTTGTCTTCATATAATGCTGGTACATTGACTCTTCGTTTTCTGATTAAGTAATAGTCTGAAATCAAAATTCCTACGATGGCTGACAAAATGCCTCCTACGAAAAGTAGAACTGGAATGATTACTCCAAAAAGGTTCCATGGTTGTACGATCGTACCCACAATACCAGCAGTGATGACCCCTGCCCAGAACGGGAATTTTGGCCCCCCGACATTAGAGAATATTGTTGCAGCCGGAACGATATTCGCAGCAATATTAGTTGACCATTGAGCCAGGACAATCATCAGTAGGAGTACACCTAAAACGAACCCACTCGCTGCTTCCTGAAGGGCTACTACGGGATCATAATTTAATACGGCAATATATGAAATACCACCAATTAACACCATAAATGATTGAGTGATAGGGAGAGCTACAAGGTTCCCAATTAACGAACTTTTGTTCCTCTTAAACCAATTCCGCTCATTTTTTGGAGCTTTCATGAATCTGGAAATGGAAGGAATATCCGCAGATAATGTGGCCCAAAATCCCATATTACTAAAGATGACTACGAGAAAAGCCGTAAACGTGGCAGCACCTGTTACCGGACTTTCAACCCAGCTCCAAATGTCTCTTCCTTGAGAAGCGGCTGAATCGGATAGGGAAGAATACATCCATACAGAAATTAGAATGATGACCGGTGCAGCAAGGTCTGCGAATCTTTCCACAGCTTTGATTCCAAGTGCAGTATTTACTAATTGAAGGACAGCAAAAATCAAGAAACACACAAACCAATTATCAAAAGCAAATAAAATATTTAAAATACCATTCATCGCTGTTGCACCAAAGTAAGTGTTTATTCCAAACCACATTGATGCAGCCAGACCACGAACTACAGAGGGAATATGGGTTCCCAGCGTTCCAAAAGGTGCCCTCATATAAACCGGAAATGATACCCCATGCTCAATCCCGATATCTCCGGTCAATGTAATAAACAGACCGATCGCAAGAGACCCAATAATGGTGGCAAGCACAACAAGAGGCAGGGGTAGGGATACGACCCCGGCTCCCCCAATGGCGAAGGTTGCAAGGACTACAACCATTCCAACCCACATAAATGAATAGCCAAGCTTGGTGATTTTTCTTTCGCTCTCTTTAATCGGTAATAAATCAGGAGACTTTAAATAACTTCTTTTCATCTTGAACACCCCTTATTTGTTTGCATCGGATGTGGCAAAACCAAATCTTTGACAAGAGAGGCCGGAGGAAGACAGTCTCTCCTCCTCGGGCAGGAGTTGTTCTACAGTTAAGATGCATTATTTTCTAAAGTTTTTAAGAATTAGAGGATTGAAATGCTTCACTCTCTTCACTTGAAAGAAGCTTACCGTATTTTGCTCTCTTAATATACTTTCCGGTTCCCAGCTTACCGACGAACTGTTTGTCTTTAATGACATATTCACCTCTGGATAATACCGAAACAGGTTCACCTTTTATCTTCATGCCTTCAAAGGGGTTATAATCTGCTGCCATATGATGAGTTTCAGCGCTTATCACTCTCTCAGCATTTGGATCGAAAATGACTACATCAGCATCAGAACCTACTGCAATGGTTCCTTTCTGAGGATAAAGACCAAACAGCTTTGCGCTACGCGTAGACATGATATCAACAAACTGGTTTAAGCTGATACGCCCTTTCTCAACTCCTTCTGAGAATAATATGGATACACGGTCCTCAATAATCGGTCCGCCATTCGGGATTTTAGTGAAATCACCTTTCCCAAGGTCCTTTTGCCCCCTGAAATCAAATGAGCATTGATCAGACCCCAAGGTTTGAAGTTGACCACTTTTCAAGGCATTCCAGAGAACATCTTGATGCCACTTCTCACGAAGGGGCGGCGACCAGACGTATTTAGCTCCCTCAAAATTCGGACGTTCTAAATAGGTTTGATCGAGCACAAGGTACTGAGGACATGTTTCTCCCCAAACATTCAATCCTTTACTTCTTGCTGCTGAAATCTGTTCAACGGCATCAGAGCAAGAAACATGCACAACATATAATTGGGAATCTGCCAATCCGGTTAGTTTAGCCGCCCGGCCAGTCGCTTCCCCCTCCAGTTCAGGAGGTCTAGTCAATGCGTGATAAATTGGTTCCGTTTTCCCTTCCTCCAAAGCCTTTTCTGTTAAATACTCAATAACGTCGCCATTCTCGGCATGTACCATTACGAGCGCCCCTAATTCCTTCGCGGCTATCAAGGTTCTAAAAAGCGTTTCATCGTCTGCCTGGAATACATTTTTATATGCCATAAATACTTTGAATGATGTAATCCCCTCTTTATCCATCACCTCAGGAAGCTGTGATAGAACATCTTGATTGATTTCCCCGATCATTAAATGGAAACTATAATCGATGACTGCTTTATCTTTAGACTTCGCATGCCATGTATCAATTGCACTTTGAAGTGGTTCCCCCTTATTAGTCAGGCAGAAATCAATGAGTGTCGTCGTTCCCCCAAATGCTGCTGCGATAGTTCCACTCTCGAAATCATCCTTTGAAACCGTTCCCCCGAAGGGCATTTCCAGATGAGTATGGGGATCGATCCCTCCAGGGAAAATGTATTTTCCTTTGGCGTCAATTACTTCTGCATTGCTGGTATCAAACCCTTTACCTATGGCTGTGATCTTCCCATTTTGTATAAGTACATCCGCTTTATATGTGTCTGTTGCGGTAACAATGGTTCCATTTTGAATAATTTTATTCATTTCCGTACCTCCTAAAATTTCGCCGCATTTACTTTTGCGCCGGATAGATTCCCCACTACCGATTGACGTTCATTCCATGTCATTGGCATATGGCCACTTGGAACCTCTATCATGTCAATAGCCCCATCAACCGGACATACAATCGAACATAAATTACACCCGACACAATCTTCTTCCCGTACTTTTAGATAGCTGTTTCCATTGGGGTCCTTCAGCATGTCAATGCATTGATGAGACGTATCTTCACAGGCAATATGACACTTATTACAGTTAATACAAACATCTGTATTGATTTTTGCCACAACACTATAATTAAGATCAAGATTTCCCCAATCAGAAAATTTAGGTACTGATTTCCCTACGATGTCCTGGACTGAAGAAATCCCTTTTTCATCTAAATAATTATTTAAGCCATCAAGCATATCCTCGACAATTCTAAAACCGTGATGCATAGCAGCAGTGCAGACCTGAACTCCGGATGCTCCCATAAGCATAAATTCGACGGCATCCTGCCAATTGGATACTCCTCCCATTCCTGAGATAGGAACGTTGATACGTGGATTTCTGGCACATTCGGCAACCATATTCAATGAAATTGGCTTAACTGCAGGTCCACAATAACCTCCATGAGCACCTTTTCCGGCTACATGAGGAATGGTATTCCAGGAATCCAAATCAACACCTGCTAAACTGTTGATTGTATTGATCATACTTACTGCATCCGCTCCACCCCGGACAGCCGCTTCAGCTGTGACGGTAATATCTGTAATGTTTGGTGTAAGTTTTACTATTACAGGTGTCCTGGCCACCTCCTTCGCCCAATGGGTTTGTTTCTCCACTAGTTCAGGTACCTGACCGGACGCAGATCCCATTCCACGTTCAGCCATTCCGTGTGGACATCCGAAATTAAGCTCAAGGCCATCAACACCGACATCTTCAACCTTCTTTACAATTTCATGCCACTTTTCCTGTTTGGGCTCTACCATTAAAGAAGCAATGATGGCATGATTAGGAAATCGTTTTTTCGTTTCGTATATCTCCTTCAGATTCACTTCTAATGGACGATCTGTAATAAGTTCTATATTATTAAATCCGGCTACCCTTTGACCGTTAAAGCTTACCGCTGCGAACCTTGAGGAAACGTTTATAATGGGCTCCCCCAGAGTCTTCCATACCGCTCCGCCCCAACCTGCTTCGAATGCTCTCTGGACCTGGTAACCTGAATTCGTTGGTGGCGCGGACGCTAACCAAAAAGGATTAGGTGATTTTATTCCTGCTAAATCAATGCTTAAATTTGCCATGAGTTTCCCCCCCTGGGACAATCTTAATTCACTTGGACCTTAGCCAATTGTGCATGTATGTGATAAGCGGCAAGTTTGCCTTGCTCTGCTGCCGTAACGACCATCGCCTCTCCTACTCCCTTACCAAAGACAACGTCTCCACAAGCGAAAATCTTTGGATCGGAAGTTTGGAAGGTGTCTCGATTTACCTGTACAACACCGCCTGAATGCTCCAGTCCGAATTGTTCAATAAGCGATAGATGACGAGTTTGGCCAATCGCCTTAATGACTGCGTCCACCGGAAGCACAAACTGTGAGCCTTTGACAGGAACCGGACGTCTTCTTCCATCCTCATCAGGCTCTCCCAACTCCATCTTGATGCATTCGATTCCCGTTACTTTACCCTCTTCATTTCCTATAATTCGCTGAGGTGCCGTAAGCCACCGGAATTCTACTCCATCCTGCTTTGCAAATTCGTATTCAAAATCATAGGCCGTCATTTCTTCTTGTGTTCGTCGGTACAAGATTTTCACATTTCCTGCCCCTAAGCGGACAGAACAGGTAGCTCCATCGATGGCTGTATTTCCCGCCCCTATCACCACCACTTTCTTGCCTACATAGTCTTTCGTCAGCTTGCCACTTTTCGTTGCCTTAACAAATTCAATGGCGTCATGAACCCCTTTTAAATCTTCTCCTTCGATTCTTAAATCAGGAACATGAGACATACCTGCTGCCAGGATGACAAAATCATGATTCTGTATGATTTCATCTGCAGATATGTCTTGACCTACTTTCACGTTGGTTCGAATATCGACATTCAATTTCTTTACCTGCTCCACTTCCCAGAAGGATACGCTCTGGGGAAGGCGGAAAGATACAATCCCATAAGTATTCAAGCCCCCTGCTTCTTTTTCCGCTTCATATATGGTCACTTCATAACCGAAGCGTGCGAGTTCCCTTGCCGCAGATAGGCCGGCCGGCCCCCCTCCGATAATCCCTACTCTGATCCCGTTTGGCGCACCTGCTTCAAATAGCACAGTGTCGTTATGTCTTGCCCAATCTGTTGCATATCGCTGCAGGTCTCCAATCATGATTGGCTTAGTAGAATGATTCAGTACACAGGCACCTTCACACAGCTCTTCTGTAGGACAGACACGTGAGCAGCTCGCACCCACAGGATTTGCAGACATGATTGTTTTTGCCGATCCTTTCAAGTTCCCGGATGCAATCTTTTTAATAAATGAAGGTATATCAATGCTTGTGGGACAAGCCGTTATGCACGGAGCATCATAACAATACAAACATCGATTCGCTTCCTCCACTGCTTCCCTCTTGGTCAATCCCTCATGGGCTTCGAGAAAATTCTTCTCAAGATTGAGTAACGAAAGTGTGTTAGACAAACTGACTTCCCCCTATCCATTTCCTATTATTTTCCATAAACTATTAAACACACCATGGCTGACAATGATGGTCCACCGTCAGCCTCAATTTATTAAGGAAGTAAAGCCGTCATATCGTTATAAGTTTCAGGCCTTCGATCCCGATAGAACTGCCATGTATCCCGAACTTCACGTAATAGCTTCTTATTCATTTCACCAATAATGACCTCATCACTATCTCTGCTCCCAATGGAAACAAAGCTGCCTCTCGGATCTACCAAATAGGACTGTCCGTAAAATTCACCCATATTCCAAGGACCCTCAAAACCAACACGATTAATAGCTCCTAAGTAGTAGCCGTTTGCCACCGCATGGGCTGGCTGCTCAAGCTTCCATAAGTATTCAGATAAACCAGCCACGGTTGCAGATGGATTGAACACAATTTCCGCCCCTTTTAAACCTAATAAGCGGGCACCTTCCGGGAAGTGACGGTCATAGCAAATATACACTCCTACCTTTGCATAAGCAGTATCGAATACCGGATATCCAAGGTTGCCGGGTTTAAAGTAATATTTCTCCCAGAATCCGTAACCTTCCTCTCCAACCCCAACATGTGGAATATGCTGCTTTCTATATTTTCCGAGATAGGATCCATCTGCATCGATGACCGCTGCCGTATTATAGTAAGTAGCTATTCCTTCTCTCTCATAGATTGGTAGAACGATGACGACACTCAGCTCTTTGGCTAACGCCTGAAACTGTTTTGTTGTGGGTCCATTTGGTATTTCTTCAGCAGAGTCATACCATTTTGGATTTTGTTCGGAGCAAAAGTAAGGACCATAGAAGATTTCTTGTAAACAAATGATTTGAGCTCCCTTTTTTGCCGCGTCACGGACCAGTTCCACATGTTTTTTGATCGCTTGCTCTTTATGGACGTCTACCCCTTCACTTCCATCGACATCATGAGAAGCTTGAATAAGTCCAATTTTCACCAAGTCTGACACTTCAATACCCCCTACACAATTAGATTTTATAAAATAGTAAGCGCTTTCATTGTTTTTTGCTCCATTGTTTCACACTTACTAGATTTCACTGGCTGAAATTAAAGTCTGAATTTTAAATATTTTCACTTTATTTTAACTCGTACATTTTCAGAATGCACTATACATTCTGTAACACTAACTTCCTGTATTATTTGTCACTATGTACATTCTTAAAACAGATTGATGCTGTTGTCCGTTTCTCTTAAGGTAGCATACTTATTTTACGAAATTTGTAGAATAATTTGTTATAATCTTTTAAAAATTCAGTTTTCATTCGACAAAAACATCCGCCTTCCCTTTTGATTCATTCAATCTTATTCCCGAGAGTCTATGCAACTGCATTTGAAATTTCCAAATAAAAAACAGCCTTCTCTACTGAAAAGGCTGTTTTTGTCGATAATCGTTATGAATTTACTGAGTTCATCTCTAGTAATTTTTGTCGGCGAGGTTTGTATTTTACTACTTGTCCCACAAACCAAATCAAGACAGCCAACCAAATGACTGAGCCGATTACCATCGCTGTTGAATAGGGCAGACCAAAACCTTCTGGAGCGTAAAAGATATATGAACTCACAACTCCTGTCATAAATAATGCAGGGATGCTGCAAATCCAGTGGAACCTTGCCTGCTGTAATAAATAAATGGCAGCGGTCCACAACATGACGGTTGCTACTACCTGGTTGGACCAGCCTACATATCTCCACAGGAAGGTATAGTCGATTTGAGTAAGTAAAAACGTCGGGATTGCCACAGGAATGACCAACAAGACCGGCAACCATTTCCCTTCTACATCTTTCTTCCGCAGATCTTTCAGTAAATCCGCAAGCATCATTCTAGAGGATCTTAAAGCGGTATCGCCTGTTGTAATTGGAAGGATGATTACACCAAGGACAGCCAGTATTCCACCTAAAGTTCCTAACGTCGTTTTGCTGATCTCATTTACCACTCCAGCAGGTCCGCCTGCGGCCAACGCTTCTTGAAGCCCCGCCGTTCCATTGAAGAATGCCATACCTGCTGCAGCCCAGATCAAGGCGATGATCCCTTCAGCTACCATCGCTCCATAGAATACTTTCCGACCTTCACTTTCTCTTTTTAAGGTTCTGGCTAAGATGGGACTTTGAGTGGAATGGAATCCAGAGATTGCTCCACAAGATACAGTAACCATCAGTAAAGGCCATAGAGGCAGTTCATTTGGATGTAAATTTTCAAATGTTAGATTTGGGACTGGATGCTCAAAGAAGAACAAGCCAATTCCGATCGCCACTGCCATAAAGATAAGGATTGCTCCAAAGAACGGATAAACCTTTCCAATAATCTTATTGATCGGTAAGATAGTCGCAATTAGAAAGTATGTAAAAATAAGGATAAGAGACGTCATAAAATTCAGAGGTGTTACCTCAGCCATTAATTGTGCAGGTCCCGACGTAAAAGCAGCGGCTACGAGAACCATCAACACAATGGATAAAATGTTCATAACGGATTGCACGGGCTTTCCTAAATATTTTCCTACGATAGAAGGAAACTGTGCCCCATTATGCCTAAGTGATAACATTCCTGAAAAGTAATCATGAACTGCTCCAGCAAATAGAGTGCCGATCACGATCCATATAAATGCTACAGGTCCATATAAAGCTCCTAAAATCGCCCCGAAGATCGGACCTAACCCCGCAATGTTTAACAATTGAACCAGGCTCGCTTTCCACCAGCTCATGGGCATATAATCTAAGCCATCTTTCTTTTTGTATGCAGGCGTCACATTGGAATCATCAACACCGAAAATCTTTTCTACCACCTTTGAATAAATGAAATAACCTACTACTAGAATACAGATGGATGCAAGAAATGTTAGCATCACGATGTCCTCCCTTCAGTAAATGAATTTATCGTTTATTCTAATACGATAAACGACAAAAAACAACAGAATTTTCTAAAAATATTATTTTTTTAGAATAAAACAAAATATACCCTTTACACTTAAGGTTGTTAAACCAATAATGTAAGGGATTACATTATTTCAAAAAAATTTTATACCATAATACATATTGAATGATTAGAAAAGACCCTTTTTGAAAAGCGCAAAAATAAAAAACACCCCTTATAAGAGGTGCGTGAAACATACTGGAAGCTACTGTATTTTTCCCTTTGTAAATTCTTCATGAGCCTTTAGAAATTCTTTATTATTCCTTTCCTTGGCAATTTCCAATGGAGTACGATCATTTCCTGACTGTATCTCTTGCCCGTCTCCGTGAGCCAGTAATAGGGATACGATTTCTTCACTTCCGTCGAAAGCAGCAATATGTAAAGGTGTGTGACCAGATGAATCGGCTTGATTTACATTCGCTCCTTGCTTTAGTAAATATTCTACCAGTTCTTTAGAGGCTTTTCCAGCTATTCCTGCATGCAAAGCTGTGTTGGAAGGTATGTAGGAAACTTTCGAATTCGATATGGAATTAATATCCGCACCAAAATTCAACAGAAGCTCGACAATTTCCATATGTCCATAATGTGCAGCCACTCCCAAAGCCGTTAATCCATTTTCATTATCTGCATTACAAAGGTTTGTGTCATTTCTCAAAGACTGTTCCACTGTCACTTTATCACCGGTTTCAATTGCTTTGAAAAATTCTTCAATTGTAAAGGTTGTCATCTCTTCCACCTCGTTTTTTCATAATTACAAATATTCTACCAATTCAAACCGGAAAAAGATAGGGAAGACTCCCAAAATAGGGAGTCTTCCCTATAAAATTACTGATCCAGTTTTAATTTAGCTAAAGCATCTGCTAATGCGGTATTGACAGGCTCTTCCTTCTGTTGTGTTTTCAAATACTTATTTACATCCCTTTTGGTAGCTTTGCTGTTCTTTTCCTTTTTCCTACGATCATTGAACGTTGATAGTTTTTCTCTATGTCCACAAACACAGGTGAACATTTGCCCTTCTCCTTCCCCTCTTAAATCCAAGCGTTTATGGCAGTTGGGGCAGCGGGCATTCGTCTTTTTACTGATATTTTTCCGATGACCGCATTCGCGATCTTGACAAACCAGTTTCTTTCCATGCTTGTTTTTAATCTCCAGCATCAGATTTCCACAATCTGGACATTTCGTACCTGTTAGATTATCATGGGAGAATTTCTTAGTGGAATTCTTGATTTCACTTACTGATTTCTTCGTGTAGTCTTTGATTTCTTTTAAAAATTCCTGTTTATTGAGGGAACCGTTTGCGATTTTCTCAAGTTTTTGCTCCCACTCCGCTGTAAGTGTCGGGGATTGCAGTTCAAGAGGTGCCAACTCCAATAACTGCTTTCCTTTAGATGTAATAAGGATTTCTTTTCCTTTCGGCTCAATCACACCAGAGTTAAAAAGCTTTTCAATGATATCTGCCCTGGTCGCAACTGTCCCCAGTCCACCCGCTTCATGTATGGTATCGAGAAGATCTTTGTTGCTTTCTTTCATGAACTTTTTAGGGTTTTCCATAGCGGATAGAAGTGTTCCTTCATTAAAACGGCTTGGAGGATTTGTTTGTCCTTCTGCTTCTTTCATTGCAAGAACCGAATACGTATCCCCTTCCTCCATTTTTGATAGCAATTGATCTTTTTCTGAATTAAAATCATATACTTCTTTCCAGCCGATTTCTACAATCCGTTTTCCTTTTGTCTGAAAGGTTTCAGCACCAATCGAGGCTACTACAGTCGTTTGTTCATACAGATATGGAGGGTAGAATACGGCTAAAAATCGTTTCACGATTAAATCATAGACCTTTCTTTCACGGTCTTGTAAACGTTGGAGGAAAGGTGTCTCCTCTGTCGGGATAATGGCATGGTGATCCGTCACTTTTTGGTCGTCTACATATGTTTTTGACAGCTGAATAGAGCCCTGCAACGCATTGTGAGCCATCTTGCGATAAGGTTGAACGCTGACTGCTTTCAATCGGTCCTTTAATGTAGAGACCATATCGCTTGATAGATGTCTACTATCTGTTCTTGGATAGGTTACTAATTTATGCTGCTCGTATAATTTCTGCATAATGGAAAGCGTTTCTTTAGCAGAGAAACCAAAGGCCTTATGGGCATCTCTTTGGAGTTCAGTTAAATCGTATAAAGAAGGAGCGTAATTTTTCTTTAGTGATTTTTTCACTGAATGAATAGTGATTTCCTTATGGTCTTTCAATTTTTTCATGACGTCCGTGATTTCTTGTTTAGAGAATGTTTTCGTATCGTTATTTTTAGGGTTTGACCAATTAAACGTACCACGTTCTGTTGTGGCCTGTATGCCATAATAGGGTTGTGGTTTAAAGTTCTTGATTTCTTCTTCCCTCTGAGCAATGATGCTTAGTGTTGGAGTTTGCACACGTCCACAAGATAATTGTGCGTTGTGCTTGGTAGTCAGAGCCCTGGTTGCATTCATTCCCACATACCAATCAGCTTCAGATCTTGCTTGGGCAGCTGCATATAGGTTTTCGTATTTAGTTGCATCTTTCAGATTGTTGAAGCCGTCTTTGATTGCTTTGTCGGTCACAGAGGATATCCATAATCTTTTTAACGGTTTGTTTACCCGGGCTTTTTCAATGATCCAGCGGGCAACGAGCTCCCCTTCCCGGCCGGCATCAGTGGCAATGATAATTTCTTTTACATCCTGACGGTTCATTTGTGCTTTGACTGAACTAAATTGTTTCCCTGTCTTCTTAATGACCACAAGATTGAGGGATGGGGGAAGCATAGGTAAATCCTCAAGGTTCCATGATTTATAGCGTTCATCATAGCTTTCAGGTTCTGCTAATGTGACTAAATGCCCCAGGGCCCAAGTAACAATATATTCGTTTCCTTCCAGGAATCCATTTCCTTTTTTCGTGCACTGAAGTACTCTGGCAATATCTCTACCGACAGATGGCTTTTCTGCCAGGACTAAAATCTTTTTCATGTAAAAAATCCTTTCACAGCTAAAGTTTCAATATCTTTTTTATTTTAACATACAATAAAACGATAGTGCTTTAGAGTTCACGTCTATAATAGGTTGTACTATACTTAGTGATAGTTGATTTTCACAAAGGAGTTATAGGACATTGCATCATGACATACAAAAAGATTCCTTCCTTCCAACAGAAGCTTTGGGCATCTTCATCATTGTTTTAATCAGTTTATTATCTAAAGGTTTAGGGACTCTCTTCCCTCTTATCGGAAGTTTGTTATTTGCGATTTTAATTGGAGTCATTCTTCAGAATGCAACCAGGCTTCCTTCATCATTCAATCCAGGCATACAATTCACCCTGAAGACACTATTGAAAGTGGCCATCGTATTTCTTGGTGTCGGCTTGAGCCTGTATGATATCCTCCATATTGGACAGAGAGCTTTATGGGTTATATTTCTTTCGGTTTCCGTTGGAATTACTGTGACGTATTTCATTGGCAAATGGCTTCGTATCGACAAACGGTTAAGCTTGTTGATAGGAATCGGTACCAGTATTTGCGGGGCAACCGCCATTTCAGCCGTGAAAGGAATTATCGGGGCGAAAGAAAATGAAACCGCCTATGCTTTATCGACGATTGTATTCTTTAATTTAATTGCTTTTATTACCTATCCTATCATTGGCTACCTGCTTCATATGTCAGAATTATCGTTTGGTATATGGGCAGGCACCGCTGTACATGACACATCCTCAGCAATTGCTGTGGGGTATGCCTTCGGGGATGAAGCGGGAGAGGTTGCAACTACGGTAAAGCTTGCCCGTACTTTATTCTTGATTCCTGTCATGTTTTGTTTACCTTTTATTTTGAGAACGAGAAAAGAAGGTGAATCTCAATACAAGAAGGTATTCCCTTGGTTTATTTTCTTATTTTTGGGAATGTCTTTACTCCATACATTTGGTTTAATTCCTGTAGCGATTGAATCAATCTTGGAGATTTCGTCAAAATTCATGATCATCATGGTAATGGCAGCAGTGGGTCTTCAAGTGAGAATAAAGGACATCACCCAGTTAGGATTCAAGCCCCTCCTGACCGGCTTAATTGCCTCTATTACATGTGCTTTTATCAGTTTATTTCTCATTCTATAATGGAAAAACCAATCACCCTAACAAGTGATTGGTTTTATTACGAAAAAAAGAGCATCTAGAGAGATGCCCCCTGTATTATTTCCCATCCATAATGAGATAAATTGTCTTAGACTGTGAAGAAGAAAAAACTAGGAAGAGGCCGTCTTCCTAGTAAATGCTATTCTTCGTCTCCTTCTAAGAAGTCTGGATCTAACTCTTCAAATTCTTCATCATCTAAGTCACAATCCCAGTCTTCATCGTCACAACCTTCAGGATTTACAAGGACACATACTTTCGTTTCTCCTATAACTTCCACTAGGAATTCACGTTCAACGTGAACAATGATATTGTTACCGTTTGGTGAAATGACCGCTTCGCAGCAATTCGGCTGTTGCAGTACTCGAGCACATACTTCAATATCATCTAAGCAATCAGGATCACGGTATTTCAGTTTAATGCAATCTGTATACTGTACTCTCTCTGTTACAACGGATGTCTTTGTGTTGTCACTGTGAGAGTACCATACGTTGATCTCGTAATAACCGTGAATTTCAACCTTCTTGCCTACTTTGTGTGCTTCATACTGATGATTAATGATCCAGCAGCCTAAAATGCTCGATGGATTATGCGGCGGGCTAATCGTATGATGAGACTGTGTGAATTTACGTCCCTTCGCTACGACCGCTTTAGTAATAATCTCTCTATATTCTGCCATTCGAGCGAACCTCCTCATTCATTTTCAATTCATCTTATGCGACTATCTAGGTGTTTGTGCGAGTAAATTTAATTACATAATGGGATTGTTGCGAGATAATGTATTGTATGCGAATACCCATTGAATGTTCCGGAATGCACGATCTCCCTCCATAGAAAATATCGTGAACTCAACGATTACGAAAATGGCAGCATCAGCAAAAGAGCATGCAAAAAAACGATCTCTGCATAAAAGGGAGATTCCTTTAAGCAGAGATCGTTTTTGTAATGTCATTATTTTTTCTTCTATTAAGAACAGCTTCCAGGCGTCGAGTTTTTCACTTGTGATCCAGTTTCTCCACGTAGTAAGTCTCCCCCGGTGGTTTCGATGATATGATCTGTCACATTATTTGAAATGACGGACGCAACAATTTGAAGTAAATCATTTACATCTGTTTGTGACTCTTTAAATTGTTGTACCACCGGAATGGCATCGATTTCCTTTTCCAGGTTTTCAATTTTTGCTTCAACCATTTTTAGAGCTTCTATTTTTCCATAATGCTGAAAGTTCACAGCCTGCTTTTGTAAACTCTTAATACTCGCAATCATTTCACGTACTTTTTGATTTTCATGAATCTGTGCTTCAGCACGTTTAAAGAAATCCACTTCTTCTGTTTCAGCAATCATTGTTGCCAGCTCTTCCGCTCGTTTCATAATATCGTCTTTAGTATACTTTGCCATATTATTTCACCTCTACCGGTTCTTGAAATTCTGATCCAATTAGGCCTTCTTCGACCATTTCCCCATCCAGTGACCAAGACTTAGCATCTGTGATCTTAACTTTCACAATTTTTCCAATGGCTGTTTTAGGAGCCTTGAAGTTCACAAGCTTACTGCGTCGAGTATAACCGGCAAGAATATCTGGGTTTTTCTTACTCTCCCCGTCTACCAGCACCTCAACGATCTGTCCTGTATAGTTCTTCATCGCTTCAGCCGAGTACTCTTTCACAACTGCATTTAATCGTTGAAGTCGCTCTTTTTTCACTTCCATCGGTACATTGTCATTCATCTTCGCCGCCGGGGTACCTTCCCTTGGAGAATAGATGTACGTGTAGGCAGATTCAAATCCGACCTCTCTGTATAGTGAAAGTGTTTCTTCAAACTGCTCGTCTGTCTCGTTCGGATATCCAACGATGATGTCAGTTGTTAGAGCCACGTCTGGCATCGCTGTTCTTATTTTCCGTACTAATTCTAAGAATTGCTCCCTCGTGTATTTACGGGCCATAATCTTCAGAACATCTGTGGAACCGGATTGAACCGGTAAATGAATATGCTCAACCAGATTCCCTTTTTTCGAAAGGACTTCGATTAAATGATCATCAAAATCTCTTGGGTGGCTAGTCGTAAAGCGAATACGTGGGATGTCCACTTTACGAAGGTCATCCATTAAATCACCTAAGCCATATTCAAGATCTTCAATATCTTTACCATATGCATTCACGTTCTGACCAAGAAGAGTGATCTCTTGGTAACCCTGGGCGGCCAGATGACGTACTTCCTGAATGATTTCTTCAGGACGGCGGCTTCGTTCCTTACCACGTGTGTATGGAACAATACAATAGGTACAGAACTTGTCACAGCCATACATGATGTTAACCCATGCTTTTATATTGCCACGGCGAACTTTCGGAAGGTTCTCAATGACGTCCCCTTCTTTAGACCACACTTCTACGACCATCGCCTTAGACATATAAGCATCTGACAGGATTTTAGGAAGGCGATGGATATTATGCGTTCCAAAAATCATATCGACTTGTTGATATGTTTTCAGGATTTTATTTACAACTGACTCTTCCTGGGACATACATCCACAGACACCAATCAAGAGCTCTGGCTTTTCCCGTTTTAGATGTTTCAGATGTCCTAATTCACCGAACACCTTATTCTCAGCATTTTCACGAATTGCACATGTATTTAAAAGGATGACATCTGCGTCATCTGTCGAATTCGTCGCTTCATAGCCAAGTGCCATGAAAATCCCTGCCATTACTTCCGTATCATGTTCATTCATTTGACAACCATACGTACGGATATAGAATTTCTTGCCTTCACCGAGTCCCCTGTATTGATCATCAATCGTAAAGTCGTTATGATATTTTATTTCTTCTTTCCCACGCTTTTTTGCATCTTTCAACGAAGGCGGAATATAGACACTTTCGAAGTATTTACTGTAATCCTTTTCGGATTTTTGGTCCGATGGAATAACAGACTTCGATTGTTGTCCATGTTTTCGTTGTTCTTCATTCATGAAAAATCCCCTTTCTACCTCTATAACAAAACCGCTTATCTTCTATTATAAAAAGATCTCACAAGATATACATTCTTGCACATTATAATAGTATAAAGGTTTTCTGGTCTACATACAATAGAGGCGCTTAAGTGTTGAAAAATATACATCTTTCTTTAGCAGCCTTACATTAACTGGGTGCTTGTAACAATCGTCGATACCAATACATAGACTAATGTATCAGAAACTGACCAGGAGGAGATTACCATCGATGAGGAAAAAGTGGTTTATCCACTATATAACATTTCAGATCAAGAAAGCTTCTTTTTACTATCGGAGATTAATAACCTAAAACAGACTATAAAAAAGTTAAAAACCGGCTACCTTTACGCTGAGAATGAACATTTAAAAGAAGAAATCAGTCAAAAGAATCGTGAACTAGAGCTTGCCTACGAACAAATAAAAGTAAATGATCTGTACGAAACAGAACTGTTAAAGGATAGAAACTCATTAACAGAAGCGAAAGAAAAAATAGAATCCGAGTTAAAAAATGCAAACAAGATAATCATGCATAATGGGGCTCATATTCAAACACTTGAAAATGAAAAAAAAGAATTAGAGAAATTTCTTTTAATAGAAAAACATAAAATCAAAGAAGTTAGAAAACAGCTGGAAGAAATTCAAACAGAAAGATATTCATTGAAAGAGTCTGAAAATGTTTTACTATGCGAAATAGATACTTTGAATGCAGATTTAGTTAAAAAAGATAGGATTATCTACTCACTTGAAAATGAAATAGCTATTAAGGATACACACCTACAAGAATTAAACCGAGCACTTTCACATTCGGAAGAAACAAAAAAAGATCTCTTTCATGACTTATTGACAAAAGCAGAAAAATTAGAAGGACTGTCGGTTGAAAGGGATCAATTAATGCTTAGATTTGAAGAAGCCAAACAAAAATTAATGGAATCTGAAAAAATGAAAGTGGATTATTTCGAAAGAATGATTGAAGCCGTTCAGCAGCAGATCGAGGAGAATGAATGGTGGCTGACAAATCAATTCGCTGACATTGATCGGTCATCCAAGAAGCAGGAAGAAAAAATGGACTCACTTGAATTGATAATGAATGATTCATTTGAAAAAGTGCTAAGTAAAAAAGATAATATGTTGAACGAACTTGAAAAATTCGATTCCCAACTTTCACATATCATCCAACAGATGAACACACTTTACCAGACCGAGTCATCTATATTTCACGGAATTGATTCTCTTAAAACACTGATCGATTCTAATAAAAATCAAGATTCGAACAAACTTATGACAACCAAAAAAGGCGTTTATAAAATTGAAGCAAGGGAAAGCACGCCAATAATCAGGGATAAAACAAGATAAATAACTACAATGCAGATACAACAAAGATAGAAAGGACTTCCAATTTGGAAGTCCTTTCTACAATCAGTATTACATAAATTCTTTCACTAATTCATCAAATTTACTTTCATCCAACCTTAAATCATGAGTGCTTAGAGGCTCTTCGGAATAACCTGCTACAAGATCTTGGTACGATGGCTGTTCTTTATTCTGATAAATCAAACCAGTAACCAGTCCATCCTTTTCCATGAGCATATTCATCGCTTGTTCACGATTTGATGGATCATAGCCTTCAACATCTGAGAGCTTTGTCAGGTTTTCTTTAAACCAGTCGTACGTATTAATCTTATTATATGTTACACAAGGACTAAATACGTTGATCAATGAGAAGCCTTTATGATTAAGTCCAGCTTCAATTATCGCCGTAAGCTCTTTCAAGTCAGAAGAAAAGCTTTGGGCAACGAATGTTGCACCTGCTGTCAGTGCCATTTCCATCGGTGCCAGTGCAGGCTCGATACTTCCCTGAGGCGTAGACTTTGTCTTAAAACCAGATGATGAGCGCGGGGAGGTTTGTCCTTTTGTCAGCCCATAAATCTGGTTATCCATAACGATGTATGTGACATCAACATTACGACGGATCGCATGGATCGTATGGCCAAGCCCTATGGCAAACCCATCACCATCCCCGCCTGAAGCGATAACGGTTAAATCCTTATTCGCCATTTTTAATCCCTGAGCGATAGGAAGGGAACGTCCATGAATGCCATGAAAACCGTATGAGTTAATATAACCTGATATACGTCCGGAACAACCGATCCCGGAAACGACAGCTAATTGTTCAGGATCCAGCCCCACATTTGCCGATGCCCGTTGAATCGCTGCTTGTACAGAGAAGTCACCACACCCAGGACACCAGTTTGGTTTAACATTATTTCTGAAATCTTTAAAGGTAGCCATGGATCAGATCAACTCCTTACATCTGGAATGAATTTCATTTGGTAAATATGGTGTTCCATCATATTTTGTCATTTTCGTGATTTTATTCCCATACCCAACATTCATTTTTATAATATTTGCCAGTTGTCCAGTAGCATTATGTTCAATCACGATCACTTTCTTCGCTGATTGCATTAGTGGCTCCAGTTCATCTGCCGGGAACGGGTGGATTAAGCGAACATGCGCATGGTTCACTTTCAGCCCATCGGCATCAAGGCGTTCCATTGCTTCTTCAATTACACCACGTGTGGAGTTGAAACCAACTAATAATAAATCGGCTTCTTCATGTGGTGCATGAGTGTGAATTGGATTAGTAAAGCGGATACTTTCCACCTTACGCATACGTTTATCCATCTGCGCCTGCCTGTTTACAGGGGATTCAGAGGGCTTCCCTGTTTCATCATGTTCTACTCCTGTTACATGATGAATACCGTTCTTCATTCCAGGAATGACACGTGGTGATACACCATCTTCAGTCACTTCAAAGCGTTTAAAGTATTTTTTCGGTTCTAATTCATTTAGTTCAGATTCATTTCCTACAAGCTTTCCTCTACGAATTTCCACTTTGCTGTAATCAAGAGGTTCAACTGTTTGTTTCCCTAATGAAAGTTGCAGATCTGAAAGAATGATGACTGGACATTGATACTCTTCGGCTAAGTTAAATGCCTCTACTGTATCATAGAACGCTTCCTGTACTGTACTTGGAGCCAGGACGATCTTGGGAATCTCTCCATGCGTACCATAAATCATGGCCATTAAATCGGACTGCTCCTGTTTCGTTGGAAGCCCCGTGGACGGCCCTCCACGTTGAGTATCCACCACTACTAAAGGCTGTTCTGTCATTCCGGATAATCCGATTGCTTCCATCATAAGTGAAAGACCTGGTCCAGCCGATGCAGTGAATGAACGGATTCCTCCGTAGTTAGCTCCGATTGCCATCGTTGCGGCTGCAATCTCATCCTCTGTTTGAATAACCGTTCCTCCAACCATCGGGAGCTTTTTAATAAGATATTCCATAATTTCAGAGGCTGGAGTGATTGGGTATGCAGCCATCAAACGAACGCCACCTGCGAGTGCCCCAAGAGCAATTGCGTCATTTCCGATCATAAACATACGTTTATTCCCGTCAGCTTCTTTCAGCTGTAAGGCACCAACATTGCTCCCAAGCTCTTCTTTCATCGTTTGGAAGCCCTGTTTGATCGCTTCCATGTTTTTCTCTACTACCGTTTCACCTTTGCGGCCGAAGATTTCTTCAACAACTTCCTTGAAAACTTCCGGATCAAGGTTTAGAACGGCACATGTCGCACCTACAGCTACCATGTTCTTCATTAACGACGTTCCAAGTTCCGTGGCTAACTGGGTGAATGGAATGATATAGAGGGAAGCCTCTGTATCTTCAGGCTTCTCAGGCTTAAACTTCTCATCAGCTATAATGACACCATTGCTATGTAGTTCTTTATAATTCACATCAATCGTTTCTTGGTCAAATGCAACTAAAATGTCTAAGTCATCAGCAATCGCACGCACTTGTGTAGTACTTACCCGAATTTTATTATTCGTATGGCCTCCCTTAATACGAGAGGAGAAATGACGGTAACCGTATAAGTAATATCCAAGGCGATTAAGAGCCATAGAGAAGATTTCACCCGTACTCTCTATTCCTTCACCTTGCTGGCCACCAACTTTCCATGAAAGTTGTTCCTTCATTTATTACACCCCTTCAATCAATTTTTTCAACATCTATTAGAGATGCTTTTCTCTTCATTTCGTTCAAACAATCTATTATTACAAAGGATGGTTGCAACTTGTGTTCACTCTATCAGTTTATCACTTTTTGATTTAATTCACTACTGTATCGAAGAAATTATGAATGTAAACACGCACAACTTGGCAAAAAATAAACCGCTAAAGGTTTACCTTTAGTGGTTTCAATCTGGTAATCTGACAAAAAAGTTTTCAAATAAGAATTTCTTAACTTGCTTTTTACTATAGTATCGTTGAAGTGTGTTGATTAAGTTATCATATTGATTGAATGAGGATAACCCTTGTACCGTTTCAGATATACCATCAAAATCGGAGCCAAAGCCAATATGATTTTCACCACCCAAACTGCATACATGCTCGATATGCCTTATCACGTCTGAAATTACCGCTGATCCTTTTTTGTTTAAAAAAGGAGGAACAAAAGTGATCCCCATGACACTATCTCTTTTTATTAGCGCTTCAATTTGATCGTTTTTCAAATTACGGGGATTGGGACATATAGAATAGGCGTTCGAATGAGAAGCAATCGGATAATCAGCCATTTCGATTGTATCCCAGAATGCTTTCTCGCATAGATGGGAAACGTCCGTCCAAAGCCTTTTCTCGTTTAAAAATGATACTACCTCATGTCCAAAATTTGTTAAACCCCCACCCCTTGGCTCCAGTGCACCATCTGCACAAGCATTGGCCCAATTCCACGTCAATCCTACAGAACGTACCCCAAGTCGGTAAAGAATTTCAAGCTTGGTTAGGTCCTCCTCTATAGCCTCAGCACCTTCCAGTGTCAGCATCGCACCAATTTCATCATCGGCCAGTCTTTCTACTTCCTGTTTTGAAGTCACAAATTTAAGTTTTGGGTTTGGTTTTAAAATTTCATTATGAAACAAGTTCACCATCTCTAACGCAGCTTGGAATCTTTGACCTGGTTTCAAATATGATGGAATATAGATTGCAAACAATTGTACTTTACTCCTGCTTTCAAGAAGCTGGGGGTAGGTAATATGCATTGTATATTTAGATTGAAATGCTCCCTTCCCTGGTTCCAGGTATAACTTCATTAACACATCGCAGTGTGCATCAAATAACATAATACTTCATCCTTTCAGGGCACCTAACTTATATGTATTACGATTAATAGTATAAAGGCTGTCCACTAAAGAATCCTCTTTAATGAACAGCCCATTGTTTATTATCTTGGTTCTACGATTAACTTTATCGCCGTACGCTCTTCTCCATCAATTAAAATATCTGTAAATGCCGGGATACATATTAAATCTAAACCACTAGGAGCCACAAAGCCTCTGGCAATCGCAACCGCTTTAACTGCTTGATTTAAAGCTCCTGCACCAATAGCTTGAATCTCAGCTCCTCCTCTCTCACGAAGAACACCGGCGAGTGCACCAGCTACAGAATTAGGATTAGATTTTGCTGAAACTTTTAATATTTCCATTCCTTTTCCTCCTTGTCATTTCCCCCATACCGTATGTCCGTGGTAAAGAACAAACTTGGTATAAATGATTCCACTGATACTATATTCAGGAAATGGACAAATCATTCCGGTCACACCGAAAAAAGGAAAGAAAACATTTAGTATTCTGCCATAAATGGATGGTCTTCGTTGATTAAAATACGCTCGATTTTTTTCGCTTTACCAGTTTTTTGATCAACTTCGATTAGACAGGCACTCAAGATTTTGCGTCCTGTCTTTGGGACTTCAAAACGAACTGGTAAACTAGTCTGGAATCTCTTAAGAACAGAATCCTTGCTCATCCCTAATACTTCATCATATGGTCCCGTCATACCGACATCGCACATAAATGCGGTTCCATTTGGAAGGATGCGATTATCTGCCGTTTGAACATGTGTATGGGTTCCTATTACAGCAGATACACGTCCATCTAGAAACCAGCCAACCGCCTGCTTTTCACTTGTTGCTTCTGCATGAAAGTCAACGAAGATAATCGACGTTCTTTTCTTTGCTTCGTATACAAGTTCATCAAGTGCCTTAAACGGGTCATCAAGGGGAGGCATAAATGTTCTTCCTTGAGCATTGATGACGGCAACTTCTTTTCCGTACACTTCAGCGAACACCAGACCGCTTCCCGGCGTGCCTTCCGGGAAATTCGCCGGTCTAACCATCTGTTTAGATGAGTCGATAAAATTGAAGATATCTTTATTATCCCATGTATGATTTCCTAAGGTCACCATATTGGCGCCATCTTGTAAGAATTGTTTATAAATCTTCTCCGTTATCCCTCTGCCTGATGCAGCATTCTCTCCATTAACGATCGTAAAATCGGGTGAATGCTTCTTCTTTAACTTCGGCAGGTATTCTGTGATCATTTCCCGGCCCATTGAACCGACAACGTCTCCTACAAATAATATTTTCATGAAAAATCCCTTCTCTATATGTATTGAGTCCTGTAGTTATTGTATCACAAAATCCTTAGGGTCTATTCATCAATGAGGGATTCTCCCAATGATCCTTATCACTGATGTTAGCAACAATAAAAAAAGCTGACTCAAAAAGGGGATATCCCTTTTCGAGTCAACCACTTATTTAGCGTATTCGACAGCCCTTGTTTCACGGATGACCGTTACTTTAATATGGCCTGGATAGTCAAGCTCATCTTCGATCCGTTTACGGATATCCCTTGCTAATCGGTGAGATTCCAAATCGTCAATGGCTTCAGGTCTTACCATAATACGTACCTCACGCCCCGCCTGGATCGCGAAGGATTTCTCAACGCCTTCATAAGACTCTGAGATTTCTTCGAGCTTCTCTAAACGACGGATATAGTTCTCGAGCGTCTCACTTCTTGCCCCAGGTCTTGCAGCAGATAAAGCATCAGCTGCAGCTACCAGAACGGCAATGATTGACGTAGGCTCTGTATCACCGTGGTGAGAAGCAATACTGTTAATGACCACAGGATGTTCTTTATATTTCGTTGCGAGTTCTACACCAATTTCCACGTGACTTCCTTCTACTTCATGGTCAATCGCTTTTCCGATATCGTGAAGTAATCCTGCACGTTTAGCGAGTCTTTCGTCTTCACCAAGCTCAGCTGCCAGTAATCCCGAAAGATATGCGACTTCCATTGAGTGTTTTAAAACATTTTGACCATAACTTGTACGATACTTCAAACGTCCCAGGATCTTAATTAAATCCGGGTGAAGCCCGTGAACGCCAACTTCAAACGTTGTTTGTTCACCAATTTCACGAATATATTCGTCTACTTCACGTCGAGATTTATCCACCATCTCTTCAATTCGTGCAGGGTGGATACGTCCATCCTGTACTAATTTCTCTAATGCAATTCGAGCCGTTTCTCTACGAATCGGATCAAAACCAGAAAGAATAACTGCTTCAGGAGTATCATCAATAATTAGATCAATTCCTGTTAAAGTTTCCAGCGTACGAATGTTACGTCCTTCTCGCCCAATAATTCGACCTTTCATCTCATCATTCGGTAGGTTCACAACACTAACAGTTGTTTCAGCCACATGTTCTGCAGCACAACGTTGTATAGCCAGTGAAAGGACTTCTTTCGCTTTCTTATCTGCCTCTTCTTTCGCACGGGTTTCATGCTCTCTGACCATAATGGCGATATCATGGGAGAGTTCATTCTCAACGCGGTCAAGAATAATTCCTTTCGCTTCGTCACGAGTTAAGCTAGAGATACGTTCTAACTCAGTTTGCTGTGATTGTACCATCTCGTCCACTTTGCTTTCCATCTCTTCAATATGTTGTTGTCTCTCGTTAAGAGTTCCCTCTTTTCTTTCAAGTAAAGCTTCACGCTTATCAAGCGTTTCATCTTTTCGATCGAGGTTTTCCTCTTTTTGCATTAAACGGTTTTCTTGTTTTTGCAATTCATTTCTTCGTTCACGAAGTTCATTTTCCATTTCTGTGCGAAGTTTATGATTTTCGTCCTTTGCTTCTAAAAGTGCTTCTTTCTTCAGAGCATCTGCCTCGCGCTTAGCATCTTCTAAAATCTGCTCTGCTGAACCTTTGGCACCAGCAATCTTTGCTTCAGCAATGGACTTACGAATTAGGTATCCAACAACTACACCGACGATAAGGCCAAGCAAAATGGAGATGATTGTTATAGGTTGCATTATTTCACCTCCTCTTGCTATGAACTGTCATCATGTCTTTTACATGTCGGCTTGTACATTGCTCACTAGAACAAAATATACAGCGCTAGGCTTTCAAATATTCATTCGAAAAATTTGTAAAATATACATGTTAATTTTAAATCTCTGAAAATTTATTGTCAAGGGGTAGAGCCCTCTATCACTAGATTTCTAAAGGGATTTTTTCCAATCGACATTATTTTACACTGCCGCTGTGGGGTTATGAATGATTTTCAAGCAAAAACATCTTTTTTCATTTTTTTGTTTGGGTGTAAGGGCAATCACCAAAAACTGGATACACATTTGTACATTCATACCGATCAGACATAATCTTTGTGAAAAAGGGTTAGTCACTATTTTCTACATATAAGTTGTTTGACATACATAATAAAGAGAAGCAAACCATAGTGGCTGCTTCTCTTATTTGTGGATTAGTCCTCTAAAAGACTTAATTCACTTTGATCATCCGTTTCGGCACGACCTGTGTCCAAACCGTAGTGTTCACGGATTTTCAGCATGATTTCACTGCGGATTTCAGGATTTTCTTTAAGGAAAATCTTCGCATTCTCGCGGCCTTGACCCAGACGCTCTTCGTTATAAGAATACCAGGCACCACTCTTTTGAACGATGTCCAACTCAGACCCAAGATCCACGATTTCACCTTCTTTAGAAATCCCTTCTCCGTACATGATATCTACTTCAGCTACACGGAAAGGTGGAGCTACTTTATTTTTAACGACTTTGATCTTCGTTTTGTTCCCTACCATTTCATTCCCTTGCTTAAGTGTTTCAGCGCGACGGACTTCTAAACGAACAGATGAATAGAACTTCAGTGCGCGTCCACCAGGCGTCGTCTCAGGATTACCGAACATGACTCCAACCTTTTCACGAATTTGGTTAATGAAAATCGCGATGGTTTTCGATTTGTTAATAGCACCTGAAAGCTTACGAAGAGCCTGTGACATTAAACGGGCTTGAAGACCTACGTGAGCATCTCCCATCTCTCCTTCGATTTCCGCTTTCGGTACAAGCGCCGCAACCGAGTCAATAACGATAGCGTCTACCGCTCCACTACGTACCAAAGCTTCCGCAATTTCCAGCGCCTGCTCACCTGTATCAGGTTGAGAAAGTAATAATTCATCTATGTTTACCCCAAGCTTTTGAGCATATTCAGGATCAAGTGCGTGCTCTGCATCGATAAATGCAGCCTGACCGCCTTGAGCTTGAACTTCTGCAATGGCATGAAGTGCTACTGTTGTTTTACCAGACGATTCCGGACCATACACCTCGATAATTCTTCCTCGAGGATATCCGCCAACCCCCAAGGCTGCGTCCAACGCTAGTGAACCACTTGGACAAGTTACTACTTTTCTATCAGTTTGCTCCCCCAGCTTCATTATAGAGCCTTTACCAAACTGCTTTTCTATTTGTTTTAACGCCATATCTAAGGCTGCTTTACGATCGCTCACAAATCTTCCTCCTTTGAATATATAACTTGAAATAGACAACTTATCAGCTTGTCTCAAATCCAACCTATCTATACTATAAACGTTTTTTTAATAGAAAACAAGAAAAAAATCGAACATTCATTCGGTTTTTTTCTAAGGGTGTATTCGATTGAATTGAGAGTTGTTTCACTAGAATAAAAGAAAGTGAATGGAGGTGGTCAATATATGTTAACTGGCAGATATCCTCTCCCCGCATATTATAGACTTTTCTCCCCCACTAAAAAAACTGCCTCCCTTAAACTGGAAGACAGCCTGTCTAGCACCTAACTTAATTCCTTAATTAAATAATGCCAGCCGTATTTCGCTGTTCTCACTCGATTTGCATTCCTTCCACCGCCGAGATTCAATAGAAACGCTTTAGTTGGTTGACCTTTAATAGACAATCCAATCCACACGGTTCCTGCGGGCTTACCTTCGTGTGATCCCGGGCCAGCTACTCCTGTGAAACTGATTCCTATATCTGATGAGAAAAGCTCTTTTACATTTTCAGCAAGTTCCCGTGCACACTGTTCACTTACTGATGTATGTTCTTCCAATGTACTCTCTTTCACAGATAAAATCGTCTTCTTAACTTCATCCTGGTAACAAACCACCCCGCCATTCAGAATAAATGAAGCTCCAGGTAACGAGGCTAATTGAGCTTGAAAGAGTCCCCCGGTTAAGCTTTCTGCACAGGATAAGGTGAGACCTTTCTCTTTTAACAATTTGAATCCTACCTCAAAGAGAGAATCCTGATTGTAGCCATAGAAGTAATCTCCTACAATAGCCATAATATCCGCTTCTACTGTATCCAAAAGCGAGGCGGCAATATCCTTTGACTCGTGCTTCGCCGTCAACCTCAGGGTCACTTCCCCATCACCCGCCAATGGAGCAATGGTAGGATTGGTTTGTTTGTCGATCAAGTCTTCCAGCTCTGTTTCCAACTGAGCTTCACCAATGCCGAAAAAGCGCATTACCCGGGAATGGATGATTTCTTTCTTCTTTAATAAAGAAAAGATCGCTTGTTTGCCGTATTTACTAAACATAGGTTTCATTTCAGATGGTGGACCGGGTAAAAGCATGTATGCTTTATCATCCTTTTTCAGTAGCATCCCAGGAGCCATACCGTGTTCGTTCTTCAGTACTTGAGAGCCTGCTAATATGAGAGCCTGCTTTTCATTATTGGGGGTCATTTCCCGATTCACTTTGTTAAAGTAGCTTTTAATTGATTCCAACGCATCTTCGTCCATGGTCAAAGTTGTACCTAATGACTTTGCTATTGTTTCTTTCGTTAAATCATCCTTCGTCGGTCCAAGTCCCCCCGTGAAAATCAACAGGTCTGCTCGCCCTTCGGCTACTGTAATAGCGTGATGCAACCGTTCAGGGTTATCTCCCACACTAGTGTGGTAATAGACATTCACCCCCACTTCAGCCAGTTGCTCTGATATGAATTGAGCATTGGAATTGACGATCTGACCTAATAGTAGTTCAGATCCGACCGCTATGATTTCTGCATTCATCCTTATTCCCCCTATTGATGATGTAAAGAAGGGGATGATTCCAGTTGAATCAATCCCCTTTAATAGAACACCTTATTTCGAATTTACAAATGCTTTTTTGTTATGCTTGAAATAATCCCAGCCTGACCAGATGGTAAAGAACATAGCTACCCAAAGGGCAATGGTCGCAAATGGAAGGTTGATCAGTTCAAAAATGGCATTATGCAGAAGCAGCGCTGAAATAGCGATAATCTGTGCCCATGTTTTGATTTTCCCAAGTTGGCCCGCAGCAACCACTTCCCCTTCCCCGGCTAATACAAGGCGAAGACCGGTTACAGCAAACTCCCTGCTGATGATGATAATAACAATCCATGAAGGAGCAAGACCCAATTCAACAAGCACAATCAGTGCAGCGGATACAAGCAATTTGTCCGCTAATGGATCTAAGAATTTCCCCAGGTTAGTCACAAGGTCAAGCTTCCGGGCATAATAACCGTCGATCCAATCGGTTGTTGCTGCAATAATGAATATCAATGCTCCTACAAAATGTTTGACTGGCATTTCTGCCCCAAGAAATATCATGTCACCCCAATTTAATGGGGCTAGCATAATGATTAAAAATAATGGAATTAAAAATATTCTCGAAACTGTAATCTTATTAGGTAAGTTCACCTTTCTACCTCCAATACATATAAAACACGTTCTACCTATAGTATGTAAGAAAAAGGAGTTATTAAAACTCCCTCCATCTTAATTATTGTGCTGCTTGCGGTTCGTAGTTAATCACAATATCCTGCCTCACAACATCAGTAGATGATACTTTATACTCAAGCTGTTTTCCGTTTACTAAAATGTCTGTGTTCGCAGCGTTTCCGATTACAAGATAAGCAAGTTTATCTGAGGAAAAATCAAAGTCCTTTTTATTTCCCTCTTTCAGTAAACCTTCAAACAATAATTCATCCTTGGTGTTATAAACCCCAATCCAAGTGTCGCCTTTAGCCGATAATTGCAACTTGAACTCATCTGCATTTTTAAGGTCATAGGTTGTTTTCTTGCCAGCTGTATTAACTGCCTCCAAAGATTGTTCAGGCTTTTGCTCCTGTTCTTCATCAGCTTTTTCATCCTCTGAAGGTTTGCTTTCTTCTTTATCTTCGGTTTCTACCTCAGGCTTATCGCTTTTAGCGGTTTTATTTTCATCTACCGCTACTTGTTCTTGATTTTCAGACCCTTGTGTCTCCGGAGCTTTATCTCCGACTTTCCCTTGCCAAAACACCCAGACTGCAATCAACGCACCAATGACGAATAATGCTATAAGAAGCTTAGGAAGGAAGTCAAACACTTTGGTAGAGCTTTCTGAAACAGACTTTCTAGATTGGACCCTGGAAAGGGAAACCGGTATTTCATCTTCATAGGTTGTCGGAATTTCATTTTTATGTTCCTCAAAAATAACTTCAGGAGGAAGACCAACCGCTTCACAATACTGTTTAATAAATGCACGAACATAGAACTTCCCAGGCATCACATCATATGCGCCCTCTTCGATTCCAATCAAATAGCGTTTTTGAATCTTTGTTACCTTTTGTAAATCATCGAGGCTATAGCCTTTAGCTTCACGAGCTTCCTTTAAACGATTTCCTAATTCCGTCACTACTTAACACCTTCCAATATTAAAAATCAAAACCTCCAAAATCGGAATTTTGAAATAGATTATTTTGTTCTACTAATTCGTATGTAATTTCTTCATCAGGATCGTTTCTAAGTTCAATGATATAATCAAAATCTTCAAGTGAATATTCAGAGTTTTGAACGAATACATCAGGATGTTCAATTACTTTCACTGCTGGTAATCTCATGATTTCCCTTACAAGCTGCCAATGCTTTTCACTTGCACGCCTGGTTGAAACGATACCGTCAATGATAAATAAATTTTCAGATGAGTACTCGTCTTCAATCAGCTTGCTTCTTATTGTTTGTTTCAACAAAGTAGAGGAGACAAAGAGCCACTTCTTATTTGCACATACACTTGAGGCCACGATGGATTCGGTCTTCCCTACCCGGGGCATCCCTCTGATCCCAACAAGCTTATGTCCCTCTTGCTTAAATAGCTCAGCCATGAAGTCCACTAATAAACCCAGCTCATCACGAACAAACCGAAACGTTTTCTTATCATCGGCATCACGCTGAATATAGCGGCCGTGACGAACGGCAAGACGATCCCTTAATTTCGGTTCCCGGAGCTTTGTCACATTAATTGTATCCATCGTTTGTAAAATGGACTCTAACCTTGTGATCTGTTCATCATTATTCGCAAGAAGAAGCATTCCCCTTCTTCCTTCATCCACTCCATTTATCGTCACTATATTTATAGAAAGCATTCCTAATAATGAGGAAATATCACCTAAGAGGCCAGGACGATTTTTTTGAATTTCATATTCCAAATACCATTCTTTGCGTTCCATTGGTTACCTCCTGAAAGATCCGTGACATTTCAATTCGATAAAAATTGACATAATTCGAAAAGTCTTTTAAACATCTAGGTATTATAATAAATGATTTTCCGGTAATAGAAAAGTAAAACCTACATAAATATGTACAATTTCTCATTTTATACCTAAAGGGCTGTTTATTGAAAAGATGCATAGACTTCGCCTAATAAAATGACTCGCGACTCAATTGATTCCTTTTTGAAGAGTATGTATAAGAAAAAGGAGAGGAAAAATCCCTCTCCTTAACGAGTACCATTGTTATTTACAAGTTTAACCATCATGTTCGCAATGGCATGTTGTTCCTCAGGGGAAGCGACAGACCATAAATCCGCTAACACTTTCTCCTGATCGTTCTTAGCTTCGACTTGATTCGCTAAGTAGTCGCCAATTTGGTATGCTAAGTCAGATACCGTTTCATTTTCCATCCCACCGTGTTGAGCTTGGTGAAGACGATCGCCTAAGAAGTTTTTCCAATCAGACCAATTATCTAATACAGACATTTGTCATGACCTCCTTTATTGAAATACAACCTTAGTTTGTATCCCGGAGAAAAAATTATGCGCCTTAATCTTTTGACTGAAAAAACTTTTTATGTATGCCAGCCACCATTGATGGAAAGTGTTTGACCTGTAATATAGGAAGCTTTAGGTGAAATAAGAAACTGGATTGAGTCTGCAATTTCGTCCGCTTGAGCAAGGCGCCCCATTGGTATCTCTTCCTCCAAAGCTTTTAAATCTCCTTCAGAAAAAATGTCCATCATTGATGTATCGACGGCTCCCGGAGCAATCGCATTAATCCTTACGCCACTTAAGGCAAGCTCTTTACTTAATGATTTCACAAATGCCAATTGAGCACCCTTCACTGTTGAGTATATAACCTCACAGGCTCCACCAATTTGCCCCCAAATAGAGCTTACCATTACAATATTCCCGTTACGCTCTATAAGCTTAGGCAATAATTTTTGAACAAGAAGCAAAGGGCTTTTCACATGAACGTTAATCATATAGTCCATTTCGTCTTCAGTCTGATCTTGAAACAGTCCCCAGCTTGAATTTCCGCTGCAATAAATAATTGTATCAAGTTGAAAAATATTGTTCACAACATTTCCTACTTCTTGGGGAAGGGCAAGATTGGCTCGAATGGGTATTGCCTCAACCCCATGCTTTTCGATTTTATGTAATAACTCTCTCATAGCTTCTTCATTCGAATGGTAATGTAAATATAAATTCCATCCCTCTTCTGCCAGGCTTAAAGCCGTACTGCTCCCTATTCCTCCTGAAGCCCCTGTTATTAAGGCGTATTTCATCTATTCTCACCTCTATGTCTACATAAAGAGAGGAACTACCCTAGAGCAGCTCCCTCCGATATTATGATTTAGGTACTACCTGACACACCGTAAAACGCTCTTCACTAATAATGGTACTCGCAACGGTTTGAATATCCTCATACTTCAATGATTCAAGTGTAGGTACAACCTCAAAAAGATCCATTTCATTAAACGCATAGCGTGTAAATTGATTTGCAATAAATTCAGGTGAATTAATGGCCCGTAAAAACGCACCAATTTTCTTTTTCTTCGTTCTTTCTAACCCCTCTTCTGTAAAGAGAGATTCTTGTTTCGCTTTAAGCAGCAGCGATTGTACCTTTTCGGCCAGCTCATCCGGCTTTTCCGTATCTCCACCGACGGTCAGGAACCCAAAGCCATTTTCTTGTGTATAGTCATAGTGGAATGTTTCATCAATCAACCCATCATTGTATAGTTCAGAATAATACGTTGAGCTTTTACCAAATAACATATCCAGGAAAACGTTCATCGAAAGTTCTTGTCTAAGCATTTCCTTGCCTTGCTGATGAGGTTCAGGCGCTTTAAGGCCCACCAGGCACTTAGGGCTTTGTACATTCATCTTAAGGACCTGCTTCTTCTCAGCAACCGTTTCTGGTTCATCATCAAATTTCCGCTTGATTTCAGGCATTTTTTCATAATCCTTCTTTTCCTGATTCGAACGAATCTGATTCATGATTTGATCCGGATCTACAGATCCCACTACAAAGAGGAGCATATTGCTTGGGTGGTAGAATGTGTTATAGCACTGATACAACATATCTTTCGTGATTGGTGTGATGGACTCAATCGTTCCTGCTATATCAATCTTCACAGGGTGATTCTTGTACATATTTTGAATCACGCCAAAGTATAATCGCCAGTCAGGGTTATCATCATACATGGTGATTTCCTGTCCGATGATGCCTTTTTCTTTTTCGACAGTCTTTTCTGTAAAATATGGGTCTTGAACAAAATCGATGAGCGTTTCTAAATTTCGTTCTACATTGGTAGTACTTGAAAATAGATATGCAGTTCGTGTAAAGGAGGTGAATGCATTAGCCGACGCTCCCTGGCGGCTGAATTGCTGGAATACATCCCCATCTTCTTTTTCAAACAATTTATGCTCTAAGAAGTGGGCGATCCCGTCTGGAACCTTAACGAATTCTTCTTCGTTCAGAGGGACAAAATGATTGTCGATGCTTCCGTACTTCGTCGTAAACGTAGCATACGTCTTATTGAATCCTTTTTTCGGGAGAATATAGACATCCAGTCCGTTTGACATTTTTTCATAATATAAGTTTTCTTGTAGTTGATCGAAGGAAATCTTCTTCATCTTTATCCCTCCATTCCTGTTAAAAAGTAGATGGTATCAAGCTCAACTTTATTTGCTGCTTTCACGATGTCTTCTTTCGTCGTTTTCTCTATCTCATCAAGCCAGTGTTTTAAATCGATTTCTTCATGGGCTACAGCATTATGATATAGGACCTCTACCAACCCACGGGACGTATCTATGGTTTCAAGCAGTTGATTGCGGATGACCGCTTTCGTTTGTTCGATCTCTCCATCTGTAAAGTCTCCATCCTTCATGGCTTGCAGCTGATCATTGATGATTCCGACAGCTTGATCATATTTCTCAAATTCTATTCCCGACATAACCATCAATAATCCTTTGTGACTTTCCAGTCTACTCGCTGCATAGTAGGCTAAGCTCGCTTTTTCCCTCACATTTATGAACAACTTGGAATGTGAAAACCCACCGAATATGCCATTGAAAACCTGCAGGGCAAAGTAATCATCATCGCCATATTGTGTATGTGTCCGGTAGCCCATATTAAGCTTCCCTTGCTTCACATCCTGCTTTTCTTTCACGACGTTTTCCCTTTCTTTTGGTTTCACTTCCGATGAATCCACTTCACGGGGGGTCCGTTCGTTTAAATGAAGGAGTTGATCACACAGATTTTCAACTTCCGCAACGTTTACATCGCCGATGACATAAAGATCGAATTGATCTTCATTCATGACTTTTTGATAATATTCATATAAACTCTTGGCCGTTATGGACTCTACTTCTTCACTGATTCCATTAACATGGAGGGCAAATCGCTCTCCCTTACACATTTCTTCTACAAGTCGTGAATTAGCGTAACGCATTTTATCGTCATAAACCGCCTGTATTCTTACCTTCTGGTTTCGTTTTTCTTTCTCGACCGTCTTTTTATCGAATTCGTTATTTTCAATATAAGGGTTTTGCAGGACGTCAGCTAAAAATTCTATTCCTTTTTGAAGTAAAGGTTCTGAGTCTCTTAGAAACTTTTCGTTGGCAATTTCAACTGACATGCTGACCACGTGGTACTCACCCTTCTTACCCAAATCCGTAAAGAAGTTTGCACCATATAATTCATCCAGGTAAGATCTTAATTCCGTTGTACTTGGATAGGTCTTTGTATTGCTTTGCATCACATGGGGGAGTAATCCGCGTAAGGTAACCGTTTCTTGATCTAATGGAGCTTTCATTTTCAAAATCAGACTGTTGGTTTTATACTTATCCGTTTGAACGATATGTAGCGTGTACCCTTGTTTCTTTTTTACTACTTCATTTATGGCTGTCATCGTACCGTCCTCCTTAGTTCCACACTTCCGTCATTTTTGAAATCAAAAAAGATATAAACACCCTTATTGTGCGGTATTTATGTATAACTATACATGTAGTGAGATGTTGATTTCAAGCATCTTCCTCTATTGGAAAAATACCCATAGAGTAAACTATTATATGTATGGAAAGTATTCAATATGTTTCATTCTTTTGTTTTCACAAAAAAAAGGTACCTCGAATGTCGAGATACCTTTTTCATGCATTGCTCATGGAAATTAACGATTCCCTTTGATGTACGGTGTACCAAGCGCTTTTGGCGCATCTGCACGACCGATGAAGCCGGTAAGTGCAAGGATTGTTAATACGTAAGGCGCGATTAACAGATATACACTTGGAATATTCTCAAATAATGGAATGCTCGATCCGATGATACTTAAACTTTGAGCGAATCCAAAAAATAATGCTGCACCCATGGCACCCAGTGGATGCCACTTACCGAAGATCAAAGCGGCCAAGGCCATGAACCCTTGTCCACTGATCGTCGCATGACTAAAGTCTGACGAAATGGATTGAGCATATACTCCCCCACCCACTCCTGCAAAAGCACCAGAAATGATGACACCGATATAGCGCATTTTCGTTACGTTGATTCCCATTGTGTCTGCTGCCATTGGATGTTCGCCGACCGAACGGAGTCTTAGTCCAAATGGAGTCTTAAACATAATGAACCAAACAATGATGGATACAAGAATGGCTACAAACGGAGGCCAATATGTGTTCGAGAAGAAAATATTCCCAATCACTGGAATTTTATTCAGTAACGGTACATCAACTTTCCCAAATCCTTCAGAAATAATATCTGTTTGACCTTTTCCGTAAATACGTTTTACTAGGAAAAGCGTTAATCCAATAGCAAGCAGATTGATCGCCACACCCGATACGACTTGATCAGCTCTGAACGTGATAGAGGCAACAGCATGCAAGACTGCTAGTAACGCTCCCATGACCATGGCTATGAGCAGAGCTACCCAAGGAGTTGCATCACCGAATACATCTGAGAAAGCAAGGTTGAAAACGATGCTTGCGAAAGCCCCTATGACCATTAAACCTTCAAGCCCAATATTAACGACACCAGAACGTTCAGAGAACGCTCCGCCTAAAGCAGTGAAAATAAGTGGAGATGCCCATAGTAACGTTGAAGGAATAAGGATTGTCAAGATATCAATAAAGCCCACTTACTTCACCCCCTTTTTACTAAATCGTTGAATCAGATAACGAATCATATAACCAGATGCTACAAAGAAAATAATAAGGGCAATAATAATGTCCACTAGTTCATTGGGAATACCTGCTTCAAGAGGCATATTCAATGCACCTACTTTTAGGCCTCCAAATAATAGTGCTGCGAACACAACACCAATGGCAACATTCCCTCCCAATAGAGCTACAGCGATCCCGTCGAATCCGACCCCTGTAAATCCTCCTTTAATAGAAGCATATCCAAATGTCCCTAAACCTTCCATAGCACCAGCGAGTCCGGCAAACGCCCCTGAGATGACCATAGAAAGGATAATGTTTCCGTTTACGTTCATCCCGGCATATTGAGAAGCATGCTGGTTAAAACCAACAGAACGCAGTTCATATCCGCGAGTCGTTTTCTCTAATAGGAACCACATGATGAATACACACAGAAGGGCAATGAAAACTCCCCAATGCAGGCGAGAGTAATCCGTTAAGCTTTCGAAGAACGGAGACTTAAGTGATGCCGTTTCTGCGATATAATCAGTACGATCTTTGCGCTCTGTTAACACATCCCGGATAATCGCATTCGTGACGTGAAGAGCAATATAGTTCATCATGATTGTTACAATTACTTCGTGTACACGAAATCTTGCTTTAAGTAATCCGGGAATAAAGCCCCATAATGCTCCAGCTAATGCTGCTGCAATAATGGCAAGGGGCAAATGAATGATTTTTGGTAACTCATCGAAAGCAACCCCTACCCAAACAGCAGCAAGCCAGCCTACAATCAATTGTCCTTCGACCCCGATATTGAATAATCCGGTTCTAAAGGCAAAGGCCACAGCCAATCCTGCTAGAATGTATGGTGTCACTTGACGTACCGTTTCACCTATATAGTAGATTTCGCCGAAAATACCTTGCCATAAGGCAGAATATCCGGCAATCGGATCATATCCGCTCACAAGCATGATTATGGTTCCGACAATAATACCTAAAAGGACTGAAATAATAGGGATTAATATATTTGTTAATCTATTAGACATGTGCACTTCCCCCCGTTTCCTTCCTCTTTGATCCAGCCATTAGTAGCCCAAGCTCTTGTTCGGTCGTTTCTTTTGGATTCACGATCGCTACGATTTGACCTTCATAAATAACGGCGATGCGATCACTTACATTCATGATTTCATCTAGTTCAAATGAAAGCAATAGCACGGCTTTCCCGTTATCCCGCTGCTCAATCAGGCGTTTGTGGATAAACTCAATGGCTCCTACATCCAATCCGCGAGTCGGCTGAGCCGCAATCAACAAGTCCGGGTCACGATCAACTTCCCTGCCGATAATCGCCTTTTGTTGATTACCACCGGACAATGCCCGGGCAAGGGTATATTCCGAAGGTGTTCTTACATCAAACTCTGAGATTAGTTTTCTCGCTTGATTGTAAATATTTTTATAGCTTAATACCCCTTTATTGGAATAAGGCTTTTGATAATAGGTTTGTAGAACCATATTTTCACCAATCGGAAAATCCAGTACTAATCCGTGTTTGTGACGATCCTGAGGAATATGACCTACTCCTGTTTCATAAATCTTACGCGGTTTCATATTGACTATTTCTTTTCCATTCAGCTTGATCGACCCGCCATCGGTTTTGTGTAATCCTGTAATGGCTTCTATCAGTTCACTTTGACCGTTGCCATCTACTCCTGCAATACCCAGGATTTCCCCAGCTTTCACTTCAAGGCTCAACCCTTTTACTACTGGAACATTGCGATGATCTTTCACGTTTAAATCACGTATCTCAAGTACATTGCCCGCAGGATTTGCTTCTTTTTTCTCAGTCTTAAAGGTTACTTCACGCCCTACCATGAGACTGGCAAGGTGGTTCGGGTCAGTTTCTGATACTTTCACTGTCCCAATCCCTTTACCCTTCCTGATAACGGTTACATTATCACACACTTCCATAATCTCTTTTAGCTTATGGGTGATAAGAATGATGGATTTGCCTTCTTGAATGAGAGTTTTCATAATTTGAATAAGTTCTTTGATTTCTTGAGGTGTCAGTACCGCCGTTGGCTCATCAAAAATCAAAATTTCTGCGCCGCGATAAAGTGTTTTCAAGATCTCAACACGTTGCTGCATACCTACTGAAATTTCAGAAATTTTGGCAGTCGGATCCACTTTCAAACCATATCTTTCCGAGATCTCCAGAATATCCTTCTCAGCCTTTTTAATGTCCACTGTTGCACCGGACTTAGGCTCTCTTCCGAGAATAATATTTTCTGTTACAGTAAAGGTATCCACGAGCATAAAGTGCTGATGAACCATTCCGATCCCCAAGTCGTTGGCGATATTGGGATTGGTGATGTTTACTTTCTTACCCTTTACACGAATTTCTCCTTGCTCAGGTTGATAAAGTCCAAATAACACATTCATCAGTGTGGACTTTCCTGCTCCATTTTCACCAAGAAGCGCGTGAATTTCACCTTTTTTGAGCTGGAGGGTAATATTATCATTTGCTACGATGCCTGGAAATTCTTTGCGGATATTCAGCATCTCAATTACATAATCCATTGCTTTTCACTCCTTGCGTAGGATAGGGATATTTATCTAGTAGTTAGAGGTCAGACCTTAACTTGCCAGAAAAAAAGGGTTTCCCCGAATAAAAATCTAAATGAAAGATAGAAAATATTTCTATACTTCAATTAAATTTTTAATTATTATGAATATTCCTTTTAAAAAAGGGATAAGAGGCCGGCTATCCTTGGCCCGCTTATCCCTATTAAAATTAGTTAGCTGAGAAAGATTCCGCTTCTTTTACAGATTCTGGAACCTTCACATCTCCACTATTAATTTTCTCTTTCCATTCATCAACTTTTTGCATAACTTCATCTTTATTAGAAAGCTCTTCATTTAATTCAGCAAGTCCTACACCATCTTCTTTAAGACCGTATAAGATTTGTTCCCCACCAGGGAAATTTCCATCTTGAGCTTTTGTTGCAAGGTCTTTAACTGCGTTATCAACACGTTTCAAAGCAGATGTCAGAACAATGTTATGGTCCCCAACTTTACCTTCTGCAGCTTGATCAGAGTCAACACCGATTGCCCAAAGCTCACGGGAAGGATCTTTCTCTTTTAAGTCACGCGCTTCTTTGAATAAGCCGTTTCCAGTACCACCAGCTGCATGGAAAATTACATCTACATCTTGAGAATACATTTTAGAAGCGATCGTCTGACCAAGTTCAGCTTTATCAAAAGCCCCTGCATAGTCTGCAACGATTTCCGCATCCGGGTTAACTGATTTAACACCAGCGATGAAACCAGCATGAAAACGTTCGATAACCGGAATCTCCATACCACCGATGAATCCGATTTTATTCGTTTTGGTAGCTAATCCAGCTGCAACTCCAGCAAGGAAAGAAGCTTCTTGTTCTTTAAACATGATGCTTGCAACGTTTGGTTGATCTACAATAGCATCAACGATTGCAAAGTGAGAATCTTTTTGTTGTTGTGCAATATCATTGATTGCACCTTCCATAAGGAAGCCGATACCATATACTAAGTCAAAGTCTTGACGAGCTAATGTGTTTAAGTTCGTAGCATAGTCAGCATCAGATTGTGATTGAAGGTAGTCATATCCTTCTTTACCTTTTTCTAAGTCATTTTCTTCACCGAAAGCTTTTAAACCTTCCCAAGCCGATTGGTTAAAAGATTTGTCATCTACTCCACCAACATCTGTAACCATCGCTACTGTAAATTGATCTTCTTTCTTGTTACCTTCACCACTAGATGCACCTTCTTTGTCCTCGCTTGTTCCACAAGCACCTAATAATGTACCTGCAGCCAGAACAAATGACAACGCTAAACCAAATTTACGTTTTTTCACCTAGAGTACCCCCTATTATTGTAATAATTAGTAGTAAGATGGATTGTTTTTATACACGCTTTCTTAATACGTGGAAGCTAAATTTGTCTGACCTGAAATAGTTTACTGAATACAGAATCGGCTCATCGTTTTCATCAAAATGCATTTGCTTTAAAACGAGTAATGCCGTTTCCGGTTCACAATTTAGAATAGGGGAGATTTTATCGTGATAACCCATAGGCTCAATTTGTGCAACGGCATGAGTAATTCTCTTATTCTCTCGTTTTTCTAAAACAGTGAAAATAGAGTTGTCTTCATGGGTAAAATTACGTGGCATAACCTTTTCAGGAATTTTGTCCACACAATACACAACCGGTTCCCCGTTTGCCGTACGAACCCTCTCAATCAGGATCACGTCGTCCTCTTCATCGCAAGTAAACCTCTTCACATCATCCTCAGTAGCTTCTTGAGTTGTTGAGCTTAAGAAAATGGTCCCTGGCTCCATACCAGCCTGCTTAATCATGTTCGTTACACTGTTCAGCTGCTCGATACCAGAAGTAAAGAGCGGTTTGGCATTTACAAATGTACCTACCCCATGACGTCTTACGATGACACTTTCTTCCTCAAGAATTCTGAGAGCTTCACGGAGAGTAGCCCTACTCACACCTAGTTGTTTGGAGAGATCAAATTCAGATGGGAGTTTTTCTTTTTCTTTGTAAACTCCCGCCTCAATATCTTTCTTCAAACGGTCAATCACTTGTAAGTATAAATGTCGATTGTCTGTTTTTATTGTCACTGGAACCACCACCAAATTTTCTCAAGACATCAGACCTCTGATGTATATCTTTCCTACTAATCGAAAATACTATAACACTTTTCTTTTCATAAATAAATAGCATTGTGTGATTTTGTCGAAAAAAATGATTAGAATGACAATTTAAAATCCTTTTTTGTTAATAAATAGTAATTTAATTGTGATGAATAGGTTTACAAGGAGTGTTTTTACAGATATTTTACAAAATGGAGAGTTTTCATTTTCATTCTTTACAATAGTTAAACAATGGTATTACATATGTAAACGCTTTTAATAGTATAACACATTGGTGGATAAACTAGAATAATATAAATGAATCGTATTCATATTAAGCTTTCTTTCTTAATTTCAGACAAAAAAAAGGTGTGTAACCCCAATTATTTTTAATAGGGTAACACACCTTTTACTAAGAGCTTTGCTCTTCAGAAGGTTTACCGATTAAGACTGTTCTTGGCTTACTTCCTTCATAAGGTCCTACGACTCCTCTTACTTCCATTTCATCAATCAACCTGGCGGCTCTCGTATAACCGATCCTGAATCTTCTTTGAAGCATGGATACGGATGCCGTCTGCATTTCAGCGATTAGTTGAACTGCATCATTGTATAGTTCGTCTTCTGCTTCGCCCGTTTTCTCATCTTCTTGAATTTCATCAGGAATCATTTCTTCCTGATACTGTGCCTTTTGTTGTGAAATAACAAAATCAACGATTTCCTCTACTTCTTCATCAGATAAAAAGGCGCCTTGAACCCTTGTAGGCTTTGAAGCCCCTACAGGCATAAAGAGCATGTCTCCTCTGCCCAATAGTTTTTCAGCACCACCTGAATCCAAAATGGTTCTGGAATCGGTTTGAGATGATACGGCAAACGCAATCCGTGATGGTATATTCGCTTTGATGACCCCTGTTATAACATCTACAGAAGGACGCTGGGTCGCAATAATTAAATGAATCCCTGCGGCACGTGCCATCTGTGCGAGTCTAGTGATGGCATCTTCAACATCGTTAGAAGCTACCATCATTAAATCGGCTAATTCATCTACTATGACCACAATGTATGGAAGTAGCGGCTGCTTTTCTTCGTTCTCGAGATTCTGTCTCTTAACGTAGTCGTTGTAGCCTTCAATATTTCTTGTTCCTGTGTGAGAGAACAATTCATATCTCCGTTCCATTTCGCTTACAACCTTTTTTAATGCCTGTGAAGCTTTCTTCGCATCGGTTACAACGGGAGCTAAGAGGTGCGGCACCCCGTTATATACATTTAATTCTACCATTTTCGGATCTATCATCATGAGCTTAACTTCATGTGGTTTAGCTCTCATTAGAATACTGGTGATGATTCCATTGATACATACACTCTTTCCACTCCCTGTAGCACCGGCTACAAGTAAGTGGGGCATTTTATTCAGTTCTGCAAGTACGGCTTCACCCGTAATATCGCGTCCTAAACCAATCTGAAGCTTTGCATCAGGTTTATTATGTTCCTTTGCTTCAAGTACTTCTCGCAAAGAGACCATTGCTACCTCTGAGTTAGGAACTTCGATACCGATAGCCGATTTCCCTGGAATAGGGGCCTCGATTCGAATATCTTTAGCCGCTAGAGCCAATGCTAAATCATCACTAAGATTTACGATTCGGCTTACTTTCACTCCAACATCAGGGTGGACTTCATACTTCGTGACTGCGGGGCCCAAGTGGACTTGGGTTACTTTTGCTTTCACCCCAAAACTTTGGAAAGTCCGTTCCAACTTTGCTGCATTGGCGTGAATCAATTGATATTCATTACTTTGATCTGTTTTTCTGGGACTCTTTAATAAAGAAATAGATGGAAGTTTATAATCCTTATTTTCAACTTCAGTAAACGTGATCGGAGGTGCAGAATCAGCTTCTCCTTCTGAATCAGGCATACCTTGAGCTTTAGCATCTTCTTTTTCATCATTTATTCCAGCTCCTGCAGACGCCTGGTCTTCTTTAGTCTGAGTCCCTCCGTAAGCACGTTCTGCGAAGTTTGAGATAATCGGTTCTCTCGGTTCCTCTTCCTGAGGCAGCACCCGTTCACCCGCTTCCTCCTGTTTCATTGGAACTTCTTTCTTTTTCTTTTCCTTTACTTCTTTTTTCTTCGACTGTTCTTCTTTCCAATCAGTCATATCTTGTTTGAAAGCCGACCATTGACCACCCAAGAATGCACCAAAGCGCTTCCCTGCTCTCCCTAACACATCCCCGATGGATTTTCCTGTCACTAATATTATGCCGATCAATATGAATGTTGCACTAACAATTCTTGCTCCTTGAGAGTCAAATAGAAAATAAGAAACGGCAAATAGAACGCTCCCTATCATTCCTCCTCCAAGATCCGATGTACTCGTTTCACCACCAATATCCATCCAATACAAATCCCACGTATTCATGATGACACTTGGATTATCAAAAGAACCATTATTTGAGAGCAAATCAAATAATTTCACATGACTCAATAGTAAGAAACTCGCAATAATGATGTAAATCCCTATAAGTCTCCGACTAAACAACATAGGAATGTCCCGTTTAATCATCAGGTATCCTGCCACATACAGCATCCACAAGAGGGCTACCATATACCATTCACCAAGAAAGAATCGATAGAAATACACCAATGCTTTCCCTACAGCTCCAAGCTCAATGATGGAAATCAAACTGAGGGCAGCGAGGATCATGCCTGTTATTTCGTATTTAATGGTTTGTTTTAAGGTTGAACTCGTTGAAGATCGTTTTTTTCTTCTTTTTCGTTTTGCCAATCCATTTCACCTAAATTCTATTGAAGTCTTTCTTCTTATGTACATAAAGATGAAGAAAGGGCTGATCCTTTGGGGCAATATATGTGCCTAAGGTGTCAGACCCTTCCCGTTAACTTAAAGTATCATTATGATTGTCTCTTCCAGTAATATTATAGCATAACCACTATTTCGGGAAAATCCTATTTCTCTCTTAATTGTTGATAAATTCACCCGGGCATATCTGATCGTGGAGATAATGTGCAGGGTCACTACTCATCACCCTGACAATTCGATACCGGTTTTCTTCCTGCTGGACAAGGATAGGGACACCCTGATATTCCATCATCATTTGACCACTGAATTCACTTGAATCTGTTGGAAATACAAGGTCATTGGGAACCATTGTATAAAGGATCATTGAACCAACCCCTCTTGTTGATCAGATTGCTTTTTCATCTCAATTAGCTCGTTGATCTTCTTTATGGCCGTTCCAATGCCCCCGATTCCATCTATCAACCCGTATTCAACGGCATCGTCCCCTACCACATTCGTACCAATGTCCCGTGTAAGGTTACCTTTTGCAAACATCAGATCTTTAAAATCCTCTTCTGATATGTTGCTGTGCTTCGTTACAAAACTCACTACCCGATCCTGCATTTTATCCAAATACTCAAATGTCTGCGGTACCCCGATCACTAATCCCGTCAAGCGAACCGGGTGGATCGTCATGGTAGCAGTACTGGCAATGTAGGAGAAATCGCATGAGACGGCAATCGGTACACCAATACTATGCCCTCCTCCTAATACAACGGAAACTGTAGGTTTAGAAAGGGAAGCGATCATTTCAGAAATAGCGAGGCCAGCTTCCACATCCCCCCCTACGGTATTTAAAATCACTACCAATCCTTCTATTTTCGGGTTTTGTTCGATTGCTACAAGCTGAGGGATTACATGTTCATACTTTGTTGTTTTATTTTGGGGTGGAAGCTGCATATGTCCTTCTATTTGACCCACTATCGTTAAGCAATGGATATTGGAATCCTGTGAGAGTTGGGGGACATTGGTTTGCCCTAATTGCTGAATCTTTTCCATTAATCCTGATGGTTTATCTTTACTATCATCCTGGCCTTTATTTGGTTGTTCCTGCATACGTCCATGACTTTCTTCCATGAAAACATCTCCTTTTCATTTGCATTCTCTTGTTATTATTTTAATAAGGGAGCGTTTTCATACTTTATAGTTTAGGTACAAACAAATAAAAGTGAGGCTATTTGTTCAAACATACTCAAACAAATAGCCTCACGTATTATACTTCCATGATGATCGGTAAAATCATTGGTCTTCTTCGTGTCTTGTTGTATAAATAGTAATTAAGTTGATCTCTTATATCCTGTTTGATGGTTGTCCATTCAAAAGAGCCTTTTTGTAAATAGGAATGTACCACATCAGTTACGATACCTCCTGCTCCTTCAATCAGTTCTTCTGATTCCCTCACATAGACGAACCCACGAGAGATAATTTCAGGACCGGAAACAATCGATTTGGATCTACGATTGATGGTCACAACGACCGTAAAGACACCATCTTCTGATAATAGTTTGCGATCTCGAAGGACGATATTCCCTACGTCCCCTACACCTATTCCATCGATCAGCACATTCCCTGCTTGAACCCTGCCGCTCATTCTCATCTTGCCGTCCTTGTATTGAAGTACATCTCCTTTATCCAAAATGAAAATTTGTTTATAAGGAAGACCGATATCGTGAGCGATTTGGGTATGGGCCACCAGCATTTTATACTCACCTTGTATTGGTATGAAATATTTCGGCTTCATGATATTTAACATAAACTTTAGGTCTTCCTGGCTTCCATGACCTGAAACATGAACCTTCTTATTAGCAGTCAATACGTTGGCTCCTGCTCTGTAAAGCATGTCAATTGTCTTACCTACGGTGACTTCCATGCCAGGTGAAGGGGAAGCAGTAATAAGAACTGTATCACCTTCTTCGATATTTACAAGACGATGAGAGCGTTTTGACATTCGCTGCAGTGCTTCAAACGGTTCTCCTTGTGTCCCGGTCGCGATGATGACGACTTCATCTTTAGGGTAATCACCAATCTCATCAATTCCGATGATCATCTCATCCCTTACGTAAAGATAGCCTAATTTTAATGCTACATCATATACTCTCTTTAAACTCTTACCAACCACGGCCACTTTTCGATTATTTTGCTCTGCAGCATCAAAAACTTGCTGGAGGCGAATTAAATTAGATGCAAAGCAAGCTACAATCACTCTACCAGATGCAGTTCGTAAAGCGTCTGTTATATGCTGTTCAATGACGGCCTCGGATGTGGTGTAGCCAGGTCTCTCCGCTTCGGTGCTGTCAGACAACAAACAAAGCACACCTTTCTCACCGATTTGAGCCATTTTGCCTAAATCCGGTCGATAAAGGTGTTTAGCAGATTGATCAAATTTGAATTCCCCAGTATGAACAATGACTCCCTCAGATGTATGTATACAAACACCTACAGAATCCGGAATACTATGTGTGGTCTTAAAGAACGTTACATTCACTCCATCAAAGGTGAGATGGCTATCGGAGTGAATTGTATAGAACTTCACATTTTCCCGGATATTTTCATCCTTCAATCGTGCCTTTACAAGAGCATTCGTTAAACGTGTGCCATAAACAGGTGCCTTTATCTTATTGAGTACGTATGAAATGGCTCCAATACTATCCTCATGCCCATGAGTCAAGAAGATTCCTTTCACACGTTCTTTATTTTCAATGAGGTATTGAATGTCAGGAATCACGATATCAATTCCGAGCATTTCATTTTCAGGGAACATCAGCCCGGCGTCAACCACGAAAATTTCCTGATCCACTTCGATCACGTACATGTTCTTACCAATTTCCCCCACCCCTCCGAGCGGTATGATCTTTATACTTTCATTCTTTGTCTTACTCACATTATGTCCTCCTATGCTGTGCCTTTCCCGATCTTCAATCAGTTACATTTATTATACTTGATAATATTTTGGGAGTACAACCAATTTTATCCTACCTATAACTAGAAATAGAAAAGACTGCATTCATTTTTACTACATTACTATTTCGATACAATGCGATTAAATCCTTCTTCTCTAAAATAAATTAATCAAATACTGACTTTAAGGTTGCTTCCTCCCTATAATAAAAGACTGTGAAGGAATGGCCTTCACAGTCTTTTTATTAAGATAATACCTGTAACAATTGAGACAGCTTTGCTCTTTCCACTTCTGTTAGTGGAATTAATGGTAAGCGGACAGATCCAACGTCCAGGCCTTTCATCTGCAGGGCTGTTTTAACTGGAGTAGGGTTTGGACTTGTAAATAACCCTTTCATGATCGGAAGAAGTTTTTGATGAAGTCCCGCTGCCTGCATTGGATTTCCATCAATAAATGCAGCAACCATCTCCTGCATTTCGTTCCCGATGATATGTGAGGCAACGGACACGATACCAGTTCCACCTATTGACAATACAGGCAGAGTAAGACCGTCATCGCCACTATACAGCATAAAGTCGTCTGGCGTGTGTGATATAATCTCAGTCATGCTATCTAAGTCACCACTTGCTTCTTTAACAGCTACGATGTTTTCAATTTCTGACAATCGAATGATGGTTTCAGGTGAAACATTGACGCTTGAACGTCCAGGGATATTATACAGCATGACAGGTAAGCTCGTCGATTCAGCAATCGCCCTGAAATGCTGGAACAACCCTTCCTGACTCGGCTTATTATAGTATGGAGCCACCAGCATGATGGCATCTACGCCTGCCTCGACTGCCTTTTTGGTAAGCTCGATTGAGGCGTGCGTGTTATTGCTTCCCGTCCCTGCAATAACAGGTACCCTTCCGTTTACTACTTTTACTACATGTCGAAATAAAGCAATCTTCTCTTCTTTTGTTAAAGTAGGAGACTCACCAGTGGTCCCGGCTACTACTAACGAATCTGAGCCATTTTCAATCAAATACTGAATTAATTGGGTCGTCTTGGTAAAATCAATATTTCCTTTACGGTCAAATGGAGTAACCATCGCCGTAGAAACGCGGCCAAAATTCAATCTTGTCACTCTCCTCTTTTGTTTATCCTACCCTGAATGTAGCGGTTCTCTCCTGTAGTTGAAACGTATCATGAAGTGCATTAATCGCATTAATAAGGTCCATCTCTTTCACCAGGACCCAAATAGTCGTATGGCTATCTGCTGACTGCAGGATACGGATTCCTTCGTTGGAAAGCGACGATACAATGGCTGAGGTCACCCCGGGAACCCCCGTCATCCCGGCACCCACTACTGAAATCTTAGCGCATTCTGACTCAACAATCGGATGATGACCTATATTCTTCAGAACAGCAATCGCTTCGTCTGCTACCGATGAGGCAACAGTGTATACAACTCCCCGTGGTGAGATGTTGATGAAATCTACACTTATTCCTTCCTTAGCCATCGCTTTAAAGACTTCAGCTTGAAGATTGTATTGATCTTCCTTAGCGAATACCTTGATTTGTGTAAGATTGGGAACATGAGCGATTCCTGTTACGGGATGACTCCGAAATTCTTTATGTGCTTTCGTATTTTCAAGTGTGGTCACAAGCGTGCCTTCACCTTTTGAGTAAGTAGAACGAATTCGAATTGGGACGTTCGAATTCATTGCAATTTCAACGGCTCTTGGGTGAATCACCTTTGCTCCCTGATATGCCATATTACACACTTCATTATAGGAAACAACCGTTATAGGTCTAGCTTTTGATGAAATGCGGGGATCAGCAGTCATGACCCCTTCAACATCAGTGAAAATATCGATGAATTCAGCTTTTAATGCCACTCCTAAAGCAGAAGCAGAAGTATCACTTCCCCCTCTGCCAATCGTAGTGACATCACCATCTTTCGTTGCTCCTTGAAAGCCGGCAACGACCACTGCATCGTGAATCTCCAGCTCTTTTACCAAACGGCTGCATTTCATTTCCAAAATCTTCGCATTGTTAAAATCATTATTTGTCCGGAATCCGGCTTGAGCCCCCGTTAAAGCCGTTGATCGGATTCCATGTTCCAGCAGCATGTTAGAGAAGACCAGGCTAGATATGATTTCTCCACAAGATAATAATAAGTCTTGCTCTCTCTTACTTATTGAAGTATTTCTGCCACCGATTAGTGATAATAGAGAGTCAGTAGCGTAAGGTTCACCTTTTCTTCCCATAGCTGAAACGACTACCACCACTTTATATCCCTTATCAATAGCTTGCTTTGTGTGCTCTAGTGCCTTTAGGCGGCTTGCTTCATCACGTACAGACGTTCCACCAAATTTTTGAACGATCACTTTCATGACTACACCTCATTGTCATATGTTCAAGAGGTATGAGAGAACGAATAGTGGAAATATATAGATCTATTTCTGGAATGGTCCCTCTCCGTTACTTAACTAAACCAAGTTTCATTAAACTTTCTGCGATTTGAACTGAGTTCCAAGCCGCTCCCTTAAGTAAGTTGTCAGATACAACCCACATATGGAAGCCCTTATCTTCGTCAAGATCCTTCCGCACTCTGCCTACAAAAACATCCGGCTTTCCTACAGCATGTGCAGGCATCGGATAAATTTGTTCTTCCGGGACGTCTTCTAAGGTTACCCCTGGAGCATTTTTTAACAGTGAGTGAATATCTTTCACTGAAACAGAATCCTCCTCAATTTCAATATATACACTTTCCGAGTGACCTGTTACAACAGGTAATCTCACACAAGTTGCAGATACTTTTAAAGAAGGCATATGCATAATTTTTTTCGTTTCATTGATCATTTTCATTTCTTCAAATGTAAATCCATTCTCTTGAAATTTATCAATTTGTGGTATGGCATTATAGGCAATCTGATAATGCTTTTTATCCCCTTTTACAGGCAGGACACTTGGCTCAAATGTTTCACCGGACAGTATGGCTTGTGTTTGGTCGTGTAGCTCATCGATTGCCACTGCACCTGCCCCTGAAACTGCTTGATAAGTTGACACGATTACTTTCGATAATCCATATTGTTTACGAATCGGTTCAAGTGCTGCAACCATCTGGATGGTAGAACAGTTAGGATTCGCAATGATTCCATTATGAAGTTTGATATCTTCTTCGTTCACCTCTGGAACAACAAGAGGAACATCTGGATCCATACGGTATGCACTTGTGTTGTCCACGACAATTGCCCCACGTTTAACGGCTTCAGGAGCAAGAAGTTTGGATACACTCCCACCTGCACTAAATAAAGCAATGTCGACTCCTTCAAAACTTTCAGGTTTCGCTTCTTCAACCGTCCATTCTTTCCCTTTAAAGGTAACTGTAGACCCTGCAGAGCGTGCTGAAGATAATAATGTTAATTGTTTTATTGGAAAATCCCTTTTTTCTAATGTTTGTAGCATTTGCTGTCCCACTGCACCTGTAGCACCGACAACTGCTACATGAAATCCCGTTGTATTCAAAATCTTCTCTCCTTCCAACCATTCAGTATTCTCATAGTAGGTATAACGTTTTAGTCTATTACTATAATAAAGAATATTTTAACATAAACAATTATTCGACAATAGGGAATTCTTTATATAAGTTTAATTTTAAATTTAATAAGATCCATAATCTTCTATATGCATGAAAAGAAGGCCATCTTAACAGTGCAAGGTGATAGCCTTCTAGAGTATTAATCTAAATATCTTTCGATTACGACAGGCTGGAGCTGTCTTCCTTCAATTGCCGCCTCAATGGTTTCCTGAATCAACGTCATTCTGGCTACCATCGATTTTGGCTTACTTTCAGGTGCATCCTGCCCAAACGGGATAAAGTAAATATCTTTCGTTGATATTAATCTCATTAGATTTACACCGTTTAAGCCAAGAGCATCGTTTGTTGAAATCCCCAACACTACCGGACGGTGATTACGAAGAGTCGCCTTGGCAGCCATTAATACCGGAGAATCAGTCATTGCATTTGCGAATTTACTCATTGAGTTTCCTGTAAGGGGAGCGATCACCATACAATCCAATGGAATCTTAGGACCGAGTGGCTCTGCCTTTACGATTGAATCGATCACCTTATGGCCCGTAACGTCCTCAATCCGCTTGATCCAGTCTTCTCCCTTACCGAATCTCGTTTCCGTATTCATAACGGTCGACGTTACAATCGGCATCACTTCTGCACCGTTATTCACTAAACGCTCGATTTCGGGGAATACTGCATCATACGTACAATGAGATCCTGTCAGACCAAACCCGATTCGTTTTCCTTTCACACTCATGATGAACTCTCCTTTCCTAAATCAAAATCTTCCTCTAACAATTGACATAGAACATTCGCCAGAATCTGCCCGGCTGTCTTAGGTGCCACGATTCCAGGCAATCCAGGGGCCAACAATGCTTTAATGCCCCGCTTTTCTGCATAACGGAAATCTGTACCTCCAGGCTTTGAAGCCAAATCAATAATTAATGTATGAGCTGGCATTTTGGCTATCACAGCAGCCTTCACTATATGCACTGGAATTGTGTTTATACATATATCACAATTCTCAACCTCTTTTTCTAAGTTATCTAAGTGGAATGGCTCTAAGCCCATTTCGGTCACCCTGGCCAGATGCTCACTTTTACGAACACCCACTTTCACCTTTCCGCCTAAATGATGAAACGTTCTAGCTACACTCATACCTACCCTACCCAGACCCAATATGACAATGGTAGATCCGTGAATAGTAAAGTCTGTATGTTGAATAGCCATCATAATCGTTCCCTCTACTGTAGGAATGGAATTATAAATGGCAACATCATCTCTCTCAAACAACTGAACAAGTTTACGGTTTGTTGAAGACATCACTTTATCCAAGTACTTATTACTAATTCCTGAATAGATCGTACAGTGCTCTGGCGTCTGTGACACGATTTCTTCTGTTAAAATGATTTTCTCGTTGGAAAAAATCGTATCAATTTCTCCTTGTAGATTCGTGCCGGGTACAGGTAAGATAATGGCATCAATAATAGAAAAGTCCACTTCACTCAGCTTTTCTTTCGTAGCCCCTGTAAAGGCATGATCTAGTTGTTCAAAACCTACGAGTGAGATCTTAGCATCCAACTCCGTAAGCTTCCGAATAATCTCAAGTTGACGAGCATCTCCGCCTAGAACTGCGATCTGCATTCCGGTCAGCATCACTGATTTCACCTACTTTTTACATAATCGCTATTCTAAATCCCTTTTCACTTCAACAGTGTATGTTGCACATACCTAATGGGTGAGAAGAAAAGCGATTGAAGGCTATTTAGAGTGCAAGGTTGTTTTGAAAGGGGATGTTCAGGAGGGTGGGGGATTGTTCACACTATAAATGAAAGACAAAATAAAAAAACGGGGAATCCCCGTTTTAATGAACTCTCTCTTCCGTTAATCATTTGATACTTCCAGAATGATCATATCTGCTCCGATTGTTCTTATTTGGTGCCAGGGTACCCGGATTTCCCCGCCCTGTTTGCGCAGCCATTTACCAGTGGGAATGATAAGCGCATTAATACTTCCCGACTTATCATTAAATTCAAGATCGGTTTGCCCAAGAATCCCCAGACGTTCTGCTTTTTTATAATCGACTATTTCTTTTCCGCTTAACTCGCTTAATCTCATGAAGGTTTCCCCCTTAAAAAAGCTCTGTATTACAATGTATACACTGTCCACTTTTTTTAGAAGAATTTCTTCGGTGTTTCATCATTTAAAAAGGCTCTTTTCGCAAAGTTTGTGGTTATCTTAATGAAGAATGTAGTAGTTGATTTCCGCTCCAGGATGCTCGCTTTCCGCGGGGCTGGCGGTGAGCCTCCTCGGCTGCGCCTGTGGGGTCTCACCTGTCCAGCTACGGGGCTTAGGGGCTCGAGGTCATAAGCCAAGTCTGCCAAAAAGGCAAAGTGCGCCTTTCCGGCAGACTCGTCTTATGCTTGTCGCCCCTGAGCAAAGCCCCTCCGCTTTTCGTACTGTCCAGCTATTCCCGCAGGAGTCGATCATCCTGCAGCGAGAATCAACTTTCTAAGCCTGTATCCTTAAGGGAAATCAATAAAAACAAGAATTTTAGGAAACAACCTTACTTAAGAGTAGAAATTATTTCCCCTTTTATAAAAGAAGAATAATTCTTTCTAGTTACATGGTTTTATTACGCATGTTGAAGCTCTTTCACAATAAAACTATTAAAGATGGTGAGGGGAACTGCGTAGACTCCGGCGGATTTCGGGCGTGCCGAGACCCCGTTCGGCTAAGCTGAGGAGGCTCGGCCAAACGCCAGCTGCAAGTGGAGAGGTTCCCCTCACCATCCAGCACATGCTGATTGGCAGAGCTCAAGCAGACCGTTATGTTAATAGCAACAATCTTTACGAAAAGAGCCTTGAAAAAAAGCAGACTGTTTGAGCAGTCTGCTTTTCCTATTATTTTCTCATATTTTGAGGAAGGTTCCCATCCGGACTGATGAGGGATATTGCATAATCATCTTTAAAGATGTCCAGGGCCAACTGATTTACTTTGTCCATCGTAACTCCGTCGATTTCTTCGACAATTTCATCAAGCGTCCGGTGTCTTTTTAGTAATAGCTCATTTTTACCGTTACGACTCATCCGGCTATTGGTACTTTCTAAACTGAGCATAAGGTTACCCTTTAATTGTTCTTTGCTGTTTAGTAATTCTTTGGAGGTTATACCGTCAGCTTTCAAGGCTTGCAAGGTGCTGTCGATTGTATCGAATAATTGATCTAACTGATTTGCCCCCGTCCCTCCATAGATGGTTACCATTCCACTATCTTCATAAGCGGAGTGATAAGAAAATACGGAGTAAGCAAGTCCTCTTTGCTCTCGAACCTCCTGAAACAGACGGGATGACATACTGCCACCTAATACGTTGTTTAATACGATCAGGTTATAGATGTCTGGATGCCCGATTTGCAGCCCGTCAAACCCCAAGCATAAATGAGCTTGTTCCGTATCTTTTTTGCGGGCAAGCTTATTGTTGTGAAAGGCAGGCTTAACACGGTCCTCAGGTCCTTTACCACCTTCATAGGATCCAAATAGCTTCTCTACTTCTTTGATAAACGTTTCATCTACATTTCCTGCTACAGATACCACTACTTGCTCTGGAGTATACATGTCATGCATATATTCTTTTAATTTAGCTTGATTGAATGAGTTCAGTGTTTCTTCCGTTCCCAAAATCGGATAGCCAAGGGGATGCTCTTCATAGATTGCCTTGCTGAGCAGGTCATGAACGATATCGTCTGGCGTATCCTCATACATTTTAATCTCTTCATACACTACATTCTTTTCCTTATTCAATTCCTCTTCTACATAGGTAGAATTAAAGAACATGTCAGAAAGTGTATGTAATGCATAATCTGCATGATTGTCCAATACTTTTGCATAGTAGCAGGTGTATTCCTTTGAAGTAAATGCATTTACTTGACCGCCAATGCTATCGAAGGACTCTGCAATTTCACGTGCTGTTTTGGTCTTAGTCCCTTTGAAAAACATATGCTCCAGGAAATGGGAAATACCATTGTTTTGTTCCGTTTCATTTCGTGAGCCTGTTGCGATCCAGACCCCTATCGCTACTGAGCGAACATGCGGGATTTCTTCCAGCACGATTCGCAGTCCATTTTGGCAAGTATATTTCTTTATCAAAAAACTTCCTCCTATTCATGATGCATAAGTTACTGCTTCTTCTTACTATTTCCTTGCCCGAGATGAATTATCGACGTCTTCTACGATTCGTTCTTCTTTAACAAGACTTGAAATCGTACCCAGTCTCAAATCTTTTTCTTTTATTTGAAGGATTAACGAATTCAATGAATTGGCTGTAGAAGCTGTAGGGTGCATGAGAACAATTGCTCCCTTATGCACCTTACCCATAACACGTTCCACTAATACATGGGGCTGTGGTTTTTGCCAGTCAATGGTATCCACGCTCCACATAATTGTCCTCATGTGCATCTCGTCTGCAATATTAACAACTTCATCACGATAGCTTCCGCTAGGCGGAGCAAACCACTTCACTTTTTCACCAGTAGTGACCTCAATGATCTCATTTGTCCTTTTCAACTCTTCCCTAACTTTGGATGACTCTAAAGTTTTCATATCAGGGTGGGAATATGAATGATTACCTACTTCATGTCCTGCATCAACAATCATCTTTGCTAAGTCCGGGTTATTTTTAACCCATCTCCCCTCTAGAAAGAAGGTAGCATACACTTGATGCTTTTTCAAAGTTGCAAGCATATCTGGAATGTACTCATTTCCCCATGCCACATTTATGATAAAGGAAACCATTGGTTTTTCCGGATTGCCTCTGTATACAGGAGAAGCGGGCAAATCCGGTAAATGCTTTTCAGGAGGGATCTGTTTGTAGATCAGTTTATCTTCATCAAATGATTTTTCTTTTTTCATATTTTGAAGGGACGCTTCTACATCCACTTTTAAACCATTGTAGCCTGGTGTAGCTTTCCAAACTGTATCTATTACAGCATCTTGTGCTGGGATTTCTCTCAATTTTGCTTCTTCTTTTATTTTCCGAGTTAGATCATTGGGTTCGCTGACTCCATTTACTTCTAGTGATTCTTGTTTTAGTTCTGTCACATACTGATCTGATAACGGGTTTTCAACAACTACTAAAGTCAGAATAGCAATTAGACTAATTCCAATCAAGTATTTTTTTTCCATACCTGTCCACCTTCCTTCTCATAAAAACATATGAAGGAAGTGGACTTCGTAGAACATAGAGCGTTTATGGTCAACTCTTCAGATAAAAAAAGCCGTCCCGGAGGAGAGTTTGCTCCTTACAGGACAGCCTGCCAATCTCAAAAGATTATGCTTGATTTTGTTCTTCCTTTTCACGCTGTTCTTTAAGAACGGCTTTTCTTGATAAGTTGACTCTCCCCTGGTTATCGATATCCAGAACCTTAACAAGGATCTCATCACCGATGGCTACCACATCTTCAACTTTGCGAATACGCTCTTCTGCAATTTCAGAAATGTGGACAAGTCCATCTTTACCACTGAAGATTTCTACAAATGCACCGAATTTTTCAATTCGTTTTACTTTACCAAGGTACATTTGTCCAGCTTCAACTTCTCTTACGATATCTTCGATTGTTTTCTTGGCCACTTTGTTCATCTCTTCATCAGTAGATGAGATGAAGATCGTGCCGTCCTGCTCAATATCAATCTTAACGCCTGTTTCGTCGATGATTTTATTGATTTGTTTTCCACTTGGTCCAATAACATCACGGATCTTATCAGGATTAATATGCATTGTCAGGATTTTCGGAGCGTATTGGGACAGGCTCGTTCTTGCTTCACCGATTGTTGCTAACATGCTATCAAGAATCTGCATTCTTCCCTTTTTAGCTTGTTGAAGTGCTTCTTCAAGAATCTCCCGGGATAAGCCTTCGATTTTGATATCCATTTGAAGAGCGGTTACACCCTTAGAAGTCCCGGCTACTTTAAAGTCCATATCACCAAGGTGATCTTCCATTCCTTGAATGTCTGTCAGGATGGAGTAGTTTTCACCTGACTTGATCAGACCCATTGCAATCCCGGCTACAGGCGCTTTAATAGGAACACCGGCATCCATCATTGCGAGGGTACTTGCACAAATGCTTGCTTGAGAAGTTGAACCATTTGATTCAAGTACTTCCGATACAAGACGGATTGTATATGGGAAGTCTTTTTCGTTCGGAATAATTGGATCCAGAGCTTTTTCTCCCAGTGCTCCATGTCCAATTTCACGACGGCCCGGTCCTCTGATCGGTCCTGTTTCCCCTACACTGAATTGAGGGAAATTATAATGGTGCATGAATCGTTTTGATTCTTCAATCCCTAAACCATCAAGAACCTGAACATCTCCCAGAGCCCCTAATGTACAAATGCTTAGTGCTTGAGTTTGTCCACGTGTGAACAGTCCTGAACCATGTGTTCTAGGCAGTAATCCAACCTCTGAAGAAAGTGGACGAATTTCGTCAACTTTACGGCCATCAGGACGGACCTTATCTTCAGTAATCAAGCGGCGGACTTCATTTTTCACAAGCTTATCCAACACTTTCTTCACTTGCTTCAGGGTAGCTTCATCGGCTTCCTTTTCTTCTTCATACACAGCCATTACTTTATTCTTTACCGCTTTGATTGCTTCTTCACGAGCATGTTTTTCTTGAACTTGAATAGCCGGGATCAGTTCACTTTCACATAATGAACGAACCTCTGCTTCAATGTCTTGATCTAATTCCACAAGTTGGATTTCAGATTTTTCTTTACCGACTTTAGCGACGATTTCCTCTTGGAAAGCAACTAAACGCTTAATTTCTTCATGACCAAACATGATTGCCTCAAGCATTGTCTCTTCCGGTACTTCATCCGCACCCGCTTCAACCATGTTGATGGCATCTTTTGTACCGGCTACAGATAAATGAATCTCACTCTTTTCAAGTTGCTCTACTGAAGGGTTAATGATGAATTCTCCATCAATCAGACCAACTATGACACCGGCAATCGGACCCTCGAATGGGATATCGGAAACAGATAGTGCCAGTGAAGATCCAAACATAGCTGCCATTTCAGATGAACAGTTTTGGTCTACGCTCATCACTATACTGATTACTTGTACTTCGTTACGGAATCCATCAGCGAACAATGGACGTATAGGACGGTCGATCAATCGACTTGCCAGGATCGCCTTTTCACTTGGACGTCCCTCGCGTTTAATGAAACCTCCTGGAATTTTACCCACTGCGTACAATCTTTCTTCATAATTAACCGTCAGCGGGAAGAAATCCAGTGGTTTTGGCTCTTTTGAAGCTGTTGCACTACTTAATACCGCAGTATCTCCGTAGCGTACCATTACCGCTCCATTGGCTTGTTTGGCAAATTGGCCTACTTCGACCGTTAATTCTCTTCCTGCCCAATCAATGGAAAAGGTTTGTTTAGTTTGTTCCATAAAGTGTACCCCTCTCTTTATACATCACTTAAAGGGTTTCGGATGTACCTTACCCGTATAAATCTCGTTATTATTGATCTATATCATGCACGATGGTGCCGTTATATTCGTAAAAGTGGATTACATAAATGTCTATGTAAATGCAGGTGCGCTTTCTACACAAAGTCAGAGACGTTTAGTCCAATGTTCTGTTCATATTATGTATTGTTGACAAAAACCATGAAATTGAATACTTTTTCAGATGATAATGATGAAAAATTTGTGGTTCATCATACAATGATTTCCACTTATCAAAACTAAAGAAAAAGCGGGACATAATCCCGCTTCCTTTGTCTGTTTATCGACGTAAACCTAATTTGTTAATTAACTCACGGTAGCGTTGTACATCTTTCTTACGTAGGTAAGATAATAGATTACGACGGTGACCTACCATTTTTAGAAGACCGCGACGAGAGTGGTGGTCTTTCTTGTGAACGCGTAAGTGATCGTTCAGGTTGTTAATTTCTTCAGTTAGGACAGCAATTTGAACTTCTGGAGATCCAGTATCGTTCTCATGTACTTTGTATTCACTGATAAGTTCGTTTTTACGCTCTTTAGTGATAGCCATCCTTTTCACCTCCTAATAATTTCTTTCAAATCCCCTGTTACTGAGCATCCGTTGGTGAATCGTGATGCCAAGCAAAGGTTCATTTCATACGCTATTTAGAATACTACTCTTTTCAGCAAAAATCAAGTATAATCCTCAAATTTCCGAAAAGTAGTGAATCGCTTTGTCTTTATCTTTTTGAATTTGCGAGATTAATTCCTCTATCCCGGAAAACTTCTGTTCATCTCTAATTCTCTCATACCATTCAATATACACTTCTTCGCCATATATCGAAGAATGAAAATCAAAAATATGAACTTCAATCGAAAGGGAATATTCATCAGGATTCTTAAAAGTGGGCTTGTATCCAATATTACATACACCATCAAACCATTTATCATGAATTTTGATTTTAACAGCATACACTCCCACTTTAGGAGTCAGATAGTCGTCGGCTAATTCAATATTGGCAGTAGGGAAGCCGATTTTCCTGCCTCTCTTATCCCCGTGAATGACTGTCCCTTTCATTTTAAACGGTCTTCCCAGGAGCTGATGAACCTTCTTTACGTCCCCTTCTTCAAGGCTTCCTCTTATGAAAGTTGAACTTACTTTCAAATTATCGTCTGTCAATTTCGAGACTATAGTGGATGTAAACTTATCCCTGGAATGGAATGGAAGGGTTTCCATCGTCCCTTTTCCCAACCTCCCATATGAGTAATCGAATCCTGCTACTACATGCAGTACATTGAGTCCGATAATATATTGATCAACAAAGTCCTGGGGAATCAGACTTGCAAATTCAGATGTAAAACGAACAATAAATAAATAATCTACTCCCAGCTCCTCTATGATTTCTTTCTTATCTTCGAGAGGAGTTATGTAGTGTATATGTTTGTGTTTATGGCCCAATACAACTGAAGGATGGGGATCAAATGTCATGACCGCACTACTGACATTGAGTTCCTTTGCTTTTTTTACTGCTGTCGTGATCACCCTTTGATGTCCTCTATGTACTCCATCGAAGTATCCAAGAGCCAATACAAGGGGAGGAAAATCATTCTTACTAATTGAATGGGGATGATGTACAGTTATTACTTTCACAGTATTTCACCTTTTTCACTAGTCGTTGAAAAGCACCTTAACAGGCTTGATAATCCCAGGTTTGTCCGGATGACGCTGATAGATGGCAATGACCTTGCCTTGGTACTCCATCACTACTTCTTTGCTTTCTGGCCAATCCTCAGGCTCTTCTAAGCGTGCTCCGTTCTTCACTTTCTCTGCTAATGTATCACTAATTGCCATTTTCGGCAAATGAGAAAGTCCCATTTCCAACGGAAGAAGAAGTCCCTTTGTATTTTCATTCTCAACAAACTCTTTTACATTTTCTAAGGTAAAACAGTCCTCTTTTCTAAAACTAGCTGATTGCGTACGGGTAAGGGCGGACATATGAGCCGGATATCCAAGTCTATTTCCAATTTCAACTGCAAGTGTCCTCACATAGGTCCCTTTGCCACAAGCCACTTCAAAAGAAAAAGATGGATCATCAATGTCTATCTCATTCCACTCCTCCAGCAATTGAAGCTTATGGATATGAACAGTTCTTGATGGTCTTTCTACTTCAATCCCAAGCCTTGCATATTCATATAACCGTTTGCCATTTACCTTGACCGCCGAAAACATTGGAGGCGTTTGAACAATATCTCCTGTCAAACTTTGGAGTATCTCCTCAACCTCTGCTCTAGTAATCGTCCGGTCCACCTTCTTTTCTTCCACGAGCTCACCCCAGGCATCTTCCGTCGTAGTCGAAGAACCGAGAGTGACCTCCCCTTCGTAGGTTTTACCCGATGCTGTAATGTACTCGGCTATCTTCGTCGCCCTTCCAATACAAATCGGCAGTACACCAGAAACTTCCGGATCCAGGGTACCAGTATGGCCAACCTTCTTCGTTCTAAGGAGCTTCCTTAATTTAAATACACAATCATGGGACGTCATGCCGCGGGGCTTCCATAAGGGCAGGATTCCATTCATCTTACTACCTCCACTAATGTTCATTCTGCATTTCAACAAATAGAAAACAAAAAGACCGATCCATTTGGAATTGTACTTCCGTCCGGATCAGCCCTTTCTAGTTACTCTTCTGTATCTTTAGACTCTTCTGGTTCATCTTGAACTTTTCTTAATAAAGATTCAATATGATTACCATAATCAATCGATTCATCAAACTCAAAAATAATTTCAGGTGTTTTGCGGAGACGGATTCGCTGTCCTACTTCAGAACGGATGAACCCTTTTGCCTTCGCCAGACCTTTAAGAGTGTTTTCTCTCTGGTCTTCTCCACCCAGAACGGTAATATACACTTTTGCCTGTTGTAAATCCCCAGTTACCTGTACATCTGTAACCGTTACAAAGCCAATACGTGGATCCTTTATTTTTCGTCCGATAATATCGCTGAGCTCTTTTTTCATTTGCTCGCCAACACGATTCGCACGATGGCTCATCAATATCACCTCTTATATCGTTATGGGTATATGTTGAAATATAAGCAGCTAATTACAATGACTCAACTCGCGTTTCCAGTCTTTCCCACTCCGGGAAAGAATCTATAAATTTCAATGCATGCTCTATTTCTCTTTCACTCGCCCCTTTAGAAGAAGCGACGGAGACGATGGCAATCCTTGTTCGTTGCCATACATCCTGATGTCCGATTTCTGAGACAGATACATTAAATTTTTGTTTAAGTCGTGACAAGACCCTCTGCAGGACCGCCCGCTTTTCTTTTAAAGAGTGAGAATCATAAATCATACACTCACATTCAACATACGTGATCATTTACGTGTAATTTCCTCCATGATGAAGGCTTCGATAACGTCGCCTTCTTTCACATCGTTAAAGTTCTTAATCGTAATACCACATTCGTAACCTTTGGCTACGTCTTTCGCATCATCCTTAAAGCGTTTAAGGGCATCCAGTTCACCTTCAAAGATAACAATTCCATCACGAATCAGACGAACACCGCTATCGCGAGAAATTTTACCTTCTGTTACATAGCTTCCCGCAATCGTACCGACTTTAGACACTTTAAATGTTTGACGGACTTCTGCCTGCCCAATGATTTTTTCTTCGAATTCTGGATCCAGCATCCCTTGCATAGCAGCTTCAATTTCCTCCATCACCTTATAGATAATGCGATGTAATCGAATTTCAACGCCTTCTGCCTCAGCAGTACGTTTAGCATTTACATCCGGGCGTACATTAAAACCAATCACAATGGCATTGGAAGCTGCTGCAAGTGTAATATCTGATTCGTTAATCGCTCCAACACCTGTATGGATGATTCGAATATTTACACCTTCAACTTCAATTTTCAGTAATGAAGCTGCAAGAGCTTCAACTGATCCCTGAACGTCCGCTTTAAGAACAAGGTTAAGGTCCTTCATTTCTCCTTGTTTCATTTGTTCAAACAGGTTTTCAAGGCTTACTTTAGACTTTTCTCCGCGCTGTGCTTGTAATGCTTGAGATGCACGGGCTTCACCAACCGAACGAGCCGTCTTCTCGTCTTCAAATACAACGAAACGATCTCCTGCTTGAGGAACATCATTTAAACCTGTGATTTCAACAGGGGCAGATGGACCTGCTTCTTTCACACGGCGGCCAAGATCATTGACCATTGCACGGACACGACCGAACGTGTTCCCTACAACGATAGGATCTCCAACTTTTAAAGTACCGTTTTGAACAAGTAAAGTCGCAACAGATCCTCGACCTTTGTCTAATTGTGCTTCAATCACTGTACCTTGTGCAAGGCGATTTGGATTCGCTTTTAGCTCTTCCACTTCACTTACAAGGACGATCATTTCAAGTAAATTATCGATACCTTCACCAGATAATGCAGATAGCGGTACGAAGATTGTGTCTCCACCCCACGCTTCAGGAACCAGTTCATATTCCGTTAATTCTTGCATTACACGATCTGGATTTGCAGCTTCCTTATCCATTTTATTAACGGCAATGATAATTGGAACTTCAGCAGCTTTCGCATGGTTGATTGCCTCGACTGTTTGAGGCATGACACCATCATCAGCGGCTACGACGATGATCGCAATATCCGTTACTTGAGCACCGCGGGCACGCATCGTTGTGAACGCAGCATGTCCAGGAGTATCAAGGAATGTGATTTTCTTTCCATCTACTTCTACTTGATAAGCACCGATATGCTGAGTGATTCCTCCAGCTTCTCCTGCCGTTACTTTTGTGTTACGGATTGAATCAAGCAGAGTCGTTTTACCATGGTCAACGTGACCCATGATTGTCACAACGGAAGGACGCTCTTCTACTTGCTCTTCGGTATCTTCTGTGAAATATACTTCAAGATCAGTAGCATCAACTTTGATCTCTTCTTCTACTTCCACTCCATATTCTCCTGCAATCAGCTCAATCGAGTCTTTATCCAACTCTTGGTTGATTGTTGCCATCACCCCAAGCATGAATAGCTTTTTAATGATTTCAGATGGCTCTTTGTGAAGCTTTTTCGCAAGCTCTGAAACCGTTAATGACTCTGAGAAAGTGATTTTTGAAGGAAGCTCTTTTTTCTTGGCAGGCTGCTGTTGCTGTGGAGCCTGTTTGAAATTTTTATTTTGCTTATTTTGTCTATTATTTTTGTTTTTGTTGTTGTTATTATTATTATTGAAGACCTTCTTCTCCTTTGATTGGTGCTGTTGTTCGTGTTTTTTTCCTTCACGACTTTTCGGTGCTGATTTTACTTTTTCCTTGTTAGGAGCTTCTTCTGACTTCGATGCATTGGGATCTTTTTGGGCAGCTTTATTCCCTTGACCTTTTGAATCACCTTTATACATCGCGTCTAATTTCGTTACTGCGTCGTCTTCTATAGTTGCCATATGGTTTGATACCTCAATATTCAGTTGCTTTAATTTTCCGATAACATCTTTGCTTGAAACATTATATTTTTTTGCATATTCATAAACACGCATCTTGCTCATATGTTCACCCCCACTGAGATTCATCGAGCAGTTCGGATAATTTCCCGGCAAAGCCTGCATCCATAATAGCCACCACTACTCTGGCTTCTTTTCCAATGGCCTGACCTAAATCATTTCTGCTATCCACCAAACTAACCTTGACATTGTAAGATTTACATTTGTCCGTGATTTTCTTGTGCGTATTAGCAGAAGCATCTTTGGAAAGAATGACAAGTTTTGCTCGTCCACTACGAACTTCTTTAATAACAAGCTCTTCACCTGAAATTATCTTACGTGCCCGATTCGCCAATCCTAAAAGTGACATCCAACGATTTTGATTCATACGCTAAACGTTACTCCTTCTCCACAAGGCTAATCAATTCATCGTATAGAGATTCATCTATTTTCGCTTGTAATTGATTGGCTAAAGTATTTTTCTTTTTAGCTTGTAAAATGACGTCTTTATCCTTTGAAAGATAAGCTCCCCGTCCTGATTTCTTACCGGTAGGATCGATGGAAACCTCCCCTTCTTTCGAGCGGACAATCCGGATCATTTCTTTCTTAGGCTTCATATCACCCGTTGCAACACACTTACGCAATGGTATTTTCTTATTTACACCCATCTTGGTCACCTCTTAATCTTGATTTTCAAAATCAATATTTAAAGGTTCGTTATCGTACTCTTCCTCTTCATCCTGAGGCAGGAAGGTATCTTCACGAGGGTATAGTCCCAGTTCCCGTGCGTCTGTTTCACTCTTGATATCAATCTTCCAGTTTGTCAATTTAGCTGCAAGGCGAGCGTTTTGACCACGTTTACCAATTGCAAGTGAAAGCTGATAATCCGGTACAACTACCCTTGTTGCTTTATCTTCTTCATTCACCTGTACATCCAGCACTTTAGATGGACTTAATGCATTGGCTACGAATGTTACTGGATCCTCAGACCATTGAACGATGTCAATTTTTTCACCTTTTAATTCGTTTACAATTGCTTGCACACGTGCACCTTTAGTTCCTACACAAGCACCAACAGGATCTACCTCTGAATTTTCTGCATGAACAGAGATTTTAGAACGATCTCCGGCTTCACGTGCAACAGATTTGATTTCTACCGTTCCATCAAAGATTTCGGGAACTTCGATTTCAAACAAACGTTTCAGTAATCCGGGGTGTGTCCGTGAAACAAAGATTTGAGGACCTTTTGTAGTCTTTTCAACCTTTGTGATAAACACTTTGATGCGATCATGAGGTTTATATGTTTCATTTGGCATCTGCTCGCTCACTGGTAAGAGCGCTTCAATCTTTCCTAGCGCCACATAAATAAAACGATTGTCCTGCCGTTGAACGATACCTGTCATGATATCTTCTTCGCGATCCACAAATTCGGAATATATAATTCCTCTTTCAGCTTCTCTTACTCGTTGGGTAACAACCTGTTTAGCCGTTTGGGCAGCGATACGGCCAAAGTCCTTAGGTGTAACTTCCAACTCAACAACGTCTCCCACCTCGTAGCTGGGGTTGATTTCCCCGGCGTCTTCAACAGAAATCTCAAGGCGGGAATCAAATACTTCGTCTACAACTTCTTTACGAGCAAAAACTCTCATCGTACCCGTTTCAAGATTAAGGTCTACACGGACATTTTGTGCTTGGTTAAAATTTCGTTTGTAAGCTGACACAAGTGCAGCTTCAATTGCTTCAATGATGACATCTCTTGCAATGCCTTTCTCTTTCTCTAAAACAGTAAGAGCATCTAATAACTGAGTGCTCATGGTGGTTTCATCCCCCTTTATAGTGCGGTTCGTTCCTATGAAAATGTAACAGCTAATCGTGCGACAGCTATCTTATCTGTTGGAATTTCAACCTTCTTTTTTCGAGTCTTAATGGTTACTTCTAATGCTAATTGGTCTGAAGTATAGGAAAGAAGTGTGCCTTCGAAGGCCTTTTCACCGTTCAACGGCTCATATGTTTTCACATAAACGTTTTTGCCGATGGCTTTCTCAAAGTCCTTTTCTTTCTTTAAAGGACGTTCAGCCCCCGGTGAAGAAACTTCTAAAAAGTAATTATGAGGAATTGGGTCAATTTCATCTAACTTTTCACTAAGTCTTTCACTTACTATTCCGCATTCTTCAATGTCGACACCTGAATCTTTGTCGATGAATACTCGAAGAAACCAATTGGATCCTTCTTTCACATATTCCATGTCGATGAGTTCTAGTGACATGTCATCTAAGATAGGTGTAACAAGTTCTTCTACGAGTGTTGTTATTTTGCTCATACTTACCTCCTGGTCTATATGAAAATCTTGCACCAAGACTAGAAATGATAGTTCAAAAAATCTCCATGTAATAACGAAAGAGTGGGGTGCGACCCCACTCTTCTACCTTTAGAGCTATCTTTAGTATTTCCAATAAAAATATACCATAATCAACATTTTTATGCAAACAATTCCCATGGTATCAGCTTAGAATAGGGATAGTTGGTTCTTATCCGGCAAGGCTTCCAAACAGCCGTGATTGTCCAGGTACTCGATAATGGTCTTGGAGACGCGACCTCTTTGTTGAAGATCTTCTTTAGATAGAAATTCCCCATTTTGTCTTGCATTGACAATATTGATGGCCGCATTCGTACCAAGCCCGGGAATCGAGTTGAACGGTGGAATCAATGAATCTCCATCTATCACAAATTCAGCCGCTTGTGAACGATACAGATCTACCTTTTGGAATTTGTATCCCCGTTCGCACATTTCAAGGGCCAACTCCAGTACTGTTAACGTGTTCTTTTCTTTCGGAGATGCATCCAGGCCCTTGCTGTTGATTTCTTCTATCTTAGCTCTGACGGCTTGTGATCCCCTCACCATGGCTTCAATATCGAAGTCCTCTGCACGTACCGTGAAGTAAGCAGCATAGTACAAGAGGGCATGATGCACTTTAAAGTAAGCAATACGGACCGCCATTAATACATAGGCAGCTGCATGGGCTTTCGGGAACATATATTTGATCTTCAAACAAGAATCAATGTACCAGTCCGGTACCCCATTTTTCTTCATTTCTTCTACCCATTCATCCTGGAGCCCCTTCCCTTTACGGACAAATTCCATAATCTTAAAGGCTAGTGAAGGCTCGAGTCCTTGATAGATGAGATAAACCATAATATCATCACGACATCCGATTACTTCGCTCAGATTACAAATATTATTATGAATAAGCTCTTGTGCATTGCCAAGCCATACATCAGTACCATGTGAAAGCCCTGATATTTGTACAAGCTCAGAAAATGTTGTCGGTTTTGTATCCTCGAGCATTTGACGAACGAATCGTGTACCGAATTCCGGGATTCCGAGCGTCCCGGTCTTACACAAGATCTGGTCCTCTGTCACTCCGAGCGATTCCGTCCCACTGAAGATTTTCATTACTTCAGGATCATCTGTTGGAATCGTTTTAGGGTCTACACCAGATAAATCTTGGAGCATACGAATCACGGTTGGATCATCGTGTCCCAGGATATCAAGCTTTAAGAGATTATCATGTATAGAATGGAAATCAAAATGTGTTGTTTTCCATTCCGAGCTTGAATCATCAGCAGGAAACTGGATGGGTGAGAAATCGTAAATATCCATATAATCAGGTACTACGATGATACCTCCAGGATGCTGACCAGTTGTTCTTTTCACCCCGGTACACCCGCTTACCAATCGATCGATTTCCGCTCCACGGATTTGCAGCTGATGGTCATTCGCGTATCCTTTAACATACCCATAGGCGGTCTTTTCCGCCACTGTACCGATAGTACCTGCCCGATATACATTGTCTTCACCGAACAGAACCTTCGTATAGTTATGGGCGTTAGGCTGATATTCACCTGAGAAGTTCAAATCGATATCAGGAACTTTATCTCCTTTAAATCCAAGGAATGTTTCGAAGGGAATATCATGACCATCCTTCTTGTATGGAATTCCACAATCAGGACAATCTTTATTAGGCAAATCAAACCCGGATCCTACCGATCCATCATCAAAGAACTCGGATTTCTTGCAAGCTGGACAAACATAGTGGGGAGGTAAAGGATTTACTTCCGTTATTTCTGTCATCGTGGCGACAAAAGAAGATCCTACTGATCCACGGGATCCTACCAGGTAACCATCATCCAATGACTTCTTTACGAGCTTATGTGAGATTAAATAGATGACTGCAAATCCATGCCCGATAATACTCTTTAATTCCTTTTCTAGCCTTGCTTCTACGATTTCAGGAAGCTCTTCTCCGTAGATGCTTTTTGCCATGGCATAACTCATGCGACGCATTTCTTCATCTGCACCTTCAATTTTAGGTGTATAAAGATCATCTCTAATTGGTTTAATAACATCTACAAGATCGGCTATTTTGTTGGAGTTATCCACAACAATTTCTTTCGCTGTTTCTTTCCCTAAGAAAGAGAATGCATCCAGCATCTCATTCGTTGTTCTGAAATGAACATCAGGAAGTTCATGTCGGTTTAACGGATTCGCCCCGCCTTGAGAGCCAACGAGAATCTTACGGTAAATCTTGTCGTTTTCATTTAAGTAATGAACATTACCAGTAGCCACAACGGGCTTATCCAATTTCTTACCAAGATCCACAATGTTTTTAATGATATCTTCAAGGTTTTTCTGACTTTGCACCAGATCCAACTCGATTAAGTGTTGATAGACTTCTTTTGGATGAACTTCCAGGTAATCATAGAATTGAGCAGTTTCCTCAACTTCTTCTTTCCCTTTTTGCATCATCCCTTCAAATACTTCGCCCTTGTCACAGCCTGAACCGACGAGAATTCCCGTTCGGTATTTTTGAAGCTGAGACCGGGGAATTCGCGGCACACGGAAAAAGTAATTCATGTGAGAAATGGATACTAGTTTATAGAGGTTCTTTAACCCTTCTTCCGTTTGAGCAATCAGTGTACAATGATATGGTCTTGACCGCTTGTATGCATCGCCTTTCCCCATATAATCATTAAATTGATTATGATTGGTGATTCCTTTTTCAACGGCATCTTTCAGCATTTTCAATAACAGGTAACCAGTTGCTTCTGCATCATAGATTGCACGGTGATGCTGCGTTAGTTCAACATCGAATTTCTTGGCTAACGTATTCAGACGGTGATTCTTAAATTGAGGGTACAGAAGCCTGGCCAGTTCCAATGTGTCGATGACCGGATTGGTTGCCTTAGGTAATCCGGCTTTTTGATACCCGGCATTTAAAAATCCCATATCAAAGGATGCATTATGGGCGACTAAAATATCGTCCCCTACCCATCTATGGTAGTCATGAAGAACATCCTTTATTTCAGGAGCCGTTTGCACCATGTCATCTGTGATCCCCGTTAATTCGATGGTTGTTGCTGATAACGGGTGATGGGGGTTGGCAAACGATTCGAACTTATCAATGACTTCTCCATCTTTGATTTTCACTGCGGCAAGTTCGATGATCGTATCATAAACGGCTGAAAGCCCCGTAGTTTCAACATCAAAAACAACATAGGTACTATCTTCGAGAGGAAGGTCTCGATCATTATAGGCGATTGGTACTCCATCATCTACAAGATTGGCCTCTACTCCATAGAGCAGTTTAATATCGTTCTTCTTGCTTGCGCTATACGCCTCAGGGAATGACTGTGCAACGGCATGATCCGTGATGGCCACAGCTTTATGCCCCCATTTTTTTGCTTGAGACACTAAACTTGATACGGAAGATACAGCATCCATCTGACTCATGGGTGTGTGCATGTGAAGCTCTACTCTTTTCTCATCTGCAGGGGCTGTATCCAGTCTCAGAACAGGTTTGATTTCGTTCACATCATTGGCAATCATAACAAGGTCGCGTACGAACGTATCATTTTGAATACTTCCACGACATCGTACCCACATACCTTTTTTCATAATGTTCATTACCGCTGCGTCTTCTTTATCCCTCGAGAACATTTTGACCAGGATGGAACTTGAGTAGTCAGTTACTTTAAACGTTAGTAATGTACGACCGCTTCGTAATTCGCGCGTTTCACAATCAAAGACATATCCTTCGATAGCGATTCGTCGTTCTTCATCATAAATCTCTTCAATCTTCCGGAAGTCAGCATCATCTTTAATTGTAAGACCCAGCATGAATGGACCGCTGGGTGCATCACTTGCTTCCTCTTTTTCAGCCTTTTCCATTTCAATAAGAGCCTGTTTCGCTCTTTCTTGATCTTCTTTAAGCTTTTCTTCTAAAAATTTCTCATACTCATTGCTCTGTTCCTCTACCTGACTAACTTCTGCATCTAAAACCAGTTTAGGAAAACCAAAGTTCTCGAAGGTAGAGGTGATCATGTCACCGTATTTTCTCTTTAATTGGGTTGCTTCTGTATCATTCGATGCCCGAACAATGATTTTGTTTCCATTGATTTTTGGTTTTTGGGTATTTAATAATTTTAATAATGGCGGTGAAATCCCTTGGATTTCTTTCACACAGTCCTGCCAATAATCCAAAATATGCTTTTCTGTTATTTGGGTATTCAATACTTTAATGGTAAATCCAACATTTGCAATATGTTTAAAGGATGTTTGCAGCGCAATTGAAAATTCACTCCACACATTACATGGAATGATTTCCTCAAAAGTAAAGTAAAAATGCCATTTCTTTTCCTTGCGAAACACCGCTAGTTTTTCGATTTCAGCGTTTTGAAAGTACTTTACAAAGGCATCCTCTGTTAACCCTAATTGACTTAGCAACAGTTGAAACCTTTCTCTTTTGCCCAGGGGCTTTTCTTCCATGATTCTTTTCCCCCATTTCTAATCGTGTTATTTACAGTAGAAAAAGGGCTGACAGCTAAGGATTGCCTCCTTCAAAGTCGAGCCCTTTTATGTTTAAGAAAGAGTCTTGAATAGTTCTTGGAGTTTTGGTAGAAGCTCGTCTTTGTGCACTTCCAGCATATCTCCTGATTTCCTTACTTTTACTTCAACGATGCCTTCCCCTGCTTTCTTTCCGACTGTTATGCGGATAGGAAGTCCAATCAGATCTGAGTCGGCGAATTTAACACCTGGACGCTCAGCCCGGTCATCCATTAATACATCATACCGATTATCTTTTAATGAGTCATATAATTCGTTTGCAAGATTTGCCTGTGCTTCATCCTTCATATTAATTGGAATTAAGTGAAGGTCAAATGGTGAAAGGTTCGTTGGCCAAACCAAACCATTATCATCATTAAATTGCTCTGCAACCGCTGCGAGGGTACGTGATACACCAATGCCATAACAGCCCATGATGATTGATTGAGATCGACCATTTTCATCTAAGAATGAACTTCCTAAAGCGTCAGAATATCTTGTCCCCAATTTGAATACATGTCCCACTTCAATTCCTTTTGCGAAAACAATCGTACCATTTCCGTCTGGTGAAGGGTCACCTTCTTGAATAAAACGAAGATCAGCATATCGAGAAACCTCAAAATCACGTCCAGGGTTCACGTTTGTGAAATGGTATCCTCCTACGTTTGCCCCGGCTACACCGTTCCGGATGTATTTAACTGCGTGATCGGCTACAATTTTCACTTCTTTATCTAATGAGCAAGGACCAATCGATCCGATTTCGCATCCTATGAGCGCCTTCGTTTCTTCTGCTGATGCCAATTCGACTACATTTGCATTTAGAAGGTTCTTCACTTTGATATCGTTAATTTCGTGATCACCACGGGATAATACCAGTACGTAATCATCATCTACTTTAAATAGCAGGGACTTAATACACTGAGCTTTATCGATCGATAGGAAAGAGGATACTTCTTCAATCGATTTACTCTCTGGTGTTGAAACCTTTTCCAGATCAAGTATATCTTCATCCGACTGCGTGTAGGAATCAACCACTTCAGCCATTTCTATATTGGCTGCATATTCGGATGTATCGGAGTAAGCAATCGTATCTTCTCCGACTTCAGATAATACCATGAATTCATGTGTATCCTTACCACCCATGGCTCCAGAGTCGGCGATGACTGCTCTGAAATTAAGCCCGCATCTGCTGAATATATTTGAATATGCTTGAAATAAAGCATCGTATGTCTCGTCCAAACTTTCAAAAGAAGAATGAAATGAATAGGCATCCTTCATAATGAACTCTCTTCCTCTAAGAAGTCCAAAACGTGGACGCTTTTCATCACGGAATTTTGTCTGAATTTGATACATCGTAAGGGGCAGACGCTTGTATGATTTGATTTCGTCCCTTACTAAACTTGTAATTACTTCCTCATGTGTTGCTCCAAGGGCAAATTCACGGTCATGGCGATCATTCAATCGCATTAATTCCGGGCCATACGTTCCCCAACGTCCTGATTCTTTCCACAGCTCAGAAGGTTGAAGAGCAGGCATAAGCATTTCGACAGCCCCTGCTCTATCCAGTTCTTCACGAATAATTTCTTCTACTTTCTTTAACACTTTATTTCCTAGTGGCAAGAAGCTATAAATACCACTAGCATTTTGTCTTATGAATCCTGCACGCAAGAGAAGCTGATGGCTCTTGATTTCTGCATCAGCTGGTGTTTCTCTAAGTGTAGGGATGAATGTTTTTCGTTGCTTCATCTATTAGCACCTCAGTTACCCTTTATGTAGTGTGGGAATTTCCTTCTCACTATTTTATCTTAAATTAACAGGCAGTAACACCCTCATTTTTTTCATTCTTGAGGGAGAAACTGCCTGTTCACGATTCACACATTATATTTTATAAGAAGAATCTTTGAATGTCATTCCATGTTACAACGAGCATCAGAACCATGAGGAGAGCAAACCCGACAAAATGGACCATTCCTTCCATTTGCCGGTCCACCGGTTTTCCTCTTACCGCTTCAACTGCGAAGAAAAGGAGTCTGCCTCCGTCAAGGGCAGGGATTGGCAGAAGATTCATAATTCCCAGGTTGATACTTAAGATGGCCGCCCATCTCATCAAGTAGTATATACCTGATTTAGCAACAACATCTGTTGACTGATAGATTCCGACCGGTCCTGATAACGCATCGATAGAGAACTCACCGGATACAAGCTTTCCTAGCAGAACAAAAATCATTTTGGTCCATTCATAGGTTTGTTGTGCACTATTGGTCACCACTTTGAGGGGGGACTTTTCAACAGGACTATGAACCCCAATGATACCTATTTCTTCCCCTTCAATTTCTTGAGGCTTTGGCGTGACAGGAATCTCAGTGTTTGAGCCATTCCGATCAACATTAAATCTCAGCTCATCCCCAGGGTGTTTCTGTATGATTGTAACAATATCTTCCCATGTTGAAATCTCTTTACCGTCTATACTTAAAACAATGTCATTTTCCTGAAGACCGGCTTCTTTAGCTGCCCCGTCTTTTGTCAATTCGCCAAGAACAGGATCATTTGTCGGAACCCCTTGCAATAGGCCCACAAGGATGAAAATGAAGAAGGCCAGGATAAAGTTAAAAAGCGGACCTGCAAAAATGGCCATGGCTCGTTGTGGCAGGGATTTAGACGCAAATTGACGATCCCAAGGCGCAATTTGTGTTTCCACTCCATCTTCAATGAACACGGCTTCCCTTGAGATCGAGAAGGTTTTCAGTTCCTCCTCATCTTCTTCGTATCCACGAATATGTAGCCTATGCTCTAAATCTGCTTCTTCTACTTCAATGACACGAATGTTCGGATACCGATCTTTGTTATTTAAGACAATTTTTCTTATCTTCTCATCCTGATCAAGTACAAGACCAACCCGATGTCCAGCCTTAAGCTCGACCATTTCTGGGTCTTCCCCGGCCATACGTACAAAGCCCCCAAGAGGCAATAATCGAATCGTGTAGGTTGTTTCATCCTTTTTGTAAGAAAAAACTTTAGGACCAAACCCAATGGCGAATTCACGGCATAGGATGCCTGCACGCTTAGCAAAAATCAAATGTCCTAGCTCATGAAAGAAAACTAAAGCTCCAAAAATAACAACAAAGGCAATCACCGTTTGCAAATAAAAAACCACCTTTTTTATAACCTGTCGGTAACAGATCTAAATGTTTAAAGTCCAGGCAAACACGTCCACTATCATACTACGTTACAGATCATGTAAACATGCCCAAGTACTCTACAACCAACTTGAAACGAGTTGGCGGGTCTGCCGGTCAATCTCATGTATGGTTTCAAGGTCAGGTCTATGTATCACTTGATGGGTATTCATAGCCTTTTCAATGTACATTTCAATATCGAGGAAAGATATTTTATTATCCAGGAACAAGGCAACAGCCGCTTCATTGGCAGCATTTAAAACCGTTGTCATACTACCGCCAATTCGACCTGCTTCATATGCAAATGCCAAACAACGGAATCGCTGTAAATCCATCTTCTCAAAATGAAGCTTACCCATTTCCACTAAATCCAACCTCTTACCTGGCCTTTGAAGCCTGTCTGGATATGTTAAAGCATATTGGATCGGCACACGCATATCAGGCGTGCCCAGTTGAGCCATAACAGATGAATCATGAAATTGAATCATGGAATGGATAATGCTTTCCCTATGCTGCACAACCTCGATACGATCATAAGGAATATCAAATAACCAATGAGCCTCAATCACCTCTAATCCCTTGTTCATCATAGAAGCAGAGTCGATGGTGATCTTCGCTCCCATCGACCAGTTCGGATGATTCAGGGCTTCTTTTACCGTGACACCAACTAATTCTTCTCTCGCACGGTCTCTAAAGCTGCCCCCGGAAGCAGTAATGATCAATTTTTCAATGTTCTTCTCTTGTTCTCCTTGAAGAGCTTGGAAGATAGCAGAATGCTCACTATCAACAGGCAATAGAGTGGTGCCCTTTTTCTTGGCCGCTTCCATCACCAGGTGTCCAGCTGTTACAAGAGTTTCCTTATTGGCGATTGCTATCATTTTCCCTGCCTCAATGGCTTGCAGTGTAGGATAGAGCCCCACACTTCCCAGGACTGCATTAACGAGTATGTCAGCTTCCTGGTGACAAGCCACCTCCACAAGACCTTCTTCCCCATACAGTACCTTGATGGATGTAGATAATTCTTTCGTTAATAATTCCGCATCTTCTTTATTCTGAACAGAAACCAACTGAGGATTGAATTCTTCAATCATTTTTCTTGCTTCTTCTATATTTCTGCCAACAGACATAGCTGTCAGTTTGAATTCTTCAGGATGCTCTCGAATTACATCAAGGGTTTGTGTTCCAATAGAACCCGTAGCTCCCATTAAGCTGATCTTTTTCAACAACTACACTCCTCCCGCTAGAAGCCTTCTACCTTTACTATAAAAGAAAGTGAAGAAGGGGTAACACAAATAATAAACTATCAAAACGATCAAGCATTCCACCATGGCCAGGTAATAAGTGACCTGAATCTTTTACTTTGTAATGTCTTTTCAGTGCGGATTCGACTAAGTCTCCCACTTGTCCAAACACAGAAAGAATCCCGGTCACGATAATGAGTTTAGGAATGGACATATCAAGATCTGTGAAGAATGTCATGATGACACCGACTACGATGGCACACATGATCCCGCCGACAAAACCTTCAATGGTTTTATTCGGACTGATTTCAGGCCAGAGCTTCTTTTTCCCCATCGCTCTTCCTATGAAATAAGCACCTGAGTCTGTCGCCCATATAATAAATAAAGCATAGAAAACAAACTGTACTCCTTCATCCAAACGGATCTCCATGAAATAATAGAAACCTATCCCTACATATAAAATGCTTAATAGAGCGAATGCCACATCATCGAATGTGTAGCGGTTCTTGGTTGCCACTGTATATGTTAAAAAGAGAAGCACAGCAAGAAAAGCCATTTCAATTTTGGAATAGCCAAAGTCAGCTATGATCCCAATGGCATCGGTTGGAATCAAGAAGACCCATAAAAGGGCAAGAGATAATAAACCGGGAATGGTAAAGATCCATTGTCCCCTCATCTTTAATGCTTCATATAAACTGATAGAAGCAATAAGATACATTAAAATAATAAATGGTGTTTCACCAAAAATGATGATCGGTAAAAATATTGCTGCAGCTACCACTGCTGTAATAATTCTTTGTTTCATTAGGATTCCTCGCTTTGTAACCCACCAAATCTTCTTGAACGACCTTGATATGCTTCAATTGCTTCTATTAAATGTTCTTTACCAAAATCCGGCCACAGTACGTCTGTAAAAAAGAACTCTGTATAAGCTAATTGCCAAAGCATAAAGTTACTTAAGCGGATTTCTCCACTCGTTCGAATAAGCAGGTCTGGATCTTTTAAATCTTTCGTCATCAAGTAACTCGAAAACACTTCTTCATTCAATTGGTTCTCATCTAGTATTCCATTCTGAACATCTTTTAAGACATGTTTCATGGAATCTATAATTTCTGAGCGGCTGCCATAATTTAAAGCAAAGTTTAATATCAAACCATCATTAAGCTTCGTAGCTTCCATCGCCTTAGTGACAGCTTTCTTCGTGTGGTTCGGCAGGGCATCAGGAGAACCCATCATTTTAACTTGAACATTTTCTTCTACTAATTCGGGCAGGAAAGTTCCTAGAAATTCCTCTGGCAACTTCATCAGGAACTCAACTTCCATTTTTGGGCGTTTCCAGTTCTCGGTTGAAAAAGCATAGAGTGTTAAGGCCTCTACACCCAATTCGTTTGCCAATTTAGTGATTCTCCGCACACATTTCATACCTTCATGGTGTCCAGCCACTCTGGGCAAGGCCCTTTTTTTAGCCCAGCGTCCATTGCCATCCATAATAATTGCTATATGACCCGGAATAGGGTGTTTTACTAATTCTTGAAATCGATCATCCACTTCCTCGGAAGTTTGCTGTCGTTTCCATTGCTTAAGCTTGTTTAGCATAAAAAATCCTCCACCAACAATCCAAAAAATATTTACCCTTACTATCATATCAAAAAATAAGGAAGATATCTTCAAGAAAATAGATTATGTATATTCATATAGGTTTCTTGAACGTTTTATACACCGTTGTTCCGCCCTGTCACAACTCATAAAAACGTTCTATCAGAGAACATGGGAAGCTTGCTATCAACACGCATACTCTAAACAAGCATAAACAAAGGGACTGTCCCATAAGGAATATGAGTTCACTTATAGGACAGCCCCTTAGGATTAGAATATGATCATTAAACTTCTAACATTTCTTGTTCTTTATCTTTTGCAATGCTATCGATCTTGACAATGCTCTCGTCTGTTGCTTTTTGAACGTCATCAGAGTATCCACGAAGATCATCTTCTGTTATGTCTCCGCTCTTCTCTTTCTTCTTAAGATCGTCATTTGCATCACGACGGATGTTACGGATCGCCACTTTTGCATCTTCAGCTTCTTTTTTCACAAGCTTCACAAGCTCTTTACGACGCTCTTCCGTTAAGGCAGGAACAACGATTCGTATAATATTCCCATCGCTCGTAGGTGTAATTCCCAGGTCTGATTTCAAAATCGCTTTCTCAATATCACCTAAAGCAGATTTGTCATAAGGCTGGATCACAAGCATACGGGCCTCTGGAATGGAAATACCCGCTAATTGATTTACAGGTGTCGGTGCACCATAGTAATCAACTGTGATCTTATCAAGTAGTGATGCGTTAGCCCTACCAGCTCGGATACTTGCTAACTCACGAGAAAATGTTTGAATAGCTTTTGTCATTCTTTCTTTCGCATTTGCAATGATCGTATTTGGCATTATGATTTCCCCCTAACGATTGTACCTATATTCTCACCAGTGATGGCCCTCTTAATATTCCCATCCTCCATAATAGAGAATACAATAAGTGGAATATCATTGTCCATACAAAGGGAAGAAGCTGTTGAATCCATTACAGCTAAACCTTCTTTCAGAACATCTAAATAGGAAAGTTCTTCATATTTAACAGCCGTTTCGTCCTTCTTAGGATCTGCTGAATATACCCCATCTACGTTGTTCTTAGCCATAAGGATCACTTCTGCTTCAATTTCAGCTGCTCTAAGTGCGGCAGTTGTATCTGTAGAGAAGTAAGGATTTCCGGTACCTGCTGCAAAAATCACAACACGTTTCTTCTCTAAGTGACGGATCGCTCTACGTCTAATATAAGGCTCTGCTACCTGACGCATGTCAATCGATGTTTGAACTCTTGTTTCAATACCCAGCTGTTCAAGGCTGTCTTGAAGAGCCAAAGAGTTCATAACGGTAGCAAGCATCCCCATATAATCTGCAGATGCACGGTCCATGCCCATTTCACTACCTATCTTACCACGCCAGATATTACCTCCGCCAACCACAACTGCCACTTCAACATCAAGTTCAGCAATTTCTTTTACTTCTTCTGCAACATTTTTAATGACAGAAGGATTGATTCCGAAGCCATCATCACCTGCTAATGCTTCTCCACTAAGTTTCAGAACGACACGTTTGTATTTTGGAACGCTCATGGGAACCTCCATAAAATAGAATTTTTCTTGAAAAATAGGGAACACGCTAGGTGTTCCCTACTTATAGATGTTTAACTTTAGCTGCTCTTATTTGTTTACTTGGTTCATTACTTCTTCTGCGAAGTTTTCTTGACGCTTCTCAAGACCTTCTCCTACTTCGTAACGGGTGAAGTCAGTTAAAGTAGCGTTATTTGCTGCAAGGTATTGACGTACTTTTTGATCTGGATTCTTTACGAATGTTTGATCTAAGATACAGATATCCTCGAAATATTTTCCAAGGCGACCTTCAACCATTTTTTCAACGATGTTTTCAGGTTTTCCTTCATTTAATGCCTGTTGCTTTAGTACTTCACGCTCACGCTCTACTTCTTCAGCAGAAACCTGGTCGCGGGATACATATTTAGGATTCAATGCTGCAGCATGCATCGCAACATCTTTCGCTACATTTGCATCAGTTGTACCTTCAACAACTGTAAGAACAGCAATACGGCCACCCATGTGCAGATATTCACCGAACGCAGCGTTATCAGCTTTCGTACGGATTTCAAAACGACGAAGAGTGATTTTTTCTCCGATTTTAGCGATAGCGGCATTGATGAATTCACTTACAGTTGAACCATTTGTCATTTTTTGATCAAGTGCTTCTTCAACAGAAGCTGGTTTGTTTGCAAGCAGGTGGTCAGATAATTCTTTTACAAGGTTTTGGAAGTTTTCGTTTTTAGCAACGAAATCTGTTTCTGCATTTACTTCAAGAATAATTGCAGTGTTTCCTTCGCTTGCAATGTAAGTAGTACCTTCAGCTGCGATACGGTCAGCCTTCTTAGCTGCTTTCGCAATCCCTTTTTCACGTAAAAAGTCAATTGCTTTGTCCATATCTCCGTCAGTTTCTGTTAACGCTTTTTTACAGTCCATCATTCCAGCGCCAGTTTTTTCACGAAGTTCTTTAACCATTTGTGCAGTAATTGCCATAGTGGGTTTCCTCCTTAGATTAACTATGTAGACTATGTCACCAGTAGGTGAGAGTCAAAAATGTACTGTCTCAATAATTGAGTACAGTAAATGTGAATACTCTTTAAAAAAAGGTGATAAGGGTAAACCCTCTTATCACCTTTCATTCATTACTCAGCTGCTACAGCTGCTTCTTCACCTTGCTTAGCTTCTAAAATAGCATCTGCCATTTTACCTGTAAGAAGCTTAACTGCACGGATCGCATCGTCATTCGCAGGAATAACAACATCGATTTCGTCCGGATCACAGTTCGTATCAACAATACCCACGATAGGGATATGAAGTTTACGAGCTTCAGCTACTGCAATACGCTCTTTACGAGGATCGATGATGAATAATGCATCAGGTAGCGTGTTCATATCTTTGATTCCGCCTAGGAATTTAACTAAGCGCTCATGTTCTTTTTTAAGTTGTACTACTTCTTTCTTAGGTAGTACTTCAAACGTTCCGTCTTCTTCCATTTTTTCAATTTCTTTAAGACGTGAAATACGCTTTTGGATTGTTTCGAAGTTAGTAAGTGTTCCACCTAACCAACGTTGGTTGATGTAGTACATACCAGCACGTTCTGCTTCTTCTTTAACAGACTCTTGTGCTTGCTTTTTCGTACCGACGAAAAGAACTTTACCGCCGTTACCAGCTAATTCTTTAACGAAGTTATAAGCTTCTTCAACCTTTTTAACTGTTTTTTGAAGGTCGATGATGTAGATTCCGTTACGCTCAGTGAAGATGTATCTCTTCATTTTTGGGTTCCAACGACGGGTTTGGTGTCCGAAATGTACACCAGCTTCTAGCAATTGTTTCATAGAAATTACTGACATGTGTGTTTCCTCCTAAATGGTTTTTGTTTTCTCCTCCGTTTCCGTCATCTTGTAGTAGAAACTATTCGTTTGAATAGCACCATCCACCTCAATCGAGAAACGTGTGTAATCACACCATGAATACTATAGCATACCTATACTCGCCAATCAAGAACTTCCTACATAATTTGACGAAATTTTAGAAGGAGCTCAATTTCAGTCTTACCTTTTCCGACAGTTTGAGCTATTTCTTCGATGGTCAATCCTTCTCTCTTTAGTGAGAGAACCTGTTGAGTAAAGGGATCTTCGTTGGTTCTTACTGTAGGTTTCATTTCCAACTTTTTTTCGTCGGTTCCCCTTGGTGTTGTTTTTTGCTGATAGGCCTTTGAAGCTTGCTTATACCCCGCTCCTGTCCACTTGGGATTGGTTTGAAGCGGGGAACTGTTTATATTCTCTTCGACCGTTTTGTCAGTGATATGTGTTTGACTATTAGCATGATTAGTAAAAGTACGCAGGAACTCTTCGTTCTCTTCTTTCATTTCCATCAGATAAGTAGAAATGACTACTTCCAATTCACTGATCATTTTCTTATGGTCTTTTTCCATGTTAAGAAAACGATTTTGCCTGGAGTATAAAATGACGATTGCCAGTAAGGAAACAATATTAAGAAGAAAAGATATAAAAAGCAGGAATGTTACCATGTCATCACCTTAGTTCAGTTTGATTTTAGTTTTTCCCAAGCATGTAAAAGGACTGCTCCCTTAAACCGTATTTCAGCGGAAACAGACCATCAATATCTATTGTCTGGGCTCATTTATCGTCCTGTCAATTAGAGTTTCAAGAGCCTAATAAGTTCCGCAGTTTAAAGATGGCCTTGGAATGGATTTGTGAAATTCTTGATGTTGATAGCTTCATGACTTCCCCGATTTCCGTTAACGTTAATTCTTCTTTGTAGAATAAGCTTAACACAAGCTGTTCTTTATCGGAGAGGGTTAGAATCGTTTTCTCTAACTCCGATACTTTTTCACCCTTCAACACTTCATCCTCAGGTGAGATCGTTTTATTATCTTTAATAGAATAGCTCTGAGATTCATGATCGTCATCGGTTAGTTGTTCATCCATTGAAAGGACATTGGCAAAGAAGTGCTCATTGGTCGTTTGGTAAACTTCTTCCGGAGTGATTTCTAACGAAGCAGCTACTTCCTCAGCCGTCACGTGTCGTAATAAAATTTGTTCGAGTTCCAAAGTTTTGGCTTCAATTTTTTTCGCACGGTCCCTTGTTGATCGCGGAAGCCAATCTTCTTTTCTTAGTCCGTCCAAAATGGCTCCCCGGACTCTGAAGGAAGCATATGTATCGAACTTTAGATCTCTTGTTGGATCAAACTTCTGAAGTGCATCCAGTAATCCCATCAACCCAAGACTCTTTATATCTTCTCTCGAGACGTTTCTTGGCAGCCCAATGGAAATCCTCTGAACATGATACGACACAAGGGGCATGTACTTCTTCACTAACATGTCACCTGCCTGGGTATCACGGCTTTTGATCCATCTCTCCCAATATAGTTGTTCATCTGTTCGAGGGGGTTGCTGAGACATAAGTATCCTCCTAGCTTACTATTTTCTTTCTTGAAACCTATTGTAAAGTTAAAAACACCTTGAGTATGAGCAACTGAACTATTTGAAACTGAACATAAACTCACAATTCCTTAGTTCCTTCATTAACTATGCGAACATGAAGAATTCCAGTCGATGGAAAAAATTCAATGGTTCTCCCTTTGTTACCACCAATGTCCTCTGCTATAATCGGCACTCGATGCTTCAAGAGGGCCTCTTTCACCGCATCCGCATTCCTCGGACCGATTCTCATCACATCACTTTTTGTCTTAAATTGAAACATTTGTGCACCGCCCGCCATTTTGCACTTAAGTCTCCTAACATCCGCTCCCCGTACACCCAGTTGTCGAATGAGTTCATCTATTCCAGTGTCTGCGTACTTGGCTAAGTTGATCGAAGGCTCTTTCCCTATCGTAGAATGTGGGAGCATAACGTGGACCATACCTGCCAATTTAATAATCTCATCGTATATTACCACTCCAATGCAGGAACCTAAGCCCGATGTTCGGATTGAACTTCCCTCACCAACGATATTCATATCTGCAATTCCCACCTTTACCACGGTGTTTAAAGTGATCATACCTTCACACCAAGCGATTGAAAGATGATCTCAAATGAATCCGGATCGGGTAAGAGGAAGAAATGACCTTTCACACTTTCCGATTCCTCGAATTCTTCTTCCTTCAAGGCAGTATCAATGACGATCGCATAATCACTCACCTGAGAAATTTCAAGTAATCCGAAACCGATGATGGCACCAGCCATATCTACCGATAAAGCTGGGACTGAAGGTAAAAGCTTAAGATTGGTAAAGTCAGATAGGGACGTCAGATAAGACCCTGAAAGAATATTACCTAACTCTTGCATAGCTGATAATCCTAATTCTGAATAAGGCGGGTCACTAAAGGAAAACGACCCGTCCTGCAACATCGTCCGAATATACATAGAAGCTTGTTCAAGAGGCAACAAGAAAAACATGCTTCCAGGTGCTTCCCCTTCAATCCTTAAGAAAACACTTACGACTACATTATCCGGTCCTCCTGCCATGTCCATCATTTCATCGAATGTAACAATCTGCACACTGGGCACCTTCATATCAATCTTCTTACCCAGTAGTGTGGAGAGGGCAGTTGCAGCATGCCCCGCTCCAATATTACCGATTTCTTTCAAAATGTCTAAGTGCATTGATGATATTTTCTTTTCATATGCCATTCGTATCCGACCCCTTAAATGGATTGCAGAATTTTGTCCAGATGGAGCAGGATCATCAATCGTTTGCTTTGCCTGACTACTCCACCAATGTACTCTGCCTCCACTATTCCGACAACTTCCGGGGGCGGTTCAATCATTTCTCTCGCTACATCCAACACATCATTTGCTGAATCAACGATCAATCCTACTTCTTTATCCTCTAAACCAACGATAATCACACGGGTGCTTTCCGTTGAGTCTGAAGAAGGTAAATCAAATCGGCTTCTTAAATCGATTATAGGAGTTACGACACCTCGTAAATTGGTTACACCCATGACATAGGAAGGTGTTCCAGGCACTCTCGTAATATATGGCAGCTTCTCAATTGACCGAACCTGATTGACGGGAATGGCATACTCCTTATCCACCAATTGAAATACGATAAGCTTTAGGTCTTCCATTGTCTCTGTCACTACACTCATTTCCCTTACCTCCTATTTTATCAACGCATTACAATCAACAATCAGAGCTACCTGCCCATCACCCAATATTGTTGCACCTGAAATGGCAAATACATCATTAAGGTAATTTCCTAAAGATTTTAGGACAATTTCCTGTTGACCAATAAATGAATCCACTACCAACCCTGCCATTTTTTCTCCTTTCCTTACAACCACGACAGAATAAAACTCTTCATCTTTTGAATCTTTAGGAATATCGAATACATCCTCCAGGAATAACAACGGAACCACCTTGCCTCTGAAATCTATCACTCTTTGATTATGTGCATTCATGATCTCTTCTTTCTTGACAATGGCCGTTTCTATAATCGAAGAAAGTGGAATTGCGTATTTCTCGGCTTCAATTTCAACAAGCATGACGGAAATAATCGATAGGGTTAGTGGTAATTGAATAGAAAACAGTGAGCCTTGTCCAACAGTCGAGTCGATTGCAATTGAACCGCCCAATGACTCAATCGTTGCTTTAACGACATCAAGTCCAACTCCTCTTCCAGAGATATCAGAGATTTGCTCAGCAGTAGAAAAGCCTGATGACAGGATGAGTTCATAGATTTGTCGATCGGTTAAGGTTTGCCCAACTTCTTCTGATACAACTCCTTTTTGAATCGCTTTCTCTAGGACCCGCTGTTTATTTATTCCTGCACCATCATCTTCAAGTTCGATAAATACATGATTTCCACTATGGTAGGATCTCAGCTTCACTGTTCCTTGCTCTGGCTTACCGTTTTTCAAACGGACCTCAGGCATTTCGATTCCATGATCCAGAGCGTTTCGAATTAAGTGGACGAGAGGGTCTCCAATTTCATCAATGACCGTACGATCAAGTTCGGTTTCAGCCCCTATGATCTCTAATTCTATTTTCTTATTTAAATCTCTTGCAAGTTGTCTTACCATGCGTGGAAAACGGTTAAATACCGTCTCTACAGGAACCATACGCATATTGAGAATGATGTTTTGTAAGTCTGCGGAGATCCGTGTCATTCTTTCAACCGTTTCATTTAATTCAGGGTTATTCAAATCTTTAGAGATCTGTTCAAGTCTGCCCCTATCGATGACAAGCTCCTCAAAAAGATTCATAAGTACATCTAAGCGTTCAATATTCACACGGATCGTTTTGCTGGAAGGGTTCGATTGTCTTCCCGTACTATTAGTTGTTTTAGGCATCATTTCTTCCCGTTCTTTTTCAACCACTTCCCTCTGCTGTTCCTCATATGCATTATTTTCATTACTATGAAGATGATGGGAGGTGAGTTCCATTAAAGTGACTTCTTCAACTTCAGATACCTTACGTATACTTTTTTCTATGTCACTTGCATCCTCTTGTGAGACAACAGCTACAACAAAGGAATGATCAAACTGTTCTTCTTCCAGCTGTTCTACAGTTGGGAAAGACTTAATGACTTCTCCGAGTTTTTCCAGCACTTCGAAAACCATATACACTCTTGCTGCCTTTAACAGACAATCCCCCCGCAAGGAAACGGTGATTTCAAAGCAGCAGAATCCCTGCTCGAAGGATTGCTGAATAACGGTTTGTTCAAATGCTTCGTACTTCATGGACAATGTATGTATTTCGGTAGCTGCGGCAGCTTCATTGCTGGCTGATTGTAGAACTTCACCCTTTTCAATCGCCTGGAGGAGAGTAACTACTTCTGTCACGTCCCGTTTCCCATCTCCGCCTTCTGCGATAGAAAACACCATTGCTTCTAAGTCGTCAACGGATTTAAACACAACATCCAAAATTTCTGGCGTCACTTTTATTTTTTCGTTTCGAATGGCATCCAGTACGTTTTCCATTTTATGAGTAAGGTTCGCTAAATCTTCGTATCCCATCGTTGCTGACATTCCTTTTAATGTATGGGCTGAACGAAATATTTCATTTACGATCGCCAAATCTTCAGGATTTCTTTCCAACTCCAGTAATTGCTCATTGCAAGTTTGTAAATTTTCCTTACTTTCTTCTATAAAAACTTCTAAATATTGGCTCAATTCCATGTGCTCCACACCTCTCTACAACATGTACTTCATAATTGATTGAGAAATATCCCCGATGTTTTCCACGCTGTCCACCAAATTTGTAGCGATAGCCGATTTCGGCATTCCAAACACAGTACAAGTCTCTCTTGATTCTGCAATGGCTTTCACATCGCCTCGTTCTTTAAGCTTGATCAATCCCTCTGAGCCATCAGAACCCATGCCCGTCATAATGACAGCAATTTTCCCATAGTTTCGAATCAAGCTTACGGATTCGAACAATATGTCAACGGAAGGTCTATGACCATTCTTTGGTGATTCTTCCTTTGAAAGTTGAAAGGATAATTGTGATCCAAACTCGACCACCTTTGTATGAAAACCGCCTGGTGCTATATATGCAGTTCCTTTTTGGAGGATTTCTTCTTGCTCTGCTTCCTTCACTTTAATGGCTGCTTGACCATTTAACCGATTGGCGAGTGATCTGGTAAAACCGGGGGGCATATGCTGCACCACTACAACTGGTGCATCCAGATGAGGTGGTAACTCTGTCAGCACCCGTTGTAAAGCTCGGGGACCTCCTGTTGATGTTCCAATAAGGATTATCTTCGGAGAGTGCACGCTCCATTTGCTTACAGAAGCTAACGCCAGTCTTGCCCCATCAGCAGGTCCCGTTGATTCTTTACATTCTGATTTCTTTCCATAAGCTTTGGATATTTTCGTCATATTCACCTTGCTTGCCGCGGCTACTTTTTCAACGATTTCATCTTGAACTTTATGAAGGTCCAATGAAATGGTGCCTGATGGTTTAGCAATAAAATCAACGGCTCCAAGTTCCATGGCTTCAAAAGTCTCTTCTGCCCCTTCTATCGTTGTGGAAGAGAGCATCACGACAGGTACCGGACATTCACACATAATTCGCCTTAAGGCTTCTATTCCATTCATCCTTGGCATTTCAACATCAAGGGTTACGACGTCAGGACGGAGTTTTTTAATTTTCGAGATTGCGTCTTCACCATTCCTTGCTATTCCTATCACTTCTAGCTGCTTTGAGGCTGTCAGAAAGTCACTAATAAGTTTTCTCATAAATGCTGAATCATCTACAACTAGAACCTTTTTCATTCAGGACTTTTACCTCCCAAAAAATAAATTTCTCATACTCTTTATAAAGCCTATTTGTTTACTCACTGGTGGATTCACTCCACCTGAAAGCTGATGCAACATTGCTCTGAGACTTAAGGTCATGGCTGAAGCAGGATACGCAACGACAATGGGGATTTGATGAATGACCGCCTTCCTTAGAGCTGGATCTTCAGGTAAGACCCCTAAAGAAACAATCTCCTTATGGAGAAATTTCCTCACCGTTTCTTGTAATCTGATAATCGTTTCAAGACCTTCCTTCTTGGATTCTGCCCGATTACATGTCAGATAGAACTTTTTCTCTTGATCTCTCAAGTAAATATATTTCATCATCGAGTAGGCATCTGTGATTGAAGTAGGTTCAGGTGTCGTGACTACAATGATTTCATCCATGGCCAGAAGGAATTCTACCGTCTCTTTCGAAGCACCTGCCCCCATATCGAAAAGAATATAATCATACTTATGAACTGCATACTCCATCACTTCAAAGAAGCGTTCTATCTGTTTCTCTTTCCACTCCACTATATTTTTCAGGCCGTTCCCACCGCGTATGTAAGAAATACCATGAACATTTTTACAGATAATCGTGTCGATATACAATTCTTTTTCCTCGATATAATCCATGATTGAATAGGAATGATGACTTCCCAGTAAAATATGAATGTTTCCCATACCGATATCAAGGTCAAATAATAATACTTTCTTATTTTCTTTACCAAGCAAAATTGAGAGATTAGTTGAGATATTCGATTTTCCAACCCCACCCTTTCCACTTACAACTGCAATCGTTTTTGCAGGAGGAGCGTCGCCTACGAGCATTTTCCTCCTTAGGTTATATGCTTGATCTCTCATAGCGAAATCCTTTCATTAATAAATGACCTAGTTCTTCAATATTCATCTCGGTGATATCCTCGGGAACATCCTGACCGATTGTTACATAGGCTGCACCGATCTTCACCTCGGACATCATGTTGATCATAGAGCCATAACTGGATGTTTCATCCAATTTCGTGAAAATGAACCGATCAATGTCAATAGAAGAAAATTGTGAAATGATTTCCTTCATATCCCGCTCCTTGCTGGTAAGGGAAAGGACCAAGAACGTTTCCATGTGATGCTTGAAGTCGATAATTCCCCGCAAATCCTCTACATATTTATTTTCTCTAAAATTCCGGCCAGCAGTATCGATGAACACATGGTCGTAGTCCCGGAATTTATCGATTGCTTTTCTAAAGTCTTCCATTTTATAGACTACTTCAACTGGTACATTCAACAGACCGGCATAAGTTTTTAATTGCTGGATCGCTGCAATACGATACGTATCCGTCGTGATAAAAGCAATTTTCATCCGTTTCTCGATGACTGCTTCAGCCGCCATTTTTGCTAAAGTAGTTGTTTTACCGACACCTGTCGGACCTATCACGTTAATATATTTCTTCTTGTAACTCATACCTCCTGAAGTGATTTCCTTAAGAAATGCATTCAGAAAGTGTTGGACTTCCTGTTTAGCCCATTCATTCCGATTGTCCCCTGGAATGAAACCTCTCTTGATTCTTTCTTCAAGATAGTCACCCAGTTGGAAGAGTGTTGTGTCACTCACGTCATGTTCTTTAAGATAAAACAGGATTTCTTGAACATCTTCAGGGTATTTCTGAAATTGATTTTTTGATTGAATGGTAGAGATCATATGTTTTAGCTCTTTTAATTCTGACTCTACCGATCTATCGGCATCGTATTTTTGTTCGGATGGAGCAGGAGGAACGAATTGTGCATTTGACTCTTTCATTCTGTTCATTTCCATCTTTTCACTCTCGATTTCTGGATCGATGGCGGCAATGACTTCAATCGATTTCTTCTTGAATAACCCCATAAATCCGCCCGAATACGCTACTTTAGAGTTTAGGATGACAGCATCATCCCCTAATTCAGCTCTGACCTTTTTCATCGCTTCATTCATGGAAGGTGCTGCATATTTCTTTACTTTCATCCGACATTCACCACCCCTAAACTTTGTACTTCTACATTTGCTTCTAATTCGTTATATGAAATGATAGGCACCTGCGGGAAATACCTTTCTGTTAATTGTCTGACGTACATTCTCACTGCGGGAGAACACAGAATGATCGGTGACTCTTCCATAAGAGATAGCTGTTCCACTTGAGATGCGACTGCTTCAAGTATTCCTTGAGAGTCGTTTGGATCCATAGATAAGTAATTTCCATGCTCCGTTTGTTGAATGGCATCTGCAATCATTTTTTCGACTTTTCCAGACATGGTCACAACTTTTAAGGATGTGTCCCCTTGAAGATATTGACCGGTAATTTGTCTAGCCAATGATTGCCTTACATACTCAGCTAAAAGATCTGTATCTGAACTCATTTTGGCATAATCAGCAAGTGTTTCAAAAATAATTGGCAGATTCCTGATTGACACGTTTTCCTTTAACAACTTGGCTAATACCTTCTGTACTTCACCCACTGTCAATGGATTCGGAGTCACTTCTTCCACTAATATAGGGTAGGATTCCTGCAAATGATCAATGAGCTGTTTCGTCTCCTGCCTGCCCAGAAGCTCGTGAGCATTTGTTTTAATCATTTCAGTTATGTGTGTCGACACGACTGATGGTGGATCCACAACCGTATATCCGAATATTTCTGCCTGCTCCTTCATTTCTTCTGATATCCATTTAGCAGGTAGTCCGAATGAGGGCTCGATTGTATCAATTCCCTCAATGGAATCATCCTCCACACCTGGACTCATGGCTAAATAGTGATCAAGCAAAAGCTCTCCACGGGCCAATTCATTGCCTTTAATTTTCAAGCGGTATTCATTCGGTTGAAGTTGTATATTGTCCCGGATCCTCACTACAGGTATGACCAGCCCCAGCTCTATCGCTAATTGACGTCGTATCATCACAATCCGGTCAAGGAGATCTCCTCCCTGATTCGTATCAGCTAGGGGAATCAGACCATAGCCGAATTCAAATTCTATCGGATCCACATTCAGCAGGTTCACGACACTCTCCGGACTTTTCATTTCATCTTGCTCTACTTCTTCTTCCATATCTATCACGTCTCTCTCGCTCTCATTTGTAGACTTGGAAAGCATGTAGGCTCCTATTCCCAATAGAGCGGCGACAGGGATTGTAACGATGTCGTTAATAGGAGTAGCTATACCCAACATGAAAATGGTGAAGGCAGCAACGTATAACATCGCGGGATACGCTAGAAGCTGATTCATAATATCCTGTCCCAGGTTGCCATCAGATGCGGCCCTTGTTACCACAATACCCGTGGCAGTTGAAATTAATAGTGCCGGTATCTGGCTGACGATTCCATCTCCGACGGTCAGCAATGAATAACGGGTTGCCGCTTCTGCAATAGGCAGGCCTTCTTGTGTCATTCCGATGATAATCCCGAAAATTAAATTAATCATTACAATGACGATTCCCGCTATGGCATCCCCTTTGACGAACTTTGATGCACCGTCCATGGCACCATAGAAATCAGCTTCCCGCCCAACTTTTTCACGACGATCTCTTGCATCATGTTCTGAAATCATTCCGGCATTTAAATCGGCATCAATACTCATCTGCTTACCAGGCATCGCATCAAGGGTAAACCTTGCTGCAACCTCTGACACACGTTCTGATCCTTTTGTTATGACAATAAATTGAATCACTATAAGAATGATGAATACTACGAGACCGACAAGTATGTTTCCTCCCACTACGAATGTTCCAAAGGTTTCCACAACGTCCCCTGCTTCACCCTTACTAAGGATTGATCTCGTTGTGGAAACATTTAGACCTAATCGAAAAAGTGTTAAAAGCAATAGTAGAGAAGGAAATATCGAAAATTGCAAAGGTTCATTCATATTCATTGAGGTTAGGAGTACAAGGAGTGCGAGTGAAATATTAACGATGATCAAAAAGCTTAGTAACCATGATGGGAATGGGATGATAAGCATGGCAACGATTAATATGACACTGGCTAGTACGGATAAATCTCTTGCTGACATTGTTTCTCCCCTAACTGCTTACATTTGATTTTTTATTCGATAAACATAAGCTAAAATTTCTGCTATGGCCTTGAAAAATTCTTCAGGGACGGCATCGCCGATTTCAGCTGAGTCATAAAGCGACCTGGCTAAAGGACGGTTTTCCACCAGTACCACATCGTTTTCATTGGCAATATATTTAATCTTTTGGGCTAAATAGTCAACGCCTTTTGCCACTACATAGGGCGCATCCATCTTCTTCTCATCGTATTTAAGCGCAATGGCAAAATGAGTAGGATTCGTAATAACTACATCCGCATCGGGAACCTCCTGCATCATGCGTCTCATGGCCATTTCACGCTGTCTCTGCTTAATTTTGGATTTGATTAGAGGATCGCCTTCGATGTTTTTATGTTCATCTTTGAGATCCTGCTTAGACATTCGGATATTTTTCTCAAAATCATATTTCTGATAAAGAAAATCGAATAAAGATAAGAATAGTAGCGCTAGTGAAGCAGCGATTCCCATCTGAACTGTAAGGCTTGCCATCGTCGCTAATGAATCACCCACTGATTTAAACGATAAGCTTAACACTTGATCAATGTTCTTCCAGAGAATGACGAACGTGATCGCCCCTACGAAAGAAATTTTCAGAATGGATTTTAATAGTTCAACGATTGCTCTTAAAGAGAAGATGCGCTTAAACCCTTTAATCGGATCAATCTTTTCAAGCTTCGGCTCAAGCGGTTTAGTCGTAAACATGACTCCTACTTGTATATAATTCGAAAACAATCCGGCAAGTAAGGCCACTAACATAATCGGACCGAGAAGCAATGCAATCTCCTTCATAATATCCATGGTTAAAACTTGAACTGTATTCTCTGTCAGCTCCATCAGCATGTATTCCTGAAAGGTTTGATTAAAGAGATCGAACACAATATCCCCAATATATGAAGCACTGAACGTAAGAAATAAAAATACGGCAAGAAGGATGATTGCTGTATTCACATCCTGGCTCTTTGATGTTTGTCCTTTTTTTCGTGCGTCATCCCTTTTTTTCGGAGTTGCTTTCTCCGTTTTCTCCCCACTAAAAAACTGTAGGTCTAATGATAGCCACTGCAATTTATGTGCCTCCAATTATTTTCATTAAATCTCTCATGGTCACGAACATCATCTCAAATAGCTGCTGCATGACTGCAAACATCACACCCATTACAATGAATAGCACGATAAAGGCAACAGCAATCTTAATAGGAAATCCAACGACAAAGACGTTCAATTGTGGTACCGTCCGGGCGACAATGCCCAAAGCCACATCTACCAGAAATAATGTTGCAACTACCGGAATCGACATTTGAAACGCAATGATAAACATTGAATTAAAGGACGAAATAACATAATCAATTAATCTCTCATCCCCAAATGGAATCCAAGGACTATCGATGGGGATCAATTGATAACTATAGAAAATTCCGTCCAGTAGTAAATGATGGCCGTCCAGGGCAAGCAACAAAAGAAGTGCAAAGGTGTATAAATATTGACCCATCAAGGGGCTTTGGGTTCCTGTTTGAGGATCGATCACATTGGCAATGGCAAACCCCATCTGAAAATCTATGAATCCCCCGGCTATCTGGATGGCCGTTACAATCATATAGGCCACAAACCCGATCAGAAGACCGATCATGGCTTCTTTCATGATCAATAAAAAGTATTGTCCGTCGATTTCAAATGCCGCAGAATCAATCGTGTAATACATCACCCATGAGAGTACGACCGAGAAAGCGATACGATGCTGTGCAGGTATATTACGATATGAAAACAGGGGCATCGTAACAAAAAAAGCCGAAACCCTTACAAACACAAGTAAGTATACCGATAAAATAGGGACAAGTTCTTCCATTCTCTTACCCTACGAACCTTGTTAAATCTGAGAAGATTTGTGAAGTATACGTCACAAGCTTCGTTAACATCCAAGGTCCAAAGAAAACAATTCCGATCAAGACCGCCACGATCTTTGGTATAAACGCAAGGGTTTGTTCTTGTATTTGTGTTGTTGCTTGAAAAATACTGACGATCAACCCTACTACGAGGGCTAACAACAGTAATGGACCGGAAACGATGAGGGTTACATATATTCCACGCTCCGCTATTGCGATAACAGATTCAGCGTTCATTGAACTCACCTACTTAAAAACTTTGTAAAAGAGATTTTATTACTAAATACCAGCCATCCACTAATACAAAAAGTAAAATCTTGAAAGGCAAAGAAATCATAACAGGAGGGAGCATCATCATTCCCATGGACATCAAGACACTCGCTACCACCATGTCGATGACTAAGAAAGGAATAAAGATCATAAATCCTATTTGAAAAGCCGTTTTAATTTCACTTAATGCAAATGCCGGTACTAAGGATGTAAGAGGTATGTCTTCCACAGACTCCGGCCGCTCTGCCCCGGAATATTGTAAAAACAACTCTAAGTCCTTTTGTCTTGTATGCTTACTCATAAATTCTTTAAAAGGAATGGAAGCCTTGTCGTAAGCTTCTTCAAGGTTAATCTCTTCATTAAAAAGAGGGGTCAACGCTTCATCGTTTACCTCTTGAAAAGTTGGAGCCATGATAAAGAATGTTAGAAATAGTGAAATACCAATTAATACCTGGTTCGGTGGCATTTGCTGTGTAGCGAGAGAAGTTCTGACAAAGGACAGGACAATCATGATACGGGTGAAAGATGTCATTAAAATCAGAATACTGGGTGCCAGTGAAAGGACGGTAAATAATAATAGCAGCTTTACGCTTGTCGATACATTATCAGCAGAACTACTATTAAAAAACTCCATGAATTCATTCATTTGAATGATTCTCCTTATTCTTTAAGTCCTTGAACATCTTCTTTCTTCCCTGGCTCATCTCCTCAAGCTGTGATTTCAACTGCGATTGAAATGAACTTGGAGATGAAGACGGAGAAGGTCCACTTACCTTTGTCAACCAACTGGAAAAGGCTGTTTTGGCATCAGGAAATTGTGCTTCCTGATAATAGGATAGTATCTCTTCTTTTTCTTTCTCATCCTGAATCTCTTTCAAAAGCTGAATATCTTCTCCAACACCCAGTACAAGTACTTGCTTGCCTACCTTAACAATTTGTACGGAACGATTGCCCCCGAGAGGCGTTCCACCTAAATGATTGATTATTTTCGTCTGTTGAAAGGATCTTCCTTTTTGATTGATAAATTTCAATAAAAAATATATGAGTGCAACTACAAAGATAAGAGCAACGATCATTTTAAGATAATCCAAAAAAGTTACCGAAGTAGAGACCCCTGATCCGGAACTGTCCTCCTCATTACTTTGTTGCTCATTGCATTTCTCAGGATGCTCTATGCAGTTTTTGACATTATTCACTTCCGCAAATGCTGTTAAATTTACAGCATTTGCAGTAATGATGAAAACAATCAGACCCACTAGAATTTGAATCTTCTTCAACACATGCACCTTCTTACTAGTCTGTTAGCTTAGAGCTTTCTGAATGGCTTCGATTACACGATCTGCCTGGAATGGTTTAACGATAAAATCCTTTGCACCCGCTTGAATGGCATCGATCACCATTGCTTGTTGACCCATTGCAGAACACATAATGATTTTCGCACCCGAGTCGATTGCTTTGATTTCCTTCAAAGCTGCAATACCATCTTTTTCCGGCATCGTAATATCCATTGTGACCAGGTCAGGTTTCAGTTCTTTATATTTATCAACAGCTTGGCTCCCATCTGCTGCTTCTCCAACTACATCGAATCCATTTTTCGTTAAAATATCTTTAATCATCATTCTCATAAAAGCCGCGTCATCAACAATCAGAATTTTATTCGCCATTACCGTCATCCTCCATTGTCTAAGTTATTTAAGTTTTTTAATACGATCACTTTGACTTACGATGTCCGTAATTCTGACACCAAAGTTCTCATCTATCACGACAACTTCCCCCTTAGCCATTAATTGGCTGTTCACAAGAATATCAACCGGCTCTCCCGCTAATTTATCAAGCTCTATAATGGAACCGGAAGATAGTTCAAGGATGTCCCTGACAGACCGGTTCGTCCTTCCGAGCTCTACCGTTACCTGCAGGGGAATATCCAATAGCATATGTAAATTTTTTGTTTCCTGCTGTCCCAACGTCGTCGGTTCAAAATGACTAAAAGTAGCCGGTTGTACATTTACGGTTTCCCCATGTACTCCTTGTATACCCAGGTGCTGTGGCGAGCTCTGCTGATGGGACGCACGAACAAGTTCCTCATCCATACCGCTATTTACTTTCTGCGGTAGTGAAGTACCTTTGGGCGGGTCCAAGCTTGGAGCAACCGCGGCTGCAACTTCTTCAGTAGCTCCACCATTCATTAATTCATCAACCAGACTCTTGGCAAAAGTTAAGGGTAACAGCTGCATAATGCTCGAATCAATGAGGTCCCCAATTTTCAATGAGAATGATACCCTCACTAACAGATCTTGATCAGGAATGTTTTCTTCCCCTTCCCCTTGTGGTATGTACATCAAATCGATGGAAGGAGGGGAAATATCCACTTTCTTACTAAACACCGTGGACATGGAGGTTGCAGCAGAGCCCATCATTTGATTCATTGCCTCTTGCACGGCGCTAAGCTGTATTTCCCCCAATTCACCAGATGGATTCCTTCCATCCCCACCAAGCATTAAATCAGCGATGATCGATGCATCTGATTGTTTGATCACCAGCAAGTTCACTCCTGAAAACCCTTCAGTATATTGAACTTGAATGGCGACATACGGATGAGGGAATTCCTCTTCTAAATAATTTTTATTTATGATGGTTACTTTAGGGGTCGTTATCTCAACCTTTTGGTTAAGCAAAGTAGACAAAGCCGTTGCAGAACTCCCAAAGGAGATGTTCCCGATTTCACCTAAGGCATCCTCTTCAATCGGACTAATGTAATCATTACTATTTATCTTCATGCGCTCTTCTGTGTCCTCTTCGGGTTCTGCAGAACCACGAAGAAGAGCATCAATTTCATCTTGTGATAACATATCATCACTCATCATCGTCGTCTCCCCCCTTCAAGGAATCTAAAATTTGTACAGCCATTTTCTTTTTGGACTGCCCTGGCTGAGCAGTGAATTTAGGAATTTCACCCACTCTGATCGTTAAAGGATCATCGATTCGGGTGTTCATTTCGATTACGTCACCAATATCCAGCATAAGGAACTCTTCAATTGAAATATCTGAACGTCCTAATTCAGCTACAATTGGGACTTGGGCTTTCTTGATTCTTCTTTCAAGATGTGCCGTTTCTTCCGGCTTACTCTCTTTACGTTTGCTTTCCATCCAATAGCTTCCTGATAATTTCGGAAGGATCGGTTCCAGGACAACGTGCGGAATGCAGATGTTGATCATGCCACTTGTTTCACCAATCGTTGTGTTTAAAGAAATGACCACAACCGTTTCATTTGGTGAAACCATCTGAAGGAATTGCGGATTCACTTCAAATTCAGCAAAAAGCGGATCTACATCTGCCACAGTGCTCCAGGCTTCCCTTAAGTTTTCAAACGCTTTTTCAAATAGCTGACTCATGATCCTGGTTTCAATTTCCGTTAAATTCTCTACTTTGTTAACGCTGACTCCTCTTCCACCCATCACCCGATCCATCATCGAATAAGCGATATTAGGGTTGATTTCCATGAGGATCCTTCCATCCAATGGAGGTAATTCATAGACATTTAAAATTGTCATTTTCGGAACGGAACGGATAAATTCCTCATATGGGATTTGATCGGCAGAAGCCACGTTTATTTGAACGTACGTTCTTAGTTGGGCAGAGAAATAGGTAGTTAAGATACGGGCGAAGTTTTCGTGAATTCTAGTTAAACTTCGGATTTGATCCTTCGAAAACCGTAAAGCTCTCTTAAAATCGTACACTTTCACTTTTTTCTCTTCTTCTTCTTTTTTGAAATCATCTGCGCTCATCTCTCCCGTATTTAGAGCAGACAACAGAGCATCGATTTCACTTTGTGATAAAATTTCACTAGCCATGCCTTCACCTCCGAACACTCGATATAAGCTACCTTATTGAATCATCATAGAGGTGATATAGACTCTTTCTACCATACCTTCTTGCATAAGGGAGTTTACTTTGTCTTTGAGCTTTGTTTCGATCAATTCTTTCCCTTTTTTCCCCTGCAGTTCTTCCGCCTTCAATTCTGAAAGCTCTTCTATGATGATGTTATTCACTTGAAAGTCTCTCTTTTCCAACTCACTTTTCGCTTTTTTACTATCCGTTTGAATTTTAAAGGAAATACGAATAAAATCATTGCTCATCAAGTTGGTTGTCGTCTCAGGGATATCCACAGAGTTTTCAATAACCTCTTCAATTGAAGCTTCCTTCGTTTCTTCATCTCCTGAAAACTTCATAATGACAACTAACGCAATCACCCCTATGAGCGTAATCGTAACCAACAAGATCATCATGATTGTCAGGGCTTTACTCTTCATTCGTACTCCCTCCCCCATGCGGCACACTGAGTAGATTTGCTTCTTGAAAGAAAGAAAGTGTCAGGCAGCGAACCTCGTCCACCGTTTCCTTCACAACATATCGTCTGCCATTTGTTAATAGAATCGTAGTGTCCGGAAACGCTTCTACTGTTTCTATGTATAAAGCATTCAACATAAATGCCTTTCCATTCAGTCTGGTTAACGTGATCATCAGCTTTCGGGACTGACAAATCAGGGATTCACCAGCGTCCCCCCTGATTAGTCAGTCCCTTCCTCCCTTTTTAACGAATTAACGTTTCAAGTTTACAAGCTCCTGCAGAATTTCATCCGACGTTGTGATGATCCGTGTATTTGCCTGGAAACCACGCTGAGCCGTGATCATTTCGGTGAATTCTTCGGATAGGTCTACGTTGGACATTTCGAGGGTACCAGAAACGATTGATCCTGCTCCAAATTCTCCCGGCGCATTTAATTGTGGTGGCTCAAAAGTATTATCATTATCGGGATCAATATAACCTGAATTATTCGTTTCTTGGTATAGATTTTCTCCTACTTTTTGGAGACCTCCCGGATTAGGGAATTTGGCAATCATGATTTGTCCCGCAACTTTCAAGTCCCCAGCATTATCAACATAAGAAATCTTACCATCACTCCCAATGCTAAAACTTTGAGCATCGGTAGGGATTTTCATTTCACCTATTGTATCTAAGAGTGTGTCATTGGTATTATCCGGTTGCTTTCCTTGCAGTTTGTAACCGTTGGAGTTCACAAGGGTGCCATCGTTATCTAAATACATATTTCCTGCCCGGGTGAATAAGTTTGTTGTCCCTTCTTGTACCATAAATAAGCCGTCCCCTGATATTGACAAGTCCAATGGTCTAGCGGTTGTTTGAAGACTTCCTTGTGTATCTATCGTATCAATGGAGGAAATTTGAGAACCTAACCCTACTTGTTTAGGGTTAATACCTCCTTTATTTGCACTTGATGCACTAGCCCCTGAAATTTGTTGACTAACAATATCTTGAAATGTAACTCGACCTTTTTTATATCCATACGTATTAACATTCGCGATATTATTTCCGATTACATCCAGCTTTGTTTGAAAGTTTTTCATTCCACTGATACCCGAATACATTGAACGTAGCATTTTTTTTCCCCTTTCGTGTTAGCTGCTTCGATCATTCCACAGCTACAGGCTTCCTATTTGGTCCAGCCTATGAGTCTATTAGTATGGTTCCATTAATATTTGTGAAAATTTGAGAACTTGCTTCCTCACGGTCTAATGCTGTTATCACTGTTTTATTTTTTGCACTTACAATGAGGGCTGCATCTTTTAAAATCACCAGTGAATCTTGAACACCCTTAGTTTTCGCTTCATCCAATTTTTCCCCTATCTTCTCCCATGTATGTGGAGTAATAGAGATTCCCCGTTGTTCCATCCTTACCTTTGCATGCTTACTGATCTGCATAGGGGGTACGTCATGAATGGCTTTATCTAATTGGGCAGCAAAAGATGATGCGATGGAAGGTTTAGTAATAGCTTTCGTATTAAAATTTGGTGCAATTGGTTGCAGTGAACGATGAACGAATGTCTTTTCCATACAACCACTCCCTAAGATTCGATTTTAATTAATTTATCACTGGAAATTTTGTCACCTGCTTCTGTATGAAACCAAATAAGTGAATCTTTCTTTGAAACGGATTGAACGATTCCGCTCATCTCTCCATCTTCAGTGTTCCATGTTACGTTCTTTCCAATCAGTAATGATGCATTTACGAGAGAAGCTTCAGGGGTATCCGTCGTATTCACTTGTGAAATATTCCCGGGAGTCAGGATCGTGCCGTCCTCCATGATGAATTCAACAGAGTCACCTTTATAGCGGACTCCCTTTACAAATCCCTGTCCTTCTTGTATATCAGGTGCATCACCCTCTTCAGACTCTATGATTTTATGCCATGTCACTTGTTTACCAACAAACTGATTGTAAGAGATCAATTGTGTTTGACTTTGGTTATCCACAAATTTCTCCATTGTTTTCGTCAGGTTCGTCATCTGCTCTAATGATGAAAAGGTAGCCATTTGTGCGATGAAGTCTTTGTCCTGCATCGGATTCAACGGGTCTTGATTCTGTAATTGTGTCATCAGGATTTTCAGGAAGTCATCTTTTCCCATAATATCCTTTCCACCTTCACGCTGTTTTGTTTGGGGGGTGGAATATAGTAAGCTTGGATCGATTTTCGTCATATTATCACCTATATTTCGGTACTTACGAGATAATCCTTAAAGGATTGAGTGCTTTCTTTTTCCTGGCTTCCTGCATGTTCGGATTGATTCTGATTCTGTTTTTGGTGTTGTGAGGACTGTTGTTGTGACTGTCCTTTAGATTGCCGCTCAGCATCTGCTAACGCCTGTGAGATTTCAATCTTCTCCACTTGAAGGTTCTGTGATGTGAATGCATGCTTCAATCCTTGAATTTGAGAATCCAGCATTTCTTTCGCAGTTGCCGTTGAAGCCAATATTTTTGCTGTCATCACTCCATTTTGCTGCAGAAGTTCGATTCTTAATGAGCCCAGTTGCTCTGGATACAACTTGATTAATAGCTTACTCATGTTTGGTTGTGACAGCATTTTAGATTTACTTAGGATATTCTGGAATTCTTTTACAAATTGTTCGTATTTATATGGGCGATTGCCTGTTGGGAGTCTCATGGAAACCGATTCTGTTTTCGGAAGAACAAAGGGTAGATGGTTTCCCTGAATCGGTTGAATACTTTTCTTTTCTGCTGTGACACCTTCTGTATATGAGTGCTTTTCGCGTGTTTCCACAGGTGCTTGGCGTTGAAAGGCTTCCTTCATCAGCCGGGACCAATCTTTCACATGATTAAACTCTCTGGCTATCGGTTCATCTACTCCCGTTTGAACGACCTTAATCATGTCTTTAAGTTCCGACGCTTTTGCTGCTTCCACCACAAGTAAGTCACGCTTCACAGCCAGAAGTTCAACGACCTTGACAAGTCTGGTGACTTCTTCTATTGATTCTGATTTCGGAGGGACCAAGTGTAGATGGTTTCCCTGAATCGGTTGAGTGCTTTTCTTCTCCACTGTGCCCCCTTCTGTTGGGGACTGCTTTTCCATTGTTTGCACAGGTGCCTGTCGTTGAAAAGCATCTTTAAATACCCGGGTCCAATCCTTACCCTGATTAAACTCCCTCGCAATAGTTACATCTACACCCGATTGAACCATCTTCAACACATCTTTTAGCTCGGTCGCTTTTGATGCTTCCACCACAAGCAAGTCACGGTTAGCTGTCAAAAGTTCAATGACCTTTACAAGTTTGGTTACTTCTTCTATTGGTCCTTTTCCACTTATGCCCGGCGCCTCATTTTTTAATGCAGATTGCAGCAGCTGCATCGTTCCCAACAAGATTTCATGAAGATCATCTGCAATTTCACCTGATGAAGATGAGGATTGCTCAGTCCCAATAAGAGCAGATTGAAGCTCAGAAAAAAGTGTTTTGACGGTTCCTTTATCCACGCCAACTATTTCAGCAATTTGGTCGTAGTCAAATTCGTTTAATCGGGATAATTCTTCTAACTCTCCACTAGTTAGTCCAACTTCATCCAGCTCTGTTGCACGTAATATGTCTTGCAGGCTAACTAGAAGAGTTGGCCTCTCGGGTTGTTTTACTTCTTCCCTTTCAACAACATGATTCGATACAAATCCTACTAGTTTCGAAAACCCATCCGTTTCTTTCTTGGGAAGCATTGATTCATTTCTCATCCCCATGGGAGAGGTAGGAGCTTTTATACCTATTCCGATTTCCACTTTTTCACCTCCTCTCATGCTTTAGCTAACTTTCCACCGTAGAGAGCAGCTCCGTGTATCTTGCAGCATCTTCCGGAGGCATTTTTTCTAAAATATCAGCTAGAGTATCCGGTTTGATACTTGATAGAATCTTCATCGCCTCATCATCATTCATGTTCATCAGAACAGGAGCTGCACTCTTTGCAGACATGGATTCAAATGTACTGACCACCTCTTTAAAGGCACGTTTGTTTTCTTCACCAATCTGCCGTAACTCTTCAAGCTCTTCTTTTTGCCGCTGAATGGTTGCTTGTAGTTGTTCGTTATCACTGTCTTTTTTATCCGCTTCACTTTGAAGCTGGGCAATTTTCGCCTCTTGATCTTCTGTTAAAGCTTGAAGTGAGATCATTCGCTCATGTATTTGGTCTGCATCCTGTGTACCGTTTACCGGAAGGACTCTAGCTAAAAATGGAATATCCGAACTTAAAGATTGCGCTTTTTCAAATACATTTATTCCTGCTACTGTCATGATTACAAGAGCGAAGGTTATAGCAAATAAGAGAGGAATGAAGAAGATAAACACTACCCTTTGAAATCGACCTGACTGCTCTTTTTTTTCCTCTTCGATTACCTTTGCCATGAAATCACCTGACTCCCCGTTTCATATATTGAAAGACTGACACTTCGTCTAATTGTTTATTTTCCACTTGTTGAATGCTTTGTAAGAAGCGATGGAGATCTTTTTCTTTCATCTTTTCGTATTTCTTCACTTCTACATTCATGTCCACAAGTTTCTCTTCGTACCAATTCATTCGGTTTCTAGCTTGTATCACCAGGTCCTGGTAATAAGAAATGGTCTTCTCGAGATTGGTAATGAACTGTTGATGATGACGGATATCCTGTACTGATAAGCCATTTTGCAATTTGGTTTCTTGTAGCTGTTCAAGCTCTTCTTTCTTTTTCAGGAATTCATAAAGCTTCCCGGCAACTTTTTCAAATTTTTCAATGGAGCCTCTGTACATTTCTTGTACTTCATCTTTTTCTTTTTCCTTCAATGTTAAAATCCGTTGAAACCTGTATTGATAATTCAATCGATTCATCCACCTTTTTCCGATAGCTTTACAAGCCCATCAACACTTGCAGGAAGGGAAACCTTTTCGTATACGCCCTGCTTCAAGAAGGAAGTGATGCCCGGATAGTATTGGATGGCTTCATCAACCTCACGGGAAGTCCCCTTTTTATAAGCACCAATTTGGATTAAATCCTCGGAATTCATATAAGTACTCAATAACTCTCTTATTCTAGTGGCCGCGTGTAAATGTTCATTAGATGAGAGATGATTCATTAACCGGCTAACACTTTTTAAAATATTGATAGCAGGATATTGGCCTCTATTTGCAATTTGGCGGTCGAGCACGATATGGCCATCAAGGATTCCCCTGACCGTGTCCGATATAGGTTCATTTAAGTCATCACCATCTACCAATACGGTGTAAAATGCCGTAATGCTTCCAAACAGATTGGTTCCTGTTCTCTCTAAGAGTTTCGGTAAAATTGCGAATACAGAAGGGGTGTACCCTTTTGTGGTCGGAGGTTCCCCTACCGCCAAACCGATTTCCCTCTGTGCCATTGCTACACGCGTGGCCGAATCCATCATGAGCATGACGTTTAATCCTTTATCACGAAAATATTCCGCAATGGCTGTTGCCGTAAAGGCTCCTTTGATCCTCATTAGGGCAGGTTGGTCTGAAGTGGCTGCCACAACAATCGTTCGCTTTAACCCTTCTTCTCCTAAATCTCTTTCAATAAATTCCCTGACTTCTCTTCCCCGTTCACCGATTAAAGCAATCACATTCAAGTCCGCTTTTGTGTTTCGGGCAATCATTCCAAGCAAGGTGCTTTTCCCTACCCCACTTCCAGCGAATATACCGACCCTTTGACCTTTACCTACAGTCAGCATGCTATCGATGGCTTTTACACCAACCTCCATTTTTTCGTTAATGGGAGGTCTTGACAGAGGATTGGGAGGGTCTTGTTCTGTATACGTTGTGCTCAATCCACTAGGCAAGTTACTTCCATCGAGTGGATGTCCAAGGGAATCAATCACCTTCCCTATTAAAGATGGTCCAATTTTGATTTCCAACGGCTTTGACGTTCCTTCAACCAAACTGCCGGGAGAGATATCCTGCATATTGGTATAAGGCATGAGGATCACTAATTCATCATTAAACCCTACCACTTCTGCTAAAATCACTTTCTGCTTGCCTCGGGAAATAATATGAATATGACATACTTCACCAACAGAACTTTCAGGTCCTTGAGATTCTATCATTAACCCTACAACACGTTTCACCTTTCCAAACTTTTTGAAAGTTGGTATCCGGGGGATATGGTGAATTAGATCTGCGGCTTTCATTCAACATCACCTTCCAGAAGATGGAGTAGCTTCAGTTTCAATTCTTTTAATTGGGAATCCACACTTACAATGACACGTCCCTGATTGGTTTCTATATAACATTCCTCTGGTTTAAGGTCATCACTTGCATAAATGAAACACTGAACATTCATGGGGAACATGACTTCAAGATCGTTCTTGTTTTCAGCCAAAAGTCTATGCTTAGACGGATGAACATGAATTTGAATGTGGGGTAAACCTCTTACTTCCTTTAAGCCCTGTTCGACGATCGAAAGGAAATGATCGGGTTCATCCTCAAGCTTGCAATTCATAATCTTCTCAGCACATGTTATCCCCAGACTAACTATGACCTTTTCTGCATTGTGAATATAGTCAAGAAATTGTTGTTTATTTCGCTCGGTCATTTCGTTGGCTTCCATTAAACGCTGCTGATATTCTTGATAACCTTTGTTTCTGCCCTCTTCTTCACCTTGAAGGAATCCGGCATTATAGGCTTCTTGCATAAGTTGCTCGCGCTCGATGACCCACTTTTCTCTCTCACGTTCAATTTGAATCTCTGCATGAAGAGTCATCTGTTTCGCTTCTTCGATTATCCGGTCCGCTTTCTCTTTCGCTTCCTCTATAATGTGGTCTGCCCGGATCGCTGTGTTCAGTTCAAAGTCATCCGGATCATACTGCTTGAATTCCCTTAGTGGCTTAACTCTTTTAAGGGATATCACTTTTTCACCCTCATGAATGGTTTGAGCAATGGAAGATTTAATGATTCTAGACAATAATATCGTCTCCTCCACCACGGGCTATGATGATCTCACCGGAGTCTTCTAATCGCCTTATCACAGCTACAATCCGAGACTGTGCTTCTTCTACATCGCGCAAACGAACCGGCCCCATGAATTCCATTTCTTCTTTAAGGGTCTCCACCATTCGATTAGACATGTTTCTATATACAACTTCCTTGACCTCGTCGCTGGATACTTTAAGGGCAAGGAGAAGGTCTTCGTTATCACAATCCCGAATGACACGTTGAATGGAACGTCCATCAAGGGTAACGATATCTTCGAATACAAACATTCTCTTCTTGATTTCTTCTGCTAATTCCGGATCTTGAATTTCTAATGCATCCAGGATGGTTTTCTCTGTAGAACGGTCTACCCCATTCAGCACTTCCACCACTGCTTCAACTCCACCCGTTTGCGTATAATCCTGGGTAACAGTTGCTGAAAGCTTTCTTTCAAGGATGGCTTCCACCTCACTTATCACTTCTGGTGATGTACCATCCATAATTGCGATTCTCCTTGCAATATCCGCTTGAACGTCTTGAGGAAGTTCTGACAGGATTTGGCCTGCTTGCTGAGGTTCAAGATAAGATAGAATCAATGCAATGGTTTGTGGGTGTTCGTTTTGAATAAAGTTGAGAATTTGAGCAGCATCTGCCCTCCTTGCAAAGTCAAAAGGCTTTACCTGTAAAGATGACGTTAATCGATTTATGATAGCTAATGCTTGTTCTGATCCGAGTGCTTTTTCTAGTACTGTTTTGGCATAGCCAATCCCGCCTTGGGAGATATAATCTTGAGCAATGGCAATATTGTGAAACTCCTCTAGAATATCCTCTTTCGCTTCATTCTCTACCTTTTTAACTCCGGAAATCTCTAACGTTAATTTTTCGATATCTTCTTCTGACAAATGCTTGTACACTGACGCGGATACATCAGGACCAAGAGAGATCAGGAGGATGGCTGCTTTTTGTTTTCCCGTTAATTCTTTCTCTCTTCTAACCATGTTCATCCCTCCTAATCCTCTGCTAACCAGGTACGTAATAATTTTGCAAATTCTTCCGGCTTTTCTCTAGCCATCTTTTCAAGCTGTTTCCGGCGAATGGATCCTTCTGTTTCTTCTTTAGGCTCAATATCAGGGATATGGACAGGCTCCCTTTTTTCTTCGTAAGCCATTTCTTCTATCATTTCTTTCTTTCTGGAACGAATTAAGAAAAATACTAATAGTAGAATGACAACAATAAGTATCCCTCCGACTACATAAGTCCACCAAGGAAGAACAGATTTCTCTTCAGAGACCAAGTTGACTTTTCCATTAAACGGTTGAACCGAGACGATGACCTTGTCTTCTATTGCTTCGTCTGTTAATTCAGGGGTAGCTTCCTTGTCGATAGACGTTCGTACAATGGTCGATAATACTTGGCGGATATCATCCACCCTATCTTGAGGAAGGGAATTTACCTCTTCAGGATTTGGAGGTTCCACCATTACCTGAATCCCAAGGTCCCGTATTTTGTATGGGCTTTCTACCACTTCTTTACGGATACGATTGACTTCATTGTTGATCGTTTCTTCCATTCGTTCATAATCACCATTTGATTCAGTTCCTTCTTGGTAGGAGCTCGAATCGAATGTATCATCTGTATCTTCTGCCGGTGGTACCCCTTCAGGACTTGCTCCCTCTCCAGAAAAAGTTTCAGTTATACGTTGTGCACTTACGGCAATTCCTTCCATGTTTTCTTCATCCACTGGTGTTACAAGGTTTTCTTCCCGATTTTCCTGGGTAAAGTCTATATCAGTTGTAACTGACACAACCACCTTGTTAAATCCAATCAATGTTCCGAGCATATTCTGAACTTGACGTTGTATATCACGTTCAATTTCTTTCTTAACATCCATCTGTTGAGCAAAGTTCCCTCCGCTCATGGAATTATTTTGGGATTCCAAATCGAAATACTCAAAAAATTGATTCATGATGACGATATTCTCAGTAGGAAGATCAGGAACACTTTTCGAAACCAGATGGTAAAGGGACTTAATCTGCTTTTGATCAAATGTGAAACCTGGATTTGTATTTAATACAATGGACGCTGATGCTTGCTGAACATCATCATTCAAGAAAACCTGCTTCTCAGGAAGGTTAATCATGACTTTTGCATCTTGTACTCCTTCGATCCCTTTCATGAGTTGAGCCAGTTCCGTTTGCATTGCATCCAGCTTTAACACATTAAATTCATTATCCGTCATCCCAAATCCAGCATTTTGACTGAAGAAGGAGTAATCAATACTGCCCGTGTTAGGGATACCTTCTGCTGCTAACTCAACCTTTAATGTATCTACTTGTTCTTTAGGAACCATGATGGTTGATCCACCATCGGAAATCTCCGATGGTATTCCTCTACCGTCCAGATTTTCTTTAATGGTTCCGGTTTCTGATGGTGATAGATTACTGTATAGGGGCACAAGCGAAGTTCTTGTTGCAAAGAAGCTCACAACACTAATCAGAATGACCATAATCAGGAAGGTTACACCCATTCTTATCTTCTGTTTTTTTGTTCTGCTTGCCCAAAAAGACGTTATTTGTTCTGTATATTTCTTTAACGATTCATTCATTACAATCCTCCGGTACATGACTCCATGAGCCTACTACATTGGCATCCTCATTATTTCTTGGTACGCTTCTACTACTTTATTCCGCACTTCCATGGTCGTTTGGAGCGTAATACTGGCCTTTTGTGAAGCGATCATCATTTGATGAAGATCAACATTTTCTCCCCTTACAATTTTTTCTGTCATTTGATCTGATTGAACTTGCATGGAATTCACTTCTTCAATGGAATTTTTCAGTAATTGACTGAAATTCTCTGCACCTTCTGAAGGTGTTATATTTTTTTTTTCAATTGACGGACTTATAACTCCAGAATTAATCGAATTAATATTATGTATTGTCATAGAACTGAACCTTCTTCCCTATTTGCCGATTTCCAATGATTTCATTAACATCGCTTTATTCGCATTAAATACGGTTACGTTTGCTTCATATGAACGGGTAGCCGATATAAGGTCAACCATTTCTCTTAATGGATCTACGTTGGGGAGTTGCACATACCCCTCGTCATTCGCATCAGGATGTTCAGGATCGTACACCATTTTAAATGGTGTCTCATCATCTTCTTCGATTCTGGAAACCTTTACCCCGATGCCAACACTGCTTTTGTCTCTTGTGTTCATTGCATTGTTTAAAAATGATGAAAATTGATTTTCCTTAGATGCCATTACAACAGATTTTCTCTTATAAGGCTGCCATTCCCCATTGACCATTTCCCCTCTTGTTGTGTCCACATTCGCCATATTCGATGAAATGACATCCATTCTTAAACGTTGAGCCGTAAGGGCAGAAGCGGTTGTATTCATACTAGTAAATATCCCCACTATCATTTACCTCCCCTTACAACCGTCTGAAGACTGTTGAACTTACCATTTATCCGATCTGTCAAGGCGTTAAAATAGATTTGATTCGAAGCCATTTCTGACATTTCCTGGTCTAAATCCACACCATTTCCATTGTGATTATATTGATAAGCTGTCTTGGTTTTAACTGCTGGATGTTGACTGCTTGAATGAAATAAAAAATGCCGATGATCGGTTCTTTTGGCATCCAGTTGTTGAATTGATTGATCTAACATTGTTTTAAATTCTACTTTTTTTGCTTTATAATTTGGCGTATCGACATTTGCGATATTTTGAGAGATTACTTTTTGATTTAATGAGGCGTAATTAAGTCCTCTTTCTAGAGTTGTGAAAGTGTTGGAAAATAATTTCACTTTAGGCACCTCTATCCGTTTTTTTGACAAGATACTACTATTTTTTACAAATTTAGCATGCAACAGTATTTATTGTAATGTTTAGCAAGATTAGTGTCTATGAATATTCCGTAAATTTTCATGAATGAGGTCGATATTCAAAGAATTCGTGACTTTTAATCTATATTTAACCCTTAAATTCCCAAGGGTATTTTTACAAATAAAAGACTTTTTTTCTAGTTCTATTACATATATGTTACATACCCGTTTAATGAAATGGTTCATTTTCAATGTACAAAATCCTTACACATGAAAATAACACCTGCAAAGAGGCGAAAGTTATCATATTATCCATTCTTAATATTTAATAAGTACTTTTGTCGAAAATAGTCGTAACATTGTTGTAACTTTATTGTACTATTCATGTCATTTATGACAATACCTAAAGGACAATTATCGATAGTCCATTCGACTTATTTTCACTAAACAATCTGATATTTCCGTCCATTTGTACCATAAAAGCAGAGGGGCTTCGCCTAGAGGCGACAAGCATAAGCAAAGGGAACCGGAAAGGCGCCCTACCCTTTTTGGTTCCCTTTGCTTATGACCTCGAGCCTCTAAGCCCCGGAGCTGGATGAAACAAAAGCAGAGGGGCTTCGCCCAGAGGCGACAAGCATAAAGGAAGACAAATAAAAAAGCTGTTCCCCAATTATCAGGGAACAGCTTATTCATTGTATTGATTAATTTGTACGAAGCTTATCTAACTCAACTAAGAACTTATTGTTTAAGACTTTAATGTAGGTACCTTTCATTCCCAGGGAACGAGACTCAATTACACCGGCACTTTCTAATTTACGAAGGGCATTAACGATTACTGAACGAGTAATTCCCACTCTATCAGCAATTTTCGAAGCAACCAGAAGACCTTCATTACCATTTAACTCTTCAAAGATATGCTCGATCGCTTCAAGTTCACTGTATGATAATGAACTGATCGCCATTTGCACGACAGCTTTACTTCTAGCTTCGACTTCAATTTCTTCAGCTTTTTCGCGAAGAATTTCCATACCGACTACTGTTGCACCATATTCAGCCAGGATGAGATCATCATCTTCGAAACTTGCTTCCAGGCGAGCAAGAATTAATGTACCCAGTCTTTCTCCCCCACCGATAATGGGAACGATCGTTGTTAAACCATTTTTGAAGAATTCTCTATTTTCAACAGGAAATGCAGTATATTCACTGTTTACATCCAGGTTTGGAGATGTTTCCTGAACATTAAACAGGTTCTGAGTATACTCCTCGGGGAATTGACGGTCAGCAAGCATTTGTTTCATGCGCTCGTTTTCAATTTGCTGATTAATAGCGTATCCAAGTAATTTCCCTCGACGACTTACAACGAATACATTTGCTTCAATTACCTTGCTGAGTGTTTCTGACATTTCTTTAAAGTTAACTGGTTTACCAGCTGCTTTTTGCAGCATAGCATTGATGGTTCTTGTTTTACCTAATAAATTCATTTCATTTCCTCCTACTACAACTTAAGTGTATCTATTATTTAATTTTAGTATTGTGAATAATTCATCTATCTTTACCCAATAGAGTGAAGGTGAAAACTTATAGAATAAACTGACTCAGATCCTTATCCTTGGATATTGCGCCTAACTTATCATCTACATACTGAGGTGTGATTTTAACCGTTTCCAATGTAATGTCCGGAGCTTCAAAAGACAAGTCCTCGAGAAGTTTTTCCATAATCGTATGAAGTCTTCTCGCTCCAATATTATCGGTGTTCTGATTTACGTCATATGCAATTTCAGCTAATCTACGAATAGCATCGTCAGAAAATTCAATTTGTATACCTTCTGTTTCCATTAAAGCAATATATTGTTTGATTATTGCGTTATCAGGTTCAACAAGTATACGTACAAAGTCTTCTGTAGAAAGCTTCTGTAGTTCCACTCTGATTGGAAAACGACCTTGTAATTCCGGAATTAGATCCGATGGTTTACTCATGTGAAAGGCACCTGCGGCAATGAAAAGCACGTGATCTGTTTTCACGGAACCATGCTTCGTGACCACCGTAGATCCTTCTACAACAGGAAGGATGTCACGCTGCACCCCTTCTCTTGAAACATCGGCCGAAGATTGACCGGAGCCCTTGCTTGCAATTTTATCAATCTCATCGATAAAAATGATTCCTGATTGCTCTGCACGCACGATTGCTTCCTGGGTCACTTCGTCCATATCAATGAGCTTTTGAGCTTCCTCATTTGTAAGAACGACTCTCGCTTCTTTCACCTTTAATTTTCGTTTTTTCTTTTTCTTCGGCATGAAGTTGCTCATGGCATCCTGCATGTTCATACCCATTTGTTCCATACCGGAGCCTTGGAGCATATCGAACATGGAAGGCTGCTGCTCTTCCACTTCAATGGTGATGTACTCTTCTTCAAGCTCACCATTTTGAAGCCTCTTTTCCATTCTTCGTCTTTGCTCTTGAAGGGAACTCTCTTCTTGCTTTTCTTCCTCTTCTTCCAAAGTGCCCTGAGTCTGACTGCCACCAAAAATCATTTCGAATGGGTTTTTGTAAGAAGATGACTTTTTCTTTGATGGCACAACCATTTCGACTAAGCGTCGATTGGCGTTTTCAGCAGCTCTTTCACGAACTCCTACCATCTTCTCCTCTTTCACAAGACGGACAGACGTTTCGACTAAATCTCTTACCATTGATTCCACATCACGTCCAACATAGCCTACTTCAGTAAACTTTGTAGCCTCCACTTTTACAAAAGGCGCTCTTACAAGCTTCGCGATTCTTCTGGCAATCTCTGTCTTTCCGACACCTGTTGGTCCCATCATTAAAATGTTCTTTGGAATCACTTCATCCTTTAATACATCCGAAAGAAGGCTGCGACGATAACGGTTTCGTAAGGCAACAGCGACCGCTCTCTTTGCATCTTTTTGTCCTACAATATATTGATCCAGACGTTCAACAATTTGCCTTGGAGTTAAGTGATCAGTACTCTTCATTAAATGGCACACTCCTTACTTTCCATATAGTGTGAAAGAATATTAAATTAAAAACTAATGCCCCATGTTTAAAGCTCTTCAACAATAATTTGGTTATTTGTATATACACATATATCTGCAGCGATCTGTAAGGAAGACTGAGCGATTTCCCTTGCAGATAAATGGTCTCCTGCATATTGCTTTAACGCTCTTCCAGCAGATAATGCATAATTCCCACCTGATCCAATGGCTAAAATGCCATCATCCGGCTCAATCACTTCACCTGTTCCAGAGATTAAAAGCAAGTGATTTTCATCCATTACAATCAACATCGCTTCAAGCTTTCTTAACACCTTGTCGCTTCTCCACTCTTTAGCCAGCTCAACTGCTGCTCTCGGAAGGTTCCCGTTAAATTCCTGGAGTTTGCCTTCGAACATTTCTGATAGTGTGAATGCATCGGCAACAGATCCGGCAAAACCTGCCAATACTTTACCATTAAAAAGCTTTCGTACTTTTTTTGCTGTGTGCTTCATCACAACTGTATTGCCAAATGTAACCTGTCCGTCACCAGACATCGCACATTTGCCTCTATGTTGCACAGCAAAAATAGTGGTTGCGTGGAATTGTTCCATATCCTGACCTCCAACTCTTCTAAGCACGTGGATGATGTGCTAAATACGTTTTTCTCAACTGGTCCTTTGAAACATGAGTATATACTTGAGTCGATGATAACTGAGAGTGTCCAAGAAGTTCCTGAACCGTTCTTAGATCGGCACCATTATTAAGTAAATGAGTCGCAAATGTGTGCCTTAGCATATGGGGGTGTATCTTTCCAGTCAAAGAAGCCCTCTCGATAATTTTATTCAAGATAAGGCGTATCCCTCTTTGGGTTAATGCTCCGCCACGATGATTGACCAACAAATGTGTATGAGTCTGATTCTTCATTAACATGGGTCGGGATTGTGTTATGTATTGTTCTAAAGCATCATGAGCAAAGCTGCCAAATGGTACATATCTTTCTTTGTTACCCTTACCTTTCACAAGGATTGTAGAAAGCCCAAAATCTACGTCCTTCAGTTGCATATTTGTGCATTCACTTACGCGAATACCTGTTGCATATAAAAGTTCGAAGATGGCTCGGTTGCGGATGTCTAAAAGTGTGTCTCCACCGCACGCTTCCAACAATGCTTGTATTTCTTCCTCGTAAAAAAATTTAGGCAACCGTTGTTCTTTTTTAGGAAGATTCACGAAAGAAAATGGGTTAACGGTCAGCTGTTTTTCCCGATTTAAATAGCGGTAAAAACTTCTTAAACTGGAGACCTTCCTTGAAATGGAGGACCTCATTAAACCATGTTCATGCAGCTTGGTTAAAAAAAGTCTCGCATCAGAATACTCGACATCTTTTAATGAACTTAAACCTTGTTCTTTCATAAATACGTAGAACTCTTCAATATCATGACGATATTGTTCAAAAGTGTGAGCAGAATAATGCTTTTCCATTTGTATATATTCAGTAAAGGATTGTAATTGTTCATATAATTGATTTTTCATTTTTAACACCTCACAAGGGCTACTAAATAGTAACACAACCCAGCAGCCCTTGCAATGAATTTTACACTTTTTTCACAAAGTTCTGAATTGTTTCCAAGGCCCGATTTGCATGTTGTTCATTTCGCTCTTTCTTGCCTTTTACCTTTTTGGGTAAGTCAGGGAATAGACCGAAATTAGCATTCATCGGCTGGAAGTTGTTCTTGTTGGCAGTCGTTATATACCTTGCCATGCTTCCAATCGCCGTTTCATGCGGAAATACCAGGGGTGATTCACCCTTGGCCATTTTCGCAGCATTGATTCCGGCAATCAACCCGCTGGCAGCGGATTCCACATAACCTTCCACCCCTGTCATTTGACCAGCAAAAAACAGGTTCTCATGATCTTTTAGTTGATAGGTATCTTTTAGAACATTGGGAGAGTTGATGAAGGTATTTCTGTGCATGACCCCATAACGGACAATATCTGCATTCTCAAGCCCCGGAATTAATTGGAGAACTTCTTTTTGCGGTCCCCACTTTAAATGTGTTTGGAAACCTACGATATTATAGAGTGTTCCTGCTGCATCATCTTGTCTTAACTGAACAACAGCATAGGGTCGTTTACCTGTTTTAGGGTCTTCTAATCCCACTGGCTTTAGAGGACCGAATAACATGGTTTTCTTACCCCGGGAAGCCATTACTTCTATCGGCATGCAGCCTTCAAAGAAAATTTCTTTTTCAAACTCTTTCAAAGGCACTGTTTCAGCTGAAATAAGAGCTTCATAAAAACGATTGAACTCACTCTCTGTCATTGGACAATTTAAATATGCCGCTTCCCCTTTGTCATATCGGGATTTCAAATACACTTTGTCCATATCAATGGAGTCCTTCTCAATGATGGGAGCAGCTGCATCATAGAAATATAAATGCTCTTCACCCGTTACTTTTCTTATTTTTTCAGAAAGATTCTCACTTGTAAGCGGTCCTGTGGCTACAATCGTAATTCCTTCAGGAAGATCCGTGACTTCTTCATTGAATATTGTGACATTCGGGTGATTTTTCACTTTCTCAGTAACATGACCCGCAAATTCATGGCGATCGACTGCTAAAGCTCCCCCCGCCGGAACTGAACAAGCATCAGCTGCTGACATAATGACGGAATCTAATTGACGCATTTCTTCTTTCAATACCCCAACGGCATTGGTTAATGTATTTGCTCTAAGTGAGTTGCTGCACACAAGCTCTGCAAATTTATCTGTATGATGGGCAGGTGTCTGGCGGACCGGTCTCATTTCATAAAGGTTTACCTTTATTCCCCTCTTGGCAATCTGCCAAGCAGCTTCACTTCCCGCTAACCCTGCTCCGATGACATTTACTAGCATCTATATAGACCCCCTGTGAATCGTCCCTTTAACTCATCCATTCTGCATTGTACACCAAAGGACAATGAGAAAAAAGAGAAAAGCATATTAAGTATTGGTATAGTTCATTACAAAGATTAATGCAAACAGAAAAGGGCTGACCCATTAGGTAATAGAGAAATCACCTGTTGGGACAGTCCCTCGTTACATTGTATAAGTTCATTGTTCAACAATCAATCGTTTTTTTATTGGCTTTGTTAACATTTACTGATAACGCAGGCTTTCAATCCCCAGATGAACAGGATACTTATACTACTTTTGCGGTTCTTCTTTGTAATCACAATTCGTACATTGAATTTGATTACCTTTTTTAAGCTTTTTCTCTACAAGTAGTTCTGAACACTTCGGACACTTTCGTTCAATCGGTTTATCCCAAGACAAGAAGTCACATTCAGGATACTGATCACAACCGTAGAAAATACGCTTCTTCTTGCTTTTTCGTTCGATGATATTCCCTTTTTCACATTTAGGACATTTCACACCGATTTCCTTGACGATCGGCTTTGTATTTCTACAATCAGGAAAGTTACTACATGCCATGAATTTACCGTATCGCCCCATTTTGAATACCATTTGATGTCCACATTCTTCACAATCTTCACCGGCAGGTTCATCGCGGATTTCGATTTTTTCCATCTCATTTTCCGCTTTTTCTAAATGCTTTTCAAAATCCTGATAAAAACGATCGATGATACTTTCCCATTTTACATTGCCGTCTTCAATATCATCAAGACTGCGTTCCATGTTTGCCGTAAACTCGACATCAATGATCTCCGGGAAGAACTCTCTCACTAATTCCAAGACGATTTCACCCAGCTCAGTTGGAATGAAACGCTTATTATCAAGTGTTACATAGCCTCTTCGTTGAATCGTATCCAGGGTGGGGGCATAGGTGGAAGGACGGCCAATACCCAGTTCTTCCAGCGTTTTAACCAGCCTTGCTTCTGTATACCTTGGTGGTGGTTGAGTGAAATGCTGATTGGGATCAATGCTTTCACTTTTCACTTTATCGTTTTCTTCCAAAGCTGGAAGGAGATTGTCTTTTTCTTCTTTCTGATCATCGGATCCTTCAACGTAGACTTTCATAAAGCCCGGGAACTTAACTTTAGAGCCGGTTGCTCTAAACATTACTGAACCATTTACAATATCAACGCTCATCGTATCCATGATTGCCGGGGACATTTCGCTTGCCACGAATCGTTCCCAGATCAATTTATAAAGTCGGTATTGATCTCTTGAAAGATATTCTTTCACAGAAGCCGGGTCCCTTAAAGTACTGGTTGGACGGATGGCTTCGTGGGCATCTTGAGACTTTTGTTGTTTTTTCTCTTTACGCTCAGTCTGCTTAACGAAATCATTTCCATATTTATTAACGATGTATTCGTTCGCTTCTTTTTGAGCCACTTCAGAAATACGGGTGGAGTCTGTTCTCATATAGGTAATAAAACCAACGGTACCTTCTTTACCCATCTCAATTCCTTCATATAATTGCTGGGCGAGCATCATCGTTTTCTTTGCACGGAAGTTTAATTTTCTTGCTGCTTCCTGCTGCAGAGAAGAAGTTGTAAATGGAGGAGCGGGATTCCGTTTTCTTTCCTTTTTTGTTACCTTGTTAATTTCAAAGGACTTCCCTTTTACTTTACCAAGTACTTCTTTCACATCTTCTTCTGTCTTCAGTTCAACCTTCTTACCGTCCATACCGTAAAAGGATGCCTGGAATGTATCGTTTCCTTTGGTGAATTCAGCTTCTATCGACCAGTACTCTTCTGGGGTGAAGCTCTTGATTTCATTTTCACGGTCAATGATCAATCGTACAGCGACGGATTGTACTCTTCCTGCACTTAGACCTTTTTTAACCTTTTTCCAAAGGAGAGGGCTGATGTTATACCCCACTAATCGATCTAAAATTCTTCGTGCCTGCTGTGCATCGACTAAATCCATATTAATTGCTCGTGGATGCTTAAATGACTCTTTAATCGCATCCTTCGTGATTTCATTGAATACAACCCGACACTCGGAAGTCGTGTCCATATCAAGGCTGTGAGCCAGATGCCATGCAATGGCTTCCCCTTCTCTGTCGGGGTCAGCCGCAAGGAAGATTTTCTTCACTTTTTTTGCTGCGGTTTTCAGTTCTTTTAATACAGGGCCTTTACCACGTATCGTTATATATTTCGGTTCAAATTCGTTTTCAACATCGACGCCCATTTGACTTTTCGGTAAGTCTCTGACGTGTCCCATTGATGCCCTGACCTTATATTTCTTTCCTAAATAACGTTCAATTGTTTTCGCCTTAGCCGGCGATTCCACTATTACTAAATAATCTGCCATCCAATAAGCCTCCTTAAAGAGGAAAATAATCACTGTTTATAGCACCTTGGAATGATAAAGAACCCAGCGAAACGGAAACGTTTACACTAACATTCACATAGGTATAGAATTGATTTCAGTGTAGAGAATTACTACTTTTAACGATTTCTTACTCTTATATATAGTTTTAGATACCTGTTGCAAAATGTATAACAGTTTCACAATAATTGCAACCATTTTGTATAAATAACTTGTAATTATTCAAACATTCACAGGGAAAATCCTACTTTATTAAAAGATTCTATATCATATGTTCTGACTTTATACTCCCAGTTCTGAAAATATATCTTCTATTGATAAGACCATTTTTGCTCCCTCTTGAATTAAGCTGTTTGTCCCTTCAGCTAATGGCTCATAGATGGAGCCTGGTATACAGAAGACTTCTCTTCCTTCATTTAAGGCATAATCAGCTGTAATGAATGTACCGCTCTTCTTCCTGGCCTCGGTTACAAGCACTGCATCGGCAAGACCGCTGATAATTCTATTTCTGAACGGGAATTGCCATTTTTCAGGTTTAATATAAGGGGGATATTCAGAAAGTAAAAGATGATGATTCATCATATGATGGGCCAAGCCTTCATTTTGCTTTGGATAAATATGATTGAACCCTCCACCAATGACACCTATCGTATTCCCGCCAGATTGGATCGTTTCTTTATGTGCGACCGTATCTGCACCTTGTGCCAACCCACTTACAATGAGTATCTCTTTCTTAACCAGCTGTGGAATCAAATCATGAAGGACTCTTTCAGTATAAGGGGTGGACTTCCTCGAGCCAATAATGGCCAGTTTCCTTGGGGCATGAAGGAGATTCCTGTTTCCTTTTAAAAATAGAAGAAATGGGGGATCATATACGTTTCGCAGTAGAGAAGGATAATCTTCGTCCTCAATTGTGATCCATTCAATCTCGTTTTCTGCATAAAGCTTTTTATATCGTTCTGAATCAAATGAATGAAGATCTTTATAGAAGAGTTCTGAATTGGTAGTGGTAGAATAGGTTAACTGTTGAAGCACGGAAGGGGATAAATCAAAGATAGTGTGTAACTTCTGGAGCGATTCTAGTAATCTTTTTGTTCCTTTCAGTCCAATTCCCCGACAATGATGAATATGAAATAGAATATGACGACGTTCTTTCATTTATTACCTCCTGGAAATTGTTAATAGAGAAGATAAAACTGAGACTGATAGCTTGAATGCCATCAGTCTCAATAAATGATTAATGAGTTTTACATTTATCCAAGATTCCTTCTTCTTTCAGAACCTTAATTAATGTTTCACCCATGTCTGAAGGTGTAGGGGCAACTTGAATTCCGCATTCATTCATAACGCGAATCTTCTCATCAGCTGTTCCTTTACCGCCTGAAATGATCGCACCGGCATGGCCCATACGTTTTCCTGGAGGTGCTGTACGTCCTCCAATGAATCCTACTACAGGCTTAGTCATGTTGGCTTTAACCCATTCAGCAGCTTCTTCTTCAGCAGTACCGCCGATTTCACCAATCATGATGACGGCATACGTATCTTCATCTTCATTGAATGCTTTCAATACATCGATAAAGTCTGTTCCATTCACAGGGTCTCCACCGATACCAACTGCCGTCGACTGACCGATTCCCGCTTGTGAAAGTTGGTGAACTGCTTCATACGTAAGTGTACCAGAACGTGAAACAACACCTACATGACCTTTCGTATGGATGTAACCAGGCATGATCCCTATTTTACACTCTTCAGGAGTGATGACTCCTGGACAGTTCGGTCCTACAAGGCGAGTTTTCTTGCCTTCCATATAACGCTTGACCTTCACCATATCCAATACCGGGATATGTTCAGTAATACAGATTGCCAAATCAAGCTCGGCATCTACCGCTTCCATGATTGCATCTGCTGCAAACGGAGCAGGAACATAAATGACTGATGCATTTACGCCAGTTGCTTTCTTTGCTTCTTCAACTGTATTGAAAACTGGTACGCCTTCAACCTCAGTTCCGCCTTTTCCAGGTGTTACACCTGCCACGATTTGTGTACCGTATTCAAGCATTTGCTTAGTATGGAAAAGAGCTGTTGATCCTGTAATTCCCTGTACAACAACCTTGGTATCTTTATTAATAAATACGCTCATTAGTCCCCCGCCTTTCTCAGCCTACTTGCTCAACGATTTTTTGTGCGCCGTCCGCCATAGATTCAGCTGCAATGATATTCAATCCTGATTTATTAAGGATTTCTTTCCCTAAGTCAACATTTGTACCTTCAAGACGAACCACAAGTGGAACTTGAAGACCGATTTGCTTAGCTGCTTCTACAACACCTGTTGCAATAACATCACATTTCATGATTCCACCGAAGATATTGACGAAAATACCTTTAACGTTTTCATCAGAAAGAATGATTTTAAATGCTTCTGTAACCTTTTCCGCTGTCGCACCGCCCCCAACATCAAGGAAGTTAGCGGGATCTCCGCCGTAATGCTTTACGATGTCCATCGTTGCCATGGCAAGACCAGCGCCATTTACCATGCAACCGATATTTCCGTCCAGGGAAATATAGCTTAAGTCATATTTAGAAGCTTCGATTTCTTTTACATCTTCTTCTTCAAGATCGCGTAATTCAACAACGTCTTTTTGACGGTATAATGCATTTGAATCAAAGTTGAACTTCGCATCCAATGCCATTACGTCTCCATCACCCGTTACAACCAAAGGGTTGATCTCGACAATAGAAGCATCCTTTTGGACGTACACGTTGTAAAGACCCATCATGAACTTAGCTGCTTTTCCAACCAGTTTTTGAGGAATATTGATATTGAATGCAATACGTCTAGCTTGGAAACCTGTTAATCCAACAACTGGATCAATATACTCTTTAAAGATTTTTTCCGGTGTTTTTTCTGCTACTTCTTCGATTTCTGTTCCGCCTTCTTCAGAAGCCATCAGAACAACTTGGGAAGTCGCGCGGTCGAGTACCAGACCTACGTAATATTCTTTCTTAATATCACAGCCTTCTTCAATAAGTAAGCGCTTTACTTCCTTACCTTCAGGACCTGTTTGGTGAGTTACTAAAGTTTTACCGATTAACTCATCTGCATATGTACGCACTTCGTCCAGGCTTTTAGCGATTTTAACTCCGCCAGCTTTACCTCGACCACCTGCATGGATTTGGGCTTTCACTACATACACGCTGGAATCTAATGTCTTCGCCGCTTCTACTGCCTCTTCAGCTGTAAATGCCACTTTACCATTTGGTACGGATACCCCGTAATTTCTGAGGATTTCTTTACCTTGATATTCATGGATATTCATTTTCCATCCTCCTATCAAACTCTTCAAAAAATAGACTGCGCTTTCATTGTATAAAATGACAGTATATCTGTCTACCATTATGCTAAAAATATTATATTAATTTTAAAATTCTGAACTTAAAATAGTAGTATTACTCCATATGTACCATTGTTCTTAAAGGGATTATCACTAAAATTATTATTCTTAAAAAATATAATTTACGATTCTAATGCGTGCTCATGCCGTTTGGTGACATGAAGTATATTAGATTGGCAAAGAAATTATCCCTTCCCATCTATATCCCGATCTAATCGATAGATGAAAGCAAAAACCTCCGCTACAGCACCATATAATTCTTCTGGTATGGACTCCCCGATATCCAGGTTCCCGAGAAGCGACAGTAAGCTCTTGTCTTCTTGTACCGGTATTTGATGGTCTTTTGCTTGAGTTAAAATGTTTTCAGCAATGATTCCCTTGCCTTTAGCGAGGACGTTGGGAGCTGATTCAGTATGTTGATTATAGCCTAGAGCAATCGCTTCTTTTCTTTCATGAAGGTTTTTCATATTTTCACATCAACCCCCGAAAACGTTTTAAAACGTTCATTCAAGATTTCATCAGAAAGCTCGGCCTGATTATCAGGAGCTTTCACTTTCACCATAGATAGTTGATAGTCCAGCTTTGTTAAACCCTCTTTTAATCCAGGGATAAAAGAACGGGACAGGCCTTCTGCCTTTGGGTGTGCAGTCCAGACGGTTAAGGACACCACTCGATTTTGAACTTGCATGTCAATTAAGGTTTCTTTTAAGCTCCCGAGCTCTAAATAAAATAAAACCCTGCAATAGTCTCCATCTATCACACCTTTTTCCTTCTCCTTCCCGGTCCATTGAAGTGTTATATCGGTGCTCTGCCCAAATATATAAAGTGGGAACTGCTGAACGATTGTAAGAAACGGAGAATTCTCATGTGATTGAAGCACCTGGTGGTTCATCTTGAGAACAAGATCATCGGCTAATTTCCGAATATCTGAAAGTGGGTGATTTTGACTCAATCCAATGAGATGCTGCTTAATTGTAGGATGAAATTGAAGTTCATGACCGTTTTTTTGCATCTGAGATTCAAGATTGATCCCAAACGTTCCAATTACTCTCTTCAACACTTTTGCCAGCTCTTCCCCTCGTATCGTCTCTGTGAGCCCTTGTTCTATCTGCAGGTGAAGTTTATGAAATAGCCGTTCCTGATTTGATACAGGTGATCCTCTCCCCCAGGAGTGCAGGAGCCTGATATAGTTCATCTCAATCGACCGCTTCTTTCCCTCACCAACCACTCCCATCAGCTCTTTAGCTGCCAGAATGGAAGATTCGTCCTTTCCTCCATTAAATACATTCTCTAAACTGAGTAGATTATTCATCCACTTATCGATATGAGCACCAGTTCGTTTAAGAAAGTCTGAACCCCTTGGTAGAAGCTGACTTAATTCATTTCGAAGCTTTTCGGAATCTGCACCGGGAAGCCGTTCCAATTGGTTTCTTAGAAGCTCTATCTTTATTTCCAATTGCCCCTGTGAAGACTGTTTCAATTCTTCTAAAATCGTTGTCTTTAACCCTGCCTTCCATTGATTCATGGAGACTTCTTCCGGAAAGAATCCAAGTGATTTCAATAGATCGAAATGGCCTAATCGATCGGTGAAGGGCTGGGAAGAATCAACTAAACTGGATAATGCATTTATCACAAGTTTTTCTGATGCCAGCCTATTTAAAGGCTTCTGGATCTCATTGAGTAAAGGAAGTATGGCCGTACCCCTTCCCGTTCCGCTTAACTTTGAAGCAAGCTTGTTTAACATGGATATAAAACTGCCTGTTGAAGCTTCCGATCTCAATGAGAGAAAGACCCTGTCAGAAAGGGGCATGTTCCTCTTAGCCATTTCTATCAGGGCCTTCACATTTTCTGGTGAATCTTTCCCATTCAAATGCTCTTCAGCGAATATCAACAGTTCTTTATGAATAGGAATGCTCTTTTTCATTAGCTCCATAACAAACCCGTTCATTGCTTTCCCTTTGCTTGATATGGACAAATGCTGTAATAGATTCGCTGCCATATGCTTTCCGTTTTCTTCTCCAGTTCGCGAGAGGTTTGGGATTAAATGGAGACTTATACCACTTTCTGATTGTTTCACTTCAACCCAGTATCGCTCTCCGGCCTGCAATGGAGCTTCAACTTTCGCAATAAAGCGTTGTCCATGTGCAGACACCTCTGCATTGCCCCCGCCCAGCATTTTATGGACGCTGATGTATAGAACTTTTCCATCTTGAATGGAAAAGGGCTTTTGGTCAAGGGGCTGATTATTTATAATACCATGAATGTGGGTCATATCCCTATCTCCCGTTCAATGTGAATCCTAACCATTTCAGATTGTTGCACCCTTAGTACGTATAGTTCAGCCGGATGCCAGGGGGCTATAGCATCTCCTTCACCGGTGCAAAGCTCTTTCGATGTATGGGCGTGACGCCTAATTTCTCTAATCCAAGTAAATGATCCTTTGTTCCATATCCTGCATTCTTCTCAAACGCGTACCCAGGATAGCTACGGGCATAGTCCTTCATCAGTCGGTCACGTGTTACCTTGGCAATAATGGACGCTGCTGCAATGGATATACTTTTGGCGTCCCCTTTAATGATCGAATGACTGGGAAATGGTGATTGAATTTTCATCGCATCGATCAGTAAATACTCAGGCTGTACATGCAGGCTGACAATCGCTTCATTCATTGCCTTCTTCGTAGCCTCATAAATATTTATTGAATCGATTTCATCCGCATGTACCATCCCTACTCCAATAGAAGTTGCGTGTTCCCTGATGTATTCATAGAAATCTTCTCTTCTTGCTTCTGTTATCTTCTTGCTATCATTCAATCCCGCCAAATAGAAGTCATGAGGCAGAATGACAGCAGCCGCTACCACAGGACCTGCTAAAGGACCTCTACCTACTTCGTCGATCCCTGCAATAAGGGTGAATCCTTGTTGGCGAAGTTCTCTTTCGTATTGAGTAAGTACTTCAAATTCTTTTTTTTCCATTACCCGTTTCATACGCTCACGTTCAATCTGTTGTAATAGTTTTTGAACACCTATTCTTTCGTCCTTCTTCAAATCTTCAAGGATTGGATCTTGAGCCGGAACGGATTTGATGATTTCTTTTATTTCTTTTATGGTCATATGTACTGTTGTCACATTGTCCCTCCTATATATATCGGACGTACCTTACATAAATAAAGAGGCTGCGTAAAAGAGTTTCCCTCTTTTTACAGCCTCTTCTTTTATTCGCTTTCTCCCTCAGTCTCTCCAATGATATCAAACGTCATGGGGCCTAATTGTACATTTCGGATATCACGGACGATAATTTCAGAAGTCTTGTCATAATTCACTTCTCCACCTGCCATCAGACAGCCTCTTTTAGCTCCAATTTTATCGAAGCTATCCACTACTTCTTCAGGTATTTCTTCAAGGCCGTAGCGTTCTTCTAATCGCTCTGGATAGTGCTCTTCAAGAAAGCGCAAACCATAAACGGCGATATCCTGCAGATTCAGGATGGTATCTTTAATGGCACCGGTCAATGCCAGTTTATATCCAACTTGCGGATCTTCAAACTTTGGCCATAAAATACCCGGCGTGTCGAGTAGTTCAAGCTCTTTCCCCACTTTGATCCATTGCTGGGCTTTTGTCACTCCAGGTGTATTTCCTGTTTTCGCTATATTTTTTTTAGCGAGCCGGTTGATTAAAGTAGATTTTCCTACGTTAGGAATACCGACAATCATGGCTCTTATGGCACGAGGTCTCATTCCTCTTGATTTCATGCGGTCAAACTTTTCTTTTAATATTTCTTTAGCCGCTTGGACAATGACTTGAAGTCCTTTGCCAGCCTGTGCATTCACGGCAAGGGCTGTTATTCCTTGCTCTTCAAAATAAGAAATCCACTGATTCGTTCTATTGGTATCAGCCATATCTGCTTTGTTTAACAAAACAAGACGCGGCTTCTGTCCAATAATTTCTTCAATCATTGGATTTCTTGACGATAACGGGATTCTCGCATCTACTAATTCAATCACAATGTCTACAAGTTTTAACTTCTCAGTAACTTGTCTACGAGCTTTAGCCATATGCCCTGGAAACCATTGTATTGTCATATGACCACCTCCAAACAACTTTTTTCTATTATTTCACGAAACCTATATCTTTAACAGGCCAATAGATCACTTTTGTGTCGCCAATCACTTCTTCTAATGGGACTGTACCGATGTGACGGCTATCCTTGCTGAAACGGCGATTGTCACCCATCACAAAGATTTCCCCTTCAGGAACTGTCCCTTTTTCAATGATATCATTTAAAGTGAAATCTTCTGTTAACACACCTTCATTTAATTGATCCTTATATTCCTGTAAATATGGTTCAGTATACGCTTTTCCATTTATATATAAAGTATCATTTTTATACTCAACTTTATCCCCTGGAAGCCCGATGACGCGTTTGATATAATCCTTTTGTTCAGGTGCATGGAAAACGACGATATCAAATCGCTCCGGCTCCCCTAATTTACTTACAATCATTCGATCTCCATTATGTAAAGTAGGCATCATTGATAATCCATCGACAACAATGGGTGCAAATAAAAAGAATCTGATAATTGCAGCTAAACCTACTGCGATCAACAGGGCCTTCATCCACTCCCACCACTCATTTTTCTCTTTAACCACGTCTCCACCACCCAATGTATTTTTCTATCTTTTTCTATTCTACTAGAAATTCTTGTATTTCTCATTAAAAAAAGGTGGGTTCATTAAAAATTCAGGCATTCTGCCGGACGTTTACTTTTATTGTCCACTAAAAGCAGTTGAAAGAATGTTGAAAGAATAAGGAAAAGGAGCTTGTCTCCAAGCTCCTTTTCTTACGTTCTTATCGAATTTCTTTAATACGTGCCGCTTTACCACGCAGGTTACGCAGGTAATAAAGTTTCGCACGACGGACTTTACCGCGACGAATAACTTCTAATTTAGCGATTTTTGGTGTGTGTACTGGGAAAGTACGTTCAACACCTACACCGTAAGAAATTTTACGAACTGTAAATGTTTCGCTGATACCGCCACCGCGGCGTTTGATTACTACTCCTTCGTATACCTGAATACGTTCACGAGTACCCTCAACGATGTTAACGTGTACACGTACTGTATCACCAGGACGGAAAGATGGTAGATCAGAGCGAAGTTGTTCTTTCGTAATATCTTCGATTAATTTGTGCATCTTTTTCAACTCCTTCCAACAGATGCTCTTACAAAAGCGATAGATTGCAGCGGAACATCGGGATCAATGGCAACAGAAGATAACCCCTCAAGCCACAAAGAATATAATATCACACAGACCGGCAGGATGCAATAGCCTATTTAGACTTTCTCCATTCCTCTATCCAGGCTTTTTGTCGATCTGTGAGCGTATAGCTTTCTAATAGATCCGGTCTTCTTTCAAAGGTTCTTCTCAGACTCTCTTTCTCTCTCCATTCATCTATCAGACGATGATTCCCTGAGATCAGCTCCTCTGGTACCTTCATCCCCCTAAAGTCGGACGGACGGGTATAATGGGGATGTTCAAGGAGTCCTGACGAGAAGGAATCCAGAATGGGAGAATCCACATTACCAAGCACGCCAGGAAGCAGGCGTACTACACTATCTATGACCACCATGGCACCAAGTTCTCCACCAGTTAAAACATAGTCTCCTATCGAAATTTCATCGGTAACAACATGCTCCCTGATTCGCTCATCGTAGCCCTCATAGTGCCCACATATAAATACCAGATGATCTTCCTTCGCCAGTTCCTCAGCCTTTTGTTGAGTATAGGGTTCTCCTTGGGGACACATGAGGATGACCCTCGGCTTTGATTGATGTTCACTCTTCAATGCGTCGACGGCATCGAAGATAGGCTGGGGCTTCAAAACCATTCCTGCCCCTCCACCGTACGGATAATCATCGACTTGATTATGCTTATTGTCAGCGTATTCCCTGAAGTTAATCACATTATAGCTTACAGCTTCTTTTTCATGGGCTTTCTTGAGTATCGATTCACCAAAGATTCCTTCAAACATGGATGGGAAAAGAGATAGGACATCGATTCTCATCATGATAATAAGCCTTCCATCGGTTCAATCGTGATGAGCTGCTTATCAATATCGACGGTTTTCACAATATCCTCAATGTAAGGAATTAGGTGTTCTTTTCCCCGTTGACCCTTCACTACCCAAACGTCATTCGCTCCGGGGCTCAGAATCTCTTTAATCGTACCCAATTCTTCCCCTTCAGTCGTAACGACTTTACAGCCGACGATTTCATGGAAATAGTATTCTCCTTCTTCAAGGTCCTGTAATTGGTCTTCTTGAACCTTCAGGATGCCTTCTTTAAATTTCTCAACTTCATTAATATTTTCATATCCCTCAAAGGTCAGTAAATCAAAGCTCTTATGATTTCTATGAGATTTGATCACGAGACTGATCGGTTCGCTATTTTGACCTTGAAACAGATAAAGTGTGTTCCCTTTTTGATAGCGTTCTTCCGGGAAATCGGTAGTCGAAACGATCTTCACCTCTCCTTTAACTCCGTGGGTGTTGACGATCTTCCCTACTTTAAACCACTTTTCCATAGCTTTCACCTCTTGCATTAACGAATTTCTTTCACAATACCATCTTCTATTACAATCGTCTTAGAAAGTGTTTCCTCTTCCCAATTGTCACCAACTTGAATGTCCATCATACCTTGGACTTCCCTTTCCTTGAGTTCGCTCCCGATAGGCAAGATATTTAACTGTTCGATTTGGAATTCCAAGAGCTTGATCTTTTCAGCCCGTTCATTCAATTCTCTTTCAAAATGTTGACTTAATTTATGTGACGGGTATTTCTTCCCGCGTTCAATCTTTTTCATTTCAAACTGTAACTGGTCACATTCCTTGGCTAAATGAAACTTTTGATTTTCATACCGTTTCATCAACAAATCCTTACTATTTTCTGTCAGCACCTGTTTAATCGTAATCGTATGTATCACATTCAAAGCTCTTCCTCCTCCTTCTATTCACCCCACTCTGTCGTATTGAATCCTCAGGGTGTCCTCTTGGGGGAGTGTTGGATTGTGCAGGTCATTCTTCAGATACAGAGCAGCCTACCCCTATGAAAAAGGGGACTGACGTCTTAAGGCTATATTGTAACCTTGTGGGTCAGTCCCCTGGTTCTAAAAGAGCAAGTGTTGAAGGTCTAATGCCTCATGAGAAGGCAGCTGATGAAAGCTACCTTACTCCACTATCTCTAAAAAGATTTTCTTCTGTTGTGAAGATCCTGCTGCAGCGTATACCACAGTTCGAATCGATTTAGCTACTCTCCCTTGTTTCCCAATAACCTTCCCCATGTCCTCGGGATGAACAGATAACTTATACGTTATGCCGTTCGTTCCTTCATCCAAATCGATGTGGACTGCGTCAGGATGGTCAACTAAGGGTTTCACAATCGTTAGAATAAGATCTTTCATCGATCTAATCGATTACTTGCTGTTTTTAGCATTGTGGAATTTTTCCATAATGCCTTGTTTTGAGAATAGGTTACGAACTGTGTCAGATGGTTTAGCACCATTAGATAACCATTTAAGAGCTAACTCTTCATCGATTTTCACTTCAGCTGGTTTAGCAACCGGGTTGTACGTTCCAACTGTTTCGATTTGACGTCCATCACGTGGTGAACGAGAATCTGCAACTACGATACGATAGAAAGGAGACTTTTTTGCTCCCATACGTTTTAATCTGATTTTTACTGCCATAATTAAAGCACCTCCGAATAGTTTCACACAAGTTAGTATAATATCAAATGTGTATTTTGTTTGTAAAGTGTTTTTTCTTAACAGTTCTATTTTTCTTATGAAAATTAGAACGAATTGCTTACATAAATGGGAATTTCATTCCTTTTTTCTTGCCTTTTCCTTGCATGCCGCTCATCTGTTTCATCATTTTCTTCATATCCTCGAATTGTTTCAGAAGCCGGTTCACCTCTTGAATGGATGTTCCACTTCCTTTGGCAATCCGTTTCCGACGGGAAGCATTAATGGTTTCCGGATGAACTTTCTCATCACCAGTCATAGATTGAATGATCGCCTCTACATGGCTGATCTGCTTCTCATCGACTTGAAGCTTATCCAGACCCTTCATTTTGTTTGCCCCCGGCATCATTTTGAGTAACTCATCAAGTGGGCCCATTTGCCTTACTTGACCTAATTGCTCAAGGAAATCATCGAATGTGAAAGACATGGTGCGCATTTTTTGTTCCAGTTCTTTGGCCTTCTCTTCATCCACATTGGCCTGAGCCTTTTCGATAAGGGATAAAACATCTCCCATACCGAGAATCCTCGACGCCATACGTTCAGGATGGAATGCTTCCAAAGCATCCATCTTTTCGCCCATCCCAACAAATTTAATTGGTTTTTCAGTGACTGAACGGATGGATAATGCCGCCCCGCCTCGAGTATCACCATCAAGTTTTGTCAGAACAACACCGGATATACCAAGGGCATCATTGAAGCTTTGAGCGACATTGACCGCATCTTGACCAGTCATGGCATCCACAACGAGGAAAATTTCATCTGGATTTGAGAGTTCTTTGATTTCTTTCAACTCTCCCATCAGGGTTTCATCAATGTGAAGTCGACCTGCTGTATCAATCAGAACATAGTCGTGATGTTCTTCTTTTGCCTTTTCGATGGCTTTTTTCGCAATTTCCACCGGACTGACCTGATCACCCATTGAAAACACCGGAAGACTTAATTGCTTCCCGATTGTTTCTAACTGCTTGATCGCAGCGGGACGATAAATATCGGCAGCCACTAATAGGGGTTTGCGGTTATGTTTCTTTCGAAGCAGATTCGCAAGCTTACCAGTGGTCGTCGTTTTACCTGCACCTTGTAAACCGACCATCATAATGACAGTCGGGGGACGTTTAGCGACGGCAATCTGACTTTGTTCGCCACCCATCAAGTTTGTAAGCTCTTCTTGAACAACTTTAATGACTTGTTGTCCAGGTGTAAGACTTTTCATGACTTCCTGTCCGACAGCCCGTTCACTCACTTTCTTGACGAATTGCTTCACCACTTTAAAATTAACGTCTGCTTCTAGAAGAGCAAGACGAACTTCACGCATCATTTCTTTAACATCCGCTTCTGAAATCTTTCCTTTACCACGGATTTTTTGTATTGTACCTTGCAGTCGGTCGGCTAATCCTTCAAATGCCATTCATGCCGCCTCCTAATCCAATATTTCAAGATCATCAATGAGTTTTAAACAATGAGAAGAATCGATTGATGGTTCTTCTATTTTTTGTCTGAGTTGATCAAGAATCTCGTTGCGTTCTTGAAATTTTTTAAATAATAAAAGCTTTTCTTCGTACTCCTCGATCATGGCCTCTGTTCGTTTAATGTTATCATACACTGCTTGACGACTAACATTATACTCTTCAGCGATTTCCCCTAAAGAGAAATCATCCAGATAATAGAGGGACATATAGCTTCTTTGCTTAGGAGTTAACAAAGATTGATAAAAATCGTAGAGATAATTCATTCTGGTTGTTTTCTCCAGCACGGATATCCCTCCTTGTTAAGTGAAAAACCTTTACATATGAAGAATACAGTCTTTACAGGCGTTTGTCAAGGATACTTATGGATTTTTCATAGAGGGAAAACCTAAAATAACAAACTGATTGCCTAAACAAAAGAAGAGTAACCTGCAAGACCACTTCTTATAGTCTATCATCAGGCTACTCTATCGATTCTTAGATCTATTCTTCTTCTTTATCAACAAGGTTTGAGAACAAGCCGTATACATACTTTTCTGCGTCAAACGGCTGGAGGTCGTCCATTTTTTCGCCTAATCCGACAAATTTAACAGGGATTTCGAGTTCGTTTCTGATTGCCAGGACGATTCCACCTTTGGCTGTACCATCAAGCTTTGTCAGGACGATCCCTGAGACGTTTGTCGCTTCTTTGAAGGTCTTCGCCTGTACCATGGCATTTTGCCCTGTGGTTGCGTCAAGAACGAGCAATACTTCGTGAGGAGCACCCGGAATTTCTCTTTCAATCACTCGCTTCACTTTTTCAAGCTCTTTCATAAGGTTCACTTTATTTTGCAACCTTCCTGCAGTGTCACATATTAATATGTCTGCTTTTTTCGCTTTGGCCGATTGGACTGCATCAAACATAACTGCCGCCGGATCGCTTCCCGCAGCTTGTTTAATGACCGGAACCCCGACACGTTCCCCCCATACTTCAAGCTGTTCGATCGCTCCTGCACGGAATGTGTCTCCTGCTGCAAGAACGACATTCTTACCCTGCTCCTTGAACATATGAGCCATTTTTCCGATGGTCGTCGTCTTTCCGACACCGTTCACTCCAACGAATAATAAAACCGTTAACTCATTGTCTTGGATGTTCAGACTGCTGTCTTCTTCACGATCCCCCTGGTAGATTTCTACGAGCTTCTCTGAGATGACAGATTGGACACCTTCCGTGTCTTGAATATTCTTTCGCTTCACTTCAAGCTTCAGTTCGTCAATCAGCTCCATGACGGTATCAAAGCCGACATCCGCTCCAATCAGGATTTCTTCCAGCTCTTCAAAGAACTCTTCATCGACTTTGCGGTATCTGGCCACCAGGTCATTCACCTTTGAAGTGAAGTTGTTTCTTGTTTTACTTAACCCATCTTTAAATTTTTCTGATACATTATCACTCGACTGTGTAAATTTATCTTTAAGCTTCTTAAAAAAACTCACTTTTCCACACCCTTATTTAAGTTTCAAGTAGTTCCTTTGTTTCCTGTAGTCTGACTGATACCAATTTGGACACCCCGGATTCCTGCATCGTTACACCGTATAGTACGTGGGCTTCCTCCATGGTACCCTTTCGATGAGTGATGACGATGAATTGCGTTTCGTCACTGAATTTCTTTAAATATTGGCTGAACCTCTGCACATTTGCTTCATCAAGGGCTGCCTCTACCTCATCCAATATACAAAATGGCACAGGCCGAATCTTCAGGATTGAAAATAGGAGTGCAATGGCCGTTAAGGCCCTCTCCCCGCCCGACATGAGGCCCAGGTTCTGCAGCTTCTTCCCAGGTGGTTGCGCCACTATATCCACCCCGGTATGAAGAAGATCTGATGGATCTGTCAGCTTTAACTGAGCTCGTCCACCACCAAACAAGGCTTTAAATACACCTTCAAATTCCACTTGAATGGCCGTAAAGGTTTGATCAAAGCGCTTGATCATTTCTGTATCCATTTCATTGATGACCAGATATAGTGTGTCCTTCGCTTCAGTTAAATCATTCTTTTGATCAACTAAAAATTCGTAGCGTTCTTTTACTCGTTCATATTCATCTATGGCACCGAGATTGACGGTCCCCAGCTCTTCTAAGGCCAATTTCACAAGTTTCACTTTCTTTCTTGCTTCTTCAACCTCGATCGTTAATGGGTAGTCGGACTTAGCCGCTTCAAATGAAAGCATATACTCATCACGTAAATGATCAAGTCGATTTTCAAGTTCAACATCAAGACGATTGATCTTTACTTCCTCGTCCCTCAAAGCTCCAACCAATCCTTTATGCTGACGCTTTAATTCTTTTAACTCAAGTTCCTCATCTTCAACCCTATTTTGAAGATTCAAACGCTCTTCACGACGCAAAGAGATCAGGTTAGAAGTTTCAGCTTTTTGGACGGCACATTCTTCTGCCTTCTTCCCGAGCTGCTCTTCACCTGAAAAGTTATCCTTCATTTCTGTCTGCAGCCATTCTAAATCATCCTGCAAAGTAGCTTTTCGCTTGTTTGTTTCGACGATTGTTTCCTGCACACGATTTAATTGATTACGACTATTAACCAGTTGCTCATTTCGCGCGGCCAGATTCGCCTTAATATCACTTATTTCGTTCAATAAAGCGTCCTTGGATGTTCGTTCACTATTCTTCTGGAGAGTAAGTTCGCTGATCTTTTGATCGAGTTTTGTAATCTCTTCCCCTATCTCATTGAGGGACTCCCTTAATTCTTTCGTTCTGGAATCATGCTTTTCTTTAACCGACGTAAAGTCTTTTTTCTCCAAGTCGTATAGGGAAAGCCTTTCATCCAGATTCTGTTGGGATAATTCATTTTCACGAAGTTGGGAAAGCAGTTCTTGCTCCTTGAGTCTCAGACGCTCTCCCTTCACTCTCATTTCTTCCAGCTTCTTTTCTCTGAAACTGCTCTCTTCTTTGAGTGATTTGACTTGAGATTGAAGCTGTTCAGTCTGAGTTTCCATTGAAGAAAGCTTCGCTTTCATTTCTTCAAGCTCACCTTTTCTGGAAAGAAGAGAATTTTTTTTCTGCTTCATCGCACCACCTGACATGGATCCACCGGGATTAACAACATCCCCATCCAGAGTTACAAGACGGTAGCGATATTGTACAAGCTTCGCGATTTCATTAGCTCCCTTTAAATCCTTTGTGATGATTACATTTCCAACCAGGTTGGAGATCACCATTTGGAAGCGCTGATCATAATTCAGGAGGTCGGTTCCAACTCCAATAAAGGATGAATGACCCTTCAGCATGTTTTTTTGACTATCAGGTATCGATTTCCCTTTGATCACGTTCATCGGTAAGAAAGTAGCACGGCCATATTGATTCTTCTTTAAGAAAGCAATGGCTTTTCGGCCATCTTCTTCAGTGTCGACCACGATATGCTGCATAGAGGCTGCCAGAGCAGTTTCCATAGCTGTTTCATATGATTTAGGTACAGTAATCAGTTCCGCAACAGCTCCTTGAACACCTGTTAACAGACCGTCACGTTCTTTCAGGACTTCTTTTACGCCTTGGAAGAAACCTGTATAATCTTCTTCCATTTCCTCAAGCATTTCTTTACGGGATTTTGCTTGTTGCAGAAATTGGAAAGCTTGATAAAGGGTTTTTTCTTGCTTTTCATATTTTTCTTTAACCGATTCTAGCTTTTTCTGTTCCTCTCGATAGAAGAATATGTGCTCATCGATTACCTCTTTTTGTGATTGCAGCTCTTTCGAAAGTTTTTTGTGACCCAAATGCAATTCATCGCGCTGGATGACATATTTTTCATTCTCTGCTTCTAATCGGCCGCTTCGATTAGATTGCTGTTCCAGTTGTTGCTCAAGGTACTGAATTTCATTTTTAGCTGACGCCTGCTGATTCAGCTTCTCAATGTAATCGCTTTTGAAGGATTCTATTACATCTTCAATATTCTCATTATAATGTTTAAATTGATTCTGTTTCGTTGAAAGGAGTTCTTTTAGTTCCTTAACACCTGAATCAATAGACTTGAATTCCATTTCTGCTTTTTCTTTTTCAGAAATCAGTTGTTGAATTTGCTCCTTGGCTTCTTCTATCGAATGCTTTAATTGAGATTCGTTGGAAGACGAATTTTTCTTCCGTTCCACTAATACTTGCTTCCTGCCCTCAAGTTTCTCCAATTCTTCACTTGTTGCCAGGAGTACTTCCTGAAGATTTGAAATCGACTCATCAAGAGCTGCAATTTTATCCCGGGTTTGGGTTAGAATCGCTTCTTTCTTTTGTATACGCGTGGAAAGTGCCTGTTCTTCTTTTCCATGTTGTTCGAATTCTTCACTGAGCTTTTCCCATTGCTTATGTAAATCCTCAATATCATAGACCGTCAAGGCAACCTCGAACTTCTCCAGCTCTTCTTTTTTCTCTAAATAATCACGTGCCATCGAAGCTTGGATTTTAAGGGGTTCTACTTGCCCTTCCAGCTCATGAAGAATGTCATTCACTCGATTTAGGTTTTCCTGTGTTTCGAATAACTTATTTTCAGCCTTTTTTTTGCGAGATTTATACTTCAATACGCCAGCTGCCTCTTCGAAAATGGTTCGTCGTTCTTCAGGCTTGCTATTAAGGATTTCTTCCACTTTCCCCTGACTGATGATGGAGAATGCTTCTTTCCCCAGGCCTGAATCCATAAATAATTCAATAATGTCTTTCAGTCGACAAGGCTGTTTATTGAGTAAATACTCACTATCCCCTGAACGGTACACTCGTCTAGTGACACTGATTTCACTGTAATCAATCGGAAGTGCTCCGTCTTGATTATCCAATACGAGTGTAACCTCTGCTATGTTAAGGGCTTTTCTTGAATCACTGCCGGCAAATATAACATCTTCCATCTTCGATCCACGTAGACTTTTGGCAGACTGTTCGCCAAGCACCCAGCGAATCGCGTCGATAATATTGCTTTTCCCACTGCCGTTTGGTCCAACAACAGCTGTAACACCCGGTACAAATTCCACGGATATTCTTTCTGCAAAAGATTTAAACCCCATTACTTCTAGTTGTTTGAGGAACATCTTCTTTCCCCCTATTTAGCGTCTAGCTTTTGTTTTAGCTTCTCAAGAGCCTTCTGTGCGGCTTGTTGTTCGGCTTCTTTCTTAGATCGGCCTTTTCCAATACCTAATTCATCGTCATTTAAGCTGACACGGGAAATGAACTGACGGTTATGGGCAGGCCCGCTTTCTTCAAGAATACTGTATTCAATCATTCCTGCACTGCCTCGCTGGACTAGTTCTTGCAGCTGGCTCTTATAATCCATCACATGAGAAAAAGCACCGACATTGATCTTTGGATAGACAACTTTTTCAAGGATTGAAATTACTGTATCTAACCCTTGATCCAAATATACCGCTCCGATAAACGCCTCAAAGACATCTGCGATTAGTGCTGGTCTTTCTCGACCACCTGTCATTTCTTCTCCTTTACCAAGTAAGATGAGCTCTCCGAAATTCAGTTCGATCGAGAACTTTACCAAGGACGGCTCACATACTATGGCTGCCCTTAATTTCGTAAGTTCACCTTCACTCATCATTGGATACTTCTTAAAAAGAAATTGAGAAACCGTTAATTCCAGGACGGCATCTCCAAGAAATTCTAAGCGTTCGTTGTCTTCATAAGGCTTCCGACGATGCTCATTCACATAGGATGAATGAGTAAAAGCTTGTTTTAACAGTTTTTCATCATTAAAATGAATCCCGATTTCATCTTGAAACGTTTTGAACTTTCCATCATTTTTATATCTGGATATTCCTTTACTTCTACTTTGCTTCCGCATAAGGCACTCCACCTTGCTCTATATGTTCTCATTATATACTAATCAAGTTTATGCTAAAAAAATCATTTACGCAAAAGTTTCTTGCATATGTTAGAACACAAATAAACTTGGTAGAGGTGAGACCTCTACCAAGTTTTAAATGGTTTTGAATGAAAGATGGGCGTTTGCCCATCTTTTTATTCAATCTAACGATTAAGCGTTTGCTTTTATGTAGTTCACAGCATCACCTACTGTGCCGATTTTTTCAGCATCATCGTCAGAGATTTCCATGTCGAATTCATCTTCAAGTTCCATAACCAGCTCAACTACATCAAGGGAGTCAGCTCCTAGATCTTCTTTGAAAGAAGCTTCAAGAGTTACTTGAGATTCATCTACACCTAGACGATCAACGATAATTTTTGTTACACGATCTAATACTTCTGCCATTTTTGTCACCTCCCATCAAGTATTATAGAGAATTTTGCCTCTAATGAAAAGAGTATACATGAAAACGATCAATAATTTATTATTTCCTTGCCGTTACATGACCATTCCGCCATCGATATGAAGGGTTTGGCCTGTCATATAAGCAGCTGAGTCAGAAGCAACAAATGTTACTACCTTCGCAATATCCTTGGGGTCACCAAAGCGGCTTAAAGGGATTTGCTTTAACATTTCATTACGCACATCTTCCGGCAGCTGATCCGTCATATCCGTTGAAATGAAACCCGGAGCGATCGCATTCACGGTGATACCTCGGGGTGCCAACTCTTTTGCTGTTGTTTTCGTTAATCCGATTACACCCGATTTAGCAGCCACATAGTTTGCCTGTCCGGGGTTTCCACTCACACCCACAATCGAAGAAATGTTGATGATCCTGCCGCTTCTTTGCTTCATCATTTGGCGCGTAACGGCCTTTGTGCAAAGGAATACACCTTTAAGATTGATGTTAATGACATCATCCCATTCTGCTTCTTTCATTCTCATCAATAAATTATCTTTCGTAATTCCAGCATTGTTAACAAGAATATCCACGGAACCGAATTGACCAATCGTTTCCTTTACCATGGCCTGAACAGCCTCACTATCCGATACATTACATTGTACGGCAATGGCTTCTCTGCCTAAACCTTTAATTTCATCGACGACTTCATTAGCCTTCGCTTCACTTCCTGAATAGTTTACGGCAACATTACAGCCTTCGCGGGCAAGCTCAAGAGCAATTTCCCTGCCTATTCCCCGGGACGCACCGGTTACCAGGGCAACTTTTCCTTCTAAATTCATTTAAGCTTCCTCCTTTAACGCTTGAATGGTTTGTTCTAAGGATGCTTCATCTTGAACAGCATACGTTTTCACCCGTCTATTGACTTTCTTCACTAAACCTGAAAGGACTTTTCCGGGTCCAACTTCGATAAACGTATCCACACCTAATTCAAGCAGGTTCTCAACAGAATCTTCCCATTGAACGGGTGAGTATAATTGTTCAATCAATAAACGCTTGATTTCTTCACCATCAGTCACAGGTTTTGCCGTCACATTTGCAATGACAGGTATAGCCGCATCTTCAATCGTGATTGAATCTAAGATTGAAACAAACTGGTCTGCAGCAGGTTTCATTAATTGAGAATGGAACGGACCACTCACTTGAAGTGGGATGACTCTCTTCGCTCCAGCTTCTTTCGCTTTCTCTGAAGCAAGCTCCACACCTTTCACGGTACCTGAAATCACAATCTGACCAGGACAATTCAAATTTGCCAGCCCAACTGGATGTCCCTCATTTGTTACAAGATCGGTAACTTCTTTAAGGGGTCCCCTTGCCATGCCCAGAACAGCAGCCATCGTACCTTCTCCACTTGGAACCGCTTCTTCCATGAATTCCCCTCTTTTACGAACAGCATACACCGCATCTTCAAATCTAAGGGCGTCGGCAGCCACCAGGGCGGAATATTCACCTAAGCTGTGACCCGCCGTATAATCTGCTGTGATGCCTTCAGCCTTTAAACGGTCAAGAATCGCGACGCTTGTCGTTAATAAAGCAGGCTGAGCATTCGTCGTTTGGGTAAGTTCCTCTTGGGGCCCTTCAAAAATAACAGTTGATAGCTTTGTATCCAATCTTATGTCCGCTTTATTGAAATACTCCTGTACTTCAGGGTATTGATCAGCCAATTCTTTTCCCATCCCGACTGATTGAGAACCCTGTCCAGGAAAAATGAACGCGATTTTACTCATACTATTCCACACTCCCCTTGATGGCATCTTTAATGGTATTGGAGACATTATTCCTTACCATTTCCCTGGCTTGTCTCATGGCATTATATAAAGCAACTTCATTTGATGAGCCATGGGCTTTGATCACCGGTGCTTTTAGACCAAACAAGCCCGCGCCTCCATACTCTGTATAATCCAGCATGTTCTTCATTTGCTTTAAATCATTTTTCACTAACCCGGCGGCCAATTTATTTTTTGTCGAGGCTGTAAATGTCTTCTTAAGCATCGAGAAGACAGAAAGAGCCGTCCCTTCAATCGTCTTCAACACCATATTCCCGGTGAATCCATCGGTTACTACGACATCCGCTGGGCCTTCAAGTAAGTCCCTGGACTCAACATTCCCCACAAAATGAACAGGAGCGTCCTTTAGAAGTTGGAAGGATTTCTTTGTTAATTCATTCCCTTTTTTATCTTCAGTCCCAATGTTTAATAACCCTACACGGGGATTGTTGATTCCTCTTACTTTCTCAGCATAAATGCTCCCCATTATTGCATATTGAAGGAGATGTTCAGGCTTGGCATCAACATTCGCCCCTAAATCGAGCATGAGAAATCCTCTACCATCCAATGTAGGGAGGGTTGGCGCCAAAGCAGGGCGTTCAATCCCATCAATTCTGCCTACAATGAATAACCCGGCTGTCATCAGGGCACCTGTGTTTCCTGCAGAGATGCACGCATCAGCTTCCCCATTTTGAACCGCCTGGGCCATCAATACCATAGAGGCATTTTTCTTGCGTTTGATGGCTCTTACAGGTTCATCTGTTCCCTCTATCACTTCATCCGTATGAACGATTGTCAATCGATCAACTGGTGAGATGTACTGCTTGATTTGGCTTTCATCTCCGAATAAAAGCACTTCTATATCGTTAAATTCCTTCAATGCGCGTTTTACACCAAGAACGATTTCTTTAGGAGCATGATCTCCGCCCATTGCATCAACGGCTAACTTCATCTACGCTTCATCCTTTGCAGATTTTTTAGAGCGATACATTTCAAATTCACCAGTGAAAACGAGCTCGCCACCGACTAAACTTTGAACTTCCACCGTTGTTCGATCCTTTTGATCTTTCGTATGTATCACTTTTGCTTTCGCGACAACACGCTCCCCTTCCTTTACAGGTCGGGTGAAACGGATTGTTGACTTAGCCGTCAACGCTAGGGCATCATTAATGACGGCTACCGCGAGAGAGTTTGCTTGAGCGAACAGATGATGCCCTCTCGCTATCCCATTCCTTACGAAAACATGTTCTCGTTTCACATCAAAAATGGAAATCGCACTCTGATCTAATTCTATATCAATAATTTCTCCAATGATCTCTTCAATAGGTAATGCTTTCACTTCATCTTCAAACGATTTCTCTGCTACATATTTAATCCGTTCACGAAGCTCCGGTATCGACAATTCCATACGATCCAACCGGATTGTCTGTACGCTCACTCTAAAACGCTCAGCTAACTCTTCGTCTGTTATAAAAGGATTTTCCTTTATCGTGCCAGTAAGGTTTCCCTGTCTTTCTTTTTTTGTGAGTCTCAATATCAACACCGTCCAGTATTAGTACTAGGTACTAATAGTAGTATATAATCTAAAAAAGCAGATTGCAAGAAATAATCTCACAATCTGCCTTTCTAGTCCAGCTTTTCACCTTCTAATATCCCAGCAACCGACAGATACGCCCGAAGAGGTTCAAACTCAGGGTCCCTCCAGAAATAATCGGATTGGATTAAGGTTGCGGCATCATCTCTTGCAACTTCCAGTGCACGATAGTCATGCACCATATCTGCCACTTTAAATTCAGGGAGCCCACTCTGCTTTCTACCGAAGAAATCCCCTGGACCCCTCAGTTCCAGATCTTTCTCGCTCAAAACAAATCCATCATTGGTCTCGGTCATGATCTTCATTCGTTCTTTTCCAACCTCCGTTTTCGGTTCAGCCAGAAGAATGCAATAGGACTGATGTTCCCCGCGTCCAACTCTCCCCCTTAGCTGATGAAGCTGAGACAACCCAAAGCGTTCAGCATCATAAATAAGCATAAAAGTAGCATTTGGAACATTCACACCTACCTCGACAACTGTGGTGGACACAAGTACTTGAAGGTGATTTGCACTAAATTCCCTCATCACTTCATCCTTCTCATCTGGGTGAAGCCTACCATGCATCAATCCGACATTGTATCGTCCTTCAAAGTAGTGCAGCAATTGATTGTAAACATCGATCGCATTTTGAACATCCAGTTTGTCAGACTCTTCAATCAGAGGACAAATCACATAAGCCTGTCTGCCTTGATCCAGCTCCTTGTCCATAAATGAAAGCACCCTTGATAGCATATCCGCTTTAGCCCAGTAAGTTTCAATCGCCTTTCTTCCAGCTGGCATTTGGTCGATTATACTTACATCCATCTCACCAAACACGGTAATGGCAAGTGTTCTTGGGATGGGAGTCGCTGTCATAAATAATACATCAGGGCTTTCCCCTTTTTCCCTTAGGACCCGTCTTTGATTTACCCCAAAGCGATGTTGTTCATCGGTTACAACGAGTCCAAGAGACTTAAATTGCACATCCTCCTGGATAAGTGCATGTGTTCCAATGAGAATATCTATTTCTCCCTCTTTTAACTTTTCTAATAGGAGCCGTCGTCTTTTTCCTTTTACGGAGCTTGTTAACAGGGCAACCGACAGGCCCGCCGGTTCCAATAATTCACTCAGAGAATTTGCATGCTGTTCTGCAAGGATCTCTGTCGGGACCATTAAAGCCCCTTGAAATCCTGCGGTTACACTCGAATAGAGCGCGATAGCCGATACGACTGTTTTCCCCGATCCGACATCCCCCTGCAAAAGCCGGTTCATACGGAAAGGAGACTTCATATCTGCTGAGATTTCATTTACTACCCGCTTTTGCGCATCGGTTAGAGGAAACGGCAAAGACTCAATGAACTCTTTGATTTTATTTAAATCATAATTTTGTTGGACACCAGAGGAATGTTCTCTTTCAAACTTCCTAAGTGCCTGCATCTTCAGTTGAAACAACAGGAACTCTTCATACACAAATCGTCTTCTCGCCTGCTTCATGTCTTCAGTAGAGTCAGGGAAGTGCAGATGATAGAGAGCATCTTTTCGGCTGGAAAGCTTATATTTCTCCATGAGGTGGTTGGGCAAATTCTCCGTCAACAAATAACTGTAATCCTGAAAACCCTTTTTAATGAATTTTCTGAGTGTGTTGTTTTTTATTGAGCCCTTCAGCGAATAAACAGGTTCAAAATCTCCCTGTTTCCCGTGCGGCCCCGACTGAAAATGCTGAACCGTAATGATTTGCCTATTCTTATCCCATTTCCCTGTCACCGTCACCGTATCGTGAAGGTTTATTTTCTTCTTTAAATACGGCTGATTAAAAAATACGGCCTGAACTAAATTTCTCCCTACCAATATCCGGAGGGTCAAGCGTGATTTTTTTCTCCCATAATACATCAACGCAGGTTCAGAATGGACCTTTCCTTCCACTGTGACACGTTCATCATGGGCTACTTCCTCTAAGTCCCGAAGCCTGTAATCCTCGTACCTGTAAGGCAGATATTCTAACAAATCCAGAACAGAGTAAATCCCCATTGCATTCAGCTGCACAGCTGTTTCTTCACCAATCCCCTTTATGTTCTGGATCGTTAGTCCTTCATTATGAGTCTTCACGTTTATTCAGGGAAACCCCAAAAATTTTCGCTTCCAGCTCCCTGCCTGTAGGGGTGGCAGCCAATCCACCTTGAGCTGTCTCTCTCAGCGCCACTGGCATTGTTTGACCGATTTTATACATGGCGTCAATCACTTCATCACATGGAATACGGCTCGTTATGCCCGCAAGTGCCATATCCGCTGCTACCATTGCATTGGCCGCCCCCATCGCATTCCTTTTCACACAAGGTACCTCAACGAGTCCCGCAACCGGATCACACACAAGACCTAACATGTTCTTTAAGGTAATGGCCATGGCCTCGGCTGACTGGCTCGGTGTGCCCCCGGCCATTTCTACGATGGCAGCTGCAGCCATCCCACTGGCAGAACCAACCTCTGCTTGACATCCGCCAGCTGCACCTGATATGGAAGCATTATTCGCTACAACAAAACCGAACGCTCCAGACGCAAATAAGAAGCGGATCATTTCATCTTTTGTAGGATTCAGCTTATTTTTCACCGCAAACAAAGTCCCCGGCACTACCCCCGCAGAACCTGCAGTAGGTGTGGCACAAATCGTTCCCATTGCTGCATTCACTTCGTTCGTCGCCACCGCTTTACTGACTGCATCCAAAATGGTTTCCCCACACAGTGAGCGGCCTGAATCAATGTATTTTTGCAATAATACGGCATCCCCGCCTGTCAATCCTGAATGGGATTTGACACCTTCCAGACCTCTGGCTACAGCCTGTTCCATCACTTCAAGGTTTTTCTCCATTTGACTGTATACTTCTTCAAATGTTTTGCCTGTAAACTCGATTTCTTGTTCAATCATAATGTCAGAAATCTTCTTGTTCTGACTTTCAGCAAGTTCGACTAACTCTGCTACATTTCGAAACATTAATATGACCTCCCCATCTAAATGTAAACGCTATCATTAAATAAATTGATTAATCGGAAATTCGGGTAACCTGGGTAATGTTGGGCAGAGATGTTAATTCATTGATGACAGCCTCATCAATCGGCTGATCCACTTCAATGGTCATCAATGCCATCTGACCTTTCTCTTTACGTGAAACATCCATATGTCCGATGTTCAATTGATGTTTGGCAATGACATTGGATACTGATGCAATCGCTCCAAATCGATCGTCATGAACAACCAATATGGCAGGATGGTGACCTGAAAGCTTGAGCTCAAAACCATTGAGTTCTATTATTTCAACTTTCCCGCCTCCAATGGAGATACCGACTAATTCGATTTCACCGTGCTCGTCTCCCATCCTGATACGAGCCGTATTCGGATGATCCGTAATGGCGTCTTCCTCTTGAAACTTGATCTTTATCCCTTTTTGCTTTGCTACATTGATTGATTCAATAATTCGTTCATCATATGTATCATAATCAAGGATTCCTCCTACAATGGCTACATCTGTTCCATGACCTTTGTATGTTTTTGCAAAAGATCCGTAAAACGAGATCGTCGCCCATTTAGGTTCCCGACGAAACAGGTTTCTCGCAACTCTCCCTATTCTCGCTGCACCAGCCGTATGAGAACTTGATGGACCAATCATTACGGGACCAATAATATCAAATACACTTTTGTATTTCATGACTTCTCCCCCTCACTTAACATCCGATCTATAGTACCATTCTAACATAATTGAAGGGGACAACCTCCATATAGAGCTGCCCCCTTCCTTTATTCCTTATTCAACTGAGAATATATAGGAGTAAAGTGGTTGTTTACCATTATGAACTTCCACTTCGACATCTTCATAGTGCTCTTCTACATACTCTTTTAATGAATGCACATCCTCTTCTGTTACATCCTCACCATATAGAATGGTTAAGATTTCAGAGTCCTCATCCAGCATTTTATCTAATAAGCTTTGCGCTGTCTTTTGACGGTCATGATCAGAAATGACTATCTTACCTTCTGCGATTCCCATAAAATCATCTTTTGCAATCTCAACACCATCAATATTCGTATCTCTGACAGCAAACGTGATCTGACCGGTTTTGACCTGCTTGGAAGCTTCAGTCATTAACTGCTTGTTATCTTCAACAGAAGCTGAAGGATTAAAGGCAAGTAACGCTGCCATTCCTTGAGGTACTGTCTTCGTTGGTACAACAGCCACTTCCATATCCAGAACTTCAGCTGCTTGATCAGCTGCCATAATAATGTTTTTATTATTTGGCATGATAATGACTTTCTTGGCATTCACTTCTTCGACAGCCTTAACGATATCCTCCGTACTTGGATTCATCGTTTGACCACCTTCTATCACAGAGGTAGCCCCGATGCTCTTGAACAAATCGGCAATCCCTTCACCCATCGCTACGGTCACAATGGCAAAGTCAACTTCTTTTGCTTCAGCAGGGACTTCCGCTTTCACAGGCTTTGTTTCACCGACAATGCTGCTGTGCTGCTGTCTCATGTTTTCAATTTTGATATTGATGAGACTTCCGTATTTATGTCCATACGTCAATACATCCCCAGGTTGTTCGGAATGGATATGTACTTTAGCTAATTCATCATCACTTATGACAAGCAGTGAATCACCGAATTCACTTAAATCCTGACGGAAGTCTTCTTCCACAAAGGATTGTTTGTCTTGTTCAAATCTGACCATGAATTCAGTACAATAACCAAACTCAATATCTTCAGTACTCATGAAATCCTGAGCTGTTTTGTGATGTTCAGCACTTACAAGGTCATTCATGGACGGTAACGAAGATTGATTTGAAACCTTTTCACCCTTTAGCTCAGCTAGAAAGCCTTCATAAACGAATAAAAGACCTTGACCACCACTATCGACTACTCCTACTTCCTTTAGCACAGGAAGTAAATCAGGTGTACGATTTAATGAAGCCTGTGCTTCATCGACGATTGCCTGCATAACCTTTACGAAATCACTTTCCGTTTCAGCTGCAGAAACACCTTTTTTGGCAGCATCTTTCGCAACCGTCAGAATCGTTCCTTCAACAGGTTTCATAACCGCTTTATAAGCCGTTTCCACACCTGTTTGAAGTGCATTGGCAAATTCTACACTTGATAAGGATTCTTTCCCTTCAATTGCTTTACCAAATCCTCTGAACAATTGGGATAAGATAACACCTGAGTTACCTCTTGCTCCCATCAATAACCCTTTTGAAAGAGCAGCAGCCACATTTCCTATATGACCTTGAATGTGGTTTTGGACTTCCTTCGCACCAGAAGTCATGGATAAATTCATATTTGTTCCAGTATCACCATCAGGAACAGGAAAAACGTTTAATGCGTCAACCAGCTGCGCATTCGCAGATAATTGGGTGGCACCTTGTATCACCATTTCAGCAAAACGTTTTCCTTCCAAAGATGTAATCGACACGAATCTTCCTCCTCACTACGGGTTCGTGACACGAACCCCCTGCACAAAAATATTTACTGAATCTACCGCCAAGCCGACGGTCTTATCAAGAGTATATTTAACCTTGGATTGTACGTTATGAGCAATCTCAGAAATTTTTGTACCATAACTCACAATGATATACATATCAATATGTACTTCCTCTTCATCTTGACGAACAATCACTCCGCGAGTGAAGTTTTCCTTGCGTAAGATATCTGTGAAACCGTCTTTAATTTGGTTCTTTGAAGCCATTCCAACAATTCCGTAGCAATCCACCGCTGCACCTCCAGCAATCATTGCAATGACATCATTCGTAATATCAATTTGTCCGTACTGCGTTTTTAATTCGATGGACATGGAATGTTTTCCCCCTTTAATTACATGCTTGGCTAAAAACATTTTACTATAAGTATGCTGTTTTTGAAAGCTAAACTATTATCTCTACGTGATTTGTTGGTTATGCCATCTATTTTTTCCTTAATATGCAAAGATTAATCATTCATACTTCAAGTGAAGTGAGTGATGATAATCGTGTTCGATCGGCCATGTTCCAGATACTTAATCGAGAAATTTCCTGATTTTCTATGTGTCTAGCAGATCCCTTTGCCCCGCTGCCACCGATAGATAGAAAAAAGACGCCTATCAACTAGACGCCTTCTCGTTTTAAGTATTATACGCGTTCAACTTTACCAGATTTCAACGCTCTTGCAGAAACCCATACTTTCTTAGGCTTTCCGTCTACAAGAATTCGAACTTTTTGCAGGTTTGCACCCCAAGTACGCTTGTTCGCATTCATTGCGTGAGAGCGAGCGTTACCTGAGCTAGCTTTACGGCCTGTTACTACGCATTGTTTTGCCATAATATATTCCCTCCTCACTAACAAGAAGCTGAAGTTAATTTCAGTTCCACATTTCGCTTATTATCATAAAGATACTTTAATAATTTATCACACAACTTTCTATAATGCAATACTACAATTAAAACCTTTCAAGAAAAAATACTTTACAGACCGAAAAGCGGAGGCGGCTTGGTCAGGCCCGACAAGCATAAGGCGAATCAACCGGAAAGGCGTTCTTTGCCTTATTGGTTGATTTGACTTATGACCTCGAGGGACTAGCCGCCGGAGCTGGACATATCGAAAAGCGGAAGGGCTCGCCCTGAGGCGACAAGCATTTCTAGAAAATTCCTGAAGGCGCTCTTTGCCTTTTGGGATTTTTCAGAAATGACCTCGAGCCTCAAGCCGCCGGAGCTGGACATCACCAAAAAGCGGCGGCGGCTTGGTCAGGCCCGACAAGCATAAGATGAATTGACCGGAAAGGCGTCCTTTGCCTTTTTGGTCAATTTAGCTTATGACCTCGAGGGGCTAGCCGCCGGAGCTGGACATCACCGAAAATCGGAGGCGGCAAGCATAAGACGATTGAATCCCACCAACGTTCACCTATCAATTTTCATGTTCATCGTGATGGACAATAAGAAATGTAAAAACAGCTGATTACCTGATTACCTTACTTAGATTAAAGAGTGGGCCCACTTCTCGGTTGGGCGATCAGGTTAAGCGTCAAAGCTGATAAATAGCCGGAAAAATTCCGCTTATTTTGAAATTACTGTTTAAAAAGGATGAAATAGAAGGAAAAATTCCGCCTATTCACTCACATCATACTAAAAATGGATGATGTTTCTGTGCATAACCGGAAAAACTCCCCTTATTAGCCTCAAAATAAGGATTTCCCTGAATATAACGGAAAAAACTCCGCTTATTATACTCTTGATGGCTGAGCAAGACATTTTAATGGACCTCATCAGAAGTATTTAGTTTTGTAACCGTAAAAATTCCAATAATGTTGCTCCCAAGCGGTCATATCGGCAATTATTTTTAAAAAAGCCCTTCTGTCATATCAAGATCCCCCGCCTTCCCCCAAAAAAAAGAAGATGGCACAAAAGCCATCTCCAATAAACCATTTATTCTTTTTTAAACGTTCCTAACATCGCCCTCACAAGTCCACCCAAAAATTTTGGTAATTTAATTGTATAAAAGCGCATTTTTAGTCCCTCCCCGCAATCTAAAGAACGTAATGTTTCGCTTGACAACAGTTAGTTTATTCAAGCAGTTTCAGTTAAGTACGTCTTCTTTTCTGCCTGGTTTTTAGAAGCTTTAATCACTGCTTCTTATCACCATTAATATGCCATTTGAAAAGGAAAAAGTACCAGATGATTGTATAAGTTCATTACTAATACATAGTGTGGATCCTCTTGAAATATTCCGATTTTTTAATGGATATTTAAAGCCGGTGAGGGTGATACCTTCCACATTTTCGGTTACGGGAACGAAGGAAATGTACTGTAATTCGTGCCTCTGTTCGACGGAGTGCTCTCCAGATTTGGCTAGGTATAATCGGTTTTGAACGTCTATGATTTCCACTTTAATGTCCTTACTTAAAAGACTCTGTGACATTAACAGTTGCAGGTTACCCATGAAATGATCAAGTCGCCCACCTGTGGCACCAAAAATAGTTATTCGGTCAGGGTCTTGAGCAATCGCCCAGTTCAGGGCAAGCTCCAGATCCGTTTCGTCCTTTTCCGGCCGATAACGATTGACTTCTTGGACTTTTTCTTGAATCAGCTCCCACTCTTCTTCGTTCACTGAATCAAAATCCCCAAATGCGATATGAGGTTCGATACTTTGTTCCAATAACGTGTATACGCCCCGGTCCACGCCAATCCAGTTCACTCCTTCACCACAATATGTGTTCAATTCAGGGATATATCTTTTGGGTCCACCAGCAACGATATTGATTTCCATACTATCACTCCCATATTATAAAAATAGACTGACCCTAAAGGATCAGCCTGTCATCTCTTACGCAAGAGATTTCTTTAATTCTTCGATTGCTGCCCCACGATCGCTCTGATTATAGATGGCAGAACCTGCTACAAATACATCTGCTCCTGCTTCAGCACAAATAGCTGCCGTTTCAGGGTTAATGCCCCCGTCCACCTCGATTTCAAGGGTAGGATTGATTTCATTTGCCCATTCACGAATCTGTTTGATTTTTGGCACGACCGACGGGATGAAAGATTGTCCACCGAATCCTGGGTTCACGGTCATAAGCAGAACCATGTCGACATCTTGCAAAACAGGCTTGATCATTTCTGCCGGTGTTGCAGGATTTAGGACGACTCCCGCTTTTACACCTTTGCTTTTGATCATCTGAATCGTTCTATGCAAATGGGGGTCAGCTTCTACATGGACGGTAATATAGTCAGCTCCCGCATCTGCAAAAGCTGCGATATATTGACTAGGATTTTCAATCATAAGATGTACGTCCAATGGTAACGTTGTTAACGGGCGAATCGCCTCCACGATCATTGGCCCCAGTGTGATATTCGGGACGAAGTGACCATCCATCACATCCACATGGATATAGTCGGCTCCCCCTTTTTCCACATCTTTAATTTCGTTCCCTAACTCTGCAAAATTTGCAGACAGAATGGAAGGTGCGATTTTCATAATTAGTACCTCGGCTTTCTTTCCTTTATTTCCTTATGGAATGTTAAGTAGTGATCGTAGCGGTATGCAGGGATTTCTCCTGCATCCACGGAAGCTTTAACGGCACATTTCGGTTCATTGATATGAAGGCAGCCCCTGAATTTACAGTCGTCTGATACTTCAACCATTTCTGGGAAGCATTGTGGCAGCTCTTCTATTTCAAGCTCTGAAAACTCCAGTGAACTAAAACCTGGGGTATCCGCTACTAAACCATCCTCAATATCAATCAGTTCCACGTGACGAGTCGTATGTTTTCCCCGGCCCAAATGGGAGGAGATCATAGCCGTCTTTAATTCAAGTTCAGGCTTCAAGGCATTAAGCAAGGATGACTTCCCTACTCCGGACTGGCCGGCAAAGACAGAAATTTTATCACGTAAATAGGGAGTTAATTCCTCTACACCATGCTCGGTTTTAGAAGACGTCATCAGGACTTCATAACCAAATGACCGGTAATCATTCACATATCGTTCGATCTTGGTTGTTTGATCAGATGTAAGTAAGTCCATCTTGGTAACACAAATAAGCGGCTCTATTTCTTTACTCTCCACTAACACAAGAAAGCGGTCAAGTAATGCCGGGCTGAAATCCGGTTCGCTTGCAGAGAAGACCAGTATCGCCTGATCGACATTCGCGATTGGGGGTCGCACTAACTCATTCTTACGATCAAAGACCTTCAGGATGTACCCATCCGTTTTGTTCTCAGCTTGAAATTCAACATAATCCCCCACCAGTGGGGTTATTTTATTTTTACGGAAATTGCCTCTTCCCCGGCATTGTGTAACGCTTCCTTCTGAAAGCACATAGTAAAACCCACTTAATGCTTTAACGATTTTTCCTTCAGGCATTCGAAACCTCCTATTCAAAAGCATTTATATAAATATTTTAGTCATTTCCATTATGTATCACTACCATTATAAATGAAAACAAGAGGACTGTCCCGTCAGGTTCATTAAAAACCCGGGTACAGCCCTTTGGCAATTTTCATTTATTCTTTAGGATACTCGACAGTACCTGTTTTATACTCTTTTTCATCAACGAGAATGAGATACTCCCCTACAGTTCCTTCTTCCAATGTGAACTTCATTGTAATGGTTGTATCCTCGTAAATACTCATGAGTTCGTCACTATCTTCAATCTTCCTGTTCTTATCTTGAATATAAATATCCACTACTTGAGGTTCTCCATTTTCCTTGGTATAAGGAATGAACACTTCCTCAGTATGTTCCTTCGTCGGTACTTCCTTCGGTGGCTCAGGACCTTTAGACATGATAACGTAAACATCCTCACCTTTACTAATAGGAGTACTCGCAACCGGCTTATGAGAAATTACCCTGCCTTCTTCAACTTCATCCGAGAACTTTTCACCCTGTACAATGATATTTATCCCATTCGAGGCTTCATATTTATCAAGTGCAGTTTGATCAAAACCTTCCAAGTTTTCCAAATCAAACTTCTCAATTCCCTTACTCACCGTAAAGGTAATAGTAGTTTCCTCAGCCACGACCTCTACTCCAGGTGACGGATCCTGGTCGAGGATGGTTCCTGCAGGTTCCCCTTCATCGAACTCTTCTTCTTTCTCTACCGTGAATCCTTTTTCTTCAAGTTCAGATGATACTTCTTCAAAACTCTTTCCGGCGTAGTCCTCGACTGCCACTTTTTCTTTTCCTGTACTAACATAGATATCGATGGCAGATCCTTCATTAGCCATCCGTCCTGCTTTTGGGTTTGTTTTGATGACAAAACCTTCAGGAATTGATTCATGGGATTGTTTTTTTGTTTCTCCGACGACAAATCCCTCTGAAACGATGGTGGAAATGGCTTCAGTCTGATCTTTTTCAACCACATCCGGTACCTGGATTTCCTTTGGTCCAAGCAGCTCAGGAACAAAAGTAACAGCAGCAACCCCTAAAAGTATCAACAAAAAGAATAAACTAATAATAAGAATCGGCCACTTCTTTTTACTCTTTTTCTTAGGGGCTTCCTTCTTATTTTTCTTATTTCCTTTCTTTTTCCCCTCTTGAACGGGAGGAGTCGGCTTCGTTTGAAGTTTGTCTGTGTCCGCTTGATGGTGAACAATCGTATCATCAAGATTCGAATACGCCTTCTGATCGGTAATGACAGGTATCGCTTTTGTTGCTTCGTCATCAAGGGGAACGGAAAATTTTGGTTCATTCATCCTGTCCGGATCCAAGGCTGAGGTCAATGCCTCGTCCATATCCTCAAGGCTTTCAAACCGTCTGAATGGATCTTTAGCCGTTGCCTTTAATACGATATTCTCAACACTCTGTGGAATATCCGGATTCCATCTTCTTAGAGAAGGAGTTTCTGATTGCAAGTGTTTCAATGCAATCGAAACCGCTGATTCCCCAGAGAAAGGCAGTCTGCCCGTTAACAACTCGAACATGACGATTCCAAGTGAGTAGATATCTGATTTCTTCGTAGCCATGCCGCCCCTCGCCTGTTCAGGGGAAAGGTAATGGACCGACCCTAGGACTGAATTGGTCTGGGTGATCGAAGTGGCACTGAGAGCCATCGCGATCCCGAAATCCGTTATCTTCACATTCCCTTCTTCATCAAGAAGGATATTATGTGGTTTTATATCACGGTGTACAATATGATTCTGATGAGCATGAGACATAGCCAGCGTTAATTGCTTCATAATATCGATCGCTTTGTCCACATGAACAGGTGAATGCTGCTGTATGTATTGCTTTAAGGTCATGCCATGGACATATTCCATGACAATATAATATAGATCGTCTTCTTCTCCTACATCGTATATGCTCACAATGTTCGGGTGAGCCAAGCTTGTAGCAGATTGAGCTTCTCGTTGGAATCGTTTAATGAATTCCTCTTCATTGGCAAAATCGATCCGGAGCATTTTAATAGCCACTTCACGATCCAAAATCACATCGTGAGCTAAATAAACGTTGGCCATTCCTCCGCCGCCGATTAATTTAATGATTCTGTAACGCCCACTGATGCGCTTTCCTTCCATCATGTTATCACCCGCTTTCCGTTTCAGCGGCAAACTCAACAATTACTACGGTAATATTATCTTCACCGCCATATTCATTGGCTAAATGAACAAGCGACTCTCCTTTATTCTCCAGGGAGTGGTCCTGAACCAATATCTCTTTCATTTCTTTTTGGGAGACTTTGTTAGAAAGACCGTCTGAACATAGTAAAATAACGTCTTCTTCTTCAAACATTATCGTTTTAATATCCATTGTAATTGAAGCTTCCGTACCTATCGCTCTAAGTATTACATTCTTTCTCGGATGATGCTCTGCATCTTCTTTCGAAATTTCACCGCTTCTGACTAATTCATTCACTAATGTATGATCTTCTGTTAACTGATGAAAACCATTTTCGTTCAGAATATATCCTCTGCTGTCACCAATATTGACAATGGTCGCAAATAAGGAAGTGCAAATGGCTCCGACGAGAGTCGTCCCCATCCCCTCACACTCCGAATTGGACTGAGAATAAGTATAAACCTCTTTATTTACTTCGTTAATAGTTGTTTTTAACCAATTTTCGGCCTCATCAGCGGTGTGAAATTTCTCGGTTTTCTCCCATAAGTCCTTTAAGATCGAAATGGTGAGCCCACTGGCAACATCTCCTGCCCGGTGGCCCCCCATTCCGTCTGCTACAACAGCTAAATGATCGCCATGATGATTCACAAATACGCCGGCACTATCTTCATTAAGTTGACGCACTTTCCCTTTGTCCGTAAAATAAACAGTTTTCACTTAGGTCACCTCGTCTCTTCTTCTGCACCTGATCAAGTAGCACCTTATACTCATAGTCGGGTGCATCTTTAGTTCAAAAAATGAAAGGACTTTGATTATCTTCGTTAAATACGATCAGCATTTCATTCATTTTGAATGGGGCTGAATAAAGTTGATAATGAAAAGGTCGAATATATTCGGGCTTATCACTTTTGATGAAATAAGCATATGATTACAAAGTAATAGATAATCAAAGATTCATTAAGGGCTGTTGTACTTTTACGACTTTTCTGGTGAATTTTCCTGCTTTTCTTTCGACATTTGATTTATTTCGACTCATTTTTTTCTAAAACACGAAATAAAGAACCCGTCTCCACCAAAGTCTTGGGGGAATATTTGTAATTTATCCTCACTAATAAAAGGTGTAATGGAATCAGGAAGACCATCTAAAGCATGTGGTTCAAATTCAGGATGATCACTTAAGAAAGCCGAGATGGTACCTTCATTCTCATTTTGGTCTACAGTACATGTGCTATAAACTAAAAGTCCAGCTTTTTTTAACAGTGGTGCAACAGCTGATAAGATGTCCAGCTGAATCTTCTGTAGCGAAAGAAGATCGGATTCTTTTTTAGCATATTTAATATCCGGTTTCCTTCTTAATACACCTAGTCCGGAGCATGGAGCATCGACCAGAATGCGATCGAAGCTCTCTTTTTCAAACTTCTCTCCTGCTTTTCGACTATCCAGGGTTGTCGACTTCACATTATTCAATCCAAGTCGGGTCGCATTTTCGTCGATTAATTTCACCTTATGCTTGTGTAAGTCCAATGCATGAACTTCACCCGTACCTGAAAGTTTTTCGGCTATGTGGGTCGTTTTACCCCCAGGTGCTGCGCATGCATCCAACACTTTCATCCCCTGTTCAAGCTTTAGAGCATAGGAGACAAGCATGGAACTTTCATCCTGGATTGTACACTGTCCGTCACGATAAGCTTCTGATTTAGCAATGTTACCTCGAAGTGACTGAATAGCTTCAGGGACAATCGCGCTTTCTTTCACTTCATTCCCCTCATCCGTTAAACGTTTAACCAGTTCTTCCCTATTGATTCTGGTCGTGTTGACACGTGCCGATTGTTTAGGTGCGATTAAATTGGTTTCACACATCTCTTTCGTTTTCTCCAAACCAAATTGTTCTTCCCATCTCTTTACCAGCCAATAAGGATGACTCGTCTCGATGGCCACCCGCTCGATCGGATCTTTAATACTGTCTAGGGAAGGAAGCCCTTTTCTCTGAACAGAACGCAAGACCCCGTTCACTAATCCTGAAATGCCTTTATGCCCTCTCTTTTTGGCGATTTCTACCGCTTCAAAGAAAACAGCACGGTCAGGAATTCGATCTAAGTACACAAGCTGATAGAGGGATAAACGTAAAAGTTGCCGAACCCATTCATCCAGCTTCCCCTTAATAAACGGGGCTAAATAGAAATCCAACGTCATTTTTCGTTGAATGGTTCCATACGTCAGCTCCGTTAATAATCCAATGTCTTTACTTGGCAGCTGATTTTTTTCAATCACATGATTAAGTAATAAATTACTATACGATTGATTTTTTTCTACCGCTTCAATGACATCAAGCGCTGCTTCACGAACGGTTTTATTTCGTTTACTCATTATTTTCTCCTAACATCATTCCTGCATTTAGGTGAGAGCCTGCTCCACGCAGGTAATCCTTTGCACTCATTCTCTTTTTACCGGAAGGCTGTAAATCGGTTATTTTAATTCCTACTGAATTGCCTGTGGAAACAACGAACCCATCTTCTTCGATTCTCAGGATTTCACCAGGTGCAGAGGATCGTCCTTCGACTTTTTCTCCCCACCAGATTTTCATCACAGAATTTTCTAAAGTGGTGTACGCAACCGGCCAAGGGTGAAGTCCTCTAATATGGTTATAGATTTCTTCTCCACTTCTCTTCCAGTCTATTTTTTCTTGTTCCCTCTTTATGTTTCGTGCGAAGGTGGCTTTTGAATCATCTTGCTTGACCGGGGTAATTTCCCCTCCTAATAATTTGGGTATCGTTTCAATCAGTAATGCCGCACCTGCAACACTTAGTTTATCGTGAAGCGTTCCGACATGATCCCGCTCATTTATATCTACTTCCACTTGACTAATTATGTCCCCAGCATCAAGCTTTTCGACCATATACATGATGGTAATGCCAGTTTTCTCTTTTCCTTGGAGAATGGAATAATGAATGGGTGCCCCACCCCTAAGTTCAGGAAGTAAAGAGGCATGAACATTGATACATCCGTAGGGCGGAGCTTCCAGTAATGCGTTAGGAAGAATTTGCCCAAAAGCGGCTGTCACTATAAGATCAGGCTTCAATGCAAGCACTTTGCTTAACTCATCTTCATCCTTTATTTTCTCTGGCTGGTATACTGGGATCCCGTGTTTTTCAGCTGCTATTTTTACAGGTGGAGGCGTGAGGATCCTTTTTCTTCCCACCGGGCGATCAGGCTGTGTCACAACCGCAATTACATCATAGTTTTCATCTAATAGAGATTGAAGAACAGGAACTGAAAAATCAGGTGTTCCCATAAAAATCACTTTCGTCATTAAGCTTCATACCCTTCTAATTCTTCTTCTGTAACATATTTTTCTACCTTTGAGGTAAATAGGATACCATGAAGATGATCGATTTCATGTTGAATCGCTCTGGCTAAAAAATCCTCAGCTTGAAATTCAATCATTCTTCCTTTTCTGTCATGCGTTCTGACCTTGATGGAATAAGGACGGGTCACTTCGCCATATAAGCCCGGGAAGCTTAAGCATCCTTCGAGGTCTGTTTGAGAGCCTTCCGCCTCGATGATTTCCGGATTAATAAGCTCGATTGTTCCACTGTCATCCCCGATATCGACCACTGCTATCTGAAGGTCGACTCCTACTTGAGGAGCTGCAAGGCCGACACCGTCCGCTTCAAGCATAGTATCATACATATTTGCCAGTAATTTTTTTAATTTCTTATCAAATGCCGTTACCTTCTCACAATCTTTTTCTAAGATTGGATCAGGATGCATTACAATTGGAAGTATTGCCATAAGTCTCCTCCATTTTTCCGTATAAATAGCGTTACATCATCATATAAGGGTTCACATCAATGGAGATTGATAACCCTTGTGATGCATATTGCTGCTGGTACTGATCTAATACTGTCTTTAATGTAGTGCCAAGATTTGGTTCCCGCTTGTATTTTATCAAACATTGATAGCGATATCTATTCTTTATCCTGGGGATCGGTGACGCAACGGGGCCAAGAATAATCGTTGTGCCGGATAGCTTTGACCGAATATAGTTCGTCATCTTCTCTGCAATGTCCACTACTTTCATTAGGTCTTCATGACTTAATGTGATTAGAGTGATGTAATAAAAAGGAGGGTAGGATCCCATTTTCCTCATCATCATTTCCTGCTGATAAAAACGATTGTAATCGTGATTTGATGCTAACTCGATTGAATAATGCTCAGGTGTATACGTTTGAATCACTACTTCTCCGGGCAGCGTGTGCCTGCCGGCTCGACCACTCACTTGAGTCAGTAATTGAAACGTCTTTTCTGCTGCTCTGAAATCAGGCAGATGGAGCATCGTATCCGCACTGAGGACCCCCACAAGAGTGATATTGGGAAAATCGAGACCCTTCGCAATCATTTGAGTACCAAGCAGGATATCCGCCTTACCTTCTCCAAAGGCTGTCAAAAGTTTTTCATGGGAGCCTTTTCGAGACGTTGTATCTACATCCATACGAATGATACGAGCATCTGGTATGAGTTTTGTCAATTCCTCCTCTACCTTTTGAGTTCCGGTTCCAAAATAACGAATATGCTCACTCGTACATTCAGGACAAGTACTTGGAACTCCCTCTTCGTAACCGCAATAGTGACATTTCATTCCATTTGAAAAACGATGATAGGTCAAGGATATGTCGCAGTTTGGACACTGAAGGACAAAGCCGCAATCCCTGCACATGATGAATGAAGAATGTCCCCGTCTATTCAGGAAGAGAACAGTTTGCTCTCCTTTTGCCATCCGGTCCTGAAGCTTCTCGAATAGTTCTGTTGAGAACATGGAACGGTTCCCTTTCCTCAGCTCCTCTCTCATATCCACAATGTCCACGGAAGGTAATGGTCCGTCATTCATACGTTTATCCAAGGTGAGAAGCTCATATACACCTTTCGATGCTCGCGCAAAGGATTCCAAAGAAGGCGTAGCACTTCCTAAGATCACAGGGCACTGATGATATTCCCCTCGATAAATGGCGACGTCCTTAGCATGATACCGGGGATTTTCCTCTTGCTTATAACTCGTCTCATGCTCTTCATCGATAATGATTATGCCGATATTTTCAAAAGGAGCAAAAACGGCTGAGCGGGCACCAACCACCACTTTTACTTCCTTACGCTGAATCTTCCTCCACTCATCATACTTTTCGCCAACGGACAAACCACTGTGCAATACAGCCACATCATCTCCGAAACGGCCCTTAAAACGGTGGACCATTTGGGGGGTAAGCGATATTTCAGGAACCAATACAATCGCTTCCTTCCCTTCTTGTAAGACCCGTTGAATGGATTGCAGGTAAATTTCTGTTTTACCACTCCCTGTTACACCGTAAAGAAGGAATGTATGATGTTTATGTTGATCGATGGTGTTCAGTATAGGACGAATCGCTTGGTCCTGTTGGGACGTCAACGTCAGGGGTGAGGTCTTCTCAAATGTTCTGTTTTCAAAAGGGTCACGATACATTTCAACGTTTTTCTCAATCAGAAGACCTTTATTGACTAATGATTTAACGGTAGATGAGGTGGTCGCCATCTCTTCAAGGAGGGTCGAAGCAAGTATCCCGTCCCCCCCCGGAGCAGAATCACTCATGTACTCTATGATCTGTTTCTGCTTACTTGCTTGAGGGGGCAGGCTGTTCTTTATCTCTTCTAAATCATCGTCTTGAATATTAAGATAGAGTCTTCTCACCGTTTTCTTATTCCCCTTGGCTTTCACCCTGTATATCACTTCAACAGAACCATTCTTAACCTCTTTATGAATGAGAGGTAAAAGCCCGCTTTCTTCAATCGCTTTCCAGGAAACTTCTCTCCCCTGCTGAAAGAAGCGCTGCAAAGAGTGATGGAGCCCGCCAGGTCCCATGTTTCCTTCGAGCTGAAAGAATTTTTCGTATTTCGCCTTCATGGCTGCAGGCAGCATCGATTGAAAAGCAGAGATTTTAAAACAAAGGGTCTTCTCTGTCAGCCAGTTCCCCAGCGCCAGGAGTTCGTTATTGAGAACCGGTACAAGATCCATTGGCTCAATGACCGGTTTGAGTTTCGACACTTCGCCTTTTTCCTTTAATTCAATCACAAAACCTTGAATTTTTCTTGGTCCAAACGGAACAACTACCCTCATGCCGGGAAGGATACTGCCTCTCCATTCATCCGGGATACTATAATCGTAGGTGCGATCCGTTTGCATGGCAGGGACATCGACGATTACACTAGCTACGTTCATGTGGCGTACCCTTCTTTATTTGCCGGACTGCTTCTTTATAGATTTCTTTGGCTACATCCACTTTTGATAATAACGGCAAATCCCTAACGTCCCCGCCTTTTGTAACGATCGACACCCGGTTTGTATCGGTACCAAAGCCTGACCCAGTTTCTTTCACATTATTTGCCACGATCATATCTGCCCGTTTCTTTTCAAGTTTAGCCTTGGCATACTCCTCAACATTTGTAGTTTCTGCCGCAAATCCGATAAGATATTGATGATTCTTTATGTCTCCAAGACTTTTTAATATATCCTTCGTTCTTTCGAATTCAATCACTAGATTTCCATCTTTTTTCTTTAACTTATCCTCAAATATTTCCCTCGGACGATAATCAGCCACCGCTGCGCTCTTCACCACGATATCCGCTGTCGGGAAAGCTGCATGAACCGCGTTGTACATGTCTTCAGCACTCATGACGGATACCAATTCAACACCCCGGGGAACCGGTAAATGGGAAGGTCCTGAAATCAATACGACCTGAGCCCCAAGGGAAACGGCAGCTTCTGCAAAGGCATAGCCCATTTTCCCGGTTGATCGATTGGAGAAGAATCTTACAGGATCAACCATTTCTCTCGTAGGGCCTGCTGTAATCACTACTCTTTTGCCTTGTAAAAGCAGTCCTTCACGATCATGATCTGAAAAATAGCGATCAATCAATTCCACTACTCTTTCAGGTTCTTCTAATCTTCCTTTTCCAACGTATCCACAAGCTAAATACCCTTCACTTGGTTCGACAAATTCGTAGCCAAAGCCAAAAAGGGTATTAATGTTTCGTTTCACCGCCGGGTGATCATACATATGTACATTCATGGCAGGGGCAATCCAAACTTTGGATGTCGTTGCCAGAATGGTTGTTGATATCATGTCATCTGCAATCCCGTTCGCAAGCTTCCCGATGATGTTGGCTGTTGCTGGTGCTACGAGTACAAGATCCGCCCAGTCAGCTAAGTCTATATGAGCAATCTTTGCCGAATCCTTTTCATCAAAGGTATCCCAGTATACATCTTGACGGGATAATGCTTGGAAGGTAAGTGGAGCCACAAATTTTCGAGCTGAATCAGTCATGATGACTTTCACTTCCGCACCGCTTTGGACCAGCTTGCTCGTTAAAGCAGCCGCTTTATATACAGCAATTCCACCAGATACACATAGCAGTATTTTTTTCCCCTTGATCATTCTACTTTCCCCCATTACTCTTTATACTTCCTTTATTATGAAGGATATTGATAGAAAAAGAAAATAGGGTTGTCTCGAAAAGATCATGAAATCTTTCGAGTCAACCCCTTAGAGTTTATCATTAAGCATGCTGATGCTTATTCATCAGAATAAACAGCTTTAGCGTCTCTTTCTTTCATAGATAGTTGACCGGCCTGAATTTCTTCAAGAGCTTTTCCTACAAACTTTTGAGACTCATATTGGTTCAAACGGTAATCCCCGGTGTCTTGAAGATTTCTCGCTCGCTTAGCCGCGATACTGACTAACGAATATTTAGAATCGATCTTTTTCATTAATGAATCAATGGATGGGTTTAACATTTATTCAACCTCCAGCATATTTAAGTATCGTTGTTGCACTCGTTCCCGTTTACAGTGTTCTGCCTGAACAATGGATTTAATCTTGTTTACGGCATTTTCTATTTGATCATTTTCAACAATGTAATCATATAGATTCATCATTTCGATTTCTTTTCTTGCTGTATTCATTCTGCCCTGGATCAAATCATCCGTTTCAGTCCCTCTTGTTACGAGGCGGTTCTGAAGTTCAGAAAGACTAGGGGGTGCCAGGAAGATAAATAAACCTTCAGGGAATTTATCCCTGACCTGCTGTGCACCTTGTACTTCAATTTCAAGAAAAACATCTCTTCCTGCATCAAGTGTTTCTCGAACATAATCAACCGGAGTGCCATAATAGTTCCCAACGAACTCTGCATACTCCAAGAGCTTTCCTTGCTCTATAAGCACTTCAAACTCTTCTCTTGTTTTAAAGAAATAATCTACACCATCCACTTCGCCTTCTCGGGGTTTACGAGTGGTCATGGAGATGGAATATTCAAATTTTGTATCTTTTTGGGAAAAAATCGCTTTACGAACGGTTCCTTTTCCGACACCTGAAGGTCCGGATAGAACGATCAGCAATCCTTTTTCTTTCATTTATTTACCCTGCCCTTCTTCTACTATATCCTCTTTATCCGTTAAACGATGAGCAACGGTTTCGGGTTGAACAGCTGAAAGAATAACGTGATCGCTATCCGTAATAATAACCGCTCTTGTTCTTCTTCCGTATGTAGCATCAACAAGTGTTCCCCGGTCTCTTGCATCCTGAATCAAGCGTTTGATCGGTGCTGATTCGGGACTGACAATGGAGATGATCCGGTTAGCTGAAACGATATTTCCAAATCCTATATTGATGAGCTTGATCGACATAACGCTCCTCCTAATCAATAGTTTAGTTTCGCCGGAATGACGGGAAACTAAACTTCTTATTCTACATTTTGCACTTGTTCTCTTAGCTTCTCGAGTGTTGATTTCAGTTCCACCACAATCGTGGCGATAAAGGAATCATTTGCTTTCGAACCAATTGTGTTCACTTCCCGGTTCATTTCCTGAATTATGAAATCAAGCTTCCTGCCTACAGGCCCTTCACCAGTCAATGTGGAATAAAAATACTGAATGTGACTTTCCAATCTCGTCAGTTCCTCGGTAATATCCGATTTATCAGCAAAAATGGCAACTTCCGTAAGTAAACGACTTTCATCAAAGGAAGTTTCATTGTATTCAAGAATCCTTTTTCTTAATCGTTCCCTGTATTGATTGACCACTTGGGGAGCATGATTGGTAAGTTCAACCAATTTGTTCTCTAAATGATTGAGGTGGGAGAGAAAATCCTTCTTGAGAAGCTGTCCTTCTTTTTCCCGCATTAACCTAAGGTCAATTGCCGCTTGTTCTACAGCTTTTAACACCAAATGCTCAAGTTCTTCATTTTCATCTTCCGATTCTTCAATCAACACAAATTCTTCTCTGTTTAAGAGGTGGGCTAATTGCACTTCATCTTTTAAGGAGAAGGTTTCTTTCACTTTATTTACTAACTGATAATAATCTTGAATGAGCTTCCAGTCAATATGTAGATTTTTATGTACTAAGCCATCACCGGTTATGGTGATGAAAATATCCACTTTCCCCCTCTTAACGGACTGGGATACTTGTTTTTTAATTTTATCCTCAAGTTTCATTAATTGGCGGGGCATTCTTATGTAACATTCACTGAATCTGTGATTAACGGATTTCATTTCAACCGTTACAGTATGTTGTTCAGAGTCTACTTTGCTTCTTCCAAAGCCTGTCATACTGACAACCATTACGATCACATCCAATCTTTTGACGGTATTCGTATGTAGATCTACTGATTTCATATGATTTCATACGTGCATTCACACTATATAAAAAAGGTAATAGAGGCGATTCTCTATTACCTTTAGGATTATACCACATTTCACTGTTTTTTTCTTGCGAAAAATGACCCTGCCAGCAAAAACGTTGGAACGGAGCTTAATCCGATGATCAAGAACCAGTCTTTCATCGCGATTGGTACTGTATGGAAGATCGGCTGCAAGGATGGGATGTAGATTACGAGAAGCATTAATACAAGTGAAGATAACACTGCCCACACCAGATACATGTTTCCAAACGGATTTCTTGAAAATACCGATACTTCACTTCGACAGTCGAAAACATGTATCAGCTGTGCCATAACCAATGTAGCAAAGGCGACCGTTTGGGCATATGCCAAGTGATCAGGGTGAGTCTTATAAGACAACATAAATGCAAGTAAAGTGACTCCTCCGATTAAGAATCCCCTTGACACTACTTTCCAACCTAGTCCCCGTGCAAACACCCCTTCTTTCGGATGCCTTGGCTTTCTCTTCATTACATCATCTTCAGGCTTATCAAGACCCAGCGCCATGGCAGGAAGCCCATCTGTCACAAGGTTTACCCAAAGAATCTGAATCGGCACCAATGGAAGCGGAAGGGCCAGGATCATAGCAAATAGCATGACGAGAATTTCACCGACATTCGAAGCCAGCAGGTACCGGATAAACTTTCTGATATTTTCATAGATGTTCCTACCCTCCTGAATCGCCGATTTAATCGTCGCAAAGTTATCATCCAACAGGACCAGTGAGGAGGACTCCTTTGCCACGTCCGTACCTGTTATCCCCATGGCCACTCCAATATCGGAAGATTTTATAGCAGGAGCGTCATTTACTCCATCCCCGGTCATCGCCACTACATGACCCCTGTTTTGCAGGGCTTTGACTATTTTTAATTTATGCTCAGGAGAAACACGTGCAAATACCGATACATCGTCCACAATCTCTTCCAATTCATGTACTTCCATTTGATTTAACGCTTTTCCATCCAGAACCCGATCCTTGTTTTTTAAGATCCCGAGCTGTTTAGCAATCGCTTTAGCGGTTAAGATATGGTCGCCAGTAATCATGACCGTCTTGATACCGGCTGCGCGACATTCTTTGACCGCCTGCTTCACTTCAGGTCTTGGAGGATCAATCATACCTTGCAATCCAATGAAGGTGACTCCTTCTTCAATTTCTTGTTCAGTAATCCCTTCCATGGATCTTTCATTGAGCGGTTTATACGCAATCGCAATGTTTCGCAGGGCATTGGAAGACATCTCGCTGATAGCCTCTTCCACTTTCCGGGAAATTTCAGTTGTTTTATATTGAAGTCTTCCTTCCCACAAGAAGGACTCGCTTTTAGCGACTAATACATCCGGAGCACCTTTCGTTACAGAAAAGTGTTTCCCATTTTGATCCACAACGATAATACTCATCATCTTTCTAGTAGAATCAAAGGGAAATTCTTTTACAACCGTAAATTTTTTCTGCAAAGACTCCCGGCTTAATCCAGCTTTCAATCCCGCAACAAGTAGAGCCCCTTCTGTGGGATCGCCATCAACCACAAAGCCTTCTTCACGTGTAACAAGTTCTGCATGATTGCATAGCATTCCAAAGGTTAATAATTGTTGCAGGGCATTCTCATTGTGAGGTGTCACCCTTTGTTCCCCGTTGTAGAATTGGCCGTCCGGCTCGTATCCGATCCCCGTTACCGTCCACGTCCTGCCTCCACTCCAGAGATGTGTGACCGTCATCTTATTTTGAGTCAGAGTCCCTGTTTTATCTGAGCATATAACCGATGCACAGCCTAATGTTTCAACAGCCGGCAGCTTTCTAACGATCGCTTTTTTCTTGATCATCCGCTGAACACCGAGGGAAAGGGCAACGGTTACAATTGCCGGTAACCCTTCAGGAATAGCCGCTACAGCCAAAGAAACTCCCGCTAAGAACATGGTGTACATGTCATGGCCTTGGATTACACCGATTCCTACGACTAAAGCCGTTAACACGAGGGCAACCGTGATCAGTATTTTCCCTAATTCCTCAAGCTTTCTTTGAAGTGGGGTTATCATCGTTTCTGCTTTTTGAATCATATCAGCGATTTGTCCCATCGCTGTTTTCATTCCAATCGATGTAACCACTCCAATTCCATTTCCCCTTGTAACCAACGTCCCCATAAAGGCCATGTTCTCTAAATCTCCGAGACTCATATTTTCGCCATTAACAGGGTTCGTTCCTTTAATAACAGGTACAGATTCCCCCGTTAAGGCAGATTCCTCTATTTCCAGGCTATTTGCTTCAATGAGGCGTACATCTGCCCCAATCCGATCCCCGCTTCCAAAGCGTATAATATCTCCAATGATGACTTCTTTTGAAGCAATTTTCACCCATTTTCCATCCCTTAACACTGAAACCTGAGGTGCTGAGAGTTCCTTTAAAGCCTGTAGGGACCTTTCTGCTTTACGCTCTTGAAAAAAACCTAAAAAACCGTTGATTAATACAATGGCAATGATTGCAATCGCATCGATGTATTCTCCAAGTAATCCTGAAATGAGTGTGGCTGCCAATAACACAAGAACCATAAAGTCCTTAAATTGACTGAAAAATAATAACAAAGCCGATTGCTTCTCAGCTTCTTCTAATTGATTGTAGCCATATTGGTTCCGTCTCTTAGCTACATCTTCTGTTGAAAGACCTTCTTGATAATTGGTATTCAATGACTGCTCTATATCCTCTTGTCTCATCTCATGAAATTTCATGCAACCATTTCACTCTCCTCCTACGATACGAAAAGTTGTCCCTTCTCATAGCATTCTTATTCAGACTCGTCCTAAAAAATGATATGATTTATGTATGTTTTGCATTTTATCGTTTAGAGGGGTAAAATCGATTACATTTGATACACAGAGATGTTGACAAAGTCGGATAGAATTAAAAACGATTGAAACCGTTTAAAGTAGAGGATGTTTTATATGTCATTTGATGGATTATTTACGAGAAGCATGACGCGAGAATTGAATGAAAACGTATTACACGGACGGATTAATAAAATACATCAACCTTATAAAAATGAAATCATTATGATTATCCGGGCTAATGGAAAAAATCACAAAGTTCTATTATCTGCCCACCCCAATTATTCCAGGGTACAATTAACCAACGAAAACTACGAAAATCCTTCTGTTCCTCCTATGTTCTGCATGCTCTTACGTAAGCATCTGGAAGGGTACATTGTGGAAGGAATCAAACAAGTTGGGTTAGACCGGATGATTATATTCGAAGTGAAAGGAAGAAATGAAATCGGTGATATTTCATATAAACAATTGATTATTGAGATCATGGGACGACACAGCAATATTATCTTAGTTGATAAGGAACGTAATATGATTTTGGATAGTATCAAGCATATTTCACCAAGTATGAACACCCATCGTACCGTTTTACCAGGACATACGTATGTTCTCCCCCCTCAGCAGGATAAAAGAAATCCTCTTGAAGCAACAAGTGATGATGTCCTAAGAGCACTGGACTTTAATTCCGGCAAACTAGATAAGCAGATCGTTCAATCCTTTGCAGGAATTTCTCCTCTATATGCGAAGGAAGTTGTACACCGGGCTGGAATCGGAAGCCAGTCGACCATTGCTGAATCATTCATAGAATTGATTCAGCATGCAAAATCGAATGACTCAACACCAACCCTCATTAGCGGAGAAAGAGAAACGTTTTACTGGATGGATCTTGAACATCTTCAAGGAGAGAAACAAACCTTTCCTTCGTTAAGTGAATTATTAGACCGGTTCTTCTATCAGAAGGCTGCAAGAGACCGGGTCAAGCAGCAAGGAAACGATTTGGAACGATTCATTCGAAACGAACGTGATAAAAATGTAAATAAAATCGAAAAATTAAAGCAAACATTAGAGGATGCCCGACAGGCTGATCGGTATCAATTGCTGGGTGAACTACTTACATCGAATTTATATGCCGTTGAACGGGGTATGACTGAGGTTAGCGTTGTAAATTACTACGATGAAAACGGGGAAAGCATTACCATCCCCCTCAACCCACAAAAGTCTCCATCTGATAATGCCCAAAACTATTTCTCTCGCTATCAAAAAGCAAAGAATGCAGTGAAAATCGTTCATGAGCAAATCGAAAAAGCCGACGATGAGATTAAGTATCTAGAGCAATTACTTCAGCAATTAGAATCGGCATCTACCAAAGATGTAGAAGAAATCAGAGAAGAACTCGAGGAAGAAGGTTACCTGAGGGTCCGCAAGCAGACGAAAAAGAAAAAAGCCAATGTAAAGCCCGTTCTGGAAAACTACACATCAAGCGATGGCACACAAATCTTAGTTGGAAAAAACAATAAACAAAACGATTATCTAACGAACAGAGTCGCAGGCAGGGAAGAGATTTGGCTTCACACGAAGGATATTCCCGGCTCCCACGTAGTAATCAAAAGTCAGAATCCTTCTGAGGAGACGATCAAGGAAGCGGCTAACATTGCTGCCTACTTCAGTAAAGCACGAGAATCAAGCTCGGTACCTGTTGATTTCACTCAAGTCAAACAGGTAAAAAAACCAAAAGGAGCCAAGCCTGGGTTTGTCATTTATGAAGGACAGCAAACCGTGTATGTGACACCTGATTTGGATCTGGTTCGATCATTGAAAGATTGACTTTAGCAATGAGGCACTTTCACTCAGTCTGAATTGGGATTGGGTGGGAGTGCTTTTTAATTGGTCGTCAGGGGACGGTTCCCTACCCCTCAAAAATTAAAAAGCAACTCACCAACGAGTTGCTTTCCCCTTACATTCCCCAATTCTCTGGGTCTTCTCTCCAAAGCTTTAACTGTTCTAACTCATCTTCACGAATAATCTCATTTTGGACCGCTGCATCCAATAAGCTTGAATAATCGGATAGGGCATAGGCTTCAATATCTTGCTCATCAAACATCCTTTTCCCTTTCTCCAGTTCGTATGTGAAAATCGCGACTACTCCTAATACGTCACAGCCCGCTTCTCTCAAGGCGTTCACAGCTGTAATGCAGCTTCCTCCCGTTGAGATGAGGTCTTCAACCACGACTACTTTTTGTCCCGGCGCAGCTTTCCCTTCAATCTGCTTCCCTTTTCCGTGAGCCTTTGCTTTTGACCTGACGTAACACATTGGAAGGTTTAGTTTTTCACTCACCCATGCAGCATGTGGAATTCCAGCTGTTGCAGTCCCCGCAATGACTTCGACATGAGGGAAATTCTCTTTGATAATCTCAACAAGACCCGTAGAGATTTCATCCCGTACTGCAGGATAAGATAAGGTCAGTCGATTATCACAATAGATCGGGGACTTGATCCCGGATGACCATGTAAAAGGCTCCGAGGGGTTTAAAAATACAGCTTCGATGTCTAATAGTTTTTTGGCGATTTCTTGTTTCATTCAAGGCCCTCCCATTCTTGTACGATTCGTTCATATGCTTCAACCGGGTTGCTTGCTCCTGTAATACTTCTCCCTACAACAATGAAAGAAGATCCCATTTCTCTTGCCATACGTGGTGTGGTGACTCTTTTTTGATCTCCTTTTTGATCATTTGTCAACCTGATCCCCGGAGTCACCCGAATAAAGTCTTCTCCGCAGTACTCTTTTATAAGAGAGGATTCGTGAGGAGAACATACCACACCATCGAGCCCTGCCTCTTTTGCAAGAGTGGCATAATGTAAGACAGACTCATTAATCGTTTTAGGTATTAATTGTTCCCTCTGCATTTGTTCTTCTGTCGTTGAAGTTAACTGAGTGACGGCTATCAGTTTTGCCGGTGAATGATTGGCGGGTGTGCCGGCTTGTAAACCTTCCAACGCCTTTTCCATCATCACACTGCCGCCTGCAGCATGCACATTGATCAAGTCAAGGTCTAACCCGGCAAGTCCCTTCATGGCACCGTAAACTGTATTGGGAATATCATGAAGCTTTAAATCCAGGAAAATACGATGATTTTTATTTAATATCTTTTCGATGATAATCGGTCCATTTTGAAGGTATAGCTCCATGCCGACTTTTACATTTAAACTTTCTGAGAAATGATCTAAAAAGATTGATGTCTTCTCCCACGTTGGAAAATCAAGGGCTATAAACGGCTTTTGATTCATGCTTCCCCCAGCTCCTTCCGGTCAACTCTGATATATGCTCCACTCCCAGTTCAGCCAGTAATGGCGGTAAATCTTTGATGATACGCTGACACACGAATGGATCCACGAAGTTTGCTGTACCTACAGCTATGGCGCTTGCCCCTGCGTAGAAGTATTCAATCACATCTTCAGCAGTTTGTATGCCCCCCATTCCGATAATCGGAAGATCAACCTGTTGACTTACTTCATATATCATACGAATCGCAACCGGTTTAATGGCGGGGCCCGATAACCCCCCTGTCTTGTTTGCCAGGATAGGCTTACCTGTCTTCATATCCAGTCTCATCCCGAGGAGTGTATTGATCATCGTCAGTCCGTCAGCTCCTCCTGCTTCAACAGCCTTGGCCATTTCGACAATATTGGAGACATTCGGTGATAACTTAACATAAAGCGGGACCTGTGATACTTCTTTTACTCTCTCGGTCAATTCTTTTGCCACTTCGGGGATGGTACCAAAGGCTATTCCCCCTGTTTTTACATTTGGGCAGGAGATATTCAATTCAAGGGCTTTTACGTTTTCGGCGGTTGAGATGACTCTTGCCACCTCCACGTAATCCTCAACTTGAGAACCAGCCACATTAGCGATGATGGGAACATCATACTGAGAAAGCCAAGGAAGTTCCTTTTCCATCACACCGGTTAGTCCTGGATTTTGTAAACCAATCGCGTTCAGCATACCGGCATTCGTCTCTGCAACTCGGGGAGTCGGATTTCCAAAGCGCGCTTCTTCCGTGGTCGCTTTGATCATAATTGCCCCAAGTTCGCTTAAATCATAGAATTGACTATATTCGCGACCAAAGCCAAAGCATCCTGATGCTGGCATGACCGGGTTTCTTAATGATAATCCGGGTAATTCGATTTGTAAGGATTTCATAAAAGCACCTCCCCTACTGGAAATACAGGTCCATCACTGCAAACCTTAACGTAGCTTGACCCTTCAGGATCATCCTGTGTATGACAAACACATGCAAAGCATGCACCTATTCCACAGCCCATTCGTTCTTCTAAAGAGATAAACCCGTTTTTATCCTCTAATTGGGCTTGAAGTGCTTTTAGCATCGGTGTCGGACCACAGGAATAAAACACATCAAAGGCCGGTCCTTTTTCTTGTATTACATCTGTTACAAACCCGGAAGTTCCAAGGCTTCCATCCACTGTGGCGACAAAGGTTTCACCCAATTCCCTGAATCTGTCTTCATAAAAGCTCACGGATTCATTTTGAAACCCGAGGATATGTTTTACTGTCCAACCATTTTCAACCAGCTTTTTAGAAAGACCGTAGAGGGGAGGAACTCCAATTCCTCCACCTACTAACAGTGCGGTCTTACTTCCGTCTTCGACTGTGAACCCATTTCCAAGAGGTCCTAAAACGTCGACTGTTTCACTTCTTTTCACCTCTGAAAGGATAACGGTTCCCTTCCCTTCAGCACGGTAGATCAATGTCATCGTGAGGTTTTCAGGGTTGTGAGAGGCGATTGAAATCGGCCTTCTAAGTAAAGGGTCCATTCCTGTACCCACTTTAATATGGACAAATTGTCCAGGAGCCTTGATCTCCCTCACCAATTCCCCTTGTAGAACTAATTCAAAGATGTTTTCCGCGATTCTTTCATGAGAAAGCACAACCATCTTTTCATTTACGATCATTGAAAAACCGCCTCTCTTGTCTTCGGTTGTGATGGAAGAGCCTCAGCAGAGAATGTCATGGATTCAATCACCCGCAGGATGGCTTCTGCAGTGTCCAGAGATGTAAGACATGGAATGCCGTTCTCTACAGATTCTCTACGAATTCTAAATCCGTCACGGGCAGGTTGTTTTCCTTTAGTCAAGGTATTGATGACAAGCTGTGTTTCTCCACTTTGGATGATGTCCAGCAGGGTTGGTCCGGTGGATCCGATCTTATCCACCTCGCTTACGGCAATGTTTGCTTTCGTCAGATGCTCAGCCGTACCTTTGGTTGCTAGGATTTGATACCCGATATCGATAAAGCGTTGAGCAAGAAGAACTGCTTCGTCTTTGTCTTTATCTGCTACGGTCATGAGTACAGAGCCATATTCTTTCATTTGCATCCCTGCTGCAACCATTCCTTTGTAGAGGGCTTTTTCTAATGTGAGATCCTTCCCCATTACTTCTCCCGTCGATTTCATTTCTGGTCCCAGCGTGATGTCCACCCGTCTTAGCTTGGCAAAGGAGAATACAGGAACCTTCACATATACACCATGTTTTTCAGGTATTAATCCTGATTCATATCCTTGTTCCTTCAGGGAGATCCCAAGTATGGACTTGGTTGCAATATTCGCCATCGGTACATTGGTGATTTTACTGATGAATGGCACTGTACGGCTGGAGCGTGGATTCACTTCCAGAACAAATACTTCTCCTTTTGAGATGACATATTGGATATTCAGTAACCCCACAATGTTTAAGCCTTTAGCTAGTCTCGTTGTATAATCCACAATCGTTTGTTTCTGTTCTTGTGTGAGCTGCTGTGGAGGATAAACCGCGATGGAATCTCCAGAGTGAACTCCAGCTCGTTCAATATGCTCCATGATTCCAGGGATGACTACGTCCACTCCGTCAGAAATCGCATCCACTTCAATTTCTTTTCCGATCAGGTAACGGTCGATTAAAACCGGATGCTGCGGATTCACTTTCACTGCATTCTTCATGTATTGAAGAAGCTCTTCTTCCCGGTAAACAATTTCCATCGCTCTTCCACCAAGGACGTAAGACGGTCTGACCAGCACCGGGTATCCGATGCTTTTAGCAATGGATATGGCTCCTTCTACAGATACCGCTGTTTTCCCTTCAGGTTGAGGAATGCCAAGTTCGTTCAGAGTATGTTCGAATTTATCCCTGTTTTCTGCACGATCTAAATCTTCAAGGGAAGTACCGAGAATCTTGACTCCTCTTCTAACCAGCTCATCTGCAAGATTGATCGCGGTTTGCCCGCCAAACTGCACGACAACTCCCTTAGGCTTCTCAAGATCAATGATGTGCATCACATCTTCTACCGTAAGAGGTTCAAAATATAATTTATCCGAGATGCTGAAGTCTGTCGAAACCGTTTCTGGATTGTTGTTTACGATGATCGCTTCATAACCCGCTTCTTTAATGGCCCAGACAGAGTGAACAGTCGCGTAATCAAATTCAACTCCCTGACCGATCCTGATCGGTCCTGACCCAAGAACGATGACACTCTCCCTTGATGTGACCCTGGACTCATTCTCATCCTCATATGTTCCATAGAAGTAAGGAGTTTCTGATTCAAACTCAGCCGCACAAGTATCTACCATTTTATATACAGGTGTTAAATGATTTTCTTTTCTCCAGCTATACAAATCTGCTTCTGCACAATTCCATAGCTTGGCAATGGTGATGTCTGAGAAGCCCATTCTCTTTGCTTTTCGAGCCATGTCAAGATTGAAGGGATGCAAGGTCAATTCCTTTTCGAAATCTACAATTCTATTCATCTTATACAGGAAGAAAAGATCGATTTTGCTCCATTCGTGAATGGTTTCAATCGTCACTCCTCTTCTAAGTGCTTCCCCGATATAGAAGAGTCGTTCATCTCCTGCTTTACGGATTCTCTTCTCGATCCACTCGTCTGTAAATTGCTCAGCATCACTTAACTCCATATGATACGTATTGCTTTCGAGTGAACGAATCGCTTTAAGAAGTGACTCTTCAAACGTTCGGCCAATCGCCATTACTTCACCGGTTGCTTTCATTTGCGTACCCAGGTTACGCTTGGCAGCTTCAAATTTATCAAAAGGCCACCTTGGGATTTTTGTCACCACATAGTCCAGTGCAGGTTCGAATGATGCATATGTTTTACCTGTTACAGGATTCATCATTTCATCCAGGGTCAGTCCTACTGCAATTTTTGCTGCAAGCTTCGCAATCGGGTATCCCGTCGCTTTTGATGCAAGGGCAGATGATCTGCTCACCCTAGGATTCACCTCTATGATGTAATACTGGAAGCTGTCAGGGTCCAGGGCAAGCTGTACGTTACAGCCTCCTTCTATTCCTAACTCACGGATGATATTTAAACTTGTATTCCGCAGCATTTGATACTCACGGTCACTTAAGGTTTGACTTGGTGCTACAACAATTGAATCTCCCGTATGAATTCCAACCGGGTCGATATTCTCCATATTACACACCACGATGGCGTTATCGGCTGCGTCTCTCATAACCTCATATTCTATTTCTTTGAAGCCCGCAATACTTTTCTCCAAGAGACACTGGGTTACAGGACTATATTTCAATCCTGAGCTTACGATCTCGACCAATTCTTCTTCGTTGTGACAGATTCCACCACCGGTTCCACCCAATGTATAGGCAGGACGGACGATGACTGGATAGCCGATTTCATTCACAAATTGATAAGCTTCATCTAAGCTATGAATGATTTCACTTTCCGGAACCGGCTCTCCCATTTCATTCATCAAGTTTCTGAACAAGTCACGGTCTTCCGCTTTCTCGATCGCAGAAAGCTTCGTTCCGAGAATTTCAACTCCGCATTCTTCTAAAACCCCCGATTTAGCAAGTTCAACAGCCAGGTTCAATCCCGTTTGTCCACCTAATGTAGGAAGTAGGGCATCCGGACGTTCTTTACGGATGATCCTGCTGACAAACTCCAGTGTCAGTGGTTCGATATACACTTTATCTGCCATTTCAGCGTCGGTCATGATTGTAGCCGGGTTTGAGTTTACTAGAATAACCCGGTAGCCTTCCTCTTTTAAGGCGATACACGCTTGAGTTCCTGCATAATCGAATTCTGCCGCCTGTCCTATGATGATTGGTCCACTTCCGATAACTAAGATGCTTTTGATGTCTGTACGTTTAGGCATGTTGAAGCTCCTTTCTTTTCTCGTCTTTCATAAGTTGTAAGAAATCATCGAATAAGTAATTTGAATCCTCAGGTCCAGGAGATGCTTCCGGGTGATACTGAACCGTAAAGGCCGGGAAGTCTAAATGCTTTAATCCTTCTACTGTTCCATCATTGATGGCCATGTGAGTAACTTGAAGCCTTGATCCTGCCAATGATTTTTCATCTACAGCATAGCCATGGTTCTGGGAGGTCAGTGCTACTTTTCCAGTTGTCAAATCTTTTACCGGATGGTTGCCTCCGCGGTGACCGAATTTCATTTTGAAGGAGTCTCCCCCACATGCCAGAGCAAACAATTGATGCCCCAAACAAATTCCGAAGAGTGGAATTTCCCCCAGTAGCTCTTTAATGGTCTCAATGGCTTCCGGCACATCTTTCGGATCTCCCGGTCCATTTGAAAGCATGATGCCGTCAGGCTGCAAGCGACGGATCTCTTCAGCTGACGTATTGTAAGGAACCACAATCACGTCACAATCACGCTTGTTTAATTCTCTAAGAATTCCGTGTTTCATCCCAAAGTCCATTAACACGACACGATATCCCCTACCTGGACTGGCATAAGCTGTTTTGGTCGAAACCTGCATGACTTGATCTGTTCTTAGAGCTGTATTTTTCAATTTCTCAATCATTTCTTTTGGATCTAATTCAGCTGAACAAATAATGCCTTTCATTGCTCCATGCTGTCTAATGATTCTTGTTAACTTTCTGGTATCGATATCCGAAATTCCTGGAATACCTTTTATTTTTAATAATTCATCCAATGTTGATTCATTTCTCCAGTTAGAAGGAAAGTCTGCAACCTCTCTCACAATGAACGCTTTGATAGCTGGTGTGATGGACTCGAAATCGTCGCGGTTGATTCCATAGTTCCCTACGAGGGGATAAGTCAAAGTGACAAGCTGTCCACAGTATGATGGATCAGATAGAATTTCCTGATATCCTGTCATACTTGTATTGAAGACCACTTCCCCAATCGTTTCTTTATTCGCTCCAAATCCTTCTCCTACGAATACTGTTCCATCGTCTAAAATGAGTTGTCTTTTCATTGTTTGTTTCCTCCTTCATTCCATACAAGAGATCCCTGATAAAAAGTAGCTTTCGGAAAGCCTTTACACTCCCACCCTTTAAATGGAGTATTTTTTCCTTTTGACAGAAATTCAGCTGGGTCAATCACTTTTTGTTCATTTAAATCTATAAGCGTAAAGTCAGCTTCTCCTCCTACTTCTAGTAGTCCAAACGGAAGTTTAAAGGCTGAGCTTGGTTTAATCGTCATCCAGTCAATTAGCTGCTTCAATGTGAAGATCCCTTTTTCTACAAAGTGTGTGTAGAGTAACGGAAAGGCTGTTTCCAATCCTACAATTCCGAAAGGAGCGAGCTGCATCCCTTCAGACTTTTCCGCTTCCGTATGAGGTGCATGATCCGTTGCGATAAAGTCGATGGTGCCATCCAGCAATCCTTCTATTAACGCTTCCCGATCTTCTTTGCTTCTAAGCGGCGGGTTCATTTTGAAATTCGGATCAAGGCCTGGAATATCTTCTTCACATAGAAGAAGATGGTGTGGTGTCACTTCAGCAGTCACATTGATCCCTGCCCTTTTAGCATCACGGACTACTCTCACTGACTCTTTTGTTGAAATATGACATACGTGATAATGTACGCCTGCCGCTTCTGCAAGCAGCACATCCCGGGATATATGTACGGCTTCACAGATGGAAGGTATCCCTTTCAGGTTATGCTCTTTGGAGAATGTTCCATCATGGACCGCTCCTCCATATATCAGGGTATTCTCTTCACAGTGGGCCACAATGGATGCATTGATGCCGGCTGCCTTCTTCATGGCTTCAAACATCATGCCTGCCGATTGCACCCCTACCCCGTCATCCGTGAATGCAAATGCCCCATTTTCGTTTAAGGAAGGTAAGTCATTAAGCGTTTTCCCAACTTGTCTCTCTGTGATGGCGGCATAGGGTAACACGCGAACACTGGCTGTTTCAGAGATCTTTTGGTTAAGGGCTTGCAGATTTTCTACTGAGTCAGGTACGGGTCTTGTATTGGGCATTGCAGCGATGGTCGTGAAACCACCCTTTGCAGCAGCTTTTGTTCCCGTTTCAATTGTTTCTTTGTGTTCGCCCCCCGGTTCCCTTAAATGGACATGAAGATCAACAAATCCTGGGGAAATCAATAACCCATCTGCTTGAAATTCCTGGTGGTCGGTACATTTGAGGTCTGTTCCCATCTCGATGATTTTCTGATTCTCCACCTTCACATCCACTATCTCAAGGTCACCATTCTTTGCTAGAATACGTGCATTTCGGATTAACCATTTCATTTCAAATTCCCCCTAGTTAGTTGATTTCAAGTGCTCTCTTTAACACAGCCATTCTGACGTATACTCCATTTTCCATCTGCTTAAAGATTCTTGATTGATCACATTCCACCAATGAATCTGCAATTTCAACTCCACGGTTGACCGGTGCCGGATGAAGAATGATACCGGTTGGTTTCATTCTTCCTTTTCGACTTTCCGTTAAACCAAAGCTTTCATGGTACTCTTCTTTCGTTAAGCTTGATGTACTATCGTGTCGTTCGTGTTGAATTCTCAGTAACATGACGACATCGGAATCTGTTATACATTCATCTATAGGCATATATTGATGTCGATCCTGTGATGGGAACCATTCCTTTGGCCCGGAGAACATCACTTCTGCTCCAAGCTTCGTTAACGCTTCTGCATTGGATCGTGCCACCCGGCTATGGGCAATGTCTCCAATGATCGATACCTTCAGTCCTTCAAACCCTCCAAATTCCTGACGAATGGTCAGCAGGTCCAAAAGGCATTGAGTAGGATGATTGCCACATCCATCGCCTCCGTTGATGACGCTTATGTTAAGTGGTGCAAGTTCATCGAAATATCTTTCAAGGGAGTGCCGGATGACGACGGTTTCGACACCGATGCTTTCTAATGTTTTCACCGTGTCATATAAGCTTTCTCCCTTTTGAACACTTGAGGTCTGTGCTTCAAATGGGATTACCTCGAGCCCAAGCTTCCTTTCCGCCATTTCAAAACTGCATTTCGTCCGGGTACTTGCCTCGAAGAAAAGATTGGCTACATATTTATTGGAGCCTTCCTTCCACGTTTCTCCATCTTTAAAGCGTTCAGCTGCATCTAATATTTCAATGATTTCCTCTTTTGATAAATCATTCATTGTCAACAAGTTCTTCATCATGGGACAACCCTTTCTTCTCTTCTTTCAAAAAAACACCCTGCCAATTTTCTGACAGGGTGTTTTGAACATACCAACAGGGACAGTGCGAAAAATCCCACGTGCCTGTCTTGTTCAAATTCACCCTTCTTAGACTCTCTGGACCATGTTAAAAGGTGCTTCTATGCAACATCATGCTTAGCATTCTCTTCTTCGAATAAGTTGTTTTCCCCTTCGCTTTCTTCTCTGCCTGGTAAGACAAGGTTAAGGAGAACTCCGACAATCGCCGCAAGTGCCATTCCTGATAAGGATACCTGCTCGTTCACCTTCACGAATGCCCCTCCTACCCCGATCACCAGGATCACTGAGGAAATCACCAGGTTTCTCTTGTTTCCTAAGTCCACTTTGTTATCAATCAGCATGCGCAGTCCGCTAGATGCGATAATTCCGAACAGAAGGATGGATACTCCGCCCATGACGGCTGATGGAATCGATCCGATCAAGGCTGTTATCTTACCGACAAATCCGAACATGATGGCAAGTACTGCGGCTCCTCCGATTACGAATACGCTGAACACTCGTGTTATGGCTAATACTCCAATGTTTTCCCCATACGTTGTATTAGGTGGTCCCCCAAGAAAGGATGCAATCACAGTTGCTACCCCATCCCCAAGAATGGAGCGGTGAAGACCTGGTTTCTCAATGAAGTTTCTTCCTACCACTTTACTCAGAACCATCTGGTCTCCCGTATGCTCTGCCAATGTTACAAGGGCAACTGGTACCATGATGGAGACAATCTCCCAAGAGAAGCTTGGCTCGTAGTCAACAAATGGGATGAAGAAATCCGGCATTTGAAAAAGCGGTGCATCGATTACTTGTTGGAAATTCACTAACCCTGCAAAAACCGCGATGACATATCCACCAATGATTCCGGCTAAAATCGGTACCATTCCGAGAAACCCTTTGAAGTAAATCGAGCAAATAACGGTGATGGCCAGAGTCGCAAGGGCCACCATAAAGTGTGTGTTGCTGTAAACCAATTCTTCTGCTCCAGGGTTTTCATACATGGCCATATTTACCGCCGTTCCTGCGAGGCCTAATCCGATGACCATAATCACAGGTCCTACAACAATCGGAGGAAGAATCCTCACCAGCCATTTCAAACCCAGTTTTGATATCAGTAATGCAACGACTCCGTAAACAATCCCGGCGAGAAAGCTTCCCATCATGGCAGCCGCCGGTCCTCCAAAGCTCTTTGCAGCTAAGATAGGTGCGATGAATGCAAAGGATGATCCTAAGTAAGCAGGAATTCTTCCCCTTGTAATGAAAAGGTAAGCAAGCGTTCCCAGTCCACTTGAGATCAGGGCGACCCCCGGGCTTAACCCTACCAGGAATGGAACTAACACCGTTGCCCCAAACATGGCGAATAAATGCTGTATGCTTAAAGTGATCCATTTTCCTAACTTCGGCACTTCTTCTACATCTAATACAATTTGTTGATTTTGACTCATTTATATTTCCTCCTCTAATACCCAAATTTCCCAATAAAAAACCCTCTTTGTCCAAAAGAGGGCACAAAGAGGGTACAAGAAGGCCTATTTCTACCTTCATTCCCATCCTTTGTCAGCCTCACGGGACTACTCTTAAAAGGACTTTCCGTTATTCTTTTTCGTGTATTGCGACTATATCTTCCTGATCGACCTCTGTTAAGGCAACCATAATTTTTTCGGAGCTTGATGTAGGGATGTTTTTCCCGACAAAGTCTGCTCGTATCGGTAATTCTCTATGTCCACGATCGACCAATACTGCAAGTTGGATCTGACTTGGTCTTCCAAGATCCATTAATGCGTCCAAGCCTGCCCGGACCGTTCTCCCTGTAAATAATACATCGTCTACCAGGATAACTTTCTTGTTGGTAATATCCACAGGCAGGTCAGAACCTTTCACCTCGGGCTCTTGATCTTCTGTTTTCTTTGTTAAGTCATCTCGATATAAGGTGATGTCTATTTCCCCTACGGGAATCTTTTCACCTTCAATATCATGAATTCGCTCCGCTAATCGGTTAGCGATGTATATGCCTCTGGTTTTGATTCCAACAAGGACACAATCTTCAATTCCTTTGTTGCGCTCAATGATTTCATGAGCTATCCTTGTCAGTGCTCTTCGAATGGCGGGTTGATCCAATACCGTTGCTTTCTTTGTCACTTTCGCCACCTCGTTTCTTTAAAATAAAAAATCCCTCTCACCGTAGGGATGAGAGGGCACACTTATCGTTGTAATCTGATTGCACGCCAAAACGAATTGGTCGTACATGCTCCTTCTCAGCCTCACGGGACCGTATTAAAGGTTACTTATTCAATTAACTAAATCATAAAGGTAGAGTCGAAATTTGTCAACGATTATTTTCAAGATGGTTCACTAGTTTAGTGAACTCTGGAGGTAACTCCGCCTGAAATTCCATATACTCTTCTGTTCTCGGATGAACAAATCCTAACACCCCTGCGTGAAGGGCTTGTCCTTCTATGCTCAGTGTTTTTCTTGGTCCATACTTTGGATCCCCGGCAAGCGGGTAACCGATATACTTCATATGCACACGGATTTGATGCGTTCTTCCCGTTTCCAGTTCACATTCAACTAAAGTAAAATCTTTATAACGATCCAGCACTCTGAAATGAGTGACTGCTTGTTTGCCGTTATCCACCACAGCCATACTTTGACGATCTTTAGGGTCTCTTCCGATCGGAGCATCAATGGTACCGTATTCGTGGGGAATGAGGCCATGTACAATGGCTGTATACTTTCTTGTTACGGACTTTTCTACAAGCTGATTCACCAAATGCTCGTGAGCCATGTCATTTTTCGCCACCATCAGTAGGCCGGAAGTGTCCTTATCTATACGGTGGACAATTCCCGGTCTTAGAACTCCATTAATGCCTGATAGATCCTTACAATGATACATCAAACCATTCACCATCGTCCCTGAATAATGCCCAGGTGCAGGGTGAACGACCATCCCTTTCGGCTTATTCACTACGATGACATCCCCATCTTCATACGCAATGTCAAGTCTAAGATTTTCCGGCTCCACATCCAATTCTTCCGGTTCAGGGATTGAAACCGTGATGACTGCATCAAAAGGACATTTAAAATTGGGCTTGACTGCTTCGCCATTCACTTGAATATGCCCTTCCTTTATCCATTGTTGAACCTGTGAACGGGACCATTCCTTGTTCAACTGACTAACGACTTTATCAATTCGTTCTCCCTGGTCTTCCTGCTGTATGTTGTGCTGAATTACTTCCATTTTTGTTCTCCTTCTTCGCTTTTCGTTCATCTAAATACATGTAAATTAGTAACAACGCTACTCCAATGGTTAATGCTGCATCGGCAATATTAAATATCGGAAAATCATAGGAAAAGATGTATGTATTTAAGAAATCAACCACTTCTTTCCGAAAGACGCGGTCAATAAAGTTTCCAATAGCTCCACCAAGCATGAAGGCTAAACTTAAACTGAATAAAGAATGCCCTTTTGCATGGACTTGCATATAATACACGATACCTACGATCACTACTACTGTAATAATGTAAAAAAACCACATCTGACCTTGAAGTATTCCCCATGCTGCACCTTGATTTCGGTGAGAAGTAAGATATAAGACATTTTCAATGATCTTTATACTCTCTCCTTCTGTCATTCGTTTCACAACCAACCATTTCGTTAATTGATCCAGTCCAATCACAACCAAAGCCAATAAATAATAATACACAAAGGTAACCTCCGAACATCGTTAAATGATTACCTTTGCATTTTAGCATAAATGGGAGAATAAAGACACTTAAACTAAGGAGAACGATGAAAACCTGTTGAGCGGCCCTTAGGAATAAGATGAGATTTTTCCAAATCTTCTCCATTCCAATGCATCATCCATAGAAGTGCATGTTGGGTTCATCTTAATGAAATCAAATGGAATTTCTTCTCCGCTCATTTCACAAAAGCCGTATTGATTCACTCTGAATCGATCTAACGCTTGTTTCACTTCTGTAATTTCTTCATCAATATACTGCTGAATTAAAGGATGTTGAGATTGACTTGCCTCCAGCTCTTTCAAGGATGTAGTCAGTTCTTGAACAATGGATGTATATCGGTCATATGTCATCTTTGATCCCTCCATTTATAGTATGGGGGAAACAGACCTGAAAATTGTGTTGCAAGATATAGCAATTCTGGAATTAGAAAAGCTGGTTGGACGAAAAAAAGCTGACTCACATCGTGTGTGAGTCAGCTTTTTCATTTATGCCAAGTGAGAATAACTTTCTTTCACTACTGATGCACATCTTGTACATAATGTAGGATGATCTTTGTCCTCGCCGACAGTAGGGGTGACAACCCAGCAGCGGTCACATGTTTCCCCTTCTGCTTTTTCCACGACAATATTGTTCTCACCAAGACTTAATGCATGATTTGGTGCTTCGTTCACTGCCCCACCGATTTCAAAGGCGGACACGATGAACAATTGTTTTAAGTCTTCCTTAATGGAACCGAGTAAAGCTTTTGTTTCATCATTCACGTAAAGAGTCACTTTAGCCGTTAAAGATTTACCAATCATCTTCTGATTGCGCGCTTCTTCAAGAGCCTTTAAAACATCATCTCTTAACTCGAGGAATGCATTCCATTTTTTCTTCAGCTGATCAGCATTTCTTAACTCCTGCACTTCAGGCATATCTGTTAGTTGAACACTTTCTCCCTCTACTCCCGGGATATACGCCCATACCTCATCAGCTGTGTGTGAAAGGATTGGAGACATTAATTTCGTAAGAGAAACCAAGCATTCATATAATACAGTTTGGATAGCTCGACGCTCGTAATGATTTTCCGACTCGATATAAAGAACATCCTTCGCAAAATCTAAATAGAAGGAACTCAAATCCAATGTACAGAAATTGTTAACTGCGTGATAGATGCTTGCAAACTCATATTTATCGTAAGCATTTCTCACATTTTTCACAAGATCATTCAGCTTCACAAGCATGAATTGGTCCACTTCTCTTAATTGATCGAAGGATACCGCATTGCTGCTTGGATCAAAGTCAGATAGGTTTCCTAATAAGAAACGGTACGTATTACGGATTTTACGATACACTTCAGCCACTTGCTTCAAGATCGGATCTGATACCCGGACATCCGCTTGATAATCAACCGATGCAACCCAAAGGCGAAGGATATCGGCTCCAAGCTGCTTCATCACTTTTTCAGGAACGACTACATTCCCTAATGATTTACTCATTTTTCTTCCGTCCCCATCAAGAGCAAATCCATGACTTAACACACCTTTATATGGTGCTTTACCCGTCACTGCTACACTTGTAGTCAAGGAAGAGTTAAACCATCCGCGATATTGGTCAGATCCCTCTAAATAAAGGTCTGCAGGACGCTTCAGGTCATCTCTTTCTTCAAGTACCGCCTGATGTGAGGAACCTGAATCAAACCAGACATCCATGATATCCTGTTCTTTCGTGAACTTCCCATTAGGACTTCCTTCATGAGTGAATCCTTCAGGTAGAAGATCCTTCGCTTCTTTTTCAAACCAGATGTTTGATCCATGTTCACGGAAGAGCTTCGATACATGGTCGATTGTTTCATCAGTAATGATTTCCTGGCCATTTTCAGCATAAAATACCGGGATTGGCACTCCCCATGCACGTTGTCTTGAAATACACCAGTCTCCACGGTCTCTGACCATATTGTATAGGCGTGTTTCCCCCCAAGCAGGAACCCATTTCGTTTCATTGACAGCTTCAAGCAGCTCTTTACGGAATTTATCAATTGACGCAAACCATTGGGCTGTCGCTCTAAAGATAACAGGTTTTTTCGTACGCCAATCATGTGGATAGGAGTGAGTAATAAAGTTAAGCTTTAATAATGCTCCTGTTTCCTGTAACTTTTCTGTAATAGGTTTATTGGCTTTATCGTAAAACAAGCCTTCAAATCCAGGTGCTTCTGATGTCATAACTCCTTTGTCGTCTACCGGACATAACACATCCAAGCCGTATTTTTTTCCTACTAAGAAGTCATCTTCCCCGTGTCCAGGTGCGGTATGAACACATCCAGTACCAGAATCAGTAGTGACATGTTCCCCAAGGACAACAAGTGAATCCCGATCATATAATGGATGTTTTGCCACAATATGCTCAAGCTCCGCCCCTTTAACCTTTTTTGATACAGAGTAATCTTCCCATTCCAGATTCTTCGCTACTTCTTCTAATAAATCTTCAGCAACAACATAGATGCTTTCTTTCACATTTACAACGGCATAACTTAGATCTTCGTGCACGGCAATCCCCAGATTAGCAGGAATCGTCCAAGGTGTTGTCGTCCAGATGACTAATTGAGTCCCTTCTTCAAGAACTCCCTTTCCTTCTGTAACGGCGAAACCAACGTAGATGGAAGGAGAACGTTTATCCTGATACTCGATCTCTGCTTCTGCTAAGGCTGATTCACTTGAAGGAGACCAGTACACTGGCTTTTTACCCTTGTAGATATAGCCTTTCTTCGCCATGTCACCAAACACTTTAATCTGTTGAGCTTCATATTCAGGCTTTAATGTAATATATGGATTATCCCAATCCCCGCGCACCCCCAATTGTTTGAACTGAGTACGTTGATTGTCAACCTGTTCATATGCATATTCCTCACACAATTTACGGAACTCAGCAATGGTCATTTCTTTACGCTTAACACCTTTATTTGTTAACGCCTGTTCAATCGGTAAACCATGAGTATCCCAGCCCGGAACATATGGAGCATGGAATCCGCTCATGGATTTATAGCGGACGATAAAGTCTTTAAGGATTTTATTTAGAGCATGACCCATATGAATATTTCCATTTGCGTATGGAGGTCCATCGTGAAGAACGAATAATGGACGATCACTCGTTCTCTCCTGCACTTTTTGATAAATATTCATGTCTTCCCATTTCTTCTGTGTATCCGGTTCGCGTTTCGGTAAATTTCCTCTCATCGGAAATTCCGTCTTCGGCATCAATAATGTATCTTTATACTCCATGAAATCTTCCTCCTAAACGTTTCTCTTAATTGCCATCTTTTCTATATCCCGTGAATCTTAATCAGGCAATCCCTTTAGCAAACAAAAAAAGCTTCCTCATCCCTGGAAAGGGACGAGAAAGCTTTTCCCGCGGTACCACCCTCATAAAGATCGAAATCGATCTTCACTTGTATTGATTCGTAACGTGAACAAGACGCTATTCATTACTCTCCAGATAGTGAAATTCATGAATAGAGCTCGAGGGTGATCTTCCGTACCTTTGTTCCTTGTCGGGCTTCCACCGCCCCCGACTCGCTAGAAAGGAAATATTATAAGAAACGTACTGTCCCTGTCTTAGCATTCATTATGGCAATTTACATTGTCGTTCAATTATATGAAAATATTGCGCTTTTCGTCAAGACAATGTCTCTTCTTCTTTTAAAGTTTTTAAGTCTGTCGCGTCCAAATCGAATTCCATTAATTGATCCCAGTCATTTGTATCAAGTAAATCAAGCTGAGCTTCGATTAACATTTTAAAACGAGTCCGGAACACCTTTGACTGCTTCTTGAGCTCTTCAATTTCAATGGCAATCTTACGGGCTTTAGATAATGATTCGTTCACGATGCGATCAGCATTCTTCTCGGCTTCCTTAATGATCAGCTTTGATTCTTTCATTGCATTTCTCTTAACTTCTTCCCCTGCTTCTTGAGCAATGACGATTGACTTGTTTAATGTTTCCTCGATGCTTGTAAAATGACCTAAACGTTCATTCAAGGAGTTTAAACGTTCTTCCGTTTCTTTCTTCTCACGGATAAGAATTTCATAATCTTTAATAATTTGATCTAAAAATTCATTAACCTCATCCTCATCATAACCACGAAAGCCACGACTAAATTCTTTATTATGTATGTCTAATGGCGTTAAAGGCATGGGAGCCACCTCCAGTACTTGGTGAATTACATATTTATTATAACTAAAATTTCGACAGTATGTGGGAGAATTCCTTTATTTTTCGTAAATTATTTCAGTATTCCGACAGAAATTCTCCATTTCTCCCGTTTAGTCCTTCCTTCAATGGACAATAACTTACTTCTTCCGTACCCTCTTGCTGAAAGTACATCGCCAGCTTCTACTTCAAAAGAGGCGTTTTCGACCGTTTTCCAATTGACTTTTACATGATTACTCTTGATTAAGCTTTGAGCTTTTTGACGGGAATCATTATAAACTGCTGCAAGAACGACATCTAACCGCAGGGAACTTACAGTAGTCACTTTTTCCAGCCATTCTTCCTTACTCACGATTCGATCCTTCAAAGGAATATCCTTCAAGGATATCTTTGCCTTCCCTATCTGTGTGAGTTCCATTCGAACGTATTCAGAAATCTCATCTGCAAGCATGAGTTGAATGGTATCATCCTCTGCTAAAATATCACCGAATTTTTCACGTCTCAAGCCTAATGACATAAGAGTCCCTAATACCTGTCTATGTTCTATTGTAACAAACTTAGACGGGTACTGTATTTCAAATAGCCTAATTCCAAAATCTTCTTCTTCAGGCTGAAAATAAGAAGGATACAATAACGCTCTCTTCCTTTCTGTATTCTCAGGATAGAATGAGAGGAGAATTTCGTCGTTATTTCCTATGATCGACTCGACAATATACTGTTGCCTCGGATCCAAAAAGTCTGTTCGTTTAGCAGAATATTGATTTTCCACTGCCAGTTTCCATTCCAGTACAGCATCCACAAACTCTTTTTCATCCGGTCTGAAATGTTGATAAATTGAAGACACACGCACACCTCCTCTGTGATTTATCCAAAATAAAAAAACTGAAACTGTTCAATACGTTTCAGCTCTTTAAAGATATATGATCGCCTGTTTTTAATTAAATAAGCCATCTAAATAATTGGTATAGCCCTGATTGTGCTAAGTTCAACACAATAAATGCCACGATTGGTGAAATATCAATCATCCCGATTGAAGGAACAAAACGTCTAAACGGTTCTAAATACGGTTCGCATATTCTTGCTAAGAACTGCCCGATCGCCGTCTCCCTTGCATTTGGAAACCAGGACATTAATATATAAATGATTAAAGCCCAAGAGTATATTTGAATAAGGTTCGATAAAATTTCATAAAGCAACACCATAATTTACATTACCACCTCGAATCTGATAGGTCTTCTTCTTTTAAGAACTCTGAAATATTTCCGCTTACTTCAACATTATCAGGCGTACAAAGAAAAATATTATCTCCAACACGCTGAATGTCGCCGCCAATAGCGTAAACTGTTCCACTTAAGAAATCGACAATGCGTTTCGCTTGATCATGCTGAATTCGTTGTAAGTTGACCAGAACAGAGCGTCGATTTTTCAAATGATCAGCAATCTCTTGAGCCTCGGCATAAACTCTTGGTTCTACAAGAATCATCTTCGATGACTTTTGGACACTTTGAAGACTTACAACATTTTGTTTCGAATTTGAAAGCTGCGACTTCATGGGCTTCTTCTCCTCGTATTCTTCTTCAAACTTTTCTTCTTCATAATCATACTCATCTTCATCCAGCAAAAAGAACGTCTTAAATTTCGACTTGATACCCATTTGTATTCATCCCCTTTCAGTCATTTCCAACTAATGCAGTTCCAATACGAATAAATGTAGCCCCTTCTTCGATAGCAATCATGTAATCATTGCTCATCCCCATTGATAATTCTTTACAAGGGGCGTATGGAAGGTTTAATGCCTTGATTTCTTCCTGGATTGCTTTCAACTGTCTGAAACAAGTCCGTAAGAATGGTTCATCATCCGTATGTGGAGCCATCGTCATTAATCCTACGACTTTAATATTTGTGAAGTCTTTTAAACTCCCAATAAATTCTTTTACTTCTTGAGGGGATAACCCATGTTTAGAGTCTTCTCCCGAAACATTCACTTGAACAAAACAAGAAACAGGCTTGTCCGCTCTTTTATGAATTTCTTTGGCTAATGACCGACGATCCAGAGAATGTATGTATGATACTTTTTCAATGATGTTTTTTACTTTTCTAGTTTGTAGAGATCCAATAAAATGCCACTGGGGTTTGCCCTGTAGAACTTCCCACTTGGAAAGTAATCCATCGTCACGGTTTTCCCCTAAGTGAATGAGCCCGGCTTCAACCGCTTCTTCGGCTCTCTCAATGGAAACGTATTTGGTGACTGCTACAACATGTACGTCTTCAGGGTTTCTTCCACTGTTCTTACAAGCATTTTCAATATTTTCTTGGATGATTTTGAATTTTTCAGATACCTTCATCTTTTATCTCCTTCCAGCCAATAAAGCTCATGATTCTTCCTGTTTTCCCACCATCTCTTCTGTAAGAGAAAAACTCATTGTGACAGGATGAACAATAACTAGAAGTGTGGATTTGTTCAGCATTTAAACCGGTTTGTACTAAAAGCCGTTCATTCAACTTCTTTAAATCGAGGTAATACTGTCCCTCTTCCTTTAAATTATAGGGTAAGTTGTTTTCATCTTCTAGTGTTTTTTTCACTTTATCAATCACATGGTCATCAACTACATAGCAATTTTTACATATGGATGGCCCGATCACCACCTCCAGAGAAGACTTGGAGGCCCCTTGCTCCATGAATGCATCGACCATTTTAGGTCCGATTTGTAAAACTGTCCCCTTCCATCCGGCATGAGCCAATCCGATTGTACCCGATTCTTTGTCCAGGAAATAAAGTGGAACACAATCCGCATAACACATCGTTAATAGAATATTCTCATTCCATGTAATAAAGCCATCAGTATCTTTAATGCTGGTATGATAATACTCTGCACCTTTACCCTTGTCTACTTCCCCTACTGTGTGGATGTTATTTCCATGTGTTTGTTCAGCAGCTACCCATGATCGTACGGGCATGAATAAACGTGAAGCAAGTAATTGACGATTATGAATCACCGAGGATTCATCGTCACCCACGTGCAATCCCATATTGAAAGAGTGAAATGGTCCGGTGCTGACACCCCCCCATTTTGTCGTGATCCCTGCAACTAGCCTTGGATTTTCTTTCGTCCATTTCTCTATAGAATAATAAGATTCTGTTTCTCTTTTAAAAGGCTCCTTCGACACGTTAAATCTCCTTCGTTTTTATTTAGTGTACCATAGACTTTGAAGATTCGTCATGTATCGGGGGATTGTTTCGGTTCCTGGAGCTGACCTTGAATATAATGGTTTTCTTTATATCGTACCAGAATAACATCCTCCCCGATTTTCACAATGCTGCTCCAAGGAATCACAATATCTTCCTCTTTACCGAAGAATCCCAATATCTTCCCTCCACCTCCGATGACAATGGCTTCAATTTTTCCGGTATCCAGGTTAATTTCTATATCCCCTATATTCCCTAACTTACGTCCGTCTGAAATACTCACGACATCTTTCACCTGAAACTCAGATATACGCACCATCTGTTTTCACCCTCACTTCTTATTGTTTTTCATTGTGCACTATAGTGTCAAAGACTGTTGATTCTCCCAATTTAAGTAGTTATAACTAGTGTATGCAGCAAAAGAAAAGGCAGACCTTCCCGAAGGAGTTCTGCCTTTCTTTTCTTTGGTCAGCTACAGGGCTTAGAGGCTCGAGGTCATAAGTCGAACCATCCCAAAAGGCAAAGTGCGCCTTTCCGGATGGTACGCCTTATGCTTGTCGCCTCTGGGCAAAGCCCTTCCGCTTTTCTTTTGTCCAGCTCCGGCGGCTAGCCCCTCGAGGTCACAATAGGAAACCCCCATAAGGCAAAAAGCGCCTTTTGGGGGTTTCCTATTGTGCTTGTCGGGGCTGATCGAGCCGCCTCCGCTTTTCTTTTCTTATTGAATATTTTTGTTCATTTGTTTGATTGCTGCTTTTTCCAGACGTGATACTTGCGCCTGAGATATGCCGATTTCATCAGCGACTTCCATTTGAGTTTTCCCTTGAAAGAAGCGTTTACTGATAATGAGTTTTTCACGATCATTTAATCGCCTCATCCCTTCTTGAAGAGCAATCTCTTCAATCCAATGGAAATCACGGTTCTTTTCGTCGCTCAGTTGGTCCATTACAAAGATTGGATCTCCACCATCGTTATAAATGGGTTCAAATAGCGAAACAGGATCTTGGATGGCATCTAACGCAAATACAATTTCTTCATGAGATACATCAAGTACTTTAGCTATTTCTTCAGCAGTCGGCTCCCTGGATGTTTCACCCATTAATCTTTCCCTTACTTGCAGAGCTTTGTACGCAATATCTCGTAGTGAACGGGACACTCTTATTGGGTTATTGTCTCGTAAATATCGACGGATTTCTCCAATAATCATCGGAACCGCGTATGTAGAGAATCGAACGTTCTGACCTAAGTCAAAGTTATCAATGGATTTCATTAACCCGATACACCCTACTTGAAATAAATCATCAACATATTCACCACGATTATTAAAGCGTTGAATTACACTTAAGACGAGGCGCAAATTCCCATTTACAAGTTTTTCTCTTGCGGTATTGTCGCCCGCTTGCATTTGCTTGAATAGTATTCTCATTTCATCATTTTTGAGAACTGGTAATTTGGAAGTATCTACACCACAAATCTCGACTTTATTACGTGTCATTCTTTCCCCTCCTTGTAGGAGCTGCTGTACAAAATTCAGTATTTCCTTGAAGAGGAAAAATATGCATTTCATTCTGCCAAGTAATGGTTCACACTTTCCAAATCCCTTAAGTTATCTGGGGAAATTCGTCATAAAAAATTTTCAAATTCTTATAATGCAAAAAAGCTGACCTTTTCGATCGAAAAGGTCAGCTTTGACTCATTTATACCATTTTATTAAATTCCTTCTTTAGACGCTTAATAATCCTCTTTTCCAATCGAGAGATATAGGACTGGGAGATGCCAAGCATATCCGCTACATCCTTCTGGGTCTTTTCTTCTTCTCCCATTAAGCCAAACCGGAGCTCCATAATTTGTTTCTCGCGATCAGAAAGCTGGTGAAGGGCGTTAAAGAGTAATTTTTTATCTACGGTTGCTTCAAGATCTTTTGTTATAATGTCTTCATCTGTACCGAGTACATCTGATAACAGTAATTCATTTCCATCCCAATCAATGTTGAGGGGCTCATCGAACGAAACTTCAGATCGGATTTTATTGTTTCTTCTTAAGTACATAAGGATCTCATTTTCAATACATCTGGAAGCATACGTAGCTAATTTGATTTTTTTCTCTGGATTGAATGTGTTGACCGCTTTAATCAAACCAATCGTCCCGATGCTGATTAAGTCTTCAATATTAATCCCGGTATTTTCAAACTTTCGCGCAATATATACGACTAGCCTTAAATTGCGTTCAATCAATAGTGAACGTGCCGCCTTGTCTCCATTGGGCAATTTATTAAGTAGTACTTCTTCCTCCTCTTTCGTCAATGGAGGGGGAAGTGCTTCACTACCACCTATGTAGTAAATTTCATCTGTCTTCAGCCCTAGTTTGATTAACAGTTTGTACCAATAGTATAAAAATTTAAATTTGAATTTTTTCATTGTTGCTCCCCCTTCTATTTCTTTAAATTGTGAGTATAGTAGTAATAATTGATTTAAGAAACGTTAAGTACCGGCTTTCGAGAAGCCATTTTCGGATGAACGATCGCCTGAAAATTCCCGTCTGCTGATAGCGGATCCTCTCTGAAGGCAATCAGTCCATTCGGGATCGTCCATTCTGATTCATGATCCTTCATTATGAGAGAATCAGGCTTTATAGCTGCAAGAAGTTGACTTTTTCTTCCCACTGATTGGGCGGGAACAATTCTCATCCGGTCAGACCAGCGTGGATCAATAGATTTTTCACCAGAGAAAATGTCATCAACATCGTTGCAAAGTGCCATCACTTCACTTGGAATTTCTCCCTCTATTTCAGCAATTGACAGGATCATGACCGGGCTTTTGGATATGGGGTCTTGAAGTTGATTCCCACTATCTACAAGGCCGTTTACGGTACAATGAAAATCTTCAATTTTTACGCTTACTTTCAGAAGCTGGTCATACTGTATCTTCACATGCTCAATACTATCTACTCTCCCCTTAGAAAAATACCAGGCAAGAGGCAGGGCGAGCATAACAAATACCCAACTTATCGGATCTCCAAATCCACGGATACTCGCAAGTAGCATGGATGATTCTGCACTAGGGTCAAAACTTATAAAATAATGAGTTCCAATTAAAATCCCACCGGTAAAAAAAGTAACAAAATAAAACATAAGCAGGTTTGATAAGTAATAGCGCAATCTTCTATACCCAAATGCTGTGTATACCATGATGATTGAAAACAACAATTTCATAAGAGGGTTTCCTGCAAGATGGGCATAAGGTGAAAAGGCAAGGAGAATAATGATCGAACCTATCAAACCGCCTATTCCAATTCTCCATAGGGCATATTGTCTCTTTAAGATGATCCCAGTTAACCATAATAAGAAAAAGTCTACTAACAGATTCAACAACCAGATGACATCCAGATATAAGGTCAATCTCTACCCTCCTTTTGAAACTTCACCCAGTTACATTCACATGAATTTCGAGATAGGAATGACTTATGAGAAGTATATCGTACATACCCTTTAAAAGGTTGTCATTTTTTGTATGCTTCAGAGGAAAACTTTTCAGAGATTAGAACGAAATATGTCACTAAATATATTCCTGATTCAAGGTATAAAGAATGCTTTGTGGAGCGGGTTTTGATTGGAGGTTAAGTAGAAAATAAATAAGACAAAAAAATCCCCAGAGGCATTAATTGCCTTTGGGGATTCCTTGTTGTGCTTGTCGCCTCTGGGCAAAGCCCCTCCGCTTTTCGATTGTCCAGCTCCGCGGCTTAGAGGCTCGAGGTCATAAGCTAAGCCACCCAAAAAGGCAAAGGACGCCTTTCCGGGTGGCTCATCTTATGCTTGTCGCCTCTGGGCAAAGCCCCTCCGCTTTTCAGTTTATCGACGACGATTACGGTTGCGAAGGAAGGTTGGGATGTCCAGTGTTTCTTCCGCTCCCTGATTTTGATTGGAAGAAGTTCTCACCGGCTCTTGGTGTTGAGGCTCTTCACGTTTAGGTTGCTCGCGCTTGATAGATTGACTTTGGTTCGGGTTTGGACTTTGATTTGGTTTCATTCCACCAAATGTAGGTCGAGTTTGCTTTGGAGGTTGGATGACCTCTTCATTAAACCCGGTTGCAATAACTGTTACGACGATATCATCTTTTAAATCTTCGTTAATAACGGAACCGAAGATCATGTTCACTTCTTGATCTGAAGCAGATGCTACAATGTCAGCAGCTTCCTGGACTTCATATAGACTTAAAGACGTACCACCTGTAATATTCATCAGAACACCTTGTGCCCCATCAATGGAAGTCTCAAGTAGTGGACTTGAAACGGCTTTTTTTGCGGCTTCAGTAGCCCGGTTTTCACCAGATGCTGCACCGATACCCATTAGTGCTGAGCCTTTGTTAGACATGATCGTCTTTACGTCGGCAAAATCAAGGTTAATCAGACCAGGTGTAGCGATTAGATCTGAGATACCTTGTACACCTTGTCTTAAAACGTTATCAGCTTCACGGAAAGCTTCAAGCATAGGCGTGCTCTTATCTACAATCTCAAGAAGACGATCGTTTGGAATAACGATAAGGGTATCCACTCCTTCTTTCATTGCAGCGATACCACCGCTTGCCTGATTTGAACGCTTTCTGCCTTCAAAGGTGAAAGGTCGTGTCACAACCCCGACTGTTAATGCACCGATCTCACGGGCGATTTGAGCGATTACCGGAGCTGCACCAGTTCCGGTACCTCCACCCATTCCAGCCGTAACAAAGACCATGTCCGCCCCTCTTAGGGCTTCTTCGATTTGTTCTTTACTTTCTTCAGCAGCTTTTTTACCTACTTCCGGATTGGCACCTGCGCCTAATCCTCTAGTTAATTTACCACCGATTTGCATTTTTATTTCAGCTTTTGATAGATTCAGAGCTTGCGCATCTGTATTAACAGCGATAAATTCAACACCCTGTACGCCATGCTCAATCATTCGGTTTACAGCGTTATTTCCTCCACCGCCGACACCGATAACTTTTATTGTCGCTAACGAATCTAAATTTGTATCAAACTCCAACATGACAAATCCTCCTAACTCATCGAATCTATGGATTCCTTTATTTATTCAAAGAAGTATCCAAAGAACTTTTTCACTTTTGACATGGCCTTTTCATCTTCATGTTCTTCTTCTTTAACCTTTGCAGGCTTTGGCTTTTTATTAGCTGGTTTCGATTGACGTTTCTCAGCAGCCTCTACAGGCACTGGTTCTGCACTAACAGATCTTCCTTGTAATCTAGCATTCTTTTGAGCGTATTTGATCAATCCTACTGCGGTCGTATACTGAGGTTCTCTAACTCCAATATAATCCGGAATTGCCACTCGTACACGATTTTGGAAAACGATTTGTGCTAATTCTAACACACCTGGAAGATTTGCTACACCACCAGTTAACACGTATCCACCCGGCAGGTCTCTTATCCCCATTCGTTTCAGCTCATGGCTGATTAGGTCTAAGATCTCTTCCAGCCTTGCTTCTATGATATCAGAAATTTCTAATTGATTAAATTGCTGATGTTGATCACTACCAATAATTGGTACGCTGAACACTTCATCTTCTGATGCATGGTCATAATAAGCATGTCCATATTTGGTTTTGATTTTCTCTGCATCGTCAGTTGAAGTTCTTAAACCGATAGACAAATCCTTGGTAATATGTTCTCCCCCTACAGGCAGTACAGTTGTAGCTTTTAAGTGACCTTGTTCAAAAACAGCTATAGTTGTAGACCCGCCTCCAATATCGATTAAGGCAGCACCGAGATTCTTCTCATCCTTTGATAAAGCAACAGAACCAGCTGCCAGAGGCTGAAGAACGATATCTACTATTTCAAGGCCCGCCTTTTCTACACAACGGAGAGTATTATGTAAAATCGTCTTTGATCCCGTAATGATGGTGCCTTCCATTTCCAGTCGAACACCGATCATGCCCCGGGGATCTGTAATCTCATCCAATCCATCAACAATGAATTGCCTTGGGATTACATTGATGATTTCTCTTTCTGGAGGAATAGAAACAACCTGGGCTGCATCCATCACTCTTAGAACATCTTCATCGCCAATTTCCCGATTATCACTTGATACTGCCACCACACCATGACACGATTGAAGGGACACGTGGTTGCCAGTAATACCTACGATGACTTGGCTTATGGATAAACCAACCATCCTTTCCGCTTGTTCAACTGCTTTCTTGATTGTATGAACAGTTTCGTCTATATCTACGATGGAACCTTTTCTGATTCCTTCTGAGTTCACATTTCCTACACCGATAATGTTTAAGGAATCATTTGACATTTCACCAATGATTACTTTTACTGTGGATGTACCGATGTCTAGGCTAACGTAAATTTCATTGCTGTTCACTCTATGGCACCTCCTTAAAGAATGTTTGTTTGGAACAACAATCCTAGAAAAACACTATTCTAAGTATATCTTAATTATGATATTCGTCGTAACAAAAACGATTCCCTTTTAAAATTCTAATTTTTTTCTCTTTTTTCTTGTTTATTTGACCAATTGCTAATAAGTATTCTTCTGATCACTGCAATGTTCTGGAATAATCTTACTCCAAAAGCAAATACAGCCGCCAGATATAAGTCTACACCAAGATGTACACCTAGAAAAGCTAAACTTGCTGCTAGTAAAATATTAAAAAAGAATCCAGAAACAAAGACCTTGTCATCATAAATATTCTGGAGGTGGGCCCTTATCCCGCCAAATAATGTATCCAATGCTGCCAGGACGGCGATTGATAAATAATTCGAGTACTCATCTGGAATTCTAATATCTGTAAGAAGCCCCAATACGACCCCTACCAGCAACCCTAAAAGGGGAAGCCACATATTACCCGTTCCCTCCTCTTTCCTTAACCGGCTCCATTAAACGGACCCGTATGGTATCTTCATATGGTGGAACCACCACTTTTTCTAAAGGCTTTGAAATAGAGACTCGAAGATTATCGATAAAAAAGTCCTCCACAGACTGTGATACCTGCATCCGGTTATACAATTCTTTTGCAGAGTCTAAATCTTTGGTTAAAACTCTCACTTCAAATGGAATTGTCTTAATTGAATAACCATCCACCTTGGTTTCTCCATTAATATCCCTGATGACCGAGGTATTGATTAAGCGATGGCCATCTATGGAGATGTCCATTGCATCGTAACGATTCAGCTCATTCACAAGTCTTTCCAACAGTTCAGGTGATACGCTTTGAACTTTTTCCCCAAGCAGGACTTCTTCCATGGCAGGTTCAATCGTTAAGATGACACCAGCTCCTGTTTTCTCAGTCAAACCAACTTCTGTTTTCAATTCCTCTAACGTTTGTTTTAACGCTCGTTCTGGACTTGACTGCTGTTCTGTCTTATATTGTTCCAACTTCGTCTCAACAGCACGCATTTCTGCATAAAGATTGGAGTTGACTTCTTTTTCTTTTAATAATGCATCTCGTAGTTCCCATATATCTCGTGTATCCCGGACAACAGGTTCTTTGACTGTTTGGAACTGTATAGCAATCATAAACCCAATAATAATCGTAATAATGGTGAAGCTTACCTTTAATTTGTTGTCCATTCATTGCACCTTACTTTCACATCTAACTCTCATCACTTGGTAACAGATCGAATCGGCAATTCGGCATCTATTGCTTAGGATTCGCTGATGCTTGGTTCTAAAATAACGGTATTCTTTTTTTCCAATTTAAAAATAATGTTATCATTTACAAGCTGGTCTTTTACCCCGCCTGTGATGTTCATGGATGAAGATAATACTTCCGGATCTCCGATAGCTGTAATTTCAAAGGGAGCAGGATATTCGATTCCATCAATTTGAATAACGGGACCGTTACACAGTATGTATGAATCATGCTTTAACCTTTGTCCATTTATCGCTACGGCAGAAGCCCCGGCAATGTATAATTCATTGATCACCTTAAAGACATGGTGCTCATGAACGATATAATTATTGGCGTTTTCTTCATTCGGATCGTAATCAGCGTCTGATAACGTTACGTTCACCCCGGGACCTTGCACTTTCGTTTTCCCCAGGTACATACGATACTTCTCCGCATCTTCTGCCAGGTTAAAGTAAATTTGTTTCTCTTTAGAAAATTCCTTTTCCATGTTGACGACCTTTTCCTGTTTCTCAAAGAGTTCCTCTTGAAGATTATTATTCTTCTGCTGATACTCAAGGATCTGATCTCTCAATGCTTCTTCCTGTTTCCACTGACCATTCGTTCGGTTCCCAAGTTCCGCTTGTTCTGTGTTAGCAAGACTAAATGAAAAAGCAAGGATGAAACCTAACACCAGACATACAAGAGAGAGGATTACATGCTTACCTCTCACCCTCATCCTCATCATCGCTTTGTTCACCTTCCGTTTCATATGCTCTGAAATAAGAACCTACCTCTAAATCAATGACTCCTTTAACTGAAGGATCAAGTTGACTGACAATGGACGGGTAATGGACCATCTTCTCTGAAAAGGTCCTGATGGTAGCACTCACTTCGAATCCATCATTCATAAATAAGGTCAAATGATATTGGTCTGTTTTCTTTGGAACCAGGTTAATTTCCGAAATGAGATGCTGAACTTCTTTCGGAAGTTCCCCTAATTCTTCCACCATTTTCACCAGTACCTTATCTTCCTCGAAACCTCTGAGTAAAGGAGCGTCCACAGGTATTGATTCCGTGCCTTTATTCAGGACCTTCCCATTCTCTAATATGACAAAGAATTTATTACCTTTCGAAAGATATGCCTTTTTATCATATTCTTGGATGTGTACTTCATAGGAATTAGGAAAGGACATCTTCACCTTCGCATTCTTCACTTCAGGAAGCTTCTTTAATTGTTCCTCAGTTTTGTCTTTGTTTACGCTCCACAAATTCATACCGCTGTCAATTCCACTATACTGAAGGACCGTCTCATTTGAAACAAGTTCATTCCCGTGTACCACCACTTCTTTCACATGACTTAAAGGTGACTGAAAGTAAACAACCGATAAAATCATGAGTAAGAATAAAGAAAGTAGAAAAAGCAGCCTGCGATTCGCTTTCTTTTTTCGGTGTTGTTTTAATTTAGGAATACGATCTTCAAGGGAAACAACATTTTCTTTTTTCATTTCGTTCTCCTCAATTTCACTTTGTATTCATTAAGTCATGAATAAAATATTCTCTCCACGTCTTATAATGAAAGTACTCTTTACATTGGGATACCTTTCATTCTATATGAAGGCAGCAAATGTTAAAAGAGGAACAGAACGTTATTTTCTGCCATATGACATAATGTTGAAAAAGAAACCCTTATGATTGAGTTACAGGCTGGATATTCTGGAGTTTAGCCTCTAAAAATCACTGTTCAAATAATCCAGCCATTTCTAAGATACATCATCCACAACACTTTTCGTATATGTATTTCCAGTGACCATTTCAAAAAGAGGACATCCTTACTATTACACTCTTATACTCTATTTTAAACAACAATTTCTATATAATGAAAGTATGTCATTGAATTGTAAAAGTTTTTACTAACAAAAGTAATAAACTCTCCTTTATTTTGAAAAGGTCTGATCATAATGCATTACATATATGTAATTAATTGTAACATCCCACTTTTAAATATCCTATCGTTATTTCAATAAAAAACATGGGAATTTATGAGTTTTTTCATTAATAAAAAAAAGAGACTGACCATTAAAGACAGGTGAGGACATGAATGATGCATTCCTGACAATCAGGCCTTTACCATTCACTTCTTCCCGGCTTTTACTGTCAATCTCCTTGTTAAATCGTTACTGTCTCGTATAGCGGCTAATATTCAGCAGCACTCCGACAGCCATTAGCATGAGGGTCAATGAGGAGCCCCCGTAGCTAAGAAAAGGGAGGGTGATTCCCGTAACAGGCATAAGCCCTGTTACAACCCCTACATTGATCATTACCTGGATCGCAATCATTGACACGATTCCTAACGCCAGAAAAGTCCCGAATAAATCAGGAGCCCCCAAAGCGATTCTAATGCCTCTCCATAAAATCAATGAAAACAGAAGCAAGACAAGCGTCCCACCAATAAAACCGAGCTCTTCTGCTAAAATAGCAAAAATAAAATCATTTTGAGGTTCTGGCAGATAGAAGAACTTCTGCCTGCTTTGTCCCAGACCTAATCCAAACAAGCCTCCCGGACCGATTGCATATAGTGACTGAATAATTTGGAAGCCACTATTCAATGGATCTTGCCATGGGTCTAAAAAGGACGTTATCCGTGCAATGCGATAAGGTGCAGATATAACAAGTCCAATGAATCCGACTAATCCAATCATACCAAGGCCTACAAAATGCATGACCCTCGCCCCTGCAATAAAGATCATCACTACTGAAGTACCAACCATGACAGTACCCGTACCCAGATCCGGTTGTAGCATGATCATTCCAAAAGCAGAGAACACTAAGAGAAGCGCCGGCAGGACTCCTTTTCTGAAGGAAGTAATATACTTTTGGTTTTCCGATAAATACTTTGAGAGAAACGCAATCATGGCAAGTTTCATAAATTCTGAAGGCTGAATGGAAAAAGCACCTACTCCTATCCAGCTCCTGGAACCATTCCTTAGAACCCCGATACCCGGGATTAACACCAGTACAAGAAGGACAAAACAAATGATGATGATGATTTTCGCCCAATTTCTCCATGTCCAGTACTCCACATTCATGATGAAGAACATAGCGACTAACCCTACACCAGCAAAGAGCACTTGCCTTTTTGCGAAGAAAAAGGAATCTTCGAATTTGTAATCAGCCCAGACAGCGCTCGCGCTGTACACCATGATCAAACCAATTGCAAGTAAAGTGAGTGTAACCATAATGAGTATAAAATCGGGAGTCGATTTTTTTAAAGGCAATCCTAAACACCTCGAATAGACAAATTTAGAGCCGTTCGAGCATAGAAAACTACTTATCTTGGATTGGTGTACTGGTTGTTAGAGTATTGATGCTCTTCATAGACAAGCCCCTATTAAAGCTTATGCACCGCTTCAATAAAAATGTCACCACGTTGTTCAAAAGTTCGATATTGATCCCAACTTGCACATGCAGGAGACAATAAAACAACATCTCCACTTTTAGCATGTTCAAAAGCAACAGGAACTGCCTTTTCAACATTATCGACAGGAATAACGGTTTGTATCCCTGCCTTTTTACCTGTTTTAACGAACTTCTCGGACGTTTCCCCGAAGGTGATCAACGTTTTTACATTCTTCAAATATGGAATCAGGTCATCGAATTCATTTCCCCGGTCCAAACCGCCAGCCAGCAGGATGGTCGGACCCTCAAACGCATGCAGGGCACTTTTCGTCGCCAGACTATTCGTTGCCTTCGAATCATTGTAAAACTTTACACCCTTCACTTCACGAACGAATTGTGTACGATGCTTAACACCTGTAAAAGTCCCAAGTACCTTCTCAATACTTGCATTTGGCACTCCGTAAATTTTGCATGCAGCAACCGCACAAAGGATATTCTCCAGGTTATGCGCACCAGGTAAAACAATAGAAGCTACCTCAACAATCTTCTCACCTTTAAAGTAGATAGCCCCATTTTTAATATAGGCCCCTGCTGCTACTTCTTCCTTTGTGGAGAAGGGAATCAATTGTGCTTTTGTAAAGGCGACTGATTCTAAAACATGTTCTTGATCTGCATTAAAGATCAAATAATCATCTTCTGTTTGATTTTTCGTTATATTGGATTTCGCCTTCCAATATTCATCCAAGTCACCGTGGTAATCCAAATGTGCATCATATAAATTCGTAATGATGGCAATATGAGGAGCGAACTCTTCAATCCCCATCAGCTGGAATGATGAGAGCTCAACCACCATTTTTTCATCTTCTTTCGCTTCCTGAGCTACTTCAGAAGCGACCGTTCCGATATTTCCTGCAATAAGAGGTTTTTGGTTGGCCTCTTTTAGCATTTCGAAAAGAAGTGTCGTTGTCGTGGTTTTACCATTTGTTCCTGTAATCCCAATCATTTCTGCTTCAGAAATTAAGTAGGCAAGTTCCACTTCTGTCAGAACGGGGATGTTTTTTTCGATTGCTTTCTTTATTAATGGGTTGTGATAGGGTATTCCGGGGTTTTTAATCACATACTGGAAGCCTTCATCAAGAAGTTCGATTGGGTGGCTTCCGCAGATCACTTTAATGCCTTCCTGAAGAAGCCCCTGCGCTTCAGGATTATCAGATAATGGTTTTTGATCGTTTACCGTTACAAATGCTTCTAACTTATGTAGAAGAGAGGCAGCACTTACCCCACTTTTTGCTAAACCTAATACAAGAACTTTTTTATGTTTGAACTTCGTTATCTTCTTCAATTATAACCACACCTCAATATAGATTCCTAAAACGGCAAATAGCAAACCGACAGTCCAAAACGTTACAACAACACGCCATTCAGACCAACCGACTAATTCATAATGATGATGCAACGGGCTCATTTTAAATATTCGTTTTCCTGTTGTCTTAAATGATGCGACCTGCAAGATGACGGAGAGCGTCTCGATGACAAATACTCCACCGATAAGAATTAAGATGATTTCCAATTTGGTTAGAATGGCAATCGTGGCGATTGCTCCTCCTAAGGCTAGAGATCCTGTATCCCCCATAAATACTTTAGCAGGGTGGGCATTGAATACTAAGAAACCTAGAACCGCTCCAACTACTGCCACTCCGAAAATCGCTACGTCATATTGGGATTGATTCCAGGCTAATACAGCCAGTGCACCAAAGGCAATGGCGCTCGTTCCTGATACTAATCCATCCAACCCATCTGTTAAATTGACAGCGTTTGAAAATCCAACAAGCCAAAAGATAATGAATAAACAATAAAACCAACCTAATTCAAAGGAAAAATCCGTTAACGGAATCGAGACCGTAGTCGGAAAGTCATTTTGCTTAAAGATGAGATAAAAAATGACAGAAATGACAATCTGACCTAATAGCTTTTGCTTAGATGTCAGTCCCAGGTTCCTCTTCATCACAACTTTAATAAAGTCATCTAGGAACCCCAATAACCCAAACCCGACGGTCACAAGAATCATTAAATAGGTTTCAGGACCTGGCTCTGAATATTTCCCTATCATTACAAATGTAGTAATCACGATGGAAACTAAGAACACAATTCCACCCATTGTCGGTGTACCAGTCTTTTTTTGGTGAGACTGGGGGCCTTCATCTCGGATGCTTTGCCCAAATTTCAATCTTCTCAGGAAGGGAATAAAGACAGGTGCAAGCAATACGGTTATGAGAAATGCCATGATGATTGTAAAGAAGATCACTTGTTCCATCATCATTATTCCCCTCCTTTTCCGTTGGATTCGTTCAATAATACGTCCATTGTGTGATTTTGTTCTGGTTCGTTGTTAAAAATAAACTTCGTCATAATTTCCCACTTTTCTTGATTGTAATTTTGTTTGTAATTTTGTAGTAAGTCGATGTATGCCTTGTAAACATCTTCAACAATGAATAATGGAAAGTGGTTCGGAACAAATGAAGGTACTTCTTTATTCTTTGGCCAAAGGGAAGCAATCGCTCCTTTTTCGATACTTTCAAAAAGGTCTAATTCATCACCAAAAGGGACGTATAGTCCCTTCTCCATTCCCATACTAGTTGAATTTGAAACTACTAGAAACGTAAAGCCTGGTAGAAGTATTCCTGATGTTTCAGGAAATAATTTCTTTACATCATCATAAAAGAGCATTCTTACATCCCCTTTATGATTTGTCTGACCACTTCGCGGTCATCGAAATCGTGTACGTTGTTTCCAATAATTTGATAGGTTTCATGACCCTTACCCGCAATCAGGACAACATCTTCAGCTTCGGCAAGACTTAAAGCCTTTTTAATTGCTTCTTTCCGATCCACAATTAATTGATACTGCTTCCCGACCACACCAGCTTCCATATCTTTGAGGATACCATTTGGATCCTCGGTTCTCGGATTATCAGAGGTGAAGATAGCAAAGTCCCCATATTTGCAGGCAATCGCAGCCATTATCGGCCGCTTAATCTTATCCCTGTCCCCTCCACACCCGACCACCACAATAATCTTCCCCTTGGTAATCGATTGGATTGTTGCTAATACATTTTTCAAACCATCTGGAGTGTGTGCGTAATCAACGATAACCGAGTAGGGCTGGCCTTCAGAGATCGTTTCAAACCGTCCCCTGACTCCATGTGCGCTCTCCAGGCTTCTTACGCTGTCCTCGATGGGTATACCTGCAGCACTGGCTGTTGCAATCGCAGCCAAAGCGTTATATACATTAAATTGCCCCGCAAATTTTAATACCATCTCTCTTTCTCCGAATGGTGAAACGAGTGTAAAAGCGGATTCTGTTGCTTTCAGGACAATATTTCTTGCACAGAAGTCAGCAGAAGGAGACAGACCATATGTAAATACATGTGCGGCCGTTGTCCTGATAATAAAATCAGCTGCTTCATCGTCTTTATTAATGATGGCGTATTTAGGGGATTTCTTAAAATAAGTATTCCCTAATTGTGAAAACAATAAGCCTTTTGCGTTTCGGTAATCGTCCATGGTCTTGTGATAATCCAGATGATCCTGAGTCAGGTTTGTAAACACGGCAATATCATAGTCACATCCGTGAACCCTGCCCTGATCTAACGCATGTGAAGAGACTTCCATGATCGCAGATTGTACCCCTTTATCACAAAACTGTTTAAACGTTTGTTGGAGGGTTAAGCTGTCAGGAGTCGTATTGTGACTTACTTGTAAGTCATCCCCCACTTTTATGTGCATTGTACCGATTAAACCGGTCTTTATTCCACAGTGGGTAAGCACCTGGTCAATCAGATGGGTGGTCGTTGTTTTCCCATTTGTGCCTGTCACCCCCACCAACAAAAGCTGATGGGAGGGCTGCTTATAAAAGTAGTCGGCTAGGATGGCCATTGCTCTCTTCGTATCCGGAACGATAATAACCGGCACGTTTGCTTCTATGCTCCTCTCAGCGAGAATCGCAGCTGCACCGTTCTTCTCTGCCAGTGGGGCGAGTGAATGGCTATCAATCTCTAATCCGTTAATACAGATAAATAGATCACCATTTTTCACTTTCTTATGGTGGTTAGCGATGTTTGAAATAGCTGGATTCCCTTCACCCTCTACTGAGAAAAACGGTAATACTTCCAGCAAAGTGTGCAATCTCATCTTTTCAACTCCTCACAGGTAGAAAGCAACCTTTTTATATTTTACAAAAAAATGCGTATGAAAGCTATAAACCTTTTAACTTAGTTCGTTATAATTATTGAAAACTTGCAGACTTCAACATCATTTAAAGGATTACAGGGCCTCACCTTAGGATGATAAAGCCCTGACATAAATAAGAAGTATATCATGAAACAAGCCATCATGCTGACATCCCCGGCACTTATTCCGATAGATACACCCTTACTTTTGAACCTTGCTTGATCTTCACCCCCGGATCAGGAGATTGACTAACCACTTTATCTCCGGTTCCACTTATATCCAAATCAAGATTAACAAGCTGCTCCTGTAACTCTTTTTTTGTTAATCCAACCAAGTCAGGGGTTTCAATCAACGGAATATCGGTCCAAGTCATCTCTTTCTCAATTTGACCTTTACGCTTAGGGACTCCCATCGCCTCTAAACTATCGCCAATGATACTTCCTCCGATCGGGGCTGCTACGACTCCACCGAATTGAATCGTGCCTTTAGGGTTATCAACAGCCACATATACAACAATTTCAGGATCATCCGCAGGCGCAACTCCCATAAAGGAAACGATGTGATTATTTTCTAAGTATTTACCATCCTTTGCTTTTTGAGCGGTTCCCGTTTTCCCGCCTACACGATAACCATCTACAAAAGCTTTCTTACCGCTTCCTTTTGCTACAACACTTTCCAATGCTTCACGGATTTGTTTAGATGTTTCTTCTGAAATGACCCTCTTTTTCATTTGTGGTGTCTTCCTCATCACCACTTCTCCGGTGGAAGGATCAACCAGCTCTTTTGCGATGTACGGTTGATACAGTATTCCACCATTTACGGCTGCTGATACAGCTGCAACCTGTTGAATCGGCGTTACGGCCACCCCCTGACCGAAGGCAGTCGTCGCTTGTTCAACAGGACCGACTCTATCTATATTAAAGAGAATTCCTTTCCCCTCCCCTTGAAGGTCGATTCCGGTCTTTTGCCCAAATCCAAAATCATGTATATAGCTGAATAGTTTTTCTTTACCTAATCTCTCACCTAACTCGACAAATCCCGGATTACATGAATTTTGGACCACTTCCAAAAATGTTTGGGTTCCATGTCCTCCCCGCTTCCAACAATGTAGAGTGGATCCGGCAACTTCAACATGGCCTGAATCGTGGAATTTTTCTTTATAAAGGTCCACCTTATTTTCCTCCAGCGCTGCGGCAAGAGTAATGATTTTAAACGTTGAACCAGGTTCATAGGTGCTCCAAATCGGTAAATTCCGGTTGTATATCTCTTGGGGTACATTCTGAAAATTCGCCGGGTCAAAAGTAGGACGGCTTGACATTGCCAATATTTCCCCGTTTTTAGGATTCATGGCAATTGCGATAATCCCATCAGGATTGTAAGTGGCTTGTGCAATATCCAATTCACGCTCCACGATGGTTTGAACCTTTGAATCGATCGTCAGCTTTAAATCCAGGCCATTTTCAGGTTTCTCAAAGTCATCTGCCATGTCAGGCATTCTTTTCCCTTTGGCATCTGAGAAAAATTTCACATATCCCTTATCCCCACTAAGCTCCTCATCATATGAAAGTTCAAGTCCCATCAACCCCTGATTATCAATTCCTGCAAAACCAAGTACATGGGATAGATAACTGCCATATGGATAATAACGCTTAGAATCTTCCCCTAAGTAAACCCCTTTTAAATTAAGATCCCTGACCTCTTTCGCTTTTTCATATGAGATCTTTCTAGCTTCTTTAATCAGCACCATATTTGCCCTCTGCGTAACATATTTATATGCAGATTCTACTGAAATATTAAGAACAGCCGCCAGTTTATCCGCCGTTCCCTGAGGATCAGTGATTTGTCTCGGAACGACAAATATCGTCGGGGCACTTTGGTTTCCAGCTAATTCTACCCCATTTCGGTCTACTATTTTCCCTCTCTCCGGTTGAAATGGGATATTTCGACTCCAGGAATCCTTTGCTAAACCAGTAAGCCAGTCCCCTTTAAAAAACTGGACATACCCCAGCCTTATATCGATAATGGAGAAAATCAGGACTCCTACTACAAGCGCTACTGCTAACCTTTTCCTTACCGTTACATTGGATACTCTTTTCACTAATGGAACCTCCCCTTCTATGGCTCGTTCCATTATATGCTTGGACTTATATGGGTATGTTCGAAATCCATGAAAGGATGAGGGATGCTCTATCATCCACGTCAATTCAATCGTTTCAGCCCATAAGAAAAAGGGCGACTTTAATGTGAATGGCACTCGTCCCTAAATCGATTCCAAAGAAATCGATCCAGGTGCCCTCGAGTGAGTCACATACATAAGTCAGCCCTGTTTATTTAGTTCAGTGGTGGTTCTTCCGTATTCTCGTCTTCATCTTGCTGTACCTGTTCTTCCGGAGTACTAAAATTAACCACTAGAGGCTCTTCTTTCTGCACTGGAACCCCCGGTTGAATATTTTGGCTGACGGCGTAGCCGTTTCCAACCATATTGATCTTCAAACCTGCAAGATTCGCCACTTTAAAGACATCTCTTACAGACCATCCCTTCATATCAGGAATCGTGGTGTCTCCGTCTGTTTTGATTACAACCCTTTCCCCTTCGAGTATCGTACTGCCAGCTTGGGGCAGCTGCTTCTGGACCTCCGATCCGTTTCCAACAACAACGGGTGAAGCCCCTGCTTTTTTCAACTCTTCTTTAGCTTCTTCAACACTCATTTCTTTCGTATCAGGGAGAGACCGTTTTTTCAAACTCACTTTTTCCTGAGGTTTGATATTCAAGTATTTCAAGCTATTTTGCATCACGGGATTGAACACAGCCGCTACGGGATCTGAACCGATTTCAGTCGGTTCTAATTCGGGTTGCTGAACACCTACATAGACGATTAGCTGTGGGTCGTCAGCAGGCGCCATACCCATGAATGAAAATAGATAATTTTCCTTTCCGTACATATACCTTCCCGTTTCTCGGTCAGGTATTTGGGCGGTACCTGATTTCCCTGCAACGCGATAGCCATCGATGGCAAAACGGGTACCTGTGCCATTCTCAGAGGTAACAGTTGATTCTAAGTATTCACGTACTTTTTCAGCAGATTCCTTCGTAATTGGGTTTCCGGCAACTTTTGGTTTTGTTTCTTCAACCACTTTATTCGTATTTGGATCTACTATCTTCGAGATTACATAGGGTTGCATCATTTTCCCGTCGTTCGCAATGGCCGATTCTGCTTGAATCATTTGAAGCGGGGTAACGGTTGTTCCTTGCCCAAAGATGGTTGTGTATTTTTCAATCGGGTAATGATAAAGGATAGATCCAGAAGCCTCATGTGGTAACCCCACACCTGTCGGTTCACCAAATCCAAAACTATTTAAATACCCTTCGAACTTCTTGAAACCAATTTTGTCCAATAAATTTGCAAATGCCACATTAGAAGATCTTTGAACGCCTTCTAAATATGAAATCGTCCCCCAACCTTCTCCTCCATTATGATCCCGGATGGGATTAGGAACATTATCAACATAATACCTACCAGATTCATAGGCTTCATTCGGATTGAATTTTCCTTCATTTACTGCAGCGGCCAATGAAAAAGCCTTCATCGTTGAACCCGGCTCAATTGTTTCCTCCACAATGAAGTTTGTCCAATTATCCAGTAGACCTTCTCTCGTGTCAGGATGAAAGGATGGTCTTTGAGACATGGCCAGTATCTTACCCGTTTTCGGATCTGATACGATCGCAAATATTTTCTTTGGTTTATATTTCTTTTGTACTTCATTCATGGCTTCTTCTAGGAATGTTTGAATTTTCTTGTCAATTGTTAAATAAATATCTTTCCCATCTTGTGGTGATGTTACATGCTCATCTGCATTTGGCAATAAATATCCCCATACATCACTCTTATATTCCACTGACCCATCCTTGCCGCTTAACACATCATCAAAGCTTGCTTCTACACCCATTTTTCCGACGGTTTTGGTGTCACCGTTATCTGCAGTGGTTTTTTGCGCAAACCCAATAAGATGAGGCGCGAAAGAACCATTTGGATAAAATCGCTTTGCTTCTTTCCTGAATGTGATTCCAGGTATGTTTTCTTCTTTAATCTCCAGCATCAATTGATGGGACAAGTCTCTGCCAGCAGATCCAAATTCCACTTGATACGGTCCATCTTGATTAAGGCGTTCATAAATTTCGCTCTCCTTCATTTCAAGATATGGAGCCAGAGCCTTTGCTGTTTTCCTGGGATCTGTCACATGCTTAGGCTTTTTCGGGTCACTTGTGATGCTGGGATCTAAAATGGCTACGAGTGTATAGGCAGAAGTATCCTCTGCAATGACTTCTCCTTTCCCGTCAAAGATCGTTCCCCTGTGGGCTTCCAAAATGTGACTCTTTATATATTTTTTTGCCGCTTGTGATGCCAGGACCTTTCCTTCAGCTTCCCCGGTGACCTGAATCGTGACAAAGCGAACCATCAATACAAAAAAGAGCAAGCCGAAAATCCCGAAAAGGATGGCTGCCCCTATGTTCATACTTGGTCTTTTTTTCATTATTGTTCAACAACCTTAACATTCTTTTCTTTCAAATTAAGTCCAAGCTCTTTTGCTTTTTCAAGAATACGTTCATACGTACTTAGCTCACTCACTTGAAGCTTAAGGTCATTATTTGCCTTTTCCTGCTTTTCAATGGTTGATTCTACGTGCTGAACATCTTTATTCACATCATAGATAGCAGCTTGTGTTGTAACAATTTGAACGGCTAGGAAGCAAAAAACTGCTGCGAAAATCGCCACAAGGATCTTTTCCCCTGGTGTAATGACGGATCTTCTCTCTTCACTCAGGCGCTTAGGTTTGGCTTGAACGGATTGATTCTCAACTTTTTGCTGCTCGTACTTTCTGGCTAAGTTACTCAAAATTCTCCCTCCTATTTCCTTCTATATTATATATTTTTTTCTGCGATTCTTAATTTAGCTGACCTAGCGCGATTATTTTCTTCCAATTCTTCCTCACTAGGCAGGATCGGTTTTCTTGTTATAAGCTTCAGCTCCGCTTCATATCCCTCTGGAATAATCGGTAAACCCGGAGGCAAATCAGGACCTGATGCCTTCTCTTTGAACATCGTTTTGCAAATACGGTCTTCGAGGGAATGGAAGGTAATGACACTTACTCTTCCTCCTTTATGAAGAAGCTCTATCGCTTGTTCGAGAGAATCCTCAAAGGCTCCCAGTTCATCGTTCACGGCGATTCGTATGGCTTGAAAGACTCTCTTAGCCGGGTGGCCACCTTTTCGTCTCGCAGGTGCAGGAATACCATCCTTAATGAGTTCAACAAGTTCACCCGTTGTTTCAATCGCCTTGATATCTCTTGCCGCTTCTATCTTTCGCGCTATTTGCTTTGAGAACTTTTCTTCCCCATATCGATAAAATATCCGAACTAAGTCTTCAAACGACCAATGATTAACCACATCATAAGCAGTTACTTCACCTTGCAAGTCCATTCTCATATCGAGAGGAGCATCATGGTGATAACTGAAACCTCTTTCCGGAGTATCCAGCTGAGGCGATGATACACCGAGGTCGTAAAGAATCCCGTCCACACTATGTACTCCAAGTTGTTCAAGTTCTTCCTTTAGATTCCTGAAATTTGATTGAACGAATGTAACCCTATCCTGATAGGATGAAAGCTTTTCTTTTGCATGGCCGATGGCTGTTTCATCCTGATCGAAGCAATATAGATGCCCTTTCGGTGATAACTGGCTAACAAGATACTCGCTATGTCCTGCTCCACCCAGAGTACAATCCACATACACTCCATCTTCTTTAATATTCAGGCCATCCACCGTTTCCTTCAATAATACAGTTGTATGTTTAAACATGTTGATTTCACCTTTCCAATCGAACGTTTTGTGGGGGTTAAATATCAAACCCTACCATATTCTCTGCAAGCTCAGCAAATGAATCTTCAGACTGTGTGAAATAGTCTTCCCATAATGATTTACTCCAAATCTCAATTCGATTGGAAACTCCTAAAATAATGCATTCTTTATCTAATTGTGCATAATTCACAAGCGAAGCAGGAATATTCACCCTGCCTGTCTTATCTAATTCGCTCTCAGTCGCACCAGAGAAGAAGAATCGAGTGAAGGCACGGGCATCTTTCTTTGTCAGTGGTAGGGCTTTGAGCTTGTCTTCAAGAACTCGCCACTCATCCATGGGATAACCAAATAAACATTGATCCAACCCTCGGGTGATGACAAATGAATCTCCGAGGTGATCACGGAACTTGGCAGGTACGATTAAACGGCCTTTATTATCAATGTTATGTTGATATTCGCCCATGAACATATGCACTGCCCCCACTTTCTAACACAAATGTACCACATCCCCCCACTTTTCTCCACTCTTTTCTAAATTCTTCACTTGCAAATTATTTCCTCTATTTTTCATTAGTCTTTTTCTCTCTTTTCCAGACAATTTTTCACCGTTGAAATTTGTCTTTATACAACGTAAAAAGGACCTAATTCGCAATAAAAAACGAATTAGGTCCTTTTATTTTTTTGATTGTCGACTGGTAATATTGCAAATGGCTTCTAATCAGATATATACCACTTTATGAGTTCCGTCAAAGGTGAAATCTTGAAGTGTCAGGTCTCTTACGAAGTCGGGTCCGTATTTGTTTAAGAAATAGAGAACATTCCACGCTCTTTCCTGTGGCCCTCCATTTGGCCTGATGCTGTTTTCCACCTTCATAAACTGATTAAATGTTAACGAGTGCTTATCTTTCAGGGATTTATCCACTTTGTTGCGTAGATAATCGAACTGACTCAAGTGGAATTCAAGGTTCTTATCAACAATCGGTTCTAATCCTTGATCAATACTAACAGCCTGTTCGCGAATCCTCTTATATTTCCGTTGGAGTTCTTCCTGGATCTCTTTCATTCCCAACTCTAGAGTGGGACGCTCGAGGGATTTCCAAAAGGCATCACGAGCAGTAGAAACACCTTCTGTAATCACACCATGTAGAGTCAATTGAAGGTCGTGAATCCTCTTATCTATTTCACGTTCCACAATGGTTATATTTAACCTCGGGACGACTGGCGGCATTTTTAGATCCACAAATTCAAAGGCTCTTTTTAATTCGCCCCAATAGGCAATTTCGCCAGGTCCGGCAACAAATGCGAGGGTTGGAAATAACCATTCCTGCATCATAGGTCTCGTGACCACATTATTACTGAATGATTCTGGACTATCTTCAAGAATGGATAGCAGCTCCACATTTGAAAATGTTTTACCACTATTCTTCTCGAAAAACATATTCCCTTCTCTTTCTAACAAAGCCCTTTCGTCCTTAATTTGAATAAAGAGATTGGCTGCTGCAGGGGAAATATCTAATTGAGTGCTATATCCTTTTTTACGGATTTCATCTTGTTGCTTAAACACCGCATCCGATATGGATTGACTGCTTTCGATCAAATGATGAAAATGTCTCGATTCAAGTTTCCTTAGTAATGGATAGGCCGAATCAATGACCAATAAGCCGAAATCTTTAAATAAGCTCATTACAAAGTGGGCAAAGAATCTAACAATATCCTCTTCTTCGTCAATCATTTTAGTAAGGTCCGATGCCAGTTGTTTTGTATGCTGTGTTTCTCCCAGCATCACTAGTATGTCATCAAGCCATTTCTTCATCACTGGTTTTGTATACGTAATATGAGAGGTCATTTTCTTTTCTAATATTCTCTCCGGATATCCGACCTTTTCAATCTTTGATCCATTCTCTACATATATATGATTTACTTCTTGATAATCATGATCTTCTCCTGCAATCCAAAAAACAGGAACCACAGGATGCTTTAACTCAGCTTCCTGCTGTCTGGCTAATTGAATGACAGAAATGATCTTATGTATCGTGTAAAGTGGGCCGGTCAGCAGACCTGCCTGTTGGCCAGCAATGACGGTTACGGCATTGTTACTCAGTTTAGCCAACGATTCTTCAACCTTCTTGGATGACGGCAATGGCTTCATGTAAGAAGATATACATTCTGCAAGATCCTCTCTCTGAAACTGTCTGGAATCTAGATCTTTCATGCGGTCTAAATAGACTGAAGAACTGTTTACATTATAGTGAAAAAAAGAAGTGACGGGCTCTTCTTGTTTTAAGTATTGAGAGGCAAACTGATTTATTGCTGGAATGTTTAAGCTTTCCAATTCCATTTGAATTACTCCTTTTCTAGCTCTTAATATCCTAACGATGAGTATATCATTCCACATTAAGAAAAGGAAAAAACTTGCCTGTTCTTTTTTCTAATATAATTCTAGGATGCGGAGGATCAATCCTGTTATCATTAATGCAATATAGGCCGTAAAGAATAACAGAAAGTTCATCCTCCAGAAACCCCTCAATACCTTGGGATAATGGATTTCCCCCTTAGCCTTCCAATACATGATGGCAAATAGAATGCCAATGGAGCAAATCACAAGGAAAATAAGCCATAGATACGAAGTTTGCCAAATGGCAATCACAATAAAGTGAACAGAGACAATAAGTAGAAAGGTTGTAATATCAATGGCCAAATGTACGGCTTTCCGATGGTTTTTCATGATTTCTTTCGCTAGAATGAAACTAATGAAATATCCTAAAAATGGAATCAATACAAATATGGCAATGATGGTCGAAAAAATCGAAGCCATTTTATCCCCCCAGACCTTCTCTTTCTATTCCTTTAACTAATCTGTAAACTATATTCATGATGGGTACAAAATGGTGTTCTTTATATGCTTTTTCAACTAGAACGCCTAAGATAGATTCTATTTCCGTTTTCCTGCTGGATTCAATGTCTTTTAACATGGAAGATCTGTTTTGATATGTATTGGTGCAAATTTCTTCAACCCTTTCAAAGGAAATAATCCCTTCCATTTGAGGAAAGAGGAGAAGCAGTTCCTGAAATAAATCTTTTTGTAATTGATGCAAGTGTGGGTTTTCAACCAGCTTCCCGTTGGTTATCCGGGTTATAGCCGTTAGAGGGTTAATTAGTACATTTACGAATAGCTTGGTTAGGAGCATTTCCTCGAAGTCTTGTTTTAGTAAAAATGGAAATGAAGGAATGCTCTGTGATACTAATTCTTCTACAACTCCCCATTCTCCTCTAATTAAAGCGAGATTTGTCTTACCTTCTCCTGAATGAAGGAGAGCATGGTCGTTTTCTTTCAGCGCTCCGTGTTCTACCGAACCAGCAAGCAAATTCTGGTGGGGCAATGATTTCACCCAATCCAAATGTCCAATCCCATTTTGAAGGAATAGTAGTGGTTGATTCTTATCCATAAGCACTAACACATTTTCCAAGGACTTTAAATCATATCCCTTTACTGCCACAATCACTAGGTCAAACTTCAAGGGAACTTCAGTAAGTTGATCGGACCGGACCTGCGTTGTGAATGAAGAACTTTCCTTATGTACATTTATACCGTTCATTGATAGGAACTGAACCTGTGCCTCTCTCCTTACAAAGAGAGTGACATCAAACTTCCGGCCCAAATAACCCGCAAATAGAAGTCCGACTGCTCCTCCTCCGATGATTCCTATTTTCATAAAGACTCCTTTTCGAACATGTTTTTAAGTATAGTTTACCAAATTCCCCGGAACTAGAAAACTATAGGCTAAAAGAATCAGTCCACGTTTAAAAGAAAGGGCCCGTCCCTAAGGAGCGAGCCCTTTCTAACTATCATTAAACAGGATATACGGGATGTTTTCTCTCACTAAATTGAACTTCTTTGGTTTCATAGAGCTTATAACGTTGAATTAAAACAGAACGTAACTCATTAGGAGCTGTAATTTCATCGACTATTAATTCCGAAGCCAGTTTATAGATATCAATGTGTTCTTTATATTCTTTTTGCTTTTCTTGAACATATTGAATTCTCTCCTTGGGGTCTTCGATAGCTTGTATCTTATTTGAATAAACGGCATTTACCGCTGCCTCAGGCCCCATTACGGCAATTTGAGCTGTAGGGAGGGCAATACAAACATCAGGATCAAAAGCTGGACCTGCCATTGCATATAGACCGGCGCCGTATGCCTTTCTTACGATGACAGAAATCTTCGTAACCGTTGCAGAGCTCATGGCAGCGATCAACTTAGCTCCATGGCGAATAATACCTGCTCTCTCCACTTTCGTCCCTATCATGAAACCAGGGACATCTGCAAGGAATAATAAGGGAATATGGAATGCATCACATAACTGGATGAATTTTGCCCCTTTGTCTGCAGAATCGTGGAAAAGTACTCCTCCCTTTACCTTTGGCTGATTGGCAATGATCCCGACCACTTTTCCATCCATTCGCCCGAAACCCGTTATTAATTCAGGTGCAAAGAGTTTTTTCATTTCAAAGAAGCTGCCTTCATCAATCAATGTATCGATGCAATCGTACATATTAAAAGGTGCATTTTGATGTTCCGGGATAATGTCTTCTAACAGCTTCTCATGCTTAGGAGCGAGACCATCCTTGACGGCAGGCTTGTGTTTATAATTCGCCGGGAAATAACTTAAATATCTCTTCGCTTCTTCAATCGCTTCCTCTTCAGATGCTGCAAGAAGGTCTCCGCATCCACTGACAGTACAATGCATTCTTGCACCACCCATCTCTTCGAGTGTCACTTTTTCGCCGATTACTTTCTCAGCCATACGAGGAGAACCGAGATACATAGATGCATTTCCATCAACCATAATCACTATGTCACAAAAAGCAGGGATATACGCGCCACCAGCTGCCGACGGTCCAAAAAGTACACAAATTTGTGGAACCATCCCTGACATTTTCACTTGATTATGAAAGATTTTACCGGCACCGCGTCGATTAGGGAACATATCTAACTGATCGGTAATGCGAGCTCCGGCTGAATCTACTAAATAAAAGATAGGCACTTTTAAATTCAGCGCGGTTTCTTGAATCCGGATGATTTTCTCAACGGTTCTTGCTCCCCATGATCCTGCTTTAACTGTAGAATCATTGGCCATCACACAAACAGTCTGGCCTCCAACCTTTCCAATTGCCGTTACGACTCCATCCGCCGGCAGATCTTCTGCCTTATTGTTTGCAAACATACCATCTTCTTGATAATCCCCATTATCAAATAACTGTTGAAGCCGATCACGAACAAACATCTTTTTCTGTTCTTTCAATTTCTCGTGATATTTCGGCTGACCACCCGAAGTAATCCTTTCTCTCGTTTGTTCGAGAGTATTGATGATCGTTTTAGATGTCGACATACTATCCCCTCCGTCGTTTTATGTAAATGCGTAAACAAGTCAGAGATGTTCAAATCATCTCTGACTTAATGTTTGCATACTCGATTTAACCTTCAATAACGAGTAATACATCCCCTTCATTGACAAAATCCCCTACACTCACCTTAATTTCCGAAACTTTCCCACCCGCTTCAGCTTCCACAGGAATTTCCATTTTCATTGATTCAAGCATTAATACAGTATCCCCACCAGACACTACTCCGCCTTGTTCTACAAGTACATTTAAAACCGTTCCTGCCATTGTTGATGTAATTTCCTTCATGATCGATTCCTCCAGTTTGTTCTCTTTTAGTTGAATTCTTATCAGTGTCTAACATAATGCCCAATGCCCATTCTTCTTACGTGCGGTTGGCTGTCAAGAAGTCCTGAAGCCATTTCGTGGTGTAAGATCCTTCGATAAAGCCTTTATCTTCAATGATATTCTTGAATAGAGTGACATTCGTCTTTACTCCTTCAATGGTTACCCCTTCAAAGAAGACCTTGGCTTTATGTAATGCATCTTGACGATCTTTTCCTTCGATGATGCATTTAGAAATCATCGGATCATAGAATGGAGTAACCTTGTTTCCTTCTGCGTATCCGCTATCAATTCGAACACCTTCTCCTTCTCCCCATTGCAAGGTCGTTAATTGACCTGGAGACGGGTAAAACGTCTTCGGATCCTCGGCGTATACTCTAAACTCAATTGCATGACCGTTCACAGGGATTTCCTCCTGTTTGCATAGAGGGAGAGGGTTTCCTGAAGCTACTAAAAGCTGCCACTTCACTAAATCTAATCCCGTGATGGTTTCAGTGACCGGATGTTCTACTTGTAGTCGGGTATTCATTTCCAGAAAATAAAAATTTTCATCTTCATCAACAATGAACTCAACTGTTCCGGCATTCGTATAGTTGACTGCCTTCCCTGCCTGTACAGCAGAGGCAAACATCTTCTCCTTCGTTTCTTGAGAAAGCCCGGGAGAAGGTGATTCTTCTATCACTTTTTGATTTCTTCTTTGTACAGAACAATTCCGCTCAAAAAGATGCACCAAATTCCCATGATGATCCCCAAAGATCTGAACTTCAATATGTCTCGCATTCTCTATACATTTTTCAAGAAAGACTTCCTCTTTCCCGAAATAGGCTTTTGCCCTATTTTTAGTAGAGTCGAAGCTTTGAACGAGCGCTTGCTCATTTTCACAGCGGATCATACCGATTCCCCCGCCTCCACCACTGGCCTTCAACATAACGGGGTAGCCAATATCAATTGCTACACGCTTGGCAGCATCAAGGGTTTCGACACCTCCATCACTTCCAGGTACGACCGGTACAGACGCTTCTTGCATCACCCTTCTAGCCTCTACCTTGTCGCCCATCTTTTCGATAATGTCATGAGTAGGACCAATGAAGGTGAAACCTTCTTCTTCAACTCTTCTGGCGAAGTCTGCATTTTCTGATAGCAGACCATACCCGGGATGAATTCCATCCACCTTTTCCTTTTTCGCTACGTCGAGTATATTGTCCACTACCAAGTATGAGCGATTCACTTGTGATTCACCTATGCGGTGTGCAATATCCGCTTCTTTAACGAAGGGCATATCCTGATCTGCATCGGAATAAACCGCGACTGTTTGAATGTTTAATTGTTTACAGGTTTTAATGATTCTTGAAGCAATTTCTCCCCTATTTGCAATTAGAATTTTTCGCACAATCTCTCCCCTTTCTTCATAGAACACCTCTGTTCATATTACGAATTCTACAAAAATCGTCGAAATCCTTCTTCTTTATTGTAAACGTTTTCTTAATTAAGTGCAGAATTTTTTGTTTATTTGTTATATAATAATAGTAAATACTTGCATGATCATTAGATCCGTTGCAAACGGATTCATGATTCACCATGTTTTCTCAAACATATTTTTTAGCATTCTAGGAGGTAATACGATGGCTGTGAAAGTGGAAAAATTAAAAGTAAACTATAAAACTCTTGAAGAGTTTAAGAAATTTAAAGAATATGGTGTACAGGAATTATCCATGCTGGAAGACTTACAAGCAAACATTATTGAAAACGATAGCGAGTCACCTTTTTATGGAATTTACTTTGGAGATACCTTGGTTGCCAGAATGAGCTTGTATCAGCGCAATGCCCGTTTTGATCAGTACTTCGATCCTCCCCAAAATTACTTGGAACTATGGAAACTTGAGGTATTACCAAAATATCAGAACAAAAGTTACGGAAAAATGCTTGTAGAATTTGCGAAAAGCTTTGGTTTACCCATTAAGACAAATTCCCGTATTAAATCCCAGGGATTCTGGGAGAAAATGGGCTTCGAAGCCGTTACGTACGAAGTGGAAAGAGATTTAGGTGAAAATCCATACGTATGGTTCCCAGAAGGGGTTAAAGAACAGAAAATCAGTTAACTACTAAAGCGGAGGCGGCTCGACCAGAGGCGACAAGCATAAGGCAGACCCACCGGAAAGGCGTCCTTTGCCTTTTTGGTGGGTTTGACTTATGACCTCGAGCCTCTAGCCGCCGGAGCTGGATGATAACTAAAGCGGAGACGGCTCGAACAGAGGCGACAAGCATAAGACGAACCAGCCGGAAAGGCGCTCTTTGCCTTTTTGGCTGGTTTGACTTATGACCTCGAGCCTCTAGGCGCCGTAGCTGGATGATAACTAAAGCGGAGGCGGCTCGACCAGAGGCGACAAGCATACGATAACCATTATCACAATGAACTAAGATAGGCTGGCTAAATGAATTCATTTAGCCAGCCTATCTTTGTCTTCATTTATTCAACCGCTGAAGGTTCCCGTTTTTATCCATCTGAAACTTCACTTTATCTTCATTCCCTTGCAAAAGAGCCATTTTCCTTGCTTTTTCAAAAATAGCTAATAATGACTTATGATCTTCTTCAAGAAGATTATATTTCGCTTCATACTCTTTCAACTCCCCTTCAACCTCTTGAAGCTTTTCTTTCAAAAAAGAGATTTGTCCATGAAGCTGTGTATTTTCATTCCTTACTTTTTCACCGTTTCGAACGGCTTCTTCAGCTTTTTGAAGATAATTTATCATACTGCCCATTGAAAACACTTCAGGGGCTTCATGCTCTGGAGAACTCTCTACCTGCTTCGGCAATTCTTGTTTATCTTCATTTACCTTACCTATTGGAGAATCCTTCTTAGATTGCTTTCTCTGCTTTTTAGCAAGTTCAATTCCGGATTTATATTGTTTACGAACAAATGAGTTCCAACGAAAGCCGCAGGCCGCTGATGTTCTTGATAGTTTCCTTCCTACCTCTTCAAATGCTTGAAGCTGGGTACCGCCTTCTCGTATATGGCGTAATACCACTTCCGCTAACAACACATCTTCATCTTGACTCCATGCATCCTGTCTATTTGAAGACATTTCCATCCCCCCTGTAAGATCCAGTTTATCCATACATATGCGCTTACTAGAGAAGATAGAATCTGCATCACTATTTTTTATCCATACAAAAAGGAACAGGTTTTCTGAACCCGCTCCTTTTGGCATGGTTTATTTATTAAAGAATCTCTCCACTGCCTCGTGATGCTCATCACTCGCCCAAAGCTTTGCACACTGGCTGATTTCCTTCATTATATTCTCTTCTACTCTTTTTTTATCCCATTTCCTCAGGAGTTGCAGCTTATATGCCTTCAAGACTCCCTCTGATTTCAGTGAGATCATCTTAATAAGGGGAATTTCATGGATTGGGACATTTGCATCAACTAATTCATCTATAAACCCTATATCATGAAGGACTTCTGCTTCTTCCACCCTCGCTGTCATCAGTAACGAGAGTGCTTTAGACGCTGAAAGCCTTTCAAAAAGTAAGGTCCCCCCTCCCCAGCCTGTGGTGATGGCCAGATTCCCTTGAACGAAACCCATTTTAGAGGTCCTTTTGGCAATCCTAAAATCACAAGCTGTGGCAATCTCACACCCTCCGCCAATCGCCGTTCCGTTAATAAAGGCGATTGTAGGTTTTGGTAGAAAGGCTAGTTTCATAATGAGGCTGCCCATTTTACTGAGCATTCCATAACTTTCACTTTCAGTTTTCAGGTTATGAAATTGAGATAAATCCCCTCCTGAGCAAAAAGCCTGATCACCACTACCAGTAATAAGCAGCGCTTTCACATGATCATTAAGAATACACTCATTTAACGCTTTTTCGAGTCCTTCCATAATTTCATAACTCACTGCATTTCGCTTTTCCGGACGATTGATGATAAACTGCAGGATCCCATCTTCATTCATATGTATCATATATTCTCCCAAATCAGACCTCTCCTTCCATACTTATAGTGTATGGTTTTATAAATGGGTTGAACAGAGATTTCTTTAAAATGACAATAAAAAAAGCGTGAAGAGCCATGGCCTCTTTCACGCTTTTTTTGTTATAAACAATTATTTGTTTACAACTTCTTTTCCTTTATACGTTCCGCACTCTTTACAAACACGGTGTGCTAGTTTCATTTCACCACAGTTTGGGCATGCTACCATACCAGGTACACGTAGTTTGAAGTGTGTACGACGTTGTCTTTTTGCTGTTTTAGATGTTCTTCTAAAAGGTACTGCCATTCTTCCCACCTCCTTAAAAGAGATTCATACTCATTATGAAGCCAGTCGAACTGGTACTTCGCTTTTAAGATTTCTTGTTTTGATCAAGAAGTTTTGCTAAGTCAGCGAGACGAGGATCAACCTTTTTCTCTTCCTCTTGCTCGACTTGATAAGCTTGTTCTTCCGTCAGAACTTCCCAGTTCTTACCAGAAGGCATCTCATCTTGTTCTCTCGCTTCATCACTGATTACTTGCATCGGAATCTCAAGTAACAGCAATTCTCTTATAGCAGGTTTTAAATCAATAACATCACCTTGAATTCGATGTACTTCCTCTTCCTCGTACTGATCATAATCACTTTCATTTAGAAGATAGGTTTCGATCGTTTTAATGTCAACTGGTAAATCAACATCCACAAGGGTTCTTGAGCAAGGTAATACTAACTTTCCTTCTATATGAAGATGGAAGGTGACCCGGTTTGATCCGATATCTGCCTTTCCAGACACTCGAATAGGTGAGACTTCTATAATTTGGGGATCGATTTCTTTCAATTCATCCAAATTAATTGTTTCGTCAATGGAAAGTCCCTTGTCTCTAAATTTTTGTAATTGTATTATTGACCATTTCAATGTAATCACCTCAAGGCAACAAAGGTAATTATAGCTTTCATAATACCGTTTGTCAATATTTTTTCTTTACACTCTTTACAACCATAGTGTTGTAATTATAACGTTTAAATATAAGGATTTTCAAATATTTTATAATATTAGTTATGATTATGTTATAAAAGGAGAGAATCTATATCATTTCCTTATATAATGAACTAAATAACAGATAGTTCCGACTTAGAAAGGATGTGGAGAAATTCATGAAAGCAACAGGAGTAGTAGTAGAGTATAATCCCTTTCACAATGGTCATTTACATCATTTAAGGGAAACGAGAAGAACCACTGGGGCGGATGTGGTGGTTGCGGTTATGAGTGGGCATTTCCTTCAACGTGGAGAGCCAGCACTGGTCTCAAAATGGTCCCGCACCAAAATGGCATTGGAAGCAGGGGTTGACGTTGTCATTGAGCTTCCTTATTGCTTTGCAACACAGCATGCCGAATTTTTTTCACGGGGAGCCATTTCTCTCCTTGAGGCCATCGGCTGTGAAAGCTTTTGTTTCGGCAGTGAAGATGGAGATATCGATACTTTCGAGAAAACGGTCCAATTCATCCAAGCGAATAAGGAGAAATACAATACATATATAAGTGAGTTTATCCAGGAAGGCACGAGCTACCCTTCTGCTCTGGCCAAAGCCTTCCAAAGGTTAGGGAGCGGGGATTCGGTCATCGATTTAAGTAAGCCGAATAATATACTGGGATTTCACTATATGGAAGCTAGAAATCAGCTTCACACGTCATTAAAAGCTTACACCATCACAAGAGAATCTGCCGGATACCATGACGAGCACTTTTCTTCTCCTTCGATTGCGAGCGCTACAAGCATCAGGAAAAATATTTTCAGCAGTGAGGGTGATAGCAAGATTGACTCTTATCTTCCCTCTACATCTGTTGATCAATTATCTCAGTACCGACTCGAGTACGGGGAATTCCATCGCTGGGAAAATTACTGGACATTTTTGCAGTATAAGCTTCTTTCGTCGTCCAAAGAGGAGCTGAAGGAGATATATGAAATAGAAGAAGGTATAGAGAATCGGATGATAGAGTTAGTTAAAAGCTCGACTTCCTTTGAAGAATTCATGATGAAGCTTAAAACAAAACGATATACTTGGACGCGGCTTCAACGAATGCTCCTTCATGTTTTAACCAGTACAAAAAAGGAAGAGATGCGAAGCAGACACAACTCTCCACGCTATATTCGCCTGCTTGGAATGAATAAGACAGGGAGGGAATTTATCCATTCTAAGAAAAAAGAAATGCCTTTGCCTTTAATCAGCAAGCTTTCCAGTGCAAATCAATGTGATATAACCTTAGATGTCAGAGCGGCTGAAATTTATTCATTAGGTTTAGAAAATACGGCAGCCCGAAAAAAATTACTTCATCAAGAATGGTCTCAACCGCCAATTATTATATAAATAGAAAAGAGGCTGACAGAAGGCAGCCTCTTTGTTTATTCTAATGTTTGTAAAAATGCTAATGCTTCATCAAATGTTTTCACGGGTATTACTTTCATGTCCGTATCAATGTCTTCAGCCGTTCTTTTGGCAGCAATATAGTTTGATTCAAGATTTGGATATTTTTCTTTCATTTCCTTTGTAACTGTTTCATGTGGAGCAAGAAAATACTCTGCACCCGCCTTGTCAGCAGCAATGATCTTTTGTTCAATACCGCCAATGCGCCCAACTTCCCCATTTTCGGAAATCGTACCGGTTCCCGCAATGGAATACCCTTTCGTGAGGTCATCCTTCGTTAATTGATTATAAATCTCTAAGCTAAACATCAATCCTGCGGAAGGGCCACCTATTTCTTCAGTATCCAGTTTCACCGTCGGGTTGGTTTTGATTTCTTTATCATCACTGAGGGTAATTCCAAGACCAATTTTATCCGGCATATCTGGAAAAGATTGAAGGGAGATCGTTTCAACCATCTCCTCCTTATCCCGAACGAAAGTAATCTTCACGCTATCCCCACTTTTTTTCTTACTGACATATTCGATAAATTCCTCTGAGGATTGAAATGCATTGTCATCAACAGCAGTAATTCGATCACCAGGCTTCAAGACTTCTTCTGCTGGCATTGAAGGATAAATATTTAACACATATATTCCTTTATATGTGTATTTATAGGGTTTACCTGCTTTTTTGAAGGCCACTTCAATGGCATGGTTTTGAGAGTCGGCCATAAGGTGAAGTTGACGAAGATTATACTCCTCGTCACTTTCATGAGGACTTCTGATTTCCTCAACCGGAAAGATGTATTCGTATTTTCTTAAGCTTGCTATAAGATAGGCATAGATATTTGCTCTTCCCATCCTGACGGTTGTAAGCATTAATTCACCTTCGTCCTCATATCCATCCTTCACATCAACGATCGGATCCAGTTCATGTGCACCTCCCGGCTTCGTTACATAGAATGGAAGATAATAAAAGGATGTAGCAACCATAATAATGGTCATGATGACTAGGGTCCTGATTAATGTTTTCGTTTTCATGTTCTTACTCCTTCCAATTATCTAAAGCCTTCTGAATAGAAGGAATAACCTTCTTCGCCTCTTCCTCTCCCATATCTATAATTTCTTCAATATTTTTGAACGCTCTGGTACTATACATTTCTACATGTGGTCTTATCATAAAGTCAGAAGCAAATTCCCTGTGTGCGACGATTTCTAGTTGAAGGATATCGATGCTTTGCATAATCACATCATAAATCGTTGTGATTTCTGCATTACGTTTCACATGAGATACATCGACTCCTATGACGATATCAGCACCCATCTCTTTTACAACGGAAACTGGTACCCGGTCAATGACTCCTCCGTCCACGAGTAAACGGCCGTTTATTCTTTCAGGTACAAATATACCGGGAATCGCGATACTTGCCCTGACCGCACTTGAAATAGGTCCAGTCGTAAATACTACTTTTTCCCCATTTGTAATGTCTGTGGCGACTACACTTACTGGGATGTTTAAATCTTCAATATTTTTATTATGTGTGAAAAGCTGAATGAATTCTTTTATCCTTTTACCCGAAATAAATCCCATCTTCGGAACTGTAAAATCTAAATAATATTTTCTTCTGAAAGTGGTAGAAAGTTTGTAAAGGTCTTCCATCTTATGCCCTACCCCATAAAAGCAGCCGACCAAAGCGCCCATACTGCTCCCTGCTATCATATCAATCGGAATCTTTGCATCATCAAATGCCTTTAACACACCTAAATGTGCAAAACCTCTTGCCCCACCCGAGCCGAGGGCTAATCCAATTTTCGGTCTCTCCATGCCCTTCCCCCTTTTCCCGAGTTATCGGTACATTTCATCATATGGTCTATTTCAATTATGTATGAGTATATTGAGTAATATGAGGACAAGTTGAATTAATCCCATTTTATCATTCTTTTCCCATTTCACAAGGAATTGATATAGCAGGAACTTATTTCATAAGAGGGGGAAGTCCGGTTGTTTAAATCGAAAATCAAAACCTTGGCTTTATCCATAAGCGTGACTGTGTTTGCGGTATCTCTCATCATAATGCCCGGAGAATCTCTTGAGGCGTCCATACGTGGATTAGATATGTGGTGGGAGATCGTTTTCCCTTCCTTACTGCCATTTTTTATCGTGTCTGAAATGTTGATTGGATTTGGGGTAGTCAGGTTTATCGGGGTCATGCTTGAGCCCTTGATGAGACCATTATTCCGGGTTCCCGGGGTCGGAGGATTTGTGTGGGCAATGGGAATGGCATCAGGTTTTCCATCGGGAGCAAAATTGACGGCCCGCCTGAGACAAGAAGAACAAATCACCAAATTGGAAGCTGAGCGCCTTGTTTCCTTCACGAACTCTTCCAATCCTTTATTCATATTCGGAGCTGTGTCAGTCGGGTTCTTTCAAAACGCTACACTTGGTATCGTTTTAGCTGCCGCTCATTATATTGGAAACATATGTGTAGGTGTCGTCATGAGGTTCTATGGTGGAAAAGAAAAGGAAGAAATGAGGAATTCCTCTTCGGGGAAAAAGGGCTTTATCATTCGGGAAGCCTTTTCTGCTCTTCATCGAACAAGACTTGAAGATAAGCGCCCTATAGGGAAACTCTTGGGAGATGCTGTCACCTCTTCTATCCAAACCTTACTAATGATCGGTGGTTTCATTATCTTATTTTCGGTCATAAATAAAATGCTTTACCATCTTCACATTACGACCTTTTTTGCAGAAGGCTTTTCAACTCTATTTATTCTGCTTCAATTACCGGAGCAGTTAAGTATTCCTTTTATATCCGGATTATTTGAAATTACGTTAGGTTCAAAGCTGACAAGTGGAGTGAATGAAGCCACTCTCCTTCAACAAGCCATCATTACAAGCTTTATATTAGGATTCAGTGGATTTAGTGTCCAAGCACAAGTTGCAAGCATCTTAGCCGAAACCGATATACGGTTCAAACCTTTTTTCTATGCCCGTTTTGTTCACGGAATAGCGGCGTCCGTCACGACCATTCTTATTTGGAAGCCGATATATGAGAGATTTTCCGATGAGCAGCTCTCAAATGCCATACCCGTTTTCGCCATGAAAAATAATGCATTCTGGACGGAAATGCTATATTGGTTTAAGACTGCAGGTCCAGTGGTCACTATTTTCAGTTTGATACTCTACATCGTTCTGTATGCAAGAAGACAAGTGTATAAATAAAGAATGGGGTTGATCCCTTTGCCTATGCCAGTTACCTTCCACATCATGTGAAAGGTAAGGTCCAGACTCTGGGATCAACCCTGTTTATTATTCAGGCTTATTTAATTCACTATATTTTTCCTTTAACGATTCTTCCACACGCTTCGGGACTAATTCGGATATGTTCCCCCCGTACTTAGCCACTTCTTTTACAATACTCGAGCTCAAGAAAGAGTATTGATTATTCGTCATAATAAAGAACGTCTCAATATCATCTTCTAAAACCCTGTTCATAGACGTGATCTGCATCTCATATTCAAAGTCCGATACCGCACGCAACCCTCTAATAATTGCTTTCGCATTTACTTTTTTTGCGTAATCTACTAGAAGTCCTTGAAAAGAATCCACCACTACATTTGGAATGTCCCTGGTTACCTCACGAATCAATTCAATTCTTTCCTCTACAGAGAAAAGTGGTTTTTTAGAAGAATTATTTAAGACCACCACATAAATTTGATCGAAAACTTTCGCACCTCGTGTGATAATATCTAAATGTCCATAAGTAATCGGATCAAAGCTTCCCGGACAAACTGCAATGCTCGTCATATTGTTACCCCCTGCCTTTTGTTCCTTCAATCGGTTTCTTTCGAAAAAATGGAAATCCTTATAATTCCATACGTTTCTTCCCTTACTTTCTTCAAGCTCCCGGCTCTGTCTTCCAAGGTAATATCCGAGCCATGTTCACACATGACGTAACCGCTTTCATTTAAAAGGTTGTGCTCATCGATGAACTCAAGGAGTTGTTGAAGCTTCTGCTGTTTATAAGGAGGATCCAGGAAAATATAATCAAAGGTTAACTCTCTTTTTAATATCGCCTTTAACGCCCTCGTTGCTTCATTCCGATACACTTCACTCTGGTCCATTAAGTCACAATCCCGGAGGTTTGCCTTAATGGTTTGAAATGCTTTTGCATCACGGTCTACGAATATAACAGAATCAAGCCCGCGACTCAGGGCTTCTATTCCCAGTCCACCGCTTCCTGCAAACAAATCCAATCCTGATCCCCCTTCAAAATAGGGGCCTAACATATTAAATATAGACTCTTTCACCTTATCTGTAGTCGGCCGTGTCCCACTGCCAGAAACAGCTTTCAACGGTCTACCCTTTAACGTACCCGATATCACTCTCATAATCATCCACCAAATATGTATTTTTTCTTCACTATCCTATCATATCTCGACAGATATCGCTACATACTGAAATTGTTCTAAAAATGTATAAAATCATTTTGATAGGTGATAATGGAAGTAACAGCATCCTAACTGATGTTGTTGCCAACCGCGGAGAAGACTTACGATTCCCCATAAGTTCTTCCTCCGGTTTCTCCTCTCCCTTTGCCTTCTTTCCAGAAATGGATATAGAAGGACCCTGCAGAATTTCTGCAGGGCTTTTTACATTTCTTCTTTGATTTCGATTGAGGTTTCTTTTTTCAACACTTTTACCTTAAACAATTTCTCAAACCACTGAACATCCATATAATTGTAGCCCCCAATCGATTGGACAGGTTTCGTTAATAAGCCGTAATTTTCTTCATTGTAAATAAAATAATCTTCATTTACATAAAATCTGAATGTATTTCCATTCATTGATGTAAAGAATACGTTGGGTTGAATCTCTTTGATATTCAGTCCAAGAGCCTTCACGGCTTGTGGGAATTGAATGTACTCTTTCTGTTTATAAGAAATGTAAAACAGGTTCTGTGATTTCTTGTTGATGACCACTGGGTGATCGGCTTTAAAAACCATCGGGACATTCTTTTTCCTTTTTGTATTTTCAGTGAAAAATGTAGAGTCAAAGCCTGTAACCGCTCCTACTGTCATATCTAATTTGAATGCATCGACGGATTTTGTCTCGTCCTTCTCAATTCTTCGCTTAAACTCATCCAATTGGGGGGGTGTTAGTCCTTCCATTATTTCTTTATAAGCCCATGCGGATTTTGGAGTGAGCGGTTGTTTTTTTAAGCTGATGCCAACGATAAACTCTTTGAGCCAAACCTCTTCATCAGCGGATGCATGCTGTTGATAAAGTAAGCCGCCTTTCACTTCATTGAGGAGCTCCTCGTCAGCTGTATTCCTCACAATCAAATATGGAGATCGATAGGGCTTTATTTTGTTCGAGATGATGACCGTCACAAATCCTTCAAAGGAACTCAGGGAAGCCTCCGGGATATCTTCAATGTCAGTCGTGTCGTACAACATTCTCACAGTAGATGACTTTTTTTCCATCATCGTTTCTCTTGTCCAATATAAAGCGGATGGCTCCCCTCCACCACTGAAGAAATAGTAATCAATATAATTCATTTTTTTATGGCTGGCATATTTATATCCCGCTATCCATTTTCCAGTCCTGAAGTTCTTTTCCGTTATATGAATATCTGTATTTATTGTAGTAACTGAAGAAAGTGTAGGATGCCACTCTTTTACTAACATTACTTCTGTTTCTAGTGGCTGTTCGAATGAATAGGAAATCGTGATTTCCTGAAGCTCATTGTGGAGATTGCTTAGTAGGAATTCTCCGTTTTGTTTGGTTAAACAATTTTCCCCTCTATCATTTACACATGTAAAATCCATTGCACCATCCGGCCATTCAATTGTTATTTGTTTGGGAATCGTTGATAAAAATTGAATGGTTTGTGTAACAAGAAATTTTTTTTCCTTATGCATAATGAAATAAGACTGATTCACTTTTACAGCTCCGGACTCTTCGGCACTTTCCGTCGTAAATCCCATCCATTGAAAGAAAAGGATGCCAGAGCTGATCAGAACCATAAGTAGACCCAATGTAAATAGAACGCGTGTCATACCATACTCCTTAACTCCGTCTGCTACATAAAGAATAGCAGATTCAGGCAGAGAGTGGTGGGATATTTTAAGGAGATTACCATTTTTTATTCATCCAATATCCAGATCTTTACTGTCTGTGAGAAAAGGGGAGTCGCCTAAATGATCGTTCATTAAATGATTCCATTCAATTTCATCGACCAAACCATTACTGAGAAGAGTTTCCTGTAAATCTTCAAGTGAAGAGTTTTGCAGTTCATTTTCTTCCATGAGGGATAAGATTCCGTGAGCCGCCAGTGTCGACAGGATTGCTGTCACGATAAAGGAATCACTATTCTTTATCTCAATGTCTCCCCTTTCCTGCCTCCCTCCGATTACATATAAACATGATAATCCCAGGACGAGAAATAGAAATAACCATACCATCACGATCACCCCTATAAGTTATTTTGAATCTTTACTTATCACTATATGTTTGAAATAATAAGGAATTGATAAACTCGGTAAGAAAAGGAGATTGAATGAATGATTCAACGTTTTATTGAATTAGGAGAAGGATATTCAGATATTTATGAACTTATGGAGCTTGCAAAAGCTAATAAAGAACGATTACAGCATGTGATGGCATTTCATACAATTGTTAATAACCGGGCCGTTTCGTCCCTGGCTCTTGTGATGAAACCTACAGAACAGGGGAAATTCCAAGCAATCTATGTGTGCAGGGAAGGAATTCCAAACCCGAACATCACACCGAATCAGCGCTACTCCCTTTTTGAAGAAACGGCTAACGAATTAGACAAGGTCATCATCCAAATGGATGTGAAACCCTCCACTCTCTATCCAGAAAAAGAATTGTACTATCAACATCTGATCGCGATACTGCGCTTAAATCATTATATACTGCCTTTGCAATAAAGGATATTAAACATGCAGTTTTTTGTAACAGGGGGCTTTACACCCTAAGAAAAAAGCTGCCAAAACAACACTCTTTGGCAGCAAACATTAAAATCCCATTTTGTAATCATATTCCTTTGCCTTATCCGGGCGGGAATTTTCAAAAACAGACTTAATAAATGGCTTAAATGAAGGATCTACTTTTTTTACATAAGAATAGGTAGATATTCGTTCCATTACAGAGTCGATTTCATCTTGATTACAATAAAGTACAACATATTTCATTTTCTTCGAAACATAGTGAACATTCCCAAATCGTCTCAGGGACTTGGCATGTTTCAAACTATGTAACCAAACAACTAAACCTTGTCTCTCTGTTAACATATAGTTTCCCCTCTAGGAATCACTTTTTTTTAAGTCTAGCATAATAATGTGGGGGTAAGCAATACGTAATGGTGTGAACATTCAATAATTAAGCTGACAGTGAATACTACATAATGAAGTAGAGAATGGAGGGCCACCATGGACTTAAATGTGATTTGGGACTTTTTTATCGAACAGCTTCGACAAGAGGATGGGATTGAGGATGCTCATGTGAAATGGAGCGCAGGCATTCCATTTATCTATATACAATCCAAGAAAGAGAAAAGTGACATTGAATACTCCATTAAAAAGTGGTCGGCTAAAGCGATGCGGGGAAAAAGATTGCACTCAGATACGATTTTTTTCAGGGAAGATGAATCAATATATGTATATCGCCACCGGTTCTATGTTCCGCAGGAAAAGATGTTTTGCTGCGGGAACCTCTGCGTGGATTGTGTTAGGTTAAGGCAGTAGGTATAGGTTTTGATCTTCTCTAGATAAAAGAAGAGCAGACACATTGTCCGCTCTTCTTTCCACTTGTTTACGCTGAACAGCCGCAGCTTCCGCCAGAACCGCAGCCTCCTCCGCAGGATCCTCCGCTTGAAAAGAAAGGATTCCCTGAAGGAACCTTTACATTTTTTGATACAGAATGGCCGATTAGCAGGCTCACTTGGTCAAGGAGATCTTGCAATTCGTTTTCCGCACGCCGGAATTCTGCTACATTTTCATCAAGATCCATTTCTCTTTTCACTTCACGGATCTCTTTCATGATGGTTTTGTAGTCAGGGTGGTAACGGCCGAAACGCTGAACTTCTTCGTAACTTTCCTTCATCCGCGCAAAGGTTTGTACTTTTCGCTGAGTTTCAGAATGATTGCGAAGTTTATATAAAGACTTACGATAATTTTCTGCCACATCAGATTCTAAAATCCACTGAGATAATTCGTCAGCTGAATCCAATATTTCCATTCTTTCTATAGTAGCAAGCATAATGCTCACCTCCGTAACGACATTTTAACATGTTTTAGGAAAGGAAGCGAATATACAAATTGATTTTTTAGATTTGCTCACTTAATGGAATGCCTGGCCTACTTTAAATTATCCTACAGCAAAACCGCCGTGAAATAATTTTCACGGCGGTCAATGATAAATAATTACTATTGAATCGTCACATAAAACTGCTTTTTCATCCCTAAAGGTTTGTTATTCGTCCCTACGATTTCCACGTTGAGAAGATGTACACCTTTTGGTAATCCTTTTACAACAAAGGCAGCTGTATGATACTCCTTATACAAATTTCCTGTATTTGAACGAACGACAATCTTCCCTTTTTTTGCTCCGCTTTTTTCTGAAGTGAAAGTTACATTGGGAACGATACATTCAATATACACTTGACTTCCTTGTACCATATGTTTGATGGAAAGAGGTTTTTGCTCAGTGTTCGCTGCTTCTACTTTTTTTGTGAACGTAAAGCTTTCTGGTTCAGGCATTTTTTCCTTACAGCCGCTTAATACAATAAGTAACGCAATGGATAGAAAAATGATTTTCTTCATCGTGTACACCACTCCTTACTAATAGCCTTGCCCTATCCACACGAATTTTACTCAAAATATTTGATGGGAGCGGGTGTGAAGTATTTAATGCATGCCTTAAACAAAAAAATAGCACCTCAACTATCGGCACTATTCATTGATTGAAACATACTGATCATCATGGAAGCCATTTGCACTCCGTTTGAGAATTTTTGTACTCGATGAGGAATCGTCTTTTGAAAATGGTTGATGGACGCAATTTCGAATTTCTCTAATTCATTGGGATTACGTGAAAGTGTGCGATACCACTGTGGCTGATCCCTTAAAAATAATTTCAGATCTTCTTTGGCATAAATATACTCAATAATATCTGCTCTCATATTTCGTCGTCCTCCTAATCTTTTCGGAATGAAAATGGATGGGAGGGTTTAGATGGTGTTTCTGTTTTGGTCGCCGTTTTTGATCCCCTATTGTTATTTGACTGAAATTGACTAAGTACACCTTGCACGGCTCCCAGGGCTTCGCTTAAGCTGTTAATATGTTGCTGCAATTGATTAGCGTCCATTTTTTTCACCATTTCTCCTACTTGGTCCATCCAGCCGTTTTTGCTTACCTGGTTTGTTGCTGTTGTTTCTTTGGTGACTTGGTCTCTATACTTATCCCATTTTGTATCATCCTCCCCAAGTAAGTACCAGTCTTCAAAGAGATCTTGCCAATTAGCATCACCATTCCGTACATCCCTTACAATTTTTGGGTGCTTCTTCACAAATCCTTTAAACTCTTTTACCTTTGGGTGTAGTGATTTACCCATTTTATGAACACCTCCATTACAGGCATCTACCTACTATACTTTATGAAGGATTGAAAAGAATGGTGATACATTCCTTTTTGTAGTAATATTTACATGTATATTAAAGCCGATTTTCAACAAAACAGTTTCCAAGTATAGGCTGCTGTGAATAAAGAAAAGGATGTATGAAGATGAAAGAACGGGTACAACAGTTATTTGACGAATGTCTTTCAGGGGCAACGGATGAGGAACTTCTTATACTGAACCAGCTTCTTGAAGGAGTAAAACGTAAGAAGGAAAATGAAAATGGATCAATCATTGGCGGAATATTTGCAATGGACCGTGAAGTAAAAGACGGGAATTTCGAAATAAGCATTCCGATAACCCCAGTCACACATAATTCCCTGAAGATCGTTCATGGAGGAGTAACGGCTACTTTGGTTGACTCAGCTATGGGGACATTGGCCAATATGATGCTTCCAGAGGGTTATGGTGCTGTAACCACAAATTTAAATGTACACTACTTGGCCCCAGGTAAAGGAGAACGATTAACTGCTCATGCAACAGTGGTTCATCAGGGCAGCAAGACAATTGTTGTGGATGGGAAAGTTGTAAGTTCAGACGGCAAGATTGTCGCTCATTCTACCGGATCCTTTTTTATATTCAAAAAGAAACAATAGACGAGCTTTTTTTTTCAAAAGAAAGGTTGACTCCCCTTTTAGCGTTGGGAATCAACCTTTCTTTTATTCGTTTTCGAATTTCTCTATAAAGTTTTGGGTGTAGTACCTTTTGTATACCCCGACACCAAGGTGAGTGAATTGTTGTTCCAATAGTATCTTTCGATGTCCTTCAGAGTTGAGCCAGCCATGAACGGCTTCGGGAGCATCGGTGTACTGGGAAGCAATGTTTTCCCCTGCTGTTTTGAACATAACGTTTTCACTTTCCAGGCGCTCGGAAAGGTTTCCGAAGGTAGGTGAATCATGTGAGAAATAGTCCTCTTCATACATTTCCCTACTATGTCCTCTTGCTACCTTTGCCGTTTCTTCATCCCATTTTAAGGTATCCTCCTCAAATTGATGCCTGAGCACATTGGTAATATCGAAGATCTGCTGTTCACTGGCACTATTCACTTTATCCCATTCATCTTCACTCGGGACCTGTGCTTCTGTCAATTCCCCTCGATACATCATTTCATATGGATGCATCTCAATCAATGTTTGGCTATCCAGAAAGCGGATACTCGTGAGCTTACCGGTGAATTTGTCTAAATAAAGCTGTGCATAGATATCTCCGAGGGATATGAGTAGCCGTGTATTCAGGTCTTCTTCATTCAGTTCAAATTGATATGCACCTGAATCATCATTTACCACGATTTCGGAATCAACAATGGTAAAACGGTATATGTCTTCTAAGCTTTGCCCCAATTTATAAGGGGCCACATCCACTTGATTCCCAATGGCAAACAGCGTAACGACTTTATCATTATTAACGCCCATTTGTATGTACTGCTTATCCGATATCGGGTAGATCCACCATTCATAACCATAGGAGCTTGGTTCAACCCGCTCAGGGTCCCCAAAAGCTTCTATTACCTTTTTTGTATCCTTACCAATCCAGGTAGATAAACCGGATGTAGGACGTTCACCTGAAGTTTCGATTGATTGGTTCAATTGGTTTTCGTTGTCTTCTTTAAGAGTTTGGGTTTCTGGTCCTTTTAGAGGTTCATTTTCTTGTTTTTGACCTTGATAAATACCAATAAATAAAATAATGACAAGAATGATCAAAATACGCAAAACGGTTCTCAGAAATTTCCCTCCTCTCTACTTTCTCTATCAAGATATGCTGCATATACTAGAATTATTATACCATTGTTCATGATTCTAAAACTTCAGTCTAGTATAAAGGATAGCATATTTTCATGCCTTCTAAAACAAATGAATCTCTATAGGGAAAGGTTTCTGCCTGAAATAAAATAGAGATGATCATAGATCATCTCATCATCAGGATTAAAACGGTTTATTTCTGAAATTCGATTCAGATATATTTTCTAACGCAACGTAAGCCTGTCTGCCCAGTGATTCCCTTATAGCAAAATCACCTAAAGAGATCATGCCGACCAATCGGTCTCCATCAACAATGGGGAGTCTGCGGATCTGATTCTCGGCCATGATATGAGCCGCTTCTTCCGCTTCGGCTTCAGGTCCTACAGTTATTAAATGTGTACTCATAATATCCTCTACCTTCGATGAAGCAGGGTGTTTTTCAGCAATACAGCGGAGGACTATATCCCGGTCCGTCATCATTCCCACAATCTTCTCACCATCTACGATGGGAATGGATCCTACATTATGTTCCTTCATTTTAAGAGCAACCTCATAAACATTGTCCAGTAATGAACAGGTTTCAACATCTTTTGTCATTATATCTTTGATTTTGGTCAAATTTATCCTCCTCATGCGTTCAGAATTACTTTCTATATTTTTCACTTTCTCATGAAGGATATTCACCTTTTATAAAATTGCCATAATCAAATGCTTCAAGACATTGCAAGATAAAGGTTTTTCCACTATTATTAAGAATGAGAAATACCGCATTAGTATCATTGTACATACACGGATATAAATGCTTCTACCATACGTACAGCATGAGTGCTTTTAGTGCCATCATGCCAGACAATATAGGAGGGAATTATTATGCGATTTGAAGGAACAGAATTTGAAAGCTTAAAAGTGGATTTAAACCGATTAGACGAAATTATGGAATCTCATGGTCTAGTTCGTGCAGGGCAATGGGATTACGAAAGAGTAACGTACGATCGCAAATTCGAAATTAGAGAAGGCATTTTCTACTTGCGAATCCAAGGTCTTGCTGTTGAAGGAGATATCGGTAAGCATGACGCAGTTATCCAATTAATGACCCCACTATTAGGTAAGCACTATTATCCACATGGTGTAGAATACGGTGAAGGTGAAGAATTCCCTAAACACCTGGTCACTTCTTGTGAAAAACTTATTACGGATGTCAAAAAAGAAGCAACGAATTTCGCTTGGTAATAGTTGAATTTGAAAAGACTGTCTATCTTCAGACAGTCTTTTTCTATGTCTTAATTAGAGTGTGCCATACTTCAATCTCTCCTGTTCAACAATTGATAGAACATGTATGTAAACAGAAAAATATCCTTTAAAATTTCATTTTCTTCCTACTGTTCATTCTCCACATTCTCTCATATAATATATAGTAAGAGTTTTCTGTTAGAAAGGGGTACACAATTGTCCAAGTTTTTCACGAAAAAAGTATTAATGATTACGCTTATCATCTTAATACTTGCTATAGTTGCTTTTTTTATTTTACCTGTTTCCGTTCCCCTCATTACTGCGATTATTACTGCTCTTTTCCTGGAGCCAGCCGTTAGCTTTATTCAAAAGCGTTTTTCGGCAAAACGTAGAATTGCTGTACTTTCTGTTTTTATACTATTTCTACTTCTTATTAGCGTTTCCTCGTTCTTCGTAACTACCAAAGTCGTAGGTGAGGGTATTAAGCTCATAGAAGATGCACCGAAATATGTTAACCAATTAAGCGATATATGGCTTGATTATGAGGATAGGCTATTGAACGCCACGGAGGATCTTCCTGATGAATTAGTGAAAAGCTTCAGTGAAGACGTTCAAAACTTCCTGAATAGTGGGAAGACGAAGATTCTGAACTCTGTCAATATTGAAAAGATAAGCGTATTTTTATCATATATACCCAATTACTTAGTCAGTTTTCTAGTTTACTTAATTGCTCTCTTTCTTTTCATGTTGGATTTACCACGCATTAAGAAATCCATTTATGGTCACCTGACAGAAAGAACTGCAGAGAAAGTAGCGTTTATGACTTCCCGGCTCACTTATGTTATTTTTGGATTCTTTAAAGCTCAATTCCTGGTGAGTATTATCATCTTTATCGTTTCCTTAATTGGATTATTATTTATATCTCCCGATGTTGCAATCGTAATGTCGATTATCATATGGGTGATTGATTTCATTCCTTTGATAGGGTCGATCGTCGTTTTGGGCCCGTGGGCTATTTTCCATCTCTTAACAGGAAATATAGCATTAGGAACTCAACTTGCTGTTTTAGCTGCCATTCTTCTTATTATTAGAAGAACGGTAGAGCCTAAAGTGATGGGAACCCATATTGGTCTATCCCCGCTAGCTACATTGATCGCCATGTATCTTGGGCTTAAACTCTTTGGTGTCTTGGGCTTTATCATCGGTCCATTATTACTCATTGTTTTTAACTCCGCTAAAGAGGCAGGTATTATAAAAACGAATTTCAAGTTATAATTTAAAGGACAAGTCCTATCGACCAGGATTTGTCCTTTTTTGAATCAGCGATTAAAATTCCTTTGGCTATGTTCATATTATTGTTGATCTGTTAAGTTGGACCTCATTAAAAGAAATCATAAAAAAACGGCTGTTTTCCCTGAGAAAAGGCTTGGAGCTTATGAAGCTCCCCATGCCCGCATTGAAGTTTTCCCATTTGCAATAGGGCCTGAGGGGTATGTATTCCAAAAACTAACCCTGTGAAAGCGTTTATATCCATTGAGACCGGATCCTCCATCTTTTCTCCCACGATCACTTTATTTTTATTTACAAAAAAGGTATTGGTATTCCATGCGGCTGTCGGATCCGTAATGGAGAGTGACAGTTGATACGAAAAATCGATTTCTTTTAAATATTTCTTCAAGAAGTTTTCCACGTCGACGATTCTTGCCATGAAGTATGGGTACTTCTCCATCTTAACTGCAGGGTCCCTCAACATATACAGTAATGGTTCACACGGGTTCAAAATAAGTTCTGTCTCTTTTACCATAGAGTCGTGCTGACAAATAAAGTTCCATAATCCAATTCTTGCATCACTTGTAAGGGGAACAAATTCTTCAACCTTTATCTTTTCCTTTTTCACTTCATATGTAAGGTATCCGGTTGCCTCAGCTTGTTCGTTATAATATATGGCTATCCACAAATCCGTGATGCTTCTTTCCCTCCACCAGTTTTCTGAACGTACGAGCATGCCATTATATTCTTCAGCGTAGCGATTATAAATCAATTCTAATTCACTAGGATACGTATCCTTCGTAAATCTTTTAATTTGTCCATTATGAGGTTTTAAAGGGACTAGGTCCTTCTTCTCCAGCTGTGCCTTGTGGAAATACGTAAATACCTCCCAACCAAATTTGCGATAGAAATCAATATAAAATGGATGGAGCATGGATAAGACTTGGCCATCTTCCTTCATCTTATGTAATGAATGGTTCATCAATCGACGTACGTACCCCCTCCTTCTAAACTCCGGATAGGTGGCGACTCCTGCAATGCCCCCCATGGGATACACATGTTTACCCATCTGTATTTCCAAAGGTATCAAATGAAGCTTTGCAGCTAATTTCTCTTCTTCATATATTCCATACACAGTATGGTTCTTAGTCTGTTGAATACGTCTCTCCCTGTCTTCTCTTGGTACAGTATATTGAAACGCATATTCGGATAACTGTAAAGATTCTTCAAGCTGATTGTGCTCTAACTTAGTAATCATTCTTCATCTGCTCCTTTCTCCTCTATTTACATTCGACGAATATCCGTTATCCCCTTTTGAGACCAAGCAAAAAATAAAAACCTATTATGCGGTAAACGCATAATAGGTTTAGATTAGTACCCCAGTATTGCCCTAATGACCGAAGTGGTTTCCCCACCCTTATAAAATACGTATAGAAGGAGGTAAACTGCAACGCCTGTAATAGCTGTGAAGAACCAGATAAGGCTCGTTATCGGTCCTAGTTTTCGATGCCTTGCTAAACGGTCTTTATAGCCTGTCCACAAACTCATTAAACCAAACACTGCCCCGGTTGTTGCCAATGTAATATGGAAAACCAGGAATATCGTATAATAAATCTTGATGCTGTCGGGACCGCCAAAGGACGTATTCCCAACAAAAATCGTTCTGCTCATATAAATGATGAAAAAGATAAGCGCAAAAACACCTGCAAGTGTCATGGTTTTCTGATGTTGCTCAATCTTTCTCTGTTTAATCTGCCACCATCCAATTGCGACTGTCACTGCACTTAATACGATAAAAGTGGTACTAATTGTAGGTAAAATAGGTAAACCCATCTCTAATCCTCTCTTTTCTAAAGATACTAAGCTATGTAATTAGAGGAATGACGTTTAATCATCCCCAGATTCGTTACTGTTCTGTCAATTTGGGATCAATAGGATCATACGAGAGCTTTTCCTGTTTCTCCTGATCTTTGCGATACCATTGAAAGAACAAGTTGAAGAGCATAACTCCAAATACAATCTCCTGAACAATCTTCATGATCACACCGCCAAGCTGCTGATCATTTTGTGTTGACATATCCGTAAATAATTCCGGCCCAGTCAACGTCAAGCCTTCAAGAGTAGTAACGGGCACACATAGTGCCAGCGCTTTAAGAAACTCCTGTGGATCATAATAAGGGGCATATAAAGGATTCTCGGCAAAAATAATCAAACCGCATGCCGGAGTCAATAAGACTGCACTCCCAAGAATATATCCAATACGCTTTAGCCCACTTAGATCAATATCGTCATCCACCGGATTCAGTAAAGGCCACCACATGAATAAGGCCAACAAGAATAGAATGATGGTTGCCAAACCGTGAAGAGTAGCATCGGTCCTGACATTATCAAACACTAAAGGGATATGATAAATCGAAAAGATGATATTGAAAGATAGTAAAGAGATCAATGGTTTTGTCATAAACTTAAATACTTGCTTAACCACCGGTAACTCAACTGCAGCCTTCCAGACCCATTTAGGAATTCCCAATACAAGCAGAGGAGTGACCACTAAATATAGTAACGCCATTTGTGCCATGTGAGCTGAAAATAAAATTGTGCTCATAATTTCTACCGGCGAACCCTTAATGCCATATAGTAGAACCATTGATAAAATAAAATAAGTGGCTTCTTTGCGGGTCAGCTTTTTACTTTCTCTAAAGCTGTCTCTCCATTTGATTGTGATTAAGAAATACACGACCGTTATAAATGCTAAAGCCAAGAGAAAAAATGGGCTCCATAAAGCCATAAAACCAAAAATACCCAAAGGCATTTCTTCACCTCATTTCACGTTTCCTACCCCCATTATACTGACAACCCTCCCCCACTTCAATGTAAGGTAATGACAAGTTCTTGACAATTAGAAAAGCGGAGGGGCTTTGCCCAGAGGCGACAAGCATAAGACGATTCTGCCGGAAAGGCGCTTTTTGCCTTTTTGGCATCCCCGGCTTATGACCTCGAGCCTCTAAGTCCCGGAGCTGCACAATGAAAAGCGGAAGCGGCTTGAACAGACCCGACAAGCATATCTAGAAATCCACAACCAACAAAAAAGCCAGCCATACGGCTGACTTTTTTCTTTAGATCCATACAATCGTTACAAATGCCAATACTGTGATAAATGCAACAAGTGCACCAGAGTACAGGAACAATGCAGGAGCTTCATGACCTTTATGACTCATATGCATGAAGTAATAAAGTTGAAAAATTAGTTGAACGACTGCAAGTAAGAGGATGAAAGGTACAATAAAGTACTTATCAAAATCTCCTGCGACTGCAATGAACGCCACTAATGTTAAGAAAATCATTAACATGAAGGATGTAACCTGCATTCTCATGTCTTCTGCATTTTTCTTACGACGATATTCGTAATCTACACTTGGGTTACCTGAATTTGATTGTTGATTCGCCATCAGTTTATCCCACCATTCCCATTAAGTATACTACTGTAAAGATGAATACCCATACAACGTCGATAAAGTGCCAGTATAGAGAAGCTAAATAGAACTTTGGAGCATTGTAAAGGTTTAAACCGCGTTTAGCGTTACGAAGCATTAAGCTTACAATCCATAGAAGACCGAAAGCAACGTGTGCTCCGTGGAATCCAACTAGTGTGTAGAAGGCTGAACCAAATGCACTACTAGTAAAAGTATGCCCGTATTCATGTACGTAATGATTAAACTCATAAATCTCTAATCCAAGGAATGCTGCGCCTAGAAGAACCGTTACCAATAACCAAGCCTGCATGCGTTGGAAGTTGTAATTCTTCATGTGATACATTGCATAAACACTTGTAAGAGAACTTGTTAAAAGTAACATAGTCGCAATAAATGCAAGTGGTAAATCAAAGATGTCAGCAGCAAGTGCATGACTGTCACTAGGAACTTTGTCTTTAAGCGCTAAATATGTTGCGAAAAGAGATCCGAAAAGAACCGTTTCTCCACCAAGGAAAAACCAGAAGCCCATAAACTTGTTTTTCCCCTCAAGGGTCGCCTTTTCAGGGGAGGCTGGCCAGGTCTTTGGCGTGAATTTTTCTTCAGCGTGCATTATGCCTTACCCCCTTTATCATCATCCATTAAATCTTCTTTGTGAACATGATATCCATGATCATCAATTACTGAACGGAAGAACATTGCACCTAATGTGATAAGCATACCAATTACCAGAACAGGGATTGCCCATGCTTTATCACCATCCGGATGATACATAGCACCAAAGGCTGCGATGAATAATCCAAGAGAAATGATTACCGGTAAGATGGAGTTATTCGGCATATGAATGTCTCCGATTGGTTCTGCTGGAGTTAAGTCTTTCTTACCTTCCATCTTTTCTAACCAGTAGGCATCCAAACCACGGATAAGTGGAGTTTGCTTGAAGTTATAGAATGGCGGTGGTGATGGGATCGCCCATTCAATCGTACGACCATCTCCCCAAGGGTCATTAGAAACCTTAACACCTTTGACTTGAGTCATGATGACATTAACAAGAAGGACAATAACCGCAACTCCCATGAAGCCTGCTCCAATTGAAGAGATCAGGTTTCCTGTTTCTAACCCTTGACCAGGCAAGAATTTCCAAATACGACGAGGCATACCCATTAAACCAAGGAAATGCTGAATAAAGAATGTTAAGTGGAATCCGATAAAGAATAACCAGAAAGTGATTTTCCCTAAGAATTCATTTAACATTGTTCCGAACATTTTTGGCCAGTAATAGTGAGTACCTGCCAACAGGGCAAATACTACCCCACCTACGATAACGTAGTGGAAATGGGCTACAACGAAATACGTATCATGGAACTGATAGTCAGCAGTTGCAGCTGCGTTCATGATTCCAGTAACCCCACCTGCTACGAAAGTAGGGATAAACGCTACTGCGTAGAGCATTGGAGTCGTGAAGCTGATACTTCCTCCCCACATGGTAAGGAGCCAGTTAAAGATTTTGATACCTGTTGGTACGGCAATGGCCATTGTCGCAACGGCAAAGATTGCATTTGCGATTGGTCCAAGACCTACTGTAAACATATGGTGAGCCCAAACCATGAATCCTAAGAAACCGATAAGTACGGTTGCAAATACCATGGATGAGTAACCGAATAAACGTTTTCTAGAGAAGTGCGGAATGATCTCAGAGAAAATTCCGAAAGCAGGCAATACAAGGATGTATACCTCAGGGTGACCAAAAATCCAGAAGAAATGTTCCCAAATAATGGTGTTACCGCCATTCGCTACATCAAAGAAATTCGATCCGAACATACGGTCAAATAACATTAAGAATAATCCTACCGTTAACGCAGGAAAAGCGAATAAAATAAGTGCCGAGGTAACAAATACTGTCCAGGTGAATAACGGCATACGCATGTAGGTCATACCTGGAGCACGCATATTAATAATGGTTACAAGGAAGTTGATCCCACCTATTAGTGTTCCTGCACCTGAAATCTGTAAACCTAGTACATAGAAATCAATACCGTGTCCTTTAGATGCCATAGATAGTGAAGCATATGAAGTCCACCCTGCATCTGGTGCTCCCCCTAAGAACCATGAAAGGTTAAGGAAAACCCCACCTGCGAAGAATAACCAAAAACCTAATGAATTCAGGAATGGAAATGCAACGTCACGAGCACCGATTTGTAATGGTACAACCGCATTCATGAATGCGAATATCAGCGGCATGGCCGCTAAGAAAATCATCGTTGTACCGTGCATTGTTAAAACTTCGTTGTATAAGCCTGCACTAACAAAGTCATTGTTAGGAACAGCCAGCTGTATACGAATAATAAGAGCTTCCAGTCCACCGAGCAAGAAGAAGAATCCTCCAGCCATAAGGTAAAGGATGGCGATCTTTTTGTGGTCTACTGTTGTTAAATAGTCCCAAACAGTCGCGCCGAAGCCTTTTTTCTGTGCATAGCTACTCACGATTAAACCTCCCTTTAACTAATCCCCAATTAATCTTGAACTTTTAATCCCATTAAATATTCTGCAAGGGCATCAAGTTCGTCTTCCTTCAGGTTACCGTATGTACCTGTCATTTTATTTCCTGGCTTGTACTGCTCAGGGTCAACTAACCAATTTTTCAGTTCTTCTTCATTGTGATCTAAAATACCTGCGATTCTGGTACGCTCACCAAAGTTTGCTAAGTTCGGAGCAAGACGAGCTGATTCCGGACGTCCATCCTGAGGTGATACTGCGTGACAGCTTAAGCATTTTTGGTTGAAGATTTCTTGTCCTTGTTGAGCTAAATCAGAAGTCGGTTTAGGTTCTCCTGCATTTTGCATATCTTCTACCCATGCCGTAAACTCGTCCTTAGGAAGCGCTTTTACTTTAAAGTCCATTAAAGCATGAGAAGGTCCACAGAGCTCAGCACATTTTCCGTAGAATAACCCACCTGCTTCTTCAGACTTTTCTCCATCAAACTCAAGGAAAAATGTGTTTACGTTATCGACGTTAGTATCAATCTTTCCTCCGGCAGCTGGAATCCAGAAGGAGTGCTTAACGTCAGAAGCTGTGACATTGAAATAAACCTTTTGATCAGTTGGAACAACTAAATCCTGGGAAGTGATGATTTTTTGATCCTCATATTCGAATTCCCACCAGTAAAGGTTAGCGCGAACGTTTACAACTAGTGCTTCGCGATTCCCGTCTGCGTCTTTCTTATCCATAGCTTTAGTATCAGCTAATTCAAATGTAGACGTAACGGTCGGAACAGCCAGGATAAGAAGAAGGATGATCGGAATAACTGTCCACACAATTTCAAGTGTGTGACTTCCTTCAACTTGTTTTGGAATAGTAGTATCTCCTTTTTTTCTACGGAAACGAATAATCGCAACCATATAGACGATTACTACTACAATGATTACTAATACCATTATTAATGTAGACAGTATCATTAAATCATATTGTGTCTGTGCTACTTCACCAGCTGGCTGTAAAGTGGAGAGAAATGGCTCTCCACAACCAGAAAGAACTAGCGCTAACATTGCTACAATTGAGAATAAGCGCCACTTAGATAGCCTTGCTTTCATAGCTTAATCAAACCCCTCTTTCGTGTAATATACTTTTGAATAAAACAAGGACTCATAAAAAATATCTATTTGGATTTCTTATCAGAAAGAATTCCCACTAATCTTAAATTACGGTAACGATTACCATCGCTACGAACAAGATAGTTAAATAATTGAGTGAATAGACAAACATAAGTTTCGACCACTTAATATCATCTTTCATTTTGTAACCGGCTAAGCCCAGTGCAAGCCATCCAATATTAAAGGCTGTTGCAAGAATAAAGAAAAACATTCCTAAATCCAACAAGAAGAATGGCAGGGGCAGTAATGCTGCAACCCATGCAACGATATGGTGCTTTGTTGTAGCAAATCCCTTTACTACTGGAAGCATCGGTATATTCGCTGCTCTGTATTCTTCCACTCTCTTCATCGCTAAAGCGTAGAAATGAGGAGGCTGCCAGATAAACATCATTAGGAACAGAACCCATGCGATGATATCCAGATTTGCATCTACAGCTGACCAACCAATTAGTGGCGGGACCGCACCTGAGATACTGCCTACAATCGTGTTGCTTACGTATTTCCTCTTAGACCACATTGTATATAATACAACGTAACTAAAAACCCCAATGATTCCTATCACACCTGCAGTGACGGTAGTCATAAATAACATTATAATTCCCACTGCAATCATAATTAATCCCAAAGACAACGCTTTAGGAGCATTGATCTTACCTGTTACGGTAGGGCGTCCCTTCGTACGTTCCATCAGAGGATCGATGTCTCGATCATACACATTATTTATGGAGCAGGAACCCGCAATAATAAGGGAAGAACCTATCAACGTCAGGAACATTGTATCAAGAGAATTTAGAAAGTGTGTATTCGTAAAGTAAAACGCTAACCACATACCTGTAAAGGTTGTAATTAAGTTTGAATTAACGATACCAATTTTGATTAATGCTAAGAAATCTTTCCAAGCAGTTGAGGTTGTCAAATCTGCTTCTTGAGCGTTAGTCATCATTCGACTAGACATACTCTTCCTCCTCTCTATAAAAAGCCAGAGGCCAATTACCACCTCTATACTATATAGGAAATGATTCTCTATTTCTATATCCATCTGTTAATTCATACACAGATAAGAAATAGTATATATGCTATCAATATTATATTAAACCATATATTTTTTCCTTTTTGGGGAAGAATTAAACAATAATGTGAAGAAATTGTGAAGAAAGAAAATCGCAGACGTTTCTTCATATTTCTACAAACATTTTAAACCCATCATACCATAAAACGAAGCTAAGCGCTTACAGATTTTGTTTTTCTGTAAATTAGTCATTATCTACTAATACCTATTCTCTTCATATAAATAATTATCATGCTCATAATGCTCATAATTCTGTAACATTTTATCGGTTGAGTTTTACTGACCTTTTATGTATTATCGTAGGGGCATATATATTTTTCTACTATATTTATAAATTAGAAAGTGTGTAGAGTCTATTAATTAAGAAGGTGAATAGATTGCATAATAAAGGTGTCCACAAAGGATTAAAGTGGCTTGCCGTTCTCACTACTCTTGGTATGTTATTTGTTCTATTGGGAGGAGCCCTCGTTACGAAGACCGAATCTGGTATGGGCTGCGGTCGATCTTGGCCATTATGTAACGGACAATTGATTCCAAGCGACATAACGTTCGAGCTTGTTATAGAATTGGCACACCGGGTTGTCTCCGGTGGTGTAGGGTTATTAGTATTAGCATTATCGATATGGTCATGGAGAGCGATTGGATATAAACGTGAAACGAAATTCCTTGCTGCACTCTCTTTCTTTTTCTTAGTATTACAGGGTCTAATCGGAGCTGCCGCTGTACTCTGGGGTCAATCAGACTTCGTACTTGCACTGCATTTCGGGATTTCCCTTATATCATTTGCTTCAGTTCTATTGTTAACACTTCTGATTTTTGAAGTCGATCAGAAATTTGATGCCAACTCATTGGTTATTAATAAACGTATGAGATTCCATACAATAGGAGTCACTTTATATAGTTATATTGTTGTTTATACCGGTGCTTTAGTCAGGCACACGGATTCGAGCTTAGTCTGTAAAGATTGGCCGTTATGTGTTAACTCGTCCCCGGGTCTGCCCGCAAATCTCTATGAATGGATTCAAATGGGACATCGAACAGCAGCAGGACTCATTTTCTTATGGATCGCATATATCACCTATATTGCAATTAAAGAGCATAAACACCAAAAGGTTATTTATTGGGGGTGGATCATTGCATTTACGCTGGTATCCCTTCAGGTCATGTCTGGAGCACTCGTTGTGTTCACACGATTGAACCTTGGGATTGCTTTATTACACGCATTGATCATCTCTTGTTTATTCGGATTACTATGCTACTTCATTTTACTTGCTTCAAGAAGTAAACTTAAATAATAGAAAAAGGATTCCGGATTTATCCGGAATCCTTTTCTTTATGCTTTTTGCACTTCAATTAATAGATCTCCAGGATTAATGGCATCGCCGTTTTGTACATAAATGTCCTTCACTACCCCTGCAAACGGAGCTTGAACGGTCGTTTCCATTTTCATGGCTTCTGTGATCATTAGATGATCTCCTTTTTCAACCGTTTCGCCTTTTTCTGCAATGACCTTTATAACGGTTCCTGGCATGGAAGCCCCGATATGATTTTCATTCTTCACATCAGCCTTCATCTTGGCTGCGACTGTTGATTTAATACTCTCGTCCTTAATGACCACTTCACGGGCCTGGCCATTCAGCTCGAAATAAACAATACGGGTACCATCTGCCTGAGCCTGACCAATCGAAACAAGCTTAACAATCAGTGTTTTCCCAGTTTCAATTTCCACTTCTATTTCCTCACCCAGTCTCATCCCGAATAAGAATGTCGGGGTATCAAGAACTGAAATATCTCCAAACTGATCCATTGTTTGTGCGTATTCCATGAACACTTTCGGATATAGGGCATATCCAAGGGCATCAAAGCTCGTGACAGGGCGCTGAAGATCCTCGAAGAGCTTTTCTTTAAGGGCGGTAAAGTCAACATCATCAAGGAGCTCCCCTGGGCGAACGGTCAATGGAGTGCGCCCTTTCAGAATCACATTTTGTAAGTCTTTCGGGAATCCTCCATGAGGTTGCCCAAGATACCCTTCGAATAATTCCACCACTGAGTCAGGGAAATCGATCTTTTCACCCTTCTCGATTACATCTTCTTCCGATAAATCATTCTGAACCATAAATAGCGCCATATCTCCAACGACTTTAGATGAAGGAGTAACCTTTACGATATCCCCAAAGAGATGGTTGACCCTTGCATACATTTCTTTCACTTCTTCCCAACGATGCCCGAGTCCTACAGCTTTTGCCTGCTGCTGAAGGTTACTATACTGCCCCCCTGGCATTTCGTGCTTATACACCTCTGAATGTGGGGACATCATGCCACTTTCAAAGTCTGTATAATACTTTCGGATGTCTTCCCAATAGTGAGAAAGAGTTTCAAGGGAGTCAATGTTTACATTCGGTTCTCTTTCGGTTCCTTTTAATGCGTAGAATAGCGTATTGGCACTTGGTTGAGATGTTAGTCCCGACATGGTGCTCAGTGCTGTATCGACAATATCTACACCGGCTTCAATGGCTCTTGCGTAAGTGTATATTCCGTTACCGCTCGTGTCATGAGTGTGTAAGTGGATAGGCAGGCTAACCGTATCTTTAAGTTCCGAAATAAGACGGTAGGCAGACTGTGGTTTTAAGAGCCCTGCCATATCTTTGATCGCTAAAATATGCGCTCCGCTTGCTTCTAACTCTTTTGCCATATCCTTGTAGTAATCAATACTGTACTTTGTCCGGGTAGGATCTTCTATGTCACCGGTATAGCAAATGGCAGCCTCGGCGATTTTTCCACTTTGTCTTACAGCATCAATGGCTACTTCCATACCCTTGACCCAGTTTAAGCTGTCAAATATCCTGAAGACGTCTATTCCTGCAAATGCGGATTTCTCAACAAATTCTTTAATGACATTATCAGGGTAGTTCTTATAACCAACAGCATTGGAAGCTCTCAGAAGCATTTGGAAAAGAACATTTGGAATGCGCTCTCTCATTGTTAATAATCGATTCCAAGGATCTTCCTTCAGGAAACGATAGGCTACATCAAACGTCGCACCTCCCCACATTTCAAAGGAGAACATATCGGGAAGTAAATGAGATGTAGGCTCTGCAATTTGCTTGAGGTCATTTGTTCTGACACGCGTAGCAAGTAAAGATTGATGTGCATCCCGGAAAGTGGTATCAGTCAGCAGTACTGAGTTTTGTTCCTTGACCCAATTAACCAACCCTTCGGCACCATGTTGATCTAAAATTTGCTTTGTCCCCGGTTTAAAATCTTGTTTCAAGTCAAGGACTGGAATCCTTGGCTTAGAGAATACAGGCTTTTTCTTCTTCTCGATACCCGGGAAACTATTTACGGTTACATTTCCGATATAAGTAAGCATCTTCGTACCACGGTCTTTACGTTTCGGAAAAATAAACAGTTCAGGTGTCGTATCAATAAAGGAGGTATCATATTTGCCTGTAATAAAGTTTTCATGCTTAACAACATTTTCTAAGAACGGAATATTCGTCTTAATTCCACGTATTCTAAATTCTTGAAGATTTCTGACCATTTTTGATGCAGCCTGTTCAAAGGTTAAAGCCCACGTAGACAGTTTAACAAGAAGTGAATCATAGTACGGAGTAATGACTGCTCCCTGGAAGCCGTTACCTGCATCCAATCGAACCCCGAATCCGCCTCCTGAACGATAAGCCATGATCTTCCCGGTGTCAGGCATAAAGTTATTCAATGGATCTTCTGTTGTAACACGGGATTGAATCGCAAACCCATTTGTCCGGATCTCTTCTTGAACAGGGATCCCGAGTTTACTGCTATGTAAGGCATGACCTTCTGCAATCATCAACTGAGACTGAACGATATCCACCCCTGTAACCATTTCCGTGATCGTATGCTCTACTTGAACGCGAGGGTTTACCTCTATGAAATAGAATTGATCATTTGCTACCAGGAACTCAACCGTTCCGGCGTTCACATACTTTACATTATCCATCAAACGGACGGCTGCCTCACAAATATCTTCTCTCAGCTGATCACTCAAAGATACGGATGGTGCGATTTCAACTACCTTTTGATGACGTCTCTGGATGGAACAATCACGTTCATACAAGTGAACAATATTGCCTTCTTCATCCCCAAGTATCTGGACTTCAATGTGCTTAGGATTCTCCACAAATTTCTCTACATATATTTCATCATTTCCAAAAGCTGCTTTCGCTTCTGATTTAGCACGCTCATAGGCTTCTTTTAAGCTCTCCAGGTTACGGACGATACGCATTCCGCGTCCACCACCACCTAATGAAGCTTTAATGATGATCGGGAAGCCATGGTCCCTACCGAAGGCAATGACCTCTTCCAAAGTCTCTACGGGGCCATCTGTTCCCGGAATAACAGGGATATTGGCCAATTGAGCCTGATGTCGCGCCTTGACTTTATCCCCAAACATATTTAAGTGCTCTGAATGAGGCCCAATAAAAGTAATCCCCTCTTCTTCACAGCGTCTGGCAAAATGAATGTTTTCAGATAGGAACCCATAACCAGGATGGATGGCATCGACATCAGAGTTCTTTGCGATTCGAATGATCCCCTCTATGTCTAAATAAGCATCAATAGGTTTCTTCCCTTCACCTATTAAGTATGCCTCATCCGCTTTATAACGATGATACGCTCCCGAATCTTCCTTACTGTAAATGGCGACGGTTCTAATACTAAGCTCCGTACACGCACGGAACACACGGATGGCAATTTCACCGCGATTTGCTACTAGTACTTTTTTAATTTTCTTCAATACTCTCTCTCCTTTAAGCTATTCATGATTGAAAATCTCTATAATGCAGTCTATGAAAAAAGGACTGACCCGAAAGATAATTTAGAAGTATCTTAGGGGGCAGACCCTAGACTTAGAGTTTTAGATACTCTATCAAAGTGACCTACATTTTTACACCATATATTTTTTTGCTATTATCAATATTCTCCGAAGGATAGCCATTTTCCTTCTTTGTTTTATATTTTTCTTCATATTTTACAAACATCGACACATTTACAAGGACACCCATCGACAAAGATAGAACCAATAATGATGATCCTCCATAGCTGATGAATGGAAGTGGGACACCTGTAATTGGAATTAATCCAGATACACCGCCTAAATTAATGAAGGCCTGAATACCGATCATGCTCGATATTCCGATTGCCAGCATCGTTCCAAATGGATCCTGACATTTAACCCCAGTATAGATCCCCCGGAGCACGATATAAGACAGACCGAGAATCACAAAGCTTACACCGAATACACCTAATTCTTCAGCGATGATAGCCATAATGAAATCCGTTTGTGGTTCAGGCAGATAACCCAGTTTCTGAACACTTTGTCCCAATCCAAGCCCTTTTACCCCGCCAGAACCGATTGCAAGATAAGAGTTCACTAAGTGATAGCCCTCTCCCTGGGCATATTTAAACGGTGATAGATAAGCTTCAATCCGGCTAAGTCTTTCTCTTGTGAAAATGAAGCCCCTTGCCAGGTAAATGACAGGTGATAGTACGATCAGCAGCCCTACGCCTAAACCAGCCAGTTTGAAGAATGTCTTATAACTGATCCCGGAACATGAAATGACGATTGCTCCAATGGCGAAAATGATCGCCGCCGTACCAAAGTCAGGCTCTAGAAAGACTAAAAAACATATAAAACCCAAAAATAGTAATGGCGGGGCAAGACCCTTATTAAAATCATCTATGTATGCCTGTTTCTTGGAGTACACAGAGCCAAGATAAATAATGACTGCGAGCTTGGCGAACTCCGATGGCTGAATGGGCATGAAGCCTAAATTGATCCAGCTTTTTGCGTTGTTTACTTCATAACCGAAGATATGTACCCCGATTAATAATCCAATAATAATAAACATGAGACCTTTGATTATTTTCCCCACTTGGAAGGCTTTGTACGGAAACCACGCTGCTACGGTAAAGGCAATGAATCCAATGATGATATTGAGCATCTGCCTTTTATAGAAATGGTCACTTTCCCAACCAAACCGTTCCACAGCCATGACCATACTCGCACTATAAATCATTACCAGACCAAACAAACAAAGAAATACATATACAGCGATTAACGAATAATCATAGGACTTTGCTATTTTTTTAATCATAACATTTCAATCCTTTTTTTTCTTATATCATTGAATAGATCCCAAGCAATCAATATCCTTAACAAAAAAACTCAAACAACAGATCCATGTATTGTTTGAGTTGTCATGACTATTTTACTTTTTTGTAGATGCATCATGAAGGGCAGAAAGTTGTCTTTCTAAAGAATCAATCAGTTCTTTACCATCATGATCATCCACTAGCCCTAAACGGACTGCAAATTCTATTTCACGAGATAATCCGAACATTTGGGTATCCAATACTTCCTCATAAAGAGGACATTGGGGCATCGTTAAATTATCCATTTGTACTTTAATAAGTTGTAAAATCTTTTCTGCGTCGGCCTTTAACAGCTCATAGGCTTTTTCCCGATGATTGATTGTCATTTCTGACGCCACAGTGATCCCCCCATTCCGAACAAAGTGCATTCCTGTCTTAAAATTTTATCGTTAAATCAGAGAAATTGCAAGAAAAATAAGTGTATTCGGCGGGATTCAATGACAGATTTTCGAATTATTTTTCCGGAGGGATCACCGTGAAAAATCTCTTTTATAACCGCTTTTTCCAGAACCCGCTAAATAACCAATGCTTTTGATTCATAACCGTATGTGATTGATGGGACCCTTAGGTTAAAATATACTCCAGGAATATTCATCACTTAGCATTTCAAGGAGCTTTAGCCCTGCATTGCTATTCCCGACATTATCTAGTGCAGGTCCAAAGATTCCGATTCCACACTTCCCTGGAACGGCCCCCATGATTCCACCTGACACGCCACTTTTGGCCGGGATGCCCACTTTAATGGCAAATTCGCCAGAGGTGTTATACATTCCACACGTAACCATGAACGTTTTACAAATTCTCGCAACATCCCTCGTAATAATTTCTCGCCCGCTTTCAGGATCAACGCCATCATTAGCGAAAACAGCACCCATCTTAGCAAGATCGACACAACTCATTTCCACGGCACATTGTTTCGTATAGAGAACGAGTAAATCTTCTACATTTCCAGTAATCACTCCGTGCTGCTTCATATAATAACAAAGCGATCTATTTAAATTTGCTGTTTGGAGTTCTGAATAAGCCACATCTTCATTATATGATACCGTATCCCCAGTCATGTGATTGATGAACTCGATTAATCGTTCCCACTTTTCCATTCCAGTGTTTCCTTTAATCATATTCGTTACAGCTAGTGCACCTGCATTGATCATCGGGTTCAGGGGTTTAGAGGGCTTATGGGTTTCGAGTTTTGCTATGGAATTAAAAGGATCACCCGTAGGCTCCATACCAACCTTAGAAAACACATGATCCTCCCCATAGTCCATTAATACAAGGGCAAGAGTGATGACTTTAGATATACTTTGCAATGTGAATTTCTTTAAGTGATCCCCTGCATAACAAGAGTGATTGTCCAAAGTATATATACTTATTGCCAAATCACTGGGATTTTGATCCTTTAATGCAGGTATGTAATCCGCCACCTTCCCCTCTGAAGCAAAAGGCCTTGCTTTCTCCACTAATTCTTCCAAAAGCTCCTGGGTTCTAACCACCATTGTATCAGCTCCTTTAGTCCTACCTTTAGTTTCCCTACTTTCCCCGATTGAAAACGTTGAAAATGCTTTCAGCTTTGTGTGACAAACATTAAGATAACGGATATACTGAAACTATCAGCGAGAGGAGGAATCTAAATTGGAAAGCATAGTACCAATAAAAGGTAAGGTGAAATTCACGATAACCTTGGATTCGGGCGTTTGGATATTTGATGATAGAAAAGTGGATTTAACTACATATTTTGATGAAACGAATGAGACGATTGATGAATTAGAAGAATATACAAAAGCCGTGTCCAAGCATTGGTCCCGGGAAATTCAAGAAGGCGCAACATACCCGCCAACACTTAAGACAGAGAAAAAGTATGAAAAGGAAAAGATTTTGAACGGAACATTCGCTATTCCGTTAAAGCCGTTTCTTACAAATGCGGAACCTCTTGAAAATGCGTCATCTCTTGTAATCGAAACCGACTCGGATGAATATCGCATGGACCTTTCACAGGCAGATCAATTACTCATTGGATTCTCAAAAGAAGGAAAGCCTCTAAGGGAAAACGGTCCCGTTCATATCTACTACAAAAACGGATCGAATAGAGACAACCCAATTACCGATGTAAGAGCATTTCGGGTAGAATAAGATCGTATAAGGGATTTGCTACTCAAGGGAGCCCTTAGTCAAAAATGTTTACAAAAAACCGGTTCAGGAACCTCTGAACCGGTTTTTTCATACGTTATAATTGTGTTTTAAATAATGAAAGTACTAAAGGAGGTCAGCAGCAAGTTGAGCAAGACCGGATCTTTCACCTTTCATGAGTTTAACATGTCCGGCTAATTTTTGATCCTTAAATTTTTCTACAACATATGTTAAGCCATTGTTGTACTCATCCAGGTATGGATGATCAATTTGAGCTGGATCTCCCATCAAAACGATTTTACTTCGTTCTCCTACCCTGGTTAAGATTGTTTTCACTTCATGCTTTGTTAAGTTCTGAGCTTCATCAATGATGATATACTGATCCGGGATGCTTCTACCTCTAATATAAGTTAAAGCTTCCACTTCAATCGATCCCATACCGGCGAGGATATCATCCAGTTCACCTGGCTTCTTTGTATTGAACAAGTATTCCAGGTTGTCGTAAATCGGCTGCATCCAAGGTCTGAGTTTTTCTTGTTTTTCTCCTGGAAGATAACCAATATCCTTCCCTACGGGTACTATCGGACGAGCAACGAGCAATTTATTAAATTTATTAAAGTCTTCTGTTTGAAGGAGCCCAGCAGCCAATGCAAGCAAGGTTTTTCCTGTGCCGGCTTTTCCAATCATGGTGACTAAAGAAATATCATCTCTTAGTAACAGTTCAGTTGCCATCGTTTGCTGAACATTCCTGGCCTTGATACCCCACATATGCTCTTGATCGTATACCAACTTCTTTACTTTCAGTCCAGTTGCATCCACCATCCCTAATGCAGAAGCAGAGCTTCCAAGTGCATCCTTCATAATAAGGAATTGGTGGGAGTAAAATCGTTGTTTCGTTATATCAGTAAGGGTCAGTTCCCCTTTATCATAAAATTTGTCAAGTAACTCTCTCTCCGTATATAGTTCAATAAATCCTGTGTAGATATCATTTACCTCGATAACCCTGTCACTCAGGAAATCCTCTGCCTGTAACCCTAATGCATCAGCCTTTACCCTTACGAGTGTGTCTTTACTAACAAGTATGACTGATTTCCCATCCTTTTTTGCTTCTTCTTCGAGAGATAAGTTTTTTGCAACGGCAATAATTCTATTATCATTGGTCTTCTCTACAAATATTTCTTGAAGCTGCTGAAATGAGCGGTGATTCAGTTCAATTCTCAATGATCCTCCCGTATAAAGGGGGATTTTTTCATGGAGCTTTCCTTCTTGCCGTAAATTATCTATTAACTTCGATACATGTCTTGCGTTTCTTCCGATTTCATCCATATAACGCTTTTTGGAGTCCACTTCTTCTAAAACGACTGCAGGTATAACCACCTCATTATCTTGAAAAGAAAAGATGGCTTGTGGATCTTGTAATAAGACATTGGTATCTAATACATAAATTTTATTCAAATCGATGCCTCCTGCTCCTGATTTCTTATTACTATTGTATGTAGCCAATGTTGTTCCGGTTATTCCCAGCTACTCAAATAGGACGGCCCGTTTCTTAAAATATATGAATAAACGTATAAAGATAGAAGAAAATTACACAATAAGAAAGATATTGATTCTAAATCGGGAGGTTTTCACATGTTTAAACTCATCTCTCTACTTATGGTAACCATCATTCTGGGTGCATGCGCGAACAAGAATGAGGTCGGGTATAATAATGATTCGAACAGTAAAAACAATAAACCCATCACTGTTCAGGATAGCAATATCCAACATGTTGAGCGAAAATCAGGACAGCAAATCTCAAAGCATTTAGTTGACCTGACGACTAGTGTACCTGATGTAAAAGACGCAACAGCGGTAGTCTTTGGGAAGTATGCATTTGTTGGGATCGATATCGATTCCGATATTGAACGTTCTCAAGTCGGTTCCATCAAGTATTCTGTAGCAGAAGCACTTCAGAAAGATCCATATGGTGCAGAAGCCATTGTCATCGCCGACCCGGACCTTTATGCACGTTTAAATGAAATCAGCAAAGACATTCAAAGGGGCGAACCGGTTCAAGGTATCATGAATGAATTGGCTGACATATCCGGCAGACTCATGCCTGAAATTCCTAGATCGTTAAAGCAAACAGACCCCGAAAATGCGCCGAATGAACCCAATAAGAAAATGAATAACACGAAAGAAAAACAACTTCAGAAAAAACAGGAAAATCAAACGTACGATAAGATTGAATAATTCCTGGGTATTTAAAGGATGAATGAGAAAAAGCCATGAAAAAGCTTAGGGTTCTAAGCTTTTTTCATGGCTTCTATTACTTGACGGTCCAAACGGTCTGCGGCCGTCTTATCATATGTCTTCTCATAGGCAGGTTCTGACGATATTTTCGATCCATAGAACATGACGTCTCTTACTTCATTGATAGCAAGTTTAACTAGCGCCAGCTTTAAAGGGACCCCTTCCAGCTTCTCCTCTTGGACCACTGCTTTTCCGCTTATGGAATAGGTCGATTCATTTGCAATCAAATTCACAACTGCAAGGGAATTATTCTTAATATTCTCTACAATCCTGGAACGTTGATCAACAGCAAATAACAACGTGTGTTCATCCTTCGCAAGTATCCAGGAAATCGCACTCACATTGGGTCCATGAGTTTCAAAATCAACGGTAGCGAGCGTAACAAACCGCTCTGATTGAAGTACATCAAATAGTGCAGGAATTAAGCTGGATTCCACTTGATTAGCCATACAACCCCCCCTTATGAGGCCTCATTTTCTCTGTAAGCGTTTCATTTCATTCGTGATTCATCTTGATTATACTATACCAAACTCTAATGATAAAAGCATACAGGAAAGTTAAATAAAGCGTTTGACTTTACTACATGATATACTAAAAAGACTAAACTTATGATTAGAACAAATAGAGGTGTAATGTATGAGAGTAAAATGTGCTTTATGTGAAGTGATAGAAAATATTGATGATTATTCCTTGCAAGCAAAGAAATTGCGGAACCGCCCCATCCATACGTATATGTGTGACAAGTGCCATGAGCGTATCAAAGAAAAGACAGAGGAACGTGTGTCTACCGGGAATTTCAGATTTTATCGTTCACCTCAAGTAGAAGATGACTTTTAAACAAATCGGTTCTGGAACTATTATCGGTCTTGTTTCAGGTACCCTATTAGGATTATTCCTAAAATGGATGCAAGGAATGACAGGCATCAAGGTATATGTCCTTTTATTGAATGTTGATTTCATTCCCGTGTTCGGTGATAAAGACTTTCCTGAATGGATGGAGTTTTTGTTCCATTTGGTTATTTCATGTGTGATCGGGGTAGTGTTGGTGTACATGATGGAAAGGCTGAACGTTTCTGGTAAAGGCGCTTGGATCCTTTCCTTTGCCCTAACAGCGCCGACTGTGTTCCTATATTTCCCTCTTTCATACCTGGCGATTAAAGATGTACCCGGTTTACTGTATGGAGAGGCAATTATCTTGTGGACAGCAGGACACCTTCTTTACGCACTGTCTTTACCCCCGCTTTATTATCTATTTTCTGTACGTGGTTAATCCACATAACGAAAAAAGCTGTAGTCTCACCATTAGAGACTACAGCTTTTTTTCATTCTTAAAACGTGCCTTTTTTCTTTTCGTTCGTTAGACGCACCTTATATATTATCAAGATTAGAGCCGCAACGACTAATCCTTCGGCAACCGGCAAGAAAATTCCGAGAAACGTTAATACGGTACATCCCAAAATGAGAAAAGTATAAATCAAAATCGATTTCATTACTGGCAGCTTCTTCGCAAAACCGAGCTTGTAAACTAAGATTGAGAGCCCAACTATGGTTATATAAAGCAACCACATACCCATTTCCGCGTTTTGGTCAACACGGTAAAGGGATGCGAAAAAGGACAAACGCTCTGTTACATCCATTTCCTACTCCCCCTTCACTTAGTTTATTGAGAAACTTTACTTTTCTTTTCTGCTCTTTCTCGTTCATTCTTATCAAGAATCTTTTTACGAAGACGGATTGATTCAGGTGTTACTTCGCAATACTCGTCATCGTTTAGGTATTCAAGAGACTCTTCTAATGTCATGATTCTTGCTTTTTTAATGGTTACGGTTTGATCCTTGTTAGCAGAACGAACGTTTGTCGCTTGTTTAAGCTTTGTGATATTAACGGTAATATCATTTTCTCTTGTATGTTCCCCAACAATCATCCCACCATAAATTTCAGTACCGGATTCAACAAAGATAATACCGCGGTCTTCCACTTGCATGATTCCGTATTGGGATGCTTTACCTGTTTCCATGGATACTAATACACCTTGACGACGTCCGCCAACTCTACCTTTTTGCAGGGGCTGGTAGCTGTCGAATGTGTGATTGATGATACCATATCCACGAGTAAGAGTCATAAATTCGGTTGAGTAACCAATTAATCCACGTGCAGGCACCATAAACATTAAACGGACTTGTCCATTCCCGTTGTTTACCATATCCAGCATTTCACCTTTACGTTGACCAAGGGATTCAATGACTCCGCCCATGTATTCTTCAGGAATATCAATTTGAACACGTTCTACAGGCTCACTCTTCACTCCATCAATCTCTTTGATGATAACCTGAGGTTTTGATACCTGTAATTCGTAACCTTCTCGGCGCATGTTCTCAATCAGGATTGAAAGGTGCAGCTCTCCACGACCTGAAACCGTCCATGCATCAGGTGAATCTGTTGGTTCAACACGTAAACTTACATCTGTTTGAAGCTGAGCTAATAAACGTTCTTCGATTTTTCTTGAAGTAACAAATTTACCTTCTCTACCTGCAAATGGGCTGTTGTTCACTAAGAATGTCATTTGAAGTGTAGGCTCGTCAATACGAAGAACCGGAAGTTGATCCTGATGTTCAACAGGACAAACCGTTTCACCAACATTAATGTCTTCCATTCCGGAAACAGCGATCAAATCACCCGCTTTTGCTTCCTGAATTTCTTCACGTTTCAATCCGAAGAAACCGAAGATTTTAGTTACACGGAATTGTTTAACAGAACCGTCAAGCTTCATTAATGCTACCTGCTGGCCAACCTTCATTGTCCCTCTGAACACACGTCCTATTCCAATTCGACCAACGTAATCATTGTAATCGAGCAATGCAACTTGGAATTGCAGTGGATCTTCAGAGTTGTCTACCGGTGCAGGGATGTGCTCAATGATTGAGTCATATAAACACTGCATGTTTTCGTCTTGTTTTTCCGGATCCGGATCTGTACTTGCTGTACCGTTGATAGCCGAGGCATAGACAACAGGGAATTCAAGCTGTTCATCATTTGCATCCAATTCAATGAATAATTCCAGAACTTCATCGATTACTTCTTCCGGACGCGCTGAAGGCTTGTCAATTTTATTTACAACTACGATAGGTGTAAGGTTTTGCTCAAGTGCTTTCTTAAGAACGAAACGAGTCTGAGGCATACATCCTTCATACGCATCCACTACTAATAAAACACCATCTACCATTTTCATGATACGTTCAACTTCTCCACCAAAATCAGCATGTCCCGGGGTATCAAGAATGTTGATACGAGAATCTTTATATTGAATCGCCGTATTTTTCGCTAAGATCGTAATACCGCGTTCTCTCTCCAAATCATTTGAATCCATCGCGCGTTCAGAAACTGTTTCATTTTCGCGGAAGATTCCAGATTGCTTTAAAAGCTCGTCTACTAATGTCGTTTTCCCGTGGTCAACGTGAGCAATAATAGCAATATTTCTAAGATCATTTCTTAATTTCATATTTCCACTCCTGAATATTGGATTTCTTTATTATGTTAAAGATAATATATTTCAGTTCAACTAGACCATTATATCACAGCATCAAGAAAAGCCCTAATAAATATTTCATTTGCCTATCCGTCAACTAATAGTTTCCGTAATCACTTGGGTCACACCCCTCTCCCTCTTTGTCTACTATACCCATTGCACATTATTCATTTGATAGGTAGAATTTAATTGGGAGAGCTATAAAATATGTATAATATTAATAAAATCAGGAAAATGATTTTTGATTTTTTTGGAGGTTTTATGATGGGAAATATTAAATGGATTTTTGTATTATTTTCTTTATTAGCTGCCGTTTCCCTTATGGGTATTGCGATATCAATCAGTTTACAAAGCATCCTGCTTGCTTCTGTAAGCTTAATTTTTCTATTTATTGTGATGGGATTCGGTTTCAAAACAAAGAAAAAATACCGTGAAGAAGGTCGATTGTAGACAGAAGAAGAGAGACGCGGCAAAAATATTGCCGGTCTCCCTTCTTTAGTTCTTCCGTCCAAGATAGTCAGTCAAGATGGTTTGGTGCAGTTTTGGTTTCCCTACAAAAACCGAGCTTTTATTCAATGGGTTTAAGGGATCCCCATTAAGGTCTGTCACAACTCCCCCAACCTCTTCAATCATAATCTTTCCGGCTGCGAAATCCCAAGGAGCCAAACGCATTGTTAAGTAAGCATCCAATCTACCTGAAGCAACATATGCCAATTCAATGGCGGCTGATCCGTAGGAACGAGTTCCCCTTACATCCTTCACGAGTGGCGAAAGAATTGTTCGGTCAATTCGTTTATTCTCAGTCACCCAAAGTGCATTCAAAGCTACAATTGCATCTTGAACAGGTACTGGATCAAGCTCGGGCAGCTTCACATCATTCATATAAGCCCCATTACCCTTACTTGCAAAATATAGCTCATCATGAACAACATCATATATGTATCCTAATTTCCCTGCTTCTCCATCATAGATCCCGATAGAGATGGCAAAATTCCGTTGTTGGTGAACAAAATTCATCGTTCCATCGATAGGATCGATTATCCACGTTATACCTGATAACTCCTTAAAGTCATCCCCATAACCTTCTTCACCGAGGATTTGATGACCAGGGTAAGTATTCCGGATGTTTTCTGTAAAGAATTGCTCTGTTGCTTCATCCATATCGGTAACCAAATCATTTCGGTTCGACTTTGTCTTGATATTCAATTCTTCCTTGAATGATTGACGAATCTTCTCTCCAGCTTCCCGTATCCACGTTCTAACATTTTGATCTAATTCCGTCCAATTTGTCATTGATAACTAGCCTCCAATATGTGTAACAATCAACTTATTACAATTATTAATATGGTCGTTTTCATTAGATCCGACTCATACTCATTCTCTAAACAAAAATCGCAATACACTTCTTCTTCTATAGCTAAATAGCTTAATGGAAATAAGAGACTGTTTCAAGTTATTTACCTCGTTGCTCATCGCAAATTAGACATGATCTAAAACGGGAGTATCTATGACCACAAAAAAGCGAACTCTTTATGCCTTTGAGCTCGCCGTTCAACTGTTGAATCATATCAAAATACTTTATACCCACCTGAAAGGATTAAAGCTTTATAAGGCCTTCATTTTCATTAGCTCTTCTCGAATACTCATGAGTTTCTGTTTGGACTTGGTCTGGGTTTCTTTATTCTTCGTTTGAATTGCTTCGAACAAAACAGCTAATTCATAATCCATTTCAAGTCTTAATACATTCATCCTTTGCTGCTGGACATCACGTTTTTTAGAAGTGTTCATTACTTGTTTCATGGCCATACACCCCTTCCGAGTTTTCGATTTATCTGATTGTTCTGATAATATTTACTACATGTTATGAAATATCCTCTCATCTTGTAACTAAAATGTGCAGACACCCATGGATAAATCAATCGACTACAAGCTTGCACTACATTATGTTAAGATATTGGTGGTAAATAAGGAGGATTCAACATGAAATTCAATGGTTTCAAACAAGAAGATTTTCAAGTTTTCACTATTAATGGGTTAGAAGATCGAATGACTGCCATTCAGGAACAGATTAGGCCAAAACTTGAAGATTTAGGCGAACATTTCGCACCCACTTTAAGCGCATTAACAGGAGATGAAATGTTCTACCATGTGGCTAAACATGCACGTCGATCGGTTAACCCTCCTGATGATACCTGGGTAGCGTTTGCGAACAACAAACGGGGTTATAAAAAACATCCACATTTCCAGATTGGATTATGGGAAACGCATGTTTTTATATGGTTTGCAATGATCTATGAAGCTCCAAATAAAGTTGAATTCGGTAGAAAGGCTGCAGAAAGTGCGGATAAGATAAGATCATTGATCCCTGGTCACTTTGTTTGGTCTGGAGATCATACAAAACCAGATGCTACACCTTTTTCTTCTATGTCACAGGATGAATTCATTGCTTTAACTGAAAGAGTACAAAATGTTAAAAAAGCCGAACTTCTATGTGGACTTCATCTTGACCGGGATACAGCTATTAAGCTGAATGGTGATGAATTTATCCAGGAAGTTAATAGTGCCTTTGAAACACTTTTACCCCTTTATAAAATGAACTAAACCATATAAGTGTTGTCAATAATGCATAAAGAACGACTGCTAAAAATAGCAGTCGTTCTTTTAGTTCATTGAAATTTTGTCAGCGTCTTGAAGTTCTTTCATTTTCTTTACGACTTTATAAGAAGAATAGCCGCTTGATTCTTCAAACTCATTACAAATTCTCTTTTCCTCTGCCTTACCTGGTACGATTTCCTTAAATCGCTTATACCTATCCATTAAATCATCTCTTGAGACGCCTTTTTCATAGGCTTTTTCAATGGCTTCAAAAAAGGCAATAACATCAATTACTTCTTCCGTAGACCAGTCTATATCGAAAGGGTATTGGTATTCCATAGTTCAAACAACTCCTTGATGAATGATGATGTGTTATTTCCATTCCTTGCGAATGTTCTCTGATTGGCGGATCATTCGTTGAATGAGATCCTTAACAGATGGGATATCATGGATTAAACCCATCACTTGTCCAGCCCACGCAAACCCCTCGTCTATTTCCCCATCGTAAATGTATCGTTTATTGGCTTCACCGCTTATGTATGATTTTAATCCTTCATATCCAGCGTCCGATGTTTCAGCATCCAGTATCTGCTTGGTCCATGTGTTGGAAATGGCTCTTGCCGGAGCCCCTAAAGATCGTTTGATGACTACTGTACCACTCTCGTCTCCTTCAATCAAGGCACGCTTATAAACATCAGAAGCATGTACACATTCTTTTGTAGCAATAAACCTTGTACCCATCTCAACTCCTTCAGCACCAAAGCTGAGGGCAGCCATTAACCCTCTACCGTCTCCAACACCTCCCGAAGCAATGACCGGAATAGAAACAGCATCAACGACCCTTGGAATCAAGACGAATGTACCGATATCATCTTTCCCTAAGTGGCCTCCCCCTTCTTGTCCAACCACCATAACGGCATCCGCACCTAGTTCTTCCGCTTTGATAGCCTGTCTTTTTGAGGAAACTAATACAAGCTTAACAATGTTCTTCCCTTGTAGTTGTTGAAACAGGGGCGTCGGGTTTCCTCCTGTAACGGAAACGACCGGTACTTTCTCTTCAATGGCAACGTCCACAAATTCACTAAAGGGGCGTCCATGTTGACCGATGGCAAAGTTTACTCCAAACGGATTATCTGTTAACGACCTTACTTTTACGATTTCTTCACGAAGCTGTTCAGGATTGTCCAGGGACATTGCAGTGATCTGGCCAAGTCCACCCGCATTCGACACTGCCGCAGCCAGTTCTGCATATGCCAGATGAGCCAAGCCACCTTGTATAATTGGATATTGAATGTTTAATAACTCTGTTACCCGTGTTTTCCAATTCAATTGAATCCCTCCATTCATTCATCTATTCTCGATGGAGTGCGTGAAATCCTTTTCTTGGTGGCAGCATAATAAAAAAGATACTTTGAACCTGATTTGTATGAATTACCGCGTTAAAATTGGAATGCAGTGTAGATTTTTGGCTCATTCGAGTGAAACGTACGTTTCACTCGCCTTTCAGCAATGCTGAAAGGTCGTCCGGTGGTAGAGAATCCCCAGCCCAAGCGAGCTTGGGCTGGGGATTCTCTACCACCGGACGGAAATGAGCCAAAAATCATCGGTTTCTAATCTTTATTATTGTGCTATGAAATACAAAATAAACCATGGTTAGGCATATGCCACTATGCAAAGATTTTCTTAAGTGCTATAATTCATTTGTTTGTTGAAATCTCTAAAGAAAATGTATGAAATTGTGGTCATAATCCTATATAATAATATCTTTAGCAAGTTGGTTAATTGTGTTATCAAGAATATAAAGAGGTGTTGAATGAATTGTCTCAGAATGAAACGCCGTTGTTTACCGGCTTAATTGAACATAGTAAAAAAAATCCCGTCCAATTCCATATTCCAGGTCATAAAAAAGGGGCAGGTATGGATCCTGATTTTAAGGATTTCATCGGGGAGAATGCCCTTTCCATCGATTTGATTAACATCGGTCCTTTAGATGATTTACATCAGCCCAAGGGAATGATAAAAAAAGCTCAGGACCTTGCCGCCGAAGCATTTGGTGCCGATCATACATTCTTCTCAGTTCAAGGAACAAGTGGTGCCATTATGACAATGGTAATGAGTGTATGTGGACCTGGCGACAAGATCATTGTTCCTAGAAACGTCCATAAATCGGTTATGTCTGCAATTGTATTCTCAGGAGCTATTCCTATCTTTATCCACCCGGACATTGATGAGGACTTAGGTATCTCTCATGGAATCACAACAGATGCTGTAGCCAAAGCATTGGACCAAAATCCCGATGCCAAGGGTGTTCTGGTCATAAATCCAACTTATTTTGGGATTTCTGCAGACCTTAAGAAGATTGTAGAAATCTCCCATTCATATAATGTTCCAGTACTTGTGGATGAAGCTCATGGCGTTCATATACATTTCCATGATGAGCTACCCCTTTCAGCAATGCAGGCAGGTGCTGACCTAGCGGCTACCAGCGTTCACAAACTTGGCGGTTCTATGACTCAGAGCTCTGTCCTTAACATGAAAGAGGGACTTGTTTCATCGAAACGGGTGCAAACCATTTTAAGTATGTTGACGACCACTTCGACTTCCTACTTATTACTGGCTTCCCTCGATGTTGCCAGAAAACGGCTGGCCACTGAAGGACATGAGCTCATCACCAAGACGATTGAACTGTCGCAGGATATTAGAAGACAGATCAACGAAATTGACGATTTGTACTGTGTTGGTGAAGAGATCCTTGGAACGAAAGCTACCTATGCCTATGATCCAACAAAATTGATTGTGTCCGTGAAGGATTTAGGGATCAGTGGATTTGATGCTGAGAAGTGGCTACGGGAAGCTCATAATATCGAGGTTGAGATGTCTGACCTTTATAATATCCTTTGCATCATCACACCTGGTGACACCGAGGTTGAGGGAAATCAATTGGTCATTGCTTTAAAAGAACTTGTGACAAGTCTTAAGAAACAGGGAGAAATGACACCTGTTAAAGTGATGCTCCCTGATATCCCGGTTCTCTCCATTACTCCCCGGGATGCGTTTTATGCAGATACCGAGGTCATTCCAATTGATGAGTCTGTCGGAAGAACAATCGCTGAATTTATTATGGTCTACCCTCCAGGAATTCCGATTTTCATCCCCGGTGAAATCATCACACAGGAAAACATCAATTATATTAAAACCAATATAGAAGCAGGTCTGCCAGTACAAGGACCTGAAGATTATGATTTGCGTCACTTGAGAGTAATTAAAGAGCACAGAGCAATAAGATAAACAAAAAAGGATGAAGAAGGTCCCACCCTTCTTCATCCTTTTATTTATTAGAACCCCTTTAAGACACTTTCACTCCCTGCTCCCCTTAGCAGGTATCAGTCGTCTAATTCTTTGTCGTCGTTGCAGTCACAGCAGTTAGAGAATAAAACAGAAACCTTCTCATCCTCATAATGCTCGATAGTGCCAAGACATGATTGACATACAATTGTTCCCATCTTTTTTCCTCTCCTTCGCGATGTTTTTTGTAAACGCTTTATCTTATCTGCTTCTATAATAATATAACACATTTAAAATATCAAGCCTAAATTGTATAACATATTTAACTTTTTATTCTTTTAATTAACCATACTATTAAACATTAAACTATATGTAAGTGTTTTCATTAACATGAACAGTTTTTTAAAGAAATTCAAAGAGTTTTTGCACATTTTCGTAGGCGCAATGAAAAAAGCTGCATAAAGAAGAGATTCTTCATGCAGCTTTAAGAGTTATTCAATGGTTTTTATTCTATTTGGATCGAGAGTCTCATATCCCTTATTCCGAAGGCCTTTAACAATATCGGATAAGCCCTCGCTCGTCCATGTGCGATCATGCATGAGAAGATTTGCTCCATCATTCAGGTAAGGGCTGTTAACCATAATATCGGTGATCGCATCTTTGTTCTGATATTGCTTTTCCCAATCATATCCGTATGTCCAGTTCATCAGTGACATCTTTTCTTCTGCTGCAATTTGTCGGCTATAGTCAGTATTCTGACCAAATGGAGCTCTGAAGAATTTAGGTCGTTCCCCAATGATGGATTCAATAAGATCATTTAGGGACACAATCTCTTCTTTTTGTTTTTCAGGACTGATTTCTTTCAGACTGCTATGACTATACGTATGATTTCCAATCGTAAATCCCATGTCATGAATCTTTTTTAAAGTCTCTTTTTCTTCAGGTGTTTCAAGAAAATGACCATTTACAAAGAAGATAGCCGGAGCGTTCAGCGCTTTAAGATCTTTTGCCATTTGTAAGGCGTGTTGATCTGGTGCATCATCGATCGTAAGGAGAACTACTTTAGGATTCGCATCACCTATAGGATTAATGCTCCAGTTATTTTCATTGATCGTATAGTCCTTTGTTTGAACTACCTCTTCTGAAGGTTCACTTGTCTCTTCCTGTTCAGTGTTTTTCTCTGCTGAAGAGTCAACCTCAGTTGTCTTGCCGCTTTCTTCTTCCATTTCAGAATGATCGGGTTTCTTGGTTTCTTCGTTGGTGGTTGTTGGTTCACCGGAACATGCTGTTAATAGTAGTAGGGTTAAGCCGGTTGCTAAAATCTTTTTCATGTCTCTCACCTTTCCGTATTCACTTTGAATATTTTAACATATTCTTAAATGAATCTGGGAAAGAATTAAAATATTTCCATTACATTTTCAAATACAACTTTGAAGGCAAAGAAACACGTTAAACTGAAAGATGTAATAAATAAGGTCAGCTTTCTTGATTGAACGATTTTCTTGGCGGCTATAAAAGCTAAGTAAAAGAATATAACAAACATTATCCACTTATATTCTAAATGATCTTTATCAGACATCCATTCAGCTATATAGAAAACACTCCATAAAATCATTTGAACCAAAAACGCAATATACGATTTCATGTTTATTACACCCTTTAAGTGATTTATTTTAAACTTCCTTCTTTTTTATTTACCCCTATTCATGAATTGAAACCTGACGATTAGATAATAAAGTCTTAGAATAACCTTCAATCGTCGTATTAATGTGGTATTAATATAGTATATTCTTTTAAGATTACTTTCATTATGTATGTCTTTTCAATTATGTAACATTTCAATGACTTGACCCTTTTACGATTTTTCATATGATAAAATGTGACGTAAGATCAGTATAAAAGTTATTTATTTACAAATTAAAGTTCATAGCATCGTTTAAGAAAAGAGGATGATGTATGAAACATACACTCACTTTATCAATATTAATCATTTCCACGATGTTGCTTTTGACTTCATGTGACTATATTTCTTCGAACAAGGTTGTTTTAGCAGAAGATCAATTTATAGAAAAGCAGGTTATATTCTTTACGGATGAACGCAACGTTTCTAAAGAAATACCCTATTACGATGCAATCATTGAGCTGAAAAAACAATATCCTGATGACCTTAAACGTTTGAAGGTTGTCAGCCTCAATACTGAGGCACCTAATGAAATAGCAGATTCTCCCCCGACTTCACCTGCAATCGTAGTCGTAGAAAATAATCAGGTCATATGTAAAGTGGAAGGCGATATTTCCAAAGAAGACATTATAAAACCCGTTTCAACTGCAATTGAAAGTTGGGAATAATAACAATTGTAAAAAAGGGATTGAAGCGCATTATTGCTTCAATCCCTTTTATTCTTGATAACAAATAAAAAAAGGATGATCCCAGCAAGCTGGGATCATCCTCGATTTGTTACATTATTTTACGATATGAATTGGGCTACCCATAGCAACTTCTGCTGCTTCCATGGAAATCTCACCTAATGTAGGGTGAGCATGGATCGTCATCGCAACGTCTTCAGCAGTCATACCTGATTCAATCGCCAGTCCTAATTCAGCTATCATATCTGATGCACCGGAACCTACGATTTGTGCTCCGATAATTAATCCGTCTTCTTTACGAGTAACAAGCTTCATGAAACCATCACTCGCATTAAGAGCCAATGCACGGCCATTAGCAGCGAATGGGAATTTAGCAGCGATCACTTCGATGCCTTCTTCTTTCGCTTGCGCTTCAGAATAACCTACTGTCGCTAATTCAGGATCTGTGAAACACACAGCAGGAATACCAAGGTAATCGATTTCTGCCGGTTCACCTGAGATGACTTCAGCAGCAATTTTACCTTCGTAAGAAGCTTTGTGAGCAAGTGGTGGTCCATCCACGATGTCACCGATTGCGAAGATGTTAGGGATGTTCGTACGGCACTGCTTATCAATTTTGACAACACCGCGGTCTGACATCTCGATGCCAACTTCTTCAAGACCGATTTCATCCGTATTTGGACGACGGCCAACTGTTACAAGCACGTAATCAGCTTCAACCGTTTTCTCTTCACCTTTTACTTCATATTTAACGACAACGCCGCTATCGCTCTCTTCAACGCCTTTAGCCATTGCTTTCGTTACAACCTCGACGCCTTTTTTCTTAAGACCTTTTTTCACGACCGTAGTCATTTGCTTTTCGAAACCGCTAAGGATATCGTCGGCACCTTCTAAAATCGTTACTTGGGATCCAAGGTTTGCGTAAGCAGTACCAAGTTCAGTTCCGATGTAACCTCCACCGATTACCACAAGCTTCTGTGGAATTTCAGTAAGAGCAAGAGCTCCTGTTGAATCGATGACGCGTTTTGAGAACTTGAAGCTAGGGATTTCGATTGGACGTGAACCAGTTGCAAGTATCAAGTTTTTGAACTTGTATGTTTGAGCAGAGTTGTCGTCCATCACACGCAATGTATTAGTATCTACAAGGTAAGCCTCACCGCGTACGATTTCTGCTTTGTTTCCTTTAAGAAGACCTTCAACACCGCCAGTTAATTTCTTAACAACTCCAGCTTTCCACTCTTGAACTTTATCAAAATTCACTTTTACATTTTCAGCTACGATCCCCATGTCATCAGAATGTTGAGCCTGATGAAAACGGTGACCCGCTGTGATTAGAGCTTTAGATGGGATGCAACCAACGTTCAAGCATACTCCACCCATGTTTTCTTTTTCGATGATTGTCACTTTTTGCCCCAGTTGCGCTGCACGGATTGCAGCAACATATCCTCCGGGACCTGAACCGACTACTATAGTATCTGTTTCAATTGGGAAATCTCCTACTACCATTGTATTACGCCTCCATTAATAATAATTCTGGATCGTTCAACAAACGCTTGATATGGTTAAGTGCATGTTGAGCAGTAGCTCCGTCGATCATTCGGTGATCGAAGCTCAATGATAATGCTAACACAGGTGCGGCTACAATTTCACCATTTTTAACTACAGGTTTTTCTGCAATACGTCCGACTCCAAGGATGGCAACCTCTGGATGGTTGATTACTGGAGTAAACCATTGTCCACCGGCAGAACCAATATTCGTGATTGTACATGAAGCACCTTTCATTTCATCACCTGAAAGCTTACCATCACGAGCTTTTCCAGCCAGTTCGTTAATTTCATTTGAAATTGAGAACATGGATTTACGATCAGCATTTTTCACAACAGGTACTAATAGTCCTTTGTCAGTATCCGCTGCGATACCAATGTTGTAATAATGTTTTTGTACGATTTCGCTCGTTGAATCATCAATAGATGTGTTTAGAGCCGGGTATTCACGTAATGCACTTGTTAATGCTTTAACGATGTATGGTAAGAATGTTAATTTAATACCTTTTTCAGCTGCAACTTCTTTGAACTTCTTGCGGTGAGCCCAAAGTTTTGTCACATCGATTTCATCCATTAATGTTACGTGAGGAGCTGTATGTTTAGAGTTAACCATTGCTTTGGCAATTGCTTTACGCATACCACTCATTTTCTCGCGAGTTTCAGGGTATTCACCCTCTGGTGCTTTAGGAGCAGCTTTTTTAGAATCAGCTTCTGGTGCTTTTTCTTCTGTTTTAGCTTCTTCAGCAGTTTCAGCCGGCTTAGAATCTCCGCTTAAGAAAGCATCGATATCTTCCTTGACAACACGTCCGTTTTTACCAGAACCGGATACTTGGCGAATTTCCACGCCGTTTTCTCTAGCGTATTTACGAACGGAAGGCATAGCGATGACACGCTTATTAGAATCAACTTCAGAATCTTGACTTGTTGCTTCTTCCTTTGTTTCAGGAGCAGCTTCTTTCTTGACATCTTGTCCAGATTCAGCAGATCCTTGAACTTGACCTTCTGTTTTCTCGTCAGCTTTAGGAGCTTCTTTCTTCTCTCCATCGTCACCTTTGAACTGAAGATCTTCGTATCCAGGAGCATCGAACTTAATCAGTGTGTCACCTACAACCGCTACAGTACCTTCGTCAACAAGAAGTTCTTCAACTGTTCCTGCTACCGGAGATGGAATTTCTACTACTGCTTTATCATTTTGGACTTCACATAGTACATCGTCTTCTTCAACTTTATCGCCAGGCTTAACAAACCATTTTACGATTTCACCTTCATGAATACCTTCACCAATGTCTGGTAATTTGAATTCGAATGACATGGACTCTACCTCCTGTATTGAATAATGATTAAAAATAGATGAATGTAATATTTATCTCTGTCTGATTTTCTTATATCTACAATTGGAAAAGAGAAGGGTGGATTGCCCTTCTGTTCTCCTTTGAATATCTAGGGGGGAGCTATAAAAACTCCTTACCCATTAAAAGTTAAGTACTTTTTTCGCAGTTTCAAGCACGTCTTTATGGTTTGGTAACCAGATTGGCTCCGCTTGGGAGAATGAGTACACTGTATCTGGTGCCGCTACACGAAGTACTGGTGCTTCAAGACTAAGAATCGCACGGTCATTGATTTCAGCAACCACGTTCGCTGCGATACCAGCTTGTTTTTGAGCTTCTTGAACAACGATGGCACGGTTTGTTTTCTCAACAGATGCCATAATCGTATCGATATCCAGCGGGCTAACCGTACGTAAATCGATTACTTCGACTGAATGTCCTTCTTTTTCCAGTTCTTCAGCTGCTTTTAATGATTCGTGTACCATTGCTCCGTAAGTAATGATGGAAAGGTCTGTACCTTCGCGTTTAACATCCGCTTTACCAAGTTCGATCGTGTATTCCTCTTCTGGAACCTCTTGACGGAATGAACGGTATAATTTCATGTGCTCTAAGAAAATGACAGGGTCATTATCGCGAATGGATGAAATTAATAAACCTTTTGCGTCATATGGTGTTGATGGAATAACAACTTTCAGACCAGGTTGCTGAGCCATCAATCCTTCTAAGCTGTCCGCATGAAGTTCTGGAGTATGTACTCCACCACCGAATGGGGAACGGATTGTGATTGGGGAAGTATACGTTCCACCTGAACGGTAACGCATACGCGCCATTTGTCCACTTACTGAGTCCATTACTTCATATACGAAACCGAAGAATTGGATTTCAGGTACTGGACGGTATCCTTCTAATGCTAAACCGATTGCTAAACCACCGATTCCTGATTCTGCTAGTGGAGTATCGAATACGCGGTCTTCACCGAATTCTTTCTGAAGTCCTTCCGTTGCACGGAATACACCACCGTTTAGACCTACGTCCTCACCAAAAACTAAAACGTCTTCGTTGTTGCGTAGTTCTGTGCGCAGTGCATCAGTGATCGCTTGAATCATTGTCATTTGCGCCATGGCTTATTTCGACTCCTTTTCTTTGTAGATTTCTAATTGTTCTTTCAAGTTGTAAGGAAGCTCTTCATACATATTGTTAATGAAATCAGTAACTTTTTGTTTAGGAGTTCCGTCTGCTTCTTTAATCGCTTGTTTGATATCTTCTTTCGCTTCTTCAATCACTTCGTTTTCTTTCTCTTCACTCCATAATCCTTTACCTTCCAGGAATTTACGGAAACGCACCAATGGATCTTTCTTTTCCCAGTCAGTATCCATTTCTGAAGTACGGTAGCGAGTTGGATCATCTCCAGCCATCGTATGTGGTCCATAACGGTAGCAAAGTGTTTCGATCAATGAAGGACCTTCACCATTTACAGCACGATTACGGGCCTCTAATGTAGCTGAATACACTGCTAATGGATCCATTCCATCCACTAATATACCAGGGATACCAGCTGCAACTGCTTTTTGCGCGATTGTACGGCCGGCTGTTTGCTTATCACGTGGTGTTGAGATGGCGAACTGGTTGTTTTGAACAACGAAAATCGCTGGAGCTGCGTACGCACCTGCAAAGTTAATACCTTCGTAAAAATCACCTTGTGAAGATCCACCGTCGCCTGTATATGTAACGGCAACAGCTTTCTTACCACGTTTCTTAAGACCCAATGCTACTCCGGCAGTTTGGATGTATTGAGCACCGATGATGATCTGTGGTGATAATACATTCACTCCTTCTGGAGGCTGATTCCCTTTGAAGTGTCCACGTGAGAATAAGAACGCTTGAGCCAAAGGAAGACCGTGCCAAACGATCTGTGGAACATCACGGTAACCAGGCAGGATCCAATCTTCCTTCTCTAGAGCAAAGTGAGAAGCAATTTGTGATGCCTCCTGTCCGGCTGTTGGTGCATAGAAACCTAAACGTCCTTGACGGTTCAGGGAGATTGATCTTTGATCAAGAATACGAGTATAAACCATACGACGCATTAATTCCTGCAGATCCTCATCAGAGATCTCCGGCATTGCATCTTCGTTTACTACTTCGCCTTCTTCGTTCAAAATTTGGAACATTTCAAACTTGTCTTCAATTTGTTCGAGCGTCTTAACTGCATCGAATTGTGCCTTCTTTGATTTAGAAGCCATCGAAGTCACCTATCCTTTCTTTATACATTTATTTTGGTTTTTTTACATACAAAGTTTAGATTACCCAAATTCAGTATGACCTACCACAATACTTGAGGATACACACACTATTAGTAGTTTTCCACAAATACCAAGAAAGAAAACCCGAAATTACATTCGAGCTTATCTGTATCAGTCTAAATTCCATAAAGACTAATACAATTCATAAATACCTTTACTAGTTTACAATATAGAAATTCAGGAAGTCAACGACAAAGTATTATAAATTAATGATTCCAAACAACCTTCAAATTTTTTCTGCCATTTCTTTTCAAAACTGTATCAATACTTCCTCATCTACTGTTATATATAAACATCGGAAACAATCGCATCTGTTATAGAGTAAGAATACCGTAATTCCTCATAAACCCATTATGACCTTGAGACTTGATAGGGATTCAGAATATTTTTTAAGTGAAATGACAAAAAAAGTGGTAGATGAGGAAGTTTTCCTCTTCTACCACTTTTTATCCATCATTATTCTGAGTCTTTCACATCAAGACCGGCATTGGAATAAAATTCTTGTTTTAGCTTATTAAATTCTTCTGTCTTTTTATTGTAGTCCCCGTTGAACTTCACTATTTTTTCATATTGTTCATTAATAGAAGAGATTTGTTTCTCAAGCTCTTCCATTGTAAGTTCTTTCTTTTTGAACATATTATAAAGTTCTTTATCCAGAGACAGCACATCCAGATAAGAAGATGTTAGCTTTTCATGAAGCTGATAGCGTTCTTCCATCGTTTTCCCCAGCTTTTCGGCTTCTTTTTTAAGATCTTCGTTTTCTAACTTATCTACATATTCGTCTGCTTTCGCAAACTCTTCTTCGGCTTCACTCATGGACGCACGCTCTTTATCTATGTATTCTTTTCTTTTTTTGATGTTTTCCAGAGCTTCGTCGGAAAGTTTTACAATTTGGTCAAACTCTTTCATCCCAAGATCCATAATCTTAGTATAAATTTCTTTTTCTTTTTCTTCTAACTTCTGAAGAGGCTTTTGAACTTCAACATATTGCCCTTCTTTGGATACTGTTTCTTCAAGAACATTGTACATATTCTCCTCGGGTGAAGAACCACCAACACAGCCCATCAATACAAAGATAGCGGCTCCTAAAATGAAAGCAAAACGAAATTTCGACACAACTAGATCCCCCTTAACTATTTACCACCTTCTACTATATCTATGTCTACAACATTTGACAATAGGGATTTACAACTGTGGAAAAAAATGTCGATTAGACAATTCTTCCTATTAAAATGATTATGTCATTTAACTGGTGAGTATTCCACCTTAAACCTGATTCGTTAACTTTTCCGATGTAAAATGATAGACTATTATCATACATAGTAGATTATCTTAATATATAAAGTAGAGAAGTGATTGATCATCAGGCCATGTCTTCAAGTGTTATTTAAGGACATTTATTGCCTATCCGTTCATATCTCTATTGTACCTGAGGAGGAAGATCAATGATTACGATGAATGACATCATCCGGGAGGGCCACCCAACATTAACGATGGTGGCAAAGGAAGTGCCTATCCCGCCATCAAATGAAGACCGGGAAACATTAAGAAGCTTATTGGAGTATGTAATAAACAGCCAAAATCCTGAAACAGCACATAAGTATGGCCTTAGACCCGGGATTGGCCTTGCTGCGCCTCAAGTCAATATTTCTAAGCGGATGCTGGCTGTCAATGTGACAGACAATCAGGGGAAATTACACAGTTATGCTTTATTCAACCCGAAAATTATTAGTCACTCAATCGAGAAAGCTTATTTAACATCAGGTGAAGGTTGTCTGTCAGTAGATAGAAATGTCCCCGGATTTGTTCCTCGATACGCCAGGGTGACGGTAAAAGGCTGGGATGTGGATGGAAACGAAGTGAAACTGCGTTTAAAGGGATTACCATCCATCGTGTTCCAGCATGAAATCGATCATTTGAATGGAATCATGTTCTATGACCACATCAACCCGAATAACCCATTCGAGCCGATTCCGGATGCAATCGCCATTGAACGATAATAAAAAAGACTTCTTCCTGTTTTCCGAAGAAGTCTTTTTTCAATTAAATTAATTCCAGTTCCTTTAAACCATGGTATATTCCATTATCATCTACGTGTTTTGTAATCAAATTTGCATGTTTTTGTACTTCTTGGACGGCATTTCCCATGGCAACACCTGTACCAACGGACTGAATCATTTCAATATCATTTAATCCGTCTCCAAACGCGTAAACGTCTTCCATTTTAAAGCCGAGCTTAGCGATCATCTTTTTAATGCCTTCTGCTTTCGATCCACCTTTTGGCAGGATATCCATTGAGTACTGATGCCAGCGAATGAACGTGAAATCATTGTATTTCTCCCGATAAAAGCTCTCTTCTTCTTTTGTACAAAACAACAAGGATTGATAAATATCTCTCCCTTTATAAAATTCAGGAGCATAATCAGGATGTGGAAATTTTAAACTTCTCATACTCTCTTCAATATATTCATGGTGTTTTTGGTTTGACTTCATCGTTTCATGGTTTAAGTGAACCACCGGATGTTCCTTAGAATACGTATCCTCCAGTAACTCTTCCAACGTCTCTATTTTTAATGGATTAGTATAGATGACCTCATTTTCAAAAACCACATATTGACCATTGAATGAAACAAAGGATTCAATCCCTAACTCTTCCCTCAGACTCTCATACATAAATGGGGCTCTGCCAGTTGCAATCGCTACATAAGTGCCGTTTGATTGTAGTGTTTGGATGGCTTCTTTCGTTGCTTGAGGCAGCTTCTTATCGTGGTCAAGCAGTGTACCATCTATATCGAAGAAAACTATTTTAGACATAACCGTTCTCCTTTTCATACATTATCGATCTTTCATCTCTTTTACCCGTTGTTTAAAGTAATCCTTTACGGCTTAAAAGTCAATGAATGAGCCCAAACAGCTTCATTTACCAAACTTAACCATGTAAGAGATTCAATAAATTCCGTACAATATAAGTAAGACAACAGAGACGTCGGTATTTATTGTTCCTTTACTTCAAAGGAAAATCTCGGTAAACTATTGATAAGGAGTGATCCACCATGTTAAAGAAGCTCAGGAAAAAGCTTTTAAAACAGTGGAAAGAATTGCTTAGAAAAAAAACGATTGCATAGTTTTTTTATCTGCTGAACGAAATCAGGCAGTCACACTACTAAAATACATGTCATTCGGCTATACTGTCATACGTTTACACAAATAATAAGGGACTGATGCCACTAGTGAGCTTTTTCGTCTCCATTGGTTCAGTCCCTCTTCTCTATTTTTGTAATGTTTTAATGAAGGATTCTTGCAAAAACTTTATTTACATGAAAGAATCCTTTATAATTTATAGCATACATAAACAAGATGATTCATCCCTATTTAAATGATAGGTTCATTTCGAAGAGTTAGAGTTAGGACTGCCCGCTATGGTGAATTCTCGTGAAAGATGGATTTCACTCACCTTTCATACATACTGAAAGGTCGCCCTGTGTTAAGGAAATGATACTTTTATCAATCGTTTTTTTACCACAGGGCGTAAATGAGCCATATATGAACATAGTAACTGTTCAGACCACAATGGTATATCTATACCTATTAGCAGGGAAACCAGCCCTCTAATGTCCAGCTCCAGCGTCTAGCCTATTCTTCATAATCCACACACATCCCTCAACCGGATTAAGGTTTTATGCGGATAGGGTTTATGACGCCGCTTTTGTTATGTAGTTGATAACTTTTTTATCATAGATGAAAGTTAGATTTTTTGAAAACGGATAAGGAGAGAGAAAAAACATGATTTTTAAAGTATTTTATCAAGAAAGTAAAGCAGAAGTGCCTGTTCGCGAATGCACTCAATCTCTTTACATGGAAGCAGATTCAGAACGTGAAGTACGCCTGAAATTAAAAGACAAACCGTATAACATTGAATTCGTACAAAAGCTAGAGGGCGCTTTTTTAGAGTATGAAGAAAACCATCATTCTTTCGAGTTGGAGCAATAATTAAATGAAATTTGTCAAGAATGACCAAACCGCAGTATTTGCCCTTGGCGGTTTAGGTGAAATCGGTAAAAACACATACGGCGTACAATTCCAAGACGAAATCATCCTGATCGATGCAGGAATCAAGTTTCCTGAAGACGAACTGCTCGGCATCGATTACGTAATCCCAGACTATACGTATCTGGTGAAGAATGCAGATAAAATCAAAGGGCTTTTCGTGACACATGGACATGAAGACCATATTGGTGGAATCCCCTATTTACTTCGCGAATTAAACATCCCGATTTACGGCGGGAAGCTCGCACTGGGACTTATTAAAAACAAGCTTGAAGAGCACGGTTTATTACGAAATGCGAAACTTAATGTAATCAAAGAAGATGACATCGTTAAATTCCGCAAGACGTCCGTAACCTTCTTCAGAACGACTCATAGTATTCCGGATTCATACGGAATTGTCGTGAAAACACCACCTGGTAATGTTGTACACACAGGTGACTTTAAATTTGATTTCACGCCGGTTGGTGAACCCGCGAACTTAACCAAAATGGCTGAAATCGGAAAAGAAGGCGTACTTTGTCTTCTATCTGATAGTACAAACGCTGAAGTTCCAAACTTCACAATGTCGGAACGTAAAGTCGGAGAAAGCATCAATGACATTTTCCGCAAAGTGGACGGTCGTGTTATATTCGCTACTTTCGCTTCTAATATTCACCGTTTACAACAAGTGGTTGAAGCAGCTGTCTTTCATAATAGAAAAGTCGCTGTATTTGGAAGAAGCATGGAAGCGGCCATTACGATCGGTCAAGAATTAGGGTATATCAACGCCCCTAAAGATACATTCATTGAACATAACCAAATAAATCGTTTACCTGCGAATGAAGTCGCGATATTATGCACAGGTTCCCAGGGTGAACCAATGGCTGCATTATCAAGAATCGCAAACGGTACTCACCGTCAGATTCAGATCCAGCCTGGTGACACAGTTGTATTCTCTTCTTCACCGATCCCTGGAAATACGATCAGTGTAAATCGTACAATCAACCTATTATATCGTGCTGGAGCAGAAGTCATTCATGGCCCATTAAGTGATATCCATACATCCGGTCATGGTGGACAACAAGAGATGAAGTTAATGCTCCGCCTGATGAATCCTACCTTCTTTATGCCGATACATGGTGAATTCCGCATGCAGAAGATGCACGCACAGCTTGGTGTAGATTGTGGAGTACAGCCTGATAACTGCTTCATAATGGACAATGGTGAGGTACTTGCATTAAGCAATGACTCCGCACAAGTTGCTGGTAAAATCCCTTCTGGAAACGTCTATATCGACGGAAGCGGTATTGGTGATATCGGTAATATCGTCCTTCGTGACCGCCGTATCCTTTCTGAAGAAGGCTTAGTCATCGTAGTGGTAAGCATCGATATGAAAGATTTCAAGATTGCTTCTGGACCGGACCTGATTTCAAGAGGATTTGTGTACATGCGTGAATCAGGTGATCTTATCAATGAAGCTCAAACACTTATTTCTAAACATCTGAACAAAGTTCTTGAGAGAAGAACTTCTCAATGGTCAGAAATCAAAAATGAAATCACAGATACACTGGCTCCATTCCTATATGAAAAAACAAAACGTCGTCCTATGATTTTACCAATCATTATGGAAGTCTGATCTACCAAAAAAGAGGCTGACCCGATATAAAGGGCAGCCTCTTCTTTATTATAAAACCTTCTTTTCAAAACGGTTAATATCCGTATCCGCCCCGATTACGATCAGGATATCTCCTTCACGAATCTGTTCATCGGCTTGGGGCGACACAATAATATCCTTTTGCCTTTTAATCGCCACAATATTGATTCCGAATTGAGCACGGATATCCAGATCGATCAACGAGTTCCCGCTCAGGTTTTCATTCGCCACAATCTCCACGATGGAGTGCTCATCCGATAGCTCTAAGTAATCCAGTACATTATTCGAAACGATATTATGAGCAATCCTTCTTCCCATGTCGCGCTCTGGATGAACGACTTGGTTCGCACCTATTTTCCGTAATACTTTTTCATGATAATCATTTTGAGCCTTGACTGTAATGTTCTTCACCCCGATTTCTTTCATCATCAAGGTAGTTAAGATACTGGATTGGATATCGTCCCCAATAGCCACAATGACGTGATCAAAATTTCTGATTCCCAGGCTCTTTAAAACGGATTCATCCGTTGAATCTGCCACTACCGCATGAGAGGCAATAGAAGAGAATTCATTTACTTTATCTTCATCCTGATCAATCGCCATAACTTCCATGCCTTGATCGGATAATGAACGTACAATACTGCCTCCAAATCGCCCTAATCCAACAACCACAAACTCTTTTTTCACCCTACATCCCCCCGCACTCTATATATTCTATATTTTAGCACAAAAAAAAGGAGAAAATGAAATTTCTCCCTGTCGTTCCCTGTATTAAATTTAGAGGAGCATTTTAACAACACCCTCTTCCATCATCACTTCTTACCTTTAACATAATCTGCATCAAATAAAAACAGTCTCATTAACAAGTAAAGAGATGGAATCAATAATAGCAACCCTGCTATGAAGACGATTACCAGTGCCATTCCCATTGTTGGATTCGTTACACTCGTTTCAATCGTAATGAACGGTTTTAGAATATAAGGTAAATGCGATGCACCGTAGCCAAAGAAGGCAAAGAAGAATTGCAGCATAACCAAAATAAAGGCAGTTCCAAAATTCTTACGCAGATAGATTAAGAGTGATGCACCGAAGAAGCATAGGAGTGATAACCCAAACATCCACCAAATATCAATGGCCTTTGTAAAATGCTCTGCATTATGCTCTCTTAAAGACACAAACACTAATAAGCTTGCTAGAATGGTCGGTGGACTCCAAAACAGAGAAAACTTTCTTAATTCCTCCCTGGAATCCATATCCCCTGCACGATTTGCATAATAGGTTAGAAAAGTCGCACTAATAAATAACACCGACACAATGGAGAGGGCCACCACACTCCATGAATAAGGACTGGTAAAAAGCTCCCCGGCCAGGAAGATGACCTTATCTCCCTTTTCTTCCAGAAACCCGCCTTCTGAGATCGTTAATGCCGTCGATAGAGAAGCAGGAATTAATAACCCGGTTGCTCCGTATAAAAACAGATACACGATATTATCCTTTGAGCCGTAATTTCCAAATGCATAGAAGCTTCCCCTTATGGCAAGCAAGATGATGGCGATACTTCCCGGAAGTAATAATGCCGTTCCATAATAATAGGCTGCGTCGGGAAAAAAACCGACAAGACCCACAAAGAAGAAGACAAAAAAGACGTTTGTTACTTCCCATACCGGAGAAAGATATCTGCTGATCAACACGTTTAATGTATGCTCCTTGCCTTTCATTCTTCCATAAAAGGCGAAGAAGCCAGCCCCGAAATCAATCGATGCCACAATAAGGTACCCGTAAAGGAATATCCACAATACGGTAATCCCTACTACTTCCAAACTCATGCCCATTCCTCCCTTAAAGCTTGAAGCCCCTTCTCCTCGACTACTAAAGAAGGAGCCCTTTTATTTCTCATTAACTCGCTTTCTTAGGAAAACGTTGTTCTAATTCCGCCTCTGCAGGCTTATTTTTAAACATTTTGATTAATACAACCACACATAGCACGCCCAGGAGGATATAGAGACCAACAAACAATGCAAACGTCAAGCCTACTCCATCGGCTTTCGTTGCAGCATCTGCCACTTTCATATACCCTCTCATGATCCACGGCTGTCGCCCCACCTCGGCATAAATCCAACCAAATTCAATCGCCAGCATCGCAAGTGGTCCACTCGCTACAATACCCCATAAAAGAGGCTTGTTCCATTCATTTCGCTTCTTCCACTTCCAGAATAAAATAAATGCAGCTGAAATAAAGATACTGTAAAATCCAATTGATACCATCAGGTCGAACATATAGTGAATCCATAAAGGCGGCCGTTCATCTTCAGGAAATTCATTCAGACCAATAACCTCTGTTTCAAAAGAACTCCCTGCCAGAAAACTTAAGAATCCGGGTAAGCGTATCTCATTATGGACCTCATTATTTTCATCCAGTGTTCCAAATACGATCAGATCCGCATTCTCTTCCGTTTCAAAGTGCCATTCTGCTGCGGCGAGCTTCTCAGGCTGATACTCTGCCAGGAATTTGGCTGATAAGTCCCCTGCCAAAGCAGTGGCAAAAGCGAAAATCAGTGCAGAAACCATCGTTAAACGCAGGGCTTTCTTATGATACTCCCCGCCTTTCTTACGAAGAATCGCAAATGCCGTAATCGCCGCCAACACTAAAGCAGATGTTAAATAGGCAGTCGTCAATACGTGAAACACTTTTGTAGGAGTTGCCGGATTCAACATCGCAGCAATCGGATCGATATTAATTGCTTTCCCATTTTCCAATTCAAACCCTTGAGGAGTGTTCATAAACGCATTTACCGTCGTAATGAACAACGCAGAAGCTGAAGAACCAATCATAACGGGAATCGTCAGCAGCCAGTGAATCCACTTATTCTTAAATCGGTCCCAAGTATAAAGATAGATTCCTAAAAAGATAGCCTCAAAGAAAAACGCAAAAGTTTCCATAAACAAGGGCAGGGCAATCAACTGTCCGGCCACCTGCATAAACGAAGGCCATAATAAGGACAGCTGCAACCCTATGGCTGTACCGGTTACAACCCCCACCGCAACTGTAATGGTAAATCCCCTTGCCCATCTTCTAGCAAGCAATAGATAATGGGGATCATTCCGTTTGATCCCCATAAACTCTGCAATGGCAATCATGATCGGCACCCCTACCCCAATCGTCGCAAATATAATATGGAATGCAAGGGTTGTCGACGTGAGCATTCTACTCAAAATCACACTATCCAAAACCATTCACTACTCCCCCTACCGAATTACTTTTTTTCGTAAACAGCTCTTTCCTCCTGTTTATCACTTATGGTCCATTATAAAACCTGAAAATGAGTTTGTGATGTGTTGAACATGAATATTTTGTGACGTTTTTCACAAACATTGGTTCTACCTTTATATTAGGGGTTTTTAGGGTGGTTGGCAATGATGTTGCTTGGGGATGATGGGGCTTAATTTTACTAGAGATTACTGATGACTGAGGTTTTTTGGGAGATAGTAGATTCTACCTTTTCCTTTACCTTTTGAAGAAAGGTCCATGTTATTTAGGAGATGATAGGCCACTCTGGAGGATTCAACACCTAAGAACTCTCTTGCTTGTTTGTTGGTGATATTTGGGTTTACAAGTAATAAGTAATCATAAATAGTCTGTTGGTGAGCATTCCGGTCAAATTCTCCACAATCAGGACAGTACCAAGACCTCATGTTACGTACCATATTGAATCTCTCGCATCGGGTACACATAACACCGCGTATGATCCCTTCATGCTGTTGGTTAAATTTAGAATATGGAGCATTCTCCTTCATTAGGGAATTGGCAATTTTATTAATTTCTTTCATTTCAAGAATTGAATTCGAATTAGAGCAGCTTTGTTGAATGGTAAGAAATTTCGCAACGAGATTCTCTATTCTGATAGCCCTACCTAAAGTATTTTTACTCTGACTAGAGGTAGATATCAATGAAGAAGAGTTTGTGAATACAACTAAAAATTCAATTGGGATAATAGGGAGTTTTTTCTTTTGGAGCCATTGTGTGAGGTGTATCTTATATCTATTCGCTTGAGAGAGGGGATTGGGAAAGCCTGTTACTTCTCCATTAAGAGTACGGGAAAATTGTTCAAATTGAGTTCCGAATTCCATTGATCCCGCTATATTTTTTATTTCTAAAATCAATATAAAATTTCTAGTGAGAATTAGAGTATCAATTTGGAAGAAACTCTCCCCCATTGGTATGCGTAGATCGTTAAGGACGAGCATGTGTTCATTATCGATTGTACTCACTTGCCGGTCTACTTTACACTCTCCATGGTAACCTGCCCAAGCTTTAAGCAAGTTTTCTTCAATCTTGGATCTGAGGCTGGATTCCCGGGGTAGCCTCCTTAACAAGGCTTCAAAATAGAGGATAATTAGGGGGATTTCTCTTACTTTAATGATCAAATTATCATTCCTTTCGAATTTGGTAATAATAGTATTCTACTTTCAAATAAGAATTCCCTTTATTATTGGAAAAATTTCAGTAATGATTTTTTTATCGACCGTAATAGAAATTTATCAACTGTTATTTTGTTTTATCAACCAAAATTTAAATTTATCAACCGTTTTTTCATTATATCAACCTTATTTTCACAATACCAACCGTTCTGCAAATTCCGACAAGTTCCGCAACCCCACCGTACAACTCCCCCTCCCATAACTACAACGAAAAAAACCCCACACACCTGTGCGGGGCTCCTCTCAACTTACATCGCATCCAACATCCTGAACTGCGATTTAACCAGCTCATAATAATCACCCTGCTGCTCCATCAGCTCATCGTGGTTACCGGATTCTTTGATTCTTCCATTTTCCAGAACAAAGATATTGTCCGATTCACGGATCGTGGATAGGCGGTGGGCGATGATGATCGCGGTCCGGCCGTTCAGTAGTTTTTTCAGTGCGTTTTGGATTTTGACTTCTGTTTCTGTATCGATGGATGCTGTCGCTTCATCCAATATGATGATTCTCGGGTTTGCCAAGAGTGCTCGGGCGAATGACAGTAATTGTCTTTCACCGACTGATAATACGTTCCCCCGTTCTTCAACTTCGGTCTCGTATCCATTAGAAAGCTTCTCGATGAATTCATTAGCTCCGATTGCTTCGGCTGCTTTCTTAACCTCTTCGTCCGTAGCATCTGGACGTCCAAATCGGATGTTATCCATGATCGTTCCGGAGAAGATGAAGGTATCCTGAAGTACGATGCTGATTTGGCTTCTTAAGCTTGAAACGGATGCATCCCTCAGGTTCACCCCATCAATCTTCACTTCACCTTTCGTCGGGTCGTAAAAACGGCTGATCAGGTTGGCGATCGTGGTTTTTCCTGAACCGGTATGACCGACTAATGCGACGGTTTGGCCGGCTTTCATTTCAAGGTTAATGTTTTGCAATGCTTTTCGTTTGTCATCGTAGGAGAATTCAACATTCTCAAACTGAATTCTTCCTTTGATGTCAGTCAGGTTCACTGCATTCGTTTTTTCATTTACAATCGGTTGTTCATCGAGGAATTCGAAGATACGCTCTGATGAAGCCATACCGATCAGTAGTTGATTATATACTTGACCGAGCCTTGAAATGGGCTCCCAGAACATCCCCAGGTAGAAGGCGAATGAAACGAATTCTCCGAGTTCCAATGAGCCGCCTTGGATAAGATGGGCACCGTACCATATGAGGACCGCTGTACCGATGGCGTTTGTCAATTCTACCAGCGGGCGGAACATGGCATTTTTCTTTGTGGCTGTTCTCCAGCTATCGAAGTTTTCGGTGTTTACCCCATCGAAGAAGGCCATGTTTTCTTTTTCTTGAGTGAATGATTGAGTAACACGGATCCCCTGAATGCTTTCATTAAGATGGGAATTTAGCTTCGATTGTTTGAGTCGTACCATCTGCCAGGATCTGCGGATGTTTTTCCGTAAGCTGGTTGAGATAAAAAACATGATTGGCAGAATGACCATGACGGCCAGTGTTAACTCAGGACTTAACGTAAATAGGATGACGATGATTCCAATAAGTAGAATGATATCCATCAAGAGATTTATAACTCCGTTTGTAAAGAGTTCCTGCAGGGAGTTAATGTCATTCATGATCCGGACCAGGATGGAACCGGCTGACCTCTGATCAAAGAAGCGATGGGATAACCATTGAACATGGCTGAAAAGATGCTTTCTGAGATCGTAAATGACCCCTTGCCCCAGCTGATTCATCCATCTGATTCTGAGCACGTTTGCAACGTAGTTCAATACATAGAGTCCCGCGATAATTCCAACTAGTGTAAAGAGTAAATTGGAATCCTTCTGCCTGATTGCTTTGTCTAATGTGTATACCCCGATCAGAATAGGTACGATCAATCGTACTGCTGTTGTGATCAGAACGGTGATGATGGATAAGGGCAGAAGTTTTTTAGAATAGGGTTTTAAATACGTTAGTAACCGGTAGAGTTGTTCCCAGTTAAACGGCTTATCAATCACTTGATCTGTAGAGTAATGGAATCTGCTTAGTACGCTTTTGTTCACTTTGTTTTTCTGACTCAAATCCACTCACCTACCCTTCCTGAGTTTGTAATATTTTTTTCTGGTCCTTGTATTGGATGTCATAGATCCGTTGATACGGCCCATTATTCTTCAGTAGGAATTCATGAACTCCCCTTTCGACGACTTTCCCGTTTTCCAGTACGAGGATTTCGTCTGCATGCTTAAGAGACGAAATTCGGTGTGCAATGATAAAGGTCGTTCGATCCGACATCACTTCTTTCAGCGCTTTTTGAATTCTGAATTCGGTTTCCATGTCTACGGCGCTTGTAGCGTCATCAAGGATCAGGATCGATGGATCTGTACAGATCGCACGGGCTATGGCAATTCGCTGCTTTTGGCCACCGGAAAGACCTAAACCTCTTTCTCCGAGTCTTGTGTCGTAGCCATCAGGCAGTTCTGAAATGAAATCATGAGCTTGTGCCCGTTTGGCTGCTTCCATGATTTCATCCATGGTTGCTTCAGGTCGCCCGTACGAAATATTGGCTTTGATGGTCGAGGAAAATAAGAAAGACTCCTGAAGGACGAATCCAATATTTTTACGCAGGGACTTTAAAGAGTAGTCTTTCAGGTCCCGGCCATCAATGAGAATTTCTCCTTCTTCGGGTTCATAGAAACGTGTAATGAGTTGTGTGATACTTGTTTTACCCGAGCCGGTCCCTCCGATCAGACCGATGACTTTTCCGGGTTCTGCTTTGAAGGAAATATCCTCCAGTGCAGCTTCATCATGAACGGTGTAATTCAGGGACACATGCTTGAACTCCACTTCACCCTTCATTCGATCAACGTGAAGAACATCTTGATGATCTTTTATTTCTTCATCCACTTCAAGTATCTCGAGTAAACGTTCCCCTGATGCTTTCGATTGGGAAAACAAGTTAATCGTAAATCCAAGATTCATGATCGGCCAGATAATGTACCACACTAAACTGTAGAACGCGACAAGCTCTCCTGGTTGAAGGTTGCCGTTCATCACCAGATAACCACCATATGCGAGGAGTGTCACCACGCTTACATTTCCCAAGAACTCCATTAATGGAAAGTACTTTGCCCAGATGTCCGAGGTGAAAAGGTACTTATCTTTATAATCACCGTTTGATCGGTTGAATTTGTTGATTTGATGATCTTCCCGCGATAAGGATTTTACTGTATTGATTCCTGAAATATTTTCTTGTACATTGGTGTTCAGCTTTCCGAATGATTTTCTGATGCCCCTGAAAGCCGGGTGAACCGCTTTATCAAATTTGTATACGGCAATCGCCAGAAATGGTAAGGAAACGAGGGTGACAAATGTCAGTTGAGGTGAGTAGTAGAACATAACCCCAAAGCTTACCGTTACCAAAAGGAAAAAGCGAAGCAATTCGGAAAAACCAAATGATAAGAAGAAACGGAATGCTTCTACATCTGCCGTCAGCCGGGACATGAGATCCCCTGTTTTGGCATTATCGTAGTAACTGAATGGAAGGAACTGAAGCTTTTCATACAGTTCGTTTCTCAGTCTGTAAACGGAAGTAATACCGAATAGATCTCCATTATATTGTTGAATAAAGGTAGCAACACCCTTCACTATCATGATGCCGATAAACCCGAATGCCAGGTAAGGAATCCACTGGTAGTTCCCTTGCAGAATCACATCATCGATCGTGATTTGCAGGATCATTGGATAGACAACAGTAATGCCGGTAACAAAGATCAAAAAGATCATTGAAATGATAAAATGCCTTTTATAAGGCCAATAAAAGGCTTTCAATTTTTTAAATGTATCCATATTTTCTCTCCCTTCAGTGTTCCAGAAAAAAACGACGTACTAATAAATATATCGGCTTTCGAAATATTTATCTACCCTTTTTTAGAATTTTTTACTTTTTTGTGAATTATCCTTCTAATCGTATTATTCTTATTTATTGTAAAAATGAATCCACAAAAAAAGATCGGTCTTTTGACCGATCTCTTCTCCATAATACGTTTGAACTCATTCGCTTTTTTCCATTTCATCCAACACACGATTGACGCGCTTTTCAAGCATTTTCATCCCGCTTCCTCCTGCTTGGAAGTGGCGAAGATTCCCATCTTTATCAAATACATAGTAAGCTGGCACGTATTGATTTTCAAATGCATCTGTTAACTTATGCTCACTGTCTACGAAGATTGGCTGAGTGATATCGTGCTCAGCCGCTACCTTTTTGATTTCTTCCATGTTAAGGTCTTCTTCAGAACGTGGCATATGAACAGCCATCACGTTCAGTTTATCACTGTATTTGTCTCGGAATTCATTTACTTGAGGCATGGCCTCTTTGCATAGGTGACAAGAGATGGACCAGAAGTGGATAAGCGTCGGCTTTTCTCCCACCAGATCCCCCTTTGTTACTTCTCCATTCAACCATTCTGTGGCGCCTGTTAGATCAGGCATTGGTTCACGAAGTTTCATTAATAGAGCCTCCTTCAATCCGTCTTAAGTATTATTTCTATTGTCAACAGGATGAATTTGTCCTACTCCTGTAATTAATGGAATGTGATAAGAAAAAGGCCTAACAATCGGTTAGGCCTTTATTCATTTAGAAATTATAAAGTTTTCTGACCTGGCTTCCAGTTTGCCGGGCAAAGTCCGCCAGTTTGAAGTGCTTGAAGTACACGTAGGGTTTCTTCAACGTCACGGCCGATATTGTTGTGGAATACTACTTGATATTGCAGTTCCCCTTCAGGGTTGATGATGTATAGTCCGCGAAGAGCAATACCTTCATCTTCGATTAGAACTCCGTATTCGCTGGATACACTGTGGTTAGTATCTGCAGCTAATGGGTATCTTAGCTCACCAAGACCATTTTCTTTACGGTCTGTGTTGATCCAAGCTAAGTGTGTATGAATGGTGTCTGTAGAGACACCGATAACTTCTGCATCTAAATCTTCGAACTCATCGTAGCGGTCTGACATTGCTGTAATTTCAGTTGGACAAACGAAAGTGAAGTCCATTGGGTAGAAGAACAATACTGTCCACTTATCGTTTTTCATATTTTCTTCCAGTGACACCTTACCGAATTCTTTGTTTGGCAATACAGCGTCCATTTCAAAACGTGGAGCTTGTTTACCTACCATGCGTTCTGCCATGAGTGAATCCCTCCAATGAGTTTTTAATGAAATATTTTATCTGAGAAAGGAAGGCTTGTCCTTTCTGAATCACAATTTTCATTATATAGGATTAATTTTTTTTAGTCAATCTCAAATTATAATCAATTTAATGTTAAAATGATTATAATTTATTGACAATATCCCTTACTTGGTTTTCCCCATTATATAGAAGTTTACTCACTTTTCTGCCTGATTAAACATCTACATAAAGTTTACCATTTCTCAACTGGGGAATAAAACAATATGCTTTTTGATATACTCTTTGACATGTCCTATGGTGAATTGTGTATACTAGAATGGTCATTATTTAATGGAAGGATGTTTTGGATTGAATTACATACTTGGTCTTAATGCATTAAGTGACCGACTTGCCAATTTTAATTGGGGCGGTTTATTGGTGACGATCGGAATTGGCGCTTTACAGATTGTAGCGATTTGGATCGCTTTCATTATCGTGAAAGGTGCGGCTAACAAAGTGGTTGAGAGAGTCTTTGATAAGTACCGCAAGAGAAATGATGTTTCTGAAGGCCGCGCCCAAACACTACAAAGTCTTTCAAAAAATATTATCGGATACATTCTGATTTTTGTTTTCTTTGTTACGATTTTACAAATCTTTGGGATCCAGGTGACGGCTATTCTTGCCGGGGCAGGAATTGTTGGTCTTGCAGTTGGCTTTGGGGCACAAGGATTAGTAAGTGATGTAGTGACTGGATTCTTTATTCTATTGGAAAAGCAAGTGGATGTAGGGGATTACGTGTCCACTGGAAATTTCTCAGGGATTGTAGAAGAGGTTGGTTTAAGAACGACTCATATACGTGGGTTTGATGGCACTCTGCATTATGTGCCAAATAGAGAAATTACGAGTGTCAGCAATCATTCCCGTGGAAATATGAGGGCACTTGTTGATATCGGGATCTCATATGATGATGACATTGACAAAGCGATGGTCGTGCTTCAGCAGGTTTGTGACACGATCGCTCAAGAAGATGACAATATTGTAGATGGTCCAAATGTGTTAGGTGTTCAGACACTTGGCGCTTCAGATGTAGTATTGAGAGTGCTATGCAAAACGAAAAACATGGAACAATGGGGAGTGGAACGGAAACTTCGTAAAGCTCTAAAAGAAGCTCTTGACCAAAATGGAATTGAAATTCCATACCCTCACCAGGTGTATATCGAAAAGAAAGAAAGCTAATGAAAGTAAAAAGAGAAGGTGCCCGCACCTTCTCTTTTTATTTGCCTCTTCCCCTTTTTGCATTCAGTAGACGTTGAAGGCGATCATCATCCTTAGTTTCTTGAGGATCCTGTTTAACCTTGGATTTGTTCATCTGCCCCTTCTTCTCTGAAACTTCAGGCATAGTCTGCTTGCTGCTTATAGGTTTTTCCTGCTCATTCCCCCCGCGTTTCTGTTTCACTTTGCTTCCAAGTTGTTCTAAAGTTGATTGTTCTTTGGGAGCGGAGACAGGGATCTTCCTTTTAAGCTTATTAATGATTTCCAATATAGGTCCTAATCCAAACCTTCTTATAGCAATTTCATTAAAAAATAGTAGAAAACTAATAATCATAAGGAGTGTACGGATTGATTGCTCTCTGGATGATTTGTATTTGAAATCTCGAAAGACTTCTTTAGGGGATGAATACCGCTTCCCTCCCGTTGCTTCTACTATCTCTTCCAGTGTTCGGGTTCCCCCCTTGTAGGAGTATTCTTTTGAATATGGAACCGCAAAGCCTGTTTGGTATGAGACTCCACTCTCTTCACCTGCCTTGGAGATATTCATATGATATAATCCGGGTGATAACCTGCTCTCAAATTCGACTTCATAGTCTCCCGGAGCCTTGATTCTCGTCGTTGCAGGAACCTCTTTTCCACTTTCATCAAGTGCCGTTACATCAAGTTGTGAGACATCTCCCGCAGATGCCGAAAGCTTTAACTGAGTATGTCCCCGATCGTCTTCCACATCGATGGTGTACGGGTTGGATTGAATATCAGGAAACGAACGTGTAACAAGCTGATTGATGAACGTCGGCCATCCCTTCCACCTGACGAAATCCCCTGTCCATTTTCCAGTTGTATCGGACGTAAAGGCAAATGTCCTCCCCAGACCATATCTCCAGGTTGCCAAAATTGGATCATTCTTCTCACTCTTCATCTCCACTTGAGAAGTGCCTTTTGGACTAGTGGCAATATAGGCATTCATTTTGGGAATGCCTTCTGTAAATAACGGTTCCCATTTAGACGAAAAAATCGCTGGATAAAATGGATTGTCTTCAATATAGGTCCTTGTTGTAATGACAGTCTCCCTTGTTAAGATACTCGGTATCACACTGGCGTCGACGACATCATAAAATCGACCTTTTCCCCATTGGGACAAATCATTTAATAGACCTCGATCTGCTCCTTCACCGATTGAGACGGTGGATAAGGTGATTTGTTTATCGTGCCCATCCTCTACAAGTGACTGGTAACTGCCTGTCGTCGCAGATTGTCCGTCCGTTAAAAGAATGATATGTTTTCTTTTTAAAGGTAAATCTTCTAAACTCTCATACGCTTGCTGTAAGGAGGAAAAGATTTCCGTTCCGCCGCCAGGTGAGATGGATCGTATTTGCTTTTCTACTTTTTTACGATCAGAAAGTGGTTTCGTCTCGACGATTTCCCATGGTCGATCGTCAAATGCAATGACTCCCAGCGTATCCTTATCCCTAAGTAAAGAGACGGTTCTCGCAGCAGCTTCTTTTGCAAGAGCAATCTTCTGACCATTCATACTGCCTGATCGGTCGAGAACAATGACAAGACCAAGAGAAGGAAGCTCCTTTTTCCCTTTCACATCCATGTCGACGGGCAGTAATTTTTCGATCGGCGTTCTAAAATATCCTCCAAGAGCAAAACTTTCGCTTCCGCCAAACATAATAAATCCTCGTCCAAATTCTTTCACGCTTTTCTCGATAAGGAGCATTTTATTTTCAGGAATGCTTGTAGCAGATACATTATCAAAAAGAATCGTCTGATATTCAAGGTAGGAAGTCAGCATTTCCGGTAACTGCTCAGGTTTGTATGAATCGACACTAAACCCTGCTGATTTCAGTAAAGGGGTTAATGGACTTTCTCCAGAAGGGCTTTCCACCAGGAGGACTTTGGCTGGACCTTCTGAACGGGCAAGATTGTATAAGGTATTATTTTCTTTGCTTTCATCTCCTTCAGTAAACGCCTCTGCCTTATATACCAATAAACCTGATTCACCTACGACATGCTTGAACTGAAATTCATTGTCACCTTCCTGTACTTGTACAATTTCCTTAATGATTGACTGATCATTTAAGGATATGCGCATCTCTATCTCTTTTTTAGTTGTGCTGTATGCGTTAACGGTTATGATTGTTTCTTCCCCTTCATATTGAATGGAGGGCGACGTAACCTTCGTCACTGCCACGTCTTCTTTCGTATCCGGTGAAAGTGGAATCCAATCCACTTCAATCCCTTTACCCCTTAATAATGGTATGGCATTTCCCCCAGACCCCGTCGTTTCCTTACCGTCCGTGATGGCGACAATTCTACCTCCACGGGTAAGGAGATTCGATGCATATTCCAATCCTTCTTCGAGGTTCGTTTCTCCCTCTTTGATTTCTCCTGCAAACTGATCGATTTCATTTCTTTCCTGTGAAATTGTTCGTTCAATTTCCGCGTTTTCTCCAAAGGCTACGATTCCGTATCCATCATGTTCCTCAGTGGTCCGGGATGCTTGATTGATCAGATTCAGGATATGATTCTCTTGTTCCGCCATAGATGCAGAACGGTCTGCTAAAATGAGTACCGACCGCCCTTTATCCGGCAACAAAATATACGGGTTAGCAAGGGCAATGATCAATAGACTCATACCAAATCCCCTTAATAGAAAGACGATCTTATCTTCCTTCCTCTTCAATCCCTGTTTGGCAAATAGGAAGAGTACAAATCCAAGGGGAATCATCAACCATAACCAAAGGATTTCTTTAAACTCGATTCCCACGTCTGTATACCTCCCATTCGATAAATAATAAAAGGATTGCCAAGATTAAAAACCACTCAGTAAGGGATTCGGGAATGCTCTTTGATTCCTCGTTATTCATTCCTTTAGTGGGTTCAAGGGAAAAGGAAGACCCTGCTGATATTTGTTTTTCACGGTCATCAAGTACGACAGTGAAATATTTCGTGTCACCATCTCGTATAGCCTGATATACACCAGGGGCTTCGGGTGCCTTGAACACTCCCTCCCCATTCCATTCTTTTACAAACTCACCTTCAGTCGAGTATATATCCCATTTATCTCCCGAAAGAGGTAATGTCCTCTCTTCACCCGGTTGATAATAGCCTAAAAACCCGTGATTCTCTGATAAAAATTGATAAGAATTATAAAGAAAGATCGGAAATCCCGGATGTAATGGGAAATCTGATTCGTTGAGGTGCAAATTTAACAGGACAAGCTTCTGACCATTCACTTCTCCCTTCTGTATGAGAGGAATGGAATCACCTGTGACAACTGATTGGAGATTCTTCATTTGGATGGAATTCACTTTTTCCACGTACACTTTTTGCAGATAAACATGTTTTAATATGGGATCATCATTCGTTGCTTTAATCCCCTGTGTCAGGGGAGTGGATTCTTTTGATTGCTCCGGAACAATCATGGCAGGACCCTCGACCGATAAACGCTGCCACTTCTCCTTTGTGGTCAAGATGATTTCATCCCCCGACTTCATTTTATCCTCTTCAATGGTTTTCACGTTTACTCCGATGGATTGAAACCCTTTTAATAAGAAGGGGTTGATTTCCCCCAGGACATGAATGGCCGGCTTTGAAGCAGCCTGAATATTTGAAAGGCTGTTATCTTCCATGTAATCATCATTAAAATCGATTACCGCCTTATAGATTGGGCTATGGGAAAGGTCAGCTAATGGAACAACGGTTTCCTCTCCCGGATCCAATGTCAGTTCCACTGAAAAGATTTCATTCTTTTCATCGTAAATGGCGAGGTGGCCCCTTCGTGATATCTCACTTTGATTTTCGACCACAGCGACTCCTTTATAAGAAGATCCCAGCCGTTCAACCCCGAAACTTGTTAGTGATACATTTACAGGATTAGTCAATAGATTATGTACCTGAATAGGACTTGAAAGTTCTTCTGTAAAATCGTCTTTTTCCATGGAGTCTGAGAAGATATGTATGCTTGATTCCGACCCGATCGCCAATGCCTCTCCAAGGTGAATCGCTTTTTTCATATCTTCGTTGTCATTAGACAATGGCAGGTTCTTTAAATCATTGAGAACAACCCTGTCGTTTGTTTCTTCCGAGACAATGGGGGTTACAGATTTCCCCACTGCCAATAAGGTTACTTTTCCATCAGTTCCTTCAACCAATGATTGGATGTCTTCCTTTGCTTCTTCAAAGTGAGATCGATTATTCACCAATGCGTTCATAGAGGCAGAGGTGTCCAGTAAAATGACTAGATGATCTTTTTTGGCCATTTCGTTAAATGTGTAAGGCTTTACCAGGGCGATCATTAAGAAGAAAAGGATCAGGACTTGTAAAAGAAGTAAGAGATTTTTCTGTAATCTATGAAACCATGGAGAAGCTTGCCATTCCTTCATAACCTCTTCCCATAGTAGATTTGAAGGAACAACTTGATCTCTGTATTGTTTTCGAAAGAAATACATTAAAATAACGGCGGCTATAAAAACAGAAAAGAAAAAAAAGATTGGATTCCCTATTCCCATCATATCACCTCAGCGGATCCATCCATTTTTTTTGAAATCTTTAAAGAATATTCCGTTTAATGGTGGCAGGCAACTTGTCTGGATATAGCCAAACCCCCATTTATTGCATAATGCTTCTATTTCTTTGTTGTGATGAACTAATCGCTCCTGATAGAGCTCCACCATCCTCGGATTTATTGATACATTCGTTTCCCGTTGTTTTTCACTATCTAATAATTTGACATCACCTTGATAAGACGGTGTTATCTCTTCTTCATCGAGGAGTTGGATAAAATAAACCATTTCTCTTTTAATCGAAAGTTTTCTGAGTGCTTCCTCTATCAATGAGAGCGATTCGAGTCCATCAGAAAGAATAAAGGATACGGAGCTTTTTTTTCGTACCCCTTTTCCTACTTGCTCAAAAAAGGAGATTCCTTCTTCCCCTGTATGGTCCATAGACAGCTCTTGAATGTCATGGAGAATCGCTTTTGCGTCCCGTGCCCCTTTTTTCATAATGCACTTTTGGTGATGAGCTCCCATGCAATGCAATGAAAGCCGGTCATCATTTGAAAGAGCTAAAAATGACAGTGCTCCAGCTAATTCTTTCGCTCTCTTCCACTTTCTATTTTCTATTAACATAGAGTTCGAGCAATCAAGGTAAATATGAACCTTTATTTCTCTTTCATCCAGATACCTTTTGATATATACCTTTTCCGTTCTGGCATACACATTCCAGTCGATTTGCCTTACATCATCCCCAAGTTCATACATTTGATAATCGGAAAATTCCAGGGAACTCCCATGATGGGTTGCGAGACGGGAACCTTTATGATGACCGCTCTTTAATCGTTTACCGGTAATCCTGTGCCTTTTCAGTTGAGCTAGAAACTGGCTGTGCCAAAGTGTTTTCACCGACTAACACCTTTTTGAACAAAATCGATCATTTCAAGGATGAGCTCATCCGTTCCAATACTCATGGCTTCTCCTTCAAAATTCAGGATCATACGGTGCCGCAATACGAGAGGAGCCACCTTTTTCAGGTCTCCAATGGACACATGGTACCTGCCTTGTGTCAATGCTCTGGCTTTGGCCATAAGAATGACATTTTGAAGCCCTCTTGGTCCACTCCCAAATTCAACATATTGTTTGATTCTATCCGTTGTTCTTTCACTATTAGGGTGTGTTGCATCAATAAGATCAATGGCAAAGTCAATCATTTCATCTGTGACCATGATTTCTTTCACCAGGCCCTGAATGCTTAATAGTTCAGCTTCATTCAGTCTTTTCTCAAGAACGATGTCTTCTGTTCCGGTTGTACGCTGGATTATTTGTTTTAACTCTGCTTTAGTAGGATAGGAAACCAAGATTTTACACATGAACCGATCAACTTGTGCTTCAGGCAAAGGATACGTTCCCTCAAGATCAATCGGATTCTGTGTGGCCAAGACAAAGAAGGGCTTATCCAAGGTCATCGTTTCACCTACCACCGTCACCGTATTCTCTGCCATTGCCTCAAGAAGGGCACTCTGCGTCTTGGGGGTCGAACGGTTGATTTCATCCGCTAAAACTAAGTGATGAAACAAAGGACCTTGATGGAATACAAACGGCTGTTGATCGTCCCGGTTTTGTTTCATGACCATTGTTCCAGTGATGTCTGTAGGCATTAGATCAGGGGTAAACTGAATTCGTGAAAAGCTAAGGTCCATAACATCTGCCAGAGTACGGACCAACATCGTTTTCCCTAATCCCGGTAAGCCTTCCAAGAGAGAATGACCTCCCGCAAGGATGGACCAAAGTACACCCTCTACAATTTCCTCCTGCCCTACGATAAAGCGCTGAACTTCTTCCTTCACTTCTGTTATCTTCAAGGATGCATGTTTAAATTGTTGTTCTTTATCCTCTAAGTTCACTCTGCCAACTCCCCTGGATCAATTTCACTGAAATAGGATTGTACGATATTTTCTAAATCTTTTGGGATCGTGGATCGATCTGACGACTTCCGGTAAGAAGAATAGTAATCCTGATACACTTCTTCATATGGACGGAGGGTTCCCTTTTGTATCGGTCCATTGCTTTCAAACCGCTCTCCCTCTTCACCCTCACCTAATTTGCCTGTATCCCGTTCAATATGGTTCTGCCCTTCGATTTTTTCCGGGACAGAAAGCATTTCTCTGGACCCCTGCCCGTTGCCGGCTCCGTTTCCTGCTAGAGGGGAGGAAACGTTTCCAGTTCCTGCACCGTTTCCATTCCCTCCCTGGCCAGGTGAATTTGAATCACTGTTGCCTGGCTGATTTCCATTTGCAGATGAAGAAGGACCACTATTCCCCTGTGACTTACTGTTTGCCTGGTTAGATGGCGCTTTACCGGAATTCTGTGCCAATGAATTTGAACTTGTGGTATCACTCTGTCCGATTGCATTCTTTAAGAGATCGGCTTCATTTTGTAGTTCATCTTGAAGTTTAGCTAGTTGATCTAACTGTTCTTCTGCGCTATCCGACTCTTTCATTATTTCTGACAATTCTTTCAAGGAGGCAATCCCCTGTGACTTCAAAGCCATTAAAAGCTGATCCCTTTGTGCTTGTGTCATTTGATTAATGGCTCGCTGGAGTTTATCGCCATTTTTTTCTTGAAGCGCTTTGTCTACGTTCTCAACATCTGCTATTTTTTTCTTCACTTCCTGAAGATTATCATTCCGTTTCTCAATTGATTTTTTCTGAAACTCGATCTCTTTCACTTTTTTGGATAGTTCATCATATCGTTTGGCCGCTTCCTTTACTTTCTCGAGCTCTTCAATTTTCTTCAACAACTCTTCTTTGATAGAAGCATTCTCTTTCTTTTCCGCCTGTTCTGCTATTCTTTTATTTGACTCCGCAATGATTTCCTTTTCTTCCTCAATCCGATTCGCTACCTGAAATGAGGTATTCCATTGCGTGAAAATCAGTAAGGATAATAGCATAAGAACTCCGCTTGATAACAGAAATGAAGGCTTAATTCTTTTCTTTCTATATTTCAATACTTCCGGATGAACCCTATTCATCTGCTTCAATGCATCATGCACAACCAGGGAGGAAAGGGCATGGCCACTGTTAAGGCTACTATAAGCGGCAGTTACACGATTGTCCTCCACGAACCCATCATAGGTGAAGGCACTATCCTTCAAAGTGGCTCTCCTTCGATAAAATAAAATCGCAACACCAATGAAAATAAAGGGGAAACCAATCCAAAGGATCCTTTCCCAAAATGGAATGACTACTGACGCTGCCATTGAAACGATGCATAGAGTAAAGACTCCTGCATAAACAAGCAGGAGCTGAATGTAAAACCAGAATTGATTGACCCAGAGCTTTTTTCTTATTTGCTGAAGCAATTGAAGAAATTGTTGAGTATGTTCCATCTTCTCACCCTTTTTTAGCGCTCTTCACCTTCATACTTGGTCTTAGCTTCATAATACTGAGGGAAAGGGAAATCACTGCAAGAACAGTGTAAATGAGCAGGAATGAAATCCATAAAGGAAATGTGATGCCACTGCGAGTGTAAATTTCTTCAATCGCCATTGGCTCAAAATGCGCCATCATGACAATCCCCGGATTAAACATAGCGATTAGGTACGGTGCAGGATTGGTCTGATTCTGATAAGGGCCGCTCCCGATTGCCATTGAGAGCATAAAGAGGAATAACGTCCCCCCTGCAAGAAACAGAACCGTCGCATAGGTTGTGACCATCGACACGATCGTCTTTCGAATAATGGTTGAATATAAAACTCCGACGGAACCAAATGCAAAAACCAGGAACAAGCTATATCCGAACACAAAAAGTAAATCCGTTGGTGAAACTCCCCCGAACAAGAACACAAAGCTGTATAGAGGCAAACTTGAGATAACGAGTAATAACAAATAAGAAACGGACGATACCAGTTTACTCAGGATTATACTCATTGAGCTTTGCTCCGTCGTCAACAACATGCTTAACGTTTGTTTCTCTCTTTCTCCACTGATGACGCCTCCTGTTAACCCGGGTGTAATGAATAACACGAGAGCAAGCTGCAAAAATGAGAGAATCATAAACATCACACGGCTTTCTTCGGGGCGAAAATATCCAGTATTTGAAAATCTCGTTTGCATATAGATGAAACCGATCACGACAATTCCTACCGCAATCAAGTAGCATAACATCCCGATGAATGCCTTAAAGGAACGAAAACGAAGTTTAAATTCTTTATTTAACATAGGGTTGATGAGTAACTGCTTCAAGAAAGTGTCACTCCTTTCGTAATCTCCATAAAGACATCTTCCAAATTCGTTTCAGTCTCTTTGAAACTCACAATCTGGATGTCATTTAAGATGGCTTTTTTCAATAGCTCTATTTGCTCCATTTCCTCACCTTTATAAAGGAATTGAAATGTTCTATTCGCTTCATCCACTTCAACCTTTGAAACATAGGGGTCGTCTTCAAAGAATGCAACAGCACTCTCCACCATCCCCCGTACTTTCACGACAATCAATTTATCTGCCTGAAGTTGAAATTGAATATCCTGGACAGAGCCATGAGCTATGAGCTTCCCATTATCGATCACACCAATTTCATCACACATTTCCGCTAATTCGGGAAGGATATGGGATGAAATTAAAATCGTTTTACCCATTTTCTTTAGTTCTTTTAGAATTTCCCTCATTTCGATTCTGGCCCTCGGATCAAGCCCTGATGCCGGTTCATCTAGTATCAGCACTTCCGGATCATGGATAAGGCACCTTGCTAAACAAAGGCGCTGTTTCATCCCCCTGGATAAGAGGTCAACATAGGAGTCCCTTTTATGAGAGAGATTTACCAGTTCCAACAACTGGGGAATGAGTTTCTTTCTTTGCTCTTGGGGAATTTTATAGCTTGCACCATAAAAGTCCAGATACTCGTCAGCTTTTAATTGATCATACACTCCAAAGAAATCTGGCATATAGCCGATCTGCCTCCTGACCAATTTTGGATCTTTACTTATATTGAATCCGTTCACTGTAGCCGTTCCTGTAGTAGGAGCTAATAGAGTGGCCAATATGGAGAATGTCGTAGATTTCCCCGCTCCGTTTTGACCAACAAAGCCAAATACGGTTCCTTTCTCAATGGATAAGTTCAGATCATCAAGGGCCAGGAAAGACCCATAGCGTTTAGATAAGTTTTGAATTTCGATCATGGTCGGACCTCTCCTTTCAACACAATGTCAGGTAAACGAACAAACGGATCCCCTTGAGATCGTTTTTTAAACTCGAAAACGATTTCCCCATTGTCATTAATATATTTGTTCAATTTATCTTTTACTTCGATTGAGTTCGTGGATGATTCAGAAAGCACCATTCGTTCATCAGTTTGTGGATCGATCAGAGAAAACTGAAGCACCCCTCCTGTATGCAGAGTCATATTCAGCGAATGAAGAGTAACTTTAGATAAATCAAGCTGTTTTGGGAGGTGGATGGTTAGCTCATACGTGCCATCTTCAAGTCCCATCTCATTTGCACCATTATGTGAGTAATGCTCAATCACCTGTCCCTTTATAGGCAACACATCCAGATCAAGCTGTTCATTTCTAAGTGTAAAAGCACCCTTATAGTTTCCGAGGGATGGAAAATGTTGATAGAGTAATGAGAAATTTTCAGACTTGGATTCTTTGTTTTTAATCTTCATATTGAATATCTCCGCTTCTGTATACCCAAAAATGACCGGGGAGTTATTTTCATTATCCGCAGAAATCATTTGAGATGCGAAGTTTTCCAACCGTTCTTTCTTTTGCTGCTTGATATTTTGCTGATTCGGTAATGGCGCTGACATATTCGGGGTCATACCAATAGGAGAAGATAAATAATTCGTTGAAAGCTTTTTATCAACTTCGAGGGTGTCCCCGGCTTTCATATCTCCGAGACGATACATTCTGGACCCTGACCAAATATATACATCTGTAAAATCATATGGGAAATCATTTTGAATTGTACCGGATAAGGTTTGATCCTCTAACACTAATTCAGGTATAAACCTTCCTACTTCTTCCTTTTCGCTAGTACCGAGTAATGTCCTCGTGGACCAGTATTCTACATCCCGAAATGTAATGGATCGATTATCCTTCGTCATCTCTTCAACTGCAAACTTATACTGATCCACTCCCCCCGCACTATTCCTTACTCTTGCAGGTGTGATTTCTAAATTATGCTTATCTGAAACAAATTCATAGTCTCCCCCGGAGTTGGATAACGCGCTAAATGCTGAAATTCCGTGTACGCTCTTATCTTCCTCAACTTTTAAGACACTCATTTGATTCAAATGTGGCTTCGAGATTCTATCTTTAGCCCCGGTGATAAAGATGCCTGAGGAAACGAGGACCGAGATGGCAGGAATGATCCACCATGCTTGTTCACGCTTATCCACTTTTCTTAATAAGAAATACAGTAGAGGTACAAGGACAATCAAATAAATGATGAGAATGATGACTAGAGTACTTACTTTAAAATTGGTAGTCGGAAAGAGCTCATTGCTGTCAGCTACTTCATAATAAATCCTCTCCAGGAAACTTTGATCTCCGTTGGACTGGCCAAGTAAAAAGTATGGCTCTGTTTTAGAAAGGACATTTGCAAACCATTCGTCATAGCTTTCCCATGCATTTAATACAGGATCACCCAATGAGAATGCCGTCTGCCACACTTCTCCTAAGCCTTCGGAACTTTTCACGACCAATGGGATTCCGTCTTGTTCAACCAGAACATCCGATTCTGGTTGAACAGTTCCTTTATAGATTGCTAATGAGTTAAAGGAAGCCTCTATATTCTTCTTCACATTAAAGGTTGAAGTGTCGGAGAGTGTCGATTCTTCCCCGAACGTAAGAGGAGCCATATCTGTTGCAGATCCTAGAGTATCCTCTAAATGAGGAGCCCCTCCTATAAATAAAACACCACCTGCCTCAACCCAGCTTTTTAACGCGCTTTGTTGATCCTGGCTAAGTTCTGAAATATTGAATTGGTCAATGATAAGATAATCAAGCATTTGAAATCCGCTCTTCTCTTCAGGAATATTTTCCTTTGTGAGCGTTAATGCCTCTACCTGATTACCTCCCATGTTAGCCCCTTTAATTCCCTTCAAACGGTCAGGATTTTCACTCAATAAACCGATGGCTGTATAATTGCTATAGATGAAATTAGGAGTTAATCGTTTATCTCCTTTGAATTTCATCTCTTTCCCTTTTTCCCATGAGCCCTCGAATAAATGAATGGTCTCCTGATTTGAGTTATGCCTTATCTCGTCATTAAATCCTGGAATGGAAAATGTATATGTACGTGTGGAGTTTGCAGGAACATCTATTGATAATGCTCTTGCTCCTCCCGTCTGGTAGGAAGGTGCATAATCAAACAATAGATCTCCTTTGAAATCAGAACCTGTATTTTCGACGGTCACTTTAAGAGGGAAACCTCTTCCCTCCTTCACTTTTCCATCGATACCTTCTTCCACTGAAATTTTAATTTGCGCTTGTGCAAGTGTTGTATCTTCCATGACAAGAAACATCAAGAACCCTACTATCATCACAAATATTGCTTTCGTCGATCTTTTCACATGAATTCCCCTCTTTCTTTCTCTCTACAAAATAGACGAAATTATTATGGGAAAAGTTTCTATTATTTTTATCTTTTCCCTCAGTTTCCACCTACCCATAGTGTAATTTTACACTATTTTAATCTCTTAGCAATACAATTTTAGGAATTTATGTTAATTTTCCTTATATTAAAAGGCTCTTTTCGAAAAGATTGTTGCTTTTAACATCTGCCAATTACCATCTTTTAAATTTTTTTGTGACAGAGCTTCAACATGCGTAATTAAACCATGTAACTAGAAAGAATAATTCTCCTTTTTATAAAAGGGAAATCAATCTCAAATCTTAAGAAAAGGTTGTTTACTAATATTCTTGTTTTTATTGATTTCCATTAGGGATACATGCTCAGAAAGTTGATTCTCGTTGCAGGATGATCGACTCCTGCGGGAATAGCTGGACAGTACGAAAAGCGGAGGGGCTTTGCTCAGGGGCGACAAGTATAAGACGAGTCTGCCGGAAAGGCGCACTTTGCCTTTTTGGCAGACTTGGCTTATGACCTCGAGCCCCTAAGCCCCGTAGCTGGACAGGTGAGACCCCGGAGGCGCAGCCGAGGAGGCTCACCGCCAGCCCCGCGGAAAGCGAGCATCCTGGAGCGGAAATCAACTACTACACTCTTCATTAAGATAACCACAAACTTTGCGAAAAGAGCCTATAAAAAAATCACGGAACGATATCCAAAGATAACGTTCCGTGATTCACAGTCATTATTTTAATCCGCCAATATAATCTGAGAGAAGGGAGATGGCAAAATCTATCGCTTCCTCATCAGGGTTTAATTTAGAATGGTGCAGGCCATATGGAGAATTTACGCCAAGCCAAAACATAAAGCCTGGTATTTCCTCAAGCATATAACCAAAGTCTTCACCCGTCATGGCTTCTTGACAGATTACTAGGTTCCGATCCGTTTTTTGGAGGAAAGAAATGAAATGATTTGTCCACTCAGGATCATTGTAGACCTGGCGATACATGCTTCCATAATCTACCTGAATATCACAATCATAACTGATTTTCATACCTTCGATTAATGCTTCCAGCCGTTTTTTTACACTTTCCATCGACTCGGCTGAAAGGGTACGGATGGTACCTTCCAATCTGGCAGTTTCAGCAATGATATTTTGCACCGTCCCACTTTCCATTTTTCCGACGGTGATGACCGCACTGTCTAATGGGTCGACATTCCTTGATACGATCGACTGTATTTGTGTGACAAAGGAAGAGGCCACGACAATCATATCCTTGGTCTGATGTGGATAGGCAGCATGGCCCCCTTTCCCTTTAAAATCAATAAATAACTCAGACGTATTGGCAAAAAGCAGACCCTCTTTAATAGCCACCGTCCCCACTTCATATTCCGGTGCAATGTGAAGGGCGAAAATACAATCCGGCGTCCATTCCTGCATGATTTCACTTTCAAGCATTGGTTTCGCTCCACCTGGTCCCTCCTCTGCTGGTTGAAATATGAACAGAAGATCATCTTCTATCGGATGGTGAACGAAATGAGTTAAAACCCCCAGCTCAATGGACATATGAAAGTCATGGCCGCAGGCATGCATCCTCCCTTCATGTGTTGAAGGAAAATCCAAACCTGTTTCTTCCGTGATCGGCAGGCCATCAATGTCCCCGCGGTAGCCAATCATTCTTGTAGGATTTGTGCCATGAACCTTAACGAAGAGCCCTGTTCTCCAGGTCTTAATCTCTAATCGGTCAGCAGGCAGACTTGAAACATAATTCAATAGATATTGCTGTGTTTTAAACTCTTGAAACCCAAGTTCAGGAATTTGATGGAGATCTCTCCTGATCGACTTAAAGTCTAAAGTAGACATGGGTATCCTCCTTACATGGATAATAGATGGATAGTTAGTGAAAATGGGATCTTACAAGAAAAGAACAGACGACAGCCGTCCGTTCTCTCCTTGATCATACTATTGTTGAAATGTTTACAGTTGACGTAATTCTTGTTTTATTTCAGTCTTGGATTTTGTCTTTTCATCAATGTCTTTCAATTTCTTGGCTGGTGTACCTGCCACAACCGTGTATGGAGCTACATCATCGACGACAATCGCCCCGGCTGCTACGACAGCTCCTTTTCCGACTGTTACACCTTCAAGGACAACCGCATTTGCACCAATGACTACATCGTCTTCGATGACGACGGGTTTTGCAGATGGCGGCTCAATTACACCGGCCAGCACTGCACCCGCTCCAATATGACAATTCTTCCCTACTGTAGCACGGCCACCAAGTACAACATTCATATCGATCATCGTTCCTGCACCTACTACAGAACCGATATTGATCATTGCACCCATCATAATGACCGCATTGTCACCGATTTCCACTTGATCGCGAATGATAGCGCCTGGCTCAATACGCGCTTTAACCCCTTTTAGGTCAAGAAGAGGTATCGCCGAATTTCTGCGATCATTTTCTACTACATAGTCTTCGATTTTTTCTTTATTTTCTTCCAGAATAGCAGAAAGCTCGTTCCACTCCCCAAATACTACTCCGGAGTTTCCTTGAAGGAAGGTTTGAGAAGATGAACCAAAGTCGATTCCTTCTAAATCACCTTTCACGTAAACTTTCACAGGAGTTGATTTTGTACTATTTTGAATAAAAGAAATAATTTCGTTTGCGTCCATCATTTTCATAAGAACACCCTCCATAATTATGTATAAATTCAGAATTCGTTTCTTGAATTACTTTATCAAATTAAAGAGTGGAAGACAAGCCATAAAGGCGAATCCTATGAGTTTTCATGAATGAATTCGTTTACAACTTCAACAAACGCTTCCACTTGCCTTAATTGGAATGCAGAGTCATACCCGAGTAACCACGTATCCCGGTGTATCAACGAATCATGTTCATCGATTAAAGGTACTTTATAAATGTCATCTTCCATGCCGTCTAACGTGATGGCAGGCAATATTGCGTAGCCGATTCCATTTAATGTCATCTGCTTACAAGTTTCAATTTGATCTACAACAATCGTTCTTTTCGGTGTTGTCTGAAATTGACGATGCCACCAATCCTGAATTTCCTGATAATAATTTGAATCACTCTTAAATTGAATAAACGGTCGATCGGTTTTCATGACCTCTTCAATCGATTGGATTTCTCTATCCACCAAGTACAATGTATCTTGAAAGAGATGGTGTTTGGGCCCCTTCCAATCAGGCGTCCCCCTGATAATTCCGATATGCACTTCATTTTCATATATCGCTTTAAGAATTTCAGAGCTCCACCCTGTCATTAAAGAAATCTTGGCATGAGGATAGCTTTCAACGAATCGTTTGAGTACTTTAGGAAGCCAATTCTGACCCACGATGGATGCACAAGCTATCTTTAAGGTTCCATGCACCTCAAACTCCAAAGCTTGAATTCTTTCCTTCACACTCTCTTCCTTCTGCAACATCTCTTCAGCCAATTTCACTACAAGCTCACCGGCAGGGGTCAATGCAAGACCTTTTTGAGAACGGAGGAATAATTTTGTTCCCCATTCCTTTTCAATCGTCTGGAGTCGTTGCGATAATGCCGGCTGTGATACAAATAACCGCTCTGCTGCTTTACGCATGTTCATTTCCTGAGCCAGTACGTTTAGTAATTGATATTCAGAAAACGCCATTTCTTTCACCTTCATAAGTTTTTCTTATATTATATCTTAATTTATATAAAATTTCATTATCAGATGGAATGGAATACACTGATAGTAGATTTGAAAAGAGGTGTTGGATAATGGAAGTGGTTCTCTTTTTCACTGGATTGGTTGTAGCACTTGTTGGCACTTTGGCAGGGAGCGGCGGTTTGATTGGTATGCCGGTGATGCTTTTAATTGGTTTACCTATTCATACAGCAATCGCTACGGCTAAATTTTCAAATATCATCAGTTCTTTTTCAAGCTTTGTTTATTTAATTAGGGACCGGAAAGTTACATGGAAAGAATGTTTGCCCATTCTTCCCATTGCACTGGTTGGGGGATTATCGGGGGCATTTCTATCGGATAGCATATCTCCCTCCTTGCTCGAATGGATGGCCTTTTTCTTTCTACTGTTCGCTCTTTCACTAAGTATTTTAAAAGGATTCAAGCCAAGGGAAAAAAAACAGAAGCACTATCGGACATATGGATTTTTGTACTTAATCAGTACGTATGACGGTTTATTCGGACCAGGGCAGGCTACCATGCTTATGTACACTCATTTGTTACACGGGCTTTCGTATTTGAAATCAGTAGCTCTTACCCGTTTTCAAACATTTGTAAGCTGTTTAGGTGCATTTACGGTGTATTTTCATAATGGCCACGTCGAGTGGGAAGTTGCCATCCCTTTTGCTCTGGGTGCCCTTGTGGGGGCTCAGGTGGCGGTAAGACTAGCAGCTAAGCTTTCTACCAAACATGTACAAATCCTGCTAAACATCCTCACTTTCATTCTTATACTACAACTCGGAAAAAACCTATTTCTTTAGGGAACGGTCCCTTGGAAGGAATAGGATGCCGATAAAGCTAAACAGGGCGAAGAGGAGAACGACAACGTATACCGATTGCAAGGAACCTGTAAGTGCCCCTTGAAACAATTCGAGCACATCAGAAGATAAATTCTCTCTTTCCCCTTTATTTAAGAGCATGTTCACATCGTTAATGGAAAAGTCCTTATCGCTTTCATCTAAGTACGTCTGCAGCCGGCTGTTAAGGATTCCACCTAATAATGCAGCCCCTATCGTCGTACCTAAATTCCTCATGAACATATTGGTGGCAGTCGCGATCCCCCGTACCTGCCATTCGACAGTAGACTGAATAGAAACGATAAACGATGTTGAGGTGAGACCCATCCCTACACCTACAAAGAATGACCCACATGCAGCCCATAAAGGACCGTAGGATGGTTCCATCATCACAAAGATGCTTCCGCCCAGTATAAGAGATAATCCACCAATCAAGGAGGTCCTAAAATACCCGATCTTTAATAATAAGCGACCAGCTATCGTTGCCGAAATCGGCCATCCAATAGACATCGCCGTTAATGTAAACCCTGCAACTGTTGCGCTTTGCTCCATGACGCCTTGTACAAAGGCAGGAAGGAAGCTTGAAATACCGATTAACATGACGCCAGTTGTTAATGAAACGATATTGGCGACCAAAATGGAACGGACCTTCCATAAATCAAAAGGCATCATCGGCTGTGCCGTTCGCCGTTCTTGATAAATAAACGCTCCAAACCCCAAAATGAAAAGTGCGATCAGGAGTATTGCCTGCCAGGAATTCCAAGGTAGGTGAACCCCTCCCTCCACCAGTAAAAACATTAAAGATGAGAGGGATACAACCAATAGAAAAGCTCCCCCATAGTCGATAACCGTTTTTTTCTTTTCAACATTTTCATGTAAGTAAAGCCATAGACCAACGATAGATAATAAACCTAGCGGGATATTGACCCAAAAAACGTATCTCCAACTTGCATATTCAACCAATAATCCTCCGACAAGTGGTCCACTAATGGCAGATATCCCCCAAACACTTGATAAATACCCTTGTATTTTCGCACGTTCTTCCTTGGAATATATATCGCCGACGATGGTAGTTGCCATTGGTAGAACCGCTCCGGCTCCAAAGCCCTGTATAAATCTGAATAAGATCAATTGTCCCATCGTTTGAGCAAACCCGCATAAGATGGAGCCGATAAGAAAAATGACGATCCCAATCGTAATGATCGGTTTCCTTCCAAATAAATCAGATAGCTTTCCGTAGATCAGGACCGTAATGGCATTCATTAAAAGGTAAGCAGAAAACACCCAACTATAAAGAGAAAACCCACCGAGTTCCCCCACGATGGCAGGCATGGCGGTAGAGACGATTGTTGCTTCAATGGCCCCCATGAACATAGCCAGCATCACTGCGGCCAATACAAGCGGTTTTTTTGTCCTTTTGACTGAATTCAATTCCAAACTGCTCATCTTTTTCTCCTTTAAATCGTGTTCAATAAAAAATAAAGAGGATGACAAATATGCCATCCTATATGATCTTAACATTATGTAACTGCCATGAAGGGTTTAATCCCTTTTAAACAGTTGTCTTTGAAGTTGCTTTAACACAACTCTCCTTGTCATGATCCCTTCAAAGTACCCGTCATCAGAAACCACACATAGGAATGGGTGGTCCACTAAAAGCTCGAGTGCTTTCTTGAAATCCGATTGTAAGGATACACTGGGAAATTCAGTTGTCATGACTTCCTCTACCTTCTTTGTTTCAAGTTTTTCAAATTCAAAACGCTCGAGACCAAGAATGGAATCGGTAATTAAACTTGAACTAATCAAGCCCTGAAAACGAAATGTCGGATCAAGTACAGGGATGGCTGAGTAACCACTCTTTGTGAGTAATAGTAACGCATGTTCCAGGGAATTCCCTATTTGAACATGAGCAACTTTCTCAGAAGGAATAATGAAATCTTTAATATTCGTTTCTAATAACTCTTTGCTACTCAATGAAATCATGTATAACCCCTCATTTTAAAAAATAAGAATTTGCGTGCCTATCTATAAACAAAAGAAGCAGACACTAACCATTTTAACATACTGGAAGAAAAATGTATGTTTTGACGATTGGAATAAAGACTAAAAAAGATAACCACATGGTTACCTTTTTAGTACATCAATCTTGTTGAGCTTCTTGTAGAAGTTCAAAAATTTCAATCGCTGTAATGTCTATGTTATCAAAAGGAAAACTGCTTCCTTTTTCATTCATGACTTCAATTTCGAATGTATCTTGCTTTGGTAAATACTTTACCTCACAAATTTTCTTTCCATTGTATTCGAAAAATCGTTGTTGAGTTTCCCCTTGTTCACCTTGTTCTTGTAATGATTTTAATCTTTGTATAATTCCAAGAAGCTGAGACATAATTGGTCTCTCCTTTCCTGTTCTAATTCTTGGTCATAGCTTTTGCATTGTACCAGATTCTATCCTGTTAAATCTAATGTTTTGTCCTTTTTCTACATAAATTCCTTTATAATGAAAGGGTAGAAATATATTCTCCCCGGAAAGGATTGATTGGATGAGTATTTATCGTATAGATTCTCGAATATCCTTAGTTGATCTAATGGATCTGTCATTACAGGAACGTACAGGAAGTTATATAATAAACGAAGAGTCCCTTACCATTATCGAAACGTCTGCCAGTCCTTCTATACCTCATCTAAAAAAAGGTCTCTCTAAGTTAAACATTAATCTTGAAGATATTCAATACATAATTTTAACTCATATCCATCTTGATCATGCGGGAGGTGCAGGTCTTTTTCTGAATGAATGCCCTAATGCAAAGGTCATCGTTCACCCGAAAGCCAAACGGCACCTTGTTGACCCGACACGCTTGATCAAAGGAGCAAGAGCGGTATATGGAGAGAAATTCGATGAGCTTTTTCACCCGATTGTGCCAATTCCTGAAGAGCGATTGATTGTGATGGGGCATGAAGAAAAGCTGGAACTGAGCGAAAGCTGTACATTAACGTTTTTGGACACCCCTGGCCATGCAAATCACCATTTTAGCATCTTTGATTCTGTTTCAAATGGGATGTTCACCGGGGACACATGCGGGATCCAGTATTCTGTTGGGTCAAAGCACTTTTACTTCCCTTCCACCTCCCCCAATCAATTTAGTCCTGAACGAATGAAGGATTCGATTCGTTTGTATAAGGAGTTACATCTGGATCGTTTGTATTTTGGGCACTACGGTGTCACTGAAGAAGTATCATTTGCATTAGGGGAAGTAGAAAAATGGCTTGACCTTTTCATGGAAAAAAGTAAGGAACAGTTCTCTTCCAAAGTAACAGTGGAAGAGAACGTAAAAGCGATAACTTCTGTACTTTTTGATCTAACGAAAAGTACAATGATCCAAAAAGGCGTTGATCCGGACGACTCGATTTTCAAATTATTAAAGCTTGATATGAATGTATCTGCAATGGGAATCGCAGATTACTTCATTAGGCAAAGAAAAGGAGAAGAAACATCATGAAAATAGTCACTTTATACTCTCAACCAGAATGCCCCCCTTGTGAAGTAGTCAAAATGTTTCTGAAAGAACACAATGTTGACTATAAAGAAATTGATATCAAACAAGATGAACAAGCAAGAAATTATCTTGTGAAAGAGCTGAAGTCATATTCCACCCCAACCATCACAGTGGACTCCGAAGTAATATCAGGCTTCAACCTCGAAGCCCTTTCTGCAGCTTTAAACAAATAAGCATTGAGATGATTTATCAACAAAAAAGTTGGCCAATCTCTTTTTATGGCCAACTTTTAATATTTATTGAAGTTTTTCCGGTAATTCGTACGTTATGGATGAAACCTTCCATGTTCCTTCTTCTTCACTTACCATGACAGCTTCAACACCGGAATCCGTTGATACAGGCCCTTCTTCCTCCCCTGTCCGTTCTTCCCATACATACCAATTTCCATCTATGTATTCTACGTTAGTAGAGTCATCATACTTGAAAAATGGAATATAGTGTGATGCAAAGTCAGATCCAAATGTAATATAACCGCCCTCTACTTCATACACATTTTCCCTGATGAAGCTAGCTGTAAGATCCTTTGTGAAATACTGTGACAACTTGTCATTGATATGTTTCTTCGATTGTGGTTTTTCACTTAATGATACTTGGGTACGAAAGGCATCTTCCACAAGAGACAATGCGTTTTCTTTAGAAAATTCAGATGCTTGGGTTTGACTGACATGTCCACATGCCGCTGTAACGAGCCCTATAATAAGAAATAATAGCCATAATTTTTTCTTTTCCATATGCTTTCCCTCCCTTAATATGCTTGTTGAAATTATTGTAGCAATGGAAAATTGTCGATAGGTTATCATTTGTTCGTTAAATCCTAACAAGGACTGACATATATTTTGGTTTGGTTGTAAAATTCCCCCTATTGGTGACAGTCAAACACAAAAATCAATGGTACATTTACCCAAAAAAAGGGATGCCGCATGATTACATGCGGCACCCCTTTAATTATGATAAATAGCGAACGGACCAATATATAATGAACAGTGTAATTAGAATGGTTGCAATTAAGATAGACAAGAAAATAGGATTCCGGATATAAGGATGTTCCTTCACAACATCCGGAATATCTGTGTCATACTCACCCTTCAGCCTCTTCTCCTGTCCAGCCAGTTTAAAGGTATACACCAAAGAATAACCGGCTATCCCTATTACAATCAGGGCAAGCACAATCATATATATACTCATCATAGCCCCTCCTTACATAATGTCCTTAAGAATAATTTGTCCCAATAGGAAAAGGCTATACAAGAAAAGCGGAGGCGGCTCGATCAGGCCCGACTAGCATAAGGCGAATCTGACAGAGGGATACCTGGGGATTTAAAAAATCAAACCATCTTCCTCGAATAAAAATTCATATGAAAGATCCATAAATAAATATAAGCCATTGCCAAATGGAAACGAATAGGTCCGGATCGATTCTCCTGAATCAATATCGCTGTAAATGTCCGATAATAAACCTTTCTTATTGATCCTCATACGAATGATATTTTCCAGAAAGTAAGGGCGCCAGCTCCAGTTCTTCCCTTTGTACCTTGGTTCGATCCTCCATTTTTGATCAGCTTTTACTACGTTACTAGTCACTTGGAAGCCATTTTCATCACAAATGTACAGCCTGAAGCATTTATGTGTAAAATTCTTCCCTAACTCAAAAAGTATATCATCGAATTCAGTGCTCTGTTTTTTTATCATAATCAGATTTTGACTAATTTCTTTGTGCAGCACATCTGCGAATTCATACCCTGCTTCAAGATGCTTCTTCTCATATCGAATATAGTCCTGGCATTTTTCCTTCAGCTTTTCTTTTAGGAGATCGGGTTTCAAAAATGAGGCTGACGGGTGCTGAAGATAAAATCCTTGATAATAACGGCCGCCGTTCAACCAGGCAAACTGCAGTTGAAAGTTGATTTCGATATTTTCAAATAAGAGGGAAGCTCCGATTTTTCTGGCAAGCACCGACAAACTGTACAATATATCTTTGTATACTTTATTACCCGCATCATTTCGAAGCTGGAATAAATCCACCTTTAATATATCCGGTGAGAATTGCGATAGCCGATCCAACTGACCGCTATTACCGCCGACATTATCGATTGCGATTTTAATCCCATACGTTTTGTAATATAGAAGCAAATGGACCAGCTGATCGAAATCCCCTGAAAAGGTTTTTTCAGACAGCTCAATGACTGTCCGGTTCAAATTCAATCCCTTCTTTTCGTATTCCTGGAGGAGATCAAGTAAGGATTCTCCATGGTCAAGCATCAATAGCCTTGCATCACGGTTTAGAAAGATGTCCCCCTCTTGTCCCTCTTGTAAAAATTTGTTTAGAGCAAGCCTGGTTATTCGTTCGTCCACTTCAACTTTATATTCATCCGGTATTTCTTCATCTCCAAAAAATGGACCAAGACTCTCAATTGTTCCTTCATCGACTTCTATTCTCCCTAATACCTCGTAGCCGATGATTTTATGTTCATCCGCACTGAAAATTGGTTGAAAGTACGGAATCACTTTTTCAATATTGGTTAACACTTCTAATGCGTCCATGCGCACTCCCCCACCATTACTCATGTTTTTTTGCATAATTATAACACAACTATACAGTGGAATTGAAAACACATAAAAAAAAGCTTTCCCTGCACTGTCGTCTAGACATATGGGGGAAAGCTTTTAATCCTTTGTTCATGCTTTATTAGAATGGAAATTGATTAAGCCATTGGCCCCCATCCATTGTGATGCATTCTCCGTTTATATACGCCGCTTGATCTGACGCAATAAAATAAGCAAGGCCGGCGATTTCTTCCGGTGTCCCTAACCGTTTTAACGGGACGCTATCAATCGTTCTTTTCGCTGCCTCATCAGAAATCCAAAGCTTCTCTGCCCCACCGGTTCTTTCAATTGGTCCAGGTGCAATGGCATTTGTACGAATACCGTATTTATGGCCCCACTCGACGGCAAGCGTGCGCGTTAACGATAAAACCCCAGCTTTTGCTGCAGCTGAATGAGCCACACCTGCACCTGCATTCCAGGCGTAAGTGGCAACCATATTTATAATGGATCCCTTTTGTTTGTGCTCAATCCAATAATTCCCTACAGCATGTGAGCAAAGGAACGTTCCATTAAGGACGATATCAATAACAGATTTCCAGCCATTAGGAGTTAGCTTTTCCGCCGGACAAATAAAATTTCCTGCTGCATTGTTTATGAGCACATCAATTTTGCCGAATTTCCCTGCAGTAAATTCAACCATGGCCTTGACGTGTTCTTGTTCCCTTACATCCATTTGAAATACTTCAATACTTCCATTAAGAGAAGAAAACTCTTCTTTCACCGATTGAAGCCGTTCTTCATTTCTCCCTGTTACGACGACGCTTGCGCCAGACTCTACAAAGCGCTTCGCCATATATTTCCCCATACCATTCGAACCGCCTGTTACAATTACAACTTGTTGTTCTCCCATATGTAACTCCCCCTCATTAATGAATGAATGCTCACTCACAATTTTATCATATAGAGATGCGTTGCAACCATTTTGACAATAAAAAAAGACTGATTTTTAAGAAAATATCTTTTTCTTAAAAAATCAGCCTGAAAAATCAACCATCCGGATTGTTAACAATGGTATCGTGTAATTGCGCCAACGCCTTAATAATGGTTTTATTTCTCTTATATCCTTTTGCTTCAATCGAAACATTATTATATGAAACAACTACCTGGCCTAAAGATCGAGGAGATTTAAAGCCATATACATATACTTTAATCGTTCCTCTATCGGTAGGGAGAAATAGGATTTCCATACGTTTTGTCTTTTTCATAATCCCTCTCCTTCATTAAGCATTCGGAACTCTGATTCACTTGGAATGCGATTTTATCGCTTCCAGTCTATGAATCTTTTACTCTCCTCACTTTAAAATAAGTCATAGGAACTACTCTGTCAAACATTTCATTGCATTTAGTAGACGTACGTGAAAAAGCATGAAAATAAAAACGTATCTTCAATTCAAATGACAGGTTGCCTAGAAATAGTCGGACAAGAACGTTACATAAGAACAAATTGCTGTTCCTCGATTTCCTTTGGGCAAATCGGTTTACTAAAGAAGTACCCTTGAGCTTTTTGGCAGTTTGCCTCTTTAAGAAAGTACTTGTCCCTCCCTTTCTACACCTTCTGCAATCACTTCCAGTCCCAGACTATGTGCAAGATGGATGATGGTAGTCGTTATGGCAGAGTCCTTCTGATTCATTCCTATTTCCTTCACAAAGGATTGGTCGATCTTTAATATATCGATTGGAAATCGCTTTAAATAATGAAGTGAAGAATATCCGGTCCCAAAATCGTCAACAGAAATGTATACACCCAGATTTTTTAGCTTTTTCAGCATTTTCAATGTTTGTTGAGTGTCTTGCATGGCTCCCTCCGTAATTTCAATTTCTATGCAGGAAGCGGGTATATTATACGTTGATAAATAGAAATCAATTGTATCCACCAATTGCTCCTGTAGAAATTGCTTAGGGGAAATGTTGATAGCTACACGCACTGTCCTGTACCCTTTTTTTCTCCATTTTTGCAATTGTAAGCATACTTGCTCCATTACCCATTCACCAATCTGGTGAATCAAGCCCGTTTCTTCTGCCAAGGGAATAAACTGTGCCGGTGTTACAAACCCAAATTTACGGTTGTTCCAGCGAATTAACGCTTCGAAGCTATCGATGGTGCCAGTCGATAAATTCACCTGTGGTTGATAATGGACATACAGTTCACCCTTTTCAATAGCTTTTCGTAAGTGGGATTCCATAATGATATAATTAGGAAAGCTTGATTTCATATGCGTTTGGTAAAAGCGATAATGGGCTCTTCCTTTTTCTTTTACTTCAAAGAGAGCTTGAGCAGCTTTTTGAATGAGTGAATTAGAATCATATCCATCTGCAGGATAACGGCTGATTCCAATCGAAGGTGAGATGTAAAATTCCTGCTCATCAATAGTAAAAGAGTCTATGAACAGCGCTAAGATTTCCTTCGCCTTCGTTTTGGTATCTTCAACATTACTATTCTTCAACAGAAAGATAAATTCATCACCGCCTTGCCTGTACAATAGACATTCTTCGTTCGTAAGAGTTACCAAACGCTCTGTGATTTTTTTTAGAAACCGGTCGCCTCCCTTTAAACCAAGAGTATCATTTACAAATTTAAACCGATCTAAGTCCAAGTATAAAAGCGAGAGCTCTATACCTCTTTCTTCCATATTATGAATGATTAAAGGGACATGATCATCCAATGCTTTCCTGTTCCAAAGACCCGTTAATTGATCGTGAAGAGCCATATAATGAATTATTTCATTCTGTTCATGGTGCTTGGTTGTATCCTTCACGATAATATAACAACCATCACACTTTTCTTCTACAACGATGGGAATCATTTTTAATTGAGTTATCTTCTCTTCTCCTGCTTCGTTTAGTAGTAGGCAATGTTCAATGGAGGAGGGCGTTCCTTTTAAGGTTTGAACAAGTGAACCGGTTAGGGTGTTCTCATTTTGAGAGTGAAACAAATCATAGATTCTCATGTTCACCAAGGTTTCTTTCAAATAGCCGGTTAATGAGCATCCTGCTCCGTTGGACTCTTTGATGAACCCATGTGAATCCAGAATAAATATGGCATCCAGATTATGTTCAATAATGGATTTGTATCGTTCTTTCGCTTTTACTAATTTCTTCTTCTCTGCAATGGACGAAGTAATATCTCTTGTTATGGAAACCACGTACTCTACTTTTCCACTTTCATTCTTTATGGGTGTGAGAATCGATTCGTTTACCACTTGGCTTCCATTCAAATGGAAAAACGTATCCTGATAGATGATCTTCTCTCCTGATTGCACAAGTTTGGTGTATTTCTTCTGTATGTCAGTAGCCATCTCAAATGAAACAACTTCCTCCAATAATCGCCCCATATCCTCAATATGAATAGACGTGTACCTTCTAGCAGATTCATTTATGTACAGGTACCTGAAAGTAGGCCCCTCTTCAACCTTCATAATGAAAATCATATCATGAATATGATCTAAAATTAGTTCCTTCAAAACAGTGTCAAGCATCTCTTGATCTTGACCGATAGTATTATTAATGGTTGTCCATTTCATGGATTCTTCATCCTCTTAGGCTTCTGTCATTTTCTACATCAAGTATCCTGATTATATTTTACTAGTTAAACCAGGAATTTCCTACATTCCTGTAAGAATATTCATCATTTTCTTCACGTTTAATTACTTTAGACCCATATGGATACTCGATTCGACTGCCCATTATATGTGAGACAGGCGCGCAGCTCGATTATGGACCATACACTAAAGTGAATAGAGAGAGGAGGTTTTTTGTTTAATGTATCGACATGCATATTACCCATATGAGAGTTACCCACAGTATAGAGGAGGAGATCAACGTTTCTTCCCCTTCTTTGGATTACCGTTTTTAGCAGGTGGTTTAGCAGGATTGGCCATTAGCCCGTTCCTTTTCAACAGACCTTGCTACGGTCCTGCTTGCTATCCACCTTATCCACCATACGGAGGGTATCCTTATCCTGCTTACCAACAACCCTATGGAGGAAATAATTTTCAATCTTCACCATACAACTTTACAGAGAATATAAATATATACCCCCAAAGATAATCAAAAGGCTCACCTGAAAATGTATGGGTTACATTCTTTAGGTTGAGCCTTCTGATATTTACTCTCAACAACGCCGGCCCGGTTACTCCTTTCCCCGCATAAGTTAATGTTATATTTAGATAAACCCCGTCTAAAATATACTTATCTTTCAACAAGAAACTCCCCACCGTACCTTTCCAATACCAGAAAAAGGAGGTATAATGGAGATTAATACATTGGAAAGGAGCCATTAACTTGAGGAATACTAGTAAATCCACCCCTTCTTCCACATCCGTAATCACCCTCTCTCAAGCTATTTTCACTGTGAACCGTCATGCGAAAACAGCAGGTAATCCAAAATACTTATATTCATTAAAAAAACGAGCCTTAATGAAAATGATCCGAGAAGGTAAAGCGAAGAAAGTTGGACTTCACTTCTCCAACAATCCAAAGAACAGTCAACAACAATCTGACGTATTGATTGATTGCGGGGATTATACCTTCCATATCCCACCATCAAAAGAGGATTTTAAGGCACTGCCTCACCTTGGGTCACTTAATCAATCTTTAAGAAATCCTAGATGTAAGATGGGACTTCAGCAGGCAAAAGGGATTTTAGAACAATATACAGGAATGTCCGAACAGAATGAAAAGCCTCGAAAGCCGGGAAAGAACAATTATCAAAAACCCGTCTTCAAAAAGTTGGGCGATAGCTACTTTTAATGGTCGATGTTTTTAATATATAACGCATATTTCTTCTCAAGGGTTCCGGCCAAATGCCGGAACCCTTTTGTGTATCTTTCTTTTTCCTTGCTTCTACAATATATGTTGATCGATTTTCATGATCAGGTCAGCAATCCCCGGTTTACTGACTTGATCTTCTGCTCCGACCGTTTCACCTTTATGTTTTAAATCATTTGTAATAAGTGAAGAAAAAATGATTACAGGCAGTTTATTTAGCTTAGAATGACTCTTTATTTTTTTGGTCAAATGATGCCCATCCATTCGTGGCATTTCAATATCTGTTAACACAAGCTGGACAGTCTTTTCAATATCCTGATTCCCTTCGACCAGTGACTCCAGATAGTTGAATGCATCGGCTCCATTTTCAAAAAACTCCACTTCTTCATATCCTGCTTCACTCAATGCATCATTCAAAAGCTTACGGATTAGAGGAGAATCCTCTGCTGCAACAATCTTCTTATTCCTTCTCTCCCTTTGCCCTAACTTCTTCACTTGTTCCACCCGGATCCCTGTTTCAGGATTGATTTCCTGCATAATACTCTCAAAGTCCAATAACAATATCATTGACTCGTTTCGCTTGATGACCCCTATTATTCCGGAATGGACCCCTGAAGACATTTCTGAAGGCTTATCAATTTGATTCCAAAAAATCCTATGTATTTGAGTTACGTTATGGACAAGAAAAATGACCTTCTGTTGATTAAACTCAGCAACAATATACTTTGATTTGGATGTTTCCTCCCCTTCCACACCAAGCACCCTTGCCATATCAATAACTGGAAGAACCTCTCCCCTCAATTGAATGAGTCCTTTCACATTATGGTGGGAATGAGGGATTGGGATAACGGGGGTAGGCTCGATAATTTCCTTCACCTTAATCACATTTATACCAAATTTATTGTTTTGAACTTCAAATTCAACTATTTCAAGTTCGTTGGTTCCACTTTCAAGAAGAATACCGTTTATTTGATTCAATTGTTTTTCGTCCTTCCATACAAACATGAGTATTTACCTTACTCTTCTTATATCGAACAATTGAGAAACATGTTTAAAGGTAAACATGAAAAAAGTCGGCAGTCACGTTCTGCTATCTATACGTGACCTAAAAAGTAATAGAAAATGAATCCCTATACATACTAAGAAGAGGAGGTGTTGATATGACCGACCGAAGGTACCTAGAGAATAAGTTGCCTGATTTCGATGAAATAAGTGACCACATTCTCCCCTCACAGAACAACCTTCCCATTATTGCCTTGGGGAAGAACGTGGATGGAAAGGATGAACCCTCTGAACTTTCTTACATAGAGGGTCAAAGGAGAATAAGACAGGAACATGATGAAAATCCAAGGAAATAAAAAGAAAAAAAGCGATTGAAGGACTCCCCTTCAATCGCTTTTTCCTTATACTCCACGCTTGTTCCCCCATACCAAGGTATGCAATTGCGGTAGTACCCGCACGTGATTTAATTCTTCCCTATCGCAGACCTTTTCAATGAGTGTCTCATAATCCAATAATAAGTTAGACACCAATTTAGCTGTATCTCCTTCTGTAACAGAAGGATTACCTGTCTGGATATAGAATGGAACATCAGGATAACGTCTATGAATTTCTGTGGCATATTCTAAGTCCAGATCATCAAAGACAACTACTTTTAAGCTGAATTGTGAGCGATTTTCACTTAGACGATGAACAATATGATCCAGCATCTCAAAGTCAATACCCATTTTCGAACTGGGTGGCTTTGGAGAAAGAGTGAGATCATCTATATCATAGAACCAATCCTGCCAGCGGCTCCCTTGAGTTTCTAAGGCCGAAGCAATACCATTCTCCTTTAAGATTTCGATAAGCTCCTTCAAATGAGCCAATAGAGCAGGATTCCCGCCGGAAATGGTTACATGGGAAAACTTATTTCCGCCAACTTCCTTTAGTCTGTTCCACACTTCCTCAGCCGTCATAAGCTGTATATCCTCTTTGGCAGAACCATCCCACGTAAATGCAGAGTCACACCATGCACAGCTATAATCACATCCGGCAGTCCGTACAAACATCGTCTTTTGACCGATGACCATCCCTTCCCCTTGTATGGTAGGGCCAAACACTTCTAGAACAGGGATTTTCCTCATGGCCTCTTCCCCTTTGGTCTGTAAAGACAATAGCTTGTTGGTGTTTCTCTCAAAAACACCTGAAGGCATTGAGGTCGGTGAGGAAGTGTGTCTAAATGAGATTGGATGATTTCCCACATCACTTTTGCCACTACTTCAGTAGTCGGAAACACATTGCCCCGTTCTAAAGAAAATATTTCATCATTGTTCATCAATTTATGATCAAAACGCTTATGGATCAATTTTTTGATATGCTGAAAATTAATAAGGAACCCTGAATCATCAAGTTGATCCCCACCAATCGTTATATTGGCAAAATACGTATGACCATGAATCTCCTGACAGCTGCCTGCTTCCGGATGAGGAATATAATGTGCTGCCGCAAAATGCATGTCTTTATTTAATTCAAATTCAAAAGAATGGTCGGGAGTAGGGTAAATTTGTTGAATCATGATCCCATTCCTCCTTCTTTGATCTGCACATATTCATCCAGTCCTCTTTGTCTAAGGTCACAAGCAGGACACTCGCCGCATCCGCTGCCTTTTATTCCATTATAGCAAGTAAGGGTATTTTCCTGAACATATTGGAAAGCCCCTAACCTATCGGCCATTTCCCACGTTTGTGCTTTATTGATCCACATGAGTGGGGTATGAATCACAAACTGATCATCCATAGATAGATTGAGGGAAACATTCAACGATTTCACAAAAATATCCCGGCAATCCGGATACCCGCTAAAATCTGTTTCACATACTCCCGTTACAATATGCTTCGCACCAATCTGCTTCGCCAGTATCCCGGCAAATGATAAGAATAATAGGTTTCTTCCAGGAACAAAGGTAGAGGGCAATTCACCATCCCGATGGGTGATTTCTTCATTAGCCCGTGTTAATGCACTTGGTGCCAGTTGATTCAATAAACTCATATCTAATACATGGTGAGGTACATTCAGGTCCTCTGCAATCTCTTTTGCACAGTCCAGCTCTGCAACATGTCTCTGACCATAGTTAAATGTCACCGCTTCTACTTCTTTAAATTGTTGCTTCGCCCAAAATAAACACGTTGTACTATCTTGACCTCCGCTGAAAACGACTAATGATTTCTCTGTGTTCATAAAGGTTCTCCTTTCTTTTCTACAGGCTCTTTTGCCATGAAAAGAAGAAAGAGATTCTCTAATACCCTATAATATTGGCTTTAAAGCCGTCATTAACAAAAAATAACGACACCTAAGGATGCCGTTTTCCTTAGTTTTTTATAGAGGGTTGTGCTAGAACCTCTCGGGACGCACTTTTTGTCCCAGTTCTTCTTCTAATTGTCCTCAACCAATATAACGTTTTTTCTTAAAAAAATCTACCGTTTACAGGGATATTACCTGAAAATACATTTCTTTCGGGACCACGTCCCCATATTAAGGACTATCAACAATTTGCAAGTTCCCCTTCCCCTCCTCATAATGAAGAGGAGAATAACCATTGGAGGGTATGGCATGTTAGCTGATATGATCAATTTCATTAAAGAGGTAGACAAACTAAAGACGATCGAACGCCGTACATACATAAGTGACCAAAGCCGTAAAGAAAACAGCGGCGAGCATTCCTGGCACGTATGTGTGATGGCGATGACCTTATTTGAAGTGTATGAGAAAAACCACGAAACAGAACTGTTCACTTCCATTCAGATGCTTCTTCTTCATGACATTGTGGAAATTGATGCAGGTGATACTTACGCGTTTGATGAAGGCGGTTATGAGGACAAGAGAGAACGGGAAGAGCTTGCTGCTGATCGAATCTTTGGATTGCTTCCTGAAAAGATGAGAACCGAATACCGCTCCCTGTGGGATGAGTTTGAAGAAGGAAAGACCAATGAAGCTCTTTATGCTGCGATCATTGACCACATTCAACCTCTTCTCTTAAATATTTCGACAGAAGGAAAGTCGTGGATGGAACATACGATTTACGCTCATCAGGTTTTAAACCGTAATGCTTGGATTAAGGAAGCTTCTCCCCGGATTTATGCTCAAATAAACGAATGGGTTGAAATGGGGGTTGAAAAAGGCTGGCTTATGAGAAGATAGAATCCTAAAAAAGCAGTGTCTTCCTTAGAAGTCACTGCTTTTTTGGCTTACTTATTTCAAGCGGAGAAGCCTTCTTCGTTTTCTCCGTTTTTTCAAGCCGAACCTGAGCCAGCCGATTTTCATAAAGAACCCAAACATGACCAGTGCTATTATGCCCATGACTCCAAGAACGATAAAGTATCCGCTTCGCTCATCCAGTTCCGGCATATAGGCGAAGTTCATCCCATATAAACCCGCTATAAACGTAAGAGGCATAAATATCGTCGTAATGACGGTCAATGTCATCATGATGTTATTCATTTTATCTGAATTGATGGATAAATAATTATCCCTGATATCTGATGAGAATTCACGATACGATTCAAGCATCTCGACAAGCTTGATTAAATGATCATACACATCATTGAAATAGAGCTGCTCTTCCTTCAATGCATTCAATCTTCCGGAATTGCTGATCCGATACAATAAATCCCGCATGGGTACGAGGGTTCTTCTTAACTTTGACATATCATGACGAATATCGAATAATTCATCCATCAGATCACTATCAGCCTCTTCATTTGTATTATCTTCAATTGTATTGAGTCGATCTTCTATACCATAAACAAGCGGAAAATAATCATCCACTAACCGGTCGACAATTCCATGCATGACCTTAAAAGGACTGAGTTGATCCCCTTCTTGATGGACTTTTTCCCATACATTATTTATTTCCCTGACAGGCTGTTTATGAAATGTAACAATAAAACTGGAGTTTACAAACATATTCACTTCGTGTGAATCCAGCGTTTTCTTATTAATGGCATGCAGAAGGACAAATATGTATTGATCATAAAAATCGAGCTTGGCCCGCTGACTGAAATCGTCCAGGCAATCCTCTATCGCAAGTGGATGGAAACGAAAATACAGCTTAAGTAACCGAATATCCTTGCTGGTAGGCTCTGAAAAATCCACCCAATACCATTTAACCGCTTTTTCCTTAATTCTGGATAAGGGAACATTATGTTCAATTTCCCCATTTTCCATAACAATACTCGTACGAATCATTTGGCTCTCCCTAACTGACACTTATTTATTTTTTATCCTTTCCCTTTTTCTTCACCATTCAAACAAAATCACTACGTAAAAGCTGAGATTAATGATAAAATATGAATCAAATTATTAAAGTAGGTGTACGTATTGGAACAGTATATAAACCCTAGGGTCAAGGACATCCAGATTTCAGGGATACGAAAGTTTTTTAATATGGTGGCAGACATAGACGACATAATCTCTTTGACAATCGGTCAGCCGGATTTCCCTACCCCACTTCATATTAAAGATGCGGGTAAGGCTGCCATTGAGGATGACTTCACTTCGTATACACATAATGCAGGATTTCTAGAGTTACGAGAAGCAGCGGCTTCATATGTGAAAGAAAAATATAATGTACATTATAACCCTGTAAATGAGGTGATAGTCACAAACGGCGCTTCTCAGGGGATCGATGTGATCCTTCGGACAATCCTATGCGAAGGAGATGACTGCCTTTTGCCGGGACCGGTGTACCCAGGCTATGAGCCAATCATTAAACTTTGTGGTGCTAATCCCGTACAGATTGATATCACACAAAATGATTTTAAATTGGATGCCGCTCTCATTGAGGCTAGCTTAACTCCTTCAACCAAATGTGTTATATTGCCTTATCCTTCCAATCCTACTGGGGTAAGCCTATCAAAAGCAGAATTGAAAAAGATTGCCGATTTGCTTAAAGATAGAAATATCTTTGTGTTGGCCGATGAGATTTACAGTGAACTGACCTTCGATGATTCCCATCATTCAATTGCAGAATATTTAAGAGAACAAACCATCGTCGTCAATGGTTTATCTAAATCACATAGCATGACCGGTTGGAGAATCGGGCTGGTATTCGCTCCAGAATCGATTTCTAAGCATCTTCTAAAGGTTCACCAGTACAATGTATCCTGTGCTTCTTCCATCTCCCAGAAAGCTGCCTATGAAGCTCTTACAGTCGGAAAAGATGATGCGGCAGATATGAAGAAAGAATATAAAAAACGAAGGGACTATGTTTACAACCGATTAATTGGGATGGGATTTGAAGGAATCGTCAAACCTGACGGAGCCTTCTACTTTTTCGTCAGGATACCAGAGCGGATTCTTTTGAATTCATTTGATTTCTCGTTGGCCCTTGCCCAAGAAAAGAAGGTGGCTGTCGTTCCTGGAGATGCTTTTTCCCAGTTCGGCGAAGGATACTTCCGCCTATCCTATGCCTGCTCCATGGACCAGCTGACAGAAGGTCTTGACCGTATCCAATCCTTCATCCAAACCTGACGAGAGGGACGGACCTTGCATAGCAAGGTCCGTCCCTCTTCATGTTTACCCTTTATATTCACCGTTATTTTTAGATGCTTTTTCTTTTTTGGCTTTGTCTTTGTGTATTTTGTTTGTTGCCGCACTTCCGATTTCGTGGGCAAATTCCGCATTGATCTTAGAAGAATCGAATCCTTTTTTGTTCTTCTGCTGTGGATCATTCTTTTTTGTACGTTTCGCCATTAGTTTTACACCCCTTTTATTGATCATGCTTATCCTTAAATGGATCAGCATAGGATTATTATTCGCTTTCTTCTTTTTCACTATACGAATCAACTGCCCGGATAAAAGAGCAAAAAAAGAACCAACCCTTTTAACTGGGTTGGTTCAAAAAAAAGGAAAAGGGGGTGTTAGTGAGAAATTAATCTCCAATTTCATGCTTAATTATAGAATACCCGCTTTCCAGAATGATAAACCGCCCTTCAAAAAAAAATTCAAATTTTTTTCAAGAGAAAAGTTATTTCAGTAAAACACTTTAAAAAAGCGCTTTCATAACGTATAATGAACAAGTAAATTCTGAGAAATGAGGTTCTGACATGTATGTGAAAGAACAGTACGTTTTCAGAAACAGCCAGATTCATAAAGCCGTTATAAGAAATTACCACAAAGAGGATTTCAGAGATTTGATATCCGTTCAAAAAAGAGCTTTTCCACCTCCTTTCCCGTCGGAATTATGGTGGAATCAAGATCAGCTCGAACATCACTTGACTCATTTCCCTCTTGGGGCTTTGTGTGTAGAAGTAGACGGTAAATTAGCGGGAAGCATGACCAGCTTGATCGTCGAATTTGATCCGTTAGAGCCGCATCATACGTGGGAAAATATAACTGATAATGGATATATCCGGACGCACAATGAAAATGGAAATACGTTGTATGTGGTAGATTTATGTATCGACCCGGCCTATCGGGGATTTAAGCTTGGAAAAGTACTTATGAATGCAATGTTTGAGATCGTGGTGCATTTACAATTGGATCGATTGCTTGGAGGCGGTCGGATTCCTACCTATCATAAAGTGGCCAAAAATGTTCCGATTGAGGAATATATAGAGAAATTAATAAGTGGAGAATACAAGGACCCCGTCATAACGTTCCTTCTTCAAACAGGACGCACCCCATTAAAAGCGGTTAAAGGGTACCTGGAGGATGAAGAATCATGTGACTATGGTGTTTTAATGGAATGGAGAAATCCCTTTAAAAGTTCAAGGTAATAGCATGTTTCGCAAATTGATGTACCCCCATGAAAAAGAAAAAAGGGATTGAAAGAACAACAAGTTCCTTCAATCCACAAGAAAGGGGGAAATGAGAATGAAAAGGCCCAAAGGGTGTGCCTTATTCTTCACAGATATAATACCCCCATTTCCACCATCTAAACCTAAAATTATTCCATTGATGTCGCTTTTTTCACTGCAGAAATAACAGCATCATTGGTATCTAATTGTAGTGCTTGTTCTGCCAGTTCTTTCATTTCCGAACGGTTCAATTGACGGATTTGAGAACGTGCGCGCAAGATCGATGTAGCACTCATAGAGAACTCATCCAAACCTAATCCAAGTAAGATCGGTACAGCAATCTCATCTCCAGCCATTTCACCACACATACCTGCCCATTTGCCTTCTTTGTGAGCCGCATCAATCACCATTTTGACAAGGCGTAAAATGGCGGGGTTATACGGTTGATATAAGTAGGAAACCCGCTCGTTCATGCGGTCGGCAGCCATAGTATACTGAATCAGATCATTGGTTCCGATAGAGAAGAAATCAACTTCCTTGGCAAACACATCCGCCATTACGGCTGTTGATGGAATTTCGACCATGATTCCCACTTCAATGTGATCAGCTACGTTTGTCCCATTCTCAAGAAGAGCTTTTTTCTCTTCTTCAAGGATGGATTTCGCTTCTCTGAACTCTTGAAGATTTGAAATCATCGGGAACATGATTTTCAGGTTTCCGAATGGGCTTGCCTTCAATAACGCTCTAAGCTGAGTACGGAAGATATCCTGTTCGTCCAGACAAAGTCGGATTGCGCGATACCCAAGGAATGGATTCATTTCTTTTGGCAGATTTAAGTAAGGAAGCTCTTTATCTCCACCGATGTCAAGGGTACGAACCACTACAGGTTTCCCTTCCATGCCTTCTAATACAGCCTTATACGCTTCGTATTGCTCGTCTTCAGACGGTAATTCGTCACGACCCATGTATAGGAATTCTGTACGATACAGACCTACACCTTCTCCGCCGTGATTGATAACCCCTTCCAGATCCTTAGGTGTCCCAATGTTAGCAGCAAGTTCGACATGCTCACCATCCTTGGACACAGTTGGTTCATTCACAAGCTTCGCCCATTCAGCTTTTTGTTCTTCATAACGGGCATGTTCTTTCTTATACTCTTCGATGACTTCCGGAGTCGGATTAATATGTACTTCTCCATTTAATCCGTCAACGATGATCATATCACCATTTTCAACAGATGAAGTAATGGATTTGGTACCCACTACAGCCGGGATCTCCATTGAACGGGCCATAATGGCCGAGTGAGATGTTCTTCCACCGATATCTGTTGTAAAACCTTTTACAAATTCACGGTTTAATTGTGCCGTATCAGAAGGAGTCAGGTCCTCTGCGATTACAATAACCTCTTCTGTTACCATGCTAGGGTTCGCAATTTGCACTCCCAACAGGTGTGATAGGACACGTTTCGTCACGTCACGGATATCCGCGGCACGTTCTTTCATGTATTCATTATCCATTGATTCAAACATGGATACAAACATATCCGCTGTTTCTTTAAGTGCGAATTCAGCGTTTACATTTTCTGATTTGACTTTGTCTTCAATTGGTGTAAGTAGTTCCGGGTCGCTTAAGACAAGAAGATGCGCTTCAAAGATTTGAGCTTTATCTTCCCCTAAATCAACTCTCGCTTTATCACGGATCGCTTCAAGCTCAGACTTGGATGTCGCAATGGCTTCCTGGAAGCGTGATACTTCCTTTTCAGCATTGTCTACGCTTTTCTTTTCAAAGCTTAGGTCAGGTTCAACTAAGCGATACGCTTTCGCTATGGCAATGCCATTTGATGCCGCAATTCCTTTTAAGAGACTAGACATTACTCAGCTAAACCTTCTTTATTCAGTGTTTCCTGTAAGCTGTTTAATGCTTCTTCTTCGTCGCTACCTTCAGTAATGATTGTGATATCTGCACCTTTACCTACACCTAAAGACATAACACCCATGATTGATTTTAAGTTGACTTTCTTTTCTTTGTATTCTAGATGTACATCGCTGTCGAATTTGCTTGCCGTTTGAACTAGTAGAGTTGCCGGACGAGCATGAATTCCTGTTTCAGCTGTAACTGTAAATGTTTTTTGTGCCATGTGAATCGACTCCTTAATTTATCTTGTTTTTGGTTGCTTCATAAAAGTAATGGATTATGAAGAAAACGTCAACTATTTATAGTGATTAATCCATTCTTCCTATAAAGCTGTTCAATAAAAAAGAATAGCATGCAATGAGGATATACACAATTGTAAAGCTTGATTTTTTTAGTATTTCATAAATTTGCCACTGTTATGAACCTATTTATGTAAAAATCATGAATGTTTTTTATACAAAATAAAAAACTGACTCATACTAAAGACTCCATTCCGAATAGGAGGTGGAGTCTTTAGTATGAGTCAGTTTTGTCATTGCAATACTATTCTTTTTCTATGATTTGTGATTTGGCTTTCATGATATTGTAGCCGATTTTTGCTTTTATGACCGTGCCTTTCAGTGTCATTTCATGATCCTCAGACGTGTTTGTATATACGTTCACTAAGTCACATATGCATCGAGAGAATAATTCTGAGAGCTGTTTTAATTCTTGCACCCCATGTTTAACATCCTCTTTCATGAGTTCTTCCATGACATCAATGGCTAAACTTTTCACTCTTAGAGCCTGCTCTGTTTGGTAATTCAATAGAACCCTCCCCTTTCCTACCATTCTTTCACATCATATGCATGAAAAACTAGATTAGAACGGGTGAGCTATAGGGTATCTATACATTCAATTGGGCATCTTTCGTAAACAATTGCTTATATCCCAATAAAATAAAGATGATGACTGTTAAGGCTACACTCCCCACAATGCCTAAAAGTATGGCGATCTGATACTCGATGGCCACTAATGGACTTATCCCGGAAAGGATCTGCCCTGTCATCATCCCGGGCAAAAAGATGATTCCCATCCCTAACATATTATTTAGAGTGGGAAGAATTGCTGAATCAAAGGCATTGTCTACATAGGTCTTGGAAGCTGCTTTAGGGGTTGCCCCAAGCATGAGGGCACCTTCTACCTTTTCTCTTTGATCCTTTAATCCCCCTAATAGAGTATTGATCCCCAATGTGATGCCCGTCATGGAATTACCGACGATCATTCCCGCAATGGGTATGAAATATCTCGGTTCGTACCAAGGGGAGAAATGGATGACCACCATATTAAAGTAGAATAAGCTAATCAGTGTTCCGATAAGTAAAGATAAAGCGGCAATCCCTTTCAGTAACTTATCCATCTCATATTTAACTTGCTTAAAAATATTCCTGATGGCGAAGGCTTCCATGATCAAAATGATACTTAATGTAAGCCACGGACTTGGATTGTCAAAAATATAGGTCAGTATGTATCCTGCAACGATCAGCTGGAGGGTCATCCTAAAAGATGCAAGGATAATCTGCTTCTCTCTTGAAATCCCCCGCCACTTCACAATAAGTAACAATAGAAGAACAAAGACATATGCAGCTAGAAATCTCCACAGCTCTATATCAATAATTCCATTTTCCACTAACATTCTCTCCTTCACTTATTTTGAAAGGGTTATCGTCTCTTCACCATACTGCTCGGCAACATTCATCGAATGAGTCACCATGATAATGGTCCCCTCATGCCCTTTCGTACACTCAATAAAGCTTTTCATTACTTCGATCTCGGTTTCTTCATCCAGGGCCGAGGTTGGCTCGTCCAATAAATAGACATTTGGCTTCATCAATAGAACCCTTCCAAGGGACAGGCGTTGTCTTTCCCCTCCGGATAACCGTTCAGCAAGCACATCCAAAGGTTTATCGAGCTTTACAATTTCCAGGGTTTTCATGAGCTCCTCACGACTGGCAAGGGGCTTCTCTGAAAACATAAGACCCTTCTGCAAATTCTCTTCTACCGTTTCCCCGAATAATAAGGGGGTTTGTGAAATCATCACTACTTCTCTTCGAAGTTTTACAGGGTCAATCTCTTGTAAGGGAGTCTCATTATAATAAACCTTTCCTGCATCTGGTGTATTCATTTTATTCAATAACTTCAGAAGGGTGGACTTTCCCGCACCGCTTTCACCGATAAGGCAGGTTGTTATGTTTGAGGATATCTCCATGTGATCGATGTCTATTATATCTTTAAATATTATTTTTTCTAATTTGAATAGCACTATCTTCACCTCTCATATAATCACATTTATCATACCCTAAAGAATCATGAAATAAAAAAGCTGATGCTCGGAAGGAGAACCCCGGGCATCAGCTTCATTCATGTCGCGTATTCAAGTATTGGATGTGTTGCTGAATTTGTCTAGTAAAAAAATCAACTTCATCCTGCTCCGGAACTCCACGCCCATATCTGACACGTTCGTAAATAAAGTAAAATCGGGCATTTCCCTCCAACTCAATTCTAGTGAACCAAGCTTGGACGTTTTCATTCGGAAGTCTTCCGGCTTCATTCCTATATGCCTCTTCTTCTAACCTTTCCATCGATTTCCTTATTATATCCCTTGCTTTAGAATAGGAGACTTCCTCTTTTTCATGATGGACACGAATCTCATCACTTCCCCTGGTCATCATGAGAGGTGTTGTACCCTCACTCGTGGATAATTCTAAGGAAGTTTTTCTTTTCTTGAACAAATAAATGATAGCAAAGCAAATCAACAGGGCCAGCAATGCCTCATCTACCCATGAAAAAGAAAGTCCGTCACCAAACGCAGGCAACCGGGATTCATCATGATTCTGTTGTGCGAGCTTATTGCCTCCTCCCTTTTCCTGGTTACTTTCAAAAAACTTCATGATCAAATCCCTTAGTTTAATCAATCCATTAAAGATCGGGTCAACGAAAAAAGAGAATAGCCAAAATGCCTTTTCAAGCAGCCAATATATTCCTTTGCTGATCACTGAACTAACAGCTGCCAGTATCCCACCGCTTACAAACACCATGAGAAGGAGGGCAAAAGGCTTGTATATACTCTTCTTTGCTCCTTTACTTTCACTGGCCAACATCCTTTGAAACGAGGTGAAGGTACCAATGAACGCGAATAATAGAAACAGCAGACTGTAAACCAGATATGTGTTTTCCAACTGTCTTATGGATCCCGTGAATAAAGAAACAGCAGAGATAAAAAGAAAAACCAATACGCTGCCACTGCTTACTTCAATGAATGGGTCCTTGATCTGTAGATAAGAACTGATTCTCCAATGCAGAAAGATCGTAGCAGGAAGCAAAACCCACCAGGACGCGGAGAAAAATAAGATTCCAGATCCAATCCCCAAGACAAACACTGCATATAATATAAGATGATGAAAGCCCTCCATTTTGAGGGATATGGCCGTGTAAGTCATTACCAGCACCAGCAATATCGAAAAAGCCGGCACGTATTGATTCAATACGACGTCCCCTGGAAATAAAAACGTAATGAGCAAAAGTACAAACAGAAGATCAATCCCTGTATACAGCCCCATTTTGATAAAAAGCATATGTTTATATTTCGTTATGAAGGAATTTTCAACGATCGATTCCATAATGTGACGACTCCTTCTTTTTCTTCTAAGCTCAGCTTAAAGATATGTGGATGGCCTTTCTTGATAGTTAGCAATAACTCCTCTTCACTTGACCCAAGTGAACCGGCAACAATAAAAACGGAAGGTACCAGTCTCTGCAGATACAAATGTTTCAGGACGAAGTGGAATGGCATGGTGAATTCATCGGTCGATAAGGTAGCTAATAGCTCCAGTCCTCTCTGCCGGTGCTTCCTTCCTGTCCCTGGAGGAAGATAATAGTAAGGCGTAACTCCCGGTGTTCTCACATTTAAGACCAGTGAGAAAGAAATGTTTTGTTCCACGGCAAGTTGCATTAGGTAAGCTGTATGCTTGATAATCCCCTCCAGCTTGCTTGTAATGGCATAACGGTCAGAGATATTGATGGCGATCATCCACTCTTTTTGAGTAGCAGGCGCGAAGATTTTCGTTTGCAGCTCGCCTGTTCGAGCAGAAGCCTTCCAATGCACGTCCTGAAATCGATCTCCCTGTACATAACCCCTTGTTCCTACGGGATGAAACAAGTCATGGAACAAAGAATGGGGGGTAGATACGTCCCCTTGCCTTAAAGTAAGCTGATGTTCCGCCATCCTGACAGGGGATGAAGAGGGGAACACCATAACGGTGGCTGGGACCGAATCGAGTAGACTCAGGATAACCTTACCACTTCCGAAAAGATGAGGGATTTCAAGGTGGATATTAGTAATACGGCATAAACCTCTTCTCTTACCTCTGACCGGCAACGAAATTTGCCCCTCTTCATTTTTTCGAATGGAGAATGGGATGGATACCTCGATCTCGTTTGCAATGTCGGATGAATATGGATGCTTTGTAGGCTCCACAATATCTTTAAATGTCATCTTCAATGTAGCTCCCCAAATAGGAAGTCCCTTGTTTTCAAGCTTAAACAACCAAATATCTTCTTCATCACAATGAAGCTTTAACCTTCGTTGAGATCTTTCAATCATGACTCCCTCTCCGATTTTCAGCAGATACCATCGATGAACGCGATAATAGAGGATGATTAACAGGAAAATCCCCAATCCAACATAAGATTGTACATAGAAACTTACTGCCCCGACAATAACAAGGAGCACCAGACTCATGGATATATACGGGTCCTCGACTACTTCGCGCTTCCAGTTCACTGCGCCTGCCTCGCTTCCACAGGAAGCATTGCCATTTCTATGATTTGTCCAATGACTTCTTCCGGTGTTCTTGTCAAGGATGCTTCTATCGTTAACTGAACTCTATGTTGAAGGACATACGGTGCAACCTCAACAACATCCTGGGGTCTTACATAATCTCTCCCTTCGATAAATGCCTGGGCCTGTGAGGCTTTTAATAGGGCTAAACTGGCCCGTGGACTAGCTCCTATCTCAACCCAATCATGCTCTCTCGTTCCTCTGGTAATTTGCAGAATATAAGATTCAACGTCCTCGGATATGTGGACATCTTTTACAATACTTGATAGAGATTGAATTGCGCTTAAACTCATCACTTTTTGAACGGTATTTAGTGGCTGCTCGGATTTAAAACGTTTAAGAATGCTTCTTTCTTCATCAAAGCTGGGGTATGCAAATGGAATTTTCAATAAAAAACGATCCAGTTGTGCAGCTGGGAGTGGGAACGTTCCTTGCTGGGATTCAATTGGATTTTGGGTGGCTACCACAATAAAAGGTGGTTGTAATGCCACTGTTTCTCCATCAATGGTGATTTGCTTCTCTTCCATCACTTCAAGTAAGCTTGCCTGGGTTCTCGGAGTGGCACGATTGATTTCATCTGCCAGCAACACATTCGTGACAACTGGCCCCGTTCTTAATTCAAATTCTTGAGACTTAGGATTAAAAAACTGAATGCCCGTGACATCACTCGGCAATACGTCGGGTGTGAATTGTATTCGCTTAAAATCTCCTTCAATACAATGTGAAAAAGTCTTAGCCAATAATGTTTTACCGGTACCTGGTACGCTCTCGAGCAAGACGTGGCCTTCCTGAAGTAAGGCAATCAATAGAAGCTCGATTTCTTTCTCCCTTCCAATCAGGACTTTGCTCATTTCTTTTTTTATGTCTTGTATAGTTGACATCTTTGCTCCCCCTTTATGTTGACAACAGTAAATATTCAGCTAATATTCTAAAAATAGATCCTTTCTCATCATACCATATTTCGTTGTTAAAATATCCCTTTTGGGGGACAGTAAAAAGCCGGTCACCATCCCTGTCTTGGATTCGTAACCGGTAGTTCTTCAGTATTCATTTAAATATCAAAAATACCTAAGCCATCACCCGAAAAGTGTTAATGCTCATAGATCATCTTCCTTGTCATTCCACCATCCACCACTAGGTTTTCTCCTGTTATGAAATCATTATCCGGATGAGCAAGAAATAAGCATGCCCTTGCTATGTCTTCAGGTTTCCCCACCCTGCCGGATGGATGCTGGTCATGATCCTTGTCCCGTAATGAATCATACTCTTCGGTTTGAATCCAGCCTGGACTTATTGAGTTCACCCGGATCCCTACCTCACTCAATGTAATGGCCATTGAATGAGTCAAACTCACAATGCCCCCTTTAGTTGCAGAGTAGGCTTCCGTATCCGGTTCAGACATTGAAGCCCTGGTAGAGGCCATATTAATGATGCAACCACCTCGGTTCTTCATTAAAGCTGCCCCTTCTCTACTGCAATAGAAGACACTACTTAAGTTTGACGAAAGAATGCTGTCCCAGTCCTCGGGATCCATCTCCCAGAAGGACATGAACTTCGAAACACCTGCATTGTTAATTAGTACGTCCACCACGCCATGGTCTTCTTTCATCTTTGAAAAAACATCTTTTACCTGTTGATAGACTCCTACATTGACTTCATGAAACCGTGTTGAATATCCTTCAGAGTTGAGCTTCAGGGATAATTCCTCCCCTTTATCCCCATCCATGTCCATAAATTCAACGACTGCGCCCTGCTTCGCAAATTCTTCAACCAGCGTTTTACCGATTCCATTCGCCCCACCTGTTATGCAGACAATTTTATCTTTCACTCTTGTCCTCTCCCTTTGTCTTCAATTATTTTCATATTCACCTATTCATTCTTCCTAAAAAGGATACCCTTTTCAACTGGCCCTCAACCTTCTCTCGACATATAGAAAAGGATTAACCTGTGGAAATGACGTGACATTCCAAGGTTAATCCTTTTATTTATTGTACTATCTTATTTTTTGTTCTTTTATTTATATCATTACGCTGATGAATATTGATTAAGGCATCCAACTCTTTACTGAGTTGAATGGTGACTGGACTGCTCAGCCCAAAACGAATACCTGATTGTATCATCTTCCATCGTACCGTTTCAATTCGAGCCACTATGGTCCCATTCATCAACATCACCTCTTCTTCTTTACTCTATTTTACTATTAATTCCACGTAGAGAAAAGAAAAAAGTATCCGAACGCTATTTTTGTTATTGAAAAAATCCTGCGTAATGATTATTTTGCGAAGCGGTGTTTTCCAATGGTTAACAATGTTTCTCTACTGGTAATCCAATCGCTTGTGGATGTTACAGGATTATAGAAGAAGAGAGAACCTTGTCCTTGACCTCTGAAAGCCAATGCCTCTTGAACCGCATCTCTCGCTTCCTGGGAAGGCGCTTGGTTGATTTCACCGTTTTGAACAGGTGAAAAGGCATAATGACCATTTGCTACCTGGTAGATTACTTCTTTAATAGAGTCTGGGAATTCAGTGGAATCCACCCGGTTTAAAACAACCGTTGCGACAGCCACTTTACCTGCATATGATTCTCCTTTAGCTTCTGCATGAACCAGTTTTGCCAGTAACTCACGATCTTCAACTGTTACTTCATTTTCTGGTACAATTAACGTTTGACCTGGATGAATTTCATTCGATTTCAAATCGTTCTCTTTTTTTAGTTGAAGGACAGATACAGATTGCTCCTTACCTATATCCCAAAGAGACTCACCATTTTCTACAGTGTGTACTCCTTCAGCTGCAATAGTTTGAGTAGAGAATGAAACAATTGAAAGTGCCGCAATCCCTACTAGTAAGCTTTTCTTAATCATCTTTCTACCTCCTCATTAGCGCTCACCACTAAGATAACAACGAATAAACAGAAATTCATCAGGTAATGGTTACCACCCTTCGTTGTTTGTAGACTGTCCATTCATTCTAAACACCCAGAGTGTTTCATATATTGGATATGAAACAAAAAAAAAAACGGAGGATCCTATCCCCCGCTTACTTCAACTTCTTGGTGTATCTAAATAGTGATAAAGAATATTTCCGCCATGCTGAGCCACCCCACGGAACTGTTTAAAATCCTCTTGTTTAACGAGTACAGATCGAAAAGTAAGAAAGTCTTCTTTCATCACCCTTATTTCTTCAATTTCTCTTGTACGCAATAGTTGTAATTGTTCAAGAATTTCTGTTTCACTCATATCCAAACCTCCATCCTGAATGTCTCTATTGTAGGTATAAAAGGATGAAAAGCTCAAGAATAATTTTTTTGATGAAATTTTTAGAAAACTCTTTACCTTTTATTGAGTTTACGTCAAAATATTAGTAATTGTTTGTAGAATTTTGGCAAAAAGGAGCGACTTCTCATGAAAAAGGCAGAAATCGGAAATGTGATTGAATTTAGAGAAGGATTAAAAGGAATTGTAGAAAAAGTAAATGAAAACTCGGTTATCGTTGATCTGACGTATATGAAGAATTATCGAGACCTTGAACTGGAAGAAAAAACAGTTGTTAATCATAAAAACTATAAAATAGTTGAAGCATAGTACAAATTTCTAAAAGGTGGAGAACGCTACTCCACCTTTTTATATTGAGATTCATAAGAAGAGAAAAGGTTTACAGAAACAGCTTTGAGGATATTCTTATAGCATACTGTTTCGTAAGGTGGAGCCCCGTCATGAACTTAAATATACATATTGTTAACAAAGCAAGAAAAAGCTTTTGGTTTGTACCATTTTTATTTTCACTCATCTCATTAGCGCTTTCCCTACTCACCTTTTATTTTGATTGGTGGTTAAGTCAGCATGATTATCCTTTGTTCCCTAAAGTTTTGTTCTCGAATTTCGATTTATCCATGACCATCATCAGTACGATTGCATCATCGATCATGACCATGACGACGATTACCTTTTCAACGATTATGGTCGTGTTAACCACTTTTTTATCACAATATTCACCGAGGACCCTTCAAAATTTCATTAATGACCGCCCTACTCAGCGGGTTCTTGCCATTTTTGTGTCAGGTGTGGTGTATTGCATCACATTATTGGTTCTCCTACAAGATGAAACCGGACAAAAATTATATATTTCATCTGCATTTGCCGGCATAGTGGCGATTATCTGTTTATTTGTTTTCGTCTACTTTGTGCATCACGTTTCCAATTGGGTGAAGGTAAGTAATTTAATACATAACATAACAATCAAAACCAATAAAAAAATTGATAATAGTTATTTATATAGAAAAAATGCCGTTAATGACGAACCACCAACCTTTAATGAATCCCTGTTTGATGATACCGAACCCCTATATGTGTATAGTGAGCAATCGGGGTATTTACAGCAGATAAATATAGAAGGGATGATCAGTAAAGCTGCTAAAGATAAAGCGATCATCCGGATGGTGAAAACACCGGGTGAATACTTACTTGAAGGTACTCCTGTCATGACTGCATGGACTACTAATAAAGACATCGATGTAGAGGATTACTTGGGGTACCTCGTGCTTGGACCAGATAAAGAACCCATTGAAGACATTGAGCTCGGTATTAGGAAACTGGTCGAAATAGCCTTGAGGGCCATCTCTCCGGCTATCAATGATCCGAATACGGCAAAAAATTGTATAGAAGAAATCGGGATCATTCTATCAAAGCTTGCTAAACACAAGCTTCCAAGCTCTTATTTATCGGATGAAAAAAACAATGTGCGAATCATATTGGAACAGCCTACCTTCTCTGATTACTTATACAGAAGCTTTTACCAGTTAAGGCATTACGGGAAGCAGGACATATCCATTATTTCAGAAATTCTGCGTTCATTGAGAATGATAGGGGAAAACAATAGCGAAGAGACGAAGCGCATGGTGTGGACGTTTAAAGATTATATATTGGAAGGGATCGATTATGAAAGCCTCCAAAACCTCGACATGCAATACATCATGAGACATTTGGATGAACTTGCGACAGCTTGCAGACAAAGGAATTGGGATAAGGATGAAGTACGGAATAAGTATTTCCCTGAACAATATAAAACAAGTGACGCTTATGATCATGGGAATGAAGAGTAACTTACCCAACGGACGAAAAAACGGATGCTAGAAGCATCCGTTTTTTTATTATTCTTTTCCTTTTTTCCCTTCTGAAAGCTCTTTGAAGGAAGATACTTTACCATGGGGATGCTGTTCCTGTTTCCTTACATTCCACTGTCTTTCTTTTTCGTGTTTTGATTGTGTCATATTCGCCACTCCTTTTTCATTAGTCTCTATTAACATGAGCAGCAGACTCGCTTTTTACTCTCTTCCAACATTTATTTATTTATTTGGTTTCATCCAGAGAAGAATAATAAATAGTAAGCTCATGTATCCAAAGAGTGGATATAAATAAGACAATAGTTCGCTGTATTCAAAAAAGCTTAAAGAATAAATCACGAGGAAGATACCGGCAAAGGTCAATAAAGAGGTGCCTTTCCAGTAATTCGATAATTGTTTCTCCAGGCCGAATACTCCCCCAATGACGGAGGTGAATATTTCACCATAAATGATGATAATATAAATGAAATAAAAGCCGGCTACAAAGGATTTCATAACCATAGCCATTGGAATTTGGTATTGTGTCACATTCGGGATCATGACCAAAGTAATATGGCTGGAGATTAGAATCAGTGTAAGGAAAAAACCGCCAAGATAACCTCCATACTTAATGGTTTCCCGATCTTTTACTTCACCGGCAACAGGAACGAGAACAGCCTGTGCCATGGCAAGGTTAAAAGCTACGTATGAAAAAGGGGCTACAACCGATTTCCACCCATCCTCAGCATGAGGGATCATAAGAAATGCGTCTAAAAATCCAGCGTCCCGAACAGAATGAATCATTAAGAAAAGATTAAAGACGATCATAAGAGGAACAACGAATGTATTTACAGCAAAAAGTCCTTTGATCCCCACCATCATCGTGATAAATCCCAATCCAATCGTCAGCAAAATACCTAATTGCTTAGGTAGCAAAAGCTGCTCCTGAAAAACAGCACCCGCTCCTGAAAGCATGACCGCGGATACCCCGATTAGCATAATCATCATGACGATATTCATAAACTTAGAGAACCATTTCCCAAATAGATACTCATTAAATTCTTCAAAGGACTTTGCTTTAATATCATGGGACTTCAGCATGATCTTCGTCCCCATTGTGATAAATAAGTACCCGCTTAATAAAATCGCAATAAACCCGATAAAGCCAAACCGGGTGAAAAACTCTACAATTTCCCTTCCTGTTGCAAACCCTGCTCCTATTACGGTACCAACATAAACAGCAGCTATTTGAAACGAACCAGCTAACTTTTTCATCCTATCACCTCTGACAACCTTCTACTTCACCTTATGTACAAGCAGAGAAAATCAGAAGCAAAAGAACATAATTCTTCCGGAATTATAGAAGGCCCCAAGAAAGAGGGCAGCCGTAAAAAAATTCGGCTGCCCTCTTTACTTTATAATGATTGATCATCAATCCCATTTAACCATTGTCTTATCGGTTCAATGACTTTCTCAACTGTCCCCTCCCGGAATGGAGACTCGAGTTTGGCTGCTTCTACAAGCCCAGTGAATGAAAGGCTCCCCCCCAATTTACAAAGGGCAACATAATCACTCCACGCTTCTTCACGATTCAGATTCATCTTTTTCCAGAATTGGAATGCGCAAATTTGAGCCAATGTGTAATCAATATAATAGAAAGGAGAATTATAAATATGGGATTGGCGCTGCCAGAACCCTCCATTTTCCAGGTACGAAACATGGTCATAGTCCCTATGGGGAAGATATTCCTTCTCTATTCTTCTCCAGGCAGCATTCCGTTCAGCGGGAGAAACTTCAGGGTTCTCGTACACAAAATGCTGGAACTCATCAACTGCCACACCGTAAGGAAGGAATTGCAGCGCTTCACTTAGATGTGTAAATCGATACTTATCTGTATCCTCTTTGAAGAAATAATCCATCCAGGGCCATGTGAAGAATTCCATACTCATTGAATGAATTTCACACGCTTCATATGTTGGCCAGATATATTCAGGGATATCAAACCCTCTGCTTGAGTAAACCTGGAATGCATGACCTGCTTCATGGGTCAATACATCAATATCTCCTGAGGTCCCATTGAAATTCGAGAAAATGTAAGGAGACTCATGGTTTGCAATATACGTGCAGTAACCGCCTCCAGCTTTTCCCTTCTTCGCTTCTAAATCCATAAGATCATGTTCGATCATGAAATCAAAGAATTCCTTTGTTTCAGGAGACAATTCCTCGTACATCTTTTTGCCATTATTAATAATCCATTGAGGACTACCTTTGGGAACCGCGTTTCCAGAAGTAAACTTGAATCCTTCATCAAAAAACTTCATGGAATCAATCCCGATACGTTTACCTTGTCTGTCTTTAAGTTCTGTAGCAAGAGGAACGATATGCCTTTTCACTTGTTCACGGAAAACCTTGACCATGTCAGGAGTGTAATCCGTTCTCGTCATGCGATGGTAACCTAGTTCAACAAAGTTCTTATACCCTAATGTAGTTGCAATGAGGTGACGCAGCTTGACTAACTCATCAAACAAACGATCCAATTCTTCTTGATTTTCTTCAAAGAAAGCAACAGTCGCTTGTGCGGCCTCTTTTCTTGTTTCACGGTTCACAGATTGTGCGAACGGGCCCATCTGAGCTAACGTTCTTTCTTCTCTCTCAAATGGAATCTTTGCTGACGCCATTAGCTTTGTATATTGGGAAGATAACTTATTTTCCTGTTGCAGAAGGGTGACGATCTCAGGAGAAAATGTCTTCATTTCACTCTCTGCCAAAGCGAATAGCTGCTTTCCCCACCTCTCTTCTAATTCTTCACGATAAGGGGAATTTACAAGTTCCCGATAATATTCCGTTACCATCCCGTGGACCTCTGGCATCATATCATCAATATAATCTTGTTCTTCTTTGTAAAACTCATCATTGGTATCAATAGAATGCCGAATATAGCATATATTTTGCATTGTATCGATGTTGAGACGTATTTCGTTGAGTTTCTTCATCGCATCCATTTGTTCTTGTACACTGGACGCAGCCTTGAATTTACCGAGCAACTGTTGAAACACAGGTTTAATCTCTCCTAAATTCGGCCTTTCATATGTAAATTGCTCAAACTTCATAATGTTGCCTCCTCATAAAATATTCCCGATTATAGTTATTCGACTTATAATATAGAATCTCCTTTTATCACAAGGATTGAATTCAAGACACAGCTATCAGAATAAAGAGATTTTAAGACAAAATAAAACCCCGTCTAGTGATAGACGGGGTACAGGAATTGGTTTAATACGACAAGTCTTTAATCGATAAGCCTAGTTTCTTCAACATTTCAATCGTTTCTTTCTTCTCAACAGGGGATAGAGCTGACATCAGTTCATGAATTCGATTTTCGTGATTAGGAAAAATCTCATCAATTAACTGTCTGCCGTTCTCAGTTATTTGAGCATAAGTAACTCGACGGTCCTTTGGACAAGCATTACGCTTAAGATAGCCCTTTTGTTCAAGCTTATCCACTACATACGTAATACTGCCGGATGCTAATAGGATCTTTCCGCCAATTTGCTGCAGGGGCTGATCTCCTTTATGATAAAGAAGCTCTAGAACAGCAAATTCGGTAGGGTTTAAACCGTTTTCCTGAATGTTTTTGTTTATCTCTTCATTTAAGGCTTTGAAAGCTCTTGAAAGGACAATGAAAAGCTTTAATGATTGTTTTGTATCTTGAGTTTCATTCATGGCATTCATTCCTTTAAAAATTTAAATATCTCAGTTTCAAAATATTATACAAATAAACCCTGTTATTGTCAAACAAATCGCCCGCTAGTTAAAAAAGAGAAGGACGGTACGCCTGTAGCGTACCGTCCTTCTCTTTTTTGAAATTACGACAAATTAGATTGATTGTCCAGGTTTAAATGTGGAAATTATTGGAGATCGTTCTCTCTTTATACCTTGAATGGTGAGGAAATTCTTGTTGAATCGTCACGAAGCAGTTCGTTTTAATAAGGTCTTAATGTAATGCCCAAATTCACTTGATGATTCCTGGAAGGTAAATGATACAACTTTATTTGTGCATTTTTCATAGTCGTTCAATAGCTGATCCAATTGCTGGCTGCATCGAACGGTTTCAGCTGCACATAAACCTAAACTCTCTCCCAGGGAAATCATTTCTGAACGTTTCTGATTGATTTTCATTAATAACCATTTCTTTTTTAATAGGCGACCCATTTCTTGTAAACTCCTTTTTTAGCTCCTAGTCTTTATTCATTTAAATCGGTACTTGAGAATTATCGCAAGTATTATCAGAAAAGTAAATAGATTCGCAAAACAAGACAAAATAACTAGTAATGTTGCTAATTTAGACATCTTTCGCCAAAAATTCCTTTCCACTAAAATAAGAGGATAGACAATAGATTCTATTCTTTGTCTATCCTCCAGCCTATTAATAAATTGGTACCCAGCCTTCCTGAGTGACGAAAATACGTACAGCCACTACCTTCTTATCTTCACTTAATGTAAAATAATGGCGAATGTTTTCAGGGACTGAAATCAAGTCCCCCGGGTTTAGGTGTACTTCAAAGAAATCACCATCACTACCTTGTATGACAAACACACCATGGCCGTTTACGATAAAGCGGACTTCATCATCCGTGTGATGGTGCTCCTGTTGGAAATTTTTTAGTAGTTCTTCAAGATTTGGGGTACTCTCCGAAAGGGAGATTACATCCCAGGCTTGATACCCTCTTCTCTCTGAAATATCTTCAATCTCCTCTTTGAAAGTAGACAGGATGTCCGCTTTATCTTCTTCCGTTAAAGCGTACCGATCCCTTAGTGATTCGCTCAGTTTTTCAATATTCCAATGCTCATAGATGACTCCTTGTTCATTTAAATACTTCACTACCTCTTCCTGATGATCAATGACTTGATTTTTCCCCTGAATTTTAATGGTTGTCATAAGCTGACTCCTCCTTTAAGAATGGATTCCTTGGTTGATAAAGATAATAGAGTGAGTTGGTATTGGAACATAAACTCACAAGCTTCCAATAGTTTCTTAGCCTCAAAACCGTTACGCCCCCATACCGTAATCCCGTGATTTCGAATGAGTACGGCACCTTTGTCTCCTTTAATGAATGGTTGAAAGGCATCTGCCAAGGTTGGGATATGGGCATGATTATGAATGATCGGAATGGATAGGGAATCATGTTCCCCCCATTTATCCCAAGCTTTAATCAGTTCCTGGTTTCTAAACGTGACGACACCTTCATCCCCATACAGTTCACTGATCACATTATTTGCAACGGTATGGACATGTAAGCTGCATCCCGCTGAACTCCGTGTAAAAACATGACTGTGCAGCAGTGTTTCTGCCGATGGTCGTAATTGAGTTTCCTCCATGGCCTCACCATGAGCATTGACGAGGAGGAAATCTTCTTTTGTGTGCTTTCGTTTATCCTTTCCACTTGCCGTAACAAGGAAAGTGGCAGGGGATGAACTCACTCGTATCGCGAGGTTCCCGCTGGTGCCCATGAACCAATCTCTGTCTGCTAATTCCCTTTTAATATCGGCGAGCTCATCCCACTCCGGTTGATAGGATTTCATAATGTCACTCCTTTTTTAATTGCATCCATGCAATCATGAAACGTTTCAAAGGGAAGATAGGGGATTCCCTTTTCTTCACACATGCGCGCGAGATAGTCTCTGGCAAGCACAGTATCACCAAGCTTTGCCATCTCGATATCTGTGACAGAATCCCCGATCACAATGACCTCTGTATCTTCTTTTAAAGACAATGTTCTCAGGATGGAAGGCTTGCAGCATCCACAACCTTTACTGTCACAATGATCGTCACATGGATGCGGCCAATGAATTGTTACGGTAGAATCATCGAAGTTTGCTTCATTACAAAAAACTCCGTTAAAGGGCCCGTATTCATTCAGTAAAGGGTGAACAAAGAAGTCTATTCCTCCGCTGACGATATACAATGGAATCTCGTTGTCTTTCGTATATTCCACAAATTCCTTAAAACCTTCACGTATGACAGCTGTATCCAATAAATACTGAATCATTTCGTCTTTCTGTGATGAAGGAATAAGCGAAAACAGCTTGCTTACACCTTCTTTAATGGACATCGACTGACTTAAAATGTCCTCCTTGATACCTTCCCATTTTGGAGGAGCAAAGGATTTCATCAACGAGATGATATTATCCGTTTCTGTAATCGTTCCATCGAAATCACAAAAAATGATTGGATGACCCACTACACCTTTACCTCCTCTCCCATAGGGATAGTGCTTTACGAAGTTCACCATGGTTTTCTGCTGCCTCATTGAGAGACGTTCCTTTTAAAACTGCATCGATTGCTTGAACGAATGCTTTCCCTCCACCACTTGCACCGTCAGGGTGACCATGAATGCCTCCCCCCGCATTGATGACACAGTCTATACCGAAATCCTTCACCAAAAGCGGGACAAGAGCGGGATGAATGCCGGCAGATGGTACTGGCAATGCTCTTTTCAAATGGGCATCTTCCTTCGTTAACTCATGGCTCACGGCTAGAACTTTTTTCTTTTCTAATGCAACACTTCCGTATGGTGATGGAAATAATGAGAAATCAGCCCCGACCATTCGTAAAAATTTCCCTAACCATAAAGAATAGCTCACACCATGAACAGGAGATGCCGCAGTAGCCCCGGCAAAAGCAGGATGGGCCATGATCGGCAACGCGATATCATCGTCCTCTCTCAATTCCTGAAGAACATCGAGACCATAAGAAAACACATTGAATAATAGAGCATCTGCCCCGAGCTCCCTTGCTTTTCTTGCTTTATCCCGTAATTGTGATGTTCTGCCTGTCAGGTTCACTGCATACAAGGTTTTCTTCCCTGTTTCCTCAAACACATCGTTCAGCACCTCCTCTCCTAATCTGACTCTCTCAGAAAAGGGTGTCAGCGGATTATCGAATAAAATTTCATCGTCTTTTACTACATCGATTCCTCCGAGAGCCTGGGCTCTTAACTGATTTTCAAGGAAAGTGAGATCCCTGCCGATTACACCTTTAAAGATGCTCATTAACAGTGGTCTATCATGTACATCTGTTAACTCCCTGATCCCTTCAATTCCAAATCTCGGACCAGGATATATTTCTTTTAAATCTTTCGAAAACTCTAAATCTATCAATTTCACCTCTCCATCAAGGGAAAGCTTACCGAACACCGTTGTTAGGATGGCTGGAATATCATTTGAATAATTATGACGGGGATATCCAATCTTCACTTCACCCCGTGGGCCATCATCGCCTTCCCACTCCTTCACGGAAACGACTCTACCCTTGTACTTTCTCAATTGTTCCTGTTCCAGTAGCGGCAAGTCCGTCCATGAACCGACCGTTAGACCCAAGGCAATTCCCTCTGCCTTTTTCTCGTATGAACCGCTCTTTCCCTTTAGTTGATAGGTTGCTATCACTTCACTCATTGTTGAATTACCTCCTTATGAAAAAGCTACTAAGCCGCATGTTGGTTTCATAGCGGCAAACAAAAAACCTCTTCCAGATAAGAAGAGGTTTGCATTCGTCACTCTTTCTTATCTGTCAGCAATATAGCTGCAAGAATTAGCACCGTGCTTAATAAGTCGGTTGCCGGGCTTCATCGGGCTGGTCCCTCCGCCTGCTCTTGATAAGAATTTCATTATTAATTATTCAGTTGGATTATTGCACCAATTTTGGCTTATGTCAATCCCTTTTGTGGAATAATTCTAAACTTTCAATACGTGAAATCGCTTCTTTTATCCGTTCGTTTGTGGTTAAAAGTCCTACACGTACATACCCTTCACCGAATTCTCCAAAGCCTACCCCCGGAGCAACAGCGACTTTGATTTTTTCAAGTAAATAGTTTGAGAACTCTACAGATGTAAATCCTTCAGGTACCTTTAACCAGGCGAAGAAGGAACCTTGTGGAGCCTTTACATCCCACCCTATTCCCTGAAGCCCGGAGATTAATAGTTTTCTTCTTTCTTCATATGTTGAAACCAATGCATTCACGCATTCCTGCGAGCTTAAGAGGGCTGTGGTAGCCGCTTCTTGAATGGCACCGAACAAGCTCACATAAAGGTGATCTTGAAGGACGTTGATCGCTTCTATGACACTTTTATTCCCAACTGCAAACCCGACTCTCCAGCCAGCCATATTATATGTTTTCGATAGAGTATAGATTTCAATACCGACATCCTTAGCTCCTTCTGTTTCCAAGAAGCTAATAGGTTTCTGTCCATCAAATCCAATCGCTCCATAGGCAAAGTCATGCACAACACAAATATCATGCTGATCGGCAAGTTCCACTGTTTCTTCAAAGAATGATTTTGTGGCGATCGCACCAGTTGGATTATTGGGGTAGTTAAGAAACATTAGCTTTGCATTATATAACTTTTCACCGGACAGTTCTTGATAATCAGGTAGAAATCCATTTTCCTCACGGAGAGGCATTTTAATCATGCGGGCTTCTGCTAATGCAACCCCGGATAAATAATCAGGATAACCGGGATCAGGCACTAATACACCATCACCAGGGTTCAATAAACATTGAGGAATTTCAACTAATCCTGCCTTTCCTCCAAACAGCACAGCTACCTCTGTTTCCGGATCCAAACCTACACTGTATTCACGGAGGTAGAAAGCGGCAATCGCCTCTTTAAATGACGATAACCCACGAAATGGGGGATATTTATGATTGGAAGGTGTAGCAGCTGCTTCTGTCAGTTTTTCCACAATATGAGGAGGAGTCGGCTGATCCGGATTTCCCTGCCCTAAATTAATGACATCATGTCCCTCTTTCACAACAGCATTCACTTTCCCTGCAAGGGATGCGAAAAATTGTTCAGGTAATAAATCTAAACGTTTTGCCTTACTATAAGTCTTCATACACTCACCCACTACATTTTTTTGAAAATTTATTACTTTCAAATTCTAGTCACAAATGATATAACGGAAAATAAAGAATGTAAAGCAATAAATTCCAAAAGGCCACAATGAGGTGAAAGAAATGATTCAAAAGATAGGTATCGCACAAATGGATATTGTGTTCGGAAATCCTTTAGAAAACAAGAAAAGAGTCGAGAAATGGGTTAAAAAAGCAAGTGAAGACGGCTGTGATACAGTTGTACTGCCTGAGCTTTGGACGACTGGATATGATCTTACAAGAATGGATGACATCGCTGATAACGGAGCAAATGATTCATCTTCTTTCCTGACCGCCCTGTCCAAAAGAAATTCCATTCAGATTGTAGGTGGTTCTGTAGCAAACAAAACACAGAATGGTGTAAGCAATACACTTTTAGTAGTTGATTCCAATGGCCGGTTGGTGAAACAGTATTCAAAGCTTCACCTTTTCAAGCTAATGGATGAACATCATTATTTACTTCCCGGACAAGAGGATGGCATGTTTACCCTTCAAGAAACAGAAATGGCAGGATTGATTTGTTACGACATCCGCTTTCCGGAATGGTTCAGAAAACATGTACTAATGGGAGCCAAGGTCGTTTTTGTCGTAGCACAGTGGCCAGCAGCACGGATTGATCACTGGCAGACCCTCTTAAGGGCACGGGCGATTGAAAATCAGTGCTACGTCATCGCCTGCAACCGTGTAGGCAGTGACCCGAACAATGAATTTGGCGGTTGTTCCCTCATCATTGATCCATGGGGAGAGATTCTTTCAAAGGGATCTCAAACGGAAGAATTGGTTTCAGCTGAAATCGATTTACATGAAGTAGAAAGAGTCAGAAAGCAGATTCCGATATTCCAGGACCGAAGACCGGATTTTTATTAGAAAGGTTATTTTCCAAAAAAACGTTGACATGGAAAATACTTAAATGGTACCATTCAATTCAAATGAAACATTCTGAAAGTTTAATTAAATAGCGTACGCAACTCTTATCAAGAGCTGGCTGAGGGATTTGGCCCTATGAAGCCCAGCAACCGACCATAATACCGCATTAAAGCGGGGCGCAGTATGCGCCGGATTGACTAATCCAGTAAGGCACGGTGCTAATTCCAACAGAAAGATATTCTTTCTGAGAGATAAGAGGCGACGAAGATGATTCTTCAAGCCTCTTTCGAACATGGAAAGAGGCTTTTCTTATGCCACGGAAAAGCCTCCATAACACCGTCTTTAAATAAGGGGTGTACTAAAAGGAGGAATAAAAATGGCAATTACAAAACTTAATGCGTATCAACCACTTACTGAACAGTCAGCAATTGTGCTGGCCATTCGGTTAAGAATTTTTGAAGACGGAACTCTCTTGACGTGTAAAGAAATTGGAGACGGTAACCTAAACTTGGTATTTCATGTAGTGGAGAGTGAGACAGGTAAAGGAATCATCATAAAGCAAGCACTTCCTTATGCAAAGGTTGTAGGGGAAAGCTGGCCATTGACAATCGAACGGGCAAGAATCGAAGCGGGTGCTCTAAAGCTTCAACAATCATTTGTGGGAGATCTGGTTCCTGAAGTGTACTACTCAGACCCTGCACTTGCGATTACGGTAATGGAGGATTTAAGTGCACTGACGATTGCCCGAACAGGTCTTATCAAAGGGGAAAAGTATCCACAGCTCTCCCAAGACATTGGAACTTTTTTAGCCAATACACTGTATTACACATCCGATTATGCCCTTCATCCTTTCAAGAAAAAGGAATATGTGAAAGAATTTTCAAATCCAGAGCTGTGCAAAATCACTGAAGACCTTGTATTCACGGATCCTTTTTTCAACAGTGAAACCAATGAATTTGAGGAAGAATTATCTGAGGATGTTCAGCAGTTATGGGATGATTTCACTTTAAAACTTGAAGTGGCCAAATTGAAAAAGAGCTTTCTAACTGAAGGAGAAGCCTTGCTGCATGGAGACCTTCATACTGGAAGCATCTTTGTCGATCAGTATCAGACAAAAGTGATCGATCCCGAGTTCGCCTTTTATGGACCGATAGGCTTTGATATTGGGCAATTCATCGCAAACCTTATTTTCCAGGTGATTTCAAACCCTGAAGAGAAAGAAACGATTCTCTATCACATCCAGAAAACCTGGAACGTCTTCTCCACTACATTTTCCAACCATTGGAAAGTAAGTGGCGATGCCTACACGAAGGTAAATGGCTACCTTGAATATGTATTGGAGAAAAGCTTTCAAGACAGCATCGGTTTTGCAGGCTGTGAATGTATCAGAAGAACAATAGGTCTTGCTCATGTTGAAGACTTGGAAATCATCGCTGATAAAGAACAAAGAATACAGGCCAAACGTGCTTGCTTAGCCCTAGGGAAAGAACTGATCGTGAAACGTAAACAGATTTATTCCATCGAGGAACTCATATCCTTAATACAGTCTCATTCCTAATGAATAAAGGAGATTATCATGACACAAACACTTACAATTCCAACTTCACTGGAGTGGCATGAAGATTATTTACTGATTCTAAATCAACAAAAATTGCCTAACACAGTGGAATACATCAAACTGACGAACATTGAAGAATATTACGATGCAATTATTACGCTAAAAGTGAGAGGTGCTCCCGCCATTGGCATTACAGCTGCTTACGGATTAGCCCATGCAGCCCGTCAATATGAAACGAATGACTTAGCAGAATTTATGGACCTCTTTCAACGAGACAAGAAATATCTCGCCGGTTCACGTCCTACAGCGGTCAACTTGGTTTGGGCTTTAAATCGCTTAGAAAATGTACTAGAGCATATATCTTCGGTTAATGAAGCCAAAACCAATTTACTTCATGCTGCAGTCCAACTTCATGCAGAAGACGAGGCAGTATGTCGTTTAATAGGAGAATATGGATTAAGTGTATTGAAGGACAAACAAATCGTGATGACCATTTGTAACGCCGGTTCCATTGCAACGAGTAAGTATGGAACGGCATTAGCCCCATTTCATTTAGGAAGGGAAAAAGGAAAAGCGTTCCAGGTTTACGCATGTGAAACACGGCCCGTACTTCAAGGAGCACGACTGACTGCTTGGGAATTACAACAATCAGGAGTTGACGTCACCCTCATCACCGATAGCATGGCGGCTCATACCATGAAAGAAAGAGGGGTGGAAGCTGTCATCGTTGGTGCTGATCGCATCTCTGCCAACGGGGATACCGCAAATAAAATCGGAACGTCCATGCTCGCCATTCTGTGTAAACACTTCAATATTCCTTTTTATGTGGCCGCTCCGTCCTCCACATTCGATCTATCAATTCGAAATGGTAATGAGATTCCGATTGAAGAAAGAACCAGGGAAGAGATCACAATAGTAGGTGGAACATTGATTTCACCAGAAAATGTACCTGTTTATAATCCTGCTTTCGATGTTACTCCGCATGAGTTGATTACAGGCATTATAACGGAAAAAGGTGTTCTCTACCCTAGCTTTGAAGAAAGTATCCAACAAAGCATCGGTTAAAGCCAAAAGAAAGAGCAGGAGATTTCTCCTGCTCTTCTTTAGACTTCATCGATATTATTCATATAGTTTTGATGACGCCCACATTTCCCTCGGGTTCACTTCGTATATGCCATTTTCCCGGTACATAAACTGATGAATAATAAATTCTCTTCTTAGGGTTGCATAGTCTTCATGAAATTGCTGAATGTATTCATTCAAATCTTTTTCCGGATATTTTTCACCCACCTTTAATCCTTCCACCATATGTTCCAAAATAAATAATTTCTTTTTTTGTTGAGAAGGAATATTTTTGATTCGTCCATTTTTCTCCAGAAAATTATTCTTTACCTTCTGTTTTTCTTTCAATAACTTCTCTGACATCACACTTTCCCCTTTCTCTTCCTGAGCAAACTGATTAAGAACATTCCCATGATGTCTTAAAACCTTTTTATTTAAATAGTAGTAAACCGTGTTCTTCTCTCTTCTTGAATAAACAAGATTGCACTCTTTCAGTTTCGTTAGATGATGGGAGATTGTCGGGGCAGTGAGTCCCAGCTTTCCGGCAATTGCTCCCACGTGCAAGCTTTCTGATGTCAGTAAATAGACAATCTTGATCCGGGTCGGATCCCCCATCGTTTTATGAAAAGCCACCTGCTTACTTAATTGCAAAATGTCTCCCTCTCTCTATTTAGATTATCGTCTAATTAGATAATAATCTAAATAGATAGGAAAATCAATTTCGTATAAAAAACAGGCATCCTCCCGATGGAAGATACCTGTAATTCATTCTATTTTTCCAACAACAATAGGGTTTCTTTCTTATCCACCTGCTTACCGGCATAGCCTGTAAGTGTTTTATTCTTACCTATGACTCGGTGGCATGGGATGATGATGGGGAAACGATTGGCTTTATTCGCTTGCCCTACTGCCCTTACAGCTTTAGGTCTTTGAATCGCTTGGGCTACATCCTGATAAGACCATGTTTCACCGAATGGGATCTGTTGCAGGGTGTTCCATACTTCTTTCTGAAAAGCAGTTCCTTCTATCCTTAAAGGAAGATCAAATTCTCTTCTCTCTCCTTTAAAGAATTGTCTGATTTGTTCTTGTGTACTCTTTAATATTGGATGATCCGTGTCAGAACACGCCTTCTCTTCACCTTCTACAAACTGTACTGAAATAAGATGGCTATGATCTGCTTGAAGCTCTAAATTTCCAATCGGGCTCTCCATCACAATAGCATGAATTGACATTTTGCACGACTCCTTTAAGATTTAGGCAGATAAATATGGAAGGTGGTTCCTTCTCCAACAATACTCTCAACCTGAACGCTTCCTTTATGCTCTTTAATAATTTTAAAGCTTACCATCAGCCCTAGTCCAGTCCCCCGTTCCTTCGTAGTATAGAACGGTTCACCAAGCTTTTTAATCTTATCCTTTGAAATTCCGCCTCCCTGGTCTTTTATTCTAATATGAATCATTTCATCCTCTGTTTCCTGGATACCGATGGAAATGAACCCACCGTCCGTCATAACTTCAATTGCATTCTTGATGACATTAATGAATACCTGCTTTAACTGATTTGGCTCTGCAATGATGGTTGGGAGATTCTTTTGGTAACTCTCCTCGTACTGCACATTGTGCATAACTGCCTGAGCACTTAATAGATCAACGGTATCTTTCATGATCTTGATTAAATTCGTTTCTTGATATTGAATGGCCTGTGGCTTTGCTAACACTAGAAACTCAGTAATGATGGATTCAATTCTCTGAAATTCAGAAGTAATCACATTAAAGTACATTTCATGATCTTGACCTACACTATTTTCCAACAATTGAATAAAGCCTTTTAGGGCGGTCATCGGGTTCCTGATTTCATGGGCAATCCCGGCAGCGAGCTCCCCAACTACACTTAATGTATCTGATTTTCTTAACTGTTCCTGCATTTCAATTTGTTCGGTAATGTCACGAATGATCGTTAGATTCAAATTAGAGAGCAAATTATACTTGGATGACAGCTCCACGTATTGAAGCTTATCCCTATGAGAAGTTAACGTTTTTAAAAACGTTGCCTGTCCTTCTTCTTTTAATTGTTGTAAATACTCATCATATGATTCGTCACCAGGTTCGATATTCAATATCTCACGTACATCTTTTCCGATTAAGTGATCTTTCTCGATCGTAATGATTTTGCTCACTTCTGGATTTGCATCTACGACAACATAATTGTGATTGGTTAGGAGCAGGCCGTCCAATGAGCCTTCAAAAATTTTCCGAAACCTCTCCTCACTCTCCCGTAATTCCTTCTCCATTTGATACCTTTCACTGACGTTACGGAATATCGTCATGTTATAGCCGTCAACGGAATGAAGCTTAGAAGTGAATTCCAAATGCTTCAACTGATTGTTAGGCATGAGAAACAACACTTCATCCCTTACAGCACCACTTCTGTTTAACTGTTCCATGACCAGATCAAACTTTTGGCTTTCCAGAGGGTAAACAAAGTCCCTGATTCTCTTCGAAAGAAGTTCTGAAAGTGAGCATTCAAAGATCTTCAGGGCAGAAGAGTTGGCTTTTAATACTCTACCATCCTGATCCCATAACACAATGGCATCAATCGCTTCTTCAAATAATCCTTTAAATAACTCTTCGTTCCGCTTTAATTGAATTTCCATCTGTCTCTTCTCGGTTACATCTCTAAGGATGGCCATATGAAGCTTGTGATGCACATAGGGACTTGTCGTAAATTCAACAATCGATATGCTGTGTGCTTTTTTTATCGGAATTTCTCCTCGTGCTTTTTTATTTTGAGAAATCAGTTCTTTTATCTTTTCAATCTTATAATGGGCATTTTCAGGGATAAAGGAGCTTATGTTCCTGTTTGTGATTTCTTCCTTGTCCAATCCGACTTGTGAACTGAACGCCTGATTCACATCGTTAATATTTCCTTCAATATCAAAGAGAACGATTCCTTCTGATGCATTCTGGAAAATATTCGATAACAAATGGACATTCATATGATCTTTTCGCTCTTTTTCCTTTAGTTCCGTTACATCCTTGAAGTAGAGATAGGCATTAGGAGAAATGGTCGATTTTTTGAGCAAGAGCTCAATATGAAGGATTTTCTTATCGGTAATATTCATTAGGGTTTCATCTTCAAGGGTTTTTCCTGTTTCCATCACTTCCTTGTAATGAGCAACAATCGGTGCAGGAACAGAAGAGAAAAAACCGCTGAACAGCTTGCCTACAATCGATTCAGAAGTTGTCTCCAGTGTTTCACATGCTTCGAGATTGGCATAGACGATTTTCAACTCTTCATTGATTACGAACATCGGCATGGGTGATGCTAAGCAAATTTCCCTATCGACGGGATGACATTCTTCCTTATTCAGCTCTTTTTCCAGTTTACTACTATTAGTCATTTTCTCATCCCCCTACTAATTTAAAAGACGACTATTGGCTCAGGCATTTATAGAATTCGCATAGCTTCCCATACTTATGGTCATAATTAACAGTGAAATTCATGTTTTACTCATTGTATCCTAGGGTAAGAATGAATTAGGATAAAACTATTCTAAGAGATGGTGAAGATATGAAACAGCGTGACTATTACTTCGACAATGCCAAATTCATTTTGATATTTCTAGTGGTATTTGGACATTTGATCCGGTCCTATATCGAAAGCGATCCCTTTATCCTTTCTTTATATAAAACGATCTACACCTTCCACATGCCAGCTTTTATACTTGTGGCGGGATTTTTCGCAAAAGGATTCTATAAAAAGGGATATATTCAAAAACTAGCGAAAAAGTTAATACTCCCTTACATTGTGTTCCAATTGATCTACACGGTGTATTACTATTTTCTTTATGAGAAATCTACATTTGAATTGGATCCACTTAACCCGCACTGGTCATTGTGGTTCCTAATTAGCTTATTCTGTTGGAATGCACTGCTTTACGCTTTCATAAAGTGGTTCAAATTCAAACCTGCTATTGGTTTGACAGTGGCTTTTTCCCTTGGGTTGCTTGTTGGATTTGCAGACGTGATTTCAAACTACTTAAGCTTGTCCCGAACGTTTGTGTTTTTTCCGATTTTCCTGATGGGCTATTACTTGGAGAAGGAGCACTTCGAATATTTCAAAACGAGTAAAGCTCGTATAGTGGCAGGTTCATTATTTGTTCTCGTATTTTTAGGAATGTACTTCATCCCTGAATTCTCCGATAAATGGTTACTTGGCTCAAAGCCTTATGGAGATTTCGAATGGAATGATACGGTCAGTGTGGCAGTTCGTGCATTTGTATACTTGTTAAATGTTGTGATGATCTTTAGCTTCTTCACGTTTGTCCCTACGAAAAGACAGTTTTTCACTAAATGGGGCAAAAACACCCTGTATGTCTACTTGCTGCACGGCTTCCTTATCCGGTTATTCCGGGAAAGTCAGCTTAAGGATATAATCGATCCCACTACGAGTTTAATACTATTACTAGGTGTATCATTAGTTCTGACGATGATTTTCTCGACAAAGTTTTTCACAAGCATTACGCAACCGATTGTCGAGTTTAAATCAACCAAAATCCAGAAGCTTCTTTCAAAAAGAGAAATGAAAACAAGATAAACCTCACTAGAAAGGGCTGACCCAATTGCAGACACGGGTCAGTCCCTTTTCATGAGTAACTATTCTCTTAAGGTATATTTTAATCCACTTCACTTCTACACAATTATCAAAAAACTATTTATTTTATTATATTATTCGTAACTTTTCCTGAAATTCCTTCTAATACTTACAATAAATTTAAATTCATTTTAGACAAACATTGAGCTTTCTCTCTTCCTTAGATAAAATGATAATCAGTACTGCCTGTATGGGTTGTACGAACAACCCATATATATTGGAAAATTTGGTTTACAACGGTTCATTTGGTATATATCCAGGTGAATTTTAGTATAAAAGGAGCTTATTTATGAAGAAAGTCGTTTTAAGTACGTTAAATGCAAAGTATATTCACACCAATTTAGCCATTCGTTGCTTAAAGGCCTATGCAGAGCCTGAACATGAAATTGAACTGGCTGAATACACCATTAAAGATCCCACCCTTAACATCGCCACTGACTTGTTCTCGAAAAAACCGGATATCATTGGATTCAGCTGTTACATTTGGAATATCGAAGAGACGATCAAAGTGATCAAGATCCTTCGTAAAATCCTGCCTGAAGTAACCATCGTCCTTGGGGGACCAGAAGTCACATATGATGTTCCCTACTGGCTCGAGCGCCTGCAAGACGTTGACTTTATTGTAGTGGGGGAAGGAGAAGAATCCTTTAAGCAGTTATTAGATGAGCTTAATGGAGATAGGGACTTTTCAAAGGTCCATGGAGTCGCTTATTTGGCAGATGGAAAGCCTGTCATCAAGCCACAGCAGAATAAAATCGATTTAAGAGAAGTGCCTTCACCATTTCGCTTTCAAGAAGACCTGCCTCAATTGGGTAAAAGGGTCACCTATATTGAGACAAGCAGGGGTTGTCCTTTCCGCTGTCAGTTCTGTCTTTCCTCGATTGAAGTAGGTGTACGCTACTTTGACAGGGAAAAGATAAAAGATGATATCCGTTTCTTAATGAAAAATGGTGCCAAAACCATTAAATTTGTTGATCGTACGTTCAATATTAGTCGAAGCTATGCCATGGAAATGTTTCAATTTCTAATTGATGAACATTTACCGGGTACTGTCTTTCAATTTGAAATAACCGCCGATATAATGAGACCGGAAGTAATTGAATTCCTGAACGAAAATGCCCCTGCAGGGTTATTCCGCTTTGAAATTGGAATTCAATCTACGAATGATGAAACGAATGACCTCGTAATGAGAAAACAAAATTACACGAAACTGACGAGAACCGTTACCATGGTGAAAGATGGAGGAAAGATTGATCAGCATCTGGATTTAATTGCCGGTTTGCCTGAAGAGGATTACAACTCTTTCCGTAAAACTTTTAATGATGTATTTGAATTGCGACCAGAGGAGCTTCAATTAGGATTCCTGAAGATGCTTCGTGGTACAGGCTTAAGGATTCGTGCAAACGATCATCAATACACGTATATGGACCATTCACCTTATGAAATCCTGGGAAACAATGTATTGTCCTTTGATGATATCGTTAGAATCAAACAGGTAGAAGATGTATTGGAAAAGTATTGGAATGATCATCGTATGGATCGTACGATTGAATATTTAGTGACCGAGTGCTTTGAAACTCCCTTTGATTTCTTCCAACAATTCGGCTCTTACTGGGAAAACCGTGGTTGGTCAAGAATCGGACATCAACTGGAAGATTTGTTTAAAAGGCTGCATGAGTTTTTATCTACAGAGACAAGCTTCAACATTTCGATTATTGAAGGTCTAATGAAACTGGATTATTTAGAGAACCAGAAGTACAAACCACGTAAGCCTTGGTGGACTCATGAACTGACTAAAGCAGATCGATCTGCTATTTATCAATCCTTGCTGGCAGAACCAACTATCGCAGGAAAATCTTTCGCTCTTCTAAACTTAAATGAAAAGGAATTGTATAAGCATACACTCCTGGAAACCATTCAATCCAAGGATGGACAAGATCAGTATGTATTAGCTTACTTTGAACCAGCAACCGGTCAATCTACCGTATTTGAGATTGATCGACAATCTGTATCACTATAGACAAGAAAAAATGTTAAGCGAATCGCTTAACATTTTTTCTTGTCTTCTTTTGCTTTTGGCTGTTTTTGAGTTACTTCCAGGATCTTGGCTGCATTAACATCTCCGAATTCCTGACCAAATTCTTCGCGAAAAGATTGTTTTTTATCCTTCATCAGCTTTTACCCTTCATCCCTTTAGAAGAGTTTCGATTCTTCCCCTTCGCTGAATCTTCTCCTTGAGAGAATTCAGCTGAGAATTCTGACTCTTGTTTATTCTTTAATGGCGTTTGGTTGTTTTTTTCAGCAGCATTATACTGTGCTTTTCGTTTCATGTAACTCATCTCCTTTGTTACCCTTATTTTCTCCATTCGTTTCTCTTTCCATTCCCTAAGAAGCCGCGTAAGGTATTCCAATACTAGAAGAAAAAGTCTGAATAAATGAAGCATTTAACCAGAAACTAAGCAAAAATGCTAAATGAGGATATGAAATGATATTTGTCTTCTTACTTTGCTATGCTCTACTCGGATGGAAATTTGGAAATTGGAAAGAATTTTACAGCTATTATCCAACTTTACTGTTTTTTATTATCGGCGATTTACTATCCCAATTCCTTTTGTATGACTATTCCATGTGGGAATTCCAAACGGTTACAGCATTTGGCGACCACATCAACCTGAATCATACGATCATATCACTTTGTAAAATGGCTGTTCAATACACTGCCACCATTGCAATCTTTATCGGGAAACTGCCTTCGTCTTTCCAGGGAAAAGTCGCATGGATTATGTTGTGGACGGGAATTTACGGTGTAGGTGAAGGCTTATCGCATGTTCTTGGGATGATGACCTATCACAACGGCTGGCATTTTGGCTGGGATATCCTATTTAATATCATGATGTTCACCGTACTCATTGTTCACCATAAAAGCCCGATAATTGGATGGATTATATCCTTTCCCATAATTTTCTTTCTTTGGCTATATTTCGATGTGCCCTATTCTGCACTCAAATAAAAAAACGATGCGGCAAAGCATCGTTTTTTTCTATCCGATAATAACCCGTTCCTTTGGATAATGATAGTTGGTTGTTTTCTCTTTTCCTCCTATCATAAACAAGAAGGATAGAATGCCGACTCGACCGATAAACATGAGGGCAATAATCACACACTTTCCAATCGATGAAAGGTCAGAGGTGATCCCCAATGATAAACCTGTTGTTCCGAAGGCAGAAGCAACTTCAAAGATTATTTCAATAAGACTGTGATCTTCTGTAATTGTTAAGATTACGACTGACACGAAACACATAAGGACTGCCACCATCGTTACGACTAATGATTTAATGATATCCTGTTCGTGTACTTCTCTTCTAAAAATCTTGATCGTTTTATTGCCCCTGGCGAAGTGGAATAAGAACAAGATATTCAAGGCAAAAGTTGTTGTCCTAATTCCTCCACCCACTGAGCTTGGAGAGGCGCCAATGAACATTAACGCACTCAAAACCAACAATGTAGGAGTTGAAAACTCTGCTACATTCATGGTAGCAAGACCACCACTCCTCGTCGATGAAGATTGAAAGAGTGAATAAAAGAATGATTCATGCCAAGACATACCTGAAAAAAATCGATCATATTCGAACAACCATATAACCAACGTACCGAAAATTAATAATATACCAAAAGTAATGGTCGTAATTTTAGTGAATAATGAGAAATGATGTTTGCTTCTTTTCTTGTTCATTAAATAGTCTTTTGTCTCGATTAATACCGGAAATCCAATTGCCCCTAATGTGAGCAAGATAATTGTAATAAATTGCACAAAATAATCATCTTTAAAGGGAATGAGTGATTGACCGGTAATATCAAATCCAGCGTTTGTCGTAGCACTCACTGAGGCAAAAAGTCCGTGGATGAATGCTTCCTGCCAAGTTTGATAGTAACTCAGGAAATAAACCCCTAAAATAAATGCACCAACTAATTCAATTACAATGATAAGTAATAATATTTGCTTTAATAGATGAACAAGGCCGGACAGATTTGTTTGATTTTGATCCGTCATAATCAATCGCCGTTCTTTCAGCCCTATTTTCTTACCTACCAGAAGCCAGAAAAAAGTTCCAAGAGTCATGATCCCAATTCCACCGAATTGTAAAACAAATACCAATAAGAATATTCCTGTTGTATTAAACGTATCGGCGGTACTAACAACCGTCAAGCCCGTTACACTCACCGCACTGACGGAAGTGAAAATAGCATCAATAAAACTCCACTCTGCCCCGGGTTTATGGGCGAATGGTAAGCTCAAAAGAATCGTTGCCACTGTAACGGCAATTAGATAAAAGGTTACAATGACTTGAGCAGGAGTCAATTTATTCAAATTTAATCTTAATTTATACCACATATATGTATTTCCCTTTCAAGGTTATTTCCTTTTCTATCTTAATGAATATGAACGAAGAATGAAAGGAAAAATGGATAATTTACTATATGTTTATTCTTTCTATAACGACAGATGCTTAACCATCAAGATAAAATCACTCAATTTGCACCATACAAACTATACAATTTCGGCGAAATATTACCATTCATGTTCAAAGAAATAAGACAAATAATAGTACTACAGAAACATCTTTGTTTCAAGTCTACTAATAAGGAGGAAACGACTATGGCTAGAAGCAGCAATAAATTACTAGTTCCTGGTGTTGAACAGTACCTTGATCAAGTGAAATATGAAATTGCTCAAGAATTTGGTGTAACACTTGGATCAGATACAGTAGCCCGCTCTAACGGATCTGTTGGAGGAGAAATTACAAAGCGTCTGGTTAAACAAGCTCAATCACAACTTTCTGGACAACAAACTAAATAATAATGGCATGGGGTAGCCGGTTTCCACCAGCTGCCCCTTATAAATAAGAACGACCCATTTCATAAATGGGCCGCTGTTTATTAGTCATTGTCTTTTTTATTCTCTTTTCTATCTTGGTGTTCATTTTTCTTTTCTTTGTTTTCCTTTTCACGATTTTCACGGTTTTCATTGCCTCTGGATTGATCTTTATCACCTTGATTAGAAGAGCCATTATGTTTCCCATGGGACTCATTCCATTTGTGATGGTCAGAGGAATTGCCTTTGCCTTGGGGTTGTGCTGGTTTTTCTTGAGGCTTATTTTCATTTGGAAGAGGTTTATCATTTTTTGGATGGTTCTCAGGTTTCGCTGGTATCTGCTTCTTCTCTTCAGATGGTAATTCCACCTTTTGATTCTCAACCTTTGAATTCTCCTCTCTCATCAATTCCTCTTTGAGCACATCTTGGTCTTTACTCTCTTCTTCAGGATTCCCTGCTGGTTTCGGTGTTTCAGCTTTTTCGGTTTCACGTAATAAGGAGCCTGCAGTCATTCCTTTATCAGAAGCTTCTTCTCTCATTTCCTGCGATGTTTCTTTCACCGTGATATTCATGTTATGGGATGTACTATATTCTTGAACAAACATGTTTATTTCAGCAACCAAATCATCTTCAGTCTGATCATTCGAATCCTCAATAAATGAAGAGGTGATGAGAACATTTTGATTCTCTTTTAAATATCCCATTTCTTCACATAAAAGGAAAATTTCCTTTGTCACTTCACTTACATCCATATCTCCCCAGTCACCCAACTCTTTTAGAAGCACTTTGGCATCTTGATTGTAAGGGGTGATCTCTATCACCTGTTGCTTTTTATTCAGTGTCAATTCCATACTTGGGTTGATATCGACAGACACATAGGCATATGCCTGGTTACTCTGTAAGAATGCACTTGAAAACAGGGTGAGGATGACGATTATGGCTGTTAATAATGCAGTCGATACTTTCCAATTCCATTTAATAGGTGGTTTCGCCATAGCAGGTTCATGATGTAAAGGAAAGAAAGGAATTTCTTCTCCTATTGTATAATGTTGATTGGGCTGTCTTCTTCCCGTCAGAAATTCCCCTTCTGACGTCATCATAACGAGGATATCACGTTTGATTTCCATAATGATCCCTTTTTTCATATCTCTAACCGCCCTTTTAAGTAATCCCGTAAATATACATAATCTCCAATAAGAATAAGAGTAATGGCAATAATATATTTTCTATTTCTCTCGATTGTTTTTCTGCTGACGTTTACCTGTTTCTCTATTTTTTTTATGGGTAACCGTTTCTTTTCAAGGAGGTAATCCAATAGTTCTTTGGAATTCACTACCGTTTTTGCAATGTCAATGGCATTCAGTCTGGCATCTTCATGCTTAGGTGACTGTTCGACCAGCTCATGGAAGGATAATTTGAAGTGAGAAAGATGTTCTTGGAAAGAGATGATCTCTTCCCGCCTCTTCCTTCCTTCCTGCTGCTTCCCATATTCTTCAACTGAGACAATTTGCTCGATTGTTAAATTCGGGTTCTCTTCATCATCCTCAACCAGACTCATGTCGATGCTCACATCCTGAAACTTCCCGTTTTTTCTGATATAATCAATGACTTTCCGTTTGATGATTACTTCAGAAAAACTGATGATGGATGACCCTCGCTGATAATTATATTTTAAGATAGCGTCATGAAAGGCAATAAGACCGATGCTAAATTCATCATCACTTTCATAAATATATCGTTTACAGACTGAAGATACCGTTTTTTTTATAAATGGCTTATAGTCTTCAAGGACTATGTTCAGTAATTGTTCATCACCATTTTGTATTTGTATCGCCATGTCTTCGAGCGTTTGTTTCTTCTTTTGTTTGGCTAATAAAAATAGTAATACATTTAGCATCAGTCTCACTCCATCCTGCACACTATTATACTCATATGAAGTTGATTTTAAAAGGATAATAGAGAGGAAGGGGTACCGCTTAAGTAATCTTCACAGATGCATTCCACTCAGCAAATGACAAATCACTTCAAGTCCAGTATCCCCTTCGAGACTGACGGGTCATTAGAATTCCAGCCTATCCTGAAGCTTTTGCTTAATTCTTAGTCTTTATTGTGACCCTTGCCGTTTTCTTTTCCGCTTTCACCGTTATGACCCTGATGTTCCTTCTGTTTTACATCTGACTGATGCTGTTTCTTTTCTTCTTTAACATCTTGACGAGCTTGTTTTTCCTCGTTTTTCAATTGTTTGTGCGCTTCTTTTTTCTCTTGCTTTTGCTGTTGCTTTAATTCTTTTTTCTCTTGCTTTTGCTGTTGCTTTAATTCTTTTTTCGCTTCTTTTTCCACATGCTGAACTTTTACTGGTGCAGTTTTTTCTGTTTCTTCTTTCACTGTCTCAGTTATATTTCCATCTGTATTTTCATCAGTCGTTGTTTCGTTTGGCACTGATTCTTCAACCGAAGTTACAGAGTCTTCCTTCATCGATGCATCGGATTCTGTTTCTTCTTTAGCCTTTGCTTTTTTCGTCCATTTTTCTTCAAGCTTTGCAAGCTTTTCGGCTAATTTCTTATAGCTTTTTTCAATGTTATTTTGAAGAGCTGCTTTCGCTTTTGGATTCTTCACTTTTTCCATATTCGCTTGAAGTGAAATGATATTTTGTGACATCAGTTCTTCCATTTCAGTCATTTCATCCGATTTCCCTTCGGAATCTGCTTCTTCTACAGTACCTTCTTCATTACTTTCTTTGGTTTGTTCAGTTTCACTGTTTTTCTCTTCAGTATTCAATTCATCTGCAGTTTCGCCCTCTGACTTTTCCATTGAATCCTCTTCAGAAGATTCTTCGTTCTCACGTTGTGGTAATTCTTCTCCAGAGCGTTGAATCATTTCAATGGCATGATTGATTGCTTCGATGGCTTCCTCTTCTTTTCCTTCTTCAAATAAAGCTTCTACTTCAGCAAGTCTTTCTGCTGCATACTCTGCAAGTAATTTCGCTTCTTTCGCGTCATCCATCGTAAAGGCAAGCTTCACTTTCTCTAGAGCAAGCTTTGCAAAATAGAAGAAATCACCAGGAAGTAATGATGGGTTTTCTGTCTTTTCAAGTTTTTCAATTTCTGTTTTAGCAGAATCAATCATGGCTTCATCATTCACTGTAACTCCTGTACTGTCCTTTTGCTCAATTGTAACCGTGTCGAACGTTTTTTCATCGTTATTCGCATAAGCCATTGAACCTGAAAAGCTAATAGATCCTGCTACTAATACAGCTAAAGATGATTTCATTAATTTGGAATGTTTTGTCATATGTACACCTCGGAAGTTGAATTTTTATTAGTCGATCGATCGCCTTATTAAAGGAGTTACGTTATGAGAATTTTTTTTGAGGGGGTTTATACAAATAAAAATTGAAAGTTCTTAAAAAGGGACGGAATGGTAAGGGGGAGGGTAGATATTTGATTCCTCATGTAAAAAAGCTAACGTGAATATTACTCACGTTAGCTTTTCGGTTTTTCTTTATTCCGCTTTGGCTTCTTTCTTGACTTCTGCCTTGGCTTCTTCCTGTTTTGCTTTCTTTCGTGATAATAAATATCCTCCAACTGATAAAAGGATCAATACGGTCCAGAAGACGAGCTTCCATGGCTTTGATTCAGGGAAATGATGATCCAGGATCGCCACGTCGGGATGAGCGAGTGTAAAGACAGCAAGCTTTACCCCAACCCAACCGACAATCAAAAATGCTGCCGATTCCAAAGTAGGATATTTCTCCAATAATTTAACAAACCATGTAGCAGCAAATCGCATAATCACCAAGCCAATTATGCCTCCAAGGAACATGACGATAAATTGACCACCATCAATTCCACCCACATCAAACCATCCTGTTGGCTGCAATGTAACCGCTAAAGCAACGGCAGCTAACATGGAGTCAACCGCAAAGGCGATGTCTGCAAGTTCCACTTTCAATACAGTGGTCCAGAAACCTGAGCCCTTGTTTGACTCAGACTCTACGATTCCCGTGTCTTTCCTCTTTTTAACGAAATGGTGAATCGAAACATAGAATAAATAGATCGCCCCGATGGCTTGAACTTGCCAAACATTCACTAAGAACGAGATAAGAAATAGTGCAGCAAATCTAAATACAAATGCTCCTAACAGACCATAAAAGAGTGCTTTCTTTCTTTGTTCTACGGGCAGATGTTTCACCATGACTGCCATAACGACTGCATTATCAGCAGCCAGGATTCCTTCAAGACCAACCAGGATGAGCAGTACCCAACCGTATTCCAATAACATTGAAGCATCCATAAATATAAGTCCCTCCTATTTACACAGTTAGTTTTCCAATAGGCAAGGATTTTTATAAAATAAAAAGACCCTTGCCTAAATAAGGCAAAGGTCTTGCTGAGCATAATCATTATGCCAACAAAGCCGATGGAATAATCCATGAACTGACGACTTTGTTTAGGTATGACACCTATAGCTACTCCCCTTTGACAGGTAGAAAACGTTTAAGTTGTATACCCATATCTTACCTCATGATTGACGTTTCGTAAAGAAATAAAGCTTATTGAATCCTGATGAGGATCGATCGAATGATTAGCCCAAGTAAAACTCCGGGAATGACAAACAACATAGGCAAAAAGATAGGCCCGATAAATTTACCGAATAAATATACTTTCGGAGAGTACATCAAGCCAACGGTCACCATATAAGCAGACATGACAAAGGGTAAAAATATATATGGTTCTTCCTTGGTTTGAGCAAGCTTATAAGAATCCCACAAAGCAAACATATAGAGACAAGGATAAAACATCAACCATTGATAATCAATCACAGAAGCTGCTCTATGGGTTTCCCCTAAAAAGCTATACATAATTCCTTGATTAAAGTTACTTTGTACATTGATGATAACCTCAAGAATTACAAATAAAGTTCCCTTAAACCAAAGTCCAACCAGTAATTGTGGAAAACCAGGGAGAGCAATGCTCCATAGAATTCCCTCTAATTTTGTAATGGACGTTTTCATGGGCATCCCGGCAATAGCCGATGAAGTGTATGAATTATAGGTATATACCGGGTCGGATCTTGCTTAAGGGAAAATGACATCTCGAGAATCCTCCTAATGATGCTTTCCCATTATTTTTACCATTTTCCTCCCAATTATTACGGCGTTTAGGACGCAATCCAACAATCATCATGAAAACATTCTTAATTAATCTTCACATGTAATTTCTCGTTAGACGAATGTTCAAGATAAAATTCAACCATCTTTTCAATTTGGCTAGACAGGGACGGGCATTGAATGTCAGATCCCCTCAGGTCTTCCTGGGCTTGTTCACAATGAAACCTACCTTCAAGTGTAAAATAATCAAGCGCTTCCCGTTCAACCATCAAAAACTTGCGTACAAATCGAAAACTCAGTGCCCAATTGGAAAGGGACAATGGAATCTTTCCCCGGGGATGTTTTTTGTACATATGCCAAAGAATCTGTTCGTACACTTCCCTTACCGTTATTGGATGTGGATCGGTAAGATGATAGGTTTTCCCTGTACCTGTCCCTTCATGGCCGAGGTGGATGGAAGCTCGAACGACATATTCGACGGGAACGATATTTATGAGGGCATTGCCATCTCCAAGAAATGGTATCCAAGGTAAAAAGGATAATCGCTTAAACATATTCATAATAAAATAAGGTCCATCAAACTTAACAGTCTCACCCGTTTCCGAATTTCCTTTTACAATCCCGGGACGGATGATGGTAATAGGCAGGATCCCCTTCATTTCATCAACTAATACCTCTGCTTCATACTTTGTCCGTTCATAGAAGTTATTAAAGCTATTCGGATACTCCAGCTCATTCTCATATATCTCTCCTTTACGTGTTCCGGCCACAAAAGCCGTAGAGAAATAAACATATCTCTTTAATCGGTGGAGAGTTTGGCAGAAAGAATTAACGTTTCGTGTACCCCGGACATTTACTTTATGAGCAAGGTTTTCAGGGACGGCAAGATCATAGATGGCAGCTAAATGCCAGACATACTCAACTTTTTCGCGTATTTCGCCAATTCTGGCTTCCGTCATTCCAAGATTGGCTTGTGTAATGTCTCCATCTACTAAAATGAGGTCAGCTGTTGTAGTCCCTGTCAGCTTCCTAACTATTTCCTCTGCCTCTGCAGTCATAGTACCTAAATGGAGCAAATAGATTGCTGAAGCCTTGTCTTGACTAATTAATTCTTCCACAATGTTAAGGCTTAAAAATCCTGGAAACCCGGTGATTAAATATATCCCTTTCTTCATACCGCTTCCCCCCGCCTAGGATTTCTTTCAAAAATGGGTAGTAAAAAAGCTAACCTACATGCTAAGGTACCCGTTTGATACAAAGAGGTGACTACTTAGATGTCAGGTTAGCTCAGTTGGATTTTGGCTATTCTTGATTACCGTATGCTTGACGTTTTCTCTTCATTCTTCTCGTTTCTTTATCAAAGAAACTGTACACAATCGGAATGACATAAATCGTTAACAGTGTACTGCTTATCAAACCACCGATTACGGCTATACCCATCGGCTGATTGATTTCTGTACCTTCCCCGAGTCCCAGAGCCAGAGGTAATAAGCCAAGTATAGTAGTCAAAGCTGTCATTAATATCGGTCTTGCCCGGTCCTGCACAGCCTCAACAATACTATCAAAGCTATTGATTCCTGCTTCTTTACGCTGGTTAATATAATCGACAATCACAATCGCATTGTTTACAACAATACCTGCCAGTACAATAACACCAATGATCGCTGAAATGCTTATCGGTGTTTGAGTGACCGCCAGCGCTATCGCAACACCGATGACCATGAGTGGCACAGTAAACATGATGACAAATGGATATTTAAATGATTCAAACTGTGCAGCCATCACAAGATATACAAGAATAATGGCCAGTCCAAGTGCCAGTGCCATGTCGTCAATGGAATCTTCCAGCAGCTCTCTGTCACCACTGAACGAGACTAAAGTCTCATTCGGAAGATCCAAAGATTCTATCTCTTCATCCACAGCTTTCGAGATTGCCCCGAGATTGGTGGAAGATGAATACTTCAAGGTGAATTGAACTGCGTGCTGCTGATCGATTCTTTGTATACTGACAGGACCATCTTCTATGGAAAAATCAACGACGGAATTCAATTGAATATACTTTCCTTGCCCATTAGGGATAAGAAGTTTTTTTAATGAGTCCAGATTCTCAGTAATATTACGGTCATATTGTACGAAAACATTTATGACATCAGATGTCTCTGTAACCATTTGGGTCGTCAATACACCCCGTGTTACATCCTGTACAAGAGTGCCGATCTGAGCAGGCGCAAGCCCCTGTTCGAGAGCTTTGTCACGGTTCACTTTCATTTGTATTTCTTTCACTGTTTCCATCTGATCGGTAGTCACTTCTGATACATCATCCATCTCCTTTAGAGAATTGAAAAGTGTATCCACAGATTGATTCAACCGATTTGGGTCTGTATCTCTTAAATTGAATGTCAGGGTTTGAGGGCTTGATCCTGATGTAGACTGAAGGTTAAAAGAGATTTCAGCAGAATCATTCACCTTTTTAGCAGCTTTGTCGACCTCAGGTTTTACGTCATCTGCAAAAGCGAATATCGATCTCTTCCGATCCTCCAAAGGATTCATTTTTACATAAACCTCAGCTATATTCCCTTTCGAACTTCCCCTGAAGGACTCTTCCTGAGTTGTACCGACGAGGCTTACAAAAACATCAACGTCTTTTTCCTTTTCCAGCCTCTCTTCGATTGCATTCACGACTTTGTTCGTTTCTTCTACGGATGCTCCATTTTCCAATTCGACCCTCATATTGAAAAATCCTTCATCTGTCGGAGGTAAAAACTGTGTACCTACTGTAGTCAAACCGATACCACCTGCAACTAAAGCAACGGCAGTAATAAATAGTACAATGAAACGGTGACGAAGGGCCCACTTAACAGACCGGGAAAATGTTTTGCGGCTTTTTGAACGTCTGCGCTTCGCTTCTAAATTCCCTTTAGGCTTTTTCAACAATCTGCTTGCTAGCATCGGGATCACCGTTAAAGCTACAATGAGAGATGCTAATAAGCTAAAGGATATGGTCAGTGCAAATTCCGTAAATAGCTCACCAAGCAAGCCTGAAATAAAAACAACTGGCAAAAACACTGCAACCGTTGTTAAAGTAGATGCCGTTATGGCTCCACCCACTTCTTTGGCCCCTATACTTGCAGCCTCCCTGGGTGTTTTCCCCAAGGATAAGTGCCGATAAATATTTTCAATTACAACTATGGCGTTATCCACAAGCATTCCGATTCCGAGTGCAAGTGCACCAAGAGTCATGATATTCAAAGTGAAATCAGCAAAGAACATCAAGACGAATGTTACGACGACAGAGTATGGAATCGCCACACCTATTATTAAAGGACTCTTTACGTTCTTCAGGAAGAGAAATAGAACGAGCATGGCAAACGCCCCACCAATTATCAGGGAGTTTGCAATATTCCCAATGGCTTGCGTAATGTAGTCTCCTTGATCAAAGAGAATGTCAGCTTTGATTGATTTGTATTGATCTTGTTTGAGTAAACGGTCAAGTTCCTTTTGAAATGCTTTGGAGACAGAAGCCGTGTTTGCGTCTGATTGTTGTAACACACTAAAAAGGATGGCTGATTCTTGATTAGCACGGGTGATTGTATTTGTATCCTCCTGCTTCTTCTCAACCTTCGCAACTTCTCCAAGGGTAATCTTCTTTCCAGTTTGAGGATTTACTTGAAGAACCAATTTTTTTAATTCATCGACAGACTGTAATTCACTCATAACACGGGTGGTTAAGGTTTGCCCGTCGGTTTCGATGGTATCACCCGGTGAGGTTACATTATTTGCCCTGATCGTGTTAATAACGTCAGATTGACTTAGACGATTATCTTTCAGCGTTTGCTGATTCAATTCAATGACAACTTCATTCTTGAGTGAACCTGAAACGTTTACATTTGCGACCCCCTCAACACGGGTTAATTCCAATTTCAAGTTCTCAGATAACGTTTTTAAATTACTTTCCTTACCTTCTTCACGCAACGAAAACTGAATGATCGGAAACTGGGCCGGATCGAACTTAAGAAACCTTGGATTATCCGCACCATCCGGGAGTGGAGTTTGATCCATTCTTTGAAGCACATCATTTTCTATGTCATCAATGGAGGTTGTCCATGAAAATTCAAGGAGAATAAAGTTTGAGCCTTCCCTTGAAGTAGATTGGATGTTTTTCATCCCTGGTAATGTGGACAGGCTTTCTTCCAGTGGCTTCGTCACCTTTTCAACCACTTCCTCAGGACTGGCTCCTGGATAATTGGTGACGACGACCCCAACAGGGGGGTTTAAGTCTGGAATGAGCTTTAATGGGATTCTCGAGAGGGAAACTCCTCCAAGAATAAGTATGAGTAGCATGGTGACGATGGTGAATACAGGGCGGCGTATGGAAAAATCACTAATTTTCAAACGTGCGCTCCCCTTTCTTTATGTATATTGATCAATACCGTTCGGAAGCTGTTAATGTTAACTATAGTCTCTTAAGGAAGATCCTTCAATATTAAAGCTTCTATGAGGGATAATGTTCACAAATTATTCATCTTGATAAATAAATACCCCTAATCTGTAAACACTATTTTTATACTGAAACGTAAGGAGCATTAGCATGGCGAATTGGGTTCCATTTGTTTCCCTTAGTCTTATCAGCATTTTTCTATTAGCCTGCATAGTGGTTAAGAACCGTCATATTTCTGCTCGGATTATATTATTTTGGCTTTTTATTTCCGGATTAGCCTATGTATTCGAATATATAATCTTTGTTTTGTTTAACAGCTATACGTATCATCCCCATATTTTATCGAATAATTACAATGACAGTGTGTTGGGGTCGATTAGTTCACAGGCTTTTTCAGTGCCAATCGCGCTCACATATATTGTTGTCTATCATTTAAGAGCAACCAGGATTGCCTTGATCATTGGTTTATTCTTTCTCATTGAAACATGGTTCACCTATTCAAATTTGTACGAACACCATTGGTGGCAATCGTATTACACATCATTTTTCCTAGTCCTTTCTGTCATACTGTCTAAAGTGTGGTGGAAGCTACTTGAAAATGACCCTAATCACTATGTACTATTCATCACCTTGTTTTTTGCTCTGTCGACCGTCTCCCTTTCATTTGCCTGGATTCTTTCATCCCTTTTGGAACTATATATCCTCCCATTGCATCATTTCTCTAACCCTACACGGGACTTGATCGCAGGAAATGCAATGTACATCTGGTTTACCACCTACTTTTATACTCTGGTGATCTTCTTTAGATATAAGGATAAGAAGTATGTACTGTGGACCATCCTTTTTCTCTTAACGATTGAAGCATTTATGGTCCAAGAAGGGGTGCTGCTACTAAAGAGCCCTATCATGTTGATGGTTCTTCCCCTATTTCACCTTTCAATGATGGTAATAGGCGGCTATTATTACGCTCACCATTACCAAACATTTGTTGAAGTCAAACGAAAAGGACTGCCCTCCGGATAATTCATCTCTTTCAAATGAGAATCGATGAATGACCGGGACAGTCCTTTTTACTACTTTATAAAATTTTAGTTTGAGGCAATTGGATTCGTTTCAGTTTGTTCTTTTTCAATGGTCCAGCCGGTAAATCCATAGAGAATGGTTATGACCGGGGAAATGAGACAAAAGATTGCAAACGGTAAATACTCTAATGTTGCGACACCTAATACATCGGTAAGGAAGATACCACATACGCTCCACGGCACTAACGGGTTAATGACCGTCCCTGCATCTTCCAACGTACGTGATAAGTTTTTAGGATGTAACCCAAGCTTCTTATATTGAGATTGAAAGGCTTCTCCAGTCAATAGAATGGAGAGATACTGTTCCCCTACAACCAGGTTGATACCAATGGCCGATAAAGCCGTTGAAAGGATCGTTCTTCTGCCTGATTGTATGATTGTTGAAACTTTATTAAGTAACACAGGAATAATGCCAAGCTTAAATAGTAATCCACCCAAGCTTAAAGAAAGGATAACAAGAGAAATCGTAAACATCATGCTGTTTACCCCTCCTCTAGTTAAAAGTGAGTCGATGGATTCCACCCCTGTTTTGGATTCAAATCCGGAAAATAACACCTGAAAGAGTTCATTCAGCTTCAAAGATCCATGTAAGAATGATAAGCCGATTGAGACCATTATATTGATTGCCAGTGTTAACAAGGCAGGGGTTTTAAATACGATTAGGACAATCAGCAATAATACAGGTGCGAGACTATACCAATGAATGAGGCCAGTTTGACTTAAGCCTTCCTGCAGGGCTTTTAGTTGTGATAAGTTGACACCACTTGTTTCCGGTGATAGAAACCCAAATACGATGAGCGTAATGATAAAAGCAGGGACAGTTGTCCAGGCCATATTACGAATATGAGTAAATAAATCCACCTTCACAATAGAAGAAGCAAGGTTTGTTGTGTCTGATAAAGGCGACATCTTATCTCCAAAAAAAGCACCTGAAACAATCGCTCCTGCTGTGATACTCACGGACAGTCCCATCGCCTCACCGATTCCGATAAGTGCCACACCTATGGTTGCGGCCGTCGTCAATGAACTCCCTATCACGATGCCGCTCAAGGAAGTAAGCAAAAAGGCAATTGCATAAAAATAGTTGGGAGTAACAAATTCAAATCCATAGAACATCAATGTAGGAATGGTTCCGCTGAGTAACCAGCTGCTCACTAGAAGACCAATAAAGAAAAAGAGTAAAATGGCCCCTAAGCCACCTTGTGCCCCAACAATCATTCCTTGTTCAATCTCTTTGAAATTAACTTTTCGAATAAGCCCATACACCATTAGAAAAAAGAGTGAAAAGATGATCGGAATATGAGGGACTGATTGGAGTCCTATAATACTGCCACTAATCATCCCCAGTATAGCGAGTAATATCGCTGAAGCTTCTATTACGGTTGGTTTGTTTACGCTTTGAATGTTTAACATAGTAACACTTCCTTCTCTAAGTTGAAATTGATGAAAGGGAATAGAAAGAACAACAAAAAGAACCCTCCATCCCGAATAGGGACGAAGAGTTCTCCGCGTTACCACCCTAATTGGAATAAACCTATTGTCATACATTCCCTCTGTCCATTCATTACTATTCATGAATGTATGACAATTTGTTTATTCCCACTTCATAAAGATTTGTCTCTTGATAAAGCCTCCTTTACTCAGAGGGTTTATAAGCAATGTAATTCAGAAATAGTGGACCTAAGCTTTCACCTGCCGCCTAGTCTCTGATTGCTGTCTACCTATTTCCTACTTCGTTGCTCAAGACAAAGATATGTGATTAACCGCTAAGAGTTGGAAAGGGCATAACCCTCTTTCGCTCTTAAACGCTTTTAAGCTTTTATGCACTAAAGTAATTATACTAGTATTGTAACATCATCTTAAAATATGTCAACTACATTTTTATAAAACGCTCACTTCTCAAAGATTATTGTCTTTAACATAAGTTCTGCAAGGCTCTGTCAATTAGTGTGGGCTGGATGGTGAGGGGAACTGATCCGCTTGCAGCTAGCGTTCGGCCGAGCCTCCTCAGCTTAGCCGAACGGGGTCTCGGCACGCCCGTACTTCCACAGGAGTCTGCGCAGTTCCCCTCACCATCTTTAACAGAATTACTGTGACAGAGCTTCAACATGCGCAAAAAACCATGTAACTAGAAAAAATAATTCTTCTTTTATAATGAGAATCCATCTCTACCATTAATTAAGGTTGGTTGCTAAAATACTTGTTTTAATTGTTTTGTTTTCCATTAAGGATACATGCTCAGAAAGTTGATTCTCGCTGCAGGATGATCGACTCCTGCGGGAATAGCTGGACAGTACGAAAAGCGGATGGGCTTTGCTCAGGGGCGACAAGCATAAGACGAGTCTGCCGGAAAGGCGCACTTTGCCTTTTTGGCAGACTTGGCTTATGACCTCGAGCCCCTAAGCCCGTAGCTGGACAGGTGAGACCCCACAGGCGCAGCCGAGGAGGCTCACCGCCAGCCCCGCGGAAAGCGAGCATCCTGGAGCGGAAATCAACTATTACTTTCTTCTCTACAATAGAACAAACTTTAAGAAAAGAGCTCATAAAAAAACACCTCTCTTCGTAGAAGCGAGGTCATCTTTTTTTATACCAGCAGAGAATCGGCGAAGGGTTTTTCTGCTGATCGTGCCGGCTTTCCTATGAAATAGCCTTGTGCATAATGAACACCGATTTCTTTACAGAATAACAATTCTTCTTTCCTCTCAATTCCTTCAGCTAATACAAGGATATCTAACTCACCTGCAATCTTCATGACTTTTCGTAAAAACTCCTGATTTTCTGCATCGCTATCACAATGATTGATAAAGGAACGATCAATTTTTACATAGTCCGGATTAAGGAGGGTCAGCATTTCGACTGTAGCAAATCCGGATCCAACATCATCCAGCGCGACCTTCATTCCTTCACGTTTATATACATCAAGGACGGACTTTAAATGCTCCACATCCACAATCTTTTCTGTTTCAACCACTTCGAATACGAGATCCTCTGGATTTAATCCTAATTCGTTCACGATCTGAAAAGTATGGCGCAAACAAAATTCAGGGTTATAAATCGTAGAAGGCAGGAAATTAATAAAACTTTTAATACCAGGAGTCACCTGACCTACACGGCATTCGATTGCAGATTTCCTTGCTTTCTGATCCAACATGGAATGAAAGCCTGTGTTGGCAGCAACTTGAAATAATTGTCCGGGATTTAATTTTTTTGACTGGTCCCCTGCCCGCAAAAGAGATTCATAACCAAAGAGACTGTAATCGCTTAAATCAACGATTGGTTGAAGGTGACTTGTGAAATGCCCATCCTGAATCATCTCTACCATCTCTTTATGCTTCATTAATAACATAAATCTGCCTACTGTCATGAAAGGTCCAGGCTGATCTATACAATTTATGCTGCACTTCCATCCGTCCTCATCCATTAATTCCTCTACTCTCATAAGCTTTTCGTATAGCTCATTCAGGTTTTCATATAGAAAAACATATGTACCATCTTCTAATCGGGTAGAATATCCCATCACCGGTACGGAATGATTCTGATTATTATGTAGAAAAAAGTACCCTGTGTCGTGATACTTCATAGTTACAGTACAATTTGCACAAGCGATTTCCATTTTCAACTCTCTCCCTTTATATGAAAATATATCCTATAAGTATATACTATGACTTTTTACCTAAACAACGCCACTAATATCCCTTTATTTTAGGATTATTTCACATGATAATGCTCACACGATTCCAGGGGACACCCTGAATTCCCGGAACTTAAAAAGCACCCCTCCAGATCCGATTCTTGAGGGGTGCTTACAGACTTTACATCAAACTATATAGTCTTATATCAGGATTTTTATCATTGAACCATCTCATGGCAAAATCATTTTCAAACAAGAAGACAAGGTTGTCATGACGGTCTTTCACCAGCATGCTTCGAGAGCTTGACATTGTTTCCTTAACATCTTCTTCATTTTCAATCCATCTTGCTATTTTTGATCCAATCGGTTCCATTTTGACATCAACGTTATACTCATTTTTCATTCTGTGCTCAAATACTTCAAACTGAAGCTGACCGACTGCACCAAGAATGATATCTTCCGTGCGGGTCTTATAATATTGAATGGCCCCTTCTTGAACCAGTTGAAGAATTCCTTTTTGGAAGTGTTTTTGTTTCATTACGTTTTTAGCTGTAACACGAACAAAAAGTTCTGGAGTAAATTGAGGGAGCTTTTCATATTGGAAGCCTTGCTTTCCTTGAACAAGCGTATCACCGATTTGATACGTACCCGTATCATAAACCCCAATAATATCCCCACTCACAGCTTCATTTACAGTGCTTCGATCATCTGCAAGAAATTGTGTAGACTGGGCAAGCTTAATGGATTTACCTGTTCGGGAAAGATTAACAGTCATCCCTCTTTCAAATTGACCTGAACATATACGGACAAATGCAATCCGGTCACGGTGAGCGGGATTCATATTGGCTTGAATCTTAAACACAAAACCAGAGAATTCCTCTGCTGTCGGCTCAATCTCACCTGCATCAGAATTCCTTGGCTGTGGAGACGGTGCAAACTGTAAATATGTTTCAAGAAACGTTTGAACGCCAAAATTCGTTAATGCACTACCGAAGAAGACAGGAGATAGCTCTCCATTTGCTATGCGTTCACGGGAAAATTGGTTTCCTGCTTCGTTCAGAAGCAGAACATCTTCAAGAGTTTGATCATATAGATTGCTTTCCTTAAGAGGGTGCTCGCCTTCAATTTCACCTTCATCGTTTAAGGGTATAAAGCGATCTTCATCCTCAACACGGAATTGCTCAATTCGATTATGGAATCGATCATAGATTCCTAAAAATTCTTTCCCCATCCCTATTGGCCAATTCATCGGGTAGGATTGAATTCCCAGTACTTCTTCAAGCTCTTCCAATAATTCTAACGGCTCACGTCCTTGACGATCGAGCTTATTAATGAAGGTGAAGATCGGTATCCCTCTCATGCGGCAAACTTTAAAAAGCTTTAAGGTTTGCGCCTCGATTCCTTTGGCTGAATCAATGATCATAACCGCGCTATCAACAGCCATCAAGGTTCTATACGTATCTTCAGAAAAATCTTGGTGACCTGGTGTATCCAGGATATTCACCCGATAATCATCATAGTCGAATGCCATCACAGAAGATGTGACCGAAATCCCTCTTTGCTTCTCGATTTCCATCCAGTCAGATGTTGCAAACTTCCCTGATTTTTTTCCTTTTACAGTTCCAGCTGCTCGAATCGCTCCTCCAAAAAGAAGAAGTTGCTCTGTTAATGTTGTTTTCCCAGCATCCGGGTGGGAAATAATAGCGAAAGTTCGTCTTGACTGAACTTCCTGTATAAAGTCTATTTTCATTCATAAAACCCTTTCTCGTCATTGTCACTTTCTCATCATATTCGTTCTAAAGTAACAATGCAACAAAGAATCAAAACCTTGGTCATTCAGGTCGGTTTCACAGATCATCTCCTATTAGTATGAACGGGACGACATTCGCATTCATTATCCAGGCTTTTATTACATTTCACGTGTCCACTGAACAATCCGGGAGCTTAATGTAGATGCTGTTTCTTCTGAAACCCTCTCCTGCAATGAATGGAATAATTTTGTTTGTATATCTTCCTCTTCATAGGTAAAAGAATAAGACCATTGAATATCAGGCACTGCAATCAAAATGAACTCTTCTTTCTTGTTTTCGTAGATATATACTTTTTGTTCCAAGCCTTCCAAAAAATTTTTTCTGATCTTCATAATTTGTATCCCCTTTCATGAAAACGCTTTATTGACGCATACTAATGACGATGTTGTCCGTACAACTTTGATAATATCGTGTAATTGTAGGTTGTCAGACGTCTGAAAGAATTGTAAAATAAAAAACCGAAAGCATCAAGTTACAAACTTACATTTTGAAGAGGTGAAAGAAGTGCAATATTTATGGGGTATCATGGGTATCATTGTCGTTCTGGGAATTGCTTTTGCATTTTCCACGAACAAAAAGCGTATCAATTTCAGAACCGTCCTTGGAGGACTGGCTATACAGCTATTTTTCGCTTTTGTCGTGTTAGAAACTTCTTGGGGTCAGAGTTCTCTTAAATGGTTGACTCAGGGTGTAAACGCTATAATCAATTATTCAAACGAAGGGATCACCTTCCTTTTCGGTGGTCTTTATACAGAAGAATCCAATATAGCGTTTATTTTTGCATTTAATGTCCTTCCTGTCGTCATTTTCTTTTCTGCGTTAATTTCAGTTCTTTACTATCTTAAGATCATGCAATTTTTCATCAAAATTTTAGGTGGCGGATTGGCAAAGCTGTTAGGAACAAGAAAGGCGGAGTCACTGTCTGCTGCAGCGAATATTTTCGTCGGACAAACAGAAGCTCCGTTAGTAGTAAGACCTTATCTATCTAAAATGACTGAATCGGAACTTTTCGCAGTCATGACAGGCGGACTTGCCTCCGTTGCCGGTTCCGTATTAGTCGGGTATTCCTTATTAGGTGTCCCTCTGGAATATTTATTGGCAGCAAGCTTCATGGCAGCTCCTGCCGGACTCGTAATGGCAAAGTTATTTGTACCTGAAACAGATCATACGCCTGAACCAAAAGAGCTTGATATGGAAGCGGATTCTGATTCGGCAAATGTGATCGATGCCGCTGCCAAAGGTGCCAGCGTCGGGCTTCAATTAGCACTTAATATCGGTGCGATGCTACTTGCGTTTATTGCACTCGTTGCCCTCATTAATGGTTTACTAGGGTTTGTAGGTGGTTGGTTCGGTTTTGACAGCCTTTCACTTGAACTATTACTTGGATATGCTTTTGCTCCACTTGCTTTTGCAATTGGTGTTCCTTGGAGTGAGGCAGTTGTCGCAGGAAACTTCATTGGACAAAAGCTTGTCATCAACGAATTCGTTGCTTATTCCGCGTTCGCTCCTGAAATCGGTAACTTATCAGATAAAGCGGTAGCCATCATCTCATTCGCTCTTTGTGGATTTGCGAACCTTTCTTCATTGGGTATCTTACTTGGTGGACTTGGAAACCTTGCCCCTGACCGCAGAGGAGATATCGCCCGCTTAGGATTAAAAGCCGTCATTGCCGGTGCACTCGCTTCATTACTAAGCGCTGCAATTGCTGGTATGTTTGTATAATTTATACGATCAAAAAAGAAGCTGTCCACTGGGTGGACAGCTTCTTTTCATTCTAGACTGCGGATGGAATAAACAACTCATCATCTGAAAGACAGGTTCTTCTTTTCCCGGATTTCTTCGCTGTATAAAGTCTTTGATCAGCAAGTGTGATAAGCTTTTCAGGGTCGTTGGCTTCAGTCGTTTCGGCTTGACCGAAACTCATAGAAATCGGCAGAGGCTGTAAGGACTCCAACCTGTCGTATAATTCCCTCAAAAACTGGTGGATAACTTTGTCATCCATATGAGGCAATAGGATGACAAATTCTTCTCCGCCATATCGAAATGCCTGTCCCTTATAGCCCTCCGAGAGGGTACGAAAAACTTCCCCTACCTTTCGAATGACTTCATCCCCTGTTAAATGACCATATTCATCATTCACTTTTTTGAAATCATCAATGTCACCCAGGAATATGGTGAAGGATTCATTCGCATCCACTTTCTTTCTAAACTTTTCCTGAAATGATAGTTGATTGAATAAGCCAGATAAATAATCTCTATGGGCGAGATGATGATAGGCTTCCTTTTGCACATAATGTGCACGCTCCCGCAGCATGATCAACGCCCCAAAAAGACCGATGATCCAAAGGAAAAACAAATTAAAAGAAAGTGTGAAATAATGTTGAAATTCATTTAAGTTGACGGTCATGATCCCCATTAATAGATATGCGAGGCTGAATACAACAAGGGAAATGAGGGCCCCTTTCGTTCTCCAGTAAATCGTTGCATGCATGACAAACAAAATTGAAATCGGATAAAGCGGACTATGTATCCCTTCTGATAGAAACATCAGCCAGATCAATGCCAGGAAATCGAATATGATCCCCGCTTTTAAGATGATTTGAAGACTTCTTTTATCATCCCTTGCCCGTATTAGTGCGATTTGAGTCACAAGCATATAGATGACACCGGATATCAATAAATAGGGGAAGATCTCTTTGTTCGTAGAGATATTATCTGAAAAGGGAGGGGCGTAAAATAGGAGTGTAGCAATCACTACAAACAGCCACCTCAAAGTAGAAAACAATTTCTCTGTTTCATAATCATTTAAATACAACGAAAATCTCATAAGCTTCATTCTCTCATTGTTTAATATATAGTTTAAATTTACCAAAGTTTATGAAAGGCGTCTATGTTCATATTCAAAAAAACAGACCAACATTTATCATATTGGTCTGCTACTCAGGAGAAGATTATTCGGTTACACCGTACCTCAACTTGCTTTCTTCTATCGCAATATTTTTGTCACTATGAGGATATTTCGTATTTTCGATGATTTGATAATCCTCATGACCTTTACCTGCAAAGATGATGATATCACCGGGTTCACTTACCTCCACTGCATGCTTAACTGCTTCTGCGCGATCCCCTATTAAAGCATATTGTTCATGCTGCATCCCTTTTTCAAGATCTTCTAGAATGCTGTCGTACTCTTCATATCTCGGGTCGTCTGTCGTTAAGATGACATAGTCTGCGAGTGATGCTTTTTCTGCCATGGTAGGACGTTTTGTCTTATCACGATTCCCTCCTGTACCGACAAGGAAAATGATTTTGTTTTCTTTAAACGGCAGGACTGATTGAATGGCGTTTTCGATTGCATCCGGCGTATGTGCATAATCAATGTAAACAGACAGTGGTGCATCCATTTCCACCTTCTCCATTCTGCCACTGACAGGTGGAAGGTCCCGAACAATCTCAACCAGTCTGGATACTTCCATACCCCTCGCATACAGACATGCCATAGCTGTAAGGACATTGTATACATTGAATTTCCCTAATAGCTTCATTTCCACCTCAAAGCTCCCTTGAGGAGAAATCAGCGTGAACTTCGTCAAATCATTAAAATACTCCACGTTCTCTGCCTTAAAGTCTGCGTGCCCTTCAAGTCCATAGCTGATTACTTCATGAGGAGTCATGTAACTGTAGCGCTCATACCAGTCGTCATCTGCATTGAGAACAACGTACTTTGGATTTTGTAAGTCTTGACCCAGTTGTGAGAACAATAACCCTTTCGCATATCCGTAATGTTCCATCGTCCCATGATAATCCAAATGATCATGACTTAAATTGGTGAAAGCCACTACATCAAAGTCGATACCCCATAATCTTCCCAAGGCGAGTCCATGTGAGGATACTTCAAGGGTAAAATTCTCAATATCGCGATCTATTGCTCTTTGAAGCATCTGCTGGTTAGTTAAGTTGTCACAGGTTGTGTTTTCACTCGGTAGCAGCTCTCCGTCTAAATTAAAACCGATGGTACCGGATAATGCGGAGCTCCGGTTGTCTTTTTTCAGAATGGAGTGGATCAGGTTACTTACTGTGGTCTTCCCGTTTGTACCAGTTATACCGAAAACCGTTAACTTTTGGGAAGGGTAATCATAATACTTATTCGATAATTGCGCCAAGGCTTTGAAGGAGTCTTTGACAACGACCAATGCCGCTTCATTTAAATCAATGTCCAATTGTTTTTCTGCAACAATCAGGGTGGCTCCTTTTTCAATGGCCATCTGTGCATAATCATGCCCATCCACTGTGTAGCCTCTTGTACATACAAACATACTGCCTTCTGTCACTTTTCTGGAATCTACATGAATTTCTTTTATTTCTGAAGGTAATTCACCGTAAATGGTTTTTAATTTAATGCTGTCTAACAGGTTATATGTAATCATATTCTTACCTCATTTGAATTAATATTGTATCTATTTTATCTTATCATCTTAGCTTTGATAAGAGAAATACCTCCTAAAATCAAAACAAACTTTTTTCACACAAATGTCACCTACCCTCAATTATACGAATTAAAACAATAAGAAGTCCTTCAATCTCCTATTGGGGGATGAAGGACTTCTTTTCTATTCCGCAACCATCTTCGATTGAACATAGTGCCAAAGTAATTTTTCTGTATGAAGAATCGATGATTCATGTGTCCGTTCATATGCGTGAGAAGCATCGATACCTGCTCCTATCAGTCCGTGAACAATATCAAATCCAGCCCGGATCGCCGCTGATGCATCAGATCCATAATACGGATAAATATCTACCTTATAATCGATTCCATTCTCTTCAGCCAATGATACTAAATGCTTACGTAACTCGTAGTGATAAGGTCCACTCGAGTCCTTCGCACAAATAGATACGGTGTATTCATCCGTTGATTGACCATCACCGATTGCTCCCATATCCACTGCCAGGTATTCAATGGTTTCGTCAGGAATATTAGAATTCCCCCCATATCCGATTTCTTCATTATTGGATATTAAGAAATGGGTCGTATAAGGAAGAGAGATTCCTTCTGATTTGATTTGGCGAATCAAGCAGAGAAGCATACCTACACTTGCCTTATCGTCTAAATGGCGGGATTTAATAAATCCGCTTTCAGTAATTTCAGCACGTGGATCGAAGGAAACAAAGTCCCCCACTTCTATACCAAGCCCTCTTACTTCTTCGGCATTGCGTACCTTTTCGTCAATACGAACTTCGATATTCGTTTCGTCCCGTTTTGCTTCACCTGCATTTTTGTAAACGTGAACGGAAGTCTGATGCATCAGAATCGTTCCACTGTAAGTTCTGCCTGAAGAGGTTTCAATCTGACAATACTCCCCTTCGACTGCATTCCATCTGAATCCACCAATCATGGATAAACGCAAACGGCCATCGCTCTTGATTTCCTTTACCATTGCGCCAAGAGCGTCCACATGTGCCGTCAGCATGCGATGTCTTCCTGAGTCTTCACCAGGAAGCGAAATGATAAGCGCACCTTTTCTGTTTCTTTTCATTTCTACATTTAAGTCTGAAAGATATTCCTCAACAAAATTCATGATCTTATTCGTGTTTCCTGAAGGACTTGGAATTTCTACAAGCTCCTTAATTAATTGAAGTGTTCTCTTTGTATCCGGATATGTATTCATTTGACTCCCTCCCTTTCCGTATTATACCGTCATTTGCCAGATTACTACAAATCATGTTTACCGAATATTCCATCGAATGTCGTTAAATCCCTTAACAGCTTCCTTTTCAAATTTCTTTCTCTTTTCTTTAATGAAAGGATGAACAAATCCACACTGTCCGCAGCTGTAAATGGCCACATTCCCCCCTAACCTCTGTCCATGGGGATATACCAATTGATCACCATATTCCTCTTTCATGAATAATTCGCTTTCATTTATTGTGGTATGACCGCAATATAAACATCCTTTAAACATCATATTTTCCTCCATTCCTTTTTGTACATGCCTATGACATGAACGGGAATACTATGAAAGGATTTGGAAGAAAGTTTACTGTTCGTCTTATACCTAACAGTATTCAATACACATTACTTGGGAGTGATATAGTGAACTCATCTACATTGGACAGTTTACCTCAGGGAAAGAAACATCCTAAAGGACTATATCTTCTATTTTTTACTGAATTATGGGAGAGGTATAGTTACTACGGAATGAGAGCTCTTCTTGTCCTTTATTTAACAACCGCTTTTGTGAGCGGAGGATTAGGTGTGGATCCCGCGAAGGCATTATCCATCTATGGTATCTATACAGGTAGTGTATATTTCACCCCAATTTTCGGAGGGTGGCTTACGGACCGCTATATTGGGTTAAGAAAGGCGATCACCATTGGGGGTATTACAATGGCGTGTGGAGATTTCTTAATCTTCCTGACCCACTCCCAAATAGGTTTGTATGCCGGATTAGCCCTATTAGTGATCGGAAACGGATTCTTTAAACCGAATATTTCAACCCTCGTCGGGGAGCTCTATCCACGACACGATAAACGAAAGGATGCGGCCTTTACGATTTTCTATATGGGGATTAACCTGGGAGCGTTATTCGCACCGCTGATTGCAGGTTTTCTTGCAGAGGATTTATTCCTCACAACGCTATCGGATGGAACGATGCACTATGGATTTAAATGGGCATTTCTTGCATCCTCCATCGGAATGGTTACCGGACAAATTATCTTTAGTACATTAAATAATAAGTATCTCGGAACCGTTGGGCTTAAGCCTAATAAAACGTTAGCTGAAGAAGCGAATGAAAACCAGAATGTTCCTTTAACGAAAAAGGAAAAGCAGCGTACAACAGCCATTCTCATCCTCGCCTGCTTTGTCGTTTTCTTCTGGGCTGGTTTTGAACAGGCAGGAAGCTCGTTCACTTTGTACACTAAAAACTTCATCGATCGGGAAGTTTTCGGCTACACTATACCCGTTGCCTGGTTCCAGTCAGTTAATCCCTTGTTCATTGTGATCCTGGCACCGATCCTCTCAAGTGTCTGGCTTAAGCTTTCAAGATCAAATCGAGGGGATTTGAACATGACGACAAAAATGGGAATCGGAATGATTCTCCTTGGACTCGGATTTATGATTCTCATTCCAGCAGTGATGCAAACGGGTTCGGATGAACAAAATATTACCGTAAAGGCAAACCTGTTATTTATCGTCTTTACTTATCTGCTTCACACACTGGGAGAGTTATTCCTTTCACCAGTTGGTTTGTCCCTTGTCAGTAAAGTAGCACCAGTAAAGATTGCCTCCCTGCTAATGGGCGTTTGGATGGCTGCGATAGGTGTGGCGAGCCTTCTTGCGGGACAATTGGCTTCCCTGACAGCTACGCTGGGATATTTGGAAATCTTCGCTGTCATCGGTGCCACAGCCATCATCCTGGGCTTCGTATTACTTGTCATTTCGAAAAAGCTTGTCTTAATGATGAGGGAAGAAAACCATACGTAAAAAAATAGGAGAACGCTTGGCATTCAAGCCAAGCGGTTCTCCTATTTCACCTTCTTCCCAGCTACACTCCCATTCAATAATCCACCAATCAATAAAATCGTGGAAGAAATGTAGAACCATACAACCAACGTAATGACACTGCCCAACTGACCATAAAACTGGGAATAATCGTTCAATTTCACATACGTACCATATAACCAGGAAACCCCCTGCCAGCCAAAGGTAGCGACTAGTGCACCGGGAATGACATGCAGGAAGGAAATTCGTTTACTTGGAACAACCATATATAGAAACAGGAAGAGTATGAGCATAAAGAGTGAACTTAAGCCCCATTTTCCTATGACCCATGCTTGACTCCATTCTCCGTTAATCCTCCCCTCTGCGAATCGTGCGTGACGGATATATTCCTCGACCACCGGTACGATAAGAGAAAAAGAAATAAGGAACATAAAACCGACTGTCAATAAAAGATCATACAATAACGCAACCAGAAAGGGCTTCTTCCTCTCAATCTTATACGCTTTATTCAATGATCTCACCATGGATTGGACGGCCATAGAGGAAAGCCAGAACGTAAAGAAGATGGAAATGGACAACACATCTCCCCGTTGGTCATACAAAATACGATCTATATTATTTTGAATGATGGCGTACGATTTATCAGGTGCAAATGGTTTAATGAGAAGCAATACATTGGTTTCTGAAATGGGCAGATAACTAATCAACGAGAAGACAAAAATTAAAAACGGAAAAATGGATAATAACAAATAATACGCCAACTGTGCAGAATGATCGAAGAAGCGTTCTTTAAAAAAACGAACGGTCACCATCTTGATATGATGTAAGATATTCATGATTTTAAACTCCTATATAGGAATGATATTCTTATTTTCCCCTTTCACTCACAATTCAATCATTATTGATCTGATTTGCATGAGCATTTGTCCTTTCTTCATTTTCCCTTTCAATATGGTAAGCGTTGAGAAATACTTAGAATAATGGAAAAGCCCCTTTTTTAACAAATCCCATAAATTTTAATGAGAAAAAAAGATAAATTTTTCCATACCATTCACCTTTATGCATTATAAATCATTCAATATTATCGTTATTTTCTATATTGGGGATGTATTTTCATATGATTAAATAGAAAACATCCAAAACTAATAAAGGATTTCTCCCGTTCATTCAAGAAATGAATATTAGAACGAAAATTTCTTGCATCACTGTTTAAAACAGACGAAAGGAAAGGGAGAATTGATATGGGCAACAATAAGGAAATAATGGGGAATGAAGATGTATACACAGACTTTATTAATAAAATGACCTATGGTGAATACCTTGGTCTGGATACACTACTCCATAGTCAGAAACGTTTATCCGGTCACCATGATGAAATGTTATTCATTATCATTCATCAGGTAAGCGAGTTATGGATGAAATTGATCCTTCATGAAATCAAGGCTAGTATCACTTCCATTCAAAAAGGTGAACTTTCTCCTGCATTTAAAATGTTGGCACGCGTTTCAAAAATCCAATCACAAATCATTCATGCCTGGGATGTACTATCCACACTTACTCCTTCAGAGTATGTCGAGTTCAGGGATAGTCTTGGGCAAGCCTCAGGATTTCAATCCTACCAATATAGAATGATCGAATTTGCTCTCGGATACAAAACGAAACATGTACTGGAAATTTATAAGAAGGATCCTGAGTTATTAGCCCAGCTAAAAGAGGCATACGAAGCCCCTTCCCTCTATGATGTTTCCATCCTCGCCCTGTCAAAAGCAGGCTTACCCATTCACGAGGATGTACTTCTTCGGGACTATAAGAAGCCTTACACGGAAGATCAGACTGTATTGGAAGCATGGACAGAAGTCTATAAGCATACCGATCAATATTGGGATTTATACGAATTAGCCGAAAAATTGATCGATATTGAGGATTGGCTTCAACAATGGCGTTTCCGACATATGAAAACCGTTGAACGGATCATCGGGCATAAAATGGGCACGGGAGGATCAAGCGGAGTAGGCTATTTAAAAAAGGTACTGGACCATCGGTTCTTCCCTGAGCTGTGGAATGTACGTACGAACCTTTGAAAATAAATGACGTAATATTCACGCATTCTATCGGCCTATTTTTATTTCCATCATTCGTAAGGGTTGCCTTTTATATGGTTACCTGATATTATGTAAGAGAATTATTTTTGTTCGGAATGGAAGGATAGACAAAGTTTTTAAAGCTTTTCGCCTTGAAGTTACATGAGCAAGAATAGTAATACAATTGTGTGGAGAACACACGAGGAGGTAACATTATGTTAGAAGGTACAGTTAAATGGTTTAACGCAGAAAAAGGTTTCGGATTCATCGAGCGCGAAGGTGGAGACGACGTGTTCGTACACTTCTCAGCTATTCAAGGCGAAGGATTCAAAACTTTAGAAGAAGGTCAAAAAGTTTCTTTCGAAATCGTTCAAGGAAACCGTGGCGACCAAGCTGCTAACGTTACTAAAGCATAATTCATGCTACTCACGAAGACCCTACTCTGTAGGGTCTTTTTTCTTTGCCCTCATCCATTAAGGCGTTTACAATAGTCATATCACTCAAACTAGGAGGCTTTAATTATGACTCGACACTCTTTTCATATCACGACGGATTGGCCGGGTTTACGAAACGATGTAGGAACCTTGAGCTCAGGAAATTTAGAAACAACAATATCGATTCCACCGGAAATGGACGGCCCTGGGATCGGAACAAACCCTGATGAAATGCTTCTGGGGGCTGCAGCTACATGTTACATCATTACACTGGCCGCAATGCTTGAACGAAGCCACATCGGGAAAACCGGCTTAACGATGACATCTGAAGGAATTGTAGAAGTGGAAAAAGGAGTTATTACGTATAAGGAAATCATTCATCGTCCTGTCTTGACATTAGTCCCCTCCCTTACAGAAAAAGACATCTCCCTTGCTAAAAAACTGTTGTTGAAAGCCGAGCAGTCTTGTATGATCACCCGTGCAATCAAGGGGAATGTCACTGTTAAAGTTGATCCCACCCTTCATCTATCAAAGTCATAAACAAAGGGCACCCAAGCGGATGCCCTTACCTTTATTGAAATCGATTATGATTCAGCGTGAACAAGCTTCACTAACATATGGGCAAGCATATGCTGCTCATCCTTGTTACCCGCTTTCCATAATTCATATAATAACTTCTCTTCTCTATTCTTAGGCTCTTCATGTGCTGCAAGATAGTCCCCTACCTTCTGGGCTGCCTTAGCTTGCTGCTCTTCATTCATCCCTAACTTATCAGCCAAGGAAACTTTATTACCTAAGTATTGTTTGAAACGATCAAAGTTTGAAAGAATATCCTCTTTCTTGTCCTGAGACATATTGTCTAACGCACTGTCTACTTTCGACTCCATTTTTTCCTCTGTAGAATGATTTGCCATGTAAAATCTCTCCTCTCATTCAATCTAGTATGTATATTCCCACCACTGGGAGAGTTAAACATATATATACATATTATTGGTAATGGAAACCCCAACTCTCTCCTTCCTGTTTAATCATTTGCTCCAGAGTGTAAACAATATAGTGGACACTAGAAAATGAGGAGGACGAAAAAAATGAAGAATGATAAGAAGAAAGTTGCCATTATTACAGGAGCAAGCAGTGGGATCGGACAAGCTACCGCGAAGGAATTAGCCTCAAAAGATATAACCGTGATGCTTGCGGCAAGACGCGAAGAACGATTACAAGAATTGAAGGATGAAATTGAACAATTGGGCGGAACTGCTTATTACCATGTAACAGACGTGACGAATGCAGAAGAAATGGAACAACTGGCTAAAAAGACGGTAGAACTGGCCGGCCATATTGACATTCTAGTAAATAATGCAGGACTCATGCCCCTTTCATTAATAAATAAAAGAAAAATTAAAGAATGGGATCAGATGATTGATGTGAATATTAAAGGAGTACTTTATGGAATATCTGCTGTTCTCCCATATATGGAAGAACAAAAGTCAGGACATATTGTAAATATCTCTTCCGTAGCAGGTCATAAAGTGATGCCCGGAAGCTCCGTCTATAGTGGGACCAAATATGCCGTTCGTGCGATTACAGAAGGTTTAAGGCAGGAAATGAACGCTTCCCATAACATTCGTACGACGATTATCTGTCCAGGTGCAGTTGCAACCGAACTGACAGAAACGATTACGGATGAAGATATATTAGCCGCGTTTAAAGATCGTGACATGAAGCCACTCGACAGTGAAAATATAGCGAAGTCGATCTCTTACGCCGTCGAGCAGCCGGACCATGTAGATGTAAATGAAATCATCGTACGCCCTACGCAACAAGACATGTAAACCACAAGGAGGATGAATCATGAATACACAATTCGATAAACTATTTATTAATGGAGAATGGGTTAAGGGAAGCAGTGAGAATTTGATCCCCAATAAAAACCCATTCAATGATAAAGAGCTTGGTTCCTTTAAAGCTGCCAGTAAAGAAGATCTGGACACCGCATATAAATCAGCTCAAAAAGCTCAAGAAGCCTGGGCGAAGGAACTTCCTCAAGTAAAAAGAGAAGTGATGGAAAAAGCCGTCCATGTCGTCGAAAACAATCAGGAATTGATCATTGATTGGCTCATCAAAGAGTCTGGCAGCACATACATGAAAGCGGCAGGCGAAGTGAAGGTCTCCATTAATAGTATGAAGGAGGCGGCAACCTACCCTTACAGAATGGAAGGAAAAATCCTGCCTTCTCAAGTGCCCGGGAAAGAAAACCGTGTCTATAGAGAACCACTGGGAGTTGTGGGAGTAATCAGCCCCTGGAATTTCCCTTTCCATTTAGCTGTACGCTCAATCGCAACGGCTTTAGCAACCGGAAACGGTGTGGTGGTTAAACCCGCTACCCACACCCCTGTGACAGGCGGATTATTATTTGCAAGCATCTTTGAGGAAGCGGGACTCCCAAAGGGATTACTGAATGTAGTCGTCGGAAAGGGGTCAGAAATAGGTGATGATATCGTCACTCACCCGATTCCGCGTTTAATCTCCTTTACAGGTTCCACTGAGGTGGGACGTCGGATAGGTGAGCTTGCTGGAAAGAACCTCAAGAAGACTGCTCTTGAGTTAGGAGGGAATAACGTCTTCATCGTCTTGGATGATGCGGATCTTGATCAGGCGGTTGAATCTGCCCTATTCGGTAAGTTTTATCATCAAGGACAAATTTGCATGTCTATAAACCGGATCATGGTTCAAAGAGGCATGTACGATAAATTTATCGAAACCTTTGTATCACGTGTAAAAGAACTAAATGCAGGAGATCCTTCAGATAAAACAACCCATATCGGTCCTTTAATTGACCAAGATCAAGTAGACCGAATCCTGAAGGATATTGAAAGCAGCAAGGAACAAGGAGCGGAAGTTGTATTAGGAGGCAACGCTGATAAAAATTTATTGCACCCTACCGTAATGACTCACGTAACCAACTCAATGCCGATTGCGAAAAATGAAATCTTCGGACCTGTAGCAGCCATCATCCCGTTTGAAGATGACGATGAGGCGATCCGCTTGGCCAATGAACATCCTTATGGGTTAAGTGGGGCTGTACATTCAGCTTCTATTGAGAGGGCGACGAATCTTGCACACCAAGTTCAGACCGGGATGATTCATATTAATGATGAACCTGTGAATGATGAGCCGCACATGCCATTCGGAGGAGAAAAGGATTCTGGTCTTGGCCGTTTCAATGGCGAATGGGCTCTTGAAGAATTCACAACGGTTAAATGGGTCGCCGTTCAACATAAGAGAAGAGATTATGGACCTTTTATTGAGAAGAAATAAGTCAAAAAGCGAGTCGTGATGACTCGCTTTTCTTATGGGATGATTGTAATGCAGTTTTATAAAATCTGTAAATAAAAAACTGCTTTTCAATGAGAAAAATACAGCATTTAGCTCTGAAAAACGCATTTTGAAAGGAAGTTGGTCCATTTCAATAACAAGTTACCAAAATTCCATTCATTATTATTTAAAGTTGACTGGATATCAGCCATATTTTCATTTTATCGGCGATATTCTGATTTTATCAGCGAAATCAGTACTTTTATCGGCGAAATTTCAAATATAACGGCGAACTGGCTAATCACGACTAATCTAATTTTATAGTTCATCAAACCCATTAGCATCCGAAGTCTTCGTATATTGTCTTGATTTCTGTTCAAAGAAATCGGTCTTCCCTCTGTCCACTTCCTGATAGGCAATGATCCATTTTAGAGGATTCGATTTATACCCCTGGAATGGCTCTTCAAATCCCAGCTGCTTGGCTCTTTTATTCGCCATGAATTTAATATAATCTTCAAGATCGCTCATTAACAGCCCATCAACGTGAGATCCGATGATTTCCCTTCCCCACTCAATCTCCAGGAGAGCCGCCTGTTTGAAAGCATCTTGTCCAAAGTAACTCAGCTCTTCCGTTTGATAAGAAGGGTTCTCGTTCAGTACCTCTTTAAATATTTTTTCAAATAAGCCGACATGCAGTTGTTCATCCCGATTGATGTAATTGATCATCGTAGAGGTCGCCACCATTTTCTGATTTCTGGCCAAATTGTAGAAAAAGGCAAACCCGGAGTAAAAGAACAATCCTTCCAGAATCACATCATAAATAATCGACTTTAATAGATTCTCAATGGTTGGGGATTCGACAAATCCTTTATATCCATTCGTGATAAATTCATTCCGCTTTTTTAAGATTGGATCGTTCTTCCAGAAATCAAACACTTCATCCTGTTTCTTTTTGGACACGATACTGGATAACACATAACTGTACGAATGGTTATGGACGACCTCCTGCTGTGCCAGAATGATCATCAGTGCATTCAGGCTGGAATCAGTGAGATAGTCTGCCACTTTACCCGCGTAATCTGTCTGCACACTATCTAGGAGAGCCAGAAGGCCGATAATTTTCAAGAAGGACTCCTGCTCCCTTGATGAAAGAGTAGGGAACTGCTTGATATCCTTTGCCATGTTGATCTCAAAAGGTGTCCAGAAATTCCCGAGCATTCTCTTATATTTCGGATATGCCCACGAGAACCTGACATCATCCCAGTTTAATATATTCGAGCTTTTCCCGTTTACGATACCTGTTGATTTATTTGGGGCCTTTGAATCTATTAAGATTCGCTCCTTTAATTCGTTCACGTTCTCTTCTTCCTTCCTGTTAGCTATGGCAGCTTTCGCATTCTTCAAAATTTGAAACAGATGTTGATCGCACATAGTAGGTAGTTTTCAATCCTGACTTCCATGCATCTAAATGAAGAGACAATAACTCTATCGCCTTGATGTCATTCCGCACATACAAGTTAAACGATATTCCTTGATCTATATGACGCTGTCTCATCTCATTCTGTTTAATACTCCAGTGCTGATCTACGTTATAAGCCGTTTTGTAATACCAGGTGGTCTTAGGCGATAAATCAGGGGCTGTCACGGGAATCTTATAATCCTTCTTTTCTTCCGAGTACTCTAATCTGAATAAAGGATCTATACTTGCAGTGGATCCCGCTATGATCGAGGTGGATGAATTAGGTGCCACGGCCATTAAATACCCATTTCGGATTCCTTTTGAAGAAATATCATCCTTGAGTGCATCCCACCTAGGTCCAGAGTACCCTTTCTTTGAAAAATACTCTCCTGTGGACCAATCTGAACCGCTGAAATATGGATAAGAACCTTTCTCTATTGCTAATTCATGACTGGCTTTTATCGTGTAATAGGCAACCTCCTCGTAAAGGGAATCACAATATTCAACGGCTTCATCGCTCTCCCATTTCAACCCTTTTAATGCAAGGAGGTGATGCCACCCAAAGGTTCCTAATCCAATCCCCCTATAGCGCCTGTTTGTCAATTGGGCTTGCAGGACTGGAAGTTTATTAATATCTATGACATTATCAAGTAATCTTACACCTATGGATACGACTCTTTCCAGTTCATCATCCATGATTGTTTTAGCTAAAGAAACAGATGCCAGATTACAGACGACGTAATCTCCGGGAGATTTATAGGTAATGATTTTCCCGTCCTTTATAACCTCTTCTTCCATGACTGTCGCACTCATATTTTGGGCGATTTCCGTACATAAATTACTACAGTAAATCATCCCTTTATGCCCATTGGCATTTAGCCGGTTAACTGAGTCACGGTAAAACATGTATGGTGTTCCTGTTTCGAGCTGGGAAATCAGGATCCGCTTAAAAATTTCAATTGCCGGGACGACTTCCCTTGAGAGATCGGGATATTCTACACACTCCCAATACTTATCCCTGAAAGAACCTCCTCCATCATGTTCATCATAATAATCTTCCAGTGAATACCCCATGACCACCCTTACTTCATGAGGATCAAATAAATACCATTCCCCTCTCTTCTCCACTTGCTCCATAAATAAATCAGGTAAGCTGACACCCGTGAAAAGGTCATGGGTACGCTGTCTTTCATCTCCATTATTTAATCGTGTATCAAGAAAAGGAAAAATGTCCTTATGCCATACATCTAAGTAAACAGCGATCGCTCCTTGACGCTGACCTAATTGATCAACGGATACGGCTGTGTTATTTAACTGCTTCATCCACGGAATGACACCTGAACTTACTCCCTTGAAACCTTTGATATTACTTCCCCGGCTTCGGACCTTCCCTAAATAGATACCAAGTCCTCCACCGTTTTTACTTAATGTGGAAACATCTGTATTGCTGTCGTAAATACTTCTTAAATCATCTGCCACCGTATCAATAAAACAGCTTGATAACTGACCATGACTTTTGCCGGCGTTGGCGAACGTAGGTGTTGCTACCGTCATATACAAATTGGAAAGTGCCCAATATGCTTCCTGAATGAGCGCCATCCGCTTATCACGGGGTTCGTTCATAAAGAGTGTCATGGCGATTATTAGAAATCGCTCCTGCGGTAATTCAAGGATTTCACCATCATGGGATTTAGTTAAATACCGCTCTGACAATGTCACGATCCCTATGTACGTAAACAGATGGTCTTTAGATGCGTCCATGATCCTCCCCAAAGAGTCAATTTCATCTTTGCTATAGGATTCCAATAGTTCGGTCGTAAATAGTTTTCTATCAGTCAATTCTTGAATTAATTCATAAAAGGAACTGTACAGCACGCTTTCTTCAACTCTCCTTGAATAAGCGACGGTACGATAGAGTTTCACTAAATATAATTCTGCAGCAACATACGTCCAATCAGGTTCATGTGCAGAAATTCGTTCGACTGCCGTGAGGATCATGAAATGGTATAGCTTTTCTTTGCTCGATTCAGATTGACCTTCTGCATACTTAAAAGTCTTTTCATCGAATTCTTTAAAAGGTAGGTGTGGAAAGCGACTGTGGAGTTTTGTAAGAATCGCTTTCGCTTCCATTTTGATCCTTTGATCCTGTGATACGATTGACATCATCATTCCTCCCAAATTTATACAGTGTGGGAAGGAGTCAAAAAAAGCCCATCCTTCTTAGCGGATGGGCTTTATGTACGATAGATATATGCATAGGCTAAACGGCCTATTCCAATCCTCGCTTTATCCTCCCAATTCCCGAAGAAGATAATACATGATAAACAAGGCAGGTCTCCTGACTCATGCTTCACCCTACTCTAAGGCCTTCCCATCGTATACGACAGTGGCAGTTCCTTATTTCGTCAGCACTTACAGTTGCGGGGACAGCTCCGGATTCACACCGGATTCCCTTTTAAGTCCATTCAGACACCCTATTCACAGGTCATTATCAATATATAGTTGAATTAATGAAATGGAACACAAAATGTTGTGTTCTGTTAAATCATAAACGATTAAAAATAATTTTACAAGTGAAACTATTTATTTTGTTTTGAAGCTAGAATCTTTTACTAGTATCACGCTATTACACTCGTAAAGTCAAGATATGTTATAAAGAAGGAAGGAAAAATCCTTCCTTTGAAATATGCTTATAATTATTATTTTCCATGAAAAGAATAGGAGAAGATTGAATAGTATGTTCAAAAGGACACTAGTCCCCCGACACCTTCATATATGTTAGTTGAGAAAATGATAAGCACTCTCTATAATTCAAATAGAAGGTTGTTTGACAGTATTCTTTGGTCCCCAATATTTTTTATAGGCTGTTTAAATGGAGGAAGATATCTCGATTTAAACAGCCTCTTTTTTTAGCAGCAGGGTTCTTACATTTTCATTTCTGCCCGGCAGTTGACAGTCGGATGTAACTGCATACATTATAGTGAAAGAGGGACCTATTAGTAATGCACTGTATTTCAACCTTATTACAATCTATACTTTTCGGCTTAAATACTTTCTTTTTACTGGCTTTTCATTTAAAATGCGCATTAAGTGATTTTTTGAAATCACACCTTACTTCTGAAAGGAGTCTATTATGAAAAAATTATTAACGGCTTTACTATTGACATTATTAACGATTGGACTAGCCGCTTGCGGTTCGAACGAGGAGAGCCAAAAACAAGCTAACGATAAAGCGAAAACAGAAGAAAAAAGCGATGGACAGGCTCAAGAAGAGCAAGCGAAGCAAATGGAAGAAATGCAGAAGAAAATGGATGAACAGAAGGTTGAAAAAGATAAGATCGTTGCCATTGTAAACGACGAAAAAATTAAAGGTGAAGATTTCAATAACGTATTGACTCAATCACAAATGCAGTATCAACAGATGGGACAAGACCCGACAAGTAAAGATGCAGCAAAGAAAATAAAAGAACAAACGATTGATAGTCTAGTTGGACAAACACTCCTTATGCAGCAGGCTGATGAAAAAGGCTACAAAGCATCTGAAGACGAAATCAATAAACAATTGGAAGAAGTTAAAAAGCAGTATGGTGATGAAAAGAAGTTTGAAGACGCAATGAAAAAAGCCGGATTTACGATGGATGAGTTAAAAACTCAAATCGCTGAAAACATCAAATACACAAACTACGTTGAGAAAGAAATCAAAGTAGGAGAAGTCTCTGAAGAGGAAATGAAGAAATTCTACGATCAGTATGCAAGTCAGCAAGGTCAAGGTGAATCAAAGGACGCACCAAAATTCGAAGAAGTTAAACCTCAGATCAAGACTCAGTTAGAACAACAGAAAAAACAAGAAAAACTTGTTCAGCATGTAGAAGATTTAAAGAAAAATGCTAAAGTTGATGTAAAAATCTAAAGCATCATTGTAGAAAGCCACCTATCCAGATAGGTGGCTTTCTTATGTTCTATTCCCCCATTATGTTTTTCTCTGATCAAGAAGGGTATGGTACAACAACGACTCATTAAGGGAGGATGAAAGATTATGACGAAGAGGGCCAATGACAATCCCGAACAAATCAATCAAGATCATGACGGCATTCTCGATCAGCATGAAAGTGAGCAAAATGTGGATCCAATTCCCCTCGATGACTTAAAAAAAGAGCAGCTGGACGAGAAAAATAAACATCATACGAAAGATGACTCATCAAGCAAAGAATAATACGTAAATCAAAAGCCCTGTGGGATTCCCACAGGGCACTCTTTTATTTAGATAACCAATCCGTATGGAATGTTCCTTCCTTATCCACTCGCTGATACGTATGGGCTCCAAAGTAATCTCGTTGGGCTTGAAGAAGGTTGGCAGGCAGTGACTCAGAGCGATAGCTGTCATAATATGCTAAAGCACTCGCAAGACCTGGTACAGGGATCCCTAATTTAATGGCTGTAGCCACCACTTCCCTAGCTTCCTCCTGATAGTTTTCTACGATTTCCTTGAAATATGGGTCAAGAAGTAAATTCGTTAATCCCGGTTCACGATCATAAGCTTTCTTGATTTCTTCCAGGAAGCCTGCACGAATGATGCATCCACCTCTGAAGATCATGGAAATCTCGCCGGGCTTCAGGTCCCAGTTATACTCATCCGAAGCAGATTGAAGCTGGGCGAAACCCTGTGCATACGAACAAATTTTGCTTAAATACAACGCTTTACGAATCATTTCGATAAACTCTTCTTTGTTACCTGAGAACTCCTTATTTCTTGGTCCTCTTAAGATTTTACTTGCCTTCACTCTTTCTTCCTTCATTGCAGAAATGAAACGGGCAAACACAGATTCAGTAATGATTGATAATGGTACACCTAATTCCAGTGCAGAAATACTCGTCCATTTCCCAGTTCCTTTCTGGCCTGCTGTATCCAGGATCACGTCAACAAGGGGCTTTCCTGTTTCTTCATCCACTTTTGTGAAAATATCCGCCGTGATTTCAATCAGGTAGCTGTCGAGCTCCCCCGCGTTCCATTCTTTGAATATTTCATGCAGCTCTGTTGCGCTTAAACCCAATACATTCTTCATAAGATAATACGCTTCACAGATAAGCTGCATATCACTGTATTCAATTCCATTATGGACCATTTTCACATAATGGCCTGATCCATCCGGACCGATATATGTACTGCATGCATCGCCCTTTACCTTTGCCGCGATTGCTGTCAGGAAAGGCTCGACCAAATCGTATGCTTCCTTCTGACCGCTCGGCATGATGGCAGGACCGTATAAAGCGCCTTCTTCCCCGCCCGAGACGCCTGCACCGATGAAGTTGATTCCTTTTTCATCAAGTTCCTTATTGCGGCGGACCGTATCTTCAAAGTATGTGTTTCCTCCATCAATCAGGATATCTCCCTGATCTAAATGAGGAAGCAATGACTCAATCGCTTTATCGGTGATGTTACCGGCAGGTACCATGATTAATATTTTTCGTGGTGTTTCCAATGACTGGACGAACTCCTTCACATCGTGTGTACCGACCATTTTCTTTCCCGGATGTTCTTCAAGAACTTCCCTTACCTTCTCATCAGAAACATCATATATAGAAACTGAATAGCCTCTGCTTTCGAAATTCAAGGCCAGACTCTTTCCCATCACTCCGACACCAGCGACTCCTATTTGTTGTTTTGTCATAGATTGAACATTCCTTTCAAATCGAGTAAATATATTTTCACCGTTTATATTATAATACGAAATAATTTTCCGTGGTGTGTTTTTTATGAAATAATATTTTTTTATTTTGTCATTTAGGTTAAAATTATTTTCATCAGTAGTAAATGCAAAAAGGAGGTTATACATGAATACCGATGAAAATGTACAACATTGCTTGCCACGAATCAGAACCCATTACTCCCAATTCAGTGAAAAAGAAAAGATGATTGCAGATTTTATTATTGCTAATCCTGAAAAAATTATCCACTCTACCATTAGTGGTGTAGCAGAGGACCTGGGGGTTGCAGACGCCACAGTCTTCCGATTCTGTAAGCGATTAGGCTTTAAAGGCTACCAGGCCATGAAGATTTCCCTGGCTTCGGACCTCGTAAATCCTATTAAAGATATTCATGAAACGATCAATGAGGAGGACTCTGAAGGAGTTATTGCCCAAAAAGTGTTCCGATCTAATATTAGAACCCTAGAGGATTCATCACGTTTGCTGGACGAGGAGATGTTCACGAGAGCCGTTCAAGGGCTGCTTAGTGCCAGAAGAATCGAATTTTACGGAACGGGTGGATCTGGTTTTGTTGCCATGGATGCTCATCATAAGTTTCTTAGAACAGGGATGACCACTACGGCTTACAATGATTCTCATATGCAGATTATCTCGGCTTCTCAACTAACAGTAGAAGATGTGATTGTGTTTATCTCTCATTCAGGATCGAACAAAGATTTAATGGAAGTGCTGGAAGTTGCCAAGAAAAATCGTGTCAAAACCATTGCCATCACTCATTTTGCTAAATCCCCTCTAAGCAATGGCGTCGATATTCCTCTATTTACCGTATCTCAGGAGACCGAGTATCGGTCAGAAGCACTAGCTTCAAGGATTAGTCAGCTTAGTATTGTGGATGCACTATATGTTAATACCATGATGAAAAGAAATGAACTGTCGAAAGACTCTTTGCTAAAAATGCGTGACGCTATCTCCATTAAGAAAATATAGTATATCCACTAACGGCTATCTGAAGGATAGTCTTTTTTTGATCAAGGGCTAAAGGTGCAGCATATTACATTATCCTATACATATATTGGAACAAAACATATCTATAGGAGATTACTAAATGAAGAACATACTCCTTTTTGCTGACCCTGGAATCGATGACTCCATAGCGATCATGTACGCACTTTTACACCCGGAAATTAATATTATTGGAATTGTATCAGGTTATGGGAATGTGGATAAAGAACAGGCAACGAATAATGTCGCCTATTTGCTTCACCTGGCCAATCAAACGAATATTCCGATCATCGGAGGTGCCACTCGATCCTGTACAGGGGAATACCCTGTCTACTATCCGGAGATTCATGGGAAAGAAGGGTTAGGGCCAATTCGTCCACCTGATACCATAAAAGGGGAATTACTGAATTTCTCGGAAATCTTTAAGTTGGTGGAAAACTTTAAGGACATTGTGGTTGTGGATGTAGGACGAAATACTTCTTTAGCCGTGGCTTTTATATTGGATGATAAGTTTGGAGAGAAGATTAAAGAATTTCACATTATGGGTGGCGCCTTTTTTGTACCAGGGAACGTCACTAAATTAGCTGAGGCAAACTTCTATGGTGATCCCGTAGCCAGTAATTTTGTCATGACCCAAGTGAAAAATATTACATCGGTACCACTGAATGTGACAAATAAAGCGATCATAACGAAGTCGCAAATCCAGGAAATCCAGAATGCCTCCTCAAGTCCTTTGATCAAAATCCTTGATAAAGTATATGATTATTATTTACAAGCTTATCAGAAGTTGATACCGGGTATTAGCGGAGCTCCTCTCCACGATGTTCTGACCCTCTCTTTACTCATGAACCCTGACATGGGCAGCTACCTCAAGAGGGATGTAGATGTTCAAATTTTTGGAGAAGCCCGCGGGGAGTCCATAGCTGATTTCCGTGTCGGTTCAGAAGAAAAAGAGTCCACTACAAAAATCTACCTTTCACTGGATTACCAGGCATTTATCCATGATTTCATGACGATCATGAGCAAGTAGAGGGACGGACCTTGTTCCAAGGTTCCGTCCCTACTCTTTCACTTCCGATATTCCCGTGCATCCTTCTCCAGCTTCTTATCCACTTCACCTTTTATGTCTGCATCCAATTTCTCAGGCGTCCAGTCTTTCAATGATCGTGGCATTTGCCATCCCATGCCCCTCGCACATCGTTTGGAGGCCAAATCTCCCCCCGGAACGTTCAAGCTCATGCATCATGCTTACCATGATTCGAGCACCACTCGCACCCAGGGGGTGTCCCAGGGCAATTGCTCCCCCATTTGGATTTAACTTTGAAGGATCTGCTCCCATGTCCTTTAACCACGCAAGGGCCACTGGCGCAAAAGCTTCATTCACTTCGAAAAGATCAATTTCCGACACCGACATTCCTGCCTTGCGTAAAGCTTTCTTCGTTGCGGGTATTGGGCCGGTAAGCATAAGGGTTGGATCAGAACCCACTACGACGCGTGTATGGACCTTGAATCGTGGCTTCAACCCTAATTCTTCTGCCTTCTCTCTTGTCATCAGAAGAAGTGCGGCTGCCCCATCACTAATTTGGCTAGCATTACCTGCATGAATGATTCCATCTTCTTTAAATGCAGGTTTTAAACTTGCCAGTACTTCCAAAGACGTTTCTTTTCTTGGTCCCTCGTCTTTAGAAAATGAAAAAGAAGTTCCGTCCGGTCCTTTAACCGTCACCTCATAAATTTCCCTATCAAAATAACCTGCTTCTTGTGCCTTTAACGCCTTTTGATGACTTGAGAATGCGAATTGATCAAGCTCTTCACGGCTGAATCCATACTCTTCTGCAATCCTTTCAGCTGATAGTCCCTGGTGTATGATTTCATGCTGCTCTCGAAGCTTTTCACTAAAAGCAGACCCCTGATAGTTTGAACCGATTGGAGTTCTTGACATATTCTCTACCCCACCAGCAATCACGACATCCATGTCGCCGGAAAGAATTGCTTGTGATGCAAAATGAACAGCCTGCTGGCTCGATCCGCATTGCCGGTCGATTGTCGTACCAGGTACCTCGATTGGAAAACCGGCAATCAATGCAGCCACCCTGGCAATATCACCAGCTTGCTCACCTGATTGAGTGACACAGCCTAAAATGACATCATCGACTAGCCCAGGGTCAATCCCCGTTCTGTCCATTAACCCCTTTAGAATATCTCCAGCCAAATCATCCGGCCTCATATCTTTCAATGAACCCTTTCTTCTCCCGACCGCTGATCGAATACCTTCTACAATGACAACCTCTCTCATCTGCCTCTTCCTTTCTATAATCCTAAATTCTTCGCAATGATCACTTTCATGATTTCATTAGTACCTGCATAAATGCTTGCTACAGGAATATCCCGGTACCTTCTTGCGATTTGATACTCTTCCATGTAACCATATCCCCCATGGAGCTGCATACATTCAGTAGCGATATGACGGGCCATTTCAGTCAGCTTATATTTGGCCATGGAAACCTTCGTCACGACATCTTTCCCATCCATATGTTCGGAGATCAAGCCATCGAGGAAAGCCCTGCCCATTTCAATATCCGTCGCCATTTCCGCCATCTTAAATTGTGTATTTTGAAATTGACTTATATTCTTACCAAACGCTTGGCGGTTCTTCACATAATCCATCGTGAGAGAGAACATTTCCTCTGACGCCGTCTGTGCGGCAATCGCTACGACAAGACGTTCCTGCTGGAGCTTATTCATCAGATAATGAAATCCTTTTCCTTCATCCCCAATAAGATTCCCTTTTGGCACCTTACAATCTTCGAAGATAAGTTCGGCTGTATCCTGACAGTGCAAACCAACTTTATCCAGCTTTCTTCCCCTGGAGAATCCGGGTGCATCCCTTTCAATGGCGATCAAACTGATACCTTTGTGAGACGGGCTGATGGTCGTATCTGTTTTACATGCCACAATCACCAGATCCCCTTGTATACCATTTGTAATGAAGGTCTTTTGACCATTCACAATATAATGGTCCCCCTCAAGCTTGGCCGTCGTTTTAATCCCTGCTAAATCTGATCCTGTACCAGGCTCAGTCATGGCAATGGCCGTAATCATTTTTCCACTCGTGCATGCGGGGAGCCACTTCTTTTTCTGTTCGTCACTTCCATATTCAGATATATATGGGACCACAATATCATTGTGCAATCCTATCCCGATCAAACCAGAGCCCACCCGTTCCAATTCTTCATTAATAATGACGGAAAATCCCCAATCCACTCCACTTCCACCGTACTCTTCGTCAATGTCGGGACAAAGAAATCCTTGCTCTCCCATTTTCGTCCAAAAGACCCTTGGAACCATTCTGTTTTTCTCCCAATCATCATAATAAGGATAAGCTTCTTTAAGTAAAAACTTTCGAAGTGCACTCCTGAATATGCTATGATCCTCCGATAAATAAGGATGTTTCATGCGTACTCAACCTCTTTTCATATGGGATTCCATTTATTAAGCGTTTTCATTTTCACCAAAAGTGAATGAACATGCATTCATTAGTGGTTAACATTCACCATAGTTTTAAATGGTTACTTAGGCTGCATCCTAATCGCGCCGTCTAATCGGATGGTTTCACCGTTCAGCATTGGATTCTCGAGTATACTCTTTACTAATTGAGCATATTCAGAAGGGTAACCGAGCCTTGGTGGAAATGGCACCATTTTCCCAAGCGAGTTTCTTGCTTCATCAGGCAGCGTGTCAAACATCGGAGTATGAAATAATCCTGGCGCAATCGTCATCACTCTGATACCATCCCTTGCAAGCTCCCTGGCAATCGGAAGTGTCATCCCGACTACTCCACCCTTTGATGCACTATAAGCAGCCTGACCGATTTGCCCGTCAAATGCCGCAACTGAAGCTGTATTGACGATAACCCCTCTCTCCCCATGCTGGTTTGGAGTATTCCCCATCATCCTATCCGCAGCTAAACGAATCACATTGAACGTACCAATCAAATTAATCTCAATCACCTTGGAAAAATGCTCAAGAGAATGAATCCCCTTTCTTCCTACCACTTTCCCAGGCGGGGCAATCCCTGCACAGTTCACCACAGTATTTACCCCCCCAAAAGCCTGTATGGCCCCGTTCAAAGCCTCTGAAACCTGATTTTCCTTTGTTACATCTGTTTGATAAAAACCAATGGATTTCCCATACTCATGTTTTAACGCAGCTGCTCTCTCTTCATTGAGATCCAGGATATAGGCCTTACCACCTTCTTCAATAATCCTTCTTACTGTAGCTTCACCCAGACCGGATGCACCACCTGTCACCAAAGCCACTATTTCTTTCAATTCCAAGATAAGTCCCTCCACTCATATAAAAGCATATACATTAATTTTAGCGTTGTGTGGAGGAAAAAGATATAATGTTTTTAAAATTCTGTCTACTCAAAATCCTTCCCTTACTTACCAAGGATAACGAAATATCACTTGTTAAGAATAAGAATGTAACAACCATTTACAATTTAGGAGGAAACAACGATGACTAATAAAAATGATAATCGTGAACGAAAAAATAAATACCCAAACAATAAAAAAAGCGGTACTGAATTCTCGAAAGAAATCAATATCCGCAGTGAAGTAACGAAGAAGGATTTAGGAAAGAATCAATAAAATAGTACGGGTTTTTATTGAGTTCAAAGATAAAAAAAGCCTGAAGAAGAGACGATTTTTGTCTTATGATCCCATAAAAAAACAGACTCACGAATGAGTCTGTTTTTGGATGTGTAAAGTTAGATTATGCTTTACGAACGTTAGCTGCTTGTGGTCCACGAGCACCTTGTTCAACGTCGAAAGATACTTCTTGACCTTCGTCAAGTGATTTGAAACCTTCACCTTGGATCGCTGAGAAGTGTACGAATACGTCGTCTCCACCTTCAACTTCGATGAATCCGAAACCTTTTTCTGCGTTAAACCATTTTACTTTACCATTTTCCATGTTTGTTGCCTCCTAAAGTGCGTTACACACAATGTATTACTATTCTTGCGATATCAGGTGAAAACCAAATCTTGTTCTTCCCTCGTATACCGGACAAAAATAATTCTTCTATAGAATAACAGTAATGAAACAAATAAGCAAGTTCTTCAAGGAGAAGTTTTGAAAGTCAGACCTCTCACACGACCTTCCCCCATCAAATGTTTTTTATAGTTATTAATGAATACTACCTATATGCCCATTAAAGCGCTAACAATATTTTTATCAAGATTTATCCTTAATGAGACTCTAAAATGAAGGATAAACTGTGGTATAATGAGAGAATATGAAAGGGAGTGCCCAATGAAATCCACAAAAAATCGGTTTAGTAATGGCGCAATGGTTACGATAAAGGAAACTGGAGAAACAGTGACAATATTGAAATGGCAATACGTTAAAAACATGAAGCGATACTCGTATATCGTAAAAGAACATCCTGGCACGTTTTATTTTGAGGAAGAATTAGAAGTCAACTAACAGAATGATCATATCATAATATAATTTTTCAAGGACTCTTACGTGAATGCCAACAGAGTCCTTTTTACTTTTAAGGGCATGACAGTGCTGGCTGTTTAATACTTAGAATCCTTGATAAAGATTTGATCTCCATATAAAAGAAGAAAGCCTGCATCTTTATAAAGATGCAGGCTTTCTTTATGTATGACCTGTGAGGGATTCGAACCCACGACCCCTTCCCTGTCAAGGAAGTGCTCTCCCACTGAGCTAACAAGTCGCAATGGAAGGTATATATTAAATTATAGTCATGATTAGAAAAATGTCAATCATTTTTTATTCTAAACATTTATTTTCTGAGAATCCGCGAATAAAAGAACGTTCGTTCGTATATACTGTGAGTACACTTCCAGGAGAGGAGCCCCAAATGAATACGGTATTACAACGCTCATTCATGGACCAACGCCCCATTGTAATCATCTATATGACTCCTGAATCCATTTGCACGAAAAGAAAGATCATCGTTAAAAAAATCGATGAGGACATTATTCTTGCCTATTGCTTTTTACGAAAAGAGTTTCGGAGATTCAGACTACATGATATTTTGGCCGCTTATCCCCTTCTTCCTTATACAAAACGGACCATATCCTAGTTGTAAACTAAAATGCGTGAGGCCGACCTAATTAGGTCAGTCTCACGCATCTTTGTTTATGCTGTTGCATTTTTTGGTGCTTTGTCTTCTCTTTTAATGAAGAATTGTAACGCGAGCATAACAGCAAATAATACTAAACCAATGATGTCTGTGCTTCCCTCCGGATAGATCAGCATTAAACCGGCTGCTACACAAAGGAAACGTTCAACAACATACACTCTTCGGTACCAATACCCGATCATACCTGCACCAATGGCCATCATTCCGGTTATGGCCGTAAAGACAACCCATAATAACCTCGGGATAGTTGTATCAATCATCAGCAACTCAGGTGACAGTACGAACATATATGGAATGATAAAGGCGGCAATTGCTAATTTAGCAGAATTGACCCCGGTCCGTATCGGCTCTCCTCCTGACACCCCGGCGGCGGCAAATGCTGCAAGAGCCACAGGCGGCGTGATATCTGCAATGATACCAAAGTAAAAGACAAACAAATGGGCCGCTAACTCAGGTGCACCTAACAGGATGATCGCCGGTGCAGCGATTGTCGACGTGATTACATAGTTAGCTGTTGTTGGTGATCCCATCCCTAACACAATCGATGCAATCATCGTAAACACCAGAGTCAGGATTAATTTACCTTCTGTTGAATTTGTTAAGTCTGCAGCAAGGTCTACTAAACCATTCGCAAGTGTAAGACCTAAACCGGTTTTCGTCACTACCCCTACAATCATCCCTGCAGCAGCAGTCGCTACAGCTACGGAAAGAGCGGTCCGGGCACCATCTACCAGTGCGTCGACTGCATCTTTAAAGCCAATCCTTGTCTCTTTCCGGATCGCGCTGATCACGATTGTAGCAACAATTGACCAAAGCGCTGCACGCATAACACTCATACCGCTGACTAATAAAATAATGACTGTAAGAATCGGCATTAACAAGTAGATTTTCTTTAATACTTCTTTACGATTCGGCATTTCTTCGTCTGAAAGACCGCGCAGACCGATTCGCTTCGCTTCAAAATGAGTCATGATCCAAATTCCTGTAAAATACAAAAGAGCAGGAATGGTGGCAGCCTTTGCAATATCCCAGTAAGAGATACCACCGATGAATTCAACCATTAAGAATGCTGCAGCTCCCATGATTGGCGGCATTAATTGGCCACCCGTTGAGGCTGCTGCCTCTACTCCACCAGCGAACTCTTTACGATAGCCAAGCTTTTTCATCATTGGAATCGTAAAGGAGCCCGATGTTACAACGTTTGCAACGGAACTTCCGCTGATCGTTCCTTGCAATGCACTCGAGAATATGGCAACCTTTGCAGGACCACCCGTGCGTTTACCGGCGATCGCAACAGCTAAATCATTAAAGTATTGACCCACGCCTGTTTTAACGAGGAAGGCCCCAAATAACAGGAATAGGAAGATGAAGGTTGCTGAAACATATAATGGCGTTCCAAGAATCCCTTCACTTGTGAAGAACATCGTTTTAACGATATCGTCCCAATCATAGCCTCTATGTGCCAGGAATCCAGGCATCAATCTTCCATAATACATATAGAGAATGAATGAAGAAGCAATGATGGTGATGGGCAAACCGACGGCACGACGGGTTGCTTCTAATACTAAAATCATCGCAGCAAAACCAACGTAAAAATCAAGTGATGTCATTAATCCTACTCTGCTGACAATGTCATCCTGCATGATCGGCCAGTAAGCACCAATCCCGACAGATATGATAGAGAGAACGACATCATACCAAGCCACTTTATCTTTGCGTAAATTTTTCTTTCTTGCCGGGAATAATAGAAAGACAAGTGATAAAGCAAACCCCAGGTGTATGGATAATAATAATTGTCTAGGGATGAATTGAAAGATTGATGCTACTAATTGAAATAATGAAAATGCTAATAAACCAAAGAATATGATCCATTTGAACAGTCCATGATGAAGCTTTCTCGTCGATGATTCAGGATCATACTTTTCTAGTAATTCTTGTTGTTGTTCGGAGGTTAACGATTCGAATTCTTTATCTTTTTCCAACAACAGTCACTCCTCTCCACTGATCATAAAGTGATTGTTTCTTTAATTGAAGCCGGACGACAGATCCTTTATCGAAATAGTCGGCTAAAGGATAGGCCTTACCATCGATCACGAGTCGATGATTGGCAACTACCTGCCCGATTCGGATATCAATGTACGGAAACACTTTATTCATATTTGAAATTAAATATTTTCCTTCTTTTGTTACTTTGAAGGTTTCATCTCCTTCTGCATTTGCAGGCATACCTATCGCAGTATCTTCATAAAGTAGCTTTGTTTGTTGAATTTGATTAGTAGATTGGCGATAAAACTCTTCTACTTCTGAGAGATGAATAGAATGGGTGTAACGAACCGAAAATGAATGATCGTCAGGAAGTTTGAAAAGGGCGGCGGTCCCATCCGTATTCCTAGGTTCGATTACTATGAAAATTTGAAAGGGTATAAAGATGATGATTAAGAGAACGGGAATAATGAGAATTGCTCCTGCAAATGAATATTTCTTCAAAACGAAATCCCCACCATTCCATTATTTCTACTGGCTTATTTCTCCAGATATTTAGCCTTTTCCAAAACAAAAGAATAGACCGTTATAAGCGGCCTATCCCTTCGTCCATCTTCTGGTGTGGATTTATTCCATTGAAACGCCTTTTTCATCAAAGTATTTCTTCGCACCAGGATGCAGTTCAATTCCCATACCCTTCAGTCCATCTTCAGCCTTGATTAACTCACCTTTGGCATGAGTGATTGCATCTGTATTTTCAAAAATGGCTTTCGTAACATCATAGATTACTTCTTCGGAAATATCGGCATTTGTTACTAACATTGCACGAACTGCAACTGTTGTCACTGCTTCATCGACTTTACTGTACGTGCCTGCAGGAATTTCATCCTCAGAGTAGTAAGGATACTTCTCGATCAGCTCACTGATTTTGCCGGATTCAACCGGGACGATCGCGATGTCTTCCGTAGCTGCCAACCCTTCAACAGCTCCAGTTGGAGTACCTGAAGTGATGAACGCTGCATCGATTGTACCATCTTGGATACCTGTAGTTGAATCATCAAATGATAGATTACGAGCCTCTAAATCTTCCAACGTAATTCCGTGAACCTCTAAAATTTGTTTCGCGTTCAGTAATGTTCCAGATCCGGCTTCACCGACAGAAACAACTTTACCTTTCAGATCTTCAACGGACTTGATACCTGAATCCTTTGTTGTGACGATTTGAATCGTTTCAGGATATAGAGTGGCAATTCCTCTTGCGTTTTCAACTTTATTATCGCTGAACATTTCAGTTCCTTCCGATGCATAAGATGCGATATCGGTTTGTGTAAAAGCGATTTCAGTTTTACTGTCTTTAATGGCAGCCATATTTTCAGCCGATGCGCCAGAAGTAGAAGCCGAGGATTTGATACCTGTTTCATCTTCAATGATCTTAGCGAATGTTCCGCCTAACGGGTAATATGTACCCCCTGTTCCACCTGTAGCGATTCCAATGAAGTCAACCTCTTTGTTACCTTCACCCTCAGATGATCCTCCACCTGATCCGCCGCCACATGCAGCAAGAACGACAGATAGAACTAGAAGTAGTGCAGTGCTTAGAAATAAACTGCGTTTTTTCATATTCTAATTCCCCCTATTAAATTTTATACGTTAACGAAATAATTGTAACACAGTCTGTAACAATCTTGTCAAATCAAATACATAAACCTTTAACATTTTTCATAAAAAAACTATCCTCACACAGTACATTGCACTCCAGACCCGTAATGTGGCTTGTTCCCATCTTGTCAGTTATTTCACAAATGTATAGAGAATGTATAAAGCGGTTACATTCCCCGCCCGTTTTTTTCATTCATAGGGCATATTTGTCCATAAAAAAACTGAAAAGGAATAATTCCTCTTCAGTCCATCTAGTATATATCAAGATACATTCTAACCTATTAACTCTTCATCCTCAAACTTCATCTTATCTTCTTCTGAGATATTTTCTTCACGGTCCCTCAAGCTATGTGCAATTCTTGAAGATGCATTCGCCGCAATACTTGCCACGATATCATCTAAAAAGGTATGTACACCCTTCCCGTTTTTCGTATCAAGTTCTCGGATGATACCAATCTTATTTTTATCAAGATGACCAAAGGTGGTGACAGCGATGCTTCCATAACCAAGTGCTGCACCCAATGCAATGGTCTCGTCTACTCCAAATAATCCCTCATCTGATTCCACAATCGATTGAAGGGGCTCTGAAAGCTTCTTCTCTTCAGCAAGTTGATCTAATTCCACCCCTACGAGAATTGCATGCTGAATCTCCCTTTTCAACAGCACTTTCTTCACACTGTCGATACAATCTTCCATATTTAATCCATTATTATATGGATACTGCATTTCATAGACGATTTCAGCAATATCCTCTATTAATACGCCCCTATCTTTCAGCCTTTGCAAGGCAGCTTTGGTTACATCTCTTGAATGTACAGGTTTGCTCATTCTAATCCCCCTTTCTTAACAGTCCATCAGCTCACATAAATTATAGCATTGTTTTGAATTTTCGTATTGCAATCCGCTTTAGGGAATTATCCTGGAGAATATGATACAATCTTTCTGTAAACGTTAACACTGATTATAGGAGGCTATCGTCATGACAACCGCAAGAGGAAATGTAACTGAATTAAACCTCTTTAGTAAAGAACTGAATGAAGAGATCAAGATGCTGGTATACCTTCCAGCTACTTATTCTCCCCTCTATAAATATTCACTCCTGATTACCCAGGATGGGAAAGACTACTTCCAGCTTGGAAGAATACCTCGTTTAGTCGATGAACTTCTCGATAATAGGGAAATTGAAAACATGATTATCGTCGGGGTTCCTTATAAAGATGTTGAGGATCGCAGAAGAAAATATCACCCGCATGGTGAAGAAAATGATGCCTATATCCGCTTTTTAGCACATGAACTGGTCCCGTATCTGGATGAGCATTACCCAACCTATCATATGGGAATGGGGCGTGCCCTGGTTGGTGATTCATTAGGAGCGACAGTTTCATTAATGACTGCATTGAAATATCCAAATACATTCGGCAAGGTTCTCCTTCAGTCACCTTTCGTCAACGAGAAAGTGTTAGATGCAGTGGAAAACTTCTCACAACCTCACCTATTAAGCATTTACCATATCATTGGTCAGCAAGAAACAGAGGTGAAAACGACGGATGGCAAAGTAAAAGACTTCTTAAATCCCAACCGTCAGCTCCACCAAACATTCGATCAAAATGGATTCTCTTCCTTTTATGATGAATTCGACGGGGACCACACTTGGAAACACTGGCAGCCTGATCTAAGACGTGCCTTAAAGATGATGTTCAGCTAAACAATTGCTCATCCATCCTGACAAGCATCCACATCAAACGAAAGAGGGAAGCTATTTTTCACATTTTGAAAAGTACCTTCCCTCTTTCGTTCGCCCTATATTAAATTTTTGAAAAATTTGCTATACTATACATATTACAAAGATAGTTAAATAGAGGAGGATTGAAGAAAATGAATTATGGTATAGTCATTTTCCCATCGAAAAAGCTACAAGATATCGCAAACTCTTATAGGAAACGTTATGATCCTCATTATGCTTTAGTTCCACCACATTTGACATTAAAAAATGTCTTTAGTGCAGATGATGATCAGATCAAAGATATCGCTAATAAATTAGCTGCTATTTCAAAGAAATACGATCCATTCAATCTTAAGGTGTATAAAGTAAGTTCCTTTCAGCCTGTGAACAATGTGATTTATTTCAAGGTGAATTCCACTCCTGAACTGGAAGGATTACACGATGATATGCATAGTCAAAACTTCATGGGTGACGAGCCTGAATTCGCTTTCGTTCCTCACATTACTGTCGCTCAAAAGCTTTCGAATGATGAGCACTCGGATATTTTCGGATCTCTCCGTATGCTTGGAATCGATCATGAGGAAACCATTGACCGCTTCCACCTGTTGTATCAATTAGAGAACGGCTCTTGGACAGTATATGAAACCTTCCGTCTAGGAAAGGAAGAGTAAGAGTTGAGAGTAGAAGTTGCCCAAAAAGAAGAACAGATACAAGAGGTATTCAACATAAGAAAGACGGTATTTGTGGAAGAACAAAAGGTTCCCCTTGAAGAAGAAATCGATGAATTCGAAAATGCTTCTACACATTTTGTCCTTTACGACCAAAACCACGCTGTAGGTGCCGGTCGATTCCGTATTCTTGACGGAATCGGGAAAGTGGAAAGAATATGCGTTCTAGAGTCCGCCAGGGGAAAAGGAGCAGGTCGTGAAATTATGCTCGCCATTGAGGAATACGCTAAGGAACAGCCCTTATCTCAATTAAAATTAAATGCCCAGACATATGCAATCCCTTTTTATGAAGGCTTAGGCTACAAAGTTACGTCTGATGAATTTCTGGACGCAGGGATCCCTCATAAAACGATGAAAAAAGAAATCTAAAAGGAACAGGCAATTAAGCCGATCAGCTTAATTGCCTGTTCCTTTTTTACTTCAGCAATTTCCCATATAAAGAAGTATATTACATTATCAACTCGTCGATAATGGGAAAGTGTATGGGAAGGGGGACCCTTATGGAATTCATGTCGATTGCCGTCGAGTTAATCGTAGGATATTTTGCCTTATTGATTCTTACAAAAATCCTTGGTAAAACTCAAATCACACAAATATCTGCTTTTGATTTCATTTCAGCTTTAATATTAGGTGAACTTGTAGGTAACTCCCTATATGATGGCAAAGTCAGTGTGCTTCCGATCCTTACAGCCATTTTCATTTGGGGCAGCTTGATCTTTTTCACTGAGTATTTCACTCAGAAATCGAGACGATTCCGCCATATGCTGGAAGGAACACCTGCATTGATCATTAATAAAGGGAAGATAAACTTTAATGAACTAAAGAAGAATCACTTAGATCTTAATCAGCTTCAGCATTTACTTCGTGCTAAAGATATTTTCTCAGTCAGGGAATGTGAATATGCCCTGTTAGAGTCCGACGGGACACTAAGTGTCATTAGAAAGCCCCTTTATGAAATCGTTCAGCGCCAAGACCTAAATATCCCTGCAAAAACAGCTACTCTCCCACTTTCTTTAATCGTGGATGGAGAAATCGTTTATGATAATTTAAAGCTAGCCGAGCAGAAGGAGGATTGGCTGTTAAACGAAATAAAAAAACAAGGCTTCCTCTCTTCCGAAGACGTTTTATACGCTGAATGGGAAGAAGGAGAAAGCCTGTTAGTTCAAGGGTATTAATGGGGCTTAATGATAAGTTCATTCTCTCTTATCGTGAAGGATAGAAGTTTCTTTCGTTCAAGACTGGTAAGGTAGGCCGTCACCGACGTTCTGAACAAGAGCCATTGCCCCACGTTCGATACAGCTATTTTATGTAATTTCAAAAACTCTTTTATTACTTTTTCAAAGGAATAACCTTCTGACCTCTCATTCACAAGTGTGAGAAGTGAGTTCATTCGTTCTTGATGAAGGTCGATATTCTCCTGGACCGTTTCAACAAAGCTCTCTTCATAGTCTCCGTGACCCGGAATCGCTCCTTTGCAGGATATGTGAAGGAGTTTTTTTAATGAATCCAGGGTTTGATCCGCATCAATAATGAACGGAATCACATGCTTCTCCAATGTCTCCCTGCCAAAATAACTGTCCGCAGCATATAAAATATCATCAACAAGCAGTCCCACCTGACCATATGAATGTCCCGGTAATTCAATAGCTTCAAAAGTGAAAGGCCCGATGGTATTTTGACCAACATTCAATTCGCCATCAATCCTCACTGATTGGCCCTCGAGGAATTTATTTCTCAATTCATTTATGGGATTAGCACCATTGAATAAATAAATGGGCTCCAGGATCGAATTCTCTATAATCGCTTTTTCTATTTTAGGAGCAAATAATTGGAGGCCGTTTTTTTTCTTCAGGTAGTGAGCTCCGCCAAAATGATCTGCGTGGGCATGGGTGATTACACAATAATTCAGGGGCAGGCCTTCTTTTGTTAGGATCTTGATCACTTTCTTCACCGAAGAATCATCCAGTCCGCTGTCAATAAGGAGCCCTTTTCCCTCTTTCACGCAGTAACCTATCGTAACGCTTCCTGTAAATGCGTAGCAGTGCTCAGTAAGGCTTTGTAGTTTCAAGTCATTACCTCCAGATATGTCAGGGGCTCAAGATCAGTTAAATAAAAAACCTCTAAGGAAGGCTGCTCCTTTTGGGATTTTTCAATTTGCCTATATGTGCCCCCCTTAAACTTCTTTATACATATTCGTTAATATGGTTTCCTTTTCCTGTTAACTGGGCTAATAAATTTGACGGGATGGACGGTTTAGTGAATGTTTGGTATGAAGTTTTGCGTTGATTTGATCGATATACATGATTGGATGTTCCTGTCTCTTCAGGATGGGCTTGAGATTTATTTTTCATTGGCTTCACTGGTTGGACGGGTAGAAAGGTGAACGGATGTTTTTCAACCTTTAATTCACGCTCTTGATACTGTTTATATTGATGGTGAGGAATCGGAGCGATATATCCCATTTTCATTACCCCCTTGTTAGTAAATACCCATTTAAGGTTCTGCAATAAACTTTCTAGTGGCTATCCGTTTGCCTGCTGAGATTCTGAAGGAAAGTGTAGAACGTGAGAACGTACACAATAAAAAGAAAGGAGAATTAACATAAAATACGTGCCTGAGCACATCTTTATGTCCATTCTCCTTTATTTCAGATAAATCTTTATTTCTTCCCCTTATTTAACATATTGGAAATGGTTCCAAAGTCTAATTGCTTTCCATCATTCACAATCGACTGCACTATTTTATTTTCCATTTCCTTGTTTACGGGTTTATTAGCAATTTTGGATACGCGTTTAATGACGCTTCTAACCGTTGCTTCATCTTTGAAATTTGCATTTTGTAATGAGTTCGCAAGCTCTAACACTTCGTTCATGTTTACGCCTGTCTTCTTCTCTAAATTCTTAAAAAAGTTATTATTCATTTCCTTCACGCCTCCTTTTAACTATAAGCATCATATGTAAAAAACCCAGGAGCGTGATTATGAATTGATTTTTTTGAAGGTTGAGGATGTTTTTATTTATTTTAGATTGTCTTTACACGATTTTTTTGGAGGAATCGTTGAAGGTTAAAAATCTCTTTGGTATGGTAATTGAATTTAGTGGCCATAAGAATGTTTATTATCGACTTTTGGTCACATATTATCGACTTCCTACCGGTTCAACTTCACCACGTTTATTTTCATCTCACTTTCCATCACCTTTACTGGCACTTCAAACTTATCCATAATTCTCAAAGTGACTCTTCCCCCAATAAAACAAAAAGACAAAATCCCTCCTATGAGGATTCTGCCTTTTGTACCCCTTTCTAACAGAAGCTAGCTCCAACGATAATTAAAAGAATGAAAAGCACAACGATTAATACAAAAGTCGAACCATAACCGCCTCCGCCATAACCGCAGCCACCGTAACCATATCCATACATTTTAGTATCACCTCTCTTTTACCTTTAGTCTCTTATAACATATGTAAACAGAGAGGTGAACGTATGGGCTTTTCGATAATTTATTGTGTGTTTGTCCAATTGTACAAGTCGAAGGTGAGATTTCCCTCACTGTCCAGCTGGGCAAGGAAAATGGATTCAACCTGCAATTGTCTTTTGGTTAGTTCTTTCTGTAACCAGGGCAGGGGAAATCCAACTTCCCGCAGGGCCGCTGCATCTATTTTCCCGTCTGAAATGACGGCCTGTGGAGGAGTTGACTTTGGTGAGATGTTATATAAATCTTCCCGAACAAGGGGCCTCTTTTCTCTTTTGAGCAAAACACTTAGGTCTCCATTGGTATCAAGTGTTGCAAACTCTACGTCGGCAGCACGGAAAACATCTTTCTTCCTCAATTGTTCCAGTAGTTCGTCCACGGAATACTTTTCTTTTTTTAAAGCCTTCTCATCAATCTCTCCATCTTTTATAAATACGGTTGGTTTTCCTTCAGCAAATCTTCTGAACCGAATGCTTTTCAGTGACAAATAGGAGAACAGGAGTGGGAACGCAAACCATAAGAGGATGCTCATCAGACCTTCACTTAATGGCAGGCCAAGATCCATTGAGAGCGTTCCTGCAATGCTTCCAACCGTGATTCCTGTAATGTACTCAAAAAAGGAGAGTTTAGAAAGCTGTTTTTTCCCTAATAATTTGGTAATGGCGAATAGGGAAAGTAAAATGAATATACTGCGTAATGCCACCTCTAAGTACTCAGGCATCAATCTTCACCTCTATTATCCTTTTGGCTTAAAAAGGAGAGCTCCAATGAAGCCGAATATGATTGCGGAGGAGATCCCGGAGCTTGTCACTTCAAACATGCCCGTAAGGACTCCCACTATCCCGTGTTCCTGTGATTCCTGCATGGCACCATTGACCAGGGCGTTGCCAAAGCTCGTTATAGGGATTGTCGCGCCTGCTCCGGCAAAATCTATGAGAGGCTCATATAAACCAAATCCTGAAAAAACCGCCCCGGCCACAACGAGTAAGCTTAGTGTATGGGCCGGAGTTAATTTAGCTACGTCAAACAGCAATTGACCAATCACACAAATGATCCCGCCTATTGTAAAGGCCCAAAAAAACATCGCTAACACTTCGTTTCCTCCTTTCCTTTACATATATTCGATGGAAACTGCATGAGCAATACAGGGGATCGTTTCCCCTTGTTGAAATGTCAGGGGTGATAACAAAGCTCCCGTCGCCACAACTAAAATACGTTTATAAGTTCCTTTTTTCATTTCATTTAATAGATGTCCATAAAGGACGGTAGCTGAACACCCCGGGCCACTTGCTCCAGATTGGACTGGCTGATCATTTCCATATATCAGCAATCCGCAATCTTGAAACTGATGATCCGAGAAGTTATATCCCTTTTCCCTTAACATTTCAACTGCCGTCTGCCGACCGATCTTGGCAAGATCTCCCGTGATGATCAGGTCGTAGTAAGAAGGATCCCTGCCCAGATCTTGAAAGTGACCCTCAATGGTATCCACAGCGGCTGGTGCCATGGCTCCTCCCATATTAAAGGGATCTTTCAACCCCATATCCATCACCTTGCCGATGGTCGCAGATGTAACTCTGGGTGCAAGCGTATTGACTGATGCTCCTTCTCCGATTACCGCATACCCGGCACCGGTCACGGTCCACTGTGCTGTCGGAGGCTTTTGACCTCCATATTCAGTCGGGTAGCGAAACTGTTTCTCTGTTGCGGAATTGTGACTTGATGCCCCTGTAACAATATGATGAGCTCCATGATAGTTAACCAGGAATGCAGATAACGCCAGACCCTCCATGGATGTTGAACATGCTCCGAATAATCCGAAGTAAGGAATTCCGTTTGTTCTGGCAGCGAAACTTGATGGGGTAATTTGATTAATTAAATCCCCCGTCAAGAAAAACTGCACATCGCTTTTTTGGAGAGACTGTTTTTCCAGGGCGATTTGAACGGCATCTTCAATGAGTGTTCGATTGGCTTTTTCATACGTATTCTGGCCCATCCACAGGTCATCATAAAACTGATCGAAGTCCGCTGCTAAGTTGCCCTTCTTTTCAAAGGGTCCACCAACGACACCTGTAGACAGGATGACGGGATGTGAAGGAAATACCCATGACCTTGAACCTTGAAGCATTATATCACCCCCAGTTGTATTAAGATCGTCTTGATTAATGCAACGACAAAAGCAGAAAATACTCCGAATACAATAACGGAACCTGCCAGTTTAAAGATGTTACCGCCAACCCCTAAAACATATCCTTCTGTTTTATGTTCAATGGCTGCTGAAATAACAGAATTTCCAAATCCTGTTACCGGAACCGCGCTACCAGCTCCGGCAAATTGGCCAATATGATCATAGACCCCAAATCCTGTCAGTAGCATTGCTATAAATACCATCGTTGCAACGGTTGGATTTCCTGCCGTCTGCTCAGTAAAGTTGAAGAAATAAATGTACATATACGTAATGGCCTGTCCGATTAAACAGATGAAGCCCCCAACAAAGAATGCCTTGATGATATTTTTCAGGAGGGGGCGCTTTGTTTCATATTGTTTTTCTAACTGTTCATACTTTTTCTGTTCGGGTGTTTTTGGTGCTTTCCCCACAAAACATTCCTCCTACGTTTTTTCCTTTTGAAGCTTCACGATCTCCTGAAACTTCTTTTCCGCGTCCTTCTTTGAAATTGAACCCCTCCTGAGTTTTTCCTTTAGGCGGATCGTTTCAAGAAATATCTTGTAATCACTGGATAAAATAAAGTCTTCACCTGAGTACTTATCTTCTAGATATTTATCCATCTTTTTTTCGATTTTCTTCATATGGAATCTTTGTAAGTGCTTTACTTTGTATACAACGAGTGTTTCTTCTTTTCCTTGAATAACCGCTACATCATAAAGCTCTTTCATTTTCGATATTTCTCGCTTGATGGCGTGACCGTAGCTCTCTGTTTCAGGATTATCCACTAATTCAATGGGTGGCGGATCGGTTTTCTTCATAAGCGCAATTTTGCTATCGTTTCCATCTTCTTTATTGGCGCAGCCTATTAAGATCAGTAAAGCAATGGGAACGATGATTCGTTTTTTGTTCATGACATATCCCTCTTTTGTTTGTACTCACCTTTTATTTTTTTCTTAAAGTCAGATTTTATGAAAAAAAAAAGACTGCCCAATATGAGCAATCTTATCTTTTCTTTGCTTTTCCACAACCGCAGCCCTTTTTCTTAATGGGAGTATTGGTTGGTTTCTTGGTATTTACTGAAGCATTCTTCATCATAATCGACCTCCTTTACCATCCCCCTTGAATTCATTGTATGTGAAATAAGCTAAGCTTGTTTCCACTAATTACCTAAGTTTTATTCCCTTATCCAACTTTGGACAGCCGCCTCTATTACAGAAGCGACCCCAGCAACTGCCAATACTGTTATAATCGGGGCAAAAAATACAGGAATGAAAATATTTCCTACATAGAGAAATACAGCAACCCACATACCTGTACACCAATAGCATGATAATAGTTCCCCTACAAACCCTTTTATTCCACCTTTTTTAGGCAAAAGAAAGATTTCTTCCACCCCATCTTCGGACATTTCCGGTACTTCATCAAAAAATGGAGATCTTAAAAATTCAGTAATTTTGTCAAAAACGATGAGGTGAGTCATTCTAAACACAGCGAGCCCCAAGATAATGATGTCAAGTATCCCCATGCACACACTCCTTTTATAAGTAAATTTCCAGCCCAATTTAGTCTAAAGGGGCATTTGTCCGTTACCCAATTACCTCTTCTACAATATGTTATTAATGTAGTAAAAATTATTTAAGGAGGAAAATTCTTATGGGTTGCGGAAATTACAGAAAAGATGACATTGCAGGTGCAAGAGACCGCGGTTGTGTATGCCTTGCTGTTCGTGCTATTAAAGATGTTCAAGATGCAGCAGATCAAGACTGTTTTGATTGTAAAAATGATTGTTTTCTTGAGCCATTAGGATCTTTAGTAAGTCCAGTTGGAAATGCACCAAATACTCGTGTTTTCAAACTTTATAATAAAAAAGGAGACCTATTCAAGGTACACCCTAAACATTATTGCTGGAAAACACCTTACTTCCGAGTGAAGAATGTATTTGACGACTGCTGTGCAACACTACAAGTGTTGAAGAAAGTTCACGTAACAGGTGCAGACGTAGAATCTGAAGACGAATTAATGGGGTTAAACAATAACTTCGTATACGAATTAACTGGAGATTGTATCACAGTTGATCTGGATTGCTTCTGTGCTATCCAATGTATCGATGATGTTAGAGTAGAAGGCGTTTGTGACTAATAAGGAACCAGAACAAAAAGCCAGTCGGAATTTCCGGCTGGCTTCTTTTATTTTAATCCAATGATCTTGATCGCCTTTATTGAATTTCTTTTTAAAGTGATTTCTTCTCCCTGAAACGTTTTAATATCAATGGATGCACCATCCGCACTGGTTAATACACCACGATACACCCCTTCTTCTGTTTGAAACGCACATGGAAATGGTGCCCTTCCCATTATACTCTGTTGCATATACTCAATTTTTCCATCCATATCCAGGTCTTTAAAAGGAGTCAGTGGTTTAAAATACCCGTCATGTGAAGGCTCTTTGCCTAAGTCGCTGTGAATGGGTTTTGGTTCTTCTCGCTTAGATGCCTCTTTTTTTACGGATTCAGTTTCTCTTTTTACAATAGTATGATACTCAGGCTGTTTTAACTTCCCTAAAGGAGCGGCTTCAAATAACTCAGTGCTCTTCCTGTCCACAGGCCGGACGTTTCTTTCTACTTGTTTAGGTTGAACGTTTTTTGACGATGATCCTCTATACACTTCTTGCATGCTGCTTTTCACATCATTCAATCTGGGCTGATGTATATATAATAGTGGCTTTTTCTGTCTATTCAATCCTATCCCTCCATTCATTCTACATTTATATGTATGCAGGAAGCGCCTATGAGTTTCTTGTAAGCCGCCTGAAAATGCTATAAAAACATAACGCTCTTTTCGCAGTGATAGTTGCTTTTTAATAAGCTCTGTCAAGGTTCAGGCTCTGTCAATTAGTTTGTGCTGGATGGTGAGGGGAACTGCTCCGCTTTCCGCGGACGTTCGGCCGAGCCTCCTCAGCTTCGCTTCCGGGGTCTCGGCACGTCCGTACTTCCGCAGGAGTCTGCGCAGTTCCCCTCACCATCTTTAACAGAGTTTTTATGACAGAGCTTCATGGTGTGCAAGAAAACAAAATAACAGAAAAAAATAATTCTTCTTCCTTAAGACAGTCATCTCTATTACCTTAAATGAGATTGTTTGCTAAAAAGATTGTTTTAATTGTTTTCTATTAAGGATTCATACTCAGAAAGTTGATTCTCGCTGCAGGATGTTCGACTCCTGCGGGAATAGCTGAACAGTCCGAAAAGCGGAGGCGGCTTGCTCAGCCCCGACAAGCATAAGATGAATGGTCCGGGAAGGCGTACTTTGCCTTCATGGACCATTTAGCTTATGACCTCGAGGGGCTAGCCGCCGAAGCTGGACAGGTGAGACCCCACAGGCGCAGCCGAGGAGGCTCACCGCCAGCCCCGCGGAAAGCGAACATCCTGGAGCGGAAATCAACTATTACTTTCTTCTCTACAGTAGCAACAAACCTTACAAAAAAATCCAAACAAAAAGAACCCAGGCTACAAGAAAGTTCTGCAACCTGGGTTCTGTACTATTTATTTTAACCTAATACATGATAACCGGAGTCTACATGCAGGTTCTCACCTGTGATGCCTCTTGAATAATCACTAAAGAGGAATACAGCCGTATCACCGACTTCTTCTTGTGTGGTGTTGCGGCGAAGTGGAGCACGTTCTTCGATTTCTTTCAGGATGCTGTTGAAGTCACCAACACCTTTAGCAGAAAGGGTGCGTATCGGTCCTGCAGAAATGGCATTCACACGAATACCATGCTTACCAAGATCACTGGCAAGATACTTCACACTTGCTTCAAGAGATGCTTTCGCTACACCCATTACGTTGTAGTTTTGCATCACTCTCTCGCCGCCAAGGTACGTCATGGAAACGATACTTCCACCCTCAGTCATAAGATCCTTCGCCACTTTAGCAACCGCAGTCAATGAATAAGAGCTGATGTTGTGAGCCAGAAGGAACCCGTCTCTTGTTGTGTTCATATAATCTCCAGCCAGCTCTTCTTTATTGGCGAATGCAATACAATGAGCCAGTCCGTGGATTCCCCCTACTTCTTCTTTAATGGTTGCAAAGCATTTTTCAATGTCTTCATCACTAGTTACATCACAAGGCAGAACAAGTGAATCTTCACCGCCTTCTAAAGTGCCGGCAAGATCTCTGACTCCCTTTTCAAAACGCTCCCCTGCATATGTAAAGATCAACCGTGCACCGGACTGATGTAATGATCGGGCAATTCCCCATGCTATACTGCGTTTATTTGCAACTCCCATAACGACATATGTTTTACCTTTTAATGAAAGAGTCATTATAATCCTCCTAATTTATACATGTTATTAGTACCTGATACTAATTCTACAGTAATCCACTACAAAAGAAAAGAAGAATTCCTACAGGATTCGCCCTTTAACTTCTTCTATTTGAACTAAATGCCTTTGTTCATGTTTACCGAGAAGCTCTAACACCTGCCATATCGGCATGTCTCCAAATCGATGATGGTTCATTGATCGACTCTTCAAGCTCTCTTTCGTATATAGTTCCAGAAAGCGTGTAGTGAATGAGCGGGATTCATCTAAGGCTAGAATTAAATCTTCCTTTTTTTGCGGCTCAGAGGATGGTTCGATTGGTGCCTTTAATTTCATAGATAAATCATCAAACACAGATAGATCCGCTCTGTTTGCACATGTACCCGATTGACTCTCAGCTGACTGGAGAGCCAAAGTTAAAAATCTTTTTTCAGCTCCAGCCAGATGGAGAACAATCTGCGCTATGCTCCATTCCTCTGACGAAGGCTTTTCATTCAGCTTCTCAACAGGAACATCCATGAAGCTACCTTTCACCTTATCCCTGATTTCAAATACTTTAGCTTCCCACATTTTCATGCCTCCCTTTAGTATCTCTCTCTTATTAGATATTAGTGGTAAGAGGGTAAACTCCTCTAAAAAATAAAACTTCCCAAGAAAAATTTCTTGGGAAGTTGATTATTTCTTAGCAATACTCACAGAATTCAAGCTCGCGTTTCAGTTCATCTACATATTCTTTAGAACCGGTCACAATCAAACGGTCGTTCATATGAAGTTCTGTATCTCCGTGCGGAACAATGGAGTCTTTTCCTCTAAAGATCCGAACAAAGATAACGTCTCCAGTAAAAGGAAATTTCCTGAGGGTCATGCCTTCGAACTGACTGTTCAACATCCGGATTTCATAAAGGGATGTTTCTTGGTTAGTAAGGATATTCATCACAGATGGTGATTCAATCAGTGCACGTAATAAGGCTTTCGTTGACAAGAAGACGGAATATACTTCAATGTCCTGTTCACGCAGAGTCTCATGTAAGTCTGGACTCTCAACCCTTACGATGACGCGATTGACTCCATATTCTTTAGCCGTGACGGCAAGTGTTGCATTTATTTCTTCATCCCCTGTTGAAATCACTATGATATCTGAGTCGAAGATGTTGTTATCTTCAAGCGTGTCTATCTCATAATTATCAATTTCGTTGATGGTAAATAAAGAATCGGCAATATTCCGATCAGACTTATCTTGCTTTGTGTGAAACAGAACTGGCTCATAAAGGGATGAATGAAGCTCCCTGGAAACCGGCATTGTAAGCTGATTCGCCCCCAAGAATGTAATCTTAAGCTTTTTCTCTTTTGCACTTTCCCTCGGGAAGAGCTTTTTGAAGAATATAGGTGTAATAATACATGTTATCACGGCTACTAAAATGAGTGTACCACTCATTTGTGGTGTGATAATTTCTATTCTTTCCGCGATTTTCGCAGCAGCAATTACCAGTGACAGAGTCGATGTTAATAAGAATGCTGAAGCAATCGTTGTTTTCGTATCATACCAGTACTTCAGGAAGTAAACAGGAATGACTTTCGAAATCAGGAATGCAAGAAGCAGCAATGGAATTAACAGCAACATCTTTTTATCGCTGAGCAGTGATCCAAGATCCAATTCAACCCCGACCATCACGAAAAATATGGGAATCAGGAATCCATATCCAAAGGAATCAAGCTTATGGACCATTTCCTGATTCGGTGCCAATAATGATACGAGTACACCAGCTAGGAAGGCTCCCAGAATATTTTCGGCTCCAACCGTCTCAGATACTGCCACCAATAAGATGATTAGTGTAAAAACGGCACGTGTACCGATTTGTACGGTTCCTGTCGATAAACTCTTGATGAAGGAGTTGTTCTTCAATCTCTTCGCCAGGAAATATAAGAGGACCCCAACACCAAATAGGATCAGAAGAAGCCACATGTTCCCATGACCTTCACCGTAAAGGGACACAAACACAGCCAGTAATATCATGGTCACTAGATCTGCAATTACGGCTACAAGCAAAATGATTTGCCCAATGGCCGTTTTCATTATATGTGCTTCCTTTAGGGTAGGAACCACTACTCCCAGTGAAATCGTTGAAATGATTAAGGTCATTAAGAATGCATTATCAATAAGTCCGAATAAGACGAATAAATAAGACAGTCCAAGTGAAACAAAGAAAATTCCAATGAATATAATGGTGGCTACCTTAAGACGATTCGGTTCTTCTTTTCCATTAGGTAACCGTTCTTTTTTCTTTTTCCCTCCTGAAAAAGCAGTGAAATCAATTTCCAGCCCGCTTAAGAACATAAGGAAAATAAACCCTAAAGTAGACAGTGTTTCTAACCACATGTCCTGGTGAACGATATCAAATCCGCTCTTCCCAATTATCAATCCCATAATGATTTCAGCGATTACAACCGGGATGAAATTCAATTTAAACCGATGTAGCAAAATGGGAGTTAAAAACGCTACGAGAATAACAATGACAAGTGATGTAACAGATGCATGTTGTTCCATCTATTCCTCCCCCTCTTCTCTCTATATTAAGTAATTCATAAACAAAGTGGCTAATCCAAAATAAATCAGGATACTGATAATATCATTTATCGTCGTAATAAAAGGACCGGAAGCAACGGCCGGATCCACTTTTAGTTTGTGCATAAGCAATGGTACTAATGTACCTGCCAATGTTGCAACAAATAAAGAAACCAACACGGAGACTCCCACGAGGACTCCCAAGAAGAATTCACCTTTCCATACATAGACAACGATGCTGACGACTATCCCGCATGTGGTACCTGTAATAAGTCCGGTTCCCGCTTCACGGATGACAAGAGACATCTTGTTTTCCTTTTCCAAATCCCCTGTTGCGATCCCTCTGACGGCTACGGCAAGGGCCTGGGTTCCTGTATTCCCAGCCATCCCTGCAATTAACGGGATAAATACAGCCAGAATCGCTACTTTATCTAAAGTATCCTCAAATCTCCCGATGAGGCTTGCCGTGAACATTCCAAGAAATAGTAATGCAATCAGCCATGGAAGACGCTTTTTTGCTGCATTAAATGGACTTCGGTCGATGGAATCCAAATCGGCGATACCCGCTAACTTTGAGTAGTCATCAGATGCCTCTTCTTCCATGACATCCATAATATCATCAACGGTAATGATCCCAAGTAAGTGATGCTGAAAGTCGACAACCGGCAAGGCAAGGAAATCATAATCCTTCATTTGTCTCGCGACCGTCTCCTGATCTTCACTGACACCTACTGACATAACGCGATCACTCATGATTTCCCCGATCATCACATCATCGTGGCTGATGATGAGATCCCTTAAAGAGATGACCCCGACCAGTTTTTTATCATCATCCACTACATATATGTAGTAAATCGTTTCAGCATTCGGGGCTTCATTTTTCAGAATATACATGGCCGATCGGACAGTCTGATTCTTTGATATGGCAACAAACTCAGTGGTCATGATACTACCGGCTGTATACTCTTCATAGTGCAGTAATTCTTTAATTTCTTTGGCTGATTCATCATCCATGATTGTTAAATAACTAACAACCTGATCTTTATCCAACTCATTCAATACATCTACCGCGTCATCGGCATACATATTGGATAGCATTTCAGCGGCATATGTAGGATTCATCTCGGCTAAAATATCCTGATAATCCTCTTCATCTATATCCAGACTCTCAAACAGCTCTGCCATCTCTTCCGGAGAAAGGTAATGATACAGGCGGCTTCGTAAATCTTCTTCTATTTTAGAGAAAAACTTCGCTTGATCATAAGAGTGTAAATGGACGAATTCTGAACGAAATAAATCCAGATCTTCTTCTTGAAGGGCTCTAATGAGTAGGTCTTCATCAAACATTTCTTTTTCCTGCTTATCTCTTTCCTTTTCATGATCTTGAGTTACTTCAGACATCATATACACCCTCCTTCTTATCTCGAATTGTATATAGTCGTAATAATACTAGCAAATCTTAAGTCGATTGTCTCTCATGAAATGAATGGGATACGGTTTGATTTAGAAAAAAAATCGTTTGGTACAATATGAATAAACATCCGTTTGATATGAAAGACTGAAACATTAATATGGCATAAAATACGTGAAAAGAAAAGAAAAATGCCACAGGAAAGTGGGGATCCGATGAAAATAGATATAATTGGAGACATACATGGGTGTTTTAAAGAGTTCAAAGAATTAACGATAAAGATAGGCTACGATTGGTCAACAGGTCTCCCCGTGCATCCACAGGGAAGGTTAATCGGGTGTGTAGGGGACTTGACCGACCGAGGTCATCACTCACTTCAGACTATTACAACGGTTTATGAACTATTTGAAAAAAAAGCTATTTACTATGTTCCTGGAAACCATTGTAATAAACTTTACCGATACTTCCTTGGAAATAATGTAAAGATTCTCCATGGACTCGAAACAACAGTAGGGGAACTAAGTGCCCTTCCCCAAAGTGAAAGAGAGCGCTATCGAGATATGTTCATCTCCTTGTATGAACGATCCCCATTATATCAGGTGTTGGATGACGGCAAGCTGATCATTGCTCATGCAGGTATCAAGGAAGAGCTGATCGGAATGAAGACTAACCGGGTGAAAACATTTGTCTTGTATGGTGACATCACTGGGGAGAGGAACGAAGACGGTACGCCGGTCAGAAGAGATTGGGCTTCGGACTATAGAGGTGACGCCTGGATTGTATATGGCCACACCCCGGTAAAAGAAGCGCGAATCGTTAATAAGACTGCAAATATTGATACTGGTGCTGTCTTTGGCGGGAAGCTGACTGCTTTGAGATATCCTGAGATCGAAGTAGTGAGTGTTGAATCTTCCATGCCTTTTGTGGAGGAGAAATTTCGAAGCTTTGAATGATGTGCAGCAAGTGCTCGTGGTTGTGTTTGTTCCCCCTCCACACACCAAAAAAAGAGATTCTTTTCATTTCAACCGAAAAGAATCTCTTTTTTCATTGTCTTTCAAGCATCATCCGCATATCACGAGGCAGCAGAGCATCCAAATGAAACCATACTTTTTTAACTGGATGGAAAAAAGAAAGCTTTTTACAATGAAGTGACTGCCTTCCTATCAACGCCACACTGCCTCCATACAAATCATCCCCTGCCAGTGGGTGTCCTATGAATGACATGTGAACCCTGATTTGATGCGTTCTTCCCGTTTCCAATTTCAATTCAATATGAGCGAAATCCTTGAACTGCTTTTTCACTCTATAGTGAGTCAGGGCATACCGGCCATCGTGCCTCACTTCTCTTTCAATGATACTATCCGGTTTCCGGCCGATAGGCTCTTCAATCGTATCGATATCCGTGTCCAGCCGGCCTTCTGCAAAAGCTTCATACGTTCTCTTAATTTCCCGCCCCTTCTGCTGAAGGCTGAATAAATGATGAACGTGGCGGTGTTTTGCGATTAGAACAAGCCCCGATGTATCCTTATCTAGCCGAGTGACGATATGAACCGTTGAACCAATACCTACCTTCTTATAATAACCGGCTATGGCATTGGCCAGGCTTCCTGTCGGCTCATTCTTAGTCGGAATGGATTTCATCCCCCATGGCTTATCTATTACGAGGACATCATCATCCTCATATATGGTTGACAATGGAATCTCCTCGGCAACTAAAGACTCACTCCCTTTTTCTTCAGGGAACCTCATCTCGAGGATATCCCTTTCTTTCAGGAGATATCGGACATTTTCTTCTTTTCCATTAACGGTTATAGCCCCTCCATCAAACTTCACAGCAGTCAGAGTACGCTTGGAAATCTGATGATCGATTAGAAACTCTCTCATCGCCTTCCCGTCATAGGAAGATGGAATAACCCATTTTAATGTATAGTATTTCATCTTACATTTCCTATCCTTAAGTTATTCATCCGCCACAAAGGAATCATGCACCCTTTTCCAAAATGGAAATGGGCGGAAGCGGGCAAAGCGAATTTTCTCATCAGCGACACGATATTGAATGCTCTTCACATCTTTATGTAGAAGAGATAGATGGTCAATGGTGACCAGAAAATCAGGTCCATTCACCGGCTTAAGCATACATGTATGATGAGCCGGTAAGATCAAAGGTGATCCGATGGTACGAAATACACGATTATTGATGGATGCCATTTCAGCGAATTGAATAGCAGGAAGAGACGGATGAATGATTGCTCCACCTAATGCCTTGTTATATGCAGTACTGCCCGAAGGTGTCGATAAACAAAGCCCGTCTCCTCTAAAGCGTTCAAAGTGCTGACCCCTGATTTCCACGTCCATGACAAGGGTCCCTTCTACGCTTTTGACGGTCGATTCATTCAATGCCAAGTAGCGGGTTTCTTTTCCCCCATGCTGATAACGAATGATCGTTTCTAATAATGGGTATTCGATAATTTGATAAGGTGTCTTCGCTATGGCGATCACAAGTTTCTCAATCTCTTCCGGCACCCAATCGGCATAGAAGCCCAGGTGTCCTGTATGTACACCAACAAAAGCGGTCTTATCTAAACGGGATCTGTAGCGATGAAATGCATAAAGCAGCGTCCCATCTCCTCCAACCGAAATGACGATATCCGGTTGGTCATCATCATAAGTCAAATTGAAATCCTGAAGATAGGTTCTCATTTTGTGCATTAATGTATTTGATTTTGAATCACCTTTTGATGTAATCGCGAACTTCATTCATTTACCCCCTTCAAGTCACTGCTGATTTGGTTTAGAGCTTTTCCCCCGCTGATCTTTTTCCTTTTTGTTTGTAAAAATGACTTGGGCTTCCTGAATTTCTTCACGAATCAAGCTCATTTCTTCATCCAGTCTGAATGCTGCTTCAGCAGCGCCTGCAAGACGGAGACGGACTTGTTCCGGGATTTGTCCACTGTACTTATAATTCAAAGAGTGCTCAATCGTCGCCCAAAAATTCATTGAAAGAGTCCGGATTTGAATTTCAACCAAAATATTTTTTTCCCCGTGGATCGTTTGAACAGGATACTCAATGACAATATGATAGGATCGATATCCACTTTGTTTCTTGTGTGTCACGTAATCTCTTTCTTCTATAATAGTAAAGTCGTTGCGTCCGCGAAGCTTTTCAACTACGACATGAATATCCTCCACGAATTGACACATCATCCTTAATCCGGCTATGTCTTGCATTTCTGTCTCAATATTTGATAACTTAATCCCTTTTTGATTTGCTTTATCAAGAATACTCGCAATTGGCTTTACTCTTCCAGTAACGAATTCAATGGGGGAATGAGTATTATGAAGTTCATATTCTCCCCTCATCCCTTTAAGCTTAATCTTTAATTCGTCAACCGCTTGCTTGTAGGGAGCTAAAAATTGTTCCCAGTGATTCATTCTCCTCACCTCTACACGCCTACTTTTCTAGAAATGCGCTCTCTACCTTTTTAACCATTTCGTCACCGTAGTTCCCATTTCCTTCTATATTGCTTACAAGATAGTCCAGCTCTTCGTTGAACCGATCCAATTCAAGTGAGTAATCACCGCTTTTCGCAATGACTACAGCCTTATCTTGCAGTGCCTTTTTCAACTCAGCCCAGATTGACTCTTCCAGATATAAGTAAACATATTCCTCTTCATTTTCTGCTAAATATACGAATGCATATCGATCGGAGTCTGCAATGATCTGGCCGGCTGCAGTCGTACCCTGTAACAGGTCCGTTTGGTCCGTATGTAAGTTTAATGTACCGTTCTCAAATGTAGCTTGTTTAAATTGAACAATTTTCCTCATGCTTTTCTTCATCCTTCCATAAAACAATCAGTATCATTTTAACATAAGAAAACCATTTCATCTAAATATTGAAGTTGCGTTTTATTAAAGTGCTCGTCGCTCCATTGAGGACCTTGTCACTGATAATGCACAGATTTCAAAGAGAGTAAAATTATTTTTTAAATGAGATAGTGTGTAAACATGGACCGTTCCTTTCCGCTCCAGGCACTTGCTTTCCGCGGGGAGGAAGTCGAGCCTCCTCGGGCTTTGCCCTGTGGGGTCTCGACTTTTCCTCTATATCCCGCAGGAGTCAAGTGCCTTCCGCTACAATCCACTCTGTGCCACTACATTAATCATGAAAGGAGTAAATGTAATTTATGTTAACTCATAAATCGGTGGTTCATTTATCTATCTTTCAAAATAGTCAACAATTCTCCCACTGTAAAAATAACCTTCTGTAAAGAGAACACTATTCTGATTGTTTTTTCATTATAAGCTCTGTCACGAAATTTTGTTATAGATGGTGAGGGGAACTGCGTAGACTCCTGCGGAAGTACGGGCGTGCCGAGACCCCGTTCGGCTAAGCTGAGGAGGCTCGGCCGACAGAGCTAAAGCAAGATACCATGATGATAAAACAATCTTTGCGAAATTAGCCTATTAAAGAGATAATAGGAGAAGTATGCAAGGAAAGGATGCTTTTTATGGGACAGGAAATTGAAATAGAATTCAAGAATCTAGTAACACAAAATGAGTTTACGCGATTAACCTCACATTTTCATATAAAAGACGAGGATTTCATCTCACAAGATAATCACTATTTTGATACGCCGCACTATCAATTAAAGGATAATCAATCTGCATTAAGAATACGGGAGAAGAATGGGACTTATACGTTAACCTTAAAAACACCTTTAAATGAAGATCTCTTAGAAACGAACCAAAAATTAACGAAAGAGGAGTCAGAATCTCTCTTATATCGAGGGATATTCCCTGATGGAGAAGTCAAAGATACTCTGGTTTCCCTTCAAATCCCAATTAAATCCCTTCAGCATTTCGGTACGCTTTCGACCAGCCGGGCTGAAACCGACTATAAAGACGGGCTCCTGGTCTTCGATAAAAGTTCATATTTACAAAAGGTAGACTATGAGCTGGAATATGAAGTGAAAGAGCGCAAATCAGGTGAAGCTATATTCCTCAACTTACTGAAGGAACTAAACATTCCACTTCGGAAAACAGATAATAAAATTAAACGTTTTTACCAGGAAAAATTAAAAAAAGATTGATCATTACCGATATAGTATATGAAAAAAGTCTTCCAGAAGAGGGGTTATACTCATGAATGTTCAGCAGTTGAAAACGATGTTGGAGTTGCAAGCTTTAAACAGCTTGGGTACAGTATCTTCCGTTCAACAACACACCGGGGGGTCCAGCGAGTTATTTCAACAACTATTAAATCAGGCACTTCATCACACTGACCAGAACCCTTTAAATATAAATCAAACACTCGGGGCCGTTAAAAAGGCACTGGGAAACAATACAGCCTTCTCCCTTTCATCACCTCTTCGTGAACTTTCCGCTCTGAGCAATCCGAACTGGAATCCTCCCCAGGAGATTGATGAAATGATATCCCGTGCAGCCGATCAGTATGACCTGCCAAAAAAACTGATTCAAGCGGTTATTAAGCAGGAATCCAATTTCAACCCTAATGCTGTCAGTCCTGCAGGTGCATCAGGTTTAATGCAGCTCATGCCGAGTACAGCAAAAGGGCTCGGTGTAAACAACATCTTTGACCCGGAAGAAAACGTTTTTGCCGGAACGAAATACTTAAAGCAAATGCTCGATAAATACAATGGGGATATCCACCTGGCTCTTGCAGCCTACAATGCAGGTCCCGGAAATGTCGACAAATACAACGGTATCCCGCCCTTTAAAGAAACCACTGCCTATGTAAAAAAAGTGACCGATCGCTATTTTGGGTAATAACAAAGATGGCTGACCTTAATTTTCTGGTCAGTCTTTTCTTCTGTACTTTCTTATTCAGGCGAACAAGAAAAAACTATAGTCTTATAGACCTAACCCCCCTTAAATTCACCTATACCATCCCCCACAAATTTCTATGAAATCAGGATATACACCAGAAAGAAGGCTACACTAATTTAGGAATAATAAGTTGATGTAAGGCGATTTGTTTGAGATATAAATAAATGCTTGCTAGAATAAACATACAATCTAAGGAAAAAGGAGTCATTCTTATGGTCGAGAAACCACAAATGCCTTATAATCTTATCGGCGAAAAGAAACTCTCCATGCTCGTTGAAGCTTTTTATTATAGAGTAGCGAATCATCCTGAGTTAGCACCGATCTTCCCGGATGATTTAACCGAGACAGCCCGCAAACAAAAACAATTTTTAACCCAATATTTAGGTGGACCGGCTCTTTACACAGAGGAGCATGGTCACCCTATGCTGCGTGCAAGGCATCTTCCCTTCACCATCACAGAGGAACGGGCAAAGGCTTGGTTAAGCTGTATGCATGAGGCAATGGATGAGGTCAATCTAGAGGGTCCAGTGAGGGATGACTTTTTTCACAGGCTGGTATTAACCGCCCATCATATGGTAAATACTGAAACACCAAAGGGTTCTGCCATTGACTAGAACAAACAGCTGGCATCACCTTAAAGGGTGTGGTCGTGACAAGAAACCCCTGGAAATATATATGTTTGTTGACCCTCTTTGCCCGGAATGCTGGGCGCTTGAACCAATCTTAAAGAAACTGCACATTGAATATGGTCAATACTTCCGTATTCGCTATATCTTAAGCGGTCAGCTCGCATCATTAAACATTGCGACTAAGAGAAAACAGGAAGATTTAGCTCAACAATGGGATAAAACAGCGAGCCGCTCCGGGATGTCGTGTGACGGAAGCTTATGGATAGAGAATCCGATTGATTCACCTTATCTTGCTTCTTTTGCCATAAAAGCCGCTGAGCTTCAAGGTAAGCATTCGGGAATCCGCTTTTTACGGTTTTTACAGGAACGATTATTCCTAGAGAAACAAGACATCTCGAACATTGAGGTACTAAAAGAATGTGCACAGGCAGCCAAGCTTGATCTAAATGAATTCATGAATGATATTAACTCGTCTTCTGCATCAAAAGCCTTTCAATGCGATGTCAAAATCACGTCAGAGATGGAAGTGGAAGAAATTCCGACCCTCGTCTTCTTTAATGAAAATATTGAGGATGAAGGTTTAAAGATTACGGGATTGTATTCATATGAGGTGTATGTTCATATTATTGAAGAGATGCTTGCGGCAAAGCCTGAAAAGCAGCCCTTGCCACCACTGGAAGTATTCATGAAATACTATCGTGTTGTGGCGTCGAAGGAAATAGCCGTTGTATATGATTTATCAATAGAAGAAGTAGAAAAGCAAATGAAGAAATGGACACTTCAGCAAAAAGTAAAAAGGCTCCCTGCAAAACACGGGACCTTCTGGAAATATATTAGCGATTAATTATTTCAGTATATTAAAATCAGCCCATAAACAAGAAAAGCCGATGTTGTTTCCAACATCGGTTTTTCAATACGAACAAAGGGGATGGGAGAAATTTTTCACGGTCAAACAAAGGGGTATATGTTTGCTTGTGATCAACTTCACACTGATAATATATCACGCATCCACTTGTATTGGCAAGTTGTTTGTATGGTATTTCACAATATTGTCAAAATCCACACATGTTCCCCACTACACTTTCATATATATGGATACAAGACAACTTATCACCGGAGGGAAATGATATGGCATTAAAAATGAAATACGCAATCCTCCTCTTGTTAATCCTGATCAGCTTCTTCATAAACATACTCGGGCTCATGCGTCTGGTTCCGATCTATATAACATCCCCCATCCTCTTTCTCTCACTCCTGCTCTTCTTCCACTCCCTTGGAAACCGCAACCGCTTCAGGGGATTCAAATCAATGAAATGAGGGACGGACCTTCAACTTGCAAAGTATAATAATATAAAAAATCCCAGAGGAAAGGAATTCCTTCTGGGATTTTTAAAATGGAATGCTTACACTAATCTAATTATTGAAGTTTCTCCAGCAGTTCTTCCATTTCATTCAGCTTTTCTTCAAAGACCTTGCACGCGTCTTCTACCGGCTTGGAGGTTGTCATGTCCACCCCTGCTTTTTTCAGGACTTCAATCGGGTAGTCAGAGCTTCCAGCTTTCAGGAAGTCGATGTAGCGTTCCACCGCCGGCTCCCCTTCTTCAAGAATTTGCTGACTGAGAGCTGTCGCTGCAGAGAATCCAGTCGCATATTGATAAACATAGTAATTGTAGTAGAAGTGAGGTATTCGAGCCCATTCCAATCCAATCTCTTCATCGATCGAAATATCTTCCCCGAAATATTTCTTATTCAATTCATAATATTCTTTCGTCAAGAATTCAGATGTAAGGGCTTCTCCTTCCTGTGCTTTCTTATGAATGAGATGTTCAAACTCTGCAAACATGGTTTGACGGAAAACAGTCCCTCTGAATCCTTCTAAATAATGATTTAGGAGGTACAGTCGCTTTTTCTCATCATCAATTGTGTTTAATAGAAAATCATTCAATAGCGCTTCGTTACACGTAGAGGCCACTTCAGCAACAAAGATGGAGTAATGACCATACGTGTAAGGCTGGGCTTTACGCGTATAATAGCTGTGCACACTATGACCGAACTCATGAGCCAGTGTAAATAGATTGTTGACATTATCCTGCCAGTTCATAAGGATATACGGGTTCGTTCCATATGCTCCTGAAGAGTATGCCCCGCTTCTCTTTCCTTTGTTCTCGACTACGTCCACCCAACGATTATCAAAGCCTTCTTTGAGGACATTGGCATATTCATCTCCCAGAGGCTTTAAGCCATCAAGGATCATATCCTGTGCTTCATCATAGCTTATATCCATCTTGACTTCTTTCACAAGAGGCGTATATAAGTCATACATATGAACTTCATCCAAACCTAATACTTTCTTACGAAGCTTCACATACCGTTGCAGCAAGTGAAGGTTTTTATTGACCGTATCGACAAGGTTGTCATACACCTGTTCAGGAATATTGTTATTGGATAATGCCGCATGTCTTGCTGAATCATAATGTCTTACGTTTGCCACAAAATTGTCTTTCTTCACTGCTCCACTTAATGTAGAGGCAAAGGTATTTTCAAATTTCCCGTATGTTTCATATACTTTCTTGAACGCTTCTTCCCGTACACGACGATCACCGCTTTCCAGAAAACGAATGAAACGGCCATGTGTGATGTCAACTTCTTCTCCGTTTTCATCTTTAATGCTCGGAAACTCCAGGTCAGCATTGTTCAGCATACCAAACGTATTGCTCGCAGCACTGAACACCTCAGAAGCCTGAGCAAGCAACGCTTCTTCCTCTGCTGATAGAACATGTGGGCGCTGTAGGTTAATTTCCTCTAGAGCATGCTTGTATTTCTTCAGCTCTTCTTTTTTGTCTAGAAACCCTTGCAGCTTACTTTCCTCAATTGATAGCACTTCGGGCACTAAATATGCAAATTTACTTCCTAATTGTGTATAAAGACTTTTGGCACGGTCATCGAGACCCTGATAGTACGAATTCGTTGTATCCTGATCATAGCGCATATGAGAATATGTATACACCTTACCCATACGTTCCATAATTTCATCCTGAAAGGCAAATGCTTTATATAACTGATCTGCACTCTCCCCTAAAGTTCCTTTGAACTCGTCTGCATTGCCGGTCAATTCTTTTATCTCTTTATATTCTTTTTCCCACGCTTCATCATTTTCAAATATATCTTCCAATCTCCACGTTAACTTTTCTTCTACCTCTTTTCTACCAGGCAGACTTTTCACAGCTGTATCTTTTGACATATACATCCTCCATTCTGAAATCTACAGAAAATTCCTTATAGTTACATTCTCTCTTATCTAAGATTTTCCTGCAACAAAACAATCTTTATTAGACCTTTTTTAATATATGCTTCCATTTAGGAAAAAAATCATGCTGATGCCGTTCAAAACCAGAGAAATTGTCTGGACAAATCCACGGCACCGATAGCTGAAAATCACCATTCTTCAACCTGTTAACCACCTGCATATCTTCTAGTAGGGTCAAGTAACTTTTTGCTATTTCTTTGAGTATCTCCCCCACCCCTGCTAAAGGAAGCGAACGAAACTTTAAATATCCTCTATCTATTCTTTTTTTTATCACCTCAACCACTCTTTCCTCTGAAAAAAAGAGTTCCTTCTTCATGCAATCCTTCCATATATAATATTGCCATTCGACCGCATGATTCTTAAATTGTAGTCCATGAGGTAATACCGGGATGCCAACGAACAAAGGCAAATATAAAAAAGTATCCCCTTCCTGATAAACTTCACGTAAAAATAAATCATCTTTTGCTCTACCATAATGAAGTTTATTATAGATCCACTTCATTCGAAATTGATTCCAATTTTTTAATAGGTATGGGAAATTGACTGTAGAATGCGGAATGGCCAATGGAAGAGTGAATTCTTCAATAGGAACCCTGACTGGGGAGGCACTAATAAACGCTGATGCTGAAACAGGAATGAGATGAGTAAATAATTGAAAGCTTCTTTCTTCAGGAGAAAAATGGAGAAGAAAGTAGTGTAATTGAGGTGAGTACCGGATAAATGCTTGCTGAAAGGAAGGCAGATACAGGTTTCCTTTTTTCTTTACTGGCTGGGTGAGTATCCATAGGGGAGTGATGTCTTCCATTTGATAACCTTGCGTTCTGGAGATGATATCGGAAATGGGAATGGTAGAACATTGGATTTCAACGGCTATTTTTTTCAATTCCGTTTTTACATATACATCAGCGATTTGCTGAAGATTTTTAATATAATGCTCAACCTTAACTTCTTTAAAGTGCAATTTTAATCTATCATATAAAAGTTGCTTACTGAGTAGATGTCGGGGTGACTCATGCTGCTTACCTATCTTACAATGAGACTGTGGGTGATGAGCAAAATGTGGAATCTTCTGATTTCCGATTCGCAGGGTTAAGGGGGATAAGCAATGGGGACAGAGGAATGGAAGACTCTTTTTTCGCAGACTTATTAATTCCTCTCTTGAATAGTGAATGGTTGACAACACCTTCTCTTGAAATACAGCTGTTAACATAGAACACCTCCTCCTACAATCATTCGCCAAAAAACGGGAAATTCCTGCAAAAAAACCTTCAAGTTAAATATCACTTGAAGGCTTCTTCTTATAAAAGAGGTGACATTAAGCGGGAAGTGGATTCCAGTAAGCGATAGCCAAGATGTCTTTTTTGAAACTCTTCCAAATGTAATTCTTCTGCATCCTCTAAATCATGTAAATATTCTTTCACAAGTGAATTCGTGCTTTCTGTTTTATAAAGAAATGCATTGACTTCAAAATTTAAATGAAAACTTCTCATATCCATATTTGAAGTACCAATCGATGCCATTTCTTCATCTACAATGACAATTTTACTATGCATAAAGCCCTTTTGATATTCGAAAATTCGGGCTCCTGCTTCGAGAAGATCGGGAAAATAAGACCTTGAAGCGTGAAACACTATTCGTTTATCAGGTTTATGAGGAACCAATAGTCTTACATCAACACCACTTAAGGCAGCGATTTTCAGAGCTGAGAAAATATCCTCATCCGGTATGAAATAAGGTGATGCAACCCATACGCTTTTTCTTGCTGAAGTGATCATTGAAAAGAAAATATTTTTCAGAACGCTCAACTCATTATCCGGTCCACCAGCAATCATTTGAACTCCACCATCGTTCGTATTTTCCAATGGGTCCGGGCTTAAATACCCTGGCGTTAAGAAATCGTCGTTCGTCATATAATACCAATCTTGAAGAAAGATGAGCTGCAGCGTTCGAACGGCTTCTCCCCTTACAAATAGATGAGTATCCCGCCAAAAACCAAACTGAGGATTCTTACCTAAATACTCATCTCCAATATTAAGTCCACCAACAAAGCCAATACTTCCATCAATAACGATAATCTTACGGTGATTTCTAAAGTTGAACTTATTATTAAGAACAGGAATTTTCACGGGGCCAAACGGAACCACTTCAATCCCTGCATCTTTTAATTCAACTATATAGTCCTTTGATAACTGCCATGCCCCGACCGCATCATAAAGGAAGCGGATTTTCACACCATTATTCGCCCGTTCAATGAGAATATCCTTGATCTGATTTCCAATGTCATCATGGCGGACAATATAATACTCCATATGAATGTGATGCTTCGCAGTTTTTAACCACTTCAGGATTTCCCCGAATGTCTCAGTGCCATTGGTTAAAAGTTTTGTTTCGCTTGAAAAAGAAATGGCACTGTTCCCTATTCGCTGGGCAAGCTGTATGTGCTTTTCCTGAAACATGCCAAACATATCAGCGTTCATTTCTTTGGGACCAGGTTCATATTTATTATAGGTTTCCTTGTCCAATATGTACTTCTTCTGATACATCCTCTCTTTCCTGTAGTTACGGCCAAACAATAAATAAAAGATAAAGCCAAGTATGGGGAAAGCACCCAATACGACTAACCATGTCAATGTTTGAGTAGGATGGCGATTCTCAAAGAAGATAAGAAATCCGATTACAATAACCGAGAATGTAAAAATCAAACTAATATACTTTACCATACCAGAGAGGTACTGATCAAAATACAAAATATAACTTAACACCAGAACAGCAATAAATAGGAGGACTCTCACTGTATTTTTCATACTTCTAACACCTTCCACTGGCTTAATGATGCTAAATAAAAAAATACCGATTTCTAAATGAAACCGGTATTATCCTTAAGAAAAGTGTCCACTCAATGTCTCAAACACATGTTCATTTATGACAACTTTTCCATACTCTTCAAGGCGATGAACGGTCATTCGTGACTCATCCGCATATTCAAGCAGTATACTTAACATATTGTCGATATCTTCTTCCGTGAAGTGCTCTTCTGAAAATTTAACGTAAATAAAATATTTATTTTCGAATGCAAGCAGCTTTGTCTCCAGGTGATCCAATGGCATATCCTTCATCCGATGGGACAGAGAAATGGCATCTTCAAAATCATTGAATTTCAATGTGAAATCCAGTGCTACTTCTGCTTCTCCATCTTGATCCTGCTTGATTTGGAAATGCTGATCCAAAAGCTCCTCAATGCGTTCATCTACAGGAAGTTCCTTGAGTTTATCCTCTGGGATAGGTAACTCAAATCGCTGGCCATCCTTTGAAACCTGAGCTCTTGTAACTAATACTTCAAGCCCTTTATCTAACGCTTGAACTTGAATCCATAGCGGTCCTTCTATTCCGAAATCTTCTTCTTGATGAACCTCATCCATCATTTCCCAGAAGAGTTCTTCACTTCTTTCGCGATTATACCAGATTTCCTCGCGGTCAAAGCCGCGATCCTCTATATCCCCATAGGAAATATAGAATTTGACGGTATTTTCATTAATGCGTTCGATTTCCATTTAACACCTCTCCCTTCTTGCATGATGTTAGTGAAGGGACTACACCCTCTGAGCCTTAAGCCCGATTGCTGGTGAAGATAGAAGATACATTTAGGTTAGTTTGTACCTTGTACTTCTATTTTATGATATAAACACTGAAAATGGAATAAAAATAACACCCATTTTTTTCTTCACAAATCACACTATTTAACGCGTTTTTGACATTTTAGCGAATATTTGCAGAAAATTCAAGTGTTAATACTTAATCTAATATAAAAGGGGTTGACCCCAAAGGATACGCAACGTTCCTTAAAGGGTCAGCCCCTTTTACTTATATATTCTCATACATACATAATGCTTGAGAATGAAAAAATACTTTAGTTTACCATTCTTTGAGCTTCTAGAAGTTGGAACGTACGAACTTTCCTTGGAAGGAATCGTCTGATTTCATCTTCATTATAACCTACCTGAAGACGTTTCTCATCCAATATGATTGGACGTCTTAAAAGACCAGGATTTTTCTGGATAAGCTCGAACAATTCTTGAAGTGGTAAAGTTTCTAAATCTACATTAAGCTTTTGGAATGTCTTAGAACGGGTAGAAATAATTTCGTCTGTTCCATCCTCAGTCATTCGAAGAATTTCCTTGATTTCATCAATGCTTAATGGCTCAGAAAATACGTTACGCTCTGTATATGGAATCTCATGCTCTTCTAACCAAGCTTTTGCCTTACGACAAGATGTACAACTAGGTGAAGTGAATAATGTAACCACGAATCATTCACACTCCCTTAAGAATTTTTTATATAGAGTATTTTATTTAAACAATAGCTGTTAATTAAAATTAGTTTAAATAAGAAATCTCTATTATGTATTATACATGAATTACTGTCCCTTGAACATAGTTTTAACTAATTTGTCAAATTTCCTATACATAGGTTTTACATGCGTCATATGATCTCTTTCTATTAACGCTTTACCCGGTTCAAAAAGCCAATAAACATGATTGAGAACATTTCCATATTTTCATTTAGAAAACCTTATTGCGAATAGACAATAAGGTTCTTCTACATTTAGAGATTTTTCAGTACATCTCCATCACGATCTTCATCTTTCTTCAAGACTTCTTCAACCGGCTGGTATGACGCACCATAAAACTTCTTATCATTATAAGTATGGATTAATTCATATGTTTTCTTCATAGAGTTGAAGATCAGGTCTTCTGATTCTTGATCTGGAGCCCAATAAAGGATTTCCATTTCATTAATTTCATTTGTAGCGAGAGAACGACGTGCATATCCTATACTAACGGCATGCTCGAAGCCTTCACGCTTGTAAAACTTCAAGCGCTTCTCCGTATCGCTGTCATCATAGTCCACGGGCTCTACCTCTAAAATGATAGCTTTATTTTTTCCTTTTAACTTCTCAAGTAATTTATGACCTAAACCTTGACCCCTGGCATCCTTTGAGACAAAAAGATAATCAATAAAGATAAAGTCATCAAGTTCGGCATACATAAGAACGTGGTGTGGTCCCTCATCTTTATGATAGATATCGCTTCTTTCTTTAAGTAATGACTCAAGATGTTCTTTTGATTTCATTTCCTCTACAGGGAAATACTGATTTAACTTTTCATACCAGTGCATGGATCTACTCCTTTAAAAGAATTTTGGGTGACATTGACTAACGGAATACAATTATTTTTCACAGAAAAAAAATGTTTATGTTAGATGTTAGTCTTATCCGTGGGATTAAAAGTACGGAATCAAAGGCAGTAACGCCTATGAAGAGGGTAATGTGGTTGAAAGCGGTTAATCTTACCAATAAATTAATAATAACAATAGATGAGCATTTTTTCAAATCGAAAAGCTTAATTCATATATAATAACAATGAAAACAGAAATGCCTGCCCTGTAAATGACAGGGCAGGCATTCGGCTTATGGTGTGTAGTCTACACCTTCTGTATACGTATTACCTGCATCCCATAAAAGGAATTCTTTAATACCTTGATCATTCAATGCTTTAATTTGTGCTTCAACCTCTGCCTTCCCGTAGGCTTTATAATTTCCACTACCTAACCAGGAAGCTGTGAAGTCCTGTAGCCATGGTCTTGAGATAGGTGGGTTTTTCAATTCCGCTAATTTAGAATTTTCAAGCTTCGCATACTCAGACACCAATTCATAAGGTTGTAAATCAGGCTTGGCAATTCCGAAGTATGGAGTCCAATGACTCGGATAAATCATGGAAGAAATCACATCAACGTTCTCAGATATTTTCGAGAAATTCTGCCCGATACCCGGTGCCTCCGGTAGTGTTGCCGTATAACCGAAGATATCGACAGAAACCTTTACGCCATAGGGCTTAAGCTTTTCACGGGCATACTCTACAAAATCCGTAACAGCATTTACACGTTTCTGGACGTTATCGGTATTATTACTCGCATATTCTCCGCCGTCGTACTGCAGCTCATCATCACGCTTCTCAAAACCTTCAGGAAAACGAACATAATCAAATTGTATCTCCTGGAATCCCATCTTAGCGGCTTCGATGGCTATCCCTACATTATAGTCCCATACTTCTTTCAGAAATGGATTCACAAAGGATTCTCCTCTGCCGTTTTTCCATACCTGACCTCCATCTTTAAAGGATAATTCCGGTTTATCGTTCGCTAATATCGTATCTTTAAATACAACGACTCTGGCAATCGGGTAAATCTGTTTTTCTTCAAGTACCTTTAAGATTGCTTTAGGATCTTTGATGTATGGTTGACCTACTTTAGCATATGGAGAAGATTCTTCGGGTTCGTATGTAACATAACCGTGATCATCTTTAATATCAATAACCATGGCATTTAAATCCGTATCATCCATAAGTTTCGTTAGGCTTTCAAATCTCGCTCCACCTGCAGAGTGCCCAGTAACATAAACCCCTCTAACCGCATCAGGGTATTCAAATTTAAAGCCGGAATCATATGCAAATCTTGGCGCGGGACTTGTTATTTCCTTCTTACTTAAAGAAAGACTTCTCTTCTCGTGGTCTACCGGCCCGTCTCCTTCAGCACTCGCTGTTTGGAACGGTAATACGCACATTGTGACTAAACATAAGGATGTCGCTACCTTACTCCATTTCAAAATAAACCTCTCCTCTATTAAATAAGCTATCTAGTAAAATATGTAACACCATATACTATTCTAACAAGGAAATAACTTGAAAGAAAAGGGGTATTACTCCTAAACTGTCGAAATTTCCAAGGAAATTAAATATCTTCATTAGATAGTATGATTTTCATGTAAAAATGATGAAGAACTATAAAGAACCCTTCAATAAAAAAAGCTCCCCTCATTAAAGGGAGCTTTTTTTATTGTTTTAGTTTTTATACTGAGCTTTATATTGCGCAAACTCTTTGTCTGAGCAATATACGAAGTGTCCAGGGGCCACTTCACGCATTTCAAGATTATCTTCCTCTGTATAGTTGTGAACAGAAGGATTATATTCTTTTCTTCTGCGTGTGCGCTCATACTCAGGATCCGGTAGTGGGATCGCTGATAATAGTGACTGAGTATAAGGATGAAGCGGATTTTTATAAAGGGCATCACTTGGTGCCAATTCGACTAATTTACCAAAGTACATCACCCCGATACGGTCACTGATGTATTTTACCATGGAAAGATCATGGGCGATAAATAAGTACGTCAAGCCCTTCTCTTTCTGAAGCTCCTGCATCAGGTTAACAACCTGTGCCTGGATCGAAACATCAAGAGCTGAAATCGGCTCATCGGCAATAATGAAGTCAGGATCTACCGCAAGGGCACGGGCAATCCCGATACGCTGTCTTTGACCACCTGAGAATTCATGTGGGTAGCGACCTGCGTGCTCTTTATTTAAACCGACTGTTTCAAGTAAATCATGAACTTTTTTCAAACGTTCTTCTTTAGAAGGTGCCAAGCCATGAATGTCGATACCTTCAGCAATAATATCAGCTACCTTCATGCGAGGATTCAAACTGGCATATGGATCCTGGAAGATCATTTGCATCTTACGGTTGAATTTCTTCAATTGTGAACGTGACTTTTTACCATGTACGTCTTCACCATTAAATAAAACTTGACCATCTGTGGCATTATACAACCTAATAATCGTACGACCAGTCGTAGATTTACCACACCCGGATTCTCCTACGAGACCAAGGGTTTCCCCTTTATATATATCAAAGCTGATATCATCGACAGCTTTAACCATATTCGGCTTACCTGGGTTAAAGTACTGCTTTAAATTCTTAATTTCTAATAACTTTTCTGCCATTATGAACGAACCCCCTCAACAAGTACCGGCTCTTTGTAATTAGAAGGCATTTGTCTTTGTCTTAATTTAACGATTTCAGGCGGCTCAACTTTTGGAGCATTCGGGTGCAATAACCAGGACTTCACAAAGTGAGTATCAGAAACCTGGTAATATGGCGGCTCTTGTTCAAAATCCACTTTTAATGCATATTCGCTGCGAAGGGCAAAAGCATCTCCTTTAGGTGGATTTAATAGATCCGGTGGAGTTCCCGGAATAGCTACTAATTCCTGTTCACCTTCAGTTTCTGTTGTAGGCATCGAACCGATCAGCCCCCAAGTATAAGGGTGACGTGGATCATAGAAGATTTCATCCACTGTACCTGTTTCTACAATTTGACCACCATACATCACCGCAACACGGTCCGCCACATTTGCTACAACACCAAGATCATGAGTAATGAAAATGATGGATGTATCAATTTTATTCTGCAGATCTTTCATCAGCTCAAGAATTTGTGCCTGAATCGTTACGTCCAATGCTGTCGTAGGCTCATCTGCAATCAGGATCTTTGGATTACAGGCCAGAGCGATCGCGATGACGACACGCTGACGTTGACCACCGGAAAACTGGTGAGGATATTGCTTGAAACGTGTTTCCGGACTAGGAAGACCTACTAATTTAAGTAGCTCGATGGCACGTTTTTTCGCATCATTTTTACTCATATTCTGGTGTTTCACCAACGGTTCCATGATTTGCTTACCAATCGTCATTGTTGGATTCAGAGACGTCATCGGATCTTGGAAAATCATAGATATGTCTTTTCCACGAATTTTTTGCATATCCTTTTCGGGTAATTTTGCTAAATCTTTACCCTCAAATATCATTTCTCCACCTTTAATAAAGCCTGGAGGATTTGGAATCAATCTCATTAGAGCTTTCGTAGTAACTGATTTCCCTGAACCAGATTCACCAACGATCGCTAGTGTTTCACCTTTATCTAAATGAAAATCTACACCACGGACAGCCTGAACTTCTCCTCCATGCGTATTGAAGGAGACGTGTAGATTGTTGACTTCTAAAATTTTTGACATATTCATAATCTCCCTTCCATTACTTACGCATTTTCGGATCTAGTGCATCACGCAATCCATCGGCCATTAAGTTGAAACTTAAGATGACTAATGAGATGACAGCTGATGGAACCAGCATCATATGCGGAAATGACTGGATAGATTTGTACCCGTCATTAACCAATGATCCCAGAGATGCTCTTGGTGGAGCAATCCCCAATCCGATAAAGCTTAAGAATGCTTCTGTGTAAATCGCAGCAGGTACTGTGAACATCGTAGTGATGATAACAGGTCCCATTACGTTTGGAAGCAGGTGTTTAAAGATTAAACGGTTGCTTGTAGCCCCGAGTGTACGTGAAGCAAGAACGAATTCCTGATTCTTTAATTGTAGCACTTGACCACGAACGATACGTGCCATACCGGTCCAACCTGTTATAACCATGGCCATGGTTATCGAGAATATCCCTGGTTCGAATATCAGGATAAAGAGAATAACAACAATTAAGTTTGGAATCCCGACAAGGATTTCAATAATACGCTGCATGACATCGTCGACTTTCCCACCGTAATAAGCAGATATCCCACCATATGAAATACCAATGATAAAATCGATGATCGCTGCAAGAATACCAATATAAAGTGAAATACGGGTACCGTTCCATGTACGGGTCCATAGGTCACGCCCTAAGTCATCTGTACCAAACCAATAGTTTTCCTTAACTTGCCTTGCTTCATAAACATCAAAACCGTCTGCATCTTTCCCATCAAAAGGAAGCCAACTAATCCCTGAAAGCGCTTCAATTTTCGGAGGCAGCTTTGCATGCCTGATATTTTGATCGCTAAACTTATACTCGTTCATCATTGGACCAAAAGCGGCAAAGAAGAATATAATCGCTGTAATAACGATACCTGCAATTGCTCCTTTGTTCTTACGTAAACGAATCCATGAGTCCTGCCAGAAATTCAAGCTCGGACGTGAAATTTTCTCTGACTCGTCTTCCCTAGCCTTTTGAGGTTGGAAGAGGTCTGGACTAAGTTGATCTAGTTTCTTTTTGTTTGCTTCCATTATTTCTTCCCTCCAGCTAAGCGAATACGCGGATCAATGATTCCGTATAGAATATCTACCAAGAAGATAACTCCAATGAATAAAGCGCTGAAGAACAGTGTAATACCCATAATAACGGTGTAATCATTTGTATTGATCGATAGTACGAATTGTTCCCCTAAACCAGGGACTGCGAAAATTCGTTCAACTACAAGTGATCCAGTCATTACCCCAACTGTCATTGGACCTAAGATCGTTACAATGGGAATCAATGCATTTCTAACAGCATGCTTTACAACTGTTGCCGTTTTAGAAATCCCCTTTGCTTTTGCTAGTAAAATATAATCCGAGTTTAATATTTCAAGCATTTCAGTACGCATAAAACGAGCAATGGTCGCTACTACGAATACTGTAAGTGCTAAGGTTGGAAGAATCGTATGTTTGTATTCCCCCCATAGTGCCACGGGCAGCCATTCAAGTTTAACCCCAACGTAATATTGCAGGAGACCGGCAAATACGAAGGAAGGAATCGATATTCCAATTACAGCCAGGAACGTTGACCCATAATCAATCCAGGTGTTATGTTTGATTGCTGCTACAATACCAATAAGTAGTCCTAAGAATGTGCCTAATACCATAGCTTGGAATCCAAGAAGTGCGGAAGGACCAATACGATCTCCAACAATTTGTGTTACTGGACGATTGTCATATTGGAAAGACAATCCTAAATCACCTTTTGCCAACCCAACCATATAATTCACATATTGTTGTGGCAGCGGGTCATTTAGACCGTATTTATCCAGGATGATTTGTTGTTGTTCCGGAGACAGCCTTTCTGCGTTTTGTAGTGGAGATCCAGGTAGGAGCTTCATCAGAAAGAAAGTGGCGGTTGCAATGATAACCAAAGTGATGATCATATAGACGATACGTTGAATTGTATATCTGACCATTCTTTAGCCCCCCTTTTTAGTCTATTTTTTCTACATTTTTAATTATATCCATTCTCGACAAATTTTCAATGTATTTTTACTTTTTTGATAATTTTCGACATTCACTGGAAAAGGAGAGCGTATGCTTACGCATACACTCTCCTCTTAAGGTTTGTTAATTGAGCTAACGATTACTCAATGTAAGCCCATTTGTATGATGCATCCGCACCAAATGAGTGACGTAACAGACCTTTAACATATGGACGCTCTAGGAAAGCCGTTCCACGTTGGTACATCGGGCTGATCGCTTGATCTTCGAAAAGGATCTTTTCTGCGTCAACCATTGCTTGCCAGCGAGCTTCTTCATCAGCGATCAGCTCACCTTTAGCTTGTTCGATTAACTTGTCATACTCTGGGTTAGAGTAAGCCATTTGGTTATGAGCACCGTCAGTTACGAACATGTCAACAAATGTCATCGGATCTGGATAGTCAGGACCCCATCCGGCGAATGAAACATCATAATCACCTTTAGATTCTAACTCAAGCTTTTGCTTGAAAGGTTGTGCTTTGATTGAAACAGTTAAACCTTCTAAGTTTTGTTCTAATTGTTCTTTTAAGAATTCACCGATTTTCTTAGAGCTGTCAGAGTCATAGTTTAGTAATTCTAGTTCAATAGAATCTTTACCTAACTCTTCTTTCGCTTTAGCCCAGTGCTCTGCAGCTTTTTCAGGATCGAAACCACCGAAATCGCCTACAGCTTCACGATATTCAGCACCATCTGGACCAGTAACGAAATCTTTTGGTACTAAGAAGTACGCAGGTAGAGAACCATTGTTAAGAAGAACGTCAACCATACCTTGCTTGTCATATGCAGCATCAAATGCTTTACGTGCATTCAGGTTTGCCATAACTTCATTCTTTTGGTTTAAACGAAGGAAGAATACCGCAGTATCAGCCTTTGTTTTGAAGTTTTCATCAGATTTGTATTTATCTACGAATTCAGCTGAAAGACCAGCAACATCCGCTTTGTTTGTTTCATAAAGGTTTACACCTGTAGCAGTATCTTTAACGATGTTGAAGTTAACTTCTTTAAGCTTAACAGTTTCTGCATCCCAGTAACCGTCGTTCTTAGTTAACTTAAAGCTTTGTTCATGCTTCCACTCAGAAAGTGTGAATGGACCGTTATAAACAGCAGTGTCAGCTTCAAGACCGAATTTATCGCCTTGTTCTTCCACGAACTTTTGATTTTGAGGATAGAATGTTGCGAAAGAAAGTAAAGCTTTGAAATATGGAACAGCTGTTTCAAGCTGAACTTCTAGAGTTTTCTCATCAACCGCTTTAACACCTAATTCTTCAACTGGAACTTCACCAGCATTAACTTTAGCAGCGTTTTTGATATCGTACATGATGTACGCATACTCTGCACCAGTATCAGGGTTTAAAGCTTTTTGCCAAGCGTAAACGAAGTCGTTAGCAGTAACTGCATCTCCGTTTGACCATTTAGCATCACGAAGTTTGAACGTGTATGTTTTACCATCTTCACTGATTTGTGGTTCTTCTGCAGCCATACCAAGTACAGCTTCATCATTTTCACCTAAACGGTAAAGACCTTCAAATACGTTGTTCATTACTTTGAATGATACAGCGTCAGTTGCTAGAGTAGAGTCCATTGATGGGATCTCAGAACTCTCAAGTAAGTTAAGTACCTGTTCTTTCTTTTCAGCAGACTCGCCGCCTTCACCAGATGCTCCTTCATTGCCCTCAGTTTTCTTGTCGCCGCCACATGCAGCCAAGAAAGTACTTAGAGCCAGAAGAAGAACTAGCAAGAATGAAAACTTTTTCTTCATCTTGAAATTGACCTCCTCGTAAATCTCATATTTATTTATCTTCTAATTTTCAGAAGATTTGTTACTTATTATACATGATAGAGAAATTATTGCAATATGAATTTAACAGTTTTTTTGCGAAATTATCAGATTAATAGGTATATTGTTATTAAAACCTTGATACATAAGGCTTTTATCTGTTTATTTTAGAGAGTTTGTCCCATTACAATTGTTACAAATGTAAATTTCAAATATGGCAACCTCAAATGTTTTGTGCAGGATTTTTCATCCACTGCCCCCTACTTCTATTATAAATATAAGATTCCCAGACTAAATATAAATAATAGAATATATACTTTATTCGTTCACAGGAATTGTAAACCAGCAGGTGTTTCTAGTGTATACGGTTTATGTGGATTTCTATTCTCTTTTCCCGTGCATTGCACGCTGATTTGAATATATATGAACGATGATTGAATTCTACTTTATCCATCATGTATACTTTTATAAAAAACAATTTAAGGAGTACTATGAAACGAATTAATTTTTTCTACATTCTTACACTGCTGTTTTTCATCATCGCCTTTGGGGCTGCTATTCTACAGGGCAAAAACCTGCTTCTTTCTATTATAGACAGTTTGTTCATTATCGGAATTACCTATGCTGTCATAGGGGCCCTCCTCTATATTATTCAAAAGGGATTTTTCAATGGGATCGTGTATGCCCTTAAGAGATTCAGGAAAAGTACGAAACAAGGAAAATACATCTCTCAGTTCGATGATTTGGATGAAACAAAGGATGCTCATGAAGAATATGGCCACAAGCGCTCATATTCCATTACGAAATCATTTCTTATAGTCGGTACTTTTTCGCTCGTATTTTCCATCGCCTTGTCCTATCTCCTGTATACTTGAATTACGAAACTTTATTTTATATAATAAATGTATATGAATGAGAGTATAAGCGTCGATGAAGAGTAGTACCTTTCATCTTTGAATGATAGAGAGCTTGTGGTTGGTGAGAACAAGTATTCATTGGAAAGGGAATGGACTTCTGAGCTTTATTTGTGAAATTGAGTAGCATATAACGGATCAACCTCACGTTAAAGAGGTTCCATGTTCTCATGGACTAAGCTGACTCATTTGAGTACTTAGGGTGGCACCGCGGAAATGATCCCATTCGTCCCTATCTTTATTAGGCCGGATGGGTTTTTATTTTGTTTATTCAGAGGAGGAAGTTAGATGAAGAAAATCTTTAGTGGGATTCAACCGAGTGGTACGATTACGCTTGGTAATTACATCGGGGCAATGAAGCAGTTCACTGAGCTGCAGGAAGAATACAATTGTTATTTCTGTGTAGTGGATCAGCATGCGATCACGGTGGCACAAGATAAAATGGAGCTTCGGAAGAACATCCGCAGTCTCGCAGCACTCTATATTGCTTGTGGCATCGACCCGGATAAATCAACGCTATTCATTCAATCGGAGGTTCCGGCCCATGCACAGGCAGGGTGGATCCTGCAATGTGTGACATATATTGGTGAGCTTGAAAGAATGACACAATTCAAAGATAAATCACATGGTAAAGAAGCAGTTTCTGCCGGTTTATTAACTTACCCGCCATTAATGGCGGCTGATATCCTGCTCTATGGTACCGACTTAGTCCCTGTGGGAGAAGATCAGAAACAGCATCTGGAATTAACGAGAAATCTTGCTGAGCGTTTCAATAACAAATACAATAATATCTTTACTGTTCCGGAAGTCCGGATTCCTAAAGTGGGCGCACGTGTCATGTCCCTACAGGATCCTCTGAAGAAAATGAGTAAGTCCGATGCTAATCAGAAATCATTTATCACGCTCCTCGATGATCCGAAGCTGATCGAAAAGAAAATTAAAAGTGCTGTAACGGATTCAGATGGTATTGTGAAATACGATAAAGAAAACAAACCAGGGGTATCAAACCTTCTTTCTATCTATTCGATACTTGAAGGCAGCTCTATAGAAGAACTTGAACAAAAGTATGAAGGTAAGGGCTACGGAGATTTCAAATCTGACTTGGCTCAAGTAGTAATCAATGCCATTAAGCCGGTACAGGACCGCTACTATGAATTGATTGATTCAGAAGAGTTAGATGACATCCTTGACCGTGGGGCTGAAAAGGCTAACTTTGCTGCAAACAAAATGCTCAAAAAGATGGAAAAGGCCATGGGACTCGGGCGTAAAGAGAGAAAAAGAAAATAGTGATGGTGCCAAGAGCCGCTCAGGCTCTTGGCTTTTTTATTTCCATTCACGGTCACCACCTTCCCCCCACCAAACAAAAAACCTCAAGCCCATTATAGACTCAAGGTTTTCGTTTACCTACTAATTTACCTTAGGACGATTTTCCACTTCCCATAGTTTTTCAAAGAAGGGTTGTCCCTTAATTAAGTTCTCGCAGAGAGTAAGATGCTTGTCCGACCAGCCATACTGTGTTTCTTCGTACAACATTTGCCAAATTTCTTCAAAGTCCATCTCCTGAATGGTCCGATATCGCTGCGGAGCCCATTCCGTGTACCAGTAACGTATTTCTGCCGTGTTATTTGAGCTGTGGAGCTGATCCAGCGCCATAAATAATAATTGCTTCAACTGTCTTTCTTTTCTTGTCAGACCACTCATCATATAAGGACTCGGTGAAAGAATGTGGTATGAATCCTCTTTCTTTCCTTCAGGCTGAATAGCGTAGTGCATCGTTTCATGACTTTCAACCATTTCATAGACAAGCTGTTCCTGCCTTGGAATGAGCCTGCTTTTTCTTATTGGAACGGTATACCCGATCGTATCCACGGCAAGTATTCCTGTCCCATCCGTGACAATGAAGCAATAATCCAGTTGAATTCGTTCATGGTTTTTTCGCAAGTATGCTTTTTGATAGACATTATTGAGCAGTTGTTGAGGTAACTCTGATAAATCATTCTCGATGTAATGAAACAAAACAGTGTCCACTTTAATGAGAGGAACTTGATCCAATAACTCAATAACATCCTCTTTTCTCCACTCGTGAAAATGACAGACATTGTAGCCATTTTCTTCGCCTTCGAACCAATTTACCCATACATCATGAAGATATAACATGATTGACCCCTCGCTTTGCTACAATCTTATTTGTCAATCAGTATAGGCAAATCGGTGTAAATTTATTCCTATTTTATAGATAGTGGTTATTTTTCCTTCGCGGAATATAGATTGAGATCGTTATGATGAGAATCCCTAAGAGAAATAAGTAGCATTCGACTCGGGTGGATACGAAGAGAATATAGTCTGTAAAGGTCATTCCCGTAGTGAGAAGGTTTAAATAGATGATTAAACTTACACCACCCGAAACAGCCAGTCCAAACCCAATAAATAATATAAACATTCGAAACACCATACCTTCCGCCTCTATCCTCGCATTTAGAGATTTAGCTCGTCCATTCTTACTATAGTCTATGAGTGCAAATGGAAGATATGACGATATAAAGAGCTTAATTTCATCGCCAGCACAGGAATCAGAAGATGAATGGCCGATCCCCATTTTACTGAAGTAAGAAAGTGGCTGAAGGTTTTCCTATCAGAGCAATGGTAGAACCATTCTTTTCCTTAATATAATTTTGTACCAGGTAATACCCGGCAGCGTAACCCAGCATATTGGGATAAGACCTTTGACCAAGAAGTAGGTGATCGTGAAGGGGACTGCTTCGTTTTACATCCAAATTAGGCTTAATCCACTTCTCAAAATACAGTGACATCTTTTTTTTCTCATAAGCCTTTGTCCAGGAAGCCATGTACTTCTCCCCACAATACTCTCTGACAGCTAACTCTGCCAGCCCCTCAAAAATGATGGAATCTAACAGGGTGTATTGGGTGTCTTTTTTGTTTAAGAGTTTCATTCTGACACAGTGATGGTATTCGTGAACAAATAGAGCTTCGTGTTCTTTCGTATCTTCTTGATCTGTTACAAAAAAGAAAATCTCGTCTTTAAAGCATACACCTGACTTTTTCATTGACGATTGGAACATGCCTCTTTTTTCCTGTACAGGGAATAGATAGATTGGCACGTTCGGGCCATTCCATTTATGTTTATACTTCTTTTCATAAAGGGAAAAACGCTCCCATATTTTGCGTTCTTTCATTTTCACATAAATATCTTCAGCCTGAGGTGATGATTTATACATGCCATGCTTCATGAGGTATTGATAAAACGACTTTTGATCTTCTCTTCCGTTTATCGTTTTCTTTAAAAGCTCTAAAGGTTCATGAATGGAATCCTTAAGCCATTCATTAGTGGGAGCAACAGTCACCTTCATCCCTCTTTCCCGACTTTTTATCATGTATATGTAAAGGAAAGAGGATTCACAACAAAAAACGAGCCTGCTAACGCATTAGCAGGCTCGTTCTCTTTTTTAGTTATTGATATTTTTTAAAGACGATCGTAGCATTATGCCCACCGAAACCTAATGAGTTACTCATCGCCACATTCACTTCCTGTTTTCTTGCTTCGTTCGGTACATAATCAAGATCACAATCCGGATCTGGTGTTTCGATATTGATTGTTGGAGGCAACACGCTGTCTTTCATAGCGAGCACTGTGAAAATCGCTTCTACTCCTCCTGCTGCTCCCAGAAGATGACCTGTCATGGATTTCGTTGAGCTCATGGCTAATTTATAGGCATGCTCCCCGAATACTTCTTTTACCGCCATTGTTTCGTATTTGTCATTGTAAGGGGTGCTGGTTCCGTGAGCATTAATGTAATCCATTTGCTCGGGCAGGATTCCACCGTCTTCCAGAGCCATTTTCATTGCTCTTGCTCCACCTTCTCCCGCTGGTGCAGGAGCTGTGATATGATACGCATCACCTGTACAACCATAGCCTACGATTTCAGCATAGATGGGTGCTCCGCGTTTCAGTGCATGCTCAAGCTCTTCCAGGACAACGACACCTGCTCCTTCTCCCATAACGAATCCGTCACGGTTTGCATCAAATGGTCTTGAAGCTTTTTCAGGATCTGTATTGGTAGAAAGGGCTGTGTTTGCACAGAAGCCGGCTACAGACATCTTCGTGATTGGTGCCTCTGCCCCACCTGACACCATGACATCCGCGTCTCCACGCTGGATGACTTTGAATGCATCTCCAATGGAGTTGGTTCCTGTTGCACATGCCGTTACAGTACAAGAATTAAAGCCTTTAGCCCCTAGCATGATGGAAACTTGTCCAGCCGCCATATCAGGAATGATCATTGGAACGAAAAATGGGCTTACTCTGCGGTATCCACGTTTTTGGAAGGTTTCATACTGCTGTTCGAATGTCTCCATCCCACCAATTCCTGAACCAATCCATACGCCGACGCGGTGAGCGTTTTCGTCTGTGATGTCAAGCTTCGAATCCTTGACAGCCATTAACGAGGCTGCAATCGCATAATGTGTGAAGCGATCCATTTTTCTCGCTTCTTTTCGTTCGATACCGAAATCCTCGATATTGAAATCTTTTAACTCTGCTGCCACTTTCGCAGGGTATTCATCGGCATTTAAGCGTGTTAACGGCCCAACACCGGTTTTACCTGCTAAAATATTTGCCCACGTTGACTCGACATCATTTCCTAACGGGGTAACGCTTCCTAATCCTGTTACAACTACGCGTTTCTTGTTCATTTATTCCATCTCCTTTGTCTGCAAGTTATAGAAGGGAGTTCTATTTATTTGCCCCAGCGCATGATAATAGCGCCCCAGGTTAAACCGCCACCGAATCCTACCATGACGACCACATCATTTTCTTTCACTCTTCCAGCTTCCAAATCTTCTACTAGTGAAACCGGGATGGAAGCTGCTGAAGTATTGCCGTATTTATTTACGGTTTTAGACATCTTCTCTACCGGCAGTTCCAATCGTTGCCTTGCTGCTTCCATGATGCGGATATTGGCTTGATGAGGAATTAAGAAATCAACATCTTCTTTCTTTAAGCCTGCTTTTTCAATTACATTTACGCTAGATTCGCCCATTTGACGAACGGCAAATTTAAATACTTCGCGTCCGTTCATGATGATATTTTCTTCCTGGTACAAATGTTTTGCACCCGATCCGTCTGCACCTAATTCAAAGGCAAGTATACCTTTATCATCTGGAACTGGCCCAAGGACCGCTGCGCCTGCTGCGTCTCCAAATAGGACCGCGGTATTACGGTCATCCCAATCTGTGATTTTGGATAACTTTTCAACTCCTACAACGAGTACATGCTTATATGCACCATTGTCGATAAACTGCTTTGCCGTGATCATACCATACATAAATCCGGCACATGCAGCACTTAGATCCATCGCAGCCGCTTTCTTTGCTCCTAATCTTTCCTGAAGCAAGCAGGCCACAGATGGGAATGGCTGATCAGGTGTGACCGTAGCCACCAGGATCAGATCAATTTCTTCTGCAGAAATAGCTGCATCCTCGATTGCCGTTTTTGCAGCTTCATAAGCCATGTCTGATGTGTCTGTTTCATTATCTGCTATTCTTCTCTCTTCAATGCCTGTTCTTGTACGGATCCATTCGTCTGATGTATCCACCATTTTCTCAAGGTCTGCATTAGTAACGACTTTCTCGGGAAGGTAACGCCCAATTCCAATAATTCCTGTATTCATACTGGCATTCCCTACTTTCTATTTTTTTATGTTTTCTCTCTTATACTTTGGTTTATTATCAATTATTAAGACTTGGTACTAATTTTATCGAAGATTTCTACTTTCTGCAATTATTTTTTTACTTCTTCCTCTCTTCTACACGTTTGACCATACTCGGACAACCCTTTTCCTCATAGGTTATGTAGTAGGCAGAGGGGGTGAGAATATGTCTGAAGAAAAAAAGCTGCATCCATTTGATCAGATGATGTTCGGAGGAAGGACCCATAAAAAAGAAGCTTCTCCTTCTCAGGAAAAGCGTGAGGGAAGCAATGAAGGAGGATCATTGCTCTACGGCGTTCATTCCATTATGAATTCCATAGATGAATTGAAACCGCTCTATAAGAAAGTCAGCCCATTCTTAAAGCAATGGAATATAAAATAAAAAAACGGCTCATTGATAAGGTCAATGAGCCGTTTTTTCTATACACTTACTCGTTATGTAAGGCATCCTGTTTGCCTAGTTCATAGGCTTCACTCATGACTTGTGTAAACAGGGTCATAAATGGTTGCAGCATCTCAGGAGAGAACTCAACACCCGCTTGATCAAGCTGCTCTTTTGCTTGTGGGAAGTACTTCATGGCAATCTGCATAAATTCCATCGTTTTGTCTTGATTCATTGTTTCGATTCCTTTCCGTTCGGCAATTTACCTGTTTCGATGTAGGCTTTAACATGTTGCTTCATCTCAGCTTGAAATTCTTTTGGAATGACAGGACTATATTTCCCCATAGAAATGACTCCGTCTTCAAAATCAAATTCAAGATTTCCTGAATCGAGTTCATCATTTGCGAACCTTTCCGCAACGACGCTATACAGCTTATCTGCATGCTGCACCGTACTCGTTAAAACCGTGGATTCTCCTAAATCAGATTGATCAGATACATAGCCAATGGCATAAAGTCCCTTTTCCTTCAGCTTTTCGATTACAGATACATTATAGCCGTCACCTGCCGGATATACAACATCAACTCCCTGATTCATTAAACCCTCAAGCTTTTCAAAAGCAATAGTTTGATCGTCCCAGTGATTGGTATACTCGACAATGAGCTCAGATTCACTTTTTTGGAATTTCGCTCCATCGATAAAACCTTGAACTTCGGGCTGCCAGTCAAAAGCAGCAATTACACCAATTTTATTCGTTTTAGATTGAAAGGCTGCCGTCATGCCCCCGAAGAAGCCCATTGCATACCCTTTAAATTGAAGACTGGTTGTATTCTCCTCAGTGGCGTTTCCATTAAAGCTTACAAAGTGCATGTTGGGATATTCACTGGAAAGGGTGTTAAATATCCCGGAATATTCACTTCCATGTCCAAAAACTAAAGTAACTTTATCATCATTATATGCTTTTACCGCTTGTTTAATTGATGTATCATTTTTTATACTCTCTTTATAGAAGACGTCTGCATTATAATCGGATTGAATCTTTAGTAATCCTTTGTATCCTTTTGTTCCCCATACCCCATCGTCTACGGTTTCCGGAACCAGTAAACCGACTTTTTCTATTTCAGCGCTTTTTCCTGGTGAACAACCACTTATTCCAATGAGGAATACAATCAAGAAAATGGTATAAAATCTCTTACTCATTTGCAGCAACTCCTTTAAAGCCCGTGCAGCATCTATAAAAAGTATCAATAGGAAATTATTACATCATATTTATTTTACCCTCATCCCTATCCACAAGGAAAGAAAAAATTTTATTATTCCTGAATTTCATGCAAAGTGATTCCTCTTAATTGTTCCTTCAATATTCTGTCATGAGACTTTGACGGCTTTACAATAAGCTCTTTACCATCTGGTTCAGCATTCATGCGTGGGGGAGAATAAGACTTCTTCGTCAAGTAAGATAAGGCTTCATTCCAGCTTTGACTTGAGAGAGCTTTCACCGTATAGACTTCTTTCTTGGATGAATGATTTATAATGGAACGGGCTGCGTCCTTCACATAGATTGCTCCACTTGGATCATCAATGTAATTGGAGTCAACATCTTCTCCAGTCAACAATCGAGCGAACAGAAAGTCATTCGGTTGGTGAATTCCGTATAAAGTTGGAAGGTAAAATACCGTTCCTTCTTTATGGTTCTGATTTATCGCCCTATTGGGATAAATTCTGATGATCATGAGAGGTTGTTCAAATTTTGAAATCAGTCCTTCTACTTCCGGCAAGTAATCCACTTTGTTTTCTCTTAACTGATCATAGTATGGAAGGAACACGCTGCATCCAGATTGTATTTCCTTATCCCAATCTTCATAAGGAACATATTGAATGTTTGAGTTCCTTCCAATTTCCAACCACTTATCCTTCATTTCTTTGTTTTCATCAATTGCCGTTACGGTCCATCCATTCTCAAGAAGGGCATCACATAGTTCAAATCCTAAAAACTGTTGAGATGCAAAAACGAATGCATGATTCAAGTCAATCACTCCAATGTATTTGTTATAACTCTTTCTCATGTAAAGAAAAATACGAGGCAAATTTCCCTCCAAGAGAAGCACGCTTTTCAGGAAGTACAAAGAACAAATCCGTTGATGTTCCTTTTTCTAAACGCTCTGTATATATATCTTTTATGAGAGTGAATTGATTTTTATAACGATTAAGAGTCGCTGACTGAACAATATAAAGTGGAATCGAGATGTTTTTAAATACTTCATAATCCTTTGATTGTTGACTGATGAAGGCTTCGCAGTCCTCCTCCTTCAACTGAAACGTGTGTGCGAGTTCTTTTATTATCTTTTTATAAAAGAATTTCTGTTCCTTCTCTTGTTCTAAATGATCATATAGTGACACACAGGGTGCGAGCATAACAGCACTCCTAATATCTTGTTCCATTTTAGGGTAGAGGTTTTTTAACACCAACGCTCCCATTCCTTCGGCCAATATATGAATCTTCCCATTAATGATTTCAGATCGTTTAACATGTTGATAAAGTCGCTTTGCTAATTGCACGGCTTGATTGCTACCCCAATTCGCACCATAAAGATTACTATAATAAACAATATATCCTTTGGCGGTCAGCTCTTGAATCCACTTGTAGCGCGCCTCATGCTGTACCCAAAAGCTGCTCTTATCATCTACATAGTGATGGGAATCCCCTATAACCATTACAGCGAATCCATTTGGGCGTTCAGGATAATGAATCATGCACCACTCTTGCTCTAATTGAAACAATCGCTGATACATTAGAATTTCTCCTTTTACATAGTAAGTCATTATAGTTTATGTAAGGAGAAGTCATTGGTCAGGGAGAAAGCCCAAGAAACCCCTTATATTTGCAAATTTAGTCAGTTCTCCCCTTGATTAAGCATGACCGGTATGGAAGGATGATAAGGGTTACATTTCACAGATTAGTCATTTATTAATTCCTGAAGCTGTGGTAAGATAAAAAAGATTGAAATTGGTTACAAAATGCTAATAATTTAGTTGATTACATAGGAATGAGGTGACTTGGCGTGAGATTTTTCTGGATGTTTTTCTGGGCATTTGCTCTTACTGAAATGTTAACTTACGTTGTAAGTTCAATGAATGGAACTGCGTTTCACTTTGAAACAGGATTAATATTATCGGTTTGTGTTACGGTATTAGTATTCATCATCACGCTTGTTCTTCCAAACGAGCCAGTCGAAAAGCACTAAAAAAAGCAGCCAGATCCGGCTGCTTTTTTTATTTGTCCTGATTGATCGATAAGCCATTTTCCCCTGCCTCAATGGTGATAGTGTCCTTTGTTCTAATATTTCCAGCAATCAATTCTCTTGCCAGTTTGGTTTCAATTTCTCTCTGCAAGTACCTTTTCAGAGGGCGTGCTCCGTAAATCGGATCGTACGCTGACTTTGCAATGAATTCTTTTGCACTTTCAGTCAGAGACAGTGAGATATGTTGTTCTTCCACCCGATTTTGCAAATCTTCTATCAGCTTTTCGATTATCCCTTTTATATTTTGAATGCTCAGTGGTTTAAAGAGAATAATGTCGTCAACCCTGTTAAGGAACTCCGGTCTGAAAGAGGAACGCAGCTGACTCATTACCAGGTTCTTCGTTTCTTTATCGATTTCCTCTTCTCCCTTGTTCCGTTCCAATAGATGAGAAGATCCAATGTTTGAGGTCATAATGATGACTGTATTTTTACAATCAACCGTCCTTCCTTGAGAATCGGTTATCCGTCCATCGTCGAGCATTTGCAGAAGAATATTGAATACTTCTGGATGTGCTTTCTCAATTTCATCCAGCAGAATGACCGAATAGGGTTTCCGCCTGATTGCTTCTGTCAGCTGGCCTCCTTCTTCATATCCCACATATCCCGGTGGTGCTCCGATCAAGCGTGAAACTGCATGCTTTTCCATATATTCAGACATATCAATTCGGATCATCTGTTCCTCACTATCAAACAAAGTATGAGCAAGTGTCTTCGCAAGCTCCGTCTTACCTACCCCAGTAGGACCTAAGAAAATGAATGAACCAATCGGACGGTTCGGATCCTTAATACCTGCTCTAGCACGAATAACCGCATCACTCACCAATTGCACAGCCTCGTCCTGCCCGATCACCCGTTCATGAAGAATACGATCGAGCTTCAAAAGCTTCTCTCGTTCGCCTTCTACCAGCTTAGTGACCGGTATCCCTGTCCATCTTGCTACAATATTTGCCACTTCATCTTCCGTCACTTCTTCCCGCAGCAGGCGCCCTTCCTGTTCTTTCATCATTTCTTGTTCAACAGCAACAAGCTCTTTTTCCATAGCGGGAATCCTGCCGTGACGGAGCTCGGCAGCTTTATTCAGATCATAATCACTTTCTGCTTCTTCAAGCATTCGCCTGAGCTTCTCCAGTTCTTCCCGTTTCTCCTGAACAATCCCGATGCTCTCTTTCTCTTGCTCCCATTTTAACTTCATCACGGTTGCTTTTTCTTTCAGATTACTTAAATCTTCACGGATTCGATCGAGTCGTTCAAGGCTTGACGGATCCTTTTCCTTATTTAGAGCTGCTTCTTCGATTTCAAGCTGCATCACTTTACGTGTGACTTCATCCAATTCTGATGGCATAGAGTCAATTTCTGTACGGATCATTGCACAGGCCTCGTCGATTAAATCAATGGCTTTGTCCGGTAGGAAGCGGTCAGAAATGTAGCGGTCAGAAAGCTTGGAAGCTGCCACAATGGCCCGGTCATGGATGTTGACACCATGATGAATTTCAAAACGCTCCTTTAAGCCCCTTAAAATAGATATAGTATCTTCAACATTGGGCTCCTGCACGAGCACTTGTTGAAATCGCCTTTCCAAAGCCGGGTCCTTTTCAATGTACTTACGGTATTCATTGAGGGTCGTCGCACCTATACAATGCAGTTCTCCCCTCGCAAGCATCGGCTTTAGGATATTACCCGCATCCATTGCTCCTTCCGTCTTCCCTGCGCCCACAATCGTATGAAGTTCATCGATAAAAAGAAGAATGCGCCCCTCACTCTTTCTCACTTCCTGCAATACCGCCTTTAATCGTTCTTCAAACTCGCCCCTGAACTTAGCCCCTGCAACCAAAGAGCTCATATCCAATTCGAAGATGGTTTTATCCTTCAAGCCTTCCGGGACATCTTTTCTGACAATCCGCTGTGCGAGTCCTTCAATGATCGCAGTCTTACCGACTCCAGGCTCCCCTATAAGAACAGGATTATTTTTCGTTTTACGGGAAAGGATTCGGATCACGTGGCGGATTTCACTGTCCCTGCCTATGACTGGATCAATCCTTCCCGACTTTACATCCGCAACAAGATCCCTCCCATACTTTTTCAACGCTTCATATTTTACTTCAGGGTTCTGTGTGTTCACCTTGCTCCCTCCTCTGATCGATTCAATAATGTCCTTTAATTGTTTTTCTGTTAGATTATGTTTTGTTAAATATATCGTAATCGGGTGGTTCTTTTGGTTGAATAACCCAAGGGCAAGATGTTCCACCGAGATATAGTCATCTTCCCATTTAGCCTTTAAGGCATCACTATCTTGCATGAGCTGATGGATATCTCTTGCAAAAAACTGTCCATACTGCAGCCCTTTCCCCTCCACAGCAGGTATATCGTTTAATTTGTCATCAATCCATTTTCTTAGGCCGACTACGTCTACCCCTGCACCAACATAGATCGTGCTAAGAAAACTGTCATCTGATCCAAGGAGGGATTTCCACAAATGAAGCAGGGTGATATCTGTATGTAATTTTTCTTTGGCTGCCTCTCCTGCAAAAACCAATCCTTCTTGAATGCTGTGAGTCATATTATCAAATTTCATCGTGCTTCACCTCACACTTTGACCTTTATTGACCTTTGTATCTATTATATCCTTTTCAATATAAAAGGAAAAGAAAAAGGAACAGGGAGTGCCTCCGATTGGCGTCACCATTCTTATTTAATAGTGAGCTGTCGACGCGACATCCTTGTTCCTTATGGGGTTAAGGTTTTCTCATATACGTCCAAAGACGATTATGGTTGGAGTTTTCAGGAAATCGGTCTCCCGCTTTTAAGCGTAGTTTTTGCGGATTTTTCACCATGCTTCCAGTTTCACCAATTTCTATATACTCTCCATTATTAGGTGCTTTTTCTCCAGCTTTGAATTGTCGTGACTGTCCCATTCTTACCCCTCCTTTTCGAAGCGATGCTTCCTTACTATTTTTCTACAAGGCCGGTCATTCATGCATGCCAGATGAAGGATATCAGAATGCTTTATATGATAAACAAGTTACGGTTCGGTTAACATTTGGAAAAAGTCTTTACAGTCTTTCCCTTTATGGTGTTAAATTAAAAACTGTGGAGAAAAAAAGCTTGGAGGATACACAATGGATTTTTATCTGATTATGAAATACTTATTTTTAGGGATTTTTCAGGGGTTTACTGAACCAATCCCGATTTCATCCAGTGGTCACTTACTATTGGCCCAGCATTTTCTTGGAATTAAGGATGCTACCCTAACATTTGAAATCCTGGTTAATACGGCTTCATTAGTGGCTGTACTCATTATTTACCGTGAAGATATCATGCGACTGATCGTGAATGGCTTAGGCTATTTCAAACATAAAACACCTGAAACGAAACGTGATTTTCATTTCATTGTTTACTTATTGATTGGTACAATCCCTGCCGGGGTGATTGGTGTATTATTCGGTGACGTGATTGAGGAACATTTAACATCTGTCATCACAGTAGGAATTACACTTATTATTACAGGTATTGCCCTATGGCTGATCCGCAACCTTCGAGGAAGAAAAAATGATGGTGACCTAAATGTTAAAGACGCCATCATCATCGGTCTTGCCCAGGCAGTAGCCCTGATTCCTGGAATCAGCCGTTCAGGTGCAACCATCGTAGCTGCAATGGCTAGTGGAATGAAGGCTGAAACGGCATTACGTTTCTCTTTCCTCCTCTATATTCCTGTAAGTGTAGGGGTGATGGTATTCGGAATAAGCGATCTTATTGAGGATCCGAACCTCGCTTCAATGGCCATCCCTTACTTAGTTGCGTTCATCGCATCACTTATTGCTTCCTACTTCTCATTAAAGTGGTTCATGAATATCATGGCTAAAGGAAACCTGAAATATTTCGCCATTTATTGTGCCGTTGTCGGTGCTGCTGTATTGATTTTCGCTTAAATCCCTTCTATCTGTCTGATTCCTTTGGTAAGCTTTAAGTATAAGACATTATGATAGAAATGACGTGATCTCATGAGTGAAATTTCAGAAGTTCCTTCCGAGATTAAACAATTATTTTTCGAGAAAAAAACGGTGAAAAATTTCAAAAAAGGATCGTTCCTGTTTCAAGAAGGAAAGCCTGCTCACGAATTATATTTAATTAAAAGCGGTCGTGTCCAAATCAGCAAAGTGATTCCTGACGGACGTGAATTGTCTTTACGGATCTGTTCAAGTCATGATGTGATCGGTGAATTAACCTTATTCAGTAAAGATGCATACTACATGCTCAGTGCAAAAATGCTTGAGAATACGGAGATTTATGTGTTACCAAAAGAGGTCTTTGAAGAAAAACTTACCAATAACGGTGACTTGACCATCCAATGGCTAAAATGGATCCAAATTCAAAATCAACAAAACCAAACGAAATTTCGCGATCTTATACTTCACGGGAAAAAAGGTGCACTTTACTCAACACTGATCCGTATGTCCAACAGTTACGGAAAAAAAGTTGAAAAGGGCATCCTGATTGATTTTCCGTTAACTAACCAGGAACTCGCCAATTTCTGTGGTTCATCCAGGGAAGTCGTGAATCGGCTGCTGAGTGAATTAAAAAAAGAAAACGTACTTGTGTCAGAAAAAGGATATATCACGATTCTTGATTTAAACTATCTTAAGGATGAAATCGATTGTGAGAATTGTCCGGTTTCAATTTGTCGGATTGATTGATAAATAGCTGGGAACGCAGTATTGGATACTGTGTTCTCGGCTTTTTATTTGAAATGGGATGAATTTGAACTTTTGGATGGGGATTTCCAATGGATAAGAGGGTGATGTTGAAGTTATCGACCGTTATTTGGATTTGTCGACCTTATTTTCATTATATCTACCGTATTTTCAAGATACCGACCGTCTTCTCAATTACAGATAAATTCAGCAATGTATTTCTTCTTCCCTAAAAAAAGATCCGAAAAGACACATGTGTCTTTTCGGATCTTTAGCTTGTCGGGTCTGAACAAGCCGCCTCCGCTTTTCTACTTATCTGATTCCCAATGCAATCTTCGCATAACGGGACATGTTGTCCTTGCTCCAAGGTGGATTCCAGACGATGTCTACTTCTGTTTCTTTGACTTCCGGAATGTCACTTAGAGCTGTTTTCACTTGATCGACAATGGTGCCAGCGAGAGGGCAGCCCATTGACGTAAGGGTCATGGTGACCGTTGCTTTACCTTCTTCATCTAAATCCACATCATATACCAGACCTAAATTAACAATGTCTATTCCTAATTCAGGGTCAACAACCTGTTCAAGGGCACCCATCAGATTATCTTTAAGATCCTGATCCATTTTTAACACTCCTTCCTTTATCCAAGCTTGTTTCTTATCTAATTTCACTACTCATCTTAACAAATTAACGTGCATAAAACAAAAGGTTAGGCTGTTAAATGCTTCTCAAACCACTCTACCAACTTGATCACGCCTTCTCTCGATACTTTATGATCTGCTTTTTCGTCCTCTATAAATAACAGGTTGTCTTCCTGTGATTCATAAAAAGGCAGGATGCTCTGGTAGAACTCTTGTGTCAGATTAAACGGTACGACCTTGTCCCGTTTTCCGTGCCAGAACATAAGGGGTCTGCCCCCAAGTTTCTCAGGCTGAAGACTTAAATCGTAGTGAGCGAGTTCATTTAACATATTTTCTATCTCTTCTTCGCTGAATGGCAGTTCATAACCTAACGATTCGACTTGAGCTAACTGGGCTTGAGCAAATTTCACATATGTAGGATTCCCCATTAACGAGACAGCAGATGAGATCCACTCATATTGAGTTAAGGCTCCAAGTGTGACAATTCCACCCATAGAGGTCCCTGCAACCCCGATCCCATTTGGAACGAGCAATCCTTTTTCTTCAAATTCATCTTTAAGAATCGATAATTCATGAATCGTCTGTAAGACGATTTTCCAGAAGACTTCTCCTAATTGATGCTCTGATTTGCCTGTAGATCGTTCTCCGTGCTCTAAACAATCGGGAAGGATGACTCTAAATCCCTTTTCAGCCAGATAATAGGCATAATGTAAATTATGTTCTTTCGCACTAGTAAATCCGTGAATAAAAAAGCATACGGGTATTGGCTTATTTACATCCTCTTCCTTCACGAGATGAAGAAATGGAATGGTTTGAATGGTCGATTTATCAACTAAGATCATGTGTATTCTCTCCCTCCTGACTGCATTTCACTTTACTATGATATCCTAGATTTGGTAGTATGTATAATATTTAAATCGAAAGTGTTTGTAAACATATATTAAATTATTTGTAGCGGCAGTGGACAACTTTCAATGTCTCACGCTACACTAGAAATTGCCTTAATACCAATAAGATTGGGGATTTGTATTCATGCATTCACAAGAAAAACACTTGATCGTTCTGGATTTAGACGGAACACTTTTAACAGATGAGAAGAAAATTTCAGCAAAAACCAGCGAAATATTAAAAAAAGCTCGCCATAAAGGGCACGAAGTTATGATTGCAACAGGCAGGCCTTATCGTGCCAGTGAATTGTATTATCAACAATTAAAGCTGACAACTCCCATCGTAAACTTTAACGGTGCGTTCGTGCATCATCCCACAGATGATTCATGGGGGATGTTTCATGAGCCTATGGATTTAAAGGTGGCCAAACAAATCATTGATGCATGTGACGAATTTAATTTCCGGAACATTGTTGCCGAAGTGATGGATGATGTATATCTGCATTACCATGATGAGAAGATCATTGACGTATTCATGATGGGCAACCCTTCCATTTCAACTGGGGATATCCGCAGTGTACTATCTGATCATCCCACTTCCATGCTCATTCACGCTGAAGAAGAAGATGTACCAGAGATACGTGCACATTTAGATGATGTTCATGCAGAGTTGATTGACCATCGCCGTTGGGCTGCCCCATGGCACATCATTGAGATCGTTAAATCAGGATTAAACAAAGCGGTCGGTATTGAACGTGTGGCTTCCTCATTGAATATACCCCGGGAAAGGATAATTGCATTCGGGGATGAAGATAACGATCTCGAAATGCTTGATTATGCCGGAACGGGGGTGGCCATGGGAAATGCCATTGACCCACTCAAAGATATAGCGAATGAAATCACATTATCAAACGAAGAAGACGGTATCGGACGCTACCTTCAGAAACGATTTGATCTCTAAACCAATAAATTTATGGAAGATGAGGGTATATCTTTTCATCGTATTCTCTCACCTTGGATAGCCATACTAAAAGAGAACGCAATATGCGTTCCAACTTGAAAAAGGGGTGGTAGTGATGGGTAGAAATAAATCGAAACGATTTGTACAACAAGGTAAAATCGCAGTAACAAAACATGATGAACGTATTCCGTACCATCTGACGTATGCTGAAGCAGAAGCTAAAAAGCTTGCTTCACATGGCGAAGGGCCAGGGGGAATGGAATAATGAGTAATCCATTATTCCAACAGGCCCGTAACGCGGTTCATTCTGCCCAACAAGCATGCAGTACGGGAGAAAACGCTCAAATGTCCATTGATAAAGCGAAAAACGCGTTGTCATCTGCTTACGCCAACTCAAATGTTGAAGAGCAAAAGCAGCTTCACGCTCTTCAAGCTGAGTTAAACCGCCTGTCATAAAGCTAAAAACAGGGTTGCCCCTTATGGACAACCCTGTTTTTTTATGGAATGGATATGACGTATCGGTGCAGAATTTTCCCATCTTCATTATCCCTTTCATAAAGACTTAGGAAGAACTTGTCTGTACTACCTGTCAACTCAGGGAGTATGATGGTAAAGTCGGTCCAGTTAGGCGATTCTTTATTAACCTTGAATAAGGTTTCTTTAAGAAGAACTCTATGACCATCCTCCACATAGTAATAAAAACTCCCATCAGACACCCGCGCCTGTCCCTGGATGGTAAACCGTCCTTTCAACTCTCGTACCTTTACTGCCCTGAAAGACTGGTTTTCTTCAGGAACTGTGAATGAATACTCAGCCCGCAAAGGATGATCAAATCCACTTATATCCTCCCCCATCAACCAGGCTTCAATCGTATATTTTCCTTCTGGGACACGTTTTCCTTCCTGCTTGTAATCCCAAATTTCTTTCCAAATCTTCGTTTCACCCTTCTTCAATGAAATGGTTTGGAGCGCTTGAAGGAATGATTTCCCCTGACTGTAATGGTAAACCACTTTTCCCGCATTATTTTTGATTGTAAAGTCAAACATTTGACTCGTGTTAAAGGTGATGTTCTTATCCCCTTCACTATTATTATAAAGAAGAAGCTGGATCTCTGACCCTTCCTCTCCAGGAAAAGCTGTTACAGTAAAGATCAGCGGTGTTTTCTCAGCCTTCATGGAAGAAGGTAAACAAAAGAGCATCAAAGAACTAATAAGTATATAAACAACTGCCTTCAAGGTGATACCCCTTTCTATCTAGGTTCACCTCTAGTATTTGTTAAATTCCAGAATCTAATCTTTTCTAAAGAATCCGAATATCCCTGTCGTTTGCACGATATTGGTAAATGCATTAGGATCTACTTCTTTAATGGTACGTTCAAGTTCATACAATTCATAACGTGAAATGACGATGATCAGCATTTCCTTGTCTTCACCGGAAAATGCACCTTTAGCAGGCAGGGTCGTAATTCCCCTGACAAGCTTAGAATGGATGGCTTCTCTTAATTCATTGGATTTCTTTGTTACAATCATCGCTGTCAGCTTCTCATGTCGAGTATGGATGGCATCAATGACACGCGTTGAAGCATACAACGTCACCAGCGTGTATAACGCTTTCTCCCATCCATAAAGAAATCCAGCAGACGTAATAATGACCGCATTCATAAGGAAGAAATAGGTTCCTACTGGCTTATCTTTCATTCTGGAAAGAATCATGGCAATAATGTCCATACCTCCCGTGGATGCACCCCATTTCAACGTGATTCCAACTCCCACCGCGGCAATGACTCCGCCAAAAACGGCGTTCAGGAGGATATCAGGGGATAATTTAATCACAGGGATCACTTCCAGGAATAAAGACGTCAGTGATACGGAAATGAAACTATACACTGTAAAGGAACGGCCAACCTTAAGCCACCCGAGAATCGTCACAGGAATATTTAAGATGAATAATAAAATACCCGTTGAAATATTGAATGGTGCAAATTCTTTCAATAAACTGGATATTAACTGAGCCAATCCTGTAAAACCACTGGCATAAACATTTGCAGGTATCAAGAAAAAATTCATGGCAATGGCACCAAGCACGGCCCCTACTAACACTACGAAAAACTTCTTCGCTTCTAACTGTACATGATCTCTCGACATTGACAGACCTCCCACATCTAGTTGTTATTTTCTATGTTCCACAATTCATCTTACCTAAACTCCCCCTGATATTCACCCTTTAAGAGAACAATGATACTTTTTACCTTAAATTCATGCTCTATAGATTGTCATTTTCATGAAAAATAGCTAGACTAAAGCTAAATAGTATAGTCAAAGGATGATTAGGATGACAGTAAAATTATTTGCTGATAGTGCAAGCGACCTTCCTGCTGCATATTTTAACCAACACAACATAGAGCTGCTGCCACTGAAAGTACATATTGATGGTCAAGATTATGAGGACTTGGTCACCATCGAGCCGAAAACCGTATTCAACAAAATAAGGGAAGGCCATATGCCCAAAACGTCTCAAGTATCACCGGATCTTTTCCTGAAGAAGTTCACAGAGCTTGCAGAAGCGAATCAACCCGGTATTTACATTGCGTTTTCCTCACAATTGTCAGGTACGTATCAAACCGCTGCCATGATACGTGATCAGGTGAAAGAAGATCACCCTTCCCTTGATTTGACCATCATCGATTCAAAGTGCGCTTCCCTGGGCTACGGCTTAGTCGTCATGAAGGCAGCTGAACTTCTTCAGGATGGAGGCAGCAAAGAAGAAATTATCGAAGCCTCCAGATTCCACTCAGAGCATATGGAACATCTATTTACCGTAGAAGACCTTGAATACCTTGCCAAAGGCGGTAGAGTTTCAAAGGCATCAGCTTTTCTTGGCGGACTGTTAAACATCAAGCCTCTTCTTCATGTTGAAGACGGTAAGCTCGTACCGATTGAAAAATTGCGTGGAAAGAAGAAACTTCTAAAACGAATTCTTGACTTAATGGAAGAACGTGGTGAAGATCTCTCCAACCAGGTAATCGCCATCAGTCATGGCGATGACGAAGACCTTGCCCTTGAAATGGAAAAACTCATTAAAGAAAGATTTTCACCGAAAGCTGTATATATCAGTATTATTGGATGTGCCATAGGTTCTCATACAGGCACAGGCACCCTGGCCATATTTTTCTTAAATGAACACTCATAAACTCCCTTCCTCTTCCTCATACTATGAGAGAAGAACATACTCGAAGGGAGAATCACTATGCCACATACATCTGATAACGAAAAAAAGGCCAAGGATAACAACGCCCTGCGCCAAGAAAAGAATAAAATCAAAGAAGTGAACCGTAAAGCCGGGAAGAATCAGTATTCTAAGAAGACGGATCATTTGTAAGGGATTGCGGGGGCAGTCACCTGCTCTCGAATAGGAGAAAGTACTAGTTCTTGATAGAGCTGGTGCTTTTTTTGTAGAGCAGGCTGAAACTCCTCATAATTGCGAGAAAAGATAAAAAGTGGGCCTCAATAGGTGTTTTATCGATTAAAACGGCTCCTTGATGTTCATGAATCATGATTTATTTTTATGTTGAGGTCGTCGTTTCATATATATTATCGACTTCACCACCTATATTATCAACTTTCCAAATATATTATCGACTTCCATCCTTTTATTATCGAATCCCAACATTTACATTTTATCTATCCATTTTCAAAAAAACTCCCCCCATTCTTTTCTTAGAAGTTGTATGCACCTTCAAAGCTTGTCTATAATGAAAAGAGATAATACTATGGAGGGGTTACATATGGCGAAGGAAAGTTCTTTTGATATTGTGTCGAAAGTGGATATGTCTGAAGTGAGTAATGCGATTCAAATTGCGTTGAAGGAAGTTCAAACACGATATGACTTTAAAGGAAGTAAGAGTGACATTAAATTAGATGGAGAGGAAATCGTACTCGTTTCTGATGATGAATTCAAAATGAATCAGTTAAAGGATGTGCTCCTCAGCAAACTCATCAAACGTAATGTCCCTGTTAAGAATCTTGATTACAGCAAGCTTGAAGGGGCTTCCGGTGGAACCGTTCGTCAGCGTGCGAAACTCGTGCAAGGAATCGATAAAGAAAATGCAAAAAAAATTAACACCATCATCAAGAACTCCGGCGTTAAGGTGAAGAGCCAGGTTCAGGATGATCAAGTACGGGTCACTGGAAAAAGCAAGGATGATCTTCAAAAAATCATCGCTGCGATCCGTGAAGCAGACCTTTCAATTGATGTACAGTACGTAAACTTCCGTTAATTCGGTTTTTCAAAGAAGTCTGATGGGTACAATATATCCATCAGACTTCTTTCATTTAGGAGGAAAAACATGAAGAGAAAAGTCATCATCATAGGGGCAGTAGGCGGGGGTGCCACCACTGCATCCCAAATCAGAAAACTGGATAGTGAAATAGAGATCATTCTACTTGAAAAGACATCCTATCTTTCCTATGGGGCTTGCGGAATGCCTTATTACTTAGGGGATGTCATTAAGGACCGTGAAAGCCTTTTTGCAGCCACGCCTGAAAAATTACATACGAAAAAAAACATTGATGTCCGCATGCATCATGAGGCACTGAAAATTGATCGGGATAAAAAATCTTTACTTGTGAGAGACCATGATAAAAACCAGGATTACGAAGAAACATACGATTACCTTGTGCTCGCCACAGGGGCTTCCCCCTTTATCCCTGATATTCCTGGACTGAATCAAATTCCAGCTTTTCATCTCAGAACAGTTGAAGACATGGACAGGATCAAACAATTCGTTGAAACCTCAAAGCCAAAAAACTGTACCATAATCGGAGGTGGATACATAGGGGTTGAAATGTCGGAGAACTTCACTCACTTAGGGATGCAAGTCAATCTTGTGGAAAGATCGGAACATGTGATCAGCGTAATCGATGAAGAGACCGCCATCAAACTGCAACAGCATATCAAAGATCAAGGTGTGAATTTGTACACAAAGGATGGATTGAAAGAAGTACTGCCGGAGTGCACCCTGAAACTGGATAGCGAAGAGACGTTCCAGTCTGACTTCATTCTTCTTTCGGTAGGTGTGAAGCCTAATAACCTTCTTGCTAAGGAGGCCGGGTTATCTACTGGAGAGTCAGGCGGTGTCGTCAGTAATGAATTTATGCAAACAGACGACCCCTCCATTTATGCAGTCGGAGATGTGGTGGAGTCCATCGATTTTATTGACGGGACCCCAAAGCAGGTCCCTCTCGCATGGCCTGCCCATCGACAAGCCTACATCATCGCAAGACACCTTTCCGGAAGCCCTGTACCTTTCAAGGGGATGCTTGGAACAGCTATTGCAAAAGTCTTTGACCTTTCCATTGCATCTACCGGATTAGGCGAGAAGGAATTAAATGAAAAGGGCTATTCGTATAAAACATCCGTGCATGAAGGAAAGTCACATGCGGGCTACTATCCCGGTGCTCATGATGTGTATGTTAGAGTCCATTTTTGCCCTGACACGGGAAAGATATTTGGAGGAAATGTAGTGGGCGGCGAAGGGGTAGACAAGCAAATCGACGTTCTGGCCACTGCCATTTACGGAGGCCTGACCATTACCGACCTCCAGGAAATCGAAACCTGCTATGCCCCACCCTTCTCTTCTCCTAAAGGGCTGTTGAATATGATTGGATATAAGGGTGCCGGGTTGATGGAAGAAGAATAATGACAGGCAGGCTTCTCTGGCGAGGGGCCTGTTTTTTTGTGAGTATGCTCTTTGATGATGGATAAATCTGTAAAACGGCTGGATTTTTTGCGATTTCGGCCGGATTTTCCTGAATAACGGCTGGATTTCCTCCGATTTCGACCGGATTTCCTCCGATTTCGGACGGATCCCCCTATAAAGCGGCTGAATTCCCTTCAATCACGGCTCCATCACTCATCAAATGTCTTCACCCCAAAACGAAATTACTGCATCACACGTCAATTCGACCAAAAATTTAATGAATCTACCAAAAGAAACATGTTAATAATTATCTTTTCCGGGTAAACACTATCCTAAGATAACCCAAATCATCAAAGGAGTGTTTTCATTGTCACAACAACAAAACCAGAAGCAAACGTTCCCCCCCCAGCACCAGGATCATCAGCCTGGTACTGTAGATGAGATGAATCCCCAGCCGATTCATACAGATCAAAATTATAAAGGCAGCGGAAAGTTAGACGGGAAGGTCGCCCTCATCACCGGAGGAGACAGCGGGATCGGACGTTCGGTCGCCTGGTATTTTGCCAGGGAAGGCGCCCATGTTGCCATTTCTTATTTAGATGAACATGAAGATGCGAATAAGACGAAGGAATTGGTGGAAGCTGAAGGTGTTAGGTGTATCCTGCTGTCAGGTGATATCGGAAGTTCGACATTTTGTAAAGACATCGTGAACAAAACGATTTCAGAGTTTGGGAAACTTGATATTCTTGTGAATAATGCCGCTGAACAGCATCCTCAGGCAGGGCTTGCGGATATAAGTGATGAACAGTTGGAGCGTACCTTTAAGACGAATGTATTCTCTATGTTCTACTTAACCAGGGCAGCATTGCCTCATCTTAAAAAGGGAGCTTCCATTATTAACACGGCTTCTATCACAGCTTATAAAGGGAATAAGGATTTGATTGATTATTCTTCTACCAAGGGTGCCATTGTCAGCTTCACGCGATCCCTTGCAGAAAACATTGCATCCGATGGAATCAGAGTAAACGGAGTGGCACCTGGCCCTATTTGGACTCCTCTGATTCCGTCCACCTTCAGCTCTCAAAAGGTATCTCAGTTTGGAGGGAACACTCCACTTGGACGTGCCGGTCAGCCGTATGAATTAGGCCCTGCATACGTATACTTAGCAAGCGAAGATTCAAGCTACGTATCAGGACAGATGATTCATATTAATGGCGGGACGGTTATAAACGGTTAAAATGAAAGCGACTGAACATATGATTCTCCATTAAGGGAGATTCCAACGTTTCAGTCGCTTTTTATTATGATTTCACTTTTCGCTCACTGCAGGAGCATCTTGTAACGAGCTGATGTGGAACGATGATTCTCTTGATCGGCTCTTTGGGGTTTTCAATCTTTTGGATAAGACTCTTAGCTGCCTCGTTCCCCAGGTTGAATATATTGATATCCACTGATGTGAGCGGTGGACGGGACATTTCGGCCAGCAGTACATTGTTGAAGCTTACAATGGAGATGTCATCAGGAACACGGATGTCCATTTCATCAAGTGTGTTGAGTACGCCCAATGCCATTAAGTCATCGGCCACTACCAGGGCCGTCGGTGGATCATCTAATTGCATAAGCTCATTAATGGCTTCACGTCCTCCTTCTCGAAGGAATTCTTCATGAATGATGTACTTGTCTTTCATATCAATCCCAGCATCCCGCAAAGCCTTCTCATAACCTAATAGACGCTCGACGGTTACAACGAGATTGAGGTCCCCCCCGATAAAGCCGATACACTCATGACCAAGCTTTAAGAGATAATCGGTCACTTCCTTCGTTGCCCTGTAATTGTCATTGTCTACATGGGTGATTTCTTCACAATATTTATAGGGTTTACCTACGACAACAAAGGGAAAGTCGCGATCTTTTAAATAGTTCATAACCTTATCTTCCACTTTCGAGTAAAGGAGGATGATACCGTCTACTCTTCCCCCTTGAACCATTTGGACGACACCTTCATATATTTCTTCTTCAGATTGACCCGTGGACATTTGTAGTGCGTATTGTTTTTCCTGTGCCCCTTCACTTAGTCCTCTTAATACTGTTGGAAAGAATGGGTTTTGTGAAAAAGTACTAGCTGAACCTGGTAATACAAGTCCCAATACTTGCGTGGATTGATTCGCCAGGCTCCTTGCGATGAAGTTAGGATGATATCCCAATTGCTCCATCGCTTCTCTTACTTTTTGCTTTGTTTTCTCGCTGATTCTTGGATTATTTGCAATAACCCGTGAAACCGTAGATGGTGCTACGTTTGCAAGCTTTGCAACATCCTTTATGGTGACCGCCATTCATTCCACCCCCCTCTTTAAAAAACTTACCCTCTTACGTGACGAAGGCTGCTTTATTCTATTTTATTCGTGAATTAAAACGCTTCCATTTTATTAATCTTGAAGTTTTGGAAAAACAGGGCTCTTAGACAGAGCCCTTGATGGATTTATTACTGCTTTTTCTTTCTTCCACGTTTCCATACAAGATAAATAAAGAGTAAGAAAAGGACATACACCGTACCGAGTGCCAATAGATAAGGATAATTCAGTCCACTCTTCTGCTTAAGGGAATAAACCTCTGCTTCTTCACGATCAAGTATGATTGTATAGTTTCCATCTTTATCACTACGTACCAGGTCTGCGGTTAGTAACCCTTTCAACTCACTATTTTCCGCTAATTCTTCTTCACTCAGTTGAACTTTTTTAGATTCACTAGTGTTGTTAATCGCGATTATGAGTGTTTGATCCCCGTAGACACGCTTGAATATTCCCATGCCGTCTTTTTCATAGATGGGTTCAATCGTCCCTCTGGTCAGTGCAGGATAATCTTGACGAATTTTTCCTAATTGAGTGATATAATCAATCAGTTCTTCATCTGCCCTGAAATTCATAAAGCGGCGATTATCCGGGTCATTTCCACCATCGACGGCGATTTCCGATCCATAATAAACAATCGGGATTCCTGGGGTTGTGTACATATACGCCAGAGCGAGCTTCCACCTGGTACCCGGGAAGAGCTTCTCTTGAACGAGCAGTCTCGTAAAACGTTCCATATCATGATTATCGATAAAAGTTCCCATTAAATAGGGATCATCATAGTACGTTTCATTGTATTTCCAGAAGTTAAACAGTCGATCCATCGATCCATCAGGTTTTTGGAACACAGAACGCATTTCTTCTGCTTGAGGAAAGTTAACGAATCCATCAATTCCTACATCATTGTACTTCGCTATCTTCTGGGGATCGCGATCGTACACTTCTCCAAGAAGATAGAAGTCTTCCTTGACTGACTTAACCTCTTCGCTGAATTCAGTCCAGAATTCCTGGGGTACGTGACGGACCGTATCCAATCGATAGCCGTCAACATCCGTTTCTTCGATCCACCATTTGGCGGCATCAAATAAGTAGTTTTTCACTTCGGGATTTTCTGTATTTAAATCGGGAAGATCATATAACCACGCATTTTGAAGGCTTTCTTCATTATCAAAGTTCATCTGTTGATTTTCGTGAAACCAGTCCGCTTTTTCAGGGTCATTCACCCAGGGGTGTTCAGGTCCGACATGGTTTACCACAAAGTCCAGCATCACTTTCATATCTCGCTTATGAGCTTCATCAACAAGCTTTTTGAACGTTTCCATTGAACCGAAATGCTCTTCTGTCTTATAGAAATCAGTTATCCAATACCCATGATAACCCAGCGGTTGATTATCAAAGACGGGGGTCAGCCATATGGCGGTGAATCCCATATCCTTAATATAGTCCAGCTTATCAATCACACCTTGAAAATCCCCGCCCTGATAGGCTTTAGGGTCCTTCGTATCCACTTGAACATCATTGCTCGTATCCCCGTTATTAAAGCGATCGACCATTAGAAAATAAATGGTCTCATCCTGCCATTTTCTTTCTTCTTTTTCAACTGCACCTACCGGAAGGGCGTAAAAAAGAAGAAACGGGACTAAAATGAGAGATAATACTCTTCTTTTCATCTCCGCTCCTCCTAAAACTATTAGTAACGCCTATAAGATTATCCTTTTGTACCCCCTGCCGTCAATCCTGAAACGAAGTATTTCTGGAAGAACAGGAATAATAGAGCAATCGGTACGGCAATTAATACAGATCCAGCAGCAAATGTAGTAAATTCAGCTCCGAATTGTTTTGCTACCATATCATAAAGTGCAACCGGCAATGTGTACATTTTTTCTGAACGCAATAGGATACTGGCAATGATAAAATCTGCGAATGGTGCAATGAACGAAAATAGTGCAACTACCGCAATGATCGGTTTCGCAAGGGGCATGACGATTTGGAAGAAGATACGCAAATGTCCTGCTCCGTCCATTTTTGCTGACTCATCAAGCTCTTTCGGAATGGTATCCAGATACCCTTTCATTAACCATGTATTCATTGGGATTTGTCCACCTACGTATACGAGGATCAATCCAATATGGGTATCCAATAGATCTGTTAATAGTGCTAAAACGAAAATCGCAATTAATGCAGCAAAGTTAGGGATCATTTGCAGGATCAGGAATGTCATCAATCCATTCTTCCGGCCGGCGAAACGGTAACGCGAGAAAGAGTAAGCCGTTAAACTGACCAGTAAAACCGTAAGTGCCATGGTTGATAAACTGACTTTTAATGAGTTCCAGTACCAAAGCATATAATTACTTTGCTCCAGATCGAATAGTTCTTTATAATGTGCCAATGTTGCATTCTTCGGGATGATGGATGAACCGGACAAACTTTGACCTGGGTTGAATGAAGATCCGATGATCCATGCAACCGGGTAAAGAATGATGGCAAACATGATTCCGATGGCTGCGTATGAAAGTGTTAAACGTATGAGCTTCTGTCTCTTCATATTCATATTACATCATATCCTCTTCTTGGAATGATTTCGTTCTCTTGAACTGCCAGATCGCTACTGTAATGACGATGACAGATAATAATAATGTGATGGCAGCGGCTTTCGAATACTGTGCGGATGTCATAGTCAAACTGTAAATCCATGAAATCAGAATGTCCGTTCCGCCTGCATTTTGTCCTGTCAGGGCAGGTCCTCCGCCATTGAATAAGTAAATAACGTTAAAGTTATTAAAGTTAAATGTATATTGCGTAATGATGATTGGTGCCGTTGCAAATAGAACGAGTGGCAACGTAATGTTCTTGAATTTCTGGAAAGCTGATGCCCCGTCCACCGTTGCTGCTTCATAAAGCTCGTCAGGAATCGATTGAAGTACCCCGGTCGTCATGGCAAAGATGAATGGGAAGCCCAACCAGGCTTGAATACCGATCAGGGCAATTCGTGTATACATCGGTTCTGTCATCCATGGTAAACCTTCAATACCGAAGAATCCTAGGATATCCCGGTTGATCGTTCCGAAAGATTCATTGAACATACCAGCGAAAACCAGTATGGACACGAAAGCAGGGATGGCCCAAGGTAAGATGAACACGGTACGAATGATTGCTTTTCCTTTTAAATCTTTTTGATTGACCAGGATGGCAAGAAATACACCCAGGGCAACTTGAAGCGTTGTGGCACCGAATGTCCAAACAAGAGTCCAGGCTAATACGGTAATGAATGTTTCTCTCCAAATATCAATCTTGAAAATATCAACAAAGTTTTGAATCCCTACCCAGTCGACCAATTTAGCCGGTGGTGAGTGATACAAATCATAGTTTGTAAACGCAAGTAAAATAACAAAGATGATCGGGAAAATGACTACGAATACGAGTAGTAAAAATCCAGGAGACATTATGAGGTATGGGAAGCCATTGTCTACTAAATTCCTGTACTGTTCCCGAATCGTACTTAGCTTCTCTCCTCTGTCTCTCTTTTCTCCGTTTTTATATGCATCCCGAAGATTGAATAAGTAGAATCCGATTCCGAAGATTAATACGATGATTGCCAGGATTCCGTATACCATTAAGAAAATGGAATGATCTCCGTATGAGATGTCTGTCCCAAGCGTTGTAATCCCCCATAATCCGTAACCGATCAAATCTCTAAAGACAAGGATAAAAGCGGCTGTCATGATCAAGAAGAATCCGCCTTTTAGAAACTGTCTATGATACATCTGACCTAATCCAGGGATTAGGGAAAGGGCCAGTGCTGTTTTTCTATGTTTTGTTTGATAGGATTGTTGATCCATCCTATATTCCCCTTTCTGCGTTCACAATTTTGATAAGCTTCAAGAGCTTTTTAAGAAAAGAAGTCTTTATTTCCTTAAAAAGCCCTTGAATGGGTCTTTAAAAGGATAGCAGTACCTCTCAAGTATGAGAAGGTACCGCTATGTTTATGCATTAGTTAGAGTGGTTCGCTTCAATGTTTTGTTGAATTTGCTTTACAGCTGCATCAAGGGCCGCTTTCGGTTCTTGTTTGCCCGTCACAACCGTTTGAAGTGAGTCTGCCATCGGTCCCCAAACCTCTCCCATTTCAGGAATGTTTGGCATTGGAACCGCATATTGGGATTGCTCGGCAACCGCTTTTGCACCAGGGTTATCAGCAATCGCAGGATCGTCGATCAAGCCTTGGTTTGTTGGTACTTCTTGTGTTTGTTCAAAACGTAATTTAGCATACTCATCTTGAGTGATGAACTCGATGAATTTTTGAGCCCACTCTTTATTTTCAGAATATCCTGATACGTGCCAGCCTTTAACACCCATGAATGTTTTCATTGGCTCTCCGTTTGGAAGTTTAGGCATAGCCGAAATGCCGATATCGATTCCAGCATCTTTGTAACCTTGGAAAGACCATGGACCGTTCATGACAGAAGCAACTTTTCCTTCATTAAATAGACCGTCCATTGCCGATCCACCATTTTCTCCAACGATACCTTTAGGGAATAATCCTTCCGAGTACCATTTTTGAATATATTCAGTACCTTCTACAGCACCTTCATTATTTAAACCAAGATCTTGCGCGTCTAATGCTCCATCATTTTCAGCAAATACATATCCGCCGAATCCACCGATCGGTGCATGAGCGAAATAGAAGTTGTCCCATAGAGCCAAGAAACCGTAGTTTCCATCTTTCGTGAAATCCTTAGAGAATGAGTATACTTCATCCATTGTCATTGGTGCTTCTTCCATCAACGCTTTGTTGTAAACAAATACAGGCGTTTCAGAAGATTTTGGAAGACCATATAATTTCCCATCATAACTCTCTGCTGTCATGGAAGATTCAGTGAAACGCTCTTCAATGTCCCCTTCAACTTCTAATGCAGCAATATGACCGGCAAGAGCAAGTTCACCAATTTGGTCATGTGGTAATGTTAATACGTCCGGACCAGTTCCGGCAGGACCGTCTAAACGTAATTGTTCTTTCATTTTAGTAGCCATTTCGACTTCTTTTACTTCTACTTTGATGCCAGTTTCTTCTTCGAACTTAGCACCTACTTCATCCAGCCATCCAGATTTCTTTTCATCTTCCCAGACAACCAGTTTTTCAGGTTTGTTTGCATCGTCAGCTTTTTTCTCTCCGCTGTCGTTGTTTCCTGATCCTTCTTCACGATTAGGACCACAAGCAGCCAACGCCCCTAGTACAAGCATGATTACCATCAATAATGATAACGCTTTCTTCATCTCGACCCCTCCTAAGTATGGTGAAAAATATTAAGCTTTCTGTTAGACTGAACAAACGCTTGCACATACTATGACTAAATCTCTCAAGATATCGCTTACATTCTTTGTGAAAACGATTGCACAACCTACTTCTTATTATACAAATTAAATCTACTTTGACAATACTTTTTTGAAAATTTTTTATGTTTGCGAGGAAGAAAAAGAAAACGCTTTACTAGATTGGATACCTATCATTGACAACATTGTTGGTTTAGAATACTCTTTAAATGGAATGAAAAAGAGGAGGATATACGATGCTATTGGAAGCCATCTATCATAGACCGAAAGATAATTATGCATACGCTTGCACAAAGAATGAATTACACATACGGATTCGTACGAAGAAGAATGATGTAGAAAATGTCACACTCCTGCACGGAGACCCTTATCGATGGGAGGATGGAAAATGGCTATATGATCGTAAGGAGATGATTTTAACCGGAACAGATCAGCTTTTTGATTATTGGTTTGCTCCCATCTCCCCTCCTTACAGACGCCTTCGTTACGGCTTCCTTCTGCATGACGAAACAGAAGAAGTGTTTTATGGAGAAAAAGGATTTAATGGGACCCCTTCTACTGATATCGGGGATTACTTCTGCTTCCCGTTCTTGAATACCATCGATGTCTTTCAAGCACCGGCTTGGGTGAAGGATACAGTATGGTATCAAATCTTCCCTGAGCGATTCGCAAATGGGAATACTGAGAATGATCCTGAAGGAACACTGGCTTGGAATAGCGCTGAGCCCTCTCCAACCAATTTCTTCGGAGGGGATCTAGAAGGTGTGATCGAGAACATCCCTTATCTAAAAGAGCTTGGGATCTCCGGGATCTATTTCACTCCAATTTTTAAAGCTCATTCTAATCATAAATACGACACGATTGATTATTTCGAAATAGACCCACAGTTCGGGACAAAAGAAACATTGAAGGAATTAATTAAGGTTTGTCATGAAAATGAAATTAGAGTCATGCTGGATGCCGTCTTCAATCACAGCGGCTTCTACTTCGACCAGTTTCAGGATGTACTTGAAAACGGTGAGGACTCTCCTTACAAAGAGTGGTTTCATGTAAATGAATTTCCTTTGGATATAGACATTTTGCCGCCTAATTATGATACCTTTGCATTCGAAGCTTCCATGCCGAAGTTAAATACTGAAAATGAAGAGGTGCGCAATTATCTATTGGAGGTTGGCCGTTACTGGATTAAGGAATTTGATATCGATGGATGGCGACTGGATGTTGCAAATGAAGTCGATCACCACTTCTGGCGTGAATTCCGCAAAGAAGTGAAAAGTATAAAGCCTGATTTATATATCTTAGGAGAAATTTGGCACGATTCAATGCCTTGGTTGCGGGGGGATCAATTCGATGCTGTCATGAACTATCCTTTCACGACAAATTTATTGAATCTGTTCGCTCATCAAACAATTTCTGCTTCTCGATTTGTAGAAAACATGACTTCGGTTGTTCATATGTATCCAAAGAACGTAAACGAAGTGAATTTCAACCTTGTCGGAAGTCACGATACACCGCGTGTATTAACAGAGTGCGCCGAAGATATCCGACGTGCTAAACAAATCTACACGTTCATGCTCACTTTCACAGGTACACCTTGTATTTATTATGGTGATGAAATCGGCCTGACCGGTGAACAGGATCCAGGGTGCCGTAAGTGCTTCCCATGGGAACAAGAACAACATAATGAAGAGCTCTTCGGGCATATACAGAAACATATCGCCCTTCGCAAGCAGTATCCACTGTTAAGCAACGAAGGGAATCTGACATTTTTACCCGGGGACCTTCATGAGCATTGCCTTTCCTTCACCAAATCAAACGGAGAGGAAACAATATTTGTTCTATTAAACTGCAGTGATGAATCGACCACCTACACTCTTCCATTTGAATTAAAAGGAGAGAAAATCACAAATCTGTGGAGTGGAGAAGAATTTGCCGCTGAAGCAGAGTCCATCGAAGTGGCACTCGAGGGGTATGGATTTGCAATATTGAAATTTTAATAAAGCTTTGTTCGTAAAAAGTGGGACTACACCTTAACGGTTAGTCCCCTTATCTATTTAAATCATAAGGAGAAAATCTATGCCCAAGAATCAAAAAAACATGACCCTCTTTGCCTTGACTTGGCCGATTTTCATTGAAATCTTTCTTCATATGCTGATGGGAAATGCCGATACGTTAATGCTAAGTCAGTACTCAGATGACTCTGTTGCAGCCGTCGGGGTTTCCAATCAAATCCTTTCTCTCATTATTGTCATGTTTGGATTTGTCGCTACAGGTACCGCCATTCTTGTTGCTCAGCATCTGGGAGCCCAGGAGAATCGATTGGCTGGAGAAGTGTCCATCGTTTCCATTGCCGTTAATTTAGGATTCGGCCTCTTCCTTAGTATCGTCCTTGTATTTTTCAGTGAACCGATTCTGCTATCGATGGATCTTCCACGATCACTGATGAATGAAGCCTCTTCTTATTTAAAAATCGTCGGAGGATTCGCCTTCATCCAGGCCTTGATCATGACTGCAGGTTCCATCATGAGGAGCTATGGCTACACAAAAGACGCCATGTACATTACGATCGGAATGAATATCATCAATGTGATCGGGAACTATTTATTTATCTTTGGTCCATTTGGCTTTCCTGTTTTAGGGGTGGAAGGGGTAGCGATTTCCACGATCGCTTCCAGACTGATCGGATTCATAGTGAGCATCATCGTAATCACAAAACGAATCCCCAATGCTCTTCCAATCAAGAGACTTTTTCGTTTACCCATTTCGCATGTGAAAAATTTATTGCGCATCGGGATTCCCTCTGCAGGAGAACATTTATCTTATAATGGCTCACAAATGGTCATTACGTATTTCATAGCAAGTATCGGGACGAACGCATTGACCACCAAGGTGTATGCACAAAACCTGATGATGTTTATCTTTTTATTCAGCGTAGCGATCAGTCAGGGAACTCAAATTATCATTGGTCATATGATCGGAGCGAAACAATTCGACAGTGCCTATGAGCGGTGTTTGAAAAGTTTAAAGATTGCTATCTTCATTTCTCTTATTATGGCCGGAATTTTCTCTATCGCAGCAGAGCCGCTGCTGCGAATATTCACAAACAACGAAGAAATCATTTCTCTTGGTAAAACATTGATCTACCTGACCATCATTCTCGAACCAGGCAGAAGTTTCAATTTAGTCGTCATTAATGCCCTGAGAGCAACAGGTGATGTACGCTTCCCTGTCTATATGGGGATCTTATCAATGTGGGGAGTAAGCGTTACGCTCTCCTATATACTCGGCATCTGGTTCGGGCTCGGACTTATCGGGATCTGGATATCCTTCATTGCCGATGAATGGCTCCGAGGCATTATCATGCTCAAACGCTGGCGATCCAAAATATGGATCCACAAACGATTTGTCCAAAGTGATAAAAGCGCAGTATAGAGGGACGGACCTTCAAGTGGTTGCGAACCTTGGCGCAAGTCCATATGACCGCTGCTACCCTCCCTCTTTTTATAAAAAGGATGGGACAAAAGTGTTTTAGTCTAAGTAAAACCCAAACAAATCTGCTTTAGGGAGATTTGTTCGGGTTTTTTATTTATTTACGGTACATTTGATTTCAGCTCTTCCCAGCGGTTGATTGGAATGCAAGACGAAGACTCCTGCGGGAAAAGTAGCTTATGTGAGACTTGTCCAGCTATAGGGCTTAGAGGCAAATGTCATAAGTCTGATCGTCCATGAAGGCAAAGAACGCCTTCAAGGTCGCTCCGCCTTATGCCAACCGCCTCTGAGCGAAGCCCTTCCGCTTTTCTACCCGCAGGCTTGCCGAAGAGGCTCACGAGCTACCCGCGGAAAGCGTAGTCTTGCACGGAAATCATTAGCGGCATGAAGAACCTACGCTGAAATCGTTCGTTTTTATGTCGTGGTTTTTTAGTTTTGCCCCCCCTCCCCCCTTTTCACTCCAAATGAAAACGCATCCACCAACTCATGTTAAGTTTTTTTACATAAAAACGCTTTCATTACAAATTAACACTTGAACTTTTGTTATTTTCTGAATATGATAAATAATATAACTTATTCATGTCATAAAACCTTACATCTAAGAAATGATTTTTTTTAGAAGGAAACAAAAAAAACAAAGGAGGAACCACAATGAAAAAAGTAGAAGCGATTATTCGTGCAGAAGCATTCTTGTCCCTGCGGGAAGCGTTATGCCTTCGTGGATTCAGCGGACTGACGGTATCGGAAGCAGCCGGCTGTGGAAAACAAAAAGGAAAGCAAGGGATTTTCAGAGGGAATAAATTTGAACTACAGTTAGTCCCCCGTGTAAAGGTGGAAATGATTGTCGACGATGGTCAGGTTGAAGACATTATTGATCTCATTGTTGAACATTGCAGTACTGATACCGTAGGAGACGGTAAGATTTTCATCTATCCGGTTGAGGATGTCATTCGCATCCGTACAGGTGAACGAGGAAAAAAAGCCGTTTTGTAGATCATTTCATTCATAACCACTAACGCTTTACCAAACCAATTTTGGAGGGATACCATTGATTAAAAAAATTTCTGCTCTGTTGCTTTTGTCATTGTTTGTGAGCACTACTGCTTTTACTGCGGCCCCTACCGCAGAATCTGTTCAAGCATCTGTTGACTCCCTTTGGGTCATGATTGCTGCAATCCTTGTGTTCTTCATGCACGCTGGATTCGCCATGGTGGAGACTGGATTTACCCGAGCCAAGAACTCCCTTAATATCCTGATGAAAAACTTCCTAACTGTAGCCATTGCTTCTGTCCTGTTTTTTATTGTAGGATTTGGGTTTATGTTTGGAGGAACATCCGGAGGCATCATTGGATCTGACGGTTTTTTCCTTTCAGGGCGTGAAGACATCGGCTTCTTCCTATTCCAATCCGTATTTGCCGCTACATGTGCAACGATCATTTCAGGTGCAGTAGCTGAACGAATGAAGCTTAAAAGTTATATTCTATTGACCATTGCCATGACCGGAATCATTTATCCGATTGTCGGACATTGGATTTGGGGTGGCGGATGGCTTTCAGAGCTTGGTTTCGTCGATTTTGCCGGATCTACAGTCGTTCATTTAACTGGTGCTGTCGGGGCCTTCATTACGGTGCTTTTCCTTGGGGCACGTATCGGCAAATACAATAAAGGGAAAGTGAATGTTATTCCTGGTCATAATATCCCGATCGGTGCCCTTGGCGTATTCATCCTTTGGTTCGGCTGGTTTGGATTCAATGGAGGCAGCAGCTTAGCGGCTGATCCGACACTTGTGCCTCATGTCATTACAACAACTTTGTTCTCAGCATCAGCTGCCATCCTTTCATCCGCTTTCTACACTTTGGTTAGATATAAACGCATCGATCCTTCCCTGACCTTAAACGGAGCACTGGGAGGACTTGTTGGAATCACCGCAGGTTGTGCCAATGTTTCACTTGTCGGTTCTCTCTTTATCGGGCTTATTGCAGGAGTGATCCTGGTTGAAGCAGTAACGTTCATCGATTCAAAGCTTAAAGTCGATGATCCTGTTGGAGCCATTGCCGTCCATGGTATTTGTGGGATCTGGGGTACTGTAGCAGTTGGATTGTTTGATGTTTCAAACGGTTTGTTATATGGTGGTGGCGTTTCTTTAGTAGCCACTCAGGCCCTCGGCGTTCTAGCGGTTATTTCCTGGACTTCCGTTACAGTCGGCGGTTTCCTGTTCATCGTCACGAGAGTATCAAGTATCCGGGTTTCACGTGAAGAAGAACTTTCAGGACTGGACTTTACAGAGCATGGATCGAACGCATATGAACTAAAGGATACTGTATTAGAATCGAACGTTTCTTCCACTTCTCCTTTTGGGTCTGACCTGGTCGACCGATTAAATTCGATCGGAACAGGTAAAGTAAGTGAAAACATGAATCAACGAAACACGATTTAATCAATCGGGAGCTGCTTTAGAGCGGCTTTCTTTTTTTTGCCGCCAAAAAAAATAAGCCCGTCTGGAAGGCTTCCAGCTAAAGCTTCCAGACGGGCTTATTTACGATATCGTTGAAATGATTTTTTCTTTTACATCTTTTGACACAAAATGCTTCTTGGAAAAAACATTATAGTGATTTTTTCTAACTTCACTCAGGATGGCCCGATACAATAATGCAGCACCTTTCACCGGTGTCCTTGAATACACAGGATAAAGATTCATTGTACGGAATGCTTTATCATAATAATCTTCTGCAACCCGGGCCATTTCTTCCCATATTGACCGAAAAGCATCATTATTTCGATAATCCATTAATTCTGTTACGGTATATTCATATTTAACTAATAAATCCTGCGGGATATATAATCTTCCTCTTTCCAGATCCTCACCAATATCTCTTAATATATTGGTAAGCTGCATGGCATACCCTAAGTAAATCCCATCTTCTCTCAATTGATGTTCTTTCCCGGGAGCAAGGATAGGCAGCAGCATTAACCCTACAGTGCTCGCTACGTGATAAGAATAGTCCAGTACATCATCCATCGTCACGTAAACTCTCTCGTTCAAATCCATCCGTTGACCTTTAATCATATCCCGAAAAGCTCCGATATCCATATTGAAATGTTTAAACACATCGTTCAAGGCTATCCACATAGGCTCTTCTTCGTTATAATATCCCCTAAGAAATGATTCGAATTCTCTTTCGAATTGAAGCAATTCTTCAGAAGGGCAGATGCCCTCATCCACGATATCATCTACTTTTCGACAAAATGCATATACAGCCCATACTGCTTTTTTTTGGTCCTTCGGTAACAGGGAGAATGCTCTGTAAAACGTCTTTGAGTGAAGTTTAATGATAATCTCACAATGATCGTACGCTTCCAAGATCTTGTTCATGTAAGGCCACATCCTTCCTTTCCGACTCGGTTTTATAATGTTCTTTAAAGGTTTCAGCTACGAGTTTCGCCCCCTGCATGACGATCGGTACTCCCCCACCCGGATGGATGGATGCTCCCACAGCAAAGATATTCTTTTCTGCAAACGGTTGTACCTGTGGCCTGAACGGGCCTGATTGACGTAAACTGGGTGCAATACCGAAGCTTCCTCCTGAATATAGCCCCTCTTGTCTTGCTTCTTCAGGTGTCCTTACTTTCATCCACTTCATTCGCTTTCTTAACTCTTTAAAGCCCCTTTTCTCCATTGTATCCAATACGGAATTGGAAAGAAATTCTGAAGCCTCCTTCCAGTCCAATTTCTCGGAAACCGGAACAGGAATAAGGACGTATAGGACACTGTTCCCCAAAGGAGCAAGGGATGAATCAACCTTCGACGGGTTAAATACGTAAAATGAAGGTTCTTTAGGAATTCTCTTATTCTTGAAAATATCCTCCATATTTTTAGAGAAATGTTCATTTAGATAAAATTGATGCATTTCCTTTTCATCAAACTTCCCCTCCACGCCCATATACAACAGGACGCAACCAGACGAAGGTTTGTATGGTTTAGGGGACTTCTTCTTTACTAATTTTGATGCCGTAGGAAAATCTCCATTGATGATCACTGCATCTATTTCTTCTCTACGGTTTCCGTAGACGATATGAGTCGCTTTTTCTCCTGTAGTCTCTATTTCTGTGACAGCTGAGGAGGTCTTGATGATGACACCATTTCGTTCACATGCCTCTAGTACATGCTCCAAAAGAGAGGCATAACCACCTTTTATATAATAAATACCATGTTTATGCTCACTGAAGGATACTAAACTATAAATCGCAGGAGTCGTATAGGGATTCCCGCCGATGTATAAGGTTTGAAGCCCGTAAGCGGTTTGTAGTTTTTCATGATGAAAATAATGCTTTAAGTTTCCCATCACGTTCCTGTATGCTTTTAACTTAAGCAGCGAACCCAGGGTTTGCCTGTTCATATAGTCTTTTGTTTTTAGAAAAGAGGATTCAAGAAACTGAGGCTTTCCGATTGTAAACCGTTCATCCATATCATCCATAAATTGCAGGAATCCGTCTTCATCTCCAGGAAACTTTTGTTTTATTTCTTCATATTGCTTATCTATATCAGCATACTTGGTATATGTCTGCCCATCTGCAAAATGAACATTATACAAAGGGTCACAACGAACAAATTCAATTGCGTCTGTATTTATATCTGCTTCTGAAAGAATGGAAAGTAGCATTTCAGGCAGAAGCACGATGGTCGGTCCTTTATCAATTTTGTACTCACCTTCCTGAACAAAGGCAAGGCGCCCACCGATGATGGACTCTTTTTCATACACCGTCACCTCATGGCCCTCTTTCGAAAGTAACAGTCCCGATATCAATCCGCCGATACCCGATCCAACAACTGCCGTCTTCATAAGGCTTCCCCCATTGCTTGATCTTTTCGGAATGAGTAGGACGGATCTTCGTTCATCAGCATATTCGTTGTAATACGGGCTGATTCTAATATCGTAGGCAATCCGCTTCCCGGATGAGTTCCTCCACCGACCAGCCAGCAGTTTTCAAGTTCTTCAAATTTGTTGTGAGGTCTGAGGGCCATCATCTGGGTTAATTGGTGACCAAGATTGAAGGTAGCACCTTCGTATATATTGAAGTCCGTTTCCCAGTGATGAGGCGAGATGATTTTTTCGACTTGAATATGTTCCCGAATGTCCTTTAAGCCTGTTTTGCTTTCAACCACATCCAGAACAAGGTTCCGGAACGTTTTTTCATTCTCTGTCCAATCGATTCCGCTTACATTATTTGGAACGGGAGCAAGGATATATAAAGTGGAATGTCCTGGAGGAGCAAGCGTCTTATCTGTCACAGAAGCATTTTGAATATAAATGGAGGGATCTTCAGGAAGTGTGAATGTCTCCGTTATTTCCTCCACATTTCTCTTATAGTCCTCTGCAAACAGGATGCTGTGATGAGGAAGATCATACTGTTTATCGATTCCAAGATAAATCATGAAGGTGGAGCAAGAATACTTCTTCTTCTTCAGTTTTTCTTTACTGTATTTCTTGAGAACCCCATCTTCCACAAGGTTACTCATCACATGAGCAAAATCTCCATTGATGATGACTTCATCTGCGGAAACCTTCTCTCCATCTTCTGTAATGATTCCCTTCACTACATTACGATCTTCAATCCACAATTTCTTGACCCCCCGGCCCAAATGGATGGAACCGCCATGCTCCGTTACTACTTTGGCCATGGCTTCAGAAAGCTGATTCAACCCGCCTATCGGATGAAAAATGCCATATTCATGTTCCATGAAAGATAAAATCGAGAATGCTCCCGGACACTCCCACGGTGACATCCCTAAATATTTTGATTGGAAGGTAAAAGCCAACCTCAATTCATGATCGGTGAAATAATCACTTAACACACTATACAGTGATTTCCCTAATGATAATTGGGGAAGTGCTCTCAAAACCTTCCAGCTGATATATTGATAATACCGATCCATGGGACTTTGTAGAATCGGCTTTAAACGTTCCATTTTTTTACGAGTATCATTCATAAAGCGTGTATACCCCTCTGCATTGCCAGGATAATGACGCTCGATTTCCCGGGATAGTTTCTCCGGGTCTTTAAACATTTGCACCCTTTTATCTTTAAAAATAAGTTCATACATCATGGAGAGCTCTTTTAAATCCAGATAATCGTGAAGATCTCTTCCTGCTGCCTCGAATAATTCTTCAGCAATTTCAGGCATGCTCAAGAACGTTGGACCAATATCGAACGTATACCCATCCATGGTGACAGAACCGTTTCGTCCGCCAACGAATGTTTGCTTCTCATACACTTCTACATCGTATCCCTTGCCGGCTAGCAGCATTGCCGCTGCCAAGCCACCTGGACCAGCGCCTATGACGATCATTTTTTTGGCCATCGTTACAGCCTCCAATGTTTTTATTTGTACATTTATTATACAATACTTATACAAATATAGTATACAATTCTTTTTTACTAGAAACAAAGTTTAAGCTCTCATTTTCAAAAAAAATTTCATCACCCCAATATAATTGGGCTTGTCTCTTATATAATGATCGCGTACCTTAAGCATTCAGCTCAGCTTATATCCGCTGTGTGAACATGGATAGCTCACTATTTGAAAACACAACAAGGAGACATATAAAAGGTACCCTCCTTTTACTATGCCTCCTTTTCAAATCATTAATACTTAAATCTATGTTTGTACCTGTCTCTTAATTCTTATAGGTTTTATTAAAATCCATGCTGTTTTTCAAGATAATTCAGCCGTTATCAAATGAAACCCGACATTAGCTTTTTAGTAACCTCCCCTATCACATCTATCTTATCGTTCTAATCCAAACCAAAAAGGCAAGCCCTTTAAAAGAAGCTCACCTTTTCAAATAGCTATTATTCCACAATCTCAACATTATAATCTTTAAACCAAACATGGATCTGTGCCAGGTGGGCAAGTAGTTGGGGACCGGTCATGAGTTGGCCGTACCATGGAACCTGAAAGGCAGATCCGCCTGTGGCAACGATTTCTTTCAGTTTTTCTTCATCGAACAATTCATATAGAACACTTGATTTGTCTTCAAGTATTTCATTCAACCAGTCACTGACCAGTTTCGTGTATACAGGGTGATGTGTTTTCGGGTACGGACTCTTCTTGCGATAAAGGACTTCGTGTGGGAGTACTCCCTCGAGAGCCTTTCGCAGAATCCCCTTTTCTCTTCCTTCGTGCATTTTCATCTCCCATGGGATGTTCCAGACGTATTCTACAAGTCTATGATCAGCAAATGGCACCCGGACCTCCAAGCTTGCCCCCATACTCATGCGGTCCTTGCGATCTAACAATGTCGTCATGAACCAAATTAAATTCAGGTAGAATAATTGTCTTCTTTTCGATTCAACTTCATTTTCCCCTTCTAATAATGGGGTTTCCGCTACCGTGCTATCATATTGCTCCAGCACATATTCTTCAAGATTTAATTTCTTACTCCATTCTTCCTTCAGAAGGCCTTGACGCTCAGCCGTGGACCGCATCCATGGAAATCCTCTTCGGTCAAAATCTTCAGGACGGTGAAACCAAGGGTATCCCCCGAATATTTCATCCGCACATTCTCCTGATAAACCAACCGTGAAGTCCTGTTTAATTTCCCGGCAGAACCATAAGAGGGATGAGTCAACATCAGCCATTCCCGGTAAATCTCTTACATGAACCGCCTCAGTGAGATAGTCCTTTAATTGTTGTTGACTAATGACACTGCGATGGTGGACTGTTTTAAATTCAGAAGTCATCTTTTCAATCCAAGGTGCATCGGAGTTCGGCTGAAAATCGTTTGCCTTAAAGTATTGATCATTTTCCTCATAGTCGATGGAGTACGTATGAAGACTTCCTTTACCCTCTTCTTTATAGCAATTCGCTGCCACCGCTGTAATGGCACTGGAATCAAGTCCGCCGGATAAGAAAGTACAAAGGGGCACATCGGAAACAAGCTGTCTTTTGATGGCGTCGGTTACGAGAAAGCGAACTTTCGCAACTGTTTCAATAAAAGAATCTGTATGCTTCTCACTCTTCACATTCCAGTATCTCCATATTTTCAAGCCCTTTGTAGAGAATAGTAAAGCATGAGCCGGCCGGAGTTCCTTCACTCCTTTAAATACACCATTCCCTGGCGTACGGGATGGTCCGAGTCCCAACACTTCCGCTAACCCTTGATGGTCCACCTGAGGCAAAACATCAGGATGAGCCAATAATGCTTTAATTTCCGAACCGAAAAGGATTCCTTCTTCCTTTTCAAAATAAAATAAAGGCTTAACGCCCATTCGGTCCCTGCCTATAAATACGTGCTCCTTTTCGCTATCCCATACCGCAAAAGCGAATATTCCATTCAAATGATGGACACATTCCTCTCGCCACTCAATATAAGACGTCAACAGGACCTCCGTATCAGAATGGCCTTTAAATGTGTACCCCTTAGAAATAAGTATCTTTCTTAAATCCTCAGTATTGTAAAGTTCTCCATTGTAGCAGATGGTAAAAAAGTGGTCATTATGCTGAATGCTCATGGGCTGTCTTCCACCTGCCGGATCTACTACAATTAATCGTTTATGACCAAAGGCAACATGTTGATCAATCCATACATTCGTTTCATCAGGTCCTCTTTTAGAAAGGGTTTCAGCCATTTTTTCTACTACTTCTTTTTGATCCGACAAATCTCGTTTATAATGGATCCAACCTGTAATTCCGCACATAGTGATCATCCTCACTTTCTAATCAAACAAACTGGGCTCACGGACACATAAATTATTCTATGCCCGTAGCTTGAAATGGTTAATTGTCTCAATCAATCTTTACATGAATGAAATATGATAATTATGACAAGAAATGTAGTTAAGGAGGGATATTCACTTGAGCAACATATTTCGATCAAACATTTTAAAATCCCAAAAAAGGTCCTACTCCGAGGGCACTGCTCTTTTCGAAGAGGATACGTGGTACTTTTTCGAAATCGATGCCGAGGAAGAGTCAGAGCTCGAATTTTACCTCAATCATGAATTGAAAGTATATAGAGATGGAGACTGGCTTACAGGTGTTCTGTTGGAAGATGGCATTATCGTTACGCCTTATGAGCGGTTAAGAATCGAGAATGGCGATCGAATTCAAATAAAGAAGACTATATTGTATTCGTTGGAGAATTTATTGGAAGAGATTTCTGATGATGCTTTTCATCAGTTTACAACAGCCTTAAACAATCTGGGGTATTCTATTTATGATAGTATCTTTTGCCACAACCACCTTGTTTTTCTCGGAAATCAAAAAATCAAAGAAGGGGTGAACTTCATCACCTTCGATAACGGGGTAGAAGTGTGTGCCGTTCAGCATCACTTCACTTATTACAAAAAAAAGCGTGACCGCTTTGAATTCACTTTAAGCACGGGTAGACGAATCGTAATTGAAAGTTTTAATATTTAATCCATTCATAAACCCAAATAGAAAAAAGCAAATGCCTGCCGGATACCGGCAGGCATTTGCTTTTTTTCTATTACCTCTCTATCCAAGAAAATTCAAGCCCAGAGGCAAACGTAATCCCAAATAAAGAACAATGATTAAAGCGATGATCAATTGAATCCAGAACATCTTAGTGCTCTTGCCTTTATTCATGCGAACCAAGACCATCTCGAACATCCCGATGACCCAGATTCCAACCAATCCCTTGATGCCATAAAGGGCAGGATTTATTCCTTGATGCTTCCAGAATAATAGGGCGCCCGTTAAAATAATGAGCAGGTAGAATAACCGTAAAATCATATGTACAACTTTCATGCCTTTTTTCTTTCCTGCATTATGTAATCCAACCGCTACAAAGAAAAGAATAATCGCAATGACCCAAGTTGTAATATGGGCGTGTGTATTATCAAACATAATGAACCTCCTACAGGTAGATAGTTTACGCTCATAATATTACCATAGTCTTTACTCCAACAGAAATTTTAACTAAGCCTGTAACTGATTTGTCAAAATTCCGAGGGATTCAATTTCGATCTCCATTTTGTCACCCTTCTTGAGAAAGCGCGGAGGATTGAAGCCTTTCCCTACTCCCGCAGGTGTTCCTGTAGCAATAATATCACCAGGTTCAAGTGTCATCCCCATTGATAACGTTGAAATGATGATGGGGATGGTGAAAATCATTTCACGCGTGTTCGAAGATTGGCGGATTTCATCATTTACCCTAGTAGTTATCGTTAGATTCTGAGGATCGATTACTTCATCCTTTGTCAAAAGATATGGACCGATCGGGCATGTTGTATCAAGGCTCTTACCGATAAAAAATTGGCCATGCTTTTTCTGCAGATCCCTGGCGGTTATATCATTGAGTATCGTATATCCAAATACATGCTCCAAGGCGTCTTCCGGGGAAATTCCTTTCCCTCTCTTGCCAATCACTACAGCAAGCTCCCCTTCATAATCAAGCTGCTCCGTCATTTCACCATGATGCAGCACCGTTTCTCCATGTCCGATTACGGTATTGGTGGCTTTAGTAAAAATCATGATGTCTTTTGGGATATCCTGTTCGCTGCCCATTTCGATGGCATGATCACGATAATTTTTCCCCACACACATAATATTCCTCTTCACTTTCGGAAGCGGTGAAAGCCACTTTATCCCATCATGTGAATAAGAGGGGGCTTCAACCGAATCGTCCTGGAGAACATATTTCACCTTTTGAAGAAAGCCTTCCCCCTGTTCTATTCCACCAAGCAAATCCTGAGGCAAGCCGTGCAAACCCGCTAACTCTATAATTCTTCCATCTCGCTCCACACCATACGTCTGTCTATCCCCAACCTGAAAACTGACAAATTTCATCCCTTACTCATCCCCTTCGTTTTTGATTAATAAACTATAATTCTCCCTTTTTAACAATATTGCTTTTTCCATAGCTTAATACACGCCACAGCTTCTCAACAGGACCGTATTTAAACTTGGATAACCAAATTTCTGAAAGAATCACTTGGATAGTGTAAATGCCAATCGCCAATAAAGTCCCCGTCGTTAACGTCACTTCCCCATACAGTCCAAATCCATACGAATAGAAAATCAGGGTACCGATGATCGATTGCATGAGGTAGTTGGTTAGAGACATTTTCCCTACTGAGGCTAATGGCTTGGTCCACTTCATGATTTTTTCATTCAACAATAATAATGAGAGGATTATTGCATAAGATACTGATAAGAACGGACCTCCCAAGAAGTCTTGAATATACCCATATGCAAAATTGACCTGAAAGAATAATGGCATTGATTTAATGATAATCCCAATTACTAAAGTACAGCTTCCTATAACAATCCATGATTTCTTATAAGCTCTTACTTTTTCCAATAGTTGCAGTTTACTAGCACCTGCTCCAATCATCATCATTGGTAAGATAGAAAGTAACAAGAATATGAGATTACCTGGTGAATTCACAGCATACCAGTCCTGAAAACGCTGCTCCATAATACCGCTGAAGCTACCAGATGCATAAGCGGCAACAGAATCCTGCAGCGACTGGATATCAGTGAACTGCGTTACGCCTGTGGGATCTGTAAATGTCATTAGTACTAGCAGAATACTGAAAAATAATTGAGGCAGCAGAAATAATAATCCCCCTAACCACAATAATCCCTTTCCAGACAGCCTCATAAAAACGAGGAGCAGCAGCCCGAATACGGCATAGTTAATCAAGATATCCCCAGACCAGATCAGGAAAGCATGAATGCAGCCAATCACTAATAAGATAAGAAGCCTTCTGATTCCAAATAGATAGAAAGACGTTCCCTTGGCAGTTGCCCTTTGCTGCTGAATGCCCAAACCATAACCAAACATCATGGCGAACAGAGGATAGAAGCTTGCCTGGACCAATACATCTATCCATGGATACAAGGCGACATCTTCAGGCGCTTTCCACCAGGAATAGGGGTCAAGATAGAGAAATGGTGAATGAAAGGAAATCATATTGATGATAAAGATTCCAAGTAATGAAAATCCTCTAATCACATCAAGACTTACAATACGTTCTGAATGTTCAGTTGGCGATAAAGAGTTCATTAACAGTTCCTCCGAAAAATATAATCTTAGTTCCATTTTAACTCCAAATGTGAAAATAGGCGATTATCACCTATTCATTCTTCTCACATAGAATAACAATAATTAACTTTGTCTTAAAGGTGTGAGTTGATATGCCCGCAATCGTAGGAATTGCTCAAGTCGTGAGCGTCGGTTCAAGTGCCGTCTTCCATATTGGAGATGTATTTAACATCAGTCCAGTTTCCACAGCCAAGACCTTCGCAGGGGCAGGTTCGTTCATAACAGGGAAAGGGATTTCAGTCTACAATGAAAGTTCTTTGACCTATACCGTGGACGATGATGGAATGGACCAAGGAATAAACTTTAACCTATGAGTGTGATGCCGAATGACGAATTATTATGTTCAACAATCCATACAGATTCAATTTATTAAAATCGGGGGAATGTCCAATTCCTCCATCTTTCAGATTGGAACATGCGGACAAATCACAACAAATGACTTTCTTTATAATACAGGGGGCTTCACGGAGCCTGCTCCGGAAGCGGAGAAAAATGGTAATGGGAAACCGCCTCCCTCTATAACCCCACTCGTCCCCCTGCAAACGCCTAGGTAACCTAAATCGCGACAAAAGAAAGAGGTGGCAGTATGAACAATTACTATATGACCCCACAACAACTTTATCAGTATATCGAGATGTTGAACACGAAAATTGTCGCGTTGGAAAAAAAAGTGAATGAGCTGTCACAAGAGTTGATAACTCTAAGGGATACACCGAAAATCAATGTTGAAAGAATCGAATACAAATTTGATCAGCTCAAAGTTGAATCCCTTGATGGCACCTTAAATATTGGATTGAATCCAAATAATTTAAAAGAAACAATAGAGGATCTTGCCGTCGAGCAAAATGTGGATGTCAAATCAATAAAAGACATCAAGCCATATAAAGAAAGAATCACTGCTGAAATTAAAGCGTATATCGATTCAGAATTACCAAGTCTTATTCAGGATAATGAAATGCAATTTAATCGTTCACTGGATCCCTCATATTACGAGATGATTCAGCAGGATTTATTGAACCAGATGCCACAAAGAATCGATTTCTATCTACAGAACATACCCTATATTGAATCAAAACAACAAGAAGGAGAATGGGAAAGGAAAATCATCAGCAAAATCAAAAAGGATATCGAAACGGCCCTCTTCTCCTTCATGTCACAGATCCCAAATAATATGGAAGGAATGAAGAACAATGAACCTCCAAGTAATCAATCGTGAACTATCGGTTGGGAATATTGAGATCGCCGGGGTTACGAGTTCCTCTCTCGTTCTTGTCGGTGATGCTGATGTCATACAGCTAGCCTCAGCATTCGATACCCCGCCTGAATCACTGATCATCGGTCCATTCGTTCCTCTTACACCTAAGTAATGCTTAAGCGTTACTCGATTGTTGATAGTTTAGAAGGAATCACACTAGCCTTTAGCTCGCTTTATCAATTAGGGGATTCTCAAAACATTTATGCCGTGTCTAAGGCATATGCGGTGCAGCGTGAAAGGGAGTTTTTCTTAACCAGTGAAGGAAGCTTTGATTCTCCCGTATTTACCGGGCCGATCGACCTCCCCCGCATTAATCCGAATGTCAAGGTAAACCGGCTAAACCTTTGTCCCATCAAAGTAAATAATATGTATATACGGGCAACGTCGTTTTCATCCATCATACACATCGGAAATACTTCCAACGTGTATATGGAAGGCCGGGTGAAAAATATCCGTCAGCTGGAAAAAGATACCGAACCACTTACGTTTGAGACGATTGAAAGTCCAAACTAGATGAAGAACCTTCCCTGGAAGTTCACATAGGCTAACATTATAAACAAATAAAAAGAGGATGTTGATTATGCCCGCTTTAGTAGGTCCTGTCGCTATTCTTAATGTCGGTGGAGGAAATGTTCAGTTTGGGGATACAGCAATTATCTCACCTAAGTCTGCTTCTAAGACATTCGGAGGTGCCGGCGGCTTCAATACTGGTCCATTTCAGTTAAGCTACAATGTATTCAGTGTAAGTACCACCTTTGATTGTAATGTCGTAGATCAACCCATCACCGGAAATAATTAGAAAAACAAGAAGCCCACATTGTGGCTTTTTGTTTTTTTACCCTTATCCTTTTTTTCTCCGTTCTTTGCTTTTCCTCGTTTTCACCAATTTAGTGGAGGGCTGCTTTCGTATCCACTTAATGAACTTATGAATCTTTTCATCCCTGCGCAAGTCTTCGATGGTGTTCAACCTTATGCCCAATTCATCATTTGTATAGAGGGAATGAATTTGCTTATGACATGGAATACAAAGCTGTGCCGTGGGAAGGAAGGTTCCACCAACCTCTTTGGGTGTCAGGTGATGAATCGTGGTTTCAACATTCTGCCGCGAACATAATTCACATGTACCAATCGACTTTTTACTCATCTAATCCCCCCTAAATATAGTTAGTATAGGTATTCCCTAATTTTTATACCTTAAAAAACCACTTTGAAGACCAGGTCTCAAAGTGGTTTACTATTATAGCTCCAACACATGCCCTCCATCGAAGAAGTAAAGATACTTTTCAGAAACTGTTTCTTTCCAAATGGATTCCAGTGCACGGGTATATAATTCAATTTGCACTCTATATCGTTCTTCAAGAACGGGCTTCGCCCCTGCAAAACCATCCTTAAAGCGGTCATGAATACCGTCGGTTTTGTAATCCAGCAGTACGATTCCAAATTCATCCCTGAATACACAATCGATGACCCCCTGAACAAGGATCGTTTCTTCCGGGGCCCCTTCTCCTGTTTCTGAAATCTCACTAAGGGGGACGCTCATGCTGAAAGGAATTTCCCTTTGTATATTCGTTGCATTGGCCATACGCTGACCGAGGTCGCTTTGGAAAAATCCAACGATGTCTTCTAATGAGATTGCTCTTTTCTGTTCTTCCGTCAAGATTTCTTTGTGTACCAAATTTAATAATAACTCTGCGACATCTTCTTCTGTCGGCACTCCATCTGCAAAAGAAATATGCTGCATGACAGTGTGCATGGCTGTTCCTCTTTCAGCAGGAGACAGCTCTTTGGACTGCATGAATTGTGGCCGGTTGTACACAGGCTTTTGATGGCGACGAAGAATATCGATACTCGATGCTTCATCCCTTATTTCCACCATTCGCTTCAGCTCAGAAACCGACTGTTTCGAGCGAAGGTTTGTAGCGCTCAGATGTGGATACTTCCACGACAAACGGTGCAATACCTCTTCTTTGTGTGTGGACTGTATTTCCACTTCCCCACCGTTCTTCACCTGCTCTTTCCAATTGTCACCTTCACTCATTGACTCTTCATCTTCTGCACCAAGCTCAGACTTATGAATCATCGTGATATGAAAGCAAGAAGGATGTTTTAGAATCTCTTCATTGATCCCACTTCCTTCTAAAACTGCATCTTCCCCAAGCTCTTTACAATGGGGGTGTCGCATGAGGGACGGACCTATCCAATCAAGATAGGAACTGGCTCCGGCCCGGTCAAAATCAGATAACAACCATTCTGTCTGTCCTAAAGCTCCCTGCCATTTCTTACGGGATTTTTCTAGACTTTTCACTGTTCCCACTAAGAATAGCTTCTCTTTTGCTCGGGTTAACGCAACATAGAGCACCCGCATTTCCTCTGAGATGGCCTCCATGCGCTTCTTCCGCTTAAATGCCAGCTGAGGTAGGGATGGATAACTGATTCGCTTTCCCGGGTCTGTATACTTTGCAGCCAAACCCAGATCTTTATCTAATAAATAGGAAGCGTTCAAGTCCATAAGATTGAATTGCTTCGATGTGCCAGCGACAAAGACAACTGGGAACTCAAGTCCTTTACTGGAGTGAATGGTCATTAAGCGGACCACATCCTCCTGTTCACTGAGAGCTCTCGCTACCCCGAGGTCATCTCCTCTTTCCCTCATCCGATCAATGAATCGCAGGAAGCGGAATAACCCTCTGAAGGACGTTGATTCGTATTGGCGGGCACGGTCGTATAGTGCCCGAAGATTTGCCTGTCGCTGTTTCCCGCCGGCCATCCCTCCGACATAATCATAGAATCGGGTGTCCCGGTACAATTGCCAAATCAGCTCCGTAACCGAACCTTGTCTAGCCTTGGTCCGCCAGTTTTGCAGATGATACAGAAACACTTTGACCTTTTCAAATGTTTCTTCTTCACGTGCGTTACTTGGTTTTTCACTTGCAAATTTCTTCAAGGCTTCGTAATACGTTCCCGCTCTGGAATGGATCCGAATGCTTGCAAGCCCCTGCTCGTCCAGTCCAACAATCGGAGAACGAAGAACCGAAGCCAGGGGGATATCCTGATACGGATTGTCAATCACTTTCAGGAGTGAGAGCATAATCGCAATCTCTGTTGCTTCAAAATAACCAGTAGACAGATTCGCATATATCGGGATCCCCTGCTGTTTGAATTCTTCCATAATTTCTGCCGCCCAAGGCATGGAACGGAGCAGAATCACAATATCCTTGTACTGAATCGGACGCTCGGTTTTTGTTTTGGCATCATAGATCGGTGTACGCCCTTCAATCATGGCCTTCACCTTATTTGCCATATAGCGGGCTTCAAGTACCGATTTCTCAATATCACCTTCGTCAAAAATGGACAATTCCTCGTCATCACCAGAAGCTTCCTCTGATTCCTGATTAATGATTGCTACTTCGATCGGATACTCTTTCTCTTCAGGATAAGGGGCACCTTTCACAAGCTCTGCTTCCCGGTTGTATTCCATCTCACCGACAGAGGATCCCATAATTTGCTTAAATAAAAAGTTGGTTCCCTCTAATACTTCCTTCCTGCTTCTGAAGTTTTGAGATAGATCGATCTTTAATCCCGATTCCCCGCTTACTGGAAGAAAGCGGGTATACTTTCCTAAAAATAAGTTGGGCTCTGCCAATCGGAAGCGGTAGATGGACTGCTTCACATCTCCTACCATAAACCGATTCCCCACTTTTTCACGTTCTTCTGTAATAAGAAGAAGAATTGATTCCTGGACCATATTCGTGTCCTGATATTCATCGACCAGTACTTCTTTGAATTTATTTTTATATTGCTTTGCAGCCTCTGAAGGAAGTAAAGCATCTGAAGCAGGGTCTCTTAAAATGTCGAGACAAAAATGCTCTAAATCAGCAAAGTCAACAAGTCCCTTTTCTTCTTTCACTTGCCGGAAACGTTTGCCGAATTCCACCACCACTTCTGCCAGTGTGTGAATCACTTCCTTCATCTTTTTCATGTCTTCGATGAATGACTCCGGCTTTCTCGAAAATAAATCCTCCTGGAGCTTCTCTAACATTTTCTTCCCTTGGTCCCGAAGCTTTTTCGCTTCATCAACGATATCCTTGTTATAATCATCCCCCCGGCAAGCTTTTAGCTTGGTGAAGGGTAAAGTTTGGATGGTTTCGTATAAAGCGTTCCAAGAAATATGCAGGCTTTCCTCAAGGCTCTCGACGATCTCAATATCGCTTAGGAAGTTTTCCGCCCTCGGGCCTGGCCCTCCAGGTACACGGGCCAGATCCAATGCACGCTGGAACAGGCTTTTCGCCCCATGAAGCTGTAACTGAATATCGGTTATTAGAGGTTGTATAAAGGAAAGCTGATCAATTTCTGCCCCCTCTTCAACCTCATACATTTCTTTTAACCCTCTTAGCCACTCATCGGGGTTCGGATGAGAGCGGGAAAAATCATAAAGCTTTCGAATCATTTCTTGAAGTGCTCCGTCACTTCGATCATTCGTAAACGTATCTACCAGCTTAAAGAAATCATGGTTATGTTCTTTACCGTATTCCTCTTCAAACAGCTCATCAAGCACTTCATCACGCAGCAGATCACCTTCTGTTTCATCAGCAATCCGAAAACCCGGGTCGATATCGATAAGATAATAATATTTACGAATCACTTCAAGGCAAAAAGAGTGAAGAGTAGAAATGGAAGCCCGGTTCAGTAAGCTCAGCTGCTTTCGTAAATGATGGGAGTGGGGATCCTCATCAATTGCTTTTTCCAATGCCTGCCCGATCCGATGTCTCATCTCAGCGGCAGATGCATTGGTAAAGGTTACAACCAATAGTTCATCCACATCCATTCTATCTTCTTCAGAATGGATTTTCTGAATGATCCTCTCTACAAGTACTGCGGTCTTCCCTGATCCTGCAGCAGCTGCTACGAGAATGTCCTGGCCTTTTGCCCAAATCGCTTTCCACTGATCGTCTGTCCATGTAACATGATCAGGCTTCGCTGGAATCGTACCATTACTCATTGGACTCTACCTCCTCTCTTACTTTCTTTAATAGATCTTCCGGTTTTGCCGTTGGCAGCACTCTGTACTCGTTTTCCTCCAGGGACTGGTCGAATTGACAAACGGAACGGAAAGAACAGAACTGACATGGTGTACGGTCCTTCAGCTTGTAAGGAGTAATATTGGTCTCCCCCGAAACGATCCGGTTCCCTGACTCTTCATAGAGCTTTCTCACATGCTTCTGCATATAGTGAAAGTCTTCCTGTGAAGCTGCTTTCGAACGGGAGGATAGTGATCCATCCTTCTTGATTCCAGCCGAGATGATATCAGAGCTTCCCGTATCCAATGTTTGATCCATCAAACGAACGATATTGGAATCCCCAAGAACAAGTCCCTTCATCTTAAAACTCTTAAATATTTCCTTTTCAATCTGATCCATCGTCAAGATTTTCTTGCTATTGATCATTGGGTTGTGAACGTGGAAATAGAGCACGCCTGCCGGCTTTGCTTCCTTCCCGACAAATTGCTTGGAATTCGTTAGCACAATATCTAAATATGTCAGCATTTGAAGAGCTAATCCGTAGTACACTTCCGTCATATCCAAATCTCTCGCACTCGATTTGTAATCAACAATCCTGAGGTAAACTCCACTTGCATCCTCTGCTTTATCTACCCGGTCGATCCTTCCCTGTAGCTCCATTTTCGTACCATTTCTCAGCTGGAACTGGAACGGAGGCAGGGTCGCTTGTGGACCAAATCCAAGCTCCACCCCGACAGGAACAAACCCACTCGCCTTTGCATGCTCACTAAGAATTAGGCTCGCACGGCTGATGATTTGCTCAAGCTTCTGAGCGATGTAATAATGGCGGTTAGAGCTTAATAGAATCTGATGCTGAAGCTTCGGTGCCAGCATCAATACGGCTTCTTTAGCAAGCTTGAGACACTGGGCTTTTGATAAAGATGCCCAGGTGAGACCATGACGCTCCACTTCTTCTGATATCCATTTAAGAGCGGAATGGAACATTTCCCCGATATCAGGTGCCTCCAGTTTAAAGAAATCCCGCTCTCTAAGCTTCAACCCATGACTCGCAAAATGAGAAAACGGACAGCTATGGAACAGCTCCATTCGGGATACACTCGCTAAAATATGGTCACCATACAGATCCCTGCTCGTATCCTCTGAAAGCTGATTCGCCCGATTCTGGTAGAAGAGACTGGATAAAATATGCTGTGAATGCCATTTCCAATCATTTGACGTTGCATAGAAGTTATACACATCCCACCAGAAATCATAGATCGGATATTCGCGTTTCTTCATTTGTAATTGCGACGTTAAATGAGAAATCGTCACATTGGGATGACATACATAATGAAGCTGCTCTTCCTCAGAAAGCTCGGATGGTTCATTGAATAGAAGCTTCGTATTTGCATCCGGAAACATTTCATTCAGCCTTTTGATGAAAGAGGATGCTAATAACGCTTTTCCTTCTTCATTGGCAATCGGATAGCTGACGAATAATCGTTCACTCGGAGTCGTAAAGGCTTTATACGCTACAAACTCCTCGTCCAGCAGCTTCGTCCTGTTGCTGGGTGCTATCTTGAAGCCCCTATTGATCAACGATTCGCGATCTTCATCCGACAGGACTCCGTCTTCATTCATTTTCGCCGGCAGCACACCATCATTCGCTCCGATGATGAAGGCTGCTTTAATATCTCCGAGCCTTGATTTCTCAAGATCTGCAATAATGACCTGATCGATGGCAGGGGGAACTAACGAGAACTGCATCGTTTCGATTCCTGCATCCAAAATGGACGAGAATTTCTTCATCGTCGTTTCCTCATTGCCGAGCATTTCTACATATTGATCAAGTAAGTCCATTACGGCTGACCACGCTTGATCGTGCTCCCTTGCCGCAATCAAGTCGCCTTTATCTTCTGCTTCAATACGCATACGTTCAAGTTTAGCCGGAATATCCAACTCTTCCAGATAAAGATAGAGAGTTTCACAGAATTCCCGTCCTGTGGATTGCTTTTTCAACCGTTTTCCAAGACGGATGATCGGTGCAGAAATAAATAAACGTAGCTCATTGATTTCATGCTCTAGTTCCCTTTCACGGTCGGTTTGTGGTGCATCCACATGCTCAAGACCACGGAAGCGGCGGTATTTCCAGCGGTCTTTCTTCGTCCAGCGATCTCCTTTGATACCGTAAGCCAACACATAGTTCTCCAAACGGTCCATTTTTTCACGCAGATCGGTTGGATTTTTTTGATAAGGGAACAAAAGGTCTGTTTTCACCGCCCGGAATACAGGCTCATATCTCCAGTTCGTGTTCATGATTTCCATAGTCGAACGGATCAGCTCGATCAGAGGGTGATTCAACATTGTCCGCTTCTGATCAAGGAAAAACGGAATACTATAATCTTGAAAAATCGTTTCGACCTTATCACGGTAGTCCTGGCTGTTTCGAACCAGCACTGCAATATCCTTGTAGCGATATCCCTTTTCCCGGGCAAGCTTCCGTATTTCCCTTGCGACCCCTTCGACCTCTGCCCGGCGATTAGAGGCTTCCAGAAACTCAATGGATCCTTTTGATTCTTCGCATGGAACAGTTGGCCGGTCCTCAAAATGCCGTTCGAGATGCAACATCGTGTCATTATGATAGCGAATCGGCTTCACTAACACATCTTCCTCTACGGATTTCCCTGCTCCATAGCAAATATCCTTAAGAGTATGGTAGGATTCGTTCGTCATTCGATACAAGCTCAATTCGTTCATAGCGCCCAATTGCTGTTCCGGATCCGTGGTGAGGGCAACCGTCACCTTCTTGCTATGCCGGATAAGCTGATCGATAATGAGATATTCCTGTGGAGTGAAACTATGAAAGCCGTCTATGTAGATCTCTGCCCGCCTGAGAAGTTCAGAGTTTTTTACATTATCAGCCAACAATTGAAAGTAATCTTCTGAATCAATGTATTTGCCCTCGAGCTTCTCCTCGAATTTCCCATAAATCAATTCAAGATCGTGAAGCTTATCCTTCAGCACCTTCGACTCCCGCTCATCTTCTCCATCAAGTGACTGGAGATCCCGAGGCGAAATGCAATAGCGCTTAAATTCCGTCAACATAGATTCTACATGGTGAATGAAACCCGGCTTATCCGCGGCCTTCGAGAAAATATGGAGACGATCTTTGTTTTCATCTATAATCTTTCGAATCATCATATTTAAACCGACATCGGATAGGTGATAGCGGCTCATCCCACCGGTTTCCTGGAGGATTTTCCACGCGAGTCGGGTGAAACTGAACACTTGTCCACGAATCATCCCGTTTAATCCTGGTGTGTTGACAAGCTCGTATTCCGATATAAAGGACATCTGATCCGGTACGATGTAAATGATGGGATCCCCATTCGGCGCTACCAATAAGCTCTGTTTCATCTCATCTAATATGCGATGGGTTTTCCCCGTACCAGAGCGTCCGAGAATAAAACGTACAGCCATCCTCTCACTCCTTTTCTTATACTAATCTATTGTAACCAAGAGGCAGGTTGAATTTTTGTATAGGTTCATTATAGTACACAGGAACAAATCTTTCCCGCCTCAATCTTTATTGAAAAAATTTGGAACATCCGCATACAGTAAAAAGAGGTAGGTGATGGCATGATGAATCAATATTTTAACAGAATCGCTTCTGTTCTTGTGGTAATGGCGGTTATGGTAGCCTGCAATATCTACACGTTCCTTCCCATATACGGGAATATCGCTTCCTCCCTTTCCATCCCACAAAGTGAAGTCGTTATTGCAGGTAGCTCATTTATCTTTTTCTACGCCTGTGGACTTCTGACTTTTGCCAATAGCGCCGATCGGTTTGGAAAAAAAGAGATTCTCGTCTGGGGAATGCTTGCTTCCGGGATTTCAACAGGACTGGTAGGCCTTGCCGATGATTTCTGGAGTTTATTTATCACACGGGGAATTCAAGGATTTTGTCTGGGTAGCTTTGCACCCGTCGCCTTTGCCTATACGTATGATTTGTTTTCAGGAAAAAAGAGAACCTTGCTTCTGGCATTTATCAATTCCGGATTTCTCTTTTCGGGCATCCTTGGGCAAATACTAAGTGAGGGAATCACACGCTTCAGCCATTGGACGATTGTGTTCTTCTTTTTCGCATTGGTGTACGTCTCCTTGTTTTTTATAGGAAAACAAACGCTGCCTACAACCTCCACTCGATCCGTTTCCGTCACACACCAAATCGTCACGATCTATAAACTCCTTATGAGAAAAGATCTCTTATTCTGCTACGGTATTGTTCTCACACTTCTCGCCTCTTTTATTGCTTATTATGACAGCTTGACCAGGTACTTGTCCGGAAGTCCCGATCTACTCTTCCTCATCAGGGCAGTCGGATTGATCGGCGTCGGATTATCGCTCTTTACCGGCCGACTCCTTGAAGCCATTGGAGTCTATAAGACACTTTTTATTGGTGTAACCATCTCTATTACGAGTGTATCCATTGCTTTCATTTATGTGCATTTGAGTGACCCCCTTATCATCGTTCTTTCTTCTGTCCTATTTGTTTCCGGCATCTCATTGTTGATCCCAACGGTGATTACCCTTATTGGAGATATGAGTGGCGAAAACCGAAGCCAGGCTCTCAGTCTTTACTCATTTCTTTTATTAGGGGGTACCAGCTTAGCTCCTTTAGTAATCATGCAGCTGACTTACGTTCAATCGTTGTTTCTGTTACTGGGATGCTTTTTGTTTCATGCCTGGATGGGAGGATTGCTGTATGCGGGTCGGAGAAGATGGGGGATGGGGGGTTAGTGCCAGTCCTCCATTCTTTCCTGAAGATTTGAGGTGTGGAGCTCGAATTGGACATTGTCCGTGGCAAGAAAATTGACACTCCACCCTTTCCCTCTTCTTAAAGGTCCTCTTACAATACACACTTCCTTCTCCTTCAATCGTTGAACAGCCTTAAAAAATTCTTCTTCATTGATGGAAAAGGCGATGTGATCGACCCCATATCCCCTGGACGTTCCGAGGCTGTCTTTTTCCTGGAGACAGATCCAAATCGGACCCCATTCCAGATAAGCATCCCTTCTCCCTTTATGTACAAGTACTGCCTGCAGGATTTCCATATAAAAAGTCAGCGATTCTTCTAAACTGCTAACGTTGATTGTCAGATGATTAAAGCCGGTTATGTTCACATATTGTCCTCCTTTCGTTTGGATATGTCCGTTTATTGTGTCAGCAGGATAAATCGAGGAGCTTTGTAGTGAATTTATACCCATTGACCTATCCATCGGGTAGTTAATTGCGTCGTTTGGGAAGGCGATTGCGTCGTTTTGAATTTTATTGCGTCACTCCGGATGGTTATTGCGTCAATTAACAAATAAAGGAAGGTGACTGATCGCTCAATCACCCTCACCATCCCACCACACACCAAAAAAAGAAGGACACCATTATCCTTCTTTCCACTCATCTACTAATAACCCATACAGGATCATATCATAACGATTCCCGTCTCGTTGCAGGAACTGACGGAAACTTCCTTCTTTCGTGAATCCAAGTGATTCATATAAACGGATCGCTCTCTCATTATACGAAAATACCGTTAATTGAAGACGGTGTAAATTCAACTCATGAAAGGCATATGCCAAGAGACACTCCATGGCTTCCTTGCCGTATCCACTTCCCCATGACTGCTCGTCACCGATGGAAATGGCTACCCAGCCCACACGATGGGTCCACAGAATACCGTCCAATTCGACATAGCCTATGATCCTGCCATCCTCCTTTAAACGAATGGCAAAACGAAAGGCGTTTTCTCCGGGATCCCCCATCCATTTTTTTATGTCTTCCTCTGCTTTCGGCTTATGGGGAAGAGCATCCAGTAACCTCTGAACTTCTTCATTTTGATTCCATTCCCTTATGGCCGTAACATCTTCTTCCTGAAATCCGGAAAGATAAATCCTTGTACCCGTCAATAGCCGTTTCATGTTTTTTCACCTCGACGTATGTATTTCGAGGAGTTTCTTTCCGATTCCTTTAATGCCCTTGAAAAAGTTTCGTACCATGTCGATCTACCGCCATTCGTTCAAAAAAAGAGCCCGGAAAAATTCCAGGCTCAATTTAACTTACCAAATCATTTCCGCCCACTCGGGGTGGTCAATGAATGGGTTACGGTTTCCTTGATATTGTTCGAAGATGATATCGTTGCGTCTGATTTCCCTTTCATCGACAGGGTCCTGTTCATTCCATTGAAGAAGAACGGACATTTTCCCGTGGTAAGGGGCACTTCCGTTGTTGACGTTATTATTAATTTCTAAATCCAGCTCTCCGCTGTCTCCTTCATAGCGGACAGCCATGTAGAAAATCATGCGGGCAACGTCACCTTTCACTTCATCACGAGGCTCCCAGGAATCCCCGTCATAATAGTTGCCTGGCGCTTCGCTATGCTGAGTTCCACCATTATCAAAGTCAAGATTTCCCCTTGTGGAATTGACCGTTACATCAGTCGGTCTCAAGTGATGAAGGTCCGTCCCTGGTCCTTGCGCCGTTCCGAAGTCACCGTGGGATTTCGCCCACACGTGCTCACGGTTCCAGTCGTCGACTCCACCGCCATTTGTCGTTTTCGATTGGGAACGGCCTGAGTAAAGGAGTATCACATTGTTTGGATTGTTCGGATCTTCATCTGTGTTACGCAATGCTCCCCATACATCACTGTAGGAAAGGGTTTGATGATCATCGATGATGTTATGTAGTGCTGTTTTTAAAGAAGATCCCGTTTTTCCTTCAGCTGTGTTGTAGTATTCTTCATAGGCTGGCGGGTCTGTTGGCTCGGTTGGGGGATCGGTAGGATCAGTGCCGCCATCTTCCACTGATTCAAATGCTGACGCTGACTTCACTCCGGGATGAGAGAAATAGGCCGTCAAACTGCCGGTCACTTTGATTTTTTCACCCATCAGCCCAGGGTTACTTTCCAATCCAAAGTTTGAACGGTAAGAAGATGGGATTTGAACATAGACCATCTCATCCGTGTTGGATTCAGAGGGGGAATCCGCCAAGGCAAGTGCGTAATCATTTGGAAAATTACTTGTGACAACGGATGACGTAGAGGTTGGCTGCCCGACCACATACCCTTCCACAGACTGAGTGGAGCCATTCTGATTGGATAATGCCTGATCAACTGTAAATGGCGAACTCCACGTCCCATTTCCAGCTGCACTCATTTGACTTGGAGATACTTGACCACAAGCAATCATAAAAATAATTAAAATAGAAAAAATGCTGATGAGCTTTTTGTTTACAATCTTCAAATTGCTTCGCCTCCTCTTAATATGACTATACATTTAGCGTACATTACATATTGTCAAAACAGGGTAAATTTTGTGTAAATCCGAGAAAATGAGTCTATTATCATAGGGTTTGTGATGTGTATGGCAGGAGGGAATGCGTTCATTCCATAATAGGTGCGGGCGGGTTTTCGGGAGGGGATGGATCGTGTTGCCGGTCCTGTTTGAATAATGAGCTTTTTTGAAAAGTCGATAATAAATGCGGGAATGTCGATAATATATCCGAATCGTCGATAATATAACCGGGAAAATCGTTAATATCGGGTTTATCATCATCTCTTGAGTGTCAAAATTCATCTCTTGGAAACTATCAAATTCTTAATTTGAAAATAAATGCTGATTACATGCCCATTCCAAAACCGTTTTTTCTTTAGAAGTCAATCCCGCTTGCCTATTTCTCACTCTTCCAGCGAATAAAATCACCATTTTCACACTAAAAAATCCCATAAAAAAGCACTGGCCCCATTCAGAACCAGCACTTTCTCTTCTTACATCCCTTCAACCAATACCGAAGCGCCCATACCACCGCCTACACATAATGACGCAATTCCCTTTTTTAATTCACGACGCTTCAATTCATGCAGTAAAGAAACGACAAGTCGTGCACCTGTGCAGCCGACTGGGTGACCGATACTGATCCCGCTGCCATTGACATTCACTTTCTCACGGTCCAGACCAAGCTCTTTTTCGACGGCTAAATATTGAGCTGCGAATGCTTCATTAATTTCAAATAATTCAATATCATCCAATGACCAATTTTCCGCTGTATGTAGTCCTTTTTGAATGGCGGGTACGGGACCGATTCCCATCACTTTCGGATCCACACCTGCTACTGAGTAGCCAACGATTCTTCCAAGAGGCTGAAGTCCTCTTCGCCGGGCTTCTTCCTCACTCATAAGAATCAGTGCCGCCCCTCCATCATTCAGGCTTGAAGAGTTCCCCGCAGTCACCGTGCCGCCTTCCCGGAATGCAGGCTTTAATTTCTGCAGTTTTTCTACCATCAATGCAGCTCGTGGGCTTTCATCTTTATCAATGACCTTTTCTCCTTTTCGTTCCTTCATGGTGAGTGGAACGATCTGAGAATCGAAATATCCATTCTCCATCGCGGCTGCTGCCCGCTCATGGCTTAACACTGCATACTCATCCTGCTCTTCACGGGTAATCGAGTGAATTTCCGCCAGGTTCTCCGCTGTTTCGCCCATCATGATGCCGTGGATGGGGTCTTCTAGGACCTCCCAAACCGAATCACGAATTTCTCCATGTTGCAATCTTTGACCAAATCGGTGCTGCTTCAAAATATACGGACTGGAGCTCATCGCTTCCACCCCGCCTGCCAGGACAATATCAGATAAGCCTGTTTGAATTTGCATGGCTGCTGAAATGATCGCCTGCATTCCACTGGCACATTGGCGCTGGATCGTATAGCCCGTGGTCGTGTCATCAAAACCGGCCAGTAATGCGGCTGTTCTTGCTGTATTTGGCTGATCTGTCCTTTGAATACAATGCCCGAGGATCACTTCATCAATATCACTTGCCGACAATCCGCTTGCTTTAGCCGCTTCTTTCATAACAGGTACAATCAGATCGGTCGGGAGCAGATCCTTGAAAGCTCCACCAAATGCACCGACCGGCGTACGTAGAGCCGATGTAATCACTACATTTCTCATCTTGTCACTTCCCTTTCCTATCAGTTACATCATGATGCCGCCATCTACATGCAGGACGGTTCCATTCACATAGTCACTGTCATCAGATGCCAGATACAAATATGCTTTCGCGATATCATCCGGTTTCCCTAATCTTCCAAGGGGAATCATCGCTTTCATTTGCTCGATGACCTTTTCCGGAACGGCTTCCACCATGCTCGTTTCGGTGAATCCTGGCGCGACTGCGTTCACGTTGATCCCTTTGCGGCCTAATTCCTTCGCCCATGTTTTCGTCATTCCGATCACTGCAGCTTTTGTTGCCGCATAGTTGGTTTGACCGACATTTCCGTAAACCCCGCTTACTGAAGATGTGTTGATGATTTTCCCTTTTCCATTTTCAATCAACTGGGGGAGGACCGCTTGGGTACAATTAAAGACACCTGTCAAATTCACATCCAACACTTTTTGAAAATCTTCCGGTGATAACTTATGAATCATTCCGTCCCTTGTGATTCCAGCATTGTTAATTAAAATATCGATTTTCCCAAATTGCTCTCTTACCTCTTTTACAAAAGAATCAACAGAAGAGCGATCAGCTACATCCCCTTGAAAAAAGGCTGCTTTCCCCGTTCCCAGTTCATTCAGCTGTCGGGCTTTTTCCTCGCCCAGCTCCTGATTGAAATCAACGAGGGCAACGTGGCAGCCTTCCTTCACAAAAATTTCTGCTGCGGCATATCCTATTCCGTTCGCTGCACCCGTGATGAGGGCTACTTTCCCTTCCAGTCTCATGCCAGTTCCTCCTTCATCTGCAAAAATGATGTCATTGTCTGAAGCAATTGATCTACATCATCGATGAGCGGTGAATGCCCACTATTCTTTAATTCAACAAATGTAGCGTTTTCTCCTATATCTTCGACGATTTCCTCTGTCATTTCTTTTGTGATCACATTATCCCGGTCCCCTCTTAAAACAAGAGCCGGTAAGGTTTTCCCGCTGTCCATCATCACTTCTTCAATTGTATGAAGACGATTTCTTATATCGGGTGTGTGATATATCAGGTGAGGGGAGTTAAAAATGAGTTACACGTGGTTTAAGTTTATGGATTCGGAAGTATGAATAGAGTAATGACAGCACCGACTTTCTTTAGAATAGAACAAACTTCTATAACAGTATGTCCCACCCTCCAAATTTCCTATATAATGAATCTACTAAATGTTAGTGAAATTGGAGGATTCATCCTTGAATGTATTTCAGCAGTTTCAACGTACAATCATTAACAATTATCTAATCGGGAGTTTTATAGCTGTCTTTGGTGTTGGATCTGTATTCATTTTTCAAACCCTTGCCCTTAATGAAAGAGAACTATTAACAATGGGGGGCATTATCACCCTTTCAATCGTCACGATGTTCAGCTGTGAATTTTTGGTGTATCAGAAGCATATTCGTCCGATGAAGCTCGTCTATAAAAAGAAGACATCAACACTAAGTCTGGACCTTTTCTCAACTGCCTATCAACAAGTGGAAAGGTTCCCACTTTTAACAGTTAAACGAATCATGCTTCCCCACTTTCTGGGGCTTGCCCTTCCGTCGACTTTCTTGACGGTTATCAGCATCAACGCAGAATGGTTGTCAATTCCGTACACCTACATTTTTTATGCCTGGTGCGGCGCCTTTTTAGTGGCGATTCTTCATGCTTTGATTGAATTTTTCTTAACCTTTAGAGCTTGTCATTCGCTCCAAGTGGACCTTATTCGGAAAACAGTTGAAACATACGGAGTCGATCCGTCGAGTCAGTCCACCCTATTTATCAGTTTAAAAAGAAAAATCTTGGCGGCTTCCCTGTTTCTTGCCCTGTTTCCAATCCTGCTTTTTTCATTAGCTTCACAGATTCGATTATCGATTGCAGACTCCACTATTTTAGTAGACTACTGGAAATGGGCAGGGACTCTGATTTTCATCATTACAATTCTAGCTTTCTATGGAGCCCTCCTTATTTTCAAAAGTATCGAAGCACCCGTAAAAGAGCTTGTAGCCCGTTTTGAAAAAGTAGAAGAGGGGCATGTTTCACCCGTAGTGAATACATACACCGATGAGTTTTCTCATTTATTTTCCGGCTTTAACCACATGGTAGGAGCCATCAACCTGAGAGATCAGAAAAACCAGCAGCTGCTCGATCAATTTTTTGCAGTGGTAGCAGGTACATTGGATGCACGGGACCCATATACGGCCGGACATTCTAAACGCGTTGCGGAGTTTTCTGTTATAATTGCCAAACAATGCAACTGGTCTCAAAAAGACATCGACTTACTCAATAAATCGGCCCTCCTTCACGACATTGGAAAAATAGGAATCCGGGATGATGTGCTTTTAAAGGAAGGTGAATTGACCAATGAAGAGTTTGAGCAAATCAAGCGCCATCCTGTCATTGGCGAGGAAATTGTCAAAGGCGTTCAATTAACAGAAGATCTCCTCCCCATCTTACCCGGGATCAAGCATCACCATGAGCGCTTGGATGGCTCCGGATACCCGGATCGATTAAAAGGAGACGAGATTCCCGTGTTCGGACGATTGATTGCTGTTGCCGATGCCTTTGACGCCATGACCTCTGATCGCCCTTATCGAAAAGGAATGCCTATCGAAAAAGCCCTCTCCATTTTGGAAGAAGGCTCAGGGACACAGTGGGATGAGGAGTTTGTTAAAGCGTTTATGAGTGGGATTAAAGTGACAGGCACATCCCATATCTTATCTAATGCTGCAATATAAATACCCATCAACATAGAAATAATCACTTTTCGAGTTAGCATCCTTTCCACAGTCCGCAAACGCGAAGAATCTTTAAAAAAAAAGAATGCTGTTCATGTATTGAACAGCATTGCCATATCTTTAGTTTCTGAATTGTACATCCCATTCGTTGATAGGCCAATAACGAAGATCCACTTTCCCGACGATCTGTTCCCGGTCTATGAACCCGAAGTAGCGGCTATCCATGCTTCCCCGCCGGTTATCTCCAAGAACAAATACTTTTCCTTTGGGAACCGTTTGCTCATCTGTGATTTCTTCAAGCGTAAAGTCACCCGTCAGCTTATTTCCGATATACTCCTGCTTGAATTTCTCTAAATAGGGTTCAGGATAGTACTCCCCGTTAATATAAAGCTTATCGTCCTTATAAACGACCTTATCGCCGGGTAGTCCAATGATGCGTTTCACATAATCCTCGTTCTCATTCGCATGAAATACGACAACATCAAAGCGATCCAAGTCTCCAATTTGATAACCGATTTTGTTCACAACAAGCTTATTTCCATCCTGTAGTGTCGGCATCATCGATTCACCTTCGACTACATAGTTGGAGAAGAGAAAGGTTCGAATGATGACAAAGATGATCAGTCCAATCCCTAAGGCTTTTATCCATTCGAGTCCTTCTCTTTTTACCTCTTCTCTCAATTTGATTCCTCCTGCTTTTTCCGTTCAATTCGTTGGTCTATTTCCATCTTCTTATTCAGATGTATCTCAATTCGTTTCCCTACAAACCATAGCACAAAGATAATGGCTGCAACGATCACAGTACGCATTGGTTGTCTTACTAATGATATAATATCATATCCGATAAAACTTATGGTAAAAATCATCACCATTTTCCCCGTAACCACCGCAAGCATATATTGAGCGATGCTGATCGACGACAATCCCGCCACCACATTCACCACCGCAGAGGGTGTAAAGGGAAAGCATAAGAGAATGAACAACGGGCCAAACCCATGCTTGTCTACCCATTTCGTCAATCGTTTCACTTGGCGGTTCCTTCTCAGGAAACGAAAAAATCGGGTTTCCCCATACCTTCGTACTAACAGAAACACAATGAGCGCACCAAGCGTAGCCCCGATCCACGAAAACAGAAACCCCCACCATAACCCAAATGCATTTGCATTGGCTGTCACAAACACGACAAGGGGCAGGAATGGAAGAAATGCTTCCAACAGCGGCAGCAGGATCCCAGGAATCGGTCCAAAGGAACGATACTGCTGAATCAAGTCCATCATATTCTCGAGCGTAAACCAGTCTTTTATCTTATTTATATCCATATTATATGTTTCCCCTTAAACGACCATGAACAAATAAACTCATTTCGTTATATCGTTACTTATATTTTCATCATATCACACCGGATCAGGATTTCCACATTGTTGTCTATTGTTGGTTTTATTATTATAACCTTGCCTAATGAGGGGGGATGTAAACGTTTTGTGGTGGGTTATTTTTGGGGGCGGGTTCTGGAATATTATTTGGATTTGGATTCGTTCGTAGGTTCGTAGGTTTTTTGTGAAATTTGTCGAATTACGCACAATGGCAGATATATTTAATTTTTGGCAGGTAAAATGAGAATATGGCAGATAAAAGTATTTCTCAAGGTGATAAATCGGCAAACGGTAGATAAATTCCTTCTCTAAACAATCCAGACAAGGATTCCTCGGCTCCGTACGGTCTATATTATCGACTTCTCCCTATATATTATCGAGTTTTTCATTTTATTATCGACTTTACTTCATATATTATCGACTTCTCCCTATATATTATCGACTTACAGAATAGTCGCTTCACACTCGTCCAATATTTTTATTCTTCATCTCCCGTTTCTCCCTAAAAAAACTGCCATCCCCATCCAGGAATGACAGCTCTCCCCTCTATAAATGCTTACCGAACCAATCCACAATCTCCTGTAACCTCGCTTCCCTCAAAGAAGGCTTTCCAGTCCGGGACAAATTATGATTGGATTCAGGGAAACGCACAAATCTCACATCTTTCTTCTCACGTTTCAATGCGATGAATAGCTGTTCTGCCTGCTCGATCGGACAACGGTAGTCCTTTTCGCTGTGAAGTATTAATAGGGGTGTGTTCATATTCTTCACATAAGCAAGGGGTGAATGCTTCCAAAGGGTTTCGATGTCGCCGAGGTCGCTTTGGATTTGCCACTCTGAGAAGTAATAGCCGATATCGCTCACTCCGTAAAAGCTGATCCAATTGCTGATGGACCGTTGGGTGGCGGCTGCTTTAAATTTATCGCTGTGGCCGATGATCCAGTTGGTCATGAATCCTCCGTAGCTTCCACCGGTCACACCTAAGCGAGTTTCATCAATAAACGAAAATTCCTCCAGGGCGTACTCGACTGCTGCCATGATATCCTCGTAATCCCCGCCGCCGTAATCTCCTCTTACGGCATCTACGAACTCTTGCCCGTAGCCATGGCTTCCTCTTGGATTCACATATAAAACAGCATACCCTTTGCTTGCAAGCACTTGGAATTCATGAAAGAAAGTGTTCCCATACATGGTGTGGGGGCCTCCGTGGATTTCAACGATCAGTGGATATTTCTTTCCTTCCTCATAACCGGCCGGCTTCATGATCCAACCTTGTACCGGCCAGTCTTTCGCACCATTGTACATAAACGGTTGAGGAGATGATAATTCACGACCCGCCAGGTCCCCGTTGAGGTTGGTCATTTTCTTCAACTCTCCGGTAGGGACATGAAGAGTATACAATTCACCGGGTTCTGTCGGTTTACTCATGGCAACGAGCATTACTTGTCGATCGGAATCGAAGTCGAATCCGTATACATGCTGCTCCTCCTGCAGCAATGCTGGGTAGATGGCCCCTTCGATGTGAGCGTAGTAAAGAACCGTATTTCCTGAATCAGATGCCAGGAAATAGAAACTTTCATTGTCCCGTGACCACAGGATTCCAGCTTGAGATGAGCCTTGGATGCTGTCGCTATTGAGATAGTCTCCTACAGGAACATCCATGCTTTCTGTCAGGCATATGGAGTGGCCGGTTTCAAGGTGATGCAGCCACACCTTATCTTGTGTCGCATTCTCATATTCCCGTCCATGCCCTAAGTAGGCGAGATGCTTTCCATCGGGAGACCAGCTTGCTTCTCCGTAGTACCCCGATTCTCCATTAATCTTTTTATATTCGTTCGTTTCAAGGTGAAAAATAAATAAATCAGACTGGAAGGAGAAATCTTTATCTTCTGTTCTGTCCACTGAAAACGCAATGTGCTTACCATCGGGAGACCAGGAGTGAAGAGTGTGATCATGGACATCATCCGTGACTCTTCTTAATTTCTTCGACGCCACTTCCAGCACTACTATCTGTGAGTGGCAGTTGTCATTGAAACCCCGGTCATCACTTTTATATTTCATGCTTGTCGTAACGAATGGCTTTAATTTCTCTTCTTCGCCTTCCTTTTTTTCAAAGGACTCCCCCTTCTCCAACCGCATCGAGAAAGCTATCTTCTCACCACAAGGAGACCAAACAGGATTCGAAACGCCTTTTTGATAATCCGTCAGCTGCTCGGCTTCCCCTCCATCACGATGGATGACGTAGAGCTGATTCACTCCGGAACGATTCGAGACAAAAGCAATGGTCCCCCCATCAGGTGACCATCTAGGAGATGAAATCCTTTCTTCCCCGAAAGTCCATTGGCGAGTGGTTTGATCTTGCAGGTGAATGCTATGTAAGGTTGAAAAATACTCATTTTTTTCTTCACACATGATGGTTTGGACAAATACGGCTTCTTCTCCGCTTGGAGACAGCCTTGGATCGGATACGGCCTTTAACTCGTAGAGGTCCTGTATTTCAATTCCTTTATTCATGTTCTTGCACCTTCCTTTCTTCTGTTCCATTATTATTTCGACGTTAGAAATACTTTTCCCTTTATGAATAAAAATACGATCTGCCCTTCATAATAGAAACAAATTCAAATTCTACAACTTTCCCTATTGAAAGTAAATCGGATTCCACGTAAAATAAAAATACGAACATTTGTTCTATACCAAAATGAAAAGGAGTCTTTTCATATGACAAGAATCCCGGAGAACGACAGGAATATATTAGAACAGGCGATTTATTTACCGATGGTACTGACGATTTTGAATCGTGATCTGCAAATCGTCGACAGCAGTCCATTTAAATTAAAACGACCGTATCTGGAAATGATAGAGGAGACGATGAAGGTCATCCAAGGAGAACTCGCTCATGTGAAAAAGTACATGAGGACCAATAAGATGAAGGTTGAGCGAATTCAATCAGATGATGCTTTTACGATGTATATGTTCCTTTATAAAGGTTATGAAGAACATCATAATTACTTTAATCCGCGCCTTCGCAACCGGGTGGAGGATTTAATGAGGCATTATTTGTTTCGCCGATTCCTGGAAACGAAAACAGACACAACAAAAGAAGCGTGATCGATCTCACGCATCGGCTTTTTTGATATTTGGATTAAGATAAAACGTTTTTATATTACTCGTTTCAGTGTGAACCTTCGAATTATATTTACTCTCCATTTCTGCAACCCGCTGTGTGTATGCGATACGCAAATCAGAGGTACGGAGCATTTGATTTTCAAAGGAACTGTATGAGATCGGAACCGTGCAGGACTCATTGTTTTGAAGATATACCTTCGTTGATCCATTTGTCGATCGTTCATACCCACGAACATGGGTGTGGGAAACCCAGGCACATTCTTGCTTGACGGGAGATGATGTTGGAAAGAGATAAATGGACATCTGGGGATTCACCATGATGGGAGCTTTGTAGATTATACCCGTAAGTCTCTTGGTGCCTTCTTTTCGTCCTTCATAGGAGGAACCAAAGAATTCACAGCTTTTCTTCAAGATATCAAACGGTTTGAATGGGGAGATCAGCACGTCATCTACCTCTATGATTTTGGTGAATGTCCTGGCACCGTACTCAATTGGCTGCAGGATCATCGTATGGGGATTCACTTCATATTCTTCTATAATTCGAGATTTTTCTCTCATTTCATCGCCTCCATTTACATTTTTCACCAAAATAATACCATAAATTTCGAGGGTTGTCTCGCATATTTTTAAAAATTCTGAAATTTACTGCACGCCACCCGTTTATGAGTAAAAAATTATCAGAATATTTAATTTTTTGGTTGAATTTTTACTACTTACCCCATATACTAATAAAAAGAATTCAGGGGTGACCGTATATGGAAAACAAAAAGTCCTATACCGAAATGATGAAAGCTTCTGCCATGACCCGGAAGAAAGCCGCTGAGAGAAGCGTAATGGAGATCTATATTGACATGGTGCTGCATGAAAGCATTCTGACGACGCGCAAGACAAAACTCCTGACAGACATTGACGCCGCCCTGGATAAGAAAAATAAACCTTTGTTCATGAAATTAACAAAAGAATTAAACGAACTGAACCTAAGCTACGGATGATAAATAATAGCTGACTCTCCACAGAGTCAGCTATTCCTTTTTTAATGGACGGGCCATTGGTACCCCTTTTCATGCATGACTTCTACTCTAATAGCAAATCCTATAGCTAACTTAAACACTCTGGAGCGAATACGATGATGCTGCTTATAAAAGTTCTTGTCCTCTACTTAATTACCATAGCCGCTATGCGACTGATGGGAAAATCCACAATTGTACAAATGACCCCTTATGATCTTGTGGCCATCATCATAGTCGGGACCATTGCTTCTGAGCCCTTAATCTCCACAGAATTCTGGCCGACGATTGCGGCTCTCTCAATTTTAGTAGGACTGCATGTACTTTTTTCATTCATGACCTTGAGTCAATGGGGAAACCGTTTCTTTCTTGGAGAACCGACCTTGCTGATTAAAAATGGTGAGATTTTAGAGGATAACCTGGAGAAATCCAAGATATCGCTGATTCAGTTGACCTCCATTCTACGCTCACAAGGTTACCCTAAGATTTCAGACGTGGACTATGCCATGCTCGAGCCCATCGGTGAAGTGAGCATCATTCCAAAGGTGGAAAACACCCCTGTGACCGTACAGCATCTCAACCTCAAAATAGATGACGAGGGATTGCCAATTTCAGTGATTGTGGATGGCAAAATCCAAACTCGGAACCTGGTGCTCCTTGGGAAATCAAAAGAATGGCTGGAAACTCAACTGACCAACTCCGGACTTCATCATAAAGATGTGATTTTCGCTTATATGACAGAGAAAGCGAAGAACCTGATTATCAATAAAAGAGAAAAAGCCTAGTCTCTACTTAAAAGACTGGGCTTTTTTCAGTATGGCGGTTTATTCATCGCATGTTCATAATCAATTCACGAAAAATCTAATGTAGTAAATCCCCATAAATTTTAATCGTAAAGTATAATGCCACTGCGGTATAAACGAAAGCTGTCCAAAAAGAGATCGAATGATAAAACCTTTTCTTTTTTTCTTTGATCAAATGCTGCCCCTTTTTGTAAAAATAGCCGTCTCCATTCACATAGATAATGATCAAGGTAACTAGTATCCCAATAATTAGAGACCACTCCATCATCGGGCGACCAGTTTTAAGATAACTCAAAAAAGGTAAACCGATTAACGCTAAAACGGTGAACATAAAACGAATAAACAATATCCAAACTTTATGATTTTTGATCTTCCCCATCCTCCTGCCTGTTTAAAAAAAACGGAAAATTCAAACTATATAATCCCTTATTTTACCATATACACGAGGGTTGCACACTAAAATTTGGAATAACGAAAATAAAAATGAAAAATAGACAAAAAAACGACTCGCTTCCATTCACAAGTCGTCCTTCCTGTCATTCGCTTTCTCTCAATCTGTATAAGGTATCTCGTCAGTTTTATTCCTTTACTCTGTATCTTTCTCCTTTTCATACTCCTCAAGCATCGTCAATCGTTCAAGCATCGTCGGATGACCGTAACGGAAAATCTTCACAAGTAAAGGCGGATTGACCTGAGATAATCCCACCTTCGATAACTTTTGGAAAGATGAGATGGCGGCCTCTTGGTCACCGGTCATTTCTATTGCATATCGGTCAGCCCTCGTTTCCTGGTAGCGGGAGATCCAGTTGCTAAGGGGACTGACAGTGAACAGAAGCATGGAAGTGATCATTAAGAACAGAGGTAATGAGCTCAAGTTAGACACGCTCGATACTTTCATGTCCTCCTTATGATTGGCGACGATGCCTCTCATCAGCTTGGCCGTCAGGAATAACCCGAAAAAGGATAGAAACAGGTATATGGCAATGCCGATATAGATGTGCTTTTCCACATAGTGAGCCATTTCATGGGCCATCACAAACAGGATTTCCCTGTCCGTTAATTTTTCAAGTGTCGTATCCCAAAGAACGATCCGGGAATTGGATCCGACTCCGGTTACATAAGCATTGAGTGAATTCGTTTTCTCCGACATGTCGACTTCGAATACGTGGTCCGTTGGAATGTTTGCCTTGTCGGCGAGAGTCAGGATTTGTTCCTCCAACGCTTTATCCTTCAGTGGATAGAAGTCATTATATAGCGGGTCAATCACAACCGGCTGCACGAACATCATGAAAATCGTAAAGGGTACCGACAATGCCCAGGCCGCTAACCACCAGCGCTGCTTGAATCGTTTCATCAATCCATATAACACCGATACAATGATGAACATGAGGAGGTAATTCACCCAGAAATCCGTTACCTCATCCTTCATCCACATGGAAAAGGTTTGAGTGGAAATATTGTAGCTCTTCGAAATTTTATAGGAAATATACTGAAGAGGAAAAATCGCTACGAAAGAAGCAATCGATAACCAAAACAAATAAATGGCCGTTTGCAGGAAACCATTTTTCACCGTTCCCCTTGCCCACTTCTCAAACACACGAGAGACCCCTAGAATCAGGATCAGAAAATAAAACAACCATTCATAAGGAGTGGATAAGAAAAACAGGAGATTCTTGATTTTCGAGAAATCCTCACTCAGCGTGATTTCTTTATCATTCATAAAGGTGGCTGGATCAGCACTGCTTCCTTTGTACATGTCAGGCAAAGTAGAATCCGCCAAGAAAAATAAATACCCATATAGAAGCATGCCTAATAGCAAATAAGCCGATATCGAACGAAGTGCCCATTTTTTAGCCAACATATTTCCTCCCTTCTCGTCTTCATTACTATATGTAATACCCTGTCCAAAGATTTAGAACCTAAACACATTACGGCAGAAATCGCGACATCTCCCTCCAATAAAAAAAACCACGATCCGAATCGCGGCTTACATCAGGAATACCGAATACAAAGACAGAACAGAAATCGCCCCAATCACCACAAGGATGACGTTGGCACCCAGAAAGGCAATGACAAATGCGGATGCCGTCCCGACGGCTCCAAACATAAGATTCCCCTCTTGAATCAACAAGATGCTAGGAAAAATTAAAGCGCCTAATACAGCGAAGGGGACATTCTTTAATACCCCTTGAAGAAATGGAGGCAGTTCTTTCCCTTTGAATACGAGGAAAGGAAGCATTCTGGGAATATACGTGACAACCGCCATACCGATGATCATCAAAACAACCGTGCTATTCATTCGTTCTCCCTCCTCCCTTCATCATGACCACCAATTCCACAATCACGGCTGAAACGAGGGTAGCCAGGACAATCGACCAGCCGTTTGAAAGGTTCGTCGTGAAAAGAAGGATGCTATTTAACGCACCCGCCACGACAGCTAAAAACGTGACCTTCACACTTTTTTTCATGGAAGGAACGAGGAGCCCCACAAACATGGCATAAAGAGCGACCGTCATGCTCGCTTGTAGAAATTCAGGAAGGATTTCCCCAATGAAGTAACCTACACCAGAGTTCACGACCCAGCTCCCGTATGAAATGAGCATCACCCCGACGGCAAAACCCGTTCTTACTTTGCCATCTTTGACACTGATGACCGTGAAGGTTTCATCCGTAATACCAAACGCATAAAAAAGCTTTTTAAACAAACGGTCTTCCTCCAGTTTTTCACTTAAAGAAGCCGACATCAGGAAGTGACGGATGTTTACGATGAACGTTGTAAGAATGATTTCAAAGATACCTGTACCAACCGCAATCAGACTCAGTGATATGTATTGAGCAGCCCCTGCAAACACGAGCATGCTCATCAGTACCGTTTCCGTCACCGTGAGGCCGGTTGTACGTGCCAACAACCCAAAGGTTAACGCGACAGGCATATATCCGATGGCAATGCTGAGTCCTCCCTGTAGACCCAGACGAAAATCACTCACTTTTTTCGTGGAAAGCAGTGCCTCCATCCACTCACATCCTTTATAATAGAGGTAATTTACTATTTTAATTTTTTGATAATTTATTATATTATACATATAGACGTTATAGTATACAAGAGGAGTTTTGGCATGGAAAATTTCCCGATTCAAATTGGTGATAATATACGAAAAATCCGAAGGGAGCGTGGCTTCAGTCTTGAGCAGATGGCAGAGCGCACCGGTGTAAGCAAGGCGATGATCGGTCAGATTGAACGTGGTGATTCGAATCCGACGGTCGCGATTCTATGGAAGATTGCCAATGGTTTAAAGGTTTCCTTCTCTACGCTGATTGAAAAGCCAAACAATCAAGTATCCATCATTCACTATCAAGACGTCCAGCCTGTTCTTGAAGATAACGGCAATTACATCGTTTATCCCATCTTCCCTTTCGATCCCCTAAAAAAATGGGAAAGCTACCGGGTTGAAATGAAGCCGGGCTGCTCGTATCAAAATGAAGGGCATACGAAGGGTGTAGAGGAATACATCACGGTGCTGTCTGGGAAGGTCGACCTTAAAATCGGAGAAGAAACCTATGAGCTGACAGAAGGAAGTTCGATTCGTTTTGCCGCTGACTCCGGGCATGAATATGTAAATGATTCTGGAGAACCAGCTGTATGCCAGATGGTTATTTATTATGGCGGTGAATAAACAAAAAGATCCTGCATATGAGATGACATGCAGGATCTTTTAAACTATCCGGCTAGCAAAATGTATCCTTCGGTTTCGGCACCGACAATCCGAATAGCGGACGAAGATACAGTGCCAGGAACGTACCTCCAAGGGCGAGGATCCCCCAAATATAACCGTGAAGGCTGAAGGAAGCAATCCCTCCGAAGTAAGCACCAATGTTACATCCAAATGCCAAACGGGCACCGTACCCCATCAGCAGTCCACCAATGACGGACGCCATGGCATTTTTCCCAGTGATTTTATTAAATCGGAACAGGCCTCCTGCAGCAGATGCAAGAAATGCTCCAAGGATGACACCGAAGTTTAATACCGTTGTGGAATCAGCAAAGATCGATGCTTGAAGAGCTTGAGCATTGGCTCCTGTCCAGTAGCCCCAGCCTGCCACGTCGACCCCGAACATTCCGGCAACCTTTGATCCCCATAGAGCAAAGGCAGAAGTGATTCCCCAAGGATTCCCCCGTGTCATGAGAGTGAGGGCATTTAACACAGCCAAAACAATCGCTGCTGCCATAAGTGGCCAAGATCCCCGTAAAATCCGTTTCCATCCCTTAGATGTTGGAAGTGTCGCCATGCGGGGCGGGTTTTTCTTCTTCTCGACCCGCAGTGTTATCCACGCGATGAACCCAAAGAATAAAATCGAAACGGCCCATGCCCCGAAATAACCTAAACCGGTAGAGGTTGCTAATGAAACAGGTTTAAAGGACGGCATTTCCTCTGTCCAAAATGGAAGGTGATAGGCTCCGACTGTGGCACCGACAATAAAGAATAGCAATGTGATAAACATAACGGAGCGGCCGCCGCCGATTGCGTAAAGGGTACCTGAAGCACAGCCTCCTCCAAGCTGCATGCCAATCCCGAACAGGAAGGCACCTACCAGTAAACTTACCCCGACGGGTGATACATAACCTGCCGCTTCTCCGCCAAAGAATGTAAAACCTGTCGCAAGGATCGGAGCAAACAGCGTAACGGCAACGGCAAGCATCACCATATGTGCCCGCAGTGCCTGCCCGTTCCCTACAGACATCACTCTGCGGAAAGCAGAAGTGAATCCGAATCGTGCATGAAATAATGTATATCCTAACAGAAGCCCCAGCACCAATAACACGGTTTGGGCAATTTCTTGTGTAAAGAGTAGATATAGGCCAAGAATCGCTGAAACGATTAAACCGCCGGCCACTAAAGATGTCTGTGGCGGGTTCAATTCCTTACTCGCTTTCTCTGGGCCCTTTTGTTCATTAATCGGTTGAACATAGCCAGCCATGAATAATCCTCCTTAATCTTATTGAATTGGTTGGAATTTATTTTACAATAGTAATAGAATAGAAGGCTGTTGTCAAAAAGACAGACTTCCACTTATTTTCTTCTATTAAAAAAAGCTGCTTGAAAAATCTCAAGCAGCTTCGGGTCTATAAGGATACAAGAGCCAGCATAATCGGAATCGTCACAATGCTCATAAGTGTAGTGACAAGGGTACTTGTAGACACTAAATCAGGCTCTGTATTGAACTGCAGAGAAAACATCGTCGTATTCGCAGCAGTCGGCATACTTGCCAAAATTATGAGGATCGATCCCAACATGGTAGAAATAGGAAGGAATGAAACGACGACGAGAGCTATGAGGGGTGAAGCTACCATTCTCATGATCACAATTAAGGAAAGGGCGCCTCTTTCCACCTTCTTCCCTCCCAATGTCGCTAATTGCATCCCTAACACCACCATAATAGTAGGGATCGTTGCCTGGGAAATCAGATCAATGGTCTGACTCATAAATACCGGCACATCAAGATGCAACAATTGAAAGCCCAATCCAAGAAAAGCACCATGCAGAATCGGCATCTTGACGATCTTCATCCAAATTTCCCTCGTTTCCCTCTTTTTATCACTGCCACTGACAGCATAATAGAGGCCGATTGTATTCATCAGAAATGACTGTATCACCATCATAATGACCGCATAGCGAAAACCGAGCTCACCGAAAGCGAATAGGATGATCGGTACTCCATAGTTACCGCTGTTCATGAATACCCCGGATAGAATCATGGCCGACACTTTCGGTTTTGAATAGTTCCTAACCTTCGCCACTATTTTAATAGAAACAATCAAAATTACACAAAGCGCGATACAAAAGAGAAAAATATAAAGATAGTCCATATTCAGTGCATTCTCGTAAAAGGTCTTGAATGCAAGAAACGGATACATTAAGTATATGGCCATCTTCGAAATCGAATTGATCTCGAAACCAAGTTTCTTTTGGCCGATATATCCAACGGCAAAGACGAGTAATGCAGGCAGTACAATCAATATTACGTCCATTTACGTCACCACAATCTATTAATATGAAAGATAGGCTTGACTACTAGAGTCAAGCCTAAGTGTACCATATTTACAACAGCGGGATGATTAATCCGGCTAACAGCAGGATCAATGCGCCGCCTAATCGGGAAGAGATTTGAGCGAAAGGCATAAGCTCCATTCGTTTCGATGCTGACAACACAGCAACATCTCCCGTTCCTCCCATATTCGCCATGCATAATCCCGCTGTGATCGCTGCTTCAATCGGGTAAAAGCCAACGACTTTGCCAAGGATCGCCGCACCGAGGATCGCTCCTAAAACGACTCCGAATACAGTCAAGATATATTGCAGCGTCAACGCAGCAAGAACGGTATCTAAGTCCGTGTACGCGACACCGATCCCGAATAATAAAGCGAACGTCCAGTTGCTGGCTACAAATTGATACCACTGACTTGCTCCCTCTACGACGTTTTGAGGGATCATGTTCGAAATCTTCGCTGCAGCCACAAGAATGATCATGATGGCATATGGATGAAGGGGAAGAACGGATCCCAGTAATGTCCCAACCGTGAAGAATGTCAGGGCAGCGAGTAAGCCCACTCCCATCTTTTCAATATTATACTTCTGCTTTGTCTTCTCATAAGTAAAGCCTTTCATAAGCTGTCCGTTTCCACTTAGGGAAGGTACTTTCTTTCCGATAATATCAAGAACCGATGCTAAAATGATGGCAAATACATTCCCTAATGCCAGTGCAGGCACGAGCATGGAGATATAATAGCTTGGATCATTCCCCATCATTTCAGAATAGATTTGACTCATAGGAACAGCTCCAGCTCCCATTCCGCCACCCATGATCGGCATCGTAATGACGAGGATGGCTTCTTGAAGGGTAAATCCGACAAGAGATCCAAAGATTCCTGCTACTATCACGGCTCCGGCTACCGCTCCGAAAATCGGCAGGAAATAGCGCAGACCCACTTTAACTAAAACCTTTGAATTCATTCCTAAAATACTTCCCGTAATTAATGCAGCAATATAGAAATTCAAAAATCCGCCTGATTTCATAAAGTCAGTCATGGACGTGACGGTGGCTTCCGGAAGTAAACCTGCGTAAACCATAAAAGCAGATCCAAAGATCGCAATGATGGCACCTCCGCCAAGGAATGTTTTCACAATCGGCGTACGGTCTCCTAACCATCCGAATAATTCCCCAAGAACCATCATGACGAGAAGACTACCGATCATTCCCCCTGGAAGGTTCCCCGTATACAAGCTGGCCAACGTAATTCCCGTAAAGATCAGGAACCAAAGGATCGGCATATTGAAAATCTGAAGCGATCGATCTTTCGTAAGCGTCACATTCTCTTTTGTTTTCTCATTCTTATATGAAAGTGTTGATGCTGCTTGTCCCATCTTAATCATCCCCTTTGTCATATTAATAATTACGAAACAGAACTGTTTGCTTTGCTTTCCTTACATGCAATCTTTCGCACGGACTCCCCGACTTTTTCTGCCACTCGGGAATCAAGCGCCTTCGGAATAATATATTGAGGGCTCAATTCAGAAGAACTGATCACATCGGCTATGGCATAAGAAGCGGCCACTTTCATTTCCATTGTGATGTCCTTTGCTTTCGCATCCAGCGCTCCTCTGAATATCCCAGGGAAAGCGAGAAGATTATTGACCTGGTTCGGATAATCCGATCTCCCCGTCCCCACTACCGCTGCGCCTGCTTCCAATGCTTCCTCCGGATAAATTTCAGGAATCGGATTAGCCATGGCAAACACAATCGGCTGCATATTCATCGTTTTAATATACTCTTTCTTGAGGGCTCCAGGGCCGGATACACCGATAAATACATCGGCCCCTTTTATCGCATCCGATAATTCACCCCGCACCCCCAAAAGGTTTGTGCGTGAAGTAATATCTTCTTGGGCAGCATTCATCCATTTCTCCCCCTTGCACAGGACACCTTCCAAACTTACGAGAGTAATATCTTCATAACCAGCGAATAAAAGGAGTTCCGCAATCGCGATTCCAGCTGCCCCCGCCCCATTGATGACAATTTTCACTTTCTTATATGATTTGTTTACGACCTTCAGCGCATTGACTAACGCGCCTAAGACGACAATGGCTGTACCATGCTGATCATCATGGAAAACCGGAATATCCAACTCTTTCTTTAACCGATTTTCAATTTCAAAGCAGCGAGGCGCTGAAATATCCTCCAGGTTGATCCCTCCAAATGAAGGCGACAGGGCTTTAATGATCGTGACGATTTCATCTACATCCTTCGTATCCAAACTAAGGGGGAAGGCATCTATACCGGCGAACTTCTTAAACAACATGCTTTTCCCTTCCATGACCGGGATCGCGGCTTCCGGACCGATATCACCAAGACCCAATACAGCTGTACCGTCTGTGACGATGGCCACCATGTTTCCTTTCGATGTCAGCGTATTGGCCTGCCTGGGATCCTCGGCTATCGTCTTACATACATCCGCGACACCCGGTGTATAGACAAGACTAAGATCTTCTTCAGATGAAACATCAATCTTACTCACCACTTCAATTTTTCCTGCATGAGATGCATGTATGGATATTGCTTCTTCCTTTAAATTCTTTCGAGTCATCCAATCGCTCCTAACGTAATCGCTTACAATGTATACCCATCATATGAAAACGCTTTATCTTTTCATAGGTTATGAAACTATTGTTTGACTTTTGAAATTAAAAAAAGCAGCCGGATGGGCTGCTTACAAATAGCTTTGAATACGCGTGCTATTCAGTTTGTTCCATGTATATTGATAGACCGGCCTTCCAATACCATAGATCAGGGTCTCATCCACCACCCCGATATCTTTCAGAAACCTGAGGTACTTTCTGATCGAAACCCGTGAAATGGACGTTACGTCAGCAATATCATCTGTTGAAAACGACTCGTCTTCAAAACTCATAATCTCATCGTAAATAGACGATAATGTACTGCTCGTCAATCCTTTAGGAAGGGGTGACTTCTCCCCGGCTTGTACATCCCTAAGTAAAAGTAAATCCAGTTCACTCTGATCGATGGTAGATTGCTTCTGAAGCATACGATTACTCTCCCGATAAGACGTCAATGCTTTTTTAAACCGTTCAAATTCAAAAGGCTTGATCAAATAGTCCACTACCCCCATGCGAAGGGCACTCTGGATATTATCGACTTCTGATGCCGCTGTGATGAGTATGACATCTGTCTCCCGCTGTTCCTTCCGTATTTGCTCTAACAAGTCCATCCCGTTTCGTTTCCCAGGCATATAAACATCCAATAAAACCAGGTCAATCTTATACTCATTTACTTTCACCATGGCATCTTCAATCGAATGCGAAATACCGATTAAATGAAACCCTTTGATCTCTTCTAGATACCTTTGATTAAACCGGGCCACCATCGGATCGTCTTCCACGATCAATACATTAATCACCCTTTTTCCCCCTCCTTATATGAAGCTTGAATAATCATTGTCGTTCCAGAGCCTACCTTTGATTCAACGTGCAGAGTTCCATTCAGTTTACGGAGACTCTCTTTCACTAAGTAAAGACCGTAACCTCGTCCTTCCCCCTTAGAAGAATACCCTTTGGTGAAAATATCCTCTACCATATCATCCGGCATCCCTTTTCCTGTATCGGTCACAACCATTTCAAACTGACCTTCCTGATAAAATAACTCCATCAGTACTTCCTTTACGTCACCATCCACCGTTGCTTCAATACTATTATCCAAGAGGTTTCCGATCACGGTAATCAGCTCATGGGTAACGGCAGGCTCCTTGGGTTCTGGTATGAAGTCATGGCATTCGATAGTTAACGATATGTTCTTTTCCCTCGCATAGCTCAGTTTCCCCATGATAAAACCAGCCAAAGCAGGATCCTTCACTTTCGACGTCACCGTGCTCACTTCATCGACCCGCAAGGAAACAAGCTCTTTCACGTAGCGATTTAAATGATTGTAATCCTTCATCTTCACCAACCCCAGAATCACATGCATCTTATTCATAAATTCATGGGACTGGGCCCGGAGTGCTTCCGCATACGATTTGACACCCGTTAACTGCTCAGCTAATTGATTCACTTCCGTTTTATCACGGAAGGTAGAGATCGCTCCGACTACTTCATCATTGACGATCAACGGAACACGGTTTACCAGAATAGATACCCCATTGATGGTTTGCTCCTCGTCAAGCTCTGGGTTACCCGTTGCGATGACTCTTTCCAACCTGGTTTGTGGCATGTATTCTTTGATGGGCATTCCAATCGGATCCGAGCTTAGTCCCGCTTTATTAAATATTTTCAGGGCAGATTTATTCACTAATGAGATGGATGTATCTTTATTGACAGCCACCACCCCCTCATGAACCGACTGGAGCATCGTATTTCGCTCTTCCAATATTTTCGCAATCGTAATCGGCTCCAACCCAAACAACATATTCTTTATGTACCTGGCTATAATAATGGCCCCAATGACTCCAACAATAATCCCGATCATAGATCCCACTAAAATATTCCAATGACTCTGGTCCAATGCTTCCTCCACGCTACCCAGGGAAATCCCTACTGCGACAGCCCCTATCTGTTGATTTTCATTATTAAAGACAGGAGAAAATGCCCTGACGGATTTGCCCAAAGTCCCTTCTGAAATAGACAATGTTTCCTTCCCTTGGAGTACATCTTTCTCATCCCCGCCGACAAAATGCTTGCCGATACGATCAGGATCAGGGTGAGACTTACGTATCCCTTCCATATCCATGACCACTACAAACAGAACCTCTGCTGATTTCTGGATATCAAGGGTGTACTCCTGAATCCGATCTGCATTCCCTTCCCCCTCTAAACCGCTCTTCACAATCGTGGAATGAGCGACCGTCCGGGAAACGATTTTCGCCTTTTCTTCAATATTAGACTCAATGTTGTCATTAATCGTCCTGGAAATAAGCAAGTCGGTTATTACAAGTGATACCAGGACAACGATGCATACGAAGAGAATGATGATGGTACTTAGTTTAAGCTGTTTCTTTTTCACAGGAGTCACTCCAGTGTTTTTTAGTATGATTCTTTATTTTACATGATTTTTGGTGTTTAAAAAGGGCCATGTGAAAAAGAGGCTCCGAGTTGGAACCTCTTGGTTAAAATATGTTTGTTAAATCGTTTTTTCTAGCTGAGTAATACATTCTGCTTACAGGTATTATCCTTCAATCACCAACTGAACTTTTTTTGAAATAAACAACAAATAACAAAAGAACTCCATTCGTTGCCAGTATACCAACTAAAACCTTGATGAGGATAGCAATAGCAGGTGCATATAGATTGATTGTATTCCAAGGAGAGTTGAACAGATAGATTATAAGTGGAATCATAATAATTGATAACAGTATAGATAGCACTCCAATGAATATCCATACCTTCGACTTAATTTTGGTTTTCTTTATTAGTCGATATAAGTTCCAGGATGACAATAGCAGAAGAAAAAGAGTTACTATAAAAGTGCTCCATTGCATGTGATGGTTCAACTGCTGAACTTCCGGGGACTTTCCCTCTTCCACAATCATTTTGATTCCTTCCCTCATCCTAAAGGTGGAAAGGACTTCAGAGAAGTTATTTTTGTTTGTGAGTAGGATAAATCCATAGCCTTGTTGGGGATTAATGAATAATTCAGCCCGGGAATCAGGTGTTTCTCCGCCGTGAAAATAATAAGAATTATCAACCTCTGTAGAGATTCTCCAGCCCAGTCCATAATACATATCTTCTTTTCTATGATAATGAGGTGAAGTATAAGTATCGAATGAATCCTTAGATAAGATCTCACCACCATCCAGCAGAAATTTAATAAACTTTGATATATCACCAGTTGTAGAGACCATGTAACCATATGGAGCCCCACTATCATCAAAAAAACCTCTGCTTTTCATGGGCTTTCCAAACCATGATTGATAGCCGGGCTGATACCCCAATACTCTAGCCGATTCGAAATTCGATACGGTCCGATCCATCCCAATCACACTGAATATCTCATCATCCATAAATTCCGAAAATGTTTGGTTTGTGACATTCTCTATGATTCTTCCTAAAAGTAAATAATTCGCAGCACTGTATTGATGCACTTCCCCTGGTTCATAATTCAAATGAACATTATTCAGATTTTGAACCGCAACATTTATTGCATTTTCCCCTCGCAAATTACGATCAGCAATTTTCAACCCATCATAAGAACTGATTCCACTTGAATGTGTTAATAGGTGCCTAATGGTGATTTTCTTATCAAATCCATTTCTATTGTAATGAAAGTCAGGCAAATACCGATCAATCTCCTGATCAAGTTCAATCATCTTATCATCAACTAACCTCATGATAGCAAGACTGGTTAAAGGCTTGCTGATAGAACCAATCGTAAACAGTGTATCCTTTGTGACAGGAGTCCCTTTCCTTTGTTCCCCCCAACTTTGTTGAAACATGAGCTCTCCATCTTGAATAATCGCTAAAGAAGCCCCGGGAATTCCATACTCCTCCATCGATTCATTCATAAATCTTTCTAAGAGTTCTATTTGACTATCATTCTCTGCCCTTACATGGAACTGAAAAGAAAAAAAAATGTGGCAAAACAAGCATATAGCTATCAGTACTTTTCTCAAACCCTTGATCCCCCTTACTAATCCGTCATCGAATTCATATATATCTTTTACATAAAATTACCATTAAATGATTATTCTCTCTAACGGCTTAGGGACTACCTTAAGGTAAGACTTGAGGTGTAATCGTTTATCTAAGAACTTTTGAATATAAAAAGATCAAATTTCTCTGTGATATACTTGAGAAATTTGATCTTTGGAAATTTGGAACTGGCCCCGATTATGGACTAACCCACTTACTTCCCCTTAAACTCCGGCTTCCGCTTTTGACTGAACGCCAATAAAGCCTCCACCCGGTCTTCCGTAGGAATGGTAATCTCATATGCTTTTCTCTCAATCTGCAATCCGGTTTGGAGGTCTACATTCATACCATTCTTCACGGCAAATTTAGCCTGCTGCAGGGCAATCGGGCCATTTGCCAGCATCGGTTCCACAAATGCATGGACTTCCCCCAGGAAATTCTCTTTTTCTACTACTCTTGTAACGAGTCCGATGTCCAAGGCTTCTTCTGAAGTTAATCGCTTAGCTGTCAGAATAAGTTCCAGTGCTTTGGATTCTCCGACCAATCGCGGCAAACGCTGGGTTCCGCCTGCTCCCGGGATGATGGCCAGGCTCGTTTCGGTCAGTCCCATTGTGGTGCCTGCTACTGCGATTCTGAAATCGCATGCCAGTGCCAGCTCCATTCCTCCGCCGAATGCGTAGCCGTTCATCGCGGCGATGGTCGGTTGTGGAAGGGTGGCGACGGATTGGAAGACTTCGCCGATTTTATAGACGTTGCGGATGACTTGTTGTTCGGTAAGGGTTTTGCGCTCTTTTAGATCGGCTCCAACCGAGAAGGCTTTCTCCCCGCTTCCCGTGAAGATGACGACTCTGACGTCCGGGTTGATGCGGAGTGCTTCGACTACCTGCTGGAGTTCGTTCAGGGTATCGTAATTAAAGGCGTTCATTGCCTCAGATCGGTTGATGGTTACAGTGGCGACGTTGCCTTTTTGTTCTAGTAAGATTGATTCCATGTTAGTTCTCCCCTTTGTTTAAGTGTTTCCTCCCTATGTATGATTCGACACAAACCGAGAAAACCCTTTCATTTTTTAATAGAGCTGAACACTTCACGGTTGGGTGCATAGACTAAAATGTGACATCTACCCATAAAGGAGCTGTAATTCTTTTGTATAATCCTTCAAATCAAAACCCTTACATTAGGCATCAACAGGTGAATCTTTATTCAAACCAATATGCAAACGATATTGCCTGGCTGCACAACTACTACCGTGAAACCAAAAGTCTTCCCGATCAATGGGTTGAGTATATTCAGCCTCTAGTCACCCGCGCCCTGTCTGAAGTGGAAGAAGGCATCAACCTTACCCATCTCTTCCAGGAGTTCATTTTGTCAGGTGTACTGGTCGGGCAGGGATTCACACCCGAACAGGCAATCGAGCAGGTAGAAACGTGGGAGAAAGGTGAATCAAAGCTTTTACAGGCTAGCAAGGCGATGAAATAACGTAAAAAAGATGCTCAGTATCCACTGAACATCTTCTTTTTTTATGATTGAAGCACTTGTTCTTTCAGCGCTCTTCTTAAAATTTTCCCGGTTGTATTTTTCGGAAGCTCATCAATGAACTCGATGGAAGTTGGAAGTTTGTATTTCGCCAGATGCTCTTTACAGTAATCCAGCACTTCCTGTTCGGTTAAGGATCGCTCGCTTTTCACAACATAGCTGCTGACGGCTTCACCCAGTTCGGGATGCGGTACACCGATGACCGCTGCTTCTACGATTCCAGGATGATTGTATAGCACTTCCTCTACTTCACGTGGATAGACGTTGTATCCTCCAACAATAATCAGCTCTTTTTTTCGATCGACAATATAGAAGTAGCCTTCTTCATCTACGCGGGCAAGATCTCCGGTGTATAACCAGCCATCACGGATCGTCGCGGCTGTTTCTTCTTCCATTTTGTAATAACCCTTCATGACATTAGGGCCTTTGACGATCAATTCGCCGACTTGTCCGACTGGTACTTCTTCTCCCAGTTCATCGACGACTTTATTCTCCAGGTTCATAATCGAAGTTCCGATGGAGCCCGGTTTCCTCGGACGGTCTAATGGATTGAAACATGTCACAGGTGATGCTTCGGATAGGCCATAGCCTTCAGAAATCATGACGTTGAATTTCTTTTCAAAGTTCTTTAGTAAGGCCACCGGCAGGGAAGCGCCGCCTGAAATACAGAGACGGAGAGTTGATAGATCTTCTGGATTCCCTTCTGGATACTGGTACAGGAAGTTGTACATGGTTGGTACACCGGCAAATACGGTTGGCTGATAGGCCTTGGACAGTTCAAAAATGTCTTTTGGACTGAAGCGTGGAACGATTAAAAGGGTCGCACCTGTCATCAATGGCGCATTCAGTACCACTGTCAAACAGAATACATGGAACATTGGCAGTGCTGTAATGACGCGATCGTCTTCATTCATTCGTAAATAGCTGCCGACATCGGTTGCATTGGAATAAATATTTTTGTGCGTCAGCATGGCGCCTTTCGGTTTCCCAGTCGTTCCGGAAGTGTAAAGGATGATGGCTACCTCACTTTCATCCACTTCCTCCCCCTTAAATGCAGGATCGCCCTTTCCGAGAACACCTGTAAACGATTTCATTTTTGGATAAACGAGAGAAATCTTTTCTAAGTCGATATCACTAGCTCGTTCATCTCCTGATTCACATAGGATGAAGTGCTCCACATCAGATAAAAGATGCTGCATCTTTTCGATTAATGGCACAAGCAAATCAAGTGTGACGATAGCTTTCACGTCACCATTTTTCAGGATGTAGCCGATTTCATCCGGTGTATAGATCGGATTGATCGGTATCACCTTTAACCCCATTCGTAATGCCCCATATAATCCAATGACGAAATGTGGTGAATTCCCTAATACAAGCGCGATGTGATCCCCTTTTTTCAGACCCAATTGCTCTAAGCCGCTTGCAAATTTCGATACAGCTGCATTTAATTCCCCGTATGTACTTGAGGTATTTAAGAAATGATAGGCTGTTTTATCTGCTTTCTCTTGAGCGATTTGGTCTAACCGTGTTGCGATATTCAATTGTATCCCTCCCCTTTTAGATAAACTGAATGAATGGTCATTCATCAAACTATTAAAAGTATTCAAAATATATTCTATATAAAGAATAGTATTAATACAAGTATCTTATAGAAAAAAGCCGCCCAATTTGGACGGCTCTTCCATTTTCTTATTGTGCAAAAATCGCATTTGAAACGAGTCTGAACAGATAATCCGTATGATCCCGGAATGTTGGCTCGAGTCCAATCAATAATACATTTTCATCCTTCACGATAACGGCCTTACCTTGAGCCGCTTCACTGCCTTTCCAATGTCCGGCCAGGAAGAATTCACTGCTGTTTTGATAGCTTGATAGAATGTCTGCACTTCCTGTGTTTGTATACCAAGTTGGTTGATAAACAAATCCAAGGTCTTCTGTCTCGTAACCGGCTGTGTAAGTAGAATCCGTGTGGGATAATTGGACGATTCCGTTGCTGTTGGAGCCGCCTGTTTCCACTTTCACATCACTTAATCCAAGCTTTGTCGTAGCTTGGGATGCACCTGCACCGATGGCAAGATATTGTCCGCCATCCGCCACAAAACCTTCCACATTCGTTTTAAATGCTTCATATTGTGCTGCATCCTTCAATCCAAATTCCGAATTGGCCACACTATTTTGATAGGAAATGAGATTCGATCTGCCGTTATAAATAAACACATCCGTTGAGCCAAGACCCTCTTCTGCTACTTGTCCGGGGGTCTTTTCCTCCACTGTGAAGCCGAGACGTTCAAGTGCCAGCTTCGTTCCAGAGTGGGATTGAGCTTTATTCATTCCTCCATCTTTTAAGAGGGTCACATGCTGGGACGTGATTTCTTTCGCTCCAACAGGAACAGATTGGGAAGAAACCGTGACAGCAGTATTTTTCACCAGGTCGGAAAGTTTTGCTTTCGCGTCTGCTCCTGCATACAATGTTCCATCTTCTCCCCGCTGAAGAGTGTATCCGCTATTTAGTAATTGATTGGCAATCGCAATTGATTTGGCAGAGGTATTGGGGATCGCATAAGGTCCGTCCCCAATGACGGCTCCACTTTCATTCAGTGCTCTTACCTGTCTGGATTTCACATTCAGTTCATTGTCACTGCTCACTTCCACTGCATCGAAGCCCCATAATTCAGGCAGATTCCAGGCAGAGATGTCATACATACTCGGTGTATCTTCTGTGATGTCTTCACCGTCCCAAAGCATCGTGTTGGCAAGGCCGGCTTTCGCTTGATCCATCGGTACGATATACGTTCCTTTCGGATACGTCACGCCATCAAAGGTGAAATCCTTCTGAGCCTCTTCTACGACAATATCATTATCTTGAAGATGGCGAACGGCTTTCAAAGTACTCGTTTGATCCTGTTCATCATTTGGCAGAATATATGCAGATGGGAAATGGCCTTCAGTGTGGAACGGGTGGTCAAACTTCACACCACGTTTAAATACTTCGATCTGATCTTTGACCATTCCCACTTTGTTTTCGCTCGCATAGCCCAGTGCACCCATCACGGCATCATATGTCCATTGAACCCCGTCCCAATCATTGGTCGGTGCTTCAAGTGTATACCCATATGCCCCGTGGTACATGGCATACATTGGAGTGAAGATCGGCGGATAATCATCCCAGCCTGCTGAATCATCACGTTGCGGGATATAAGTCCCTTCCATATTCTGATAATCTACTTTTGACGAATCCGTATGAGTATTTTCATAGTTTTCTTTATTCGACACGATACTGGATTCCATCGCCTCTGCTTGATTCAATGCCCACTTCGAATACAGATCATATTCATAGTTTGGATTATGAGGAGGCGTACAAGGCTCAATCAGACCTGGTTTCGTCGGTCCGCCGTATCCTCTCACATAACCATGCAGGTCAAGAAACACCATCGGGTTCCATTCCGTGATCAGGTTAACCATATGCTCTGTTTCAGGTTGAGATTGCGTGATAAAGTCACGGTTCAAGTCAATGCCATTCCCGTTGAAACGTGTAGCATCAATCCGCCCATCCGGGTTCGCCACAACATTGAAGATCAGGATATTATCCTCAAGGATCCCCATCGTTTGTTCGTCATTTTCTGTGGCGAAGCGCTCGATTAATTGAAGAGCTGCATCGGTTCCAACAAATTCTGTTCCATGGATGGATGCATTGATCATGACAGGGACCTTCAGATCAGGGTGCTTATCGATAAAGTCCTGTGCTTTTTCAGGGGACTGGATCATTTTTTTACGCAGACCTTTATAGTAACCATACTTCCCTTTCGCTTTCGCATCCGAGACAGTCACTACATACATATCATGACCTGCTGCCGATTTTGTTTCGCTCTTCTCGACCGTCACACGATTGCTTTCCTGTGCGATCGCATCAAGCTTCCCTTCAATCTCAGAGTACTTCACAAAGTCATAGTGCTCACTATTAAATAAGCTTTTATCTTTCTCATCGAGTTGAGTACTTTGAATCGTCGTTTGAGGAGATTCTGCTAAAACGTTGAATGGTGTGGTGGATAGTAGAGTAAAACTGGCAATTCCTGCAATAATCTTCTGCTTCATTTATGTACCTCCAAATTATGTAATAGTATAATGATAGAATAAATATTCATAACGGTACATAAATATTTAGTCCTATATTTTGGTTGGGAGGATTTTCCTAGTTGAGACAAAAAGAGATTTCCTAAATTAGGAAATCTCTTTTTATTAGTACACCAAATCCACAAATTCATCCTTCGTCACATTCCCGAAATAGTGTTGAATATCAACACCTTCCATAGCCCTGGCAATGTCTTTTCGTTCGTAGCGGGTGCCTATCAGCTTTTCTTCGATGTCATCAACATTCCCGACTCCGAAGAAATCACCGAAAATTTTACAGTTATCAATTTTCCCTTTGTTCACTTCTAGACGAACGTCAATGGATCCGACCGGGAAGCGGTGGGAATGCTGGAGATTGAATTTCGGTGATTTACCGTAGTTCCAATCCCAGTTCTGATAGCGCTCTTTTGAAAGCTCATGGATGTTCTTCCAGTCTTCTTCCGTCAGGACATATTCTTCTACGTCGCTTCCGTCGAAAATATAATCCAGAAGGGTTGAACGAAATTGTTCGATGGTCATTTTTTCTGACAGGAATTCAGAAATGTTGGCCACACGGCTTCGGATCGATTTGATCCCTTTTGATTCAATCTTGTCCTTTTTCACCCGTAGAGCTGACACGACGTTTTCCATTTCGGAATCGAACAGGAGCGTTCCGTGGCTGAACATCCGGCCTTTAGTGGAGAACTGGGCGTTACCTGAAATCTTTCTGCCTTCTGCGATAATATCGTTACGTCCGCTAAGCTCCGCCTTCACCCCCAGCCTATGTAGGGCGGTTACAACGGGTTCAGTGAATTTTTTGAAGTTGTGAAAGCTCTCTCCGTCATCTTTCGTGATGAAGCTGAAATTCAGGTTTCCTAAATCGTGATAGACCGCTCCCCCGCCGGAAAGTCGGCGAACGACATGGAGACCTTGCTTCTCCACGTAGTCTGTATTAATCTCTTCAATCGTATTTTGGTTCTTCCCGATAATGATGGAAGGTTCATTAATATAAAATAATAAATAACTCTCATTAATATCTAAGTTCTTCAGTGCATATTCTTCAATAGCAAGATTGATCCTTGGATCCGTAATCCCTTTATTATCGATAAATAACATCTTTCTTCCTCCTAAATATCTATTTCCATATCTTTCTTCGCTAACAATACCTCGCCGCTATACATGGTTTTCGCTTCTGTTACCAATTGCTCCAGTTCGCCGAAATGAGGTAAATGTGTGAGAATGAGCATTCCGGCATTGGTTTTCTGAGCAAGATTCCCGGCGTCGAGACTCGTCATGTGACCAGCATTCGAAGCATCCATCCCTCCATAAAAATTACATTCACAGAGCAGTACATCTGCGTCTATCCCAAATGAAACAAATGACTGTTTGAAAGCCGAGTCTGCTGTATAGAACAGCGATTTGCCGTCTGCTTCGATTCTCATTCCGTAGCATGGCACGGGATGCTTGGCCTTCACAAATGTTACCGTAAAAGGGCCAATCGATAATGATGTATCTTCCTTATATTCGTGAGCTTTCATTAAATCTTTATATGTAATCGTATCGTAACCCCGTTGATCCTCTCTATGGGCATATACAGGTAATGTACCTTTATTTTTCCCCAGGAAGTATTGAATCAATAGAGCGTGTTGTAGTACACCTATATCAGCTACATGATCTGGATGATAGTGGGATAGAAGCACCGCATCTAAATCTGTTGCCTCTACATGATGTTGTAGATGGGATAGTACACCACTGCCACAGTCTATAAGCAGTTTAAAGCCATTATGTTCAAGTAAATACCCGGTGCTCGCTTCTCCTGCCTTCGGATAGCCGCCCCATTGGCCAATAACGGTTAGCTTCAATTTGAACCTCGCCCTTCACTTTAGTTTGTACCCTTACTATACTTCATTGTGCCTATTTTTTCATTTTTTTCGCCTATTTTTGAATTAATTGTTGACGAAGTTCATACTGTTATAATACAATAAAATAAATTAACACATCAGTTATATAACACGAACAATTGATGGGTGAAAAAATTTACGGAGGGTGATTAACATGGTAAAAAATATTGTGGAGTTCTTTCGAAATTTGCCGCCTAAGTCTTGTGCACAGTGTGGAGATACAATTGAAGAACAGCATGAATGCTACGGCATTTATTGCGAGAAATGTACGACTGATTACGAATACTAGGAGTTAAGAAACAAGGGGTAATAAAAGGGATGCTCTTCAAAGTGAAGAGCATCCCTTTTAGGTTTATTGTACTTCTACTGTTTGCATTGTGTGTTCGTGAATTTCCTCACCTTTGGTCACATGAACCTGTACATTGTATGTACCCTCTTCCGGGAAAGCATACGACCCATTATACTTACCGGCTTCACCTTCTGTTAAGTCGACCCACTCATGCTTCTCTTGACCCTCTTTATAAATTTCCAGACGCACTTCTGCTTTTCCCAGTGCTTTATCTTCATTTTCCACATGAACGTTCATTTCTGCTTCTTCGTTCATCTTAATCGTATCAGGCTTCATAAGATGGATGGAAACTGAACTTTCGTGATGACCGTGGTGATCGTCTTCGCTTTCCTTTCCATGTTCCTCTGCCTCTACTTCTCCAATTCCAATTTCAGCTGTCGGCATGGTGTGCATATCACGGGCCGTTACATGGACCTGCACAGTATACATGCCGTCTTCTTCAAAGGTCTTTTCAGCTTTATATACACCGTCTTTATCATGCATCGCTTCAATCATTTCACTTTGTTCTTTATGACCATTTTTCCAAATCTCGTATTTCACTTCACCAGCGTCCTCGACGTTCTCATCACCTTGAGTGACTTTAGTCAATAGAGAAACGGTTTCACCCTTTTCCCCTTTTTCAGGCACGTCTAACTTTGCTTCAATCGCTTCCAATTTCTCGTCTTCTTTTGCTCCGTTATCTTCATTTGAATTACCACATGCAGCGATAAACAATGCCAGGAAACCCACCAGCAAAAACAAGCTTATTTTCTTCATAATTATATTCTCCTTTAGGCATTCTCTATTTAGTGTCTCACCATTATGTACTTCTCACCAATTAGTATACACTGTCATGCATACGGATGGTTTGTCCATTTTATGAAGAAAAAACGGGAGATTTGTGTTGCATCTCCCGTTTTTTTCCTTATGCTTCTACTGTTTTCGTATATTGTTTCTTGAATAACCCTATGAAGAATACAACTGTCAATGCGATGAACACACTGAAGTATCCCAGCAGGATGAAGATGTTCTGCCACATGAAGGCAAAGTCCCCGCTTGAGATGACCGCTTTGAACGCTGATACTGAGTAAGTCATCGGTAACAATGCACTGATTGGCTGCAGAGCACTCGGGATTAATTCTAATGGGAATGTCCCTGCACTCGTAGTTAATTGCAGGATCAATATAATAATTGCTACAAAGCGTCCCGGATCTCCTAAAATCGTTACAAGCATTTGGATGAGGGCTAGGAATGTAAGACTCGTAATGATCGTAGAAAGTAAGAATAATGGAACACTTTCCACTTCAAGGCCTAATCCAAGTAGTAAAATACCGGCTGCAACCAGGGATTGAATGATCCCTACCACTGTAAGGACAGTGAATTTACCAAGGAACCAACTCATCCCGCTTGAAGGACGATTTGCCGGTTCTCTCAATGGATACACAATCGAAATTAATAGTGCTCCGACAAATAACCCTAGAGATAAGAAATAAGGAGCAAAACCAGTTCCGTAGTTTGGAACATGATTGATTTTCTCATTTTTCACATCGACTGGACCAGCCATCATGTCATACGTATCGTCATCCGCTTTGACACTGTTTGCTTCTTTTGATGCGTCTTTTAATTTTGTTTCATATTCTGTTGTTCCATCTGATAGTTTCGTTGAACCTTCTGCTAATTCTGTTGAACCATCGGCAAGTTTCTTAGAACCATCTGTTAATTGAGTGGAACCATTGTATACTTTATTGAGACCTGAACTTAGTTCGCTTGCTCCTGAAGCGACACTTACTGTTCCTTGATATACTTCACCGAGCTTATCGTTTAATAAGCCAAAGTTTTTCACAACTTCACCCTGACCTGCTTGAAGCTGATTGGATCCTTCATCCAGTTGGGCTGAGCCGTCTACTAATTTCCCGACTCCGGCATGAAGCTCCATTTGGCCATTATTCAGTTTCTCAATACCGGCTGTAAGACCATCTGCACCATTTTTAAGGTCGCCTGCTCCCTTACTTAATGCACCTGTACCTGTTTGAAGATCAGAAGCCCCATTTTTTATTTGTGCAATGGCTGCTTCTAATTCAGCACGTTGCTCGTCAGGAAGACTTCCCATCAATGGAGTCAATTGTTTTTCCAATTCATTTGCCCCGGAATTGATTTGCTGAGCACCTGTCCCTGCACTATTCGCATACCCTTTCAATTCTTCAAGCCCGGCAGCCAGTTTCTTAGTACCACCGTATAGTTCCGAATCTCTTGAAGTATTAGCAACTGCACTGGCTAATCCGGCATCCACCTGCTCTAAACCAGCCTTGCTTTTATCAATCCCTGCTGCAAGGGCATTGATTCCGGATTGGACATCCTGTGTTCCTTTATATAGTTGTTGTGATTTATCCGTCATGACCCCAACACCGTCCGATAGTTCCTGAGAACCCTTTGCGAGTTTCTCGGCACCTGCCCGCGTTTTCGCCACACCGTCATTCATCTCAACATTCTTTTCTGCTAAAACGGCTAAATTATCCTTTAACTTATTGGCACCTTGAGATAAATCGATGGCCCCATTATTGATTTCACCAGCTTTGTCACTGGCCGTCCGGTAGCCGTCTCCCATTTGCTTGATTTTATCAAACATGGTCTCTGCATAGGTTTCAGAGACAGACTTCGAAAGGCTCGCCTTGATTTCTTTCATCGCTGTATCACCGATTTGGGCGGACAGGAAGTTAAAGCTTTCATTCGGAACATATTTCAGAGAAAGCTTTTTAGGATGATCTTCTAGTAATGTTGTTCCATTTTCAGAGAAATCCTCCGGAATCTCAACAAGCATGTAATAATCCTGTTTCTCTAAATTTTTGTATGCTTCCTCCTTATCGACAAAGTGAAAGTCGAATTGCTCGCTATCCTTCAGTTTATCAACAAGTTCATCCCCGATATGCAATTCCTTTCCGTCAAACTCAGCTCCCTGGTCGCTGTTTACTACAGCCACAGGTAAGTCTGATAACTGTTCATATGGATCCCAAAATGCCCACAAGAACATACCACTGTACAGAACAGGGATGAAAAGGACGGCTAGAATCGGAATGAGAAGTTTCTTATTTTTGAATATCGCTTTGAACTCTGAACCAATAAATGAATTCTTCATGTTTTCCTCCAATTTACCTAAATTTGAATAATTGACCATTTAGTCCAAGTAGTCATTTTATACAAAAAAATAAATGACTATTTTATTCATTTGGTCATTATTTGCCAAAAATGAAGGACTATCGATTCGATAACCCTTTAATTAAATATAGTTCAAAGAGGTTGGCAATTTCATCTTTATCAAGGGGACCATGTGCTCGTTCCCAATCGAAAATAAGTGAAACGTACATCTTCAACATAACAAAGGCGGTCATTTCAGGATTACATGGCTTAATCGCTTCTGAGGCGATCGCTTTTTCAATTCGTTTACTCACGAACTCAATGACCACTTTCTCCATGCGATCAATGACTTCCGATACAGCAGGAGTTCCCATCTCCCGGGCTTCTTGATAAAGCTTGATGGTCAGCTTATGCTCTTTCCTGAATTCAAGCATGCGGAACAATGCACGATGAACATTTTCAGAAAAGGATTCCTGGGGATCGATGACTTCTTCCGCTTCCCGTTTCATTTCATTGATTAACGATGATACAATTTCATCAAACAATTCTTCCTTATTTCTAAAAAAAGTATAAATCGTCCCTTTTCCCACATTAGCCAATTTTGCCACTTGATCCATTGTCGTTGCTTTATAACCGAACAGTGAGAACGAATTCGTCGCTGCCTCCAGAACCTGTTTTTTTCGATCGATCGCCATGAACACACCCCTTAATATGACCATTTGACCAAATTTGTAATTCGGTCATTTTGTTAACATTGAATAATTTATCACATTTCCTGCCGATCCACAAGTGTTTTTTTTCTTATAGTATACCTTTCATCCCTCATATAGATTAAGCCTTCGTGAATAGGCTATAAGGATAATGTTTGTTTGGGGGTGTCTTATGAATATTTACGTTGTTAAAAGCGGGGATTCTCTTTGGTCGATCGCTCAACGATATGGTGCAGACATGAATCAAATTTCATACGGAAACCAATTGAAAAACCCCAATATTCTCGTGATTGGACAAAGTCTTCTTATTCCGGAACCTCTAAAAGAATACATCGTACAACCAGGAGATACATTGTATAGCATCAGCCAAAAGTATAATATTAGTCTAAATGAACTGATCGATTTCAATCAAATTTCTGATCCATCAATGCTATTCGTTGGTCAATTGATCGTTATGCCTTCCTTTATCCATAGAGTAAAATCGGGTGAGTCACTTTATGTCATTTCCTATAACTATAAAGTCCCGCTTCAGGAGATTTTAAAGGCCAATTCTATTTCGAATCCTTCTCTCATTTATCCAAACCAGCAAATCAGGATTCCAAACACGAAAATCACGAAGGAGGTAAACGCCTACATCACAAGGACAGACAGTGAAGGAGTAGCCGAAGTGAACGGATTAGGCAGCTATTTCACCTACCTGACTCCCTTTACTCATTCCATTACAAAAGGAGGCTCTGTCACTGAATTAAACGATAGTGGTTTAATTACAGCGTCGTACAATCAAAGCGTGGATCCAATAATGGTGCTCACGAATTATTCAGCTGGAAAATTCGACTCTGACCTAGTTGCCACCATCCTTAGAAGTGAATCTCTGCAAATCACCTTAATCGAATCGATCTTGAAGAAAATGGAGAGGAAGGGCTATAAAGGATTAAATATTGATTTTGAATATGTGTACCCCGAAGACAGGGAAAATTATAATACCTTCTTAAGAAGAACCGTTGCAGCCTTAAAACCTAAAGGGTACTCTGTATCGACGGCCCTCGCACCTAAAATTAGAGCTGACCAAAAAGGACTCTTGTATGAAGCCCATGACTATAAAGCTCACGGAGATATTGTCGATTTCGTTGTCCTCATGACATACGAATGGGGATGGGCAGGCGGAAAACCATGGGCGATTGCCCCCATTAATGAAGTGAAAAAAGTACTTGATTACGCCGTAACCGTAATACCGAGAAACAAAATCATGATGGGCGCTCCCCTCTATGGACGCAACTGGAATGTTCCATGGGTAGACGGAACCTTCGCTAAAACGGTCTCGCCTCAAGGAGCACTTGATCTCGCAAGCAAATATGGTGTAAGGATTCAATACAACGACGTTAATCAATCCCCTTATTTCACTTATTGGGATGAAACCGGCCAAAAGCATGAAGTCTGGTTTGAAGACGCACGAAGCATGCTGGCCAAACAGAAAACGGTGGATGAGTATGGACTTAGGGGTTTAAGTTACTGGGTTTTGGGATCTGCCTTTCCACAGAATTGGATGCTGCAGCATTCAAGGTATCGGGTTGTGAAGTGAGTGGTGTACCTCCTGTTGTCTGCAGGAGGTATTTTTCTGTTGATTATCTTGAAGAAATTGGCGTGAATGCTTTCCTAATAGATCCAAAAAAAGACCGCCACCATGGCGGCCTCCATAATCCTATTGCAGGTACTCCAATACTTTCGATACGGTCTTTTCTCCCTGCTCGATACAGTCCGGGATACTTACTCCTTCATAAGAACTCCCGGCGATAAATAGTCCAGGCAGGCTCGCTTCAGCCTGTTCATACATGTCCAGTATCCGTTCCCTGTGGCCCACTGTATATTGCGGCATGGAGTTCTTGTAACGGGACACGATCGTAAACTCAGGAGCACCCTCTATAACCATGACCTTGCTCAGGTCTTCAAGGACAATCTGCTGAATTTCATCATCAGATAAATCGACGATGGTTTCGTCACCCGATTTCCCCAGGTAGCATCGCAATAGTGCCTTCCCTTCCGGGGCGGTGTGTGGCCATTTTTTATGGGTCCAGGTACCGGCCGTCAAGGAATAGTCACTGTTTCTTGACACAAGGAATTCCGTACCGGCGATGTCTTTTTTTATGGCATCCTGTGAAAACCCCATTGCAACGGTTGCCACCGAGGTAGCTGGCATTTCTTTCAAAAAGGTTAAGAATGGGTAGGTGGGAAACATGGAATGTACTACATGATGAGGTGTAGTGACGATTACGCTATCGGCTTCTAATTGCTCCCCGTTTGTGAAGGTAATCGTGTAATCATTGCCGTCTTCTTTTTCTATGTTGGTTACTTTCATGCTTTTGTATACCGTGTTCGGCTCCAGACCTGCCTCCATGGCGTCGATCAAGGACTGAAGCCCTCCTGTGAATGTAAGGAAGTTACCTTTTTCATCCGTGTTGGCTGATTGGCCGCTCTTTTTGATACCTGCTATTAAACTGCGATGTTTCTGCTCCAATTCGTAGAGTTGCGGGAAAGTTGACATTAAGCTTAATTGATCGATATCTCCGGCAAAGATTCCTGTTAGGAGTGGTTCAATCAAATGGTCAACAACTTCATCCCCCATTCTTCTTCTAAAGAATTTCCCCAGGGACTGATCTTCTGTTTCCTGTGAGCGGGGAAGCACGAAATCTGCCGCAGCCCTCATCTTTCCTGTCAATGAAAACAGACTGGTCGTAATGAAAGGGGCGATTTGGGTTGGAATACCTACGATGGATCCACCGGGTATGGGGTACAGCTCACCACCCGCTATCACATAGGACGTGCCTTTACGATTACGGATGAGCGTATCCTCGATTCCCAGTCGTTTCGCTAAGCGGGAGACTTCCGGTTTGCTGGCTAAACATGAGTCCGGTCCCTTTTCGATCACATACCCGTCTCTTTTCAAGGTTTGCACTTTTCCACCGAGTCGATGGGTTGCTTCCACCAGCTTTACTTCTATGGGAAGGTTTTTTTCTTTTATTTCCTGTTGCAGGTAGTACGCCGTCGTTAATCCGGTGATCCCTCCACCTATGATTACGACCCTTTTATTTTGTTCCAACACGTTCATCGCCTTCTTTAACAATATATCTTATTGAACAATAGAGAAGGACTAAAGCGGTGAGTGTAAACTCATTTGCCTCAGTCCTTCATTTGTTTCAGCCAAAAACGAGAAATTATTTAAGGTGTTTTAACACGACATCTGCCATTGCATCGATGAATTCAGGTTTGGCATTCGGCATTTCAGGACGATAGTACGAAGCTCCAATATCATCTGTTACCACTTTACATTCATAATCATTGTCATATAGCACTTCTAGATGATCTGATACGAAACCTACCGGTGTGTAGACGAATGTCTTGTATCCTTTTTCTTTATAAAGATCACGGGTTAAATCCTGAACGTCAGGACCTAACCAGGGATCAGGAGTGTTCCCTTCACTTTGCCAGCCTACTGCATATTCCTTCACGCCTGCGCCCTCTGCGATCATCTTCGCTGTTTCCTCTAATTGCATTGGATATGGATCGCCTGACTGCAGGATACGTTCCGGTAAACTGTGGGCAGATACGATCAGGACAGCATGACTCTTTTCCTCATCTGACATGCTTGCATAGGTTTCTTTCACTCTATCCACCCAATACTGAATGAATTTAGGTTCATCATACCAGCTCTCAACGGATGTAATGTGTGGTCCACCCAGCTTTTCTGCCGTTTCCTTCGCACGTCCATTGTAGGATTTAACACTGAACGTGGAGAAATGAGGGGCAAGTACAATCGAAACGGCTTCTTCAATGCCATCTTTATGCATTTGTTCAACAGCGTCTTCCACGAAAGGTTCGATATGCTTCAGACCAAGATACATTTTAAACTCAATGTCATCCTGAATGCTGTTTAAATGTTCTTCAAGGCTCTTCGCCTGATCCAGGGTGATCTTAGCCAGTGGGGAAATCCCACCGATCGCTTCATAACGGCCACGTAGGTCTTCCAGCAATTCAGCCGAGGGAGCTCTTCCATGTCGGATATGAGTATAGTAACGTTCCAAATCTTCTTCTTTATATGGAGTTCCATAGGCCATCACCAATAGACCCATTTTTTTCTTTGTCATACCATTTCACCTCATTATCAGTATCATACATTCCATTATTGTGCCATGTTTCTTCAGTTGAATCCATGGATGCACACATATGAATGTGCTCTACCTGGCACTGTATTCATGTACGAAACTTGCAAGACGCTTTAATGTATCCGGATTAACTTGCGGAAATACCCCGTGTCCCAAGTTAAAGATGTGGCCAGGAAGTTCCATTCCTTGATCAAGGATCTCTTTGGCTCTTTCTTCGATCACTTCCCAAGGAGCTAACAGAATCGCAGGATCCAGATTTCCCATAACTGTTTTGGAGATGCCTCTTTCTCTTGCTTCTTTAATCGGCAGGCGCCAGTCCAAACCAACTACATCAAGAGGAAGGTCATGCCATTCATTTGCCAAGTGACTTGCACCAACACCAAACATGATCAATGGTACGTTCTCTTCCTTCAATTCTGTAAAGATCTTCTCCATGACCGGCTTAATAAATGTACGATAATCTTGTATATTCAATGCACCGACCCATGAGTCGAAAATTTGGAAAGCAGACGCTCCTGCTTTAATTTGAGCTTTCGCATACGTCACTGTCATGTTTGCAAGTTTATCCATTAATGCAAACCAGGCTTGAGGTTCTGCATACATAAACGCTTTTGTTTTATTATAGTTTTTCGAAGGACCGCCTTCAATCATGTAGCTTGCCATTGTAAATGGTGCACCGGCAAATCCGATCAATGGCACGGACAGTTGCTCCTGCGTCAATAACTTAATGGTATCCAGTACATAAGGAACATCATTTTCGGGGTCGATTTCCCCCAGCTTCTCTACATCCGCTGTCGTACGAATCGGGTTATCGATCACCGGACCGATCCCTGATTTGATTTCTACATCCACTCCTATAGAAGGAAGTGGTGACATAATGTCTTTATAAAGGATCGCTGCATCCACATCATATTGTTCCACCGGCAGCCTTGTCACATATGCACAAAGCTCAGGTTGGTGTGTAATTTCAAACAGAGAATACTTCTCTTTGATTTTACGGTATTCAGGTTGTGAACGCCCGGCTTGTCTCATATACCAAACCGGAGTATAGTCCGTCTTCTCTCCCCTTGCTGCTCGTAAAAATGTATCATTCATTTGTTTCATACCTTTGTTCGTCCACCTTTCTATGTAACTCCATTATTCCCATTGTATACTAATTTGTTTAGATTCTGAAATTGTCCTATTTTTAATATGAACCGTACGGATTGTAACCCTTTTAAACTATAGACGTTTTAAAGAGAATTGTATAGTTATCAAGGGAAAATGTCATAAATTTGCCGATTTTCAAGGGGGATGAAAAAATATCCAGAAATCATGTTACATGAGCAAATGATTAGGGAAGAGTATAATAGAGACTACTAACTAATTGAGGTGATTTTAATGAAGGTGTATATAACAACGGGAACCCATGAATTTCTAAAAAAATTAATGAATCGGCATAAAGGTGAAAACATGATCTTAATGCAGGGGAAAGATGCAATGCTGCTTCATGAGACAAATGGAGAGAGTGTATTTGAATCCCCCCGGAAATATGAAATTGTCGATCAATCAGGTGAGCTTAAAAATAAAGGGTATGTGGTTTTCAATAACATCCCTGTTACAGATGAAGGGCGCCCACTCTTTGAATACCGCTTCAAAAATCGTGCAGGATTGATCGAAGAAGTTCCAGGCTTTACGGCTATCCGGGTCCTTCGTCCATTAGACACGGATACATATGTGATTATGACACTCTGGGAAGACGAGAGAAACTTCACTGCCTGGCAGGAGTCAGAGCAATACAAAAAAGCACATGAAAAGCGAGGGACGGAAGAAGGAATTGATAATAAAAAGGATATCTTTCCCCGCGCTTCCTATGTGAGTGAATACCATGTAACCGGTGAAGAGTAAAACATGAGCTGCCATATTCCTGGCAGCTTATTTATTATCCTGATATTTATACCTTCAATCTTAATCATTACACTTAAGGTGTACATACATAATTACAAATTATTAACAGTATACTTTATCGTATTGGTCATAGATATTTACTTTGCAGGTTAAGACTACACAACGTATATGAAAGGAGTGGAGTACCGATGAGTCAAACGTGTTTGCTTCTGATTGACTTCCAAAAGGCATTTAGTCATCCTTCATGGGGAAAGCGGAATAATCCGGGTATGGAAGAAAACGCCTATCAGCTTCTTCACGCCTGGAGAGAAAAAGCATGGCCGGTCGTTCACGTACAGCACTCTTCTAATGATATGGAATCACCGCTGCATTCCAGTTCAGCAGGTTTCGATTTTATAGAAGAATTCCTTCCACTACGAAACGAAAAGCAAATCATCAAGCACGTCAACAGCGCATTTATCGATACAGACCTGGATTTATATCTGAAACGGGAAAAGTTTACCTCCCTTGTCGTCATGGGCTTAACGACGAATCACTGTGTGTCCAGTACGGTTCGGATGGCTGCGAATTTAGGGTATGATGTGACGGTACCTTTTGATGCTACAGCATGCTTTGAAACATATTCCTATGACGGTTCATTATTTTCTGCAGAAATTGTACACGGACTGTCACTTGCTAATCTTCATCATGAATTCGCCACCATCGCTTCAACAGAATCCATTCTTTCTTCACGATTAAAATTAAGTAAACCTGTTACATTCTAAAAAATGTTTTGTTTTCGCAAAGGGGCTTAGTCAAAAGGGATGAAATCATCCCTTTTGACTAAGCCCCTTTGCGTTTTTTCAATATAAATTCTTCTTGCAAAAGTTTTTCTACTCTTTACTACCAGCTTTATACAAGATTCCATTTCGATTTGCATAAATCGCTGCCTGCGTACGATCGGCCACTCCAAGCTTGCTCAGGATATTACTTACATGAGTTTTGACAGTCTTAACCCCAATAAATAGCTCTTCTGATACTTCCTGGTTCGTCATTCCTTCTCCCAGGCATTTCAATACATCCATTTCCCTAGAGGTCAGCTCCTCATGAGGCATCGCTTCCCTAGTGCGGAAACGGTTCATCATTTTATCCGCCACTTTGGAGGCAATGACGGACTCCCCTTTCACCGCTTTATAAATAGCAGATGTCACTTCTTCCGCACTTGCCGTTTTCAACAAATAACTATGAGCTCCTGCTTCGATGGCGGGAAACACTTTTTCATCATCATAATAGCTTGTGAGAATGATGATTTTACAGTGTGGATGAAAGGTCAGGATTTTCTTGGTTGCGTCTATCCCGTTCCCGTTCTCCATTAATAAATCCATCAAAATCACATCAGGCATATACAGTTTCGCAAGCTGAGCGGCTTCTTTTCCACTTTTTGCTTCCCCAAGAAATTCGATCCGATCCTCTGTCAGCAAATAGGTTTTCATTCCTAATCGAACCATTTCGTGATCATCAACAATCATCACCTTTACCTTACCCACCTGTTTTCCCCCTTCGATTAAATTGGAATCCGCAGGTCAATATACGTTCCTTCTTTCTCTTTAGAACGAATTTGAAACAATCCTCCGATTTCCTCGGCCCGTTCTCTCATCGTCTGCAGTCCGTAAGATGTCATCTTGTTTTCTTTCAGGTTAAAACCTCTTCCATTATCACTAATGTACAGTGTGACATATCCACCCTTTTTCTCCGTCACAATCTTTACTTTCGTTGCCTCAGAATGACGCAGGATATTGGATAGGCTTTCCTGAATAATTCTGAACATGTGGGTTTCGGTTCCCTTTGAAAGATTCTCGATCCCATTAAGACTTGCTTCGATCTCGATTTGTGTTTTTTCCTTTAATTCTCTAATTAAAATGGTTAATGCTTCACAAAGACTTTCACCTTTCAAATCGATCGGTCGTAAATGGAGGAGAAGAGCCCTCATCTCCCCTTGCGCTTTCCCCGCAATGTCCGCTACTTGTTTAACGATCATTTCAACCTTCTTCGAGTCTTTCCCGATACTTTTTTGCGCGGCAGAAGATAGCATATTTAATGCGAATAATTGCTGACTGACTGAATCATGCAGATCTCTCGCCAGCCTTTGCCGTTCTTCCATCACGGCCGCCTGGTGAGCCTGGTCGGCAAGCTCGGATTTTTCATCGGCTAACCTCTGTAGTGATTTCACCTGTTCTTGAATGAACACAGCAAGTTGATTTAACTCATCCGATAAGATCCCAAGCTCATCGTGTTCAAATCGGTCCACCCTGGCAGAAAACTTCCCGCTTCTTAACAGCGTTACAAAGGTGGAAATATCATCAATTCTCCCTTTAAATGTATACCCTGTGCGAAATCCGAAATATATGCTTAATAATAGAAGAATGCTTGCAAGCCAAATGGTTATATAAAGGGAAACCTGAAGAGAAAAGCTTGGGTTGTCTGCTAAGTACAGATAGATTTGCAAGGAAATAAAGAAAAGCAGGACAGTCATGATGGACATCATGAAAAAGCTTTTAAAAATCCAGTTGCGAATATTTGATGACTTTTCCACTCTCTCCCCTCCTTTCACCTGATATATCCGGTTCAAATCACACTCGGCTGATTCGAATCGATCCTATTTTTACATTAACGTTCAGTTTGATCTTTTTGCTTGCAAGCTCGTATTCAGGGGAACGGTAATAAAGCTCCGAACGAATATCAGCAGACTTTTGATCGAATAATTTAATATCCCCCACCTGCACTTTCAAGGTGATCTCCACGGGAACGTTTTCTGGAATGATCATCTTTACATCACCTATCCAGCCCTTAATATCAATGGGGGTTTCCCCTTCAGGTATAAAGGCCTTACTAAAATCAAAATAGTAATCTCCAATGGCATTGTAAAGATTCATTGACTCCAGCGGCCAGTTTGGCTCAGAAAAACGTATATCCCCCACAATAAACCCTTTGTTCATTTTATTTTTCTTTTGAAGGATTTTCTCCCCCATCGGCTGGTTTTCAAAACCTATTTGAGTTGTCTCCTCTTTATTTGGTGATTCATTGCTTATGCTAATCTTGAGGGGCTTATTTCTTCCCACTCTATTAATGGCAATGGCAATTATGAAGAGAGGCCATAGTTTCCACCAGCTTCCATAGTCGAAATCCACTACATCATACCCATCGAGTATAATGAGCCCCCCTAACACCATACTGAATAATCCGAACAGCAATTTCCCAAAGCTTCCCTTCAAAAAACTGTCTATCGTCCACTTCAAGCCAAGGAGCAACAACAAAATAGGAATAATATTGACAAATATCTGCGTTATTTCCAAGGAAATGACACCGATATTCAATAATAATAACAACAACCCTACCGCCATCAACATAAACGAGAAAAACCATTGTTTCCTTCCCTTATACCTCATCCCGACACCACCTTCACATCTACTATTAGTTTCGCTAAATATGCATGAATTCCTGTTACGACTTTCATTATAGATTGGTTTCTCAACGTCTTTGAGGAACATCGGCATGATTCTGCCTCAGTCTCGAGACGGAAAAAATGTTTCTGTCGTGCATCACACCTTTTCAATATTTTCATAATCTATAGTACAGATCAGGGCAGATGCCCAAAGTTTAGCAATGATTTAGAGGGGGGGGTTCCAAATGGAGATTGATTTAACGGCTCTTCATTGGATTTATTTAGCTTTCATAGGATTCATCATCCTATTCATGATTTTTCGGAAAGACACCACGATCGTATGTATTCTGGGAATCTTCAGTATTGCCCTGGTGGCAACAGGATCATTAAGCGGATCGATTAGTAGTATATTTAATAGCTTTATATTCGCCATCACCGAACTGCTTTCTACCATTCTCGTGATTTCCATTATCGTAGCGATGAGTAAGGTACTGACGTCTACGGGGATTAACGATGTGATGATTCGGCCGTTTACGAAGTTCATCCGCACTCCGGTCCTTGCTTACTGGACAATCGGCCTAGTCATGATGTTTATATCATGGTTCTTCTGGCCTTCGCCTGCTGTAGCCCTCCTAGGTGCCGTGTTAGTGCCAGTCGCCCTTAGAGTCGGATTACCCGCACTTGGCATTGCCATGGCCATGAATTTATTCGGACACGGTATCGCCCTTTCCGGTGACTTTGTCATTCAGGCAGCCCCGAAGTTAACAGCCGACGCAGCCGGAATACCTGTATCAGATGTTATTTCTGCAAGTATCCCCCTAATTATCGTGATGGGTGTCGTCACAACCGTTACTGCTTTCCTTTTCCTTAAAAGAGATATGAAGAGAGGAATCCTTTCGGTGGATTCGAGCTCCCTGGCGTCCATCAACCAGGTCCAGGAGGAGTCACCAAACCTGTTATCTTCAGTGTGGAAACGAACAATTGCCATTCTTATCCCTATTTTATTTGCCCTGGATATTACCGCAATGGTTTTATTTGATCTTCAAGGAGGAGATGCAACCGCACTGATCGGTGGAACATCCATCGTCATACTTCTCTTGATTTCATTGGCAGCCTATAAAGGAAAGGGATTGGAGAAAACGACTAGTTTCATGATTGACGGCTTTCAGTTTGGATTTAAAGTGTTTGGTCCCGTGATTCCAATCGCTGCTTTCTTCTACTTGGGGGATTCAGGGTTTCAAACGATCATCGGCGACTTCCTTCCTTCAACGTCGCAAGGAATCGTCAATGACCTCGGGGCATCCCTTGCTGCCGTCGTTCCCCTCTCTACAGCAGTCGGGGCGATCACCCTTACGACAGTTGGAGCGATCACGGGCCTCGACGGATCCGGTTTTTCCGGTATTTCCCTAGCAGGTTCTGTAGCCAATCTATTCGCAGACAGCATTGGCTCAGGGGGCGCAACCCTCACCGCCCTCGGGCAAGTCGCAGCCATCTGGGTCGGCGGTGGAACACTCGTCCCATGGGCCCTCATCCCGGCTGCCGCCATCTGTGGAGTCGATCCATTCGAACTCGCAAGACGTAACATGCTTCCAGTCGTCATCGGATTAGTAGCAACCACGATTGTAGCGATGTTTTTAATTTGAATATAGTGAGGGACGGACCTTGTTTTAGGTCCGTCCCTCTATTTTTCTTGTTTCGGCCTCTTCTCATAGAGAAAGATGCACAGTACGAAAAAGGAGTATCCGAGCAGGTATCCGGCTGCGACATCTGATGGATAGTGAGCCTGTTCCACTATCCTGCTGAGTCCTGTCAGCGCGGAAAGGGTGATGGCCACTATATAGAGCGTTATTTTTGCTCCTGTGGAAGAAACCTCTTTACTGATGAAATAAGCAATGACGAGTAAGAAGACCAGTCCCACCATGGCATGGCCGCTTGGAAAGCTGAACCCTTCCTCTCCATGTGAGAACGGAGGTCTCTCTCTTTCCATCAAACCTTTGATTGTTTTATTCAGCACGTTACTTCCGGCTACCAGGACAACAACTGTGATGATTCCCACAAAGTCCTTCTTGGCCCACCAAAGATATAAAATAAGGGCGATGGATGTGATCCCGATCACTAATTCAGTGCCGATTACGGAAAACAATTCAATAAAGTGAAGGTTGCGCATGTTTGACAATAAATAATCCTCACCGAAAATCTCCATTTCATAAAAAACAAAATGCGCGATGGTCATAAACAGTACAAATGAAATGATGGCCGTTATGTATTGAAACTTCTTCATCTTGATCCTCCTTGGATTTCACTCTAATTACCCACTTCCCACTCAATATTTAGTGTTATAATATTCGTAATATTCATCAAATATTAGGAGGTTGTGCACTTGCTGAATGAATTATATCAGAAATTAGAAGAACGTTGGATAGAAATGGTTGAGATCAGAAGATTTCTTCATCAACATCCTGAATTATCCTTCCAAGAGAAAAATACAGCTGCATACATAGCTGAATACTACAAAAGCATCGGCGTTACAGTTAAGGAACATGTCGGCGGCAATGGGGTAGTCGCAAGAATCGAAGGAGCTCTCCCCGGTAAAACGGTAGCTCTTCGTGCAGACTTTGATGCCCTTCCCATCCAGGATGAAAAGGATGTGGAATATCGCTCCACCGTTCCAGGAGTCATGCATGCATGCGGACATGACGGTCATACAGCAACCCTGTTAGTATTGGGTAAAACCCTGCATGAAATGCGCAGTAAGCTTTATGGTACAGTGGTTCTTATTCATCAGCATGCGGAAGAATATGCACCAGGAGGAGCGAAACCCATGATTGAAGCGGGCTGCCTAGATGGAGTGGATGTTATTTTCGGAACTCATTTATGGTCAAGTGAACCTCTTGGAAAGGTCCTATATCGAACAGGTCCCATCATGGCTGCTGCTGATAGATTTGAAATCGTCATCAAGGGGTCCGGGGGGCACGGGGCACAACCTCATAAAACAAAGGATTCCATCGTGATCGGAGCTCAGGTTGTTTCCGAACTACAACAAATTGTCAGCAGAAGAGTGAACCCGATCGACCCGGCCGTCGTCACAATCGGTTCCTTCATGGCAGATAACGCATTCAATGTGATTGCCGATTCCGCTAAACTCATTGGAACCGTCCGTACATTCAATCCTGAGGTCAGAGACTTTATTGAAGAAGAGATTGAACAAATCCTGAAAGGTGCATGTCTTTCAGCACGTTGCGAGTATAAATATGTGTATGAACGGGGATATCCTGCTGTCGTTAATCACGCAGAAGAAACGGATCTGTTGATTCAAAGTGTGGATAAAGTCGATGAAGTTCATAGAGTGGAAGAAATTGAAATGCAAATGGGCGGGGAAGATTTCTCTCATTACTTAGAACATGTAAAGGGTACCTTCTTTTTTACAGGAGCCAAGCCCGAAAATGTTGAAGTTGCCTTCCCCCACCATCACCCCAAGTTTGATATTAATGAAAAGGCTCTTCTGATAGCCGCTAAATCACTGGCGTCTGCTACCATCGAATATCAACAAAGGCATTCTGCCACAGAAACGACGCTGACAAATTGACTCATAAAAAAGGATCAGGTACCATAAGGCCTGATCCTTTACTCTTAATAAAAGCGATGATTTTTCTCGATCTTACTTACCACCAATACCCACCAGATCAGGAGAGGTTGAAACAATAACCTCACCCAAAGCAGCACTACATTCGCTTCTTCATTCCCTGGAGCTGGAATTCCTTTAATGGCCGCATAGATATTGGCAGGAAAGATGAGAACTAAATAAATCGCTGTTATGATTCCGGCTTTTTCACGTGTCTTTGGAATGAGCAGCAGCACAGCTAATATAAATTCAATCATTCCCGTAATATAAATGATTTCTTCTCTCAGGGGTATGAATTCAGGAATCATTCGGGCAAATCCTTGCGCTTCAATAAAGTGAAACACCCCTGCTAAAAAGAAGAAGAATGAGAATAGGATAAGTCCTAACAGCTTCAATCCCTTTTTACGTTTGTTCATCAAGTAAACACCTCTCTAAATCAATGTAACAGTACTACCTAACTATACCTGAATATTCAGAGGAAATAAAAAAATGCGTTCGTTTCCCGTAAAGCCCACATCACAAAAAAAGATCGACCATCATGATCGACCTTCCCTCGCTACTATTCTAAATCATTAAAGTACCGAATCCGATAAGCAAATTTTGCCACTTCCCCGAGTTGATCAAGAAGCTGATAGTTTGCATAAGCTCCAACGACCGCCCCTACCCCCGGAATGAGTTGAAACAATTTTACGAAATCGATGTAATCCCGATACTCCTGTTGAAAGGTTCGCCAATCCAATTCCATCAGCTTTTCTTTTTCCTCATCCCAGTTTTCGATGATGTAAAGGACATGTTTTTTATGGGAATCACTGGAGAATGCCAGTTGAAAGACATACAGAAGAAACAGTCGTTCTTCATATTGTTTTACATCATACCCATGAATGGCAGAGCATTCGCTCAGAAATTTCATTTTGATTGATAAGAGCAAGGGGAAATCCGCGAGGCCGAGAAAGATTCCTCCTGCACCTGTACCTGCTCCTTCAATCGTCGCAGCTTTTCGGTAAAATTCCATCCGTTCCTTCATTAGCTTTTCTCTTTCCTCTAATGAAGCCTTCAATGATATCTGATGAAGAGGTACCCACTCGCTGCCCTTTAACGTAACTTCTACCATCCTCTTAATGCTTTCCGTTACCAATTTGTGCGCTTTCTCAGGGATCAATTGATTCACTTTTGTTTGAGCTTGCTTAGAAACCCGTTGAAAGATAGACGATTTTCTACTGAACTTACGTTTCCAGGAACTGAGTTCCTCTCTTTCATGGTTCACACTGAACCACCGTCCTTTTTTATCGGCTTACTCAATCTATACGTTCTTTCCCACTGGATAGTTTCACTAAAACAATGTTTCTTCCATCTTTTTCAATCGCTTTACTAAGTAAAATTGGCTGAACAAAATGGAGAATGACAGCCCAGCCAGGAGGGTGATCAATCCTTCCATCCAAGCCCCCTTAATGAATAAAGGAAGGGAAAATACAACTGATTGGATCATCATCGCCTGATTCATGATTTTTTGGAAGGATGATTTCTTTAATTCCCTTGATACGGGATAAATGAGCACCCAAATTTTATAATCAAACCGTTTAAACAATGGTATGAGCTGAAAAGCAGTTAAATACAGAAACACCAAAGCCGTCAGAATGCTGAAAATAAAGGACGAATTTGAATAAATCAGCAAAACGCCGATCAGGGTCAATCGAAGATAAAGACCTGAATATTCACTTGTCCTCACCAAGGAGCGAAGATACAAATAGCGATAAGTAGATGCTTGGGAGAATGATGTTTTCACCATTCCATCAAGCCATTTTCTCCTGTGCACCTTCCCTTTCAGCTTAGGTACATCTGTGAACATATTGGCGATTCGGTAGAAAATCAGCATCCGCTGCTGCTCCAGGTCGATTAACAAATCCCATTTAAGATTTCTTCCTTTTGTTGACTGATAAAAGTAGAGCGCATATCCGATCATGATGGTGGCAACAACTACGACCATCACGATAGCAGCGCCAGATAACACTAAAAAGACGAGAGCACCGCTTAATAAAAAGCGCATAAAGCTGTCGATCCAATGAGCTTCCTTTTCCTGAAATCGCAGCATAAACCAGCGTACATACAGGTTCCAGACCTTTAATGCTAAAACAAAGCCAAGTAACGGAAAGAAGCTTCCAAAGCTGTTGCCCGATACAGCTACATACATTGGCATCAGTGCAGCCAATACGAGCAGCTGAATATACGATTGAAACATGAAACTGATCCAGATGCATTTGGTGAAATAACGGGATAGGCGCATTTCTAATGGCAATAGAAACACGGCATCCGCTTCCCTCAGAAACGTATAAACGGGACTCCATGCCAGTAAGAGACCTAGGATCACCGCCATGATGAGTGGTGCCGGAAAAGCCGGATCCAGGGTTTTCACCCATTGGTTATACGTATACGCTGCTCCTCCCAATGCAAAAATCAGGACGAATAATAAATGATCGTTAAACATGTATTTCAAGTACTTTTGAAGCTCTTGATTATACTCTAGGATTCGTTTCTTCCAAATACTTTCCACCTTATTCATCATGGGATTCTTCCTTTGTCAGCTGGATATAAATATCATCTAAAGTCGCATCCGGCATGGAGAATTCCGTACGAAGTTCCTGAAGCGTACCTTTTGCGCGAATTTTCCCTTCATGAAGGATGATGAATGAGTCACAATATCTTTCTGCCGTTGCTAAAATATGCGTAGACATCAGTATTCCAGCTCCACTTTGCTTCATTTCCTGCATCCAATCCAGCAGCGACTGAATCCCAAGTGGGTCTAATCCAACAAAAGGTTCGTCGATGATATAAAGACTGGGCTGAATGAGAAAAGCGCACATGATCATCACCTTTTGCTTCATCCCTTTTGAAAAATGGGCAGGAAACCAGCTCATTTTTTTCTCCATACGAAAGGCCTTCAATAATTTATCAATTCTACCTTTATATTCAGACTCTGATAATCCATAAGCCATGGCTGTGAGTTTTAAATGGTCTTCAAGGGTAAGCTCATCATAAAGAATCGGCGTTTCCGGTATGTATGAAAACTGTTTTCGATACTGATCGGCATCACTCTTCAAGGTATGACCATTTATGGACACTTCTCCTTGCTTGGGTTCCATGAGACCGATTATATGCTTGATAGTCGTACTTTTCCCTGCCCCGTTCAGGCCGATTAATCCGACAATTTCATTTGAATGTATGGAAAATGATATATCCTTTAATACCGGTTTTCGGGTATATCCGCCAACCAGGTGTTTGATTTCTAATAATGACACGAGCAGCAACGTCCTTTCTCTTCTACATGGTTTTCTCTATTTTATCAAAATTTCATGGTAAAGGCATTGTTAATCCAGTTTCTCATTCCACATTTTAACATTCATAACTCTACCCGATTTGCACATCATAATATTTGAAGGGGCCAGCAATAAGAAAAAGGGGATGGTTGTTAAAGACCAGCTAACCGATTTCACTATTGTTTGCGACTGTAAGGATTGTCGTCTTCTATAGTGAATGACACACTCACCATATTCATTTGTTCAAAAAATTGATAAATGAGGTGTTTGTTAAAGCACACTTTGACTGAATCAACTTACTTTATTAGCTTATTAAGCTTAGGAGATAAGGGGATGGTCACATTGCACAAAGTCATTCATGTTTCTAATGGTTTACACATATCATCCTTATAGCAAATGAGGTGTTTGTCCAAGACGGCTAACAGTTTCTATTGTCTGAATTGCTTAAATAGCGAAAAGATAAGGGGATGGTCGCATTGAACAATTTTCATTCTAACCCAGAATGGTACACATTTCGAAGCTACTAGCGAATGAGGTGTTTATCAAAGAGAATGAAGCCTGACATATAAACCTTTATAGTATTACCCCTTCAAGAAGAGAGGCAGGAAAATCGTTCCTGTCTCTTCTTCATTTATTTTCTCTTTCATGATAAAATACATAAAAATGCCATTAATGAAAGGTGGAGAAAGCATTGAGTGACTGTATTTTTTGCAAGATTATCGACGGTGAAATTCCTGCTATGAAAGTGTACGAGGATGAGCATGTCCTTGCTTTCCTTGATATTAGCCAGGTGACGAAAGGGCATACATTACTTATTCCTAAAGTACATAAAGAAAATATCTATGAACTGACTCCTGATATTGCAAGCCACCTTTTCTCTGTTGCACCTAAGATTGCTGACAGTATCAAGGCCGAGTTTAACCCAGTCGGAATGAACCTGTTAAGCAATGCAGGTGAAGAAGCAGGACAATCCGTCTTCCATTTCCACATGCATTTCATTCCCCGCTATGGCCAGGGAGATGGCTTTGGAGCCGTCTGGAAGACACATAACGATGACTACAATTCAGAAGACCTGAAAGGAATAGCTGAATCCATTGCCCAGCATCTGACATAAAGAAAAGTGCCTGATCCCCTTGGATCAGGCACTTTTTCAGAATAATTAATCTTTGACAACGATACCCTGTATGTTATAATATACCTATCTTTTCGCTAATGGCAACAGTGCACATTAGGAGAAGCAAAAAGTATAGTTTAGTTGAGGAGAGATGAGAAATGAATACAAAAACACTTGTATCCCTGTCATTATTAGTAGGGATCGGAGCTGTCCTGCACACAGTGATCCCGGGAATTTTCTTAGGGATGAAGCCGGATATGATGCTGACAATGATGTTTCTTGGCATTATATTATTTCCAGCCAAGAAGAACGTATTGTTATTAGGTTTATTAACAGGGGTTATTTCAGGATTAACAACTCAGTTCCCTGGTGGATTCTTACCTAACCTGATCGATAAGCCGATCACGGCATTCGTTTTTTACGGACTTTTCCTGGCCACTAAAAAAATCACTCGTTCACTTGTAGGAGCTTCTGTTCTGACAGCTATTGGTACACTCGTATCAGGAAGTGTCTTCTTACTTTCTGCTTATGTGATTGTCGGTCTGCCTGGAGCATTTTTTGCTTTATTTGCAGCAGTCGTACTTCCGGCTACACTAGTTAACGCTGGAGCAATGTTTGTGGTATATCCAATCATTAACGGGATTTTAAAACGTTCAACCATTCGAGAAGCTGTTACAACAGAACAGCTATCCTAAATTAGATCATAGTAAAGCCCTCCATTAAATATGCTACCGGCATTAAATGGAGGGCTTTTTTCCAATTCCTTACTTGACAGCAACCCACAAGAGTACCCCAATTAAAAAAGTGATCACCCCACCGGATCCCAATATGGCAGCACGCTTTTTCAGTATATTCTTAGGAGGATACATTCCCGGCCTTTGAATGGTAATGAAGTTATACACCATACTTAGAAATAATACGCCACAGAGAGCAAAGAACCCAAAAATTATCCCGTCCATTACTTAGAACCCCCTCCTTTACTCCACCTCTTACCTTTATTTTTATGCTGAAAATAAGCAGGTTATGAATTCACTTGTTTTAATCTGTTCTAAAAGGGAAAAGGAGAATACATGTTGATTGTAGAAATAGAGTATTATAGAAGTAGAAGAACGAGGTGATCATAGTGAATAAAAAATCTCTTGCTTACGGGCTTTTAATTGGTGGAGTGGTTGGAGGAGTAGCATCTCTTCTGACGTCTCCTTCATCAGGGAAAGAAATCCGGGCACAAATTAAAGACAAGAAGGACGATTGGTCAGAAATAATCGATGAGATGAAGGTCCATATTGGTGAATTGAAAGAATCCATCGGCACCCTGTCTCAAGAAGGAAAAGAAACGGTCCTTCAGCTATCAAAGGATCTTCAAGCTTCATTCAAGCAATGGCAGGCTTCGACAGAACCAAATAATCGACGACTTCAAGAAGAGATCCAATCCATCCAAAGAACCATCGAAGACTTGGAAAAATCGATTAACACAGCAAACACTACGAATCAATAACCAAAACCCCGCATCCCTCCATTCACTAATGATGGAAGGCTGCGGGACTTTTTTTACTTTAATTGGATAGGGGGATTGTAACGTTTCTGCAGAAACATTTAAAAAATTAAATATACTCCTTTCTTTTCTTTCAATATAATGATTACACTTACAAATCCCGTCATCACAGTATTCATCTACTCACCGACTGCTGTTTTCCTATGAATATATCAGCCAAAAATTATATACTTCGAAAAATTTTGTCAATTTAACCTTTATTAATTATTACTTTATTGGCATAATAAAATATAAGCGCTTTCTTTTTTATGATAGTTGTTTTGGTGAGTCATTTTCGTACTACTTAAATTCAAAAAAGATTTTCTAGCAAAGTGGGTGAATGAGATGAAGGAAAGAGAATTTACTTTGAAAGAGGCTATGCTCTTCAGTCAAAGAATGGCCCAGCTTAGTAAGGCTCTGTGGAAGGCCATAGAAAAGGACTGGCAGCAATGGATAAAGCCATACGACTTAAATATTAACGAACATCATATTCTCTGGATTGCGTATCATTTAAAGGGTGCTTCTATTTCAGATGTGGCCAAGTTTGGTGTTATGCATGTTTCGACTGCATTTAACTTCTCCAAGAAATTAGAAGAACGGGAATTACTGCAGTTTTCTAAACGGGAGAACGATAAACGAAACACCTATATTCAATTGACGGACAAAGGGGAAAAAATCCTTCTCGAACTAATGAAGAACTATAAGCCTGAAAGTCACTCAATCTTCCAAGGAGTTTCTCCATTAAGAGAATTATATGGAAAGTTCCCTGAAATGATCGAGATGATGACCGTCGTACGAAATATATATGGGAATGATTTTATGGAGATATTTGAAAAATCGTTTCATAACATTGAAAATGATTTTTCTGATGATAACGGAAAACTGGGAGAACTATTTCAGGATGAAGAAGAACTGGCTTGATCTACAAGCTCTTCTTTAAAAGTTTCATCAAAGCTGGATAGAGGTTTTGAGATAAACAGCCATCCACCACTTCCTGAACCTTCAGCTTTGAATGAAGCTCTTCTTCAAACTCTTTGAAAAGCGGAGTATTGTACACAAATCCTTCCGCTTTTTGCTTTTCAAGTTTCATGCTCAATCTATCACAAGTGATAAAGAACTCCTTCACTTCTCTCTCCGACAAACCATTACGAATAATTAATCGATGAAATGGAAAACCATTTTCGGGAATCATATCAACCATCAATCGTTGATAATACTCAAGTTTCTCTAAACGTTTCTCTAATTCATTCATATTAATCACCCTCCATTCATTGCACAAATTCTCATACTCTCATTGTACAAAACTATAACATACCTGTCCCAAAAACTTCGCCTAAAAAATAAGAAAAAATCATGGCAAAATGTATTGATTTTTTCCGGCAATCGTAATAAAGTATGTAAAGCACTTATCTAAAACCTATTCGTCTAATGGAGGCGATTTTTTTATGCATTGCTGGAAAACAATCAATCTGGAAAAACAATTCGGGTTTTACCGAGTCTTTTTACTTTCATCCATCATCATGATGATGGTATTCTCATTAATATACGTACCAATTAACTTACTATTCCCTAGCGCATTCTATGATAACCATTTCCTTGGATTCTTAATAGGACTGTTAAGTATATATCCATTGCATAAGTTTTTTCACGTTGTACCCATTCTGCCCTTTGTTAAAAAAATCAAATGCAGATGCAATCGAAAACTATATCTATTACCGATCGTTTCATTGCGGGTGGATCAGCCTATCTCAAAGTTCCGTTATATGCTTGCACTGTTGGCACCCTTCTTCATACTAAACGGCATTTTGATATACGGATGCATCTATTTCCCACACTACTCTCATTACTTTTCAATGCTGCTTGCATTCCATTCCGGAATCTGCGCCATTGACTTTATTTATGCGAGACAACTAATGGATTCGCCAAAGGATGCATTAATTGAAGAGAATGATGATGGATACGAAATATTGATTTATCAGTAAGGATGATGGATGGCCATTGAAACATACACTCGATGGTATAAGTCATCCTTCTATTTTTATCAAAGGTCTCTTTGGTGAAATTCTTCGATTACGTGCTCATAAATACCTACCTGCACTGGGTTGAATGTAACAAAGAATGCGAAAAAGTCTTTTTTGCACGATTTCGGCAATACTCTCGCTACCAATTAGAGAAATAATTTGGTAATGTATAGCTTATAGGAGATAACGGGGAGGGGTTTGGATGATCTCCATGTTTTTAGTGTTTGCAGTTTTCATCTTATTTTATATAAATAAAATGACAAACGCATTATGTTTACAAAAAGAAATACCTGAAGAACGCCAACCTAAGGTGTTTAGAACCATCAATATCCTAATCACCATCTTACTGGTTTCTTCTTATATAGAAATACTTTTTACATAGAAAAGCGGAGGCTGCTTGGTCAGCCCCGACAAGCATAACTGGGAAATCCCTGAAGGCGTTCTTTGCCTTTGGGGATTTTTTAGTTATGACCTCGAGGGGCTAGCCGCCGGAGCTGGACAATTAGAAAACCATAAAAACAAAGCAGATCCGGAAATCCGGATCTGCTTTGTTTTTTCTATTGTCATCGTTTAATTAATAAACGTATGCTGCACCAATGATGATTAACAAAATGAATAGAACAACGATTAACGCAAATCCTCCGCCGTAAGCACCTGACATCTGCGCTTCCTCCTTTCATGTATGAAAAAGCCACCTAAATAGGAATAAAGCAAAAGGGGCCAGCCTTTCAAAGGTATTGCCCCCTCTTACAGTCTTTATCCGGTAAACCTAAACCCTGAGGCTAAATTATAGCCATGCTGCACCTACAATGATTAACAGGATGAACAGTACTACGATTAACGCGAAACCTCCGCCGTATGCGTGACCCATAACTTCCCACCTCCTTTGAAGCGCTAATTTATCTTATTCAAGTTAGCTGCCATTTGTTTTAGGCTAATGTCATAAATTTAAGTTTTTTTAGCAAATATATGCGGCACCAACGATGATTAATAAGATGAACAGCACTACGATTAACGCGAATCCGGAATTGTATCCACAGCTCATATTTATTACCTCCTTTTCTCTCTTCGCTCTTATCATATGAAAGTACCTAGGAAATGGGTGTGTAAAATGCCCATTTTTCTGAAGATTAAGTTGGAAAATATTTTTTTTCATGGAAAAAGTGTGTTATAGTATGTTTTGTAGAAATTTGACAAGCCATTAAACGAATTTAGTGTAGGAGTTGGTCACCATGAAAAAATGGATCATTTCAGTATCATTGGCTGCCGGAGTCGCTGGACTTGCAGGATGCAGTGGAGATGGTGCTGAAGGAAACAGTGACGTTGTTGCAACAACAAAAGCTGGCGACGTAACAAAAGATGAACTTTACAAATCAATGAAGCAAAAATTCACTCCACAAATGGAACAAGCCCTTCAAGAACTGGTTTACACGAAAGTACTTGAAGAAAAGTATGACGTGTCAAAAGAGGAAGTTGATGAAAAGCTGAATGAAGCCAAAGATCAATTGGGACCTCAATTTGAAATGTTCTTACAACAATATAATCTTGATGAAAAATCGTTTAAAGAATACTTAAAGCTTCAATTACTTCAAGAAAAAGCGGCGATTTCCGACGTGAAAGTGACAGAAGAAGAAGTAAAGGAATACTACGAGACATGGAAGCCTGACATTCAAGTTCGTCACATTCTTGTGGATGATGAAAAAACCGCCAAAGAAGTAAAACAAAAATTAGCTGATGGTGGAAAGTTTGAAGATCTTGCAAAGGAATACTCTAAAGATCCCGGTTCTGCTGAAAATGGCGGAAGCTTGGGCTGGGTAGACAATGCAGGTCGTCAAAACTTCGTACCTGAATTCTCTAAAGCACTGGACACTCTTGAAAAAGGCAAAGTGAGTGAGCCGATCAAAACAGAATATGGCTACCACATCATTGAAGTGACAGATAAAAAAGAAAAGAAATCCTTTGATGAGATGAAGAAGGAAATCGAAAAAGAATTGAAGCTTTCGAAAGTAGATCCTCAAAAAATCCAGGAAGCCATGAAAGCTGAAATCGAAAAAGCTGATTTAAACATTAAAGATAAAGATCTAAAAAAGGCATTTGATCAAGTGCTAAATCCTCCCGCTGCACCTGAAGGCGGAGAAGCTCCCGCTGCACCTGAAGGAGAAGAAGCTCCTGCACCTGCGGAGGAATAGACCAAAAAGGACTGACGGATCCATTCCGTCAGTCCTTTTTTAATGTATGTGTATGATAATCAAGACGATAATTGACGTCTTCGCTGCTTCTCCTCTTCCATACGATGGATGTAGACTTCCCCTTCCTTCTCGATCCATTCATCTTCCATATTCTTTTCTTCCTTAGCTGATTTAATCGTCATAAAGGCACTCCCGAAAATCCCTGCTACAACCAAGTACATCCAAATAGGTAGTGTCATCTGCTTCATCTCCTTATAGGTTTGTCCTCTTTTATTAACACTATATGTAGTGAATAGATAAAACAGTACACTTATTCTACAGAAAAAGCCCCCGATTCATGGACCGGGGGCTTTTGTTTACCTATTTATGAAAAGTCGGTTTATAGAATGATCGATTATCCAGGGCAAATACTCTTTCTGTATATTCTCCTGGTTTGACTCGCTCCAAAGCGCGGTCCAGCATATTCATCTTTGCATCTACATTATCGATGTAATGAAGGATTTCAGCTTCACGAATGAGTGGCGGTTTAGGACTTCCCCACTCCGCTTTTCCATGATGACTCAGTACCAGATGTTGAAGGATCATCACTTCTTCCCCTTCAATTCCAAGTTCGTCGGCAGCTTTACCAATCTCATTGACCATAATAGAGATATGGCCGATCAGATTCCCTTCAATTGTATACGTTGTAGAGGTAGGACCTGACAGCTCGATGACCTTCCCTAAGTCATGCAGGATCACCCCGGCATAGAGAAGATCTGAATCCAGGGAAGGATAAAGTCCAGCAATGGCTTTCGAAAGATCCAGCATCGAGACAACGTGATACGCAAGCCCTGATACAAATTCGTGATGGTTCTTAGTAGCCGCCGGATATTCCAGGAAAGGCTTCTGATATTTTTTAATCAAGTGTCTTGTGATGCGTTGGATATTTGGATTTCTCATTTCAAATATATACTGAGTGATCTTACTCGTCATTTCATCAATGCTCACCGGCGCCGTTTCAAGAAAGTCGGAAATGGCATAACCATCTGCCGGGGAAGCCGGGCGAATCTGTTTGATCTTGAGCTGACTCTTTCCACGGTAACTATGTATATCCCCAACAACCTTAACGATCGTTTCAGGCTGATATGCCTTCTCATCCTGCTCAGAAGCATCCCAAAGCTTAGCTTCCATATCTCCACTCTTATCTTGCAGAATCAGCGTTAAAAACGGCTTTCCTGTATTTGTCGTACCTTTGGTCATTTGTTTAATTAAAAGTGGTAAATCGATTGTTTCTCCTACATTAAAATGTGTAATCCCAGACATCTCTTCTCCTCCGTCCAACTATATTAGTAGTTTAAGTATATCATATTTCGTCAAAGTACATGGGTGGAAAGGGCTGGGGTGAATTTAGATGTTGTTGTGCCGCCTTTCTGCAAATCGTTTGCCTGATTCCAAATTATTCAAAATTGTGAACACCCTTTAAAGGCCTTTCCCTCTCCTCCCACAATAAAAAACCGCCCCCATGGGAGACGGTTCAAATCTAATTCACTACCGCTTTCTTCTCTTTCTTACTAATCCAAACCTTCGTCGCTACCAGCCCTACGAGCATAATGAATGCTCCGAAGAAGTAGGGAATATGTATATTCCACTCAAAAAGTGTCCCGGCAAGTAATGGCCCAGCGACGTTACCAAGACTGAGAAACGAGTTGTTCAGACCCATGACGGTCCCTTGTCTTTCACCTGCCAGTTTTGAAATAAGGGAATTCAACGATGGACGGAGCATGGAGTTTCCGACAAAGAAAACGGCGGTTGTGATCAAGACCCCTATAAAGCTGGTGGCAAATGTCATGATGACAAATCCCAGTGCACTAAGTAGTAAAGAGCCCGTTACGACTTTTTCTTCACCGAACCTCTTCGTCGCCCTTCCCACACCCACTCCTTGAACAACGGTACCGATGATACCGATAATCAAAATGATGATACCGACTTCCTGCGGACCATATCCATAACGTTCAAGTGCATAGTAGCTGAAAATCGATTGGAAGTTAGCCAATCCAAAGCTCATGATAAACACAAGAATCAATAGAAATCCGACAGGACTCAAGACAGCATTCTTCATGACCACAAAGCGGTTTTCACGTCTCTCGTTCTGATCGAACGTTCTTTTTTCCTTAGGATAGGATTCCGGTAATATGATGACCGAGACGATCGCTGCAATGGAGGCTGCGATCCCTGCAAAAATAAATGGATAGGAGAGATTGATTTCTGCCAGCCACCCTCCGATTCCAGGCCCTATGACGATACCTAGACCCATGGCTGCACCCAGGATCCCCATCCCTTGACCCCGATTATCCTCATCCGTTACATCTGATACGTAGGCCATTGCAGTTGGCATTAATGCAGAACCGAAAACACCTGCCAGGATTCTGGACAGGAATAGCATCCATAATCCTACAGCGAAGGCGAAAATGAATTCAGCTATGGCAAAGCCTATCAGGCCGATTGTGATTAATGGTTTCCTCCCGATTCGATCGGATAGACGTCCCCAAATGGGAGCAAATAAAAACTGCATAAATGCAAATACAGCCACCAACGCTCCAAGCGTTTGGGCATTGGCGCCGAATTTTTCTACGTAGAAAGGAAGAATGGGGATGACCAGACCGATTCCAACCATGACGATAAATAAATTAAAGCTGAGCAGTGCCAATGGCCCCCTATTTCGTTTCCACCCTTTTGTTTTTGTCATACTATGTGTTCCTTCTTTCCAGCAATCATTTCTTCACCATGAGACTTCTTTTCATAATCAGCCGTCATGGATGTTTAAACAAGTCCTTGTAGTATTGTAACGAATCCAGGAGTTTTTTGCTAATTCTATTGGACAAAAAATCAGGTTGTGCGGATCGATTCCTTTTCCAACCGTTTTAATACAATCATTTCCTCGCAGGAGAACGTATTTTTAATATGAGGATGACAGGTAAAGAACAGAATTTGATGCTTCTTAGCCATTTTCCTCAACAGCTTTAAAAATGCGTTCGTTCTCTCTCTATCAAAGTTGACTACCCCATCATCGATCAATATCGGCAATGGGTACTTGTCTCGGAAAGATTGTATAAGGGCAAATCGGATGGCGATGTAAAGCTGCTCTTTCGTTCCTTGACTGAGCTCCACTGCGTGAAAGACTGCACCATCCTTCCTCTCTACCTTGATCATCTCACCTTCCTGCAAGAAAATGTGAAGATAGTGATTTTCTGTGAGCTCCCTGAAATTTTGTTCTGCAAGCTTCATCACCTTAGGCATCTTGGTTTTCTGATAGAGATCCATTGTTTTGCTTAAGGACACTTGTGCTAACGTATACTTTGACCATTCATACGCAAGCTCCTGAAGCTCCGCTTTCTTACCTTGAAACTCCTGGAGGATGCTTGAGTAACTCTTTCCTTCTTCTAACACTTTTATTTCATACGAAATGGAAGCGAGCTCTTTTTGATGAGCGGACAGCTCTGCCGAAAGCTCGTCGATTCTTTGTGACACGCTTGTTAATTCTTTTCTGCTTTCTTCCTTGGAATCGAACCGAAGAAATGTTTCGAATGTCCGTTTCGTCATCCGTGTTTTCATTCCACTATACTGAGCAGTTAGTTCGTTTCTTTCTTCGACGCGAAGTGCTTTTTCACGAAATTCAGCTTCCACCAGGCAGCCAGCAGACTCAATAAGGGTTTGGGTTTCATCCCTGACTTTTCTCACTTCAATGGAAAGCTTCTCTATCTCAAGAGAAAGAGGTTCGAGCTCCGATTGGATACTATTGATTGTAAGCTTTCTCTTTTCAATATCCTGCATGATCCCCTTCAGTTTAATCAAAGCCTCCTCGACTGTCGTAAACGTGAAAGAATGTCGATGAAACCATTCCTGGCAGCCTTCCTTATACTCATTCATTTTGTGGACCACATAGGCTTGTTCTTCTTTCAAGTGGATATAAGTCTCATAATTAGCGACCGCTGCTTTCATTTTGACAAACGCATCACGCAGCCACTCCCAGTGAAAATCAGAAGGTAAACAAAGCTCTGATTTCAAGTGGGATAATCTTTTTTCTCCCTGAACAATTTCGCTCTCTATCCCCTTCTGTTTCTCACGGAGCTTCTGAAGTTTTGCTTGCTGCTCTTCTAATGAAAGAATACGCTGCTTCCACTCGTTCCTCAATTCCATTTGCTGCTTTAAGTTTTGCTCGGTTCTTTCGGGAGAATTGAATTCCATCTTTTCTTCAGGCTGGAGCTCTTTAGCTCTTGCTTTAGCTTTTTGAAGGCTTTTTGATTCTTCCTGCAGATTCCCCCTGGCCTGCATTCCCATTGCACCGACCACAATGAGGAGAAGCAGGCTGATCCCTGTAACCAGCCAATTCCCGGTTACGATAGACCACGCACCAAACCCAAATAAAAGGAGGAGTGCTGCACCAATTAATAGGAGCTGTTGAGAAAAGGATGCCTTCTTTCTGGTGAATCGTTCCTCTGCTTCTTTCACTTGTAAGTTCATCCAATGTGCCTGATCCCGTGAAGCTTGCCGGGAAGATTGGTTTTTCACATTCCTTTGTAATTCTTGATACTCATCTTCTTTCATCAGCCTATCTTCTAAATCATCACATTTGGTTTCAATGAGGCGGAGCTCTTCTTTTTCCTCTTCGTAATGCTTCTGCAAGTTATCACGTTCATGAAGGAGCTTTGATTGCTGATCTAGCGCATTGTGAATACGGTCAGACATCATTAAGCTTGTATCCAGTGACCGAATTTCTTCCATCTCTACTGTTAATCCCAATTCCCGGATCGTGTCATTGATTTTACTACGAACCGTTCTCAGTTCTCTGCTCCGTTCACTACTTTCTTCTTTCCATTTCAGATAAAAGGATTGTTGAGAGATTATCTTTTCCATATATGGAAGGTCTTCATTTAAGGAAGTATCGATTTCTTCAGATTCTAATCTATGTTGGAGTTTCTCTTGTTTCACCATCAGGGATTCAAGGTGCGCTGATACCTGTCTTTCCTCGGTTTTAAGCTCGTTTAAGCGCTCTAATCCTTTTGCAGGAAAATCGATTACTTCCAGCTGAGAAAGCCGCTCTTTCACTCTTTTGAAGCCAGTGAGTGAATCCCAGTTTTCATTGACCGAAACCAGGTACTGTTTCTTTTCAGTAAGATCCGCCTTCTCTGCCTCCATGGATGTAACGGAGGCTTCCAACGATTGCCTCTTTGCTATAAGAGGAAGATATTGCTCATTTTTTTCTTTTCCTTCCCTTACTTGGTTTTCAAGGGATTTTAAATGTGTCAGCACCGTATTGATCTGTGGTTTCCTACCTGATTTCTTAAACAACTGCTCCCTTTCTTTTTGCCAGTTCTGATCCAGCTTTAAAAGGAGGTCCGTCCCTGTCGAGCCTGCAGAGAACAGGTAGCGGTTCAGGTCTTCTTTCTTGAGGCGCTGGATGTTTTGGAGTCCTTCCAGATTGAATGAGAATATGTTTTGGTAGGTGGCTCTCTCCATATTCCCCAGCAATTGTTGAAGGGTTTCTTCTCCTTCCATTCTTCCATCTTCGAATTGGACGGTTACGTTGCCTGCTGCCTTGCCCCTGATGCGCTCGATACCAACGATTCCATGACCTTCCAATTGGCAAAGGATTTTCCCGCCATACTCTGTAGATGATTTCGGTTCATACCTCAGGAGTGATTGGTGCTTAGTCGGAAAACCGAATAAAATGCTATGAATGAAAGACATTATCGTCGATTTACCAGCTTCATTTTCCCCAAAAAATAATTGAAGGTCTCTAAGTGAATAACGCTTATTTTCTATTTTTCCATATCCGTATATATGAAGTTCGAGTAGTTTCACCTCATCCACCTCCACGTTCAGCCTTTATTTTGTAACAAGTGCTCTGTTTCTCCTATTAAAGATTTCTTCTCTTCTTCCCCTAAGGGATCCAGGAAGCGGTAAATAGAAGGGTGCTCATACAGCTCTGCCAGGGCATCCTCCCACTCTTCTTCATTCATGCCATTTAACGTCGCCATGACTTCCTGTGTAAACGGATCCCGTTCAATGCCCCTACTCGCTTGTGTTCGATCCCACCGTATTGAATGAACCCACTTCACCCCCTGTTGACTTTCATAATCTGACTGCAATGCTTCCAACAGATCACCATTTTCTATTTTCCCTGCCATGTCCTGGGGAAGCGAATCATCATCGGTCAGGAGGATCTCTATTAGCATATCCCCGTCGTTCAAGGGTTCCAGGGCTTGCTGGATGCGTTGAAACACTTCTCCAAAGCGATTGACGCCTTTGAGGGATACTGTACAAGTCTTCCACATCATGTCGTGAGTCGGAATAAACGTTAATTTCGTATGGTGCTGATCAAGCTCAACTTCATAACATCCCTTCATCCCGGTTTCTTTCCTGTGCCTTCCCTGGATGTTTCCTGGATAGACGATAAAAGGATTTTCATGTAGGATCCGTCGCTCATGAATATGCCCCAGGGCCCAGTAGTGGTAATTCTTCTCCAAGAGTTCACTGACAGTAAAAGGGGCGTATGTTTCATGAGAAGAGTGGACACTTCCCTCGCTCCCGTGAAGGATACCGATTGTATAGCGGTCTTCGGATCGTTTAGGAAAGCCTTCTATTCTTCGATTTCTAATATGTCTGGTACCATAGCTAAATCCCACAATATCGACGGGTTCTCCACTTTGAGTGGTAACTTGCTTCACTTCGGTATCCTCGTTAAAAATATGTATATTCTCCGGCATATCGAGCTCTAATCGATAGCTTCCCAGATGATCATGATTGCCATGCACGACATATACGGGGATATTATTTGTGTGCAACAGATTATATTGCTTCAATAATTTAGCTTGCGCCCGAATACTTCTATCTTCTTCGTCAAATAGATCCCCGCTTATGATCATAAAGTCAATTTGTCTATGAATCGCTTCCTTTACCACTCTTTCAAAAGAAGCAAAGGTACTATTATGAATACGTTCGAACACTTCTTTCGGTAAATGTTTAAGTCCAATAAATGGACTATCCAGATGTAGATCTGCCACATGAAAAAAACGGATTTTATCCATGAAGTTCCCTCCCGTAACTACGAATATACGTTCTGATATTCTTTCATTATATCCTAAAACGGGGGATAATTTCAGTATGTATTCACAATTTGCACGATTAACAGAAAAAGGCTGCCCCGGGCACAGAGACAGCCTTTCGTTTCGGATTATTTTTTGGATGTTAAATCGATTGCTTTCTTAATATCTTTATAGGAATTGGACTTTCCATAAAGAAGCACTCCTCCACGATACACACGTGCCCCAAATACCCCGAGAATAATGATCGTAGCAAGAAGGACCACAATGCCGATGACCGGTTCATACACCGGAAGATTCAGCATCCCAACGCGCAGGAACATCACCATTGGTGTAAAAAATGGGATATAAGAAGTAATCGTGACAAAGCCCGCTTCCGGATTTCCAAGACCGAACATGGAAATGAAGAATCCGATCATGATCAGGAAGGTCATCGGCATGATCATCTGCTGCACATCTTCAATTCTACTGACAAGGGATCCCAGTAATGCTGCAAGGGTCGCATACAGGAAATATCCTAATAAGAAGAAGATGATCGCGTAAATAACGACACTCGCGGACAGAGATTCAAATCCGAACCCTTCAAAAAATCCACCTACTAGTTCATCCTTCTTTCGAATCATAGTAAAATAGCCTACTGCCAAGATAACCGCTAATTGAGTCAAGCCGGCGAGACCGATTCCAATGATCTTGGCAAACATTTGTTTTACTGGAGACACACTTGATATCAGGATTTCCATCACTCTCGAGCTTTTTTCCGTCGCGACCTCCATGGCCGTCATGTTAGCGTAAGCAATGACAGAGAAATAAATAAAAAACAATAGGACATAGACAATGCCCCTCGCCTGGCTCAGTTCTTCTTCAGACTTGGCTCCTTCGACAAGGGCTTCCTTTTCAAAGGGAACAGGACCGCTTAACAGTACCAGTTCATCACCTGAAAGCTCCAGTTTACTTGCAGCCAGTGAAGACTTCACATTTTGCAGGGCGACTTGTAATTCCCCGCTCACATTGGACTCTGATAATGAATTGGATTTATACAGAGCTTGCGGAAGACCTTCAGGGCTTTCACTTAAAATGAGTAATCCTTTTAATTCTTCAGATTCTATTTTCTTTTCGATTTCTTCCATCGATTGAGTGGCAGGTTCAAGCTCGATCTCGCTATTCATGATCTTCATCTGCTGCACAAGGGGATCATACAGGTTGCCCGACTCGTCCTGAACCGCTATTATACTCGTGTCATCATTACTGAAGTTCGAGATGATACTATCAAAATTGGCCAGTAATACGAGGACAGCTGCTATAATGACGGTGGATATGATAAAAGATTTTGCCTTAAGCTTTGATAAATAAGAGTGACTAAGAATCAAGAAGAAATTATTCATAAGAAGTCCCCACCTTTTCTATGAAGATATCGTTCAGGGAAGGTTCTTCTAATTCGAACTTACGAAGAAATCCCTTTTGAACAACGTCATGAAATACACTTTGGGCAGCATCCTCAGACTCGACCTGAAGGAGAACTCCTTCTGTTGTTTCTTTCACCTTTGTCACGCCTTTCATATCCTTTAAATATAGAAGATCAAAATCGGAGTGAATCACTACATTCTTCTTCCCAAAGGAACGCTTGATCTCCTTCAAGCCACCGTGCACCACGGGACGTCCTTTATGCATGATGCACAGGCTTTCACAGAGCTCCTCTACATGCTCCATGCGGTGACTGGAGAACACGATTGTGGTTCCATTATTCTTGATTTCCCTGACCGCATCCTTTAATAATTCAACATTAACCGGATCCAGACCGCTGAAAGGTTCGTCAAGAATCAGTAAACTGGGCTTATGAATGACCGATGCGATAAACTGAATCTTTTGCTGATTTCCTTTTGAAAGTTCTTCAACTTTCTTGTTGACGTTTTGAGGAACATTGAATCGATCCAGCCAGTAATTCAGTTCTTCCAGGATGGTCTTTTTCTCCATCCCACGAAGACGTGCCAGATAGACGATTTGATCACTTACCTTCATTTTAGGATAAAGCCCTCTCTCTTCAGGCAAATATCCAATTTCCGGACTTGTGGAATAATCGATCTTTTTCCCTTTCCACGTAATCTGCCCTTCCGAAGCATCTATCAACCCTAACACCATTCGAAATGTCGTCGTCTTCCCGGCCCCATTCGCGCCCAGGAACCCAAACATTTCACCTGATGGGATGTCCAGTGACAGCTGATCAACTGCTGTAAATTGTCCAAACCTTTTGGTTACCTGTTGTATATTCAAACTCATTTCAGCATTCCCCTCCTATACCCGTAAACAAGCATCTTTTTTCTCTCTAGTACTCTACGATTTCATCCACAAAAGGTTTCATTTCCCAATTCTTTTTTTCATTATCAAACTATTTAGACTTTCCAAAAAAATGATAATATGAAAAAATAAAAGAGTAAATGAATTCTATACAAAGGGGTAAAATACGATGAAGGTCTACAAACTGACAGTCTTTGAAAAAGACGGAAAAAAGATTCTGGATGAATCCTTCGAAGCTTCATCCGATAGCGATGCAAAGAAAATGGGAGAATCCATGTTAGAGGAAAAGGGGTATGCCGATCATACTCACCGCTGTACTTCTCCTCTGGGGAAACTATTGTTGTTCCATGTGTAAGACTTACATCCTGCATTACGGGTCACCTCGAGTGGCTTGTGATGCATTTTTTGTTATATGGGGGAGATTCATTGAACAAAAAAGAACCAACCTCCATCAGGTCAGTTCTCGTTAACCACTATTCCCCCTTGAATTCAGGTCTTCTTTTTTCCACAAATGCACGAATGCCTTCCTGGTGATCGGAGGTTTGACGCATGAGCCATTGACCCTCTTTTTCAAGATCAAGCGCACGTTGAAGCCTGTCTTTGTTTAATGAGACATACACTTCTTTCGTTTTCAGCATCGCTTTTGTCGGTGCACTTAATACTTGCTTCGTGTAGCGCTCGATGCCCTCCTCCAGTTTACCCGAAGGTATCGCTTCATCGACAAGTCCTTTCATAAGGGCTTCTTGTCCTTCAAATACTTTACCGTTCCATATCATTCGTTTTGCTTTATGCGTTCCCAGGCGTTCCTGAAGAAGAAAGTGACTTCCTCCATCCGGAATCAGTGCGATGCCGATAAAGTTCATGGCGAGTTTGCTGTCTTCTTCACACAAAATATAATCAGAGCAAAGCGCCAGGCTGAACCCAAGACCTGCAGCAGCACCATGTATACCTGTCAAAACTATTTTAGGCATGGTGTATAGCGTCATCACCAATTCACTGATGGTATCCATAATACTTGAGAACTGTTCTTCTCCACTTAATGAAAGCATGGATTTGATATCTCCTCCAGAAGAAAACCCCTTTCCTTCCCCTGTAAGGACCAATAAAGAAATAGATGGGTCATTTTTCACTTCTTTTAATGCAGCCAGGAGCTCTCCCATAAGCCCTGCATCCAACGCATTCAGTGATTGAGGACGGTTCAGCTGTAGCCTTGCCACCTTACCTTTCTTATGTAATTTTACTGTTTCGTATTGATTTGACACTGTCAAAAAAATCCCTCCCCTTTCTTCTAGCATAGCGTAATATCCTATTTTTAGGAATTATTATTTTGAATAGTACAATAATTCAAAGGAGAGATCGACTTCTGACCGACCTCTCTCTTACGAGTTATATTTGTTTCATTTTATCCTGCACTTGATCCCTCAAGGCTCTCTTTAAAAATTTCCCTACAGACGTTTTGGGAATCTCATCAAGGAACAGGATTTCATCCGGCAGCCACCATTTGGCAAACTGTGGTTTCAGAAAGTCCATGATTTCTTCTTTGGCCACATTTCCTTTTCCCGAGTCCTTTAACACCACACAAGCGATCGGGCGCTCCTGCCATTCTTCATGGGGAACTGCAACTACCGCTGCTTCGAATATATGTTCATGTGCCATGAGAGCATTTTCAATGTCTACAGAAGAAATCCATTCTCCACCTGATTTGATCAAGTCCTTTGTGCGGTCAACGATTTTAATGTAGGCCTCTTCATCGATGGTGACGACATCACCTGTATACAGCCAGCCATCACGGAATGCTTCCTCTGTTCTTTCATCCTCATAGTATTCAGAAGCAATCCATGGTCCTCTTAGGGCAAGCTCTCCCATTTCCTTTCCATCCCAAGCCACTTCCCCGTCTTTCCCGACGATTTTCATGTCTAATCCAGGGACGAGGATCCCTTGCTTTGCTTTCAAATCAAGCTTTTCTTCAGCAGATAGGGCATCATGATAGCTTTTCGATGCTGCAATCACGGCAAGTGGACTTGTTTCTGTCATTCCATATGCATGCATGAACGGAATCCCGAATTTCTCTTCAAAGGTCCTGATCATTCCTTTAGGAGCAGCTGATCCCCCACATAAAACGGAACGAAGGCTTGAAAGATCATAATCATTTTTCTCCAGTTCATTGAGCAGCCCAAGCCAAATCGTCGGTACACCAGCAGAGATGGTTACCTCCTCATCCTGCATTAACTTAGCCAGCAATCCAGGAGTGAAGTATGGTCCAGGAAGTACCTGCTTCGTTCCAAACCAAACCGATGCGAACGGAAGTCCCCATGCATTTACATGAAACATGGGTACAACAGGAAGGGCAACATCGCGCTCACAAACTCCAGTCGTATCTGCAAGCCCTAAAGCCATGGCATGTAATACGATTCCACGATGAGAATAGATGACTCCTTTGGGATTGCCGGTGGTAGCGGAAGTGTAACACATTCCTGCCGGGGCATTTTCATCAATGTCTGTGCGGAATTTAAAAGAAGGATCTCCTTCTTCCAGTAATCTTTCATAATGATAAACTGGTTCTAAAGACGTCTCGGGCAAGTCTCCATCGGTCATCACAATGAAGGCTTTAACCGTTGGAATCTGATCTTGGATCTTTTCAATGAGTGGAACAATGTCTGAATCAATGAGCAATACTTGATCCTTGGCATGATTGATAATATAAACGATGTGCTGCGGAGATAAGCGAATATTGATTGTATGTAGCACGGCACCGCTACAAGGAATCGCAAAGTACGCTTCAAGATGCCGGTGATGATTCCAAGCCAGTGTACCGACCTTATCCCCTTCTTCTACCCCAAGTTTAGAAAGGGAGCTTGCAAGTCTGCGTGTCCTTTCCCCCCACTGTTTATAGGTAAAGCGGTTAATTCCGGACTCCGTACGTGAAACAATTTCTTTCTTAGGAAAATACTTTTCAGCTCGTTCAATCATTTGTGTCAGAAGCAGAGGTGTTTGCATCATATTCGATCTCTCCCTTCAATTCGGTAAGCGTTTACAAAAATGTCTATGTCTATCTTAAGTAATTCTACCTTTATACGATTAATCCTTTATGTAATGTTGAAAAATTCCGATAATTGACGTTTTATCTTTTGTTACAACCAGCTATGAGTTGATGATATGGTGACTTCTGTAATGTACAAATTCTTGTGGTTGCAAATGATCAGTCAAAAACACGCTGTGCAGGATCTTCTCCCGAACAGCGTGTTTTTTTATGAAAACAAATCATCAAGAATCTTAATTTTCTTTTCTGTATACTCTTTAAAGCCAAGGTTATAGGCGTTAGGCTCTTTCGGATTGGCAAAGTGAGTGATCTTTCCTGTCTTCGGATCGATAAATTTACTTGCCGCTCCACATCCTATTCCGATTATCGTCTGGACTTCTTCCATGATCATGATGTTATAAATGCTATCCTGTCCGGGCAGGGCGTAACCGACATTTTCCAGGTTCCCGAGAATGTTCTTCTGACGATACAAATAGTACGGCTCGTAACCATGCTGCTTTGTCCACTCTTCAGCTCGATTCATCATCTTATCGATTTCGAACCGGTCTGCCACCTTGTACTTGTCTTTGTTCTTCGTCATTTCAGAAGCACGTTTAAAGGAAAGAGTATGGACAGTCAACGATTCCGGCATGAGTTTCTCGGTTTCATCCAAAGAATGCTGAAGCTCCGGAAGTTCTTCACCGGGAAGGCCGATAATCAGATCCATATTAATGTTGTTCATTCCCATGTCGCGGGATAAGTGAAATTTATCAATTGTCTCTGCCACTGTATGATGACGGCCGATCGCTTTTAGTGTTTCCTGAGTGTACGACTGAGGGTTGATGGAAATGCGATCGATATTCCATTTATTGAGTACCTTAAGTTTATCAGTGGAGATCGTATCGGGTCTCCCCGCTTCCACTGTCACTTCCCTTACCTTGTCCACATCAGGGAAGGAGCGATACATTTCTTCGTATAAGGCATCCATTTCTTCTGCGGTGATGGACGTCGGTGTACCGCCACCGTAATAAATAGTCGTAATCTTGACGTTATTCTTCTTCAACCAGCGTCCCATTTCCTGGATTTCGTAGTGAAGTCCGGCCAGGAAGGAATCGACCCGTCCTTGTTTGCCAAGAATTGCATATGCCGGGAAAGTGCAATAGGCGCATTTGGTCGGACAAAATGGGATTCCGATATAAATGCTTACTTCATGCTGCAGATCATAGAGGTCTGGTACAACAGATAACTGACGGTCTACTATATTTTGCATCAGCTGAATTTTTTCATCGGTAATGAGGTACTCTTCCTTCAATTTCGAATGAATTTCTTCCTGGGGCACTCCCAACTGCGTCTGCTTATGCAGGAGCTTGGTTGGTCGGATTCCCGTTAAAATCCCCCACTTTTGCCTGATTCCCGTCATGTCTTGAAGTACATTTAAATACACATGGGATACGGCAGTTTTCAACTGTTTGAATCGTTCTTTCTCATTTTCATACGGTGCCCAATCATGTTCATACTTGGCAGTGTATGATTGTTCAGAGAACGGTTTTGTTAATATCGCTTCTGCTCTAATCTTTTCTTCTATCGAAAGCTCTATATGGACTTGAAGATCAGCGCCATCACAAACACCAAAGTGAATCACGGATTCTTCAAAAAATAAATTCGCAATCAATCTCAGAGGGCGCTCGAAACGCTCATCCTCGATCCCTTTTATCAAAACATTCACGTTCTAATCACCTTTTCCAAAATCTAATAAGCTTTTATAAGTGTACAGAAAGGGGGTGGAATGGTCAATGGCCGGCGGGCTCAACTCATATAAAAACAACACCCCGCATTTCCTCATGGAAGTGCGGGGTGTTGTTTTTCAAGATTTAATGATGTTCATTTTTTTCAGGAATGGGATGGGGTGCTGCTTCCGAAATAGTTCTGTTACAAAGTACGGGATGCCTTTTTCGCTTTGGCTGCGTGTAATCCAGTTCGCTGCTTCTCTTACCTGTCTTGGGGCGTCTCCCATAGCAACCCCAAGACCGCAGCATTCCAAGGAATCGATGTCATCCAGCCCCGATCCGACCATCACGATTTGATCCTTCTTCACTCCAAGGCGCTCAGACAGATACATTAGTCCCCGTAGCTTCGATACGCCCCTTGGTACGATATCCAGCTTATAGTCAGATGTCGGAATGGCGTCCACCTCTTCATACATCCCTTTTAAAGATGCGACAACGTCCCACACATCTTCCCGATGCTCCATGACCACCGATATCTTTGGAACCGACATTGGATTCTCTAAGAGATGATCACTCACACGGTCCACAAATTGCTTACTATACAGTAATTTGGACTCTCTTTGCCAAGAGATTTTCGCCATATCCCTTGCCTGGGAATTGGCTTTGCCCACGATTGAGCGCTTCTCATGGGAAAGGTGTACCTGACATGAGAACCCTTCGAGGAATTGAGCAATTTCATACGTAATGTCTTCGGCAATCTTCTTTACATACATCGGTTTTTCGAGCTCACCAGCGATATAGGCCCCACTATGTGTGACGAGCGGGGTTTTGAGCTTTAGGGCTTTGGCTACTTTTTTTGCTGAAGCAAAGCTCCTGCTTGTAACCAATGTGACCGGTACCCCTTTATCTTGGACGTACTCAATTGCATCCTTTGTTTCCTTCGCAATTTTTCCGTTTTCATTTACAATTGTACCATCAATATTTAACGCTAACATTCTATAGATCATCATTGGTGTCCCCCCTATATGTTGTCTACTCCCTTTCTTTACTTTTATGAATGGAGGGAGACAAATATGACAAGGGGGTCAGGTAATTCGGAAATTATGAATTCACGGAGGACCGGTGGCCGACTCCACCTTTTATGCATCTTTATACCATTAGCCAGTTCATAAAAAAAGACCGACTCCCCATCAAGAAGTCGGTCAATTTCATCACTATTATTTCTGCATTGAACCGTAAAGTTCTTCAAGCGGCTTCATGATGACTTTGTTCAAGTCATTGATGACCATGCTCATGCGTTGCTCAGCTTCCATAAGCTTTGCGATTTTTTCGTGTTGTTGAACAAGTTGAGCTGTCTTTTGAGCTTGCTCTACTTCTTCTTGAGAGATTTCTTCACCGCTCATTTGTTTTTGTTGAAGATTCATTTGAATGTTTCTGAAGTTTTCAAACATCTTGTTAGCAGATTCGTCATTGTTTACTTCGTCATACATTTTTTTCAGTTGTAAAAATTCATCGCTTTGACGTAAAGCACTTTCCAATTCGTTCGCTTGATCGTATAAGTTAATAGCCAAAATACGTACCTCCTATAATTTCACTCTATGTTTCCTACACCACTATAACAAACTATAGAGTGAAATTCTAGGAAGGACCCTTAAGCCATGCTGAATTAAGAGATAAAGAGGGCTATGACCCCTTGAACGATTCCGATCACTCCTCCAAGTAATGCCCCTAAGTAGGTGATCATCTTGAATTCACGACGGGAAATGCCGAGAACCAATTCTTCCAATCTTCCAACTGAAAAAGATTCAACCTGCTCCTGCACAATATGCTGCAGGTGCATCTTCTCCATGAGGTTCGGAATCTTCTTCGATAAGAGGTCCGTCCCTCTGTCCACCCATCTTGGGAGCTGGAGGTTGAAGAAGGAATCCTTATGTGGCTCAATAAAGTGTCTTAACGGCTTACATAGGTGGCCTTCGATGTTGACGAGTTTGATCAGGGATGCCTGGACGGTCTGAATCAGATCATATTCTGGTAATCGATCGAGAAATTCTCCCAGCTTCATTTGTTTCAGTTTGGACCATTCTTTTGTCAGCAGATTGAATAAGATTTCCTGTGTCCCCTCATGCTTGATGAACTTTACGATTTCAGGTTGTACTTTGTCAGCAACCGATGTGTTACCCAGGAACATTCCCAGCATGTTTCCAAGCATACCCCGTTCTTTCAGAAAATCGTCGATCATTATTTTCACTTTCAGCTTTCCTTCAGGGCTTGTGAAATAGGCTTCCGCCCGGTTTGCGATAAAGTCAACAAGCTTAGGAATACTTTCTTCTACTTTTTCCTGCCATTTTTCAGGAAGAGCCTCTTCAAGATTTTTAGATGTGTAGGAAGCCTTCGTATCTTTCACCTTTACAGCTACCCACTCCTTAAGCCATCCATTAAGACGCTCTGAGGAGACAGGGATTTGCAGGATGTCCAGCCATTCATTCACGGTTTTGTCCGATGTGAAGACAGGCTGTATTTCTTCTGACAGCCAATGGGTTACATCCTTTTGAAAATTTTCGTTCATCACTTTTTTCTGAAGGCTTTCAGGAGTGATTAAGTGCTCGACCACCATTTTCCCAAGTTGTTCTGCCAATTCTCCCCGGCGTTTTGGGATCAACCCCGGTGTGAATGGTACTTTAAATTTCCCGATATAGTAAGCCCTATAAGGTCTGAATAACATTTTAATGGCTAATGAATTGGTGACTCCTCCAATGAGGGCTCCAATCAAAACCATGAACAGTATTAGGATGAAAGCATCCATCATGATTGCACCTTCCTTTTCTACTTCTCCAGTTTGAACATTTTGCCCGGGTTTACATAGAATGCTATATCAACATTAGCCCAATAAATAATTATAGAATCATTCTTACGGGTTATGCAAACGGGGAATGCCGGATGAAGATAAAATGTTCATTTAGTTCGCATAAAAATATTCATGATCATCATCACTTATACATCCCTAAGCAGATGATGAATCGATACCCTTTTCAACGGAGCATGACGTTGAAATGTGGGAACTCCCTTCTTAATGTTACATGTAAGGAGGCTTCGACTGATTCTTTACAGATTATGTTAGATACTAGCGATTCATTATTCTCTTCTATACCAAATCTGGAAAACATATGGATATTCATCGATTCAAGGAATGCCCTCATTCACATGGGACCGGTTGTGGCCCTATTAATCAACCAATTTTCTTTGAATGAATTACATTCACACTCTTTAAAAGAATATTTTACAGAGTGTCAGAGCTGGTTTCAACGAAAAGGTGGACTTTTTTACCTGCTTCCACTCTCAACCTTTGTTGGAGACCTCCCTGAAGGGGTCGCATATCTCGATCAAGAATGGCAGTCCACAACGCTTCCTGCTCCTCACGTCATTTACAATCGTTGTCATTCCCGGAAGGTAGAAAGAACCCCTTCCTACAAAAAAGCCCTTACCCGCTCTGAAAATCGCCAAATCCATGTTTTCAATTCTGGTTTTCTATCGAAAGACGATGTTTACAATGCATTGAAAGACAGCCCGTCCCTAGCACATCACTTGCCCCAAACAATGCACGGAATCGATTCATTGGAGAAAATGCTTTCCTTGAATAACGATGTGTTCGTTAAAGGGATAAACGGGAGCAAGGGACGTTACATCATGCGTATTCAAAAAAGAGATAAAGGATTTATCATGTACCAAAATTCATTCTCCTCTCAGAGTCCACTTACTTTCCCAACTTACTCAGCACTCTATAAACAAATTCGATCCTGGTGTAAACCTTCCTCTTATATCATTCAGGAAACCATTCCTTTCCTTACTGTGAAAGGTCAGCCATTGGACTTTCGGTTTCTATGTCATCTCAATGGGAGAGAAAGCTGGGAGATCGTCTCTTCTGTTGCACGTGTTGCATCACAGGATCAATTCGTGGCAAACGTTGATCAGGGGGGAAGCATTGAAAGACCTCTTTCCATCTTGCACACTGTCTTTCCACATAAGAAAAGCGTTGAGATTCTAACTGACATGAAGGAATTATGTACGACTTCAGCCATGCTCCTTTCTGAGACTGTTGATGGCCACTACGCGGAGCTTGGCATTGATGTCGGCATCGATGAAAGCGGGAAGCCTTGGCTCATCGAAGTCAATTCCAAACCTTCTAAACGAACGTATCTGGAAAATGACCGGACCCGTCCGTCGGTTAAAGCACTCTATGAATATAGCTTCACAAAATGGATGAACAAGGAGGATTAAAACGATGAACCATTCAATGGGCATTATGACCCTGACTCCACAAGTAACGAACAGCTACTTTACTGAAATTGCGAAGCAATCCCTCTCTTATCCTATTGACCTGTATCTGTTCTCTCCCCAAGGAATTTCTCCTTTACACGAAACGGTGGACGGATACTATTTCAATAAGGAGTCACAAACATGGGAAAATGAAGCCTTTGAAATCCCCGTATATATCTATGACCGTACGTATTACCAGAAGGATATGCAGTCCCGTCAAGCAAAGGCCGTTGTTCAGTGGCTAAAAAACCAGAAGCATATTCGATTTCTCGGCTATGGACTACCAAACAAATGGCATCTATACGAAAAACTTAAAAAGACTTCTCTCTCCCCCTATATACCTGAAACGCACCTTGTGACCGATGGAATTCATTTATTAAATCTTCTTACCGAACATAAAGATATAATAATCAAACCAGTCGATGGGGCCCATGGATATGCCGTTTACCATCTCGTGATAAGCAAACAGGACATAGTCGTTCGAACAACAAAAAAGCAAGGGATCATGGAACAATCCTTTCCTAACAAAGAGATTTTTCTTAAGTGGCTGAACCGAATTCTTCAGAAGCACACATTCATTTGTCAAAAGCGCCTTCTCAACCTGACGAAAGACGATGCTCCTTTTGATCTTCGCATTCTTCTGAATAAAGACGCTTATGGAGAATGGAGAGAATTTCAGCGGGCGATCCGAGTAGGGGAAGAGAAGGGACTTCTGACCAATATCAGCCGGGGGGCTTCCTATAGATCATACAGTGATTGGAAGGCTTTACAGGATTCTTCATGGGACTATATTGAAGAAGAACTCACTGACATCCTGGAAGAAATGCCTTTAATACTGGAAGAACAGTTTTCATCTCTATTTGAAATTGGCGTGGATATCATTATTGCAGAAGATGGATCACTGTGGATACTGGATATGAACTCAAAGCCGGGACATAAGGTAGTCGATGAATTAGGCCCTGAGAAGCTTTCTTCGTTATTTCGAGCTCCTTTAGATTATTGTGATTTCATGGCTTCCCAATGTCTCTCATCACTAAAACGAGGTGATTTCTAATGCTTAAAACGTACAAAATAGAACAATTTCAAGGTGAAGAAAGCCTTCTCTATCTTCCCTCTGGTTTCAAGCTGGAGGGAAAAACGCTCCCTCATACAGTGATCCTTGGAACTGCAAGGCAAGCCGCCGAATGTAAGCGTCATCCGAACGGACGTAACGTGATAGGCATTAGCTCGGGTTTAGCTGCGAAGATACATCTTCCTTCTAAAGTAAAGTCCCTTTCACTCTTGTGTAAAGAAGATTGTCTATATGCAGGAGTGCTCATAGGTATATTCACCTCTGGATTCACAAGCTTTCGCTTAAGTCCCATAGGTGAGCGTTCCTATTTTTTCAAAAAGCTCTTATCTGTCCAATCATCCCTGGGAGTCATTCCCTTTGTGTTCGGGGAGCGGCATATTGATTGGGAGAACGGACTCGTAAAGGGTTATTTTCACTTTGGAGAAGGATGGGAAATCGAGGAGATCCCTTTTCCCAATGTCATTTATGACAGACTGCCAAACCGCCGCAGTGAAAAAAGGAAAACGTATCAGAGTCTCAAAGAGAGGCTGCAGAGGGAGTACGGTATTCCCTGGTACAATCCAGGGTTCTTTAATAAGCTTGATTTGTTTGAACGATTGGAAAACGATTCTTCTGTCCAGCATTTCCTCCCAGAAACACATCCTTTTCAATCATTCGATGAGATTGAACGCATGCTTGCCACCTACCAGCATATTTACTTAAAACCCAGAAATGGCAGCCTGGGTAACGGCATTCACAAGATTACGTATAGCCGCTCAACCCAGGAGTATTATTGCAGGTTCAGAGATCAAGATCACAAAAACCGCTTACTGAAATTCAAAACCCTGGAGCAGCTTGTCAATACGGTGTTTAAACATCGAAACCTTGACACCTTTATCGTTCAACAAGGGATTTCCTTATTGCAGGAAAACAATCGTCCAATCGACTTCCGGGTGCATACGAACAAAGATGAAGAAGGTGCCTGGCAGGTAAGCGCTATGGCTGGAAAAGTTGCCGGATCCGGGAGTGTGACAACCCATGCCAATAACGGAGGAGAAGTAAAGATTCTATCCGAGCTGTTTACAGATGAAGCGGATCGACAATGTATTGAAGATGCACTTAAGGATGCTGCTTTAAAACTTTCTCTTGCCATCGAACGAAATCTGGAAGGATATATTGGAGAAATCGGCTTTGACTTCGGAGTGGACGAAAATCACCGTATTTGGATGTTCGAAGCAAACTCTAAGCCGGGAAGATCGATCTTTTCTCACCCACACCTTAAAAGCTTTGACTTATTAACAAGAAAACTCGCCTTATCATTCGGGATCTTCCTTACTCAGCAAAGCTTGAATCATCCCGAGGAAATGATTCCATGAATATCCTGTATGATCGGGTAAAGAAAACCTTTTTTCATGAAGAAAAATCCATTACGACATTTGGATTTGCTAAGAATTCATTTCTTCTTTCTTCTAAAGATTCAAAGGACTGCTATCAATTTACAATCACCTCCAAGCAAAAGAACATCCCGGCGATCCCGTTGATCGGGATTGTCGCAAGTAAGGAAGAAAGCAATAAATACAAAGGGAACTTTGAATTATTCAGGGCAATCCAGCAAGACGTAGAACAGGCTGGGGGGATTTGCTTCGTCTTTTCCCCCCAGGATGTATTCGGAGAGACCATTTCGGGGATTATGTACAATCAGCCTTTGAACAAATGGGTAAAATGTATGTTCCCTGTTCCAAATGTCATTTACAATCGGGTACCCTCGAGGCATGCCGAGGAAAATCAAGCATATGAAAAGCTGATTCATTTCATCAATAAACACAAGATCCCTTTTTTCAACCCTCATTTCTTTAATAAATGGAAAATTCACGAGCTTCTTTCCAGGAGCCTTGAACTCGCGCCTTACCTGCCTCAAACTGAACTTGTAGCAAATGAAGAGTCCTTTATCCGCTTTCTTAGAACACATAAAAAAGTGTATGTGAAACACTCACTTGCCTCTCAAGGAAAAGGAATCAGACTCATTGAGATGGATTCCAACGGACGTATTCTTTGCAAAAGCATCAAAAAAATGGAGAGGTTTATGAACGTATCCCGTCTACTTCAATCCTATAGCGAATGGTTTAAGAGTAATCAATGGATCATGCAGGAAGCAGTTTCCTGTAAAACATTGCATGATCACCGCTATGACTTCCGGATTTTAGTTCTTCACACGGGAGAAGATTTTCGTTTAATAGGTATCGGAGTCCGCATGTCCCAGCGGCAGGAAGTCACAACTCATGTACCTACAGGAGGAAAGATCATTTCACTCAAAGAAGTGGCAGACGCTCAAACAAAAAAGGAGATCTCACTGATCGTTCAAGAATGTGGAGAAGAGCTGGCTAAATCCTTTGGGTATGTAGGAGAATTTTCCATCGACTTAGCTCCCAGGGAACAAGGGGGATTTGTATTATTTGAAATCAACTCAAAGCCCATGAGCTTTGATGAAGAAGAAATTGAAAGCAAACGGCGACAACAGCTCGTCCGCACATTTCTCACACTCAGCGCAAAAAATAACTAAGGTTGAATCCGGGCTGGTTCAACCTTTTTCATTTTTAGTCTATCGCAATGAATTATAGATGGTAGAAAACCGCGTAGCATGTTCCATTTCATCTGTCATGGCAATAAACAGGGGCTTATATGCTTGTTGATTCGGAATCTCCAGCAGCATGTCCCGGTAGAATTCTGCTGCCTCAAGCTCATCCTTCAGTGCCCGCAGGACTCCTTCTTTAAAAGTAGTAAACCCCACCTTCTCTTTCTTATGCTCGTAATACTCTCCCGTTAATAAATAATGGAGGTATTGAAACATTTCATAATGCTCTTTTTCATCCTTCTGGGCATGATCGATAAACTCTACATATAATGGATTATTCGTCCGTCCTTTTAATTCTTTATAGAAATAATAGGCTGTCCATTCATCACTGATCGCCTTTTGCAAATCACGAATAAACGAATTCATTCTTCGTCCCTCCCCTATCTCTTCAGTAAATTCTATTAGAGGAGAATTCCATTTATGATACATTTAACTACCAATCCTACACAGCTTGGTTTAAAACGTTTACAATAATGATGGAGGTGATGAACAATGATCCAACATTTTCAATATAAAAGCATGTTCGAAAATAAACAGCTGCCCGGCTGGACCTTTTCCTTTTATTTCAGCGGGTTGAAATACCAAGGGAATTACCATAAAGACGGGAGGGTTGAATGGACCGGTCCCACTCCACCAGTGGAGAAGGAAGAAACCCTTATAAAGCAACTGCATGAACTAATGCTCTTCCATGTTTATGATTGATAAAATTCACATAATGCACATGAGATAATAAATTATTTTGTTCATCATGAATAACTTCAGCCCCCTTTCCAAAACTAAAGAAAGGAGGCTGATGAGCATGAAAAAGGATAATAAAGACGATCAATTCCTTCCAGATACGAATTATGAAGGAAAAGAAAAAGCATTTCTCGATGTTGACCGCTTCATCAACGAAGGAATGTCCGGAGGTTCCGTCCACATGAGGGAAAACACCACCAACATTGAAGAAGCGATAGAAATCACGGACTATGAAGAACCGCCTAAATAGAAAAGCGGAAGCGCCTTGTTCAGCCCCGACAAGCATATGGCGGGCTTGCTGGAAAGGCGCTCTTTGCCTTTTTAGCAAGACTGACTTATGACCTCGAGGGGCTAGGCGCTGGAGCTGGCCAACAAAAAAGCTGCCAAAAAGGATCATGATCCTTCGGCAGCTTTTTACTATTTATCGACTTCTGACAAGCATATTGACCGCTTCTTGAATAGCATCTTCTGCATTGATGCCTTCTTCTTCTGATTCGCGTATGCAAGCTTCCAGATTTTTGGCTACAATGAGGCCGATTGTACGGTCTACGGCAGTACGTACGGCAGATAACTGAGTCACAACATCTTTGCAATGTTTTTCCTCTTCCATCATTTTCAAAACGCCGCGGACTTGTCCTTCAAGACGCTTCATTCGATTCGTAACTTCTTTATTATATTCCATTTTGGACACCTCATAATGATTTATTCATTCTACAATAGTATTAAAATTAGTGAATTTTTGCAATCATGTACCCTTTGATTACTCGAACTATTTCAGTACAATATCATTATAACCTTTTTTACTATAATAATGAACAAAGAGGGATGACATGTTTACACCTTTACGTAAAAAATATCCTGCTGCAATTATTCAAGATCATTATCCAATCAACCTCGAAGCGACAAAGATTTGGTTTACAAATGATGCGGCTGATGAATACATAGGGATTGATAGAAGCGAGATCACTCAAGAGGAAATGGAGTTATTGCATTGTTTGTTCAAAGAGATTAAGAACCCATCTGGCCCCGGCAATGATTCTCCCCAATCTATGGAATGGTTCTCCTTTTTATTTAAGAACGGACCATTCCCTTCGAATATAGCAGGAGAATTCCGTATCATTCAATTCTCCATGAAGGAAAGCTTGGACCAGCTTCTATTAAAAGAGGCGTTTCAACACCTTTTACCTCTCAACACGACTCTTGTATTACTAGATGACAATATGGGGTTACTCATTGAAGAGAAAAATGAATGGAATATGGATGAAGAGCAATTGCTGTCGATTTCACATGTGATTGAGTCGGACTTCTTTGTCAGTCTTTCATTTTTCATAGGTCAATTTCAAGTAATTGATTCATATTTCCCTCTCACTTTTAAATATGAGCAGGAGTTGTTTTCGTTTTCCAGGACGGTTCAGAAGCAGTCTTTTATTCAAACCGTAGTGACGGTGCTGCCTGCATTCACCCTGCATCATTTACCCCAGGAGTGGAGAACACAGTTATTCTCGAAGGTTGCCGAAATCTTCAGGGAGGATGCTGAACTGATTTATACCGTAAAAGCTTTTCTCGAGAATCAATCAAATATCAGTCAAACCGCCAAGAAATTATTCATGCACCGAAACAGCGTCCAGTATCGAATTGATAAGTTTATTGAAAAGACCAATATTGATATTAAAACGTTTCAAGGCGGTATATTGGCTTATTTCGCCTGCTTGAACTTTCAATCTGACAACCTGCCTAAAAAGGATTAAGGAACTTTGTGCAGGTTGACCATATCGTTTTGAATCCGCTTTCTCTACAATGAATCTATAGATGAAAACGATTGCATTTCAAGGAGGAGAAAGAAAGATGGCTGAATTAAAATTAGATCACATCCACAAAATTTATGATGGGAAGGTAACGGCAGTAAATGACTTTAACCTTCACATTCAAGATAAAGAATTTATCGTATTTGTTGGACCATCTGGCTGCGGAAAATCAACTACTCTGCGAATGATTGCAGGACTTGAAGAAATTTCAAAAGGAGATTTCTCCATTGACGGGAAACGCGTGAACGATGTAGCGCCAAAAGACCGTGACATCGCCATGGTTTTCCAGAACTATGCACTTTATCCACATATGAGCGTATATGATAATATGGCATTTGGTCTTAAATTACGTAAGTTCGATAAACAGGAAATTGACCGTCGTGTTCAAGAGGCGGCTAAGATCCTTGGCCTTGAAGCACTGCTTGATCGTAAACCGAAAGCATTATCAGGCGGTCAGCGTCAGCGTGTGGCACTTGGCCGTGCCATCGTCCGTGATGCGAAAGTGTTCTTAATGGATGAGCCATTATCCAATCTTGATGCTAAGCTTCGTGTGCAAATGCGTGCGGAAATCGCCAAGCTTCACCAACGTTTACAAACTACAACAATCTACGTAACACATGATCAGACAGAAGCAATGACAATGGCAACACGTATCGTTGTCATGAAGGATGGAGTCATCCAACAGGTTGGTTCTCCAAAAGAAGTATACGATAAGCCTGAAAATGTTTTCGTAGGCGGATTCATTGGATCACCTGCCATGAACTTCTTCCACGGATCCCTTGAAGAGGGAAAATTCGTTATCGGTAATGCTAAGGTTTCGGTACCAGAAGGAAAAATGAAAGTGCTTCGCGAACAAGGGCATGTAGGCAAGAGCATTATTCTCGGAGTGCGTCCTGAAGATATTCATGATGAACCCTTGTTCTTAGATACTGCTGAAGGTGCCAAAATCATGGCGAAAATTGAAGTATCTGAATTAACGGGTGCTGAAACAATGCTTTACTCTCAATTAGAAGGACAAGAGTTTGTAGCACGCGTTGACTCCCGCACAGATATTGCGGCTGGTCAAACGATTGAACTGGCATTTGATATGAACAAAGCTCATTTCTTTGATTCAGAATCCGAGTCCAGAATTCGATAAAAATAAAAGAAAATGGCGCACCCTTACCGAGGGCGCGCCATTTTTATTAAAACTCCGTCAAATCTATGCTTTTGCCCTCTTCTTCACCACATCGTACACAAATAAACAGATGCAGACAAGTTTCCGAGCAGCTGCTATTCGGAATGCCATCGGCTAATTGTACATGCTGTATATCCATGTACGCACTGTACTCATCGTAAAAATCATAATATCTTCCCTGATCCGTTGTAGAGTCCCCACATTTTTTGCAAAGCCCCCTATATTCAACGATTCCATTACATAATGCGCAAGCTTTCATGCTGTGTCACCATACTTTCAATCTAATCATTGTATAGTGTTATCCTTTTTACATTCATGATGATTTATGTAGAAAACTTATAGGTAACTAACAGGAATAAATTCCCTGTCCCCACGTTGAATATAATTCCCCGGAAAAACCATAATACCTAGTAACAAGGCAGCAACAAGCCTTCTTACACCCAACTCGATGGGTTACACCATACTAAAGATGGTCGCTCATGGAATAGCGGGCTGGTGCAAGTCCAGCTAACCCAACCAAAAAAACTTATACATTTTAAGGAGATGACAGATTATGCAACAGCAACAATCTCGCAGCAATTCATCTAACCAATTAGTAGCTCCAGGAGCTCAACAAGCAATCGACCAAATGAAGTACGAAATCGCTTCTGAATTTGGTGTACAATTAGGGCCAGATGCAACAGCTCGTGCTAACGGTTCTGTAGGTGGAGAAATCACAAAACGCCTAGTTCAAATGGCTGAACAACAAATCGGTGGCGGGTACCAAAAATAATTAGCAATTTCATATGAATGGATCAAGCCCCCGGTTTTTGGCCGGGGGTTTTAAATATGTCAGTCAGGCACTATAAAGAAGAACTGGCTCAGAGCCAGTTCTTCCTGTTACTTATTATGGACCATGTTTGCGGGATCAATCCACTCGTCATATTGCTCTTCTGTTAAGTAGCCTGATTTTATGGCTGCTTCTTTTAGTGTAGAGCCATCATTATGAGCGTTCTTGGCAATTTCAGCAGCTTTTTCATACCCGATATGAGGATTTAATGCGGTTACAAGCATAAGAGACCGTTGAACAAAGTCTTCTATTACCTCTACGTTCGCTTCTAGTCCCTTCACACATTTGTCGTTGAAAGACTTTATTCCATCTGTCAGCAATCGTACGGATTGCAGCATATTATAAATGATGACTGGCTTAAATACATTCAGCTCGAAGTTACCCTGACTTGCGGCAAATCCTATAGCCGCGTCGTTTCCGAAGACTTGTGTCACTACCATCGTCACTGCTTCGCTTTGGGTCGGATTCACTTTGCCAGGCATGATGGAACTTCCCGGTTCATTGGCAGGTATCGTAATTTCTCCAATTCCACTTCTGGGCCCGCTTGCTAACCACCTTACATCATTCGCTATTTTCATAAGATCCGCAGCCAGGGCTTTTACAGCACCATGTACGTACACGATTTCATCATGGGACGTTAGGGCATGAAACTTATTATCTGATGAAAGAAACTTGATTCCTGTTTGATTTTCTAATTGTCTTGCCACACTGTCACCGAATTCTGGATGGGCGTTGATGCCCGTCCCTACAGCCGTTCCCCCGATAGCCAGGTTGACTAATCGATGAACGCTTTCTCTTAACATACTATAGGATCTTTCCATCATGGCCCTCCACCCGCTGATTTCCTGTCCCAGCGTCAATGGCGTTGCATCTTGAAGATGGGTACGACCTATTTTGATGATGTCTTGAAATTGGTTTTCTTTTTCTTTCAGCGTCATAGTGAATTCCTGAAGGACCGGAAAAAGCTTTGTTTCGATTTCCTGATATGCTGCGATGTGCATAGCTGTCGGGAATGTATCATTGGAACTTTGGGACATGTTCACATCATCGTTGGGATGGACTTTTTCATCTACACCATTTTCTCCAAGGATTTCATTCGCACGATAGGCAATTACCTCATTTACATTCATATTGGATTGAGTACCGCTACCTGTTTGCCATACGACAAGGGGGAAATGATCATCCCATGTTCCTTCCAGTATTTCATCACATGCTGTACTGATTGCTTGCCGCTTCGCTTCTGAAAGCTTTCCAAGTGAATGGTTAACAACCGCAGCCGCCTTCTTCAGGTGTGCAAAGGCATATGTAACCTCAATGGGCATCTTCTCTGTACCGATCTGAAAGTTTTCTTTACTCCGCTGAGTCTGGGCACCCCAATATTTCTCTTTCGGCACCTTCATTTCTCCGATTGTGTCATGCTCAATACGATATTCCATTCTGGTTCCTCCCTTGTTTTATTCTTATTATTACCATATTTCCACTAATCCCGGTGAACTAACCTTTTTCTGAGAAGTTTATTAAAGACTCATCAATTTATTCTTTAAATCGTAATGTTAAGTTGTTTTTTCATGAACATAAAAAAGATGAATGAGCAGTTTTCTCATTCATCTTTTTCACTCTATTGTATTAAATTAAGGAATTGTTTCGTACGTTCGTTCGTAGGGTTTTCGAAGACTTCATGTGGCGTTCCCTCTTCTACGATATATCCTCCATCCATGAAAATGACCTTATCGGCCGCTTCTTTCGCGAATCTCATTTCGTGAGTAACGACAACCATTGTCATCCCTTCTTCGGCAAGATCCTTCATGACCTTCAGAACTTCTCCAACCAGTTCAGGATCGAGTGCTGAGGTGGGTTCATCGAAAAGCATGACTTCAGGTTCGATAGCAAGTGCTCTGGCGATTCCTACCCTTTGCTGCTGTCCTCCTGAAAGCTGGAATGGGTAGTAGTCAACTTTGTCACCCAATCCTACTTTTTCAAGCAGTCTGATGGCTTTTTCCCTTGTTTCAGACTTATTGCGCCTCTGTACAATAGTAGGTCCTTCCATGACGTTTTCCAGGGCTGTCATATGAGGGAACAGATTGTAGTTTTGGAACACCATCCCTGTCTTTCTTCTTAGTTTAATAAGCTCTTGCTTGGATACTTTTTTATTGAAATCAACGGAGGTTCCGCCTATTGAAACGGTTCCGTCATTAGGGATTTCGAGGGCATTCAAACAACGCAGGAAGGTTGTTTTCCCTGAACCCGAAGGGCCTATCAGGACGATTACCTGTCCTTTATTCACCTCTACATTCATTCCCTTTAACACTTCTAATTGATCAAATCGTTTCGTTAATCCTTTGATGGAAATCATATTCAATCCCCTTTAATTTGTTGCGGCATATAATTACTTGGCAATATATCGATCTAGTCGTGTCTCGATACGGCCTTGAATGATGGATAAGATAAAGCAAATGATCCAGTACAAGAGTGCGGCTTCCATGTACATAAGCAGGAACTCATAGTTGGTCGCAGCAATCTCCTGTGCTTTTCTGAACATTTCTGTTACAAGAATCAGTGAAGCAAGCGACGTGTCCTTCACCAGGCTGATGAATGAATTCGATAATGGCGGGATGGAAACCCGGGTAGCCTGAGGCAGGATGATTCTCTTTAAAGCCTGTGAATACGTCATACCGATGGAATAGCCTGCTTCCCATTGGCCCTTGGGAATCGATTGAATCGCTGCACGGACGATTTCAGAGGAGTAGGCACCTTTATTTAATGAGAAAGCAATGATGGCAGACGGGAACGGATCGAACTTTATTCCAAGTGTCGGTAATCCGTAGAAAATAATGAACAATTGAACAAGTAATGGTGTTCCCCTAATCGCAGATACATAAAATCGTGCAATACCCCTTAAAATCTTTACATTGGACAATCGGGCAAGGGCAGTAAGGACGGCCAGGATCATTCCTAAAGCAAAAGAAATCAGCGTCAGAGGGATAGAATAATACAAAGCCCCCTCTAGCATTGGAAGCAGGGAGCTTTGTAGAATATCAATCATTGCTTCAGGGTCCTGGTAGATACTACTTAGGAGATACATCTTCTCCGAACCATTTCTCAGAAATCTCTTTGTACGTACCGTCTTCCTTCATTTCCTCTAACGCTTTGTTTACTTCTTCTACTAACTTGTCGTTTCCTTTACGGAACATAAGACCACTTTGTCCTGCATCTTCAGCTTCAGCTGCAATTTTGACATTCGCTTTCGGCTGTTTCTTTAAATAGTCAAGAATTGAAATTTTATCGTTTACAGTTACATCTACTCTGCCTTGTTCAAGCAGTTGGATAGATTGTGCCAAACCTTCAACAGGTTGAATTTCCGCTCCATTTTTTTCAGCGATATCTCTATAGTTACTTGTCAGAGATTGAGCAGAAGTCAATCCTTTAATATCTTCAAATGTCTTAACATCGTTATTGTCTTTGGATACAACCACTACTGCACTCGATTCAATATATGGTGTTGAGAAATCATATTTCTCCTGACGATCTTCACGGATTCCCACTTGGTTTGCGATCATATCAAAACGTTTGGAGTTCAACCCTTCAAACATCGCGTCCCATTGTGTTTCCTGGAATTTCGCTTCAACGCCAAGGCGCTTTGCTACTTCACGGGCAATCTCTACATCAAATCCAGTCAGTTCCCCGGATTCGTCATGGAATGTGAAAGGAGGATATGTACCTTCCGTTCCAACAAGTAATTCGCCCTCTTCCATGACTTGATCATAAAGTGATGTTTTAGAGTCTTCTTTAGAATCACCACTTGAACCTTCTTTATCTTTAGATTGACCACATGCAGCTAATACCATGGATAAGGCGATTAGCATGATGATGGATAATTTCCACTTTTTCATCGTAAAACCCCCACTATTCTTATCGGATTTAAATTCGTTACGATTGTCATCATAAAACGTTCCAGGAAATAAGTCAACATAAAAGTTTTCATTTCGAGATTTTTCTTCTCACCTTCTAGTATGTATCCCTGAATACACAATCATGTAAAAATTCCCGATTATGAGATACACTATTTTTTAAGGAAACGGGAGGTAATAATGATGAAAATAGCTATATTCGGTAGTACGGGTCGGGTGGGGTCCGTCGTCTTTCAACAAGCCATGTCAAAATATGAAGTAAATCGTTTAGTGCGCAGGGGAAGTGAAATAGACCCCTCAGGCACGGAAATTGTAGGTGATGTATTGAACGAAGAAGACGTGATGAAGACCATCGAGGGCTCTGATGCAGTGATTAGCTGCCTGAATACAGATAAAGATGACGTCCTCTCAAGAAGTATGCCGATTCTGTTAAAAGCCATGAGATGTCATGGAGTGAAACGGATCATCATCTGTGGTACGGCAGGCATCCTCCAGGCACGGAAGGATTCAAGCCTCTACCGCTTTCAGTCAAATGAATCGAAACGCAGGAGCACGACAGCTGCAGAAGACCATCTACGGGCCTTTTTAATGCTGCAGGCATCGGAAATGGATTGGACCGTCGTTTGTCCGACCTATCTGCCCGATGGAGAAAGGTTGGGGAATTACAGGACTGAGAGAGATGTTCTTCCCGAAGGTGGGAAAAGCATTTCCATGTACGACACCGGGGATTTTATTTTCCAACAGCTTGAAGACGACTCCTATATCAGGAGCCGGGTCGGATTATGTTATTGAGTTCGTGGGTTTCAAATGGATAAAAAAAGGGACAGATAACCTGTCCCGATGTCCCATTATTTAAAAATGGTAGAAATAATTTCGTCAGTGGTCATCCCACTTTCGACTTCAAAGGTACCTGGGCGTAAATCGTTCTCAAGACCACGATTTTCCACTTCTTTGTAGAAGTCCAAACCACTTTTGATGATGTTGGCTTTCTCAAGGGCATTTCCGACGTCGATACTTGTCATACCCGAAGAAACGGTGAGCATCGTTTTGAATATAACCTTACCGTCGGTATTATCGTCTTGTTTGTCTGCCTCTTTCTCTTCCTGCTTCTCGTTCATGGCTTCAATCTGCTTGTTCCATTCATCTTCAGTATGTATAACAAAGCCATTGGAAGTAAGTTGTTTTACCATTTCTTCTTCTGTAAGTTTCTCCGTTTTAACGGTTTCCACTTTCCCTGTGCTTTCGGCTTCAGAAGGACCAAACAAATAAACAGACCCAATTACTGTGGTTGCAATTAATAGACCTGCAGCAAAACTGCGCAATGAATTAGGTGTCACTCTCATTGTGCTACTAAGCCCCTTTCAGCTTTTTGGGCCATAAATGGCGCAAGCAGATGTTCTACTTCATTAGGGTTGAGCTTTTTTTTTCCTGCTATGCTTTCAATGGAATAGCCCCTTTTATACAAATCAAGCATCTCACGCAGCAGGGTGCGTTCCTCAGAAGCCGCAGGTGCAACCCCTGCCTGCTGGGCTGTAATTTCTGCATCTAATTGAATATTTCGTAACTGCTTCTCCAATTCATGAACCTCATTCAACACAGAAATCGATACATGCTCTATCTGTTGCTCAAGCTGCGAGTTGGTTTGTGTCGTTTTAATAAACGATAAAATGAGCAGCACAACTGCTGTCCCAAATAAAATGGCGATTGCCCATCCCATCATAGGATCCTCCCTTTATGAAACTTTTTTATCAATTAAATTATACATTGATAAAGGGAGAAATTCGATTTAAAACGACAAAATCCCACGAAAGTCCTGTTTTCTTAACAGGAAATAGTATTTTCCCTTGAATGACAGGGTCTAATTGGTGATCATTTTGTCGTTTTTCTACCAAAAAGAATCCGTAATTATCCATAAACACATAATTTTTTTGTCTTCAGTAGGATTTTCATCTATCTCCGGGGATCTGCAACCTCATATCAACAGGATATTTTCAACTTTGAGAAGTTTATTTTCAATTTTGGGATTTTATTTTCAATTTCCCAACTTTTATTTTCAATTTTGGGATTTTATTTTCAAAACGCACTTCCTAACCCTTATATGACTCCTCAGACTCCCTCACAAACATTTCACTTTCCACACCCTCCATGGATACCGATATCTTCTGCTCCCCATCCCCTTTCCTGTTTCTCTTCAATCTCGCCTTGTCTCCCAACAATACCCGTTGAAGCGAGGTTGCCATGAGATTATAGGAAAGCACAGTGAAGGAGAGTGCAATAAGGGGCACAAACAGGATCCATGGGGCCACCATCAGTTCAAAGTAGGCTTTTCCGATATTACCGGCCCATTCATTGGAAAGAGAAAACAATCGTGTTACTCCCATCATGATTTCCCTCTCTACCGCACCTCCCAGAAAAATCTCAAGAAAGCCGAGATGAGCGAATAATATCAGTACCGCCACATTTCGCTGAAAAAACAACAGGATCAGACGAGGGAATAAATTTCTTAGAACATGCCTCCGATACAAGGAAAAGCCACTTGCTCCCAGCGTTCTGGCACTCAGGACAAACTCTTCCTGGAGCACTTTCTTGATCTCTTTGGATAGGACTACAATCAATGGCGGAATGCCGATCAGCGTCAGGATAAAGATTTGAATACTTAACACTTCCACAAATGCCTTTTCCGGTTCATCGATGACGAAACTGATTGGTGAAAGGAGCATGAAGGCGATGACAGCCATGGGGATATAGACCATGGACTCTACCAACTCTTCAAATACCCTCTGGACTTTTTTAAAGAAGTTTATAAAAAGCACCGATAATGAGAAAGCCAGTATCACTTGAAGAAGGCTGATGATCAATCCAATGACAATGGTAAACTTGGCCCCCTGAATCACATATGACCACAAGGGAAGCCCTAATCGATCGGAACCGAACGGTGGCAGCTCAGCCGGCGTGAACGGAGGTCCTACTGTTTCGCCGTTATGCTTAAAGAAACTATACATCTTCACCTTTTCTTCTATAAATGGTTCGTATAAAAAACTCAGAGCTAGCAGTCCAGTAATGAAAAGAAATCCAATCAGAAACTGTGGCTGCTTCCAGAGATCTTTAAGCATAGGTCCCGTCCTCCTTTAATCCGATGCTCTTCTTCATTCGCATCTCGATCAGAGTAAAGACCAAAAAGAAGGGCAGGAATATGACCGTGGAAATAATCACGAATGTAAATCCACTCGACCAAATCAATAAATCCATGATTCCCCTCATATTGAACAATCTTTCTAAAATAAACAAATTGGATAACATAAAGGAGAAAATGATTTTGGATCGGTAGAATAAGCTGTAGACTACGTTTCTGAAACCGTGGGTCACTGACACTTGAAACGCATTGAGACCTTTTCCCCTGGCGAGCTCTATGTAGGGTTTCTGGTCTTCCTCTTTCAAAAGGAGGACGATGGTTTTAATTAAAAATACGGTCGGCACGATCGTTAAACAGGTGACCGGCAACAGGTATAATTCTTCATCCGTCATGGCGATATCCCCTATTAACACACCGGTATGACGAAAATACATCACTACAGCCAGTTGTATTCCGATGATTATGAATACATCAGGAAGCGATTCGAGGATATTCACCAGACTTAAGAATACACGTTGCACCCATTTAGAAGAAAGAGAGATGAATAGACTTACAAAAAATGAGATGCCCACCGACAACCCCAGTGAAAATAAGAATACCTTCATGGAGTAGAAATAACGTTCCGCCAGAATATCCTGAAGTGGATACTCTTTACCTAATACAAACAACATCCACTGATCTTGTTGGAAGATCTGTGTGATTATGTGATAAATTCCTAGGAAATACTCTTTCGGATAAAAGCCAAATGAATTCCCCTCATCATTCATCATCAAATAATATAATTCAGCGTTTCCTCCTCCATAAAATAAAACGGGCAGCACGCTGATCAGGATAAAGCCTATAATAATCAGCAGTAATTGACGAATTGCTTTCATGATTTCCCCCTTTTTATATCTGAGCATCTATTAACTCTTCTTGTCAGGACGACAAAAATCCTTTTTCTGGATAAAAAAACCAAAAAGAAAAGGCATCCGACTGCGATCGTCAGATGCCTCCCTCTTATCCTGCCATATCACCTTTTGCCCCCTGCTGAAGCTGGTACATTTGATAATATCGTCCCATCCGCTTCATCAATTCGTCATGATTGCCCCGTTCGACGATTTGCCCTCGATCTAAAACAAGTATTTGATCGGCATTCTTAATCGTAGAAAGCCGATGAGCGATGATGAAGGTCGTTCTTCCCTTCTTCAACACTTCCATCGCTTCCTGAATGATGGCTTCCGTCTCTGTATCAATACTCGACGTCGCTTCATCCAATATCAGAATGGCCGGATTAAAGGCAAGTGCCCTTGCAAAGGAAATCAATTGACGCTGCCCTGAAGAAAGAGTGCTTCCTTTCTCGATCACGGGTTCGTCATAGCCTTTCTCAAGGTTTTTGAACACCTTTTCCGCACCAACGGCTTTGAGTGCCTCTTCCACCTGTTCCCTTGAAATCCTTGGGTCATCAAGACTTACGTTGGATGCGATTGTTCCTGTAAACAAATAAGGATCCTGTAAGACGATTCCCATATGCTCGCGAATCGTTTGATAGGGTATATCCACAATGTCTTTTCCGTCAATCAGGATTTTCCCTTCATTGGTATCGTAGAAACGGAATAATAGATTCATGATGGAGCTTTTCCCCGAACCTGTATGTCCCACGAGGGCAACAGTTTCGCCTTTGCTTGCGGTAAACGTGATATCCTTCAGCACATATTCATTTTCCTTGTATCCAAAGAATACATTCTCAAAGCTGACATTCCCGTCATATCGGTTCATTTTCTCATCTTCAACAGGAGTTCCAGTCTCCTCTAACAGTCGGAAAACCCGCTCACCTGCCACTAGTGCCTGTTCAAGGTTTGCAAGCTGATTCACGATTCCCGTCACCGGCTGGAACAAACGGTTGATGTAATCGACAAAGGCATAAAGTACGCCCAATGTCACCACCGATCCCACCCCGATGGATGCACCTCCGAAATACCATATGAATGCCACGAAGGTGATATTTCTTAACACCCCTACAAGGTTATGGGAGGTCATAGAATTCAAACTTAAAAGTTTGTTTTGATACTTGAAGTGTGTTTCGTTCAAGTCTTCAAATTCTTCGTTTGTTTTCTTCTCTCTGCTGAAAGCCTGAATGATGTTCATGCCCTGTATCGATTCATTGATCATGGCATTGATATCGCTCACTTTCGATCTGATGATGTGATTGTATTTAGACGCATAAATACGATACAGGTACGTCCACACAACCAGAATCGGGATCAGGATCAAGCAGATGGCCGCTAATTTTGCATCCAGTATAAAGAGTGCGATGTAAATTCCAATGATATAAATTGTACTGGAGAAGAATGTTGATAAAACTGTTACATACAGGTCTCTGATCGCTTCCGTGTCGTTTGTGATCCTCGCTACGACCTTCCCTGCCGGCAGATTATCAAAATAACGGATCGGCAGCTTCTGGATATGCTGAAACACATCATTACGCATTTTCTGAATCACACGGTTAGCAGCCTTCTGAAGGTAGAATCGCTGACCGTATTGGAAAAAGGCGGCGATTACCAATAAACCGAAATAAAAAGCAATCAATTTGATAATCTTCGGGATTTCCGGATTATAAAAACGCAGCAGCTCGTTCCCCGTAAGTTTTTGGGCGGGATAGGTTGCTGACTCATCCCCTTTTGTAATGGTCATTTCCCCTGCTGTGACAGATCGTTCTCCATCAAAGGAGATGGCAGAAGGAACGAAATAAAATTCTCTTCCCACTTGGAGAATACGGATGTCTTCCCCTTTGGTCTCCCCTTCAGAGAAATACTGATCACGCTTATACCATTTGCCCTCATAGGAAACAGCTTCTTTTCCCTCCACTGTTTCATACCAGGTTGATTCTATTCCAAGAATATGATCATCGATCAGTTTTTTTGCAATGAAAGGTCCTGCAAGTTCTGCCGCTACTGACACACTAAGCATCAGGAGGGCAGCAATAATGATTTTTTTGTATACAAGGGCATAATCGACTAGTTTTCTTCCGACGTTCATGCGCCCACCTCCTCCAGTGAGGAATCTTCAACTTGTTGACGGTCGAATTGTTCTTTATACCAACCACCGTTTTCAAGGAGTCGTTCATGTACCCCTTCTTCTACCACTTTTCCATCTTCAAATACGATGATCCAATCTGCATGCTGGACCGCCGAAAGACGATGAGTCGTAATAATCGTTGTTTTTCCTTCACGTTCTTTTCTTATATTGTCAATGATCTTCGCTTCTGTTTTCGCATCCACTGCCGACAACGAATCATCCAGTATCAAGATTTCGGGATTCTTGATCAGTGCCCTGGCAATCGAAATCCGCTGCTTCTGACCGCCTGAAAGGGCCACACCCTTTTCGCCTACAAGAGTGGTCAATCCATCTGGAAGCATTTCAAGGTCTTTTTTAAAATCAGCAAGTTCAATGGCTTTTTCAAGATCTTGCTCGGTCGCATCATGTCTGCCGAACAGAATATTTTCTCTAACGGTCCTTGAAAAAAGGACATGATCCTGGGGCACGTAACCGATCCAATTCCTAACTTGCTGGATAGTCAATTCACTGATTGGGACCCCTCCTAAGGACAAATCTCCTTTTCCGGAAGGGTATTCACGGAGGAGCTGCTTGATAAAGGTTGTTTTCCCACTTCCGGTCTTCCCGACGATTCCAAGAGTTCCTCCTTGATGGATATTCACGTTGATATTGGACAGATTCAACACCTGTGAGGAGGGATATTGAAAGTCAACTTCCTTAAATCCTATACGATCAGGAGAATCTATCCATCGAGGGTTATCAGAATCCTGGACGTCCTGTACATAATCGAGAGTCTCCTGAACCCGGTCAAGTGAGGCATTCCCGCGCTGCATGATATTGATCAACTCCCCAATCGCAAACATCGGCCAAATCAGCATCCCGAGATACACATTAAAGGAAACAAGCTCTCCCAATGTGATCGATTGATGGAACACAAGATATGCTCCATAACCAAGTCCGATTAAATAGCTCAACCCTACAAGGACTTTGATTGTTGGTTCAAAGAGGGAATCAATCTTTGCCACACCGATATTCTTGTTATAGACGTCTTCAGTCATATCAGCGAAACGCTTCTCATCCGCTCTTTCCTGTACATACGCACGAATGACACGTACACCTGCAATCGACTCGAGCACTTTATCATTCAAGTCACCGAACGAATCCTGAGCTTCCGTGAATCGCTTATGAATTCTCGCACCGTAAACCTTCATCAACATGGCCATGATCGGCAAAGGCAGTATAGCCGCTATGGTCAGTTTCCAACTGATAAGAAACCCCATTGTAAAAAGGATCGTTAACATAAAGACACTGGAATCGATTAGGGTCAATACTCCGAAACCGGCTGTGACCGAGATGGCCTTCAGGTCATTCGTTGCCCTTGCCATTAAATCTCCCGTACGATTTTTCTCAAAAAACGTCGGTGTCATCTTTAACAAATGTCCCATAAATTTACTGCGGAGCTTCCGTTCAACCAGAAAGGCCCCTCCAAATAATTGATACATCCATACATACGTCATTGCGTACGAAATGAAAGCGATCCCGGCGATCAGCCACAGATATTCCCCTACGACATCCCACGTCATCGCACCCAGGTGAATGTCATCAATGGCATTTCCTACAAGCTTAGGGGGAATCACATCTAGGATTCCGACAATCGTCAATAGAACGATCGCCACCGTATATCTCTTCCAATTTTCAATAAAAAACCACGATAATTTCTTAAAAATACTAAACATTCCACATTACCTCCTCTTGTTGAACTTTCCCAACTATCCGCCTTCTGTCTCCACAGCAGACATCATCTTCTTCATTTGAACAATTGACATAATCATTTCCTCCTTCTGAAATTAGGTTCTTATATGTGATCAAGGATGGTCCTTGGGTACACCTAAACGAAAAAAAAGACCGACGCCTAAGGCTTTTATCACCAGATCTGATAGGGATTCCATTAAATACCTACCAATCTGTTGCGCCTTAAAAACGTCCGTCTTTATTTTAGGACATAGAAAAGCACAGATTATATGCATAACCTGTGCCATTAATATTCGTAATTCAGAATGGTTAATGTAACTGGTTATGTGATGATATGAAATTGGTATTGAAGACTGCCGGTACTCCATGAATTGTATACACTTTCATCATCACAAACCCTCCATTCATTTTAATTATTTATTCCATTAATAACCATACTATATGCTTGAAATTGTGTCAATATTATTTTTATTATTAATTTTCTATATACTATATGTGAAAACACTACATTAGTTAACCAACGTTGTTCCATGCTTTTGTCATTTATTCAATGACGACAGCCGTTCCGTAAGCAATAATCTCTGAAGCGTTCTGCATGACGGCGGAGGTTTCTAAACGAACGGCAATAACGGCATTTGCACCTTTTCGTGAAGCTTCTTCCATCATACGATCAATCGCTTGTTTTCTTGCTTCCTCCATCAACTCACTGTACTCGCTTATCTCTCCACCAATAATGGTTTTAAGACCGGCAATAATGTCTTTACCAATATGCTTGGCTTGTACGGTACTTCCCCTTACAAATCCTCGTAATTCTTTTACTTCTTTACCTGGTACAAAATCGGTTGTCACTATAATCATGATTCTCTCTCCCCTGCCTTGAATTTTCTCCACATCTTCTTTGCAAATATGAAATAAAAGATAAGTGGAAATGGGCACTGTATCAATCCCCAGATTCCCCAGAACCAATAGTTATGCCCGTTCTTCCGGGCATCGATAAACAGGTAAATACTTTGAGTCAAAAGGATCGGGATGACAAGGGGTAAAATATAGAGTTCTTCTTTTGTCATATCCTTTTCACCTTTTTCGTATATGTTATGCCGGTAAAAATCGATGCTGCCAAAAAGATGGCCACTTGAAGGAGAAGAAATAGAATAGGCATTTGAAATAACGTAAAGGAAAACACAGTCAAGATACAACAGGCCAGAAGAAGAAAGATGATGAGATCTCGTTTAAACCTGGCTTTCAGCTGCGCTTGCTGATCCTCTACTAATTGCTCAAACCACTGCAGGGATGGGGTGCTTTCATTTATGTCTTCATCAATTGACTGAAATCCGTCCTCCAGTAATTTCTTTAATTCATCGTTATGTTCCTGATGGTTGTTCATCTATTTTCAACTCCTTCCTCAGCCGGATGATCCCATGATGAACCCGTGATTTCACTGTCCCAGGCGCCACTTCCGTCATTTGACCAATTCCTCATAGGAATAACCGTAGTAATGTTTCAGGATGATAGGAAGCCTGATATCTTCTGATAGTGTGGACAAGGCTGCCAGCACATCATTCCATTCTTCATTCCTTGACTCCATCTCCCACTTTAATTTTCTACCATAGACTTCTTCATTCTGCCAATTCTGTTCTCTTTTCTTTTTACGCTGCAGATCAATATACCGATTGGTTGCAATGGAAATCAGCCATGATGAGAACCTTGATTTCCCATTGTATTGATGAATCTTCTCTACACATTTTGCCATTGTATCCTGTGCAAGCTCTTCTGCCTGATCCCGATTCATTGTCACTTTCATTAAGTATTTCACTAAAAAAGGATAATGTTCTCGAAAAAGAATGGCAAAGGCTTCGTGATTCCCTTTTTTCGCCTGTTTGATCAGATCTCTCTCTTCCATCCTTTACTGTCCTTTCTTTCCACCCCAGCCTGCAGAGTTCATTCATAAGACGCACAAGAAGAAAAATCGTTCATAAAATCATTATAGTTTTTTTGAAATGTTTTCATTCTTTTTCAAAGGCTCTTTTCGTAAAGTTTGTTGCTATTGCAGATCAGAAAGTGCTAGTTGATCTCCGCTCCAGGATGCTCGCTTTCCGCGGGGCTGGCGGTGAGCCTCCTCGGCTGCGCCTGTGGGGTCTCACCTGTCCAGCTATTCCCGCAGGAGGCAGCGAGAATCAACTTTCTGAGTATGTATCCTTAATCAAAAACAATAAAACAAGCTTTTTAGCAAACAATCTCATTGATGGTAAATAGAGATTGTTTGTCTTAAGGAAGAAGATTTATTTTTCAGTTATGTTACACGTTGAAGCTCTGTCACAAAAATCCTTTTAAAGATGGTGAGGGGAACTGCGCAGACTCCTGCGGAAGTACGGGCGTGCCGAGACCCCGTTCGTCTAAGCTGAGGAGGCTCGGCCGAATGCTAGCTGCAAGCGGAGCAGTTCCCCTCACCATCCAGCATAAACTGGTTGACAGAGCCCTCGCAGATTCTACATTAGAAAACAACTCCTTTGCGAAAAGAACCTTTTCAAAATAAAAATATCCCTCTATAAATAGTCCTTTCCTATCCATAGAGGGAATCTCACTTAGCCATTCAGAGCAGCAGGCTGAGCTTCATTTTCTTCTTTCACATATTTAGGAAGAATAATGGTGTAGAAGATACCTACTATGATGAGACATCCTCCAACGAGCCAGTAGAGCATTTCAACGGTTACGACGGTCGGAAATGTCAAAGCAATCACTCCCAGGGTAATCGATTGTGACATCATCATTAGGGGATTGATCCATCCTTGCACCCTGCCCATCATTTTCGGATCAATGATGCTCGGCATCCATCCCCCTATGGCAATATTCACGAGGGGTAAGCCCAGCGCAGCGAAAAAGATGATCGTGAGGAATATCCAAGTCTCAGGCGCAAAAGATGCCGCGATGATGAACGTACCGGAAATAACCAGTCCTGCTACAATCAACACATGAAACTTGTACTTTTGAGCAAGCATCGAAGAGAATATACTCCCGATCAATACACCGGCACCGAATGCGACACCTAATAGAATCGAATATTCTTCATAAGACTCCGGGGCTAACTTATATTTCAATATAAAAATAGGAATGACCGAGAAGCCGCCGTTCACAATTCCAAATACGACAAATCCGCCAATTAAAGATAATAGCAGCTTGTGATTCAGGATATACTTCATCCCTGCTTTAAAGTCTTTTGTCACCGACTCAATGTTCAAGTCCTTCCATGTGTGCTTTCCGTTAGGAAGACGAACTTCTTCAGGGATGACGCATCTCTTGATTAAGATGGCCGAAATAACGAATGTAACAAAATCGACCGCTATGGCACCGTAGATCCCCGCCGTCCAATATACAAAGATGGCGACAGCATTTCCAAGTAACATAAACAAGCTCATCACCATCTGATTCAAGCCAGCGGCTGTTGAATAATCATCTTTTGAAAGCACACCTTGGAGTATCCCCTGTTCAGCAGGAAAGAAAAACTTCTGAACGCCGCTTCGTAAAAACAAGATCGTAAATATGAGGGGCAGCCAGCCAATGTAGATGGCCCCAAATAATAAAAGGGTAAGGAACGCGCTAATCGTATCACAGTGGTAGGCAATTTTCTGCCGGTCCATTCTGTCGGCGAATACTCCAACAAGAAAGAAGACGAGAAGAGTGGGTAAGGAGTACATCATTTCAGTCAGGGAAGCATACATGGGCTGCTCGGAAAACCGATCCAGTAGATAAAACATAAAGGCAGTCAAACCAATCACACTTCCCATATGCGAAGTGAAATTAGCAAAAAATAACTTTAGAAAAATTGGATTTTTAAAAATTTCAATCATTTTTTTCATGAATAACCGTCTCCCATCAATGATTAACTACCTTTATAGTATAGGGAATACCCGAAGAACATGAGGGTCTACTGGTGGTTTTTTCCTCCGTCTGTGGTCGGATGTGGAAGTCTACAAGAAACGCACAGGAATCCCCATACCCTATTGTGTATTACGATCATTTCAGTAACCCACTTGTGCCAAATTGTGAACATCTATCTGATTTCAGCCAAAAATACCCTGCCACTTTACCATCTAAACGCCAAACCAGCACACAAAATCCACACGTATTCATTACATACACAAAAAATAGCCCAAAGCCCCAAGGCTCCAAGCTATTCTATAACCAAACAATTATTCAAATGTCCCCTTCACGATCGCTTCCCCATTCTCTACCATCAACTTACCTTTGGCAAACACCGTGTTTACTTCAAGTGTATTCTTATCCAACAGCACCAGATCAGCGTCCTTTTCTGCCTCCACGTGACCTTTTTGCTTTAATTTCAGGATTTTGGCAGGATTTGATGTAATGACTTTAATGGCAGTTTCTAAAGGAATTCCTTCTTCCAGAACAGCATCTTTCACTTCACTAAATAAACTCGACACCTGACCAATCTGTAATCCTATCAGCTCCCCGTCCCCATCAAAATCAGGCAGGCTTGCTTGTCCATCCGAAGTGTATGTGATTTGTTCAACCGGTACACCGGCATCGAGCATGCGTTTTAGCGCTTTACTGCATTTCACTTCGCCATCTTCGAGAAATTGAGGAATGGTACTGGTCGTAAAGTCTACATAACCACCTCTTTGAGCATATTGAATACCTGCTTCAAATAGATGGGCATTCCGATTGATATGGGTTGGGTAGAATTGTTTAATCGGTATGTCCGTTGTATCGACTATTTCTTCAAGAAGCTTTAAGTGGTCATGGCTATCTCCTACATGAACATTGACAATTCCCGATTTGCCGGACAGCATGCCGCCAATTCGGGCAGAAGAAGCAATTTTCGTCAATTCGTTTACTGTGGGTTGAGATGAGCGATGGTCAGCAATCGCCACTTCACCTACTCCGATGATGCGATCTACTAAAATAATATCGTCTTCGATTTTACCGGTAAGCGTTTTCAATGGTACTTGATAAGAACCGGTTTGCGCGTAGCAGGTAATCCCCTCTTCTTCAAGGCCCTTCGCTTTTGCCACAAGGCTCGCCATCGTTCTCGTCGTTCCATCTGTTCCAATCACACCAACAAGGGTCGTGATACCGGCAAGCGTGGCCTGAGTCAGTTGAATTTCCGGTGTTCTCGTACGGAAGCTGCCCTCGCCTCCTCCGCCCATAATATGTACGTGCGAGTCTATAAATCCAGGAACAACATACTTTCCAGTGGCATCCACCACCTTTATATCCACAAATTGATGAGGAGGTTCAATTTTATCTTCAATAAAACCTATTTTATTATCTACTATTAATATATCTTTTTTCCCTAAATATTCTGGAGCATAAACTTCTCCGTTTTGAATTAATGTCAGCATGATGTTTGCTCCCTTCTTTTTTTACTCATATAATCGCGCCGAACCTTACAGCGAAGGTTCGGCACTATAAATCAAATCAGAAACCGATGAGTGTTGCCGTTATCACAAAGATCGATGACAGAACGAATAGGATGAGCATGAACTTAATAATGAATCTAGCCCATATTCCCCAATCAACACGTGCTGCTCCAAGTGTACCAAGTAAAGCAGCAGAGGTCGGAACAAGGATATTGGTTAATCCATCTCCCAATTGGAAGGCAAGGACCGCTACCTGACGGGAGACTCCGGCAATATCTGCAAGAGGAGCCATTAAAGGCATTGTTAAAGCGGCTTGACCGGAACCAGATACAACAAAGAAGTTGAATACAGATTGGAATAAATACATACACCAGGCAGAAATGGCTTCAGGGAAATCCCCCACCACTTGCCCTGCTCCATATAACATTGTGTTTAATACAGATGGTGCGTCAGGTGAATCTCCACCAAGGATTATGACGATTCCTTTTGCCATACCTACAACTAATGCAGCCGGCAATAAATCCTTCGCTCCGTCTATGAATCCATCTGCTATATCATCCCATGACATTCTATTCAATTTAAACAGAACGCCAATTATACCTGCAACTAATCCAATCGTAAAGAATTGGCTCGCAATCTCAGGAATATAGTAGGCGTGTTCCACCACTCCCCAAATGATCCAGGCAATACCTACAGCAACGGTTAATATGACCAGTGAATGACCCAAAGTAAATTTGGTATTTAAGTCTTGTACTCTGCCTTCTTTACGGAAGTATTCATCTGAAGCATATGAAAGACTTCGTTTAGGTTCTTTCCGAATCGCTTGAGCATATCTCCATGTATAGATGATTCCCACAAGAGTGAATACAACCCACATAACAATACGGAAACCTGCTCCCGAAAGAACCGGTACACCTGAAACACCCTGTGCGATAGCCACGCCGAATGGATTCATCCATGAAGTGGCAAAACCGATTTGAGTCGCCACATAGGTGATCATGATTCCAGTGATGGCATCATAACCAATCGCAATCATGATTGGAACGAGAATCATGGCAAAGGCAATGGCCTCTTCCCCCATCCCGAACACGGCTCCCCCTAATGAGAACAAGAAGAACATAATAGGGATGATCAAAGATTCTTTTCCTTTGGTCCTCTCGATGACCTTTAGGATTCCTTCTTCAATGGCCCTTGTCTTCATGATGATACCAAAGGCTCCACCAATGATTAAGATAAAGGCTACTACACCTACAGCGGACCCCCATTTATCCCCTGATACAAGACCTTCAAATACATAATTAAGGAATCCAATTCCTCCACCAGGCTCGAAAAGACCGGTTCCTTCTCTAATTAGATTTCCATCTTCATCCTTTAAATAACTGAACGAATCAGGATTTAATACCGTTTTGGTTTGTTCTTCTCCATCCTGCATGAACGTGATTTCTTCTGTCGCGAATTGCCCCTTTGGTACCACATACGTTAAAATTGCAGCTGCCAATACAACGAAAAAAACAATAATAAATGTATGCGGCACCTTCCAGGCTTTTTGTTCTTTCTCCATTTCTTTCCCCCCGTTTGACGATATGATGTACTTCACATATGTACATGCAAGTTCCGTGCCAATCTATAATTATCTGAAAATACAAACTTCGGGTGCATTAATGGTTATTATCGGTTAAAATGTACTTAACCATTAAACCATTTATCAACCAATTAAACCATAAGGGGGAGACATATGAAACGTGAGTTAATTCTATTAGCTGGAACAAAGGAAACGGAAAGAGCTCTTAAGGAACAATTACAATCCGTTTTCGGAGAACTGATCAATATCACGAGTTATGCCTGTGATGAAGGAATTCCTACGTATTTCACCAATAAATTGATTGTTTATTCCTCTGCACTTATCGCACCAGAAGTGAAGGAATATATCGATTTCGATTCATGCACCATCATTAAAGCCCGTCGAACCGTCAATTATGAATACATAGATCGTATTTTCGAATTACCTCCGGGAAAGAAGATTCTATATGTGAATGATTTTATCGAGACGGCTCAGGAAGCTGTCTCTACATTGAAACGATTAGGAATAGATCATGTCGATTACATTCCGTACTCCCCGACCGGAGACTACCCAAGACAAGTAGATATCGCCATCTCACCGGGAGAAACGGCAAGCATTCCACCTTCCATTCCCAGCAAGATCGATATCGGTGTACGACTGATCGACTTGAACACCATTATGAAAATCATCTACCACTTTCAGTTGTCAGAGCAGTTAACCTTTGATATTACCGACCGCTATACGAGAAAGATCATCGAGCTCAGTCAAAAACTAGGCGCCATCAATCGACGGGCGAAAACGTTAAATAAATTTTTAAATAAAGTAGTGGATGGTGTAAATGATGGCATTCTCGCCTTTCAAGAAGACGGAGAAATTACCGTATTCAATGAAGTGCTTGAACGGATGGTTGGGATTACATCTTCCCATGCGAAAGGTAAAAAACTAAACAGGGTGTTCAAGAATATCGAGCTCAATCACTTCTTGACATCGCAGCAAGATGAAGATCAACAATATTTCACTCTCCGTCAGCAGAATGTGATGGTCTATCGTTTCCGTTTGAAGGCAGAAGGAGTCATCGTGGCAACGTTTAAAGATATGGAAGAGACCATTGAGATGGAAAAGGTCCGTAAACGGGAGCTTCAGCGGAGAGGATATATTGCGAAATATACATTTGACAGCATCCTTGGTAAAAGTGCCATCATTAAAGAAACAAAAATGATTGCAAAAAAACTAGCACAAAGTGAGCTTCCCGTCCTAATCTATGGGGAAACAGGCACAGGGAAAGAGCTGTTCTCAAGCGCTATGCACAATGATTCCTCCCGAAAGAACAGTCCATATCTTGCAGTGAACTGCAGCGCGCTGCCCGAGGATCTATTAGAAAGTGAATTATTCGGTTATGAGGACGGCGCCTTCACGGGAGCAAAAAAAGGAGGAAAAAAGGGGCTATTTGAACAAGCCGATGGCGGGACCCTGTTTCTCGATGAAATCGGTGATATTAGCTTAAAGCTTCAAGCAAGGCTCCTAAGGGTCCTTCAGGAGATGGAGATCAGGCGGATTGGGGGAAATAAAAACATTCCTGTGGATGTCAGGATCATCGCAGCCACGAACAGAGATCTTCAGAAGCTGATAATAGAGGGAACATTCCGGGAAGATCTCTACCACCGTCTGAAAGTCTTATCCTTGCAGCTGCCGAGTCTGAGGGATAGAAGCGAAGATATTCCCCTCCTCATCGAGAATTTCCTTCGGATGGAACAATGCAACATCACTACAATTGACGGTGCTGTAATAGATGCATTGAAAAAAGCACGTTGGAGCGGAAATATACGCGAACTTAAAAACACGTTGCTTTACATGATCACCGTTGCAGGACAAAATCGGCTAACCGTGCATCAATTACCGAAAAATGATAATAATTTCAAAGGAAAAGAGCATACTAAGGATACCCTATCTCCTCCGGCCATCACCATGTCAAAATCCGGGGAGTATGTAAATATCCTTACCGCATTAGTTGAATTTTTCGAAGAAGGAAAGCGGGCCAGCAGACAAAAGATTTATTCTTCTCTGCAACGAAGCTCCACCCCCCTTTCTGTTCAACAAATCAGGACGAGATTAAACGAACTCCAGGATTTAGGATATGTTTTTATCCAGAGAGGTAGAATCGGAACAGAAATAACCCCTGAAGGAGTAGCCTGGCTAAATAATCAGGTGGAGAAGGTTTTAACTATTCGTTAACAGGGTAACTTTACATTAACCGGTTAGAAACATATTTCATTGATACGATAAGTCGAGGTGATTTTAATGATACGTACAATCTTAATGGTCGTTGGAGCAATTGTTGTCATTGGTTGGATTATCAGTATGCTGTAATCCGAACCATTCAAACTAAACATTATTCCTGCAATTATATGATTTTAATCAAAAAGAAAGAGCAGAATGGATCTTCCCCCGTTCTGCTCTTTCTTTTCTCCATTAAGCAAAAGTTGAATCAGCTTCTATATATTCTGCATTCCATGCATCGTTTTCCTGAATAGCTTTCATATAGGTTAATACAACCTGACAGGTTTCATCATCAGCGTTTAGTACTTTTAAATGCTGAATACATTTTCGAATGGTTGGATCGTAGTTCCCATGGGACTCTTCTTCGTTTAAGGTTTGAAGAGATTTCAAATACATATACACGATTTGCCGTGTTTTCTCATCAGTATTGATTTTGATTAAATGTTCAATACACTTTCTGATGATCGGATGCATTCTATCCATATTCGTTTCTCTCCTTAGTAGAAATGATTTACCATATTATTACGTATCATGGTCTCGCTTTTTGAGGGATATTGGCGAAAAAGATTATTATTCAGAAATTGGGGTAAATAGTAGATATCCCAATATTGAGGTGATTTTGATGTATAAACATATTTTGTTAGCTTACGATGAAACAGATGGAAGCAATAAAGCATTGGATGAAGTGCAAAAATTAATAAAAGGCTCTATAGATACACAATTAACCGTACTCCATATATCAGATGAAAAGGTAGCGAATGAAAGTCACGACAACTATCCCCCTACCCATGCGATAGCGGATACATCACCTGGTTTTGATAACAATTATATGGGAAATCTGTCGGTCTCACCCGACAACAAGGTTCATACTTCGGAGGAAGAACGTCATGAAATTAAGACACCCTCCTCTACGCATCACTATCTGAAAAATGCGAAAGAAAAACTGTCTCCATACGGAATTGAGGCAAACTATATTCACCTTTCCGGTTCAGAAGCAAAACGCATATGTGAATATGCCAAAGAAATCCAGGCAGATCTGGTAGTGGTCGGGAGCAGCCGTAAATCCGGCATGAAAAAATGGGTACTTGGAAGCGTCAGTGAAAAAGTCACCCAAAACTGTGAATCCAGTGTATTGGTTGTAAAATAAATATAAATATCAGAAAGGGAGGGACGGACCTTGCAAGGTCCGTCCCTCCCTTTCTTTACTCACCTGTTAACTCGTCAAAACGTTTATGGGCATTTTCTTCGTCAAAGCTGCTATAGATTCGGTAATCTTCAAAATCCAATATTCGATAGTGCTTACTGAAAAGGTTTTGTTGAAGTATGTATTCATCATCCTTCTTCAAATCCTTCCACCAGACCTTGCCTCCTAACGTTTTTTCCTTTCGATAATCAATACCTTCCCGTGCAATGGTCTCTATGATTTCAAGAGGTTCCCCCCCAAGACTCGTGGTTAAGGTTTCACTATCTTTAAACAATGCACAGATGGCAATGACGGCTGTCCAGCTTGCCATGACTCTGCCTTTTTCTATTTGGACAAGGGTTTTTTTGGATAACCCGATGATATTCGCCATCTTGTCTTGTGTATACCCTGCTTCTGTTCGTATTAGCCTTAATTTATCTGAAATGATTAAAACGATTTCTTCTTTTGTCATCGATTCACACCTTATTTCCGTTCTAGTGTAATACTACACCAATCTAAAAATTAATAAAACAACCTTGATTCAACCTATTGATTTTTGTATCCCCCTGTCCATTTTACTATACTTTAAGTTAAGAATAGACGTATTCGATTAAAGGGAGGGAAAACCATGTCAAAATGCATCATTGTCCTTATTAGGCAGGACCTTCGCCTTCACGATCACCCAGCTCTCTACAAAGCTTCTCAAGAAGGAAAAGTGATCCCTCTCTATATCCTGGATGAGGAAACTTCTCAATTCCCAACCGGAGAAGCCAAGAAATGGTGGCTGCATCAAAATTTAGAGGCCTTTCAAACATCTCTTCAGTCAATCAACGGACGACTATGGATGGATAAAGGAAAAGTAGAAAGTGTTCTCCGCCAGTGGGTTAAGAAAACCGGTGCACAGGCAGTTTACTGGAATCGGGTATATGACCCTCAAGTGTATGAACGAGATCTCAAATTGGCTCATTCCTTATCCTCTCAAGGGATTGAAGTACAAACATTTGAAGGCACACTTTTACTCCCACCATGGGAAATAAAAAAAGACGATGATACGCCTTATAAAGTGTACTCGGCTTTTTACAGGTCAATCAGGAAAGAAGAAATACCAAAACCTGTACCATCTGTGAATGAGTTGAAAGTTCCAGCTCTTGACCAGGGCAAATCACTCAATGAACTAGGCCTCCTCCCTTCCATTCCATGGTTTCGCGTTATGTCCAGCATTTGGGAGCCAGGTGAAAAGGCTGCAATTAAGAGGTTTAATGCATTTATGGGGAAAAGCTTGGATGACTATTCTGAAGGAAGAGACTTTCCTGCTGAAGGCCATCATTCCACTTTATCCCCTTATTTAGCACTTGGCATCATATCTGTGAGAAGTATGTATCACACACTCTTGGAGAAGGAAGACAGGCTGATTGAACCCTTCATTAAACAATTAATCTGGAGGGACTTCTCCTATTCTGTCCTTCTTCATTTTCCTAAGTCTCCAACCCACCCTCTTAACGGGAAATTCGAGAATTTCCCGTGGCAGCAGGAAAAGGATCATTGGGAACGTTGGACAAAAGGGGAGACTGGTTATCCGATCGTTGATGCAGGAATGAGAGAATTATGGGCAACAGGATTCATGCACAACCGTGTCAGGATGATTGTCGCCTCTTTCCTGACGAAACATTTGCTCATTCCTTGGCAAAAGGGAGCCCGGTGGTTTCTGGAAACGCTGATTGATGCAGACCTTGCCAATAATTCAATGGGCTGGCAATGGGTTGCAGGCTCAGGGGTTGATCCTGCCCCCTACTTCCGAATTTTCAATCCAACTTTGCAAAGTGAAAAATTTGATGGGGAAGGTGCCTATATCCGGATGTGGGTTCCAGAATTACGTGATGTACCAAGCCGATATATCCACATGCCTTCAGATGCTCCCGAGCATATTCTTGAACATGCAGGTGTCGTATTGGGTGAAGATTACCCCTATCCAATCGTCGATCATAAAGCTGCCAGGAAAAGAGCATTAGAACGCTATGACCAGATAAAATAAATATAGAAAAGCTGAAATTAAAAAAACGAGTCTATAGCCTCCATTGGAGTATAGACTCGTTTTTTGCTTGAAGTTTTTATATTGAGAGATTATGCTTCTCCTCTTTGCTCCTTAATCGTACGCTTCTTCTCAGATTCAGATACAAACAACGCACATGCTGCATCTCCTGAGATGTTGATGGAGGTTCTGGCCATATCAAGTAAACGGTCAATCCCCAGAATCAATCCAATCCCTTCTACCGGCAGGTTTACACTGCTTAATACCATGGCAAGAAGAATCAATCCCACTCCAGGAACCCCTGCCGTACCGATACTCGCTAAAACAGCCGTCAGTACAACTGTAATCAGCTGTTCCATCGATAAGTCAACACCATATACCTGTGCAATGAAGACAGTCGCAACCCCTTGCATGATCGCGGTACCATCCATGTTAATGGTAGCTCCCAATGGTTGGACGAAAGAGCTTACTGATTTCGAGACCCCTAAACGCTGCTGTGCAACATCCATTGAAATGGGAAGCGTGGCGTTACTGCTGGATGTACTGAATCCTACGCTCATCGCAGGACTGAAATTCTTGAAGAACCATAATGGATTCTTCTTTGCCAGAAGAAGGATCGTTCCACCATAAGTAACGATGGCGTGAATGATCAATGCTGCAAGAACGACGACAAAATACAGCCACATCGCCTTCAAAGCACTGAATCCCTGGCTTCCTATTGCTGAAGCGATTAATCCGAATGTTCCGTATGGAGCAAATTTCATAACGAGTGTCACAAGGTACATCATCAGTTCATTACCTTGTTCAACCAGCTTTAATATCCCTTTTGTTTTGTCCCCTAATGCCGTTAATCCAAATCCAATGAAGATGGCAAATGCAATGATTTGCAGCATATTTCCTTCTGTCATCGCAGTCAGTGGATTTTTTGGAATAATGTTCATGAGAGTCTCTCCCACAGGAGGAGCTTCTTCGGTTTCAAAACCTTCCGATTGTGTTTTGTCGATTCCCTCTACCAGGCCGGGATCAATGACATTAGCCAGAGATAGACCGATCACAATGGCAATACAGGTAGTCACTAAGAAGAATACAATGGTCTTCAAACCTATTCTCCCGAGTTTCTTAGGGTCACCCAGACCTGCCGACCCAAGGACGATAGATAGAAACACAATTGGGACGACAAGCATACTGATGAGGTTAAGGAAGATCTTTCCTAACGGAGTAAATAGATAAGGATCTAATATATCAAATATATCTTTAGCAAAAATATTGAGCAGTAATCCCACAATCGCCCCCAGGATCAAGGCGATGATAATCTTCGTTGTTAAATTAAACTTCATAGATGTACCTCCCCATATAAATACAAAATAATTAAAAGATGTTTACCCTAGATTTACACTCGCAAAACCATTCTTATTTCTGTTTTGCAAAAAAAGATTCTATAAATCGTGCTCAGCTGCCTTCCCATTCAGATTCCATTCCCTTAGAGCTTCTTCATTCTCCCTCTCCTATTATACTGATTTTTTTAATAATTGAAGAAGTTTATGGGAGATTTAAAACATATTTACTATATTTCAACCAATTACACCCACAATAACAGGGAGAAACATGATTCCATCTTACTACGGATTGAATGCCAATCTTTTCTTTTTTACATTTAGGGATTAAATGATACGTGATTGGGTAAATAGTAATAACAGCATGAAAATAGAAAGGAACATACCTATTATGAATAAAACAGTCTATTTTCTTTCAAGTAGTCAGCAGCGCAGCTTGATAGCTGAAGGCTGGGCCGAGAAACTCGATGTGTCGGACTGGTCTTTCAAAAGTGCCGGATGGACAGCTGATAGTCGTGCAGAATTCAGTATTTTAGCAATGAGAGAATTATGTATTGATATTAGTTCATTCCCTCTTTCACGCATTGAGATGAAAGAACTTGGTGATGCTTCGGTTATCGTTGCGATTCAGGATAAAGAATATGATGATGAGATGGAGCTTCCATCAGAATTAAAAGAGAAAGTCATCTATTGGAATCTGCCTAATCCCCGTAAACGTTCTACAACACCGATTGAAGAATGGGTACACTATCAGGAGATCTGCGACGAAATTGCCATGCGAGTGAAAGATCTAGAAAACATTCTTCCGCAATTACATTAAGAGGACTGATTACAACGATTATTTCCCACTGTAATCAGTCCCTTTTTTTATGTGAAATACTCAAGCTTGGCTTTCGGAAAATGCTTTTCCATATAAGCATAAAGATGATCTTTAATATCCTCTTCTTCATCCTTCTGATAAATATACTTGCCAATCCCGTACTTACCCCACTTATACCGCCGTTCTTCCTCGTTTAGTTCAAGTTTAGTCATCGGATAATTTTTCTCTATGACCCTTTTAGCCGGTTTTGTAAAACGATGTTGAATAAATTCAAAGGTCAGATCCTTTTTGGCTTCTTCCGGCAGGTGAGCTTCCAAATGTTCAAACATTTGCTTATACCCTTCCTGCCATCCTTCATGGATATAGATAGGTGCCACTATAAACCCTAAAGGATACCCTGCTCTCGCTACCTTTCCCGCTGCCTCAAGACGCTTATCCAGTGGAGATGTACCAGGCTCAAAATTCTTGATCACATAATCTGCGTTGATGCTGAACCGGAACCTTGTTTTCCCGTTATGCTTTGCATCAAGCAGATGGTCGACGTGATGGAATTTCGTTACAAAACGAAGCTTGCCATGCTCGGATTCACCAAAATGTTCGATGGCTCGTTTAAGTGTATGAGTAAGATGATCAATCCCTACAATATCGGACGTACATGCAGCTTCAAATCGTGTGAATTCAGGAGCTCTTTCCGCAATATACTTGTCCGCCGACTCAAATATTTCATCCACATTGACATAGGTTCTGATATACGGTTTACTCCCCATCGTTGTTTGGAGATAGCAGTAGTGACAATGCCCCATGCACCCTGTTGCAAAAGGGATGGCGTATTCAGCAGACGGCTTGGATGTATCAAATTTCAACGTTTTTCTTACTCCGACTACTAATGTGGATTTTGCAATGCGATATTTCTGAAAGTGGTTGTCCCCGGGCAGATTACGAACCTGGTTATGGGATGTTGTGTACCGGATTTCCACATCCATTTTTTCAAACTTTTCTTTGAGCTCTTTACCGAGGGGATATTCCAAGGCATTCGGTTCAAAGTAGACCAATTGTGGCACGAACGGTTTAACCATGATTTATCCCTCCTACAGGTCTCCAAATGATTGAGTATAGGCTTGCTCCGCTTCTGCTTCTGAAGAATAAACCGCAATTTCATGTGTTAACGGATAATAGGTTTCATATAAAAATAACGCCAGTTCGTTCGGATTTTCCGGATCATGTACTACGGCTGCTTCCTGCACGTTGGCTACACTTTGTGTGTGGGGATTTCGATAAATCACATATACGACATCCCCTGCTTGATAGGGCATATATTGATCATTCAGTTCCATTCTTTTCACCTTTTTCTAAACGTCATTACTATCATTTTTTGTTAACTTCCTGATAAATATGATGGTAAAAGTTGTTTATAAAAAAAATTCTCCTGCACCTATGATGCAAGAGAATTCGTTCCTTTTATATACCATAAAAATCACTCGTATTTTTAAATTGTTGTTTATATACATCTAATTCTGGAATTCCTTTTAACTCTGCTATTTTTTCAATGGTTCGATGCATCATACCAGGATGGGTCAACCTTCCATGGAATTCTCCTTCAAAACGCCAAGGACCATCCGTTTCAACCATTATTCCTTCAATAGGATACTTCCTTACAAGCTTCTGTATCTCAACTTCATAAAGGACATCAGGTGTAATTGAGATTGAATAGCCATTTTCAATCATTCTATCAATGGTCTCATCATCTCCTTTAAACCAATGGAAATGAGCTTTTTCTATGGAGTGCTTTTCTAACAAGGTACAAACGATGGGTGCATGCTCATACACCGCATGAAGGATAATCGGTTTGTTCATCCTCTTTGACTCGATCATGAACCGTTCCAACAGATCGATATACGGTTCAACTTCAATATCAGGATCTTCTTTGATTTTGTAATAAGGCAATCCTACTTCTCCAATCGCCACTATTTCCTGTTGATGCAGCTCAATGAATGATAGAAGCTCCTCGACTTCCCCATCAGAAGGCAGATCCTGCTCAGGATGGAATCCTGCAGCCGGTTTGACCCTTGCATCTCTCCTTGAGAGATCGATGTTCGTCCTGGTCGATTGAAGGCAGGACGATACAGATATGAGCGCTTCTACAGAATACAGATCAAGTTCCTGCAGAATCTTATCACGCTCGTATCCTTCGTACAAATCCAAGTGAATATGGGAATCAATCAATGAAGGTTTACACATATTGAGAAAGCTCCTCAAAAATGCTCGTTTTCCATTTCAAAAACTCCTCAGTTAAGAGAATTCCCTTGTCGCGGGGACGTGGAAATGGTACTTTGAACTCCTTCTGCACCCTGGCTGGCCGAGTCGATAATACAATGATCCGGTCTGACAGGAACAGTGCTTCGTCGATATTATGAGTGACGAATAAAACGGAACTCAAATCTTCCTCCCAAATGGAAAGGAGCCACCTCTGCATGTCCAATCGTGTGAATTCGTCCAGGGCAGAAAACGGCTCATCCAGGCATAAAAAGGATTGTGGACTGACAAGGGCACGAATAAAGGCTACTCTCTGCTTCATCCCTCCAGAAAGATCATCGGGATAAGCATCCTCATAGCCCTTCAATCCTGCCCGTTCTATCATACTCAATGCCTTTTCCCTATCTTTTTTTCCGTGCAGCTCCTGACCCAGCATCACATTCTCAATCACCGTTCGCCAAGGTAGCAGGGACGGACTTTGAGGCATATAACTGATGGTTCCTCTCTGGCCATTAATCGACCTTCCATCTAATTGAATATCTCCTGAATCAGGGGTAAATAATCCACCGATGACATGAAACAGCGTGCTCTTCCCGCTTCCAGAAGGACCAAGGATCGAGACGAACTCACCTTTTTCTACACGGATGGAAAGGTTATCCAGTATCAGTTCCCCATCAAAGTATTTGGACATATTTTGAATAGATAAGGTTGTCATGCTATTTATCCTCCTTCCGGTTCCACTTAATCATGATTTTTTCCAATAACAAGATGATGCCAAAGAAAACCAGGCTGAGCAGCATAATCATGAAGATGGCTACAAATACCCTGTCTGTCCTGAAGGAAGAAGAGGCAAGTGTCATGTAGACCCCGATCCCTTCCTGAGCTCCTAACCATTCCGAAATGACTGCCCCCATCACACTATAGGTAGCTGAAATTTTCAGTCCTGAGAAGATGGACGGTAGTGCATGCGGCCATTCAACTTTTCGAAAGATTTGTCCTTTTGATGCTCCTGACATTTTCATATAAAGGATGTACTCGGAATTCGTCTGCCTGAATCCATCCAATGCAGAGACCGCTACAGGAAAAAAACAAATCAGGGTAATGACAATGATTTTTGGCAATAGTCCAAATCCAAACCAGATAACAAGTAAGGGAGCCAAGACGATGATCGGAATATTTTGTGACAAAATCATGAGTGGATATACCGCTTCTCTTACTTTAGGGAGAAGATGCAGACCAACTGCAGTCCCGATCCCAATCGTACATCCAATCACAAACCCTCCGATCGTAAGGAGAGTTGTCGAAGCAAGATGTCCCGTAAACGTGGACCATGAGGCGACTCCTTCAGCCCATATTTCTGAAGGTGATGGCATTAGCCATGCCGGTACCTCGAATACTCTGATGGTGATTTCCCAAATGACGAATAAAAGGATGAGGACCAAGAAGGGTCTCCATCCTTTCGATATCCACGGCTTCATCCTTTATATTTCTCCGTCAATTGATTCATTTCAATCCCGGCAGGCTGATACAATACCTTGATTTGTGAAATGACATTTGAACTGCCCATTTCAATCATTCGCTCATTCATTTGTTCAATCACCTTAAATAAATCTGATAGATTCCCTTCCATCGTCGTTTCCAATGGATGAACTTCATATCGGACACCTGATTTGTCAATGATCGCAATGGCTTCATCGACGTACGGAATGACATCTTCACCATTTTTCGTCTTCGGAATAATTTGTATGCTTACGAGTGCGTTCCCCATTTTGTTCACCTCTTATTTTGGTAAAAATTCGTTTGTGAATGCTTTTTTACTGTCCAGTTCCTTATCTAATAAATCGTTATCATACATCCATGAAGCATAGTTTTCCCAAACCTCCAGCTTCTGCTCCCCCCATCTGTCAGCGTCATCCTTGTATTTAGGAGCAAGCCATTCCTGACTCTTCATGACTAACTCTTCATCAAGATCCGGAGCTGCATCTAAAAGGATCTCACCAGCCTCTTCCGGATTGTCGATGGCAAACTCATAGCCTTTTGAAGAAGCTGATAAAAATGCTTTGACCGTTTCAGGGTCCTTATTAATCATCTTTTCATTCGTCGTCAAAACAGGGGTGTAATAATCCAGTTTTTCAGAGTAATCCTTTACGTACATCATATTTAATTCCTCACCGCGAAGCTCTGCCTCAATACCTGTCCATCCATAGTAGATCCACGCAAAGTCAACATCCCTTTTCACGGCAGTAAAGAAATCTGTATCTCCCATGTTTACAAAATCCACTTTCCCTACATCGGCATTTTCTTGTTTCATAATCGATGTCATGACGGCTTTTTCTACAGGTGATCCCCATCCCCCATAACTTTTCCCTTCAAAATCCTTTGGAGTCGTTATACCCTTATCCTTAGGTGAAGCAAACCCGGATGTATTATGCTGTATGACAGCAGCGATAGATACGAGGGGAACATCCTGCACCCTGGCTTGTGTGACACTCTCTTGATATCCCACTCCAAACTCCGATTTACCCGAGGCAACAAGTTGATCTGCCCCTGCCTCTCCAGGTAAGATGATATCAACATCCAGCCCCTGTTCTTTAAAGTATCCTTTTTCTTTCGCAACGTATAATCCAGTGTGGTTGGTATTCGGGGTCCAGTCCAGTACGACTGATACCTTTTTTAGACCGTCCTTTTGTTCATCTGCCGTATTTCCTTCACTGCTGCAGGCCGTCAAAAGAAAGACAGCACAGATGATGACCATCCATTTTTTCATCTTGAATTCCTCCTCAGTTTCCTTGTATGTAGTTGTAACGTTTATTCTCTATTCTTCACTTTGTAGAGAGAATGAATGTAAAACACCTTAGAGCACTTAGCTCACAAAAACAAAAAGCGCCCCAAGCTTCAGCGTGGGACGCATCGTTAAACATGATCATGTAATGTTTAAGAGAATGTTTCCTACGCTGGTATCAGCCAGTTCAGGTTCAAAGGGTCAGTATCTGTCAGGATACAATCTCAACCGGCCACACCGGTCCCCCTACACTTGTAGTATGAAATTAAACGTTATCTTCTTTCCTACTTTGCCACAGAAAAGGTGGATATTCAAGCATTTCCTCTTAAATAGGTTCACATTTGAAAGGCCCGTTCATAAACACCGGATTTCACCAGCTTGTTAATGAATGGGATGTATGTTGATACAACGTGTGAATACCCTTTTTGATTGTAATAAAAGGTGTATTGAAGAAGAAAGATAATGACTAAGAATGGCATCAGTCCCTTTTCTTCCTGAGTTAAAGTACTATCGGACTGATAGCCCTCCATAAAGGCATGGATACTTTCAAATTGCTCATCCTCCCTTTGCTTGACCTGGTCTTTGAGCATCCCTGCAAGAAAGTAACAGACATCTGCTATTCGGGGTGCTTTTCGTATCCTCTCGAAATCTATGACCCCTGTCACCCTTCCTTCTTTCATGAGGATATTACGGGGATGACAGTCGCTATGGACGAGTTGATGGGATAATTTTCTATAGGAGAAAGACCATTCATTCAGCCTGCCAAGAAACCCCTCGCCACACCTTTCTATCATTTTAGAATCCTGTCCGCTTATCCACTCTCTCAAATGTGTTTCTACTTTCCATTCTTCCACCTCGTATTTACAGGTGTATTGTTTTAGCCTGCTATGGAGTTGTGAGAGATACGTTCCGACCCCTTCCAGAGAAGTAAAGGAATAGAATTGTACTGGCAGTCCTTCCAGAGCTTGGTACAGGGAGTAGAAAACCTGAAACTGCTTTACAAAAGGCTGGTGTGAGACAGTTAACATCGGCCTCTCAACAGTAATTCCCTTTTCTAATAAAAAAGAAGTTAAGAGCAGCTCTTCCATCCGCTTCTCCACTGAAGAGTTCAATCTCTTTTTTAAATAAAATGTCTTCTCCCGGCTCCTCAACTTATAAACATTCGGATGACTTTCCACGTTCTCTATGGAGGAAGGATGGATCTTCCAGTTCAATAATAGATCATGAAGAGGTTCAATCATTTTTAATTCCTTTCCAAACATAGTAATATACGTTTAGTATGACTATAAAGAATATCTACATACCATATGAAAAGAGGTTATAACAATGCAAAGAATACAATTGACGGAAGACCTATCATTCTCAAGAATCATTCATGGGTTGTGGAGACTTGCAGACTGGGATCAATCGAATGAAGATACGCTTTCTCTCATTGAACACAATCTTGAAAACGGAATCACGACTTTTGATCATGCAGATATTTATGGCTCATATACGTGTGAAGCCTTATTTGGTGAAGCCCTTGCCCTTCAGCCATCCTTACGTGAGAAAATGGAGATTGTAACGAAATGCGGTATTGTCCTGCCTTCCGACAATCGTCCGGAACATAAAACTCATCATTACAACACGAGTAAAAAGCATATTTTGGCATCTGTTGAAAACTCCCTGCAGAATCTGAAAACGGACTACATCGATTTATTATTGATTCACAGGCCAGATCCATTTATGAATGGAGAAGAAGTGGCTGAAGCCTTCACTCAGTTGAAGGAAGAAGGAAAGGTACGGCATTTCGGAGTATCAAACTTTAAAGACCATCAATGGAATATGCTCCAATCTTATTTGCCGTTTCCGTTGATCACAAACCAGATTGAATTGTCTGCCTATAACTTAGAAAACTTTGAAGACGGTACATTGAACCTTTGTCAGGAGAAACGTGTCGCGCCGATGGCCTGGTCTCCACTCGCAGGCGGGGTGATCTTCAAAGGAGAGGATGAGAAAGCCATACGTCTTCAACATACATTGAAGAAGGTACAAGAAGAAACAGGCGCAAAGGGAATGGATGAAGTTCTATATGCATGGCTTCTTAATCACCCTGCAAACATTATGCCTATCGTAGGTTCAGGTAAAAAAGAACGCATTCAGAATGCAATCGACTCTCTTTCCATTTCTTTAAGCCACGATCAATGGTTTGAAATCCTGCAAACTTCTATGGGACATGATGTGCCATAATAAGACTCAGTACAGCAAAAAAGACGATCCTTTTTCTAAAAGGTTCGTCTTTTTTAATTCCCTATATCGTCACCAACATAATATTCCAGATAGACATCTTGCAGTTCATTCATGGAGAGCTCATAAAGCTGCTTACCAAAATATTTATACACGCCAATCCTTAATAATTGTTGAATATAGAAATCCTTTTTAAATTCAGGTGTCTTTTGCTTCTGTGATATATTTTCTTGATGTAACATGGTCATCCCTCCAGTTGAGGATATACCCCAATTCGGGACTGAACTAAACATCCTCTTACACATTGGAAATATTAGGAGAAAGTGATAGCTGTTACGTACAAACGTGATGATGGCCCTCTGTGACACTTTTACCCTCAACTTGAATAGTAGAGTGATGGATGCCATATACCTCTTCAAGAAAGGCTGAGAGTCGTAATAACATCGTATCTCGATTCACTTCGTTTTCAACCACCACGTGGCAGCTCAGGGCTGTGAATTCCGACGTGATGCACCATACATGGAGATCATGTACTTCAATGACTCCAGGGATAGCAGCCAGGCTATTCATTACGTCTTGCGTATCGATCCCTTTTGGAGATCCCTCCATTAAGATATGAATGGAATCCTTCGTTACTCTCCATCCGGAAACGACGATCAGGATGGCAACCATGACAGATGCAATAGGATCAGCCAAGTTCCAATTAAAGAAATAAATCAAGAGTCCGGCTGCGATGGCCCCTACCGACCCCAACAAATCACCAAGGACATGAAGGAAGGCACTTCGAACATTCAAGTTATGTTCTGTATCCCCTCTCATTAAAATCCATGCCACGATAATGTTTACAACCAGACCTATGACGGCAATTACCATCATACCCGGTGAAACCATAGGAGTATCTATAAAACGGTGATACGCTTCCCAGAAAATATAAAGGGAAACGAGAATCAACGTTATACCATTAATGAAAGCCGCTAAAATTTCAAATCGCTTGTAACCATATGTCTTCCCTTTATCCGATGCCTTTTCCCCTATATAAAAAGCTGCCAAACTAAGACCTAAAGCGGCTGCATCACTAAGCATGTGTCCAGCATCTGAAAGAAGAGCAAGACTATTCGTGATGATTCCTCCGATGACTTCCACGATCATAAAGGTAAAAATAAATAGGAAACTGATTAATAATGCTTTTTTATTCTGTTTGTGTCCATGACTGTGGTCGTGACCCACATGACATCCCTCACTTTCGGTCTCTTACTCTCAATAATCTAAGACCATTCAATGTAACGAGTAATGTGGCCCCCATATCGGCAAAAATCGCAATCCATAAAGTAAGCCAACCAGGAATGACAAGTAATAATGCAAGGAGCTTGATACCAATCGCAAATGAGATATTTTGCTTGATGATGGTAAGTGTTTTTCGACTTAAGCGAATGATATATGGCAGTTTTGTAAGGTCATCGTTCATTAGAGCGATATCGGCCGTTTCCAGTGCTGTATCGGTTCCTGCCCCACCCATGGCGATTCCTACATTTGAAGCAGCAAGTGCAGGGGCATCATTGATTCCATCCCCAACCATGGAAACTTTCCCGTAAGTGTTCATGTATTGCTTAATAAAGTCTAATTTATGCTGGGGAAGCAGGCCTGCTTTGATTTCTTTGACTCCTACCCTTTTTCCGATCGACCTTGCCGTATTTTCATGATCTCCAGTAAGCATCATTGTTTGCTGAATACCCAGTTGATGCAAGGTGTCGATGATTTCGCGACTTGTTTCACGCACTTCATCCGCGACGGCTACAAGAGCCAATGGAGTGTCACCGCTTCCGAATACCATGACGGTTTTCCCTTCCCTTTGAAGGTTTTCTATTTCTGAAGAAGGAGTATTTACAAAGAGGCTTTCGGATCCCAGGAAGTATTTATTGTCACCTATCCGGCCACTGATTCCTTTACCCGTAAGAGATTGAAACTCAAACACTTCACAGTCCCCATACTCAATATTCAGCTCCTTCGCCCTTTTGATAAAAGCATGTGCGAGGGGATGCTGGGAGTGATATTCAAGTGCAGACATCTTCACCCACAGCTCTTCTTCTTCTACATCCCCTAATCGTATGAGATCCGTTACTACAGGCTCTCCTTTTGTAAGAGTCCCTGTTTTATCAAAGGCTATGGCCTTTAAACGCCCTAATTCTTCTAAATACACGCCGCCTTTAATGAGAATGCCATTCTTGGCTGCGTTCCCGATGGCCGTCACAATGGCTACGGGAGTCGAAATGACCAGTGCACAAGGACACCCCACTACCAGGACGGATAGTCCCTGATACACCCAGGTTGACCATTCTGCTCCAAAAAATAGGGGTGGGATGATCGCGACAAGTAAAGCGATGACCATAATAATAGGCGTATAATACTTAGCGAATACATCCACAAATGCTTGAGAAGGCGCCCTTTCTCCCTGTGCTTCTTCCACTAGATGAATAATCTTGGCGAGAGTGGTGTCCTCAATTCGCTTCGTGACTTTTACTTTTAGATACCCTTCTTCGTTCAACGTACCTGCAAATACTGCATCACCCTGGTGTTTCTCCACTGGGACCGATTCACCTGTGATCGCTGCCTGATTGACAAATGAAGAGCCCTCGAGAATGTCACCATCCATCGCAAATTTCTGACCAGGTTTCACCACCATGATGTCCCCGATTTCAATATCCTCGGCATCAACGGCAAGCTCCATCCCATTTCGTATGATGATGGCTTGAGGAGGGGCAATGTCCATGAGTGAACGAATGGACTCACGAGCCTTATCCATAGAGTACGATTCCAGAACTTCACTGATGGCAAAAAGGAGAACGACGATCGCTCCTTCACCCCATTCACCAATAAACGCAGCCCCAATAATTGCAATGGTCATTAAGGTTCTCATATCAAACTCTAATTTAAGTAAATTTTTGAATCCTGTTTGAAATAATCGATACCCGCCTACAACAATTGCTGTTGCAAATGAGACAGTCGAAAGTATTTGACTGTTATCGATTTTCATAAGTGGAAAAGAGTAAGCAAGAAGGATAAAAAGAACGGAAAAAAGTAAATGCTTATATTTCGTATAGTAAGGTTCTTTTTTTTCCTCTATCTTTCTGATTCCGTCTTCTTTTATGCGGAGCCCTTCAAATGCCCCTGCTTTTTCTACCGCTTCCTGAGTGGTTTCTCCGTATACGGTAATCTTCGCCGCTCCAAAGTTCACCTTCGCATCTACTACTCCATCAAGATGCTGAACGTTCTTTTCGAACTTCGCCGCGCACCCGGCACACGTAAACCCCTCGACCCGGTAGGTTTGTTTATGGGCGTTACCGGTCACGTTCCTCCACCTCCATTTGATGTGTTACAGCAATTTCGATTAACTGTTTTACATGATGATCATCTAAGGAATAATAAACGAGCTTTCCTTTTTTTCTGAATTTGGCTAACCCCTGCTTTTTCAGTAAGCGTAAATGATGGGATGCTGTTGCCGTTGAAGAACCTGCAATATTTGCCACATCGCATACACATAGTTCGTCCTCGATGGTAAGTGCATAGGCGATCTTCATTCTTGTTTGATCAGATAGTGCTTTAAAGATTTCGGCTACCTTAGAGGTATTTTGTGTTAAAATTATTGATTTTAAGCGATTGACCTTTTCATCTTCCACACACGCTATTTCACATACATCCGTCTCTTTCATCTCTACATCCTCCCCAACATTCAAATGCCCTTTTGAATATAGTATAGAAGAAAGAACCAAAATGTTCAAACGTTCTTTTGAATGTTTGAACATTTTTTATTTCTAAATATTGGTATTCAATATACCAGGAATTTGATTAGGTTATTCCCCCATTTGTAAAAAACGGATGAGCAAAAGCTGGCAGGAATGGTGCCCTCTTCAATTCCGCAATCAAAAAAAGCCCCGGAATGATTCCTGGGCTTATAAAGAAACTTATTAATTTTGTTGAAGCTTTTTTCGATCCCGTTTCATAAAGAGATCCAGTGTTACCCAGAAAACCACAGAAGAAATTGCAAAGATTGCGATTGCAAAATAGATGTCTTCTGTTTTCCAGTCTAATCTTGGAATAAGCAGGCCAAGTACGCCTGATAATATATAGTAGCCTCCAATTAATTGCAGGTATAATCGTCCAGTTTGGGACTGATTATTTTCCAGATAGCCTTTTCCTGCTTTGCCAAAGAAAATAGCTATCCCTCTTAAGATGACATAAACCGAAAAGGCAATGATAAGGGCTACAACAAGCTCTTGATTAAACACGTCCGCCATAATCGTTCTCCTCTCCATCTATCCACTATTTGAAACCCATTGGTTGTTTTGTCCAGTACAATTCTCTATGATTTAGCCATATATTCTGGTAAATGGTTATTTCTTAGAATAAACCAATTATGTACACATTGCAACGAAATTTGGGCATGGATAAGAATGTGATACTTTTAAAAGGATATACTCAATGGAAACGGATTTCAAGTGTTGTATCGCTTGTATTTTTTACGGAGTCATGACTTTTATATACAGGAGGTGTTCGAAGCGAAGAGTGGTGAGAGTCACTTTCATTCTTCAGCTTCTGCTCATTGGATATTTTACTTAATTTATTTCTTGTAGCCATCTTAATTGCACTGACTGCTTTCTTCGTTGCATCAGAGTTTGCCATCGTCAAGGTAAGAAGCTCCAGGATCGATCAGTTGATATCTGAAGGAAATCAAACGGCCATTGCCGCTAAAAGGGTCACTTCCCATTTAGACGAATACCTTTCTGCCTGCCAGTTAGGCATAACCATCACGGCCCTTGGTCTTGGATGGTTAGGTGAGCCGACCATTGAAACCTTGCTTCATCCAGTTTTTGAGAGACTTGAATTAAATGCTTCCATTACAAACATCATTTCATTCGGAATCGCATTTTCCGTCATTACTTTTTTGCATGTGGTGATTGGAGAATTGGCACCGAAAACCTTCGCCATTCAAAAAGCAGAAAAAGTCACTCTATTATTCGCACGACCATTGATATGGTTTTATCGGCTCGCTTATCCATTCATTTGGACATTAAACGGCTCAGCCCGGGTGTTCACGGGGTTATTCGGCTTAAAACCCGCTTCTGAACATGAAATAGCCCATTCAGAAGAAGAACTTAGAATCATTCTTTCCGACAGCTACAAGAGTGGGGAAATCAATTCATCCGAATTCAAGTACGTAAACAAAATATTTGAATTCGACGAACGGATCGCAAAAGAAATCATGGTTCCAAGAACGAATATCGTGACTCTATCCTCAGATTCCACCATCGATGAAGTACTAGCCATCATTAAAGAAGAACGCTATACGAGATATCCTGTCGTGGAGGGTGATAAAGACAATATCCTCGGTATAGTTAATGTGAAGGAATTGTTGACAACACTTGTGGATCATAAGGCTGAACACGAAGACTTAACTTTCTTTATCAAGCCTGTGATTCGCGTCATTGAAACCATCCCTATTCAAGCTTTACTCGTCAAGCTTCAAAAAGAACGGGCCCCAATGGCCGTACTCCTTGATGAATACGGTGGGACTGCCGGTCTTGTTACTGTAGAAGATATCATTGAAGAGATCGTTGGGGAGATTCGGGATGAATTTGATATCGATGAAATTCCTGAAGTGCAGAAGGTGAAAGAAGACCATTATATTTTTGATGCAGTTATGCTCATTGAAGATGTGAATGATCTCCTTGGGATATCCATTGAAGAAGAAGAGGTCGACACAATCGGAGGCTGGTTCCTGACTCAGAAGTACGAAGTCAAGCCGAATGACAGGATCGAGGAACAAGGCTATTGCTTCAGGGTGAAAGAAATCGATGGGCATCATATTCAATATTTAGAGGTTACCAAAATGGCAAAGCAGCCATGATGAAAAGAACGAGTCCGATTAATGGCTCGTTCTTTTTCTTTTATGATGTTTAACAGGATTAGTTCAAGGCCGGTGTGACCCGTTTTCTTTTTCACTACTTTTAATCAATCGGACATTATTCGTTCATAGTTTGGACATATCTGATGGATAAGCTTTTACTGAGGCAAGACAGGGATTTAAAAGAACTTAAGTCCCATTATTTTGACCAGGAGGAGAGGAAAATGAATTTTATGAAACGTGCCTTTTGGAGCGTAAAAGCTCGCAAGGGGAAAAGCATACTATTACTGTTTGTTTTGACCGTCATATCCGTTCTCGTTCTGTCGGGATTGACGATTCAAACCGCCGCTGATCAATCCAGCATTTTGGCTCGTGAGAAATTAGGCGGTGAAGTTTCTTTAACGGTTGACCGGGAAAAATTGATTTCCGGCCAACAGAACGTGGAAAGTGGCGGAAGAGCCCGTTTTCAGCCTGTCCCCATCCCTTTGGATTCTGCTGAGGAACTCAGCGATTCCTCTTACGTAAAGGGCTACAACTACTACTCAACCACTTCTGCCCTTGCCAAGGACTTTACTGCTGTCGGAAGTGAAGAAACAACAGAAGGTACAGAGCAGGAAGGCTTGGGTGGCGGTGGTAGAATGATGGCCGGTGATGTTTCCATCGAAGGTATCTTATTCTCAGATTCAACGAGCTCATTTTTGAATGGGGATGCGTCCATAGTGGAAGGACGTCATTTGACGGAAGAAGACATAAACAATGAAGTGACTCTTGTTGAAAAGAATCTTGCTGCAGAAAATGATTTAAAGGTTGGAGACTCGATAACCATAGCAAATATGGAGAATACAGAGTCGACTCTTGAAATCGTAGGTATTTATGAATCGACTGCTGATATGGATGAAAGAGCTCAAAATTTTGCTTTTCTGAATCCCTATAATCAGCTGTTCGTTCCATATACTGTTGCAAATGAACTAAAAGGAACTTCCGAAACGATTGATCGAGCTGTCTATTATATGAAGGACCCGGCAGATATCCAGACCTTTATTTCAAATGCGGAAAGTGGCTCATCCATTGATTTTGATCAATTTAAACTGGATGCAAATGATCAATTGTACCAGCAAATGATGGGACCAATTGAGAATGTAGCCTCTTTTTCTAATAATGTAGTATTTCTTGTGGCAATAGCGGGAGCCATTATTTTGGCCCTGATTGTTATGATGACGATTCGGGAAAGAAAATATGAAATGGGCGTACTCCTTGCCATCGGAGAGAAGAAAGCTAAGCTCGTCAGTCAATTTCTGGTTGAGATTTTGATTGTGGCTGTTTTGGCAATGGGTATATCAACATTATCCGGCAATCTGGTTGCAAACAAAATGGGGGAACAACTTCTCCAGCAGGAAATCACTCAATCTGAAGAAACAGCAAATACACCAGCCTCCTTTAATTCACGCCGTATGCCATTTCAATCATCAAACGCCCAGGATGTAGAAACGGTGAATGAATTATCCATCCATACGACAGGAGAAGACTTGATGAAATTGTTTGGCATCGGACTGATGGTGGTTCTACTATCCACATTGATTCCATCATTAACCGTGTTGAGATTAAATCCTAAAGCAATATTAACAAAACAGGATTAAAGGAGGCTGAAGAATGAGTACATTATTACACTTTGAAAATGTGAGTTACAGCTATAAGCAAGAATCCAAAGTACAGCCTATTTTGAGTCATGTTACGGCCGAATTTAAGAGGGGAACTTTCTATACTTGTGTCGGCCCATCCGGCTCGGGTAAAACCACTTTCCTCTCCCTGGCAAGTGCACTTGACTCACCCACTTCCGGACAAATCTTATTTGAAGGAAAAGATATCAAGAAAATCGGGCTATCAACATTTCGAAATCGGCATGTTTCCATTGTCTTTCAATCCTATAACCTCCTACCATATATGACAGCACTGCAAAATGTCATCACTGCAATGGAGATCACAAAATCAACTAATAAAAATAAAAAAGCATTCGCTCTTGAGATGCTTCAGAAGGTTGGCATTTCAGAGGAACAATCCCGTCAAAGAGTATTAACTCTCAGCGGGGGACAACAACAAAGGGTTTCCATTGCCAGGGCGCTCTCTTGTCAGTCGGAACTCATTCTGGCAGATGAACCTACAGGAAACTTAGACGAAGATACCGCAAGTGGAATCGTTGATTTATTCAGGGAACTTGCTCATAAAGATAACAAATGTGTGATTGTTGTGACCCATGATCAAGGACTTGCCCAAGTATCGGACACTGTCATTTCCCTTTCAAAGGGAGGTTTGGTATTCAAAGAAATGAGTAAGGTGGAAAAGTTTGTTTGATCCTGAATATCAGAAGTGGCAGTCGCCTATTCACGGTGACTGTCTTTTTCTATTTTCATATCGTATATCGCGTTAAAACAGATTCCCCCAAAGAATAAATCCTTTCAATAATGGAAAGATAACAACAAAATATTTATGAGAGGTGAGTTATGACTAGCATCATTGTTGGATTAATCCTGCTTATGGTCTTGGCGTATTTAGGCTGGTCAATCATTTGGATCGCTCCACTGGTAGCAGGTTTAGTGGCATTAATGAGTGGACTTGACCTGCTTCCTGCGTATACAGAAACGTATATGACCGGGTTTGTGGATTTTGCTAAAGAATGGTTTCCTGTATTCCTTTTTGGAGCCATTTTTGGAAAACTGATGGAGGATGTTGGGGCCGCACAATCTGTCGCATTCAAAATCACCAACATTATCGGCAAAGACAGGGCCATACTTGGCGTGTTGATTGCAGCTGCAGTTTTAACATATGGCGGTGTGAGTTTATTCGTTGTGGTATTTGCGATATATCCACTGGCTATTGCCATGTTCAGAGAAGCTGACATCACCAGGAAACTATTGCCTCCAACGTTTGTATTAGGGGCTTTTACCTTTACGATGACAGCCATTCCGGGTACCCCCCAGATTCAAAACTTGATACCGATCGATTATTTCAAAACCTCTCCCACTGCCGCTCCGATTATCGGTATCGTTGGCGGATTAATTATGGCTGCTGGAGGGTATTTTTATTTAAGATGGCGTCAGAAGCAATTTACAAGCAAAGGGGATACCTTTACGGAGCCTAAGGGTGGAAATGATGTGAAAGAGATTAAAGAATCAGAGCTTCCGAATTTCTACTTATCATTTCTTCCTCTTGTCATTGTCGTCGTTACGTTGAATGTCTTTAAGTGGAACATCCTGACTGCCCTCCTGGTAGGGATACTTTCGATATTATTAATAAATTTCAAGCATTATAAGAAGTTCATCCCTGCTGTCAATGGTGGAGCAAAGGGCTCAGTCATGGCAGTCATAAACACAAGCGCTGCCGTAGGTTTCGGAGCGGTTGTCACAGCGGCACCCGGTTTCAAGACGTTAACGAAACTGATACTTGGGATTAAAGGAAATCCCGTCATTTCAGAAGCGATCGCTGTACAAACGTTGGCTGCCATCACCGGGTCTGCATCAGGAGGAATGGGGATTGCCCTAGAAGCTTTAGGAGATAAATATTATGAGCTTTCTCAAACGAGTGGTATCAGTGCTGAAGCCTTCCACAGAATTGCTTCCATTTCATCGGGAGCCTCCATTCTGCCTCATAACGGCGCACTCCTGACCTTATTTGCAGTAACAGGTCTCACCCACAAAGATTCGTATTTGGATGTTGCTGTTGTCGGACTGCTGATCCCGACAATCGCTGAAATTGTATCGATCATCCTGGCCAATATGGGAATATATTAATTTTTAGGAGGAAATGAAGATGGTAAATGATAAAGTTGTATTCATTACAGGTGCTGCAAGGGGAATCGGATTTGAAATCGGTGAACATTTTGCTCAAAACGGAGCAAAGGTCGTTCTCTCTGATATCAATCAAGAAGGACTGGATGAAGCGGTTGAAGAACTTAAAGACAGAGGATTTGACGCAATTGGCATTAAATGTGACGTGACCAGTGAAAAAGAAGTGAAATCAGGGATTGATAAAACAGTCGAACACTATGGCCGCATAGACGTCTTAATTAATAATGCAGGCATTCAACACGTAGCTCCAATTGAAGAATTCCCTATTGAAAAATTTGAGCTCCTGATAAAAATTATGCTGACCGCACCCTTTATCGCAACAAAATTTGCTTTCCCTCATATGAAGAAGCAAAAATTCGGCCGTATCATTAATATGGCGTCCATTAATGGACTGATCGGGTTCGCCGGAAAAGCCGCATACAACAGCGCCAAGCATGGTGTTATCGGTCTGACAAAGGTATCGGCTTTGGAGGGTGCCGAGCACGGGATCACGGTCAATGCCCTATGCCCCGGATACGTTGATACCCCCCTTGTCCGTAACCAGTTAAAGGATATTTCAACGACTCGTGGTGTGGAGCTTGAAAAAGTATTGGAGGATGTCATTTACCCTCTTGTTCCTCAAAAGAGATTATTATCAGTAGAAGAAATTGCAGACTACACCATTTTTCTATCCAGTGATAAAGCAAAAGGTGTAACTGGTCAGGCCGTTGTGTTGGATGGCGGATATACTGCTCAATAATAAGCACAGAAAAATCGGATCAGAAAACTGATCCGATTTTTCTTTAGTTCATATTTTCAGGTAACACACCTAGATCGATCCCCCATACAAGTGGCATGAAAAAATAAATTAAAAGTGTTATAAACACGATACTAATCAGATTTAACCATATTCCCGCCTTAACCATGTCCCCCATTTTAATATAACCTGATCCGAATACGACGGCATTCGGCGGTGTAGCCACCGGCAGCATGAAAGCACATGAAGCAGCTAAGCCCGCCGCCACCATCAGACTATAAGGGTGAACATTCAAGGCAGCTGCAAGAGCAGCCATTATCGGAAACATCATCGTGGCTGTCGCCGTATTGGACGTAATTTCCGTTAAGAAAATAACAAAGGTCGTCACTGCAAGCAAGATTATAATGAAAGATATTCCTTCAAGGATCGTCAATTGCTGTCCAATCCACTCTGCCAACCCCGTTTCTTTGAAACCCTTGGCAATGGCAAGACCTCCACCGAATAAGAGCAGAATCCCCCATGGAAGCTTCTTAGCATCTTCCCAATTGATCAATCGGGATTCTTTCCTTCCCGGAAGAAGGAATAAAACAAGTGCTCCAGTAATGGCTATGATGGTGTCGTCTAATGACGGAATCCATTGGTTCAATAGAAACGACCGGGTGATCCAGCATAGAGCTGTAGCGACAAAGACCGTAAGAACAAGCTTTTCTTCAAATGAAATGCGACCAAGAGACCGGTTCTCTTTCTCCACAATCTCTCTTCCCCCCGGCAATTCTTTAATCTTTAATGGAAAAGCCACCTTGATTAAATACCACCAAGTAACAAATAGAAGAATAGCGGCAAGTGGAACACCGAAAAGCATCCACTTCGCAAACGAGAAATCAATACCATACAACTGTTTCACAACGGCGGCAAATATTGTGTTTGGAGGCGTTCCGATCAACGTTCCCAAGCCTCCGATCGATGCACTATAAGCAATCCCAAGCATAATCACTTTACTGAAGTGCCCCGTTCTATTCGTCCCTTCCTTTTTTAGACTTTCATTAACTTGATAAATCACGGCTGTTCCAATCGGAAGCATCATCATAGCCGTTGCCGTATTCGAGATCCACATAGATAAAAAACCTGTAGCCAACATAAATCCAAGGACGATTCTCTCAGTGCCAGTACCAATCAACAAAATGATGTTCATGGCAATCCTCTTATGTAAGTTCCACTTTTCCATGGCAATCGCAATGATAAACCCGCCCATAAAAAGAAAAATCGTACTATCACCATAGGCAGACGTGACATCTCCGGATTGCAGGGCTCCCGTAAGCGGAAACAAAATGATCGGCAACAAAGCAGTTGCCGGAATAGGTATTGCTTCTGTTATCCACCATACCGCTATCCATGTGGTACCAGCAAGGACAGCAACAGCCTCTTTTGCCAAACCTTCAGGAGAGAAAAATAACATGATAAGAATAAACAGGAGTGGTCCCAAGAAAAAACCGATTTTCTGTCTTGGATTCGAAGTAGGCTCCGGAACGCGAGTTGTATCCACTTGACGGGAAGCAGCAGGCGTGCTTCCGGTAGTGAAGAATTGCAAAGTCTCCATCACATCTCCGTGCCATTTCCAAAGTGTCCCCCATGCGTTTTTCACAGTTAGCATCTACTCATTCCCCCATTACTCGTCTTACTAAAACTCTATCGACCATAGAAAGCGCTGTCAATTATAACGTCTCCAAATAATGTAAAAATCTGAATATTCACTTCTTTATCCCTATTCAACTTATGTATTCTCCTTCAAAGGACGTACATCTTCTTCAGGACCTTCGTCCTCTCCCTATAAAACGAAAAACAGACCATATCTTCACAAACCTTTTCGTTGTAAAATATTGTTATAGAGTGATGACGGTCATTTCAAAGGAGACAATATGAAAATCTATTGGCAAGTAAGCTATTTTGTAATAGGGTTACTTATCTTCAGCTATGGGATCAGTATGTCCATCAAAGTGCAATACTTAGGGATCCATCCATGGGATGTATTAAACATTGCCCTATTTGAGAAGTTTGGCTTAACGATCGGCACGTGGAATATTATTGTCGGTGCCACCCTGATTGCAGGCACCTTGTTTTTAAAAGGGAAATATGTTCGGATCGGGACGATCCTTAACGGAGTGATGGTTGGCATGCTGGTCGACTTCTTTCTATTTTACGATTTACTTCCGCCTCAAACGAACATAGTCTCAGATATCCTGATTTTATTATCGGCGATTATTTTAATGGGGATTGGTGGGGGATTGTATTCAGCGGCTCACCTTGGTACGGGTCCGCGGGACGGTTTTATGCTTACCATTTCGGATTTAACGAATCTTTCAATCAGCAGAGTCCGGATCATATGTGAGTGTGCGGTGTTACTAATCGGACTGCTTCTATCCGGTCCAGTCTTCGTTTTCACTTTCATTTATACGTTTATTCAAAGTCCCATCTTCCAAAAATCCTTTTTATTTTTCACCGATAGACTCAATACCCGGTTTACCAGTCGAAATAATGTAAGTATGTAAAAAGGACAAATGCCTGAGGCAATTTGTCCTTTTCTATGTCATGACATCTCGCATGCCACTAATCCGTATTGCTGATGGGGATTTAATTGCTTTATAAATTGAAATAGTCGCTGCACCTGTTCATTATCCATATCCTGCTTATAGTAATCTTCCAAGACCGCAAGCATTTCATCAGGGTACATCAAACAGGTGTGACTTCCCCAGTCCGTTTGCCTGCCCTCTATTTTCTTATAGTAGATGCCATCCAATAGGGAGAAAAAGAGTTCATATCCTTTCGGAAAAAACGGACTGATCCTTTTTGGGTAATTATGATTCCAGTCTCCCCCTTCATAATGAAATGTCTGGTCCGTTAAATCACCGATAAAGACTTCAACATCTGCCACGCCATCTCCTCCTATAGATAAAAAATATCCTTTATTATTATGTATAAGCCCGTCCCGTAATTTAGAACTGATTCGTTAGTATTCAGTCAAAACTTATTTAAAAACGATGCTATAAAAAGGAGCCGCTTCAGGGTTTCACCTGAAAACGACTCCAACTTTTCACAAATATTTTCGTTGAACACTTCTGCCGTCATAGGTAAATAACATATCACGGTTCTCTACATGGGTTTCGATATGGACCGGTCTTCCCCACAGCTGATGCAGATACGGTAAAACCTTTTCTAAATACTTAATATCGAGCTCCACGTCTTCAAACCAGTGCTTAAGATATAGCTCCCCGCTCTTCATATAATCTCCATCATTCACGGTGATGTATGGGAACCCTCCATTGACCCTCATGCCTACCAGCTGATCCCGTACATGAGTCCATTCTTTATCGACGATTTTGTAATCCTTCCCCTGCTTCTGGAACAGATACATATCTTCTCTCGTGACGAGATCTTTCGTTAAATAGTTCCGTAAGAAGGAAATATCAGATTCAATCTCACGAACCTCAAACATTTTTTCCCGGCCTGAATTTGGTTTCACCCCACGCTTTTTCATTTCATCCGTAGGGTTGTCGAAACGATCTTCAATATCTTCAAAAATCTTCAATCCTAAATAATATGGATTGATCTGCGTACGGGAAGGCTGTACAACACCTGCATTCAGTTTAGCAAACTCAATGGACTCTCCACTCGTCAAATCCATTTCACGGATGATGCGCTGATGCCAATACGAAGCCCATCCTTCATTCATGATCTTCGTTTCCAGCTGAGGCCAGAAATACAGCATCTCTTCCCTCATCATCGTCAATATATCCCGCTGCCAGTCAGACAGCTCCCTGCTGTACTGCTCGATAAAGAGAAGGATATCTTTCTCGGGCTGAGGAGGGAACTTCTTCTTCACCCTTTTCTTCTCCCGGCTCTTCGGCTTCTCATCCAATGACCACAAATCGTCATAAGGTGTTGCATTACTCACTTCTTCCTCAACCCACTCCACATCATCCATCGTCCACGACAACTTAGGACGCATTAATGAAGGATCAATATGCTCATCCACAGCAAGCACCGCATCCAGGAAGTTTTCAACCTCCTGCTTCCCATGCTCGATTTCATATCTTCGAACCCGTTCAGCAGTAGCCGCCATGCTCTCTACCATATCCCGCTTCGTATTCTGGAATCGGACATTATTCTTAAAGAAATCACAATGGGCCAACACATGTGCCACAATCAACTTATTCTGAATAAGCGAATTTGAATCCAATAAAAAGGCATAACAAGGATCAGAATTAATCACGAGCTCATAAATCTTACTTAAACCCAAGTCATATTGAAGCTTCATCTTATGAAACTGCTTCCCAAAACTCCAGTGAGAAAAACGTGTCGGCATCCCATAAGCACCAAATGTATAAATAATCTCGGCAGGACATATTTCATATCGCATCGGGTAAAAATCAAGACCAAACCCGGCTGCAATCTCAGTAATTTCCCCTATCGCATTTTGTAACTGCCTTTGTTCCTCTAAATTCATCGCCATCCCCCTCTTTATACTCTTATCTAAATGTATGAAGAGAAAAGGCATTTGATGAAAAGAAAAGCGGAGCCGGGTTGGTCAGGCCCGACAAGCATAAGATAAATCGACCGGAAAGGCGCACTTTGCCTTTTTGGTCGATTTATCTTATGACCTCGAGGGACTACCCGGCGGAGCTGGACATCAAGAAAAGCGGAAGGGCTTTGGTAGAGGCGACAAGCATAAGGCGAGGTGGCAGGAAGGTGTGCCTTTTCACCTTCTTGACAGCTTGACTTATGACCTCGAGCCTCTAAGCCCTGGAGCTGGACATAAAGAAAGCGGAGCCGGGTTGGTCAGGCCCGACAAGCATAAGATAAATCGACCGGAAAGGCGCACTTTGCCTTTTTGGTCGATTTATCTTATGACCTCGAGGGACTACCCGGCGGAGCTGGACATCAAGAAAAGCGGAAGGGGCTCGCTCTGGGGCGACAAGCATAAGTCGAGTAACCCGGAAAGGCGCCCTTTGCCTTTTTGGGTTACTTGGCTTATGACCTCGAGCCCCAAGCCCCTGGAGCTGGACATAAAGAAAAGCGGAAGGGCTTTGGTAGAGGCGACAAGCATAAAGCGAGGTGGCAGGAAGGTGTGCCTTTTCACCTTCATGACAGCTTGACTTATGACCTCGAGCCTCTAAGCCCTGGAGCTGGACATAAAGAAAAGCGGAAGGGCCTTGCTCTGGGGCGACAACCATAATAAAGTCATACTAAAAAGCCGTTCCCCCTTTGTAGGGAACGGCTCTTTATCAAACTTACGCCTTCATATTCTTTTGCAAAAGCATCACAGGAATGAGTGTACTTAGCAGCAAAAGAGCCGATAAGGAGAAAATCATTGAAATACTTAATACTTCAAGAAGCACCCCTACTCCTACAGATGATAATCCAAACAGCAATGTCGTTAACGCACCTTGGGCAGCATAGATTTTCCCCAGCTCTTCTGGTGGTGCACTTTCCTGCAAATACGTTTGGAGAACGACATTTTTAATTTGATCAAACAAACCGAACACAAAGGATAAAACAAGTGCAAGGAGCGCTACCTTATTCCAGGCAAAGACGAGTGTCACGGCTGACGTTAAAACCATGCAAATCGGGACCCATTTCTGCCTGTGTCTTGAAAACAAGGCGTGGAGCTTAAAAATCAAATACGAGGCAAGAACCAATCCGATAAAGAAGCTGGAATTGATGAACCCCCACCATTCTTCTCCTCGCTGCAGCTGCAAATCAACATACAAGTACAAAACAGCCGCAATCCAAACAGTACCTGAAATCGACTCTAAACCATAAATCCAAAAGACAGGAACCAATCCTTTTCGCTTTCTTACTTCTGACCATCCTTCTCCTAACTCCTGCCACCAATCCTTTCGAACTTCCAGGCTAGTGGTTGGAATAACAGGCAACTTCAGCATGAACAGTGTACTGGCGAGGAACAAAACAATGATCACGATAAAAAGATTGGTTTCATTTATGAGTGATAAAAGAATTCCACCCAGTGCCCAGCTTGAAAATTGTATCGTTTGATCCACGGTTGATAAAAATCCATTCGCTCCCATCAACTCTTCCCGTTTCACAAGAAAAGGCACATAGGAATTCCTGGCAGGCAATGCCCATCCATCTAAGAATGAAATGATACTCGCACATCCTAAAAAGAACCATACATTTTCAATATTGAGTACCATTAGCAAGAGAAAAAAGCATAGGAAGAATGTTTTCGCCATTTGAGAGTATGCAATCAAACTCTTCATTTGTGTGCGATTCAACAGAAGAGGTGCCGACATGCTACTGATGAAACGCGAAAACGTAATGACCAAAGGTACGGCCGTCATATAAACAGCAGAACCGGTAATAGTGTAAACGAGGGAGATTAACCCTACGATATACAAGATATCCCCCATATTGGCTAACGCTTGACCGAACCAAAGGTTTCTAAATGCATTGGAATGCATATCTTTTCCTCCCTCTATTCAATTTTTATTTGGGTGAGAAAAAAGATGGCATCACATCGGAACAAAGATCCCCTTTCAAAATCATAAATGATTATGTATAGGTTTATTTTAGCAAATGGTTTCAATTTTTGCAGAGACTTTACTTTATATTATTATCAATACGGCGTTTGGGTGTAGATTGTCGCGTTCCTCAACATACCCCAATATGTATATTAGGTGGATTTCTAGGTTTATTGTGCCAAAATCCTGGTTTGTTGTGCCAGTTTGGCTGTTTGTTGTGCCAATTTTTGAAGAACATTGTTCCAAATTGTGAACAACGTCTGGTTTTAATGCTAAAATACCGTGCTTTAACCTGCATTTCATAAACCTAACAAAAAAAGCCTCCTTTTAAGAAGACTTTATCTGCTGAACTTATTCCTGCACCGTAATATTCAGTATTTTTTCGTTATCAAGATCGTGCACGACGACGACAGAGACTTTCTTTTCTGCACCATTCTCTTGAACAGTAAATTCGAATGAATCAGCCACTTTGTTTTCGGTCATCTTTTTTCGCCCCTGGTATTTATAATCCTTTACTGGCTGACCTGGATAGTCTTCTTTAATGACTGCTGTGGCAATCCGTCCAAATTTTTGATAATCCGTTGGTTGAGCATATGCTTGACTTGAAAACAAAAGAAAAAATACGGTTGATGCAATCACTATTGCTTTCTTCATTATCATCACCTCTGTTTACATTTCATTAATAGGATGAATTAAATACGCTGATTTATTCACCCAATAGTAGGAAAGCCAGCATTTGCAGCATAACCAACTTTTACAGAGAGATAAAAGCGGTTTTCTCCATACAATATGATTACCCCTTCAAAAGGAGGGAAACCAAGTGAACAAAGTCGATTACGATCGGGCCTTGTATTACACTCACCGATCAGAATGGGATAACCTGTTGATCCTCATGGTGAGAACGAAGGATGACCTTCTTTCGAAAAGAATTGAACATTTTCTACATGCGTACCATTTTTCAAACGATTACACGGTTGTAGAGCGTAACCTATATACGCTTTTACGATATATTGAACATGCAAACTTCACCTATAGTGTAGAGCAACCACTTGAGGAAACCTTTGCAGAGATGTAGCTACAAGAGAATTCCACCTACGGCTGATCCAATTAGTATGCACTATTGGATCAGCTTTTATTATTTTGTATGTATAGAGCCTCGGGTTGCTTGTATCGGTACATTTACCGGGGTTGTACCTGATACATTTCCCCCGTTCTTCATCTGGTAACACTTCCTGTAATTGGTATATATATCAAACAAAATAAAAAAACCGGCATAATGCCAGTTTTCCCTATTAAGTCGAAATTTCACTTCTCACCAGCTCAGCCGCTTTCACATATACTTTGAGTTCCTTCATCAGCCCATCGACTAATTGCGCCGGTTCTTCCAGAAGTTCGTCCCCATCATAATCGAAACAGTGTGGATCAAGGATGAGCTGCTTTGGAATGACGTTTGCATACACACCACGGCCTACGATGCGAAGGTTGTTTAAGCAGTTGATCCCGCCTTTTCCACCACCGGCACATGCAAGCAGGGCCACTGGTTTGTGGGCAAATTGCTCGCTGCTTAAGAAATCGAGTGCATTTTTCATTGCTCCACTCATACCGCCGTGATATTCCGGGGAAGCTAAAATGACGGCGTCCGCTTCCTTCACTTTTTGTTTGAGTGATTGAACGGCTTCAAGCCCTGATTGCTCTGGCTCTCCTGTGTACAATGGTAGTGATCCATCACTCAAGTCAATTAGATCACAGTCATACGTCCGGGCAATGAATCGTGAAGCGATTCCAGTACGCCCGCGTTTTCTGGGACTTCCGTTAATAATTAAAGTACTCATGATTGAAAAATCCTTTCCGCTTTAGTTTGATGTTAAATGATGTTTAACGGCATACAAAGCCGCTTGGGTTCGATCGGTTACTTCCAGCTTGGAAAAAATGTTTGATATATGGGTCTTGACGGTTTTTTCCGTTATATAAAGGCTGGAAGCAATTTCTTTATTACTCTTCCCTTTCGTTAGTTCAATCAAAACATCCTTTTCCCGTTTGGTGAGCTCATGGATTTTGTGGGGCGGCTCCTTTTTGGAGATCCGGGTAAGTAAGTGATTGGTTGCCTTAGGGTGAAGAGAGTTTTCACCGGATAAAAGCTTTCGGATGCTATTCACTAATTCATCGGGTTCAATATCCTTTAATTGGTACCCTGCTGCTCCTGCTTCAATGGCCGGAATCACGTGATTCTGATCGGAAAAGCTGGTGAGCATGAGTATTTGGATAGCGGGATGATTCTTTTTAATTTCCTTAGTTGCTTGAATTCCGTCCATCACAGGCATCATTAAATCCATCAAGATGATATCGGGCTCCAATGTTTGGGCCAATTGAACGGCTTCTGCACCATTCTTCGCTTCGCCCACGATGTCCAGGTCCTTTTGTGTTTTCAAAAAGAAGACAAGGCCTCTTCGTACGACATGATGGTCATCGGCTATTAACACTCTGATCATGCATGGCACCTCCTAATAGGGTAGTTGAACTGAAATACTCGTTCCTTTTCCTAGTTGACTGTTTATCGTTAGTTCTCCACCAATGCTTTTCACACGTTCCTCCATACTTTGTATCCCCACAGAAGGCAGTGAATGTTTGGTGTCATAATGAAACCCGTAACCTCTATCTTCAATCATTAAATGAATGAAATGTGATTCACTTTTTAATGTATAAAAAATGTTCTTTTCACCAGAATGCTTTTTACAATTATTAAGGGCTTCCTGGCTTACCCGCCACAGGACTTCTTCTATCCTGGAACTAAGGGAGATGACTCCCTCTACTTTCGTTTCAAGGGTCAACCCCAGCATTTCTGCGTATCCTTTAACGGCTTCGACTACTCCATTTTCCAAACCATGGGGTCTTAATTGCCAGATGAGGGCCCTCATTTCCGATAGGGCTTCCTGGGCAAGATTCTGAATGGTCTTGAAGGTGTCCTTCACCTCCTCTTCCCCGGTCATCTCCGCTCCGCCTCTTGCTGTTAACGTAAGCGAAAACAACAGTTGGTTCACTGAGTCATGAAGATCCCTTGCCAATCGGTTCCTTTCACCGATAAGAGCAACTTCCTGCTCCTTCTTCGTCAGTGTAATTCTTTTGATGGCGGAACCGATTTGAAACGCAACTGATTCTAGAAGAGCAAGTTCATCGGTTGAGAAGTGGGTTTTATTCGGAGCTGCAACATTTAATAACCCGAAGGATTCATTTCCGGACTGCAACGGGACCGTTGCATGATACGTGATTTCGTCTGTATCCCCTCTGTTTTCTTCAATGGCCTGCTCGATCCGCTGACATTCAATGATATTGGAGGCTTTCGTAAGCTTTCCATTTCTAAAACGATTGACACACCAGCAGCCGCCTTTTTTCATCAGTTCACATTTCCGGTCAGATAGTGACTTCGGGAGATTCTCATAGGAGACAAGCTCGTGACTGCCTTCCCCTTCAATAAAGAAAATCCATCCCGTTGTGAAGCTTGTGCCTCTGATCAGCTTCTTCAATGCCCCTGAAAGCATAGAAGAAAGCTCTGTTTCATTGTTCAGCAATTCGGCTATCTCTTTCAAAAGCTCGATATTTGAAAGGGATTCTTGATTCATCTTCATCGTCCTCTCCCATCCTTCACTACTATTATATAGATTTTACACAAAACCGGTATTCTCAAAAAGAATGAAACGTTCTACGACCTTTGACTGAAAACGTATGTTCCGACCCTAAACAAAAAACAAGAGATGTGCCAACACATCTCTTGTTTTTTGTTTAGGGTCGGATATAGCGCGGCAAATTGGTAAACAGCATAGGTTTAGCCTGTTTTTATCAGCACTACAATGGCAGGGAAAAAGGAAAGGCTTTAGGCCTCTCCTACAGATGAACTGATCATCGTTTCCACTTTCGCCATGATGGCTTTTTGCAGAACATGTAATTTATTATCGCTATCGCTTTGTGTCTGACCAATTACGCTGAAATAGAATTTGATCTTCGGTTCCGTTCCTGAAGGACGCAGGCAGATCCATGATCCGTCTTCAAGATGGTATTTCAGGACATTGGATGACGGTAGGTGAATAGTTGATTCTTCACCAGTTTGTAATTCAACCTTCTTACTTACCTTATAGTCTTCAGATGATACGACCTTCAAGCCGGCTACTTCTTTCAAAGGCTCGTTTCTGAAGTCCTTCAGAATTCCTTGGATTTGTTCAGCGCCTTCTTTTCCTTTAAGAGTCAAGCTCTTAAGCCCTTCTTGATAGAAGCCATGCTGCTCGAATAAATCATTCAGCACATTATAGAGAGTTTTGCCCTGCTTCTTATAATATGCAGCCGCTTCCGCTGCCATCAGTACGGCTTGAATCGCATCTTTATCCCGGGCAAAGTCGCCGATTAAATAACCATAGCTTTCTTCGTATCCGAATAAGAATGAGTATTCGCCTGTTTCTTCATATTTTTTGATTTTTTCACCGATGAATTTAAAGCCTGTCAGTACATCTTCCACTGAAGCTCCGTAATGTTCAGCCACTTTACGGCCTAATTCTGATGTAACGATCGTCTTAAATACACGTCCGTTCTCAGGAATCATATTTTTTTCCTGTTTACGAGCCAGGATATAATCAAGTAGAATCGCACCTGTTTGGTTTCCAGTGAGAAGAATATACTCGCCTGAATCTCCTTTTACAGCTACTCCTAATCGGTCTGCATCAGGATCTGTCGCAATCAGGATATCAGCGTCGATTTCCTTCCCGTCACGGATGGCATATTCAAAGGCCGCTTTATCTTCCGGGTTCGGTGATTTCACGGTCGTAAACTCAGGGTCTGGAATCGCCTGTTCCTTTACAATGTGAACCGACTCGTATCCCAATGCTTTAAGACCCTTTTCAGCCATCTTTAAAGCAGTTCCATGTAATGGGGAAAACACGATTTTCAAATCGACTTCCTTGGCGATTTGCGGTTTTTCAGAAATCGAAATCAGATGCTCCAGATATGATTGATCAATTTCTTCGCCAATCATTTTAATCAGGCCTGATGATTTCAATTCTTCTTCGGATTTAACCTCGATTTCAAGCTCATTTTCCACTTCATTCACTTTATCGATCACGGCATCTGCTACGTGTGGAGGCAGCTGAGCCCCATCCTCACCGTATACTTTGTACCCATTATATTCAGGTGGATTATGGCTTGCCGTCACCACGATCCCGGAGAATGCCTTTAATTGTCTAAGGGCAAATGAAAGCTCCGGAGTTGGCTTGAGTTCGTCGAACACATATGTCTGAATACCGTGTGTAGCCAATGTCTTTGCTGATTCCATGGCAAATTCAGGTGATTTATAACGGGAATCGTAAGCGATTACAACTCCGCGCTTTTTAGCCTCTTCACCTTGTTCTTCTATGTATCGCGCTAATCCTTCAGAGGCCTTTCTGACTGTATAAATGTTCATTCGATTGGTTCCGGGACCAATTTCTCCTCTCATTCCACCAGTACCAAATTCAAGGTTTTTGTAGAATGCGTCTTCTAAGGTTTTTTCGTCGTCTTTCATTGCTCCTAAAAGCTCGTTGATCTCTTGATCCAGATGCAAGTAGTCGCTCCATTTTTCCCATGATGTTTTCCAACTCAAAACGATCCCCTCCTAATGCTGTATAATAATAAATTCTATCACAAATTGTAGAAATCCTGCTAAAACAATCCGTCACATGTCGACAAGATTCGTTCAGTCCTTATTTTAGCATAATTTTTCTAAAATGAATTTGTCTATTTTTCTTAAATAAAGCCCCGCTTAAATCAGCGGGGCTTTACTTATCTGCATTACTTTTTATAATTCACTCCATATACATCATGCCTGCGATCTTTGAGCTGGCGTACCGTACCAGATTGACGCTGGCGTCTCAGAACTTCGAGATCGACGTCTCCGATCATGACCATTTCAATGTTGGGATTGGTTTCGCCGACGATTCCGTCACGTGCGAATTCAAAGTCGGACGGAGCAAAGATACCGGACTGAGCATATTGAATGTCCATATTTTCCGTTTGTGGAAGATTTCCGACCGTACCGGAAATGACCGTATAGATTTGGTTTTCAACGGCGCGGGCTTGTGCACAGTATCTGACACGAAGGTAGCCTTGGCGATCTTCTGTACAGAATGGGGTAAAGATGATTTTCGCCCCTTTGTCTGTTGCGATACGGGCAAGTTCAGGGAATTCAATATCATAGCAGATTTGAATTGCAATCTTACCGCAATCCGTATCGAACACCCTTACAGAATCTCCAGGGCTGATTCCCCACCATTTTCGTTCATTTGGTGTGATATGAACCTTGTACTGCTTCTCTATTGTTCCATCACGGCGGAAGAGATAGGCGATATTGTAGATTTCATCGTTTTCTTCCTTAACGAAGTGAGACCCACCAATGATATTGACGTTGTAACGCACCGCTAAATCCGTGAATAATTCAATGTATTCCTCTGTAAAATCAGTCAGCTTTCTTACAGCAAGGCTGGGTGATTGAATATTCAGGAATGACATCAGCTGTGTAGTGAAGATTTCAGGGAACACTACGAAATCTGATTTTGCATCTGATGCTACATCTGTGAAATATTCAACCTGATTCGCAAACTCTTCAAAGGAATTGATTTTACGCATCATATATTGTACAACACAGATTCGGACCGGATAACTTGTTTTGAAATGCCGCTTGCTGGACGGACGGTAATCTACGTTATTCCATTCCATTAAAGTGGCATATTTATGGGATCGTTTGTCATCAGGTAAATAATTAGGGTTAATCCGCATCAGGGTGAAGCCATTCAATAGCTGGAATGAAAGTACAGGGTCATAAATCTTATGACGCCCCACCGAATCCACGTACTCCCGTGGAGTCATCTCTTCTGAGTGCTTGTGGTAATTCGGAATGCGACCTCCTATGATGATACTCTTTAAGTTCCACTTCCGCGCAAGATCCTTCCTTGCTTCATATAAACGGTGTCCTACCTTCATACGTCGGTATTCAGGGTGCACCATGACTTCAATTCCGTAAAGGTTATAGCCATCGGGATTGTGATTCGTTATGTAACCATTATCCGTTACATCATCCCATGTGTGGCGGTCGTCATACTCGTCAAAGTTAATGATCAAACTCGAACATGACGCGATGATTTCCCCATCTAGTTCTGCTACCAGCTGCCCCTCGGGAAATACGTCCAAATGACTTTCCAAGTGCTCCACTTTCCATGGATCCATCCCCGGAAAGCAGACAGACTGCATGTTAATGATATCTTGAATGTCCTTATGTTCCATTGGACGAATGATCATTTTCTTTTCGAACTGTGATAAGTCTAGCTTTTCTGCCATCTATGATCTACTCCTTCATAAAATACCTGAATTATATACCCTTATAGTGCACTGTTGAAACGAAGTTCATGACAGTCCATCCCTTTTATTTTAGCAAAGGGGGGTGTATGATTTGAAGAAATTTGATTTGATGTTAATTATTCAACGAAAAGAAAGCACCCGCATTCATGGGTGCTTTCTTCCATTACCCTTTAAAATAGTAAGCCGTTGCTTCCCAAGGGTTTAAAGTAAATACATCTTCTTTATTGTTTTCTTCATTGGTAATCAGAACATCAGCCTGTTTGATATCAAATGAAGCCACGTTTTCGATGACTTGCTTTTCTCCTGACACATTGCAAAGAACCAGGATTTTCTCACTTCCATGCGTTCTCGTATAAGCATACACGGAAGGGTGATCTGCGTAATGAAGATCGAATGATCCGTATAGAATAATTTCATGTTCCTTACGGAGAGCGATCAGTTTTTGATAGTAGTAAAAAATGGACCCGGGATCATTCAGTGCCTTTTCTGCATTAATGTCTTTGTAGTTCGGGTTAAGCGCAATCCATGGATCTCCTTCTGTGAATCCACCATGGTCCCCGCTGTTCCATTGCATAGGGGTTCTCGCGTTGTCTCTTCCCTTAACATAGATGGCCTTCATGATTTCTTCCGGATCTATGCCTTCCGCTATTTTTTCACGATACATGTTCAGGGTTTCAATATCCTTGTACTCATCGATGGAAGAGAACCTGACATTCGTCATTCCAAGTTCCTCCCCTTGATAAATGTAAGGTGTCCCTTGCATCAGATGAAGGAGGGTCGCGAGCATTTTCGCGGATTTCACGCGGTCCCCCCCATCGTCACCCAGTCGTGACACGATTCTTGGCTGATCGTGATTGTTCCAGTACAAACTGTTCCAGCCTTTCCCGTGAAGTTCTGTCTGCCACTTCGTTAAAATGGTTTTCAATTTTACGAGGTCGAATGGAATGACGTCCCATTTCCCTCCAGGCCCTGAGTCCACATCCATATGCTCAAACTGAAATACCATATTCACTTCATTGCGGTCTTCACCTGTGTAAAGTACGGCTTCATCCGGTGTCACACCCGGCATTTCACCAACCGTCATCGCATCATATTGAGAGATGACCTCTTGATTCATTTCCTGGAGAAATTCATGAATGCGAGGACCGTTCATAAAGTACTCATGACCGGAAGCATACTTTTTGCCTTCAGGGTTCGGGGCATCAGGCAATGTAGGCACTTTCGAAATAAAGTTGATGACGTCCATACGGAAACCATCGATTCCTTTATCAAGCCAGAATTTCATCATGTCATATATTTCCTCACGCAGCTTCTTATTTTCCCAGTTTAGATCAGGCTGCTTTTTTGAGAAGAGATGCAGGAAATATTCCTCCGTCTTTTCATCGTATTCCCAAGCAGAACCGCTAAATACTGACTCCCAGTTATTCGGCTCTTTTCCGTCTTTTCCTTCACGCCAAATATAATAATCACGATAAGGATTGTCCTTTGATTTCCTTGATTCCACGAACCAGCCGTGCTCATCGGAAGAGTGATTCACTACCAGATCCATGACAAGCTTCAAATCACGCTTATGCATTTCCGCGAGCATTTCTTCCCAATCAGCCATTGTGCCGAACTCATCCATAACCTTTTTATAGTTGCTGATATCATATCCATTGTCATCATTCGGGGATTCATAGACAGGAGATAACCAGACCACATCAATGCCCAGTTCTTTCAGATAATCCAATTTTGAAATGATACCCCTTATATCTCCAATACCATCCCCGTTCGAATCCATGAAGCTGCGGGGATAAATTTGATAGACCACGGATTCTTTCCACCACTGTTTTGTCAAGTGTATTTCCCTCCTGTAAAAGCAATTAAAAAAATAGAGCGCTGTACTGCAACCGCTTGCACAAATCGTTAAAAAAATATCACATTTCCTCATAAAGATTTCTCATTTTACTTTTATAATAATAACATACTATAATTTGATAGAATATATGAAGAAAGGAATTCTATATGAATAAAAAAGCAGATTCTTTGTTATTCCTCGCATGGGCTTCCTCTCTTGTGGCATCTCTGGGGAGTTTATACTTCTCGGAAATCATGAAATATGAGCCATGTGAATTATGCTGGTATCAGCGTATTTTAATGTATCCGATGGTCATTCTATTAGGTGTGGCTTATGTTCGCAAAGATTTTCAAGCGGCATTATATTCTACTATTTTTTCCGGAATCGGTATCCTCGTTTCCTTGTATCACTACTCTATTCAAAAAGTATCATTCCTATCAGAGAGTGCACCTGCCTGTGGACGTGTCCCATGTACAGGCGAATACATTAACATGTTCGGATTTATCACCATCCCATTCTTGGCATTGACCGGTTTCATCACCATCTTTATCGCAAGTGTAATGATAGTAAAAGCATTAAAGGAGGACAAATAGATTGAAGAAGATCATTATATTTCTAGTAGCGATTGTCGCACTGTTTGCTGCCATCGCGCTCATAACAAGCATGCAAAACAGTCAAAAGGCAGAGGGAAATAAGTTCAAAAAAGCGAATCTTAACCCAGCCACAGTCGAATTGCTGGACGACCCAAATTATCAGAATGTGATCCTGCCAGAAGAATTAGAAGAGAAACTGAAGAATAACGAAGACGTGACTGTGTATTTCTATAGCTCAACTTGTGTTCACTGTAAGAGAACGACCCCTACTCTGGCACCTCTTGCAGAAGACATGGGAGTAGACATGGTTCAGTACAATCTACTTGAATTTGAACAAGGATGGGACCAATACCGAATCGAAGCTACACCAACACTGATACATTTCGAAAATGGCAAAGAAGTGGCAAGAATTGTAGGAGGACAACCTGAAGAAGAATTCAAGAAGTTTTTTGAAGAGAACGTTACGAAAGAATGATAAAGCAAAAAAAGAGGGGCTGACTTTTCCACGAGTCAGCCCCTTTCAAGTGAGGAGGAATTTCAAGATGAAGACACTGTGTATCTTCAAAATCAACTTATTACAAGCTATTTTCCCCTCACTGGAATCTTCTAAACATTTTTATGCGAATTTTCTAAAGTATCTAACTTTTCCCGCGAGATTTTTCTAAACAAGCAGCTGGTTATCCGCTCTGGAATAAATACTTAAACTATGCTTACAATCCGATTCTTCGCTGAATTGATCATACGACAGTGGGAAAAACATACCAAAGCCTTGAAGAATTTCAGCATTGTGGTAAAACATTTCTTCATACACATCTTCTTTTGAACCGCTCTCTACAATGGAAATCAATGTTTGTAAGCTTGAAATCACCTGAAATGCTTCCTTAAGGGTACCAAAGTATTCAAAATTTCTCGTCGTCGTATGTAGTACTTGCATATCATCGAATTGTTCGATTTCATCATCTGTGAAATAATCAGGGAAAATAGTACAATACATGTACTGTATGAGCTCTTGAATTTTGTCTTCCTGTTCATGTGTTGATGCTAGTAAAACTTTCACCGTCATAACCCACCTTTGTAATGGTTGTAATCTCTCTGTAATAGATATATTAAGGATAACATAGAAGTAGAACCAACAGCGTGGTAATTATACCCATGGATTGGGTTGAATAGGAGTTAATTTAGGTTTAAATACCCACGCAAGTATAAGAATTTTGTCATTTGAAGGAGTTTTTTGATGAATACACAGAAAAAAGGAGAACTATTTGAACTAGTCATTCCAGATAAATGGAAAAATGTAACGATTGAAACAATTCTTAGAAATCACTGGCAAGCACCTAAGAAACTGATTCATTCCATGAGGATGGAGGGTGATATTAAAGTGAACGGGGTATTGATTTCCTGGTCACAGCCACTCTCTCCGGGAGATACGATACAGCTTCATTTATTCAAAGAAGTCGAATACGATGTCCCTCCGACCTACGGAGAAATCGATGTGTTATTTGAAGATGATCACCTGATTGTCGTCAACAAACCTGCCGGGATCGATACTCATACAAACCATCCTAATGAGACGCATTCCCTTGCGAATCTGGTGGCCTTTCATCACCAGGCGCAGGGAGAGAGTTGCCGAGTGCTGCATATTCATCGTTTGGATCATGATACATCGGGAGCGATCATCTTCGCCAAGCACCCTTTAAGTAAAGCGATTCTGGACCGCCTTCTCACTGAGAGGCAGATCAAGCGTACATACCACGCTCTTGTTCATGGACGATTGAAGCAGAAAAAAGGCACCATCTCTGAACCGATAGGTAGGGACCGCCATCACAATACAAGAAGAAGAGTTTCACCTTCTGGTCAAGATGCAGTCACCCACTACAAGGTGCTGGAGTACAAAAATACTTATACTCTAGTGGAAATTCAGCTTGATACGGGACGCACCCACCAGATTCGCGTCCATATGAGTCACATCGGTCACCCTTTGGTCGGAGACACATTATATGGAGGAAAACCGATTTTGAGAAGGCAGGCCCTGCATGCGGCACGAATTTCATTCCCTCATCCGCTGACGGGCGAGTGGATCGAATGTGAGGCTGATTGCGATGATGATATTTGGCTGTGAGAACACAATACAAAAACGAGCCGCTCTCGAGCGGCTCGTTTTTGTATTAGTTAATTATTTCAATCCGTTTTTAACCGCTTCGGCGATTTGGATCGTACGGCGAGTTTGGTGTTTCACTGCAGGTTCTACGGATTCAACCATATTACCCTCTTGATCGACTGTTACACTCGTTCCGTATGGGTTTCCACCTGTAGTAAAGCTTGATTGGTCTGTGTATCCAGGAGCTGCGATGATTGCACCCCAGTGCATCATGGTTGTGTATAGAGCCAGAACCGTCTGCTCCTGGCCACCGTGTGAGTTACTCGCAGATGATGTGGCGCTCACTACTTTGTTTGCCAATTTCCCATTGAACCAAAGGCCTCCAGTTGTATCCAGGAAGGCTTTAACTTGAGAAGGAACGTTTCCGAATCGTGTCGGTATATTGAAAAGGTAGGCGTCTGCCCATTCAAGATCATCAAGTGTCGCAACAGGTACAGTATCTTTTGTTTCATTATAATGCTTTTCCCATGCCGGGTTTGAAGCTATTGCTCCTTCAGGTGCTGTTTCTTCAAAACGGAGTACCTTCACTTCGGCTCCAGCTTCTTTCGCAGCCTCTTCTGCCCATTTCGCCATCTGATAATTTGTTCCTGTTGAACTGTAATACATGATTGCCAATTTTACGTTAGACATAATCGTAATCTCTCCTTTAGATATGGATTGTATATTGTAAATGGTTGAAACACATGATCAGGATGCAGGTAAATCATTCAGAAAGACCTGCAAAGCAATGATTGTAATCACTTTTTCGTGTTAGAATAATAGTGCGTCTATAGAGAATGACCCTGCCCCTACCAGTGCTACTCCAAGAGCAACGACAATGAGCATTACATTATATTCTGTACCATTTTGGGTTGCCCAATAACCATTTGATCCGTGAACTTTCACGATCGCTACAATCATCGTTCCAATGATGAACAGGGCAGCCAGTGGTGTCAGGAAACCTGCTGCAAATAGTAATCCCCCTGCAACTTCAGAAAGTCCTGCAAGTAATGCCATCGTTTTTCCCGGCTTGATTCCAATGGACTCAAAGAAACCACCTGTTCCTTGTAGCCCGTGCCCACCAAACCAACCAAATAATTTTTGTGCTCCGTGCGCAGCGAATGTTAACCCCACTACTAAACGAATAACCAATAATCCGAACGCAGCTAATGCTGTCATCTTACTTCCTCCTTTATGTTTTCCCATCGAGATGTAGCTTCAAACATTTCAAATTCAATTATTCTCAAATCACTTATCTTGAATTTGAGATATATGCGTAAAAAAAGAGTACAAGTTATCTCGAATGTAATTATTTTGATTTCGAGATAATTGTATACTACTCCTCACTTCTCTGTCAATAACTTTTTTACAAATAATATTTAAATTGGTGGCAGGAAGTTAGGAGGTGAAAAAAGAGGTCCGTCCCTCTAGGCGGGGGACGGACCTCTTATAATATATCGATTAGAAATCGAAGTTGTCTGGATCTGGACCAAAACGTTCGTCCAGGTTCAATCCGTTGATTTGGTTCATTTCTTCCAGAGATAGCTCGAAGTTGAATAGATCTGCGTTTTCTTTGATTCTGCTTTCATGAACAGATTTAGGGATGATGATGACATCATTCTGAAGGTGCCAGCGCAGAATCACTTGGGCAGCGGATTTCTCATGCTTTTCAGCAATGTGATTCAGGGTTGGTTCATCCAGTACACGCCCTTGAGCGATTGGTGACCATGCTTCCACTGCGATATTTTGTGATGCACAGAATTCTCTTATTTTTTCCTGATTCAGACGAGGGTGTAATTCGATTTGATTTAATACAGGTTTTTCATTGCCATTCTTCATCAGGTCTTCAAGGTGATGCTGATGGAAGTTACTTACACCGATGGATTTCACTAATCCTTCGCTATGCAGTCTTTCAAGTGCCTTCCATGTATCCTTATACTTTCCTTCTACCGGCCAGTGAATTAAATAAAGATCCAAGTAATCCATATCAAGTTTTTTCAGGCTGGTTTCGAATGCTTTCAATGTTGTATCGTAGCCTTGATCACTATTCCATACTTTCGAGGTAATGAACAGGTCCTCTCTCGCTACTCCACCTTCTTTCACACCTTGACCTACACTTTCTTCATTGTCGTAGATCGCCGCTGTATCGATGGAACGGTATCCTGACTCAATCGCTGTTCGAACAGCTTGTACCGTTTCAGACGGATCTTTCATTTGGTAAACTCCTAAACCAACATAAGGAATTTCGATTCCATTATGTAATGTCTTCGTACTCTTTAAGTTTTTTAACATATTGCATCCCTCCTGATTTATTATTTTACAAATTCATTCCGCTTTTTGCGAATGTTATGATTGAAAGATTTGATTATATACTAAATTAAGGTCCGTCCCTCTCCATGAGGGACGGACCTATTTCGTACATTTACCGGCCGATAAATTGCTCTCGTCTCTTCCCGATAAACGCGAGCTTATGAAGGGGGCGCGTCATGGCCACGTATTGGAGCTTGATGTCGAGTTCGTTTTCCGGGTTGAATGCTTCATCCACCGCTGCGATGATGACCACATCAAATTCAAGCCCTTTTGACAGATAAGATGGGACGACGACGATTTGATCTTTAGGGATCGATTCCTGTTCTTCCAACAACTTCACTTTCCCGGGCTGCCGTTCTTGAAGGATTTCGCTGATATTCATACAATCCTTCATGCTTTTGCCGATCACAGCGAAGGTTTGGAATCCTTCTTCCCGTCCTGCACCCACCTTCTCCTCGATTCCGGAAGCCAATTCTTCCAATTCCACATATTCATCAAAGGTGGGAGAATCTCCGTGTCTCACCACTGGATTCACCTTAGGAAAGTCATAAGGTAAGAGATTCAGCAGTTTATTCGCTTCCTCCATGATTTCAATCGTGGTCCGATAGCTTTTCTGGAGCTCAGTATAAGTAGCCCTCGGAAACACATCTCTATACACCGGTTCCCATGACTGAAGTCCACGATAGGAGTGGATCCCCTGGGCAAGATCCCCCACCAGTGTAAACATGTCGGTTTCAAGTGCCCTTTTCAAGGAATAAAGCTGCATATAACTATAATCCTGTGCTTCATCGATGACAATGTTTTTCGCTTTATAAAATTTATCGATTCCAAACAAGTGAGTTTGCAAGTAAAGAAGGATGGCTAAGTCTTCTACCTCATACTGTTTCTTCTTCGCGTATTTCAACGTATATTGACTTAGCTTTTCTGCCTGCTGCATGCTTAGCTCACCTTTCGAGTAAGAAGCCAGCCGTTTAGGATCTGAGAACAATTCAATGAAGTATTGATCCAGGTTTTTCTTTTCAAACTGCCTCATGTAAGTTGTAACGCTTGTTCGGATCGCCTTCTTAATTTCTTCGACCCGCTCAATTTTTTTGTCCAATGCTTTTGATACATAGTCCTTCCGGTTTGCTGCCTGTGTCCGTTGAAAGAGCGCTGTTTCGATCCGTTCATCGAAAAACTTCTCTACCTTCTCCACCATCTGCTTCTTGTTCGTCCGAACATAGCTTTGTAAGAGAGCCTTGAGTTTTTCCATACGGCGATAGATGGGCATATACGTATATTCATCTTTGAAAAGGTGGGTGAATTTTTTTGCCGTGTAGAGTTTGTATTTATCCACATAGAAGTCCTTTGACGTATAAAAGCGCTGTTCAATTTCTTCTATATAATAATCAAGTATCCTCCTGAAGGCTTTGGAGCCTTTAAACCCTGATATCCAGGAGGCAGTCTCTACGTCTCTATCATGGGTTTCAATCAACTGGATGAGCTTGTTATCTTCCACTAAATTCAGCTTTTTCTCTAAGCAGGTCATGACATAATCCGTGAACGTCGTTTGTCTTACCCGCTCCACCCCAAGTTCCGGCAGTGCTTCTGAAATGTAGTCGATAAACAAATTACTTGGTGCTAGGATCATCAGTTGTTTCGGGTCAAAATGCTGTTTGTAGTTGTAAATAAAGTATGAAATCCGGTGAAGGGCGATGGTGGTCTTTCCGCTTCCAGCGGCCCCTTGAACAATGATGGGCTTGTTTAAATCAGCCCGGATGATCCGGTTTTGTTCTTCTTGAATGGTGGAAATGATCTCGGTTAAACGATTGCTGGAGCTTTTGGCTAATGAATCCTGAAGCAGTTCATCTGTGGTTGTTAAGTCAATATCCCTGATTTCTTCTAACAAACCGTCCTCAATCATGTACTGACGCTTTAATGAAAGATCTCCTTCATAGGTCTCATCTTCCGCTTCATACGAAACGTCACCAATTCTTCCTTCATAGTAAAGGTTCGCTATGGGAGAACGCCAATCCACGATGATTTGTTCCTGATTCTCCCTCTGATAAAGGGAAGTCTTTCCTATATAATGTTTCTCCACCTTATCAGATCCCTCATGTTGAAAATCAATCCGGGCAAAATAAGGTTTCGTCTTCGCTTTTGTAAGGGACTCCAGTTCTTCTTTAGACATCTCAAAGAAGCTTGAGTTCGTCAAGATATCGATGTACGCAGCACTCGATTCGCCCCAATCAATATCTCCAAAAGCTTTTTCCATGTTTTCCTTATACTTTTCCTTACTCGTCTGGGATGTGCTGATGACTACATCAATGTAGCGCTTCGTAAACTCCAGGCGTTCTGATTCAATTGAAAAATCGGGATGAATAGTCGATTCCTTCGTCATACATTTCTCCTTCCAAATGTTTTAACCACAATGGAGAATAAACGTCTCATCAATCCCACTAAGGTAACGACTCTCAGTGGGGAAACGTTTAGAAAGACATATCGAAATCTGGATAAATTATGTAGGCGTTTGGGAGCAGGAATATATATTATCAGATAATTAGGGAAAGTTCAATAGAGAAAAGCGGAGGCGGCTTGCCCAGAGGCGACAAGCATAAGGCAAATCCGCACAAAAGGCGCTTTTTGCCTTTTTTTTGGATTTGACTTATGACCTCGAGCCTCTAGCCGCCGGAACTGGACATAGAGAAAAGCGGAGGCGGCTCGCCCTGAGGCGACAAGCATAAGACGAGTAACCCGGAAAGGCGTTCTTTGCCTTTTTGGGTTACTCGTCTTATGACCTCGAGCCCCAAGCCCCTGGAGCTGGACACAGAGAAAAGCGGAGGCGGCTCGCCCTGAGGCGACAAGCATAAGGCTTCAACAAAAAAATAACCCTCCACTTGGAATTTTTTGTGACTAACTTAACAAAATTGAGCATGATTTATCGTGTGAATTTTCTGTATTTTGAAACTAATCATCTTTCTTTTCGTATGTATTTAGAGAAGGAAATCTTAAAATGGAGACCGACCACTGGAGTCATTCTGTTGAAATATATAAAGATTCTAGGAGGCGAATTTTATGGCTGAAGGTATGTTTTTACTAATGATCGTGTTAATAACTGTTGTAATCATCGGAAAAAGAAAAAAGAAAAAGTAAAGAGGGAAATTGACTAATGATATTAGGATGGAGATAATTCTTTCGGGCTAAGTATTAATAAGAATATAAATAATTATATCCAGTGCCAAAAAAACTGATATTAGTATTAAATTGGTTGAAGATATTCATGAAGTATGGACAGTTAATGAAGTAAAGATGATGAACTTATTCAACAAAAGGGTGCTTTTACTGAATAAGAAGTTGATAAAAACGCAAAAAACCCAGAACCATTTAGAGGTCTGGGTTTTTACTGTTGATTGCAATGTTATTTACACTGTTATTTCTGATGCTAATTTGATTGTGATTTAAGGTGTTCCCTCCCTAAACGGAACCCGTTATAAAGATGAAGGGCCTTTCATACGATCCACAGGAAACACAATCTGAAAACTCGTCCCCTTGCCGACTCTACTTTCAACTGTAATGACGCCTCTCATCGCTTCAATGATACGATAGGAAACCATTAGCCCAAGACCCGTTCCTTTCTCTTTTGTAGAAAAATAAGGTTCACCCAGCCTGGCTTGCTGTTCAGGGGTCATCCCGACTCCAGTGTCAGTAATAGAGATACTGACGTTCCCCTTTTGAACCTTCGAAAGTATCGTGAGGGTCCCCCCCTTCGGCATGGATTCAATCGCATTTTTGATGATGTTGAGAAATGCTTGCTGAAAGCTTCGTGTATTGCCGATGATGGTGGCGTCGATGATGCTATTATGCACTACCACCGATTGCTGGTTGCTCAGTGGTTCGACCATATCGACGAGCTTATTGAGTTGCTCAGAAATGGAGATGTTCTCCACATGATCAGGGTCTGGCTTAGCAAATGTAAGATAGTCGTTGATGATTTCTTCTGCCCGTTTCAGTTCTGAGGATGCGATCGCTAAGTATTGCTCTTTTTTTCCTACCGGAAGATTTTCTTGATTGAGCAGTCTCAGAAACCCTTTAATAACGGTTAAGGGATTCTTCACCTCGTGTGAGATGCTGGCTGCCAACTGAGACAGTACTTCCATTTTTTCTATTTTCACGAGTGCTTGTTTGATTTGGATCTGTTTCAGCAATGTCTCACATATGTATGTCAGGATAAGCATTCCCAATGAAGGGAGTAAGATGAAATTAATCAAATAGCTTTCATCAATCACGAACACGGTCATGGCATTGGCAATAAGGGCTGCTACTATGGAATGGACGGTAAAGAGCATCACTGAGAATAGGATCTTCTTCCGACTGGTTAACCCGTCGAAATCGAACCACTTCATCCCGATAACCGTCAAGATGTAAATCACCACATAAATAACAAAGGCCACTATACTCCACCCATATATCATTGTCCTGGAAACCAATAAGACAGCTAAAAGTGCAATCCCCGTATAGGGTCCTCCATACATAATCCCGAGTACAAAAGGGATCATCCGTAAATCATGAACGCAGTAAGGATTTTGATAGATAGGGGAAAGCATGCACAGGATAATGGCCACACTCAAAGAAATAAGGGTTGCAAACCTTGTATACCAGCCCTGTATCATTTTTCTTTCAACAAGGAAAAAAATTAAAAAAATACTCAAAATGATATAAAAGAAATTATTAATAACATCCTGATTAAAGATAATCATACTTACCCTTTGACCTTTCACAGATATTGTCTACTTTATAGAAATTCTACCATACTACTACGAGAATCGTTACAATTATATATGTAATCTTGCATTTACATAAGACAACTCTCCTGTAATTGTACAGGAGAGTCATCAACTTACACAGTTTTTAGTTGTTCACCAAGATATTTTGCCAGCTCAAGCATCCCGTATTGTCCGTACCTCGCCTCGGCATCCTTGTTGTAGTTTGTATTGGTGTTCACATCATACGTGTAGATGGTGCCTTCTTTGTCTTGAATGAATTCTATCCCGGCTACATCAATCCGGTTTCCTTTTAAGAATGCTTCGTAGGTTGAAAGGATTTCATGGGAAAAGTTTTCCCTGATTTGGAACTTAGGCTTCTCCTCTTGCTCCCCCACTGGACAGAATAAATCATCGACCTGACAGACATCAGCCGGACATAGTTCAAATCCTTTTGACGTATCCACCTTCACAGCATAAATGAATTTGCCGCCAATGAACTCACACCGTGTAATCGAAGCGTCTGGTGCTTCGATGTATTCCTGGATAAGCGTCGTTCCGTCTAACGGTTCTTCAAACGCATCGCTGGATACATAGTTTTTCAAAGGATCAACTGAATGAAACAGCTGAACTCCCAATCCTTTTCCAGCACGATTATGCTTGGTGATAAAGGATGGTTTATCAAGCTTTTCAGCAGCTTCGATTATTTGCTCTTTTCCAACGGCCGCAATGGTTTTAGGTGTCTTGATGCCTGCAGCGTTCAAGGCCATATACTGATTCACCTTACTCACTTCCAACCGAAGGGCACGGCTTCCATTCAGTACCTTTCTATCATATCTTTCTAACCAAGAAAGAACGCTTTCCGTTAACTCAGGCGCAAAACGATGATTTCGTGTATGGGAAGATGCACTGATTCGATTATAGAAAACACCTTCTGGCGGTTCTGATGATAAATCGACGACTCCTTGATCCAGGAACCATTCCTCATAAGGCAATTGAAGCTCGTCGAGACGAGTAGTTAAATGATTGGTCCAATCACTGTTTTCATGAATAATATGAATTTTTTTCACGATCATTACCCCATTTGTCTGTAGGATTTAAAAATAGTCACACAACACAAAGTAATCCTACTATAAAAGTAGGATTTAGGTCAATGATCATGAATTCACCTTGTTTTTCTTTCGGTTCTCATTTGAATTTTCATACCACTTTTGGTGAACTCCTCACCCGGTCTCTGGAAACCTTGTCTAAGGGAAGGTTTTTGATCATCTTTCAAAATATCCCTGATTTCCTGTAAGACCTCAAGGTTCGTCGTTTGCTTCACTTTGTACTGCTTCTCTCCGCCTTTTAAGCGGTTGACCACCTTAATCATCAGAAAAATGCTCATGGCAACGAGAAGAAAGTCTACAAGGGCTTGAAGAAACTTCCCCAATTCAATCACCTCTGCTCCGATTCGAAGGTGCAGGCCTTCTAAATTAATGCCGCCAAATAAAACTCCGATTGCCGGCATCATCATGTCTTGAACGAGTGACTCAACTATTTTCCCAAACGCTGAGCCTATGATGACCGCAATCGCTAAATCAACGACATTCCCCCTTGAAATGAATTGTTTGAATTCAGACCACATGATACATTCACCTACCGCTTCACTACTCTTACCATATGGCAGAAACAAATGAGTTATGAAGACAAGGTCAAAAAAGTCCTAAACAAGATATTTCCCTACTATAACAAGCAACACAATAAAAGCAACAACGCCCATTAAAATGATCAACATTTGTTCATCTTTATTCCCAGGCATCCTTTTCTCCTCCTCTAATCCCTTGAGGAACTTATACGGTCCCTCTTTCCAATAATGACGTTTCCAGTAGCACCGGTTGAGGATTCCCATTTTCAAGAAATAGTTTAAACGATTCTTCTCCCACTTTTCGTATCGGGACTTCAAAGGACGTAATGTCCATTGCATCGGCAATGGGATGATTATCGAAGCTTAGTATAGCCAAATCATCTGGTATCCTGATTCCTCTTTTACCAGCCTCTGTCACAATACCGGCTGAAACCTGATCACTCGTTACGATAAGGGCTGAGGGTTTTTCTTTCTGCTGTTCCCAAGCTTTTACCACATCTCTCCCATCTTGAAGATGATAGCAGTCATAGAAGATCCACTCTTCACGCACTGGATGTCCGGCAGCTTCTGAGCTATCGTAGAACCCCCGTATCCTTTCCTCGCTATTCGTCCCGAAAGTCCTGTTCAAGCACAGGCCGATCCTTGAATGACCCTTTGAATAAAGGTATTTGAGTCCATTTCTTATTCCCTCGTAGTGATTAATGAACACCTTTTTATATGTGGGATCGTACACATTTTCACAAAAAACCACATTGGGACCGATGAATGGGGCAAGTACATCCAGTGAATTGGAGCGCGACGTCAGGATCAATCCATCCACTTCCTTCATTTGCATTCGATGAAAGGCGTCAAGTTCCGCTCCCCTGTCATAATTCGTTTGGAAAAGCTGAAGATGGTATCCATGTTTCAATGCTTCCCCTGCTATTCCTTGAAGAATCTCTCCGAAGTAAGGTAGGTTCAAATACGGCAAAACAACTCCTATACTATAGGTCTTGCCTTTGGATAAATGGACAGCGTTTGCGTTTTTTATATAATTTAATTGCTCGACGGCCTCGAGAACCTTTTGACGTTTTTCTTCTTTCACATAAGGGTGTTCATTTAATACCCTTGAAACCGTTGAAACCGAGACTCCCGCAAGCTTCGCGATACTGCGAATATTTGTCATACTCATACCCCTCGTTAGATATTCTGAATGGCCCCTACCGATTGTGCACAAAACTCAAATAAAACGCTTGCTCTGAAACGCGTTTCACACTTTAGAGTTAATCATGAAAGGGGCCAGAATGGCATTTCCAATCCCTAAAACATGATAAGGAGGCTATACTATGCTCGGTATTTTATACTTACCCGTTCTCTGTGCCATCATCATCGGAGGAAGCTACGTTGCATTAAAGCCCATCCATTTCTATGATCCCCGCGATGAAGAGGATCCATTTGAGCACATATACAACAATAAACTTAAACTATAGCCTGCCCTCAATGAAGCAGGCTTTTATTTTACCCATTTCACTGCCCAAACCTGGACGGCATCCATCACCTGCTCTAGTTCTCTACCCTTTTTCGTCAGGCTATAGAGTACCTTGACCGGCTTTTCGTCGAGAACTTCCCTGGACACTATCCCATGGTCCTCCAATTCCTTCAACCTGTCAGTCAACACCTTTTGACTGATATTTGGTATTTCTTCATTTATATCTTTAAAACGGCATGTTCCTTCAAATAATACCTTTATAATCATACCGATCCAGCGCTTCCCTAATAATTCAAAGGCAGAGGCGTATTTCGGACAAAGTTTTGTTTCCATTTTCATTCACACATCCTAAATCTTTAACCCTTGACGCAAAATAAAACGTCGGTTATATTGTTCATATTGCTTATACACTTACAAAAAGTAAGTAACGTACAAATATATACCATATTATAACACTTTTTTAAACATCAAGGAGGCTTTATCATGGATAATTTCTTTCAAGTAGTCGATGAACGACGCTCAACGAAAGTGTACGACCCTCAAGTGGAGATCCCCCGCGAAGAATTAGTCAGCCTGCTCGAAACAGCAGGGAAAGCTCCCTCTGCCTGGAATCTTCAACAGTGGAAATTCCTTGTATTCGATCATAAAGAAGTTCAAGAACGACTACTTCCGATTGCCTATCACCAGCAGCAAGTACATGATGCATCTGCCGTTGTGGCTATACTTGGTGACTTGGAAGCCAATAAGAACATCGATCCTGTTTTTGACCCGGCCATTGAAAAAGGGGAAATGACGGCTGAAATTAAAGAGGTTCTGAAGAAACAAATCAACGGGGCATACAGCCGTGACGAATACCCACGGGACGCAGCATTCAGTAATGCTTCCCTGGCTGCCATGCAATTCATGCTTGCTGCGAAGGCGAAGGGCTGGGATACTTGCCCGATTGGCGGCTTCAATCCGGCAGCTCTCGCAAGCGAATTCAATGTGTCGGAGCGTTATATCCCGATCATGCTGATTACGATTGGGAAACCGCTTCAAAAAGCACGTAAGTCAGATCGCTTAGATATCCGTAACTTAATTGATTGGGCAGAATAAGCCTATGAAAAAGCCGCGTCCCAGGGGATGCGGCTTTTTCTATCTTTTAAAAGAGCACACTCTTTTCAATCTGTTTCATTTCATAGAAGTATCCTTTTGCCTGCATTAGCTCTTCAAACCTTCCTGCCTCCACAACCTTTCCTTGATCCATGACGATGATTTGATCCATTTCCTCAAGACCTGTCAACCGGTGACTGATCAGGATCAGTGTATCACCTTGCGCTTCTGTATAAAGATGATTAAAAATCTCTCTCTCCATCAAAGCATCTACGGAAGATGTCGGTTCATCGAGCATCCATAAGGGTGATCCTTTCAATAGGGCCCTGGCAATCGCTAATCGCTGCTTTTCTCCACCAGAAAGATTCTCGCCTTTTTCTAATACGGTGTCCTCTAAAGAAAAGTGATCCAACTTCACTATTCCAAGTGCCGATTCCATTTCCCCGTCTGTCAGATCGTCACGCACCAGCATAAGATTATCCTTCATTGTGCCGTAGAAGAAATGATTTTCTTGAAGAACCACATTGGCATGCTCCCATAACGACTCTTTATCGATATCTTTAATTGAAGCACCATTCACGAAAATGGATCCCTGATCCGTTGAGTAAAAGTTTAATAACAATTGAAGCAATGTGGACTTCCCTGATCCCGAAGGTCCCACGATCGCCGTTTTCGAGCCTGCAGGCAGCTCAAGACTCACCTCTTCCAATGTCTTTCTCTCCTCTCCATCGAAGGAAAAGCTGACATCCTTCATGCTGAATGACGGAGCATCCCCATCAAGAGTCCCGCATAATGAAGGTCCGTCCCTCTCGATGCGTTCTTCGGAAATAACATAAGAGAGTCTGGCTGCCGCTCTTCGTGAATCTTCATAGTGTATAGGCATAATCGCCATTGGTGTGGCATTTTCGAATACGGTTAACGAGATCATGACAAGCATCGCAAGATATATTCCATCCATTTGACCGGCCCCGACTGAATAAGCTCCTAAAGCCAAAACGATCCATGAAATGAGCTGGGAAACCAGGATGTTCGTTGAATGACTATAGAGAGAATAGATGCTCTCCCGTTTTTGCTCGCTCACATATCCTGTTGCTGCTTGAACAAGACTTTTCTCTTTGTCCTCCAGTCTTTGATATATTTTCAAATCTCTGAATCCATAAAGAAATTCCGTTACCTCTGTGGATAAATCCCCTCGTCTTTCCCGTAAGGTCGTTTCTATTTTTCTCTGTTTAAAAGCGAAATAGGCCGGGACCATAAATCCCGTCAACAGAAGCCCCCCAATAAGGATCAATGCAACAGAAACAGAATAAAACATCGTAAACAAGATCGTACTTAAGAACACCATCACCAGGATAATCGGTGGATAGAAGACACGAAGAAAGAAATTCTGTAAGCTCTCTACGTCTCCTACGATTCTTGAAAGAAGATCTCCACTTCGATATCGCCCGAAAATCCCCGGCGCCAGCGGCTCGATTTTTTCATAGATGGAAACCCGCAAGTTCGAAAGAATCGTGAACGTAGCCCGATGGGAGAAATAACGTTCCGCATACCGGCTTAATGCCTTCGTGAAACCGAACAGCTTCAAGAGAGCAATCATTACCGTCAGAGCATAAAGAGGTACCTCCAAGGCCGCTTTAGAAATTAAATAGCCACTGGAAGCAAATAGTCCGACCGAGGTTAACCCGGCCAAAAAGCCAAAAAGAATAGAATACACAATATCCTTCTTTTCCTTCATCATCAGCCTTACGACAAACCCTAACTCTTTCATCTAACGTTTCACTCCTTGCTGTACAGTCACCATATCACGATAGTGAGAAGTAGACTTCATTAATTCCTCATGATTTCCTATGCCCGCTAATCTCCCATTTTCTAAAAACAAAATTTGATCCGCTTCACGAATTGTATGAAGACGGTGAGCTACTGTAATCACTGTTGAATTCTTTGATAATTCCTGTATGGATGATTGCAGTATCCTCTCCGTTTGAAGATCCAATCCCGTTGTCGGTTCGTCGAAGAGAATTAGAGCCGGCTTTTTGAGAAAAGCCCTGGCTATGGCCATACGCTGTTTTTCTCCACCAGAAAGCCCTCTTCCTGCTTCACCAATCGGGGTCTCATATCCTTTATCGAGACCTGCAATCATTTGTGAGATTCCTGCTTTTTCAGCAGCGTATTCGATCTCTTCCAGGGTGACACCCTTTCGTCCGCCAACGGCAATATTTTCGGCAATCGTGCCCGAGAATAAGTAAGGATTCTGTGAGATATAACTTAGTTGATCAAACCAGTCTCTCTCCCCATAATCACTTCTCGAAAGTCCATCAATCAAAATGTCTCCCTCAGAGGGGTTCAGAAGACCTGATAAAAGGTGAAGGAGCGTAGTTTTTCCTGCTCCACTTTGACCGACGATCGCCACTTGGCTGCAGGAAGGAAAAGCAGCCGTAATTCCTCGAAGATTAAATCCCTTATCCCCGTAGGAAAACCCTGCGTTACATAGGGTAATTGTTGGAGGAGTCCCACTCTTTTCAAACTTCTTCTCTCCCCATTTTACTGGTTGATCCTTCTCTTCAAGCTCTTCAAAGACCTTCTTACCGGCTCCCATGCTCCCGCGCCCGGTATGAAAGGCATGCCCCAGCTCTTTTAATGAAAGATAGAACTCTGGTGCAAGAACGAGAACAAAGAATGCTGTGAAGAATGAAATACTTTCGAAGACGACTAATCGAAGCCCCACTTCCAGGGCAATCAATCCAATGCTTAACATGGAGATAAACTCTAACATCAAGGAAGATAAGAAGGCAGTCTTTAACACTTCCATCGTGGCTTCACGAAAGTCAAGGCTGGCAGAACGTATCCCCTCTTTTTGTTGCTTCCCTCTCCCAAGTAGCTTCAAGGTAGTCAATCCTTGCAGGGTATCGAGAAATCGTCCCGAAAAAGCCGTCAGCCTATCCATTTGCTTCTCGGATTTATTCTTTGTCATGACTCCGATAATCGCCATAAACAAAGGAATGAACGGAGCTGTAATCACCATGATCAGACCCGTATACACATGCTCAGTAAAAATAGTCATTAAAAGAATCAACGGGACAATCGTCGTTTGAATTCTTTGAGGTACATACTGACTGTAATACCCGTCCAAACCATCGACTGCATCCATCATCGTACTGACCTTTTGTCCCGACTGACCTTGAATGGATGCTTGAAGTGGATTTTTTGCCCACTTAATTAATAGCCGTTTTCTCAAATCACTCTTTACCTTCGAAGCCATCTTGATTCCTGTTCGTCCGTTCACATAAGAAAGTGCTGCCCTTCCCACTAGAATAAGGAGCAAAGCACCAAGCATTGGGAGGATGTCTTGAAACAGAGCTCCCTCTATAAACATTTCATCTACAATGCTGACCAGCAAATAAGCTTGTCCAATCACGACTCCTCCCATCATAAGGGACGTTCCGTAAAGCGTCATCATGGATGATTTCTGCTGTTTAGCCATTTGATTAAGCTCTTTCATAACTTATCTCAACTCCAAAAGTTAAAAAGTTAGTGAAATATTTCACAAATTAATATCTCTATTATAGTAAACTTGGTCCCTTCTTGCATCTTTTAGGATTGACCTTTTTATGACAATTTAAGAATACAGGTAGATCTGAATGCGGCGTGAGGGGATATTTTAAAATAGAAGTCTGATCGATTCATAGGAAATATGGATACTTCATTTGAAATCAACTTTTTCAATGGATTTGTGGCGATCATGGTCCGGTACTTCATTGATGTCCTATCGAATCCAGCCGAAATCATCAATAATCCGGCCGGTTTTCTGGATAATCCGGCGGAAACCATCATTAATCCAGCCGTTCTCTTAATTAATTCAGCCAATCTACAAAAATTGTAAAATAGCCAATTAAAAAAGAGAGGCCGTTCGCTAAGCGAATGACCTCTCTTTTTGTTCTGTTTTTCCCGGCACATCATATCTTCAATAAATCCTTCGTCACCCGCTGGATGATTTCCGGCAGTACAGAGAATGTGTAAGGTTTATACACTCTCTCTGTCCACTGATGCCCATCCTTTCCATATACTCCTATATTAATAGAAGGGATGTTCAGCTTGCGGATCATTTCGATAGGGACAGGATACAAATGATCGATCAGTGGCAGGTTCTTTTTAAAGACCTCGATATCCTCGTCTTCTTCATGAAGAGAGAGAAAACTGCCATCTGCGAGATAAGGGAAAAACCGTTTGATGACGAATTCTTCACCGGTTTCATTTGCTATATCGTTTAAACATGTCCCCAATACTTCCCGTACCTTTTTGCCATACTCATTTTCTTCATTCACAAAGTTGTGAGGCAAAAATGGAGGTGCGAAAAAGATGATCACCCTGGGTGTTCGATCGGGATCCAGATGCTGCAAGGCCTCCACCATGGTATATGCAATTGTTCTTCTATCTTCTCCCTCCATATCATGAAAGATCTTTTTCATGACAGGATCCGGATCGATGCCTCTTTCCTTCAGCCAGAAGATATACTCCCGTAACGTCAACACTTCTACTTCCCAGGAAAACTCCCTTTCAGGGAAGCCATGATAGCTCCGATACTCTTCAAACTGTTTTTTACTCCGTTCTTCCAGTTCATTTACTGCCTTTAATGCTGCCTTCTTCATATCGTAGAGCACTTCCCGTGCGGTTCTCTCGTATACAAAATAGTTGAAGTATAGAGAGGCGCTAAGAGGGGTTTGGACATTATACGTATGCTTATCATCCTTGAAATACAAGCAAGATGGCGGAAGGGTGAATTCACCTGGTATATCCTCCAGATAATCTAAGTTCTGATTGATTTCTAGATTGATTTTGGAAGCGATCACAGTTGGATCGATGGATGTCAGCACATCCCCTACATGCGCCTCTCTTCCATATATATAAAAGCTTGGCAGAAGCTTTCCTGCAGCACCCGTGTAAATATATCGTTTACAGTCCCCGTCATAGATCGGAGAGATGAAATCCGTATTGATCGCTGCCAAATAATCAAAGCCCTCTTTCTTTAAACGATAGAGATCACTTAAAGCAGTAATCATTCCGGCATGTTCACTTTCTTCGTCACCATTAAATAGGAAGAGTAAATTCCCATCTGGGGTTGCTTGCTCCGTATGGTGTAAAAGGTTGGCAATGTGGACGGCAATCCCGCTCTGCATATCCAAAGCCCCTCTTCCAAATAGCCAATTTCCAGATAGTGCATCATCCCTTACCTTTTCCTCTCCTTCATAATCCATAAAGAATTTCTGAAGAAAGTCGGGATCATGAGCCATATCTTGAAGTGCCCCATAATCATCCGTCCCCACCGTATCATAGTGGGCATGGAATAATACAGTTTTCGAGGACGTTCCTTCCACAAGGGCAAACACGTTTTTCCTCCCTGTCGGATCGTTCGGGACTTCTTGAAGCCAGACTCGATCAGGATGCTCCTGAAAATAAGGAAATGAGGAAATCATTTCATATATATACTGGGCTTTTTCACGTTCGCCTGTTGTTCCGTTATAGCTTTTCAGAGCGACTAAGGATCGTGTGATCAGTTCAATCTGCTCAGAGATTGATTTGTTTTTCAATTGTGTATACACGTTAGTACCGCTCCTTTCCGTAAGAGATGTCACTTTTTCTTGGTAAATCGTTTATTGCCTGGGCATTATAGAGACTGATTCTTCTATAATTGATAACATCTTATCGAAAACAAAAGGGGTTTGGAAGGGGTTTCAATATAATTTCTTAAAAAAATTTCGGTTTTTCCTATTGAAATCCAACCTATTACCGAATATTATAGAAGTTGCGTGTTTTTAATGTTCGTTTTTATTGGAGGTATTACCATGTTTAAATTGAAGGAACACGGCACTGATCCTAAAACTGAAATACTGGCAGGCATTACAACATTTTTAACGATGGTTTACATCGTCGTTGTGAATCCCATTATTTTGGCTGATGCAGGTGTCCCATTTGACCAAGTCTTCTTAGCAACCATTATTTCAGCCGTAGCCGGAACGTTATGGATGGCCTTGTTCGCAAACTACCCGATCGCCATCGCACCAGGGATGGGATTGAATGCTTACTTTACGTACTCAGTAGTCGGTGCGAATGATGATATTTCTTATATCGTTGCGTTTTCTGCCGTTTTTGTAGCAGGGATCATCTTTATCATTCTCTCTTTAACACCGTTCAGAAAAAAATTAATCGAAGCCATTCCTCAAAATCTAAAGCACGGTATAACAGCAGGAATCGGTTTATTTATTGCTTTTATTGGATTACGATTGACCGGCCTTATCCAGGCTCACCCTACAAATCTGGTACAGCTTGGGGATCTGCATTCATCCTCGGCGATCTTAGCGTTAATCGGGTTGGCTGTAACACTCATCCTCATGGTGTTACGTGTCCATGGAGCTTTATTTATCGGAATGATTGTCACTGGACTCGTTGCATTCTTCACAGGGGAATTAGCATTTAAAGAAGGGTTTGTGGCTCTTCCCCATCTCCCGGAAGGACTGATCGTAGCAAATCCTCTTACAGCATTTGCAGACGTCTTTCAATACGGATTGTATGCCGTTGTGTTCTCATTCTTACTTGTAACCATCTTCGATACAACGGGAACGATGATCGGAGTGGCTCAACAAGCAGGTCTTATGAAGGGCAACACAATGCCAAGAGCACGTGAAGCACTACTCGCGGATTCCATTGCAACGACTGTCGGAGCGATGTTTGGTACAAGCCCTACGTCCGCTTATATTGAATCTTCAGCCGGTGTTTCGGCTGGAGGAAGGACAGGATTAACAACATTAACCGTTTCTGTGTTGTTCATCGCTGCTGCATTCTTCGGTCCTCTTGTCAGTGCCGTATCAGGAATTTCAGCCATTACTGCCCCTGCCCTTATCATCGTGGGAAGCTTAATGATGGGGAGCATTTCTCATATTAAATGGGATCAGTTAGATGAAGCCTTCCCTGCATTCTTAATCATTCTCAGCATGCCGTTAACATCAAGCATCGCAACTGGGATCGCACTGGGATTCATTTCTTATCCTTTATTAAAAGTAGTAAAAGGACAATGGAAGCAGGTACACCCACTCGTGTATATCTTTGCCGTCCTGTTCTTCTATCAGCTGGCATTCCTGCCTCATTAACCCGATATAGATACTCGAAAGACCGTTCATAATGAACGGTCTTTTTGCGCGGTCAATTCAGCTGATTGTGTCCATATTCTCTTCACGATCTTTACATTATCATCATCAAAAGTTAGACAATATATATCCAGCATTTCAAGCTTTCTCCAAAAGCTGATATCATATTGAGGATCAAAGTAACTCATGATCAGAACCATGATATTACCGTGTGTTCCAATCACAACGTTTTTCCCATTATATTCTTCAATGATCTTAAATATCCCTTGTACGCCTCTTTTTTGAGCGGTGAGATTCGACTCTCCACCTTCTAAGGAAAAAGCAGGATCCTCCCACAGCAATGAAATTGCCTCATCAAAGTTCTTCACGAGTTTACTTGATAGAGTCCGTTCCCTCACCTCTTCATAAATCTTGATCTCTTGACCTATGTGCCGGGCTATTCCTTCAACGGTTTCCACGGCTCTTTTGTACGGACTGGAACATACTGCATCAATCTTTTCCTTCTTTAATAGTTCCGTTACATGCTTAGCATCCACCTTTCCCCTCTCAGATAGGGGCCTGGTTAATTCGTCGGGGGTGTATTCCGAGTGAGCATGCCTCACCAGATACAGTTGTGTTATTGCCAATTTCATTCACTCCTCCTTCTTGCCACAAAAAAAAGAGCTGTCATGCAAACAGCTACCCTTATTTCCACACCACGTCCAATTGGCCGGCATAAAATGTTATCGCCTTTTTATAAGGTTCAATGGTGGGATCTTGTGATGATTCTCCAATGCAGTTGAGCAGCAGCTCCATTGCTTGACTGTGTTTGTTCAAATTGTAGAGGGTCATGGCATAAAAGACCGTCATCGCTTTATTTTCAGGGAATCGTCGGATTCCTTTCTCGAACACGGATTTACTTTTTTCATACTCGCCCAATGTCCGATATGTACTACCCAATCCAAGATAGGCGCCTTGTAAATCTTTATCATCCAGTCCCATTTGAATCGAATTCTCGTAATAAGGAACGGCTTTGCTTTCGAGTCCCATTTTGTCATGGGTCCATGCACATTGGTAATGCAGAAAACCATTATCTGGGTCTCCCTGAATCAATCGCTTCCACCTTTCAATGGAAGCTGCGCATTCTCCCGACTCTCTCAATGCAATGGCTTCTTCTATTTTTCTATTCATCTTAAAGTCTCCCATTTATTCGGGAATGAACTCCATCAGCCAGGAATCATGATGTTCCCCTTCATGAAGCTCATGCTCCCGCAGTATTCTCGCTTTACAGTATCCACATTTCTCATAGCATCGGATTGCCCTGGTGTTCCAGGTCATAGGATCCACCACAAGGCGGTGGACCCCCTCTTTCTTGAGCAAGTACTCTACTACAGTTCGAATGAGTTGCGTCCCTATTCCCCGGTTCCAATATGTCGCTTCTCCGATGAATTGATCCGTACCGTAGATCACTTCATCTAAATTCGAGTAACCATACCGGATCATTGTTTCTTCATCGAGCTGGTAATACTGGAGATACCCGATTTCATTCCCCTTAAACTCAACCAGACAACCTGAGACGTCCCTTTCTTCAAGGAATTTCTCCTCCACCAGCTGAAGGGTGAAGGGGCGGTCCCTCCCTTCATAAAACTCCAGTACTTCGGGATCCTGCAACCACCTTGCCAACGTGTATTTATCCCCCTCCACTAAAGGACGGATAAATAAGTCCCCACTCCTGACATTCATACACACACCTCCCATAACTCTCATCTTCCTCTATACATTCATCACACATCAGAAAAAACCCTTTTTTCTTTGAGGGACAAGTCACCTGGGTAAGTCTTTGTATTTGACAATATTGTGAATTAATTCACAATTAAGTATGTTATGCTATATTTCAGAGTAGAATATCAATGTGTTTCATGTTATGATTTGGTTGTGAATTACTTCACAATGTACTGACCAAATATCTTTCAACTCTCATTTCATTCTTTAAAAACTTAACATTGCTATGAATCATACTAACAAAAAACTGATGAATAGGTGATGACGTATGACAATCAAATGCACAAACAAAGTAGCTTTAATCGGTACAGGATTTGTAGGTTCAAGTTATGCCTTTGCTCTCCTAAATCAAGGAATCGCACATGAACTTGTAATGATTGATTTGAATAAGGAGAAAGCTGACGGAGACGCACGTGATTTAAACCATGGTCTTGCTTTCGCTTCCCCTATGAAAATATCTGCAGGAGATTACAGTGATTGTAAGGATGCTGACCTGGTCGTGATTACTGCAGGAGCGAATCAGCAGCCTGGCGAAACCCGTCTGGACCTGGTGGAAAAGAACGTGAAAATCTTCAAAAATATTGTAGACTCTGTCATGGATAGTGGATTCAACGGCATTTTCCTTGTGGCGACGAATCCAGTCGACATCTTAACGTATGCAACGTGGAAATTTTCCGGCCTGCCGAAAGAAAGAGTCATCGGATCAGGAACGATTCTCGACACAGCCAGACTTCGTTACTTAGTAGGAGAGCACTTTGATATTGATACACGGAATATTCACGCCTATATTATGGGAGAGCACGGCGACACGGAATTTCCCGTTTGGAGCCACACAACTGTAGGAGCAAGTCATCTAAGTGAGTTAATTGACCTCCACAGGGATGACGTGCAGAAACAGCTCGATGACATATTCATCAATGTTAGGGACGCAGCCTATCACATCATTGAACGGAAAGGCGCAACCTATTATGGCATTGCCATGGGCCTTGCCAGGATTACCAAAGCGGTCTTTAACAATGAAAATAGCATTTTAACCGTTTCCGCCCTCCTTGAAGGGGAGTATCATCAAGACGATATCTACATCGGTGTTCCTGCGATTATTAATCGTGAGGGCATCAGGAAAGTCGTCGAGCTTCCATTAAATGATAAAGAAAAAGCTCAATTCTCTCACTCAGCCGAAACACTCAAACATGTGATGAAAAAAGCGATGGAGACTTGATTCATTCCCTTAGCTAACTTAATAGACACGCACGCCCACCCAACCTCCTCATAAGATAAAGAGAATTCTTTATGAGGAGGTTCTTCTATGTACGATCACAGACAATTATTCCCTGGTTTTCCTGGCGGAGGAGGAGGAGGCTTTCCCGGTTTCCCTGGAGGTGGCCAAGGTTCAGGTGGCGGCTTTCCCGGTTTTCCTGGTGGAGGACAAGGCGCCCCGAGCTCTCCACCACCTGCAGGCGGACAAAATCAACCACCACCCGGACCACCACCGAACTTCCAACCGCAAAAAACGGTGATGCAAGGAACCCAAGGTGGACCTAGTGTCTTTGCAGTAGATCCAGGTGCCATCAGGAGATGTTTATTCAGGTACACTTATATTTGGTTAAGAAGAGATGCTTTCTGGTTCTATCCTGTCTTTGTCGGACGCCGTTCCATTGCCGGATGGAGATGGATCGGATTCACATGGGTTTACTTCGGTATCGACTTGGATAAAATTGAATCCTTTACGTGCGTGTAGGACTGCGCATGTATTCATATCCATACTATAGGACCGGCAACACCAAAGGGACGATTACTGTAACAGGTGAGCATACACTTTATGTAGATCCTGATCAAGCCATTGTCTCTATCGGCGTTGTCACTAAAGATGAAGAGCTTGAAACGGCCCAAAGCCAGAACCAGCAACAATCGAGTAAAGTCATTCAATCCCTGTTAAACAATGGAGTGTCACAAAAGGATATCCAAACCTCCACCTATCAAGTGTTCCCACAGTACAACTATGAGGACGGGAAGCAGATTTTCTCAGGATATGAGGTTCGCCAAGTATTCCGCATTACCATTCAGGACATTGAAAAAGTCGGGACAATTATTGATGATGCTATAAAGAGCGGTGCGAATCGTGTAGAAAACATTTCATTTGTCAATTCAAATCCCATCGAATCCTATCAACAGGCCCTTGCTATCGCTTATCAAAAGGCCTATCAAAAAGCACTCACACTATCCAGCCAATCGGGGCAGCAGCTCAATCCCCACCCAAAGTCCATCACAGAGCAATCAAGCCCAATCGTCACCCCCTTTATGACCACCGGGTTTGTGAAAGCCGCTGAAGAAAGTACAGCCGTCCAACCAGGACAAATTGCCGTCACAGCCATCCTGACAGTAGAATTTCACAGCAGCTAAACAATAAACTGCCAAAGCAGATCACTGCTTTGGCAGTTTGAATAAAGTGAAGGTGGACGGACCTTCAGGCTTTGTGTTTTATAAGAAGGGTTCTTCTTTTATGTATCAAAAACCTCTTCCCCCATGAAAATAGTAAAGAGCCCATCCCCAAAACGAATGAGCTCTCCCTATCCTATCGACCAAACTTCAACTCAGGATTCACCACATGTGCTGCAACTTTTTCAGCAGACACAACCACTTCATCGTCACTCATCATTCGAACCCCATGCTCTACATAAGCAGGCAAGAAAGTCATTCCCGTTAAGTTGGCAGTAGCCTGTAGTGGTTTCAGCAGTTCACTCATTGAGTAGTGATTAAAGCCTCCTGATCGGTAAGCTCCGCCCGGACCACCGGTTGAAGTCACGACTAAGAATTCTTTTCCGTGAAGCTTCGTCCCCTCTGCCCCATAAGCCCATCCATATTCTAACACCTTATCCTGCCATTCTTTTAACATCGCCGGTGTGCTGTACCAGAAGAATGGAAATTGGAAGACGATTCGGTCAAATTCTAATAAAAGATTTTGTTCTCTCTTAACATCAATGTTCATGTTCGGATATTCTTTATATAAGTAATGCACAGTAACGTTCTCTTCCTTTTCCAAACGTTCTGACCAGGATTTGTTCATTCTTGATTCTTTTAAATCTGGATGTCCTACTAAAACTAGTGTTTTCAATTCAATCACTCCTTATTTGTATGTACAAATAATATCATCGTTTGTTTGTACATACAAATATATAGTTAAAAAAATTTTATTTTTTATTTTCCAATATCGAATTTGCTTCGTTCACATCTCGCGTCAGCTTCCGAGCCTGTTCCTCACCCATGATTTCAGCATAGCGTTTAAACAGGTTCTTCCAGCACTGAGAAATGTCATCCTGCATGCTATAGCCTTTATCCGTCAGGGCAATGATTGCTAGCTTTCCCTTGTTTTTTCGTGTAACAAGTCCCTTCATTTCTAATTTATCTACAAATCGGGTACTTGTTGAAGGAGCGATATTTAAAGCTCCACTAAGCTCTTTTTGTGTTAAACCGTCTTTATCCTTTAAGGTCATCAACAAAAATGCATAAGTGGGAGACAAACCGATTGGAGCAAACTCTTCCTCCGCCATCTTGTTCATCATTCTTGCCAAGTGATTGGCAGAGAAATAGAGACAGTTACAGAATTGATCTTCCACTTCCTCGACCTCCGTTTATGTTTGTATGTACAAACTACATCAGTCATGAGTATTTGTCAATGGTTTCCACTCTACTCACCCAGGGAATTCGATTTACGGCTGCATGCTTCCATTGCCGTTAAAATGGCTCCTTTAAAATTATTTTTCTCCAGAGCTGACACTGCTTCTATCGTTGCTCCGCCCGGTGAACAAACGGCATCCTTCAGTTCCCCTGGATGAGTGCCGGTTTCCAGGACCATTTTCGCCGCTCCAAGTACAGCCTGTGATGCCAGCTGGTAGGCTAGATTTCTCGGGATGCCCTCGAGAACGGCTCCATCAGCGAGTGCTTCTATAAACATAAATACATAGGCAGGAGATGATCCGCTAACAGCAGGAATGGCATTCATCAAGCCTTCTTCCACTTTCTCAGCCTTTCCGAAGCTTTCTAAAATAGCTCGCACAGCTTGGAGATCCACTTCTTTTACTTCATCATTCACACAATAGGCTGTCATGCCTTCCCCGACAAGAGACGGTGTATTAGGCATGGTCCGGACGATTTTCATCGATTTAGAAAGCTGATTCTCCATCCATTCAATCGTGATTCCCGCTGCAATGGTAATGACGATGGCATCCTCTTTCAAGGAATCCTTTATCGATTCGATAATGCTTTGATATTGGTCAGGTTTCACTGATAAAAACACAATGTCTGAAAAGGCTGCTACGCTTTTATTATCACTCGTAACACCTACTCCAAATTCGTCTGCTACTTTTTCCAGCGTCTCTTCGGTTCTAGCACTTGCTTTGACCGAACGTTTATCAACTAAACCGGACTGCAATATTCCACCCATGATCGCTTGTGCCATATTTCCACACCCTATAAATCCAATGGTTTTATCCATTTTTCCACCTCTTCAGTTTGTATGTAAACAGTCTTTAGCATCATACCAAATTTATCTCCACATATAAAATGAACGGCATTTAAAAAGGCTCAAAGGAGAAATCCTTCAAACCTTTCCATCATTCCACCAGCTTCCCGCAATGGGGACAAAGAGATTTTTGATAATTCTTTGGAATCTTCCTGTGACAATGATTGCATGTCTTCACATACACAGGCTGATCAAATAAATCCTCAGACATACCATACCCATTCTTAAAAGTCCTCCTCATAAGTCGGACTAATAATCCGATGATCACACCTGTAATAAGGAGGGCCCAAATCATTTTGCTCTCGCTTTTTCAAGAATTTCACCGTAGTCCAGATCGACGATTGGTTCATCTTTGAGCAATCTGTCCCTGACCTGAGAAAGAAGCGACTCTTCGACCTCCGATAAATTCTCAAGATCCCACTTTTTATGGAAAACAGAATACAGTGTTAAATCCCTGAGTAGCAGGAAATGAGGGATTCGGCCCACCCACTCTTCTTCTAAATCACACTCTGTCAAATATCCTTTTAAAAATGAAAAGAGAAACTTTCTGCCAAATTCACTGCGGATATCTAAGTTCTCGTTACGAAACTTCCACCATACGGAGTAGTAAAGTGGAATGGCGATGTCACTTATAAAAAAGAACTGTGTACTATCATCAAAGTCAAACACATGAATAGTACCCTCATGATAAAAAAAGTTCCCTGGATGGATGTCTGAGTGAATCAGTCCAAAGGTATCTTTCGTTTCCTCATAGCTTTTGATCGTTTTTTTATTTATCTCACCTTTTTCAATGATGTACTCATCTTTCACAGGAGATAAATACTTCTCATAATTCAACACGTCATCCTCTTCCCAGCGGTCACGGCGATTTTCACCCTGGACATATCCTTTTGTCACCCGATGCATATGTCCGGTGACTTTCCCCCATTTGTAGAAAAGTTCCTCATCGAACAATGGGTCATTTATTTTAACCGGACTGCCTGGGGCCTTATCAAACAAACACACATAGAAATACGTGTCTTCTGCTTTGATCACTTCTACGAGCTTTCCATTATCAGAATGATTGACTAATGATACATTCACTCCGTGTTTATGTAGGTAGTTAATCCACTTCAGTTCTGCTTTCACTTCTCTTTCTGAACGATGAGAGCAGTGAGTGAGGCGGAGGATATAAGGGGTGTCTCCCTTATGCACCTCATACACATAATTTTCAAATTCTCCGAGTTTCTTCGTTTTGGCAGTGTTACAGCCATATCGTGAGGCTGCTTCCGCCAATACCCCTTCTGTAAAAAGTTCTTCAATCCATTTTTCCATCGAACCTTCTCCTACTCTACTAAAGTATTGGATTCTTTTCTCAGGAGAGCCACTCGATACGGATACAGTTCTGCTGTCATGATCCCCTCTTTCACGGTGGGATCTTCCTGCATGAAAGCTCTGGCTTTTTCCGCATCTTCCGCTTCGAAAATAACAATTCCAAATGCATTTTCTTCTTCATTTAAAGTTCTGCCGGCAAGGATCACCTCTCCGGAGTCCGTAAGCTCCTTCAGCCTCTCAAAATGACGTTTAACAATCCTCTCATCCCCGGTTGTCCAATTTAGTTCCTCATGTAAGCGCGGGATGAGCTTTAAAACATAGATAAATTCCATCTGTATCGAACCTCCCTCTTTTCTATATATACTACCTTCCCTAACAGGATTCCTCTATCTTGACATGTAAAAAAAGCTGTTGAGGCGTGCTCAACAGCTTTCATAATAATAAATGGAATCAATGCTTCCTCATCCATTCATCCATCGTCCATATGATTTCATCCTGCTGATCCCAAGAGGAAATATTCGCTTCCCCATCTCCTTTTTGGGGACCATACATTCCGAAGCCGGCATGATTTCCCCCTTCAATTTCGTGGAAAACTGTTGATGGTGGCAATAACTTTTTACTTTCTTCAATATCCTTCCCTGTTGTAAGCCCATCATTTTCGGCAAAGATGCTGAGGAAAGGAACATCACTAGAGGAAAAATCCGCAGAGTTTGCTGGATAGGAAGCCAGAAAAATGACCCCTTTTACCACATCCTGATGATCATACGCGTATGAAGCAGCTGCAACGCCACCTAATGAGTGACCTGACACATACCAATCAAGCTTTTCATCAAAATGGTTTATAATCCTCTCAGACTCATCAACACCAAGAAAAGCGATATGAAGGGGCATTCTTGGAATGACGACGGTATATCCCTTCTCAGAAAGCGACTTACCTAAATACCCGTAGGCCTCGACTTCCACCTTTGCTCCTGGATATAAAATGAGCCCTTTGCCGTTGGGCTCTCGGCTATCAAAAATAAGCCAGTCGTTTTTTTCTTGAATCAATGGATCCTCTTTGATTCTGATTGTCTTCATTACCTCTTCTGTAGCTGAATACGTCTGTTCTGACCAAACATAAAATCCGAGGCCACCTACTACTAAAAACGCCAGGAGAACAAATACAGTCCATTTGAGTAGCTTTTGCACAGGCATCACCTTTTTTCTTCTAGTATACTCCTCTAACCTGATCTTTTCTTTTATGAATGCTCAGTTAAAGAAATCAGGATAGGTATGAATATCAGGTGTTTTCACAATATGGATTTCTTTCCTTGCATTGATGGAGGCATAGAATACCTCATCGATTGAAGTGAAACCCGCTTTTTCTATTTCGACCCATACCCACTTTTCCTCCACGTTTAATTTATCTAAAACGCTGGTATGCAGTACTCCATCTACAATAAGGGGGTATGCAAGGCTCGTGCGCTTCATGATTCCTGCGTCTTCAGCTGTAACTGTTTGCTTTAAAGGCATCTTATGAATCGATAAACTTCCGTTCGGCTCAATGATTCCTATTTGCACATCTTCCAGTAAAAAAACTTCTTTTTCCCGAAGGAGCATCAAGATATTATCAATCGTATAACCGGTTTTCTTTAATTCTTTTTTAAGAATCTGACCGTTTTCAATCACAACAGTAGGTTCAAAGGAAAGAAGTTTTCCCATTTTTCGCGAGGAAATTTTCATTTTGGTCAAGATTTTTTGTAGTATACCAATCAGAATCATTGCCACGATCGTATGGATATGATTAATGTCAGGATCCGCTATATCAGCTCCTACGACAGAACCGAATACGAGTACCACTAAAAAATCAAATACCGGCAATTCCCCAATCGATCGCTTTCCCATATATAATGTGACAAAAATCATAAATGGAAGAATTGTAAAGATCCTTAATGCAACGATACCTAAGTCTTTAATATCTACCAACGCAACTCAAATCCTTTATGTGTCAGTTAAGGATAGCTTTCCCTATCACACATCAATCATGAAGGCTTTTTCCAATTATAAAAAAGAACCAACCGTTTAGGCTGGTTCTTTTACTCATTTATCTTTTGAAATGTAAGGTTCTTTTCCCTCATTAAGTACTGCAAAGCTGTACGGAATGTCAAGAAGCTTTTGATACTGTGAAGCTCCCTTACACCTGAATTGATTATCACTTGAGTCAGAGACGGGGTAAATCCGACAAAGAGGGTTTCGATCCCCATTAAGCCGACAGTTTTTTTCATATTATGGATGTAAGTACCGAAGATGTCAATTTCGCCGATTTCTTTTTCTGATATGGCTGAGAAGTCTACAATGATTGTGTTAATATCCTCTCCATACGATACATCCAATATTTTTGAAATGATTTTTTCAAACCGCTCTGGGCTCAGTCTGCCCGTAATTGGGATCAAAATCGTTTCCGGGATGATGGATGGGATGATGGGGGCAGAGATCTCCATGATTAGCTGCTCTGATTGAGCAAGCTGTTCTTTCAATTCTTTAATTTCCTGCTTTAATAGTTGAGTTTCTTGACCTTCAGTTATCATGATAAACCTCACCACTTATAGAATGTTTTTTAAAAGTGCCTTTCTCTATTCTAGCATTTTGCATACAGAATAGCCTAATTTTTTAATATGTAAGCAGAGAAGTAGATGACAATGAAAAACCAGCCTCATCGGCTGGTTTTCTCATGCGAATGCTTTGTCCTGTTCCTTGTGGAAGAAACTTTTCATTGCGTGGAACACATCGGCTTTTTGTTTGAGAATATAGTAACGGAAATCGTCGTTTTTAATGTTCTTGTAGGCTGACATGAGAGTGGAATGACGGTTATACTGATTTACTTCCCCGTATCCAAACATGCTGGATACTTTCATTAATTCTTCTACAAGCTTGACACATCTCACGTTATCAGACGTTAGATTATCTCCATCAGAGAAGTGGAACGGATAGATGTTGTAGCGGCTCGGTGTGTACTTTCCATCGATGAGTTCCAACGCTTTACGATAAGCTGATGAACAGATGGTTCCTCCGCTTTCCCCTTTGGAGAAGAAATGCTCTTCTGACACCACTTTGGCTTCGGTATGATGTGCGATGAATTCAATTTCAACGGTTTCATATTTAGTGCGTAAGAAGCGGGTCATCCAGAAGAAAAAGCTTCGTGCCATATATTTCTCCCATACTCCCATACTTCCACTCGTATCCATCATGGCCAATACGACGGCTTTGGATTCAGGTTTCAACACTTCATTCCATGTTCTGAATTTCAAGTCTTCTGTATAGATCGGATGAAAGCTTGGTGCTCCTTTCATGGCATTCCTCTTAAAGGCAGACATCATCGTTTTCTTTTTATCTATATTCCCCATTAGGCCTGTTTTGCGGATATCGTTGAATTCAATGTGCTCGACGGTTTGAACATCTTGCTCCTTCTTCTTTAGGTTCGGAAGTTCCAATTGGCTAAATAAGGCTTCTTCAATCTCCAGCATCGACACTTCTGCTTCATAGTAATCTTCACCGGCTTTATCTCCGGCCCCTTGACCTTTTCCAGGACCCTGCTGCTGTGGTGAGCCGTCTCTTGCAATGACGTCACCTACCTGACTCTCACCGTCTCCCTGCCCGACATGTTTATTCTTATCATAGTTGTAACGAATTTTATATTCATCTAAAGAACGAATCGGGATCTTGACGACGTCTCGACCATTGGACATGACAATGTTTTCTTCCGTAATCAAATCAGGTAAGTTATTTCGAATCGCATCCTGTACCTTCTCTTGATGTCTTTGTTGATCATCGTGACCTTTGCGGTGGAGGGCCCAATCTTCCTTGGAAATGACAAACTGATGATTATCCATTTGACTCAAATAATTCCCCTCCTTAAAGTTTTTTCACATTTCTTCATTCTCCTGCATACACTATGTTGACTGTCTAAACTGCATATATCCCATGAAGTGAAACGGGGATTACTCTATCCTATGCAGAAGTATTGATAAATTTACAAATAATTTCGACAATTAAACGTTCTTTTTTGATTGGACAAGCCTATTTTTCTGACAGGTTGTGTGGAAGTCATTGATCGTTCTATAGAAATGACTAAAAGGCGCGTTCAGGCAAAAAAAAATAACCAGGCAGAAACACCTGATTAAGCTTCTTCTTCATATTGAGCCGGGTCTGATACTCGATTGTGTATCTTTAATTCGCCACTGGAACGTAATTTATCCATTTGCTTCCCTAATTTAATGACTTCCTCCATATTGGAGGCCATGCTTCCGTTAAGAGGTTCTGCTTCTTCTCGACGATGAGGTTTAGAAGACATCCTCTCCACCCACTTTCATTTAAGGTAATGGGCCCAGCTCTCTATCTATAGACTATTATATTCAGAGTTTTCCGTCAACTATTCCTTGTCTTTTTCTTTATATTGAACGGGATCTGGCTGCTTTTTGTCCTCTTTTAGCTCTTCATTTGTTCTTAGCTTGTCCATTTGCTTTCCCAGCTGCTCCATTTCTTCCATATCAGATGCCATGGAGCCATTTTCAGGTTCATAGTTTCTATCAAGTTCATGTTTGTTTTTGCTCATAACTTTCACCTCTTGGCTACTACTTTTCCCTTTACGAGAAAAAATAAACCACATAGAAAAATCGGGAGGTGTGTTAGGCACCTCCCGATTTCACTTCTATTAACGATTCAACAGGCTGCCCACATAGCGGAGTAATTCATTTGCAGATGTTGAGTTGTAGCCATGTTCATCGATGAGGCGGGCAACCACTTCGTTGACTTTCTTCAGCTGCTGTTCGTCTGGCGTTTTCGATGATGTCGTGATTTTCACTACATCCTTCAAGTCAGCAAATAGCTTCTTCTGAATGGCTTCTCTCAGACGATCATGTGAATTGTAGTCGAATCGCTTCCCTTTACGGGCATAAGCAGAAATACGGATAAGGATTTCTTCACGGAATGCTTTCTTCGCATTTTCCGAAATACCGATTTGTTCCTCGATCGAACGCATCAGCTTTTCATCCGGATTGATTTCTTCACCGGTTAACGGATCATGAAGCTTTGCCTTATTGCAGTATGCTTCAACGTTATCAAGATAGTTATCCATAAGCGTCTTCGCGGACTCCTCATATGAATACACGAATGCTTTCTGAACTTCTTTCTTGGCAATATCATCGTATTCTTTACGGGCAAGGGAGATAAAGTTCAAATACTTATCACGAAGTTCATTCGTAATGGATGGATGCTGATCCAGTCCTTCTTTCAGGGCACGGAGAACGTCTAATGCGTTAATGGTCGGTATCTCTTTTCGGATGATCGTAGATGAGATACGGTTAATGACATAACGCGGATCGATTCCACTCATCCCTTCATCCTGGTACTCCTTCTTCATTTCATCCACATCAGCAGAGTTAAAACCTTCGACATTTTCACCGTCGTACAAGCGCATTTTCTTGATCAGATCAATGTCACCGCGTTTTGGTTCTTTCAGACGAGTCAGAATCGTGAACATCGCCGCGACCCTTAACGTATGAGGAGCGACATGGACGTTTGACACATCACTTTCGTTAATCATTTTCTCATATATTTTCTCTTCCTGGGTGACCTTCAGGTTATATGGGACAGGCATGACGATGATACGGGAGTGTAAGGCTTCATTCTTCTTATTGGAAATGAAGGATCGATACTCCGTTTCATTCGTATGGGCCACAATCAGCTCATCAGCCGAAATCAGTGCAAACCGCCCTGCCTTGAAGTTCCCTTCCTGAGTAAGGGATAATAAATGCCATAAGAATTTTTCATCACACTTCAGCATTTCCTGGAATTCCATCAATCCTCGGTTTGCTTTATTTAATTCACCATCAAATCGGTAAGCCCGTGGATCTGATTCAGAACCAAATTCAGCAATAGTGGAGAAGTCGATACTTCCCGTTAAATCGGCGATATCCTGTGACTTTGGATCAGATGGACTGAACGTACCGATTCCGACACGTTTATCCTCAGAGAAAAAGACTCTTTCAACCTGGACGTCTTCTATGCGGCCATGATATTCTTTCTCCAAACGCATTGTATTTAACGGAGAGAGATTCCCTTCAATTCGAATGCCATATTCGTTGTAAAAATCTTCACGTAAATGTTGAGGAATCAAATGCAATGGATCTTCATGCATCGGACAGCCTTTGATTGAAAAGACGCCTCCTCTTTCAGTCCTGGAATACTGCTCCAACCCGCGTTTAAGCATGGAAACAAGGGTTGATTTCCCTCCACTGACTGGCCCCATCAATAACAAGATTCTCTTTCTGACATCTAATCGCTTCGCAGCAGGATGAAAGTATTCTTCAACGAGTCTTTCCAGCGCCTCTTCTAAGCCAAATAATTGATTGCTGAAGAACTTATACTTTCGTTTCCCCTCGACCTCCTCAACCCCGGCATCCTTAATCATATTAAAGACTCTTGAATGAGCGGATTGCCCAACCCAAGGCTTCTCTTTCAGCAGGTCTAAATACTGAGCAAACGTCCCTTCCCATTTCAGTTTCTCTTCTTCTTCTCGGTAATGTTCGATTTTTTTTAAAATATCCATAAGGACCTCCCCCTGTCGCTTAATGAGAGACGATTAATATACTGTATGCGCTTGGTCAACTGAACATGTTAACAAGATATATTTATTACAGACAAAGGTCCGATATTCATGGCAAACAATAGGGCCTGCCTGTGGAATAAAAAGGTTTCCATTTTCAATTCATCAAGCTGCCATCGTTTCAGTAAAAAAATGACTGATTTCATTCACATCAAATAAAAAATAGGCTATACTAAAGACAGACTGTGGAATAAGTGAAACTGGGAGGTTACCAAACATGGGTACTGTAATGATTTTAGGTGTATCTTTAGCGTTTTTAGTAGCGATTTTCACTGCTGGATACAATGATAAACCCGGCTCTAACTAATTCATTAACAAAAAAACTGGCCTTGGCCAGTTTTTTTAGTTATTGCGCCATATTAAATTGAGAGCTATCACTACAACCGTCCCCACGATCAACCCATTACTCATTACAATTTGAAGCGAATTCGGAAGGTCCTTGAAAAGATCCTGGGATTGAAAGAAGAGACTCGTGCCAGCCAAAAGCGAAATACCAATGATCGATAATTCCCTTTGTTTCAACTCAATCGAAGTTATCTTTTTTACCGAAATGATAAACATATTCACAATTGTTGAAAGTAACGCTGCACTTGCGATGGCTACGGGCAAAGTAGATACTACATGCACCACTTGTGGTATAAAGGATATGAGTATTAAACTGCCTGCTGCTATAAGAAATGGCAAACCGCTTCTTTGTTTTGTCGTTTGTACGAAACCGGATGTAACCGGTAAGGGCACAATGGCAAGAGCAGAGAAAATGGACGATAACCAATGATTGATCCCTCCGACAACAAACCCTCTTCTTATACTGTCTTGCTTATTGATCTTTTCCCCGTCGTAAACATCATACATCGAATCAATAGCTGCAATATTGTTTAGGATCAAGGTAAAAGAAAAAAGAATAGTTGCAATGATGATACTACCATTGATTGCAGGCATCCCCCATGAAAATAATTCAGGCACAGCTACACTATTAAGACTTCTCTGTCCAACAGGGTTGGTAGCCCCACCGAACATGGCAAACACACCCCAGCCGACAATAATGCCGATCAAGAGTGAAAACTGCCTCCCCCACCCTTTTGCTTTAATTGACAGAATCACAATAAAGACAAAAACAAATATGGCAAGCATCGTCAGTTTCCAGTCAATGTTTCCTTCTTCCTGCACGATCATTCCATTAAAAAAGATGCCACTAAGCTGAATCGCTAGAAGAAACAAAAATACACCTGAAACCAATGGTGGAAATACTCTTTGGTAAAATGATTTATTTTTCACTACTCCCATGAGGATCAGTATACAACCTGCTAAAGCAAGTGAGCCCATACCAAGTGATAGTGATTCTTCAACCGAAAGACCATTTCGCTCGGAAAAGGCTGCCAAAATAACAAACACACTTACCCAGGATCCAGCCGGTCCTTCAATTATCGGAAGGGAATGTCCAATCACTTTCTGAAGTATCGAGCCGAGAGCAACCAGGAAAAGTGTTCTTTGCATTAACCCTGATATCTCGGTCTCACTTAATCCAAACACGCTACCAATTACAACCGGAAGAGCAATCGACGTTCCGATTAAAAACATGAGCCATTGAATGCTTTGTAGGGCGATTCCTACGCTCTGCCCTTTGTATTTCATGATCCTTTAACGGCTCCTGCTTTAATGAGCATCTTCTCAATTTCAACAAAACCTCTTTCCCTGGCATGCTCAATTGGTGATTTCCCTTCCCGATCAGGAATCGTTACATCTGCACCATGCTCGATTAATGTGGCAATAATCTCTTGATGCACCTCTCCACCATCACTCAATACGATGGCCTCCATCAAGGCAGTCCAGCCAAGATCATTTACATGATTGATATCGACGTTTGTTTTATCCAGTAAAAGTTTGACGGTCTCACCGTGGCCTTTTTCCGCAGCTGGAATGAGAGCGGTTCCGCCATATCGATTCAGTAAAGCAGGATCTGCTCCCGCTTCGATCGTGAGAAGAAGGATGTCATTCATTCCTTCTGCACCAGCATAAAGGAAGGGATTGTTTTTTAATTCATCCTTTAAATGAATATCGGCTCCATTATCAATAAGCAAACGGACCATATCCGGATTATTTTGATACGTCGCCAGCATCACAGGCGTTCTACCAAGGGCATCCTGTTGATTAATATCGGCTCCTTCATCAATTAACGTTTCTACCTCTTCAATATATCCTTCTTTTATATAGGTGAAAATCACTTCTTTTTCCTCCTCTTGTGCATTTAACGAACATCCTGCTAGAGAACTGATAAAGATAGCAATGAGCATTTTCTTCATTTTCACTCCCCCTAACAACTTTTAGGGTATCACGGCTTGATTTATATGAATAATATCTATTAAATTGTATTATTATATATTTTTTGTATAAGAGAGGTGATTTCCATTCTGGACCTTAAACAACTGCGCTACTTCATGACGATTGTAGAAGAGAAAACTATACTTGCTGCAGCAAACCGACTGCATATGTCTCAGCCACCCCTAAGTCAGCAGCTTCGCACGATGGAAAGGGATCTCGGTGTGAGCTTGTTTTACCGGAGGGGAAGAAAACTGGTGATAACTGAGGCTGGTAAAGCCCTATACCAGCATGCTTATCAAATGCTCAAGCTAATGGAGGCTGCAGAAGCAGAAGTAAAAGAAATTGGTTCAGGAGAAAAAGGCAAGCTGAGGATTGGTGTAAATACATTATCTGATAGTGATTTGCCACATATTTTAACAAAGTATGAAAAGAACTTCCCGAACATCACCTATAACATTCATCAAAACGAATCCTCACAGCTCATTCATCTTTTAGAATTACGCGAGATTGATGCTGCTCTGATCCGACTGCCTTTTTCAGCAGACAATATAGCGAAGGTGAGCCTTCAAGATGAGCCATTTTACTACATCACAAATGTTCCGACGTCAAGTCATGACAAGATTACATTAGAAGAAATTGTTCAAAAGCCATTGATCCTTCCCAGTACACAAAGTTTGGGCTTGTACGAAATGATCGTCCAGTCATTTATATCAATAGGGTTGACGCCTTATATAAAGGCAGAATGTTCGGATACCGTCCTCCTTGCCAACCTTGTAGAACAGGGATTCGCTTCCTCCATCGTTCCCCATAGTGCTCTGCAAGTATTTAAGCATAAAGATGTTCAACTGTTGGAAATCGAGAACATGAACAACGCAAGCTACGGGATCGTATGGAAAAAAGACTTCTATCTGCCTAAGACAACAAGGGAGTTCATCCGGTTAGTCACAGAACATTTTAAAGTCGAGTTTCCGGAGATGGATTGAAAAAAGCCCGAAAAGGATTTGAGCCTTTCGGGCTTATTCTATGATAATTTATCTGAACACGGTTTCTACCTTTTATTAAATCCTTTCTTCTCCACAAATTCCTTCATATACATGCGTTTCTTTCCTGACAGCATGTTGGCCATTTGCTCGGTCCATCGATCCGAACGTTTGCCGGCCGTTCGTGCATGATAATAGGAAGAAATGGTTTCGTCATAACGGTCGAGTCCCTCTTTCATGTCCCCTTCCTCACGTTTGTATGAATCCTCATGGTAAATGGCTTCCATCGGCAACCTTGGCTTCATATCAGAACTTCCTTCAGGGAAACCGACAGCCAGCCCGAATAAAGGAATGACGCGATCAGGAAGCTCCAGCAGTTCACTCACTGATTCCAGATCATTCCGGATCCCACCAATATAGCAAATGCCCAATCCCATGGATTCAGCGGCAATGGACGCATTTTGAGCCGCTAGGGAAGCGTCAATCAAAGCCACCATGAATTTCTCCGTGCTTTCAAGTGTTGGAATGACATCTGCATTTTCCCATTCACCTATTTTTTCGTGGCGGTACAAATCGGCACAGAATACAAAGAAATGACCATTTTCTTCTACATATGATTGTGGACCGGCAAGCTCTGAAAGCTTCTTCTTTTTAGCAGGATCCTTCACACCGATGATGGTATATGCTTGAATATAACTCGACGTACTCGCAGCCTGGGCACTCGAGACAATTTTTCGGATTTGCTCCTCTGTTAAAGGCTCATTCTTGAAATGACGAATGGACCGATGCTTAAGAATCGTTTCAATGGTTTCGTTCATTATGTACTCTCTCCTTCACATTCTTTCCCTTAGTATAATCCAAATAAAAAAAGGAATGAAAATCATATGATCCTCATTCCTCGTTTTTTATAAAAGACCCGGATAATTTCTTTGCCTTAATGCTTCATAAATCAAAATTGCCGCTGTATTGGAGAGGTTCAATGAACGGACGTTTTCGTTCATTGGAATCCGCAGGGCTCGATCTAAGTTATTTTGGATGATGTCATCCGGCAATCCGGATGTTTCCCTTCCAAAAATAAAGAAGTAATCCTTCTCTTCCACACTGTAATCAAAGTCAGTGTGAGGGATCTTTCCGTATTTTGTTAAATAGAAGAATTCACCGCCATCGTTTTTCTCGAAAAACTCTTCAAGCGAATCATAGTATACAATGTTTACAAACTGCCAATAATCAAGGCCGGCCCGCTTTAACATTTTATCATCTGTAGAGAATCCGAGCGGACGGATCAAGTGCAGAGTGGTATCCGTTGCTGCACACGTTCTCGCAATATTCCCTGTGTTGGCAGGGATCTCTGGTTGATATAATACAACATGTACTCCCATGTTACTGTCACCTCATTCATAAAACTCTAAGTGACATTATACCATTTCCTCCCCACAGAACAAGACTTAGCGGTCATCTACTATTGTAAAAAATCTATATTTGATATTTGGTGTATAAGCAGTCGAGTCCTCATACTTCCAATATCGCATTCTACTATTGAACGTATGGGCATTCACCAGAGGCTCCCCTGCAGCATCTTTACCCGTTACGATCGTTGTATGGTCAAAGCGCCCATCCCCTTCGAAGTCATAGCAAATGACATCTCCGAGCTTTAACTCTTTAGCATCATTCACCTGTCTACCCCTTAACCCCACCGTCGAGTTAGGGATATACCATCTCATGGAATTCGCCACCGTCCAGCTATAGCTCCAGTTCTGATTTCTCATCCACCAGCCCTTCCCCTTGGCCGGATATCCACGCATGGGGGCATCCCCGGCATGGAGGCATTGAGAAATATAATTCGTGCAATCATTCTCAAATTTCTTATACGCAGGGTTATAGCTGTTCCACCATCGTTCAGCATACCGCACCGCACTCAGACGATCATAATGGTAGTTCACTCTTGCCTCATTCTCGTGGAGGGAGAAGCTATCTTCATGTTCAATTTCTTCATAGTGAATCGGAATCTCTCTGTCTTCATAGATTTTATCCTTATAAAAAGTTGCACACCTCTTCTCTACTTCTTCTTCCAAATAAAGAAGATCACCCTGCTTAATAAGATATTTATAGTGAACATCGTATAGAATGTTTTGTGTTTCATTACGCTGAGGTGTCATGCCTCGGATTTTCCCTGCTGCATCCACCTTCACAATCTCCGCATTCCGCTGAAGACAAGATTCCTTCTTTCTTCTCACTTTGTCACTGTGATAGTCTGACTGACTGCGGGATGTGTATTCATCAATCACATGTTGGACATTTTCCATTAACAGCTTTCTGATCATTGTCTTCCCTCCTCCCTAATTGTTATGCGGGGAGAGGACTGTTCAAAACAAAAAAGGATAAACTCAGGTGAATTGAGCTTATCCTTTTGGACTATTTGATTATAAGGTTTAGACCCTTTTGAATTTCGTTTAGTACATTGTCATCTGTTTCCACTGACTGTTGTTTCAGTAGTGCCTGTTGCGCTTCTCCCCCGCCTATTTTGCCCAGGGCCCAGGCAGAGGTACCCCGTATGACCGGCCGCACATCTTTTTCCATCACATCAACGAGATCCTTAATGGCGGTTGTATCCTTATAATGGGCGAGTGCGATGATCGCGTTTCGCTGAATCGGCTTCTTTCCTCTCCATGAACCGGATACATGACCGTACTTTTCTTTAAACTCACGGTTACTGATCGTTAACAGCGGTTTTAATAGCGGCTTCGCAATCTCTGGATCAGGCTCCATCTCTTCATGGAAGTGAAAGTCCATTCCTTTATTTTCAGGACATACCGTTTGGCAGGTGTCACATCCATAAAGGCGGTTCCCAAGCTTTACCCGGTACTCATCCGCAAGAAACCCCTTTGTTTGGGTCAAAAAGGCAATGCATTTCTGAGCATCCAGCTGACCGCCTTCGATGAGGGCTCCCGTTGGACAGACCTCCACGCATTTATTGCATGTGCCGCATTGGTCTTCCATCGGTGTATCAGGGGCAAACGGAAGGTTCGTCACCATTTCTCCGAGGTATACATAGGATCCGAACTCAGGTGTGATAATCGAACAGTTTTTTCCGCTCCATCCTATCCCGGCACGCTCTGCCACGGCACGGTCAACGAGTTCACCCGTATCCACCATCGATTTGAAACGTGCCTGAGGAACTCTTGATACGATATATTCTTCCAGCTTTGAAAGACGATCCCGGAGCACATGGTGATAATCCGTCCCCCATGATGCCCGGCAGAATATCCCCCGTCTCTCTCCCCGTTTGCTTTGTGGAGCGTCCTTCATCTTGGAAGGATAGGCGAGAGCAATGGCGATGATCGATTTGGGTTTATCGAATATCAAAGAAGGATCAACCCGTTTTTCTATGTCCTTTTCCTCGAACCCGGATTGATACCCGAGCATTTCCTGGCGCAGGAGTCTGTTTTTCATTTCGGAAAACGTATCCGCCGTTGTAAAGCCAATCTTATCAATGCCGATTTCCTTGCTGTACGCAATAATATCCTGCTTTAATCGATCCATATCCATTGCCCTTTCCTCCTTTCAGATTCTGATGATATATTTTATAAGCGCTTATAAATAAGCTTACGTGAAATAGCAATGTGTATTATGATAAACTATTTTAAAACAAATGTGGAGGGAAAATAAGTGGAAATCACGATCGATTCATCCATAACGTCCAAAATCCCTGATTTTAAAGTGGGATTCATTCAATACCATCATATCGAAGTCGGAGCTTCTCCTCAAATGCTGAAAGGCAGACTTCAGCTATTCCAGGAATCCATCTTCTTTGATCTTCATGATAAAAATGTGACAGAACTGGAAGGGATCGCGGCGTGGAGGGATATCTTCAAGAAAACAGGAAAAGATCCGAATCGCTACCGTCATTCAGCCGAAGCCCTCTTTCGCCGTGTTAAAAAACAGAACTACCTGAGTACCATAAATTCAGCCATCGATCTGAACAACTTCTTCTCCCTTCAATACGAAGTGCCCATCGGCATCTACGACTGTTCAGGTCTCAAGGGGGATGGAATCGAGTTAAAAGTGGGGGAAACAGGACAAACCTACATAGGGCTCAACGGGCGGGAAAATTCCCTTGAAAACCTGATTGTCGCATGTGACGGGGACGGACCTTTCGGAAGTCCATTCGTCGACTCAGACCGGGCCCCCGTCGGTGAGGGAACCAAAAATGCCGTTCAAATCATCTTTCTGAAGCCTTCCCTATCTATTGAAGAAAGCGGGAAACTGACGAAATCGTTGATGGATATGTTCATCGGTATCCATGGTGGAGAAGGATCGTTTGAAGTGGTGTGTGGGTAGAAATTTGTGCAAGGTCCCTGGTTGGGGTCTTGTTTTTTTATGGAGATTGAACGATAATCCATTGCTGATCTTCAGAAATCTCAGCCGATCTTAAAGTTCTAAAGCATATTCCATAGACAAAGTGGCATGTCCAGCCCGATTTCGACTGTAGCCGCGATTCAATCCGGCGGAAATCCACGATAATCCAGCCGTTTTTCCCGACAATCCAGCCGAAATCACGATTAATCCGGCCATTTCTTGTGAAAATCCGGCCATTTTTACAAATAATCCAGCCGATTTACATTAACTGTAAATTAAACACTACATATGTGAGACTATCAATATCGCGCCAGTACCCCACAAAAAAAGAGAGCCCAATGGACTCCCTTTCTACCAATCTACACCCACCACATATCCGACGGCTGTTCTTCAATCAGAATCGCCTTTAGGTTCTTCACGGCACGTCCGAAGCCTTCTTCAATCGACATGATCGGATCCTCGTGCTCGATGCTTACGACATAATCGTATCCGAATGTGCGCAGCGCACTCATCATATCGGACCATTCCTGCAAGCTGTGCCCACAGCCCACTGAGCGGAATGACCAAGCTCTTGTCTGGATGCTGCCGTAGGGCTGCATATCCGTCAGACCGTACATGTTGACGTTATCCTGGTCGATATACGTATCTTTCGCATGGAAATGGTGAATCGCATTCTCTTTACCCAGGATTTTAATCGCGGCAACCGGATCGATTCCTTGCCACCAAAGGTGACTGGGATCCAGATTCGCACCGATCGCGTCACATGTTTCTTCACGAAGCTTCAACAACGTATATGGAGTATGGACAAGGAAACCTCCATGCAGTTCAAGACCGATCTTAACATTATGATCCTCTGCAAGCTGACCCATCTCTTTCCAATATGGAATCAACTTTTCTTCCCATTGCCATTTAAGGATATCCCCATATTCATTCGGCCAAGGGGATACAGGCCAGTTCGGGTGCTTTGCTCCTTCATGGTCGCCTGCCGTTCCTGAGAAACAATTCACGACAGGTACGTTCATCAGACCGGCAAGCTTGATCGTTTTCTGAAGTGCCACATGGGATTCTTCCGCAAAAGCTGCATCTGGCGAGATCGGATTTCCGTGACAGCTGAAGGCACTGATTTGAAGTCCTCTCGAAGTTACTTTTTCTAAGTATTCGTTTCTCTTTTCTTCACTTTCTAAAAGAGCGTCCAGGTCACAGTGAGCATTTCCAGGATATCCTCCCGTGCCGATTTCAACTGCGTGAAGTCCGGCTTCTTTTACATAATCCAGCATTTCGTCAAGATTCTTCTGTGAAAATAATACAGTAAATACACCTAGTTTCATTTGTGCTTCCTCCTATTTCAATCGGATGCTTTGTCCGGTTTCACTGCTTTTGTAAATGGCATCAATGATTTGAGACACTTGCATGGCTTCCTGGGGCTTCACAACCAGCTCCTCTAAACCGAGACAGCTGTTGATAAAGTTCCGGGCTTGTGGAAGACTAGGATCATCTTCACCGGGAACCCAATCCGCTTCACCATTCAAAAGCATGCCATGTTTCATTTGGTTCATTTGGAACGGGAATAGATCGATTCCCCCCGTTTCGCCTGAAATGCTCATGCTTTCTTCATCGCTCTTGACGTTTGCAGACCAAGACGTTTCGAAGAGCATGGAAGCACCGTTATCGAACTTGATATAAGCCGTGACATGGTCGTCGACTTCAAATTTCTCTTTATCAAAGTCTCCCCACAGATTCACTTGATCTGGCATTCTACTAAGCTTGTTATAGGTCGTCCCTGTTACTTCGAGAGGTGCAGGGTTCCCAAGGAGCCATAGGGATAGATCCAGAAAGTGACACCCGTAGTCGATCAGGCTGCCACCACCTTGAAGCTCCTTATTGGTAAATACTCCCCAGCCAGGAACTTTGCGGCGACGGATCGCTCTTGCCCTGGCCACCATTGGTTCACCGATTTCATCTTCCAGGATGACACGCTTTGCCGCACGTGAATCCTTCATGAAACGATAATGATAGGCGATAGCCAGAACCTTCCCTGACTGTTCCGCAGCTTCGATCATCATTTCACATTCTTCAGGAGTCATGGCCATCGGTTTCTCACAAAACACATGGAGCCCGGCTTTGAGCGCTGCAATCGTGATTTCCGCATGAAATTTATTCGGAGTACAGATCGTCACAGCATCCACATGCCCGAACATGTCCCGATAGTCACTGAACACGTTCGGAATGCTAAAGGTTTCTGCCACGGTTTGAGCAGTGACAGGATTGATATCACTGATCGCTTCAATGGATACAGAATCTGAAAGTTTTATAAAAGTAGGGATGTGGCGCGTTTGGGCAATGCCCCCTACGCCGATCACTCCCATCCGAAGTTTAGTCATTGCTGCATTCACCTCTATTACAATTTTACAATCCGTTTTGTTTCACTTGATTCCAGGGCAGATAATACCACTTCTAACGATTTCTTTCCTTCTTCCCCTGGAACAGGTGGCTCTGCATCATGAAGGATGCTGTCGACAAATTGATCGATCACACGGGAATTCGTCTGACCGCCCTCGTCATTTGTCTGAATACCGCCAAGCTCATACTTCACCACTTCTCCGCTTGAGTATTGAACGATGAGTGAGTTGACCGGATCATCCTCTAAACGTAGGATGGCCTTCTCTCCATAAATGATAGTAGAGTTGTCTTCTTTCGAAACATAAGACCAGCTTGCTGCAAGGGTACCGATTGTACCGCTTTCGGTTTTCAATACACAGACAGCCGTATCATCCACATTTGCATTTTCCTTTGCACTTGTTTCAACAAAGGCACCGACTTCTGCAAATTCTTCCCCTAAGATGTAACGAAGGAGATCGGTTTTGTGTACACCAAGGTCACCCATGGCACCGATGAACGCTTCATCCTTTTTAAAGAACCAGCTGTCTTTCCCGTCAGCACTCCAGCCTTCAGGTCCACCGTGACCAAATGCAGAACGGAAGCTGTAGATTTTACCTACTTCACCACTTTCAATCAGCTGCTTCGCTTTTTGATGAGAAGGGACAAATCGCTGGTTATGAGCGATCATCAGTTTTTTACCGTTTTTAACAGCGGCATCGATCATGCCTTGAGCTTCTTCACTTGAAGTGGCCATAGGCTTCTCACACAATACATGCTTACCCGCGTTAAGTGCATCAATGGAAATCGGAGCATGCAGGTAGTTCGGTGTACACACACTCACTGCTTCCACTTCAGCGTTTGCCAGTAGTTCTTTATAATTGGTATACGCTTTCGCTCCGAATGCATCGGCTATTTTCCATGCCCGTTCTTCCACGATGTCACACACTGCTACCACTTCAACGTTTTCATTGTTTGCATATTCCGGCAGATGACGATGCTGGGCGATGCTTCCACACCCGATAACCCCGATTTTTAATTTACTCATGATTTTTTCCTCCTCTTGTTCTTTAGTTAGATCCTTTGATTTCTTCTAACGGCTGTGCGTTTCCGTATACCGGTCTCGCATGATCTACAGGTGATGCCCATTTCACTGCATTGATGATGACCTTCTGAACGTCTTCATTGTAATAGGTCGGATACGTTTCATGCCCCGGACGGAAGTAGAATACTCTCCCGTTACCACGCTGATACGTACACCCGCTCCTGAACACTTCCCCACCTTCGAACCAGCTCACCATCACAAGCTGATCAGGGGCTGGGATGTCAAAATGCTCCCCATACATTTCTTCCTTTTCCAGTTCGAAGTATTCCCCTAAACCGGCTGTAATCGGATGGCTTGGATCGACAATCCAGATGCGTTCTTTCTCATCAGCTTCCCGCCATTTTAAATCACATGAAGTGCCCATCAATGTTTTGAAGATTTTAGAGAAATGGCCTGAATGAAGGACGATTAAGCCCATTCCGTCAAGGACACGCTGCCTCACTCTTTCAACCACTTCATCAGACACTTCATCATGGGCGATATGTCCCCACCACACCAATACGTCTGTACCATCCAACACATCTTCCGTCAATCCATGCTCATTTTCGTCTAATGTAGCCGTTTTCACATTGAATGATGCTTCTCCCAGGAAGGAGGCAATGGCACCATGAATTCCTTCAGGATACACCTCTCTCACTTTCGGATTCTTCTGTTCATGACGATTTTCATTCCATACTGTAACGTTCAACATTGTAAAACCTCCAAGTTATGTGTTTGATTGTAAGTGCCGGTATTCATTTGGTGTCATACCGACGTGCTTCTTAAATACTTTGCTGAAATATTTCTCATTCCCATACCCTACACCATAGGCAACTTCATAGATTTTCAAATAAGGATTTTCAAGCAGTTTCTTTGCCTTTTCCATCCGGATGTTCGTAACGTAATCCGTGATGGTAGATCCATAATCCTGTTTGAACTTACGTGAGATATATTCCCTGCTTAGGTAAAAGCGATCGGCAATGTCTTGAAGATTGATTTCCTCTTGATAATGCTGCTGAAGATATTCTTCAATATGCTGCATATTGTTCTTTTCCCGCTGGTACTTTGCCTTTGAGAGGGTTTGAATTAATTCACTGAACTCTTTTGCCTTTTCCTCTTTAAATTTCCTGAACGAAAACGAGCCGTCTTCATTCCAATAATCCAGGCCTCTATAAAATTGTGCTTGATGCTGAATCTCATACTCTTTCAACCAATTATTACGTAATAACTCAAATTGATTTTCCCATACCTGGAGCTGCTCCAGTGAGAGTGCATGACCTGTTCCCAGCTGTGAAAATATCCTGTCCAACTGGGACTGAACCTGCTCCCGGCTCCCTGAACGGATTGCCCATTTCAATTCATTGGAGTGATCCAACAAATGCAGAAGGGGCTGTCTATTGACATCTTTATGGGTGACGATTTTCTTTTGATCAAGCAGGGAATGCTTAAGATAAACCTGTAAAGCAGATTCATACGCTTCGTTTACTTTCTTAGACTTCTGTCCAAGTGCAATGATCGTAAAGAGTTTACTATATTGATAGATCAATGAGTAGATTTCCTCTAACAGATACGTCACATTTTTATCGTTCCAGAAGAGAATCACAAGCTCTTCCTCTTTGTTCCCATTACGGAAGCAAACCCCATCATTTTGCTTTCGCAGCAATTCATTGCAAATATTGATAAGGGTAAAGAAGGCAAGGTCCCGGTCTCCTTGAAAGAGCTTCTCCACGATCGGTTTGATGGGGATGAGGGCAACGGTCTTTGCAAGCTTTGTAATAGCAATCCCAAACTCCTGTTCAACCTTTTCTACCATTTCTGTGGTAATACTCTCCTTCGCACAGAGACTTGTGAATAACCGATCCCAATAAAGGGGCTTTACCTCATTCATCACTCGATTTTCCTCGACTTGGGATTTTCTTGATCGAGCCTGGTCATTCCACTCTTTTACCGCTTTATCCAGCGTTTCATTTAACACATCCGGTTCAATCGGCTTCAGAATATAATCAAAGCTTTTATAAAAGATCGCGTTTCTCATATACTCGAAATCATCATACCCGCTTACAACGATGGTTTTGCTTTTAAGGTCAGAGGCATGAAGCCATTTCAAAAGATTGATGCCATCCCGCTTCGGCATCCTCATATCAGTGAAAATGATTTCCGGCCGGTGCTCTGTGATCAATTCGATGGCTTCGTCCCCATCTTCTGCCTCCAGAATGGTTTGGATCCCATGCTTGTCCCATTCCGCTAATAAAAGTAACCCCTCACGCACATGCTTTTCGTCGTCAATGATGATTGCTTTCATTTGCTTCACCCTCCATTCTTATTGGCAGTCTCATGGTGACCATAAAGCCTCCCTCATCATGATTTTCAAGCTGTAAAGTGGCCAGGTGATCATAGTAGAGCTTTAAGCGAACGTAAACATTCTTCAGCCCGATATTGGTCTCATCCCCTGTTTTATTCCATGCATCTGCTTTAAAATGGTCCCCTATATCAAGAAGTCTGCTTTCCGTTACGCCAACACCATTATCACGGACAATCATCACCAACTCTTCCTCATCCTGAAAGCAAGATAGCCATATACGCCCTACCCCGTCCCGGATATCGAATCCGTGCTTGAAGTAGTTTTCAATGAGAGGCTGAAGGATCATCTTCGGTACTGGGATCTCCATCACCTCATCTTCTACCTCTACACTGTAATCCAGATTTTCACCAAAACGTTCTTTTTGTAAAAGAAGGTAGGCGTTCGTGTAATTGATTTCCTTACTTAACGGAACCACATCCTCCTCCATATTCATCCCGTACCTCATAATTTTGGAAAGGTGGGTGATCAGGGAGTAGATTTGCGGAACCTTGTTCTTTAAAGCAAGCGTTCCAATGGATTGCAGGGCATTATAGAGAAAATGCGGATTGATTTGAGACTGGAGGACCTTTAATTGATTCGTCTTGTTTTCAAGTTCGAGCTTGTACTCACGGTTGATCAAATGATTGATCCGCTCGATCATCTGCTGAAACCTGAAGCCAAGGATCCCGATTTCATCGGAACCGAACGATTCAGGCTGCACCTTCATATTCCCTTTTTCAACCTGTTGGATATTTTGAAGCAGAATCCGTATGGGTGAAGTAATTTTAAAAGAAACAAATAGTGTCGCAAGCACCACAAGGGATAGCCCAAGAACTCCAAACAGGATATTAATCTTCGCGACACTAAATGCACTTTCATAAAGATTTACGTAAGGAACCCGCTTCACTAACAGCCAACCGCCGGCCGAAGCTGGTAGCTGGTCGTACATCATAACCCCGTTGAAGGAGTCCTCCTTCCACTCGAGGGTCCCTGATACATCCTTTGATTCCATTATCCTCTTAATCCACTTCTGGTTGTTGCCATCGTCCGACACATCCCGGTCCGAGCTATAAATCATTTCCCCTTCCGAAGAAAGAAGATAAAATTCCTCTGACTTAGAGTTATACAGGTTTCTACTCAAATCTATGATTTTGTCAGGCGAGACCTCCAGTGAAATATACGCAAGCACCTCATCACCGGGAACGTTTCGGAATGCCCGGTGAATCGTGACAATATCCTTCGAACGGTTAATATTCTTTTCTTCCTGACTATGTGTGGGTTCAATATACATGTTATAAGGGCTGCGCTCTGCATTTCTGAAGGATTCCCATTGAGAATCCCTTACCTTACTGGAAAATACGACAGTAGAGCGCTTTGTTGCCGAAATGACCCGGTCACCATCTGCGAAGGAAATACGTACCCCGTTAATGGTATCACCCGTGTAGAGAATCGTTTGCACAACATTCTTTACAATGCCGATCGTCAAGTAATTATTCTCTTGGCCGGGTGATCTCATGAAATTAATAAAATCAGGATTATTATAGAGTGATAGAGTTAACCCGTTGAGCTCATTGATATAGCTCTCCAGATTCACCTTTCCCTGATAAAGAAGATTGCTGCTCTCCTCCACCACCTGCTCCTCTATGGAATCCTTCGTATACAAATATGTAATAATAATCGAACTGCCGAACGGCACAATCGTCGTAATCATCAACAACACAATCAACTTATTCCGAATGCTGGTCTTTAACATGAGGGACGGACCTCCCAGGTCTCACTTATACACTAGTATAAAGTGTTTTTCCCCGCTCTTGGAAGTGTTTTTTCGAAATATTCCTATTAAACTTATAAAATAGAAAGCATGCCGGGTAGACATGCTTTCTATTATTTCATTTACTTCAAGTTATCCCATGTTTGCTGGAATCGCTCAAGTACAGTATCGTAATCAATTTTGCCCGCAGCATATTCCTGGATCGTTGCAGCGAATTCCTTATTTGCTCCATCCGGCCATTTGAACCAAGTCCAAGGAATCGTCTTCTCTTCTTTAGAGTAGTCAAGGATGGACTGACCTAAGTCACCAAGACCATTCGGCTCGATGTTATCGAATGCCGGGATGAACGCAAACTCTTCCGTGATATAACGCTTACCGGTTTCAGATGAAACCATCCACTCCAAGAAAGTTTTCGCTTCTTCAAGATGCTCTGAGTTCTTGTTTAATACCCAGTTATTCGGTACACCTACAGGAAGGCGATCAGCACTATCATCATTGCTGATAGAAATTGGCAGGAAGCCCATGTTGATCTCAGGATTGATCTCAGTGATCATGTTCTCAGTCCAGTTCCCTTGTTGCAGCATCGCAGTTTCACCAGAAGCGAAAAGCGTTACTTGTGTATTGTAATCCGTCGTTAATGGGTTATCATTTGCATACTTAAGTTCAGTATCTAACACTTCTTTGAATTGCTTGAACTTTTCATTTCCTACGATTTTCTCAGAACCATCATAAAGTCCCGCGATGAACGCATCCGGATCTTCCTGCTGAGCAAACGGAATGTTAAGTAAATGTTGACCAATTACCCACCACTCGCCGTAACCCGCTGAGAATGGTGTGATTTTCTTCGCTTCAAGCTTCTTCGCAGCGTCTTTTAACTCATCAATTGTTGCTGGCGGCTCAGTGATACCTGCTTCTTCAAATAAATCTTTATTGTATACAAATCCATAGCCTTCAAGGTTAACCGGCATACCATAAAGCTTACCGTCTTCATCCGTCATCGGAACTTTACCGATTGGAAGAACATGCTCAACCCATGGCTCACCGGAAAGATCCGCTAATTTCTCTTTCCAAAGCTCTAACTCTTTAAAACCACCGTTGTTGAAAATGTCCGGCTCTTCACCAGAAGCAAATTTCGCTTTTAAAGCGGCACCGTAATCAGCACCTCCACCTACTGTTTCAAGCTTAATCTTAATGTTTGGATGCTCAGCTTCGAACTCCTTGATCATTTCTTGAAGCTGATCAGCAATTTCAACCTTGAACTGGAAGAAATTAAGAGTTACTACATCGTCACCTGATCCAGACTCTCCGCCTGATTTGCTTGTAGTGTCTTTAGAAGAACAGCCGGCAATAATTCCAAAAACTAAAACCAAAGACATACAAAGTAAAAGTATACGTTTCATAAATGGATTGACCTCCCTGATATAAAATATTTTATATAAATTTCTGTATCAATGATAGACCATCTTGACAGAAACTTTATATCTACTTAATTGACCCTGAAGCAATACCTTTGATGATATGCTTCTGTAAAAACAAGAAGAAAATGATAATGGGAGTAATGCCAAGCACCAATGCTGCCAGACCCATATCCCATTGCTTCGTATACTGAGCGAAGAACGAGCTTGCTGCGAGTGGAATCGTGCGCAGCTCTGCATCCTGTAAAACAAGAAGCGGAAGCAGATAGTCATTCCAAATCCATAAAGTGTTCAGAATGATCACAGTCACTGTTATCGGCTTAAGTAATGGGAAGACAATTCTCCAGAACACACCAAACTGACTGCACCCGTCAATCATCGCGGATTCTTCAATCTCAATCGGAACGGTTTTCACAAATCCATGATACAAGAAAAGGGAAAGTGGTACGCCAAATCCGAAGTACATAAGGATCAAACCTGGAATGCTATTCGTAAGCCCTAACGTTCCCCCTACCTTCATAAGAGGGATCATCACTGTCTGGAACGGAATGACCATGGCTGATACAAAGATGACAAATAAGATTTTGCTGAACTTCCCTGGCGTACGAACCATTTTCCACGCCGCCATCGAGCTGATGATCACTAATCCAATATTACTGAAAACGGTGATGACCAAGGAGTTCCAGAATGCACGTGGGAAGTTGATGATCTCCCACACTTTCGCATAGTTAGAGAAAACAAATTCCTTTGGCCACGCAGCCGCATCGATCAAAATCGCTGCAAATGGCTTCACCGAGTTGATCAGTACGAAGTAGAAAGGAATAAGGAAAATGAGCCCTATGACAATACCGATGATCTCTAATACAAACGTTCTTTTCGTATAGCGATTGCCCATTATGCCTGAACCTCCTTCTTCTTCGTCACCATCACCTGAACCGTAGTAAACACTGCCACTACCACAAAGAACAGGATCGATTTGGCTGTCCCGAGGCCATAGCGGTTGTTCTGGAACGCCTCTTGATAAATATTGATCGCCACAGATTGTGTAGAATTGAATGGTCCCCCACCTGTTAACGAGATGTTCAAATCGAATATCTTAAAGGCCATTGAAATCGTCAAGAAGAAACAAATCGTGAACGCCGGTAAAATCAATGGAATGATAATTTTCGTCAACAACGTCCAGTTTGATGCCCCATCTATCCTCGCTGCTTCAAGCAATGAGTTGTCCACCCCCTGTAAAGCTGCTACGTAAATGACCATCATGTATCCCGAAATCTGCCATGCAAACACGATGACAATCCCCCAGAATGCCGTCGTTTCATCACCCAGCCAAGGCATCTTAAAGAATCCAATCCCCGTCATATTCCCAAGTGAGGCAAACCCTTTAACAAAAATGAACTGCCAGATGAACCCGAGTAGCAATCCACCGATCACGTTCGGAATAAAAAACACTGTCCGCAAAATGTTTCTCGTCTTCAATGCTGCATTCAGCAGCAGCGCAAACCCGAAACCTATCAAGTTACTAATAATCACGGCTGCAAACATAAACTTCGTCGTGAACATAAAGGAATTAAAGAATGTCTTATCATCTGTGAAGATCTTTTTGTAGTTATCAAATCCAACCCACTCCACAACTGAGCTGACACCATTCCATGAGGTAAACGAATAATACACACCCATCAAAAATGGAAGAATCTGAATCACTAAGAAAAATATAAGTGCCGGTCCAACAAAGGCAGCATACGTCAGCAAGCTCTTATACTTGAACTTCTTCTTCGTCACTGCTTTCATTTGTACGTCTCTGCTTACCGGTCCAGTCTGAATCTTTGGTTCCACCCGTCTCACCACCCTTAATTATGTAATCGCTTTCTTATATTATAATGGTAGCGCTTACTTAAAAAGGGGAACTCAATTGACAAAGAAGGTGTAAAATTTTGACTAGATGGGTTTGGGTTTGGTGTTGTGGTGGGTATATGAAAAGGTTGGACTTCTTTGGTTTAGTTAGGTGACCCCAGCGTGCAATGAGTTTTTGAAAATAAAATCTTGGAATTGAAAATAAAAGTGGAAAATTTGAAAATAAAATCGTGGAATTGAAAATAAATGGTCCAGTTTTGAAAATATATTGGTCTTGATCGAAAGTAAATGGAGCGAAGTCGATTAGATAAGCGTCAATAACGATGAAAGTCATGCTAAACAGATGATTTTTCATAATTAGACAATAAAAAAGACTTCCTCATAATGAGAAAGCCTGTCGTATGTAAGTTGGAGCGGGTGAAGGGAATCGAACCCTCATCATCAGCTTGGAAGGCTGAGGTTTTACCACTAAACTACACCCGCGATGTGGTACCGGTGGCCGGGGTCGAACCGGCACTCCAGAGGAACACGATTTTGAGTCGTGCGCGTCTGCCTATTCCGCCACACCGGCATTACATTTTGGAGGCGGCAACCGGATTTGAACCGGTGATCAGGGTTTTGCAGACCCATGCCTTACCACTTGGCTATGCCGCCTTAATATTGGAGCGGAAGACGGGATTCGAACCCGCGACCCCCACCTTGGCAAGGTGGTGTTCTACCACTGAACTACTTCCGCACTACTGGGCTAGCTGGATTCGAACCAACGCATGTCGCAGTCAAAGTGCGATGCCTTACCGCTTGGCTATAGCCCACTGATAGTATATGTCACGGAAATAAAAATGTGACTTTAATGGGGCGACTGATGGGAATCGAACCCACGAATGCCTGAACCACAATCAGGTGCGTTAACCACTTCGCCACAATCGCCATGATAAAATTGGCAGGGGTAGTAGGAATCGAACCCACACCAAAGGTTTTGGAGACCTTCGTTCTACCTTTAAACTATACCCCTATAAGAATAGATATTCTGCTTAGATAAAAACAAATGGTGGAGGGGGGCAGATTCGAACTGCCGAACCCGAAGGAGCGGATTTACAGTCCGCCGCGTTTAGCCACTTCGCTACCCCTCCAAATATTATATCACTCGAGTGGTGCCGGCAAGAGGACTTGAACCCCCAACCTACTGATTACAAGTCAGTTGCTCTACCAGTTGAGCTACACCGGCATCAAGTAATAAATGGTGGCTCAGGACGGAATCGAACCGCCGACACATGGATTTTCAGTCCATTGCTCTACCAACTGAGCTACTGAGCCACTATGTAAAATAAAAATGGCGGTCCGGACGGGACTCGAACCCGCGACCTCCTGCGTGACAGGCAGGCATTCTAACCAACTGAACTACCGGACCAAAGCTTTTTGCGTTAGCAAAATAGGTTTCATTACCTTGACGTTAGTCAAAATAACTATCCATGCGTGACTCATTAAGGATTATGCTATCCCAAGTCAAAAATGGTATTGCGGGGACAGGATTTGAACCTGCGACCTTCGGGTTATGAGCCCGACGAGCTACCGAACTGCTCCACCCCGCGACGATATAATTGTAACTTATATAATCTTATATAATATGGAAGATTTTTTTCACTACGCTTCGTGAAAATCATGGTGGAGGATGACGGGATCGAACCGCCGACCCTCTGCTTGTAAGGCAGATGCTCTCCCAGCTGAGCTAATCCTCCAACATATTAATTGTTTGTTTTTCACATTCGGATAAAAGTGTTGGTGACCCATACGGGATTCGAACCCGTGTTACCGCCGTGAAAGGGCGGTGTCTTAACCGCTTGACCAATGGGCCTTAGTAAAAAGAATTGTTATGGCGGAGAGCAAGGGATTTGAACCCTTGAGACAGCGTTAACCGTCTACACGATTTCCAATCGTGCTCCTTCGGCCACTCGGACAGCTCTCCAATATGATGGCTCCGCAGGCAAGATTCGAACTTGCGACCGATCGGTTAACAGCCGATAGCTCTACCACTGAGCTACTGCGGAACGATATGCCTGGCGACGTCCTACTCTCACAGGGGGAGATCCCCCAACTACCATCGGCGCTGAAGAGCTTAACTTCCGTGTTCGGCATGGGAACGGGTGTGACCTCTTCGCCATTGTCACCAGACAATTTCTTGTCTCTTTTTTAAGGACAAGTACTATTATATCGCGTAGATATAATTTTTCAAGGCTTTTTTTATATTTTTGTATAAAATTCATTCCCTGAAAACTAGATAAAGAATTGATGTCAAGAAAGCCGAATATCGACCAATGTTGTATCTGCTTCTTCAAGTAGATACCATTCCAGCTCCGGCGGCTAGAGACTCGAAGTCATTTCAGTTCAATCAGCTGAGGGTAAAAGGCACCCTCTTCTGATTGCCCAGAAATGCTTGTCGTCTCTGTTCAAGCCGCCTCCGCTTTATAGTGTGGTTAAGTCCTCGATCGATTAGTATCAGTCAACTCCACATGTCGCCATGCTTCCATCTCTGACCTATCTACCTAGTCATCTTCTAGGGATCTTACTCACTTACGTGATGGGAAATCTCATCTCGAGGGGGGCTTCATGCTTAGATGCTTTCAGCACTTATCCCTTCCGCACATAGCTACCCAGCGATGCCTTTGGCAAGACAACTGGTACACCAGCGGTGCGTCCATCCCGGTCCTCTCGTACTAAGGACAGCTCCTCTCAAATTTCCTGCGCCCACGACGGATAGGGACCGAACTGTCTCACGACGTTCTGAACCCAGCTCGCGTACCGCTTTAATGGGCGAACAGCCCAACCCTTGGGACCGACTACAGCCCCAGGATGCGATGAGCCGACATCGAGGTGCCAAACCTCCCCGTCGATGTGGACTCTTGGGGGAGATAAGCCTGTTATCCCCGGGGTAGCTTTTATCCGTTGAGCGATGGCCCTTCCATGCGGAACCACCGGATCACTAAGCCCGACTTTCGTCCCTGCTCGACTTGTAGGTCTCGCAGTCAAGCTCCCTTGTGCCTTTACACTCTGCGAATGATTTCCAACCATTCTGAGGGAACCTTTGGGCGCCTCCGTTACTCTTTAGGAGGCGACCGCCCCAGTCAAACTGCCCACCTGACACTGTCTCCCACCCCGATAAGGGGCGCGGGTTAGAATTTCAATACAGCCAGGGTAGTATCCCACCGATGCCTCCACCGAAGCTAGCGCTCCGGCTTCCAAGGCTCCTACCTATCCTGTACAAGCTGTACCAAAATTCAATATCAGGCTACAGTAAAGCTCCACGGGGTCTTTCCGTCCTGTCGCGGGTAACCTGCATCTTCACAGGTACTATAATTTCACCGAGTCTCTCGTTGAGACAGTGCCCAGATCGTTACGCCTTTCGTGCGGGTCGGAACTTACCCGACAAGGAATTTCGCTACCTTAGGACCGTTATAGTTACGGCCGCCGTTTACTGGGGCTTCGATTCGCACCTTCGCTTGCGCTAAGCACTCCTCTTAACCTTCCAGCACCGGGCAGGCGTCAGCCCCTATACTTCGCCTTACGGCTTCGCAGAGACCTGTGTTTTTGCTAAACAGTCGCCTGGGCCTATTCACTGCGGCTCTCTCGGGCTTGCACCCTACCAGAGCACCCCTTCTCCCGAAGTTACGGGGTCATTTTGCCGAGTTCCTTAACGAGAGTTCTCTCGCTCACCTTAGGATTCTCTCCTCGCCTACCTGTGTCGGTTTGCGGTACGGGCACCTTTTTCCTCGCTAGAGGCTTTTCTTGGCAGTGTGGAATCAGGAACTTCGCTACTATAATTCGCTCGCTATCACAGCTCAGCCTTCACGATGATGGGATTTGCCTCATCATCAGCCTAACTGCTTAGACGCACATATCCAGCAGTGCGCTTACCCTATCCTCCTGCGTCCCCCCATTGCTCAAACGGAAAAGAGGTGGTACAGGAATATCAACCTGTTGTCCATCGTCTACGCCTATCGGCCTCGACTTAGGTCCCGACTAACCCTGAGCGGACGAGCCTTCCTCAGGAAACCTTAGGCATTCGGTGGATGGGATTCTCACCCATCTTTCGCTACTCATACCGGCATTCTCACTTCTAAGCACTCCACCAGTCCTTACGGTCTAGCTTCGCAGTCCTTAGAACGCTCTCCTACCACTGACACCTAGAGGTGTCAATCCACAGCTTCGGTGATACGTTTAGCCCCGGTACATTTTCGGCGCAGAGTCACTCGACCAGTGAGCTATTACGCACTCTTTAAATGGTGGCTGCTTCTAAGCCAACATCCTGGTTGTCTAAGCAACTCCACATCCTTTTCCACTTAACGTATACTTTGGGACCTTAGCTGGTGGTCTGGGCTGTTTCCCTTTCGACTACGGATCTTATCACTCGCAGTCTGACTCCCATGGATAAGTCTTTGGCATTCGGAGTTTGTCTGAATTCGGTAACCCGATGAGGGCCCCTAGTCCAAACAGTGCTCTACCTCCAAGACTCTTACACATGAGGCTAGCCCTAAAGCTATTTCGGAGAGAACCAGCTATCTCCAAGTTCGATTGGAATTTCTCCGCTACCCACACCTCATCCCCGCACTTTTCAACGTGCGTGGGTTCGGACCTCCATTCAGTGTTACCTGAACTTCATCCTGGACATGGGTAGATCACCTGGTTTCGGGTCTACGACCACATACTCATTCGCCCTATTCAGACTCGCTTTCGCTGCGGCTCCGTCTCATCGACTTAACCTTGCATGGGATCGTAACTCGCCGGTTCATTCTACAAAAGGCACGCCATCACCCGTTAACGGGCTCTGACTACTTGTAGGCACACGGTTTCAGGTTCTATTTCACTCCCCTTCCGGGGTGCTTTTCACCTTTCCCTCACGGTACTGGTTCACTATCGGTCACTAGGGAGTATTTAGCCTTGGGAGATGGTCCTCCCAGCTTCCGACGGGATTTCACGTGTCCCGCCGTACTCAGGATCCACTCAAGAGGGAATGAAGTTTCAACTACAGGGTTGTTACCTTCTTTGACGAGCCTTTCCAGACTTCTTCGTCTACTTCATTCCTTTGTAACTCCGTATAGAGTGTCCTACAACCCCAAGAGGCAAGCCTCTTGGTTTGGGCTACATCCCGTTTCGCTCGCCGCTACTCAGGGAATCGCAATTGCTTTCTCTTCCTCCAGGTACTTAGATGTTTCAGTTCCCTGGGTCTGCCTTCCATACTCTATGTATTCAAGTAAGGATATTGTTCCATTACGAACAATGGGTTCCCCCATTCGGAAATCTCTGGATCAAAGCTCACTTACAGCTCCCCAAAGCATATCGGTGTTAGTCCCGTCCTTCGTCGGCTCCTAGTGCCAAGGCATCCACCGTGCGCCCTTCATAACTTAACCGAATTGGTTGTTACATCAGGTTTAAAACCTAAAATGGCGATACTCGGTAATTTCTTGACTATCAATTTATCTTTATCTAGTTTTCAAAGAACAAATCCATTTTTATCTCGCAAGAGACATTATGGAAGGATATTTTGCTTCCGCAAAAATCCCTGATAGTAATTAAACCATCAAAACTGAACAAAACTTCGACTGTCAACTTGTTTAGTAAATCTTCCTTAGAAAGGAGGTGATCCAGCCGCACCTTCCGATACGGCTACCTTGTTACGACTTCACCCCAATCATCTGTCCCACCTTAGGCGGCTGGCTCCAAAAGGTTACCTCACCGACTTCGGGTGTTACAAACTCTCGTGGTGTGACGGGCGGTGTGTACAAGGCCCGGGAACGTATTCACCGCGGCATGCTGATCCGCGATTACTAGCGATTCCAGCTTCATGTAGGCGAGTTGCAGCCTACAATCCGAACTGAGAACGGTTTTATGGGATTGGCTAAACCTCGCGGTCTTGCTGCCCTTTGTACCGTCCATTGTAGCACGTGTGTAGCCCAGGTCATAAGGGGCATGATGATTTGACGTCATCCCCACCTTCCTCCGGTTTGTCACCGGCAGTCATCTTAGAGTGCCCAACTGAATGCTGGCAACTAAGATCAAGGGTTGCGCTCGTTGCGGGACTTAACCCAACATCTCACGACACGAGCTGACGACAACCATGCACCACCTGTCACTCTGTCCCCCGAAGGGGAAAGCCCTATCTCTAGGGTTGTCAGAGGATGTCAAGACCTGGTAAGGTTCTTCGCGTTGCTTCGAATTAAACCACATGCTCCACCGCTTGTGCGGGCCCCCGTCAATTCCTTTGAGTTTCAGTCTTGCGACCGTACTCCCCAGGCGGAGTGCTTAATGCGTTAGCTGCAGCACTAAAGGGCGGAAACCCTCTAACACTTAGCACTCATCGTTTACGGCGTGGACTACCAGGGTATCTAATCCTGTTTGCTCCCCACGCTTTCGCGCCTCAGTGTCAGTTACAGACCAGAAAGTCGCCTTCGCCACTGGTGTTCCTCCAAATATCTACGCATTTCACCGCTACACTTGGAATTCCACTTTCCTCTTCTGCACTCAAGTTCCCCAGTTTCCAATGACCCTCCACGGTTGAGCCGTGGGCTTTCACATCAGACTTAAGAAACCACCTGCGCGCGCTTTACGCCCAATAATTCCGGACAACGCTTGCCACCTACGTATTACCGCGGCTGCTGGCACGTAGTTAGCCGTGGCTTTCTGGTTAGGTACCGTCAAGGTACCGCCCTATTCGAACGGTACTTGTTCTTCCCTAACAACAGAGTTTTACGATCCGAAAACCTTCATCACTCACGCGGCGTTGCTCCGTCAGACTTTCGTCCATTGCGGAAGATTCCCTACTGCTGCCTCCCGTAGGAGTCTGGGCCGTGTCTCAGTCCCAGTGTGGCCGATCACCCTCTCAGGTCGGCTACGCATCGTCGCCTTGGTGAGCCGTTACCTCACCAACTAGCTAATGCGCCGCGGGTCCATCTGTAAGTGATAGCAAGAAGCCATCTTTCAACATTTCCTCATGCGAGGAAATGAGTTATCCGGTATTAGCCCCGGTTTCCCGGAGTTATCCCAGTCTTACAGGCAGGTTACCCACGTGTTACTCACCCGTCCGCCGCTGACTGATGGGAGCAAGCTCCCATCAGTCCGCTCGACTTGCATGTATTAGGCACGCCGCCAGCGTTCGTCCTGAGCCAGGATCAAACTCTCCGATAAAAGTTTGAATAGCTCTTTAAAAATAAATCTAGAATTAACGTTGACGTATTGTCTTGTTTTGTTCAGTTTTCAAGGTTCAATGTGTAAGCGCTTCGTTTAAGCGACTTTTTTATCTTACCAAGTTGTGGAGTTTATGTCAACAACTTTTTAAGTTTTTTTAAGTCGCCACTGACCGCTCGTTGCCGTCGTTCAGCAGCGACATTTACTAATATAACAAGGTTTCAAATTGAAGTCAACGGAAAATTAATATTTTACTATAATTATTTTACGACTCGATAATAGCGGTGATAAATCCCTTGTCCCTTTGTCTCCACATCTACGATTTCGACGAATCCTTTATCGGTTAGATATTCGATGAGCATGCTTAAGTCCACTGAATAATGTCTTGCCTCTGGATGATTAAGAAGATCCTGAAACGTCCAGTGTTCTTTTTGGTCCAGGATGTTCAAGAGATGTTCCGTCGAAACCTTCATTCTTGAGTGGATGAGGAACTCGCTTGCCAGAAACAGCAGTTCGAGTCGTTTATCAATTTCTTCATCGCTTGTTACAAGCTCTTCATATAGCTTATAAATTTCAGGCTCGATTTGTTTTACCTGGTTCCATACAGTTACCTCTGGATGAAAACCATTCTCGATTACCGCAAGCCTTGCTAAATGGTGCAGTGAATGAACGATGTGATTGTATGCATCTAAATAATGCTTACTTTCAAAGAATTCCTTACCGTCCATGTAACGACGAATCAACTTGGCAAATTCCATACCCATCTTGATCTTTCTTCCATAGAAAGGGAAATCTCTTAACTCTGTTTTAAGATTATGAATATATTCGTTGCGATCGAACAGCACTTTACCATTGAAGAGCCAATCGATTACTTTACGGTTGGACCCTAGTAAGATCCACTCGTTTAGCTTAGCTTCCGTTACGATATGCAAGGCTGCCTTTTGATCTTTATAGGAATAGTGTTTAATGAATACTGGTTCTTCAGCTTCTTTCACAACTAAAAAAAGCACAATATCAAACGTATCTGTCAACGGGCTGGATTTCTTGCTTTGTTCTATTAAAAGCGCTCCTAAAGTATTGGGGTGACTTGTACGCTCTTGGTATAACGGTCGTAAAATGTCTTCCATTTCATACTCCTCCACATCACACATTGGTTGGTTACTATTTCGACATTCAAAGGGGATTTCCTTCTCTGAATATAGTCATTTTTCGACAAAACGGTTTCGCATCCCTCTTATTACAACAAATATGGTATAGTATTTTTTTAGGAGGGACAAACAAATGGCTAAGAAATATTCTAGTAAAATCAATAAAATCCGAACGTTTGCCTTAAGCTTGGTTTTCATCGGATTTATCATTATGTACGTAGGTATATATTTTAGAGAACACCCATGGGTTATGACAACATTTATGCTGCTGGGTTTTCTGGGAATCATCGGAAGCACAGTCGTTTACTTCTGGATCGGGATGCTCTCCACTAAGGCCGTGCAAGTGACATGTCCTAATTGCGGGAGGGTCACCAAGGTCCTTGGGCGTGTAGATATGTGTATGTATTGTAATGAACCATTGACTCTTGACCCGAACTTGGAAGGCGAAGAGTTTGATGAGGATTATAATAAGAAGAAGAGATAATCTGCATGAAAGAAGACCTTCTACTGAAGGTCTTTTTTTGCGAAAAATAAAAGAATGGTTCTGTATCAGAACCATTCTTTTCTAGTGGGTTTCTTTTGTAGAGCAGTCAGAGCATGTTCCGTAGATTTCCATACGGTGGTTATTCACTTTAAATCCAGTGACATGGGAAGCCAGTTGTTCCACTTCATCCAGTCCCGGGTAATGAAAGTCAACAATTTTTCCGCAGCCATCACAGATGACGTGGTAATGATCCGTTGTCACGAAGTCAAATCTACTGGAAGAATCACCGTAGGTTAACTCTTTCACTAAACCCACTTCACGGAATACGCGTAAGTTATTATAAACAGTTGCGACACTCATATTCGGGAATTTCCCTTCAAGTGCTTTATATATGTCATCAGCAGTAGGATGAGCCATTGAATCAATGAGATACTCTAATATCGCATGACGTTGAGGAGTAATACGGACTCCCGTTTCCTTCAATGTCGAAATCGCTTCTTTTAATTGTCCTTCTTCAGACATCGCCATGCACCTCTTTTCATAAGAATTATTATTTTATAATCTTTATAAATAGTGTACTAATCAACGGTCCCTTTTGTCAATCTTTCTCCCTAGTTACTCGTGTAAGTTTTTCTCTTGTTCCCCAAGCTGCTGGTTTATATAGCGGCCCGCAACGAAAAGATAGTCAGAAAGTCTGTTCAGATAAGAAAGGACCAAAGGATTAATGTCTTCATCAATTCCAACCGCTTCTCTTTCGGCTCTTCTCACGATTGTTCTGGCTGTGTGAAGTGCAGCCCCGGCAGGCTGACCTCCAGGAAGGATGAAATTGCTAAGTGGCGTCAGGGCACCCTCAAGAAAGTCGATTTGCTCTTCCAGTTCTTTGATATGTGATTCTTCAAGCTTCCATTTCACTTCTTTCCCTGCAGGAGTGGCCAGTTCCGCACCAACATGAAAGAGAATGGTTTGTACCTTATGAAAGAACTCCTCGAACTTTTCTTTTCCATCAAAGTATTCAGCTTTAAGGTAGCTTAGACCTAAACCAATCATGGAATTCGCTTCATCGCATGTCCCGTATGCCTCTACCCGCTGATCTTTTTTTGACACTCTCGTTCCATATACTAAAGACGTCGTTCCCTTATCTCCCGTTTTTGTATAAATTTTCATCCTAATATCCCCTCTCTGCATCGATCACGTTAATATACCCTTCACTCTTCTTACTATATGTAGTTAAATTCTTTTTAAAAATATCAAGTGCTCTTGGCATGTATTTTTTTGTGATGCTGGATAGATGAGGTGTCACTGTTATCCCTTTATTCAACCAGAACGGATGACCCTTGGGTAGTGGCTCCTTCTCAAATACATCAAGATACATATGACCGATCAACTTCTTTCCACTGGCCTCAAGAAGAACGGATTCCTCTGCCAAATCACCACGGCCTATGTTGATAAATACAGCCGTGTCCTTCATTTGTTCAAAGTGTTCTACCTTTAGGAGATGCTTCGTTTTCGCAGTACTGGGGAGAACGGATACGATGAAATCTGCGTGCGGAAGCTGCTCTGTGAAAGTTTCAAGGGTGAACATGCTGTCAAAATGTTCTACGGGAGACCCGCTGGAGTTCACACCCACCACTCTCATGTGAAAAGCTTTTGCCAACCTGGCGATTTCTCCTCCAATCGCTCCGGCTCCGAGTATAAGGAGAGACGCTTGATGAAGTTCCGATGTGGGAAGTCTCCTGCTCCACACGTTATCGCTTTCCTGTTTCCATACCGATTGAAGTTGTTTCGCATACTGTAGCATTAATCCGATTGTAAACTCAGCCATGGGAATTTTATGGATCCCCCTTGCATTGGTCACCAGGATGCCTCTCTTTTTGATGGCTTCAAATGGCATTTTTTCCAACCCTGCCGAAGTGACCATGATCCATCTGCAATTCGCACTTTTTTCAATATGGTCGTCCGTTAGATCTTCACCCATAGTGACAATCACCTCGGCGTTTGGAAGTTCATTTTCCGCTTCTTTGATTTTTTTATAAAAGAGAAATCCAACCTCAGGAAAGCTGTTTTTCAAGTCTGAGACGAATTCTTCCTTAGGTTGGAATGTAAAGATGATTTTCATGTAGCTGCCCCCCATCACTATTACCCATTATTTTACCATAAGGGAGAGGAATCGCCCTAGCTTTAGCATCCTTAGGATATAAAAAAAGAGGACCGACATGGTCGATCCTTCTACACGGATGAGACTGACTTATTTGAGGAGGTTGCCCTACTCTTACTATATGACCTTACACGTTTTGTGAATGGACAAAAGCCTTGACTCTATTAAAATAGGCTTGAAAATAGGCTTAGGAAAGGTTCTCTTGAATGTATTGCAGAGCTTCCTCCACATGTCCCTTCACTTTCACCTTTCTCCATTCCTTAGAAAGGTTTCCTTCTTTATCGATAATGAAGGTAGAACGTTCAATTCCCATATACTCTTTCCCGAAGTTTTTCTTCAGCTTCCACACGCCGTAATCTTCCGCCACCTTGTGATCTTCATCTACAAGTAGAAGGAATGGCAGTCCATGCTTGTCTACAAACTTTTCATGCTTATCAACAGGATCCGGGCTCACTCCCAGGATAACCGCATCCAGATTTTCGAAGTTTTCATGCTGATCCCTGAAATCACATGCTTCTGTCGTGCAGCCAGGTGTCATGTCCTTTGGATAGAAATAAAGAACCACGTTTTTCCCCTGATAATCTGAAAGCTTCACTTTTTCTCCGTTGCTTGCAAGTAATTCAAATTCCGGTGCTTTTTGACCGACTGTCATGTATCTTCCCCTCCATTGGATATGATAAGTATTCTGACTTTAGCGTACCCAATCGAAGGAAAAAACTCAAACCATAAGCTACTTGTTTTCGTAGTTTAGAAATGATTTCACGACAAAGGCGGCAGGTATCGTGTAACCCAGCCATGATTCAATGAGGGCAATCCCTCTCCCGATCCCAATGGGCGTGACATCCCCATACCCCACTGAGAAGAGGGTGATGCCACTGAAATACATTGTGGTGAAAAAATGATCGAGAAAGTCTCCCGTTAAGGGTTTCCCTCCTTCAACGAGAATCGGAACCCCTTCAAGCTCAAGGAGTGTAAACAGAAGGCCAAATCCGATCATGATCGTGATATAACTCATTCCAAGGAAGATGAAGTGATGAAATGAAACGTGATGCTCTTTCCATCTGGAAGGATAGAATAAGGCCCGTAAACTCATCACCATGCAGAACAAAATGAAAAACCCAATGATATAAAGCATGTACATACCCTCTTTTTTCTGCTTGTCTTAGTATATGTACGCTTTATACCCCGGAATCATTCTAATTACCTGCACCCCTGTATCGTTTCACTCCTTCATTCCATAACACAATCGAGAAGATGAAAAAACCGATGCCCACAAATGGAGTCAGAAAGGAATATGGATACCATTCCGTCTTTTCCAGGAAAAAGGCAGATGGATAAACTCCAACGAACGCGAATGGAAGAATCCACGTTAACACGAAACGAATCACTTTATTATAGATATCAACAGGGTATCTTCCATAGTTACCGATATTGTACATCATCGGCATGATCGATGTTTTCGCATCCGACCAGAATCCGATGCTGGCAAGGGCGATGAAGATCCCTGCATACACAAGGGCTCCCCCAATGACAAACAGGATAAATAAAACCGGTTCGTACCATTCAAAGGTAATATCCAGCCTTCCCCCGGCGTAGAACATAACCGAGAGGCCTGTAACAACTCCGAAAAGCGACTCCAGTTCCATTCGCTCTAAGATGATCTGAAATAAGCTGTGTATGGGACGGGTCAGGATCCGGTCGAATTCTCCCTTCACCACATATCTGTCGTTAAAGTCCCAAATGTTGAAGAACGAACTGAATAGTGCAAACGGGACCAGGAAGAAACCATATATGAAAATAATTTCGTCTCTTGTCCAGCCGCTCAACAACTGAGTATGGCCAAACACGACCAGGATAAATACGAGGTTGACTGCCTGAAACAGTAAATCAGAAAGAATCTCGACAACCAGGTCGGCCCTGTACTGCAGTCTGATCTTCATATATTGGGCGACGTATTGAAAAAACATCTTCACATAAAACATGGGTCACCCTCCTTGAATAATCATTTGTTTTTTTGCCATGACCCAGAGTATCTTGATTGGTATGAGAAGAATAAACGACCATACTCCCTGCATAATTATCGCATTGAATGATTCAGAAGTCGTAAAGCCATTGGTGAAAATCATGCTAGGAACATAACTTATACTCTGGAACGGTAAGTACCCCATCACATTTTGCGCCCAAAGCGGGAAAAAATGAATCGGGAGCAATAAGCCGGAGAACAAATCAATGACCACTCGTTTTGCCCGGATGAGACCGTCGTTATTAAATAAGAAAAAGGTCGTGATCCCCGTCAGCAAATTGATTTGTGTATTGATAATGAAACTAAACAGGATTGAAATCGCAAATAAGACCAATGTATCCAGTCCTGTACCGAATTGAAGCGGGAAGATGAGGCTGACAATAATCATTCCCGGGAACGAGAAAAATAACAGTCTGAAGACTCCCTCTCCGAGTCCCTGCATCGTCTTCATCCCAAGATAGTTATAGGGCCTGATAAATTCAACCGCCACTTTCCCTTCTTTAATTTCCTGAGCGATTTCTCGATCAATATTATTAAAATAAAAAGCCCTGGCCATCCAGGATACGGCTACATAGGTGGTCATTTGAATGATTGACAAGCCTTCTATATCTTGTTTTCCGCCGTATATGGCCTGCCATAAGAAATAGTAAGCACCTATATTGATACTATAAATGAGTATTCCACTATAATAATTAGTTCTGTACGCCAGCATCATGAGAAAGCGGATGCGAATCATTTCGATATACTTAGCCATGATACCCTCCCAAACACTAGAGCTGAACAGATAGCTTCCAATCCCAAACTCATCTCGTTACAGCCCCTTTTTCATAGATGTTTCGAATGATTTCTTCTGTTGTCGTTTCTTCTATCTTCATGTCTTTCACTTTACAGTTCGCAACGACTTTCGTTATCAGTTGCGAGATGACTTCATCATCCGCTTCAGTTAAAGCCGAATAACTCTGTTTTTTCTCATCGAAAGACCAGGAGATATTCTGATTTCCAGTAAGGTCGGATAAAGCAGTCAGGGACGTATCATCAAGAAATTGAAACACGACTTCCTTTTGGTCTCCCCAATTCTCTTTCAACTGACTCAGTTCACCATCATAAATGATTTTCCCTTCATCCAACATGACGACCCTTTCGCAAAGAGCTTCAATATCAGATAAATCATGGGTGGTTAACAAAATCGTCGTATTGTACTTTTCATTGATTTCTTTTAAAAATTGACGGATTTTCAGTTTTACTAGAACGTCTAACCCGATCGTTGGCTCGTCAAGAAATAGCAAAGGCGGATTGTGAACAAGCGCAGCCGCTAACTCACATCTCATCCTCTGGCCAAGGGATAATTTACGAACAGGCTTATCCAGAAGGGGTGCGATATCCAGAGTTTCAATCACATGATCCATGTGTTCCTTGTATTGCTCATCAGGTACTTTATACACTTTCTTTAAAAGCTGAAAGGATTCCTGAACCGCAATATCCCACCAGAGCTGTGAACGCTGTCCGAACACAACACCGATTGTCTGAACAAATTTTTCACGGTCACGGTGAGGATTCATTCCATTGACGGTCAGCTCTCCACCGGTGGGGGTCAAGATCCCGGTCAACATTTTGATGGTGGTGGACTTCCCTGCTCCGTTTTCACCGATGTATCCGACCATCTCTCCCTGCTTTACATTGAATGAGATATCGTTCACCGCGGGAACGATTTTATAATTACGCGTAAACAAATCCCTGAAAGCCCCTTTTAACCCGGAACGACTGGAAAAAGCTTTGAATTCCTTACGCAAATGATTGACTTCGATTGCATTCATGCTGCGTCCTCCTATAATCGATAAGTATTGTTGCCTATTTTACAAACAAAGAATAGTGTACCACAGGGAACAGTTTCCCTTAGAACAGTCTGCTTGAAAATAAATGTGTCCAATGATTCCCTATTTGCTAAAGTGCAAATAGGCGTACTACAATAGAGTTGTAGCTTACCAGATGATCAAATATATTTTTCAGGAGGAAAACATGAAATTCACAGAATCAGAAACTTTACATACAAAAGCACTGGAACATATCGTCGGAGGCGTGAACAGTCCATCCCGCTCGTATAAAGCAGTAGGCGGAGGCTCTCCCGTGGCGATGGAAAGAGGACATGGCGCATATTTCTGGGATGTAGATGGAAACAAATACATAGATTACTTGGCAGCATATGGTCCTATCATTACCGGTCATGCTCACCCACATATTACAGAAGCGATTAAAACGGCAGCAGAAAACGGCGTCCTCTACGGAACGCCTACCCGGCATGAAGTGAAATTCGCGAAAATGATTAAAGAAGCAATGCCATACATGGACAAAGTACGTTTCGTGAATTCAGGAACAGAAGCCGTCATGACGACGATACGTGTAGCACGCGCGTACACGGGAAAAGATAAGATCATCAAATTTGCCGGATGCTATCATGGTCACTCCGACCTGGTACTTGTCGCTGCTGGTTCAGGCCCTTCCACTCTAGGCACACCGGATTCTGCCGGAGTTCCGAAGAGCATCGCCCAGGAAGTCATTACCGTCCCTTTTAATGACATCGAACCATTTAAAGAAGCAATGGAAAAATGGGGAGATCAAATTGCTGGAGTGCTCGTTGAACCGATTGTCGGGAACTTTGGAATTGTGGAGCCTAAAGAGGGTTTCTTAGAACAGGTAAATGAAATTGCACACAGTGCAGGAAGCCTTGTGATTTACGATGAAGTCATCACTGCATTCCGATTCATGTACGGTGGGGCGCAGGATATGCTAAAGGTGAAGCCTGATTTGACGGCGCTGGGGAAAATCATCGGCGGCGGTCTCCCAATCGGTGCTTACGGAGGAAAAAAAGAAATCATGGAACAGGTTGCCCCGTTAGGACCTGCCTATCAAGCAGGTACAATGGCTGGTAACCCTGCATCCATCCTTTCAGGAATTGCATGTCTTGAAGTGTTAAAGGAAGAAGGCGTATATGAGAAATTGGATCATCTTGGGGAAATGCTTGAAAAAGGAATCCTTACTGCAGCTGAAAAACATAACACACCAATTTCCATTAATAGATTGAAAGGTGCTCTCACACTTTACTTTACGACGGAAAAAGTGGAGAACTATGAGCAAGCCGAAGCAACAGATGGGGAAATGTTCGCGAAGTTCTTTAAGCTTATGCTTAATCAGGGAATCAATCTGGCCCCTTCTAAATATGAAGCATGGTTCATTACGACCGCTCATACAGAAGAAGATATCCAGGTAACGATTGAAGCTGTCGATCGTGCATTCGCACAATTGTAATAGAAACAAAAGAAACTAAGGACTGCTCCACGTGGTATTGTACCATGGCGGGAGCGGTCTTTTTTTATTGATTTGTAGAATATCTCTTCTCTTGCTGGCATATCTATACATTCTGTAGAGAATTCCGTAGCTGTGATTTGTTTATCCCCCTCCACAAAAAGGTACATATTCTGTAAAAACTTATTTAGATTTGCCTATTGATATTGTTTGTAAGTACATGTATAGTACAGTATTGTTTATTAAAATGTTACACAAGAAAGGATCCTAATTCCATGAAACTTGGTGCTCGCATCCTTAAAACGGGAATTGCGATTGTATTAGCTTTACTTGTATCGCAGCTATTGGGTATACCTTCTCCAGTGTTTGCTGGAATCGCGGCGGTCTTTGCCGTACAGCCCACCATTTATCGCTCATATCTATCAATCATCGAACAGATTCAAGCAAACCTGATCGGTGCTGGAATTGCTGTTATATTCGTTCTCTTATTCGGTAGCAATCCACTTATTGTAGGTCTTGCTGCTGTCATAGCCATCGCTATCATTCTTAAATTGAAGCTGCAAAACACGATCGGTCTGGCCCTGGTAACGTTGATTGCGATTATGGAAGTGACGGATCAGGATTTTATTCAATTTGCATTCATCCGTTTCTCCACCATTATGATCGGGGTATTCTCATCGTTCCTTATTAACCTGATTTTCCTGCCGCCGAAATACGAAACGAAGCTTTACCATAAAATATCAGATTCAACAGAGGAAATTTTAAAGTGGATTCGATTAAGTTCAAGACATGCAACAGAGTTCCACCTTTTAAAAAAAGACTTGGAGCGCATTAAAGAAAAACTTATAAAGGTCGATCAATTGTATCTTCTATATAAAGAAGAACGGGATTATTTCAAGAAAAATTCGATTGTCAAAAGTCGTAAGCTTGTGATTTTCCGCCAGATGATTTCATCAACGAATCGAAGCTTCGACATTTTGAAGCGATTGAACCGATATGAAAATGAAATCTTTCAGCTACCGGATGAATTACGTGGAGTGATCAAGGGACAGCTTGATTGTCTCCTTACTTATCACGAACAGCTTCTATTGAAGTTCCTTGGTAAGATGCATCCGCATGCAGAGTCAGAAGCCCAGCAGGATGTATGCATGCATCGAAAAGAACTGATGAATATCATGATCCAGGAAGTAAAACAGCACAGTAAAGATGATAATATTCATAATTTCCATCTCCTGCATATTTTCTCTGCTATCTTTGAATACGATGAGCATTTAGAGCACCTTGAAAAACTCATCACAAGTTTTCAATCGTATCATAAAGAAGATAATGAAGTGATGATCGGGGAAGAAGAAGAATAAAAACGGAGCAAAGGATGTAATTTCCTTTGCTCCGTTTTTTCTTCTATTTAGTTTTTCATTTTCGGATCAAGGGCATCCCGAAGTCCGTCCCCCATCAAGTTGAATCCCAGTACCGTCAGCATGATGGCAAGTCCAGGGAAGATCATTGTCCACGGGGCTTGCAGCATGAACGTTCGTGCGTCAGCCAGCATTTTCCCCCATTCGGGTTGCGGGGCTTGTGCACCTAAACCAAGGAAGCCAAGTGCCGCTGCTTCAATTATGGCAGTCGCAATGGCAAGAGTTCCCTGTACAATGATCGGCGCCATACTGTTTGGAAGGATATGACTCAATAGAATACGGCTGTCTTTCATCCCAATGGCTTTCGCAGCCATCACATACTCCTCCTGCTTTACACTCAACACCCGTGACCGAATGAGTCGTCCAAAGTTAGGTATATTGATAATCGCAATGGCAATTAAAGCATTTCTAAGGGATGGCCCAAGAGCAGCTACAACAGCGATCGCTAACAGGATACTCGGGAATGCAAGCATAATATCAAAGATTCGTGAGATGATCGTATCCACCCATCTTCCATAATAGCCTGCCACGATTCCCAGTAGACTCCCTACTACCGCGGAACCGATTACTGCAAAGAAGCCTACCCATAATGAAATCCGTGCCCCATAAATAATCCTCGACAATATATCCCGACCAAAGTCATCTGTGCCGAGCCAATGTTCGGAAGATGGGGCTTGAAGTCTTTTCGATAAATCTTGTTCATTGATGCCTTGCGGGGCAATGACGGGCGCAGCAATGGCTAAGACAACAAAGAAAAGCACGATGAAAAATCCGACTAAAGCAATTTTATTTTTCCTAAAGCTTTTCCACGCTTCCTTCCAGGGAGAAACCGTTTCTTCCTGCAGGGAAGGATGAAGCTCCTTTTGCGGTTCTGCTAATTCTGCCATGAGAGTTCACCTCTTTCTTCTACTGATGTTAGTTGTATTTAATGCGCGGATCGACAGCAGCATATAGTAAATCGACAATTAAGTTGATCGTCACAAAGATCGTTGCGACTACGAGGATGCCTGACTGTACAACAGGATAATCACGGAAACCGATCGCTTCATAAATATAGCGGCCGATTCCAGGCCATCCAAAGATTGTCTCAGTCAATATCGCTCCACCTAATAGGAGCCCCATTTGCAGACCGATTACCGTCAGTACTGGGATGATTGCGTTTTTAAGAGAATGCTTGTACACGACCCAAAACATTTTGAGACCCTTGGCACGGGCAGTTCGGATATAATCGGAACGCATCACCTCAAGCATGCTTGAACGGGTCATACGGGCAATGATCGCCATCGGGATCGTAGCAAGTGCAATTCCCGGAAGGATCAGATGCCTCAGCACTTCACCTAATTGATCAAAACGCCCCTGTATGATGGTATCTATAATATAGAGATTCGTAATGGCATCGATTGGATTGCGGATGTTTTCCCTTCCTGTGGTCGGAAGCCAGTCAAGCTGAATACCGAAAATCCACTGTTCCATCAAACCAAGCCAGAAGATCGGCATGGACACCCCGACCAAAGCCAGGATCATAGCAGTATAATCAAACCATGAGTTCTGGAACCAGGCACTGATGATACCCGCATTCACCCCGATGACCACTGCAATGATGATCGCTACAATCGCCAATTCCGCTGTCGCGGCCAAGTACGGCCAGATTTCACTTGAAACTTCTGTTTTAGTACGAATGGAGCTGCCTAAATCACCTGTTAACAGGCCTTTTAAATACTCAAAATATTGAACATACCAGGCATTATCAAGACCTAATTGACCTCTAAGCTGCTCAATGGCTTCCTTAGAAGCCTGTTGACCCAAGATCACCTGGGCAGGGTCCCCTGGTATTGCACGGATGATAAAGAATACGATAAAGGTCATCCCTAATAATACGGGAATTAATTGGAGTAATCTTCGTATGGTGTATTGAAACATTTTGTTCACCTCTCTGAAAGGAGATTCTAGTATTCTTGGAAGCTTGCTTAAACCGTTTTCTCGTAATGCTTGTCGGGGCTGAACGAGCCGCCTTCGCTTTTCTTTTTGTCCAGCTGCGGCGGCTAGCCCCTCGAGGTCATAAGCTGAATGGTCCAAGAAGGCAAAGAACGCCTTCCCGGCCCATTCCTCTTATGCTTGTCGGGGCTGAACGAGCCGCCTTCGCTTTTCTTTTTGTCCAGCTGCGGCGGCTAGCCCCTCGAGGTCATAAGCTGAATGGTCCAAGAAGGCAAAGAACGCCTTCCCGGCCCATTCCTCTTATGCTTGTCGGGGCTGAACGAGCCGCCTTCGCTTTTCTATGTACAAAGGGGAGACTAAAAAGTCATCTCCCCTAGGTTGAATCTTATTACGACTATTCCATGTCTACTGAACCTAAGAAGTCAGATCCGGTTGGATGCGGTTGGAAGTTCTTCACAGCCGCACTACCAGCTAATAATGGTGTAGAGTGCGCCAGTGGTACCCAAGGAGCATCTTCATGGATGATTTCCTGAGCCTGTTTGTACATCTCTTCACGTTTTGCTTGATCTGTTTCAGATTGAGCAGCAATTAATAATTCATGAAGCTCATCATTGCTGTAGTACGTGTAGTTATTGCTTCCGATATTATCTTTATCAAGTAACACATATAGGAAGTTATCCGCATCACCGTTGTCACCTGTCCATCCAAGTAAGAACGCATCCGCTTCTCCGTTACGGGCTTTTTCTAAGTATGTCGCCCACTCGTAAGATACGATTTTCGCTTTTACCCCTACTTCTTCAAGATCGGCTTGAATCGCTTCAGCTACTTTTTGGCCATCCGGCATGTATGGACGTGGAACAGGCATTGCCCATAATTCCATTTCGAATCCATCTTCAAGGCCTGCTTCTTTAAGAAGTTCCTTTGCTTTTTCAGGATTGTACTCATATCCTTCAAGTGCATCATTGTATCCGCCAATAACTGGAGGCATTGGGTTTTTCGCTACTTCTGCTCTTCCTTCGAAGAATGCGTCAATGATTTCCTGTTTGTTGATTGCATAGTTGATCGCTTGACGTACTTTTGGATCATCAAAAGGTTCACGAGTTGATGTCAGCCCTAAGTATCCAACGTTCATAGAAGGACGTTCGAATAATTGTAATTGGTCGTTCCCTTCAACTTGGGCTGCATCACTTGGATTGATTCCATCTGCAAGATCGATTTCACCTGAAACCAGCGCGTTAAGACGTGCAGAGTTTTCAGGAATTGATTTGAAGACAACTTGATCTAATTTCGGTAGATCTTTTTTCCAGTAGTTTTCATTCTTAACTAAAACGATTTTGTCATTACGTTTCCACTCTTTGAACTTGAAAGGACCTGTTCCTGCATCAGTCGGTGCTTCGCCTAACTTGTCACCTAACTCATCAAGAGCTTTAGGACTTACAATCGCAAAAGGGCTCATTGCAATGTTCTTTAAGAACGGAGCCTGTGGACGTTTAAGGACAAACTCAACAGTTTTCTCATCAACAGCTTTTACCTCGTTGATAACATGACCTTCATCACCTTTAAATCCACCAAACATAGATTTATAGTAGTAGAATGCTTCTTCATTACCATTCATCCAACGCTCGAAGTTTTTCACGACTGCGTCAGCATTGAAATCTGTACCATCTTGGAATTTAACGCCTTCACGTAATGTGAACGTATACGTCAAACCATCATCAGATACCTTCCACTCTTCAGCTAATCCCGGATTTGGTTCTGTATCCTGCTCACCAAATTCAACTAGAGTTTCAAAGATATTCTTTGTTACTTTAAATGATTCACCATCCGTAACCGCAGCAGGATCAAGTGCTACTGAATCTCCCCCGCGACCAAAGATCAATACTTTAGGATCTCCACTATCTTTACTGTCGCTGCCTTCGCCCGATGAGCTTTCATTCCCTCCACATCCGTAAAGAACGGATGATACGAGTAGGATGAGCAGCATTAAAATTGACCAGCTTTTTTTTCTCAACTAAATCCCCTCCTGAATAATGTTTATATACTTATGAGACTTGCCTTTTAATAAAGATGACAAGCTACATAATGCCCTGGTTGGTGTTCCTTGAATTCCGGCACTTTCTGTTTACATATCTCCGTTGCATGTGGACACCTGGTGTGGAATGTACAGCCGCTTGGCGGGTTGGACGGGCTCGGAATGTCCCCCTGCAAGAGAATTGTTTCTCTTTTAAAATCAGGATCCGGCACCGGTACCGCTGATAGAAGTGCCTGGGTGTATGGATGAAGCGGGTTTTCATAGAGTGTTTCACTATTGCTCAGCTCTACCATTTTTCCGAGGTACATCACGCCTACCCGGTCACTTATATGTCTGACTACACCTAAATCATGTGCAATGAAGATATAGGTGAGTCCGAACTCTTTTTGCAAGTCCTGCATCAGGTTCAGGACCTGGGATTGAATGGATACGTCAAGAGCTGACACCGGCTCATCGGCAATGATGAGTTTTGGGTTCGTCATGAGTGCTCTGGCGATACCGATTCGCTGTCTTTGTCCACCACTGAATTGATGTGGATACCGTTTCGCATGATAGCTGCTTAACCCGACAATATTAAGTAGCTCATGAACTCTCTTTTTTCTATCCTTCGCTGAACCTATTCCGTGGACCTTTAATGGTTCTTCGAGAATCTGTTCAACGGTATGCCTTGGATTCAAGGAAGCAAAGGGATCTTGAAAGACCATTTGCATTTCCCGGCGTATCTTTCTCATTTCTGAGTTTGATAGACTGGTAAGCTCCCGATCTTCGAATGTCACTTTGCCTTCCGATGGATCGATGAGTCGCATAAGCATCCTGCCCGTCGTCGACTTTCCACATCCGCTTTCTCCCACTATCCCAAGAGTCTCTCCTTTATTCACGGTAAAAGATACCCCGTCGACGGCTTTTACAGAACTGACAGGTCGTCCGAGAATTCCTCCTGTAATCGGAAAGTGTTTCTTAAGATTCTCAACCTTTAGCAACGGTTCCGTCATAAACTCCCTCCTCCACTTCATCGAACAGGAAGCATCGAGTGCAATGTCCTTGTGATGTTTCATATAACTCCGGGGTTTCGACTAAACAGCGATCGAAGGCATATTCACAGCGGGCTGCAAATCGGCACCCGGTCTTGATGGATCCCGGTTTAGGGACATTTCCCTGAATCGAATGCAGTCGCTGCTGCTTTACTCTCATATCCGGTACGGATTGAATGAGCCCTTTCGTGTAAGGATGCTGAGGGTTCTTGAAGATTTCTTCTACCGTCCCCTCTTCCACCACTTTACCTGAGTACATAACGACCACTCGTTCACATGTTTCAGCTACAACACCCAGATCATGAGTGATCAAAAGTACCGCTGTATTCAGCTCTTTATTCAATCGTTTCATCAGTTTTAAAATTTGGGCCTGAATCGTTACATCAAGAGCGGTTGTCGGCTCGTCTGCTATCAACACCCGTGGATCACACACCATTGCCATGGCAATCATGACCCTTTGTCTCATACCGCCTGATAGCTGATGTGGGTATTCCTTGATCAACTCTTCCGATCTCGGTAAACCAACCATCTTCATAATTTCAATTGCTTTATCTCTTGCTTGTTTCTTTCCAACTTTCATATGTATGCGTATGGCTTCCGTTAACTGGTCACCTATAGTAAAGACAGGGTTTAAAGATGTCATTGGCTCTTGGAAGATCATCGCTATATCATTGCCCCGGATATCTCTCATTCGCTTTTCAGATGCTTGTGTCAGATCTTCATCTTTGTAAAGAATCTTTCCACCTACTATTTTCCCTGGGGGTTTCGGTACCAGACCCATGATGGATAGGGAGGTGACACTTTTACCACATCCACTTTCCCCAACGATCCCCAGCACCTCCCCTTCATTCACATGAAAGCTGACTCCATCGACTGCAGGAACTTCTCCGTCATCAGTAAAAAAGGAGGTCCTCAAATCTTCCACTTTTAGTAAAGGACGCGCTTCGCTCATTCAAATCCTCCTCTTGAAACTATCTCTCTTTTCTTAATAGTGCTTATTTTCTAAATTTTATATGTTTCTTATTATACAAGATGTTACAAATGTTGCAATCTATTTTCAGAATTTTTCTACACAATTTCCATATACTCTTTCATTCCTAATTCAATTCAATATATGTCCATTTATCCTTTTCATTCCTTCCAGATAAAGTTATTTAGTCCTACTTTCTTCACGACACACCTGAAATAAGTTTGATATATTTTTTTTATACACAAAAAAAGTCATGACTTTTATCACGTGTATAGTGATAAGTCATGACTTTCCATCTCATTGATCGAGCTGTTGGACTTGGAAGAGTTTATAATAATGACCCTGCTTCGCCATCAACTCTTCATGTGTCCCCATTTCGACAACTTCTCCGTGTTCCATATGAATGATTCTATCAGCGTGGGTGATCGTTGATAGACGATGGGCGACTATGAAGGTCGTCCGCTCTTTGGCCAGGATTTCAAGGGATTCCTGGATCAGGTGTTCACTTTCCAGATCAAGGGCTGACGTTGCTTCATCCAGAATGAGTATCGGTGGGTTCTTAAGGAATACCCTGGCAATCGCGACACGTTGCTTCTGTCCGCCAGATAGTTTCACACCTCGTTCTCCTACTTTCGTGTCATAGCCCTGAGGTAATTTCATGATGAAATCATGTGCGTTTGCCGCCTTGGCAGCTTCTACTACTTCTTCATCCGTCGCCTCAGGATTTCCGAATTTAATATTCATCTTGACCGATTCACTAAAGAGGATATTGTCCTGAAGCACCATTCCGATATTGTCCCGCAGTGATCTCACCTGAAATCTTCTGATATCCGTACCATCTAAAAGAATTTCACCATCCGTGACATCGTAAAATCGGGGGATAAGACTGACGAATGATGATTTTCCTCCTCCGCTCATCCCGACCAGAGCGACGGTTTCACCCGTTCTAATATCAAGATTGAGATTACGCAGTACGTCTTCCTCATCAGATTCATAGCGAAAGGAAACATTTTTAAAACGAATATCGCCGCGTACATTTTCACAATGAATCGCACCTGGTTCATCATCAATGTCATACTTCTCATCCATGAACTCAAATACACGGTCCATGGAGGCGATCGATTGAGTCAAGGTTGTAGAAGAATTCACCAGTCGTCTAAGCGGTCCATAGAGACGATCTATATATGCGATAAAGGCAGCCATCGTACCAATGGTCAGATCCCCATCAATGACTTGCAGCCCTGCATATCCGATGATGATTAATGGAGAAATATCCGTAATGGTATTCACAACCGCGAACGCTTTCGCATTCCAGCTCGTTTGCTTCAAGGCCTTCGTTAAGAAATTGCTGTTCTGATCCTGAAACTGTTTCTGTTCATAGTCTTCAACAGCAAAGCTCTTAATGACGGCCATCCCCTGGACCCTTTCGTGTAAGTGACTTTGAACCTCTGCCAGTGCCTGAGAGCGGTCCCTTGTCAACCCTCTGAGTCTTCCAAAGAAATAACGGACAGAGAAAGCATAGAAAGGAAACGCTATAAGAGAAACGAGTGTTAAAGAAACATCCATGGTAAACATGATGGAGAGGGCAATGACAATGGTAGCTGCATCGAGCCAAAGGTTCATGAGACCCGTGATCACGAAATTCTTTGTTTGCTCAACGTCATTGATGACCCTGGAAATGACTTCCCCTGCTCTTGTATTCGAATAATATTTAAAGCTTAGTCGTTGAATATGGGAAAACAAATGATCCCTCAAATCATACAGGATCTTGTTGCCCGTCCATTGAGCAAAGTATTGTCGATAATACTCTACAGGCGGTCTTACAAGTAAGAAAAGGACAAGCATGATCCCCATGATCATGAGTAATTGATCGGTCTTTTCTTCCGGGGATAAGCCAGAAGCCCCTACTATATCATCAATGACATATTTGATTAAAATCGGAATTAATAAGGGAATCGTAAATTTAATAATACCTATAATTAATGTACCAATAATTTGCCACCGATAAGGTTTTACAAATTGAAGGTATCGTTTGATACTATCCAAGTGACTACTCCTTTCTAAGATGTTTAGTATTTATTTTGCCCCAATAAAAAGGGATGACCCTGTATGGAACGCAGCAACTGTTCCTCTTCAAGTCCTGTTTGGGAATGAAAAGGTTGCTCCTTACTGGGTCAGCCCTTTAAAGCTTATTCGATTTTCCAGCTGTGTTACCCCCTGTGAGTCAAATAACGCTCGTACCAAATATCAATAAAGTCCGGAGCAAAAGGCCCTTTTCTTTGTCGGATCCAGCGAACAAGCTTCTCTACATTCCGCTTGAGGATGTGATCGATCACATCCGGGTAACCGTACAACTTTCGATGAGCTTCATACTCATCCTCATCCAGCAATGTATATGTCATATCAGGAAACACTTTAATATCCAAGTCGTAATCGATATACTTGATCGCTTCATGATCATATACAAATGGTGAACTTAAATTACAATAATAATAAATACCGTCCTCACGAATCATACAAATAATGTTAAACCATAGCTCCGAATGAAAATAGCATATTGCCGGTTCACGGGTCATCCACGTTCTGCCGTCTGATTCCGTCACCATCGTTCGATCATTTCCACCGATAATCTGATTGCTTGTTCCTTTCAGAACCGTCGTTTCATTCCAAATCCGGTGAATATTGCCATCATGCTTAAAGCTATGTATTTGTACAGATTTTCCTTCAGTGGGAACCGCCATCGTATCCCCTTCTTTCATTTCAAAATTACCCTTATATATACTTGTCTATTCTAACATTATAACGTTTCCTCAGAAAATTTAAAACAAAAGGGCTATCCTTAAAGAAAATATCCTCTAAGAATCGCCCGATTCCGGTTCAAAAATGGGTTTTTATTATAAAAATTGGAGATCTGCCATTTATCTTGATTTTCTTTGTGTGAAAGGTTTCTCGTGAAACATACCTCATTTCCCATTACGTATAAAGTTGCTTTTTACGTTGTTACACTGTCCTGTTCCTTTTGATAGGAACGAATGACTTCATCCGTTTGCCTTTGAAACATGTTTTGAATCTCTTTCAGTTCCTTCTTTTTTGACGCAATCTCTCTCTTTATAGATTCAACCTTCGTCATCTCTTGAAGCTGAAGCAGTTCCTCTTCCAGCTCCTGACAACGTTCGATCTCAGACTGAAGATATAACAACTTATCCATCGTTTCTAACTGCTCTGTAACCAACTCATTAAATCGCTGCTGTATCACTCCAACCAACTCCTCTAAACAAGGTCTCCTAAAACATTCTCCTTTCCACCCCCAAACCCTTTGACAACTTCTGTCACAATCCCACCAGTTTTGTCGATGGAGGGACGGACCTCCACTTTTCAAAGGAAGACGATTGATTGGAGCTGATGATATGAAAGGATTAATGGGAGGGCCATCCCTAAATATGCAGCGATTTTGGAGGTCCGTCCCTCAAACACGAAAAAGCACCCAACTTAATGGGTGCTTTTTCCGTCAAGAACAATTCAATTATTGTTGTTGACCATATTTACCAGAAGCTTTCGCTTTGTTAGCTTCTGCTTGTTGGTTTTGTTGCTTTACGTGTTGAGCCGCTGTTGTTTCAGAAGCGAACTCAGTACCGTATTGTTGTTGCTGAGCTTGACCAGCTTGAGCGTTTTGTTGTTTCACGTGTTGAACGCTAGTACCAGATTGAGTTTTGTTTGGTTGTTTTGCCATTGTAATCACCTCCACGCTTATTAAGATAACCAAGCGTGGATTTCACTATTCGATATTTTTCAGGAAAAACATTCCACTAAACGAGGAGTGAGCGACCGCCATCTACGATGATGGTTTGACCTCTGATCATGGAAGAATCGTCCGAAACGAGGAACATGACCGACTTCACCAGATCATCGATCTCCACCATTCGTCCTGCAGGCGTTTTACTGCGCGCGTCTTCAAGTAATTCTTCACGATTAGGGAAATGCTTTAAGGCATCTGTATCAATCGCCCCACCGGATACTGCATTTACAATTATATCTCTTGGTGCTAACTCAACAGCCAAATAGCGGGTTAAAGCTTCGACTGCAGCTTTAGATACTCCCACCGTAGTGTAATTGTCCAAATAACGGATGGATCCCAATGAGCTGATGCTTACAATGCGTCCGCCCTTATCCATTAATTTTGCTGCTTCCTGGGCACAGAATAATAGTGCCTTGCTGTTAATGTTCATCGTCCAATCCCAATGAGATTCTTCAAGTTCCATGACCGGGCGCAGAACCCCCGATGCTGCGTTACTCACCAATACATCCAATCGGCCGAATTCTTCTTTTATCTGTTCGAACATCGATTTGATTTTATCAACGTCCCCTACATTTGCCCGCACGACAAATGCTTTTCGTCCCAACTTCTCTACCTGTTCAGCTGTTTCGAGTGCACCTTTTTTGCTTCGTGCGTAATTAACGACGATATCGTACCCTTTTTCTGCTAGTTGAATCGCGATTTCACGTCCAAGTCCGCGACTGCTTCCTGTGACTAATGCTACTTTTTGACTCATGTTGATCATCCTTTCGATTTCATTTCCATTTGGTGTAAGGCATAATCAGTCCTTCTAGCATGCAAACTAATAAGAGCATGTAAGTTAAATGGAGGAATGAGTTATGTATGTAGGCAGAGATATGACAGAGCTTTCGATGATTCCCAAAAATGAATGGGAGAAAAGCGAGCTCGCTTTCTTTCATCATTCACTACAACAAATAGTACCCTATTTGAACGCAGAAGGACAATCGATTCACCGAGAAATTATTGAGGAAATTGAAAACCGCGGTGGATTGAAGCGGGGCGAAGCAGATTATACTCACGGCACAAGGATCAGTTACGATTGAGATGATTATAAAAAAAGAGCAACCATTCGGCTGCTCTTTTTTATTTCTGCAGGATTCCTGCTCCGGTTTCCTTCCAAATTTTCTGATGGGAAACAGGAAAGGCATATTTATCCAATTCTTCAGTCGTAACGGCAATCAGGTCGCTGGCATCAAGTGTAGTGCTATCGATAGAACCAACATATACTTCAATATCCCAAATGATGTGAGAGAATATATGCTGGATCTTCGTGACAACCCCTGCTTTCAAAGAGCAATCCACCTTGTATTTTTCCTCCAGGAAATCAAGCAATTGCTTCCTGCCACTGCTTGAACTTCCCACTTCGAAATTAGGGAATTCCCATAAATTAGCGAGCAGTCCTTTACTCGGACGTTTATTAATAACTACTCGATCATCTTCCGTAAACAAAACGGCTGCCGCCATATTCAATTTACGGGCAGATTTCTTTTTCGATTTGATCGGCAGTTCCGTTTGCACCCCTTCTTCAAATGCCTGACAATGCTCCCGGACAGGACATAGTAAACAAGAAGGGGATGTCGGTGTACAGATCAGAGCCCCAAGTTCCATCAATGCCTGATTGAAATATGATGGATTTTCTTCAGAAATCAGATTTCTGACGGCTTGTTCAAACACCTTGCGTGAAGCTGGTTTGGCAATATCGAGCCAGATGGATAGAATACGCGAAAATACCCTCATGACATTTCCGTCGACAGCGGGCTCCGGCTTGCTGTAGGCAATACTCAAGATCGCTCCCGCAGTGTATGGGCCGACTCCTTTTAAAGACGAAATCTCTTTAGGTGTATCAGGGACGATACCATCATACTTTTCTTTCACTTCTTTTACAGCGGATTGAAGATTTCTGACCCTCGAATAATAGCCGAGGCCTTCCCATGCTTTCAGGACATCTTCTTCATCTGCTGAAGCAAGAGCATCTATGGTAGGAAAATTCTCGATGAATCGGTTAAAATAAGGTATGACCGTATCCACCCTCGTTTGCTGAAGCATGATTTCAGATACCCAGACTTTATAGGGATCTTGATCCTTCCTCCACGGAAGATCGCGCTGCTCTCTTGAAAACCATGAGATTAAATCTTTCTGGAATTCCTCACGGTTAATGGTCTGTAAATGTTTCAATGATTCTTCTGTCAATTTTGTACCTCCAGGATGTTAAATGTTACGTTGAATAGGGAATAAATAATTAAAGCTGTGTTTTTAAGCCAACAAGGTTTATTTCTTTTAATCCTCCACAAATACATTCGTCCAATAATCCAAATAATAAATGACGACGGGAAGTTCGTAAACGTTTCAAAACATGGAAATGGGATTCCGTGGGCACAATAAACCGTTCGATGTAACGATTAGAGTCGGCTTCGGACTTTTCCCATTGGATATTAAAGGCGTCGTATTGTGGTAATGTCTCTACGATATTATTCATAATCTGCTTATATTGAGGTTGAAAATTTTGTTTTATTTCATATTCTAAGTAAATGTGTAAAGTGTTTTTCATTGAAATAAACTCCTTTTAACCATATCATGTTCAAAAATGAATACAAGTCATAAAGAAAACAGATGAAAATGAGCCAAGGGAGGACTTTTTTTGGATACAGGCACTCATATTGTCATGGGTTTCGCTCTTGGGGGCTTAGCCACCCTGGATCCCGTTGTTGCTGAAAGTGCAGCCACTTCTCAAAGTGTGCTGGTTGCAGCAGTCATCGGCTCTCAAATACCAGACATTGATACCGTTTTGAAATTACGCAATAATGCCGTCTATATACGTCATCACCGTGGCATCACCCACAGTATTCCAGCTGTTGCTCTGTGGCCGCTTCTAATTGTCGCTTGCCTTTATCCATTTTTCCCGGGTGCAGATTTGCTTCATTTATGGATTTGGACATTTGTGGCCGTATTCCTCCATGTATTTGTCGACATATTCAACGCCTATGGGACCCAGGCCATCCGACCGATTTCGTCGAAATGGGTCGCTTTAGGGGTCATTAACACGTTTGACCCGATTATTTTCGGGATTCATATCGGGGGATTGATCCTCTGGGGCATTGGATTACCCCCGGGAAAAACCTTTTTGGTAATGTACATTGTGATTTTTGCTTATTATGTCTTGAGATTCCAAGTTCAAAAAGCCGTGAAAAATGCTGTGAAGCGAAGAATTCCGAATGCGGAAAAAATCATTGTTTCCCCGACCATCCGATTTTTCCAATGGCGATTAGCCATCGTCACGAAGGAGCATTATTATGTCGCTAGAGCATTTAGACGGTCGATTACAATTTTTGATAAATTTGAACGGGTACCGATTCCTGAAAATCCAGTAATCAATGTTGCTAAAAAAGATAAAAATCTGGCGGCCTTTCTTTCCTTTTCCCCGGTTTACCGCTGGGAAGTGGACGAATACGAAGATCACTTTGAAGTACGCTTTATCGATCTTCGTTACAGAAATAACGGACATTATCCATTCGTCGCCCTGGTACAGCTAGACAAAGACCTGAACATCGTCAGCTCCTACACAGGATGGGTCTTCAGCGAAGAAAAACTCCGCTCAAAAGTGGACATCGACATTTTAATCGATTAAAGCAGTGAGGGACGGACCTTTAAAAGGTCCGTCCCTCATCACTTTAATGTACTAAATCATCATCTTCTTTATCGTCGATCAGGTGTTTGTATTTAGGGTTTTGTGCAGCGAATTCGTGGATCTGTTCTCCGTAGGTATTCACCCATTGGCGAACGACTTTTTCCGTTACTGCTTTCCCTTTATAATCGTAACCTGCTTTTGCGTATGTTGCTTCGAAATCCTCCCAGACAAGTTCAATCCAGGTTCTTGCTTTTTCATACGAGAGCTTATTATTTTTTTCAATTAACAACTGAGTTAATTCGTGGAATGTTGACTCCATTTTGTCTCCTCCTTTTCCAAATATTTAGTTCCCGCTTTTATGATAATGTACACCATTTCACCCATACTATAAGTACGTGGTTAAGCTTAGTTGTGAATCTTTGCTTCTTCACGGTATGAGTAAATACATTTCACCTTTTAGGAGGCACATTATGCGAAATAAAACGACAGGGTTCCCTAACATGAATAACAATAAATTCGAAGGTGAACCGAGAGCTAAAGCTGAATTTGCATCTAAAAGGGCTAACGGCACCATCAATACCCATCCTCAAGAACGTATGAAAGCTTCTGGAGAAAGAGATCACGACTCACTTTAATGAAGTGAAATTTGTTTAGGGGGTAGTTACGATGGCAAACATGAAAAACAACTTCTACCGAAATAAGTACAGTAGTCCATTTAACAAGGCATTCTACAATCCAAAGCATGCCCATTCCCAAGCAAATGGACAAACCACACAAACTCAAGACTTAATCATTCTAGAGAACCAGACACGCAAGCGTTCCTAGACTGCTTCCCGAGGTCCGTCCCTATGACGGACCTCTTCATCATTTCTTTTCTCCAGCTAAAAGGGAGATGGGCAGAGCCTCTTCTTTTCCATCGCCACCCAAGCGATATCCCCAGGCGAATACCCCGTTTAAGTAGTCCACTCTGAAATATGTACCGGGATCTCCTTCTATCGCGTAGATTCCTCCAGGTTTGTAGTTGTCGGGATTCATTAGATAAGCCTGCGCCATAAGGGCCTTGCGCTCCAACACGGCAAACTCATTCACAATTCCCAACTGTTCAGCCTTTCTTGCCTTCTCCTTCAACGAAGCAATTTCCTGCTTCAACTCATGCTCCGTCATCTCACTATATCTTCTCTCTTGTTCCATCCTTCATCACCTCTACTAATAGTAGTATAGAGAAAATGATACAATAAGAAAAGCGGAGGGGCTTTGCAAAGAGGCGACAAGCATAAGGCAAGTCCACCGGAAAGGCGCTCTTTGCCTTTTTGGTGGGCTGGACTTATGACCTCGAGCCTCTAAGCCCCGCAGCTGGACAATAAGAAAAGCGGAAGCGGCTTGGTCAGACCCGACAAGCATAAGACGGGATGGCTGAAAAGGCGTTCTTTGCCTTTTTGGCCATCACGGCTTATGACCTCGAGGGGCTAGCCGCTGGAGCTGGACAATAAGAAAAGCGGAGACGACTGGTCAGACCCGACAAGCATAAGACGGACCCTTATTCCAAGATAATTATGTAACCACATTCACAAGAAAGGATGACACTTTCATGAAAACAGCCATCATCACAGGAGGAGGCTCGGGCCTCGGAAAAGAATTAGGAAAACTGCTTAGCCAGCAAGGATATCATATCTTCCTTCTTGGGCGAACGGAAGACCGTTTAAAAGAAGCCGCAGCAGAAATCGAAAGCTTAGGCGGACAGGTTTCATTTGACACGTTGGATATCCGTTCAACTCAAGACATTCAACAATTCGGCAAAAATCATCTTAATGGTCATACTGTTGAATTACTCATACATAACGCAGGAGTAGGCTATTTTGGTCCCTTCAAGGATTCAGACGATGAGGAATTAGTAAACATGTTTGAAACAAATGCACTGGGTCCCATTCGACTTACCAAGGCACTTCTAGATCAACTGGACCAAAATAGCACCATAATTAACATTATTTCAACAGCTGGCCTTAGAGGTAAAAAGAACGAATCATTGTATGTAGCTAGCAAGTTTGCCCTAAGAGGATTTGGTGAGAGCTTACAGAAAGAGTACGAAGATTCGAACCTTCGCATCGTGAATGCATATATGGGTGGAATGGATACTCCATTCTGGGAGAACAGTGATCATATCAGTGACCCTTCAAGGCTTCGCTCTCCTAAAGAGGTTGCGGAATTGATTGTGAATGAATTCAAAGAAAAAAACGAGATCGTCATTGAATCAAAAAAATAAAACTTAGAAGGCAGCCTTCCCTAAAGGAAGACTGCCTTCTCGATTATGGAGCAAATGGGAAGAACATAAAGGCCACGATAAATAATAACACGGGGACCAAAAATACAGCAAAGGCATCAATCACGACTACAAGAGCCATCCACACCCAGCGGATACCTTCTTTTCTTCTTAGAAACTGCTGAATCATCCGGATGTTAACGAGGATGAGGAAGATCGCCACACCCAAGAGAAAAAATGGCATCACCCATTTCCCCATTGTTTCGGCGTACCCCTGGTTATACCACTCTTGCTTCCCCAGGGTATAGAATCCGGTTTGAACTTTAATGATGATTTCACCAATGACAAATAGTGCAGCTGCCCCCACCACTACTCCACCTGCATAAAGCTTGAACTTTTTAGTCGTACCGATCAGCAGCAATAGTGTCAAACAAACAAATAGAATCGTAAAAATCTCCACCAGAATTCCCCCTTGTCATAGCCCATTCGTTCTCTCTAATCTATCTTGAAAACAACAAATCATTCTTCATTTTCTTTTAATTCTTCTAAAAGTCTTTCGATGTCCTCCATTGAAAAACCTTTTCGATATAGCGTTTGTTTCATTTTTTGGACGTACTCATATCCATCATATTTAGAACTCAGTTTTCTATGAGCCTTTAATCCTTGATGATAGACGGCATCCCATTTTTCATCGTCATCGCGATCTGATTCTACTGTTTCCCAGACGATTTTCATAACAGAACCCGGGTATCCTTTTCGCATCAGGTTTTGTTCAATCTTTTGCCTGGCGATCATTTTGGAGTCTTTTCTGTATTTCTGAAGAAGTTTTTCGGTAAGGCCGACCGCTTTGTCAACCTGCTTCTCTACTGAGAATACAGCAAGAGCCTCTTCGATATAAGGGTCATCCACCCCTTTTCTTCTTAATTCCCCACGGATCCATGTAGGACCCTTATCAGATGTATTCATGTGAGTCCCGACAAATGCGTGTGCGAATTCTAAATCATTGATGTATTTAATATCATTTAATTTATGAATCACTTCCTGGATGATTCCATCTTCGGGATCCCCTTCTTGTAGATGATCCCGAATCTCTTTTTCCGTACGCATTCGATAGGCTAAATACTGTATGGCTTTATTGAATGCTTTTTTCACATCGTCTTCGTATTGTAGCTCAGAAATCTCAAGCTCATCGATCTCCAATCCTTTTCTGAGCTGAAACTTCGCCAGGACTGCTTCATCGACACTGAAGGCATATTTTCCATCTATAAATAAATTGTAACGCTCATCGTTCTTCACTTGCTTCGTTATTTTCGAAATCTTACCCATATTTTCCACCTCATAGTAATCCTAACACATTCAGCATATGTTTTTTATTCTGTAGATAGGTAAAATAATAAGTATATTGGAGGGATGATGATGAAGATCGCTATAACAGGTGGTACGGGTTTTGTCGGTCAGGCTTTGACGGAGGAACTTCTCGAACACCAACATGAAGTAATGATACTTACCCGAAATCCGGATAAATACGACAATCGTTCAGGTGTTACCTATGTAAAATGGCTATCCGACGGTGCGAAACCCGAAGAGGAGCTCGAAGGAATACAAGCCTTCATTAACCTTGCAGGGGAATCCATCAACAGCGGCCGCTGGACGGAAGATCGTAAGAAACGAATCATCAATAGCCGGATCAACTCAACTCAAGAGGTGATCAACATTATTAAGGCACTGACAGAAAAACCGGCGTGTCTTATCAACGCAAGTGCAATCGGCTACTACCCTTCTTCAAAAACGAACACGTATACGGAAGTGTCAACTGAAACGGCAGACAACTTTTTAGGAGAAACCGTTCAAATATGGGAAAAGGAAGCGAGCAAGGCGAATCAGCTGGGCATCCGGGTTGCATATGCACGCTTCGGAATTATTCTGGGGAAAGACGATGGCGCCCTCCCCCGTATCGCTCTTCCTTATAAAATGTTTGTGGGAGGCACGGTCGGGTCCGGGGACCAATGGATGTCGTGGGTCCATATAAAAGACATCGCAAGAGCGGTGCATTTCATTGCGGAAACGGAATCCATCTCCGGACCGGTGAATGTGACAGCACCTTCTCCCGTTACCATGAAAGAGTTTGGGAAAATACTCGGGGCCGTGCTTGGCAGACCACACTGGATCCCTGTCCCTTCCCTTGCTTTAAAAGTAGCCATGGGGGAAATGAGCGCCTTGGTGCTGGAAGGACAAAAGGTACTTCCGAGTGTCCTTTCAGAAAACGGTTTTCAATTTGAATACCCTGAACTTAAAAGTGCCTTGATCGATATTTATCATTAAATCACAGGTATGCCCCCTTCCTTTCAAGGCAAAAATAGAATTAATCTTGAAAAGAAGGGAAGTACATACGAATGGATAATAAGAAAAAGAAAGACAAAAACAAATCAGTTCTATCCAGTGCACAGGAAGTAACGTATTCAAGGGAATTCAAAGCAGCAGATCGTGCAGGCGGCTTCACTTCCAAATCCCACAGATAGTCAATTATTACCTAACTAAAAAACCTTACTTTGAAGAAAAATAAAGGTACAGACTCGTTAGTCTGTACCTTTATTTTTTATCCAACTGAAAAGGGGATGTTCATATTGGGCAGATCACGCGGAAATAGTAAACGAGGAAACAAAAACAGCTTGCCTCAAACACCCGCTCAGCTCAAATCTGACGGTGTTGACGAAGAGTTCTCACGTGAACTTGCCGACCAGGCTGATATGGAAGCACAAGCTCGCGCCAATGCTGCAAACCAGCGTGCACGAGTGAAGAAAAACCAATAGAGCAATCCCGGTAGGTAAAAAAAGATAGGTCCTGAGGAATTCATTAAGAAACCACCCATGCAGTGACTGCATGGGTGGTTTTAATTAAACGTACTATCATACCACGATCGGCTTTTTATGATGCTCGTCTTTAGCTAGAACCATATGTTTCAGGTAAGGCATCACCCAGCGGTCAACTCCCCAACAATTTGCCCCTCTGCCGGCAAAAAGAAGGATGATGGCAACTGTGTAGAGAACTGGATTCGTGCTCACTGTACCAGCTAATAAGAAGTTTAAGTTCATGAATGCCCCTGCCAGTAACGCCGGTATTGTCATGAATCCGACAATCAAGCCAGCTCCCACCAGCACTTCTCCCCAAGGAATCAAAACATTGAATAAATCTACATTCGGTATAGCGAAACCTTTTAGAAATTCTGCATACCACCCTTGAACGGCTGGATGATCTCCCGTCGCCTTAGCCAATGCCCCATGCAGGAAGCCACTTGCATCAAAACCATCATTCACCTTATGCCAACCCGCTTCCAGCCATTGAACGCCCAACCAAATTCTAATGACTGTCCAAACCATGCTCACCTTTTGATCTTCCCACCATCTCATGATGGATCATCTCCTTTAGGATGTATATTGTGAAATACTTCACAAGAGTGATTAAAAAAAACAGTTGTTCAAAGTTTATGATGATTTTTGATATGGTAGCTGTTTTATTTGTGAAATGTTTCACATTTTCTTTACATTTATAATATACCTCTTCTCCATCCTTATTGCAATAGGCTTTTGATCAGTTCACAAAGGTGTCAAATCCGGTTAAGAATAGCTTCGAAAACGTTACTTACTTCTTTACGAGTCAAGTTTTTTGAGATTCGGCTGCTGATTTCCGGGCGAAATTCAACAACTGAAAATCAGCGAATGATCAACTGCTACATATCCACCGATTTTCAGCTATTCGTTCCCAAGCCGAAAACAACTGGGTCAATTCAACAGTTGAACTTCATTAAACCCCTCTACCCTCTCGACTCAAATCAATAATTCGGATTAAATTGTCACTATCATCTTGGTATATTGCATATCTGCCTGGAGGAATATCACATGGAGTTTTAATGAAATGAAGTTTTACTTGATGTTGTTCATAATATTCGTCTACGCTGTCTACGATGAAAATTCCACCGGGTGCTAAATCAGGCTCATCATTCTCGATCATCAATTGAACATCCGTACCTGGTAACTTGAGAGCAATCGTGTGATCTCCTTCGCGCCATGCTTCTTCAAACCCTAAAGTATCACGATAATAATGGAGAGATTCCGTTAAATCTTTAACCGGATGACATAGAAATGCCAGTTTCATATACTACACCTCAATTTCGTATTTTTTTGGGCCATTCCCTAAATCGTATACACCCACGCATCATGCTTTGAATCAAGTCCCAAACATATCTTCATTCACATCCCTAATGAGTTCTTTTCTTCAATCTGCAAAAAATCCTCTTCTACTATTTCGCTGCCCGGTACAAGTAGGGATTGAAAATCTGTGAATAGATGCTGAATTTCTTCATGCTCATTAATCAACTCTATGCTTTTTTTGTATTCACTTTCGTCTTTGTATCTACTAATCTCCATCCATTTTGTTCCGTAATCTTGCTTTTTCAAATAGATCGTATGGCTTTCTAAGTACTTTCTATAAATTTCACCAGCCTTTTCTTGTACTTTAAAGAATTCTTCTATTTTTTCCGGCTGAATATGATACTCGTAGACTTTTACGAACATACATTTCTCCTTTCAATAAAATGTATTTTACCATAAAAAACCATTAAAAGGATAGAATTTTCTGATAGTTATAGAAGTAGAAACTTTCTTCTTTTTTATCCGTATTACATAATAGAACTAGACAGTCCGGTTACGGGAGATGAAACGATGAAGTCAGAGAAGAAGCTTTGGAGAATGTGGAAGGTATTATCATTAGCATTTTCAATCGTGGTAAGAATCTATTGGTACCGTCTCCGCGGTAAGTCCCAATGGGAGAAAGATAAGCTTTTGGAACGGATAGGAAAGGAGTTTAAAGAAACTCTCTTTGAATTAAATGGTGTGTTGATAAAGGTTGGACAACTGTTAAGTATACGTGAGGATCTGCTGCCGAAAGGATTCATCAATCAAATACAGGATTTGGTCGATCACGTCCCTCCTTCACCATGGGAGGAGATTGAAAAGGTTCTGGAACGCGAATGGGACGGCTCGGTGACTACCAAGGTACAGGCCATCGACCAGGAAGCCGTCGCTTCAGCTTCTATTGGAGAAGTATACAAGGCGACGCTGTTTGATGGTACCCAAGCGGCTGTCAAGGTGCAGCGGCCTGAGATTCCTTCCCTGGTGAAGACGGATTTCCGCTCCCTCGCCATCATTATTTGGTTTGCCAGGTATTTCGCACCCGTTCCAAAAGGTTTCATTGATTTCAAAATGCTTTATAAGGAATTAAAGCAAGTCATCGAACAGGAGCTCGACTTTTCAAAGGAAATGAACACCGGTATTTCATTCAAACAACGGTTCAGGGACCACCCTAATGTGAAGATTCCTGCTATGTATCCTGAACTTTGTACAGATAAAGTACTGGTAATGGAATGGGTGGATGGCTTTCGATTGAATGACCGAAAAGCATTTGAGTCGTATGGATTGGACGGGCAGAAGTTAGCTAAGGAATTGTTTCGCCTTTTCCTTCCCCAATGGCTTGAGCCCGGAGTCTTCCATGCCGATCCACATGCAGGGAATATACTGCTTCAGCCGGATGGTACCTTCGTTCTCCTGGATTATGGAATGATCGGGGAAATTTCCAAGAGGGATTCCACTCACTTTCAAGATCTTCTGGAAGGAATTCTTCTAAAAAATTTCCGGAAAGCAGCCGAAGCGTTGGCTCAATTAGGGTTCCTCCTTCCTGATGCAAGTCCGAAAACCATTGAACCTGTGCTGAAGGAATTTGTCACTCTCGATATGGAGGAGTTCAAACAGATGGATCTGATTTCGGTAAAGAAGGAAATCAACGATATGGTGAAATCATTGCCTATACAAGTCCCTACCCGCTTCATCTTTTTAGGTCGGTCTTTTGCAACCATAGAAGGGCTTGTTCATACATTGAGTCCAGATGAGGAAACCCTCGATGTCGTCAAACCTGCCTTCATGGATTGGGTTAAGGATAGTAACACAAACAAGTGGGAGCTCTTTATGAAATGGATAAGTGCTCAGCCCTTGTTTCAAACGTTGCAAAAAATCCGGCAGCTTCTGGACGTAACGGATAAAGCACTCGAACAAAAAGATCATCAGCAGCAAAACGAGTTTCAATTCAAGATATATGAGAGCCAAAAGAAGCAAGCTTTTATCCTTATACTGTCAGGGTTCGCAGGTGGATTCACAGGACTCGGGTTCGACATGGAACTCCTCTTGCAAGGAAGCTTTGGACTTGCAGGATTTGGTTTGGCCGGGTATTGGTTTATTACCACAAGGCAAAGAAGGTGGCTCAAGAAATTGAAGAACGGCCAGCTGCATTAACAGAGAGTACTTATTGAAAGTAAAAGCTCAGAGTCTCCTCTGAGCTTTTTTCTTCTGTTACAAATGAGTTATAGAAGCACAATTCTATTCAGCCCTTTGAAACTCGGGCCTTGAAACAGAGCTCTTCATGACCTCTTCGGTAAAGGTTTGAACGGATGCGTAATCGTCATATAGGAACAGTAGTGTGTCACCGGGTTGTGACATCTTCCATGCCATGAACAAAGCATGGATTTCTTCAGGTTGCACATGAATCAATGGCTGTACTTTGGATTGTTTCACACCGCTGGTCAGCAAATGGATGGTTTCTCCCGGTGTCCTTCCCCTTAAATTCAGATCCTCCTTGATAATGAAGATATCCGAGTGTTCTCCAAAAATCCTCCCCATATCATGAATCGTTTCATCTTTCCTGTCCCCCGCTGCTGAGCCAACCGTGATGACTCTTCCATCCTTCAGATGAGCGATGGTATCGAATAAGGCCCTTAAGCCCGCTGGATTGTGGGCATAATCAACAATGACGGTTCTTCCTTGCACGGTTTGTACATTGAACCGTCCGCGATTTTGGGTTTCAGTCGGTAGAAAACTGATCACCTTACTCCGAAGTTCGGAAAGTGGACGCCCTAACGAATGGGCGGCTGCAAGAGAACCGAGCACATTCAGGATATTGTACCTGGCAGCTCCTTTGATGGTGAGGGGGATATGAGAGACAGGCAGGAATCTTTCGGTTTTCCCCTCACAGGTATGCATGACCCACCCTTCATCCATGTACCACGCCTCATGCCCATTCTCTATATGCTCCTGTATCACAGGATTGGAAAGGGAAAGGGAGAAGTAGATAACCTTCCCGTATGTTTCAGTTGCCATTTCAACACATCTTGGGTCATCTGCATTCAATATGCATGATCCTCCAGGTAAAACCACTTCGGCCACGGTCTGTTTCAGCTTTTTTAAATCCTCCAGAGTATCTATGCCATTCAGGCCCAGATGATCTTCACTGATATTGGTTACAACGGCAACGTCACAATGCCTGAAAGCCAGACCTTCCCTTAGCATGCCACCTCTGGCTGTTTCAAGCACAGCAACGTCAACACCAGGGTGGGAGAGTACTTTCCTGGCGCTCTTCGGACCGCTGCAATCGCCTTCATCAATCTGATGTTCGTCGATCCAAACCCCGTCCGAGCATGTAAAGCCAACGGTTACATTCTCCTTTTGCAAAAGGTGGGAGACCAGCCGGCACGTCGTTGTCTTTCCGTTTGTTCCTGTCACAGCGACAACGGGGATGGCCGCTTCTTCACGATTTGAGAATAAATAGTCTACAATCGCTCCCCCGACGTCCCTGCTTTTTCCTTCTGAAGGATAATGATGCATCCGGATCCCAGGCGCAGCATTCACTTCCAAAATGGCTGCAGCCCCCTTTTCGAACGGGACTGTTACATCCGTTGAAAGGATATCGATCCCGGCAATATCAAGACCGATCGCCGCCGCAGCTCCTTCTGCCATTTTCCGGTAATGAGGATGGACATCATCTGTCACGTCAATGGCCGATCCACCAGTCGAAAGATTCGCGTTCCCCAAAACCTCAAGAGCCTGTCCCTTTTTGAGGACGGAATCCAGGGAGTGACCGCCCTTCTCCAAATGTACAATGGTCCTTTCATCGAGGGGGATTCTGCTCATCGCTTTCTCGTGCCCTTCTCCCCGCAAAGGATTTTTGTTTTCACTTTCAATTAATTCCTTGATTGAATTACGCCCATCACCGATAACCGTTGGTGGTAGGCGAAGGCTCGCGGCAATCAGTTCACCATCCACGACAAGAAATCGGTAGTCATTTCCTTTATAATAACGCTCAATGATATATTCAGTCCCTTCACTGTATACACAGCGATATGCCGTTAGCAGATCAAGGTCATTCTTGATATCCGTCACGATATTTTGTCCCTGGCGTCCATTGACAGGTTTGATCACAAGAGGGTATCCGAGTTTTTCCGCAGACTGAAGAACCTCGAATTCATTTGAGACCACATCCCCGTCTGGAACAGGGAGACCGGCACTTTTCAATAATATCTTCGTCTCATCTTTGTCACAGGAATTCTCAACAGCAAGATAAGAGGATTGACTTGAGATGGTCGCCTGTACGAATTTTTGTTTCTTACCAGTACCGAGCCTCAAGTGACTGTTTGTCCCAGTCCTTTCAACCGGTATCTTCCGGTCTTTGGCTGCTTGATATATCGCTTCTGTACTCGGCCCCATTTTATGCAGATGATAGAGATCTGATGTTTCTGATATGTAAGGCTCGGCACTGACCTCTTTATGATCAAGAATGGCTGCAACGATCTCCATCGCTGCTATGAACGCATAATAGCCGGACTTCTTTTCCACATAATCGTAAGTCACAAAGTAAATCCCTTTCCTTTCACTCGTGATGGTTTTTCCTCGCTTGACAGAAATCCCCGCTAGATGCTGGATTTCAAGTGCGATATGCTCAAGGATGTGTCCCATCCACGTCCCCTCATACAGGCGTTCCACAAAGCCACCTGCATACCCCCGTGAACATGTATGTGTGAATAAGGATGGCATGACCTCAAGCAAACCGTCAGTAAACCCTTCAAGCAGATTTGAGGGCTTTTCTTCAAATCCTTCTATATCGATTTCGATGCAGATTGTCGGTTTGAAGCTGTATAAATTAGGGCCGGATAAGTAATTGACGCGATTGATTTTCATTGAATGTTCTCTCCTTAAGATATAATTAATTCCCGTTTGGTTAAATCAAAAATCGCGCCTTCACCCAGTGTGTGAAAACGAATATCTGAAATGGTCATGTTCTCCTTATTTTCAGCAACATCTACATAGGAAGAGGTTTTCCCATCAAAAATACTCACATTAAATTCACCGATCACTTCAAATTGATTGAGTTCACTATTTACCCAAATGGCTGTATTCTCATCAATTCCCACACCTATGATCTGAGGATTTAAGGCAATGGCCCTCATCAGCCTTGTAAATCTGTCACGCTGGGAAAAGTGCTGATCAATAATGACGTCTTCAAGGAAACCGAAGCCTGAGCCCATTTCCAGGATGGAGACATCTTCTTTTTTTGAAATCTTGGATGATATGATCATCAATCTGCTCATGACAGCAGCGCCAGCACTTGTCCCACCTATGACCAGTCCCCCCTTCCATTCCTGGAAGCAGTGCTTATAGAAGGTTGTCCCCCCCAGTATGCTTGTGAGTCTGAGCTGATCCCCGCCTGTCATGAATAACCCCGACAGTGTTGACAGTTGCTCTGTCAGGTCGGGATTGTCCGCTTTCTCCCGTGAATCCAAATGGAGCAATAATGGTTTTGTTCCATGAAGTGTGTGAAACAAGCTTGCGTATTCATTCCCCACTTCCTCCGGATAAGCTGTAGCAGTCGTAACAATCCCGATCGGGCCTGGTCTTGTTTGACATAATGCAGCGAACTTCGATAAGATGACTTTCTCATCCGATTTATCCTCGTTGCCCCCAATGACCAGCAAATCACCTTTTGCCATCCTTCATCAACCTCTTCGCTCTCATTTATTTTCCAAAAATATAGTTGAAAATTTAAAATATATTTTGTTTTCAACAAAGCATCTATACCACTTTTGACCATTGTTCAAACCTAAGCAAAAAAGAAAATGACCGGGTCCATCCTTATTTAAGGTGGAGCTCGGTCATTTTCCTATCGTTTTGCTTTATTTCATTTTCAAATATACGGTAAAATAATTCAAGGGGGGATCCTATGACAAATCCTAAAAAACCGTTTAATGATGTGACTGACCATATGTCAAAAATCGAAGGAACCCCATGACTAAACCCGAAATGGGAAGTCTGCCTTTGGGAATTCGGTTATCGGATACGTAATCATTGCATTCATAGCACTTACGTCTTTATTTGTCATTGTTTTCGGCTTTCTTGATTGAAACCTTGTTAAAGTTTTGACATAGAGATCTCACATTGGAATCGGCCAGTACCATTAGCCTGAACCAATAAAAATGAACTCTTTATCTATGCACTCTTAAGAACATCCTTATCATTAGATGTCCCACTCCTGTTCGGACTCATACCGATACTCCTCTAACTTAATCCGATTCTCCCCAATGAAATGAACCCCCTCAGCTTCCAAACATAGCCTTTGGTGCATCGCTTGCTCTTCATCCCCGAACCCAATTTCCCCCTTGCTATTCAAAACCCGGTGCCAGGGAAGTTTATACTTTTCACTCATGGAATGAAGGATTCGTACGACCTGCCTGGCAGCTCTCGGACTGCCGGCTAGTGCAGCGATTTGACCGTACGTCATCACTTTACCGGAAGGGATTCCCTGTATGATTTTCACCACTCGTTCAGTAAAAGGTTTCATGCTAATTCACTTCCCGCATCAGGATGATCCCCTATTCTTAACTGCTGTCTCGCAAAGTCACGGTATAAAGGATGGGACGTAAACAACTCCTCATGTGTACCAACTCCAGTCACCCTTCCTTTTTCTAAAAAGACGATCTGATCGGCATCCACGATGGTGGATAAGCGATGGGCAATCACGAGGGTCGTCCGTCCCTTCATTAAGTTCTTCAAGGCTTCCTGAACGACAATTTCCGATTGACTGTCCAGGCTTGAAGTGGCTTCATCCAGCATGAGGATATCCGGGTCCCTCAATAGTGCTCTTGCAATGGCAAGTCGCTGCCGCTGTCCTCCTGAAAGCTTGATCCCTCTTTCTCCAACTTCTGTTTGATAACCGTTAGGGAGGTCCTTGATAAATTCATGGGCATAAGCCATTTTTGAAGCGGCTATCATCTTTTCCTCTGATATATCCCCATGGAGCCCGTAAGAGATATTGTCCCCGATCGTTCCCGAATAGATCGGACTATCCTGGGAGACGTAGCCAAGAAGTTCCCTCCATGATTTTAGCGAGTATGAACTGATCGTCTCTTCCCCCAGTAGGATCTCTCCTTGCTGTGGCTTATAGAACTGCTCAATTAATGAAAACAGTGTCGTTTTCCCACTCCCACTCGGACCAACGATGGCCGTCACTTTCCCTTTTTCGGCCGTTATCGTCACATCCTTTAACACTTTCTCCCCTTCTTCATACCCAAACGTCACCCCGTCAAGGACCAGGGCACGATCCGTTTGAGGGACGGACCTTCCTTCCTCAAGTTTTTCTTCGTCTAAAGTGAGAATCGACAACACTTTCTCTGTTGCCCCAACTGTTTTCTGGAACTGAGTCACGAACACGATGATCTGGGTGATCGGCATGATAATCTGAAAGAGGTAGATGAAGAAAGCAACAAGTTCCCCGGCCGTCATGGCTCCAGAGGTCACTCGGATACCACCGAATCCAATGATCAGGACAAGAACGATGATAATTAAAGAAGAAACGACCGGAGACATTAACGCTTGAATGATCCCTTCCTTTAATCCGAGGGCATAGAGCTTCTTGATTCCTGATTGCCCTTTTTGAAATTCAATCTCTTCCGCATTGGATGACTTCACCAGACGGATTTCCGAAAGGACTCTCGTTAATATAGCCGAAAAGCTTGCAGTCTCTGTTTGCAATCCCCTTGAGATGTCAGCCATCTTTTTGCCAATTGGGATAAGAAACAAAAGTGAAAGTGGTATGATTGAAAACATCACCAGTGTAAGGGGCCAATCTAAATAAAACAGTACGAAGATGGCACCTATTACAGAAATGATCCCTGTAATAAAGCCAGTCAGGTGCTCGGTGATCAGGTTCTTGATCACTCCCGTATCACTGGTCATACGGCTGACAGAGTCACCCGTTTCATGTGAATCATAATAAGAAACGGGCAGAACCAGCAACTTTCTCCAAAGCTTTTCTCTCAAGGAGGCAATCACATGCTGCCCGACCCTCGCCAATATGTAAACAGACACTCCTCCTGCTATCGCTTGAACAAAAAAGGCAGCAATCATCCCGATGATGACCTCTTTTCTTAACGAATCTAAACTGAAGTCATCGATCAACTTACTTGTTAATAATGGTATAGCAAGGCCAGCAATCGTTGTAAGCAGGCTCAAGAATATAGAAATGCCAAACAGGGTTTTCGGTGGATCGGTTTCCTTTATTAAAGTAATAAGCTGCTTCCACTTACCCTTTTCATATGTAGACTCCATTGTTCTCTTCCTCTCAAATACATACTCTTTTCTATTGTAATATGAAGTTCAGTACTTAGGAAATAATACCTTCATCAAGTCAGGTTCCTAGAAGATTTGCTCGAATTATATTACACTGGATATGAATGAATAGAAGGACGTGATAGGTAAAATGAATATTAAATTAATTGCCCTTGATATGGATGGAACACTGGTCAATCACGAAGGAGAAGTATCTCCTGAAAACGCACAGGCCATTCAGCGTGCAAAGGAAAAAGGTATTCATGTGGTGTTAAGTACCGGCCGCTCCCTTTTCACATGCAGGGACATTTCAGATGAGCTTGGCCGTTCATCTTATCTGGTAACCGTGAACGGCGGGGAAATTTATGATCATGAATATAATCTAGTAGACAGCATCCCACTTGATCTTGATCTTGTGAAACAGCTTTGGAAATTAAAAGAAGAGCATGATGTCTACTTCTGGTCTTCCACTTCCCAAGGACTTTTCAATACGAATAAGCCTTTTGATCAAGATATTGGTACTTATAACTGGCTTAAATTCGGCTTCGATATCCAGGATGATGACGTACGTAAAGTCATGATGGACGAGCTCGTAAAAAATGAAGCACTGGAAATCACGAATTCATCACCGACCAATATCGAAATCAATCCAGCCGGGGTCAATAAAGCGGCAGCATTGGTGAAGGTGTGCAAATGGCTGGATCTCTCAATGGACCAAGTCATGGCAGTTGGTGACAGCATGAATGACATCGCCATGATCCGTGAATCAGGCTTCGGAGTGGCCATGGGCAATGCTCAGGAAGCCGTGAAGGAAGCCGCCGATTGGGTGACGGGTATCAACACCGATCACGGTGTGGCTCAAGCGATTGATAAGGTTCTGAAGGGAATGGAATAAATACACTGAAAGTGCCTGATTCTCAATTGAATCAGGCACTTTCTCTGCACAGGGGGTCTATTCTTTTTCCATTACGTCTATACTAAATAACAAAAACAAGGATTGTACCCCTTATGTATCTCTTACTGGTAGTCGCGGTTTATATACTTTTCGCAAAGTTCTTTATTGATTGGAAGCGGTGGAAGGACTTTTACCCAACGGTTCAGTTTTATATTATCTGTAATCTCTCTTATAACGTCGTTTTTTATAACCATACTCTATGGGAGTATAAAGCAGTGACGGTAGACTGGTTGAATCATACGCTAATCGATCTCATTTTCACCTTTTTCATCATTCCAGTGGTGATTATGATCTATCTTCGTTATTTCCCCTATCGGAAAAAGAAATTTCTGTACGTCTCAAGCTGGATTGCATACTTTACGTTCCTGGAATACTTATTTCATAAAAAAGGGCTTTTCCTTTACGAAAATGGCTGGAACTTAGGCTGGTCTGCCGTATTTAATATCATCATGTTTACCATATTGGGATTGCATCACAAGAAACCTCTGCTTGCACTCATTTTATCCGTTCCCATCATTGCCATCCTATTATTGATTTTCCATCCATCTTTTCATGATTTAAAGTGAGGCTGTTTCTATGAATTCCATTTCTACACCTCTTTTTATTGTCCTGGTTTTAGGCGTCTATGTAACGATGGCGATATATATCGCCATTTTAAAACGAAAAGAATAAAAGAAAGAAGCACCCCGGTTAGGATGCTTCTTTTCGTCTATTTCACGATGATTTCTTCATTTTCAACTGATACGATTAGTTCCGTTACGCCTTCTTCATCAAGAAGGTAGTCGGCAATCTTATCTTCCACTCTTTCCTGGATCACCCGGCGTAATGGCCGTGCACCAAATTCAGGGTGGTATCCCAGTTCAACGAGCTTCCGCTTGGCTTCATCTTCGATGGTTACAGTAATCCCCTGCTCCATTAGCTCAACCTGCAACTCGTCCAGCATCAGGTCAAGGATTTGAAGAAGCTCTTCTTTTTCAAGAGATTCAAATTCAATGATGCTGTCAAAACGGTTCAGGAACTCCGGCTTAAAGTAGGCACCGAGTGATTGAAGAATATTCGTTTCTTTTATCGCATCTGTACCCCCTGTATTAAAACCGACCACTGCTTCCTTCTTGTCCGTCACACCTGCGTTACTTGTCATGATGATCACAGTCTCTTTAAAGCTGACCGTTCTCCCCTGACTGTCCGTAAGGCGTCCGTCTTCAAGGATTTGCAGGAACATGTGCTGAACATCCGGATGGGCCTTTTCGATTTCATCCAAGAGAATGATTGAGTAAGGGTTCCTTCTTACTTTTTCAGTCAATTGACCGGATTCCTCATGTCCTACATAGCCTGGAGGTGAACCGATCAGTTTTGAAACAGAGTGTTTTTCCATATACTCACTCATGTCTAACCGAAGCATCGAATCCCTAGATCCGAATAACTCTTCTGCCAGTGTTTTCGTTAATTCTGTTTTACCTACACCTGTTGGCCCTACAAAGAGGAAAGTACCGATTGGACGATGCTTCGCTTTCAATCCTGCACGGCTGCGGCGGATCGCTTTTGCTACTTTCTTCACTGCTTCTTCCTGTCCGATTACTTTACCCGCCAGGTTTTCTTCCAGTGCTTTCATTCGCTTCCGATCATCGCTTTGCAGCTTCCCGACAGGAATACCCGTTTTCGATTCAACGATCGTCTGGATCAGTTCTCTTTCTACAAGTGCTTTAGAGTCTGACCCATCTTCGCCCATTTTGTTTTCCAATTCTGCTTCTTGATCGCGCAAGATGGCAGCTTGTTCATAGTTCTCTTCTTTTGTTGCCAGATCCTTCTTCTCTCTTACATCGTTCAATTTTTTAAGAAGGGCAGTCTTGTCTTTACCCTCTGACTGTAGATTTACTTTAGAACCTGCTTCATCCATTAAATCAATGGCCTTATCCGGTAAGAATCGATCCTGAATATATCGATGGGATAGTTTCACACAAGCCTCGATGGCCTCGTCGGTAAACTCGACCCCATGATAGTCTTCATATTTATCTTTTAATCCTCTAAGGATCTCAATAGCTTCTTCAGGTGTCGGCTCGTTTACCATAACCGGCTGGAAACGACGCTCAAGTGCTGCGTCTTTTTCAATTTGGCGGTACTCCTTCAATGTGGTAGCCCCGACTACTTGCAGTTCACCCCGGGCTAATGCAGGTTTTAGAATGTTCCCTGCGTCCATGGAACCTTCCGCGGAACCGGCACCAACTAATTGATGGATTTCATCAATAAATAACATCACGTTCTTTCTATTCTGAAGTTCGCTGATGATGGCTTTTAAACGTTCTTCAAAAGAACCGCGAACGCCTGTACCGGCAGTTAGTGAAGCCACATCCATCACATACACTTCTTTATTTAATAACTTGGATGGAACATCTCCTGCTACAATCTTAAGGGCCAACCCTTCAGCGATAGCCGTTTTACCCACGCCGGGCTCACCGATGAGTACCGGGTTATTCTTATTACGACGATTTAATATCTCAATGACGCGGTCCACTTCTTTGTCCCGGCCGATTACAGGATCAATCATTCCAGCTTTGGCTGCCCCTGTCACATTGCGACCAAACTGATCGAGAACGCCATTTCCTCCATTTCCACCTTGTTGCGGAGAAGATTGCTGATTGTGGAAGCCATGGTTTGAGTCTCCACCCATGCTCATCCCTTTAAACAACTCATCAAGCGGAAATCCTCCATGTATTCCAGAAGGTGTTTGCTGCTTTTGAAAGCAAGCTGAACACATCTTCATACTGGACTTATGACCATTCACTTGCTTATACACTTCAACCGTTGCTTGATTGTGTTGACATACTTGGCATTTCATTAAACATGACCTCCTGTAGTAGTGTTTTATATTAATAGTTTTGTAGATTGTATGATGAATAAGGTCAATGTGTTTAGTTTTAGTGTTTTGACTTTGACTTTCTTTGACCTTATAACGATAGTATACTTTGACCTTTTTTGACTTTCAAGATTTTTGCTTATGGGAATTTTTTCATTTTCAAATCCGATTTGCCTGTTGATTGAAGAGTATAGTAGGTGTAACGAAGTGAATCAAGTGATTGATTTGGAGGATGGAAAGTGGTTTAGACTCCATATATATAATGAGGCTGAGACAATTTTGTCCCAGCCTCACTTCTCAAATTAAGTCATCAGTCTTCCTATTAAATCTTATACTAATTCTCGATCCCAGTGACGATGTTCTGCGATGGCTGCTGTGAATTCTTTTGCAAATGACTTCATGTCTTCCCCAGTTACCACACCAGAGCCGCTGACACCCGCTTCTTCCAACCAGTGTATCCCCTCATGGGTTGCACCGATCGGTTTGAAGTGAGAATACGCTTCTTTGACAAAATAGGTTGTATCTTGAGAGAACTTTTTATCTACGTTCTCTCCGCCTACTACGTAAATGCTATCAAATAACACGGATTCCCCTGTTAAGAAGGTATGGTCCACTTCAAGCTCCGTACCGTCATCCCCTTTTCTCATCCCCAGCTTGTCACTGATGATTTCAGGCTGAATGCCATCTTCTTTAAGAGCGGAGAGAACCATTTTCACTTCTTCACCTTTAAAGCCGTTTCCTGCGATGACCCCTACTTTACGGGTAGCGGGTTTCTTGATCGTATTTTCCTGGCTTAAAGCTGGAGAAGATTTGGTTACCTTTGAACCTTCTCCGCTAGGAACTTTCGCGCTTATCGCTTCTGCAAAGCCTTTTGCCAGATCCAGGCTTACATTGGCAAACATATCGACTACCTGTTGTTGAACAGATTTGCTCTTCACTTTTCCAAGCTCGAAACTGAAGGCTTGAATGATATGCTCTTTCTCAGGCTCACTCATGCTATTCCAGAAGAGAGTGGCCTGTGAGAAGTGATCTTTGAAGCTTTCACTTCTTGCCCGTACTTTACGTCCTTCCATCTTCTCCTGGTAATGAGTGTAGCCTCCTTCTTCCTGACTTGCAGGTGCTGGAGTATTTTTAGCAAGTGAGTTGTTATGGTAGCTCACCTGGCCCTTGTTAATCGTATGACGGCCATAGCCATCACGCTGATTATTGTGGAATGGGCACACCGGTCGGTTAATGGGAAGCTCATGGAAGTTAGGTCCACCGAGGCGGATCAATTGTGTATCAGTATAGGAGAATAAGCGTCCTTGTAATAACGGATCATTTGAGAAATCGATCCCGGGAACAACGGAACCAGGATGGAAGGCCGCTTGCTCCGTTTCTGCAAACACATTGTCCACATTGCGATTAAGGGTCATTTTCCCGACGATTTTCACCGGAACTTCTTCTTCAGGCCATAGCTTGGTAGGATCAAGAACATCAAAGTCAAAGTTAAACTCATCTTCTTCCTTAATGAGCTGAATTCCCAGCTCGTACTCTGGATAATCGCCATTTTCGATGGATTCATACAAATCACGGCGGTGGAAATCCGGGTCTTTCCCGTTGATCTTCTGGGCTTCATCCCAAACGAGAGAGTGAGTCCCCAATACCGGCTTCCAGTGGAACTTCACAAAATGTGCCTTCCCTTCCGCGTTCACAAGGCGGAAGGTATGGACCCCGAATCCTTCCATCATACGCAGACTGCGTGGAATCGCCCGATCGGACATGGCCCACATGACCATATGAGCGGACTCCTGGTTATTCGCTATAAAATCCCAGAACGTATCGTGGGCAGAAGCTGCCTGAGGCATTTCATTATGTGGTTCCGGTTTAAGTGCATGAACTAGATCCGGAAATTTAATCGCATCTTGAATGAAAAACACAGGAATATTGTTTCCGACAAGATCATAATTGCCTTCTTCCGTATAAAATTTGGTAGCAAATCCACGTGCATCACGCACTGTTTCTGCGGAACCCTTGGATCCGGCCACAGTTGAAAAACGTACAAAGACAGGGGTTTTCGTTGAAGTGTCCTGAAGAAATTTAGCCCGGGTGTATTCTTTCATAGAGTCATAGAGTTCAAACTCTCCGTGTGCAGCAAAGCCACGTGCATGAACAATCCGTTCAGGTATGCGCTCATGGTCAAAGTGAGTCATCTTCTCGCGGAAGTGGAAATCCTCCATTAAGGTAGGACCCCGTTCTCCTGCCTTCAAAGAAAACTCATCTTCTGATACCTTCAATCCTTGATTGGTTGTGAGATGCTTTCCTTCATCCTCAACGCGATACTGTTCAAGCTGTTCATCCTTGCTTTTCTCATTCACTTTCGTACGACGATCGTCTCCCATTCTTTCATCCCTCTCAACGGTTATTAATGTTTACTATGTAAAACATTTCTGTTTCTTTAGTACCCTTGGACCCCTTCTTTAAACATTTATTGGACAGTTGAAACGGGCCATTTTTAAATATTTTCCAATAACCCCTTTACTAACGTAACATTGTTCTGTTAAACTGAAATCAAAGTAACGTAACAATGTTTTGTTACGAAAAGAGGTGACCCCTCAATGGACAAAGATCTTATCTCTAAAAAGGAAGTATTGGAGCTCACCGGAATATCCTATGGACAGCTTTACCGGTGGAAACGAAAGAATATCATACCTGAAAGCTGGTTTATCAAAAAATCCAGCTACACCGGTCAGGAAACGTTCTTTCCGAGGGAAAAGATGCTTACACGCATCGATACGATCAAAGAGATGAAAGATGGCTACTCCTTGGATGAGCTTTCGGATTTCTTTTCCCCCAATCCCACTAAGATTGAAATCAGTGAAGAAGAATTACGCTCACACAACCTTCTTTCGGAACACACCTTGGCGCTTTGTACATCGCTATTAGGGGTGAAAAACGTATTTGAATTCCCCGATATTTTAAATATGATGATTACAGAGAAGGCACAAAGGTTACAGGTTCCAAAAGAACATCAGCAAACCTTATTTCTCTTTCTTCATGAGAAGTTCACTCCACTTAAAGAATCTTCCCTTGAACTTATCGGTATCCGAAAAGGAGAGGCATATATGTGGATACTGCTGCCCCTCCCTTCAGACTTTCTGGTGGACCATTTGGCTCAGGTCGTGTTGAGATTCGATTTACAGCAAATGATGGAAGAATTGAAAATGACGTTAACGAATACGAATGGGATCTAACGTCCCTGAACTGGAGGAGAAATGGATGAATACAGTGGAAAAGAAGGAACTGCATGACTTGAAGATCAGTGGATCCGGTACGTCCGGCGGAGGAAGATTTGATGCCGTAAAGATCAGTGGAAGTGGAAAAATCGCCGGCGACATCGACTGCCACGAGCTTAAAATTTCGGGTTCCGGTACGATTACAGGTGATGTAAAAGCTGGATACATTAAAACGAGCGGTTCTTCCACCATTAAAGGTGATACAAAAGCAGAAACGATTACAACAAGTGGAAGCTCCAAATATGAAGGCTCGGTGATGGCTGCTGAAATGAACACAAGTGGTTCAAGCAAAGTATTGAAAGACCTTATCTTTAAGACATTCAAGGTGAGCGGTTCATGTAAGGTCGGAGGAAAGATCCAAGGGGGATCGATTAAAGCAAGCGGCTCTTTAAGAGTAGAAAAGGATTGTGAAGTCGAAGCCTTCTCATCTTCCGGCTCGGTCCATATCGAGGGGCTGCTCAACGCTGACCGGATTCAAATCGAAATCAATCATGAATCCTCGATTAAAGAAATCGGTGGCGAAACGATTGCGGTGACTCATCATAATTCCAACGGACTGATTAAACAGATGGTGAACTTCCTTCTCCAAAAGGAGGATTACTTATATTCAGAACTGATCGAAGGTGACGAGGTGTTTCTTGAGAACACGAAGGCGAAACTGGTCCGTGGTAAGAATGTTGTGATCGGTGAGAATTGTGACATTGATGCGGTTGAATATTCAGGCAGCCTGGATATGAAGCAAAATAGTCGAATCGGGGAAAAAGTGAAGATTTAAATGATCGTTTAACTAAGCACAGGGATGGGTTTAATCATCTCTGTTTTTTTATGTAAATCTCCGTCTTTACGATTCATTAACATGCATAATCGAAATTTCATATTTTTATTCTGAATGTTCTGCTATATTAATAGGTATATAGTACAATCCTACTTGATAGCTGGAGGCCATTATGACTCGTCTTACCGATCATCTGATTGTCATATCTTTCGATTGTTTATCTGCTTTGGATTACCCCACTCTAAAAGGTCTTCCTCACTTCCAAGAACTGCTTGCCAAAGGGTCCTTTTGCAAAAATGTTGAGACCATTTATCCTTCTGTGACATATCCTTGTCACGCCACCATTGTCACCGGTAAGCTTCCCAATCGTCACGGTGTTGTGAATAATACTCTCATTCAGCCCGGCCGGGTTTCCCCGGATTGGTACTGGCATCGACGACATATAAAGAGCACCACTATGTATGACGAAGCCAAGAAAGCAGGTATGACCACTGCCGCTCTACTTTGGCCTGTGACTGCGAAAGCGGACATTGATTATAACATGCCCGAAATCTTCGCCAATCGGCCATGGCATAATCAAATCCTTGTTTCCCTTTTCAATGGAAGTCCTCTCTATCAATTACACATGAATCGTCTCTTCGGTCACATACGGGAAGGTCTGAATCAACCTGAACTTGATGATTTCGTTCTGGAATCGACGGTTGACACGATCAAAAAGAAGCCCAACCTATTACTTGTGCATTTTACGGATCTTGATACACAGCGCCATTACCATGGGTTTTCTTCAGGAGAAGCACATGCGGCCATACGCCGCCATGATGCCCGTTTGGGAAGAATCATGAAAGCATTGAAGGACAACGGCATCTATGAAGAGTCTACGATTGTCGCTCTTGGGGATCATAGTGCGTTGGATGAATCAAAGGCTATACAATTAAACGTTCTTTTAAAGGAAAATGGGTTGATCACAGTGAATGACCATGGAAAAGTCATCGACTGGAAAGCATATTGCAAAGGATGTGATGGCTCTGCCTATGTGTACGTGAAGGATACTGAAACGAAACATGCCGTTCAAACCCTGTTGCAGCAACTGCAAATGGACCCTTCTAACGGAATTGAAGACATACTCACTGGGGAAGAAGCCGGGAGAAAAGGAGCCGATGAACATTGTTCGTTCATGCTCGAAGCACGACACGGTTTTTACTTTAAAGATACATTAGCAGGATCCTTCATTCATGTCATCACCCCGGAGGATGTGGATGAAAAGCGTTATACGTATGGATCTCACGGATATTCTCCTGACAAAGAAGACTACTCCACCATCTTCATGGCTTCCGGAAAAGGCATCCGGTCAAATGTTGAAATTCCATTTATGCATTTAGTCGATGAAGGCCCAACACTTGCACGCCTTCTGGGCCTTAACCTGGGTGTAACAGATGGAAAAGTGATCGAAGAATTGCTGGATATATAAAGAAAAGACTTTGTTTCCTTAGGGGGAAGAAAAATGAAGCGTTTTTCAAAAGAAGAAAGTAGCTGGATCTTTTATGATTGGGCAAATTCAGCGTATTCCATCATCATTTCGACCGCAGTCTTTCCACTATTTTATAAGGCTGCCGCTACTAATGCAGGGGTCAGTGCCGCCAATTCCACTGCTTACTTAGGGTACACCATTGCGATTGCCACCTTTATTCTCGCTATGATCGGTCCGATTCTCGGAACGATTGCCGATTATGAAGGGTACAAGAAGAAATTCTTTACCTTCTTCTTTGCCCTGGGTGTCATATTCACTGCCCTGCTTGCTTTCGTTCCAAGTGATCAGTGGTTGCTTCTGTTAATTTTTTATACAGTGGCAGCGGTCGGTTCAGCAGGCTCCAATGTTTTCTATGATGCCTTTTTAACTGACGTAACGACAGAAGAACGGATGAACCGGGTGTCATCCCGTGGATTTGGATTCGGCTACATCGGAAGCACGATTCCTTTTATCATAAGTATTGCCATCATCATATTGTCTCAAAATGGGGTACTTCCTTTCTCAGTTACCATTGCGAGTAAAATCGCGTTCATCATTACCGCTTTATGGTGGGGACTATTCGCCATTCCATTACTAAAAAATGTCCACCAGCGCTACTTTATCGAGCGTGAAAAGAACCCCGTTGCCAATAGCTTTAAGCGTCTAGGTAGAACGATGAAAGAAATCAGGAAATACCGTGCATTATTTTTGTTTCTTCTTGCTTATTTCTTTTATATCGACGGAGTCGGCACCATCATTACGATGTCCACTGCCTACGGAACGGACCTCGGGATCACATCCACTAATCTCTTGATCATCCTGTTCGTTACCCAGGTGGTGGCCGGACCTTTTGCTATTCTTTACGGGAGGCTTGCAGAGAAATTCACGGGAAAAAAGATGCTGTATGTAGGAATTTTCGTTTATATCATCGTTTGCATTTACGCTTACTTCCTGGAGACCACAATGGACTTCTGGATCCTTGCAATGCTCGTTGCTTCTTCCCAAGGTGGCATACAGGCACTTAGTCGGGCTTACTTTGCAAAATTAATCCCCAAGAAGAACGCAAATGAATTTTTCGGTTTTTATAATATCTTTGGTAAATTCGCCTCGATCCTGGGACCTTTGTTAGTGGCAGTGACCGCCCAGGTGACAGGCGAGTCCAATAGCGGTGTTTTCAGTCTCGTCGTCCTCTTCATCATCGGACTTGTCATTCTTGCCTTCGTCCCTGAGCCAAAAGGAGCTGAGATTGAGAAGCCTACTATTGTATAAAAAGAGAGCCTGAACGCATCTGTTCAGGCTCTCCCCTTTGTTTAAAATGTATGAGCGGCATCCTTCGCCCTTGAAATGGCATTCTCTTTGATCTCTTGTGCTTTATCAGGCATCGCCGCATGCCCCTCCACAAATACACCCTCGAAGGAAGGTACACCGAAAAATTGCATGATGATGTCCAGATAACGATGACCCATTTCCATGCCGGCTGCAGGTCCTTCTGAGTAAACCCCGCCTCTTGCCTGGATATGAATCGCTTTCTTGTCTGTCAGTAATCCTACAGGTCCCTGCTCTGTATACTTAAACGATTTACCGGCAACTGCCACAGAGTCGATATACGCCTTCATCACCGGTGGGAAGGAAAAGTTCCATAATGGTGTAACGAACACATATTTATCAGCAGAAATAAACTGTTCTGATAACTCATTGAGGCGATTCACTTTCGACTTTTCTTCTGATGAAAGCTCCTCAAATCCTTTTCCCGTTTGCAGCTTCCCCCATCCACTAAACACATCAGCGTCTATATGGGGAATATGTTCACGGTACAGATCGATGTGAACCACTTGATCGTCAGGATTCACTTCTTTATATGTATCCATAAATGCTTTTGCTACCGCCATGCTGTATGATTGTGTATCATCATGGGGATGTGCCGTAATATACAATACTTGTGCCATTCTTCATCCATCCTTTTCTCATAATATTCGCCGTATTATTTTGTGAAAAAAAGATGGAATTATCCAAGTTTCGCTGATATAAACAAAAAAAGAATGCTGTCTGATGGACAACATCCAATTCTTGATGCGATTTAATGATTACTACTCTTCTTCCCGGACCGCTTCAAAGGGGTTTCCCCCGATATTTTTTCTCATTTCGTCTGTTAGTTCAAATGGAGTGTTCTCTAGTGTTTCTCCTGCTGCGAAATGGTGACTGCCATCAAAGTGAAATGGTTTACCTTCCAATGTCGGCACCTCCGTTTTTACTGTAGTATTACCTTTATGTACAGGTCTATTCAGTTCGTGCCAAGTTGTCTGCAGACAGACCTTTTACCCAGTAGTTTCTACTTATTATACTATTTATTCTTCCAGAATATATCCTTTTTCCCAATTTTATATTGATATTTTTTATTTTCCAATACAACTACCTGCTCATGGGAAGCTTTGGCCGCTTGTTTCGTTTCCCTAACGAGGTGATAAATAAGGTCGTGACATTGCTGTGCCCCCTTCACAAGTAGGGGAACACCGATCCAATCGATTCCAAGCTCCCTGGAAAGGAATCCCCCGGCGGTCATGAGGGGAGGAACAGTCGGCGAGGTGTTGGAAATGATGACTTTCTCCTTTTCTCCGTATCTTCTAAGCAGGATGGTACTCAAATCAGTCAGTGCCGGTACGACATACTTTGATGATCTCCTTCCTATTGTATACACGGGGTTATTCTCTTCGTCCATCCCGCGAAAAAGGATTTGCCCGGCCTCTTTTTTCGTCAGCTGGTTGAAGTAGGGAATATTGAGGATGACGTTCTTAGTTAATGGGCTCTTTGAAGGCTTTAGAATGTGCAGGTGATATGCTGCTGCAAGAGAGGTTGTATGAGTCCCGCCAAAATCATTGTAAATGTATATCATTGAACCACCCTATCGGAGATACCTTTTTCCTTCAGTATGGGCAGAAAGAAAGAGGACTATCCACATTGCCATTTACAGGTAGTTTTTATATTCCCCTGTGTCTACCGAATGATTATCCCGTTAAAAAAGGCTCTTTTCGCAAAGTTTGTGGTTATCTTAATGAAGAATGTAGTAGTTGATTTCCGCTCCAGGATGCTCGCTTTCCGCGGGGCTGGCGGTGAGCCTCCTCGGCTGCGCCTCCGGGGTCTCACCTGTCCAGCTATTCCCGCAGGAGTCGAGCACCCTTCCGCTCCAATCAACTTTCTGAGCAGGTATCCTTAAGGGGTATCAATAAAAACAAGAATTTTAGCAAACAACCTTACTTAAGAGTAGGGTTTACTTTCCCTTTTATAAAAGAAGAATTATTTTTTCTAGTTACATGGTTTTATTACGCATGTTGAAGCTCTGTCACAAAAAATCTTTTAAAGATGCTGATTGGCAGAGCTCAAGCAGACCCTTATGTTAAAAGCAACAATCTTTACGAAAAGAGCCTAATAAAAAACAGCGCCATCTACATCTGATGGCTCTGTTTTTCTTTTAGGAATCTTTTTTGTTTTCTTCTGATGACGATCTCTTCAAGGGTACCGGATCCGCATACGACTCCAAGCACGATGAATACCAATCCGATCAGGTGGTAAATCGTCACGGTTTCATTAAGAAAAATGGCTGCTCCTACGAGGGAGAAGAAGGTATTGAGATTCAGGAAGATCGATGTTTCGGCTGCTCCAATTTTTCCAATCGAATGGTTGTAAATCATGTGCCCTACTGCCGTTGCTAAAATGGCAGAGGCAAAGAATAAAAGCCATATGGATCCTGTTGCACTTCCCAGTTCTTTTAATGCCCCCGGTTCTGTAACCAAACTAATCGCAAACAAGACAATGGAGCCGAACACCATCATATACCCCGTAAGTAATCGGGGGTCCAACGTTTTGGCTGCCCTGCTGATGATAATGAAACTTAAGGCCTGTGAAAAGATGGAGATAAAGATAAACAGATCCCCGGTCTTTAGTCCGCCTAATCCCTCTCCCCCCGACAACACTATGATCGTAACCCCGACACTCCCGGATAGAAACCCGAGGATTTTAATCACCGTAGGCCGGTTTCGAAGGATGATCGTCGCCATTAAAGCCGTCAACAACGGACCGGTTCCCAATATGAGACCACCATTTGTCGACGAAGTGCCTGTTAAACCAACCGATAAGAAGTAATGATGACTGACGACATTCAACAATCCACCCGAGATAATGAACAAGAACTCTTTGGCCGTTGGTTTTCTAATTTTCCCCATGATACCAAGAATGATAAATACGGTAATCCCTGCCGTTAAGATGCGAAGGGATGTAATCGTTACAGGTGTGAATTCACTCACCAATACCTTTAATGCAGGGACATTAAAGCCCCAAATCAACATGATGAACACAAGTATCAAATATGTTTGCCACTTTTTCACTTCTCCCTGAGGCCTTCTTTCTGTATTTAGTATTCCCCCATCATAGCACCGGGTGACGTTCTCTGCCAGAAAATTAATTCGATTCGTGAAACAATTTTAGCACACGACATTCTTCCTTAACCCGGACTATGCTATAGTAAAGGTTGAAAGGGGTTTTAATAGTGACAAATCAACAATTACCGCCAAAAACGTGTACAATCGACCGTCTGGTTACTAAAGCTGAGGACGTTGAGAAAGTGATTAAGGGTGAGAAAACGGCAACCCGAAGAAACGGAAGATACGCTGATATTGGAGAAATCATGGAGCTTCAAGGGAAGAAATACATAGTAGAAAGCGTCTACTCCCAATCACTTGGTGAGCTGACAGATGATCATGCCAAGCAGGAAGGCTTTAATACGGTGGAGGAGTATAAAGAAACGATCCTCTCTTATCACCCCGGCATGCCATGGCACCCCAGCATGAAAGTATGGGTTCATGAATTCACATTAGTGAACGAATAGAGTACGACGGATGGAGTATTTATTTTACAGAACGCTCATCTACCTTCATGTGATCAGCGTCGTGGCTTCCATCGGCCCATTCTTCATCCTATTGCCGATGATGAAAAAATTACGGACCGCTTCTGAGTCCGTCCTTCCTTCGTACTTGGACACGTTCCGCTTCACTGTCCGACTTTCCAAGCATGCGGGACACGTGCTCGTCGGGACAGGAATCCTCCTGGTTCTGCTCGGATCTTGGACGTGGACTACACCGTGGATCATCATGACCCTGGTCATCATGTTCTGCTCCCTGTTCTTTCTCGCAAGGGCGTTCTCACCGACACTACGGAAGTTTGCAGAGAAGGACGCCGACCGCGAAGGGCTGGTTGGGAAACTGAATCGGACCGTTTGGATATATCTAATCCTTTTACTGGCTATGCTGTGGTTTATGGTCGTGAAGCCGAATTTGTGGATGTAATGGAGTCGACTCATAGCGTGTACCTGGTAAAATGGATATCATTTGTACCTGGTACACGCTATTTTTGAGGATAATCTAACTAGTCTATGAGATCCATCACCATCAACCCCTCCGGACTGCTACAGTCCTTATCTTAAAAATAAAATAATAATACTTATACACAATGATCAAACTCAGGATCACCTTAACAATCAGACTATCCGATAAAATCAGCGGTATGAGAATCATGATGTCAGAAAAAACAAGTAGCGTAATCTTCTGGCGCAGTGTCATTGATCGATGACGAATAAAGCCTTCTAAATGCTTCTTATACACACTGGTTCCTTTAAACCAGACTTCAAATCGTTCGGATCCCCTCACAAAGAAAAAGGATGCCAACAATAGTAATGGAGTTGTCGGGATTAGCGGCAGCACGATGCCTACAACCCCGATTCCCATAAATAAAAAACCTGCTAATATATAAATCATTTTCTTAATCTTCTTTATTACGGCCACTCCCTTTTACCCGTTCGTTCCCTCTCTATTCTATTGATGATGATTGAAGCTTTCAAGAAACAAAAAGAACCTGACCTTGATGCAGCACACTCTCACCAAAATCAGATCCCCTCTTCTATTCATTCCCCTATTCTCTTTTCCCTTTACCCTTTGACTCCAAAACCTTCATAAAATAAGCCGTCGGAAGCAGCAATCCGATAGCTGCTTCAAGCAGTGCAAAGAATCGGATATGGCCTGTCGGGATATAGTCTCCGTACCCGACGGAAAGGATCGTCACCCCGCTATAATAGAGATAATTGAGAAATGTATGCTCCACCGGCTTGCCACTGGGTGAACTGACACGCAGCATCGGATTATCAATTGACAGGGCATAATAGAGGACAGCAAATGCAATCATGATACCGAGAAGTACGAAAAACAGCTTATAAAATAGCGTTGTACTAAAATAACTGTATTTGAAATGCTTATCCTTAAAGAAATAGATTAAGTTTACCAGTATGAATATGATGGCTCCGATTGTGACGATACTTGCCAAAACGTTGTGAATCCTCCTCTTTCATGTACTATTTTTCATATACCACGTGTTGTATGTTTAAAACTCATCTATAGTAGATTCTCGTCTCCCCTTGTACAAACCCATCAACTCTTTTATTCTAGTAATAATAGAATTTTCCGAAAAGAAGGAACCCGCAATGAAAAAGTTCTCACTTCAATCCAAAATTATCGTTATTGTATTAGCACTTCTTTCATTATTGATTTTATCCCTGTCCATCATCTTTTTCAGGATGTTGTCCGATACATTAACGGACTTGAAAGGGAAACAAGCACTTGCCGTGGCACAATCTGTTTCCAAGATGCCGGCTGTCATCGAGGCATTTAATGCTAATCAGCCGGAAGAGATCATCCAGCCCTTGGTAGAAGATATTCGAAAAGAAACAGGGGCAACCTTTATTGTTGTCGGCAATAGAGACTCTGTCCGCTACTCTCATCCCATGTCTGAACGGCTCGGGAAAAAGATGGTCGGTGGAGACAATGAAAGAGCCTTAATAAGGGGTGAATCTTATGTTTCTCATGCAACGGGATCACTTGGACCATCTGTTAGAGGTAAGGTCCCCATAAGAAACGCCCAAAACGACATCATTGGGCTGGTGTCAGTCGGATTTCTTGAAGACAGTATCCACGACATCGTCGTTCCCTATCGTACTAAGGTACTGTTACTCGTCACCGTCATCCTATTAATCGGAATCATCGGCTCCTTTTTTATTGGGAAAGGAATTAAAAAAGCGATCTTCGGTTTGGAGCCTGCTGAAATTGCCATGCAGTTCAAGGAAAAACGGGCGATCATCGAATCGGTCCGAGAGGGAATCATCGCGATCAATCAATACGGATCGATTACTGAGATAAACGCGAAGGCACACAGTATCCTGGCTCTTGATCATCAAACCTCCAATAGAGGGAGACATATTCTGGAAGTCATTCCCGATACGAAAATGATGGATGTTCTAAAAACGCGGGAAAGCCAGCTGGATGATGAGATTTCGTTGAATCATCATGATCTCATCGTCAACAGGCTCCCTATTTTTGAAGAGGAAAAAATCGTCGGGGTGGTAGCCAGCTTCAGGAGAAAAGATGAAATCGATCAGCTCACTAAGGAACTTTCCCAGGTGCAGGAATATGCAGGCATATTGCGCTCACAGACACATGAATACAGGAACAAACTGAATACGATTGCAGGTCTCATTCAACTTCATCATCACGAAGAGGCATTAGCCCTCATACAGGAGGAATCCTCTGGATATGAAGACTTAATTCAATTTCTATGGAAAGCGGTTCCTGATCCTGTCCTGGCAGGGCTGATCATTGGGAAATATAATCGCTCTCAAGAGTTGAAGGTCTCTTTCTCGATTCATCCTGATAGTTCAATTACAACGCCACTTATAGATGTGCAGCAGGAAAAATTGATTACCATCATAGGGAATATCCTTGATAATGCCTTTGAAGAAGTCTTATCCCAGCCATTGCATAATAGGCGGGTTCAATTGTTTATGACTGATTTAGGTGATGATTTTATTTTTGAAATTGAAGACAGCGGTGCGGGAATCCGGGATATAGACTCTGTATTTGAAAGGGGCTATTCTACAAAAGCCGGCAAAGACAGGGGCATCGGACTTCACCTGGTGCAAAGAAGTGTGGAGCATCTGAACGGGTACATGACAGTGGAAGATAGTGAACTTGGGGGAGCTTTGTTTACCGTCAGTATTCCAAAGCAACATTAGGGGGAGAAAGTATTGCGTAAGTGGAACGTACTCATTATAGAAGATGATATTCAAACAGCTGAAATCAACGGTCAGTATATCGCCCAATTGGACAGATTTCAGGTTGGCGGAATCGCCACTACCATTGAAGAAGCAAAAAAGGTTTTACCCGTCATTAAACCTGACTTAATCTTACTTGACGTCTACTTTCCTGATGGAACCGGGAGTGACTTTTTATGGGAGATCAGAAAGCATTATCGCAGCACGGACGTCATCCTGGTCACAGCGGCAAAGGAAACGGAACATATCTCCAATGCCATCCGTGGCGGGGCATTCGATTATATTCTGAAACCCATTATCTTTAACCGATTTCAGGATACTCTACTAAAATATCAACAGTATAAAGAAAGAATGAACGATTCTCAAGTCGAAAGCCAACATGAAGTGGATAACCTATTTAATAGAAAGAAAAGCACGAGTACTATTCAAACCGTCCAACAACCGCCGAAAGGGATCGATACGATTACATTGGATTCCATACTCAAAAGGATAGCAAACACCGATCACGGTCAAGGTTTTACGGCTGAGGAAATGGCAGGGGAAGTCGGCGTGACCCGTACAACGGCCAGACGCTACCTGGAGTATCTTGTTTCACAAAAGAAGATTAAAGTGGAGCTTACATATGGAGGTGTCGGGAGACCCCAGAGAAAATATTTCTTTCAAAAATAATAGAAAAGCAGTGAGGTTCTGGGGCCTTCACTGCTTTTCTATTGATTATGCTTCTTTTTTCAGATCCTGAGCTTCCGTAGCCTTCCCTCTTCTCGTAAATCCTAAGATGGTAGGCAGAACAAGGGAAAGGAATGAAACAATCAGTAATCCGATGGTGATATTACTTTGAAAAAACACACTGTAAGACCCGTTTGAAATCGTCATCGCCTGTCTGAACGATTGCTCCATCATTCCACCCAGAATAAACGCAAGAATAAATGGTGGAGCAGGGAATTTGAACATTTTCAATAAGTAGCCTAACACGCCAAATCCTACAAGCAAGTACAGATGGAACGTATTGAAGCTGACTGCGTATACCCCTATTAAACAGAACACAATGATCAAGGCGATCAAGAGCTGCTTCGGAATATATAAGATTTTTGCCAGTACCGGGATAAGGGGTAAGTTAAGGATCAAGAGAAAAAGGTTCCCGATATACATACTTGCGATGACTCCCCAGAATACGTCGGGGTGATCCTGAAGCATCAATGGACCGGGCTGCACCCCTACAACAAGTAAGGCACCCAGTAATACAGCAGTCGTTCCAGACCCTGGTATACCTAAAGTTAATAACGGAACAAATGCCCCGCTTGTCGCAGCATTATTGGATGTTTCAGGAGCGGCAAGTCCCTTGATATTCCCTTTTCCAAAGGAAGATGGATCTTTGGATAAACGCTTCTCTGAAATATAGGAAAGGAATGAAGCGATCGTTGCCCCTGCTCCAGGCAGGACTCCCAGAATAAAGCCAAGGACGGAATGACGGCCAATCGGGCCTGCCATCTCCTTTAATTCCTTCTTCTCAAGCTTTAAACTTCCAACAGCACTCTTCCCTTTCAATGTATTTTCATTCCGTGAGATAATTAATTGACAAACCTCGGATAATGCAAATAACCCTAAAGCAATAATCAGAAAGTCGATCCCCTCTAATAACCCCGGGTTTCCGAATGTGAAACGCTGTGTACCTGTTTGTTGATCAATCCCGACAGTTGCGATGATCAATCCCATCGTCGCCGAGATCAGTGCTTTATTGGTGGAACCTTCAGATAAACTCGATATCGCTGTCAGGCCAAGAAGCATCAGAGCGAAATACTCAGTAGGGCCAAACGTAATTGCAAGCTTAGCCATATAAGGGGCGACCAGCATAAGTGCCACCACACTTATCGTTCCACCTGCGAAAGACGATATGGCCGCTATGGCGAGGGCTTTGCCTGCCTTCCCCTGCTTTGCCATTGGATATCCGTCAAATGCTGTTGCGACAGTCCCTGATATACCAGGCGCATTTAATAGAATCGAAGAAGTAGATCCACCGAACACAGCACCGTAATAAACCCCTGCCATCAGAATCAAGGCGGAAGCCGGAGACATCCCATAACTAAGGGGAATCATGATCGCAATGGCGCTGATCGGACCCAATCCAGGAAGCATCCCGATAATCGTACCAGCCAATACCCCAATAAATGCGAAAAATAAGTTTTCCGGGGTGAAAGCTACTTGAAAACCATATAATATACTTTCAATCATGCCCGTCACCTCCTAAAAGGGTAGAATCCCCTGTGGTAATGTAATGTTGAGTAAATAGTTAAAAGAATAATACATGATGCTTGAAAACAGAAAGGCCACTAATACGGTAGTGAGCTTCTTTTTAAATCCCAATACAAATGGGATGACTAACAAAAATAGAATAGTAGATAATAAAAATCCGATCGGTTCCAGTAAAAAAATATATACGAGCAGTGCTCCTAATACCGATAACAAAATGATGACATCTTCTTTTTTCACATAACGTCTTTTCCTATCTTCTTCCGTATCATCCTTCGCCTGGAAGAACAAAACAACCGCTAAAATAATGAGCAGGAAGCCAAGCCCTTTCGGAAGGACGTCACTATCGATAATGGCGTATGGAAATGCGGGAAGCTGAAAACTGAGAGCTAAATAGATGCCGGCAAAAACTAGTAAAAGTATTGAGATGATCCGATCTGGTTTTGTCCTCATGTGATTCACTCCTAATCATGAAAAGGAAGGAGCAGATGTTTCTGCCCCGGATCCCATTATTTTTTCAAACCGATTTCCTCCATTAATGCTTCAATTTCTTTGTACTCTTCATCCAGGAAATCACTGAACTCTTCTGAAGACATGTAATTGTCCGTCCAGCCAAACTTGTCCCGCATTTCCTTCCACTGTTCCGTTTCACTCATGTCTTTAAACGCTTTCTCATAATAAGCAACGGCATCGGGATCCATATCCTTTGGACCTAAGAATCCACGCCAAACAACAAATTCATCATCAATCCCCTGTTCTTTTAACGTCGGGAACTCTGAAACCGTATCTCCTTCCAAACGTTCGGGAGCTGTAATCGCAAGAACCTTCACCTTGCCTGCACGGGCTTGTTCAGAAGCTTCCGCAAGGCCTGTCGAGTACACATCCACTTTTCCTCCGAGGAGCATGCTCATTCCGGATCCGTCTTGAGCGGAAACATATTTCAGCTTTTTAACGTCGACACCTGCTGCCTTCACAGCTTTTACGAACTGCATATGATCCATGCTTCCCGGTGAAGAAACCCCTACGATGGATACTGATGCCGGGTCCTTTTTTAATGCATCGACAAGGTCATTCATCGTATCGTAAGGTGAATCCGCGTCTACAACGAAGGCTGCATAGTCAGCGATCACCCCGGCTATAGGTGTAAAATCTTCATGAGACAATGACGACTGTCCATTAAGCGGGACAAAGAACATCGGTGGAGACGTGACGAACATCGTGTGGTTATCTCCTTTTTTACTATTAATATATGACCAGCCGACTGAACCGCCGCCACCCGGTTTATTGACTACAGCCATGCGCTCTTCAATGATTTTCTGTTCCTCCATCACCTTTGAAACGGTCCTGGCTGTCGTATCCCATCCTCCGCCGGCACCAGCAGGAGCAACTACTTCAATTGGTTTAGAAGGTGTCCACTTTCCATCACTTTCGGCATTACTTGCAGAATCGGAGCCCCCACATGCAGTGGTTACGACTAGTAAACTTGATAAAAGAATAGCCATGATACCTGTTTTCATTTTCATCAACCATTTCCCCCTCTGATTATTATTGATAACGCTTTCATTATAGAAAATTCAGAAACTTATTAGAATAAATCGTAAATAAGCGGCAAAAGAAACTTTGTGGGTATTTTGGACATAAAGTTCACGGATAATATAAAAAGAAAACATTTTTATTTGAAACACTTGCAAAATAAAAACCTGGCTTCATGGATATTTTGGCAGTTCAACTATTTTTTTATTGTGATACTATAGATTAGTTAGTGTTTCGTTCATAGATTAGTAGAATTAAGGAGGAACTGAATATGGATATCTTATTTCCACTTGGACTTGCCATCTCATCCGGCGCCATCATTGCACTATTAAAAATCATTGCAATTGATATCATACTATCCGGGGATAACGCGATTGTCATCGCTATGGCAACGAGAGGGTTACCAAAAGAACATCAAAACAGAGCGATTTTCTGGGGAACAGCAGGAGCTGTCATCCTGCGCATTTTCTTTGCAGCCATTATTGTTTACTTATTAAAGATTCCTTATGTTCATCTGATCGGCGGGGTCCTTCTTTTATGGATCGCCTACAAAGTTCTCGTCGAAGGTGAAGAAGAAGCCAATATTAAATCTCACACGGGACTTAGACAAGCCATCACGACCATCATCATCGCAGATGCCGTTATGAGCCTTGATAATGTGGTGGCCGTTGCGGGTGCAGCACATGGACATATCGGAATGATTGCCCTTGGCGTATTCATCTCGATTCCGATTATGATATTCGGATCGAAAGCGATCGTTAGAGTACTTGAAAAATATCGCTGGATTGCCTATCTAGGTGCAGGAATTCTAGCTTTTACAGCAGGGGAAATGATTGTTAGAGACGAGAAATTCTTGGATTTACTTAATATCCATCATGGACCAATCACTTATGCCATCACGATTGGGTTGACTGCTGCCGTGTTACTTGTTGGTTATTTAATCAATAAGCGTGCAGAGGCAGATCATAATGGGAACGTTGAACAATATAACGCATAATCAAAAAAGATGCTTACATGTGTAGGCATCTTTTTGTTTTGCGGAGGAAACTTTGGGAAATACTAAATGGCAGTTGAAAGAAGTAAGGACGTGTTCGTTTGGATTTCTTTATGAGTCAGGAATCGTTGACAGCACTGGAATGGATTTTACGCGCTATCATTGGGTTCATCTTTTTAATTGTCATAGCTAAATTAATGGGGCAGCGATCCATTTCACAATTAAGGTTCCTTGATTTTGTTATGGCCCTCTTGATAGGGAACATCATGGCTCACCCATTGTCCGACGAAGGACTGGGATTGAAAGGCTCCATGCTTACTATGGGTACATTGGTCGTTCTCTACTTGATTGGGGTATATATCAGTCTGCATTCAACCTTTATACGGAAGATACTCGATCCTCCCCCTATCCCATTGATTGATAATGGGGTAATCCTGTATCAGAATCTCAAGAAAGCACGAATACCCTTGGACAGCCTTTTATCTGAATTAAGAATGCAGCAGACCGAGGAAGTCGAGAATGTGGCGTTGGCCCTGTGGGAAACCGGTGGAGAAATCTCCGTATTCCTCAAACCACCATACCAGCCTGTGACTCAAAAGGACTTATCCCTGTCGCCAAAGGGATTCGATCTCCCCATGCCTATCATTGAAGATCGGAAAATTAATCAAACTCTCTTACTGGAGCTGGATAAGGATGAAAGCTGGCTGCATGATCAGCTAAAGACCCTTTACAATGTCACCGTGCACGATGTATTACTTGCCACGATCGATAAACAAGAGCATATTAAGATTTATTTGTATAAATAAAGCTCTCTCCGCATGTGGAGAGAGCTTTATTCATTTCTTCATCATCTGCCTGACCAGTTCTTTGTTTCTCTTCTTGAATACTTCGTTATGGGAAGAAACCATGGCGACTTTATTCGCTTCAGGCTGAATGAATTGCTTCGCTTTATTGACTGCGTTGGCAGCATCCTGGAATGCCCCTGCAATCAAGTTAACCTTTCCGTCATGTTTCAAGATATCACCCGCTGCGTAAAGACCTTCGATCGATGATTCGCTGGTAGTCGTACCTGCTATGTAATACTGATCGATCATGTCGATATCCAATGAACTATTTTTCAGCAGTGAAGTATCTATTTCATACCCATGATTAATGATCACTTCATCAATGGGTAAATAGGATACCTCTTTAGTTTGATGATTGGTCAGCTCCACCTTTTCAATGGATTCGTGATCGGCGGCTGCAATCAGCTTGGTAATCGATGTGTTGAGGAGGCATGAGGCCGAACTGTTCATGAGCTGGGCACATTGAGCTTCGTGTCCGTTCAATGCTTCCTTCCGATAGGCAACATACACTTTCTTCGCTACGGGTTCTAATTCATTTGCCCAATCGATGGCTGAGTTCCCTCCACCTGAAATGATGACCGTCTTATCTTTGAACCTTTTCAATGACTTGACAGTGTAGTTTAAATTAGAAACTTCAAATCGTTCCGCCCCTTCGATATCAAGCTTTTGAGGATTGATGATTCCGCTTCCCACTGCAATGATGACCGTTTTTGAGTAGTGCTTTTCGCCAGAGGAACCTTTTAATATAAAGATCCCTTTTTCATTGCGTGCAATGGATTCAACTTTTTCGTTCGAGACGACGGAGGGATCGAAAGTCAAACCTTGTTGAACAAGCTGCTGGATTAATTTCGCCCCGGGAATCGGAGTGAGTCCCCCTACATCCCAAATCATTTTCTCAGGATACACATGTATCTTTCCACCCAATGTTGGTTGAAACTCGATGATCTTTGTTTTCATTTCTCTAAGTCCACTATAGAAGGCTGAGTAAAGTCCCGCTGGACCTCCTCCAATGACCGTCACATCAAATAGTTCATGATTATCCATTTCCGTCCACTCCTTGAGTAACCAAAATACAAATGATTATCATTCTCAATTACATCCTACCTCTTTTTTTCTTCGTTGACAATAAAAAATTATATTGACATTAGTAAAAAAGGATTATAGTATTTAAATTGTTCGAGATTGATAATCATTATCAATAGGTTATCCATTTACTATACTACATACGGAGGTCTTAATATGGTCCGCCTCTATACAAACGAATTAAGCATTGGCTACGGTGAACGCCTCATCGTAAAGAACTTAAGCGTGGACATCCCTGATAAAAAAATTACAACGATCATAGGCTCGAATGGTTGTGGAAAATCGACTTTACTGAAAGCGATTACCCGCATCATCCCCCATCACTCCGGCAACGTCCTTTTAGATGGTGAAAACATTTCTAAAGGAAACACCAAGGAATTAGCGAAGAAGATGGCGATTCTTCCTCAAACCCCCGAGAGTGCCAGTGGACTGACAGTTGGGGAATTAGTTTCATATGGTCGTTTCCCTCATCAAAAAGGAATGGGCCGTCTATCGAAGAAAGATTATGACGTCATCAACTGGGCTCTTGAAGTGACAGGGACCCTGGAGTTTAAATACAGGGAAGTCGATGCCTTATCAGGCGGTCAAAGGCAACGCGTCTGGATTGCCATGGCCCTTGCCCAGGAAACAGATATCATCTTCCTCGATGAACCGACTACATATTTAGATATGGCTCACCAGCTGGAAGTACTGGAACTTCTACAGAAGCTGAATAGAGAACAGGAACGCACCATTGTGATGGTCCTCCATGATCTAAATCAAGCTGCACGATTTGCCGACTACATCGTTGCTCTAAAAGAAGGAGAAATCGTCAAAGCCGGAAATTGTGAAGAAGTCATCACACATGAAGTCCTGAAAAAAGTCTTTCAAATCGATGCTGAGATAGGTAGAGATCCTCGAACAAACAAGCCAATGTGTTACACATATAATCTACTAAAAGGAGAAGATCAACATGAAAAAATGGCTCATCCCGTTTACTCTGCTGTTAGTGCTGCTCGTTAGTGCCTGCGGAAACAGTTCTACGAAAGAAGAAGGTTCGGATTCAAAAGAAAAAGATAGTAAATCTGATACCATCACCTATCAATCAGAAAACGGACCGGTTGAAGTACCGGCAGATCCACAGCGCGTAGTCGTACTATCCTCATTTGCCGGTAACGTCATGGCGTTGGATGTGGATGTTGTAGGTGTCGACTCATGGTCTAAAATGAATCCCCGTTGGGATAAGGAATTAAAAGGTGTGGAAGAAGTAACCGACGAAAACCTGGAGAAAATCATCGAGCTTGATCCGGATTTAATCATCGGCCTTTCCAATATTAAAAATGTCGATAAGTTAAATGAAATTGCCCCTACCGTTACATACACTTATGGAAAAGTAGACTATTTAACACAACATATCGAAATTGGTAAACTACTAAATAAAGAGAAAGAAGCGACAGAATGGGTGGATGACTTCAAGAAGCGTGCCCAGGCTGCAGGAGAAGACATCAAAGCGAAAATTGGGGAAGATACCACCGTTTCCGTTATTGAAAGCTTCAATAAGCAATTATACGTTTATGGAGACAATTGGGGTCGCGGTACCGAGATCCTCTATCAGGAAATGGACCTGAAAATGCCTGAAAAAGTAAAAGAACAAGCGTTGGAACCTGGATATTTCGCTCTTTCAACAGAGGTTATGCCTGAGTATGCCGGAGACTATCTGATTATAAGCAAAGATCCAAAAGCAGATAACTCATTTATGGAAACTGAAACATACAAAAACATTCCTGCGGTAAAGAACAACCAAGTATATGAAGTGAATATGATGGAATTCTACTTTAATGATCCATTAACACTTGATTACCAGCTGGATTTCTTCAAAGAGAAATTTCTAGGCAACTAATTCGTAAAGGGGATTCTTATTATAAGAATTCCCTTTCTTTCTACTCCAATAAAGAAAAGATGATGGATTATGAAAACTCAAAATCAGCGAATTCCATTTTTTTATAAATTAATCGGGGCCACCTTCTTATTTGTAGCTGCTTTTCTTGTGTCTGTGGTGTATGGGGCTGCGGAGACAACTGTGAAGGACGTATGGCTTGCATTGACTCCGTCCGGTGACGGAGATAAGGTAACCATCCTGCGGGAGATCCGCTTCCCCAGAGAAGTTGCCGCCATTGTTGTTGGGGCCTCTTTAGCCGTCTCGGGAGCCATCATGCAGGGCATGACGCGAAATCCCCTTGCAGACCCGGGGTTACTTGGATTGACAGCGGGAGCAAATGCAGCATTAGCCGTTGCTCTTGCCTTCTCTTCTTCCATCAGCTACTTTGGCATTATGATTGCTTGCTTCATCGGCTCTGCTATAGGGGCATTGTTGGTATTCGGCATCAGCTCAATGAAACGGGGCGGCTTTTCTCCCTTTAGAATTGTATTGGCCGGTGCAGCCGTTTCCGCCTTTTTATTTGCCATTTCTGAAGGAATCGGTCTTTACTTTAAGCTTTCAAAAGATGTTTCGATGTGGACCGCCGGTGGAATGATCGGGACAACCTGGAATCAGCTTCAAGTGATTGTTCCATTTGTTTTTATCGGTATTGTGGTAGCGATCTTTTTATCCAGACAGCTAACAATACTAAGTTTAAATGAGGAAGTTGCCGTCGGATTGGGTCAACGAACAGCTTTTGTGAAAACGATTCTGTTTATCGTAATTGTTTTACTTGCAGGAGCTGCCGTTTCCCTTGTTGGGAATATGGTATTCATCGGCTTGATGATCCCCCATATAGTCCGGGCTGTGGTTGGGACTGATTACCGATTCATCATCCCCATCTCCACCCTGTTTGGAGCATCCTTCATGCTTCTGGCAGACACAGTCGGCCGCACGATCAACGCTCCTTTCGAAACACCAGTGGCAGCGATCGTCGCAATGATGGGCTTACCTTTCTTCCTATTTATCGTACATAAAGGAGGGAAAGGATTTTCATGATACACCCTGATTTGATTAAAAAACAAAGGTTACTACTTATCGGATTACTTGTACTTATCGCAGCAACAACATTTATTAGCATTGGATTGGGCTACTCTTCCGTATCCTATGATCGACTCCTTCCTACTATTTTAGGTGAAGGAACATTTAAAGAAGAATTCATACTTTTTTCCATTCGTTTACCGAGAATCATCATTACGATTTTGGCGGGTATGGCCCTTGCTTTATCCGGATCCATACTGCAAGGGATTACCCGAAATGACTTAGCCGATCCTGGCATTATCGGGATTAATTCCGGGGCAGGGGTTTCCATTGCCATCTTCTTCTTATTTTTCCCGATAGATGCCGGTTCATTTGCATATCTGCTGCCGCTTGTGGCTTTCGCAGGTGCTCTTCTTACAGCCTGCTTCATCTATATGTTTTCGTATAGTAAGCGGAATGGGATTCAGCCTGTCAGATTAGTCTTAGTAGGGGTCGGATTCTCCATGGCACTATCTGGGCTCATGATCATTCTCATCTCCAGTGCCGAACGGGCAAAAGTGGATTTCATTGCCATGTGGCTGGCGGGGAATATCTGGGGGGCAGACTGGCCGTTCATCTGGGCGCTTCTACCATGGCTCATGATTCTGATTCCGTTTGCAATCTATAAATCTCAGATGTTGAATCTTTTGGGACTAAGTGAACCTGTCTCTGTAGGTGTAGGAGTTTCCATCAACCGTGAACGTTTCATCATGCTGATGGTAGCTGTAGCCCTGGCCGCATCCGCTGTTTCGGTCACAGGGGGAATCGCCTTTATCGGATTAATGGCCCCCCATATCGCCAAAGCACTGGTCGGACCACGCAATCAAATGTTCATCCCTATTGCCATACTGCTTGGAGGATGGCTACTATTACTCGCTGATACAGTCGGGCGTAATATCCTTGAACCCGATGGCATTCCAGCCGGGATCATGATCGCTTTGATCGGGGCTCCTTATTTCATGTATTTGTTATTGAAGAAATAAGATTTTGTTGAGGGACGGACCTTGTTAAATGTTGTTTTTTTACGATTATGTGATAGGAACGCACTTTTGTGTGTTGAAGGAGTCGCGTAGAGGTCCGTCCCTCTCTGCCAAGAAGATAACTACTATTATGTAAAAACCTGCAATTTCCTTTTTTTGAATCAGGGACATGTATTTATTTTACATTCAATATAATGTAACAACCACCGAAAGGAGTTGTTATGATGTTATCTTCTATTGCAGATCGAGTCTCAAGAGTTGTCCAGCGTTACTTGCCAGATGCATTTGTCATTGCAGTTCTCCTTACTTTATTTGTTTTCATAGTCGGATTTATTACGAACCCTGAAGAACCCATTACTCTCGTTAAATCATTTGGAGATGGATTTTGGGTTTACCTAACGTTTACCATGCAGATGGTTCTCCTTTTACTGACCGGGATGGTATTAGCAGCTGTACCCGTTGTTAAAAAAGGACTGGAATCAGTAGCAGGACTCGCAAATACTCCTACTAAAGCTTATGTTCTTACGTTTGTGGTGTCTGCTTTCGCCTATTATATTAACTGGGGACTTGCGGTTGTCGTTGGGGCTATTTTTGTACGTGAGGTTGGTAAGCGAAATCAGCATGCACACTTTCCTCTCCTAGTTGCAGCAGCCTATTCACCAACTGTCCTTTACACCGCTGGTTTATCGAGTTCAATCGGTTTAACTGTCGCTACAAAAGATCATTTCTTAGCGGATGTGATGGGTGTCATCCCTACTTCAGAGACCATATTCAATCCTTCCACTCTCATTATTTTTGCTGTCTTATTTGTTACCATGCCAATCGTGATTTGCCTGATGGCTCCAAAGAAAAATATTAAACCTTACGAGGAAAAAGAAGTTACCTTGAAAAGAGAAACCGTATCACAGGAAGCGGATACGCCTGCCCTTAAACTTGAACAAACGCCGGTATTAGGGATTGTGACAGGTATTGTTGGATTGATTTATGTGATAAATGAATTCGTGATCGGAAGAGATCTCGACTTGAATATCATTAATATCTTGTTTCTTTCTCTGGGCCTTATCCTTCACCGTTCACTTGGACAGTTTGGGAATGCTTTTAAAGAAGCTGTTGGGTCAACTTCTCCTATTATCTTGCAATTTCCATTCTACGCCGGAATCATAGCCGTTCTTTCAAGTTCAGGGTTGGGTCAAACTATCATTGATGGTATGACTTCCATTGCAAATAAGGAAACCTTTGATGTCTTTACTTATTGGTCAGCAGGGGTTGTGAATATATTAGCTCCTTCTGGTGGAGGCCAATGGGCATTACAAGGTCCTTTACAGATTCCAGCAGGAATGAAGTTAGGAGTTGATCCCTCAACGATAGCAATGGCCGTTGGCTGGGGAGATGCATGGACGAACCTGATTCAACCCTTCTGGGCGCTTCCGATTCTGAGTATTGTTGGACTTCATATTAGACACATCATGGGTTACTGCTTTTTACTGGCTATCTGGGTTGGAGTCATTACTACCATCTTGTTGCTATTCTTGTATTAAAGAGCTTATTTAAAGTTGATGCTCAAAAATAGATAAAAAAAGGACTGGTCCACTCAAAGTGGATCAGTCTTTTCCCCCTACTGCCTCAATCTCATAAAAATTGTTAAAACCATTGTTCTTTCAATTCAATCGTTTCATTACCTTGCATTCGGACTAGCTGCCCGAGGCACAAATTCCTCCTCTTTCCCATCCTTAACTGGCTTCTTACTCCAGAACGTGGCAAGTATCGGTCCTGAAATATTATGCCATACGGCTGCAATGACACTTGGTAAAGCAGCCAGCGGTCCAAAATGGGCAGTGGCAAGTGCCACTCCAAGTCCAGAATTTTGCATACCGACTTCAATCGATATCGCCCTTCTTTTACTTTCATCTAATTTCATAAGGACCCCAGTTCCATAACCCAGTCCAAGTCCAAATAGATTATGCAGGATCACAGCCGTAAAAATGATCGCCCCTGAGGTTGCGATATTATTGACATTGGCTGATACGACTGCCGAGACGATGATAATGATAGCCAATACCGAAATCAACGGAATGACATTTAGACTTTTTTCCACTGTGCTCGGGAATAGCTTTCGAATGACTAACCCAAGAGTGATGGGGACGATGATCACTTGAACAATGGAAAGAAACATGGCGATTGGATCGACAGGAAGCCATTGGCCAGCTAATGCTAACAATATCAGTGGCGTCGCAATCGGTGCCAATAGTGTTGACAGTGATGTCATGGCGACGGATAGTGCTAGATTCCCTTTTGCCAGATACACCATGACATTGGAGGCCGTTCCACCTGGAACCGATCCCAGTAATACCAATCCAGCAGCTAATTCATTCGGTAGATTCAGTATGTACGCTATCAATAGGGCACCCAATGGCATGATGATGAATTGCGCCAGTACTCCGGTTAGGACCGGCAACGGCTTCTTCAGAACAAGCTGAAAGTCGACGGGCTTTAATGTAAGTCCCATTCCAAACATCACGACACCTAATAGAATCGTTATGTACCCTCCCAAAGGCAGAAAAGGATCAGGAACAAAATAGGCTACCGCCGCTACGAGGATGACCCAAATAGCGAAATATTTACCTGCCAGACTGCTGATCGTTTCGAGTAGTTTCATTATTGTTCCTCCTTCTTTTTATGTACTAATTTATGAGGGTTAAAGATTCCATTTGGATCTATGGCCAGCTTGATTTTTTCCATGACCTGCAAAGCACCACCGTGTTCCCTCTGTTGATACTTCATCTTTCCGACTCCTACACCATGTTCACCCGTGCATGTACCATTACGTTCAAGGGCATACTCCACGATTTGTTCGTTATATATTTCCGCTCTCTTCACCTCTTCAGGGTCGTTTAAATCAATCATGAGGGATGTATGGTAATTCCCATCTCCCACATGTCCGAGGATTCCCCCTATCAACTCTAATTCTTCCAGCCTTTTTCGTGCATACTGCACGGCACCGGACAATTCTGAAATCGGCACACACACGTCTGTCACCATGAGCTTCCTTCCTGGATTTCCATGTACATAAGCATAGGCAAGATTATGTCGCGCTTCCCACAATCTATTCCTTGCTGCGGTGTCTTCTTCAAACACGATTTCTTCACAGTCATGATCAGACATAATCTCTTTGGTGAATTCCACATCTTGTTGGAGACCTGCTTCATTACCATGAAACTCAAGAAAAAGAGTAGGTTTTTCTTTATAATCCGTCTCACTGAATCTATTTACTTGTATCATCGATGGTTCATCCACCAGCTCCACTCTCGCAATCGGAATGCCGGCTTGTAAAATGGACACGACCGCTTCCACTGCATCATTTATATGATTGAACGATGCCCGTGCTGCTACAATATGTTCAGGAATGCCATATACGCGGAGGGTTAACTCTGTGATACAGCCTAATGTTCCTTCTGACCCTACGAATAGACTGTTCAAGTGATAGCCAGACGACGATTTCTGAGCCATGTTTCCTGTGTGAATCACCTCTCCATCCGGAAGTACCACTTCCAAATCCCGAACCTGATCCCGCATGACTCCATATTTTACAGAAGTTGTCCCACTTGCGTTTGTGGCAGCCATGCCTCCTAGGGTCGCATCAGCACCTGGGTCAACTGAAAAAAAGAGACCATACTTCTTCAATTCTTTATTTAACTGGGAACGTGTAACACCAGGTTGAACCTTAACGAGGAAATCCTTCTCCCTCACCTCGAGTATTTTATTCATCCGGGAAAAATCAATGGTGATCCCTTTATCATATGGAATCACATGACCTTCAAGGCTTGTACCCAGACCAAACGGGATAATGGGTGTGTGATGAGCGGATGCCACCTTCACAATCGCACTAACCTCTCCGGCACTCTCAGGGAACACCACTATATCCGGAGAACTCGGCCTATGATAGGATTCATCCTTCCCATGCTGCTCTAAAATCGTTTCATTCACCGTCACCCGATGACTATCTACGACTGCCCCCAGTTTATCCACCAAACGACTATCCTTCACACTCATATGCCCTCTCCCCTTCTGAAAATGTATAATGTAACGAATTATACCTAATAATCTGAATATTTCAATAGTAAAAAAGATATTTCTTTCTCGGGTGAGGGACGGACCTCTGTTTATGTTAGAGGAATGTGATAGAGACGTGATTCAATTCTGAATAAAGTAAAGGGTGAGAGGTCCGTCCCTCCAAAAGAAACGGCACGGTGAACTGAGGGACGGACCTCCAAAATAGTGATTTATGAGAAGAATGCTGACATGGCAAGGATTTTTTATTGGTGGAGGTCCGTCCCTCAAAAAAAGTGGCACCGGAATCATCCGGTACCACAATACAATCGTTTATTTTTCTATCAGTGTCTTCAATTTTTGAGCCAACACCATAAATAACTTAGCCAATTCTTGTTTTGGAACGTTCGCGTATTGATCTCCTACGCTTACTTCATACGCACACTCATTTTCAGTCACTTCTTTTACATATCCCGTTAACCCAATACCTGTCTCCTCATATAAATCTATTAAAATCGTTTCTATTTCTTTTTGTGGATACTGAAAGAAGACATGAAACATATTGGAGACAGGCTTTTCAGGAAGGGTCGATACACCCCGGCAGCCGTTAAAAAGACCGGCAAGTTCTTTAGCTCCTTCATAATACTGATCCATTTTGTTAATTCGTTGGTCAAAATAGTAATCTGCACTCAGGATGTAGGGATAGAGGCTGATGAGATCACCGCCATGACGCCTTTTCCACACCTTTGATTCTTTCGTAAACTCCTCGCTTCCTGCCAGGATCGCACCTGCAACCCCGCCGATCCCCTTATAGAATGAAATATAGACACTATCGAAAAGAGAACAGATTTCCGCTGCTGATTTACCATAATGGGGCAAAATCTCATAAAGTCTGGCACCGTCTAAATGAAGCTTGATTCCTTTTCCCCGGCAGTATTCAGAGATGTTTTCAAGCGTCTCGTAGTCCGGCAGTTGACCGCCGATTTCCCTTTGAGGCAGCTCTAACAGTAAGCATGCAATGTCTGCTTTAAGACCCCTCACCTCTTCCAGTCCAATCACACGACCCTTGTCAGCTAATAAAATCGGTTCAATTCCATGTAATTTCTTCAGCCCATCTTCTTCATGGATCTCTAAGTGGCATAAAGGATGGTAGGCCACCCTGTGCAAATCTTTTTGATCACACCAAATACGCAGGGCGATCTGCTGAGCCATCGTCCCACTCGGGAAGAAAACGGCACTTTCTTTTCCCAGGAAGTTGGCCATCTTCTTTTGAAAGTCTTCTATGATCCTACCCGATCCGTATATGTCACTGTCCAAGTCACCATCTACATCTACTAAAGCCTCTTTAAGAACATCCAGATTTCGTTTCCCATGTCCCTGAAGTTGAAAAGCAGTCTGTTTATACGCTTCAAATAAAGTTTTTTCTCCCATCGTATTGCTCCTTTTTATGAGTTCATCACTTCTTCAATGAATCCCTTCACTCGTTTTTTGTATTCCTCTTCCTCTACCGTAAAGCCTTCTGTATGACCGGCGCCTGGCACTATCCATAATGCTTTCATGCTATTTGTTGCTTCGTACAGGCGATTGGCCATTTCGGTTGGAACAAGCTCGTCCTGATCTCCATGAATGATGAATAGAGGTAACTTGTTTTTTTTCACCTGTTCGAGTGCAGAGGCTTCACTGAACGAATAGCCTGCTCTCACCTTCGTCACCATACTCGTTATCTCCATAATGGGAAATGCCGGCAAACGGTAAAGATATTTTAATTGGTGAGTCAGCTCTTCTTTCAATGAGGTGTATCCGCTGTCGGCAATGATTCCTTTCACCTCTTCGGGAAGGTCTTCACCACTTGTCATCAATACGGTTGCTGCCCCCATGGAAAAACCGTGCAAGAAAATGGATTCTTCACCTTTTTCATTGATTAAGAGATTGATCCATTCTTTATAATCCAATCGATCGTCCCAGCCATACCCGATATAATTCCCTTCACTTTTCCCGTGTCCTCTTGCATCGGGTTTGAGAATATTGTATCCTTCCTGGTAATAGAATCGTGTGATTTCAGGCATCTGCTCGCTATTCCCTTTATACCCATGGGCGAGGATAACGGATTTCCCATTCGGTGACTCATTTTCAAGGTATTGAGCTCTAAGGGTCAAGCCGTCCTCTGTTTTGACTTCAACCGATTCAAAGTTCCGCTTACGTGTCCAGTTCCTTAATTCTTCTAATCTTTTTTGTTCTTCCTCCAAAGCACTGACAGCTTCCACCGCTTCTTCCGTGCCTCCATATAATTCTATTGCCTCGTTACTTCTATTAATTGCAACCTCATAAAAATAGTTACCGGCTACAAAAAGACCTACCACTAATAACAACAGCAAACTGATTATGATCCATGCGATACGTTTTTTCATGACATGGTCCCCTTCGTACAAGTTGTTAAGTCTATTTTACTTGAAGCCGTTATGTGTTTCATAGAAAAAGGCATGCTCATATGTGCTATTTTTTACAGCTTTTCCATATACAGAATCCCCCGGATAAAAAAAGAGCTTATCTTCCTCTTAAGGGGAGATAAGCTCTTCAAATTCCATTATTCTCTTCGACAAGTTCTGTATAGACAACCAATCGTTCTACGTAATTATGGATTTCCCGGTCAAAATAACCTGTGCACGTAATCAAATTAAGCATGCGCTTTTGACTTGGACCAAAAATGGTTCTAAGAGGCGCGTCGTCTTTTTGATAGGCGACTTTTTCCCTTACTACAAATGTCAGGGTTGCTCCATCTTTATCTTGTAACTGGATCTCATCCCCAGGCTCAAGCTCTTTTAATTCATAAAAGACAGCAGCCTTTTTCTCATCATCTACATGTCCAGCCAAAACAGCATTGCCTTTTTCCCCTGGTTGAAAGCCCGGTTCAAACCATGCAACATCCTCTCCGTTATCCGGAAGCTCCATATTTCCTTCCTTATCGAGTCCGAATTCCTTGATAGGTGCTTCAAGGTCAAGCTTTGGTATGGAAAGAATAGCTGGTCTCATACTATATTCTTCTTTTATCGGTTCAGGAGTAGCGGGTTGAACAGGTTGTTCGATGGTGGATGATTGAACTTCACTTTTCGTAACCGATTGAGGCTCTTCGGCAGCACATGCCGCCAGAAGAGCCATCAATGGGATAGACAATAGAAGTCTTTTCATTATTTTTGCAGTTTTCTGCGTGTAACAAATAGTAGTGCTGCTCCACCTAATACTGCCGTTGCAAGTACGATTGGAAGAGTAGAAGACGATTCAGTCGCTGCTCCACCCATACCAGTTTCAGGCATACTGCCAGGCATTAATGTATAATCTTTCAGGACAAGTACTTCCAATTGATCTGCAGTATTGATTGCGAACACGCTATATACCGTGTTTTCTTCAAGCATTGTTCCAGACAGGTCTAATACTTGATCTCCTTCTGGTGTTCTGATTTCTAAGTCATAAGTTCCTGGATCTAACTCTTGATAATCGGTGATTGCTTTAAACTCGGCTCCACTGAATAGTGAGTCCCCACCTACAAGACCAACATCAACAGTTGGAGCATCCGGGGAAAGATGTCCGACACGCACCTTTGTCATTCCCTCTGTTACATCCATTGAATCCTGAGCTACTACTAACTCCAGGTTTTCGAGTGTATTAGCAGCCGCTACGGTGTAAGCCATTCCTGCTTCAACCGTTAAATCTTGAGAAATGACAGGATCTTCGCTTCCCATGGTTCCTGCAGCATAGATTTCAACTTTATGATCCCCAGCAGGAAGATTCATATAATCTGTTGCTGCTTTAAATTCTGCGCCTTCAACCACTGCATTTCCATCCACATACACATCGACAGCAGGAGCATCAGGAGAAGCATGGACAATACGCACCATCGCATCATTCTCAGCCGCAAACGCGCCTCCAGCCAGTGATAACATTAACATGACAGTTGCCAAAATCGAGAAAATCTTTTTCATTTCTTCCACTCCTTTTGTGTTTTGTACAAGTTTTGTATTTTACTTGTACATTTAATGTATAACCATTGGAGAAATATATCAACTTATAAACTGTCAGATTAGCACATTCAACTCTCTGAGACATTTTGACTCACAAAAGGGAGAATATTTTTCATTACTTAAAAACCGATTACCATTGACACCTTCCATTTGATGCATATAAAATGTGAAATAATCATTTTCAACATATAAAATCATATAAACACTCGTATAATATTGGAAATATGGTCCAAAAGTTTCTACCAAACCACCGTAAATGGTTTGACTACGAGAGGGAGTAGAGCCAAAAGTCTCTATTCTTCTCTCTCTACGTCAAACCTCGGGTGCATCCCGGGGTTTTTTTATATAGATAAGGAGAGGATCCCATGAGTACCAATAAAGAAAGACTAAAAAAACGAATTGCAGCTGCGAATAAAGATATCCCGGCAGATCTGGTTATTAAAAATGGAAAAATCATCGATGTTTTCAATCTTGACATCATTGAAGAAGATGTGGCGATTTCAGATGGGATGTTCGTTGGAATTGGAGATTTTGAAGGTAAACAGGTAATCGACGCAGAGGGGAGATATATTAGTCCTTCCTTTATCGATGCACATGTTCATATAGAATCCTCCATGGTCACACCGTCCGAATTTGCAAAAGTCGTCCTCCCACATGGGGTCACGACCGTTATTACAGACCCCCATGAAATCGGGAATGTATCCGGAGAAGAAGGAATCGGATTCATGCTAGATGATTCCCGGAACATTCCATTAGACGTGTTTACCATGCTCCCATCATGCGTGCCGGCAACACCGTTTGAAAATGCAGGGGCAACCCTGACAGCCAAGGAGCTGGACCCTTTCTATAAGCATGAGCGTGTCCTTGGACTGGCAGAGGTAATGGACTACCCTTCCCTCCAAAAAGGCGAGGATTCCATTGTCGATAAAATCACTGTCACCTCGGAGTATAGTCACAATATGGACGGACATTTAGCAGGACTTTCCACAAACGCGATCAATGTGTATAAAGCGGCGGGCATTCGGACCGATCATGAATGCACCACCGTCCCTGAAGCATTGGAACGGATACGACGAGGGATGTACCTTCTCATTCGCGAAGGATCCGTGGCCAAGGATTTAAAATCACTTATAGGTGTAGTGAACGAAAGAAACGCCCGTCGTTGTCTATTTTGTACAGATGATAAACATTTGGATGATTTGATGGAAGAAGGCAGTATCGATCACAATATCCGCCTAGCCATCCAAGAGGGACTCAATCCTCTATTAGCCATTTCCATGGCCTCCTTGAATGCTGCTGAATGCTATGGGTTACACACAAAAGGAGCCATAGCACCTGGATACGATGCGGATTTTGTATTATTGGATGACCTTAAAACGATCTCTATATCAGAGGTGTACAAAGAAGGAAAACTAGTAGCTGCACATAGTCGATATGTTGGCGAATCAATCGTAAGACCGGCGCCAACACCACCTCTGACTTCAACTGTCCATATTCCGGATCTCACTGAAAAGGATCTGCAAATCGAGATAGGCGGAACAAATAAAGCACATATTATTGAAATTATCCCTAACCACCTTAGAACCAATAAACGGATTGAAAAAGTTCAAGTAGAAAATGGATTCTTTATCCCTTCTATTCAACAGGACCAACTTAAAATGGCTGTCATTGAAAGACATAAAGGGACAGGAAACATCGGCTTGGGCATAGTAAAGGGTTTAGGATTGAAAGAAGGAGCCATCGCCACAACCATTGCTCATGATTCTCATAACATTGTCGCAACTGGTACAAATGATCGTGATATGCTGCAAGCCATAGAGTCGCTTAACGAAATGAATGGCGGCCTGGTGATGGTGAAAGGCGGAAATGTCATTGCTTCTCTTCAGTTACCGATTGCCGGGTTGATGTCTGATCAGGGATTTGAAGAGGTGGTATCAGGGCTCAGGGAGTTGAAAAATGCGTTTATAGAAATAGGATTTTCCGGGGACTTTAATCCATTTCTGACTCTCTCTTTTCTCACATTGCCTGTTATCCCTGAGTTGAAGCTGACGGATTTAGGATTGTTTGATGTTAATGGTTCCCGGCATATTGAGGTTGGGGTAGAGGGTTGATGGGTTTGTTTGGCTGTTGAATTATGCTCTTTTTTTGACAGTTAAATTAATATGTATTTTCACCTGTTTAATTCCTTGGGAAATTTAACTGTTGATTTTTAAAATTTATTTAACAGTCGAATCGTCCACAATCTGAAATAGATCTGCTGTACCAGGTACAATTTATCCTATTTGTACCTGGTACAGTGGTCATAACAATAAGTGCCAGGCACAGAATCAACATTCCGTGCCTGGCACTCATTTTATCCCACTCAAAAAAAGAGATGTCTCCATACACCCGAGACATCTCCTTCACTTTATTTACTTTGACTCTCTTCTTTTACGTCTGTTTCTTCCTTTTCGTTCGTCACTGCGACTTCCTTGTCAGCTGATTCAGAGATCGCTGGCTGATAAGGTCTCTCATGGGTTCGGTTTGCATATGACTTCAGTAATTCACCTACATCGATGCCTGTCATCTCACGCAATGGTTCCTGCATATCAAGCATCGTTCTGGTGATGCTTTTCCCAAAGGAAGGGACTCCCTGGCCATTACCGGAATCAATGATCTTAACGGATTCGATGTTGTTAAGCGGCTGGGCAATTTTCTCTGCGAAAACTGGCAGCATTTCGATTAGTTTCTCAGTAATGATGACATCTCCATGTTTCTCCATTGCCTCAGCAAGCAGTTTACGGGATTCGGCTTCCGCCTTACCACGTTCCCTGATAACATCGGCTTCGGCAGAACCTTCTTCCCTGCGGATCTTGGCTTTCGCCTCCCCGTCAATTTCAGCCTTCCGAGCTTCCGCTTCCGCTTTACGAGTGGTTTCGTAGTATTCGGCATCGGCTTTTGTTTTACGCACTTTTGACTCTTCTGCTTCAAGCTTGACTGCACGTTCTCGCTCGAGGAATTGAAGCGTTAATTCCTCTTCCTTCACTTCCTTGGCTAATTTAGCTTTTTCCAGCTCATAGGACTGTTCGGATTTTGCTCTTGCCCGCTCTGTTTCTTCTTTGAAGGATGCGTCTTTAATATCCTTTTCTTTTTTGGATTCGGCGATCGTGATTTGACGCTTGTATTCTTCTTCTTTCGCTTCCTGATCGGTTTGGGCACGGTGAATACGGGTTTCTCGCTCTGTGTTTGCTTCTGCAATTTCAGCTTGCTTGCGAACCTCGGCGATACGTGGACGACCAAGATTTTTCAAGTAGCCATTTTCTTCGTCTGCATCCCTTATGTCAGTCAACCCGAGTGACGTAATTTTGAAGCCCATGAGATCCAGCTGCTTCTGGGCAATTTCCGAAACGTCAGCGTTAAATTTCTCACGGTTGCTGTTGATGTCTTCAACAGTCATTTTCGAAAGAATCGCACGAAGATTACTTCCCAGCACTTCGATGATTTCATCTTCAATTTCTTTTTGATCCTTACCAAGGAACTGCTCAGCGTAGTTCGCAATTCCGTTTAATGTGTCGGCCACCTTCACCATGGCCACTGCGTCTGCAACGATTGGTACTCCGCCATTTGTGTACACTCTCGGTGTCGATAATTTCAATTGGAAACTTGTTAGATTAACAGGTGTGGATGTTTGGAAACGTCTTAACCTGTACCCACCACCCCTGATGATTTTCATGGAACGCCCTTCCTGGTCGGTGAAAATATTCGTTTCCTTTTCAGGATCCCCCAGTTTCGGTCCGGTAATGATCAGTGCCTGGTTGGATCTCGCTGTACGATAGCGGAACCTCATCCAGAAATAATACGCGATCCCTGCAATAGCGGCAATAACCAGAACAGGAATAAGGAACATGAAAAATCCGATAATACTTAACGATCCTAGCATTCTGACAACCCCTCTCAAACTTTTCTATAAATCAGTCGAACAACCGATTTATTATTTAATAAAATTGCTAGCTACACTATTATTTACGGAATAGTTGTAGAAAAGTTTCAATATTTAGGTAAATTTTCTAATTTATATCCATTAATACCCACCAAATAAAGCCCTTCCTTCTCATTCCTGTGATAAAATAAAAGCGTTCACAATTTAAACATTGCTCATTGGTGAAGATGATCAGGTCATCTTCTTAAAAGGGAAGTTGGTGAAAGTCCAACGCGGTCCCGCCACTGTAAAGCTGAGATTTCGTATGGTTCCACTGTTTCGCATCGAAATGGGAAGGAATATGAAATTGCTGACGCTGAGCCAGGAGACCTGCCAATTGAGAAGAACACAGAGTTCCTACGGGAGATAGGAGGGTGTTGCGCTAATGAGACGTCACAAGAGGAATTATAGTACTCAGAACGTTTACCTGGAATAGCCGCATCTTCTTTTCAAAGGAAGATGCTTTTTTTATTTCAGAAATTAAACTGGGAGATGAGAAAATGGAACAAGCTTATTCGGTAGAGCGTTCAAAAACCATACAAACAAAATTGGTATTGCCACCAGACACCAATCATATGCAAACGATTTTCGGAGGAAAGATCCTTTCCTATATTGATGAAATTGCGGCACTATCAGCAATGAAGCACTCCAGCTCAGTCGTCGTCACGGCATCGATTGACTCCGTGGATTTTTTGTCGTCTGCAACGGTCGGCGATGCGTTAAGTCTGGAAGCCTACGTTACGTCTACAGGTCGAACATCCATGGAAGTATATGTAAAGGTCTACTCTACGAATCTCGTAACGAGTGTCAAAACCCTGACGACTGAATCATTCCTTACGATGGTGGCCGTTGATGAAAATGGAAAACCGAAGCCGGTGCCAAAGGTCATTCCACAAACGGAAGAAGAAGTGCGGCTTTTCAAGACGGCTCCTTTGCGAAAAGAGCATAGAAAAAATCGTGCGCTTATTTTGTAAACAGCCCGTGATTGTTGACGATCGAGACTACAAAAACACTCAGAGTTTTCTATGCTCTGAGTGTTCAAGAATGCCAATCTACTAAATAAGATTATTAGGAAGTACACCTCTTTCCCTAATTCCCCGTTCTATATGGCACCATATATTTAGTAAAGTAGGCTCCAACAAATAGGAATACAATGGTTAGAAACCAACTGATGATCCCCCTGAATCCCAGCCAATGAGCCAACAGGTTCATTATTGCAATCATGAAAAAACATATGGATGGTAAAGCTGTCTTAAAACCAGTAATACCTGCCGCTTTCCTTTTCTTCACTACATAAAAAATAGAGGAGCATAGTGAGATAAGCAGGATCATTGTGAAAATAACCGGTACCAAAAGGGATTCCTCCTTCTAAACTCTTATTTAACCTCCACTAATAATCATATCACTTTTATATAAAGAATTAGCCCATAATTTAGTAAAAGGAATACATATTGTGAAACTTCTTCCATCATTATCCGTATGAATAGTAATAGTAAATAATAGGAAGAGGGATAAGGTTGAAAAAAAATTTTGTCTTACTTGACTTGTTGATGTATGTAGCCCTGCCCCTTTTCGTATGGAATATCATGAGGGATTACATTGGAGATTATTATGCTATGCTCCTCTTTTCTGTTCCAGGAATCATCTATACGGTTTATCGTTTTATCGAAATGAAGAAAGTAAATACGTTTGGCTTGTTCATTTTAGTCACGCTGATTGTCGGTACTCTGATTGACGTTCTGGCTGGTTCCTCCCTCCAACTCCTTTGAAGTAATGTATACTATGCCGCTGCTTTAAGCTTATTTTTCTTCATTAGCATGTTGTGCCGAAAACCGATTTCCCTTTTCTTTGGACTTGACTTCGCAGAACTTCAAGGATACGACCGTTCCTTTTGTAAGCGACTCTATTATAAAAAGCCTCTCTATCGGATTTTTCAATTAATCACTCTATGTTTTGCCTTGAGAAGTGGGATTCTGGCAATTGTTAAAGCATGGCTTATTCTGGAGTACGGAGTTGAAGCATTCGATAAAGGGATAATAATCCGACAAGCCTTTAGCTGGATCATGACCGGGATTACGGTTGCTGGTTTCATATATATTGGAAAAATAATACAGAATTCACCCCAATTAGTGAAAGAAGTGCAGATGGAATTTAATGAGGAAGAGAAAAAATCAGTTTAGAAGCTCAGCTTCTATTGGATTTGGATGTTATTGCCTTCAGACCTCCGTCTTGTTCGTAACCTATAGAATACAGAGAAGATATTTCCTATAATGGATAATAAAATAGTTCATTTGGGGTGTAGTATGATCGAAGGTAAATTAATTAAATTTCATCGTGAAGATTCGGGTTTGACTCAAGAGCAGCTTGCACAGGGGATCTGCTCTACCACACATCTCAGTAAAATCGAAAGAGGAATCACAGAGTATTCCAGTGAAATCACTGATTTACTTGCGAGGAGGCTCGGAATCGATATGGAAGCAGAACGTTCCCGCTATCATTCCCTGCAGGTGAAGTTGTCAGAGTGGAACGATGCCATCATTATGATTCGGACGAATGACATCGATCAATTAAAAAAAGAAATTGAAAAAGAGCCCTTACGATTTCTTTCCGACTTTTTTGTTCACTACAACCTATTATTGGCAAGATATTATCTTTTTTTTAATAAACTTGGAAATGCAAAAGAAATACTGGACATGTTCGAACATAAAAACTACTCTCTTTCCCCTTTCGAACAGAATTTATTGCTGCATGTCAAGGGAATCTATCATCATTCAACAAGGCAGTTTAACTCTTGCATTAAAGTATTAAAACAGATTGACGATGAATATCCGAACTCCGAATATTATTTTCATCTGGCATTAGCCTATCATTCCATTCATTCAAACACTTTTGCCTATTATTATGGGCAAAGAGCTTTGCATTTTTTCCAAAAAACACTGAATATCCTTAGGGTTATCGATTCTGAAACGTTGATTTTAATCCAATTGAATGCCAAAGAACCCTTTGATATGGAAGAAACCAAACAACAGTACGATAAGCTCCTCAGAGTCTGTGAATCCGTTAATTCCAAGGAAAGGGCACATAAAATCCACAACAATCTGGGATTCGAATATTTTAGGAGAAAACGATATTCTGAATCAAAAGAATCCTATGAAAAAGCATTAAAACTTATCAATGAAGATACCCCAGCTTCCCATTATCTAGTCACACTTAGCGGATATATACTGGCTTGTTTGAAAGGGAATCTGCTTTCTTTTGAAGAGCTCAATCAATTAGCGACAAAAGGCCTGAAAATGGCAACTCAGCATCAGGATCCCACCTACGTATTCTTTGAAATATATTTACTTACCATAAAAGGAAATGAACAAGAATTATATGAGTATATTGAAAATACAGCTCTCCCCCATTTCATCAAAACGGGGAGCAAGTTGATGTATCAGCATTATGAAAGACAACTATTCTTATATTTTGTAAAAACCGGGCAAACAGACAAAGGATTCAAGCTTGCATCCGATAAAATGTCCAATGAGATAAGCTATTATGAATTAGAGTAATGACACGACGAATGATAAAAGGAGGTATTCTTTTATCATTTTTTTTCTGGCTGATTTCTCCTTGACTGTTGAGTCAATCTACTTGGTGTATCAAAAACCCCAACTCAATACTCTTTTTTCACTACTTTTCTCCTACTCCCCCTCAAGATCAGAAGGTAAATCATCAATTCCAGACCAATGAGTAGTTAAATAGACACTGTATAAACCCCCATACAAACATCCCAGCTTACAATTTACAATCAAATTGTAATAATATTTCGAATTATGTCTCCAAAACTACAGAAAAGAGGTAGAAATGATGAATGGATCTTCCATCGCAAAGAAATCAGCTGTGATTGCATTATCCACTGGATTACTCTTATCCCCCGTATCGGGCTACTCCTCTCCAACAGCTACGGCTGCGGATTGGAAAGCAGAAACGATTTTGTCTTCTTTGACAGAAGAGCAAAGACAAGCCTTGCATCAACTGGAATTAAATAACACCGAGGGTCTCCAAGGATTTCAACCGAATGAATTGGCATCCACTGAAGAGATTTCCGTCATTGTTCAATTTCAATCCAAACCTGGGCATGTAGCTGTACTAGAAGCTGCAGTAAAAGGAAAAACGGTAAAGAAAGAAGACGCCAAAGCCCAGGTGGATAAAGAACATAAGATGTTTAAAGAAGATGTTGCGAAACATCTATCTCCCAGTCTTGTAAAAGGAAAGAAGATAGAGCCGAAAATCACTGAAACCTATAAAGAATCATATAACGGTGTTGCCATGACGCTTCCTGCCGATCAAGTTGAGCTGCTGCTTAACTCCAAAGCAGTCAAAGCTGTATTTAAAAACCATTCCTATACAGTCGATCCGGTTCAACAAGACCTTCCTGATGATGTAGACCGTGAAATTACGACATCCGTTGAAAGCATTCCTTATTTAAAGGTGGATGAATTACATAAGGAAGGAATCACAGGAGACGGAATCAAAGTTGGAGTCATTGACACAGGTGTCGACTATAACCACCCTGATTTAAAAGATGCCTACAAAGGTGGATATGACTTTGTTGACGATGATGCAGACCCAATGGAGGCAACGTATGAAGATTGGAAGAGTACGAGTGAACCAGAGTTCAGTTATACGGGAAATTCCTATTATACTTCTCATGGTACTCATGTATCCGGAACCATTGTAGGACAAAACGAGAATGATAGTGAAGTATCGGTAGAAGGTGTTGCCCCGGATGCAGACCTATATGTGTATCGTGTCCTTGGTCCTTACGGAAGTGGTTACACAGAAGACGTCCTTGCAGGAATTGAGAAATCGGTTCAAGATGGTATGGATGTCATCAACCTATCATTGGGAGCAGGTGTCAATGATCCTTATTATCCTACTAGTACCGCTCTTAACTATGCCGTATTAAACGGTGTGACGGCCGTTGTTTCAGCAGGGAATGCAGGACCAAATGACTTCACCCTTGGCTCTCCTGGTACAGCTGCTCTAGCTTTGACAGTCGGGGCGAGTGATGTCCCCGTTGCCCAAACCACTTTTACCGGTCAAACGACAAATGGCTGGTCAACCGGCATTGTGAGTATGGCCAGAGGATTTGCTCACACATTTGCCAGTCTGGAAGAGCAATCACTGGAATTAATAGATGTCGGCCTTGGGTATGAAAAAGACTATGAGAATAAAAATGTAGAAGGTAAGATCGCTTTTGTTCAACGAGGAAATTTTGCTCTGAATGACAAGGTGAAATTTGCCAAAGAACATGGTGCTAAAGCCGTGATCATGTACAACAATGCAGAAGGTCATGTAGGATATAACCTCGGAGAATCAGCCCACTTTGTTCCGGCTTTCTCGATGACAAAGGCTGCCGGGGAAGAATTAAAAGCAGCAATCGCCAGTGGCACATCAAACTTCACGTTTACGAACTTAGAAGAAAGCTTTACAGAAGGTGACCAGTTAGCCGATTTCAGTTCAAGAGGTCCAGTCAACAAAAGCTTGGATATGAAACCTGAAGTAGTCGCTCCCGGGGTCAGCGTCCTATCTACTTTCCCTTCTTATATGATCGATCCTGAGAACACGGAGGACTATCAGTATGCTTACTCAAGACTTTCGGGAACTTCGATGGCTTCTCCTTTCACAGCGGGAGTTGCAGCTTTATTATTAGGAGAAAATCCGGATCTTGAGCCTGCTGATATTAAAACCATTCTTATGAACTCTTCCGATCCTTTGAAGGGAGATTACAGCGTATTTGAGGTTGGGGCAGGAAGAGTGGATCCGTACCAAGCTCTTCACAGTCAGACAAAAATCCAAATAAAAGACAAGACGCTACTTCCTAACGGAGAAGAACTAATTGCAATCGATAACCCGACTGGTGGACTGAGCTTTGGAAATCAGGTGGTGGCAGAAGGGGATCATCTCCGAGTACAAAAAAGCTTTGAAATCATCAATAATAGCGATGAAAAGAAAACCTTTAACATTACCTTTGAAGAAAATGTACAGGAAGGTACCCTCAGTCTCAAGGAAAATGGAGTTGAAGTGACTTCTGATACGTCCATTAAGGTGAACGGAGGCAATAAAAAGACCTCAAACCTCTTCCTGACAATGCCAAAAACCGCCGCAAAAGGGATTTATGAAGGATACCTTGTCGTGACGAACCGAAATGACCAAACAGAAAGCTACCGTGTGCCATTTAGTGTGAAGAGATCGGAGGAAGGCTTTAATACCCTTGGATTGTTATCCCCTACCTATGCCCCTCCACACTATACGCATGGTTATGATCCATTCCGCTATCCATGGGCACTTGTTGAATTCAACCTGAGTTCACCGATGGAAAGCATGGACGTGATCCTGCAGGATGGAGAAACAGGTGAAGATCTGGGATTGATCGGTACCATTGGTTTACAGGGTGCCCTGCTGGATAACGACTACTTATTAAGGGCTTTCCAGGGTGGCTATTTCGCATTTACAGGCGATAAGAAAAATCCCGTTTCAAAAGAAATGAGCATCGCTAAACCGGGTCACTATAAAATCAAGTATGCGATGAAAGATCCAAAGAGTAAAGTAAAAACAAAAACAGAGCATTTCTATATTGACATTGTAGGTCCTTCGTTCAAGAGTTCTCTGGATGGTGAGTCTCCGTTCCTTGAATATAAACCAGGTCAGGAAACGTATCCTTTTGAGATTGAAATTACAGATCCACTTATTGAAGACATGAAAGAAGAAGGAATCGACGCAGATCAATCTAAAAACTTTATGATTTATTATTGGAATTCACCATTCCCTTCCTCCCCTCTTTATATGGATGAGAGCGGTAAGTTTGTCGAAGAAATCGCAATGAACGAGAACGTGGATGCCCTCAACTTTAGAATGAAGGGGTATGATATGGCCGGAAACAACACTCCAGAGAAGAACTATTTCTTCATTAAAGAAGGCACACCGAATGCATATCTGCAAACCGAAGTCGATACCGTTGTAACAGGTGAAACCGTAAAGGCAGCCTTAGTACTTGATAATGTTGAGGATGCAAAGGAAGCCACCTGGACATTTGAAGATTACTACGGAAAAAATCCGGAAGTGATCGATGCCCAACTATCCGGGAAATTTTCAGATAAAGCGTCCTTGACACTTGAAGGAAATCAAATCAAAGTAACGTTCAACGAACCTGTTCAATCATTCGACCATAGCACAATTGTTGATGTGCAAGTAAAGCTTCAAGATGAAGTGTTCACTAAACAAGACGTTCTGGATCCAACAGTAACCATTACAAATTCTAACAATGAAACAATGAACCTATTGCATGCTGGTGCTGGATTCTCTGTAAATCCTGACTTTAATTCAATAAAGGGATTCGTAAGCCCTGAAGGATTCGATACCGGTAATGGCTACAATGCCAAAAAGGATTGGGAAAAAGCAGGTGCAAACGTAGAATTCAAAAATTCTACTGGGGACGTCTTTATTCCATCTTCCATCACGGATAATGGTGAGTACTCCATCGAGAAACTCCCATTAAATAATGACCCTTATGAGATAACCGTAACACTACCCGGTCACTTCTTAACTAAGAAGAATAATGAGAAAATCGGATATGAATACAATGGAGAGCTTTATGGAAAATATCATAGAGTGAGCAATATGAAACCCGTTGGAGGAGACGTCAACCAGGATAATGTCATCGACATCCATGATGCCCTTGCCATTCAGAATGCCTGGAACACAAACAATCGTGCTGCCGACATCAATTTCGATGAAGTGGTGGATGCGAATGATATGAAGTTTGTTCAAGAGAACTATCTGTTACAGAATGAGCATGTTAAGGATGCTCCTGGTCCAGTTGAATCAATTGACGGAAAAACATTGGATTCGATTTTAGAGGAATTAGGATTGAACTAAATATCTGCCAGAATTAAAGGAATGGGCCCTCATCCACCAGGGTCCATTCCTTTCTGCTTTGAATACTACAAACCACCTATCCTACATACAAATGAAGAGATAACTTAAAAACTTCATCTTGAAGGAGAGTGCTTTATGTATAGCTATTATCAGCCTTATGATCGTAACCAGGGCTTGAATGTAAATACTTCCTATACCACATTGATTGATCCATTCGTCGTCAGCAGACTGCAGTCCGTTATGGGAAAAATGCTCATTGTGGAGACCACGAAAGACACGATTCGAGGCGACTTGATCGAGGTTCAACCGGATCATATTGCCCTTAAAGCCGGTGACTCTGTATTTTTCGTGAGGATTCAACAGATTGTCTCCATTATGCCTGTGTAAATAGTCCATTTGCCCATTAGACAACATCGGGAATCTTGGGCTCAACTTACACATCCCTCAGACATATACTACCCTGAGAGGAGGCATGACAGAATGGATCGTTTTATTCTTTTGTTGGTAGCGGGTATTTTATCCGGATTTGCATTATTGAAAGCTCCTTTAGCAGGAACGTTTTTAGCGAGCATCGCTCCGGTAACTGACGTCATTGGCATTTTAGCAATTCTTATATTCTCTCTTTTCCTTATATATAAAGGAGTTTTGGAAATACTCGGTAAGTAAAAAAAGACTCAGATTTTTTCTGAGTCTTTTTTTATGCTTATTATTTAAACCAGATGTTCAATAATTTTTTATATCCCTCGTGATCGATTACCTCTTTCGTCATCTCTCCATCCTTCCAATGTGTAAAGGACGTATCGGTTAACGTTACATTCCCGTTATCAGTCCGTTTTGTCAGCAATGGATGCTTGTTAAAAGGGGAACCTGAATGTTTGGCAATAATCGTTTGAATGTCATTCAATTGAGAGACATCCTTTATGTGATCACCCGAATCGAAAGCATATCCGGTTTTCCATTCCGAATGCTTATGTTTTAATTTCATTTCAAAAATATAATCTCCATGGGGACTGTCGGCCTTTTTGACTCTAAACTCCCCATTTGAAGAAACGACAGCTTCTCCCGATAACGGCACTGGTTTTAACGGGAGATTCCCTCCAAAACCTGTATCAATCACATAGGTTGTATCCTTATGTGTGACTAAAATGAGCACATGAGTTCTTCCTGACGTCTGGTACTGCTTTTTATCATGATTGTAGACGACTCCACGAACGAGAACCGCATCAAATCGATTTTCGATCAAAAACAAATAAAACAATGAATTCAATTCATAACATAGACCACCTTCGTTCTTTACGAGCATTTTATTCATTAGATTTTCTTTGGTAAGATCGGTGAATGTATTTTCGATAACGCATAGATTTTCGAATGGGATGTTTTTAGCTGTTTCTTCTAAAATGGTATCTAATTGTTGAAAGGTGATTTTCGCTTTGGTTGGATAATGGATCCTTTTGCGAAATAATGTATTTAAATCGGTGATGGTGAACCCTCCATTTCTAAAAAGAAACTTTCCTATCTGTTAACTATTTTTTTACTCTATTCAATGTAGAATTTCAAGAAAAACACCTCCAAAACAATCTTAATAAGGGATGGACCTCACCCGTATTTCTCTTTGTACCGGCTTAGTGTAATCAAGGGCCATATCCACCGGTAGCTATGGTAGTGTATATAGAAGTGTCCTGGAAGACCGACTCCCGTGGGATACGTTTTGGATGGGTCATCTGATGCTCCGTTTATTAATTCGAGAAGCGCCATGATTCCAAGGTCGATTGCAGGGGTTGGTTTGTCTTCGATACAGATGAGAGATTCCAGTGCCCATGCAGTTTGTGAGGGGGTACTGAAGTGAAGAGGCACGTATTTCTTCTCCTGATCACTGTAACAGGATTCTCCCCAGCCCCCGTCTTTGTGTTGAATTCTTTCCAGCCATGCTTTTGCTCTTTGGATATGTTTATCAGAAGAAGGAACTCCCGTTGCTTTCATTCCCGTGATGGCCGCCCATGTTCCATAGATGTAGCAGACACCCCAGCGCCCATACCATGAGCCATCGTCCTTTTGCATCAGTTTCAGCCACTGAACCCCTCTTTTCACCTGTGGATGATCCTTGTTCAATCCTGCCCGGCTGCCCAGGAATTCCAGTGCTCTTCCTGTTAAGTCAGGGGTTGATGGATCGATTGCCGCTGCCTCTGCCCCGTCCATTGGAAAAGAAGTGAGAATAGGTTTCGTCTTGTTTTTTTCAAAAGCCGGCCAGCCTCCATCACGGTTTTGCATACCGATCACCCATTCAATCCCACGGTTCCATGATTGCCGGATTAGTGGACTTTCTGCAGCTGAATAGGTAATGGCCCTGAGAGCCGCCGTCGAATCATCCACATCGGGGTGAATGGTGTTGCTCTCAGAAAAGCCCCATCCTCCAGGCTTTATACCACTCTCCATCGCCCAATCTCCATAACGAAAATGTTGTTTCTTAAGGAGGTACTCCACCGCCTTCTCTACGGAATGGTCTCCTGCATCCACACCCGCTTCCTGAATAGCATGGCTGATCAGTGCTGTATCCCACACGGTGGAGGGAGAATTCTGTAGATGAATGCCTTCCTTCGTTTCGCATGCCATCTTTTTCAAACCCTGCACAGCCTTTATAATGATGGGATCATCCTTCTTGTATCCCAAAGCCAACAGGGCATAAATCATATAAAAGGTCGTGCTGAAGTAACTCAGATACGTTCCATCTGGTTCAATCCGTTGAAGCATGTACTGCTGGGCAAACTGCCGGCCCTGTAGATGAAGGTGGGATGGAATATTTATCAAGGACTGCAGGCCTTCGTTGATTTTCGAAAATAATTTCAGCTCCCTTTCACTGTATTTTACTTCTTGTGGTCTGCGGGACAGATGCTTTATTTGTGGTATGTCGTTCATTTTTATCGAGAACTGCTGGTCTTTCAGCAGCAGTAGTGGTGCCAAATGGGCTCGTGCGTAGCTGCTGAGATCCCAAAAATTCAAGGGGAATTGTTTCGGGATCATTACAAACTCGATGGGGATCGGAAGCAAATGCTTCCAATCATATTGTCCATTAATCGCAAGCATAAATTTAGTAATCGAGTGCGCCCCATTTAAGCCACCCTTTTTTTCTATAAAATGTTTGGTTTTCTCAAGTCTCTTATCATCGCCCTTTACCGTTCCGCTATACAATAGGGCAAAGTAGGCTTCAATCGTTGAAGACAGATTTCCTTCCTTCTCATCTTCAAAAAGCTTCCATGTCCCTTCCCTTGTCTGCAGCTTCCATAGTCGATTCACCAGCCGTTCCACAAACTCTTCATCATGCATGTCAAGTGAACGCAGGAGAATGATCATATACGCATCTGTCATCACGCTATTTTCAAAGCAGAAGGACCAACTTCCTTCTGCATTCTGTTTATCCTGAAGATCACTCACCAGTTTATGAATCGTATTCTCAATCTTCTTTTTCATAGACCTATCCTCCCGATATCTGCTCTGCTTTTATGTATATGTGAAGAATGCGGGTACTAGTAGTGAGATGCAAAGAAGAGCCTTTTTCCCGGTTTCAGGAGTCAGGCTCTTTCTATTGTTCTTCTATTTTCTTTAAGTAATAGCTTACGAGTTCGGGATACTTCTCCAGCTCCGACTTTCCTTGCTCCGTTATCTGGTAGACTCCCCTTTTCACCCGCTCAAACCAGCGGTAATAATTCTTCTGAAGAATGGATGGGGTTTTCGCACCCGTGCCCAACTTGGTTAAGTTCCTCGGTGACATTGGCCCGTGTTTTTCTAAGTAACAGGCTATCTGAATGCAGTTTTCCTTGTAAGCCGTCATGATTTTCGTCTTATTGCTTCCGCCTACATTGTAATCTGCACTGCGCCCTTCGATTTCCTTTACAAGAGCCGCCCTTTTTCGCTTACTGTTCTTCATACTCTTACTCCGGTCAAAGGTTTCTGGATGAATGACAAAATCAAGCTTTGGCGTTTTCGTTGTAAACGAAACGGTGATCAGACCAAGCTCCAATCTGCGGACCAAGTGGCAGACATCATTCCACCGCTTTGACCGGGGACGCTTCGGTTTCGGGATTGCAATGTAGACAAGGTCTGTGAGTCTCTGACGCTTTGTCGCTTGAATAAGAAGCTCGACATTCAATGAGAGCTTCAATTCCACAATCACGAGTTCGTCTTCTTTAAAGGCAGTCACATCACAATCGTTCACTTCACCGTTCACCTGGTATCCCTGTTTGTGAAAATGTTTTTGGATCGGTTGATAGAGATCCGATTCTTTAAGTTTCTTCATGGTACAAACCTTCCTGGGAAAGAATTCTATAGGGTAAAGTATAGACTATTCGAGAGATTTTTGCAGTCTGGGAAAAAAAGAGGCCCCAACTCCTGTTATTGGAATTGGGGAAAGCATTGGAATTGGTTTATCTGCCGATTGAAAAATAGACAGCCATATTCATGATACTATCTGACATTCTACAAAAAACGACAAATCCCCTTCCCTTTCTATCCTCTAATCCTCTCAATCTCATCAGCCACAAACTGCACCGACGTCCCGACAATCACTTGAATGCTATTTTCCCCGACCACATGAATGCCCGGAACTCCTGTCGCTTTGATTCGCGCCTGATCCACGGCATCCATGTCCTTCACTTCCACTCTCAATCTTGTTATACAATTATCAACGGATGTTACATTTTCATCTCCGCCGAGTCCTGCATAGATCTCCGTTGCCATCACGGCAAACTTTTCGCTTTGAGTATGAGCTGTTGCACTCTCCCCGACGGCTTCTTCGCTGTCTTCTTCACGCCCTGGTGTCATAAGATTGAATTTCGCGATCATGAAACGGAACAAGAAATAGTAGAGAAGAGCAAATACGACACCTTGTATGAGAAGCATATACGGAAGGTTCGCTAACGGAAGTCTTGAGCTCAGGACAAAATCGACGAATCCTGCGCTGAAGCCAAATCCTGCCGTCCATTGAAAGAAGGAGGCAATGGCCAGGGATAACCCTGTCAGGACCGCATGCGCTACATAAAGGGCAGGTGCCACAAACATGAAGGCAAACTCGAGAGGCTCAGTCACTCCTGTGAAAAAGGAAGCAAAACCGGCAGCCAGCATCAGTGACGCCACCTGCTTCTTCTTATTTGGTTTTGCAGCATGATAGATGGCAAGCCCCGCTGCAGGAAGACCAAACATCATGACCGGGAAGAACCCAGCCTGATACATTCCCGTCACACCTTTTTCACCCTTACCTGACCAGAAGTTCCCGATATCATTAATACCGGCAACGTCGAACCAGAATACGGAATTCAATGCATGATGCAATCCTGTAGGAATTAATAATCGATTAAAGAAGCCATATAAACCAGCACCAGTGAAGCCGAGCCCGCTGATTTCCTTCCCGAATGAAACCAGGGCAGTGTAGATGACCGGCCAAACGAACAGCATCACGCCTGATACAACCAGCATGGCAATCGCCGACATGATCGGAACCAATCGTTTTCCGCTAAAGAAAGCGAGTGCATCCGGAAGCTTCACAGAACTGAATCGATTGTACATAACTGCCGCAACGATCCCTGACAGAATCCCGACAAACTGATTACCGATTTTCTCAAATGCAGGATTGACCGATGCGGCATCCACACCTTGAAGCAGTGCAACTGAGTCCGTTGAAAGGAGTGTTGTAATAACGAGATAAGCGACCAACCCGCTCAGGGCTGCAGAACCATCCTTTGTTTTGGCCATCCCGAGCGCCACCCCGACCGCAAACAGAATCGACATATTATCAATGATCGAAGCGCCCGCCTTGATTAAGAAAGCCGCAATCGGACTATCCGCACCCCAACCAGTCGGATCGATCCAATACCCGATCCCCATCAGAATCGCGGCGGCCGGCAGAACGGCAACCGGAAGCATTAACGAACGACCAATACGCTGAAGATATTTCATCATTTTGTTTTCCCCCTATCAGTCTTCAATTTTTGTAAAATATAAGTGCGTCCCTTGGACAAAACTCTTACATTAGACAATATTCCTATTCCGAATTGTTTAGAAGTGTATATGGTGACCTTTCATACTTATTTTCACTTACTTGTTCCATAGTGAATAGAGCCTTTGTACTCAGGGATTTTTATTCGATTTCTCTAAATCATTGACCACCTTGTTGACCAGCAGAATCAAAAAAGAATATGCCATAACAGGAAACAACACAATATTGGGCTCCAACAACAACTCTCCATATCGACTTCCGATCAAACCTGCCCATTCATACGTCGAACTGGAATAAACGTTGAACTGATCATGCTCCTGTCCCGACGTAATAACGGTCCCTCCTATAAAAATATGAAAAATAGCGAGATGCAACAGGAGAGTGAGAACCTGTACGAGCTGCCTGCCTGACAAAATGATGAGTCTCGGGAGGAGGTGGGGAAAAACATGTCTTCTTGAACGATGATAGGAAGATCCACCCAGCACACGTGCACTATCCATGAAATCATAAGCGTGAATAGTCCTTACCGTTTCCCCGACCATTTTTGCTGTAGTCGGGACACCTACTATAGTGAGGACAAAGAGCTGTAAAAAAATTGATTGGGGCTGTGTTAGCGAAGGAGCACTCCTCAACTCATACAGTAAAAAAGGTGCCAGCCAGATAATTGCTATCAGGGACTGGGGGACGAAGGTGAATGCCTGGAGAAACCCTTCCACCCATAGTGAAGTAAACCAGTTTTTAAGCCATACTCCCAGAAAAGTCGCAAGGATGATCCTAAATGCGGTGACAATGAATGCAAATAACATTGTCCACTTCGCCCCGATCACCAACAAATAATATAGATCCCTTCCTTCCCGGTCCGTTCCAAGCCAATATAAGCTCGAAGGCGGGTATGGAGTAGTATCCACCACTGCACCATTTTCGTCATACAAAAATGGCTTGGGGACGGGTTCTTCTTTTACAAATGGCCAGATGACGCTCACGAGAAAAATCAAAGCGAGTAGATATGCTGGGAGCACCCTTGATGATTTCAACCTTTCCCTCCTCCCTTCGTTCCATAAAATCGCTGCCGGTAGTGAATTGTACCTTTTATCACTATAAAAAGTGGTGTCATTAAGAGGATCAGCATGATTGCCCTCGATGCCGCAGGCTGATCTCCCATGATAAAGGTCATGATCCCGCTGCTATGAAACAGGAATTCGAGGACCACGAGATTTGTAAGCAGGACAAGGGTGATGACGGGTAAATGTGCCAGGCACTCCATGACCGTATTTTTAAAAATGTGGTGGAACGAAATGGCAGCATCGGAGATCCCTTTTGATTTTGCAAAGAGTACATAATCCTTTTCCATCTCTTCCTTCATGAAAAGAAGGTTGATTTTAAGGAGATATATGCCCGGGACGATGCTTAATGTTAAAAGTGGTAAGAGATAAGCCGGTTTTTCGCTGGTGGAATAGGCTGCTGCAAGTTCAACCCCTGTCTGTTTGTAAAACCACACAACAGATAATTGAATGCTAAATATAAAGAAGGCGTCTGGAAGTGATTCAAGAATCCCTACGGTGGCAAGCGTCATTTTCTTCAAAAAAGGATGTAGATGGATATACATCAAACTCGCCATTGCGGCAATTAATAAGGCTAATATGAAGCTTCCCAGAAGTAAGGATAAACTATAAAAATAGGAATCTGTTATATAGGGAAACAAGTCCATTGTGACCACCTGCTGATGGAATTCCTCGGACCTCGCTTCAGGCATTCTGGCGTAGGATCTGGTTTCCGAATGTACATAATATGAAAGTGTGTGCGGCTGCAAAATATCCATCAGGATCGTTAGGATAGTTGATGTAAAGGTCTTTAAGCCCCCAATCAATGCGGGAGAAGCCAGTAGGAGAATGATGCCTATGCACGTCAATCCATATTGTCCTACTTCTTTAATGAATTTCACCATGAACATAACCCCTTATGTTAAATCAGACTCATATATAAATTGTTCTAATAAAGGCAGCGAGATGAACTGACTAAGGTCCGCCCGCAGCGACTCCATTTTCTCTCTGTTTCCTGAATAAAAAATGTAATAGCCTTTCCGCTCACTCTTCACCAGCCCGGACTTTTGGAGAGTTTTGATGTGACTGGAGATGGTCGCTTCAGCTAGGTCATGTTTTTCCGCAAGCTGTTTTGTACTGTATGGATGCATCAAAACATCCCGCAAGATCTTTAATCTTGTTGCTTCTCCCAAGGCTTTGAACATAAGCACTAAATCTATGGGTGGCTCATCATTCGACGCTTCAGTCTCAGGTACCGCGACGTGCAATCCCAGGAAAAGACTTCCAGGATATACACCAAGCATGACATGAGGGGTAATGAAGGTAGATGGCTGCAATGTGAGATGGGAATATTCTTTTAACGAAAAACGATACGTCTCACCCTTTTGCACCTTAATGGTCGACCCTTTTAGCGTAACATCAGGATGGAGCTCATTCAGTGCATCGAGAGAAGACTGATCAAGCTTTCGCTGGAAAGTGGCGGAAGCCCTCGTAATCCAGGGCAGTATCCGGAACAATTCCCGTTGGAAAATCTTTTCGTTGTATTCGTAAAGGATCTGGTGAATATGATTCTTCCATTGCTTCGGATGTTTCAGCAAATCTTTTTGATGATGGTTCAGCGGCGACATACGGTTATCTTTCCTCCAGCCTTGAAGCGATTCGACCCTGTACTGCTCTCCCAGCATATAAAAAACGAATGCTTCATCAGGCATGGAACAAATAAATTCGATAGCTTCTTCTGTTGAGGACTCATTAAGCTTGTATTCGTTGCGGATGTTCATGAGATACAACCACTCATAGGTCAATGATCCAATCATGCGAATATCAGAGACCATTTCTTTTGAAAGCAACGCCTCTGTGTCCGCCGCCCACTTCCTGCGATAAGGATGATGGACAGGATTACACAACACATGCAAACTCGCCACCAATTCATTAAATGGTGAAAACACAATTTCAATACCCATAAGGACTCCACCTCTAACTGATTCGTTATTTACCTAATCAAATTCTAAAACTGGATAAATTAAACAAAACTTACGGTATATGGAGGTATTTGTCAAGAGTGTTTTTGGGGTTTGAGGGACGGACCTTGGAGTTCGAAATAAGGAATGTTGTGGTTATGGGGGGGGTGGCGGATGGTTGTAAGGGAGGTCCGTCCCTCTTTAGACACGCAAAAAAACCCCCGTCAGGCATCAAGCCCGACGGAGGTCCGTCCCTCGTTCTCTATTAAGGTAATTCAGTTGTGCCCATGAGGTAGCTGTCGCATTCGCGGGCTGCTTCGCGGCCTTCGTTGATGGCCCAGACGATGAGGCTTTGGCCTCGACGCATGTCTCCTGCAGCGAAGACTCCATCGACGTTGGTCAGGTATTTACCGTATTCTGCTTTAACGGTGGAATTGCTGTTTGTTTCGACTTCAAGTTCTTTGATCAGATCTTGTTCCGGACCACTGAATCCGATAGCCAGAAGGACAAGGTCTGCTGGCCATACTTTTTCTGTTCCAGGAATTTCATCGCGGATCTTGTTTCCAGCCTCGTCATAACGAAGTTTTACATTAACCGTATGAACTTCCTTGATATGACCATGCTCGTCACCGACAAACTTCTTGGTCATGACAGCATACGCACGTGGATCTTCCCCAAGTACTTCTGCTGCTTCTTTTTGACCGTACTCCACCCGGTGAATGACCGGGTATTGCGGCCAAGGGTTGCCGACTTCATCACGCATGGCACCCTTTTTATCATAGATATCAAACTGAGTGAGGCTTTTACAATTATGCCTTACAGAAGTCGCTAAACAGTCTGTACCTGTATCTCCTCCACCGATGACGATGACGTTTTTCCCTTCAGCAGAAATATAGTTTCCGTCTTTCAGGTTAGAATCCAATAAGCTTTTTGTATTCGCATGAAGGAATTCCATTGCGTAGTGAACGCCTTTCAAATCCCGCCCATCCACTTGGATGTCACGATGAACGGCCGCTCCCCCGCAAAGGATTACCGCATCAAAGTTTTCACGCAGGTTTTCGACTGTGTAGTCTTTCCCGACCTCCGTATTCGTAACGAATTCAATGCCCTCTTCCTCTAAAATATCAACGCGGCGCTTCACGACTGAATAAGGCAATTTCATTTCCGGGATGCCATATGTCAATAATCCGCCTACACGGTCATTTTTTTCGAAAACAGTCACAAGGTGGCCTGCTTTATTCAATTGAGCAGCAGAGGCTAATCCTGCAGGACCTGAACCAACGACCGCGACTCGTTTACCTGTGCGGTGTTTGGGTGGCTCAGGAATGACCCAGCCTTCTTCGAACCCTTTTTCAATAATCGAGCGCTCCACTGTTCTGATTGCTACAGGCGGCTCATTGATTCCAAGTACGCATGCTCCTTCACAGGGTGCCGGACAAGCAAAACCAGTGAACTCCGGGAAGTTGTTCATTTGATGCTCACGCTTAAGGGCTTCCTTCCACTGTCCCTGGTACACAAGGTCATTCCATTCCGGTATTAAGTGATAAACGGGGCAACCCGTTGTCGCTCCGTTGATTTCCATTCCAGACTGACAGGTAGGAACGCCGCAATCCATACAGCGCGCCCCCTGTTTCTTGACTTCTTCTTCCGAAAGAGGAGAGGTGTAATCGTTCCAATCCTTCGTTCGTTCAGCTGGATTTCGCTCATCTAATGTTTGTCTTTTGTATTCCATGAATCCAGTCGGCTTTCCCATAATATCCCCCTCCCTCTTTATTTCGCGGGTTCCAACACTTTTTTCTCTTCTTTTGTACCTTCTTCAAATGCTGCCATTTCGGCATCGAATTTTTCTAATCCACTATTTTCAAGTTCACTGATCCGTTCTCTCATCTTAAGGTACGATTTCGGAATCACACGCACAAATTTTGACACGTAGGAATCCCAGTTCGCTAAAATCTTCTTGCCATTGTTGCTGTTTGTATAATGAACGTATTTCTCGATCATGTCGTATACATCTTTCATTTCATCCGGATCAAATAATGGTTGAACGAGGACAAGCTCCTGATTACATCTTGATCGGAAGCTTTCATCTTCATCCAGTACATAAGCGACTCCACCTGACATACCTGCGGCAAAGTTTCGGCCTGTAAGACCGAGTACAACCACTTTTCCACCTGTCATATATTCACATCCGTGATCCCCGACACTTTCAACGACTACCTGCGCTCCACTGTTTCGGACACAGAAACGCTCGCCGGCTACTCCATAAATGTAAGCTTCTCCACCAGACGCCCCGTAGAAGGAAACGTTACCAATGATCGTGTTTCGTTCAGGAATGAACGTAGCGGTTGGATCAGGATGAACGATGATTTTCCCGCCTGATAAACCTTTTCCTACGAAGTCATTAGAATCCCCGACCAGTCTCAGCGTCAGACCTTTTGGAATAAAGGCACCGAAGCTTTGTCCAGAAGATCCTTTAAACGTCAAGCGTATCGTATCTTCCGGTAAGCCTTCAGCACCGTAACGTTTTGTAATTTCACTTCCAAGCATCGTACCGGTCACGCGGTGAATGTTACGGATCGCTGTCGTCCATTCAACCGGTTCTCCCGTTTCAATCGCTTGGCGGCAGCGTGGAATCAGCTCTTGATAATCGAGTGTTTTCTCAAGTTCGTGATCCTGTTTTCTTGTCGCATAGCGGCCCACCTTTTCAGGCACATCGGGCTGATGCAGAAGAGCAGAGAGGTCGATTCCTTTCCCCTTCCAATGATCAATTGCTTCGTTTGCTTCAAGAATATCGGTTCTGCCAATCATTTCATTGATCGTTCTGAAACCAAGTTGAGCCATAAGCTCTCTTGTTTCCTGGGCAACAAAACGCATGAAATTCGCTACATGCTCAGGGTCACCTGTGTATTTTTTACGTAACTCAGGGTCTTGTGTCGCAATACCGACTGGACATGTATTCAAATGACAAACACGCATCATGACACATCCAAGGACAACAAGCGGTGCAGTGGAAAATCCATACTCTTCCGCTCCTAAAAGCGATGCAACAACAACATCCCGGCCCGTCATCATTTTCCCATCAGTTTCGACGACAATCCGGTCACGAAGACGATTCAGTAAAAGGGTCTGGTGAGCTTCGGCAAGACCGATCTCCCATGGCAATCCTGTATGTTTCAGACTGGTTCTCGGTGCAGCACCCGTTCCCCCGTCATATCCACTGATCAGCACAACATCCGCCCGGCCTTTTGCCACACCTGCAGCGATCGTTCCAACACCAACAGCTGATACCAGCTTTACGCTGATGCGTGCTTGCGGGTTTGCATTCTTCAGGTTATAAATCAGCTCGGCAAGGTCTTCAATCGAATAGATATCATGATGAGGCGGTGGTGAAATCAATTCCACGCCAGGAGTAGATCCCCGCACTTCAGCAACCCAAGGATATACTTTTTTCCCAGGGAGATGTCCGCCTTCACCAGGTTTCGCTCCTTGAGCTACCTTGATTTGAATTTCGTCCGCATTAACCAGGTAATGGCTTGTTACACCGAAGCGTCCTGACGCTACCTGTTTGATCGAGCTGCGTCTTGAATCCCCATTTTCATCCGGGGTGAATCGGCTTGGATGTTCCCCGCCTTCACCTGAGTTGCTTCGTCCCCCGATCTTATTCATGGCAATCGCTAATGCTTCATGGGCTTCCTGACTGATGGATCCGAACGACATGGCACCGGTCTTGAATCGGCGACAGATTTCTTCTACTGATTCAACCTCTTCAATCGGGATAGGCTTCGTTTCTTTAAATGAAAGAAGTCCGCGCAGAGATTGCAGATTCTGCTTTTCGTCTGTGAGCATGCTGGAATATTTTTTGAATAACTCATAATTATTCGTACGACATGCATGTTGAAGGGTGTGGATCGTACTTGGATTGTACGCATGATCTTCTCCATTATTACGATATTGGAATTCATCTCCCGATTCCAATGTACGTTGATTATCTTTTCGATCATTGAACGCTTTTCGATGTCTTAACAACACTTCTTTTTCGATGATATCCATCCCGATCCCGCCGAGTCTTGACGCTGTACGGGTGAAATATTTATCAATCACATCTTTATGAATGCCTACCGCTTCAAATATTTGTGCTCCACGGTAACTCTGAATCGTGGATATCCCCATTTTAGATAAAACCTTGATGACACCGTCTGTCCCTGATTTCACAAAGCTTTCCACCGCTTGTTCGTATGTGGTGTCCTGCAACTCACCCTTGTCGATCAGATCACGCAGGGTTTCATAGGCTAAGTAAGGATTGATTGCTTCTGCACCATATCCGAGCAGGGTGGCGAAATGGTGGACCTCCCTTGGTTCTCCTGATTCTAAAAGGATGCTGACAGTCGTACGCGTTCCTTGGCGAATTAAGTGATGATGCAGACCTGAAACGGCAAGGAGTGCCGGAATGGCTGCCTTATCTTTCACAACTCCACGGTCAGATAAAATGAGGAGTGTCGCACCGTCTTCAACGGCCTGGTCAGCTTTTTCATACAGTGCATCCAGGGTGCTTTCCAGCTGATCTTCTTCATCGGTTACATCAAATAGAATCGATAAAGTAACAGCTTTGAAACCCTTTTCGTTTTGATGACGTAGCTTTTCAAGCTCTCTACCGGTTAAAATCGGTGACTTTAAATGGATATGCCTGCAGCTTTCAGGACCCGGGTTAACCAGGTTTCCTTCTGCTCCGATCGTTGTTCCCACAGATGTAATGATCTGTTCTCTAATCGCATCGATCGGCGGGTTTGTCACTTGAGCAAATAGTTGTTTGAAGTAGTTATAAAGAAGCTGTGGTTTTTTCGACAATACGGCAAGAGGTGAATCATATCCCATGGAGCCAACCGGATCTTTCCCGTCCGTAACCATCGGCTTAATGATTTTGTTCAGTTCCTCATTTGTGTAGCCAAAAGCCTGCTGCTGTAAGAGAACTTCCTCTGAATCCAATTGAACAGGTTCATATGTCGTTTCAGGTAAATCCTCAAGTTCAAATTTATTGTTATCCAGCCAATGTCTGTAAGGATGCTCGGAAGCAACGCGAAGCTTGATCTCTTCATCCGGAATGATTCTTCCTTTTTCCAGATCAACAAGCAGCATTTTTCCTGGCTGTAATCGATCTTTGTACACAATGTCATCGGCGAAAATATCCAGGGCCCCTACTTCAGAACCAAGGACGATCATGCCGTTCTTTGTCACATAGTAACGAGCCGGGCGCAGTCCATTTCGGTCCAGACAGGCACCGATCTGTTTTCCATCTGTAAACACAAGGGCTGCCGGTCCATCCCACGGCTCCATCAAACAGCTATGATACTCGTAGAAATCCTTTTTCTTCGGATGGATCGTGTTATCGTTTTCCCAAGGCTCCGGTACCATCATCATAGCCGTGTGAGCAAGGGATCTCCCTGATAAATGAAGGAATTCAAAGCAGTTATCAAACATAGAGGAATCACTGCCTGTCTCATCAATGACAGGAAGGATTTTTTCCAGATCTTCTTCTTTAAATGCACTTGAATGGCACAGCTTCTCACGTGCGCGCATCCAGTTCACATTACCTCTTAATGTATTGAATTCTCCATTATGGATGGTATATCGGTTTGGATGAGATCGCTGCCAGCTTGGGAAAGTGTTTGTACTAAAGCGGGAATGTACAAGGGCTAAAGCTGACCGGAACTCAGGGTGGTTGAGGTCAATATAAAAGGAATCCAGCTGCTCGGGAATGAGCATCCCTTTGTAAACGATGGTCGTGGAAGACAAACTACAAAGATATACATCCTCTTGTCCTTCTACAGTTGCCACTTCTTTTTCAATTCGTTTACGGATTACATATAGCTTACGCTCGAAATCCATCCGGGATTGTATATCATCCGATACGCCGATGAATACTTGACGAATGAACGGTTTCGACTTCGATGCCACTTTCCCTACAAAGGAATCATTGAGTGGAACCGGTCTCCAGCCCAGTGTCTTTTGACCTTCTTCTTCAATGATGCGCTCAAAGATCTCTTTACTCTTCATGCGCTTCTCATAATTTTCAGGAAGGAACACCATTCCAATCCCATATTCACCTTTTCTCGGAAGGATGATGTCTTCTTTCTCGCATTGCTTTTTGAAGAAATGATGAGGAATTTGGGTAAGGATACCTGCACCGTCCCCAGTACTTGTATCAGCTGATTGTCCTCCGCGATGCTCTAAATTGCATAGAATGTTAATTGCATTTTGAACGATGCTATGACTCTTTGTTCCATCAATATTAGCAATCATTCCAATTCCACATGCTTCATGTTCTTGCGCAGGATCATACATGCCTTGCGCTACAGGAAGATTCGTTTTCATCCAATGTCCTCCTCTACTAAACGTGTATATTTTTTGAATAATTAACCGGTTAATTAAATTTTCTTAATTTTCGTTAGTATATCATGAAATTTAGAAAAAACGAAAAATTAAGTTAACGGAAAAAGAGGGATTTTTCCAAATATATATGTAATACAATGGATAAACGTTGATATATAAATGTTTATTTTTACTTAATATTCAGAATCTTTAAAAGCTTGATACAATCACAAAGAAATCGCTTTCAAAAAACCGCTCACTGGAACATTTTTCATCAAATTTCTACATGAATTTTCATGCAAAATTTTAACTAAAAAAATTTTTTTACCCCCCTTAAATTCATCTCCCTAAACTCTTCTTCTTTTCCCTTCGATACCACTTTTCAAACAACATGAAGAGGGACGGACCTCCGAAATTCCCGGAGGTCCGTCCCTCTCAAATAAGCTCATTTATTTGTTTCATATGGTGTTCGTCATGTTTGGCTAATTTATTGAAATAGTCATGTATTGTTATTTTGCTTTTGCCGATGGGTATTTCTTTGTCCCATTCCTGGCCATCCATTGTGAGGATTGCTTTATGGATCTTTTGTCTTGTAAGATTGAATGCTTCAATGGTTTCGTGTTTGGAACGTTTTCTGCTTTCCTTTGCAGCTTGATGATTCAGTTCATCCGGGTCAGGTCCAGGAGGCATTTCTTTCCCCATTACAAAATACGGAATCCGGCTTTCGAGGACAAATTTGTCCCAAGGGATGAAGTGGCCGATGATTTCCGCCACACTCCATTTCCCTTTTCCTATCGGCCTCCTCCATTGTTCCTCCGTTAAAGATTCAAGTGATGTCACCCATTCCATTACATTTATATGATGCGCCATGATCTTTTCTTTTTGATTTTCCATTTTCTCCATCCCCTTCTAACATACACACTAACGATTCTACATTCGTTGAAAATAAGGATAGTTCCTGCCTGTGAACGTTTAGAGAGACGGACTTCCACAATTCGTGGAGGTCCGTCCCTCTTCTTCACTACTTACTCGCTTCTTTTAATGCTTCACTTTCAACCCGGTCCATGAATTCGGTGACGACTTTGTTGTTGTTTTTTTCTCCGCCAAGTTTTAATAAGACTTTTCCCAGGAAGTTCAGTCCTCTATTTTCGCCTTTATAGATGAATTTGGTTTGGCTCTCGTCTATTTTGTGAAGGGTAAATTCAGCTTCGATTTCAAATGCTTTGGCAAGTGTGAAACCAATTTTATTGTGTTTTTTCTCGGGGGTATTTTCATATTCAAGGTCTTCTACGATATACGTCTCGATTCTTTTCCCTTCTTTGTATTTCTGCTGGTAAGTGGACCCTACCACGCCTTCCTTTTGCTCCAGCACCTTGTTCTCAACGACGTTCGGCATAATTCGTTGAATGTTCTCAAGCTCAAACAAATGCCAAACTGTTTCAATATTGACTGGAATGATCCTTTCTTCGTGCCATTTAATCATTCTTATCCTCTCCTTTTCCCATCTCGAAGAAATCATCCATTTCTTCAATCACTGTTTGTATGCGCTCGATTTCCGCTTCTAAATCCCGTTTCTTCGCACGTATCAATTGCTCCAAGTTCTCAAAGGATTCGTCATTGACCACGGTTAACATTTCTTGAATGGAAAAGTTAAATCTCCTTAAATAGACTAACAAACGCCCCACCAGATAGGATCCATTATCATAATAGCGATAGTTATTTTCAGGATCGATATACACAGGTTCCAGCAATTGAATCTCTGCGTAGTAACGCAATGTTTCCTTACTCAGTCCTGTCATCTTGGAAAACTCGCTCACCTTGTACATTCTTTCCACCTCACACCTAAATCATAAACCATGTGGTGCACCACACGGTCAATCCCTATCTTTGTAAAATGGGGTTTCCATGAATCGATGCGCAGCTTTTTACGAATTTCTTCACCTCTACACATGCCTCTTCAATCGAACCCGCTTTTAACGTCACCTTTTGATCTTCAGGATACTGACTCGCAGTATGGGAGTATCTAGGGTCATAATAGTATTCCAATAAAAGCTCTAAGATCCGCTCATAGTTCTTCTCTTTCAGTTCGCTCTCTATTTGATTGGCGACCGGGCTATGTATACGTCTCTTGATACACCGAAACGCTTCTGCAAATTCATCATGATGCTCGTGTAAGCGGTATTCATTTAATAGATGTTTGACTCTCTCTTTCATTGGCATTTCAATAAAGATATGGAAACCGTTCTCCTTTTTCCCCACTAAAAAGTCTGGGAGAAGCAGCTTTCCGATTCGTTTGCTTTCTGCTTCAAATAGTATAAAGGGAGATTCCTGGAGCTCCATCAGGTCCTGAAGCAAAAAGGAATCAAAGGTTTTCTGGTTCCTTGGTGTCAACCCGATTTGTCCAAAAATGGAGCCTCGATGATTGGCTAGCGTTTCGATATCCAGGACCGGATACCCTTCTTTATGAAGTTGTTTCAGGATGGCTGTTTTCCCAATACCGGTTCCACCGTTTAACACAAAGGCTTCAGGCTTCACTTCAAATGTTTCCAATTCTTTCAACACCCATTGACGATACGCCCTGACTCCTCCTTGAACACGGGAAGTTTTCACACCCATTAAATCCAGGAAGGTGGCAGCCGCCTTGCTTCGCATCCCGCCCCGCCAGCAGAAAACTACAATCTCACCATCCAGTTTCTTAAACTCTTTTATAAAATCAGGAAGCTTTCCTGAGAAGATTTCCAGCCCCCGCTCCGTTGCCCTCTCTTTGCTCACTTGCTTATATAGAGTCCCGACTTCCGCTCTCTCTTCATCATTGAAAACGGGTATGTTCATACTGCCCGGAATCGTCATCTCCCTGTATTCAGAAGGAGATCTGACGTCTACGAATGTATAATTATTTATATCACATTGATCTATCATTATATCTTTGAACATTTCATCCATTCCCCTCTTCACTTCTCATCCCTATTTTACCACCACTCTAACGCTAATGTTCGCAAGATTCTGTCATCATCCTAACCCTTTCTTCAGTTTTCGAAACTATTCACCTAGTCAATTCCTCCTGGTTACCGATGGAATATTCAGTTTTTTTACCTCATTGGTACTATATACCATAAGATCACAACACCTTATAATGAAAATAGAAATAATATTTCATGTTTTTATTTTATTTCGTGAAGTATTATTTCAATAAAATGAAAACGGTTTCTTTTATCGGGAATCAGTTAATGAAAGCGGGGGATTTGTTGATGAAAGCAGTAAAGTACATGATCATGGCCGCCTTGTTGTTCTCGCTTGCCCTTCCTTTTACTACAGGAAAAGCAAAAGCTTCGGAAACTCAAGTGCCTAAACATGAAATGCGTGCAGCATGGATTGCCACGGTTCAAAACATTGATCTGAAAGCTGGAATGGACAAAGTGGAGTATACGGATTGGGTTACAGAGGCCCTTGACGAACTGAAAGAGTTGAAGTTTAATACCGTCATCTATCAGGTGAAACCTACTGTAGATGCCTTCTATCCATCTAAACTGGCTCCTTGGTCCCAGTATATTACAGGTGACAAACAAGGAACCGATCCGGGATATGATCCACTTCAGATCATGATCGATGAATCTCATAAGCGCGGAATCGAGGTTCATGCATGGGTGAATCCGTACCGAATCACGATGGCAAATCAAACGATCGAGTCACTTGCAGATAACAATGTAGCTAAACTGCATCCAGAATGGGTAGTGAAATATGGCAAGCAATATTATTTGGACCCGGGTATACCTGAAGTCCAAGAATACCTGATTGATACGGTTGAAGAATTAGTGAGCAATTACGACATTGAAGCCGTTCACATGGACGACTATTTCTATCCTTACCGAATTGCAGGAGAAATCTTCCCAGATCAAGATACATACGAGAAATATGGAAGTTCATTTGACGATATTGAAGACTGGAGACGAAATAACGTAGATGTTCTTGTAGCTGACATCAATTCAGCAATCAAAGACATTAAAGAATGGGTTCAGTTCGGTATTTCCCCATTTGGTGTATGGAGAAATATTGCCGATGATCCGACAGGAAGCGCTACACAGGCAGGACAAACGAATTATGACGACCTGTATGCAGACACTCGCCAATGGATCAAGGATGGAAGCATCGATTATATTACCCCTCAAATCTATTGGTCTAGAAATCTGGCTGTTGCTAACTATTCCGTTCTTTTGGATTGGTGGAGTCAGGAAGTGAACGAGTATGCGTACAACCACCCTGTTAATCTTTATATCGGGATGGCTGACTATAAGGTGGGAGACAATTTTGACCAGGAATGGTTCAATCCTTACGAGCTGCCTGAGCAAATCATGGACAACCGTCAAAATGGAACAGCCCTTGGTCAAATGCATTTCTCTCTTAGACAAATTTTCGAGAACCCGCTTGGTTACGCAGATATTTTACGTAACGAGGTTTACACAGAACCCGCTTTAACTCCTGCCACTCCTTGGAACAATGAAACGCTGCCAAAGAAACCGAATACGGTGAAAGCAGACAAACATGAAAATCATGTAACGTTGACCATCGATGATCAACATCACTCCGATGCCCGAAAATATGTCATCTATCGCTTTGATGGCGTGAAAGAAGGAGATTACGAGAATCCGGCAAACATTGTGGACGTCGTTTATTCTCAAGAAGGGCTTACAACGTATGAAGATACTTCAGCCGAAGAAGATGGAATGTACACATATGGCGTTACGTCCGTATCTCCGACAGGGGTAGAAAGTAAGGATGCGAAAACGGTAAGGGTACAATAAGCAGAAAGAGCGTTTCTCCGCATGGAGAAACGCTCTTTCTATTTTAATTGCATTTCCTTTACCTTTTGCCTGATATGTTCCGGCCACCATGCCCCGCATTCTTCAGAAACAACACAGGCAGCACATTTTTCCAAGTCGTACACCATCATACCCTGAATAGGCGGAGAATAGAGATGGAGAGTCACCAGGTCTTCCCCACTCCCCTTCTTCATTTTGTGAACACCTTTTTTCGGTGCAAAAAAGAAAGAACCTTCCCTGTATTCACGATGGAATATCTCCTGTGGAAGCTGGTTTTCTTTTACTTCAAAGAGTGTATTGACTGAAGTCCCGTTCATGACTTGGATCCATCCCTTTGAGTCCCCATGATCATGCGGGGCACATTCCATGTCGGACCAATTCATCACGAGGAGCTCTGCTACTTCATTTTGATAAAGGAGCTCTCGATAATATGGCTTTCCATCCGGAGACTGTAAGTAGGGCTGTAAATCATCGAGCTTTACGTCTAGAGACTGCAAGACTTCTTTAAGTTCTTTCGTGGAAGGGGTTGTCAATTCATCTAACCGATTCTTTATCCGTTCCTTTAAGGACACCGCGATTCCTCCCTGATGTTATCGTTTCCTCCATAGAAACCGATGGAAAATAGAAATCATCTGGCCATTAACAATCACAACTCCTATTATAATTATGACTCCACCCAGTATCGTTATGAAGAAAATTTTCTCATGAAGGAGAAGGATCGCAGCAATGAGAGTGGTGACAGGCTCCAAATACAGGAACATCGACACCTTTGACGCATCCAGTACCTCCAATGCTTTCGCCCAGTACCAATACGCGATACCCGATACAAACACCCCGAGGAACATCAAGTGAGCCCATTCCACATTTGATAAAAGAGAAATCCCTTCCCAGCCGCGGTTTCGGATGAGAAAAGGAATGGTTAAGCTGAAACCCAGTAGACTCATGTAAAAGGTGATGACAAGGGATGGCAGCTCGATACGGAGTTTTTTCAGCAACACTGAATAGATGGCCCAGTTCAAAGTACTGAGAATCATCAGGATATAACCGATATTGACAGCAAATCCGATGGACTGCCCGCTCCTCGCTGTCGTTACCATCAGTACACCTGTAATAGCCACAATCATGCCCAGCGCTTTTGGAACCGTCATCTTTTCATGTAAAAAAATCATGGAGAGGATTACGGTGAACACGGGAGAAAATGATATCATCCAGCCTGCTGATGATGCATCGATTGTAAGGAGGGCCGACGCCTGTATCACCTGATGAATGAAGACACCAAGTACCCCCAGCACAATCAGGTGCGGGATAAACTTTAGTGGAATCGTGAGCCGATATCTTTTTAAAAGTAAGAGTATAAGCAGAAACAAAGCTCCGATCGCAAACCGAAGAACGAGCAGCGTATACGGATCAAGGGTGTCCAACACTGCTTTTGTTGATACAAATGATATGCCCCAGAAGCTGATGGACATCGTGGCATACAAAGAGGCGGCAACCTTTGTTTTAACTGGAATCATGGGCGGGGTATCCTTTCAGAATAAGGTCTTTGTATCATGGTATGCTCGTCCAGGGGAAAGATGTGGGGATTGTGGTGGAATTGGGAGTGTGGATGGGATGAATTTTGGGGTTTTTGAAAATAAGTTGGGTGATTTTGAAAATAAACTGGGATCAGGAACCCTTCGGGCATCGCTTATCTATCGAGAGTCGATAATATATCCAGAAAGTCGATAATAAACAGGCCAAACTCGATAATATATCCAAAAAGTCGATAATAAACAGCTCAAAGTCGATAATATCTCAACAATACCACTCCCAATCCCCCTACTTCTCGCCAATCCACGCAAAAAAGTGCCTCAAATCACCATTTGAGACACTATCCTTCCTTAACTATGGCTAAATCGCCCATGAAACTGCGGTAAATACTCTTTATGCACCTCAAGCATTTCATCCAGCAGCAGCTTCGCCTTCACATCGCTCGTCACCAACGGATTGATCGTCATGGCAAGCATCGCTTTTTCATAGGATCCTGTAACCGATGCTTCTGCAGCAACGCGTTCAAAAGATTTAATTTGATGAACAAGTCCACTCACAGCCACTGGCAGCTCACCGACTGCAATCGGCTTGGGGCCGGACTTCGTAACGACGCAGTTCACTTCCACGGCGGATTCCCGCGGCAGATCACTGATTGCACCGTCGTTCTGTACATTCAGCGTTTGAATGTCTCCGCGGTCATTATAAATGGATGAGATGAGATTACAGGCCGCATCGCTGTAATAAGCCCCTCCCCTTTGTTCAAGCTGCGGAGGCTTGATATCAAGGTTTTCATCCTTGTAAAGTTCGAAAAGCTCATTTTCTAATTGCTGGACCACTTCGGCCCTCGTGGTCCCCGTCTTGAATTCCTCTAACTGCTTTTCTAAAATATCACTGGTTTTATAGAAATAGCGGTGATACGGACATGGAATGATTCCCAGACTCTTGATGAACTCCGGCTCCCATGGAAGTGGAGCGATATTCCTCATGCTGACCTGCTTGTCGGGATCGCTCATGACTTCCAGCACGTCCCCTAAAACCGACTTACCGTCCACCATAACGTCCAACCCGTAAACCATATGATTCAATCCTGCAAAGTCGATATGCAGTCGTTCCACCTCCACATCAAGAAGCCTGGCCAATGTCATTCTCGTATTTATGGGCAGATTACATACCCCAACGACCTTAGAATGTGACCCGTACCGCAGCAGAGCTTCTGTCACCATGCCTGCCGGATTCGTAAAATTGATCAGCCAGGCGTCCGGGCAAAGCTCCTGCATTTCATCTGCGATATCAAGTAGGACCGGAATCGTCCTCATTCCCTTGAACAATCCCCCGGCCCCATTCGTTTCCTGGCCGATCATCCCGTACTTGATCGGAAGCCTCTCATCGAGAATTCTCGCCTTTAATTGTCCGACTCTCATTTGAGTAGTGACAAAATCAGCATCTACCAATGCCTCTTTCCTGTCCAATGTAAGATGAATCTCCATGGGAACCCCGGCTTTTTCCACCATTCTCTTCGCCAAATTCCCAACGATGGCGAGCTTATCTTTCCCAGCTTCAATATCCACAAGCCACAGCTCACTCACCGGAAGCTCATCATAACGCTTGATCAATCCTTCCACAAACTCGGGCGTATAGCTTGAGCCCCCTCCGATCGTAACAATCTTGATTCCGTTCTTCATTGTGAATGCCTCCTCTGATTACTTGGCAACAAACGCCAATACAAAGCTTATTAAGAAACTGACAACCACTGCTAATAAAACGCGCTTCTTTTTAACAGAAGCATCTTCAACGGGACCTTCAATTTTCAAAAGAACAAATGAGAGTCCAACCGAAGCCGAAATCCCCGTTGCTAAAAATACGCTCCAATCCTTTGCGAGTCCCGCACTCATCAAAGGTTTGGAAAGAAGTAAAAGTCCAATAGATACGGAGATCAGAAGAACAAAAACACTCCTGAAACCGATTCTCTTAGGAACAACCGTCTCTGTCATTTGAATCACTCCCAATGCTAATGAAGAAGTGGGAATCCTAGGACCCCCACTTCTGTTTTTTTGATATGATCGTATTTTGCTAAGGGCAAAGCCCCTCGAGGTCATAAGTCAATTCAACCAAAAAGGCAAAGGACGCCTTTCCGGTTGATTCGCCTTATGCTTGTCGGGGCTGATCGAGCCGCCTCCGCTTTTCTACCTGTCCAGCTGCGGCGGCTAGCCCCTCGAGGTCATAAGTCAATTCAACCAAAAAGGCAAAGGACGCCTTTCCGGTTGATTCGCCTTATGCTTGTCGGGGCTGATCGAGCCGCCTCCGCTTTTCTACCTGTCCAGCTGCGGCGGCTAGCCCCTCGAGGTCATAAGTCAATTCAACCAAAAAGGCAAAGGACGCCTTTCCGGTTGATTCGCCTTATGCTTGTCGGGGCTGATCGAGCCGCCTCCGCTTTTCTATTGTCCAGCTGCGGGGCTTAGAGGCTCGAGGTCATAAGCCAATTCATCCAAAAAGGCAAAGAACGCCTTTCTGGCTGACTCGTCTTATGCTTGTCGCCTCTGGGCAAAGCCCCTCCGCTTTTCTATTATGCCGCTTGTTGTTCGTTTTCTTCCATTTTCATCATCTTCTTGTCGTACATTTTGAAGAATGGGAAATAGATAGCGAACGAGATTGCAATATTGATAAGAACCATGACGATGGCTCTCCAGTCACCACCCGTTGCCAGGTACGCTCCGATTGGTGCCGGGAGTGTCCATGGAGGCATGATGTAGGTTGGGGATACCAGCCCTACAGTTGTTGCAACATATGCCAGAGTACCCGTGATAAGCGGGATCGTTACAAATGGAATGATCAGAATCGGATTCAATACAATGGGAGCACCGAAGATGATAGGCTCATTGATATTGAAGATACCAGGTACGATACTTGTTCTTCCTAACGCTTTCAGGTATTTTGAGCGGGAGAAGAAGACCATGGCAAGAACCAATCCAAGAGTCGCTCCTGATCCACCTATCCAGATGAACCACTGGTAGAATGTTTCCGGTGCGATGTGTGGAATCGCTTCTCCGTTTGCAACCGCATCTGCGTTGTTTACAAGGAACACTTCCCATAGTGGACGCGCAACCGTTCCTACTACAGATACACCGTGGATACCGAATGACCAGAAGAATGTAATTAAGAATACCGGAATTAATACGCCGAATATACTGTCACCAGCGGTAACCAATGGAGCAACCGCTACACCGATTAGATGATGCAAGTCTACTCCTGCCACTACGGTAACCGCAGAAACCAATAGAATGACAATCGCTACAGGAATAAGTGCTTCAAAGCTTCGTGATACAGATGCCGGTACTTGTTCAGGCATTTTGATCGTAATATTTTTCGTCTTACAGAATCGCAGGATTTCAACTGCCAGAATCGATACGACCATGGCGACGAATAATCCATGACCACCAAGGTTGGTCATTGGCAGGACCCATCCTTCTCCGTCCATTACTTTTGGAGTAATCGTCAATAGAAGAGCAGCTACTGAAATCTGGGCACCGGATAATGGATCCAGGTTATAGCTTTTCGAGAGGTTATATCCTATCCCGAAGGCTATATAGAGTGACATGATGAACATAGTCAGTCGGTATGGAATCAGGATCTCGACAATGTTATCTGCGGCCCACTGTTTGATGTCTCCGAATATTCCTCCATCAGGCAGCGGTGGAAAAGCTAAGATCAGGAAAAATGAACCGACGATGATAAATGGCAGTGCTGAAATAACCCCATCCCGGATTGCTTGCAAATGCCTTTGTTCAGAGAGTCGGGCCATTGGACCTGATAAGTTATTCTCTAGAAAATTCACAAACTTTTGCATGTTTTTACCCCCTTGTTTCCTATTAAATTAGTTGGTTAATTCTTTTACTGTTTTCAGTAAAGTCGGGCCACCAAGTGGCGTGTATGCTTGTGGAGGAATCGGACCGCAAGGAACATTCGCTTCATCAGCGGCTTTCTTCACTTGATCAAAACGGTGTCTGATCTGCGGTGCTACCATACAAACATCCCATCCTTTGGAAATCTCCTCAGATACCTCACCGGTTCCAATTGCATGGACTTCCATCTCAATCCCTGCTTTGTCCCCTTCTTTTTTCAGTGCATTAACGACAATTGCGCTGGACATTCCCCCGGAACATACGAATAATACTCTCATTTCTACTCTTCCTCCTCTTTCATTCTTTGTACTACTTCATGTGTATGAATAATTTGCTCGTAGACGCCATGTCCTTTTTTCATGCATAAAGCGACGAATAAAGCATCAATCACGACGAGTTGAGCAATTCTTGCCGTCATGGTTCCGATTCTGATATTGTGTTCTTCCTCGGAAATCGTTAGGACGATATCAGCGAGCTTCCTCGCCGGTGATTTACCATGCTGTGTCAATAGAACGATTGTGGCTCCTTTTTCTTGAGCGACGTTCATCAGCTTCAGTATTTCCTTTGTCTGCCCTGAAGTCGAGACGACGAATAGTACATCTCTTTCCGTTAAATTGGCGGCCATCATCATTTGCACATGGATATCACTCGCTTGAAACGCCAGATAGTTGAGCCTTAATAGCTTTTGAGTAAAGTCTTCCGCTACTACAGCTGAACCTCCCACTCCATACAGGTATACCCGTTCAGCTTCATGGAACGCGTTCACAGCACGATCCAGTTCATCTATGGAAAAAAGCTTTTCCGTGTTCTTGATCGCTTGATAGGTGTTTACCAGTACTTTGTTAAATACGGTTTCAAGATTGTCTTCAAAGTGCAGGAGTGTATTGATATCATGACTCATTGTTTCTTCAATATTCGTGCTTTTGGCCAGTTCGATCTTCAAGCCGCTGAAACTATTGATCCCGATCCGTTTGCAGAACCGGATGATGGCGGCTTCACTGCTGCCACATGATTGTGAGAGTTGCTTTGTCGTCATTTCCATTACTTTCTCAGGATACTCCAACACATATTGAGCAACCGCAATTTCAGACGGGGTGTAATTCTCCATCTGACTTTTGATGTGTTTTAATACTTGAAATTCTGTCATAGTCACCTCCAAAAAAATGATTGTCTTGAAAAGGCTTTCAGTTTAATATGATTATATGCGATAATGAAATTAAATTTCAATATTATTTTAAAATATTTAAACTTTTATTTTACTACTCTAGAAAAAACTAGTTCTAAACAGAAATGAGGAGGAATACACAATGGCAGAGGTACGCAACGTAGAAATGGAGATTTTTGAAATTATATCAAACGGCGGGAATGCAAAAAGCACCGCATATGAGGCACTGGCAAAGGCACATGAAGGTAAGTTTGATGAAGCTGAAGAAATGCTTAAGACAGCCCACGAAGAGCTGAACAAAGCTCACAAAACGCAAACGAGTCTCATTCAGGCAGAAATCAATGGAGAAGATTTTGAAAAATCACTTCTAATGATTCATGCCCAGGACCACTTGATGACCTCTATCAGTGAAATCTCATTAATTGAGCAGATGATACCCTTGTTAAAAAGAATAGATAAACTAGAAAACAACTAATTTTAAGGAGGCATACCAATGAGTAAAAGACTGGGAGTTTCGATTTACCCGAACCATTCAACGACTGAAAAAGATAAAGAATACCTGGCACTGGCTGCGTCTTACGGTTTTAAGCGCGTGTTCACCTGCTTATTATCAGTTGAAGGAGACAAAGATGGGATCATCTCGAACTTTAAAGAAACGATTAAGTTTGCCCGCGAAAAAAATATGGAAGTCATCGCTGACATCAGTCCCCGTATTTTCAAAGAACTGAATATCTCGTATGATGATTTATCCTTTTTTGCGGACCTGGGTGCTCACGGTATCCGCCTTGACCTCGGGTATACAGGGCATGAAGAATCGATGATGTCGTACAACCCTTATGATCTGAAAATTGAGCTCAATATGAGTAATGCAACGAAATACATCGATAACATCATGACGTATCAACCGAATAAGGATCAACTGCTTGGATGTCATAACTTCTATCCGCACCGCTACTCCGGTTTATCTTATCCGTTCTTTATCGATTGCAGCCAAAAGTTTAAGGATTTCGGGATGAGAACGGCTGCGTTTGTCTCTTCTTCCGATGCTACATTCGGTCCATGGCCGGTCACGGAAGGATTGCCTACGTTGGAAATGCACCGGAACCTTCCGATCGAAGTCCAGGCGAAGCATCTTTTTGCCACAGGGTTGATTGATGATGTCATTATCAGTAACGCTTATGCATCTGAACGTGAAATGCAGCTTCTTAGTGAACTGAACACATCGAAGCTGACCTTTACAGTCGAAACCTGTGAGACGACCACTGACTTGGAAAAGACGATTATATTTGAAGAACCGCACTTCTATCGTGGTGACGTGTCTGATTACTTGATCCGCTCGACTCAAAGCCGCGTGAAATATCGTGGAAGAGAATTCGCTCCCCACAATACAGCTGACATAAAGCGCGGAGACATTGTCATTGAAAACGACCTATATGCCCAGTATGCGGGCGAGCTTCAAATCGCACTTCAAGATATGGAGAACTCAGGCAAAACCAATGTGGTGGGGCGGATCCGCGAAGAAGAAATCTTCTTATTGGATTACCTGAAGCCATGGGGTAAATTTGCGTTTCAAACCAAGTAATGTGGAGGTTTCTTTAGATGACTAGAGTAATAGGGATCGATGCAGGCGGGACGAAAATACAAGGACTCGTTCTTGATTCAGAGAAGAACATCCTGTTTCAAAGCTTATCCGGACATGGCAATCCAACGGTTTCCTTTGATGAGGCACTGACCAATCTCTCATCCGTGATTCAACAATGCCTGGAACACACTTCTTCTGATGAGGTTTCCCATATTGTAATCGGGATGGCAGGTGCCGAGTCAGGCAATCTGGCTCATCGAATCAGGATGGAGTTACAAAGGATGACTTCCCTGCCCATAATCGTTTTGAATGATGCCACCCTTGCCTATTTCAGTTTAATCGGGAATCAGGACGGTGTGATGACGATTGCGGGAACGGGTTCGATTTGTTATGGACGAAACGGTAAACAGGAAGGAACGACAGGCGGCTGGGGACACCTTCTTGGTGACGAAGGCAGTGCGTATCATATTGCGATTGAAGCCTGTAAGCAGATTTCCATGGAGATGGATTCCGGTAAACCACCTTCCCCTCTCTCCCTGGATATTTTAAACGAAATCGGAGCGAGTGATGGGAAAGGATTAAAAGGGTTCATCTATTCTTCTGTCAAAGGTGAAATTGCAAAGCTTGCGAAAGTGGTTCACAAGCAGGCTGAAGCTGGTAATGAATCGGCCCTTCTTTTATTTAAAAATGCCGGGGAGCAGCTGGCCCGACAGACAACTACTTTATTGGAGAAACTGCAGATCACTGCGAAACCGGTTATTGCCTTAAAAGGAAGTGTCCTTGAACATAATGTGGTGGTGCAATCCACTTTTAAAGAAGGGATTTCAGAGCGTTTTCCAGACGCTTCCTATATTATCGACTCTACCTCCCCTGCAACAGGGGCAGTCGATGTAACAGAGGCCATCAGGGAAGGAAGGTTGTCATATGAGTAAGCGTTTAGCCGTCGGATTAATGTCCGGTACGTCTGTGGATGGGGTGGATGCTGCCCTTGTTTCGATTGAAGCGAGTGGCACGGATACAAAAGTGGAGCTCGTTCATTATTCGACGACTCCCTTCCCTTCCCACGTAAAAAAGAAAATCTTCGACGTTATGAGTGTCACAGAATCGTCCACTCCCCTCCTTTCCAGCTTGCATTTTGAACTTGGAGACGTTTATGCCGATGCTGTGTTGAAGGTTTGTTCAGAGGCGGGCATTTCAGTAAAGGAGTTAGACTTTATCGGATCTCACGGGCAAACGGTTTATCACCAGCCTTTTCATACGGAAGAGTCAGTTCCTTCCACCCTTCAAATCGGTGAGCCGAGCGTGATTGCGTACCGTACCAACACTAGGGTAGTCTCCAACTTCCGCTCCATGGATATGGCTGCCGGCGGTGAAGGAGCCCCACTTGTACCTTATACTGAATTCCTTCTCTACCGAAAAGAAGACCAGGGAAGACTTCTTCAGAATATCGGCGGAATCGGAAATGTGACCGTACTTCCTAAAGATTGCTCTCTTGAAGAAGTCTTCGCATTTGATACTGGCCCTGGAAATATGGTCATAGATGGTTTATGCGAGCGACTATTCGGCCTCTCTTTTGATGAGAATGGAGAGATTGCTGCGAAAGGAACGGTCCACAAAGAAATCGCACAAAAATGGATGGAATGGGAGAAGGATTTCTTCCTTAAAGAGCCTCCTAAATCAACGGGACGCGAGCTGTTTGGAGAAGTATTCGTAAATAGGATCTTTGACGAGTTTGGTGATTTTTCAAAGGAGGACCTGATTGCAACGGCGACCTACTTTACAGCTCTGTCGATTTCTGATGCGTATAAAAAATTTGTTCTTCCAAAGCATCCCATCAACGAAGTGATCATCGGCGGCGGGGGAAGCTACAATGGGACACTTCTTCGTATGATGCGGGAGCTTCTTCCCCAGTTAGACATTCACATCCAGGAAGATATCGGTTATTCATCCGATGCCAAGGAAGCAATCGCCTTTGCCCTCCTGGCGAACGAAACGCTTCACGGAAATCCTGGCAACGTCCCAGGAGCAACAGGGGCAGGTAAACCCGTCATACTGGGGTCCATCACTCCTCGTCCCATATTCACAAATTGAAAGGCAGGTACTATAGAACATGGACCTTCATAAGATCCTGACTGAAACGAGAAACCCTCGAACTTTAAACATAGATACATTAAGCACGGAGAATATTTTAGAGAAAATCAATGGTGAAGATCAGACCGTTGCCTCCGCCGTCGAAAAAACCATCCCTGTCGTGGCACGAGTAGTCGATTCCATCGTCGCAGGGTTGGAAAAAGGCGGACGTCTTCTTTATGTAGGTGCAGGCACAAGCGGACGTCTCGGCATCCTTGATGCATCAGAATGCCCGCCTACCTTCAGCACAGATCCCGCCCAGGTGATCGGGATCATCGCGGGTGGTGAAAGAGCCATCCAGTTTCCCTTAGAAGGCGCCGAGGATGATGAAGAAGGTGGACGCAACGAAATCGTGATCCGTGAAGTCGGTCCAAATGATGTCGTGGTTGGCATTGCCGCAAGCGGACGGACGCCCTATACGATCGGAGCCTTAAAGGAAGCAAGATCAAGAGGAGCCGTAACGGCGTCGGTCGTTTGCTCACCACAATCCCCGATGTGTGAAGTGGCCGCTCACTCGATCGTCGCAGAAGTCGGTCCGGAAGTAGTCACGGGCTCGACGCGAATGAAAGCGGGAACAGCCCAAAAACTGATTTTGAATATGCTCACAACCGCATCCATGATCAAACTGGGCAAAGTATACAGCAATCTCATGGTCGACGTGATGCCATCAAACGAAAAACTGAAAGTCAGAGCGCGCAACATCATTATGGAAGCAGCGGACGTCTCCGAACGAGAAGCAACCGAAGCTCTTGAAACATACGGCAGCGTCAAACCTGCCATCCTATCGCTTCTAACTGGCCTCGAAGAAAAAGAAGTCTACGACCTTCTCACCCTTCACAACGGCCACCTGCGCTCAGCCATGAAAGCCGGAATTAAATAACCATAATTGAGGGACGGACCTTGACCTATCGTCAGGTATCGTCTCTTTACTCTTTTTATACAAGATTTGAAAAACATGTTAAAAAAGGTGGAAAATAGTATGATCACTCAAGACATTAAAAAGCGGTTCATCAAAATCGTCGGTGAAGAAAATTACCGGGATACTCCCGCAGAAAAGCTTGTCTATTCCTATGACGCAACTCCTAATTACCAATCCATGCCTGACGCGGTCATCGTCCCACGTTCGACGGAGGAGGTATCAGAAATCGTGAAAATCTGTAATGAGCATCGCATTCCGATCGTTCCAAGAGGATCGGGAACGAATCTCTGCGCAGGTACCTGCCCCACAGAAGGCGGACTTGTTCTCTTATTCACCCATATGAACAAGATTCTGGAGGTGGATGAAGAGAATCTAACCGTTACCGTCCAGCCTGGTGTTGTGACCCTGGATCTCATTCATACAGTGGAAGCAAAAGGTCTTTTCTATCCTCCAGACCCAAGTTCTATGAAAATCTCAACGATCGGCGGGAACATTAATGAGAACTCCGGTGGTTTGAGAGGACTGAAATATGGCGTAACCCGCGATTATGTGCTGGCATTGGAAGCCGTCCTTCCAAATGGAGACATCATCCGTACCGGTGGGAAACTTGCGAAAGATGTAGCTGGCTATGATTTGACCCGCCTTTTTGTGGGATCCGAAGGGACACTTTGCGTCATCACGGAAGCGACATTAAAGCTTGTTCCCATGCCTGAAACAAAGCAGACGATGCTAGCCCTTTATCAGGATATTGAAGCGGCTGCCCAAAGTGTTTCAAGTATCATCGCCAATCGCATCATTCCGACTACCCTGGAATTTTTAGATCAGCCAACACTTGAGGTTGTTGAGGATTTTGCCAAAATCGGCTTGCCAACCGATGTAAAAGCGGTTCTCCTGATTGAACAGGATGGTCCTCCTGAAGTGGTTGCCCGTGATATGAAACGAATGGAGGAAGTGTGTTCACAGAACAACGCTGTATCCGTTCAATTAGCCAAAACAGAAATAGAAGCAGATGCCCTTCGTACCGCCCGCCGTTCTGCCCTATCGGCACTCGCCCGTCTCAAACCGACGACGATTTTAGAGGACGCGACGGTTCCCCGCTCTGAAATCGCCAAGATGGTAAAAGCGATCAATGATATTTCCGAGCGTTATGAGTTGAAGATTTGTACCTTTGGCCATGCCGGGGACGGAAATCTTCACCCGACTGTTGCGACCGACGCCCGTGATCATGATGAAATGGAACGCGTCGAAGCTGCCTTTGAAGAGATATTCGCTCATGCTATCGAATTGGGTGGAACCATTACCGGAGAACACGGAGTCGGCATGATGAAAGCCCCTTATCTCGAATGGAAACTTGGACCTGAAGGCATTGCAGCCATGAAAATGATCAAGCAATCATTCGACCCAAATAACATTATGAATCCGAATAAAGTATTCGCTAAAGAATCAAGAAAACGTGTGGTGATTTCAAGATGACAACCCTTTTAGAAAAACAAAAGATACAGCAGGAATTCAAAGATCGCATGGATGAAGATGAACTATTGAATTGTATGAGATGCGGTTTCTGTCTCCCTTCATGTCCTACTTATATTGAGTCAGGCTTTAAAGAATCCCACTCCCCCCGTGGCCGAATCGCTTTAATGAAGGCAGTGGTGGATGGCGTCATCGAACCCGATGAAGAAGTGGAACGAACATTGGATCTATGCTTAGGCTGCAGAGCCTGTGAACCCGTTTGTCCATCCGGCGTGAACTACGGTCACCTTTTAGAAGAGGCGCGCGATATCATCAATCAAAATAAAAAACATTCCCTTCCTGTACGGGTTCTTAGAAAAACCGTTTTTGAAGGATTATTCCCGCACCCGGACAGAATGAGAATGGTCACGAACCTTCTCGGAATCTACCAGCGTTCTGGATTGCAGAAGGCGGTCCACACGACGGGTGTGATGAAGCTATTCCCGGAAAGCATGGCGACTATGGAACGGGTCCTTCCTCAAGTTCCAAAGCTGAAAGACATGAAGGAACGCCCAACGTCGCTTTCCTCGATTGGTGACGTTCGTAAAAAAGTCGCTTTCTTCTCTGGCTGTTTAATGGATACGATGTTTCTGGAAACAAACAATGCCACTACGAAACTATTGCAGCTGGCAGGCTGTGACATCGTGATCCCAAAGACACAAACCTGCTGCGGAGCCTTGCATGGTCATAGCGGTGAAAAGACTGCAGCGAAGGATTTGGCAAAGAGGAACATCGCGGCTTTTGAAGAATCAGGAGTCGATTATATCATCACCAATGCCGGGGGATGCGGAGCCTTTCTCGTCGACTATGATCATTTACTGAAAGATGATCCCGATTGGAAAGATCGTGCGGTTCAGTTTAAAAATAAAATCAAGGACATCTCATCCATTCTTGTAGAATTAGAGTTTCATAAAAAGAAATTGAATGTTTCCCCCCAACGGATCACGTATCAGGATTCGTGTCACTTGCGAAACGTGCAGCGCACTTTTATGGAACCAAGACTTCTTCTGCAATCAGTTGAAGGTGCTGATTACGTCGAGATGAAACAAGCCGATCACTGTTGTGGATCAGCCGGAATCTACAACATCGTCGAATCAGAAATGTCCATGAAGATCCTCGATCACAAAATGGACAACGTCGAACAAACCCAGGCAACCACCATCATCACATCAAACCCGGGCTGCCTCCTCCAAATGAAACTCGGCATCGAACGAGAAGGCCTATCCAATAAAATGCGAGCAATCCACATTGTAGACTTTTTATTGGAAGCAATTCAGTGAGAGGGACGGACCTCTCCATTTACTCAAATCCCGTTATATCAACGTTTTGTTTCCGGGAGGAGTGTTTGGAGGTCCGTCCCTTCTTTTTTCATTTTTTGAATTTGAAGAAAGAAAAGTAGACGAGGAGGGATAGGATGATTCCATAGGCTGCTAGTAGAGTAAGAGCGTTTGTGGCGTTTGATGTAAGCCAGGTGAAGATGGCTGCGATGAGGACTATTGGTGCGCTTATCAACATTGTTTTGTTCATTTTCGAACCTCCTTTTAGTACTAAATAATGGATAATGGTATATACGGTCAGGCGTGGGAATGGTTTCCTTTTTATTGTTGAGAGGTAGTTGTTTTCCGGTCGTACCAAGTACAAATTAAGGATCTCACATGCACACGATCGCTTATTTGCATCCTTACAAATCGCCAAATTCCACCTGTTAAACTACCGTCATATGAACAAAGAGACGAACCCCCTCCAAGGTCCGTCCCTCTTTAACGCTCTTTAACGATTTGATTATGATCACGGGGTGTTAGAGGTGCGTCCCTATACCCCGACTGCTTCCTTTGTTGTGATTTCTATGGCTTCGGCCATGATCCCTACCATTTTCTCAAGTTCTTCTTCGGTTGTGGCAAGTGGCGGCATGAAGACGATGGTGTCTCCGATAGGCCGGGTCAGCATACCCAGTTCACGCATCTTGATGGTGGTCCGGTAGCCTACTCTGTTTTCCCACAGGAACGGCTTTTGACTGGTTTTATCCTGTACCAACTCGATGCCGCAGATCATACCAAGCTGCCTGATGCTGCTTACATGGGGATGATCCTTTAAAGGAGCTAACAAGGATTCAATGATTTTCGTTTTCTCTTGAACTTTCCCTATCAGGTTTTCTCTTTCATAGATTTCCAGATTCGCCAATGCCGCTGCGCATCCCAGCTGGTTTCCTGTGTAGGAATGGCCGTGGAAGAAGGTTTTCAATGATGTGTAATCATCATAAAAAGCTTCATAGATTTCTTCGGTGGTTAGGGTAGCGGCAATCGGAAGGTACCCACCGGTGATTCCTTTTGCCACTGTCATGATGTCCGGCTGGACTTGTTCATGCTCGACAGCGAACATTTTTCCTGTGCGGCCGAAGCCTGTTGCCACTTCATCGACAATCAGGAGCACCTCATATTTTCGACAGAGCTTTTCAACTCCTTTAAAGTAGCCCTCCGGCATAATATTCATGCCACCAGCACCCTGTATCAACGACTCCACGGTCATTCCGGCGATTTCATGATGATGCTCTTTCAAAATCCCTTCCAGCTCTTCAAGTGCACGATCTCGAATCTCTTCCTCATCCTCTAAATCCGGGTGATGGACCACGTCCGGGAACGGGGCAACAAGTGATTCAAACATAAGAGATTTATAGACTCTGTGAAAAATGTCTACTTTCCCTACACTGATCGCACCCACCGTATCTCCATGGTACGCATTTTGCAGAGTGATAAATTTCTGTTTTTCCGGCTTCCCTTTATTTTGCCAATATTGATAAGCCATTTTTATGGCAATTTCAACAGAGGTTGCACCGCTGTCTGAATAAAAGACTCTGGTTAGTCTCTCCGGGGAAAGTTGGACCAGCTTCTCGGCTAACAAAATAGATGGAACATTGGTGGCACCGAGCAAGGTCGAGTGAGCGATTCTATCAAGCTGATCCTTGATTGCTTGATTGATTTCCTCATTGCGATGGCCATGTACATTTAGCCAAAGGGAAGAATAGCCATCAAGATATTGGTTGCCGTAAATGTCCCAAAGATAAACGCCTTCCCCACTTTCTATCACCAACGGGTTCTCATCATAATCCTTCATCTGTGTAAAAGGAAGCCACATATACTGACTGCTTTTTTCAATAAGCTGCTGTTGATTCACTCTGTATATCCTCCTCTGACTCTTCTAGTTTCCAATTTTTAAATAACTTATCTACATCGACAGTTGCAAAAGAATCCTGCGATATGTTTGGCAGCACACCGATTACCTTTACACCGGTTAATCTTTCGATGATTCGTTTGTTGTCCAGCTCGATCTCCGGCATTTCATCTCTGGATGTCTGATTCAGGATGATGCCTCCGATATCAATACTTCGTTGTTTCAATGCCATCACAGACAGGACCGTATGATTAATTGTGCCAAGTCCAGCCCGCGCGACAAGTATGACAGGCAGTGACACTCGTTCGATTAAATCAAGAATGGTTTCTTCTTTGTTTAACGGGACAATCAGCCCCCCAGCTCCTTCAACCAGTAAAAGTTCGTAAGTGCTTCGTAACTTCTCCACTTGCTCTAAAATCGGCTTTAGCTCAACTGTCACCCCGTCTATTTCAGCTGCCAGATGAGGAGAGCTTGGCATTTTTAATAAATATGTATTCGCATCTTTACCAAAAGAACGATTAGTGACCTCTTCATAAAATTCAGTATCGGGTGCTACTAGTCTACCTTTTTTCAAGACAGCTCCACTTTGCACGGGCTTATAGGGGAATGCATCAATGCCCTTTTCCAAGAAGTACTTTGTTAGCAGTCCAGTCGTTATCGTTTTTCCGATATCCGTATCTGTGCCGGTAATGAAAAACCCTTTCATCATTTCCCTCCTTTTAATGTTAACCTCATTTACAAATAGGTTAACATTTAAGATAATAACAATCATACCACAGTTTTAAGGAGGAGAAAATGGAAATGGGAAAAACAAGAGAGATGGTCTTATGTGGTCTTTTTGCCGCTTTAATGGCAGTGGGAGCGAATGTGTCTCCCTTTCTAATGATTGGAGGAGTCCCGGTCACCCTTCAGTTGATGTTTGCCATCATTGCCGGAGGAATGCTTGGGAGCCGAGTGGGAGCGAAGGCGATGACGGTATATTTAGCTTTGGGATTAGTCGGGGCACCTGTCTTTGCACAATTTAAAGGAGGACCATCAAGCTTACTCAGTCCCACCTTTGGATTTGTCCTATCCTTTATCGCGGTTGCTTTCGCCGTGGGGATGGTTCTGAAAAAAAAGCGAACCCTTGGAGGATATCTCACTGCAGGAATCCTTGCCTTATTGTTAAATTACATAATCGGAACGAATTTCATGTACCTGGCCCTGACATTTTGGGCGGAAGCACCGGACGGATTCAGTTACACGGTTGCATGGGGATGGATGGTTGCGTATCTGCCGCTGGATGTAGCAGTGACGGCTGTTTCCATGGTGATTCTTCAGCGATTGTTTAAAGTGGTACCGTCGAGGCATATGAGTCCTTCTTTTCATAAATAAGGGGAGCATTTGTATAGATCGGCAGCTGAGGGATTGGATTCAGCTGCTGATTTCCGCACAATATTCAGCAGCTGATTTTAAGCGTTGATTAAACAACTGAATCCCCCATGAAACCAACTCCATTCCACAAAAAAACACCCAACACCTTAAAACAGGTATCAGATGTCTCTCACATTTATTTACTTGCCGACTCATAAATCTTCAAATTCCCATAAATCAAACGCAATTCACGCGCTTCGATCCCCTCTGCTTCTGCAGCCTTCAATAAATAACCGTATAAATGATCTGCTTCTACAGAGAGACCTTTTTCCATATCCCGCTGTAAGGATGACTTCATGCTATAGCCCATTTGATTGATTTTGTCGTATTGGGCATCTTCTATTTTCTCAGCAAGTGGCGCTTTCAAGCCTCTCATAATCATAGCCGCTTCATAAAGGACTCCTTTGATCATATCTGCACCCTCTGCTATTTCCCGAATAGGGCCAATCGGTGAACGGTACAGGGATGTGACACCTGAAAGAGTAGTGATAAACAAATATTTATGCCACATTTCCTGCTCGATGGTGTGGGATAATCGGAAGTTAGCTTTCGTCCCTGAGAATGCCTCTTCAAGCTTTGTGATTCTTTCAGTCCTTTCACCATTTCTCTCCCCAAAAGCAAGGTCATGTATCGGACTTGATTGAATGACTTTTCCTGTTTCGTTAAGCGTCGACTCCACAAAGCATAAACCGCCAATCACTCTTTCTTCCCCGAATGCTTCTATAAGATCATCTACGTGAGACATTCCGTTTAAAAGTGGAAGTATCATCGTATTTTCACCTACAAAGGAGTGAATACTCTCGATAGCTCCCTTAAGATGATAGGCCTTGGTTGAAAGGATAATGGCGTCAAAGGTCTCTGCTTTTTCTACTGATCTAAGCGTTTTCGGCTCGCAGTGAAAATCACCATGTATACTTTCAATATGCAACCCATGCTCTTTCAGCTGCTGCTCTCTTTTCTCCCGAACTAAAAACGTAACGTCCTCGCCCTTCTCTACTAATCTACCGCCGAAGTAACCCCCAACGGCACCAGCGCCAACAACTAATATTCTCATATCATCTGCCTCCCTTTACTATTCTCTTGCTATATGACTATTTTCCGCTATGAAAGCGGATAAATCAAAGAAAATGGTGCTTGCCCTCTTAAGAGACAAGCACCATTCACAAGTAATATTACCTCTGCCTAATACCTCAGACCATAAACCAAAAACCGCTCATACTCATTCTGTTCATATTCCCCTGACAAATTAACCTCTTTACGCAATACGAACAAGGGATGATCTTCTAAATAATGAACATAGTCGTCTGAGCTATAGTACAACACGATCTCGATATCCCGGGGCGAGGTTTCTAATGAAAAGAGGATATTATTGATGACCCTCATAAAAATCTGTACGGAAAACGGATTAAAAAAGTAGAAACGGTTATCGTGCGGGTGAATTTTATACTCTTCTGCCAGGCAATGATAGAAGTAAAGATTTTCTCTATTATTTTTTGCTTTATTTATATAACTCTCCCGGTTCTCCACTGCTTCTTCGTAGAATTCTTCGTTCATTTCTATTCCTACAACGGTAGATTGAAAAAGATGATGGATAAAAAAATTCAGCCTTCCTTTTCCACAGCCAAAATCAACGACCCGGTCGCTGCTTTTCAACTGGTAGTTCCTGAATAATTCTTCCAGAGCTTGATACGGAGTCGGCTCATACCGGTGATAATGAAATGACCGGTGAAATCCCAACTGTAACTTACTCGTTCGAACACCTAATAAATCATCATAATGCTCTTCCTTCATACATACTCCTTCATTTCATTATTAACATCATATTTAAACACTTGTTTCACTGGATATTCCCTTTCCACTTTACTCACTTTCCTCATCAAACTTTTTCTATATATGAGCACTTTCATTGACAAACCTTATAAATCTTAATACATTAATAGTAACAAGGGGAGTAGCGACCGGTAAACGGCTGGTGAATCGTCATCCCGGTATGAAAATACCTGGTTCATCAGGCTAGGCTAATTCTTTAGTACGCAAGACCTTGGTACAAAAATTTGTGCCGGGGTCTTTTTTGTTTGCGCTGGCTAGGAGGAGATTACTTGGTTTACATCGTCTTTTTACTGGCTGCTGCCATTGTCGTTGCAGCTGCTATCTACCTGAATCAGTTCGGAGATGTCATTAGTAAGAAGTCTTCATTAAGCGGAGCTGTCGTAGGTACCTTCCTTATTGCAGGGGCAACTTCACTCCCTGAATTAACAACAAGTTTAACGGCGGTTTATATCGATAACCCTGACATTGCCGTTGGAAATATGCTCGGCAGTAATGTGTTCAATCTATTTATTCTGGCAGTGGTGGATCTTATTTACCGTAAACAAAGATTGTTCCAAAAGGTGAACAGGAAAGCAAATATTCCTTCTGCCCTATTCGGGTTCCTGTTTCTCATGATTATCATTTTCGCCCTTTTCATGCCGGGTTCCATTGAATTCTTTGGCGTTGGGATTGAGATGTTCATCATTATCATTCTATACTTCGTTGCGATGAAATTCGTTTCCAGAGATGATGCAGAAGGAGAAGCCGTACCTACGAAGGATTATTCCCTAAAAGCGGCCATCATCGGTTTTATCATTGCAGCACTTGTCGTATTTGCGTCAGGAAGTGTGCTTTCGATTGCAGGTGACCAATTGGCAAAGGCAACGGGCATGAACGCAAGCTTTGTCGGAAGCTTTTTGATCGCTGCTTCCACTTCCCTGCCTGAGCTTGTTACAGTCCTTGCTGCTTTTAAACTGGCAAACTACAATATGGCGATCGGCTCAATTCTCGGAAGCAATCTGTTTAACATACAATTGCTCGTCCTGACCGATGCACTTTACCGAAAAGGTGCCATCCTTGAAGCAGTCGACACGTCTCATATCTTTATCGCGGGATTAGGATTATTAATGACACTCGTCATCGTCTACTTGCTTCTTCGTCCAACAAACGTGATGAACAAGTGGAGATATATGGCTCCATCCTTTATTATAACCGTTTTATATATTGTCGTATCGTATGTATTGTTTTAGACACACCAAATGCGTGCCGCGGCACGCATTTTTTCCTTACCTTGCTTCAAAATTAAACGATAAAGAGTCGTTCAGGCACATCACATGATTCACCTCTTCACTTATGGTAAATTAAACATGATTGAATCAATGGAAAAGGAGTGAATGTTTAATGGCTGATAATAAAGAGCAAGTAAAGCAAGACATTTTAGATGCCTACCATTTCAGACATGCAACAAAGGAATTCGATCCAAACAAGAAGGTGTCCGATGACGATTTCCGATTCATCATGGAAACGGGACGTCTGTCACCAAGCTCATTTGGATTCGAACCTTGGAGATTCGTCGTAATTCAAAACCCCGAACTGAGAGAAAAGATCAAGAACACTGCATGGGGAGCATACGGAAAGCTGCCCGAAGCCAGTCATTTCGTCGTGATCCTGGCCAGAACGAAAAAAGATACGAAATACGATTCACAATACTTACAGGATCATTTTAAAAACGTGAAACACCTGCCGGAAGATCATATGGCAAAATACTTAGAAAAGATCGAGCAGTTCCAAAAAGTTGATTTCGATTTATTGGAAGGCAATCGTCCCCTATACGATTGGGCCGGTAAGCAAACCTATTTAGCCCTTGGGAATATGATGACAGCAGCCGCTCAAATCGGTGTCGACTCGTGTCCGATCGAAGGCTTTGACATTGAAAAGATGAATAAGCTTTTAGACGAGGAAGAATTGTTGGAAGATGGTCGTTTCAGCATTTCCGTCATGGTTGCATTCGGTTACCGGGTGAAGGAACCGGCACCGAAAACACGTCGGCCTTATGAAGATATCGTGAAGTTTGTTTAATCAAAAGAAAAGGAATCTGGCTTGGTTGCCAGACTCCTTTTCTTTTGATTTAGCCAGCCTCTATCTTTAAAGACTTATGCAATTCTATATAAACCGTCGTACCTCTATTCAATTCACTTTTCACTTGAATATTACCCTTCATAGAATGAACAATAATGTTTGCCGCCATTACTCCCAAGCCGGTTCCTTCGTTCTTCGTCGTAAAAAACGGCTCTCCAAATCGATGAATTTGCTCCTTCGTCATCCCCAACCCAGTATCGGTTATGGCAATAACCAGGTTTTCATTCTCCATCATTTCTACGGAGAGTTCCCCGCCTTGTGGCATGGATTCTATGGCATTTTTCATAATGTTTCCGATACATTTCCGGAAACTGTGGGATTGGCCTTTTACAAAGATATCATCAATGAGATGATATCTAAATGACACGTGTTGAGCCAAAGGTTTTGCCATCTCTATCAGCTCCACAATGGAATGTTTTACATTGATATGTTCCATTTTGTCCGGTGTTGAGTTAGTAAAGGTCAGATAGTCTTCAATGACGTGAGTAGCTTGATCGATCCCTTTCAAAGATAAATCAATGAACTGCTTTTGTATTTTTTCATCTTTTTCTTCTCGCATCAGCTGCAGGAATCCTTTGGAGGAAGTTAAAGGGTTTCGCACCTCATGGGAAATACTCGCAGCTAATTGACTTATAACTTGGAGTTTTTCATGTTGAGACAATGTTCTTCTCATCATCATTAGTTTTCGAATCATTTCAGCAATCATGACTGAGATAATGGTTGCAGTTAAAGGTATGACAACAAGGTATATGTATTCATTCATCGTAATTTCAGCTTCATAAACATATCCAAATACGAGATTGAATACAGTCATGCTAAAACAGATCACTACGGTAAAAAGCATTTTCACTTTTTTCTTAGCACGTAGAAATCCATTGGAAAAAGCCGCCAAAATTAAAAACGTCATAAAATAATTCAAAATGACAAGATGGATAAGTCCACTACCGATGAACATATATCGCAATAAAATGATGACGATCATTAAAACAAAAGAAACAAAGGGCCCAAAGTATAAACTCGCTAAGAAAAAAGGAATCCTTCTTAAATCTACATAAACGCCGGCCGCAAGCTCATGACTGAACAACACACATAACAAAATCGTAATGGTTGAGAGTACGATGACGATACCTTTAGAAGGGGTCTTCCTTTTGAAATCATAATACAATGCAAAGGCTAATAGCCCTACTATAATAAATGAAAAGTTTAATAATAAGTTAGTTAAAACAGAATCGATCATATGAACACCCCTATCTCATATCTATCAAACCTGCCTTTCATGAGTGAATTTTTTGACTACAATTCGTTACCTCCTCCTTTAGCAATTTAGTGGAGGCAGAGCTTCCGCCAATCAATTCACCCTCCTCATTAAATAATGGATGACAGGTAACATCATACTCATGAGTACTATCCGATAGGGGAAAGGAAATTTTTTTTCTAATCGATTTACGTTTTTTGATGACCTCTTGTTTTATTCTCATTAACTCTCTGGTGCCATCATTATCTTCTAGCTCCACATCCCTTCTGCCAATCACCAAAACAGGATCGAAATCTGGGTGGGGATTAAATATCCACGTATATCTGAGCTCTAGATCAAAATGGGCAACAATCATGGGGGAATCTTGCAGGGCAAAATAAAACGGACTAACCTCTAATTCGAAGATGGAAACATGAAAGTTCAGTATATTTGCCAAGTCCTCTGCCAGCTTCCTGCTTGGTACTCTCACACCATTTTCGATCTTTGAATAATAGGATCTGTCGATGTGAACTAGATGTGAAATCTCTTCTTGGCTATATCCTTTAATTTTTCTTAATCTTTCTAGCCAATTCCTTTTCTGCTGACTCACTCGCATCCCTCCTATAAAGCAACCTTTCTAGTTCTATTATACTGATTCTAAATCCAAAAACTATGTGACTATTTTGTCACTATTGCAAAAAAACGTAAAACCGACTAAAAGGCCCATAATTAAGGAAAAATCAGAAAATATTTTCTAGTGAAATGGAAGAATACCATCAGCATTCTTCTGTCAAAAAAAAGAACCTTGGGAATACTCCCGAGGTTCTACTATTATTTACTAAACCAATCCGCTCCTTCATCCATGTGAACAAAGGGAATATCCGTATCCACTTCTCCGGTTATTCTTTCAAGTACTGCATCTTCCCCCTCAAGCCACTGGGTAAAATCAAACACAACAGGTTCACGGTCCCCACCCAGGGCAAACCAAACCTTCATTTCGTTAGGGAAATAAGCTGATGTATGGATGGTGCCAGCCCAGCTTCCGTATAAATCTGAAAAAACGCCTTTATCCGTGTCGTTCATTAAGCGGAATGCGCTTAGAGCATCTGAAGACTCGTTTTCTTGAAGGATTCCTAATCTTCGCTTGGAATCCAATAAATGATTTCTATTTTCGTGCTTCATCACTTCAAAATGATTCGTACACATATTCGACTGCCGAACCTCTACGCCACGAGGGGACGTTTCAACGATAAACGTTTCACCGCTTTTGTCATACACCACATAACTAAACGAGTGCCGGTGAGGAATTTCTTTTAGCATCTCAACGGCTTCCGATACATCTCCGCATGATTCCAGAATCAAACGTCCAATCATACAGCAAATAAAGCCATCCCCTGGGTTTTTTCGATGCATGAAGTTATAACCAATCGCCAATCCTTTCTCATTCATACCGTCCATCCGTCCCGTTACCCGTTGACTCGGTCCAATGATACTATAACCGCCATCCGTCGGCTGGTAAAACGTATACCTTCCCTCATACGTTTTCGGATGATAATCATAATTCCGGATCAAATAATTTTCACCCGTCATAATCGAGCAGCCCGACTTCGTATATTCAACACGGTATCCTCCAAACTCCTGCAGCACCTTCTCCAACGGCCACCCGAGCGCTTCCTGTAATCCGATAAGCTCATCCCAAACACCCGGAGCAAATCTCATGAACGCCTGCTTCGCTTCCTCAATGTTAATAGAGAAACGGGGCTTTCTTACCTTCCACTGATTCTCACGATTTCTCACTGTGATCGAATCCTTTATCCTTAACCCTTGCATATAGCCAAAATCATAATGAGATCCACGGAATTGAATCACATCGCTATGTATTGTTTTCATGATTGTCCCTCATTTTTTCAGAATGTATTCTATAAGGATAATAGAATGGATGGGAAAAAGAAAGGAATCGGAATCCTGCTACACGCGTCTATCAACCGGGAGAAAAACCATCATAACAAAGCATATGGCAAACGCCACCCCCGATACCAATAGCCCAAGAAAAAAACCGACCGAGGTCATAACCTCGTCCTCACCTGGATACTGAGGTACATACGTGACCCATTGATAGAGGATGAACAAAAATAGGAACAAATAGAAACTGCTTCCCACCATACCAGCTTTCAGGCGCTCACCCTTCTCCCACTCTTTCGCACTTTTAAGTGAACTCCACACCAGAATACTCACCACAACAGCAGCCATCATGATAACAAGGTGAAGGTAAGGAATCATCATCAAGGTAATACCATACAATATCAGTCCAGTTGCACCGAATAAAACCAGATTCATCCCGAATAAAAAACATCCGACTACCCAAGGATTCTGAAACCACTCATACTTATTCAAGGAATGAATCCACTTAAACGAATAGGTTTTTTCACTTGGCATTCTCATGAAAATGAAAATCCCGATAAGACCCAGTACTATAATCAATGTCACCGGCCATTCCTCCCTCATACACGAAGATTCCATGGTTTATTTTACCATATCCTTCTAGAATTATGGTGCATCGTGAGAAATGTACCAGGTACAAATTCAACGTTCTGTGCCTGGTACACCCTTCCCCCCTTCGTTCAGCTGCTGAATTCCCCTCAATTATCAGCAGCTGAATGACATAATAAAGGAACGGCCCAAACGACCGTCCCTTCTTTTCCATCATTTCTTCTCAATAATTTCATCAATAATCCCATATTTCTTCGCTTCATAGGCACTCATGAAATAATCACGATCGGTATCAAGGGCAACTTTTTCAACGGGCTGGCCGGTTTTTTCAGCAATGATTTCGTTGATGTGCTGTCTTAGCTTCAGAATCCTCTTAGCTGAAATCTCCAAATCTGTTGCCTGCCCACGGGCGCCACCTAATGGCTGGTGGATCATGATTTCGCTGTTTGGTAAGGCAAAGCGCTTCCCTTTTGTCCCCGCGAGCAAGAGCATCGCTCCAAAGGAAGCCGCCATTCCCGTACAGATCGTTCGAACGTCGGGACTTATATAGTTCATCGTATCAAAGATGGCGAACCCTGCTGAAGTGGAGCCACCCGGGCTGTTGATATATAAGGAAATATCTTTCTCCGGATCGTCTGCAGCAAGAAATAACAATTGGGCGACTATGCTGTTTGCCATCTGGTCATTCACTTCATCACTCACCATGATGATCCGGTCTTTTAACAATCGTGAGTAAATATCGTAGGATCGTTCGCCTTTGCTTGACTGTTCAATGACATAAGGTATGGTATTCATCCTTACTTCCTCCTTCATTCGTTATGCAGCTAGTGAGAGGACGCTTGAAGGAGAGCCAGACGTTCTTACAAATCGGCCTTGGGCAGGATCATGTGCAAGCAGGATTGGAATGTATGCTAAAAGGAGACTGGGATCCTGTGCCATTAGACTGCGGTATAAAATCGCGTTCAACTCTTCCTGAAGGGCTTCATCCCAGTAAGGTTGAATCCCGCCTCCGTCTTCATTACCGGAGAATTTCTTAAGCCTTGCCCTCGATCGATTCAGCAAGGCCTTCACAGCGGTTTCCGTCATCCCCAGAACATCTGCCACTTCAGAAATCTTGTATTGAAACGCTTCTTTTAGAACAAAGGTGACTAACTGTTTTGGGGTCATCTTCCTTGAAAGCTTTTCAATGATTTCAAGACTGATCCCCTCTTTCGTTTCTTCAGCCTTCACTTCTGGAATTTCGCCAATCGATTCCTTACTCTGTTTACGGACTTTATCCACCCATAGATGATAAGCGATTTTATTAAGTAAAGATGACCTCCACTGCTGAGCAGGGTAATGATTCAGTGCCTTACAGATGGACTCTTGAGCCAGGTCCTCACCATCCCATTTGCTCTTCGTCAGAAAATAGCAGTATCGATAGAGCTTTTGAACAAGCTCTTCCATGACTTGATCGTTTGGCTGTCGTTCATTCATTTTTAAGCCAGACCTCATTTGCATCGTCCTCACTCCTTTAAATCCTCTCATGCTTATAACGGATGAATTGGTCAAAAAGATATGGGTGAAAGGTATTTTTATCTTTATTATATCCAACAGTACTTGAATGGGTAATAAATTGGTTTATGCAGCGTGAGTTATGCTAAAGTTGATTCATAAAACAGGTGACGGAAAAGAGGATTAGTTATGATTTCAATACTTGTCGTGGATGACGATCCCCATTTACGTAAACTTATACGTGTTCATTTGGAGCAGAATGGCTACTCCGTTACTGAAGCACATGACGGGGATGCAGCCTCTGTCATTCTTGAAGCACAATCGATCGATCTCGCGATTGTCGACTTAATGATGCCGAATAAGGATGGGTTTCAATTAGCGAAGGAAATCAGGGAGAACTACGATATCCCGATTATTATTTTGACCGCCAAGGACAGTCTTACGGATAAAGCAAAAGGTTATGAAGCCGGCACCGATGATTATATGGTAAAGCCCTTTGAAAAAGAAGAGCTTCTCTTCCGTGTACAGGCGATCCTGAGGAGATTTCACCGTGCCGCTCCCCAGAAAATCCGTCTCAATGACATGATTCTTGACAAACGATCGTACGAAGTGAAGGACGGATCAAAAATAATCATCCTTCCTCTTAAGGAATTTGAATTATTATATTATTTAGCAAGCTTCCCTAACAGAACCTTTTCACGGGAAGAGATCATTCAACAAGTATGGGGAATGGATTTTGAAGGGGATGACCGAACGATTGATGTCCATATTAAAAGGCTGCGTGAACGGTTCCGTCACTCCCATGATTTCTTGATCACCACTGTACGTGGAATCGGCTATAAATTGGAGGTGACCTAAAATGCGCTCCCTGTATGTCCGGATTGTTGTCGTCACCCTTCTTATCATGATGACGAGCAGTATCATTGCCTTCATCGGTTCCAATCTTTACTATCAGCATATATTAAAGCCTTCAAATGATGAAAAAAACACTGAAATCGCGAAAGATATCGTTGATTTATATCATGCAGCATCACTGGACGCCCCTGCGTTCTTTCAGAAAACGGCGAAGCTCAGCTATCAATTTTATGTAACAGATGGCAATGCTCCTGGAACATTTTACGGAGAGGACTTTCGTGATCAAAGTATTTCTCCCGAAATTGTAGAAACGGTCGTGAATGGATCCACTTACCATGGAATTGCGAATTATCCCTCTACCACATTTGTGACTGGATTTTTCTCAAATGAATTAACCAATAGCATTGGTGTTCCTATTGACATCGATGGAAAACCTCATGCCCTGTTCATGAGACCCAATGTGAAACAACAGTTTAATGAAATTCATATTCTTTTATCCGTCCTGCTTGTATTCACAATACTTCTCAGCATGCTGATCGTTTTCTTCAGTACCCGCTACCTTGTGAAACCGATCCGTGAATTGACGAATGCCACGAAGAAAATTGCCGGTGGTGAGTATTCGATTCAATTGAATCAAAGCCGAAAGGACGAAATCGGTACCCTTGCCCGCTCCTTTACTTCCATGAGCCGGCAGCTGATGCAGGTGGAGAATATGCGACAGGAGTTCGTTTCAAATGTTTCCCATGAAATCCAGACGCCCCTGTCCTCCATGAAGGGCTATGCCAATCTGCTTCTCTCCCCTTCCTTGTCAGAAGAGGATCGGGAACATTACTTAAAAGTGATTGAATCAGAAAGCAACCGGCTGTCGAAGCTGAGTAAGCAGCTGTTGACCCTCGCTTCTCTCGATAAGGACAATGGATTGATTCAACATGAACCCATCAACATGACTCAATTGCTCCAAAATCTCATGAAACAAACACGATGGCTGTGGGAAAGAAAAGACCTCGCTGTGTCCTTGGAAGCCGATGATGTTACTTATAACGGCCACGAAGAGCTGCTCTATCAAGCATTTGAGAACCTATTGGCAAATAGCATCAAATACACTCCCCCAGGGGGCGAAATTAACCTGTTCCTTCACAAACATCACCAGGGGTTCAGATTTATTATTGAAGACAGCGGAATCGGAATTTCTCCTGAACACCAGGAAAAGATATTTGAACGTTTTTACAAAGTGGATGCCTCACGGAGCAAAGAAAAGGATAGCAGCGGCCTTGGTCTTTCCATTGTCAAAAAGATCATCACCCTGCACCAAGGTGAAATCCATGTCGAAAGCAGGACCAATAAAGGAACCACCTTTACAGTGATTCTTCCTTAATCCGTTGTTCATCTTCCGTTCATACTTCTCTTTTATCATAAGGGAGAAGTTATGAAAGGGAAGGTGATTTTTTTGTTTCTGGCATGGAAAGAATTGCGTTATGCGAAGATGAAGTTTTTATTAATGATTGGCATCATCACTTTAATCACAAGCCTGGTCCTATCGATCTCAGGACTTGCCAATGGATTATCGGTTGATAATGCTTCGGCTATAAAGAATATGCCTGCTGATACCTATGTCGTGAAAACGGGCGACACACATCAGCTTGAACGGTCACAGTTAACAGAACAAGATATTTCTTCGATAAAAGGGGGATCCCCTCTTGGTCTGAAAATGGTAGAGATCAATCAGGGAGACAAGACAGTAAATGTAAGCCTATTTGGCGCTGATCCCGAGAGTGCTTTCATGCCAACGACGGCAGAACACGCAAAGCTTACGCCCTATGAGGTCCTTGCCGATCCTGGCCTTAAGAAAGAAGGGTTTGAGATTGGGGATTCTTTCACCTATGACGACAAAGAGTGGACGATCAAGGGATTTACTGAAAAACGATTCAGTTACGGCCACACCCCGGCCATTTTTACATCTCTGGAAACATGGGAGGATCTTTTTGGAGATTCGTCCGTTTACCAAGCCGTTTTATTTACCAATAAAAAAACGATCGACACACCTTCAAAAATGGAGTCGGTGTCTAAAGAAGAGATACTATCCAATGTGCCTGGCTATTCTGCAGAACAAGGTTCTCTAAATATGATGGTGATCTTTCTGCTCATCATATCAGCGATTGTCTTAGCCACCTTCTTCTATGTGATGACCCTGCAAAAGCTTCACCAATACGGTGTTTTAAAGGCGATAGGGACGAAAGTGAGCGTTCTTCTCCGTTCATTATTCGCGCAAATCTCCACCCTTACCATCGCCGGCATCGTTGCAGGGAATGTCGTTACCTATGGACTTACATTCGTGATTCCGGCAGGCGTACCTTTTGAATTATCCGTCACCATGATTCTATCCAACAGTGCATTAATCCTACTGATGGCGTGGATCGGTTCACTTTTATCCTTTAGAAGCATTGTGACTGTGGATCCATTACAAGCAATCGGGAGTGTGAAATAAGATGACGGCCATTTTAGAGTTACATGATGTGAGCAAAACATATGAACAAGGAAATGAGAAGCTGACGGTATTGGACCATGTATCCATGAAGGTGAATCCAGGTGAGTTCGGTGCCATATTGGGCCCTTCCGGATCGGGAAAAAGTACGCTTCTCTCCATCATAGGAGCCTTGACCAGTCCCTCCAGTGGTGAAGTGAAAATGAACGGGCGAAACGTCCACAATCTAAACGAGAAAGAACAAACATCACTTCGCCTCAAAGAGGTTGGGTTTATTTTCCAACAATCGAATCTGGTTCCTTTTTTAACCGTGGAAGAGCAATTAGTGTTTGTGGGAAAGCTGAATAAACAAGGGGAAAGTCTTCGGAAACGAGCAGGGGAATTATTGTCCCATCTCGGAATGGCAGAACGCTTGTCCCATTACCCAGAACAGCTGTCTGGTGGCGAACAACAGCGGGTTGCCATCGCCCGTGCCCTCATGAATGAACCGAGGTTGATCCTTGCAGATGAACCTACTGCAAGCCTGGATCAAGCCCGCGGCAAGTCCGTGGTGGAGCTTCTCGCCAAGGAAACGAAGGATAGAAATATCGCCACCATCATGGTGACCCATGATGAAACGATGATCGGATATTGTGATTGGGTGTACCGGATGACGTGAGAAGTAAGTGCCTGGCTATTAAAGAGTCAGGCACTTTTTTCATGAAGTCCTTTTATCCAACAATTCCTTTAACTTCTCCGGGTCATCCACTCGCAGGGCAACCTCCGATACCAGCTGCTTTCTTCCCATAAACATTGTCGCTTCTACTGGTTTCTTCAGAAACAGGACCACCTGTGGACAAATTTCTTCAAAATCTTTATGCATGAAAACAAGTGCCTCTTTGCCCGGTTCCCTACCCCATTCGATTTTTTCGATTTGATTAAGAGGGAACCCTATTCGCTGCATTAATCCCTGCGTTACATAAAGATGACCATTTTTCACTTCCAGTGGATGGAGTCTGGTAATCTGAATTTCAGCTATAAACAATAGAACAGTATAAACGTTCAGAATCAAAAGAATGAAAGACAGAATCGGTAGCTTGGAATGAAGCCACCAGTGGATCCCGATCGTCTCGATTACAACGGCGTGGATAAGCATGATATTCATGGCAACGGCACTCGTCTTGTGATGCATCGTTACAGCACCATCATGGACAACCGGCTTGCGGCGCCAGCTGAATAAGGCATAGTAAACCATCAACACTTCTGAGGAAAGGATCCGAATCAGAATGTGGCTTGCCACTTTCTTCTCTACTGCCGGTAAGAAAGAAAAGATAGGTCCTACTCCGGATAACCTCATGGCCGATCGAATCATGGGATATTTTCGAATAGCGAGCAAGATAAGTCCAAACTCTGCTGCAAGGAATAACACTTCCAATCCTATCCCGGAATATAGAAGGATAGTAAACGGTGCAAATAATTCTTCAGGAATGATGAACCTGGCTAACACAAGGCCAAAGACCATCAATCCAACGACTTGCTTCTTCGACAGTTTAAACGCGGCATAGGCCAGAGCCGGGGAAATAATGATCAAATCCAGCAGTGATCCTATGACTACTCCCCTCTCCAATTCTATTGATAGAAATCGTTGAACTACCGGTTGATATAATAAAAGATTACTAAGGAGAACGACACCTAACAGGGCGATTGCCCATTTGGCTAATTTCGTTTCGCGCAGTACCATGAAAACTCCCCTCCCCGCAATAAATTCCATATACTTACATTATAACTCTTTCAGCTTTTTTGGATATACTGTTTTCAAAAAAAATCCCCATCCTGTAATGGGGATGAGGAATGGAATCATGCTTCCAGTTTTTTACCTGCTTGATTATTTTTCAAAAACATATAAAACGAAGCAGCAAAGATGATGACGTATCCGATGATGCTTAATGCGTCAGGAATCTGTCCGAATAAGAAGATGCTGATCATTGCAGAATACACGACCGTCGAATAGAAGAAAATGGATATTTCCCTTGCAGGTGCGAACTTGTAGGCCATCGTGATTCCGAACTGACCAACTGTCGCGAAAACGCCGGCGGATAACAGGTAAATCCACTGCTGAGCGCTCATCGGTTCATAAAATCCGATGACAAATGGTAGCAGCACGACCGTCGTAAAGAATGAGAAGTAAAAAACGACCGTATAAAACTTCTCCCTGCTCCCTAATACGCGTAGGACCGTATAGGCACCGGCTGCGAATATAGCGGAAAACACTCCTGCCAAATATGGAATCACATCAAAGGAGAACGCCGGTTTAATGATGAACAGTGTTCCAATGAATGCAATGATGATCGCCACCACTTGAAACACCTTCGTTCGTTCCTTCAGGAAGATGGCCGAGAAGATGATGGTCAGAAATGGACTGAGCTTGTTCAACATATCGGCATCGGATAACACCAGATGATCAATCGCATAGAAGAACAAGACGATCCCGACAGCCCCCAAGCTTGAGCGCAGCAAAAGCAGCTTCTGATTTTCTTTCTTCCCGAATAAACGTTCTTTATGATACCGGACAAAACCGAATGCGATGAATGCAGAAACAATGTTCCTGAAAAATGTTTTTTGTATCGTCGGCACATCTCCTGACAGCTTCACAAAGGCCGCCATCAATGAAAAACCAAACGCTGATAGAAGTAATAGGAGTATTCCTTTATTTCGATTTGACATGACTTCCTCCAATTTCATTTGCCAATAGTAGGATCAATTGAGTGAATTAATTTTGGCAACTTAGATAGTGTAACAAATTTATGATGATTTATGGAGAATTTAAACTTATGTAATAGAACCTATTTTTGATATGAATTTTGACACTATTAACCTTCACTTGAAACATATTTTATAGGGAAAAAGGATATTTAAGCAACGACCGAAATACATATCAATAAGTGATTCCATATAAAGGAGGAATATGATGCTTAAAAAATTCGTCGATCCACTCCCTGTTATGGAAACGATTCAGCCCTCTTCTTGTGGAAAGAATACTTTATTTTTTGAAGTTTCCATGAAAGAAGTCATGCAGAAACTGCACAGTGATTTACCACCGACTAAAGTATGGGGCTATAATGGACGATTCCCCGGTCCCACTTTTAGAGTAAAACGCAATCAAACCTTGCAGGTATTATGGAAGAATGAACTTCCAGAGGAACATTTCCTCCCCGTCGATTCAACCGTTCACGGGGCGGAAAAGGAGAACCCCGAGGTCCGTACCGTGGTTCATCTTCATGGTGGAGCTACCCCTGATACGAGCGACGGTTATCCAGATGCCTGGTTTACAAAGGACTTTAAAGAGGTTGGTCCTTTCTTTGCTGTGAAAGCCTACACTTACCCGAACCAGCAGCCCGCCACTACTCTTTGGTACCATGACCATGCAGTAGGGATCACCCGCCTGAATATATATGCCGGACTTGCAGGTGCTTATATCATCCATGACGAAAAGGAGAGCTCTTTGTCCCTCCCCCAGGTGCCATACGATATTCCCTTAGTGATCATGGATCGTTCCTTCAATAAAGATGGATCACTCTATTATCCTTCACAGCCTGATCCTCCCACTACTGGTGTCAATCCTTCCATCCGCTCTAATTTCTTTGGAGACACGATCTTGATTAACGGGATGGTATGGCCATACTTAGAAGTTCAACCACGCCGCTATCGATTTCGAATGATTAATGCTTCTAATTCCCGGACGTATCAACTCTCACTCTCAAACGATAATCCGTTTATCCAAATCGGTTCCGATCAAGGTCTTCTCCCTGCACCTGTAAACGTCCGGAAGATTTTACTCGCTCCAGCTGAACGGGCGGATGTCATCCTGGACTTCTCTTCCATGAGAGGGCAAGTCATTACCATTCAAAACGATGCGCCTGCACCCTTTCCAACGGGTGACCTCCCCGATCCTGATACGACGGGAGTCCTGATGCAGTTCCGTGTGAGTAAACAACTCTTATGTATAGATACGAGCATGATTCCATCAACATTAAATGCTGTACCAAGGTTGAAAGAGAGAAATGCTTACCAAACCAGAAATCTTCTGTTAAATATGAGTAACGATCAATACAAGCGGGAAATTCACCTTTTAAATAATCAATTATGGTCGGATCCAATTACAGAAATGCCACATCTTTGGAGTATTGAGATATGGAATTTCATCAACGTTACGGAAGAATCACACCCCATCCACTTGCATTTAGTCAGGTTTCAAGTCCTCGACCGGCAGAGATTCGATAAGGAAACCTATCAAACGGAAGGTAGTGTCGTACCCATTGGACCTCGTATCAAACCCGAGGCCAATGAGCAGGGCTGGAAAGATACAGTTTGTGCAAACCCATGGGAAATGACTCGGATCATTGTGCCATTCGGTCCTTATACAGGATTATATGTCTGGCATTGTCATATTTTAGAGCATGAGGATTATGAAATGATGAGGCCATATGTGGTGATCAAATAACTATGAATACAGAAAGTCTGCCCCTTTTCAGGAGCAGACTTTCTTTAGGAAGACGTGGGGTACACACCAGATTTTTCTTGCCCATCATTCCACACAAAAAAAGGAAGACTGAATTCTCTAGTTTCAAAAGAAAACAGTCTTCTTCCTTTTAGCTCTCCAAAATGACTTTGATTTTTTTTAAATCCTTTTTGTTCGCTTTTTTCATCATGGTAGACATAAGAGGCGTCACCCATTTTGAAAAACCAGTGGGCTTTCCTTGATTTCGGAGAGTCATCCTTGTCAATTGTTCATCAAGTGCCTCCCATGTATAGGTGGTTTCCATCGGAAACGGTCCGTCTGCGGTTTTCATCACAAGCTTCCGGCCCGGGCTAAACTCCGTGATTTTATAGACGTAGGAAAGGTCCTTCCCTAAGAATCTCGCTTTAAATGCAATTTGAGAGTCAACGGTTAAAGGCTTTTCCGTCACCCATGCTGCCGAATCAATATTTACATACCATTCTGGTGCATTATCCGGATCGGCAGCATACTCTGAAACCTTATGAAGCGGGCAGCGAATCGTTATTTCTGTCAGTACATCTACCATCTTTATCTCCTTTTTAAGAACGTACTTCGTTTTTTATTTCTCTTCTACATATTTTTTCAACAGGGTACCCAGCAGGTAGTTCCACCCTTCTGAATGCTTTTCCTGCCAATCATCTTCAATGACTCCTGATGCTGTATGGGATAACTGAAGGAGCGTGGAATCACCTTTTTCAATCAAACGGTATGTGTATGCACTATTTACGGCACCTTGCATACCAAGGTGGCCATGGAGACGTATTTCCTCAGGAGCGTTAACGTAATACACCGTTCCCCAAAGTGCCCCTTCGTTTTCACGCCACTTCTCAATGAATTGCCCGCCTGGTACAGGATCAAATGTAAAGTGTGAACTAACTCCCTCAGGTGCCAGTTTAAACTCCCACCATTCCCCCGCTTGCTCGGTTAACGCTTTAAATACCTGATCCCTTGGTGCATCTATCATCACTTCTTGTTCAATACGAAATACTTTACTTTGTTCCATTCCTTCTTCTCCTCCTTTGTTTTCTGCTAATGCCCGTAACTTTAACAGCGAATTGGCGGTAGATTCCATATACTTCTCTACCCACCGATTGTGCATCTCCTGAAGTGGAACCGCGTTAAGGTAATTTCTTCGGTACTTACCTTCCCGCTTCACCACCACCAAATTCCCTTCCTCCAAAATCGTCAAATGTTTCATGATCGCATATCTTGTCACCTCGGGAAAATGCTCATTCAGTTCACCGGTTGTTCTTGCCGACTGCTTCAACAGGTCCAGGATCTCCCTTCGTATCGGGTGCCCCAGTGCCTTAAATAATGTGGAAAGTTCGTCTTTCATATTTACGATCCTTTCATTGTGATTGATATGTGAATGAATGGTCACATGTATTGTGTGACCTAATGGTAACACGTTAGGTGTGAGGAGTCAATCACGTGTTGAAGGTGATTGAGTCGGTGATGGAGAGGTTTTAACACTCCCAGTTTTACAACAAAAAACCTGAGCACCGGTGCAAAAACCAGCGATCAGGTCCAGAATTTTTCACTTGTCATCCACAATAATATACGTAGCTTTAACAGGACCATGCACACCCACAATCAAATTCATTTCAATATCCGCGCTGTTGCTTGGACCTGATATAAAATTCACACAGGATGCGACACATTCACCGCTTGCGATTCTTTTGTGAATGTCCCTTGCCACCTGGGTCATCCTTGGGACGATCGTACTTTTAGGGATGATAGCAATGTAGACAGCAGGAAGCAAGCTCACTGCGCGTCCCTTACCACCATCACTATATAAGACAACTGTCCCAGACTCGGCAAGTGTGGCATCACTAAAGGTAATACCGATATCAGCAGTCGCTGAATAAGCCAGATTCGCTTCTCCGCCATTTCGATCCCACACGCGGACATCCATCTCGTCGTCTCCTAAATCAGATAGACCGAACTCTGCAAATCGCGGGTCATCCCAGGTCACAACTGTTTTCCCGCCGTACCCCCTTATAAGATGGGGGATCAGCGTGGATAACTCAGAAGAAACAGTTTCATGTACGTCGGTATGAATTAACCGGCACTGTTTCTTTAATACGTCAACAAGTTGATCCTGAGAGTAATCTTTGTACACTTCCCATTGGGGGTTGTGACTCCATTGTGGCTTGTCTACATGAGACTTGCGCTCTCTTCCCAGATGACCAGCCAGGTTATTCAAAAACAAATCGCGATTCTTGATGCTACCGATGCTCATCCGCTTTTCCCTCCTTCTGTCTCTTTTTATACCAATCTCTGAATCGATCTTTCTTCGGTGCAGGAAACTCACGTGATTCAGTCCAGTTTTTCAATGGCCCTGGGCCGTTTGAAATCTTCCCGTCTTTTGTAAACGCAGCAAGTGTCGTTGGTGCGAGTCTGGAACCGATATTGTACATGGCTGGTGAAGCCGTTCCGAGACTGAAGGCCTTCATGGATAGATTCTCAAAAATAGGAGCCTTTCCTTCCTTCTCAACGATTTCCTGACGATGACGGAGTAAATGTTCGTGAAGTGGAATTTTCACCGGGCATGCTTCGGTACAGGCTCCGCATAATGAAGACGCATACGGCAGCTCTTTGTAGTCTTCATATCCACCAAGAAGCGGAGACAACACGGCTCCCACAGGACCGGGATAAATCGACCCGTACGAGTGGCCGCCGACATGGCGGTATACAGGACACACATTGATACACGCTGCACAACGGATGCAATGCAGAATCGACTGAAAGGCGGTTCCCAAGATTTCCGAACGGCCATTGTCGACGATGACAAGGTGAAACTCCTCAGGTCCATCCACTTCCCCTTCTTGTTTAGGACCCGTCAAAGCAGTGATATAGCTGGTCAGCTTTTGTCCTACTGCGGCACGGGTCAGCAGGCTGACGAGGACCTCCATCTCTTCCCAAGTAGGGACAATCCGCTCCATCCCCATTACGGTGATCTGTGTTTTCGGCACCGTCGTCACCATACGGGCATTCCCTTCATTAGTCACGAGTGAAATGGTTCCTGATTCGGCAATGGCAAAGTTACATCCTGTTATTCCGATATCAGCCTGAAGGAATTCTTCCCTTAACTTTTCCCGTGCGAATAAAGCGAGTTCCTCCGGTTTTTCCGTCTTGTCATACCCGAGTTTATTTCGAAATACTTCCCTGATTTGTTCCTTATTTTTATGAAGGGCAGGAGTCACAATATGTGAAGGTGGATCGTGATCATCGACTTGAAGAATCCATTCTCCCAGATCACTCTCTACAACCTCGCAACCCGCTTTTTCCAAGGCTTCATTCATATTGATTTCTTCAGTCACCATGGACTTCGATTTAACGACTTTCTTACCGTCCTTCTTTTTCACAACATTGGTAATGTATTCATTGGCTTCTTCTGCAGTTTCCGCAAAAAATACATGGCCGCCGCGTCCCGCTACATTTTCACTCAATTGCTCAAGATAATAATCCAGGTTTTCAATGGTATGGGAACGAATTTCTTCTCCAAGCTTACGCCAATCTTCCCAATTCCCCAATTCTTCCGCCGCGTTTAACCGGCCGTTCCGGAAACGCCCTTGGGCAGAGGAAACGGCTCCCCTCATAAACGTGTCGGCAAGCCCGCTTGAAACGCGATCGTTAAAGGATTGATTTCCTATTTTCATTGCCATTTGCCTTCCCCCTTTCTTATCGACTATTCAATACAGAAGCAATATGCATGACCTTTATCGGCTTGCCTTTTCTATCAATTCGTCCACCGATATTCATCAGGCATCCGCAATCGGCACCTATTAAAATATCAGCTTCTGTTTCTTCTACATGCTGCACCTTTTCATCGACCATTTGCTCTGAGATCGGGGTCATCTTCACCGAGAATGTCCCTCCAAACCCACAGCAATCATGATTTTGTGGCAGCGATTTCATTTCCAATCCTTCCACATGACTCAGGAGTTTCATAGGAGCTTCCTTCACCCCCAGCAGTCGCGTCATATGGCATGAAGTGTGATAGGTGGCCTTCCCGGTCAGCTTCGCACCTACATCCTCGACTCCCAGCACATCCACGATAAATTGAGTAAGCTCATATGTTTTATCCGCTAATTCTTGAGCACGCTTCTCCCATTCCTGATCCCCTTTAAAAAGATGAGGATACTCCTTGAACATGGTTCCACACGATCCGGATGGAGTAATCACATAGTCGGAATTCTCAAAAACGGAAATCATATGCTTCATTGATTCCTTTGCCTTCGCTACATATCCACTGTTATAAGCAGGCTGACCGCAGCACGTCTGCCTCTCTGGAAAATCAACCTCACAGCCAAGCCTTTCAAGTAGTTCAACCGTATCCATTCCCACATCTGTCTGAAAAATGTCTATTAAACAAGTCACAAATAATGATACTTTCATAGACTATCACCCATACTTTCCGGAGAATTCATTCGCTGGAATTCTCTGCTAGTTTGCTAATAGTACTAGTGTAAAACGTAGATCGCATTAAGTCAACAGGTCATCAGATGACTTAGTGTGGATTACCTTGTGGTATAAAATTCGATGCATGCTTTTGTAATTCCTCTTTTAAATAAAGTTGGTATTTCATTCAACAGTTGAAATCCCATTGAATTTTGACTGCTTACTTTATCGACCTATTTAACAGATGAATTCCGGTTAAATTTCAGCTGATTATTTTCCCCGTTTTTTTCAGCAGCTGAACATCCTCCCATTTTCTGTAGCTGAAAACAAAGCAAGCTCACCAATAATGGGAGCTTGCTACATGTCCTTTCTTATGCTGTTCTCCCGATTTGATTCAATTCCTTCTTATTTTGTTTTTGTCCTTTTACGATAAAGCTGACAAGTAATACGACGATTACACCGAGGATCAATGTACCGATGTTAAAGCCGATCCCGTTAATCAGGACGTAGCCAATCCCTCCGGCAAATACTACATAAAAGCCCATCGGAATTAACGTTTTTCTTATTAAGTTTCCTTCTTTGCCGATCAATCCTGCAGCAGACGAAGCCGCTACGACATTATGGACGCAAATCATGTTTCCTGCAGCCCCTCCCACTGCCTGCAGAGCCACAATCACGGCAGGGGTCGCCAGGATATTATCCGCTACTCCAAATTGAAAAAGGGAAAACATCATATTGCTCACGGTGTTACTTCCGGCAGCAAAGGCACCTATGGCACCGATCGTAGGAGCGGCCAGTGGCCAATAGCTTCCGAACACATTTGAAATCCCTTCGGCTAACACCAGTGGCATACTGGCATACTCTGCAGCGTTGACACCTGAATTGATGAATACTTGAACCATTGGTACGGCGAAGATTAAAGCCGCCATGGCGCTGACGATCGTCTTAAAGGAATCTTTTACGGCGCGTCCGTAATCTTTCAGATTCATTTTATAAATGAATATGCTGATCAGTGAAACGAAGATAAAGATCGTTCCCGGTATGTTCAATGGTTTTGAGGCAACCGAAATTGCCGTACCAAATACATTGTCTGCAGATAGGACCCAGGCTTGGATCCAGTCTGTGAATGGCAGTGTTTTTAATCTCGTAAGGACTAATAGTACCGCCACTAAAATATAGGGCATCCAAGCTGCAAGGAATGAAATGTTTTTCTTTGGTTTTTCTGTTTCATCAATATTAAGCGACCCATTCCATGCCGGATCCCAATTTGAGGCTTTGTCAAAGTCCCAAGTCCGTTTTGGTACGAATAAACCTTTTTTAGCCGCCGGCACCACGATGGCCAAGCCGACTAAACCACCGATCAAGGAAGGAAACTCCGGTCCAAGAAGGTTTGCTACAAGCGCATAAGGAACCGTGAACGCCAATCCTGCAAAAAGAGCAAACTTCCAAACAGCCAATCCTTCCCTGATGGATTTATTTTTTCCGAAGAAGTACGTAAGCATCGTGACCATAAAGAGCGGAATGAAGATCCCGATGATCCCATGAATGATGGCGACCTGACCGCCGATTCCATTTATGTAGGCATCCATGGTCGTCCCTTGTTCAGCCACGTATTGCTGCACTAATGGTGAATCCTTTAACCCCGTATTCACTCCGATCAATATGGGAGTTCCAACCGCCCCGAAGGACACGGGAGTCGATTGCAAGATTAAGGCGACCATGACGGCTCCCATGGCCGGAAAACCGATTGCAACCAGGAGTGGACCAACGATCGTCGCTGGTGCTCCCCATCCTGCAGCTCCTTCCAGGAAAGCTCCGAACAACCAGCAAACGATGATCGTCTGCACCCTCCTGTCAGGTGAAATACTCGTGAACCCTTTGCGGATTGTGAAAACGGCTCCACTTTCTTTTAACGTATTTAATAACAGAATCGCTCCGAATACGATGACGGCCACTTCAATTGCGGTTACAATCCCTTTCACACTTGCGGCTGCAACCTGATTCCCCGGCACTCCCCACACAAACATGGCCATCAACACGGTCACAATCAACGAAACAGGCATCGCTCTCTTTGCCGGCCATCTCAATACAACCAAAAACAAGAAAACCGAAAAAATAGGCATGGCCGCCAATAAAGCTAACATACCAACACTCATCATACTTCCCCCTTTAAAAGTGAATAAATTTTCCCCACAAACCCCACAACTAGTCATGTTAACAGGTCATCAGATGACCAATATATAATTAACAGTATAATTAAAACGCTTACATACCACAACCTTATTTTTGTAATTTTATAAAAAATCAAGAGGGACGGACCTCCATCAAAGCGCAATCCCTGTTAAATCAAGGTTTGGTCTTTTTTGGAGGTCCGTCCCTCTTAGTCTTGGATGTCCTCGAAGTATTTCATGAGGACTTCTTCGACGCTATGTAGATGGTGGAGCATGAGTTGCTGTGCTTTTTGGCCGTCTTTTGCTTCGATGGCTTCGTAGATGTTTTGGTGTTCCTGGTATAAGCGATCCAAGGTGGATTTTTTTGAATACAGCCAGAGACGGCGCGTTTCCCTCATGGTCGTGACCATCATTTCCGATACATTGTTCATTAGGCCCGTCAGCAGCTCGTTTTGTGAAGCTTTGGCAATCGCCATGTGGAAACGGAAATCCGCTTCTTCCCCCAGTTCTTCATCACTGGCTGAATGCATCTGATCTAAGGCAGTTTTAATTTCTTTTAATTGCTCGTCGGTTCTTCTGGACGCTGCCGCTTCAACGGCACCTACCTCTAATATCCTCCGCACTTCCAGCAATTGTTTCACGTCATCCTTTTTCATTAAGGCTGCTATATATATGGGCAGCGAAAGCATGCTGGAATCGAATTCCCTTACATAGGTACCTTCTCCCTGATGCATTTCAACTAATCCCATCGCCCGTAACGCACTTAAAGCTTCACGCACAGCCGACCGGCCCACCTGAAAATTCTCAGCCAGCTGCTGAACGGAATCCAGCTTGTCCCCTGACTTCAACTGACCCGATTTAATCATATCAATCAAAACCTCAGCCACTTCTTCGTATATTTTTCGCGGTTTAATTCGTTTATAATTCAATCGTTTTCACCCCAATATGTATCTATATATGATTCTATAGTATTATGCGTGAGGGGACAATATTGAAGGAAGGCAGTTATTAGTTGTGCTGAGTTGAAAATAATAGTAGGAACCATATGAGGAGGGAGGATGAATTTTTCAGGAATGGGAACATTGAAAAGAATCGAACTCGATAATATATGTACGAAAGTCGATAATAAAATAGGAGAACTCGATAATATATCTGATAAGTCGATAATAAACACGTTAAAGTCGATAATATAATTTAAAAGTCGATATTATAATCCTCTCGTGACATACCCCGCCATTTAAATCACTTGGATTTCACTATCAAAATGGACTTTTCATAACTGGATTGATGAATATCCCTATCAAAAGTCCAGATTAATGACAAAAAAGCCCCCATTCATGAACTGGAGGCCATCTATCATTACTTCTTCTTCTTAATCGGAACCCACACCTCACAACGATAATTTTCGTCATTCGGATTTCCCGGCGGGTATAATTCAAACTCGGGTCCGCCTGCATGTTCATACCCTGTGGAAGGGAACCATTCAGAGAAGATTCGCTTCCATACGCTTTGGATCGCATGTGGCATCGCCCCGACTGATTCAAAGACAGCCCACGTGGCAGCGGGGATCTCTTTAGCCTCTAGTGTATGATCATTATCAGTCTTCTTCCCAGCCCCGATAAAATACGTGAATTCTTCATTTGGATGGTCAAACTCCATACAAATCCCGAGCATCTCGTTGTTTCCAGCTGCTTCACAAATCTTCCTATCTAAATCAGACGTATTCACCTCATCCCAAAATGCAGGAATGTCTTTCAAATTTTCACCGTTACACGTTGAAACTCGTTTTCCTTTTCCAATCACTTGAAATGCTTCTTTTTCAATAATCTTATAATCCATTTCGACTTCCCCTTTGAGTTGGATTTGGAATGAGATGCGTGGAAATGCTTTTAAGGGAGTGCCTGATTCCCTGACTTGAGATGGGGATACTCCGTGCGCCTTCCGAAAGGCTTTCGAGAAGGATTCCGGGGTCTCATACCCGTACTTGAGAGCAACATCAATGACTTTGGCATTCGTATTAGTCAGTTCCTGAGCCGCTAATGTGAGTCTCCTCTTCCTGATGTAATCGGCTACGGTAAAACCCGTCACAAGTGAAAACAGTCTCTGAAAGTGAAATTTTGAACTGAGTGACAACCTGGCCAGTTCATCCATCTCGATCTCCCCATCAAGATTGTCCTCGATATACTGGATGCAATCATTCATCCTATGAAGCATTTCCATTGCTTATCTCCTCCCTGCTATCTCAATGTACCATTCGGATGGTAAGTCCTCCTGTCATTCTGTGCTTTTGTGTGACCGGTACTTTGCACTAATATGATTTACCTGTTAAATTTCCTGCAATTTTCAACAGTTAAATCTAGTCGTTTATTTGCCATGTTAAATCCACAATTAAAATCAAATAAAATCCACTTATTACACCAATACTACCAATCAAAGACGAATTCAATACGCCAAGACTCTACTTCTACAATCTTCCACCTATCTCCTTCTTTCATTCCACTACAACATTGACACGAAACCAAAAGGTGTTATATTATAAATGCAACCTAATGGTGTTATTTTAATCAAAGAAAGCAGGCGACATTCATGAAAACAAATCAATTAGAAGATATTAAACAAACCGTTCGATTCAACGCTCCCATCCAAAAGGTATGGGACACGGTTTCCACCTCAGAGGGAATTTCCTCTTGGTTCATGCCAAATGATTTCGAACCGGAAGTCGGTCACGAATTTCATATTCAATCTCCTTTTGGACCTTCTCCTTGCAAGGTACTGGAAGTGGACCCTCCCCATAAACTGTCCTTCTCTTGGGATACGGATGGCTGGTTCGTTACCTTTCTCTTAAAAGAGGTAGGAGATCAAACAGAATTTACGCTTATCCATGGTGGCTGGAAGCATGATGATGCGGTTGTTTCCAAAGCTCATGAAAAAAGCTCTGTCATTCGTGAAAGAATGGCCAACGGCTGGATAGGCATTGTGGACCAAAGACTCCGGAAGGTTGTGGAAGGATAAGTGGCTGCTGTTAAACATGATGTATTCCAGGCGATCGCAGACCCGACTCGCCGGGAGGTGCTGCGTCTACTTTCCGAAAAAGAGATGCCCATCTCAGCACTGACCTCTCAATTCCCCATGAGCCGGACCGCCATTGCGAAGCATCTCACCATTCTTTCCGAAGCTGAATTGGTAAAGGGTGAAAAAGTGGGCAGGGAAAAAATCTATCGTCTGCAACCTGAGCCTCTAGCTGAGTTAAAAGACTGGCTCTCTTATTACGAGCAGTTCTGGACCAATAACCTGTCCAAGCTGAAACATATAGTGGAAGATAGGGACGATGCAACTCCATTGAAAATGGTGGATGAGGAAAAGGATTGATGATGAGGGACGGACCTTTACAAGGTCCGTCCCTCCTTCACGTCAAACTGCAGAATTGTCATTTTCCCCACGAAACTTTTTTTATCATTCAATCGTATATCCTACTAACAATCAAAATAAGGGAGTGTGAACTGGATGGAAGACGTGATGAGTAAAGTGGAACAATATAAGGATATCTATTCGCAGTTGAAGAAGCGTTTACGCTGGAAGGTATCGGATTCCCGTTCCTTGATGATGGTTGCTTCATTGTATGCGACGAATCAACGCACTTTTGATATCGACCGTTTTGTAGAGGTCAGTGATTATATTAAAGAGGAAGTCGGTGCATTTTCAACGCTGAAGCATGAAATCCGCTTTACCTTTGCGGCTATGCTTGATACACGTTTTGAGGATTATCAGCCTAAATTCCATGAATTTCTTTCTTCATATGAATCATTAATCGAAGCAGGATTTTCAAGGGGAACGTTCACCTATCTCGCAGCCATGACGATGATTTCTGATGGAGGTGGCAGAAAGGACCTTGCCCAACATGGGATGAACGTTTATAAAAAAATGAGGGAGAAGCATTTCTTTTTAACCGGGCATAGTGATTATCCCTTTGCCTTGTTGCTCTCTCAAAGGGATGAAAATCACGAAGCGTTGATCGATACAATCGAAGGATTCTATAACCAGTTGAATCAATCAGGTTTCAGAAAAGGAAATGACCTCCAAAGCATGAGTCACATCCTCTCCCTTCACCCTGAGTGGTCTCAAGAGGAACTGGTTCATCTCTGCACCCGCTTGTTTGACATATTCAAACAAGAAGGCATAAAGACGAAAGCCATATTCTATCCACAAATCTCCCTCCTTACATTTGTGGGTGCGGACTCTTCCTTGGTGAACCGAGTGAAGAAAGTTTGGGAAGAGCTTAACTCTGAAAAGCTCTTCAAATGGCATAAAGACATAAACCTGATGATGGCAGTGAACTTTTTGATTAGCGATAAGATAGAGAACAACTCTCTGATGCAAGTGAGTTTGTCAACGGCCATCGAAACCCTCATCCAGGCACAGCAGGCAACGATGATCGCCACCGTTTCGGCTGTATCGGTGACAACTGCTGGCGGGGATTCATGATGATAAACGGAGGGACGGACCTTTGGAATCAAGGTCCGTCCCTCCCCTTTTTATTTCACTTTAATCACGATTTTCCCTTTAGCATGATGCGTTTCGCTTAATGCATGGGCGTCTTTCAGTCCTTGTTCACTCAGCTCATAGGTCTCTCCGATCACAGGTTTTAACTGCCCGGATTCGTAGAGTTCTGCAAGCTTTGCAAGCTGTTCTCCCTTGGGATCAAGCCACAAGAATTCGGCTTTCACACCGTACTTTGCCGCTTCCTCTTCGGATGGGGGCTGCGCAATGGAAACGAGTTTCCCGTTTTCCTTAAGTACCTTATAACTGTTTGATTGGACTTCCCCACCCATGGAATCCAGCACCAGGTCGAAATCCTTCAGCACTTCACTGAAATCTTCTTCTTTATAATTGATGAACTGATCAGCTCCCAATGACTTCACGAACTCTTCATTTTTGCCGCTTGCCGTAGTCGCAACGTGGGCTCCTAAGCTTTTAGCAATCTGAATCGCGAAATTGCCGACTCCACCGGATCCCGCGTGAATGAGCACCTTGTCCCCTTCTTTGATTCCACCGAAATCGACCAGGCACTGCCAAGCGGTCAAACCGGCAAGGGGAATGGCCGCTGCTTCTTCAAAGCTCATGCTGTCCGGCATTTTGGCGAGCAGCTCATCGTCCACTGCCACATACTCTGCATATGTACCTTCCCTTGTGGTCGCAGGTCTTGCAAATACTCTGTCACCCACTTCGAACCCTTCAACATTTTTACCTTTTTCGGCAATCACTCCAGCTGCATCCCATCCCAGGATGATGGGAAACTCAAAGTCGAGCATATCTTTTAAATATCCTGCCCGCACCTTCCAATCGATCGGGTTGATGGATGTCGCATGATTTTCCAGTAAGATTTGATTGTCTCCGATCACTGGCTGATCGATGTCCTTCTCCTGTAATACCTCTTTGTCTCCGTATTGGTTAATGATGATGGCTTTCATATGGACGCCTCCTTTAAATCTTCATATGGTTTATGTTCCCTCAGAGAGATACGATTTAAACACCCTTTCTAGTCAGGCTCATGGGAAGTGAAGGTCCGTCCCTCATCACTTTAGTGTAGAATAGAGTTAACCAAGTAACATGTTGATTGGGAGAGGATTGTGTATGAAGCTGCTTGTTTCAGATGAGGTGGATCGTGCGATTGAATTATTTTCAGAATCTGGGGTGGATGCTCTGGAGGTTGTGAATCATGAGGGTGAGATTGTCGGAATTCTTACGCTTGATGATATAAATACGATTTTTCATGATGGTCATCTCGGGGAATCGATTGGGGAAATTCTAAAGAAAATAATGTTCCATCATTCTCCTCCAAAGATAAGGTTGAATAGAAATCAATATAGTGAGCTACTTGAAAGTCCTGTTTTCAATGATATAATCAATTCCCTTTATGATGGGGTCTTCATTACAGATGGATATGGTATTACAGTCAAGGTAAACAAATCCTATGAAAGAATAGCGGACCTCAAATCCGAGCAACTTATCGGTTATCATATGGAAGAGCTCATTAAGGCTGGATATATATCCAAGTCTGCCTCCATGCAGGTCTTGAAAGAGAAAAGACCGATTACATTGATGCAGTCCATTCACAATGGAAGAAAAATCATCGTGTCCGGTACTCCGATTTTCAATGATGACGATGAAATCTTATACGTTGTAAACAGTGTTCGTGATATCACCGAACTGTTAAAATTAAAACTGCAAATTGATGAGCTGCAAGAACTAAAGAACCTCCGCCAAAGTTCGAATGCTACGTTTTCTAATGAAGCAGAGAAGTCATCCATCTACTCCAGTGAAAGGATGAAGAAGGTTTTCACCACCATTAATCGAGTAGCCAAAACCGATGTAAAAGTCCTCTTGCAGGGGGAAACCGGTGTTGGGAAAACGATGATTGCAAAATACATACACGAGCATTCGAATCGTTCGACCAGCAGTTTTCTTGAGCTTAACTGCGGAGCCTTCCCTCCAAGTTTAATAGAGGCAGAATTATTCGGCTATGAATCAGGTGCTTTCACCGGTGCTTTATCTAAAGGGAAAAAAGGATTGCTGGAAGTGGCGGATAATGGCACGTTATTCCTTGATGAAATCGGTGATCTTCCTTTGGAGCTTCAAGTAAAACTATTAAAGGTCATTGAAGATCAAGCATTCATTCCCATTGGTTCTTCAAAACTCAAACAAATTAATGTTCGCATCATCGCTGCTTCTCATAAAAACATTAAGAACTTAGTAGAAATAGGGGAATTTCGCGAAGACTTATATTACCGTTTAAACGTCGTTCCAGTTCAAATCCCTTCCCTGCGTCAGCGTCGCGAAGAAATCATTCCCCTTTCTCAACACTTTTTACAAAGCTTCAATGATGAATATGGATCAAGCAAAGTGATGAGCATTGAGGCACTGGATTGTTTACATGAATACGATTGGCCTGGTAATATTCGAGAATTAAAAAATTTGATTGAGCGCTTAGTCGTTATCACTCCATTAGAAACAATCGAACGTGAAGATCTCCCACCTGAATTAAGTGAATCCATTAAGAAACCAGACGCATTTTATGATGGTGAAATTCTACCTTTAAAAGAGGCCGTGGATCGAGTAGAGAAACAATTGATCACCAATGCAATAAGAAAATATAAAACAACGAGAAAAGCAGCAGAAGTCCTTGAAGTCAGTCAATCCACGATCGTACAAAAAATGAAGAAATGGGAGCTTTGATTACTTTTCGAATCAAGGCTCTCTTTTTTGATTATTTTTATAATCGGATTTGACTATTTTTCGACAGCCTCACAAACCGCTCCCCCTCTATTCATACTTTTCAGAAAGTTGGCATAAAACTTGCATTACTGTTTATAGAAGAATCGAAAGGAGATCCTTTTCATGACAATCTCAACTTTTAAAATTGCAAACAAATTGGTGACAGGAAAAGGGGCAACAGAAGTTTTACCCGATGAAATCAAGCGTCTTCAAATTCAAAACCCACTAATCGTCACAGATGAAATCCTCCAAAAAATCGGTGTGGTCGATCAAATCACCCCATTTTTGAAAGGGCTTACTTACGGAATATTCACAGGCGTTAAACCTGATCCTGAGCTCTCTATTGTGGAAGATTGCACGAAAGTATTCATCAATGGGAATCACGATGGCTTGATTGCTATTGGCGGTGGAAGTGCAATTGATATCGCAAAAAGTGTGTCGGTATACGCAGGTTTTGAAGGCAGCCTGTCAGAACTGATCGGTACAGATCTCGTTCCACAAAAAGGCGCACCTATCATCACACTCCCGACAACTGCAGGGACAGGTTCAGAAGTAACGAATATATCGATCCTTTCTGACACAGAAGCTCAGCTCAAAAAAGGAATCGTGAGTGACTACCTGCTTCCTGATGTGGCGATTGTCGCACCGGAAATGACGCTGACCATGCCGCCTTCAGTCACTGCAGCAAGCGGGGTGGATGCATTGGTTCATGCCATTGAAGCATATATCTCAGTCCATGCTTCACCTATAACAGATGCCTTGGCCATTTATGCGATACGAATGATTTCAGAGAACCTGCCAAAAGCATACGCCAATCCTAACCATTTGGAAGCACGTGAAAAAATGGCCACTGCAAGTTTGATGGCCGGTATGGCTTTTGGTAATGCCGGAGTCGGTGCCGTTCACGCACTCGCCTATCCTCTAGGCGGCCGCTATCATATTCCTCATGGGGTAAGTAATGCTCTCTTGCTTCCATATGTCATGGAATGGAATAAAATTGCGTGTATGGAGCGCTTCCGGGATATTGCATCGGCACTTGGCGAAAACATCCGCTCCTTATCCGACGCCGAAGCAGCGAATAAAGCCGTGAATGCCATGAAACGATTATGCACCACAGTCAACATCCCGACTGGATTACGTTCCTTTGATATTCCGAAAACGGACCTTCCTGATATGGCTGAAGATGCAAGCAAGATCGAAAGACTACTAAAGAATAACCCTCGTCAATTAAACAAAAGTGAAATTGAACAAATTTATCAATCTGCCTATTAATATAAAGGAATTCAGTTCCTTGTTATCAAAATAAGAAAAGGGGTATATAGGATGTGGAGAAATCGAAAAGATGGTGAGGAATCACCATACATTCCAATGGGACCTTTTAAATTAAGACTCCCGTTTATTCACTACAAATTTGAATGGCCGGATTATGTCCAAGGTTTACTTATGTGTGCTGTTGATTTAGCTGCGATTCCATTAATGATTGAACTTCTGGGCATGCCTTTTGAAGTTGCGTTAGCCGTTGTACTGTTGAATGGAATTCTTTATTTAACTCATCACTTACTCGGCGACCCCGTCGTTCCCGGATGGATCACACCTGCAATTCCATTAATCATGGCTTATGTATCAGCATTTCCAGAAGGAGCCGAACGTGTGCACGCACTGGTCGCTTTCCAGCTTACACTCGGCTTACTTTCCATCCTGTTAGGGGTGACAGGATTAGCGAAAAAAGTCGTTACATTCGTTCCCCCGGCGATTAAATCCGGGGTGATCTTAGGAGCAGGATTTGCAGCAATCATTTCTGTCTTCCAGGTTGGCGGGCGTTTCGAAAGCTTTCCATGGACCATTTCCATCGCAGTAGGGATTGCCTTTTATATTATATTCTCTCAACATTTCAATCAACTGAAAGCTAAAAGTGCACTATGGGGGCTTATTGGAAAACTGGGAATCTTTCCGATCATTATTCTCGCAGTTATCATCGCACCTATCTTTGGAGAAGCACCGTGGCCAACGATTGAGTGGGGGCTCATTAACCCTGACTTCGGTACACTTTGGAGTGAGTACACCATCTTTGGACTCGGTTTCCCTCCAGCTATGCTATTTGTAACTGCCTTGCCTACTGTATTGGCCGCTTATATCGTCCTATTCGGTGACGTTTTACAAAGTAAAGCGCTTATCGATGAAGCAGACGATGTGCGTCGCGATGAAAAAATCGATTACAATCCGAATCGTGCCCATATGGTCTTCGGTGGACGCAATACCATTATGAGTATACTTGGTCCCGATGTCACAATGGCCGGTCCACTATGGGCAGCCATGCAAGTTGTCGTGATTGAACGGTTTAAGGAAGGTAAGAAAGCTATGCACTCTATATTTGGAGGTTCTGGATCCTTCAGATGGGGTACAAATACTGGACTCTTACTTCTCCCTATTGTAAGTTTAGTACAACCCATTCTAGGCATAGCCCTTGCCTTGACTTTACTGATTCAAGGTTATGTAAGCGTTCGCGTAGGAATACTGGAATCCCGTAGTCACCGTGACCTTGGCATTGCAGGAGTTATCGGAGCAGTGCTCGCCACCAAAGGTGCTACATGGGCCTTTGCAGTCGGAATATTATTATGTCTATTGATTTACGGCAAAAAATTCTTCACCGGTGAGAATGATGAAATTTTTACAAAAGATCTGGAAAGTAAGGATGCAAGAAAAATCTCATAATAGATTATTAGGAGGATGACCATGCAACACTACAATCTCATCATCAACGGAGAACAAACCGGATCGGACCTAGAAAAGAAAGAGGTAACCAATCCTGCCACATCGGAAGTGATCGCCACTATCCCCAATGGAGGAAAAAAAGAAGCATCAAAAGCGGTCGATGCAGCACACGATGCCTTCAAGGAATGGTCACAATACTCTGCATATGAACGGAGTGAACTCATCCGTAAATGGTACGACCTGATCGACGAAAACAAAGAGGACCTTGCCCGCACCATGACCATGGAGCAAGGGAAACCGTTAAAAGAAGCACTTGGTGAAATCCAATACGCCAACGGCTTCATCTCCTGGTACGCTGAAGAAGGAAAGCGCGTCTACGGAGAACAAATCCCTGCAACGCAGCGGAATAAACGACTATTCGTCCATAAACAGCCTGTCGGCGTAGTAGCCGTCATCACACCATGGAATTTCCCTGCGGCCATGATCACCCGTAAGGTTGCACCGGCACTTGCCACCGGTTGTACCGTCGTAATCAAACCGGCAAACCAAACCCCTTTGACCGCATTAAAGATGGCGCAACTGGCTGAAGAAGCCGGCATCCCCAAGGGGGTCATCAATGTGGTGACCGGGGATTCGAAATCCATCGGGGAAGCGTGGATGGAAGATACACGTGTACGAAAGCTGACATTCACCGGATCAACGGAAGTAGGGAAGGTCCTGATGAAGGGGTCAGCCGACACCGTCAAGAAAATATCCCTGGAGCTGGGAGGTCACGCTCCTGTCATCGTAATGGCTGATTCTGATTTAGACAAAGCCGTCGATGGCGTCATTGCCTCGAAATTCCGGAATGCCGGCCAAACATGTGTCTGCTCCAACCGTGTCTATGTTCATGAATCCATCGTGGATTCGTTCACGGAAAAGCTCGTTGAAAAAGTGAAGGATTTAAAAGTCGGAAATGGCCTTGAAGAAGGTGTCGATATCGGCCCATTGATTGATGAAAGTGCCATCGAAAAAGTCCGGAAACACGTGGAAGATGCTGTAGACAAAGGCGCTTCTGTTGCCTATGGCGGAAAAGGAATAAGCGGGTTATATTTTGAACCCACTGTCCTTACGAACGTCAATGATGACATGCTCTGTATGAAAGACGAAACATTCGGTCCAGTCGCTCCTATCACGACATTCAAAACGGAAGAAGAAGCAATCGGGCGGGCCAATGATTCCATCTACGGCCTTGCTGCCTATGTATTCACAGAGAATATCACGAAGGGTATCCGGATCAGTGAGCAACTGGAGTATGGAATCGTCGGATTGAACGACGGCATGCCGTCCACCCCGCAAGCTCCATTCGGCGGTTTCAAGCAAAGTGGCCTTGGCCGTGAAGGTGGACATCATGGGATCGAGGAGTATCTGGAAGTGAAGTATATTTCCCTCGGGTTATAGAAGAAAGAAGGTCGTGGGCCCACGACCTTCTTTTATTTGGACTTACTTGGGGCACTAGAAATTCACTTTTAACCTCACTAGATCCTGAATGCTCCCATCTTTTGCACTTCGGCTGTATACCCAGAGTTCACCGGAGCTCGCAGTCGGGGCACGGTCAAAAGGAATGCCAGTACTGAAGAATCCGTAAGCAGGGGCTCCTTCATTTGTCATGGCGAATCGCTCATTCGTTACGATCACACCATTATTGTCTCTTAGCTGGTAATTCACGACCGCTTCAAAGACCCTCGCATATCCTTCCACTCTTTGGCCACTGCTTATCGTTGAACTTGGAAGAGGTTTTGTCACAAAGATATTTCTTGAGGTAGGAATAGGGATAATCAAGTGGTAATCGGGCCAGATGACATCCCGTTGGAAACCTGGTCTCCCTGCATTTGCCTCTTCAATAGCTGAAACGGATACACCAAATCTTCTGGAAATAGCAAATAAAGTATCCCCGCTCACAATTCTATAAGCGAAGGCAGGGACCATTAGCGGCTGACCGACATAAATACGATCAGGGTCATTGATATTGTTCACTCCTGCGATAAGATCCACGAAACTATTATAGGCATTTGCAATTCCTGTAAGCGTATCTCCACTCGCGACGATATATCTCATAATCGGATTATTGGTTGAAGTCGGAATGACCAACACATCACCAGGAAAAATCAGCCCCCGATCTGTAACTGGGGGAAACAAATAATTTGCTCTTTCAATTGCGGCAATGGTACTGCCAAATTGGTTTGCAATCGAATAAAGCGTGTCTCCTTGTTTAATAGAATAGATAATCCCTCTTGTTGTAATAATCGGCATCTTAACACCTCCTTTCCATACAAAATATGGTAGAGAGGTGCATAAGTGAACGGCTCTTATACTAAGCATTCTATTATTTACTAGTTACTGAAGAATTTTTACGAGTTTATAGCATTAAGCTCCAACGTATCTATTGACGTTACAACGTACCGTTGGCATTTGACTATCATTACTTTTTATAAATCTCACCAGATGACATCCAATCCATAAATCTCTGATAGGGATAATAAGTGGATCCCTTCAACTCAACCTTTGGAGCGTCCGGAAATTTTTGTAGCAATTCGGCTACTTCCTCTTTCGTAAGACCTACATGAAGGTGCAAATCTTTTTCTTTTATCAACGTGGGATACTCTGAGAAGCTTGCCTTGGGGTTACCAAAGTTCTTTAACCCGTCTCCTATAAGATATCCCATGGCCGAAAGCCCCACTGCTATCCAGAAAAAACTTATATCCATTATACAAATCCCCTTTTCTATTAAATCTATACTTTACATACGGGTGAACTTGATAAAAGTTCCAACTAATACAAATTTTATATATTAAAATAGTCATACAAGTCTAGAAAAATAGAAATTGATATTATATTAGGAAAATTTATTGACTGCGCTTTCTTCCTGTGCTAGATTGTGTTTATTAATGAAATTCCATGACGAGAAAATTTGACTCGTCCCTGGTCAGGGGCGGGTTTTTTTATGTGAAATAATCAGAATAATCGATAGAAGCTATCATGGTTTGGCTAGGCATTAGGAGGGGTTTCGTTGAGAAAAAAAGATGTGCTGGTTTCAGGATTTATGCTTTTCTCACTGTTTTTCGGTGCTGGAAATTTAATATTTCCACCATATCTAGGGATGGAATCAGGCAGTTACTTTGTTGCAGCTATTGCCGGGTTTATTTTAACGGCGGTGTTTTTACCTTTTTTGACGATCATTTCAGTATCACTTTCTACTGACGGATTATTGTCGATTGGTCAACGTGTCCACCCCGTTTTCGGACTTGTGTTTGCCATCGTGATTTATATGTCGATTGGAGCACTTTATGGTATTCCAAGGGCATCGAATGTTGCGTATGAATTGGGCTTTATGCAAATGATCAGTGTAGAAGGACGATTACCTTTATTCTTATTCTCCCTCGTCTTTTTTGGATTGACCTATTTACTCAGCATCAATCCCAAGAAAGTAATCGATCTTGTCGGTCAGTTTTTAACGCCTGTTTTGCTCGTTGTTTTAGCGATACTATGTGTGCGGGCCTTTATTACCTTTGAGTATACGGAAGCTCAAGCGGCTGAAAAGTTCCAGTCCGATCCGTTTCTTAAAGGGTTTCTGGAAGGATACTTCACTATGGATGCTGTAGCGGCCCTTGCATTTGGGATTGTGATTATCAATGGGTTGAAAGATAAAGGCGCATCCGGTAAAGCGGAGGTGATCCGTGGGACAATCAGTGCCGGGGTGATTGCGGCCATCGGTTTGGTGATGGTGTACCTTTCACTCGGATGGATCGGACGGGTGGTTCCACATGACGAGCCACTTCAAAATGGAGCAGAAATATTGGTTCTGGCGTCCCAGCAATTATTTGGATACAGTGGCAACGTATTGTTTGGCTTAATTGTGATGATCGCTTGCTTAACGACCTGTATTGGTCTCATTAATGCATGCGGACGTTTTTTCAACGAAATTTTCCCGAAATATTCATATAAGACTTATGTATTGATTTTCATCCTGATTGGTATGATCGTTACGAATCTTGGACTGAATTTGATTTTGAAAGTGGCTACACCGTTACTGGTTTTTATTTATCCTGTAGCTATTGTGCTTGTGGTCCTTTCACTCTTCCAGCATTTCTTTGGGGAAAGTAAGAGAATGTATGTGTATGGGGTCGGGGCCGCAACATTATTTGCCTTTTACGAAATGCTAATGACACTAAATATTCAAATCAATGGAATTCACGCGATCCTGGGCTTCCTTCCCCTGAGTGAAAATGGCCTGGGTTGGACATTCCCTACCCTGGTGGCTGTCACCATCGGTTACTTCCTGGATCGGATGCAGAAGAAAATCATCTTGTGAGGGACGGACCTCTAAAATTTTAAAACCCTGACATAGAGTGGCTTACCTTTTTCCAGAGGTCCGTCCCTCTAAAAAAAGCAGCAAGGCGATGTGTTTTCTTTTACACATCGCCTTGCTGCTTTTTATCCTTTACCTTTTCCACATGATAGGGAGCCTTGTTCTAGGAAGTTTTATGTGTTGATTTTTGGTAGACTTTCAGGGATCCTCCGCTGAGTCCATATGCTTCTGTTGTGTGGGTCCACCCGCATTTTTCATAAAAATCTTCCAAATCTGTTGTCAGATAGAGATTTTTATATCCTTTATCATGGGCTTCTTGTAACGCATGCTGGAGTAAACGTGAACCTAGTTCTTTTCCTCTTTGATCTGGAACGACATATAAACAGGCAAGCCATGGGTACAAATCTTGACGGCTATTCAGGTCATTACGTAGAAGAGCATACGTCCCTATTATTTTCCCATCCTGCAACGCGGTATAGAATCGCGGCAAGTCCTCTCCGGTCCGGCATGAATGAAACATGCAATCCTGGTAGAATGCGTAATTGTCTTCACTCCCCCACTGTCCCCAGAAAGCTTTCACCGCTTCATCAAATAAGCTTGTATCCTTTTTCAATTCCATAATCTCCATTGAGTATTTCCTCTCTGTACTGATATAGAAGCATCCTTATTTGATTCTTCATATAAGAGAGAAAACCTTTATTTTTATTCGAAATTGAATTGTGATTCATGCAAAGAAGACACGCTCTGAACTTGAGCGTGCCTTCTTACTTTTATGGTAAATCAATAAGCCCCATCGGAATAAGTTAATTCATAGCTATGTGAGTAAATCTCAAAAATATTCCCGAATGGATCTTCAACATATACCATGCGATAAGGCTTTTCACCGGGATAATATTCACGGATCGGCATCCGCTGTTTACCGCCATGCTGTTTGATTTTTTCAACCATGCCCTCTACATCAGGGTCCTGTATACAGAAATGGAATAGTCCTGTTTTCCAATACTCGAAGTTATTCTCAGGCTTTTCGTTCTGAGGGAACTCGAACAGCTCCACACCGATTTTATCACCCGTTGCCAGGTGGGCAATTCTGAATTTCTCCCAATCATTCCCGAATACATCACGGCACATCTGACCGATTGCCGTGTCATCATTTTCCACATCAGAAGGTTCCATGATGGTGTACCACCCGAATACCTCAGTATAAAATGTAATGGCCTCTTCGAGATTTGGGACCGATAGTCCAATATGTGAAAACGATCTTGGATATGGTAACATCGTCAATATTCCTCCTCTTTTTGATTAGTTTCATCTAACACGTCCTCATTATACGTAACAGGACTTCTTAATGTAAGAATGCACTTTTTTGTGAGAAACTAACCTTGAGGTAAGAAAGGACTGGTGCGGATATGGATATACCCATCGATCAACAAGGGAAACTGAAGTGCTCAATCGAATACACACTGAAGAAAATCGGAGGCAAGTGGAAAACCGTGATTTTGTGGCATCTGGGTGCGGATGGGACCCTACGGTATAATGAATTGCGCAGGTTACTGCCTGGCGTAGCCCATAAAGTATTCACCCAGCAATTAAAAGAACTTGAAGAAGATGGTTTCATCAAACGCACCCAATACGATACCATCCCACCCAAAGTCGAATACTCCATGACTGATTTAGGACTGACCCTTATGCCGATCCTCAAGCAGATGCATGTATGGGGGAAAGAGCATGGGGAGTTTTAGGAGAGGACTATCAAGCAGAGAGGGACGGACCTAAAATTAGCGAAAACTTCATTGAATTGGGGTTAAGCTGATTTCCGAGGTCCGTCCCTTATTCGGGTATGGAAGATGACCCTGCTGCATCATGATAGCAAATTCATAATCAATGCGGGACTTGGTTCAAAAATCTTTGCATCATAGTTAGATTCGATTTATCCTTTAGGTAGACCAACTGTGAATGTGAATGGAGGACAATCCATGTCTATTGTTCTAAAGAGAATCTATGATGAACCTCCCCGTCTAGGAGGTCACAGGATATTAATCGACCGGGTTTGGCCACGTGGCATTTCAAAAGAGGATGCCAATCTGGATGCCTGGATGAAGGAGATTACGCCCAGTCCATCTTTAAGAAAATGGTTCAATCATGATCCCGATAAGTTCGAGGAGTTTAAACAAGCCTACAAAGATGAACTCAAACAAGATGATAAAAAACAAAGTAAGTTGCAAGAACTAAAAGATATGGCGACAAACGAACGCCTAGTTCTTCTGTACGGTGCAAAAGATGAGCGTCATAACCATGCGGTTGTTTTAAAAGAGATGTTAGAGGATTTATAATCTGTGAGGGACGGACCTCTACTCGTTTAAAACACCATTTAAATGGCTATTTGAACGTTTAGAGGTCCGTCCCTCACTGCATCCTAAATTTGTTTATAGTAAATGATCGTTGCTTCTAATTCCCCGAAAGGTGACGCTGCGTAGTCAGGAATCCGTCCACCCTGAACAAATCCGAGGGAAGTATATAAGTGATTTGAGGGTGCTCCCTCTACCGTATCAAGTACAAGCAAGGTCCGTCCCTCCTCTTTTGCTCTTTCTTCCGCCTTTTCCATGAGCCTGCGGGCAATCCCCTTTTGACGGAATTGAGGGTGTACCATCATCTTAGCGATTTCCGCTCTATTTTTCCCATTCTGCTTCGCACATAGATGGATTTGTACCGTTCCCACAATTTGATTTTCCATTTTTGATACTAATAGAATGATATTTTGATTCAGTGCATTTTGCCAGTAATCCATCGCTGCAGAGTGGGCAAGTGGCGATAAGAAACCAATCGACGCCCCATCATCCACTACTTTCATTAAAAGCCCGGAAAGTTCACTTATATGATTTTCAATCATTGTCAGTTCTTCAATTGTTTGATTCATAGCCAACATCATCCCCTCACCATTTTACATCGTTACACTTCTATATTTCATTAGAGAAACCCCACTGCGGCAACCGGATTGTCAGATTATTTGACAAACTTTTTTCAGCATGACCTTAAGGTAGTTTAATCAAATTATACCGAGAATACCCTACTAACCCTAACTTTTTTTGGAAAATGAACGCTTTTGTTATATTATATGTAGAACAATTCTGTTATACTAAACATATAACAAATAGGAGGTGAAACCTTGTTTATCCAAATTGAACCTCAATCAGACGTACCGATCTATGCTCAAGTGAGAAATGGCATTATGGAGGGGATTGTTCGTGGCGAGTTATTGCCTGGCGACGTGCTTCCATCCGTCCGTGCCCTTGCCGCTGACCTCGGTGTGAATATGCATACGGTGAATAAAAGCTATCATGAATTGGAGAGCAAGGGTGTGATTCGGATTGTTCCTAAGTCAGGGGCTGTTATTTGTCCACCTTCAGTGGATGGGATTGCTTCTTCAAGAATTGATCAGATTTCAGGTGAACTGCGACCGATTTTGGTGGAATGCATTGTGTTGGGAATGACAGAAGATGATATTCAAACGTTAGTAAAAACCATTATTTCAAAAGTTAAGGGGGAATAAGTTTATGGAAATGACACTAATAATTGTCATGGTCGGGTTTCTAATGGTGATGCAAATAGCCATTCCTTTTATCGTTAAACGGACGGTGGTTTTCGGTGTAACGATCCCTGTTGACGAAATACGAAACGGGCAATTACTCCGATACAAAAAAATCTATGCTGTATCAACATTTCTCATTTCAATTCTGATAGTATCTCTATATTTCGCATGGGCAACGAGCAATACACCTACAGATAATCACCTCATCTTTGCAGGGCTATCCCTTCCATTCTTGATCCTTTTCATATCCTTATCACTGTATTTTTATTTTCATGTAAAAGTAACAGGGCTTAAACAGCGGGAACAGTGGTTCAAAGATCGCAAGCAGGTAAAGGTCTCAGAATTGAACATTCGTACGAAAGATGAAATGCTTCCTTGGATAATGTTTACGATTCCAATAGTCATTACTGTTGGATTGATTGTGTTTACATTAGTGAACTACAGTTCTTTCCCTGATCAGATCCCTGTACACTGGGGCCCCGATGGACAACCGGATTCATTCACACCAAAAAGCTACTTATCTGTCCTGACATTGCCTTTTGTACTGTTAACAATGAGTTTCATGTTTCTGGGGATCAATGAATTAACAAGAAACTCCGGTATTAAGTTGAGTGCCGGGAATGTGAAAGCATCCCGAATCCGGCAATTGCGTTTGCGGAAATACACAAGCTGGCTCTTGTTCTTCATCTCCATTCTAATTTCCATGCTGTTCACATTCTTACAGTTTACCACTCTCTATGAAAACAGTGTCAGCGATTTAGTGATCATCATTATGCCGCTTGCCTTCTCAGCCATCGTTTTGATAGGGACGGTCCTGCTCGCTGTCAAAGTAGGCAAAAAAGATTCGGATTTTGATATGGAAGTGATCGATGAAGCTTCCGGTGAAATGATTAACGCGGATGATGACCAATACTGGAAGGGCGGACTCATCTACTTCAACCCAAACGATCCCTCCATCTTCGTTGAAAAACGCTTCGGAGTCGGCTGGACCCTGAACTTCGCCCGGCCTCTGGGCTACATCATCTTAATCGGCCCCCTGCTGGTCATACTGATTATTACACTAATTTAATAGTTTTGAGGGACGGACCTCCTAACAGATAGCGATGGCGTAGTATCAACGTTCTTCGCGATTAGAGGTCCGTCCCTCTTCTTTAACTTTCAACATCAATTCAACTTTTCAACCGAAGGAGAGGTCCGTCCCTCTTACTGGTCCATCCTTCTACTAAAAAAGGCTCAATCTCTGGAAATTCGACATTTTTTATGGACAGATTGTTCGGAATACTATATAAATAGTAGATGGAAACCCGATAAGAAAACGTTTACAACATGAGATGACAAGGAGGATTCTATGTTAGATGTGCTGGACAAGATTAATTCATTTTTATGGGGGACACCAAGTTTAGTACTGTTATTTGGGACAGGCCTTTTCTTGACGTTTATGCTAAAAGGGCTGCAGTTCCGAAAGCTATTATATGCATTTAAACTTGCTTTCACAAAAGAAGAACCATCTTCTTCTGCCGACAAATCGGAAGGGGATATCAGTAACTTCAAAACGTTGATGACGGCTTTGTCAGCGACAATCGGAAACGGAAACATTGCCGGGGTTGCAACTGCATTGACGATTGGCGGACCCGGGGCCATCTTCTGGATGTGGGTTGTCGGTCTACTCGGTATGGCCACAAAATACGCAGAAGCCCTGCTTGCCATGAAGTACCGTGTAAAAAATAAAAACGGTGAATACTCCGGCGGGCCGATGTATTACGTTGAAAAGGGTCTCGGAAGCAAGTGGAAATGGCTTGCTGTTGCCTTCGCTTTATTCGGCGCATTTGCGGCCCTTGGAATCGGAAACAGCGTTCAGTCCAATACGATTGCAGATGTCATGACATCTAGCTTTCAAATAAACAATATCATAACGGGAATCGTGTTAGCGGTCCTGACAGGTTTGATCATCTTTGGAGGGATTCAACGGATCAGTACAGTCGCCTCTTTCTTTGTACCGATCATGGCATTCCTTTACATCGGTGGTTCAATGATCATTATCGTACTGAATTATGACATGATCATTCCGGCATTTGAAATGATTTTCTACTATGCGTTCAATCCTGTAGCTGCCGCTGGAGGTTTCACTGGAATCATTATCAGTGAAGCGATCCGCAGCGGGGTTTCACGTGGGATTTTCTCCAATGAAGCAGGACTTGGTACGGCTGCCCTGATTGCAGGTAATGCCAAAACCGATCACCCGGTTAAACAGGCCCTTGTCGCAATGACGGGTACGTTCATTGTAACAATCGTTGTTTGTACGATGACGGGTCTTGTCCTCTTGATCACAGGCTTCTGGGATCCGACAGGCGGAGCGATATCAGGTGTCGAGCATGCGCCAAGTCTTGACGGCGGGGCACTGACGAGTGCGGCATTTGGGCACGCCCTTGGTACTGTCGGGGAATACATCGTATCGTTCTCCGTCATCTTCTTCGGATTCTCGACGATCGTCGGATGGTATATGTACGGAGAGAAATGCTTTGAGTATTTGACGAATTATCGTTTCGCAAACTCATACAGACTCATTTACATTTTAGCAACCGGACTTGGTGCCGTTGCAAACCTGGAGCTCGTATGGGCATTTGCTGATATGTCTAACGCGTTGATGATGATTCCGAACTTGATCGCCCTTATTTTACTTTATAAGGTCATCGTTCGTGAAACGAATCATTACTTCAATGAGTACTTGCCTATGATGCAAGCACAACCAAGGAAGAAAGCCAGTTAAAAGGGAACCCGGCGTGATGATCACGCCGGGTTTTATATTTATAGTATGATTTCATATTTACTGTGACTGCCGTGGATATGAGTAACTTCTTTTAAGGAATATCGTTTCTGGTAATAGTGGTTCAATCCTTCGTTACTCGCTATGCAATCAAAGCGAATGATTTTCTTTCCTGCTTCTTGTGCCTCTTTTTCGATCCAATCCAGTAAAACGGCACCTATCCCTTTTCCTGCGTGGTTTCTATGTACAACCAATCGATGCAGATACAAAGCTTCATCTTTTGCCTCTTCTCCCCAAAGTTCCATATCCCATTCACTTGGGATATTCTCAATAGTAAAAGTAGAAATGGGTTGACCTTCATTTTCAACAAGATAGGTCGCACCGTTTTCAATTGAACGAAGAATCTCTTCTTTGTTTCCATCTAAATCAGTCAGATAGTAACTCCATTGCTTCGTCCTTTTTGTCTTTAACCAGGCGGCAGCATCCACTAACAACTCCAGAACCTTGTGTAAGTCCTCCGATTTTACCTGTGTGATTTCATAAACTTCTTTATCATGTTTAACTCGCATGGTCTTTTCTCCTTTCCCCATTAGGTATAATAATCATTCATCCATTATTTGGACAAAAGCGTTGACCATTCCTTCATTTCAAAAAAACTAAATCATGTTTAAGTAAGGAATAGAAAAGGAATTACCATTAACATCCTTATTGATCAATATATGTTTGATTAATAGCGTATAGAGGATTGTTTGGTCTTAAGTTCATCCAGGGTCACTCAAATATTTTTACTTACTACTTCTTTAGGAGGGACACAATGAAATTTGCAGGTACAGGTTTAGTTATCCTAGCCGCTATATGCTGGGGAATCAGCGGGGGGATTGCAGATATTTTAATGGACAAGGGTTGGAATCCTCTTGTGATTTCATTTTACCGGGGGGGAGTCGGACTCATATGTTTCTTTGTGTGGTTCCTCCTTCGCTTTAAACAAAATGGGGGCATCTCTGCTCGTTTATTCTTATGGGCTTTATTTGCGGGTGTCGGTGTTGCTGGAAATTTCACGTTTTATTTTCTAAGTATCCAAGCTTCAAGCGTTGCTGTTGCTGCTACATTAATGTACACCGCACCTGTCTTCGTACTTTTAGTCTCCTTTTTATTACGACTAGAAAATTCTACTAGGTTTAAATGGGCCTGCATTACTGGTGTTCTATTTGGGATTATCCTGCTAACAGGTGCCTACAACACTGAATCGATTTCAGGGAATTTTTTTGGGGTGGCATCGGGGCTTGCTGCCGGCCTTTCCTATACTTTGTTTATATTCGGATTTAAAAATGCCTCTTCTACCGGAAATCCGCAAACCACGTTAACCATTGCTTTTTTTTCATTTTGTCTCATCCTTTTTCTCTTTACAAACAAGGATGAAGCGGCAGCTGTGTTGGCGTCAAATGACATAGGATGGTTTTTACTTTTAGGGATTCTCGGGGCTGGACTTTCATTCATATTGTATGTGACTGGGATTCGGTGGACTACTCCGGCAACTGCTTCGATGGTCGCTATGGTAGAGCCGGTGACAGCTTCATTATTTGGCGTTCTGGTTATCGGGGATCACTTGACCCCCATTCAGATTTTTGGCATAGTAGTCATCCTTGTTACGATCACCCTCCTTAGTATGAAGCAGTCCAATTGAGAAAGTTTATCTCCTCTAACCGGAATTCATTTCATCTTATTTATTTTAGTGAAACAGAATTCTCTCTGTAAAAAAATTCGAAAGGCAGTATATATTCCCCACTGCCTTCCTTTTGCCTTTGGAATATGAATCGTTTCACCAATAAAAAGTGGAAAAACCCATGATATAGAAATAAACGTCCTGTGCTAATTCATAGGACGTTCTTCATGTTAGTTATTGATTATGAACTCCAAAAAGCACGGATTATTCACACACAAAAATGGTTTCATCTATCAAGCATACCACTTATGCCACATATGATCGTTTCTGCCTCTTACAAAGGCATCCACCCGGTTACGGCCCCAAGACACGGCTCCCGGTGAAGAACGAACCCCACCTCTGGGTGCTCCAAGGTCTTCCCAGTTACTCCAGCGGGAACCATTCCACCATTTGTGCCACATGTTATTGTTGTCTCCCCGGACAAAAGTATCGATTCTGTTCGGTGCCCACGAGGAGGCAGCCGGTGCCCCTTCGAATCCTCTGCGTGGAGAACCAAGGTCTTCCCAATTGCTCCACCGGGAACCGTCCCACCACTTATGCCACATCCGGTCGTTGTTTCCTCTTACGAAGCAATCGATTCGGTTCGGCCCCCATGATACGGCACCAGGAGAATCCCTCAAACCGCCTCTTGGAGCCCCAAGGTTTTCCCATTGGCTCCATCGTCTTCCGTCCCACCATTTATGCCAGAGATTGTTGTCGTCTCCTTGGACGAAAACATCGAGTCGATTTGCCTGCCATGATGCAACAGTCGGATCTCCCTTGAACCCGCGTGGTGGTCCCCCAAGGTCTTCCCATTCATTCCATCTCGAACCATCCCACCACTTATGCCATAGAGTATCCCGATTCCCTCTTACAAACGTATCGATACGGTTCGGTCCCCAAGACACGGCAGCAGGAGAACTCCTTAAACCTCTTCGTGGAGCTCCAAGATCCTCCCAATCACTCCAGCGGGAACCGTTCCACCATTTGTGATACATTCTATCGTTCTCACCTCGAACAAACGTATCCAAACGGTTCGCTTGCCAAGAAGCAACAGCCGGTGAACCCTTCATCCCCCGTGGCGGTGCACCAAGATCCTCCCATTCCCTCCAGCTTGCCCGCCAATCAAATGGATCTTCGTAGACAGGCTGGTCATAGAATCCCTTATAAGGATCATAATAGTTCAGCTGTTGTGGATAATACGTGTACTCACGTTGTTGTTGGTATGGTGGATAGAACTGTTGATAAGTATGTGGTAACAGACCATCTTCATAATGGTTTCTGACGTCTGGCCAATACGGATCGTATTGTTGTTGAACATCGCACGGCACTACAGGATATCGTCGTGGAAAAAACATACTGCATCCCTCCTCTGCATTTACTGTATGCAGGAGCCCAGATAGAGGAGTATGTACTTATTTTACTCTCAAAAAAAGATCCCCTCCACATGTGGAAAGGATCTCGATATGTCTAGACCATATACAGTTGATATCGTTCTGCATCACTCATCTTGCATTCAAGTGTCAGCTTTGTACCATTTTCTTCATACTCGGTTTCTAACACATTCGCATTCTCATTAAAATAAGAAATCAAGTGTCCTTTATCAAATGGGATCAGCATTTGACAGCGTTTATAGTCTTTAAAAATATAACTCCTCACCACTTGAAGCAGCTCGTCGATCCCGATTCTATTTTTTGCGGAAAAATAAATGCGGTCCTTTTCCACTCTGGGTATCTCTTCTTCCATCAGTTCAGCCTTGTTAAAAGCATAGATCACAGGGGTATCTCCTATTCCGAGTTCTTCAAGTGTTTGATCGGTCACCTTCATCAGTTTCTCGTAATGAGGATCGGAATAATCAACCACATGAACGATGAGATCAGCCTCCACCACTTCTTCAAGTGTTGAACGGAATGCTTTGACCAGCTGATGGGGCAGTTTGTTAACGAATCCAACCGTATCTGTCAGAAGAAATGCCTTCTTGTCCGGTAAGGTGATGTTTCTCACCGAGGTTTCAAGTGTCGCGAACAGCATATCCTTTTCAAACACTTGCTTGTTCCCATTTGGATGGAATTTTTCAACGAATGCGTTCATCGTCGTCGACTTCCCTGCATTCGTGTATCCTACAAGGGATACGACCGGGATTTCACTCTTTTGACGTTGCTTACGTTGTGTCGTTCTCAGGTCAACAAGTGAATCAAGCTCTTTATTCAATGCTGTGATTTTCTCTTCGATCCGGCGTCGATCAAGCTCGAGCTTCGTTTCACCCGCACCACGGTTCGCGAGTCCAGATCCTCCCCCTTGACGGCCTAATGACTCGCGGCGTCCAATCAAACGCGGGAGCATATACTGCAGCTGGGCCACCTCTACTTGAAGTTGTGCTTCCCGGGTTTTTGCACGTTCTGCGAAGATATCGAGAATCAACATCGTCCGGTCCATGACCCGAATATCAAGTTTCTCCTCAAGTACACGAATTTGCGAAGGGGAAAGTTCATCATTGGAAATGAGTACATCCGCTTCCCACTCTTCAATGAGGGGCAGAAGCTCTTCAATCTTTCCTTTTCCTATATAATGTACGTGATTTGGCCTGGGCAGGTTTTGAGTCAGTTCACCGACCACATCAATATGCCTCGCTTCTGCCAATCCATTTAACTCTAGCATCGAATATTCGAAGTCATTGTTCTTATCCTTTGTATTAACGCCTATGGCGATTGCTTTTAAACGTTCTTCCATTACTTCGTCACTTCCTATCTGATTTAGTCGGTACAGAAAAAAACACAGGGCCTCTGCCTGTGCTTTTCGTAAATGGATTTGAATAAACCGGTGACGGCTGAAGAAGACCGCATTTTCTTCAGGGCTTTTCTTGTAGAAAACCCTTATAGCACCACTCGGCAAGTATTCAATTCTACTTTCAAGAAGAAGAAAGAGGTGCTATTTAGCCTCCCTTCCCTTCATTCAACGTCAAATGAAGAATTCCTTTAAAAATAGTCAGACCGATCCCATTTACCCTGCACACAGGCAGAGCCTTTGAACTTATTCAATTAAGCGTTCAAATTGCGGATGCGTAGTCTGATTAAAATCAAAAGGAAAACCTCCATTTCTCATAAATTATAACCATCTTACCACAAACAGTTGAGGATGAGAAGATATGGTTTGAGGGACGGACCTTCAAGTTACACATATCCCTTTAAATGAAGGTTAGGCTATTGTTGAAGGTCCGTCCCTCAGCAAGTTAAACTATTAAATTGAAATCTTTCAAAAACAACATGATCTCCATTTTCACGAGAATAATACTAGTTTCGAAGGTCCGTCCCTCTTTGATTTAGAGTGTTATATAATATGAATTGAAGGCTTTCGTATATAAAGTTTAAGAAGTATATCTGTTTAGAGGAGTGATCACTGTATGGGAATTAGAAGAACAAATGAAGAGCATAATGTTCTCCTGAGGGTTCGAAAAGATGGATGGGGCGTCCAATTGGATGTACACATTACACCAATTTATTGTGTGAATTGCGAGCAGCAGTTACCCGGCTTATATGAACACCTTGGTTCACGATATGGACAGGTGGGAACGTTAAAATGCAATCACTGTGATTTTGATATTCACTGTGTGGATAATGACAATATAGTTGAAGAACTAAGAACATCTGGATACACACTGAACTACTATTCCCTTTATAGACAGGAAAAGGAAACCTGGAAAAAAATCAAAGAAACAACCGGGTATGATATTATTTCCCGGCATGGTGGCAACACAGTATTTTTAACTACCATTACAAACGAGATTGCAAGAGAATACAAAATCACTCTAAAGGGAAATCAGTCCTTCACTTCACACGACGGAAAAATCACTCACTTCCCAAACTCCGTAACAAAATGGTTTGAGCTGCTAAATGAGTTAAATATTTAGAGGGACGGACCTTCAATATTAATAAACCTTAATTAATCGAGGTTTTTTAATATTTTGAGGTCCGTCCCCCTTCACACTTTATTTCGTTCCTTTTTTCCACTCTTCTTCCTCAACAAGCATTTTCCCTGGCCATGTGTAAGCCATGATACCTCCGTCTGCTGTAATATCTTCCCCTGTCACATAGGAGCTGTCGTCTGATGCCAGGAATAGGGCGACGGTTGCCATTTCTTTCGGTCTTCCAAGACGTCCGAGTGGAGTAACCCACTTGTTAGCTTCTCTGAATTTTGCCCCCATCTCATCCTGTCTACTTCCGACAAGCTCATCGATAAGTGGCGTTTCGATTGTTCCAGGTGAAAGAGAGTTCACACGAATTCCGTGCCGGGCGTAATCTATTGCCATTCCTTTAGTGAAATTAATAATGCCGCCTTTAGCTGCATTATAACCTGAACGGTCATGGTCTGCTGCTTGTCCAGACATAGAAGCATTATTGATAATAGATCCACCATTATCAAGCATCAGTGGAATTAAATACTTACTACATAAAAAAGTACCTCTTAGGTCCACTGCAATAATTCGATCAAACAGTTCAACAGGATATTCATGCACCTTTCCACCCTGTTCATCTACTCCCGCATTATTGAAGAGGACGTCGATCGTACCATACTTCTTCTTTAATTCAGATGCAAAGAACTTTACACTTTTCTCACTGGATACATCCAGTTGAAAAGCCTCTGCTTTCCCACCTTCACTTTGAATGGCTTCCATGGTCTCATTCATTTCCTCTTCCTTCACATCTGCACAAATAACCGTCGCGCCTTCATAGGCAAAAACCTTTGCAGTCGCTGCTCCAATCCCTGTTGCCGCACCTGTAATTACAGCTATCTTCCCTCCTAGTCTTCCCATAGGGTAAAACCTCCTTAAAATATTCATAGAGAGCTTTTTCCCTTTATGTGAAATAGTAAACATATGGAGGGACGGACCTCCCACAAGTATAATCCGAGCTTAAAGCTCGTTTAGAGGTCCGTCCCTCGCTTCATATACCGTAGGATACGCAGGTTCAACCAAGTTAGGCTGAGGATAGTCGCAAAATGGACAATGGAGAGAAAGAGGTTCCAGTTGTTAGTGTGAAAGAGGTTGAGTGCCTTTGCACATTGTTGAAGCAAACTCAGGACCGCTATCCAAACAAGGTATCTCCATAGAGTGGGATCATTCGCTTGCCTGCTCAGAAAAATCAAAAGTGGAACACATAATAATATCCACCGATAAAAGAAATCAAACGGATGTACATCGTGCACAACGTAATAATACAGCTCATATTTCCCCTTCAATACGGCATCTATAAACAAATTCATATAGAGGATAAAGAATAGGCTTCCATACCACTCCAGAGGGGTCAAATGAAAGTACGTCTTCTTTACATCACGCAATTTATCAACGAATCGAAAATTATATAACAAGATCATAAACAAAATAGGATAAATTGAAACCGAGTATATCAATTTCCAGCCACTGTATTGAAAGAAGGAAGAATAGTGGGCGGCCACAAACTCATAACTTAACGCAAATAGTGACCAGCCCAGTATGTACATCACCTTGATGCTCAAATTGTTCTTTGCAGGAAATAAAGCTAAAAACAGGATATTAATTGCTGGGTAAATGCCAATTGCACCTACAAAATCAATCCAGTCCACCCCTGCATCGAAATAGGAATATAACTTGAACATTCCACCCAAAATGGAATCTGCAAATAAAGCTAAATAAATGGCAAACAAAGAAGTGACGTACATCTCAATGATCGAAAGCCTTTTTCTTACCATACAAACGAAACCATTCAGGGCAAAGATTGTTATCCACATCAATAGCATTTATATCATCCTAGCCATTCTTTAGATGTCTTCATTATTTACTTAAATCATGGGAATGTATTCTAAAAACCCCAAATACCCTCAGCATAAATAATTATTTTAAGACAAATCCATACTAATGAATCCATTCACTGACTGAACAGTAGGAGCATTGTATCCATATCCCATCATCCCAAACAGATTTAACCTCAGCTGAAATGGCCTCACTTTGGTCCACCTATCAAAGCGACACTTTGGCTTTGTGTGTATTTGAATATTTCATTACAAAAAATCAGGATCCCGATACAGCAGCCATTCTTCGCTTAGCACAAGAAAAATCTGAGCTGCATATTGAATTCATCTCAACCATTTACAAAGAGGAACGAATCCCTATCCCTGTTGGATTTTCAACACCTTTTTCTTAATGTATCTCAGGCAAATGGGGAAGGTTGGGATGATTATATATAGCGGAGCCGCTTCCCTGACCGTCCGAGAGGATATTCTTGAGTTCTTCCAACAAGCCCTTCAATTTTCTAGTGACCTCTACAGAAAAACAACGGAAACTGTAAAAGAAAAAGGCATTTTAGTCAGGCCACCATATATTGATTATCCTGAAAAGGTGGAGTTTATCATGGAAAAATCATATATGAGTTCCAGCCTGAATCCATTCGTAAATAGACGACCACTGAATGCCGTTGAAATATCACATCTCTTCCTTAATCTCTTCCTTAACACGGAAACTAATTTACTAGTGAGCATGATTGCCACAAGCTTCGCTCAGATGGCTCAATCAAAAGAAGTAAGAAAATGATGATTCCCTACAGTTTTTTAAAAATATTTATTTGATGAGGGGCTACCGGTTGCTTTTGATAGGATTTGTACCTGGCACAAGCTTATTGCTTTTCGATTTTGGCATTTCGCCGTTTTTTTTGAAATTTCGCCGTTATATCGAAAATTTCGCCGTTAAAACCAGGATTTCGCCGCTATATCAAAATTTCACCGTTAAATGAATCTCTCATCGACTCAACAGGAGATGACAGGCACCATTTGCCGGGAACATACCTCCCTTTGAATGCACGTTCGCTGATATATTTGACATTCCGCTGATATAATTCGGATTTCGCTGATAAACTCGTCGATTCCGCTGATATAATGACAAAGTCCAAAATTTCGTCCCTCTCCCTAATAAAAACAATACGAATTTCGTCGATTATTCGTTGGAATGCAATTTACAAGGTCCAGCATCGCAACTTTATCCAATTTATCGCGATTAAAATTGAAAAAAATCTCAATATATATCAATCTCGACCATCGCCCTGCCACCTCCATCCAGAAAATCACCCTTATTTACCACCTAACACGAAATCTACATTCCTGTTATACTCGTAAAGTACTGATTTTCATAAAGAAGTGAGTGGATACTATGAAAGAAGGCATTAGGTTTATTGTGGAAATCATCAATAACCTCCACGATATGTTAATAGGAATAACGAGTGATCTCGGTCTCACCCTTACGGATAAAGATCTGCATTTTTGGATTATGGGCATTATCGGAATCTCCATGTTCTTTTTTGTATACATTGTGTCTAAGATTCTATCGAAGCTTAAGTTCGGGATCACGGCCCTTGCTTTCTTCTATACATTGACCTTCATGTTTGTGCTGGTCTTCGCAATTGAAATTCAGCAGGCAATCACGAATCGGGGGCAGATGGAATTCATTGATGCCATCGTTGGTTTGTGGGGATACATTGTATTTTTCTTCATCTACATTGGATCCGCAGCCATCATTCTACTTATTAAGTATTTCTATCTAAAGTTTTCACGGAACAAAGAAGAGACCTTGGGAAGCGATTAGGATCTTGCTTTCACCAGAGTCATACAAACATTTTTTTCAAAAGCCCGATTTCCAATCAAAAAAGGAGCAAACGCCATATGCGCTTGCTCCTCTACTATTTCATCTTACATAAACACTTCAATTCGATTGGATTCCTCATTCAATAGACTCTCAAGAACCTCTCGCTTAATTCTCAACCCTCCCGTACGATATCGATTAGATACCTCTTCAGTCTTCACTTTTTCACCATTAACCACAATGCGGCCACTCTCTTGCCCCATGTGATAAGTGAACGTGACGGGTTGATTCATAAATTTGAATTCAAAGGTCAATCCGTCAAATTTCTCTGGTAAAACGGGATCAATGATCAAATCTTCCGCTGCTTGGCGGATGCCCAGGCAGTTGGAGATTAATTGGTTCATGTAGATTCCAGGTCCGCTTGAGTAGATTCTCCAGCCTCCTTTAACCGGTACGGTCCCTGCGCGCAGCTCGTTAAAACGTTCTTGTGCGTCGTATCTGGTATTGAATTTTCCGTCGGAGCTGCTGAAGTATGCGTTGCTTTGTCTTCTTTCAGCGTTTGGAACGACTTCAGTCAACCCTACAGGATTGATGATTTCAAGTCCCTTCCATACTTCATCCGTATTTCCGAGCTTAGCCATTGCTTCAACAAAGCGAATATGGGCGTGAACATATTGCAGACCGATTTCCCGGCCGAAATTGGCTGCTTGTTCAGCTCTTTTGAAGTGTGTGCTTACTCCACCTTTGTAGTTTGCTGGGCGGTTCATTAATCGGACTCCGTCTGGACAATAGAGGTGTTCCTTCACCAATTTGTAGTGGGATTCTGCTTGTTCCCTTGTGAATAATTCAGAAATGATACTGCGGTTCATCGGCAGCAGTCGATACTCTATGCCCGTTTTCGTGTCCCTCGGGTGAAGCATTAATTCTGCATGGGCCGGATCTTCCATGTAAACAAAGCCTGGTATTACATCATTTTGTAAAATATAGCGATTGTAATCATTCTGTATTCCTGATGCGAGTGCTTTGAATTCCGAAGCTTCTTCCTCTCGAACTCCCTCAAGTACGTTAGACAATTGATTCAATACCTGATAGGTAAGGGCTACTGTCCAGCTGCTCGCCATGAATTTTTTCAGCTGGGAGTTTGCCGGTTGAAGCGTATCATCCCAATCTCCATCGCCGTATGATGAAAGATATGTTTCATTTAAGAAATGCTCCTTAATATAGTCGGTTTCTTTATGAATATGATGTAATAGCGTCGCTTTTTCCTCTGAAAAACCAAATCCGTTCCGAGTCGTATAAGGGATTTCTTCCTCCAGAATACTGTAATCATTGGTTGCTGCGATATAGTCACCGACAACTTTCAACGGCCAAACAATGATATCCCCATGACTGTCATCCTGCTGGATCTTGAAGTAACGGTCAAACATGAACCATTGCGGCCAATTACCGTTGTCTTCATATTGATGGGAATAGACGATTTTGATGATATCTTTCACACTTTGGTAGTTGTGAGTGGCCATGAAGTATTCCGTTGGGCCCTGGCACACATCCCGGGTTCCCCATGCCGCTCCGCCGTATTGCTCCAGTCCGTGTGGTACAGAAAAATGGACAAGCATGTTGTGAGTGTACCACCAAGCTAAGGAATTGACTTTGGCCAGTTCGCTTGGAATCTCCCCATGTTGAGAAAGCTTGAATCCATTCATCACTTGATGATAGTACTCTCGATAGCGCTCAATTTCAACGTTCATATCAGACTCTTCGAATTCTCTATCTTCCCCATGAAGAAGTCCTTGAATGGTCATGGTCCATTCTGATGCCGCCGTTAAGTCCAGTACACAAAGTGACGCACTTCCGACTGGGACGTTCTTACCCAGTCTTCCCTCGGTCTCCACGCACATGTCAGCCCCATCGACCTTTATTTTATAACAAAGATGAGGGTACGCTTCGCTGCTTTCAGATTGAGAATCAGCAGAAAAGGAGAGGATACCATCATTTTCTTCAAGCTTATAAGGAACTTCATATTCATTGTTGTTCATTGTAATCTGATTTGAAACAAGATATCGGTACTGCTTTCCGTTCTCAGATCGTACGTTCAGGCGGACTTCAGGCGTATCAACCGTCGTGTAATTTGTGATGATGATCGTATCATCCTGTGTCTTGTAATACCATCTCGCATAGTTGAAGCCTAATTCAAACAAGGAAGGCATGGTTAATAAACGATACACTCCTTCAACCTCAACATAAATGCGCTGACCGGACGTTTTCATGACGTTTAAATGACTCCGGGTATTGGTTAACATCTTGTTAAACGATGTATTTCCAATCACCAGTTGGGAGTTGAATACACCATACATGAAAGAAGTGGATGTGATGGTGCCTTCCTTCAGTTCATGATTTCCTCCAGACATGAGGATGTGTCCATGCGGGCGTTCAACAACCAACTCTTTTTCTTTTAACACGACATGTTCGTGAGTGTCTGTAAAGAAGGATAGTAATTTGTCGCCATCCCATTCTTCCGTATGACGCCCTGTATATAGACCGTCAATATCTTCTTTGGACATTTCTTCCGTTCGAAGAGGTTCTCCAATTTCAGGTAATAAAGTCACTTTTTCGAGTGGAGCACTGAAATTCTCATTTAGCTGCTGTACTTCATCCCATGCATTTCCTACCTCTTGTTGGAATTCTAAAGTCGTGATCGCTTCAGAATGATTTTCTCTGAATAGACCGTAGAAGACAAAATGTTCTTGTCCTGATAATCGGACCTTTTCTGATTGCAGTGCCGTATAAGCAAATTCATATTGATATACTTCGTTTGCCAATGAAGGCTGCGTCAAGATTTCCGGTTGGTTAGTTTCCTTGTAGGATAAGCCGAAAAATTGGAATCCGTCCGTCGAGTAGCCGACCGTCTTTCCAATGGACCCTTGTTGAATATAGGGAAAGCCATTCGATTGTGGCTGGTTTTGGCGGGAACAGACGACAAATCCTTTTTCATCATCTTCAAATACTTTGTGGTCCACGTATTGGGACATATAGGCTTCATTCGATCGGACGCCGCCTTTATCTGCCAATCCTAAATCTTGTCCATAAATGACATCGATCTCCGCGTCTTGTCCCTCTACCATCACATCCCAGAACCAAACTCCTGTTTGTGATAATGTAAACGTTACTTCGTATTGAAGAGCCTTATGGTTCCCTGACCACTTCACCTGTGATTCTGAAAATGAAACTTCACTCGTTGATTGAACACCGATTAAAGGAACAATCTCGATTTCGGATGATTGATAGATTCGTAAATAAAGATTGTTTAACGAGCCATCGATGGGATTCGTCAATAATTGATTGATCATGGTAGATGCATGGTTTATTTCAAAAAGATCGCCACTATTTAAAAAGGTGAATTGAAGATCACCGGATGTAAGCTTTTGTGTAGAATTCATTCTGTTCCCCTCGTTTCGTCTATTTTACTAATGTAAAGGATTGCTCCATTCCTTCTTTGCTATGTGGACCTGCATAGGCAATAAATGTCCCCGGGTCACTGTCAAACTGTAAATCTGAATGATGATAACGAAGCTGTGGTTCCGATAGGATAAAGGAAACATGCTTCGATTCTCCTGGTTCCAGGACAATTTTTTGGAAGTCCTTTAGTTCCTTTAATGGTCGAATCACTTCCCCACTCACATCCCGTACATAAAGCTGAACGACTTCCTCGCCTTTCATAGAGCCGCTATTTGTTACGGTAACAGAAACGGTAATCGCCTGATTGGGTTTCATAATGGATTCTGAAAGAGTCATGTCGCTATAAGAAAATGAGGTATAACTTAAACCGAAACCAAACGGTAGGAGCGGATCATTCGGAATATCCAGGTATTGTGAGACATAACGGACCTGGGCATCCGGTGCCCCCTTTGGTCTTCCTGTATTGTAGTGATTATAGTAAACCGGCACCTGTCCTACACTATATGGGAAGGACATGGTCAGGCGGCCGGACGGATTTTCATCCCCGTATAATAGATCGGCAACCGCTGCCCCGCCTTCCGTACCAGGGTACCAGGCTTCAAGGACCGAATCGACCTCGTCGATGACCCCATGTAAATCCAGGGGTCTGCCATTAAATAGAACGGCCACCATTGGTTTATTTAATTTCTTTAATCGCGAAACAAGTTCCAGTTGGGCATCAGGCAGTTTGATATTTGCTCTACAACCTGCTTCCCCACTCATATCAGAATCCTCCCCAAGTGCCAGAACGATGATATCTGCTTCTTCCGCCACTCTCTCTGCCTCAAGCAATTGCTCTTCAGAAACCGATTCAATTTCAGATCCTTTAGCAATCGTAAGGTTAGCAGATTCCACTTTCATTTTCATTCCATCCAGTAATGTCACGGCATCTTCTTTTGATCCTAACCATGACCAAGGCCCGAGGATGTCATTGTTTTGAGCAAATGGTCCAATGAGTGAAATTTTCTGAATTCGTTTTAAAGGTAAAACGCTCTCATTTTTTAGTAGAACGCAAGACTTTGCTGCTAGTTTACGAGCTGCCATGCGGTGTTCAGAGCACACCACCACTTCTTGTTCAAGCAATTCATTTGCACCGCGATAAGGATTCTCGAATAATCCTAACTTTTCTTTAAGCTCTAAGATACGTAAAACGCCTTCGTCGATGATGGATTCATCTACTGCTTTTTCTTCCACCAGCGTTTTTAAGTATGTCACATACGTCGAAGTCATCATTTCGATATCAACACCGGCTGTGATCGCTTTAAGGGCAGCTTCCTTCTCATCCTCTGCCACACCATGAGGGATCATCTCTTTCACTGCTCCCCAATCCGATATAAGAACGCCGTTGAATCCCATTTCCTCTCGAAGTATGGATCGCATAAGCTTTTCATTTCCTGTAGCCGGAATCCCAAACACCGTATTAAAAGCGGTCATGACCATCTCACAGCCTTCATCAAGTGCCGCTTTGTATGCGGGTAAGTAGGTTTCCCTGAGTTGCCGTTCCGACATATCGACCGTGTTATAATCACGTCCGCCTTCCGCTGCACCATAGGCGGCAAAGTGTTTGACGCAAGCTGCCACTCGGTTATGATCGTGCGTTAAATCCTTCCCTTGAAACCCTCTTACAAAAGCTCTGCCAAATTGGCTGTTTAAAAAGGGATCTTCACCTGTAGACTCCATCACTCTTCCCCAGCGAGGATCGCGAACGAGATCAACCATCGGGGCAAACGTTACATGGACTCCTGATACTGATGCCTCTTTTGCAGCAATTTCCGCACTCTTTTCCGCTAACTCAAGGTCCCACGAGCATCCGATCCCAAGTGGTACCGGGAAGATTGTTTTGAAACCGTGTACAATATCAGACATTACTAATAAAGGAATGCCCAATCTGTTTTCTTCCATATGAGTGCGTTGAATGTTTATTACGTTCCTTGCACCAGATGCTCCCAATACGGATCCGCTATTTCGGACAACTTCCTCGTCAATCCCCATGTCCACCATCGGGCCGGTAATTTCTCCTTGATCGCTTGCCCCTTTGAAAAAAGGAGTAGCAAGCTGGGTAAGCTGGGCAATTTTTTCATCCAACGTCATTTGGTTAAGTAATGCAGTCAGTTTATTTTCTTTCACTGGTAGAACCTCCAATCGGGTTTATCATTTTGGTTCATTCAATTATTGAAACGTTTCGATTAACAATTGAAGAAAAGTATAAAGGTAAATGATTGCTCAGTCAACTATAGAATCACAATCTATTATTCTCCTAAAACCTTGTAATATCAACAATTAATAGAAGATATACATAGGAATAATATGGAATGAAACTTAAAATTCTAGTATTTTTCAGAAAAGTATTGAAAGCGGATACACCTTTGATTATAATATAGTCATCGAAACGTTTCAATAACACCTGGTAAGATATTTTCCTAATATGAAAATAACTCTTACCACCTCTGATTCAATTTTTTTAATAGGGTTTCAAACTAATAGAAATGGAGATGAAGATATGAAAAAGAAAACATGGTCTTTCTTTATGATTTGTGTACTGGCGCTATCTACTGTATTAGCAGGCTGCGGCGGTGGAAGCGAATCAGAAGATGGAAAGAAAACGATTACTGTCTGGGCAATGGGTGAAGAAGGTAAGAAGCTTAGTAAGCTTGCCGAAAAATTTGAAAAAGAAAACACAGATATCAAAGTAAAGGTACAAGCAATTCCTTGGGAAACTGCTCATGACAAACTATTAACAGCTGTTGCTTCAAAAAATGGACCTGATGTCCTTCAACTGGGTACAACCTGGGTACCGGAATTCGCTGATGCAGGAGCGCTCCTTGACCTGACTCCTTATTTAGAAGACTACCCGGATTTCAAACCTGAAAATTATTTTGCAGGTTCGGCAGACTCTATGACTTATGACGATCAAGTTGTCGGGATCCCTTGGTACATCGATACTCGCGTCTTATACTACCGTACTGATTTATTGAAAGAAGTTGGATACAATCAAGCTCCTGCTACTTGGGATGAAATGAAAGATGCAGCGAAGAAGTTAAACGACAGAGGCGATGACGTTTACGGCCTTGATATTGACCGCAACGACCAGATCACACCGTTTATCTTCGCTTGGCAAAATGGATATGAATTTGAAGGTAAAGATAAGATGAATTTCGATAGTCCGGAATTCAAAGAAGCGATGGAATACTATACAAGCTACTTTAAAGAAGGAATCAGCCCTACCACTGAAGGAATGGATATTGTCCAGGCGTTTAAAGATGGAGTGAAACCGATGTTCTTCAGTGGTCCATGGATGATCAATATCATTAATGACCAGGCTCCGGATCTTAAGGATAAATGGTCAGTGGCAGTTATGCCGAAGAAAGAAAAGAATACATCAAGCATGGGTGGAGCAAATTTCTCAATCTTCCATAATTCAGAGAATGTGGACGAGTCCCTTAAATTCATCTCCTATGTAAATGAAGTCGATACACAAATGGAATGGCTGGAAATGTCCAATACCCTTCCATCAAGAAAAGAAGCATGGGAAAAGCCTAAATTAAAAGACGATCCACTATTATCCGTGTTCGGGGAACAGCTGAAATCGACTAAAGCTTCACCACAAATCAAAGAGTTCGAAAAGATCGCACAGGAATTCCTTTCAACAATCGAGAGAGTGACCGTTGGCGACGCTGACTTAGACAAAGAATTAAAACAGTTTAATAAAAAAGCACAAGAAATGGTAGAAGAGTAATTCAAATCATTCAAGACGAAAATAAATGAAACAAACGCTTCTAGTATGAAGTTATAGTTAGGTACATTTGGAGTTACAGGCATATGGATCACACCTTTGCCTGAGCTCCATTTTTAGCAAGCTGACCTTTACGAAGCGTAGTTTTAGTTAGGTGGGATATCATGGGCAATGGATTCAAATTCAGTAAAAACAATAAACATCCATATGTGTTTATAGCCCCTGCGGTTATCATATTGACTGTCTTTAGTATCATTCCGATCATTGTAGCGTTCTTTATAAGCTTTACAGACCTTGACTTAAAAGGCTTAGCTGATTGGTCCAATATCAGTTTCATCGGTCTTGAGAATTATTCAAAATTGATAACGGATGATTTATTTCATAAGTCGATCATTAATACGTTGTTTTATGTTGTCATCGGCGTTCCCCTTGTCATTATATTCTCGTTAGGTATTGCCTTATTGCTGAACTACGGAACAAGCTCGTTATTCAAAGTGTTTCGGGGCGTATACTACATGCCTTCCATCACAAATATCATTGCCGTCGCAGTTATTTGGGGATTTCTTTACAACACAGAGTACGGGTTGTTCAACTACCTATTATCACTACTAGATGTGGATAAAATTCCTTGGTTAGGAGAGCCAACGATTGCGAAACTATCGTTGATTGTTTTAGCCGTATGGAAGGGAATCGGAATCAATATGATCATCTTCCTCGCTGCCTTGCAAGGGATTCCGAAGTCCTATTACGAGGCTGCTGAAATGGATGGAGCCAATCGATTACAGGTACTGTTCAACGTCACGATTCCATTACTTCGGTATGCTACATTCTTCGTGACGATCACCACCCTGATCGGCTGGCTGCAATTCTTCGAAGAACCATTTGTCATGACGAATGGCGGTCCATTGGATGGTACGATTTCAATGGCATTGTTCATCTACAAAAAAGGCTTCCAATTCAGTGAATTTGGATATGCCGCAGCAGGTTCCTTTATTCTATTTATCTTTATCATTACGATTACGCTATTCCAATTCAAGCTTAGAAAATCTGATACAGAATATTAAGTCTGAAAATTTATTAGTATCGGGGCTGAAACAATGAAAGCAAATACAATGAAGCGAAAAACCGAAAAAACGCTGGTAGCCTTACTCATGATTCTTGGTGGAGTCCTTGTTTCCATTCCTTTCATCTGGATGATTTCAAGCTCATTCAAACCTGAAAGTGAAGTATTGCAAATACCACCTACCTTGTTTCCAGAGAATCCTACATTGGAAAACTATCTTAACTTATTTGAAAGCATGAACTTTGGTGTGTATTTAAGAAATACCCTTGTCATCGTCTTATTTTCCTTTTTAGGATTATTCTTTAATGCCATGGCTGGTTATGGATTTGCAAAGTTTCATTTTAAAGGGAAAGAAAAAATCTTTTATATTGTGCTGGCAACTATGATGATTCCTGCACAAGTAACGATGATTCCCGTTTACTTAATTTTAAATGAAATGGGCTTGACCAATACGATGGCCGGAATCATCCTGCCCGGGCTTGCAGCAGCATTCAGTATCTTTTTATTCAGACAGTTTATGACCACGATTCCAACTGATCTGCTTGAAGCAGCCCGCCTTGATGGGGCAGGAGAATTCTATATCTTCTTTAAATTAATCGTTCCCATTGCGAAGCCGATCTTTGCTGTACAGGGAATTCTGACGTTTATCGGAGCATGGAACAGCTTCCTATGGCCGTTGATCATTGCCAATGATGAAAGCCTTTATACCCTGTCAGTAGGTCTATCCCTGCTTCAAGGGCAATACGCGAATAACTTTGGTCTTCAAATGGCAGGAGCAGCATTCATGGTCGTACCGATCATCATTATCTTCTCTTTCTTCCAAAAGTATATCGTCGAAGGATTTACGATGTCGGGGATTAAATAGTGACGGGGAAAAAATATCAACCTCTACTAGCCAAAAGTGTGAATGCCTATACTATAAATGTATAATGGATTTTGGATACTGAGATGAACAACGCTATTCATATAGCAATCATAGGATGTGAATAAATGGCAACAATCAAAGATGTAGCAAAGCTTTCTGGAGTAGCCGTTTCGACTGCCTCCTACGCTTTAAATAACAGCACCAAGGTAAGCGAAGAAACAAGAAAGAAAGTATTGGATGCAGCAAAGCAATTGAATTATCAAAAAAACGGACTTGCATCGGATTTAAAACGGACCAACACGAATACCATCGCCCTGATCCTAAGTGATTTATCAGGCCCGTACTATTCTGAATTAATTAAAGGTGTCCAGGATGTGACGTCAACGAATGGGTATGATCTCATAGCCTGCAGCTCGATTGGGGGTGCCCAATCCACGGCCATTAAATTTTTGAGAGAAAAACGAGTTGACGGTGTGATTATCTTAGCCCATAACATCACGGATGAAACGATATTGGAATCCACCCGCGAAGGATTCCCTATCGTCGTGTTGGACCGGGATATCAAACATGACTATGTTCTCCAGGTGCAAGTCGACAATGTCGAGGGGGCTTTTCAAGCAACGGAACATTTGATAGAAAATGGTCATCGGGATATTGCTTATATCAGCGGTCCATATAACTCCCATGATAATGAACTTCGTTTTCAAGGATTTAAACAAGCCCTTGAAAAACACGGCATCACCTATCGTTCTAAATGGAAGACATCAGGTGGTTTTACACGTGAAGGCGGATATAAAGCAACTAAAATGCTCATTGCCCAACAGGATATTCCTCAAGCGATTTTTTACGCCAATGATGAAATGGCCATTGGGGGATTACAAGCTCTATCCGAGAAAAAAATCCGGGTGCCGGAAGATATTTCGATTATCGGATTCGATGATATTCAGCTGGCAGAATACGTATCCCCCCCTTTGACCACAATGAGACAGCCGAAATACGAAGCCGGCGCACTCGCTGTTCATCTGATCTTTCAGAAGCTGGCTAAAGAGGAAGTCGACCCTTATTATAAGTTGACGACTGAATTAATAGTGAGGCGTTCTGTGAAAGAGAAACGGTAGAATATGAAGCAAGCCCGTTATGATGGGGTTTGCTTTTTTTCGTCGTGGAACACCCTTCCTATTGCAAATGGCATTTCTAATTCACCTACCGATACAAAAACACATATATAATGACCAACTCCTTTCTTAAAGTCTTTCTCACTAACCTCCTCCACATCCGTTAACAAAACCTTCACAAATATTGGGTACATTGTGTGATTGAGATGGTATTTTACTGGGTATACAATGAAGGGGAATGAATATTCATTCCGTATTTAACACACGAAAGGCTGAATCCTTATGGCAACTGCAGTTAATAAACGAGACAGCATTATATCAAGCGCGTTGGTACTCTTTGCTGAGCGTGGATATGATGCGACTACGATTCCGATGATTGCGACATCGGCAGGAGTCGGAGCCGGTACCATTTATCGTTACTTTGAAAATAAAGAAGTGCTTGGCAACACGCTCTTTCAGGAGTATGTAGGGATATTTACAGAAACTCTTGAAAATGATTTCCCTTATGATGAAACCATTCGGGATCAATTTCATCATATATTTAAAGCCATGATTCTATTTACAACAAAGCAAAGCCAGGCACTTTATTTTATAAAGACACATAGCAGTGCCCATTTTTTAGACAAAGCAAGTCATGACAGCTTTCAAGGACTCTTGGATATCCTAAAGAATTTCTTTGATTCAGGAAAAGAGAAAAAAGAAATCAAGGAGCTTCCTTCCTCTGCGTTGATTGCCATCGTTTACGGAGCGTTTCTTGAGCTTCAACGACTGGTTCGTATCGGGGAGCTGGATCCGGAAGCAAAACTATTGGAAGATGTAGAAGAAAGTATGTGGGACGCTGTACGGTTACATGTATGAGAAATGATTTGTTTCTCATTACACCAAACGGAATGAACGTTCATTCCGTTATAAATCTTTTAAAAGAGGTGCTACAAAATGACAAACTCAAACCAACTTCCGCAGCCAAAGACGTATGGACCCCTCGGCAGTTTGCCGGTCATAGATAAAGACAAACCCCTTCAATCCTATATGAAGCTTGCAAGAGAGCTCGGCCCGATCTTTCAATTTCAATTTCCGGGACGTATTAGTACGTTTGTATCGAGTGCCTCCCTTGCTGAAGAAATTTGTGACGAAACACGATTTGATAAGAAAGTCGGCCCTGCCCTTCAAAAAGTAAGAGCATTTGGCGGCGACGGTCTTTTCACAAGCGAAACGAAGGAAGTCAATTGGAAGAAGGCCCATAATATTCTGCTGCCAAGCTTCAGCCAGCAGGCAATGAAAGGCTATCACGCGAAAATGATCGATCTCGCCACCCAACTTATTCAGAAGTGGGCCCGCTTAAATCCGGCTGATGAAATCGATGTTCCTGAAGATATGACCCGCTTAACGTTGGACACGATTGGTCTCTGCGGGTTCAATTACCGATTTAACAGCTTTTACCGGGAAAACTCCCACCCATTTGTCGACAGTATGGTTCGTGCAATGGATGAAGCCATGAGTCAAACGCAGCGGCTTGGTGTTCAAGATAAATTGATGGTTAAATCTAGAAAACAATTCAAAGAGGACATTCAATACCTGTTCTCTGTTGTTGATGAATTGATTGCCGAACGTAAACAAAATGGTGATCAGGGTGAGGATGACCTGCTCTCCCATATGTTAAAAGGAACCGATCCGGAAACGGGTGAAGCATTGGATGATGAAAACATCCGTTTTCAAATCATCACATTTTTAATTGCAGGACACGAAACAACAAGTGGTCTGTTGTCATTTGCCATTTACTATCTTATGAATAATCCGGATAAGTTGAAGAAAGCGCAGCAAGAAGTCGATGAAGTGCTGGGTGATGACGTTCCAGATTATAAACAGGTGAAGAAATTGAAATATGTTCGCATGGTGCTTAATGAAGCTCTTCGTCTATGGCCGACCGCACCGGCATTTTCCGTTTATGCAAAGGACGACACGACGCTAAACGGAAAATACAAAGTGAAAAAAGATGATGTATTCACCCTTATTATTCCAGAGCTTCACCGTGATTCTTCCGTTTGGGGAGATGATGTAGAATCGTTCAAACCTGAGCGTTTTGAGGACACGTCTTCGATTCCATATCACGCGTATAAACCCTTCGGAAACGGGCAGCGCGCCTGCATCGGTCAGCAGTTTGCCCTGCACGAAGCGACCCTTGTTCTTGGCATGGTCTTGCAGCACTTTGACCTGATTGATCATAGAGAATATCAATTGGAAGTTAAAGAAACCTTGACCCTCAAGCCGGATGGTTTAAAGATGCGCGTTTCACCGAGGAAACCGGACATTTCGTTTACGACTGCATCTTCTGAAGAAGTACAATCCGTAAAAAAGGCAGCACCAGCTATTCAGTCGTCTCATGGTACACCACTGCATATTCTGTTTGGGTCTAACATGGGGACAGCTGAAGGAATCGCCCGCGATCTTGCTGAAACAGGCCGTCAACAAGGCTTCATGACCGAGGTTACCCCTTTAAATGATTATACAGGCGGGCTTCCGGCAGAAGGAGCGGTTCTCATTGTCTCTGCTTCCTATAATGGAAATCCTCCCGACAATGCGGACGCATTCGTTTCTTGGCTAAAAGAAACCGGGGAAGGAACAATGAACGGTGTTCGCTATGCGGTATTCGGATGTGGCGATCACAACTGGGCCACTACGTATCAACGCATCCCTACCTTCATTGATGAGCAGCTGGAACAGAAAGGTGCTCACCGCCTGTCGAAAACCGGGTATGGAGATGCAAGCGACGATTTTGAAGGAGATTACGAGAAATGGTCGGAAGCACTTTGGCCGAACCTGGCAAAAGAATTGAACATTGAGCTTCATCAAAACGGTCAAGAAAGCAGTTCGATCACGATGAATTTTGTCAGTGATGTGAGTGACACACCACTTGCCCGTACTCATCATGCTTTTACATCGGTGGTAAGTAGAAATGTTGAATTGCAGCATGTGGAAAGTGGAAGGAATACAAGACATATTGAGTTGACTCTTCCAGAGGGTGTAGATTATCAGGAAGGAGACCATATCGGGGTGCTTCCTCGTAATCCTGGCGTTCTTGTCGAGCGAGTGCTCAGTCGATTCAACCTAAACGGCGAAGACTATGTCCAACTTACTGGAGATCCGGGAAAAGCAGTCCACCTTCCAACAGAGAAGCCAGTGAACCTTAAGGAATTACTCTCTAATTATGTGGAATTCCAAGAACCCGCTACCCGTTCGCAAATCCGGGCACTTGCGGCTCACACGGTATGTCCTCCCCATGTAATGGAGCTTGAAGCACTATTGGGGGATGAAACATATAAAAGGGAAATTCTCGGTAAACGGATCACAATGCTGGACCTGGTGGAAAAGTATCTTGCATGTGAAATCCCGTTTGAAGCTTTCCTGCTTTTACTCCCGGCACTAAAAGCAAGATACTACTCTATTTCAAGCTCCCCCCTTTATAAAGAAGGAGAAGCGAGCATCACGGTCAGCGTGGTTCGCGGAGCTGCATGGAGCGGAAATGGAGAATACAAAGGAATTGCATCAAACTATCTGGCGGAACGTTCCGAAGGAGATAAAGTAGCGTGCTTTATATCTACACCGCAGTCGAACTTCCAGCTTCCGGACGAAACCGAAACACCAATCGTCATGATCGGACCCGGAACGGGAATTGCACCATTCAGAGGATTTATCCAGGCACGCCGGATTCTTAAAGAAAAAGGAGAAACGCTGGGAGCAGCCCACCTTTACTTCGGCTGCCGCAATCCTGAACATGATTTCTTATATCAAGAGGAGTTGGAGAAGGCTGAACAAGATGGAATCGTCACTCTTCACACAGCTTTCTCAAGATGCCCTGGTCAAGAAAAAACGTACGTCCAGCATCGGTTGGCGGAAAACGCTGAAGACATCCTTCCTTTACTGAAAGATGGCGGCCGCTTATATATCTGTGGAGACGGTGGTAAAATGGCACCCGATGTGGAACACACATTAGTAGAAAGCTATATGCATTTCTATCAAACAACGAGGGAAGAAGCTGCCGCATGGCTGGCGTCACTAGAAGAAGATGGTAGATATGCCAAGGATGTTTGGGCAGGAGCGTAATGAAAAGGAAAGCAGCGGACCTTTGTCGGGTTCGCTGTTTTTTTGTGATGAATGGGAGTGGCTGCAGGAAAACCCGGAATCATTTAAAGGGATAATTGACTATTCAGGTGCCTGGCATTTACCTTATCCCCATCCATATCAACCAATCATGCTACTTATCCTCAAAAAATAATACAAAAAAAGCACCGGAATATTCCGGTGCTTTCCAACAAATCCTTACTTATTAACCTTCAAAATACGTCCTTCTTCAACAGGATCTACTGTCCCTTGTGCTTTGATATAGTTTACAAAAGCTTCTAAATCTACGATATCAATGACTTGATTCTTACCTTCTAATAGAACCGAATATCCGTCACCGCCACCTGCCATAAAATTGTTCACCGTAATGGAGTATGTTTTTGTCAGGTCAAGCGGTTGATCGTCTCCGGTTGTAACGGATTGAATTCTGCTTCCTTCAGGTTTACTGCTATCATACGAAACCTTCAATCCGGAAATCTGTAAGATTCGTGGAGCGTTAGGGTCTTTCGCCCATTGAGATTCGAATAGTTCATAGACCTGCTGTCCAGTCAGATCCATCGTTACAAGGTCATTACCGAATGGCTGAACAGTGAAGGCTTCTTTCCATGTGATTTCACCTGCATCGATTTCTGCACGGATGCCACCTGGATTCATAAAGGCAAAGTCTGTTCCCGTATGACTTCTCATAGCGTCTGCGATCAGATTACCCATGGCAGATTCACCATCGGCATTTTGATCCCTGCTGATTCCTTTTGTTGTGTTCCCAATTTTCACATTCAGGATAGGTGCAACATCTGCAAGATATTCATCCAGCATGTCTTTAATCCCGGCATCTGGCGTAATGGTCCTGACGGCAGATACGATTTCCGCTTTTTTCGACGTGATATCCTTGGTGGCCGGGTCAATCATAAAATCAACATCCGAAAACGCTGTTCCATAAGAATACGATTGAACAAGAAGCTTTCCATCCACAACGGTATTCGCATACTGATGATTGTGTCCACCAAACATAATATCCACTTCATCGTCTACTTTTGTTGCGATATCAGCCAGTTCTTCTGTAGGGTTGGTTCCATCAGTGTTTGATTTCACCGGGTTATGGGAAAGGACGACAATCGCCTCTACACCCTTTTCCTTTAGTTCTTCTGCATATTTGTTAATCGCTTCGGCTTCATCCGTAAATATTACTCCCGCTGTTCCACTCGGTGTGACAATTCCTGGTGTATCAGAGAAAGCAATTCCGATAAACCCAATAGGAACTCCATTAACCTCTTTCACCACATATGGAGAAAGAATCGGTTCTTTCGTTTTGCTATCCACTACGTTCGCCGCTACATAAGGGAAATTCGCCCCTTCAAATACCCCATATTTAGAGTAGGTTTTTGAATGTCTTCCACCGTCGATCAGGCGCATCATTTCATCTACACCTTCGTCAAACTCATGGTTTCCTACAGTTCCTACATCAAAGCCGATTTCGTTTAGCATTTTGATCGTTGGTTCATCCTGTAATAGCGCAGATACCGGAGAACTTGCCCCGGCGATATCTCCTGCATGCACCATTAGTGTGTTAGGATTCGTCGCTTCACGTTCTTTTAAATGGGCAGCCAAATATTCAATCCCACCAGCATTCAAACCTTTGTTGTACGTGTCCAATTGACCGTGAAGATCATTGATGCCTAATAATTGAACTTCGAAGGGCTCTTCTGCCGGAAAGTCAATCTTGTATTTATGGAACCCATTCGTACCTTCTCCGACATGATGAATGTTCGATGTTTGTTCAGCAAACGTTTTTGCTTCCGGCGAAGACTCAAACGTGACATCAACATTTCCAGAGATCGGTGCAAACGTCCAGTTCTTATCGGCAGTCGGGTTAATCGTTTTGTTTTTAATAATGTAGTTCATGACTACTTGACGATTCTCGTCCGGTGAAACATAGATGACTCGTTTCCCATCAGGATTCGCAAGCTTAGTAAATGAAGCACGATAATTATTCGTAGCCACGACAAACTTCTGATCTTCATCTACCGGCTTACCGTTGAACATTAAGTTTTTCACACGGCTTGCTCCTGCATTGATCACGTTCCCTGACTGATCATATTTAGCAGGCTTCGTAACATCCACTTGATACGTCACACCATCGATCGTATCAAAGTTGTAAGCTTGGAAATCCTTATTGATCAGAGACTGCTCCCCTGTTTTCGCTGGATCGATTTGATTAAAGTTTCCTGTTGTCCATTCGATATATTCTTTTACTTGTGCACCTGTTAAAAGTAACGCTTGAACCGTATTTGGATACTTATAAAGGTCAGAAACATTTTTAATCGTCACTGTTCCTTTAGGAATGTTCGTGTACTCACCGGCACCATTTCTTCCGGCTTTAAAAGGAGCCGCCGAAGAAAGGACAGGAAGGTCTTCGTATTCAGTTCCTTTTAACGCATTCTCCACATACTCTTTTTGAGCGTTGCTGACAATTTGTACGGATGGATCATCCTGAACCCGTGCAAAGAAGCTGTGAATCGGGGCTTCTGTTTGACCCACTTCACCATTGATGTATTCAATGGTGCTGCCGTGGGAATCTTTTAAGACATCAACCATTTCTTTATCCGCTGTTATTCCAGTAGAAGAAATAACTTCCGATTGAGAGTCCTTCACTTTCCATTTACCGCCCACTTGTTCAAGGGTCAAGTCAATGACACCAAGTGTTTTCCCGTCTACATTCGCTTGAACGGCAGCCACACCATTGATTGTTCCTTTTTTATTATCCACGCCTTCAAGTGAGTTGTAGGAAGCATCCCCAGGGAAGGACAGATGAGTGTGCCCGAATAGTATTGCATCGATTCCGTCTACTTCACTTAATGGGTACACGGTATTCTCTTTATTCGATTTGTCTTTGTCAAAGCCTGAATGAGAGAGAACAACAACCACTTCGGCTCCATCCTTCTTCATTTTCGGAACCCATTTTTCAGCTGACGCCACTACGTCCTCCGTTACAACTTTACCTTCCAGGTTCGCTTTATCCCATTGCATGATTTGAGGAGCCACGAAACCGATGACACCGACCTTGACCGTTTGCTTGTTCCCTTTTTCGTCGACGACTTCTTTGTCCACGATTTTATATGGTTTTACAAGGTTTTCATCATTTGACGGGTCCTGGTCATGATCATCTTTATACACGTTCCCTGACACATATGGGAAGTTGGCCCCTTTGATGCTATTTTCCAGGAAGTCTAAACCATAGTTGAATTCATGGTTTCCTAGAGTTGCAGCATCATAATCCAATAAGTTCATCGCTTCATAGATCGGATGCGTTTCGTTTTCAATCAAGCCTTCAGAAACAGCATTTTCACCACCTAGTATGGATACGTACTTGCTGTCAACCAATTGCTTGGCAGCATCAGTCATGGCATTTTTCTCAACTAAAAGGACAGGAGCATCGTGCTTGGCTGCGAGAACCGACCCCGTTAACCCATCCACGAAGTTTCTTCCTGTTGCGACAAATACTTTATCCGTTACTTTATCTAACTCGGTAGCAATTTTGAGTGAGGTTTCAAATCGATTTTGACCATAAATCCGCGATGGGTTTTTCAGTTGTTTTTCAACTTTTTCACTAATGACGCCAGGTCCACCTACAATGATGGTCTTATCTTTACCTTTGAGAGATTCAGTTGTAGTGCCTGGTACACTATCCTTCTTTGTCAGAAGAATCGGATACCCATTCTTTGCAGCATATGGTGCAATCGCAATGGCATCCGGATAGTTGGATCCGTATGCAAGGATGGCAGTGTCCGTGTTTCCTCCAACTTCCTCTGCAATCATGGAGGCTGTTTCATAGCGGTCAGAACCTTGGATTCTCTTAATATATAATTTCATTTTGCTTAATTCACTTTGTACATCTGCAGAAACGGCATTTTTCCCGCCTAATATAATCACTTTTTTCGCACCAAGACGTTTGATTTCTTCCTTTGTCTTAGCATTTAAGCTCTTCGTCCCTGTCAATAGAATCGGTGCATCCAAGTGATAAGCCAGTGGCGCCCCCGTTAACGCATCGGCAAAATCATCAGAACGTGCGATGACTACTGTATCAGACTTCTCCCAGCCTTTTCTCGATACCTCTACGGCCGTTTCATAACGATCATCGCCTGATAAACGATTCACAAATGTTAAGGGATCGACCTTAGCGATAAAATCAGTGAACGGATTTCCTTGTAGCAGGTCACCATTATCCAACAGTAAATTATTCGGGTTTTCTTCACGCTCTTTTTTGATCAAAGTTGAAAGGCGAACAAGTCCATTTTCAACAGGTTTATCAGAATAATAGTCATGATCCATTAAACTTCCATGAACATCGGTCGTTTCCATTATCTTTAATTTCACATAAGCATCATTCGATAACACATTAGTTGGCGCTTTTTCTGCCGAAACCGTCCCCCCCACCGGAGAAGCAATCATACCTAAAGCTAAAGTTGACAGAGCAATACTACTTAACTTCTTTTTTACTCCATTGTTCAAACCATTCAACCCTCTCAAAATAATATGTAAGGAACAACTCAGATCCATGAAACAGTCGAATTGACTCATTTTTTGTTCTAATCTGAATTATCTAAGTCAATTATACTTCGAAAATTGTCATTTACTATCATTTTTTTACAAAATTTAATAAATTTCGAACAAATAAAAGAAGACTATGAACCTATAAAAGGTTCATAGTCTTCTTAATCAAATAGGAGTAAGTGTCCATTCATCATCTTCGTACAGAACTTTATAAACTCCTTCAGGATCATCCACGTCTGTATATTTTAATAGCCATTCATTGATCGCTTTATCCGAATCCAACACAACCAGGAAGTCCGATTTTTTGAGGTTTGTAAAGAACTTTTCCTTTTCTTCCTCAGAACTTAACCCGTTAGTGATCGAATAGTTCATAGATAGCTGCTCATAAGAAACGATATATTTCAAATAACCTCTATCATCTTTACTCTCAGGACTATAATAAGTCACCTCTGGATCAACGGCTCCCGTTGATGTGATCTCACTAAATTTGTTTTTCACTTCCCATCTGATTGAGGAAATCGTTTCCGGTTTTTCCGCAATCACTTTTATGTTTCCGCTAAATGGATATATAAATAGACCCCCCAGTAGAAGCAGAGTAATCATTTTCGAAATCGGCCTCTTTTTTAAATAAGAGTTCCACTCATGGATAATAGCTGTCATTAATATACCAATCACATAGATAATGATCGTGGATTGATACCTGCCGAAACCAGCAATTCTCGCTGCCTCGAATTCCGGCATTAAGTACACATACATGAAATAGAGAGAGAACATGTATAAAATGTAAAAGCTATTTGAAATGAAAATGGAGAATACCAAAAGCTTGGATATCTTTCTATTGACCGTATACATCAAGACCAACAAGATGAAGGCAATTATGTTTACAATAACGACAGCTTTAAAGTTATTCGATTCTAAATTTGTAGAGGCCCTCCATAACTGTGGGCCGATCTGATCCATAAACTCTGAGGACTTTTCATTATTCGCGACTTTATCCGGTGTTACCGCAAACTTGTTTGCACCGTAACCCGCTTGGTAAGCCTTAATGGTGTATTTTATCCATAAATAATTCAGGAACATTGGTAACCCAATCAGCCAGAATAAAGCATGATAGACAATCTTTCTTACATCTTTCGTAAACTGTTTCTTATGTATGAAATTTGAATAGATAAAACTTAGAATGAGAATGACATTAAATGCCAGAAAGATTTTTCCGCTGTCCTTTAATAGCATAAGGAGGATCAAGATGGGTGTATTCACAATCACCTGCTTCTTCCAGTCATCTCTATAATAATACGCTACAATAACCGTGGCCAAAGCAACCAATCCTAATAAGATATCCACTAAAAGGTTATAGAAACTTCCCCAATTGACGAGCAATAGAGTCATACTTGCCGCCATCGTCAAAAGAATGACTTCAGGTCTCTTCCATTTACTAAAATAGTACATGGTCACAACACAAGAGAGGGCTAAAAATGCTTGTGCCATTAAGGCATAACTTTCATGTTTCCCTAATACTTCCAATATGAAATAAATAAACACTGCACTGCCCGGAGGATAGTTATGAAACGTCACAATCGTCGAACTGTCGGGTAAGCCATTGATCAGTGACATCTCCCTGACAATTAATCCCCAGTGGCTGAAATTGTCATAGTGGGTTAAGATCAGTCCCTTTAGGTAGATCATCATAGCAAGTAATGACAGGGCAAATACAATGATACTGGGATGAAGCACCGGCATTAATGTATATTTCCTTTTTAAAAAAAGGACAAGGTAAACAACAAAAAGAATAAGCCCCAAGTAGTAAATGAGATTTACTGCTAGAGGCATAATATTAATTAAACCCGCACAAAACACAACTGTCGTAATGGATGAAAAGACAAAGATGGGAATAAAAGCTATATGCACTTTTATTCTATTAAAAGAGAGAAGTCCCCATCCGCTTAAGGACGCGAATAATAATAAAAACGAAACAATGCTGTTACTCATTATTCAACAGCTCACGACGACCAACTTCATTTTTAAAAACCCATTCTCTTTGAATCACAAAACTAACAAGGAATAACAACGAATCTACGATTACCTTAATGACTACCTCTCCAGAACTTACAGCCGAATAAATATAGTGTACCCCCAGTGCTGAAATCCCCATCTGCACAATACTCAGGGAATAATATTTCACCATCGTATTCGATGAACTGGATTTAAATACTACGTTTCTATTAATCATAAAATTAATGAATGAAGATAAAACCCTTGAGAGCACTGTCGAGACGATGATAAATGAATCGGGTAACACTTCCTTCAACATCAATGAGAATATCATAAATAAAACGATATCTATCCCAAATGATGCAAAAGAGGATGCAATAAACTTGAGGAACACTGAATAGATTTTGATAGAATCTTTAATGGGATTGAAGTGAGATGATTTATTTTCTTCTATATAAATCGTTTTGATCTTTACTTCTTCTATTTTAATATTCTTTTTCTTACATTCCAGCAACATGTTCATCTCGTATTCATATCGATCTCCCTTCACTTCGAGAAGATCATCTACAAACATAGCAGGAATCGCCCTCAAACCAGTTTGCGTATCCGAGACTTTGATACCGCTGGCAAATTTCACAACTACCTTTGTGAGGTTATTCCCGAATCTGCTTCTAAACGGAATATTCTCTTCTGAAAAATCCCTTGAGCCAAGTATTAAACTATTCGGACTTTCCATTAATTTAGCTGCTACTTTCTTCATATCTTCCAATGTGTGTTGACCATCGGAATCAATCGTAATGAGGCCCATTGAGTCGTTATAATTCTCATTAAAATATGTAAAAGCCGTTTTCAATGCCCGACCTTTCCCATGATTCTCACTATGGTGAAGCACCACACATTCCTTCATTCCTTCTAACTCTTTAAAAATCCCGGAACACTCTTTTTTACTTCCATCATTTACAATAATAACACGTGAAAATTGAGCAGAAATGATTTCATTCACTAAAATAGTCAATTTTTCATCTGGGTTATAGGCGGGAATGATGATGGCAATATCATGTATGGATTTCATTGTATCTCCTCCCAAAAATTTCAATCTATCCCACTATAACTAAACCAACGTCGAAATTCAATAAAATAGCAATCTTTTCATAAAAACTACATGATTGAGACTTGTGAACATACCCCTTCCACTCACAATACCCAAACTATCAAATTCACACCTCCGGGACGAGGGGACAGGCACTCTGTCCCACGTAAGGCAGTGCCCACAGTCTTTGCTGCCATCATTCGCTGATATAATTTGGATTTCGCTGATTTAATCCCGATTTCGCTGATATATTCAAAATATCGCTCATAAATCCATCTCTAATGGCAAAATGAACCCCTATCCGCCATCAATATGGCCCCCAATACCATAAACCACAACCAACTCAGCGAAAAAAGAAACAACTCCATCAACTTTCCTGCTTCCCGCCTCTATTTTTTTCATATCCTTCACTCCATAGATACAAATAAGGGACTTCCCTAAAAGAGAAGCCCCCCAATGACTATTTTCCGCCTGTGAAAGATATTCCTTTAATAAAGTAGCGATTAAAGAATGCATACAGAAGGAGTACCGGCAGTGTAAAGACCATGGATGCCGCCATGATGTAGTTCCAGTAGCTGACGTATTGGCCTTTAAAGGTGTTCAATCCTAATGGCAATGTATACATTTCCGTATCGGTCATGACAATCAACGGGGTCATGAAGTTGTTCCAGAATCCCATGAAGACAAAGATTGCTTGTGCTGCCAATGCTGGTTTTGCTAATGGTAATACCACCTTGAAGAAGATTCCGAAACGGCTTAGGCCATCGATTTGAGCAGCCTCTTCCAGTTCCTTCGGGAAATTGATGAAGAACTGCCTCATCATGAAGATGAAGGTGGCATTGATCATGGCTGGTACGATCATCCCTTGATACGAGTTAAGCCAGCCGATTTCCTTTAAAATTAAATAGTTCGGGATCATCGTCACTTGAGCTGGGATCATAAGGACAGCCAGGATCATGATGAATAATGCCTTTTTCCCTGGAAAGGTTAAGCGAGCCAAGGCGTACCCGGCCATGGAATTAAAGATGATATTCAATGCTGTCCCGATCACTGCGATGAATAAACTATTGAATAACCATCTTGGAAATAGCTCCTGCTCGATAAAGATCTGTTTGTAATTATCCAATGTGAAATTCTTCGGTATGAAATTCATCGTTCCACTAATGATTTCTTCTAATGTCTTAAAAGAAGATGAGAGTGCCCATAAGAATGGAATCAGAGTGGTGATGGCATAACCGATGAGGACAATGTATAGAAGACGTTTACTGAACGTCTTTTTCTTCGAATTCATGCTTCCATCCCCCTTAATAGAGTGATTCTTCTTTAGAGAATTTACGTTGAATCAATGTCGCCACCAGGATGATAAGAGCCAGCGCGAAGGCAAGTGCTGCAGCATACCCCATGGTGCCCAATGATTTAAAGGCATATTGATAGATTAGGAGGACAACCGTTAACGTCGAGTTATTCGGACCACCGGATCCACCTGAGAAAATATACGATTGATCAAATAGCTGGAACGTGCCGATAACCCCCATGATCACGACAAATGATGTAACCGGCCTTAGAAACGGTACGGTCACATAGAAGAACTTCTGGATCGCATTCGCTCCATCCAGTTCAGCCGCCTCGTATAACGAGTCCGGGATATCCTGTAGGGCTGCAAGATAGATGACCATGAAAAACGGTGCCGTTGCCCAGATGTTCATCAACATAATCGCATTCAGGGCGATGTCAGGATCACCTAAGAAATTATACGTCGGCAAGCCCACTTTTTCTAAAAGGTTGTTGATCAGCCCTTCTTTGTTGTACATCCACATAAAGATCAGCGTCAGCACGGCTGAAGACGTTAAGGTCGGTAAGAAATAAACAATCCTGAAAAGCTTCTCACCTTTTAATCCAGCGTTTAATGTAGCCGCCAGTACCAAAGCCAGAAAGGTTTGTGTAGGCACAACAATCAATACGTACTTCGCCGTGTTTTTCAAAGCGATTATGGCCCTGTTGTCTTCCATGATCCTCGCAAAATTCTCAAATGCAACAAATTCAAAACTCATATCCCCCAGGAGTTGAACCTTATGAAAAGATAAAAATATGGCATAAAGAATCGGCCCGATAATAAAAACCGCTAATACAAACAGTGTGGGAGACATAAATAAGTATCCTTGCCCTGCATCCTGTAATCTCTTCTTAGAAGATTGTTTGTTCATTTCTCATCCCTACCTTCTATCTGTCTCTTAATCTACAGTGATTACCTGGATTCTTTCCGCCGAGGTCTGTATGCTTTGACCTCAAAAGAAAGAATACAGTCAATGGTAAAGCTGTACCTGACACAGTCATGAGTGCCAGGTACATTTAAAGTATTATTGAATTTCGCTATTCGCTTGTTCCTGTGCTTCTTTCAGTGCTTCATCCAATGGTCGGTCTCCCAGGAAGGCAGCGATGAATTGGTTGTTAAAGTTGTTCATGATGATCGGCAAGTTCTTTCCTTCTGCCCACACCGTTGCATATGGAGCTCCGGCTACAAGTGCCCCTCGTAATTCATCCTTGTCATACCCTAACTTTTCAGCTACTGACTTACGTGTAGGAAGGGCAAATCCTTTGGACGTCCATGTTTCCATTCCTTCTTTACCTGTGAGGTACGAGATCAGCTCCCATGAAGCTTCCTTCTTCTCAGATGCCGCATTCATCACATATCCAACCGTGTAGGCCATCGTTCCTTTTTCCCCATTGATGGTCGGTAATTCAGCCGTTCCATATTCAACATCCGGGAACGTATCCGCTAAGAATGGTATCGCCCAGTTTCCTTCAATGACCATGGCCGCTTTTCCTTGACCGAACATTTCTCCTCCCCAGTTCGCTCCCACTTCTGAAGCCTGTGCAGAGGTTTTGTCTTTGTTATGCTGGTCGATGATCGGCTGCAGGGCATTGACCACTTTATCCGAAGCAAAGTTGGCTTGATCATCCTTCACGACTTCCCCACCGGTTGCCTGAGCAATGTGGTAAAGACGAGCAAGTTCCGGAGCCACTCCAAATCCGTACACGCCATCTTTTGTCAGTGCTTTAGATACTTCACGAAGTTCATCCCATGTTTTCGGAACTTCCACTCCTGCTTCTTCAAACATCTTTTTATTGTAAAAAAGAGCCAGAGTCGAATAGTCTTTCGGAAAACCATATGTCTTTCCATCAACTTTGAACGCTTCAAGCATCGGCTTCTCGAAATCTTTCACATCGAAATCTTCCGTTACGTAATCATCCAATGGCTCCACAACCCCTGTTTCAATCAGGGCAGGAGCTTCCAATGCATCCAAATAGAAAACGTCAGGACCTTCCCCGCCGATCAAACGAGTTTTCAAGACGTCCATATACTGCTCAGAAATGACTTCGTGCTTTACGTCAATATTCGGATGTTTTTCTTCAAAGTCAGCTATTGTTTGAGTCAAAAGCTTCTGTTCAGATGGATTTCCTCCCCATCCGGCAAGAGTGATTTCGACTTTCTCACCGTCTGCTCCCTTAGAACTCGTCTTCTCGTCTGATCCACTGCATCCTGCCAAAACCGTTCCCACTAACATCGTCGTAATACCTAGACTCGCGATCCATTTCTTCTTCGCCATTTTCTTAACCCCTTTTTGATTTATTTAAAATAGGATTGTTATTCCTGGTTGTGATTACACCGTCTGCTTTTCTTTCACAATGTCGTAGCCTGTTGAGTTTTCTATAATGGAGGTTTCTATTTTGTCTCCTTTTCGCGTTAAGGATAGAGACAGCACTCCATCACCAATCGTAATATCGTGCACCGTCAATATGTTCATTTCATCAAGTAAGATCGGATTAAGATGTATTTCATTTGTCAGGCTGTTTGGAAACAACCCTAATAGAGATTGAATAAACACGAGTGGTGTCCCCGCTGCCCACGCTTGTGGAGAACAAGCGACCGGATACTTTACAGCCTTCCCGATTGTAGACTCATATCCACAGAACAACTCCGGCAAGCGGTCGTATTCGAAATGATGTGACGCATCGATCAATCCACTCATCACTTTCTTGGATTCTTCCTTGAATCCTAATTTGCTTAATCCAAGTAACGTCATGCTATTATCATGTGGCCAAATGCTGCCATCGTGATAGCTCATCGGGTTGTAGCCAGCTTCACCTTTCCCCATGGTACGGATTCCGTAGCCAGAAAACATCTTGTCACCCGTCAACGTTTGACTTACTTTTGCAGCCCGATCACCGGACATCATTTCTGAATACAGAACATGTCCTGGATTGGAGGTGATCGTACCGACCTTTTCTTTCTTTTGATCAAGGGCGATGGCGTAGAATTCCAGGTCATCCATCCAAAACTCCTGTTCAAATCGTTCTTGCAGGTTTTTCGCTTCCGTCTCTAATCGGACAGCCTCTTCTTTCTTTTCAAGTGCTTTATAAACAGCAGCCAATCCACGTTTTGCCTGGTACACATAGCCTTGAACCTCTACTAAGGCGATCGGTGTATCAGCGTAGTCCCCATTTCGATGAACGATGGAGTCCCCGGAATCCTTCCAGCCTTGGTTGGCAATCCCTTTGGATGATTCCTGGTGGTACTCAACGAATAGATCTCCATTACGATCTCCGTACTGGTCGATCCACTCAAGCGCTCTCTTCACATTGTCCTCAAGCTGATGGAACGTATCCATGTCACCCGTCCATTTCACATACTCTGTCAATAGGACAAGGAATAACGGTGTTGCATCAATCGTTCCGTAATAAGGCGTAAACGGAATTTGGTCCGTATTCGCAAGCTCTCCGTAGCGGATTTCATGCATGATCTTTCCTGGCTGCTCGTCTCTCCAAGGATCCACCTTCGTCCCTTGCTCACTCGCCATGGTGAACAGGGTGCCTTTTGCAACCTGGGGTTGGAACGCAATCATTTGCAGGGCGGCAATCAGACTATCCCTTCCGAATGGAACTCCGAACCAAGGCAGACCAGCTACAGGAAACTTTCCGTATCCGGTGTCAGTCAATAACACTCTAAGATCTGATAAACCTCTGTCCACCAGACGTTGAAGCGGTTCGTAATCCGTCTCTACTTTCGTTAACTGAGCCGACCATTCTTTATAAGAAACCTTTAATTTTTGAAGTGCTTCCTCAACAGGTAAAATGTCATCTCTCGTTTCTACATTTTCAAGTGGAACGATCATAAATGTAATGGACTGTTCTTCCTCATGCTGAAGCTCTACCTGGAAAGTAATCTCTCCATTTTCATTCACGTTTTTCGTTTTGGCATCCCACTGAATTTTTGTCGCACGATTGATATTGTCCGCACCCTCATACTGGAAGGTGATGGATTGATCTTCAACTTTCTGACCTGTTCTCTTTCCTACGTTTCCAGTTTGGAACCCGCGTACGATAAACATATCGTTAAAGTCCACATCGACTTCTACATTCAACTCAAACGATACAGGTTTTGGATAATAGTTTTTCGTTGTAATCGTTTCATACAACACATCATCATAAATAAAGCGCTTACGCTCGATTTGGACTGATTCCCTCCAAAGGATGAGATTTCCATCCTCTTCCTGGTGGGGATTCGTTGATAGTATCGTAGACATATAATTTTCCGATCCATCGGAATGTAATAGAATCGGTTTTTCATGATTGATTTTCACATTCAATTTGCTAAGGTACCTCGTGTCATTCTTGTATAAACCAAGCCCATAACTATGGTCTTTTATGATATCTCCTTGCTCATCTGTAAGAAGAAATAAGTTGTTTTCTTTAATCACTCTGTAGTTCATAATGGTTCCTCCTACTTTCAAACCGTTTTGTTTTTTTGTTCATTGATCATTACGATGTTTCCCGAAACGTTTTGGAAATTCGTTAAAAAAAATCATTTCATTCCCAAAACGTTTCGGATCAGCCTCTAAATAAAAGTTGGCTTTATCATAAAGATCTATACCAACGTTTATTCGTTTATATGATTTGTGCTTTCCCTTCTGATCAACCTTGTCTCAAGCACCATTCGATGGGGCCCTGACTGATTTGTCAATAAATCCAGCAATAATCTTGCCCCTTCATACCCCAGTTGAAACTTATTTTGTCGTACGGTGGTCAACTTCGGGCTCACATACGATGCAAGCAGGATATCATCGTATCCGACAATCGAAAGGTCTTCTGGCACCCTAATGTTCAGCTGCTTCGCCGCACTCATCGCTCCGATGGCCATTAGATCACTTGCACAAAATAATGCTGTCATTTCAGGATGTGAGGTTAGTAATGCTGCAGCTGCTTTCTTTCCACTTTCTTCTGTGAACTCCCCATTTACGATGTAGCTGGAATTGAGTTCGAGCTGTGCACCTTGCAAAGCGTTATTGTATCCTTCCAAACGCTGCTGACTTACAAACGCATAGTCATGTCCATTAATCATCCCAATGTTTGTATGGCCACATTGGATTAAATGCTGGACCGCTTTTTCAGCCCCTAATACATTATCCGTCGTCACATGACTCACATATTCGGATTCAAGCGGGATGTCGATCAATACGCAAGGAATATCACTTTCAACCACTTCCTGTAAATAAGGATCATCCGTTCTGATCCCCTGGATGATCACCCCGTCCACTCTTCTTTCTCTGCAAAGCTGCGTATAAGTCTTCTCACGCTGCTTCGAAGAATTGGTGTTGAATAAAACAAGATCGTAATCAGAACCTGAAACAAATTCATTAATCCCTGCCAGCACTTCCACGATGAAATTATCCTTCACACTTTCCTTCGTAAATCCGGAAACAAGTAAGCCAATCGTTTTCGACTTTTTCATGACCAGGCTTCTGGCAATGGAATTAGGGCTATAATTCAACTCTTTTGCCACTTGAGCAATCTTCTTCCTAGTATCTTCATTGACATCTGAATACCCATTTAACGCTCGTGACACCGTCGTAACGGATACCCCGGCTACTCTTGCAATATCTTTAATCGTAGTCACTTGCACATCTCCCAAAACGTTTCGGATTTCCTTTAACTGAATAATACAACAGGTTGAAAACGATTACAACATTATTTTTCTATAACGATGTTTTTTGGGACATGGGATGGGACATGGGGACAGGCACCGTGTACCAAAACTTAGAGCTGGTTGGTCGTTGGCAATTTCTCCTGTTTTAAATAGTTCATTCACTGTTAATTGGGATTTCGCCGTTAAATCATGGATTTCGCCGTTAAAAATTGATTTTCGCCGTTATATTGAAAATTTCGCCGTTATAATCAGATCCTTGCCGGTGGACCTGAGATCCTATCTGGATGTGAAGAAGGAAAACAGAATGCTAGTCGAGCCTACCTTTGAATGTCTGGATTCGCTGATAAATTTGAAATTTCGCTGATATAAACCGGATTCCGCTGATATATCACTCACCATATATAAGAAGGAACACCAAAGGACTATTTCTTCCCCCTTTTTCTCATGGCCCCGTCTAAATGTTCTCCCAAAACATAAAAAAACAGCGAATTCCAATAAATCCGCTGCATGTTTTAAAGATTATTTATTTTCTCGCTTCATGGACCTTCAGCACCTTACCTTTGACTGTGGTTTTTTTCATGGCTTGTAAGACTAACGGCCCTTTGCCATTCAATATCTCCACATAAGAAAGGTTTTCCTGGATGGTGATGATCCCGATGTCATCAGCGCTCACTCCTTCGATTTTCGCAATTGTTCCGACGAAATCGACAGCCCTGATTTTCTTTTTCTTTCCGCCATTGAAGTAGAGCTTCATGATATCTCTGTTCAACTGCGCACTCTTATCTGATTTAAAATCAGGTTCCGTGTCTAATTTTCGTTCAAAATCCGTCTTTGCTTTTGCCACTGCTTCTTCCGACGGCGGCTGCAGCTTTGGAATCGCAAATCCGATATATTCTTCAATCTCGGCAAGGAATTTATCTTCATACGGTGTGCAGAAGGTGATCGCCTTTCCTGCAGAACCTGCGCGGCCCGTTCTCCCCGTACGGTGAACATAACTTTCTCTCTCCATGGGGATATCATAATTGATGACGTGTGTGATGTTCTCAATATCGATTCCACGGGCTGCCACATCCGTTGCCACCAGATAGCGGAATTCCCCTCTCTTAAAATCATCCATCACTTCAAAGCGGGCTTCCTGAATCATACCGCCATGAATTTTATCCACTGGATACCCTGACCTGTCCAACTCTTCACATAATGTATCCACATTTTCTTTTGTTCGGCAAAAGATGATGCAGCTATCGGGATTTTCAACAGTTGTGACGTTTTTAAGAAGAGTCAGCTTATCTTCCTCTCTCACTTCGATCAAAGAGTGATCGATTTTATCTGTCGTGATACCTGTTGCCTTGATTTCAATATGAACGGGTTTCTTCATATATTTATGGCAGAGTGCTTCCACATCCTCCGGTAATGTAGCTGAGAATGTCAACGTTACCCGATCCGTCGGCAGCTCTTGAATAATCGCTTCCACCTGTTCGATAAAGCCCATGTTCAGCATCTCATCGGCTTCGTCAATCACAAGGTACGCAAGCTTTTCCAATGGGAATGTACCTTTTTCAATATGATCGAGTACGCGGCCCGGGGTGCCTACTACGATATGGTTTTTCTGCTTAAGCTCAAGCTTTTGTCGATGAAAAGGAGATTTCCCGTACACCGCAGCCGCCTTGATTCGCTTATATCTCCCGATGTTTGTGATATCTTCTTTTACTTGAACAGCGAGTTCCCGGGTCGGCGTCAGCACAAGGGCTTGAGGCTTATTCTCTTCCCACTGTACCATCTCGCAAATCGGAATCCCGAAAGAGGCTGTCTTACCGCTTCCTGTTTGGGAACGCACAACAAGATCCTTCTTCTCCAGAGCCAATGGAAGCACCTTGGATTGAACCTCGGTTGGAGCTTGATACCCTAAACCGGATAGAGCCCTTACAATATCATTACTAAGCTTATAATCCGTAAATTGTTTTATACTCATTTCACTACCTCATTTATTCATTCTTTAGTTTTATTCTCATAGGAAAGTGTCGATTCTATTCAATGGAATTATACCCCCAGCAAATTCTTTTCAAATATCTTTAGGTATTCCACCGATAGTGTGTTATGCTTTACCTAACCATTTTTAACTTGTAACATGTTGTCTCCGGGACCGACGAACGCTGTCGGTCCCTTTTTATATCTAAAGCGCAGGCGGCTCTCCCAGAGGCGACAAGCATAAGGCGAACATGCCGGAAAGACGCTCTTTGACTTTTTGGCATGTTTGACTTATGACCTCGAGCCTCTAGCCGCCGGAGTTGGATGAAACCTAAAGCGCAGGCGGCTCGTTCAGCCACGACAAGCATAAGATGAATAGGCTGGGAAGGCGCACTTTGCCTTCCTGGCCTATTTAGCTTATGACCTCGAGGGGCTAGCCGCCGGAGCTGGATGAAACCTAAAACGCAGGCGGCTCGTTCAGCCACGACAAGCATAAGATGAATAGGCTGGGAAGGCGCACTTTGCCTTCCGGGCCTATTTAGCTTATGACCTCGAGGGGCTAGCCGCCGGAGCTGGATGAAACCTAAAGTGCAGGCGGCTCGTTCAGCCACGACAAGCATAAGATGAATAGGCTGGGAAGGCGCACTTTGCCTTCCTGGCCTATTTAGCTTATGACCTCGAGGGGCTAGCCGCCGGAGCTGGATGAAACCTAAAGTGCAGGCGGCTCGTTCAGCCCCGACAACACAAAAAAAAAAAGGACCCTCCGAGAGAGTCCCTTCATCAAAAGCTATTACGCTTTGTTTACGTTAGTCGCTTGAAGTCCACGTTGACCTTGCTCAGTGTCAAATGTAACTTTTTGACCTTCGTCTAAAGATTTAAATCCTTCGCCTTGGATAGCTGAAAAATGTACGAATACATCTTCTCCACCTTCGATTTCGATGAATCCGAAACCTTTTTCTGCGTTAAACCATTTTACTGTACCTTGTTGCATAATTGTTTCCTCCTGTGTGGACTTGAATCCACGATTTATTACTATCGTTGCTCAATTAGATATCAAAGGCGAAAAGTTTAAATACTTATTCTTTCCTTACAGACCGAACAAAAATAATTCTTACTAAGAATAACAGATAACCTGAGAAAAAGCAAATCGAATACAATAATCACCCTCAATCCATCTTTATTCTTTAAACTCTCTATCAGTAAAGGATAAATCCGTCCTTATGTCGAAAGTAAAAGATAAAGGGGATGACCCAAATGAATAAAATTGGATTATTAAAGAGTTTAAATCAAGCCAGTCGCGGAAACTTCTTTTCAATTGAAATCCCTCTGACTTCAAAAGCAGAAGCAGAAACAATCAAAAATCTGGCAGCTGAGTTAGAAAAAGAAGGAAAAATCAAAATCAGGGAATGTAATCAGAATGAATCCTCCGTTTACATTCAGGGAATCATCAAGTATGCGTTAACGTAATGGTGAAAAGGTGCCTGCGATCGAACGGCAGGCACATCTTTTTTATGTCGCAAATAAAAAAGGACCCTCAAAGAGAGTCCTTCATCATAAAGCTATTACGCTTTGTTTACGTTAGTCGCTTGAAGTCCACGTTGACCTTGCTCAGTGTCAAATGTAACTTTTTGACCTTCGTCTAAAGATTTAAATCCTTCGCCTTGGATAGCTGAGAAATGTACGAATACATCTTCTCCACCTTCGATTTCGATGAAACCGAAACCTTTTTCTGCGTTAAACCATTTTACTGTACCTTGTTGCATAATTGTTTCCTCCTGTGTGGACTTGAATCCACGATTTATTACTATCGTTGCTCAATTAGATATCAAAGGCGAAAAGTTTAAATACTTTCATTCCTTACAGACCGAACAAAAATAATTCTTTCTTAGAATAACAGGAAATCGTAAAAATAGCAAATGCTTTTATGAATTTGTCACTATCTTCCTATATAAAAGTCCACTCCCCCGAAAGGAAATGGACTTACATATGACTACTTATCTTCCTGCTTACTTCCATGCTTTACGCCTTTACTCGTATAAGGCTTGTTGCTCTTTTTCTTATTGGCCCCGGCCTGCCAGCGATTCCAGCCTTTTTTTCCTGTGCCTTGGCCTGTTCCGCTCTTTTTCTTTGGTTTACTCATTTTTTCACTCCGTTATCATAAGGTACGTTCTTTCAAGTTCGTCCTCATATCATAACACTTATTAGTGGAGCAGAGTACTTCTTGTTTATTCCACTTAAGATTTTTGCCCTGTATAGATGTGGATAGCATCCCTCAAAAACTCTGCCACACCTTCCTGATCTTCATCATAATAAGCCTTAAACCGTTCATCATCGACATACATTTGAGCAAGACCGGCATGACCTTCCTTGCTGTACTGTCCCCAATAGAATGTAATCCACTCTTTATGCAGGTCAGCAGCTTTCTGGGCGATGTCACTTGTTGGATCACCTGTTTGGAACGCTTCGGCTAACGTTTCTTTTATCTCTTTTTCAAGGCCTGTGACTCTTTCATGGTCTTCCTGTGACATGTTCATCACTTTGGCGTTGGATTCGTCCACTGCCTTGTCACCATATTTCTCCCGTACTTCTTTTCCATACCTTTTCTCGTTATCATCAATCATCTTTTGTTTGAAGCCTTCAAACTTTTCTTTATCTGACATGGTCATTTTCCCTTCCTTTACATGTATTGTTTTATCTACATTTGCAATCAATTGATCAAGCTGCTCTCGTCTGGCTAACAATTTTTCGCGGTGTTCCATCAAGGCATGCTTTGCGTCAAAGGCAGGATCATCCAGGATATCCTTGATTTCGTCCAGTCCTACACCTAATTCTTTATAGAAGAGGATCTGCTGCAGTCGGTCGACTTCCCTCTGCCCGTATATCCGATATCCTGACGAATTGGTCCTTGCCGGCTTTAGAATCTCAATTTCATCATAGTAGCGCAGAGTTCGCGTGCTCACACCAGCGAGCTCCCCAAGCTTCTTAACGGTATATTCCATGATTTCACCTCCTGACAATTCTTACTTTACAGGTTGACGCTGCGTGAATGTAAAGGGGGTTTTTGAAAATATTTTTTTATTTGATAAGATAACCCACCCGGTAGGGATCTATTTAGGGAATCCCTTGAAAAGAAAGCAGCAGTCCGATATTCTTAGATTATTAATTATCAGTTTAAGGTTGTGTTGAACATGCGTATCAATAAATATATCAGTGAAGCTGGAAAGGCATCCAGACGCGGTGCAGATAAATTGATTACAGAAGGAAGAGTGACCATTAACGGGAAGATCGCGAAGATTGGTGATCAAGTCAATCCCGGGGATGATGTGAAGGTGAGCGGAGCCCCTGTAAGAGTGGCACGAAATAATGTATATATCGCTTTAAATAAACCCGTTGGGATTACGAGTACAACCGAAAAAGGCGTGAAAGGGAATATTGTGGACCTCGTCAATCATCCCCTGCGAATTTTCAATATCGGACGGCTGGACAAGGATTCGGATGGCTTGATTCTCCTTACGAACGATGGGGATATCGTCAATGAAATCCTCCGCGCCGAGAATCAGCATGAAAAGGAATACATCGTGACGGTTGACCGTCCGATTTCAGAGGATTTTCTAAAGCAAATGTCAGAGGGTGTTAAGATTCTGGGAACGAAGACACTCCCATGTAAGGTTGAGCAGATTTCCAAGTATGTCTTCCAAATCACATTGACTCAAGGATTGAACCGCCAAATCCGTCGTATGTGCGAAGCCCTTGGATACGAGGTATATAGACTGCAGCGTACGCGTATCATGAATATCCATTTAGGAAATCTGCCTGTAGGACAATGGCGTGACCTTTCTAAAAAAGAAAAGACGCGACTGTTTCAGGATTTGGATTATGAACCGAAGGAATGGTAATACATTAAAGGGCCTGACCCCACTGCATAAGCTGCAGGTGGGGGTCAGGCCCTTTATCGGGTTTTCATCCAGTCGGTAACTTCATCTTATCCATGATCATTGTAAAATAGGTTTTCACCTGGCCAGGTGGATGGGGAATGTGGTATGAATCAGACTCCTGAGTCTCCTCATCCTCTTTCATTAACTTCGGAGAATAAACCTGCTCCCCCTCCACTATGCTGCGAATCGAGGAGGTCAGCTCTTCACTCGGACTGTCCTTCAACATGTACCCCTTTGCACCTGCTTGTTGGACCAGCTCTATATAACCATTTTTGCGAAATGTAGTTAATATAAGCAGATGACATCCTTCTTCCTTCAATGCTTCTAGAGGTCCGTCCCTCTCCAGCATTTCAATATCCATGATAAAGAGGTCTGGTTTTAGATGTTGGATAAGTGTTTGGGAGTCCTGTATGCCCGATGCCTGACCAACGACTTCCATATCGTTCTCCAGGTTAAGGAGGGAGCTCATGGTTTCACGGAGCAACTGTTGGTCCTCTTGTATGACGATTCGAATCATGTAGGTTCTCTCCTTTTAAAGGCCTTATCAAGTAAAGACTCCCCTTATATGAATCGGTCATAAGGAGAGTCGGTCAGGTTTATAATTCAGGTTTGGCTTCAGTTGAAATTCTTGATTTTGACTTATCCAGAGACTTGATGCCTCTAAAGCTTACAAACGTTTTGTTTTCTTCATCCCAAAGCTTGAAACGTAATGACTTTAAGCTTGTTAAAAGTGAGATGGTTGGTACTTTTTGTAATGGCTCTGAGTTTTTATGCGCTTCTTCCAGTCTGTAGTTCGGTACTCTCGGACTTAGATGGTGAATATGGTGATAGCCGATGTTACCTGTAAGGAACTGCATGATTTTTGGAAGCTTATAGAAGGAGCTTCCTTCAACAGCTGCCAACACATATTGCCACTCTTTGTCTTCTTCGAAATATGAGTCTTCAAACGTATGCTGTACGTAGAACAACCAAATACCGATCGATCCTGAAACCATGAAGATTGATCCCTGTACCAGCAGGAATTCCTGCCATCCCAGTGTCACACATAGAAGTGCGATAAGGGCCACGATGATCACGTTCACTAAATACGTGTTATTACGTTCTTTCTTACGTGCATTTTTACGGTTGAATCTATTTTTCAGAAGGAATACATAAATCGGTCCTAAAACGAACATAACGAACGGATTGCGGTAAAAGCGATACGCTAAACGAATCTTAAGAGGTGCTGCTAAATATTCATCAATGGTCAGCGTCCAGATGTCACCTGTCCCACGCTTATCCAGGTTCCCGCTTGTCGCGTGATGGACGGCATGATCATGTCCCCACTGATCGAACGGGAATAGCGTCAACACACCCATAGCGGTTCCGACGATTCGGTTCGCACGGCGGCTTTTAAAGAATGAGAAATGTGTACAATCATGAAAGATGATGAAGATTCGCGTTAAGAACCCTGCAGCGATCACGATTGGAACGAGTGCGAGCCAGTACGATACGGAAAGGCTTTGATACGCAAGAAACCATAATAGAAAGAACGGCACCAGCGTATTGACCATCTGCCATACACTTTCTTTTGTGGTTGACTTTTCATAAGGAGCAACTTCTTTTTTCAACGTTTTTATATTTGTCATGTCATAATTCCCTTCATTTAAGGCGTTGGATTTATTATAAGATAAGCGAAATCATCGTGTTAGTAGTAGGTGTCATATGCTGGATATGACAAATGTCATAAGGGAGAATTTGTCACGAGTTCAAGGATACTCAAATGCCTGCTAATACTGGATTTCGAGTGAATGCTTCACGTTTCCAAGTGATAATATTATTTTTTTAAATTAGAAAAATATTCTTATTTGGGCCACTTTTAATGAAAAACACCTTAACAAAGACAGGAATATTTGTACCTGAAATGCTAAAGATAAAACAGATAATGGAGGAAGAAGGTGAGCATTTGAAGAATGAAGACGGCAGACATATTACGTTGACCTCGACGGAATTAGGTGAACTATGGAAAAATTATTTGGGCGAAACCCTGTTGGATTGTGTGTACACCCATTATTTAACAAATGTAGACGATCAACGCATAAGAGAGTTGCTCGAGAAAGCACAGGAAATGACAAGGAAGCATATTGCGAAATTAAAGGATATCTTTCACAAGGAGACATTCCCCATCCCCATCGGATTTAGTGATAACGATTTGAATGAAGAGGCACCTGCCATCTTCACCGACAAATTTTACTTGTTCTATCTGAAGGAAACCTCCCGCATTAACTTACTCCTGTTTTCAAACGCGTTGACGGTTTCGTTCAGGGATGATATCAGACAATACTTCGATGAGTGCATTGATGATGCGAGTGAACTGTATCAGGACGCCATGAATAGTATGCTTGCGAAAGGACTCCTGATTCGCGCACCTTTCATCCCTATTCCCGATAAGGTGAGATTTATCGAATCCAAAGACTTTCTACATAAGCTGATCGGTAAGGAAAGACCGATGACTTCGACAGAAATAACCTCTATGTATGTCAACCTGGACTCAAACCAACTTGGAAAATCACTGATGATGGGATTCAGCCAGGTGGTGGAATCAAAGGAATTAAAAAAATACATGGTACGGGGAAGGGATATCTCTCAGAAGAATATCACCATCCTTCAAGACTTACTCACAAAAGACCATCTGCCATCTCCTCAACTATGGGATCCCGAAGTCTTGGACTCAAAGGTCGCCCCTTTTTCAGAAAAACTTATGCTATATCATGTGGCTCTCGCCAACGCAGGAAGCATGGTTAACTATGGAATCGGCATCACCTCGATTTTCAGAGAAGACATTTCCCTTGATATTTCAAGACTGGTTGTTGAAATATCCCAATTTTCTAAGGATGGCGTAAAAATGCTGATCGAAAAAGGGTGGCTTGAGCAGCCTCCCATGGCAGCCGATCGGGATGAATTGGCGAAGTAATTCGGCACTGGTACAGGTAACCGGTTAAAACATAAAAGAAAACACCCTGTCAAATTTCATAACTGCCAAATAGAGGAGGTTCCCAAAGTTTCATTTTGGGAACCTCCTCTTTTCTCTAATAGAAAAGATCAAAAATCAAAGTCATCGGAATGAGAACTACTGTCAGGATTTTCAACTATAGCAACCAATCGATCCACTTGTTCTTGACATAATTTAAAGTTATATAGATAAATGTTATCTTCCACCTGAGAGAAGTACCCGAATTCATATCAGCCTTCTATTAGAATGTTATCATGAGGATCCACCATGTCATAAACACATTTTTCATAAACCCTCACTGTTGTTTCAGCTTGTACATATAATGTGCTGAAAGGGGGGAACAAGACATGGATCGATTTGTTCTTTTGATGCTTGCCGGCATTCTGGCAGGTTTTGTATTAACGGAAGTTCCTTTAGCAGGAACGTTCTTAGCAAGTGTAGCAACTATCCTTTCCCTGATTGGGGTAGTAGCTATGGTGGTTTTCTCACTTTACCTGATTTACAAAGGGGTACTGGCCATTCTGGGCAGGTAAATAGAAAAGAGACTCAGAGTGATTTCTGAGTCTCTTTTTGAATGTTGTATCCGGCACTCTTACTGACACACCAAAACTTGACGTACAAATCTCCCCTTGCTCACTTCACAACGGTCCACAATCTGGAATCCCGCTCTTTCAACATTGGCATCCACATCTTCCAACGTCACGATCACGACCTTCGTTGCAAATCTTCTCGCACTGCGAAGCATGTCAAGCTGCTCATCGTCTGTAATCACTGAACAAAGATTGTAGGGAAGGTCAATCACTGCCACATCATAGCTGTCCTTTACGTCATTAATATCCTTTAACGAGACTTCCCCTTCAAAACCAAAATGAGCGATATTCTCCTTTACTCCATCGAGGATCAAAGGATTGCGGTCACTACCGACTATATCGATTCCCATGGACAACGCCTCGACAAGTACAGTCCCGATTCCGCAACAAGGATCGATCATCTTGATTCCATCAGGATTTGGAGACGCAATGTTCACGACCGCCCTTGCTACACGCGTGCTTAGTGCCGTCGAATAGCTGTGTGGCTTCTTCACATGGTGTAACCAAACCGCTTCATTTTTCATGTGCTTTCCGAATACCCAACGATCATTCGTCTGCATGACCCCGAACCAAATGACCGGATCGACTAACTCGGCTTCTCCTTTCAGGTGCATGCCCACTTCCTTCTCAATCCTACGCAGCTTCTTAAAGCCCACTCTTTCGGAATCTGGATTTTGTACATATACTACTTTGAATCCATCCAGCGCTTCTAATTTTTCTATTTCTACGAGTAAATCTTCAAAACTTTTTCCCTCGCATATGATCTCAAGCCGTTCTCTAATAAAAGGACTTCTACTTGGATCTATTTTCACTGAACTTTCCAGAATACAAGATTCAGAGCTTTTTCCAAACAACGCTCTTCTTTCCAATGCACATAAGGATTCTTCATTCGCTTCCCATGAATAAATATAGTAATAGTTTTTCGTTTCTATAATGATCATCTCCGTGTGATGTTAAAAATGTTGTGACGCATTAGAACATTGTAACATACGGAGAGGGTTCTTACCCGATAAGGTCCGTCCCTCAACGCTTTAACGCGGTAAGGGACGGACCTTCATTAAAAAAAGCCCATCCACAATCGAATGGGCCGTTACTAAAAATGATCCTTTATCAAATTTCCATTTCCCAACGTTCCTGCTGGGTTTCCTTCAGCTGCTTCTCCGTTTCTTCCGGATAAACCGTACGGAATTTATGGTTATCGGCGGGGATGATTTCAATCATCTTTTGAATCATGTCTTCCGGATCGAACTGGTCTTTTAACCCTTCCTGCTGTTTTAGCATATCTTCTTTACGGGTAAAGTTCTTTTCATCGTCGAACCATTTCCAGATTTCCTCTGCGCTTCTTTTATTGAAGCCCGTCTCGAACGCACCCGGATTGATGGTTGCAACCTTCACTCCGAACTCTTCAAGCTCCGATTTCAAGGTTTGAGCAATTCCTTCAATGGCGTGCTTCGTTGCTGTGTAAGGACCCACATATGGTGTCGCTGATATCCCTGCCATGGAACTCATGAACACGATCTTTCCGCTTCCTTTTACCACAAGATTCCTTGCGGCCAGTTGAACGGTTTCAAGGGTTGCGAAGACGTTCACTTCAAATAGTGCACGGAAACGGTCCATAGGAACTTCTCCGAGTGGTCCGCCTTCATTGATCGCTGCGTTTGCTACAAATACGTCGAAATCATATTTGGTAATCTGTTCCCGATCTCTGGAGTTTGTAATATCGAGCTTGAATACTTCCATATCCACATTTTGCTCTTCCGCTTCCCTCATAAGATCGGTTTTCTGGGAAGTCAGCTCTGTCGTCGCAATCACACGGTGTCCCTTTTTTGCAAGACCGAGTGATGCTCCTCTTGCCAGACCACTTCCTGCTCCTGTAATGAAAATTGTTTTAGCCATTCTGTATTCCTCCTATTAAAAACGTGCCTTCCTTCTTTCTTCCCTTTAACAAAATGTGTAAAACTTTTTATATAAAAAGAGGCCAGACCCCGGCTCACTAACGCATTAGTTTGCCAAGGGTCTGGCCCCACAACACTATTTATTTTCCATAGTGGAAATATACTCCTTAACCACTTCATAGACATATTCCTGATTCGCTGATGCGGTTTCCGGGTTGTATGCCCCACCGTTTGTCTTGTTATTTGACAGTACACGGATTCCCAGGAACGCTACATCATATGCACCCGCAATCTGTGCTGCTGCAGCCCCTTCCATTTCTTCAACAGAAGTACCGTATTTCTCATGGAACCACTGGATGCGGTCCACTTCATTATTCCACACGTCTGCAGATCCGATGGTACCCTCGACGATTTTCCCATTGGTGTAGGTATCCTTAACTGCTTTGGCAGCTTCAAGTAAGTCTTCGTCTCCATCGTAATAACGGATCTTCTCAGCATTTGGGTCTTCACCCGCACTGCCTTCAGAAGCCATTAAGTCCATCGGCTTCCAGACGGTTGGATCAATTCCTTCGTTATCAGCTTTGTCAGCTGTTTTCAATGAACCCAGGTTTACGGTTCTTTCTCCTAACACGATATCAAATACATCTAACTCAGGGTCATGTCCACCTGATGTTCCTTGGTTGATGATGGCAATTGGATCGTATTTCTCAATGGCTACCGCAGTAGCAGCTGCCGTGTTCTCCATACCTTTACCGGTTTTGGCAACGATGACAGGATAACTATCAAGCGTTCCTATATAGAAAACAAATGATCCCGATTTTTCTTCTTTCACATTTTCTAGTTTACCCGCAAACTTTTCAGCTTCAATAGGCATTGGACCTTGTATCATAATCGGTCTCTTTGCCTTTTCTTGCTTCGCTGCAGTCTTTGAAGTCGAACTACAGCCAGTAAATACGGATAATGCTAATACCGATAATAATGCAAATAATGTTAGTTTCTTTTTCATCACAATCTCTCCTTTTACGTTTTTACCTGATGTTGATATCTCGTTGTTTCGGCCAAAAGAAAAAGATCCAGAACATGTAGAGTGGTTTCTACTTTCCAGACCTTCGAAGTCAAAGTATAGGTGACGAACGGGATGTCCATCACAAAGTGGCTACGTCAAAAAAGGCGTAAAACCGAATACTTCAACTCGTAGTCTAGTTCTTATAATGGGAACCAGGTAGAAACACTCAGACCATATTACCGAGGATATACGAGTAACGATATGTAAAATCAGTACTGTGCTACTATAACAGACCCGAAATGAATATACAACAGAAATACGAATAATATTTTTATTAATGAATATATCGTTCGTGTTTTTCGTTATTTTTAGAGTAACTTCTGCATTCTTACAAGCCTTACATTTGATATATCAATAGAGATTAATATAATGAAAGAAAGCTACAAAATAATCAACGAGGTGAAAATGATGAAAATCGGACTTATCGGATTAGGAGATATAGCCAAGAAAGCCTACCTTCCAGTTCTCTCTGAAAAAGAAGGAATAGAGTTGGTGCTTTGCACGAGGAATGCTGAAAGCCTGAATGCTCTGGCAGATAAATATCGGATCCCGGAAAAGGTACAGACGGTGGAGGAACTGATTGCATCCAATATAGACGCAGCATTTATAAGTACTGCAACGGAAGCACACTTTGAAATATCGGAAAAACTACTACAGAGTGGCATCGACGTTTACATAGATAAGCCGATTTCCTTGAACTTTCACGAAACCGAAAGAATCGTCCAGCTTGCAAAAGAAAAGGGCAAAATCGCCATGGTTGGTTTTAACAGACGTTTCATACCAAAAGTGAAAGAGCTTAAAGAGCATGGGAAACCGAGCTTCCTTCTTATGCAAAAAAATAGATACGCTTTACCTGATTACACCAGAAGGTTCATCGTGGAAGATTTCATCCACGTCGTCGATACTCTGCGATTCTTAATGGATACCGTTGTCCTGGATGTAAAGGTTCAGTATCTAAAAAAAGAAGACAAGCTCCACCATTTAGTCATCCAATTGATCGGTGAGGACTGTACCGCTGTCGGCATCATGAACCGGGATGGAGGTGTGACGGAGGAAATCATCGAGTACTCTGCAGGTCATCATAAATATGTCGTCGACAGTCTCGTTGAAACGACCCATTATCATAATAAAGAAGTCAGCTTTTCTTCATTTGGTGATTGGGAGCCTACTTTGTATAAGCGTGGTTTTTATGATTTAGTAGATCACTTCTTAGCTTGTGTGGAAAATGGTACCACGCCTGACCCATCGATTGAGGATTCTCTCGTAACCCATGAGATTTGTGAAAGGATTGTCGGGATGATTAAGTAAGGTTTGGGACAGAGGGACAGGTCAACTGTCCCAGTCACAAAAAGGGAGTCGGGACAAGGAACCTGTCCCTACTTCCCTCCCCCTTTTAAAACAAAGGGTTTTTCTCTATTTCCAACCAATGCTCAGACTTCTCAATCTCTCCAGCCAATTGCAACAGTAAATCCTCTCTACCCTTTGCTGCCATCACCTGGACTCCCACAGGCAGCCCTTCAGACGTTTGATGTATCGGTAGTGACATGGCCGGCTGTCCTGTTAAATTGGCCAACTGTGTAAAAGGGGTACGCATCAGATTCTTCTGTGCTATCTGATCAACGATCCCAATCTTTTTCAACAGCCTTCTGAGTCCCAGCTTCCCTATTGAACGTATCAAGAATTTCTCTGTGTGGGTTGGTTCCAGTTCTCCTATCTTGGCTGGGGGAAAAGCCGTTGTAGGAGTAAGGTAGAAATCGTACGTTTCATGAAATGTTTCCATTTGATAAGCTGCTTTGTCCCACTCCCTCATACTCAGGATGAATTCTTCAGCAGGTGTGGCCTTTCCGATCAAACCGAGGAGCCAGGTCGACGGTTCCACATCAGCATAAGTCGCTTTTCGTCCCAGCACTTCTTCTAAAGAGGTTAACAATGCAGCGGTTTCCCCAAAATACATGGTTAAGAAACTTCTCGCAATCTTATGTCCATCCACAGGTACCTCTTTTTCTTCCACATCATGACCCATGGACTCTAGAACTTTAGCAGCTTTCACAACAGCCTTTTCGCATTCAGGATGTACTTCGGTACGTATGGGGGAAGCTGTTGAATAGGCAATCTTTAATTTCTTGCCTACTGGAGTTTGTGAAGTTTCTAAGTAGCTTCCTTCAAATGGCGGGGCATAAAAAGCTGCAGATTTTTCATACATTTTTAATTCATCCAGCATGGCAGCGCCATCTCTTACCGACCGGGTTAACACATGCTCAACCGAGGCCCCTTGCCATGTTCTTCCGTAGGTTGGACCAACTGGGGTTCTTCCCCTCGTCGGTTTCAAACCAAATAACCCGCAATAGGCAGCCGGGATCCTTATAGACCCCCCACCATCGTTGGCACCCGCGATCGGAACAATGCCGGCCGCTACCGCAGCAGCTGATCCGCCACTTGAACCTCCAGGCGTATAATCCAGGTTCCACGGATTTCTTGTCGCACCGTGATGTGAAGGCTCCGTAACAGCGACTAAAGCAAATTCAGGTACATTCGTTTGCCCCAGAATGACCACGCCTGCTTCCCGCAATCTCCTGGTATATTCCGAATCTGTCTTCGCCCGGTAGGTTTGAAGGGATTTTGAACCTGCTGTCATGGGCTCCCCTTCTATTTCCTGAGTGATATTTTTCAATAGCATGGGTACACCGGCGAAGGCTCCAGTAATCTCTTTGTCTGCAACCTCCCTCGCCTGGTCATACATTTTATGAATCACTGCGTTCAACTTCGGGTTGTGGGCTTCTGTTAGTTTAATGGCCTCTTCAACCAATTCTTTAGGATGTACTTCTTTTTTCTTCACTAATTCTGCGAGCCCTAAACCGTCGTAGTTTTTATAATGGAAACCCTGCATCCTGCTCACCCCTATCGACTATGTATCTATGACTTTCTACATAATGGGAAAATATCCTTTTTTCAATAGAAATCAATGGCACTGTAGGCAAAATAAGACGCTAGTCACCCCATACAGTAGCACCTATGATTGAGGGCGGTGTCTGTATTAGAGTTTACCTGCGAAGGATACTGGTATAAAAGACCCAAAAAAGAGATAATATGCCGACGTGTTATTTTCAGACAATTGTTACTATTGAGCGATATACGTCTCTTGACAACTCTTGTATACTTTTAATCGAAACGTTTCACTAAAATGAAAGGAAGTGTCAAATTTGAAGAAATATTTTTCATTGCTGATCGCTTTATTGCTGATCGTCAGCGCCACGCTCCCTGCTGCGGCTTCTGCAGAGAGCACAAACAAAGGAAAAGAAATCGCATTATCCAAACAATTGAAAGCGATTTCAAAAAATACCTATCGATACTTCGAAGATTTTACAGATAAGAAAACGGGCCTCACGTTTGATGCCGTCCGTATGGATAACGGGGAGATCAATGCACAGAAATTCACTTCTCCTACGAATATTGCCATGTATATGATGAGTACGATTTCAGCTGAGGAAGTCGGCCTGATCTCACGTGAAGAAGCCGTGACTAACATCGAAAAGACGTTGAATTCGTTAAAAGAGATGGAAAAATGGAACGGGTTATTTTACAACTGGTACTACACTGAAGATGCAACCCTCATGACGGATTGGGGTCAATTCATCTCAACTGTAGATAATGGATGGCTGTCTGCAGGGCTGGTTGTAGTGGGACAAGCGTATCCGGAACTCTATAAAGAGACCCACGCACTCGTAGAGGACATGGATTATTCCACTCTTTACACACCGGAAGTAGGACAAATGCGGGGCGGATATGATGTAGCAACAGAGAGCTATACTGCTCACCACTACGGTGCCTTTTATACGGAACCACGCGTAGCAAGCTACATCGCGATTGGGAAAGAAGATGTACCGGAAGAACATTGGTGGAGAATGTTCCGCACCATGCCAGAAAGCTGGGATTGGCAGGCTCAAATTCCTGAAGGATATACAGAAACATATGACGGTGTAGATGTCTTCGAAGGACATTACAGCTACAAGGGCACTAAATATGTACCGAGCTGGGGAGGAAGCATGTTTGAAGCATTGATGCCACAGCTTGTACTGAAGGAAAAAGAACTTGGGAAAAATGCACTTGGCTTGAACAATAAGCGTCATGTAGATATCCAGATTCAATATGCCAAAGAGCAGGGATATGCAGCCTGGGGCATGTCACCAGCAGCCACACCAGATAATTATTCAGAATTTGCCGCTACTCCATTAGGTATGGACGGCTATAAGTCTGATGGTACGGTCACTCCACATGCCACTTTCCTGGCGCTTGAATACGCGCCGATGGAAGCGTTCAAAAACATCCAGGCGTTGAAACGTTTCGATATGTACGGGAAATACGGCTTCCTTGATTCAGTCAATGTGGAAACGGGAGAAGTGACAAACGCCTACCTCGCTTTAGATCAGGGTATGACAATGGTCTCCATCGTCAACTATCTAAAAGATGGAGTCATCAGAGATTATTTCCACCAAGATCAAATCGGGGAATCACCTGAGGACTTGCTGATCAAAGAGACGTTTTCTATTCAATAATAAATAGTAGCGATAAACATGCAAAAGCCCAAGTGGTTGAATCACTTGGGCTTTTTGCATGTAATTGGTATTTGTCTACCTCCACCTCTTCGCCAGCGCCTCTATATGACCCGGATTCGTCCGGCAGCACCCACCAATGATACCGGCCCCTGCCTCGTACCAAATTTCTGATTGCTCCTCAAATGCGTAACAACCTTCCTCCCCATGCCACGTTTTAGTCCGGGCATTGTAAGTCTCACCTGAGTTCGGGTACACGATGATTGGTTTGTCAGTGTTTCTGCTTAATACGCTTATTGCCTCCCTGGCTACAGGAATCGGTGCACAATTCACACCAATCGCAGCGATTTGTTCATTGTCATTGAACACACGCGCACACTCTTCAATTTCCGTTCCATCACTTATCGTCTCTCCATCCTTCAATGAAAAAGACAGCCAGGCGCAGGTTTCCGGAAATTCTTTCAAAAGAGAACCTAGTACCTTAGCTTCCTGCAAGGATGGGATGGTTTCGAATGCCAGTAAATCAGCTCCCGCCTCCACTAATGCCTGGATTCTCGGAAGATGGAAATCTGCTAAATGCTGATCGCTTACTCCATAGTTCCCAACGTATTCAGAGCCGTCTGCAAGGTATGCCCCGTAAGGTCCTACAGAACCAGCAACGATTGGTTTCGGCCGATTCGAATTTTCCTTCTCTTCCTTCCAGAAGTCATCCCGTGCTTGTTTTGCAAGAGTAACCGTTTTTTTGATTAATTCCAGCGCTTCCGGTTTCTCTATTCCGCGCTTTCTGAAACCATCCACCGTTGCCTGGTAGCTGGCTGTAATCGCACAATCGGCTCCTGCACGGAAATAATCAGCATGAACCTTTCCGATCACTTCCGGTTTTTCCAGGAGTACACGGGCAGACCAAAGGGGATCGTTCAAATCACAGCCTTGGGATTCCAGCTCTGTGGCTAATGCTCCATCTAAAATAAGCGGGGAATATTTTTGTAAAATAGCATCAATGGGATTTAGCTTCAGTTGTTTCGACATGACCTTTTCCTCTTTTCTTTACATATTGTGTTAGATAATAGCTTCCATAGCAAAGGGCGATAAACGGGATCCCGCAATAAAGGGCAATCCTCTGAGTGGGATCAAAGGCAATACCGATACAGGAAGCGAGACAAAGCAGAAATGACGCAATGGGAACGAGTGGATAGAGCGGCGTCCTATATGCCAGGTCTTTCACATCATTCCCTTCCCTTATATACTGTCTTCGAAATAAAAATTGGGCAGCACTAATGCTCATCCACACGATCACCACAGCAAGACCCGAGACCGAAACCAATACGATGTAGACCGTCCCCGGTGCAATGATGCTAGAAAGCAAGGCCAGTCCCCCTCCAAGCATGCTGCATACAATCGCATTGAGAGGGACTCCCCTATCAGTCAATTTGGCAAAAATCGGTGAGATCGTTTGCTTATCCGAAAGCGACCATAGCATTCTGGAAGAAGCATACAGACCTGAGTTTGCCGCTGATAAAATGGCCGTTATGATCACAAAATTCATGATATCGGCGGCATAAGGGAGTCCGATCCGTCCAAGCACGGCCACGAAAGGACTCTCCAATACACCCGCTGACTGGCTCGGTAATAAAGCTGATAATACGACAATCGTCCCTACATAAAAGAGGATCAATCTCACAAGCGTGGTACGGATAGCTTTAGGAATCGATTGTGATGGATTCTCTGTTTCTCCCGCCGCGACCCCGATCAATTCTGTTCCTGAAAAGGCAAAATTCACGGCAAGCATGGTCATCAAGATGGCAAATGCCCCATTCGGAAACAATCCTGAACTCGTGATATTTGAGAAAAACGGAGCCGGCTCTGCATCACTTAGAGGGATGAACCCGACGATCGCCCCTGCCCCGATCACAATAAACGCAACAATCGCCATCACTTTCACTAAAGAAAACCAAAATTCGGATTCAGCAAAAAACCGTACTGACAACGCATTTAATACAAAAATCAACGCAGCAAAGACCGCACTCCAAATCCATACACTAATCGAAGGAAACCAACGCTGCATCAACAAGCCAGCTGCCGTAAACTCCGACCCCAATGCCACTGTCCACGTCAGCCAATATAACCAGCCCACCGTGTAACCGGTCCCTGGACCAATGAACTTTGTAGCATAACTATGAAACGATCCCGTCTCCGGCATATGGACAGAAAGCTCGCCTAAACAAAGCATCACAAGATACACCACCAGCGCCCCGATCAGATAAGCAAGGATCGTCCCGAACGGTCCTGCCTGATGAATCGTATACCCCGAACTCAAGAAAAGCCCGGTCCCGATCACCCCTCCAAGAGACAGCATCACTAAATGCCGCGTCTTCATCTTCCTTTTAAAACTCTGTCCTGCGTTTTCCATACAAACACCCTTCCTTCTATAATTATTGAGGAATGGGTGAACAAACAAAAAACGCACCCTAAACGAGTGCGTCACCGACAAATAAAAGATTGCTCCTATCTATCAGGGTTTGAATCACCCGCTGGAATTAGCACAGTATCTTCACAGACCTGTTGCTGAGGCTTCAAAGGGCCAGTCCCTCCACCTCTCTGGATAAGAAAATATGAGATTTTTTAAAACTTTATCAATATATTGGAATAATGTCAAGACCATAAAACAGTTGAGTAGCCCAGCCTATCCGGATGTTACTTTGGGAAGAAAAAAGGGAACAACTATACTAAAAAAGGAGAAACCGCCATGCCAGAAGGTCCCGAAATCAGAAGAGCTGCAGATGGAGTGGAGCACGCTCTTAAAAATAAAACCGTACAAGATATATACTTCGCCTTCCCTCATTTAGAAGACTACGAAGAACTTTTAAAAGGATCGGTCGTGACCAGAGTGGATACGAAAGGAAAAGCCATGCTCATCCACTTTGACAATGGCTACACCATTTACTCACACAATCAGCTCTATGGAAAATGGTATATAAGGAACCTGTACAACTATCCGAAAACAAACCGCCAGCTAAGGCTTGCTCTACATAATGAAAAAAAGTCGGCACTTCTATACAGTGCATCCGATATTGAAGTCCTCCGTGACGAGGAGGTGCCTGAGCATCCTTTCGTTTCAAAAGTGGGCCCTGATATTTTGAGTGAGGAAGTAACAGCGGATGAATTGCTTCAAAGAATGAAAGAAAAACGATTCTATAATCGAAAGTGGTCGATACTTTTATTAGATCAAGGGTTTGTAGCCGGGATCGGGAATTACTTGAGGTCTGAGATCATGTTTGCAGCAGGCATTCACCCTTCATTTCGACCAATTGACTGTACGGAGGATCAATTGATGAAAGCCTCAGAGGCGATCATTCATTTAATGAAACAATCCTATAAGACAGGTGGAATTACAAACGATCTTGAGCTAGTTAAGAAGTTAAAAGCCAAAGGAGAGAAGCGTTCAAAATATCGACATTGGGTATTCAATCGGGAAGGAGCATCTTGCTTTGTTTGTGGGAGTGAAATTGAGAAGACGGTTGCTGCTTCGAGGCGCTTGTATTTTTGTCCGGTTTGTCAGGGACAGGGGGACGCTGTATTGTAAGAAAATGATTTCTCAGTAGGGACCTGTCCTCTAGTCCCAAGATAAGATAAAATGATACTAACAATTGATCTGATGAAATCGAGGAGACTGTGCCATGACCAATAAAACGATCTACCTTTTAATCGGACCAAAGGGAAGTGGCAAATCGTTCATCGGGACCCTGATGGACCAAAAGTTTGGAATACCCTTTATAAGAGTGGAAGATTGGGCAAAGAAAGTGAAGAAGGATAGACACATCGACAATGAAGATTACCTATCTGACGTTTTTTCTGCCATTGAAAAAGGAATTCGACACTCATTGGACACACACGACAGAATCGTATTTGAATCCACAGGATTGACGCCTCACTTTGACCAAATGTTTGAAAATATAAAGGAAGATTTCTCAGTCATCACGATCGGGGTTCATGCAAACCATGAACTGTGCCTGAACAGAGTCAAAGCAAGAGATCAATCGATCCATATAAATGTTTCTGATGAACAGGTGAATGAGATCAACAAACAGGTAATGAAAAAAGAGATGAGAACAGACTTTCAGCTGATGAACGAAGATAAATCCGTGGAGGAATTAGTGAGGGAAATGAAAGAAATAATTATATAAAGCCCCTTTTGTCTGCCAGACAAAAGGGGCTTTTTACGGATCTACATTCTGTATTTCTCCCGATAGAAATCATGTTTGGGCTGAAACAACTCTTCATCAGATTGTCTGACGTCGGAGAAATGATCCACATTATAATGACCATACAAAGCCTTGTTGTGGTGCTGAATAATTTGTTCAGCTTTTAACACTGTTGAATCTTTCGTGGAGTGACCATCTGCTACCAAGGTTACGTCCAATCCATTAACGGTTGCATACCGAACGGCGGTGTCGATACAATATTCCGTTTGGCATCCCATGATGACGACATGTTCAACCTCTTTTTCTTTTAGAAAGCTTAATAATGGCGTACCATAAAACGAATTGGTCGCTAATTTATCATACACAACGCTATTGTCCGGAACATGGATGTCCCTGTGAACCTGGAAGCCATCACCTTCCCCGCCCCCGACATCCTTATCTCGTATAAAGACAAGATGAGCACCCATTTCGGTTGCCTTACGGATGACCTGGTTAATGTTTTCAATCAGCCTCTCCTTTTGGAATACAGCTTGTTCCCCTTCATTCCCTTCAATTAATTCCTGCTGGGCATCAATTACGAGCAATGCTTGGTTCAATAGAAAAACCCCTTTATATCCTTTTTCTCTTCATCTAACTTTGAATAGTTTCGACTTATCAGTGAGAAAGTCCTCTTACATTCAAAAAAACAGGAAACCTTTTAGGCTTCCTGTTTCAGCATCATTCATCATGTACCACAATACGTTCGGTAAGGACGAGCAGATGGTTCCGGGAGTTTCGCGTACTCGCACTGTTGTGGCGTGTACTGGTAAGGATTCTTAAGAACCTCAAGTAAACGCTCCATCACGCTGTAATCATTGCTTTCCACAGCAGCTTCCAACGCTTCCTCCACACGATGATTCCGGGGAATCACCGAAGGATTGCTTTTTCGCATTAACTCATGAGAGGCATCTTTCGATTCTTCTTGCCTGTTCAGCCTTTCTTCCCAGCGTTCTTTCCATTGAACAAATTCCGGCTTTTCAAACAAATCGATTTCTTCTTCAATTGTTAACGAACGGAAGGTATTCGTATAGTCGGCACGATTTTCTTTCATTAATCCCAGAAGATCTTTTGCAAGGGACTCGTCCCCTTCTTCTTCGTTGAAAATACCGAGTTTCCCTCTCATTCCGTCGAGCCAGTGAGCTTCATATAGCTTAGGGAATTCCATTACAGCATCCTGGGCGAGTTTCAGCGATTCTTCTTGTTCGTCATGAAGAATCGGCAATAGACTCTCAGCGAATCGGGCAAGATTCCAACCGGCAATTTGAGGCTGATTACCATAGGCGTAACGTCCTCCGGTATCAATGGAGCTGAATACCGTTGCCGGGTCATACGTATCCATAAAAGCACATGGTCCATAATCAATGGTCTCTCCGCTGATCGTCATATTATCCGTGTTCATGACTCCATGAATAAACCCGATCATTTGCCACTTGGCAATGAGTGCAGCCTGGCGTTTGATTACTTCCTGAAGCAGGTAAAGATAACGGTTCGCCACATTCAGACCTTCCGGATAATGACGCTCCACTGCATAATCAGCCAGTGCACGGAGATCTTCCATCGTTCCAAATTTAGAAGCAAACTGAAAAGTACCGACGCGAAGATGACTAGCCGCTACGCGGGTCAGGACCGCACCCTGCTGCTCCGTTTCCCGGTAAATCGGCTCACCCGTTGTGACCACTGCCAAGCTCCGGGTAGTCGGAATCCCAAGTCCGTACATGGCTTCACTGATGATGTGCTCCCTGAGCATCGGTCCAAGTCCCGCCCGGCCGTCCCCACCTCGGGAATAAGGGGTTCTCCCTCCACCTTTGAGCTGAATATCATAACGCTCACCTGATGGGGTGATCTGTTCTCCGATCAGGACAGCGCGGCCGTCTCCAAGCATATTAAAATATCCGAACTGATGCCCAGCATACGCTTGCGCAATCGGCTCAGCGCCCTCAGGAATGTCATTGCCGGAGAACAACGATTCTCCTTTTTCTCCCTGCAATTCTTTGACGTTGAGTCCGAGTGCTGTTGCGACAGAATCATTTAGAACGAGCAGCGTCGGATCACTTACTGGAGTCGGTTCCTGCTTTGTGAAAAATGATTCGGGCAGGTTTGCATAACTATTTTCTATATTCCATCCTGTTTCGTTTCCCTTTGTCATGGTATCTCCTTCTTTTGGTTTTGGCTTATTTTCATAAAACATAAAATCAATAGGGTTTCTATGATTTTCTACGTGTCTATTATATTTTACACATGATAGGGGATGTATTACAAAAACAGTGCCCGACCCTTGTAAGGGCCGGGCACTGTTTTCATTTATTTCTTCAACGTCAAGGTGGCTACACATTCAACGTGGACCGTTTGAGGGAATAGGTCAACAGGTTGAACACCATCCAGGGTGTATCCGAATGGTTCCAGCTCCTTGATATCCGTCGCAAATGTATCAGGATTACAGGATACGTACACAATTCTCTCAGGTTGGGCACGTCCGATTCGTCTCATGACTTTTCCGCCTGCACCAGATCGAGGCGGATCCAACATTAATAGTTGTGGATGTCCAAAGCTCTCCAGCATTTGGTCAATTCCTTTTCGAGCATCCTTAGCGAGGAATGTCGTGTTCGAGATGCCATTATCTTCAGCGTTACGTTTCGCTGACTCGATTGAACTTTCCACGATTTCAATGCCGGCTAGTTCTCCGACTCTGCTTGCAAATGGAAGAGAAAATGTCCCCACTCCACAGAAAAGGTCGATCATTTTTTCTGTTTTCTTCGGTTGTCCCATTTCAATTGCTAAATCAACAAGCTTTTGAGCCTGTGTCGGATTCGTCTGGAAGAAGGTATCAAACCAAAGACGGAAACGGTATCCATCCATTTCATCATAGATAAAATCGCGACCGGACAGGAGATGGATTTCCTCCGCCTGTGTACGGTCTGCCCATGCTGTATTTTCAAGCCATAGTAAGCTTTTAACATGTGGGAACTTCTCGCCGACACGCTTTACAAGATCGTCTACCGCTATTTGATGAGCGTCAGGTGCCTCCGTGGCAAAAAGCGCAAGCATAAGCTCGCCCGTCACAAAGGATTGTCTCACCATTAAGTGACGCAGTAAGCCTTCATGCTTATCTTTGTCGTACCCTTTTAACCCGTGGTCTTTCACCCAATCAGCGACTTCCATCGTCGCTTCCACCATCTCAACACTTGCAATCAAACATGTTTCAAGAGAAATAATTTTTCTGAAGTTCCCTTGCTCATGCAGTCCAAGGGCACCTTCCGGTGAAAACGTAAATTCCATCTTATTACGGTAACGCCAAGGGTTATCCATTCCCATGGTGTCTCTCACTAATTTCGGATCGAAGCCTTGGCCTTCCAAAGCATGCTTCACATGATCCGTCTTCTGTTTTAACTGACCCTCGTATTCCCAGTGCTGCCATACACATCCGCCACACCGCTCAAAATGCGGACATGGAGCTTCCGTTCTTTCAGGATGGGCTTCCAGAATTTCATCCGGCATGGCCTTCCTTCTTCTGCGATCAGGCTGATCAACCGTTACACGCACCTTTTCTCCCGGAAGCGTCTGGGGAATCGTAAGTCTCAACTTCTTAGGATTTCCCAGCTCATTCTCTCGCCAAATCACCGCCTGGCCCGACCCTTTTTGATCTAATTCTTCTATAGTAGCAACCATTGTTTCTGGTTTAGTATTCGTCAATTGTTGAGTCCTCCTTCAAAATGCTCTCTAACTCTATACTTTATAAAAAAAACTGGATGAATGCAACAGGGTCATGGGGACAGGCACCTTGTCCCGCGCAACGCCATGCCCTTCCCCTAGGTTCAGCTCAATGTAGAATTTGGGACAAGGTACCTGCCCCTCCGTCCCTAACAAAAAATGTCTGCCCCTTTACGCAGATTTGCAGCGTGTCGGGACAGACATTCTATTTATTATTTCGCTTCCAAACGACTTATCCGATCATCCAAATCCGGGTGAGTGGAGAAAATAGCCGATTTTCTTCTGCCATTGATCTTCAAAGTGGAGATGGCTGTGTCATCTTCACCTTTCATACGGCTTGAGTATGCCTTCAGCATTTGAAGGGCATGGACCATCTTATCTTTACCAGCCAGGTCTGCTCCTCCTCGGTCGGCGTGGAACTCGCGGTGGCGGGAGTATGCAAAGACTACTAAACTTCCCAAAATCGAGAATACGATTTGGAAAATGATCACGGCAATGAAATGAACGATCGGTGCCATTTCTTCTCTTACGAATCGTGATGCAATCCAAGCTGCGATTCTTGCCAGGAAGACAACGAATGTGTTGACGACACCTTGCAACAACGTCATCGTCACCATATCTCCGTTGGCAACGTGGGCTACCTCATGGGCAATGACGCCTTCCACTGCATCATCATCCATTTCGCGAAGCAATCCAGTCGAAACGGCAACCAAAGAGCGTTTCTTAGAAGGCCCCGTCGCAAAGGCGTTGACTTCAGGTGAGTTGTAGATTCCTACCTCCGGCATATGCACTAAACCAGCCGCTCTTGATAAGCGGTGGACTTTTTCAACAACAATCTGCTCCTCAGAAGACAATGCTCCATTCGGATCTAAAACACGGACGCCCATCATTTTCTTTGCCATCCAACGAGACATGGCCAGAGAAATGAACGACCCGGAAAAACCGATAATCGCACTAAAAACTAATAACGCTCCGAAATCAATTCCACCTGAAGCGTTAATGTAGTTGCCTGCTCCAGTAAGTGAAAAAATAATACTAATCGTCAGTAATACTAGAACGTTTGTTAAAAGGAAATAGAATATTCGCTTTCCCATCTTGTCTCCTCACTCTCATTTCAAGTTCATTTGAACCTGTATCTGAGATAATTATATATTTTTCTCAGGGAAAATACAAGGAAAATTATCTCTCACAAGGTGAATTGACGAGACCAAAGGGAACCAGTAGTATTAAAGAAGATAATTGGAAAGAGACGGGGTGTTCATGATGACAATATTTAAACTGACACGTAAAAATATGGCCGACCTGTTATTATCCCTAAACGGCACAACGAAGCTTACCCCGCTCATGGTATTACAAGATGCGTGGAACACTATACATACTCATAAAGAACCATTAGAAGCCTTCATCTCAAGCGATATGCCTCCCATCGTCCATAAGATCATCAAACCAACCAAACGCGAAATCGGCTTCTCTCTAAATGAAATCGTCTCTCTTGGGAATCAAATTGAATTCACCAACTTCCCCCAAAGCACCGTCCAAAACTGGGTGAAGCGCGACGTGAAAGAGCTGATAGGATCTCCGCAATTAGGAAAAAAATATACCATCGAACAAGCTGCCATGCTATTCATCGTCGAAGATCTCAAAGCCACGCTGGACTTTGAATCCATTCGGAATATCCTGACACTGGTGTTCAACAACATAGAAGACCGTACAGACGACATTGTAAATCCCACCGATTTATACGCTGCCTACTCATCCGTCTTTGATAAAATCCATCATCATACGCTGCCAACAATGAAAAGTTCCGCTACCGGTTCAGTCAATGAGTTGATTGATCAATTTATCAAGGAAGAATGTAAGGGGCTTTTACCTTCATTTGAAGGGGTTAAAGAAGAGAACCTCAACATTGTCCTGAATGTGTTGATCGTTTCGGTGCTGACTGTACAGTCGGCTTTTTATCAGGCTGCCACGAAGAAATATGTGACGTCTGCATTAATTTTGAAGAAAATCAATTAAAAAGTGCCTGACACCATCTCTGGGTGTCAGGCACTTTTTAATTGAACTTGATAAGTTTTCAGTCAGGTATTCCGTGAATCTAGTGTGTCTAAGTCCCATCACCTTTTGTTGATGATGTTACCCCTCCTCCTTCCCCCATAATCAAGGAGCTAAAAACACACCAAGAATTTGTCGATTTTACTTCTAAACAACCATTCTTAAAAAAGTTTCAAAAATGGGTTGAAAAAACACATGACTTTATCCCTACAAAGAAACGCTGATTCTACCTGTCCAAAATGAAAATTTTCATAAACAACGCATTAAATGAGCACTCATTTTTCCAGAGTCCTAATATTTTACTTTTACAGAAAATTCGACTTATTCAGTTAATAACGGAATTTTGTTACTATTAATCTGCAAGATTCATTACATATTGGTTTAGTCGCCTATCACTATGATTCTTGTCAAAACGTTCTAGCGGGGAGGAACGCGTTCTTCGAAATTCGTATAGTGGTGTAAGTATCGACACAAAAAAAGAGGAGAGGATGTTGGAAATGAAAGTAGGAAAGATTCTAGGGAGCGTTGTCTTAAGTACTTTATTAATTGCACCTGCTTACACAAGTCCTGTGGATGCGGTTGAAAACTCTGAAAAGGTTCGTGTTCTCATTTCTTCAACAAATAATAAGGAAGTAGATCATGCAAAGCAGAATTACGGTGTTCGCTGGAGTTTCGACCAAAGTGGTTTCTCTACTGATGTGACTCAAGCACAGTTCAATGCACTCCAAAAGAATAAAAACTTGTCAGTCAAGCTTGTCGAGGAGGTTTCGCTGGCTGCCAAGCCGGGTGGAACAGCAGTAGCTGCACCGAGCGATCAAACACCATGGGGAATGGAAGCTATGTATGAGGATCCTACTATTACTGCAACATCCGGAGGCAGCGGAATTAAAGTTGCCGTACTTGATACCGGGGCGAATACCAATCACTCTGACCTCACGAATAACGTTGAACAATGTAATGACTTCTCACAGAGAAAATCCAATCTTGTTACAAACTTTTGTGAAGATAAAAACGGACATGGTACTCACGTAGCCGGAACGGTGCTTGCAGATGGCGGAGCCGGTGATGGGATTTACGGTGTAGCACCGGATGCAAAGCTTTGGGCATATAAAGTACTGAACGATCGTGGTTCGGGCTACTCGGATGACATCGCAGCAGCGATTCGTTATGCCGCAGACGAAGCAGATCGGTTAAATGTAAAAACAGTGATTTCCATGTCACTAGGCTCAAGTTCCGAAAGTCCACTTATAACGGATGCAGTTAATTACGCTTATAATAAAGGTGTATTAGTCGTAGCGGCAGCAGGTAACTCAGGTCCAAGTGCAAACACCATAGGTTATCCTGGAGCACTGGTAAATGCTGTAGCAGTAGCCGCACTTGAAGATGTTCAGCAAAATGGAACGTATCGTGTAGCTGACTTCTCTTCTAGAGGAAACCCAAATACGGATGGAGACTATGTTATCGGGGTGCGTGATGTCGAGGTTTCTGCCCCAGGTCGAGCAATCGAATCTACATGGTATGATGGAACTTACCATACAATCAGTGGAACGTCCATGGCTACCCCGCATGTCTCAGGGTTAGCAGCAAAAATTTGGGCCGCAAACCCTAACTTATCTGCAGCCCAGCTTCGTGCCGAAATCCAAAATCGTGCTAAGAGCAATGATATCTTGGGCGGCTCCGGTGCTGCAGCTGGTGATGACTATGCTTCAGGATTTGGTTTCCCGACAGTGAACTGATTTTCAGCTGATTGAAACCATAATGTACATTTCAGTAAACAAAATAGGGACTTCCTTTATTTCAGGAAGTCCCTATTTTATTTTTCCCTCCAAATTAATTTTCTAAAAGATGATTCCGCCTTACTAAAGCAAAAGTAGATGCCCCTAAAAAATAGGCATCTTCTTTACTAAAACTACCTTAATCCATACGCCTTGATGATTTCTTGAGTGATCTTATTTCCTTCATCATCCCAAGCACTTGCCTTCAATGAAACAGATGTGGCGTTTTTAGGGTTTTGAATCGTTACGTTGAACGTCTCCCCCTCTTGATTAAGTTTCACTTTCTTCCAGGTCTTCCCTTCGTTGAACGATACCTCCAAGGTTGCACCTTCTACATTTCCATATCCTACAGCATCTTCGACCTTACCTACAGATAGCTCAAGGTTGGTCGGACGATTGGCGAGGGCTTCTCCATTGACATCTGTATCCACTTGGTAATCAAGTATCAGGAACGGGAGGTCTTCCATCCAGTTCTCTGTTTTTTCTGTCCAGAAGGTCCATTCCGTATGTGTGCGGGTGGATGTATTCCAGCGATTTTCATCACGCTTGGCGTCTGTGATGAATCGATATTGGGTACGTTCTTGAGGTAAGATGTCCCAAACATTCAACGACTGTCCCTTTCCTTCTTTCAGTAATGTATCCCCTTTGTATAACTGAGAAGTCTGGTTTTGGAAAGATACATCCCATCCTGTCCCCCCTGTGTTCCCTTTTCCTGCATCAGCCCATGCGGGGACATTGATTTGAAGGGAATCACCCTGTCTTCTCGGTGGCCAGTAACCATCTCCGAGACTTGGACGGACCACAGGTGAGAACCAGTTCTCTGTCATTTTTTCCCCACCATCATACGACTTCAGCGGTTGACGGATCTGCCATCCCTCATCCAGCACGTTGGCCTGGTGATACCAGCCTGTGTCTTCCGTTGCGGAAACATATTCCGTACGGGCACTAGGGAGTGAAACTTTCTGCAGGAAACCTACCGCTCCTCTTGTATGTGGACGAAGGTCAAAGCGGAACTCTCCTCCATCCGTTTCAATATGTGAATTGTAGCGGGTATCTATTTTCGCTAAATCCTTGCCTTTTGGTGCATAGGTCAAGTCTTTCGGAATGGATCCTTCATGGACATCCATCAAGTCATATACGTATGGAGAATCGACGTTTCCTTCCACCTTCAACTTCACATTCCCCGAACGTACCGCCTTGACGAGCCTGTCACCTTCACTCTTACTGATGGCAGCAACAGCCAGGGGATTATCCGTATACTCCGGAGTCCCAGCGTATTGACTGAATTCTTTATCTTCATTGTTCACGATGATGACAAGCTTCGCTCCTGCAGCTGCAGCATTGGTAGCTTGCTCGGACACGTTTACTTCAGCATTTCGATCCACTATGACGGCTTTTCCTTTAGCTTTCAGGCGATCAAAATCAGTTGGAGTTCCTTTTCCGGCATACACAGTATTCAGATTGTATTTTCCATCTATCATCGTGCTTCCTGCCAATGGGATATCATCCAATTCTTTTCCGTTAAAATTGATTGTCAATAGTGGCTTGGCCAGTCGCCAGCGAGTCAGCTGCTCGAAGTATCCACTTTTCACTTCCTTGGTCGGAACGGCATATAGTTTATCGATCCAAACCGGCATTAAATAAAGGCTCGTCATCGGCATGTCACCGATGGTTTGATGGTATTCCAGTCGTTTGTAGTTGGCTTCTGCTTTCTTCGGTACCTCTACCTTGATTTCTTTCGCTTTTCGTGCATCTAGCTCGACGGTTTTTGGTCCGTCCAGCTTCACTTCCGGATTCCCCACCAATGCTACACCTGCATGATCCGTTTCTGTATCGACATCCATGAGTGACATGGCGGAATACGTTCCTGGCGGCAGGCGAAGCTCAAGTGTCCCATCGACGCTCACTACTTCAGGCTCCATTTTTTCACTGAATAATACGACATATGCCTGTCCTTTTGATCCGTCACGGTCAGTTGCGTTCAAGGTCAGCGGGTAACGCTCTTCTTCCTTGACCATGGCCATGGCCGTGCGTACGAGTTCTGTTCCGTCCTTTTTGGCTGTAAGGAAACCTTGATAGCGCGATCCGGTTTCACCAAGTGTTGAATCTAAGGTGACATTTACATCCACAGTACCTCCTGCAGGAATCGTTACCGTGCTTTCAGAGACTCTCAGCATCCCCTCAGGTGCTTCTTCACCCTCAGCATTTGTAAAATTACTGTCCAGTTCTAAAGTGATATCTTGATCACTATCGTTGAAGTAAGTGACAACTTCTTCAACAGGAGCCACTTGATCATGAGGCCATTTAAAGAATCCGAATGAGACCGATCCTGTTGCTCTAACCTGTGAATCCAGGGCAGCAGCTACGTCCACCCGTCCTGTTCCGACATGGTATGGCTGGTAACCATCAAGCTTCTTTGTCGTATTCATCAGAACTTGTTTTAATGTAGTGCCATCCCATTCAGGATGCTTTTCGGCTAAAATGGCAGCTGCACCCGCCACATGAGGAGTCGCCATTGATGTACCATTTAAACTTTTGTAATCTCCGGTCCCACTGGAGTATTGAGAACGAGCCGCCACGATTCCCACACCTGGAGCTGAAAGATCCGGTTTAAGTCCCATATCCCCATAGCGCGGACCTTTGGAAGAGAAATACACCAGTTCATCCTCTTTATCCACTGCTCCAACCGTCAAGGCTGAATCTGCTGCACCTGGTGAACCGATTGTACCTTCCCCGCCTCTGTTACCCGCAGCAATGACGAATAAGGTTCCATTCTCATCTGTCAATCGATTTACTGCTTCTGCCATTGGATCTGTTCCATCACTCGGCATATCGCTTCCAAGACTCATATTGACGATTTTCGCATTTTCTGAAGCCCACTCCATTCCGTCGATAATCCAGGAATCCTGCCCAAATCCTTGATCACTTAAAACTTTCCCTACCAGTAAGCGGGCATCAGGTGCGACACCTTTATGTTTACCATCACCTGCGCCCGTCCCAAGAACGGTAGAGGCAACATGGGTTCCGTGACCATTGACGTCCTTCACTTCTTCACCAGGTACGAAGCTTACGGCATCATCTATCTGCCCTGCTATATCCGGATGCTCCGAGTCAATTCCTGTATCAAGTACGGCAACCTTGACTCCCTCTCCTGTATAGCCTTGTTCCCAAGCGGAATCCGTTCCGATTTGCGGCACACTTTGATCAAGGGCTGCTTCCACACGGCCATCCAGCCATATTTTTTCGACCCCGTATTCAAATTTAGGAGCTATCTCCGTTTCTTTCTTTTCACTTTGAACAGTGACGTCTTTCCAGAATGTTTCTGCCTGCTTCTTCTCTGCAGAAAGGGCCGCTCCATTAATACTTTCCAGGTCTCTCACTTTCTTTGATCCTTTTGGGGCAGGAGTTGCTGAGAAAGTCTTAGCCTTGGTTTCTTTATATTCTGCGATGACGGGTACCGATGCTTGATTCTTGTCATCATACCCGTACTCTATCAATTTCGTAATATTAAATAAGTCTTCATCCATTTTCCCTGCGGCCATATAAGGCATGGCCGAGTTCGGGAATACAAATGTTTCGTCTTTAATGGTCATAACCCTGACACCTTCGCCATTCTTGTCAGCAGACTCTACATTGATGATTTGTTTGCCGTTTTGGAGGGTGGATACCTTCACCACATCGCCTGTGATAAGGGTGATGATGTGCTCCCCCTTGATGTCCGCATTTACATCGGTTGTTGACTTTGAAGGAGCAGCATCTTTGGAAGAGACACCTTGGGCATCCGCTTGAAACATAGGGCCTGAAATCATCGTAGCGGCAATCGATCCAACGAGAAGTGGTTTCAGCTTTTTCATGAACATTCTCCTATTCTATTAAATGTTGATGGTTTCATATGAGCAGACTCTTGTTGGGAAAAAATGAAGAAGGTATGTAGTCCTAATAATTCAATTGAAAGAATGGAAGACTACCAGAATGAGAATAAAACACCACCTCCAACTAAAGGTCGTTTTTCGAAGTTCTGAGGATGTGATAGGTAAGGTTTCTTGAAGTCATGTAGACGCTATGTGGTTAATTGAATTGTAAGTCTAACCCCGTCCAGTTCTCAATTGGGGTTATTTTCCGGGAGGAGGGAACTAGCCCTGTAGTGAATGTTGGATTGTATTCAACTTTTTTATGAAAATTGACACATCCTTGCAGGTTTTTAAGACTGGATATCGAGCGGAGAGATTGGCTGCACTGAAAACTCCAAAGAACTACGCACAAACCTGAATTCTTTCATATAAATTCGTTCATGGAGAGGTCATGACCAAGATCAATATCCTGCGTGAAGAATTTCATATCATCAACGAATACATTTCCATCGAACATATCAATACCCACCTAAAGTCCCCTGAAAGTTTACTAAAGAAAGGTATTCAAGAAGGTTAGATAGAAACAGCAAGACGTACCTTTATACGATCACCAAAACCACGCTGCTAAATCATAAAGTCAATTGTGGCTTGATGTCCCCGAGTCCAGTTCATATTTTTTCATGCAGCTTTCTGAAGAGGATGATTGATAGAAAAAAAGCAGGCGGAACCACAAAGGATTCAACCTGCTCTCACGTTACCATTTATCGGGGCTTTCTGAATGGGATATTAGACCTACCATTATAACCTAAATCCTGTTTTAAATATGTCTTCCCTTAGTTATCTCCTCTTCAATTGGAAGGTGGATCATTCTTCACCGGTCATTCCGAACTAAATCTGCATACGATTCACGCTCGATCACGACCCGCGATTCTCCATCCTTTACAAACACAACAGCCGGTCTTGGAATCCGATTATAATTACTCGCCATGGAATACCCGTAGGCTCCTGTACTGAACACAGCCAGAATATCTCCGTAATTCGTCGGCGGCAGCTTCAGGTCCCAGATCAGCATGTCACCGGATTCGCAGCATTTCCCGGCAATGCTTACAAGCTCCGTGCATTCCTCTTGTGGACGGTTGGCAAGCACTGCATGGTATTTCGCCTGGTAGAGAGCAGGGCGGATATTGTCCGTCATCCCTCCGTCGATCGCGACGTACGTACGCACACCGGGAATGATTTTCTTCGATCCCACTTTGTATAAGGTCGTACCAGCTTCCGCCACCATGCTTCGGCCCGGCTCCACCCATACTTCAGGGAGGGGATATTCATTCTTGGCAAAATAGGTCTTCACACTATCGGTGATCCCCTTCACATACGTTGGTATCGGCAGAGGCCGGTCTTCTTCCGTGTACCGGACACCGAATCCTCCGCCGATATTCAGTACCGGCATCGTCACATTAAATTCGATCCGGATCCGCTGCAGGAAATCAGCCAGTACTTGAATCGCCTGATCAAACCCTTCCCGTTCGAAAATCTGGGATCCAATATGAGAATGCAGCCCGAGTAAGGAAAAGTATGGCTTGCGGAGAGCTAACTGAATCGCCGTATTCGCCTGTCCGTTGGAAATGCTGAATCCGAATTTCGAATCCTCCTGACCCGTCGTGATGTACTCATGTGTGTGTGCTTCCACACCAGGCGTGACCCTGATCAGGATCTGAACCTCTTGCTCACGCTCCTTGGCCAAGTCATGCAGCAGTTCAAGTTCTAGGAAACTATCGACGACAAAGCAGCCGATTTCGGCCTCAAGAGCCATGAGGAGCTCCTCTTCCGACTTGTTATTACCATGAAAATGAATACGCTCCGCTGGAAATCCTGCCTCAAGGGCCGTATACAATTCCCCGCCGGACACAACATCCAGGGAGAGATTTTCCTGCTCTGAAAGACGCACCATCTCTTTACATAGAAATGCTTTACTCGCATATGCCACCTGATATTCCAGACCGCTTTCATTAAAGGCATCCCGGAACAATTTCGCATTCCCACGGATCATTCCCTCATCATAAACCATCAACGGTGTGCCGTATCTTTCGACCAACTCACCTGTCCCCATCCCACCTATTGTTAAATCTCCTTGAACATTCACATCAACTTTACTCATATCCTAAACTCCTTTTGACTCTCTCCAAAAAAACACAAAAAAACCGTATGAAGTGATGCTCATACGGTTTATCATCAAAAGTTTTGGAAACATGATGAAGACTATGTATTAACATCTCTTCAATAGTTCTCCACAACTTTTTCATTGTGACAGTCCAACATTTATTCAATGCTGGCCCAACAAAAAATAGAATTGGCTATTTTCTGCTTCGGCGATCTGCCTTTCCCAACTTATCCCGGAATCCATTATTCTCAAAGATGGTACTAATCATACTCGCGCCTCTATTATCAGAGAGTGACGTATTATTTTGTTTGCATTACTATATCATTCTCTTGAAATAGTTGTCAATTGGTTTTCGAGAGAGAAATAGGCAAAATCCCCGGAATGGAGCCCGGGGATTTCGTGAATCATTTTATTTCAGTTTGATTTCGAACGGTTTCATTTTGACCGGCTTATCATTTCTGCTCAATGTCCCGAATGGAACAATTAGAGAGTAGTCCTCAAGGTTGGCACCCTGAGGCAATGTGAATGTGGATTGATAGCGATGATTTTCCTTATCCATGGTTTTTGTTGCAGCACTTCTGACCATATGATTTAACATCACATTATAATCCAGTCCCCCCTTTGCATTTCGTTTGATTTTATTTGAGGGGATCACCTGAATAAATTGAGCAAAATTCTCTAAAATGTCATATCGGAATTGTTTTTCTTTGATGTGATCAATGGTGAAATCGACTGTCACCTTCCCTTTTACGTTTTGGATATCTTGTATCGTGACCTGATAACCAAAACGAGGGCTCTTCACCTGCAATGGAGGTGAACCCTTTAGTGAGGTGATGCCGTCTGCATCTACGCGCTTCATATGAGCTTGGACCTGCAGCGAACGGGCCTTGTCACTGAGTTTACTCGTAAAGAGTTCTCGGACCGTCTTTTGAACTTTACCATCGATTTCTTTGATATCGAGTGTATCTGCACTGGACTTCGACAGACGGTTCCCTAAGTCATCAAACACAATCAGATTTAACGTATCCTTCCGAGACTCCACCGAATATGTATACTCCAGTGTAGTCGTAGCTTTTCCTTTAGTAATGGATGTCACTAGCAGCTCAAATTCCCCATCCGGCGATTCTGTCCTTGCATCTGTTTGGATTGTTTCAGACGGAATCCTCTTGACCGGTACATCAAAAGTCCAGGTCCCGTTTACATCTGCCATGTGGGTGAAAGTTAACGGAAGGGTGAAGTTTTCCGGCGGTTCTTTCCCGTCCCGGTAGAATTCGATCGAGCCAATGAACTCATCCCCATCTTTTTTAAGACCCGAGCTCCCGGATCCCCATTGATTCTGATCTTTACCGTCGAAGAGATGATAGCTGTAGCCGCTCACCGGACGGTTCCCTTTGTCCATATGTTCGATGGAAAGCTCATCACCCTTCGCCTTGAAGGTGACCCCGATGACGTTCCCGTCATAATATGTGCTTGTAATCGTTACATCGACGCCATTGGAAGTGGCGGCCTGATTAACTTCCGTCACTTTATCGCTGAAGTAGAGTTCTTTTCCGATATCGGAACCGACTTTTTCATAAATGCCACCCAGTACAGGCAGTTTGGCCAGTGCATTATTAACAGGTGCGAACAGGAAGCCCGATACGAGAACCATGGAGGCAGCAGCGGTGGTAAAAGAGGCACTTATTTTGGCCGTTTTTTTACGGACCTTTTGTTTTCTACCCTTTTGGATTCCTGATGAAATCGCCTCAAAAACCTCTTCTTTTGGCACCTCGATGGTGTTCATTTCTTTCTCAAACCATTTTCTGTCCATATTGATTCACTCCTTCCAACAGCTTTCTTAATTCCAACTTTGCACGGTGAAGATACGTCTTAACCGTTCCTTCAGGCGTATCCATCGTCTCGGAGATTGTCTTGATCGACTGCCCCTGAAAGTAAAATAAGATAATGACTGTTTGATAGTGTTGATTCAAGGATGCCATGGCCGTGATCAAATCGATCCGTCCCTCCACATCCTTGTCTTCTGTAATGAGGGCACTGTCGAGAAAATCATCCCCCGTCAGGACGAGTCTGTTTTCCTTTTTCAGAAAGCTGTATGCCGTATGGATCAGGATCTTAATCAGCCAGGTGCTGAAATACTCCGGATTCTTCAACCGGGATATCGAGGTGAATGCCTTGCAAACCGTCTCCTGCACAACGTCCAGCGCATCTTCTTTATTTCTCACATATAGGAATGCCGTCCGGTACAGCTTTTCACTTTCTGAGTGGATCAGCCTTTCAAATGCCTGTTCATTCCCTTTAATTGCTTTTTTCACAATTTTTACATCCATTGATTAACCTCCTGTCATTCATTAGAGTCGGGTGGGGTGGGAAAAGTTTCAAGGAATTTTTTTATGGGGTGTCGTGCAATGTAGACTGAGGTTGTTTACCATTTATTTCAAAAAGACGCATAAACTATGAAAAACGACGCAATAAATTTGAAATCGACGCAATTCACCTCGAAAATGACGCAATCATGGACGACTTCGACGCAATTAAGTAGCATGGATGGGATCATACGCCCCCAAGATTGAATGAAAATGAGCCAAAAGCCAAAGAAAGATTGAAAAAACCTTTTTTATCTTCCATCGTAAGGCTTTTCACTTAAAAAAGAAGCTTATCCCCATCGATAAGCTTCAATCTGCCCGTCCCGTATAAATCATCACAAAATGCAGGACCGCTTCCGTTGATCCCATATTGATGTAGCTGTGGCCTTTATCTGCATGGAATTTGATCGAGTCATACTGACCGAGCTCAAAAACGTCATTCTGCACTTTCACTCGTACTCTCCCTTCCATGACGGTGACAAATTCAATCACCCCCGGCTGGTGGGCATCGGCACGGTATTCACTGTCCGGTTTCAGGAAAGCCCTGTGGGTTTCCAATGAGCTATAGCCAGAGGAAGTAAACATCGGTTCCAGGGTCAAGGACTCATTGGCACTGATCACTTTGCTTCCTTCGTTTTTCCTGGAAATCTGAACTTCCTGTTTTTCCACAAGTAGGGCAGAAATCGGGATCTCAAGTCCGTTCGCGATTTTCCAGATGATCGTCAAAGATGGATTCGCCTCTCCCCTTTCGATCTTCCCCAAAGTCAATGTACTCACATCGGTCATGGCTGCAAGCTCCTGCAGTTTAAGGCCTCGTTCATGTCGTATATGTCTCAGTGTCATTCCGACGTGTCGGGCCAATTTTTCCGGGTCCTGCCACGTCAAACCGTCATTGCTCATATTTCCACCTCTTTCTATAGTCAATGCTTTGAAGTATATTATAATATATATATAATAAACTATAGTATATGTATTAGAAAGGAGTGCTCATCATCAAGGAACTAACTCTAGGTACCATTTCATCTATGTTCTTTGCCGTCACCTTTATTCTGAACCGGTCCATGGAACTTGCCGGTGGAAGCTGGATGTGGAGTTCGTCCCTTCGCTTCCTGTTCATGCTCCCTTTCCTTTTCCTTATTGTAGGTTTAAGGAAGAATGTAAATCAAGTCTGGATTGAACTGAAGAAGAAACCATTCGAGTGGCTGATATGGAGTTTTGTCGGGTTTGTACTCTTTTACGGCCCTCTCACTTATGCGGCAGCGTATGGACCGGGCTGGCTCGTCGCGGGTACGTGGCAATTTACCATCGTCGCTGGCATCTTGCTCGCTCCCTTGTTTTATACTTCCGGGCCAGTCAGACGCAGGCACTCCATTCAAAAAAGGGCTCTCGCCATCTCATCGATCATTTTAGTTGGGGTAATGTTCATTCAACAGGAAAATGCCAGTGGTTTGTCCTTTTCTGCAATGGCCGTTGGAATCTTACCGGTGATCCTTGCAGCTTTTGCGTATCCACTCGGAAACCGGAAAATGATGGAGGTATGCGGCGGGAAGCTTGATACCTTTCAACGGGTACTGGGAATGACGATGGCGAGCACTCCCTTCTGGCTGATCCTGGGTTGCTATGCGTTTGTTAAGGTGGGGGCACCCAGCACGGGTCAAGTGACGCAATCCTTTATCGTCGCCATTTGCTCCGGGGTGATTGCGACCTCCCTCTTTTTCCTTGCTACGAACTTGGCGAGGCATCATCCCGGGAAGCTTGCCGCAGTGGAAGCGACCCAGTCCACCCAGATCCTGTTCGTCATCATGGGAGAAGCAGCAATCCTGTCCGTTCCCTTTCCGTCAGGATTCGCCCTGATCGGCATCCTCCTGATCATCGCAGGCATGATCATCCACACCGTGAACGTAAAAAAAATGAATGCCGGTACGATTAAGCCGGTGAAATCAGCAAGCTAAAAAGGAGGAGCACCCTGGGGTGCCCCTCCTTCCGTTTTATTTAAAAACCTTTCTTCTCATCCACTGAGTTGCAGCCCATTTATCCCCGATGACAACCGGTGCCCCGCCATGAAGAGTCAAGTCGTTCAACTCCTGGTTATCATAGAAATATTCGAAGTAAACCGCCATTCCCTTTTGGGGAGAAACAGAGAAATTCAATTTCGGGAAGTACGTTTCCCCGCCTTCTTCCACATCATTCAAGTACATGACAAGGGTGCTGATTCTAGGATTCTTCACCGGCCGCGATGATGCCGAGAAGAAATCGAAGTGGGCCTTGTATTCCTGACCCGGTTTATAGTTAAGGATTTGAAGACCTTCCCCGTGCTCGACGGGTATATTCATAATTTGAGAGACTCTCTTTTCCACTCTAGTCACAACATCATGTTCGCCTTCTTGAAGGAAAACGCTGCTACTCGTTCTAAGTTCATCGACAGTACGGGTATTCCCTATCTTGGAACGCTGCACACGATCCTTTGAAAGCTGGATGAGTTCATCACATTCTTCATGACTCAACACATTGCCAAGAACAACAATCAACGGCTCCTCCATTTTTGCGATAATCTGAATTTCCCTGTCTTCCGTCTTGATCTTATTCCCCGTATGGTGAAAAATCGTTTGTTCCTTTACAGCTATTTCAGTAGTATCCATTGCCAACTTTCATCAACCTCTTATCGTATTTTTAACATTCTGAATTCTTATATTGGTGGAAGCATCCTTTGATTCTTCCAATCTAGAAAAAACGATAGCAACAATAGGCAAAACATAACTGTAGTCTTTATTTTGGCTGGCGGTTTCCTCCTGCGTGTGTATTTTTATATATTTTACACCCGGAATGAGGGTAATTCTATCTTTTTTTTAGATGAAAAATAAGGGGACTGATGGGATTGGGAGGGATTGTAGGATTGGCGTGGGTGCGGGGGCGTCACAGAAAGGACACGGATGGGTTTAATGCATCGTTATAATACCTTTTCGACCAAAGTAAGGAGTGGCGATTTCACTAATATTCACCTATAAAAAAAGAGAACAGCAAGGAGCTGTTCTCTTAACCCAATTAATATTTCAAAACTGGCTTCTGCCACTCATATCCTTATTGAGGAGGACTGAAAGGGAATTTATCGTCGATATTTTCATTTTATCGGCGATATTCTTGAAATAACGGCGAAATCACCATTTTATCGGCGAAACCCGATTTGAGGCAAAGGTCCCCTGTCCATCTGAGGTCCGTCCCTTCTTCTATATTTCTAATCCAGCTTCACATTCACCCGGTCGTCCACATATTTCGTTGTACTGTAGCCTTCGATTTCAAGCTTGGTCGGTGTTATATCTTCCTGAGAAGAATCGTTATAAAATTCGATTGTTTGGACCGTTTCAAAGTAGCGGGGTTGATCCAATGAATCATACTCATATATATCAACTTTTTGTACTGTACCGTTTTTATCCATTAATACACCATCAGTATCACTGACTCCCATCGAGATATTGTCACTCCTTAAAAGGTCGCTTGAAAAGCCATAATTCACCCTTTCATAGGCACGGTCCTTCGATACATCGTGCGTCAGAATCACCTTTGCCGGATTTCCGGCCCTGATTTCATCAATGGAAATGGTGTTTCCGAGATATTCAAAGGTTTGCGGCATATCCTTGGCAGCATCGAGTTCGATCGTTTTTCCCTCGTCTACGGATAAATGGATGGAACCAAATTGAATGTTCACCTCTTTCGGATTTTCAAAATACAGGGTATTGAAGCTGGATGCAAACGAATTCCATCCGTCCTGATCGAAGGATTCCACAAAAATATTGTTTCCAAAGAGATCTGCCTCCACCTTCTTCTTATCCGTTTCAAGAGCATGAAAGGTCATGACATCAATCCGTCTGTCCCTATCCTGATTCTGAAAACTGTACTGCAGGAGGGTCGTGGTCGGAGCGATCGTCAGCTTATCCAGGCGGACCGGAATCCCTTCTATATTGATTTCTTTATCCAGCTCATGCACCCGGGATGATTGCTTTGTAAACGGAATGTCAAAGCTCCAGTCCCCTTCGGCAAATCTCATCTCCCCACGGTACCCCCCTTCCTTTTTGGGGTCCTGAACGATTTGCATGAGCCTTGCCACATTCAATTTAATGGTTCCTTTATCCACGGAAACCGGCAGGAGACTCATAGTGCCCCTATACACATTTTTCTCTTCATTTTGTATTTCGTCCTGATCGACGGGAGGAGAGTAAAACATGTTTTGCACATCACGCATCATGACGTCATATTCATTCTCGATATGGACACCTTCATGATTATTCATCATATATCGATTTTCTTCCTTGGTATCCTCTATTTCATAAAAGACAAGGGTCTGTACATCATCGGCGACGACACTCTTGATGGTGATTTTCACCCCATTGCTTTCCGCCTCAAGATTCAGACGTTCCCCAAGGTCATGCTGGAGAATGGCACGCAATTGTTCATCCTCTTCTGTCCATGCATAGTAGAGACTGGAGAATCCACCTGTCACAAATCCTATAGATATGAGGATTGCGAAAACACCTGCGAAGGCAATCCCGATTGACTTCCGCTTCTTTTTCTTCCTCTGCCTTTGTACTTCTCTTTCCTCCACCTTACTCTTGACCTTCTCCATGAATCCAGCAGGGATTTCCACGGAATCTGCCATTCCTGCCAAGGCAAGCACCACTTCCTGAAAAGTGGCCAAATCCTCCTGACAGCCCTGACAATGGTAAATATGCATCTCAAACTCTACCTTTTCCGGCCGATCCATCGACCTTCCCAGGTAATCAAGATAATGCCTATGAAATTCCGGACAGCCCCCGTAAGAACCTTGGACCAACTCTTCCCTAAGCTTCCGCACGCCAGAGAAAACACAGGATTTAACCTTCTCTACTGAAATATCAATAATTTGCCCAACCTCTTCATAAGTGCATTCATTGAAATACGTTAAAGCAATCGCCTCTTTCTCCTGATCCTCCAATTGGTGTAAAGCTTGAAAAAGCATTTGATCCGGGTTCTGACTCTCTAAAGCTTGGAAACTCTTATCTTTAGAAAGCACCCGACCTTTTTGTATAAAATAAGAAACTGCCCGTAGTTCGAATGAAGCCCCTTTTTTAAATTGGTGTAATTCATTATGTATGATCATGATCGAACGATAAAATATCTCTTCCAGATCCTCTTGCTCCCTTACATACATCCGCCCCAGGGCATATAAAGACTGTCTATGCTGCACAAACCAATTCATGACCGATTCCAAGTCCTTTTCCCTCATCCCGCTGGGCAAAAAGGGAGCTGTTTGCGGTGTGACCATATGTGTATCCCCCTCTAAATACGAAATATTACAAAAATAAAACAATTAATTTCATTTTACCATATTTAGGGTGCGTATTTCGGGCAAAAAAACGGTAGACCGAATCACGGACAAGTTGGTCTGCCCTTACTCTTTCATAAATATTTTATTTTTCCAGCTCGTCTACAAAAGCAGCTTTTCTTAATTATCTGCTTTAACTCTTCGATCAGACCATCTGAAAATTGAGTTCCAAAAGCTTTTTTGTATTCCCTTTCTTTATTAAACTTGAATGGTATAGGAAATTGTAAGTAGTAAAATGAAAACAGTATGAGGTCCGTCCCTCATTTTTTCTTAAAATTCTGGAAAATACCATTAATACAATTGACTAACTTATTCCATTTTTAATATAATTTTTTTACTGAAGAGTCATTTATTAGTTTATTAAGAGGCTGGAGGATGTAGATGAAAATAAAAGACAAGTTGATGGATTACTTTCGCTTTCAGCAGGGTGAAATCATCGGTGAATGGTTGGAGCTAAGGGAAGTCGATAAATTTTCCATCTTTAATGTGAATGCGCCAAAGGAAATTGAAGAAAAGCTTAGGGAGGAATCAGGAAGCTTTATACTCTATATAACCGAGGCGTTGGTCGATAAAGAACAAAAACTCTCCAACGAGCTTCTTGAGTGGTCCAATCTCATTGCCAAAGAGCGTGTGAATGACGGGACGAGTATTGATAAGGTGCTTGAACAATTTCACCGTTTCAGGAAAGTTTATTTTCAATTTATGAAAACTTGGCTGATGGAAAATGAAGATCTTCTGCTGGAAGACCGCTATGCCATGATCGAAAACTATCATTCCATCTTTGATGAAGTCATAAAAACCTTTGTTATGTCTTACAAGACTCATTATGAAAGCAGACTCAAGGACCAAATGGGGCTCATTAATGAATTGAGCTCACCCATTATTCCATTATCCGAAACAATCGCGATACTCCCACTGGTTGGGGATATTGATACAACGAGGGCAAAGTATATCATGGAGCATGCACTAGAGAAGTGCGTGGAAAAGGAAATCAAGCATTTAGTGGTGGACCTTTCAGCCGTGCCTGTCATCGACACCATGGTCGCCCAGAAAATTTTTGAACTTATGAACACCCTGACTTTGGTGGGGGTCGATCCCGTCATCACGGGAATCAGGCCAGCCATCGCACAAACTGCCGTTCAACTCGGCATCCCCCTCGGATCTTTGCATATTCACTCTACGTTAATCCATGCATTGAAGAGCCTGGGATACAGCATCAACCCCAGACGATCATATTAGAAAAGGTCTGGATCCCTATGGTCCAGACCTTTTGCATATCTATAAACGGTCGATTTCACCAAGCTGCTCATGCATGTCCAGCTCGATCATCTTTTTGGCCTTAGAGAAAGTAAACACTTCGCTAGAGACCCAATGATTGTATAACTTAGAAAGTGCGTTCCTGTGGTAGACCGTGCCTTTGACCTCAGAGAAGAAATAGATGATCAACAGGTTGACCACGTCTCCAGGAAGGGCATTTTTACGCTCGATAGACTTTAACGACAGGGTATCCAACCCTCTTAATCGGTCTCCGATCACCGACTCTGCCATATGAAATGGATCGGATGTCCGGCATAATTTCACTAGTTCTGGATTAATCTCTTCAAATTTCAAATGAATTCCCCTTTTACATAGAAAGTGAACGAAAAACGTAACACTTCAACCATCATTAGATTGTAAGATCAACTACTATGTATTATAACAAAAAGGCGGGACATTCATCACTCTCGGTATGTTTAATTTCTACTTAACCAAAATTCCATGGTCCTTTCTTTAGCAGAAGGATAGACAAGACGTTTCACCTGTTCCTCCATCAAGAAGCATTCTGTAATCCAACCAGGGGCCGAACCATGTTCTTTCTTCCAAAGGTGCGTTCGTTCCAGAGCATCCTCTACCCTCATTTTCACCCACGTGTCGTCATCTTCCGTCACTCTATTCAACCATGATCCACCTGAGAGGATAAAGTACGGAACCCCACCTCCTAGATGGCTCTTATTTCTCACCCATATCACGCTTTCCCTGGGGAGGAAGCCTATATGGCGATTTTCAGAAGCCACCTGTGTGAACTCTTCTAAATAGCAGAAACATCCTGACCATTGCCGATCAGTACTTCGCGGTCGGACCATTTCCGACATGTAAATCGATTGACCTTTATGGAACAGACTGTCGATCTCCCGATTGATAAAAATGGGCTCTCTCTGAATGTAGTTAGAGTCGGACTGAGGTGTACCACAGGTAAATCCATTTTGGGCGAATCGAATCATTTTGACGAATTGCATATTGCTGCCCCTCCTTTTGCGTGAATTTCCCAAGGGCATTTTATACTAAATTCACTCTATAATGGTGGTAATTCCCTATATAGAGTGGTTTTAAACAAATTGTTTTTATAAAACAAAAAGAAATGAGCGATTACAGTGTAACCGCTCAATAATTTGCTCTTTTCTACCGTTGCTCTTTCAATGCTCGTTCAAGAGTCGAAGTAACAGAAATATTTTCAAATGATATACCAAGTTGAACAGCGGTTTGGGCAATTTCCGGGCGAATCCCTGAAATCGAACTCTTCACACCAATCAAATTCAAACTCTCCATTATCTGGAACAATTGATGAGCAACCATCGTATCCACCATGATGACACCTGATAAATCAATAAACAAGTGCTCAACATTTTTATCGACGCATTCGGCAAGTGTATTCTCGAGGATATACCTTGCCCTTCCTGTATCGATATCACCGACAAGAGGCAGCACCCCTGTCTTTTTATCAATTAAGATGACAGGTGAACTCAATTCCCTGATCATTTCCTGCTGTGCCTTCAAACGCCTTTGTGCATACTCGTAATTTTCTTCTGCAAATTTGGAGATGACGAGACCAAAGGTTTTAATGATCAACTCTCTGAATGAATCGATTCTCTCCGATGGATAATCACTGCCAACCTGGCGGTCAAATTCCTTCAAAATCTCCAAATATTGATCCTGGGTTCTGAAGAACTCCCTCAGTATATAGTGAGTCGGGGTTTTTAAGTGCTCTTCATCTTTTGCAATTTCTTCGATCCATTCAGCGAAATTATTTAGTGCATCCTGACCTATATCTTTAAAAAGAAGACAAAAACGTTGGTGAAATTCGTGATTCTGGCGCTTCAACGTTAGGATGACCTGTGGATCAGTTGAAGCATAAACGCCTGAGACATCACTCTTATCAAGTGATTCATACCAATTCTCCGTCAGTTGCCACGTACGATCTTTCATAAATTCATAAAATTTTTCCTCTACCTGCATATTCGACCTACTTTCTATAAGACAAGATATTGTGATCAGTTCATAAGCCATGATCTTGACGGGCAGGAATGTATAAGACTATCTTAGTGGTCTATACCCTAAATGACTTATTCATATGCTTATAAGAGTAATGTACTATGTCCTTGAACGAAAGGAAAGAAAAAGTTAAACAAATGATGTACAAGGACCATTTCAGTTTCTAAATTTTTCTAAAAGAATGATTGATTTGACCTTTAAAGATTGCATATTTTCATAAAAAAGAACACGATCCCTCTGGAAAAAAATAAGGGATGTGCTCTAATGAAAAAGTTGGTCGGAAATCGCATTGTTGTTAGTAAGGGATAAATAAAAAATAGAGAAGAGTGAGTACTATAAGAAAAACAGCCTTCTTTATTGTAAACTACGCTATCATGTCCTCAATATTCGCCCGCTTTTGAACCGTCTCGGACTACACGTTGAAAAAACCAATGCAGCGTAAAGAATGCCACTAAATATACGGGGATCGAGTACCAGATTTTCCACTCTAAATGTTTCATATACCCGTTATAACTCAGCAAAAGTTCTATAAAGAACGAGAAAAATGTCCAGATAAGTACATAAAACACAGACTTATCAGGTTTTAACATATTCAAGTATAAAAGCGCAATAAACGAGGGAGCAAAGGCCACCAGTGCAAAATCGGAAAATTCCACACTTTTGGTTGGTCCAAAATCTACATAATCCAACATCAGCCCCACCAGAACGTGGGCCACCGCAGCAAAATATCCCACGAACGGAAACATGATGAGATTTTCCCTAACGGTTAACCTCTTTGGCACGAACATCATGGCAATGACTAAAAAAAGAATGAGTCCCCATACTAAAATCAACCTTATACACCCCTTTACCGGATAGAATACCTGCTTATTTTGTGAAAAACGTGGAAATTTATGTATGCAATAAAAACAGGGACGGACCTCAACGAGGTCCGTCCCTGCGCTTGGTTCTTAATGGGACGAGGTGCCTGTCCCCATGTCCCATTAGGATCCGATATTCCGATACTCTTCAGCAATATTGACACTTTTTTGCTGGGTGAAAGCACTGACAGCGATGACGATGACGAGGTTGCAGATCAATCCAAGGATACCTGCATGGATTTCGAAAGGTGTGGTTTCTGTGACTAGCTGGTAATAGTAGTTTACGAATGTACCGACAACGAGACCTGTGATGACAGCCGGGCCCGTCACTTTTTTCGAATAGAGTGCCCCGTATACGCCAGGAGCGAATTGAACGATGGACCCATAGGCTCCGAGCAATAGGGCGATGAGTCCCTGACCACCGAACACAGTGATAAAGTAAGCAAGCCCTCCAACAACAAACACTCCGATTCTCATCAGAAGCAATGTGGTTTTATCAGAAAGGTCCGGTTTTACATTCTTAATGACTCCGTCCGTAAATTCCAGCGAAGCACTGTGGGTGATGGCATCAGCCGTAGACATGGCTGCTGCTAGTGCCCCTGCACCTACAAGTCCGTATACCCAACCGGGAAGGCTAAGAACGGTGGTGATCAAGTAAGGAAGGATTTCATCCGGCGCTCCAATGTCAGCTGGATTGACTACATTCACTGCGGAAAAGCCAACAAATAGTAGTGGTATAAGGAACAGGGCAAAGATCGGATACACCAATACGGTTTTCTTAATCGTTCGTGCATTGGAGGCGTATGACTTTGAAAATAGGTGGGGCCACATTAAGAACCCTATGAGAGATACAAGAATCGTGGTCGTATAAGCTGTCCCTGACATGGTAGACCCTTCATTACCGATTTCAAAAAAGGCAGGGTTGTCCTGAACGAGGTTTGTAAACATCCCGCCCACACTGTCGTGGAGTTTGTTCACAATCGCAAGGCCGACTACCCAGGAGATGACGATCATCAAGATCCCCTGGAACACGTCAGACCATGCCGCTGCCCGCAACCCACCAGTTGCAACATAGACGACCACGATTCCGTACGCTAGCAGGGCTCCTAGCCAAAGAGGAATACGTCCTTCTGTCATGATATTGAAGATGTAGGCCATCCCTTTCATCTGTGTAGCAAGGTATTGAATAGAAGCGAGTAACGCAATTACACCGATTAAGATCGGCAGCGTCTTACCTCCGTATCGTTTTTTCATAAAGCCCGAAACCGTGTAAATATTGAATTTACGGCCGATCTTCCCGATTTTAGGACCGATGATATACCATGGGAGAATCGCAAAAGCGGTATAAGTTAAAATATAAAGTGCAGGTGCTCCTTTGGAATATGCCCACCCGGGAGCGCCAAGGAATGAAAAGGCACTAAACACAGCGCCCCCCATCAGGAACCACATCACGACCAAGCCGAGGCCTCCGCCTGCAACGGTAAACTCATCTAAAGAATTTTTGTCATGACCTCTTCCTGCCATCACACCAACTACCAGTGCAATCACAAGGTAGCCGATCATCATGATCATTGCAATCTGCCAATCTGCCATTAATTGACCTCCTCTTCATCTTTGTCGGGATCGATTCGATAGAGTACAAGAACGATCAAAAAGGTAATGATGATCCATAGAATCACCCAGAATACCGAAAACGGCATCCCCATGATGATCGGAGTTGCCCTGTTTCCAATTGAAAACAAGGGGAAAATCAGTAGAAGAAACGGTAAAATCAGAGACATGCAATAAATCTTCGTAAACATACTTTTACTCATAAGACACCCTCCTTTTTTGCTGCATATTCCACTTTCCCATCAAGGATCGTTAACTCTACTTTTAAATCTCGTAATCTTTCAGGTTCACAGTGTAAAATCGATTCATTCAACACAACCAGGTCGGCGAGCTTCCCGGCTTCAATGCTGCCTTTAATAGTTTCTTCAAAGCTCGCATATGCACCGTTCCATGTATAGGCCTTAATCGCTTCCTCTACAGTGATTCGTTGTCGGTCCGCTATCACATCACCGGATTTACTCCTGCGGGTGACAGCTGAATATATCCCGTGTAGCGGATCCACTATGGTGATCGGACTGTCAGAGCCGATGGCGAAAGGAATCTGTGCTTCTGAAAAGCTCTTTAAGGGGAACATGATGCCGACCCGTTCTCCATAATCTTTCACGTAGCCGTCGCCGAATTCATAAATGAAGGCTGGATTTGGTATCGGAACAATATCCAACTCTTTTATCTGATGAATGAGATCCGATGGGGTCATGCCGGAATGTTCAATGCGGTGACGATGATTTTCACGGGGGTGACGTTCAAGAGCTGTCCGGACAGCTTTGACCATCATTTCCACCGCTTCGTCACCGATGGCGTGGGCGGTGATTTGCCACCCCGCTCCATGGGCTTTTCCGAGGGACTCATTTAATTCTTGCTGGTTCATATATAAAATGCCGGAGTCATTCGGATTGCTTGTGTATGCCTCCCTCGTCTTGGCTGTCGGACCACTGCTGCTTCCATCGATAAACACTTTGGCAGGCCCGATTTTCATCCACTCATCCCCAAGGCCTGTCCCTATTCCGCTTTCCAGGCCTTTCTCCACCATTTCTACCGAATCATGCAGCGAGCCGTAAAGTGCGTAGACCCTCTGCTTTACTCTCTTTGACCTTACAGCTTTTTGAAGGAACCTAATATGTTCAGGTCCATATCCCCCTGCATCATGGACACTCGTAATTCCTTTTTCCAAATAATCCTGGGAAGCGAGGGACAACCCCTGCTGCACTTCTTCTTCAGAATAATTGGCTAAAAGAAACATGTTCATATGCGCGGCTTCTAACAGCAGTCCGGTTAATTCGCCATTTTCCCGGCCATATTTCCCTCCATTCGGGTCTTTTGTTTCAGGATGAATACCTGCAAGCTCCAGCGCTTTCGTATTCACGCAGGATATGTGCCCGCATGTACGAACCACAATAATCGGTTGTTCGGTGGAAACCTCATCAAGATCCCACCGTGTTATATGCCTTCCTTCTTTTAGGGTGTTTTGGTTATATCCCCAGCCCCGTACCCATTCCCCCTTTGGAGTCAATCGGGCTTTCTCCTTCAACTTCCCGAGGAGGTCTTTGATACTCCCTGCCTCCTTGCCGTTCACCCCGAGTTTATTGGTTCCATACAGCTCGAGGTGGGCATGGGCATCTATGAAGCCGGGCAGGACACTCCTACCCTCCAAATTCACAATCTTCGTTCCTTCACCTGCATATGGTAGAATTTCTTCATCCGTGCCAACTGCGACTATTTTATTATCCTGAATGGCAACCGCCTCTTTCACGGAAAATTCAGAATTCACAGTAACCACTTCTCCGTTTATGAAGAGCATCGTCGCTCTCAAACAATCACCTCCCAACTGGGACGGAGGGACAGGTCCCTCGTCCCAGGCTTCTCTTACTTTCCTTGACCAGCAGCTGAGCCGTCTTTTGGGACAAGGTGACTGTCCCCATGTCCCTGACAAATCCGCAATGCCGTCGCGTATAAGAGCTGAACTCCTCTTTCGATATCATCCATTTCGGCGAATTCCAACGGGTTGTGGCTGATGCCTTTTTCACAGCGGACAAAGATCATGCCGTAATCGCTGATATAGGACATGAATAAGGCATCATGGAAAGGCCCGCTCATCAAGGTCGGTGAATCAAGCCCAAGCTTTTTATCTTCTTCCCCCATAATATTCTTTATCCAATCTGCACAATATCTTGGCTCGCTCCGGGTATCTTCTTTGATCTCATATTTAAGGTTGTAACCGATTGCCGTCTTTTCGATGATTTGATAGAGCTTTTCCTCAAGTTTTGTTCGGGCTTCAACGTCTATATCACGAAGGTCAACGGTGAACTCTACCTTTTCGGCAATGATATTTCTTGAGTTCGGGAACACCTGCATGCTGCCTACCGTTCCTACTGTTGTTTCAGTTCCTTCTTTTTTAACCAGATTATCGAATTTCCTGATGATCTCCGAAGCACCGACAAGTGCATCCTGCCTCATCGTCATCGGCACCGATCCGGCATGACCCGCGAATCCTTCGAGTGTGACGGTCAGCCAGATCGGTCCGGAGATGCCGGATACAATTCCGACTGGTTTTCCCTTCTCCTCGAGGACCGGACCCTGCTCTATATGTAACTCCAGAAACGCTGCGATATCCCCTTTTTGATAAACAGGACTTAGGGTAATATCCGGCTCTACCCCGAATTCCTTCAACGCCTCTCTTCTTGTCACGCCCTCCTTGTCTTTACGGTCCAGTTCGCCTTCCTCCAGCATCCCGGCAATAGCCCGGACTCCAAATACTCCCTTGTTAAACCGGCAGCCCTCCTCGTCGGAAAAACAAATCACTTCAATGGTACGGTCTGGGACGAGTCCATTGTCTTTCATTGTGTGTACCACTTCGATCGCGCCAAGTGACCCGACTGTCCCGTCGAATCTCCCACCATATGGCTGGGAATCAATATGTGATCCGAGCATAAGGATCGGCTTATCCCTGTCGGCACCTTCTATTCTCCCAATCAAATTTCCAAAGCCGTCAATCCTTGTCGTCAAACCCGCTTCTTCCATCCAGCCTTTCACCACTTCCACCGCCTGGCGATCCTCCTTGGAATGGGCCAAGCGGCAAACGCCTGTCTCCCCGATTTTCCCGATTTCAGCTAACTCCTCTAGATGACGCTTTAATCTTTCTCGATTGATTGACATAGAATCATCCTTTGCTTACATATTTTTATAGACTTATACCTAGTTTATTTTGAAAAAGCTTGTTTATCATTAGACACTTTGTCTATAAAAGATCTTATTATCCGTACAGAATGACTAAAAGAAAGAAATTTCAGAAAAATACACTCATAGAATACCTGCACTTCCCCCTTTCTACATCCACTCCCTATTTAGACTAGTTTCTAGAACATTTTCACTTAATCCTGCCAGGTTTTTGAAAATGAAGCGATTGACTCAGGGGTTTTCGCCGTGTTTTTGGTAACTAGGTGCCTGTCTATCTCTGTATTCGTTCAATGGAGAAGGTTATCCGGCTATAATGAACGTAAATCCAGCCGTTTTTCACGAAAATCCGGCCGAAATCACGATTAATTCAGCCGATTCTTGTGATATACCGCCCGTTTCCGAAAAAAATCCGGCCAATCGCCAAAAATTGTAAAGTATGTTACCGAACCCGACAAAAAAAGAGGCCACTCGTTATGCGAATGACCTCTCTTTCGTGTCGCCCATCTCATCGTCAGACCTACTAACGTGCTTTACTACTTTCAGCTTTCAATCAACAAATCAATAATTCTCTGCTCTCTTTGATTGCTGCTGGGAATAAATCATTATCCCAAAAAACACCAGCACTGATGTAATGATCAATCCAAGTGAAACAGCGGAGATGGATAACATATTGAAAATGACGCTGACCGCAACCACCATATACAAAACAGCCAGCATCTTTTTGACGGTAACACTTGAAAATCGTTTCAGCTGGATGGAGCCGATCGGGGTACCGATCAAGGCACCGATGATCAGCATGATTCCATGTCGGTAATCGAGGGCTTCCCCTGCATACAGGTACGAGCCGATCCCGGATAACACGATGATGGAGGCGGCCGATATGCTGGTTCCGATCGCTTTAGTAACATCAAGCTTCAGCCATTTCGATAGGAGCGGGGTCATGACAAATCCACCGCTGACTCCCATAAGTGATGAAATGACACCAGTGAACAGGCCTATAAAGGGAGCCACAACTGTTCCTTTTGCTTCCGCTTCCTTTTGTCGTTTGCTTAAAAACTGGTATGAAAACCAGCTGAGAATACCTATATAAACGATGGAGATTACGGTAGAAGCTCCATTCATCGCATCAAGCCACTTCACGAATGGCACGGTGATGACTGATCCGATCATTCCGAATACCCCGAGGAGCCCCGCTAATTTCCCATTTACATTTTTTAACCGAATGTGAGATATTGTGCCTGTCACTGTCGATCCAAGTGTCAGCATTAAGGAAAGAATAATAGCCTGGCCCGGTTCATAGCCAAGTACAAGTAGAGTTGGTGTAAGAACAATCCCGCCTCCAATCCCAAAAAAACCGGAAAGGATGCCGATGAATGCACCAGCTGACATAAATAAAAACCATTCCATTTTGTTGTTCACTTCCTTCGTTTATCATTATATCTTTCGGTAAGCTATAATAGAAATAAATAATAATAATGAAGGCGATTACGTTTTGTAATGGAGGGTCCCTATGCAACTGGATTGGATTCGAACTTTTGTCACTCTTACCCAGCTTCAGCATTTTACGAAAACAAGTGAATTCCTGAACCTGTCCCAACCGACAGTCAGCGTCCACATCAAAAAATTGGAACAATCCTTAGGAGTCGAGCTAATCCACAGGTCCTCAACCAATCAAGCTTTTCAGTTAACACCTGCAGGAACTCAAGTGTTTGAACAAGGAAAGAAGATGTTGGAGTTGTGGCGGACGATGGAACAGGTTACTCAAAAGTCTGAGGAAATCCTATTAAGGATCGGAGCCACTCACACCGTCAGTGATGTACTCCTTCCCGACTTTGTCAAGAAAATCAAGGTCCTCTACCCACACGTCCGCCTTCAGCTGATGATCCACAATCACGAAACCATCGTGGAGGCGCTGAATCACAAAGAACTCGACCTTGCCCTTGTGGAGGGGACCCGGGGACTTGCCCCCTTTCAACTGGAAGTGATCAGTCATGATGAGCTGCGTTTTTTCGCCAGTAGCCGCATGAATCTGCAATCCTCTCCTCTTATCCTCCGTGAAATCGGATCAGGAACGAGGGAATATGCCGACGATTTCCTGAGATCCGAACGAATCGTGCCGACAGAGATCCTTGAAGCAAGCAGTCATTACTTAATCAAGCAACTCGCAGTAAGGGGCCTCGGTATCGCATTCCTTTCAAGCTCGATAGTAAAAGAAGAAGTGCTTCAAGGGATGCTCGTCCCGATTGATCCTTATGTCATCCACCGTCCTTTTTATTCTGTTTATCCTGAAGATGGCGAGGCGGGATCTATTGTCAGGGAATTGGTAGAGTTAATCGGGAGTTCTTCATAAGCAGATAGGGACGGACCTCTCGCTTTCCACTGAAAGCTGGAGGTCCGTCCCTATTCATGCAGGTTTTATATAGTTATAGATTCCTCTTTCCTTTCTCCCAGGTCATCGACAACCGCAGCCCCGACGATATCACCGGTCACGTTGGAAGCCGTTCCCCCCATACCTATGATGGCGTCGACACCAGCAATGAGTGCGACAATCTCAAGTGGTAAGCCGAACATTGTCAGGACAGCAGATAAGGTGACGAGTCCGGCAGCCGGGACTCCCGAGGTTCCAATCGAAAGAAGGGTTCCTACCAGAACGATCATCAGGAGATCCGAGACCGAAAGCTGTAAGTTTGTCACGTTTGCCGCAAATACAATGGATACTCCCATTCTTAAAGCTCCACCATCTGAATTGAAGATGGCACCGAGGGGAAGGGCAAAATTCGCCGTCTTTTCAGAGATTCCAGCTTTCTTGGCCGATTGAATGGCAACCGGCAGGGACGCAATGCTGCTGGAGGTGAAAAAGGCAGTACTATAAGCTTCTTTCGTTTGTTTAAAGAAATGGAGCACCGGTCGACCCGACCACTTCAAGAAACCTGCATACACCACTACCCAAAGCAGGATGATCCCTGCATAAAAGACACCTACGAACTTGGCAAGGGATTGCATCGTTTCCCATCCCTGCTGCCCAAAGGTGGCTGCGCTTATGGCGAACACACCGATTGGCGCGTAAGCAAGGACCCCTTTTAAAAGGATGTAGAACATTTCATTGAACGCAGCAAATACCTTATCAAGAAGGTTCCCGTACTCCTTCGTTTTACTATCCGGAGAAAACTTCATCCAAGAAATCGCCATCCCCATAATCACCGAAAGGAACATGATCGCGAGCGTGTCTCCCCCTGCGAAAGCCTGAAACAGATTATCAGGGATGATTTGAAGTAAAACATCCGAGAAATGTGGTGTGTTCGGCTCTTCCACTTGAGCGTCAGGCAACGTTAAATTCATCCCTGGATTGAACCAAAAGGCCAACCCAAGCCCAATGAACACCGCCGCAGCCGTCGTGGCCGTATAATAGAGAATCAGCTTCCAACCCATCCTGCCGAGCTGTGTGACACTCATCTTGTTCACAGCCTGCACCACCGTTAAGAATATAACCGGAATCGCAATCAAACTAAGAAGATGAATGAGCACGGTTCCAAATGGCTTCAGGATCTCAGCATCTGCTTTGAAGACCAGGCCAGCCATGATTCCAAGTAGAAAACCGACAGACATCTTCAAAACAAATGGTACTTTCATATATTGCTTCCATATGTATTTCATTTTCATCTACGCCTTTACAAGTATTTTTCAGACACTCATTATATCACTTATTGAGGGAGAGGGACGGACCTTTTGCATGCAAAAGGTCCGTCCCTCCAGATTATCCCTCACTATAACGCAGCCATAGCTCCATCGCGGAATCCAGCTCATTGACGTAGTCAAGCTTCTTACCATACAGCTGATTAAGAGCATCATAATCGACCATCCCCGACGCCATTGCCAGGTCAATCTCCTTTATTTCTTTTTCAAGACTCTCGATTCTTTTCACTACTTTCGCAAGAGCAACTTCCTGATTTGTCACCTGGGATTCCCCTATTGGTTTCTTAATCCTTTCACTGACAGCTCCGTTCCTATCTGCCTGGCTTTGCTTCTCTTTTTCACGTTTATACTCATCGTAATTCCCATGGTAGCTCCTCAAGGAATGATTCTCTACAGCAATGATCCTTTCAGCCATCCGGTTGATAAAGTAGCGATCGTGGGAAATGAAGAAAATCGTACCTCCGAAGTCTTCAAGGGCTTCCTCAAGTGTTTCGATTGAATCGATATCGAGATGATTCGTCGGCTCATCAAGTATCAGTAAATTGATATCCTGAAATAACAGGATGGCAAGCTTCAGCCTGATTCTCTCCCCGCCCGAAAGATGCTTCACTTTTTTAAAGACACTGCCTTTGTAAAACATAAACTTCGCCAGGTATTCCCGGGCTTTTCCTTCAAGTATGGAGGTATCTTCCCTGAAACAGTCCAGCACCGTGACTTCTTCATTATGAAAAGCAATGGTTTGTGGTAAATAGGCCGCCTTTACATTTGCACCAAACTCTAACACGCCTTCATCCGGCCGGACTTCCCCAACAAGCATCTTTAAGAAAGTAGTTTTCCCGCTTCCATTCGGACCCAGCATGCCTACTCGTTCACCAAAATGAATCATGACATTTGTGTTGTTGAAAATCATTTTATCTCCATAGCATTTAGAAAGCCCCACAGCCTTGATGGTTTCATTCCCGGATCTCTCTGCAACTCTCACATCAAGTCTCATATTCCTTCGTTCAAATACGGGCTTATCGATGCGATCCATTTTATCCAGCTTCTTTTGAACACTTGCAGCCCTTTTAAAGAACTTGGTATTATCAGCCCTCATCGCCCAGTCACGCAGACTCAACACGGTCTTTTCCATGCGGTGGATCTTCTTTTGCTGTTCCCTGAAATGCTCGTATTGAATGCGCATATTTTCTTCCTTTTGATGAATGAAGGAAGAATAATTGCCCTTGTAAGAAGTCGACCTCATATCCTCTATTTCCACGATCTTAGTCACCACGTTATCCAGAAAGTAGCGATCATGGGACACGATGATGACCATTCCTTTATAGCTCTTCAAATAGCCCTCCAGCCATTCGATGGATTCCATATCAAGATGATTGGTCGGCTCATCCAATAGAAGGATATCGGGTTGATGAATCAATAGCTTCCCAAGTACGACGGTCGTCTTTTCCCCACCGCTCAATAAACCAAAGTCCCTTCCTAAAAAACTCTGCGAAAGCTTTAGCCCCGTGCACACCTTGCTTACTTTCTCGTCCCGTTCATATCCCCCCTTCACCTCAAATAATTGAGTCAGATCGCTGTATTTATTCAGTGCTTTCTCTAGATCCCTTCCCTGCAAGACCTGCATCTCTTCTTCCAATTCACGCATTTCGTGCTCTATTGCGTCGATCTCCTCAAAGGCCATATTCAACACATCGATGACTTTAAACCCTTTCGGAAAGGCGGGCGATTGTTCTAGATAGGCAGTGGTCGCTCCCCTCGACATATGAATGAGGCCTTCGTCATATCCATAGCTCGATGTCTGGGGGTAACCAGGATAGTAATTCATCGGCTCAATGCCTGCAACCAGCTTCAAGATTGTGCTCTTACCGCTTCCATTTGCCCCGACGATTCCAACCTTATCCCCTTCATACACTTCAAGCGATACATCCTCCACGACCAGGGTCGCTTCCATATATTTTTTGATCCCATTTAATTTAAGCTCCAACATACGCGTTCCTTCTTTCATCCATAATTGAAGTTACGCTGTTTATGGACGGGTCAAGAAGACCTTTACCCCTATTCATTTGTGAAATAAAAAAGACCGTAAGAAGAGGGTCTCTTCTTACAGTCCAGTATCAACAATGTATCATTATTTTCATAAAGAGCCTAAACAGCAGGCGCATGCCTAAAAAAGCATTCCACTGCCAACTATGATCCAGACAAGTCTGGACGCTCCATGATCAATAATCATCCCGATATTCAGTAAAGTAAGTTACCTTCTAATTGCCCTAATTCCATAAAGAGCATAACAAATAAACCTATCTCCGTAGGTACTTTCACGCTCATTACAAAATCCGTATTAATTTAAAAATAAATTAATTAGCAATTAGTTGGTTCCATAAACTTACTTTCCCTCCCCCGAAATTTTCTTTATTATCTCACTTTTTCATAATTTTGTAAATAGGTTGACTGCGGCACCGTCTCCTATTCCCCTCCCATAAATGCAATGGTTTCTGCGAACTCCTGTTAATAGGATGTTCGCTGCCGCTTACCCAGTAATCCATCCATCTTTTCTACAGATAGAATGGTAGGTTCGGAGTTTATATACTTCCTTTTTTACAAATATCATAAGAGGGACGGACCTCCGCTAAGCTGGAGGTCCGTCCCTCTTATCTACTTACCCAAAAATCCGCCCTCTGATTTTATCAGTTGTCCTGTAATCCATCCGGAATCGTCACTGGCTAAAAATCGGATTAACTTTGCAGCATCCTCTGGTTCACCAATACGTCCCATTGGAAACATCGGGAGTAAGTGCCCCTTTAACTCGTCATTGATCCAGCCTGAATCAGTCGGGCCGGGGTCAACCGAATTAACCGTGATGCCAATCGGCGCGAGGCCGACGGATAATGGCTCCGTGATGGCAATCAACATACCCTTAGATGCGATATAGGCCAAATTATTTGGGTCCGGACCCTTAGACACCATATTGATGATCCGTCCGTCTTTTCTTTCAGGAAAGGCTTTTTCATATCGCCTCGCAAATTCCATTGTCAGCATGAGCGTCCCGCTGTTATTCACTTGGTAATGCTTATCCAGAATGTCTCTATTTAACGTTTGATAATTGGTCGGTGATTCGAATGTCGCATTGTTTACAAGAATGCAAGATGTCCCCAGAGTTTCTTCCACTCGATCCATGATTCGACTCGGTGATGCCTCATCACTCAGGTCAGCTTCCATATGAAAGGCGCTTACGCCCATTTCTTTTAATTCTTCACATAAGGTTTCCGGAAACTCTTTCTCCACTCCATTCCCACTTGTCTCATCAAACGAAGTCCAATGGGTGAAAAAGATATCAGCCCCCGCGCTCGCAAGTGTTCGGCTAATCGCTGCCCCTATTCCTTTTGAACGACTTGCCCCTGTCACGATGGCCACTTTTCCTATTAGATTGGTCATTTCATATTCCTCCTATTTTTAAAGGAAGCTAAAAGATGCAACTAAGAGATGTATAAATCCCGGCACAAAAAAAGCGGATACAAAGGTATCCACTCATGGTGTTGGGAATTCAATCACACCAGGCGCTCCTTGTATATGATGGTCAAACAGACACACTTCTCCCGTCAGATTGATGGGATCATTGTCTATTGATCTCGTTCATCATTACAAGATCGTCCACATATCCGGTTGAAGTCCCCTTTCGTCTACATCTCTCCTTTAGAAGTATAATGGAATTTTTTTCAATAGACAAGGGACGGAGGGACAGGTCCCGGTTTGCCTTGCCAGATGGGACAATGAACCTGTCCCTCAGTCCCTTTATCACTGCCCCGTACCGCTCCCCGAGTCACGACCACCGCCCATCGTGTAATTCTGGTCTTCACCCGGTTTGGTAGAAGGATGTATTCCCTGTACATGCCGGTCGTTCCCTCTTTTCTTTCGCCTGATATCGATGAGCAACGCGAATAATAACGTACCTGTAATCAGGATTACAAACCACAACATCATCCATCACCTCTTATATAGCGTATGAAATCATCCTTTTGAGAGTCATAAATACGTCTTTAATCTATACCAGTTTTCTATGTTGACTTATGATGATGGCCATGATTAGTCCGTGGAAAATGGAAATGATACCAATCGTAATATATGGAGATAGGAGATCAAAGGCATCCAGGACATAGGACTGTCCTGAGCTTATGATCACAATCACGCCTGAGAGAAGGACAAACACGCTGTTATAGAACGCGATGGGATAAAGAGAGTGCTTATAAAAAACTCCCTTATGGATTAAAACTTTAACAATAAAATAATTAACTACACTGGAAGCAACAACAGCTGTAAAAATCGATCCCCAAGATAGTGTGGCACTTATTATCGCTTGAAAGCCTAATGTAGCGGTAAAAATAGCCATTGAACCTACGAGAGATAGGATCATTTTGTTCATGAAGCTCACCCCTTATAGTGTAATTATACACTTTATGGTTTTTATTACCATACCCCATTTCAAACTTGATATTTAACCGACACATTCCAGCTGAACGTAAAAAAGTACGGTAACTCCTCCGGTAACAAACTTAATAATCGATAGTAAAAAAAGAAAGCTGAGAATCATCATGATGATTCTCAGCTTTCCCCAATCAATCCAGTTTTTTCCGTTTATCATCTGCAATCTTAACGTTTTGTCGCTGAAGCAACAAAAACAAGGCAAGGCCAATCAGGATCAACGCGATTCCAATCCCTTGTTGCAGGGAAATCACTTCTCCCAAAATGAAATAAGCGAGTAAGCAGGTTCCAATCGTTTCCCCGAGGATGCCCATGGAGATCACGGTTGTGCTCAGCCATTTCAACAGCCAATTAAACACCGTTTGTCCAAAGATCGTTGAAACTAATGCTAGTAGAAGGAAATACCACCATGTTTCTGAAGGATATTCCACGAAAGAAACGTCCTGTGTCAACGCAAAGATCCATAAGAAAATTGAACTACTGGCATACCCGATGATGGTATAAGGAACGAGGGACAGCTTTTTACGGATATGCTGGCCGACAAAGAAATAGGCTGTGATGACTCCCGCTGCAATGAAGGCAAGGATGTCGCCGTATAATGCTTCTCCGCTGATTTGAAAATCCTGCCATGCAATCACGAAGCTTCCAATGATCGCGACCAGACAGCCGATCAGGGCTCCCAACCGGTATCGCTCTTTAAACAGGAAATAGCCTCCCACCATGGCAAAGAGCGGCTGCAATGTAACGATCACCGTCGAACTTGCCACAGAGGTATAATGTAAGGACTCGAACCATAAGACATAATGCGTCGCCAGAAAGACTCCTGACAATAACCCAAGCCCCCATTGTTTCTTGGTAAGGGTAGATAATTCTTTCCGGTTTGATTTGCTTGCCACTAGAAATGGCAGCAGAAGGAGTGCCGCAAATAGCATCCGGTAGAATGCCGTAATCGTTGCTGGAGCATCTGCCAATTTAACGAAGATGGCTGAAGTGGATAGAGCAAAAACGGCCAAGAATAATGTTGTGTAGGTCATGAATGATGATTTCAATCCTTATGCCTCCAAATTGGTTGTTTACTATACTATACAACTAATCTTCAAGTCTTTAAAACAAAATCAGCACTTTCCAACGGACGAAAGGTTTCCATATAATAGTCTTCCGCCTTCCAATATCTCTTTTCAAACTTTTCCCGATTCTGTTTAGTGATTTCTGATTCACGCATAAATCTCTTTTCCCGGGGGCAATCCAAGAAAATGATGTGGTCATAGTATTCTTTCCATTCCTTCCTCTGGAGAAAAACACCCTCAACTATAATGAGTCCTGCCTTAGGAAGCATAACTGATTTCGTATCGTGGGTATCCGTATGAGGAACGTAAAATGGCAGGTCGAATTGTTTATCATGCGCCAGTTTTCCAAAGAAGTTTTCTCTTAACCACTGAACGTCCCATTGTAAATGGAAATATTCATACCACTCTTCAAATCCAGTATGATACCGCCGTTTGCGTTCGACGATGTGGTCATCGATGTGAAAGATATGATAGGCAATACCTTCTTGTTCCAGGCATTCCCTGAGTTGTTCCACGAACGTTGTTTTTCCGGATCGGCTTAGGCCGTCTATTCCTAGAATGGGTCTGTCCTGAGATGGAATGGCCGAGATGAATTCGCTAAGTTCCAATATACTCACCCTTCCGTTGTAGAAACATATTCTAACAGCTCATCAACGTTCCCCGTACATACTTCAACCTCCGACAGATGATAAAAAGTCGTTGTCTGTGCAAAGTCATGTACTTCATTGTTAGGTGAAAATAAGATCACTCTTTTATTCAGCCCAAGAGCGATTCCCAGTTCAACATGACTCCCTTTCCCCCCAGGCAATAACACGAGGATCACGTCGGATTCGATGATGGCCTGCATTTCTTTTTCACCGATTTGTTTTAGCTCTTCAACCGTTGAGGCCCTGTTATTTTGAGTCCAATCATATGTATGGGTATATCCTTTTCTTTTCAAGCGATCACTGACGTCGCGTACTTGATCTATATTTTTGAAGCTTGAGCCAATATAAAACTTCATGTGAGACTCCCTCCTGCCCCGCCTAAATAATATCTTAATAGTAACATAAGGCACCCTAAGAAAAACGGAACTTCTATGATTAGAAATTCCGCTTTTGTCGTGGTTCTTCCCTCATACACTCAACTGAGCATCTTCTCTTCAACCAATTCGGTGAGTGTTTTTTCAGCTTTGTAGAATCCGTATAGCGATTGATTTTCTTTTATGATGTCATAGACTTTTTTCAGAAGTTTCATCGCTTCTTCTTGATTATCATTAAGATGGGCAATGATTGCTTTCCCCCTATAGTAGGAGACTGGCTCTATGTTGGAAAGTGAGTTTTGGAGTTGGGCGACTTCTTCTATGGTGCCATCACCTTGTAAAAAATGAGATAACTGTTTCATATGGATGAGAAATCCCATGTGAAATTTATTTTCTTTCGTGATGGGAATCTGACTATACGAAGCCATTGCTACTTCCGCGGATGGAAGACCATGCTTTTCAATTTCAAAATAATAATTCAGCATGGCATACTGAATGTTCTCCTCTATAGCTTCCTTCTGTTTAGCTTCTTGAATATAATCCCTGTTCCATTCCAGAGGATGCTTTCTGCTGAGCATCTCTCTCATGATAAGCAAGTCGTCCATCAGTTTCCCAGCTTCCTCATTCTTTTTCATTAAGGTAATGACAATATGTCCGTCTGTCCGCATACTTGATTTCATGGGTACGATTGTAGCAACGAATATACAACCATTCATGATGGCAAGAAAGAATATTCCCCCATAAGATAGCCACTCGTATACTAAGAAACTGATGAGCCCTGCCAGGAAAGATAGAATGGGTCCACCCGCTGCGAACGCTGTCCATTTAGGAATGAGGTCATCCTTTTTCATATCGGGGGGCACCATCATAGCCACTCCCCCAAAAAAGAACCAGCGCTTATTTTCCGTTAATCTGTACCCATTTTCCGTTTGTTCGATTTGAAACGGTCCTACTGATAAAAAACCAAATTCAAATCCATTCCATCTTCCTACTATTACATGACCAAGTTCATGCAGGCCGACAGCAATCAACCATGCTAGGAAAAGCCCCCCGATTACGGCAGTCTCTTCCCTCGTTGGCTCGTACCAAACTCCTATTAAAAAGAGGAAAACTCCAAGAATAGACAACCACTTTGGTGTAATGAAAGACATTTTTTTACTCCCAACTCATTGTTTAATAAAAGCAATCACTATAGTGATTGCTCATCCATACTATTAGTTCATCACCCATTTATCCTTCAGGAACAGGATTCTGCCAATCACAAATATGACTAACATCAAGATAAGATTGCTTCCGAACGTCAGGAAGAGATGCTGATAATCGATCACACCCATGAACAGTTCTTTAAATTGGCTGAACAGGTTCAGGACCGGAATGGCAAAGTATTGGAAAGATAGTTCATTCAGTCCGACATTCGTGATGATCATACCGGGAAAGGCAACGAGCATCATGATCGGTGCGCTGTAGCTTTGTGCTTCCTTGACGGTTTTCCCTATAATGCTGGTGATCATTTGAAGAGATGCAACGAACACCGCATACACGATGGTGAGAAGCAAGGAAAGGATGATGATTAAATACACATTATCTCCAAAGGATACAGCTGCTTTAAGATTTTCTGTAAAGAGACTGATTTCAATCGCCAGCACGATCAGCGTTACGATACCCGTGACCACACCCACTGTTGCAATGGTCATCCATTTTGCCATCAGAAGTGTGGAGCGTTTGACGGGAGTCATGAGTAAGGCCTCCATCGTCTTCTTCTCTTTTTCACCGGCAAACAAATCGGCTGCAGATGGCCCCGTTCCCACCCCTATAGAAATGGCCAGTATCAATGGAACAAGAAAGGCGAGTAGGAACATGCTTGTGTCATCTTCTGATATCTCCTGTTGAGTGATGTTGAATGGCTCAATAAGGGAAAGGTCCGTCCCTTGTGCTTCCAATCTCTCTGCTGTCACTTGTTTCTCATAGGCGGTCAATGCAGTGGTGACAATATTCATAAGGTTGCTGGATTTCTGGCTTAAGGAGTCGCCGATGATGGTCACACCAGCTTCTTTTCCTTGATCAATGTTACGCATGAAATCAGGACTTACAATCATGGCGGCAAGGGCATCCCCCTCTTCAACGGACTTTTGAGGATCAGCAGTTTTTACAATATCAATCGTTTCATACCCTGAAAATAGATCTGTCACTTCTTTGTTAATAGATGAATCGACTGCAAGGGTGTACGATTCCCCTTCATCACCCGAAACCATATTTTCATAGAAGAGTACAAGCCCGCTCATCATGAAGATGGGCAACAGGACCGTCAGCAACAAGGTTCTTCTGTCGCGGAAGCTATCCTTCAATTCTTTCAAATAGATATTAAGAAGCATAGTGTTCATCCCCTCTCACCAATTTGCTCATAAAGATATAGTTCAGATCCCGGCTTTTTTCTGTTTGGTAGAGGTGCTCAATGTCTCCTTGATACACCAATTCCCCTTTATGCATCATCGCTACCTTGTCGCATAGTAAGGACACTTCCTCCATGATGTGACTGGAGAAGACAATCGTTTTCCCTTCGCGTTTCAGCTGATGGACGAGCTGGCGAAATACATTCGAAGATGTAATATCCAATCCTGTGGTTGGTTCATCGAACAGGATGATGTCAGGATTGTGGATCAACGTTCTCGCGATGGCAACCTTTTGACGCATACCTTTCGAGAAATCTGATACTTTCCGGTCAAGATAATCCCTCATCCCGAACATCCTCGCGAGATCATCGATGCGCACCTTCGTTTCATGCTTGCTCAATCCATATAACAAAGCAAAGTATTGAAGGTTTTCACGAGCGGTCAATCGGTCATAGAGTCCTGTTTCCCCTCCGAATAGGACACCGATTTTCGTCTTGATTTCATTTGGATTCTTGACCGTATCATATCCTGCGACTTGCACATAGCCCTCAGTAGGCGTCAGAAGGGTCGCGATTGTTCGGAGCAGGGTTGTCTTTCCGGCCCCATTTTCCCCTAACAGACCAACGACTTCACCCTTTTCTACTGAAAAAGAGACGTGCTTTAGCGCTGTGACATACTTCTTCTTGTCTTTGAACTGTTTCGTTACTTCGTGTACCTGTATCACTTTCTCTCACCTCATCCATTTATTATCTTAGATCCATCATACAAACAAAGGAGGAAACTATCTTCACTTATGTCGTAAAAAGTCCATTTCATGTCGTGAAAATGCCAAATTCTTCTTTGAAAATGGTAAAATAAAGGGAACTTCAGAAGATGCGAGGCGAGAAGAAATGAAAATCGGTCTAGTAGACGATCGGATGATAGATTTAGATAAATTGAATGGCATCATTTCCCGCATACAGAATGTGGAGATTGTGTTCTCCACCACTTCGGCAGAAGAAGCCTATGATCAAATCAAGAAAGAAACAATTGACGTGTTGATAGCCGATATCGAGATGCCCCATTTGTCAGGTTATGAGCTGGCGGATATCATTCATTCTCATGCCCTGAACATTTCCGTGATATTTGTAACGGGAAATAGCGGCTATGCGGTCCATGCCTTTGAATTGAATGTCCATGACTATATCATGAAGCCCTATACCAATGACCGCTTAATGAAATCCATCGAGCGGCTGATGGAAAAGGCAAGGTCCGCTGAATTGACTGGAAGACTCTATTTAAAACAAAAGAATGATATCTATATTGTGCAAAAGAAGGACATTGTCTTTATTGAAAGGTCCGGACGATCGACTACGATCTACACCAAGGATGAAGAAATCAAAACCTATCTCACCTTGAATGAACTTGAGGGTGAATTACGCGAACGGGACTTCATCCGATCTCATCGTTCCTTCATCATCAACATTCACTACGTCAAGAATTTCTCTCTCTATGCAAAAAATTCATATGTGATCACATTCGAGGGAGTCGACAAGCAAGCCATGATTACAAAGGAAAAGGTCGATTTCCTGCAAAAACATTACTTTTAGAAGGTGGAAACGCTGTGAAATATTTGAACATCTACTGGGTCATCCTCCCCTGTCTGGGATTCGTGCATCTACAAGCACTCCTTTTGAATATGCCTTGGGAGGTTCCTTTTTATATAACGTTTCTAGTAGTCTCACTGATTGTCTTTCTTTTATATAAAAAAATCGGGATCACTTTCCTTGAGACAGGTCTCCATTGGAACACGGCCCTCATCCTGATGCAGTTACCACTCCTGACCCCATACTTTATCATGAAGACCTCCTGGTTTTACGGAGTATTTCTGGTAATGTTCATCGGGATGGAATGGGTACGACTAAACGTAACCAGGCACATGACAGAGTTAATCCAGGAGAACAGACAATTCGAAGAAGAACGGGCTCAACTCACGGAAACCTTTCGAATCGTACGCAGTGAACGCCATGATTTCCTCAAGCATATTTCCTCCATCCATTACATGCTTGAAAACCGACACCATGAAGAGGCTACAGCCTACATTGATGATTTAGTGGATGGTTATGAGGAAACGAACCTCTCTATAAAGGGGGAACGGGGAAGCGTAGCAGGAATCCTTCATCAAATGTACAATCGTGGAAAGGCTGCGGGGTTGTCCATGATTTACAATGTAGATCTGCCTCTATCCACCCTGCCCATTCCAGATAAAAAGTTGGTGGCACTACTTGGAAACCTATTATCCAATAGCATAGAAGCTTCCATCGGCTGGCAGAATCACTACGGCGAACCTGCCAGCGTCACCCTTCAGTTCTACAAACGAAGCGGCCTTTACGTGCTCATCTGTCAAAATCCGAGCCTTTCAATCCCGATCCACATTCTGGATAAGCTTTATCAGAGCTATGGACATACGACAAAAAGTGAAGATCACGAAGGCCTCGGTACCAAGGTCATCCAGGATACAGTCGATGATCATCAAGGCTACCTGGACTTTGTATACCGAGAGGAAGAATTCACAGTGAAGATTAAATTTCCTGCGATCCATTAGTGATAAACTAAACCTTTGTATTCGGGTGAAGGTCCGTCCCTCTATTTGAACGTAATGTGTTCCATAAAGTTTTACCAATATAATAAAAGGGAATAGACCAGTTATGATTAAACACTCGAGAGGAGGGATTCTGATAATGGGTGATACAAGTACTGCGCTATTTGTATTTATACCAATGACCATTATTCTGATCCTTATTGTCGCCACAATCCTATTCTTTAGAAGAAAGTCAGAAAAGGATAAAGATTTTTAAGATCAGAGTGGTCCTGGCGAAAAGAAATTTCCCAGTTGTTGAGGCAGCCCTTCAAAACTAGAATGATCCGTAAATAAAAAAGTCGTCTTAAAATCAGTAAAAGCTGACTTTATGGCGACTCTTTTTTATACGTTTCATTTTAATATGTTCTGTAGCCGCTTTTTTGAGCACAATTTTCCTATTCATCCCCCTTAAACATAAGTGGAATGTCCTCTTTTACAGATAACGTTTTTATTGAAATAATCAGTTCTCCTTTCATGCCATCAACTTCGTGCTCAAGCGTATTTATACCTTCTGAGTATCTGCTTTTTTCTGTTCTTGCCAAGTACGAATCATACTCGGAACCCCCGCCATCATACTTACGATAAAACTCCACATCACATAACGCCAATCTCCTGTAAAAAGCGACACTCCGATGAAAAACCCCAGCTGTCCCACAAGGGCAAACCATGAAGCAATCCAGGCCAACCTTAAATTTTGTTTCATTTACAGCCCTCCTATTCGTACAAAACGGCACTAAACGAATCCAACATCCCTTATTACTAATTATTTCAAAATACTTCCAATAACTCAATCACTAATTTAATTCCTGTTTAACTCGTACACTTGGGGAGGGACGGACCTCATTTCTCTAGAAATCCCTTGTTTTAAAGGATTGTTGGGTGATGATAAGGTCCGTCCCTCTTCATGGTTCATGAGAAAAGAATCCCATACTTTGGAGATGGGCATGGGGAATTCATTAAAAAGAGGTTGGCCCAAGTCTACATGCGACTTTTTGGCCAACCCCTTTTATGCAGTATTTTACTCTGGGAGTAAAACTTCATCGATTACGTGAATAACTCCATTGGAAGCCTGGATGTCCGCCTTTACTACATTGGCATTGTTGACGCGTACTGGATCCAGTGAGATATCCACGGTTTTCTTGGCAAGCGTTTCAGCTTTCATCCCATCTTTTAGGTCTGTAGACATCACTTTCCCACTAACGACATGGTACAAGAGGATGTCTTTCAGATCTTCTCTTGCTAGTAATTCTTCTGCCGTAATGCCTAATTTCTTCAGCAGCTTTTCAAATGCAGCATCAGTAGGGGCAAATACTGTATACGGCCCCTCGCCTTTCAATGTCTCCACCAGGCCGGCTTTCTCTAAAGCTGCTGCAAGTGTTTTAAATTGCCCCGCTTCCACAGCCGTGTCAACGATATCCTTGGTTGCCGGAGCCTGGCCCTCTGCAGCTGATACTCCATTTGAAAGGGACAGGAATACCATGAATACTGCCATAATCAAAGCAAATGTTTTGTTTTTCATCCTTATACCTCCTGATATTTTTTTATGTAAACAGGTGTTTACTCAAGAGGTAGTATTTGTTTTCAAAGGCGAATTATCCATTTTATTGAAGATTAAGTGAAGATCCTTATCGTTAATGACAGAAAGAGGGACGGACCTTGAACATCCTATCTGATGTTCAAGGTCCGTCCCTCATAGTTTCAGGCTACTCTCTACTATAGAGGTCCTCTTCTATTTGTTCCAACAATGGACTCGGTTCGCCCACACTGAATAGCTGCAGCTCATGCATGGCTCTTGTGCAGGCCGTGTAGAATAAGCGTCTGAGGCTTTCGTCTCCATATGATAGGGCAGATGCATCATAGAGTATGACGGCGTCAAATTCGATTCCTTTTGCCAAGTAGGCAGGGATGACGACTACACCTTGCTCATATTCAAGAGAGGCGCTTTTCATGAGCTTGATGCCTCTCACACCGCTTAAGGAGGCGTATGCGGCTTCACTTTCTCTCGCAGATTTACATATGATGGCTATTGAATGATAATCCCGGCCCTTCCACTCCTCTATTTTTGCTGCAATCTGCCTGTGAAGTTCATTGTGATCGGCGACCTGGGTGAGCACCGGTTTATCCCCGTCCCGGTCAAATGGGGATATCTCGTCGCCCCCAGGCACAAGCCGTCGTGTGAACTCGATGATCGGTTTAGTGGATCGATAGCTCTGAGTCAGGTTGATCACCTCGGTTTTATCCCTTCCGTAGAGTCCCGTCAGCGTGCTGAAATCCACGTGCTTTCGGGCATGGGCAAAGATGGCCTGATTAAAGTCGCCGAGCACGGTCATTTTGGCAGAAGGAAACAGCCGCTTGATGAATTCGAATTGAAACGGTGAGTAGTCCTGGGCTTCGTCGATGAGCACATGCTTAATCGACGTATTCGTCTGAAAGCCGAGAATCAGCTCTTTTAACAATAAAAATGGAGTCGCATCCTCGTAGGACAATTTTCCTTCCTCGAGCATGTTCACAGTCGAACGGCAAATATCTTCCCATACTTCAGGGATTTCCCCGTTCCATAATGTGGAGATGTTCGCAGGATCAGCAAAGAGTTGTAGATACATTCCCTTCACGTCCACATAACGGAATCTCTCGATCGCTTTACGCAGTCCCTTGAATCTCCTTCGAACAGTCAATCGGGCAAGCGCCTCATACTCTATTTCATAATCATTCGAAGGATTCTTCTCCTGTAGCCGCTGATGTGCTTTGTGATAGTCCTCATTGCTCATCAGTTCGATTTCTTCTTCCACCCAAGGCTTGCTCCGTTCAATCTTCTCTGCTTCATCGATCTGTTGATTGATCCACTCGTTCAATTTCTCCAGCCTGTTATGAAAACGCAGTGACGCATCACTGGTATAAAACCGTTCCGTGATTTGACTTGCTGTTACGATCGGCTTTCCCCGAAACTTAATCCCTTTGAATCGCATCCCGGATTCCTCCAATGACGCTCTGTATAATTTAATGATGTCAAAGAAATCCGTCGATGCCTTGAAGGAGATGCTTGCCGTCCTGGTCCGGTATGATGGGGCATCCGTTTCAGTCAGGACATACTCCAATTGACTGTATGGAACCTCCAATTCGAACTCCGCACTCAAACGATGGTCCAAATATTCCTGAAAGGTCACCTGCTCCATATTCTCTTCCCCTAGCTCGGGCAATACGTTCGATACGTAGCTGTTGAACATGGCGTTCGGGGAGAACAGAATAATTTGATCCGCCTTAAGACTGCCCCGATATTTATAAAGTAAATACGCAATCCTCTGAAGGGCTGCCGATGTTTTCCCACTCCCCGCAGCACCTTGAACAATGAGCAGCCGACCGTAATCGTGCCTGATGATTTGATTCTGCTTCTGCTGGATGGTTGCCACAATGCTATGCATATGGGTATCGGTCCGCTTCCCCAGCACCTCCTGCAAAATTTCATCCCCGATCGTCAGGCTGGTATCGAACATGGAGTCGATGACGCCGTCCCGGATGAGATACTGCCATTTTTTCTCCAGCGTTCCTTTTATTACGCCACCCGGTGTGGTGTATTCTGCGGGACCTGGGGGATAATCATAGTAAACGCTCGAAATCGGAGCGCGCCAATCATAGACCAGGAAATCATCTCCACCTTGATCCGTGAGGGTGGCTATACCGATATAGACCTTTTCAGGTGCCGATTCTCCTTTTTCGGTAAAATCAATGCGTCCAAAATAAGGCTTGCCCTTCATTCGCTGTAGGGCGGATAACTTTTTTACAGCCTGTCTGTGAGTGCTTTGACTGACGGTCAACACTTGTGCCTGCTGCCTCAAACTGAGGACGGTTTCCAGAAAATCATCGAACGTATCCGTATTCACCTTGACCTCATCCCAGAAGTGTTTGCGGATCTCCACCACTTCCTCCTGGCGCCGTCCGGTTTCATTCTCCAGACGTCCGATTTGCTCCACAATCGTCTCAATGACACGGTCCACGCGTTTCTGCTCCTGCCGAATTTCAAGGTTCATTCAAGCACTCCTTTTCCTAAAAAAATTGAGGGTTGACGAAAGAGTAAATTATGTTATATAATTAATATTGAGTTAATATGTTTTAATTCACTCGATTTAAGTGTTTCTGTTCTAATTTACCACAAATATCTACACTAATCAATATAAATTGAAAGACTGTCGGACGATTGATTTTCGTTTGGCAGTCTTTTTTTGTGAGAAATAGAGGGACGGACCTCATGATTGATGTGAATCACAAGGTCCGTCCCTCTGCATTATAGGAGACCATTCCCCTTAGCAGTATACTTTTCCATGATCGATGCAGGCACCAGGTCCCCGCCTGTCGCCCACACTAGATGAGTCGCATGATGTAATTGATGACTAGTTAACGAAAGGGATTCAAGATGCTTACGTATTTGCGGTAAGGTTGGCCCCAACATCCCCGCAAGCGCGGAAGGCTCTAAGGAAATGGATTCTGATTTCTGTAAAAGAGCCAGCATTTTAAATAGGTTCTCATCGTTCACAGTATACACGCCGTTCACCAGTTCCTGCACCATCCTTCCAGCTAATGCCGAAGGGCGCCCGACTGCCAGTCCATCGGCTTCTGTCCGATTACTTAATCCTATTTCCTGTACAGAAATATTTTCATGCTTTCCTGTTGAAAGACCAAGGAGCATACAGGGAGAATTGGTCGGTTCGGCAAAGTAACAATGAACATGATCACCAAATACATGCTTCAGCCCGTACGTCACCCCTCCAGGACCTCCACCAACACCGCATGGCAAATACACGACCAATGGATGATCCCGGTCAACCTTTATCCCTTCTTCCTCAAACTGCTTCTTTAACCTCAGTGCAGCTACTGCATAGCCCATGAAAAGATCCTTCGAATTTTCATCATCTATGAAAAAACAATTCGAGTCCTTCATGCATTGCATTCGCCCTTCTTCAACGGCATAGGAGAAATCGTTCTGGTGCTCGATCACCGTTACTCCTTTTTCCCTGAGAAGCTTCTTTTTCCACTCTTTCGCTTCACGCGACATATGGACCGTCACATTGAAACCCAGGGCTGCACCGATGGTCCCGATACTTAAGGCCAGGTTTCCCGTCGAGCCTACGGCAATGGAGTACTGTGAAAAGAACTCCTTAAATGAGGGATTGGCTAATACGGAGTAGTCATCCGCCAGTTGGATCAGGCCGTGATCAAGCAAGAGTGTTTCTGCCAGTTTCAGTACTTCGTAGATTCCACCTCTGGCTTTTATGGAACCGGCGATGGGCAGCTCATTGTCACATTTCAACAGTAGCTTTCCAGGTAGAGTGGTGTGATAAAACTCCTGTAGAGCCAACTGCATATCCGGGAGCCCTTGGATAGGGGATTCAATGATACCATTCTTCCCTTCTGTTTCGGGAAATACATGTTTTATGTATGGGGCAAACCGTAGAAGCCTCTCTTCGGCTTCATAAATATCCCTTCCCTCTACAGTGTTGGTATTAGGATTGCCGGATATTAGTGAAGAGTTTGACCAAAAAGTCTCTTTCATTGCTTTCAAATCGGAAAGTAAAGCTGGTTCCAAGCCATATGTATGTTCCATCATTCATCCCCCTCTCAATTTACGTATCATTCTACAGAAGTTTTTGCGCCTTTAGTAGTTAAATGTTGACTATTTATCGGAGGAGAGGAATATGGACGAATCAGCCTGACACTCTTTGTAGAATTCTATGATTTTTTATCAATTTCCGGGGAAATAGTTGTAGAAATTTGGAGGACGAGGCGGTCGCCCCCCTCGTCCCAAAGAAATTTATCATAGTGTTTTTGATTTTGTCGGGATAAGGTACCTGTCTCCCTGTCCCATCCGATTGGAATGAAGAGCCATGGTGACACTTAATAAAATAATACTTGCACCGATCAGTTGCATTCCACTCACCGATTCCTTCAACACAATATATCCGACCACCATTGCCACAAACGGTTCTATATTCAGGAGCAGGGATGTATTCGTAGAGCCGACTTCTGATATGCAATGGTTCCAAATAAGCGGACATATCCCATGCATGATGATCGCTGTAAAGAAAAGCAGCATCCAAATGCTGAAGGGTACGGATCTCAGAAAAGAAACCTCGGAGAACGGCAAAAACACGGTCATCAAGATCAACCCCACCATGGTCGAATAAAAGGTCAATAGAATAGAAGAAAGCTGCTTTGCATATCGTTCCACAAGGACCATGAACACGGAAAATGTAAGCATCGTGAGAAAGATATATCCTTCTCCCATACCGATCACGAGGGTCCCTTTCTTCATGATGACCAGAAGCACGCCGAAAAAGCTGAGTAGGCTCCAAATCCAGAAGAATGTACTTTTACGTTCCTTAAATACAAACGAATTGATGAGGGATGTACAGATGGGAGCCGTAGCCAGGATCAAGGCAGCCGTTACGGGTGATGCCGTGGTCAAGCTGGCATAGAAGCTCCAGTGATTCAAGGTCACGCCAATGAAACCGATGAACACCAGTGGGACGATCATGGATTTCAACGAAGAAAATTGTCTAATTGGCTTGAAGAACACTATTAGCAGGAACAGAGTAATAAAAATAAGCCGTAGAAAAGCGATTTCCATCGGCTTGAAATAGTGAACTAAAATCGCACCGAAAATAAAATTACTTCCCCAGCAGACCACACAAAAAAGGAGGCCCATGTAGAGATACACGGGCTTTCCATTTATCTTTTCTTTCATTTCACCAGCTCATGGGTACTCCAGAGAGACCCATACACCACTTTCCCTTTGTTCATCACGGCAAGCCGTTTCGGTCTTCGGGCAATGACCTCCGCTGATGAAGCGGCGTCGACGAAGATAAAGCTTGCATCATCTTCCACTTTCGGCCACTTGTATTCACCCTTTTTCGTCAATGCCGTCGTGCCTCCAGTAATCCATTTCAGACTGTCCCGTAAGGATGCTTCATCGCTTTTTCTTGTCACCTGTCCGTATTTATACACTTTCTCTAACACGTCCCCGTGACCCAGTGGACTCCAGGAGTCATAGAATCCATCACACCCAAGATGGACCTTCACACCATGGTCATCCAAAAGCTGGATTGGCGGAAGGGACTTTGTCAGAGGAATGGTCGACATGATCGCCACTCCATTTTCTCTTAACCTCTCTGCCAGTTCCATTTGTTTCACTTCCGGTATTTCCCCGATACAGAAGGCGTGGCTGATGGCTGTGCGGTTTTGCCAGTTCGTCTCTTCCACTATATCCATCCACTTATCAATCGTGTATGTTCCTACATGCCCGCTATCGTGTAAATGGATGTCTACATCCGCGTTGAACTCCGTTGCAATATTCATCGTTTCATAGAGTGACTTTTCAATCGAGCGATCGATTCCTGCAGGATCGAGGCCTCCTACCATGGTGGCTCCATTTCGCATCGCTTCTCTCATCAATGTCGGCACGGAATCTCTTAATAATCCATGCTGCGGGAAGGCAATGATATCTGCGGTGACTGCATGTTTATACTCGTCCAATGCCTCGATGACACCTTCCAGGTTCTTCAACCCAATGTATGGATCAATGTTTACGTGAGTGCGGATATGCGTTGAACCATTTGAAAGGATTTCCTCGATCATACGTTTCGCTCTTTGTTTGGTCGTTGGTGCGAGTTCTGTCAGCTCCTCTGCTTCAAACTGCAGTCTTTCTTTCAGATTTTTAACGGGCTTCGTCGCTTTCCATCCAAGGGATAGATAGGTTTTATCCAAATGGTTATGCATTTCTTTAAAGGTGGGAATGGCAAGGAGACCTTTCACATCATAGACTACATCAGCATTCTCGTGTATGGATTGTGTATGAGGCAGCTGTTGGACGATTTTCCCTTCTTTGACCCCGAGATGAAATTGCTCTGTTTTCGTTTCGGTCATTCCTTCATTTTCAATGTTCCCTACTTCAAGCTTTACATTTTTCAGCCAGATCATCGAACCGTCTCCCTTCTATTATTTATTGATCAGTACAGATTCAGATTGAGGCAGCGTCACCTTTTCCCCGTTCTTATAAACAGAATCGATTTTGGCTCTCCTTGCCACTGCTTCAGCTGAACAGCTCGCTTCCACCAGGAGGAAGTCTGCTGCGTGCCCCACTTGAGGCCATACCTGTTTTCCTGCGTCATCCAATGGCGTGATCCCACCCGAAGCATATTTCCATGTACGGTTGATGGAATACTCATCGATCAGTCGGAATCGTTCAGCAAGGATATTCAGCTTCTCGATCGTATCCCCTGTTCCAAAAGGTGACCAATGATCGGTTAAGCTGTCATGCCCGACGGATACCTGTAAACCGTACTGATCCAGAGTCGGAACCGGAATGGTCGGACGGTTAATCGGGATCGTCGTAGTAATGTCAATCTCTTGATCTTTCAGGATGGACATCATGTCTGTAAGAGATTGCCCCTTAAGATCACCAAGTGCAATGGCATGACTGATCGTCACACGCCCCTTCAAGTTCGCCTCTCTTGTAAAATCTGCAAGACGTTCAAAGGTGAAAGCCCCAAGCGTGTCCGGGTCATGAAGGTGAATATCGACACCAGCATTATGCTCAGCGGCAATATCAAACGTTGTATAGAGTGATTGATCGATATGACGGTCCACCGTCGCCGGATCGACTCCCCCGACAAGGGTGGCACCATTTTTCATGGCTTCCCTCATCAGTCCCACTGAATTGCTGCGCAGGAGCCCATGCTGAGGAAACGCTACAATGTCATAAGTGAGGTGATGTTTATATTTCTCTAATGCTTTAACGGTGACTTCCAGGTGCTTTAAACCGGAAGTCGGTTCGATGTTGCAATGGGTCCGGATGTGAGTGTGGCCATGTTGAAGCAGCAACTCGATCATCTTTTCCGCCCTATCCTGGGCGTATGGCAGTTGCTTTGGCAGCAGTTCCTGCTCTTCTTCTATTCTCGTGAAAATACCTTTAGTGATTGGCCGGCATGCCTTCCACGGACCGCTATAGTAGGTTTTATCGATATGGATATGCATCTCACGGAAGGAAGGCAGGATCAATTTTCCTCTTGCATCCAATACAGCTGCTCCAACTTCAATCTCTGATTCGTCTTTCGTGATGGCCGTAATCTTTCCATCTTCTATTTTGACATGGGCACATTCCGTAACGGTTCCTGTCACGACTCCATTCTCTTTCTCAAATCCCGTTTCCATTCTCACATTCTTCATCCATACTGTTTTCATCAAATCAGCCTCCAAGATTTATTGTTTACAAGGTTACAGATGGTGCTCATCCACCATCCGTACCATGGTCTATTCGATTGTTGCGTCATTCACCATTAAGTAGTTGGCGGCACTCAACCAGAAATCCTTCACTTCATTGTTGTACACTGCTAAATGCTCGTAGTTTCGGATTGGAATGTATACCGCTTCTTCCATTTCAATGGTCATCGCTTCTTCATATAATGTCTTTCTGGCTTCAGGGTCCACTTCTTTTCTTGCCTGCTCGATGAGATCATCGACTTTTTCATTTGTGTAATAGAAATGGTTTCCTGGTGAACCATGGGAAGCAGAGTGGAACAAGTTGTACTGGTTGTAGTCTCCATCACCTGTTGCATTCCCCCAACCTCCGATGAACATATCTTGTTCTCCTGTGTCTACGGCTTCAATATACGCACCATATTCAAGCACTTGAATATTCACTTTGATCCCGATTCCCTTCAATTGGGACTGAATGACTTCTGCCATATTGATCCGTTCTTTACGGTCACTTGTTATCAGTGTCAGCTCCAGACCTTTTTCGAATCCTGCTTCTTTCAAAAGCTCCTTGGCAGAATTCGGGTCATACTCATATGGTTTCACGTTATCACTATGACCGAATACTTGTGGGCTCATGGCAGCATTCGCTAATGTACCCACTCCGTTATAGACACCTTTTATGATCGCTTCTCTTTCAATGGCCATGGAAATGGCCTGTCTCACCTTTACATTATCGAAGGGCTCTTTTTGTGTATTGAATCCGACATATTCCACGGCCAGCCCATCTGTTCGGTACAGATTCAATGTGTCGGAGCTTTCGATGCGCTCGATTTCAGTCACGGGCACTTGATCACTGATATGAGCTTCACCCGTTTCAATCATCGCTAAGCGGGTAGCGTCCTCTGGTACAACCTGAAACTCGATTCCATCGATATTCGGCTGCTCTCCCCAATACTCATCATTTTTTTCAAGGGTGATGGACTGACCTGATTTCCATGACTTGAAGGCAAATGGCCCGGTTCCGATCGGGTGCTTAGCAAGACTATCAGGATTTTCTTTCACGGCTTTCGGGCTCATGATGCTTCCTTCGTTACTTGCAAGGATCGATAAGAGAGGTGCATAAGGAGCATCCAGCTTGAACTGCACTTTATATTCATCCAGTATATTGATCTCTTTGATCATCCCGAGTTTATCCTTTTGAGGGGAACCGGTGTTGGGATCCAGTAAGCGGTCGAACGTTACTTTGACAGCCTCAGCGTTCAATTCAGAACCGTCATGGAACGTGATTCCCTCATTTAATGTGAATTCCCATGTCGTATCGTCCGGCTGCTCCCAGCTTTTCGCCAGTGACGGAACAATGTTCATTTCTTTATCAAACGTCACAAGGCTTTCGTACACCTTTTGATAAAGTACATTGGCGGACGGAATATCTGTGATGAAGTGGGGGTCCAAATTGGTTGCATCGGATAATCGGACAACCTTCAGTACCCCGCCTTCTGATTCACCGCCTTGTTTACTTGCGGTTTCACTTTCTACATTACTTGTCGAACACGCCTGGGTGATGAGCATGACCATCACGATCAATAATCCTGCGATCCCCCTGAAATGCTTCTTCTTTTCTTTCAATTCCTCCACTCTCCCTTTTCCGTATTGTTGGTGCCTATCTGCATTATAAAAAAGAAAACAGTGAATGATTTTCAATATCTTTACCAACTTTTTAATTATTTTGACAATTCAAACTTATCACCTTCCTTTTCCGCCCCTCTTCCTCTATCTTTGAATTACACAAATCATTTCAATGAGGAGGAAATGTCATGTCGACAGAACTCAAAGTTCAAGAACTTCAATCACCCATACTTGATTCAAAACCGAGCCTTTTTGAAAAAAGGATCAAACCCTTCTGGGACACCTTTTCGAAAAACAAGGCAGCTGTAGTTGGAGGAGGTATCATTCTCTTCTATATTTTAATCGCCCTGTTTGCTCCTTTACTCGCTGTCTATGATCCTTATGACATTCAACTGGACAATAAACTCCAGCCCCCGAGTACAGAACATTGGATGGGGACGGATGATAAAGGACGGGATATCCTTGCAAGGATCCTCTACGGCTCCCGTCTTTCAATGGGGGTCGGTTTTGCCGCAGTCGGCTTCGGTGCTTTCTTCGGCATCATCATGGGGTTGATTTCAGGGTTTTACGGAGGATGGATCGATACCTTCATCAGCAGAATCCTCGATGTCATGCTTGCTTTCCCTGGGATCCTATTGGCTCTTGCCATCATCTCTGCCCTCGGACCGAGCCTCGTGAATGTCATGATTGCCGTCGGGGTGTTCTCCATCCCTTTATTTGCAAGGGTTGTCCGTGGATCGACACTTGAAACGAAGAAGCTTGAATATATCGATGCGATTCGTTCGCTTGGAGCCAATGATTTCATCATCATCTTCAAGCACATCCTGCCGAACATTTTATCTCCCATCATCATTCAAGGATCTTTGCGACTCGCCACCGCCATCCTTTCAGCAGCGGGATTATCCTTCCTTGGCTTAGGGGCACAGCCTCCTTCACCCGAATGGGGTACGATGCTGTCCAGTGGAAGGGACTTTTTATTCACGGCTCCCTACATCGCCCTCTTCCCGGGGCTGGCGATATCCATTCTCGTACTCGGCTTTAATTTGTTCGGGGACGGACTTCGGGACGCACTTGATCCGAGACTGAAATCATAATAAGGAGGAATAGGAAATGATACTATACATTTTCAGAAGATTAATAGAAATCATCCCCGTCATATTCGGTGTGACCCTGGTTGTCTTTCTCATCATGCAGATGGTCCCCGGAGACCCCGCTATCATACTTGCAGGGGAAGGGGCATCGAAAGAAGCGATCGACCAACTACGGACAGAGCTCGGCTTGAACCGCCCCTTGTATGTTCAATATGGAGAATACATCATGAATGTTTTCCAGGGTGACCTTGGACAATCTCTGAAGAGCCAGCAGCCGGTCATCCAGGAAATCATGACCCGCTTACCGATCACGATTGAACTGGCCTTCTACAGTATTCTCATTACGATTGTCCTTGGAATGACCGCTGGAATCATATCGGCTGTCAGACCATACTCTGCTACCGATATTTCCGTGATGATCGTCGCTTTATTAGGGATTTCCCTTCCAAGCTTCTTTCTGGGTCTTCTATCCATCTATTTATTCTCTGTAAAACTTCAGCTTTTACCTGTTGCAGGATGGGATAGCATGCTGCACATCATTTTACCGGCCTTTACGCTGGGAGTCGGAGGAGCTGCCATCGTAGCCAGGATGACCCGTTCCAGCATGCTGGAGGTCGTAAGGCAGGATTATATCCGTACTGCTCAGGCAAAGGGTTTGAAAAGCTTTGTCATTATTTATAAGCATGCCCTGCGCAATGCATTGATTCCGGTCATTACGGTGGTGGGCCTTCAGTTTGGGGCACTTCTCGGAGGGACGGTACTAATCGAATCCGTCTTTGCCATTAATGGTCTCGGCCGTATGATCGTCGACTCCATCCGTACACGTGATCTACCTATGGTTCAGGGCGGGGTATTGGTCGCATCCCTGGTCTTTGTGATCGTCAATCTATTCGTAGATGTATTATACCGTTTCTTTAATAAACGAATTGAACTTAACTAGGAGTGGTTGCAATGAGTAAAAATGTGGTCTTGGAAGTAAAAAACTTAAAAACCCATTTCACTTCGAAAAAAGGAGTGACGAAAGCCGTTGATGGCATCGATTTTGTCCTTCACGAAGGCGAGACGCTCGGGATCGTCGGAGAATCGGGCTGTGGAAAAAGCATGACCTCCCTTTCGATTCTTCGTCTTGTCCCCTCCCCTCCCGGAAAGATAGTGGACGGGACCATTGAATTGAAAGGAAAGGACATCCTTAAAATGTCTGAACCTGAGCTTAGAAAAGTGCGGGGAAACCAAATTTCCATGATCTTTCAAGAGCCTATGACGTCGTTGAATCCTGTCATACCGGTCGGGGAGCAAATTGCAGAAGCCATACGCGTCCACCAAAAGCTCGGGAAAAAAGACGCATGGAAGAAAGCGGTCGAGATGCTCGAATTAGTAGGCATCCCTTCACCTGAACAAAGGGCGAAACAAGAGCCTTTCCAACTGAGCGGGGGAATGAGGCAGCGTGTCATGATCGCGATGGCTCTTGCCTGCAATCCCGAAGTCCTGATTGCCGATGAACCGACCACGGCACTTGATGTAACGATCCAGGCACAAATCCTTGAGCTGATGAAGGACCTTCAGAAAAAGCTGAATATGGGCATCATCTTCATCACACACGATTTAGGAGTGGTAGCCGAGCTATGTGACAAGGTAGCGGTCATGTATGCCGGACAAGTGGTGGAATATAGTTCGACGGAACAGTTATTCTCCAATCCGAAGCATCCCTACACAAATGGGCTGCTCTCTTCATTACCGAAATTGCATGAAGACCAGGCAGAGCTGGAAACGATGCCGGGAAGTGTCCCTTCCCCCTATGACATGCCAAAAGGATGCAGGTTTTCTCCCCGCTGCGCATTGGCGACTGCACGATGTCACGAGGAAGAGCCACAGCTCAATTCCTTAAAGGATGGCAGTCAAATCAGATGTTTTCTATATAACGCCGAGAAAGAGGTGCAGATGACATGACCGCTGTGATGACAGAGAAAAAACCTATTTTAGAAGTGAAGGGCCTGAAACAGTACTTCCCTATCAAAAGGGAGTCATTGTTCCAGCCGAAACAAGTCGTAAAAGCCGTGGATGATATTACCTTCACCCTGTATGAAGGTGAAACCCTCAGTATCGTAGGTGAGTCCGGCTGTGGCAAATCGACAACCGGCCGTGCCATCCTACAATTGGATAAACCGACGGAAGGCAGCATTCAATACAAGGGAATCGAATTGAACAGTCTATCCAAAAAGGAATTGAGAAACATGAGGGGAGATATCCAGGTCATTTTTCAGGATCCCTTTGCCTCTTTGAATCCTAGACAAACGGTCAGAAAGATCCTCAAAGAAGCCATGACCATACAAAAAGTACTGCCCCCTTCCAAGCATGAAGATCGTATGAAGGAATTATTGGACTATGTGGGTCTCCCGATTACCTCACTCGACCGTCTCCCCCACGAATTCAGCGGCGGTCAGCGACAAAGGATCGGAATCGCACGTGCATTGGCGGTCAATCCGAAAGTGATCATCTGTGATGAAGCCGTATCGGCACTGGACGTATCCATTCAGGCACAAATCTTGAACCTGTTAAAGAAACTTCAGAAAGAATTGAAATTGACGTACCTCTTCATTTCCCATGATTTAAGTGTTGTACGTCATATATCCGATCGGGTGATCGTCATGTATCTGGGAAAGGTTGTCGAAATCGGGACAAAGCATGATTTATTCGACCACCCTACCCATCCTTATACCAAAGCCTTGCTTTCGGCCATACCAGTACCTGATTTTTCTAAGAAAAGAGAAAGGATCCTTTTAAAAGGGGATGTCCCTTCCCCATTGAATCCGCCGGCAGGGTGTAAGTTTCACACCCGCTGCCCTCTGGCAACGGATTTGTGTAAAGCAGAACTGCCTCCTATGACCGGTCATGGGGAGCATTTCACGAGGTGCCATTATGTCTAAACATATTTTCAGGATCTTAGTTTTCTTATAAAATAGAAAGTATGACTCATCCCTTTAGGAGTTCTTCACATGATTACACAAGAATCCTTTTCATTTTATATCATGCTGTCCGTATTAGCCCCAATCATTGGGGCTTTTAGCTTATTATTTCTCTTTCTGTTTGAAAAACGATTCGATCAACTGGAGAAAGAAAAAAACGAACTGCTTCTGAAACAGGAACTACAGGAAGCAAAATACAACCAACTGAACCAACAGATCCAGCCCCACTTCTTTTTCAATACACTTAATGTCATCCTGAGCCTGGCACGTCTGAATCGCAAGGAAGAACTGATTTCTGCCATCGAGGTACTTTCCAAATACTTTAAGTTTAAATACAAACAGACTGATCCATTAATCACCATGGATGAGGAGATCCAATACACCCGATATTATCTCGACATTCAAAGGTTGAGGTTCAGAGATCGGCTCGATGTAGTATGGAGCGTGGGAGAGAGCTGCAAGTCTTCCCTAGTCCCTCCTTACCTCCTGCAGACCCTTGTCGAAAACGCCTTTAAACATGGCCTTGAAAAGCATCCCGGGCAAGGAAAGCTGATCATCATTCTGAATGAGCAAAGGAACAAAGTGTATGTAGAAGTATGGAACAGCAGCTCGTCATCTGCTTTGGACGACCTTGATACTCAAAAGGAAGACCGGGGAATTGGATTACACAATATCCAGAAGCGATTACAGATGCTCTTTCCTAAGGAAGAAATCCTCATTCAGCTGAATGAAGAAGCCGGAGGAACGAGTGTCCAGATCTTCTGGCCTCATATGACCAAAGAAGATACCACTACTTGATGAAGGAGGAAGCTACATGCATATTTTGCTCGTTGACGATGAGCCCCTGGAACTGGAGCAGCTCAACTACATGATTCACGAAAAATACCCTTACTGGACGATTCATACAGCCGCGGATGCATCACAGGCGCTAAAGATCCTGACGGAACACCCGATCCGTCTTACGCTCCTCGACATTCAACTGCCTGGTAAATCAGGGATCGAACTCGGAATGGAAATGAAGAAATATGACCATATCGACATCATTATGGTCACGGCGTTCCAATCATTCGATTATGCACAGGCCTCACTGCGACTCGGAGCAAAGGATTATTTGACAAAACCGATTATTGAAGAAGAATTATTCCAAGTGCTCGACCACTATAAATACGCATCAATCCAATCCCATATCGTGCAGGAAGCGTTAACGATCATCCATGAACAGTACAGCGATAAGCTTTCCCTTTCTTCATTGGCGAGCCAGATCCATATCAACGGTACGTACCTGAGCAGAAAATTTCATGAAGAGATGGGGATCAGCTTCTCTGAGTACCTGAATGATTTCAGGGTCCAGGCCGCACAACGATTACTGCGGCAGGATACCGAAAAGTCCATCTCTTCTATATCTGAAGCGTGCGGATTCAGCAGCCAGCACTATTTCAGTTCATTATTCAAGAAGCAAACAGGATACACTCCAAGGGAATATCGGATAAGAGAGAAGGTATAAATCAATGAAGCCACGAACGTATCGTGAGTATATACAAGGAACCATTACGTTTGGAGTGGCGTATGGAGTCGTTTCACTCCTGGCAAGATGGGTGACCGGCAATACGATTTTGTCTTCTCCTGAAACCCTCGTGAAATATGGACTGCTTGGTGGAATTGGTTACGCCATGATGGGAGCCACCGCTCTCTTTCTATTCGGGTGGATCACCCCCTATATCAGGGAAAGATTCCCACACTCCATGACTCTGGGGGATGTATTGAAAGAAAGGCTACGTGGCCGGTCATACTGGTTCGTCATGTGGGTATTGCTCCTGACAAGCCTGGACTCCCTGCTCATACAAGCACTGGGGGCAGGCGTCTTATTTCATTTTCTATTAAAAACACCGATCTATGTAGGGTTACTCGTATTCTTTTTATACTGCTTCCTGTTGTCCATAGGAGGCATGAAGCAAATCCATCGCTTTGAAGGGATTCATATCTCGTTTATTTTTGCAGCCATCATCCTGATTCCCGTTTATTTTTTTATCCAAAAAGGTATCTTTCCCGTTTATGATGGATTGCTCCTTTATCATCCCTACTTATTATTTCTGAAACATAATGAAATCACCTTGTTCATTCTTACCGCATTTCTGATTGGATTCGGACAAGTATTGATCGACCGGGCGAGCTGGCAGCGGATCTATATCATTGAAAGATCCAAGGTCCGAACATCCTTTATGATGGCCGGGATCATATGGGCGACCATTCCCCTTGCCTTCACCGCGATTGTACTGATTGCGGTTTATGGGCAGGGCTTTGAAAACATTTACTCCATATTGAGTCAGCTAGTGGAGAAAATCGACTCATTGTTCCTACTTCTATTATTTATCGGCTGCTGCTTCAGTGCCATCGCCTCCACCGTGGGGGCCGAGCTCCATGCCACTTCGATCATGGTCATCCGCAATATGCTGAACCACACGTTCGATTGGAGTGAAGACCAGCAATTGAAAAAGACCTATTTGGTCTCCGGTGTGCTTTCCCTTTCACTCTTTCTCATCAGCTCGATCTTGTCACCGAGCCTGTTGGAGCTTATCTTCTTTTTTGCCCAGGTGTATGCAGCCATCATTCCGACGATGTTGGCGGTCATCTTTTATAAAAGAACGATCCCGGTGCTCCTACCTTTTTGTTCTTTGATTGGTTTAGGAACCGGGTTGCTGTCTCTACTAAGCTACAATTCAATTCAATCGACCTGGATCAGCTTTTTCGTGTCGAGTGGGTTAGTGGTGATATCACTGGTGATTAATGAGATTCGGATCCATAGAAAATGAGAGCAAATTCATATCGGTTCTGTAAGAGAGTCGTCAAATAGGCGGCTCTTTTGTCTTTATGGACTTAGACATCTAGGTTTGTATGATGTTATCTATAAAGCCTCATCGTGATAGAATGAAAGAAACGATGAAACAAGTTAGAAAATATGAAAAACGATTAAGGAGGAAAGATAAGAATGACAGAATCAAAGGAATGGAAACATGGTGCTCGCGGCCATTCATTCATCACTTCGTTTAGCGGAGGAAAGGATAGTGTCTTAGCTCTATACAAAGCATCGAAGGATGGAGATGCGATCGGCCTGATTGTGATGCTGGAGGAAGAAGGAAAACGTTCCAGATCCCACGGGATGCCTCCGGAGCTTATCCGTGCACAAGCAGAGTCGATCGGCTTGCCCGTATTCACAGCAGCTGCCAGTTGGACAGATTATGAAGAAGCCTACATGACCCTTTTAGAAAAAGCAAAGAATCAAGGGGCAGAAGTGTTAGTGACGGGAGACCTGGATATGCCTGAACACGGCTGCTGGCATGAAAAAGTGGCTAAGAACGCAAGGCTGAAGCTCGGGATGCCTTTATGGGAAATGAACCATCGTGAAGCTGTCGAAGAGTTCATCAATCTGGGATTTGTATCCATCGTTGTTACGGTTAATTTATCCCTGGGAATGCGCCTTGAAGATTTAGGGCGAACGTTGACCCATGAATACATAAAGGAACTTGAAGCCCGGGGGATCGATCCTTGCGGAGAAGGTGGAGAGTTCCATACCACAGTAGTGGATGGACCGCTTTTCAAACAACCTGTTCCCGTTTTAAAAGGTGAGATTATGAAAGACGGAGAGTATGCTTTTTTGCCTTTGGAGCTTGATCGCGTCAGAACATAACCTGCATGATAATTGAATCAAGGCTGGAGATCAAATGATTGATCTTCAGCTTTTCGCCTTTTCTGGAGCTCGTTCGAACAACATTGCAGCAATCTTCCACTTGAAGGACTCAGCAAAATCAATCAGTGTTTCTTTCGTAACTTCTGTATCCTCCCTTACCAAAACATTCTCCCAAAAACAAAAGGTCAACAAATCAAAAAAAACGGTAAAGATATCTTAATTTTATATATCTGAAAATTCTTATAATTAAATAAATACGGAGGGGAGGATAAATAGATGAAGATGAAGGTAAGTAGTTTCAGGAGCAGGGTTGTCATGATTGGAATGATGGTGCTGATGTTAGCGATTAGCGGTTGCTCCACCAATATGGGGGCAAATTCGGGTGACCAGGCTGATGGACAGGCTTCCAAGAAAGAAAATAAGTTGGTCATTGCCCGTTTATCCGATGTGGAGAATCTTGATCATCATTTTATGTCCACCATCAATGCGGCAAGTGTAACGCACGGTAAAATTTATGAGGGGCTTGTCGGCAGAGACAAAAATGCCAAAATTAAGCCATTACTTGCAAAGGAATGGGAGCAGTTGGATGATACTACGTGGGAATTCAAGCTAAGAGATGATGTCTCGTTTCATGATGGGACACCCTTTAATGCCGAGGCTGTGAAGAAAACGTTCGATCGTTTAACAGACCCAAAAGTGGCTTCACCTCGTGCGGTTGTATTTAAAATGGTCAAGGAAGTAAAAGTAGTAGATGATCATACCGTTCAATTTCTTTTATCTGAACCTTTTTCACCCTTATTATCCATCCTGGCGAGTCATGAAGGCGGAATCATCAGTCCAAAGACCATTGAAAAATACGGGAAAGACATTATCCAAGAACCAGTCGGCACAGGTCCATTTGTGTTCAAGTCCTGGGAAACAGGAAAAGAGATTGTGTTTAATAGAAACAAAAAGTATTGGGGAGATCAACCAACTATAAACGAAGTGGTTTTCAAAGTAGTACCAGAAGAGACAACGAGAATCTCCATGCTTGAAACAGGTGAAGCCCATATTGCTGAACCCCTTTCTGTGACGATGATGGATTCCGTGAAGGCCTCCAGTAATGTTGAAGTATACCGAAGTGAAGGCTTTGGTACCGAGTATGTAGGATTCAATGTACAAAAGGAACCCTTCAATGATGTCCGTGTCCGGAAAGCCATATCCCATGCGGTTGAAATGGATTCCATCATGAAAGGTGTATTTAATAATATTGGAAAAAAGGCAAACTCCTTATTAGGATCTAAAGTGTTTGGCTATCACCCGGATATGAAGGCATATGAGTATAATGTAAATGAAGCCAAGAGGTTACTGGCCGAGGCTGGGTACCCTGATGGATTTAAAACCACATTGCTTACAATGGACAGTAAGGAAAGGATCAGCCTGGCTGAAGTCATGCAATCCCAGCTCAAAGGAATAGGAATCGATTTGGAAATCCAGATTCAGGAGTATGGCACCTTTGTAGAGCAAGCCACAAGTGGAAATTCAGAAATGTTCATCATCAGTTGGAGAAATGCTACAGGTGATGCAGACTATAATCAATACAATCTCTTCCACAGTAATTCCCATGGGCCTGCCGGAAATACATTTTTCTACAGTAATGAAGAGGTCGATCAATTGATCGAACAGGCACGTTCTGAAATGGATCCAGAGAAGCGATTGGAGCTTTATGCAAAATCTCAGGAGCTGGAAATGGAAGACGCGGTCTATATTCCGGTTCGGGTGATTGAGAACATGGCTGCGATTCGAAACAACGTAAAAGATTTTTCTATCAGTCCCGCCGGTTATTTGGAAATCAATGATATTAGCATTCAATAATATTTTTAACTAACGATACCGTAAGACCAAAAATGAGAAGTTGCCTAACTTCTCATTTTTATATTTCTATTTACTTATTCTTTCTTTCCTGTGCCTTAATGGCCACCTTTTCAAGTCCATCTTGTGCAAATTCCACATCTGACTTCGGCATTGCTTTATTATTCTTAAGGTCCTTATTCTTCTGTTTCGACATATTTTCACCACCCTTTTTGTTTTATTTATATAGTGCTCAAGGTCGACAATAAATATGAAGCCGCTCGAAATTTCTCCTGGCCCAGTGGTGAACATAAAAAAGTCGACTCCCATTGGAATCGACTTTTTTTATGTAGAAGTTAAAAAACCCCATTCTCATTAGGTGAATCCTCCGGGATGGCTTGCCCAACATCCCACAACTCAACGATCCGGTCATCCTCGAAACGGAAAATATGGACGACAGCCCCTCCAAGGTCTTCTGGATTCTGTCTCACATGTGAATGAACCGCAACTGTGTCACCTTCCTGGATGGCACGTTTGACTTCTAGTATCTTGTCCGGGTTCCCGGCTGCATTCTCTTCCATGGCAGACTTAAGCGAATCTGCATCCCCTGGAAAATACGGATTGTGGTGGCGAAAGTCAGGTCCAACGTGACGCTCGTATGCTTCCCGGACGTTTCCTGATGCCACAAGTTCCAGAAATGAGACTGCTCTTTCTTTAATCGTGAGTGAATCATTCATTTTCATCATCCTTTCATTTCAACCGTGATACTTTCATTTTATAGGAAAAGGAGCGAATGGGCGAATGAATATCCATGATGTTAAAAAAGCATTGGCCCTTACAGGTCAATGCTTTCTTGTCTTATCGTGTATTGAATGCATTCAACATCCAAATATGCTGTTCGAGTGAAGTTTTAATCCCGATGAATAAGTCTGCTGTAGGCTGATCCTGAGAATCCTCTGCAGCTTCAATAATCTTCTTAGAATCATTCACGATTTGTTTAAAATCGTTTACTAACGCGTCCACCATCTCAACGGGCGATTCTTTTCCATTGGATTCTTCAATTGTTGCCGTTTCAAGGTATTCTTTTAATGTAGCGATTGGCTTCCCTTTGATCGTCAGTATCCTTTCTGCCACTTCATCAATATAATTTCCCGCTTCGTTGTAATATTCTTCAAACTTCTCATGTAATGTGAAAAATTCCGGACCCGTTACATACCAATGATAATTGTGTAGTTTTGTGTAAAGAACGTTCCAGTTTGCAAGTTGTTTGTTAAGTGCCACGACTAATTGTTGATTGATGTATGTTCTCTCCTTTTGTCTGTGTTATAAATGTATTATATCCTTATTTATAATTATTATCAATTAATAAGAATTATCGATAAAATACGTTACACCCTTATTCTTTCCACTGATATAGATAACATACGGCATCCCCTAAAAACAAAACCAACAGGAGCATGACTCTTTTTTGAGTCCATCACTCCTGTTGGTTTCATTGGAAATTATAAATCTTTTTGTTCCACATTAAGTTCAATCAGATTACCATCTGGATCGGCGCAGAAAATTTGGGCGAACCCACTTTTTGATTGTGGTTTTTCGAGGATTTCCACTTCGTTTTCTTTTAACCATTGGAGAGTATCATAATAGTTCTCCACTCTAAGGGCAAAATGACCTTCCCTGCTGGATAGGCGCTTATCCTGACGTATGGTCTGCGACGAAGGATCGACGATCAAGTGGAGCTGCTGTCCCTCTATTTCATACCAGGCGCCTGGAAAATCAAAATCCGGACGAGGTATTTCGTTTAAACATAACACTTTCCCATAGAAATCTTTTGCTTTTTCCAAATCTGTCACCGTAAGACTCACGTGATGAAGACACGTATATTTAATCATACCCTTCACTTCTTTCTTTTGAACTATTTAATGGGACAAGGAGCCTGTCCCCCCATCCCACCACTACACTGTCATCTTCCAACTCGACTGTGCCAACCACTGTTCTTTTTCTTTATAGTCGGGCACGATTTTCCCGACGAGCCGCCAGAAGGACCGATCGTGATTAAGGTGGACCATGTGGCACATTTCATGGACGACGACGTAGTCGATGACGTCCCGGGGAGCCATGGCGAGCTTCCAGTTGAAGGTCAGCTGTCTTCTCCCATCACAGGTGCCCCAGGTCGTTTGGCTGTCTGTGATGCGGATGGAACGGGGCTTGGTTTTAAAGTGACGTTGATGGACCGCAATGCTTTTCTCCACCAATGCTTTGCACTGCTTGTAGTAAAAACGTTTTAACGCCTGCTGGGTCCGTTCATCCTCAAGCTCTTTCACTTGAATAAGCAGTGTTTTTCCGTCAAATGTAACATGATCCTGTGTCACCGACGGATCGTGTTGAACGTCTATGGGAAAGCTCTTTCCCAGATACAAAAATGGCTCCCCATGGTCATAGGTCTTCTCCTGCGGGCCATTCAGACGATCCTTCATCTCATTCGATTTCTTCAGGATTACATCCCATTTATCCTCCAGTAGACGGATCACAGATTCATCCGGGGTCCCTTTAGGTGCGTGGACCTCGATATGTCCATAGGTATCCAGATAGATGCCGATGGAGGTCCTGTTCTTATATTTGATTTCAAACTGTATGGTCTCACCCGAATAAGTATGGTTCATCTTTTATCCCCTGTATCGGATGGCCAACCCTTTTAAGAAATTCCGTGCATACCGGTCACCGCACACTCTGTAATTGTTGTGGCCTTCTCTTCGCATAATCGCTCCGAGTTCGCCTTTTGTAATCGTCACTCCAGCCAGATCCAAGATCTCGATCATATCCTCACTTGTTAATGAGAGGGCGATCTTCACTTTTTTTAAAAGAAGATTATTCACATGTTCATATGTCAATTCCGGTCGTTCCTGCTGTCCCGGTTTTGGCCCTCTTTTAAATATAATGAAGCCGTTCAAGAATGACTCGAACATTTCATCATCACATGGGATATGGTCTTCATCCTCAAGGATATCGTCCTCGAAATCATCACTGTACTGTGTTTTCGTGAGAACCTTCAGCACTTCTTCCTTTGACAGTTCAATGCCTCCGAGCTCAAAGATCTCAACCATTTCTGTATTTTTAAGATCCAATGCATATCGTAATCGAATTAATAGATCGTTATTATTTAGGTTCATATGTCGACCTCCTGAGATTTTCCTATCACTAAAATATTAGCTTACCATTTTAAGGACATGTTTTATAGTATAGCCTCAATGAAAAAGAAGCTTACCTGATGGTGATAAGCTTCTTCGGCATCTGTCTATCAACGGACCGCTTCAGCCATCCCCTGCCCCTTAACACAGTCGGGGTAGGGTTCTGATGTGATGAAGCTCTCCATATGTACACGCTTCGCCTTCTCCGGTTAATCCTGTTATACTTACCTTATCTAACATAAAACTGAAATGAGTGATGAAATGATAACCTCATACGAGAAAATAAATCTGTCAGGGAACAAACTGGCTGAAGTTTATCTCCATAAAACGCCGGACAAGAGGTTCATCGTATCAATACCTGCAATCCATTGGTCTGCAGAGTTCAATCAAAAGGATGACATTAGCACTCAAAGTGCACAACTCCAATCCTCTCTTAACTTCCATATGTTCCAAGGGGATACAGACGAACTGGTAACAGCCATTGAAAAATTAGTTCAAAGCCATGTTTAAATACAAGACTTAGACAGCAAATGATTGATTTGCTGTCTTTTCTTGGGTATCTAGAGAACCCTAAAACCAAAGGTCCGTCCCTCAATGCGTTAAAGCGTTGAGGGACGGACCTTTATAGGTCATCCAGGGGGAATCGGAGGGTTACTGTTGTACCGTTTCCGGGCTCACTGTCAAAGTGGATTGCACCGTTGTATTTTTCGACTATGTTATAGCAGATCATGAGACCAAGGCCGGTTCCTTTGCTTTTTAAGGAGTAAAACGGGGTTCCGAGGCTTTTCAATTCCTCATTCGTCATTCCCTGGCCGTTGTCGATGATTTGAATGACGACCTCAGCCTTTTGCTTGAAAGCCTTTATCGAGACGGATCCGCTATGGGGAGAGGCTTCGATGGCATTTTTGATCAGGTTGATGAGGAGTTGCTTGATTTCGATGGAATTGCCGGCGATGTGAATGGCTTTTTCCACTTGAAGGTCGATACTATTATCATTCAACAGCCCGTACATGCTCAATAGCTCCGTGACATCCTGCAACACATCCTCGACGTCCACATGGTCCATTTTTTCTCCACTGTCAGGCTTAGAAACGGAAAGAAACTGAGAAATGACATGCTCCGCCGTATCGAGCTCATTCATCATAAGGGCAAAGTTCTGCTTCTGGTTATCAGTGAAGGACGGGTCTTTGACATAAAACTGAAGAAAACCATTCACGACGGTCAGGGGGTTCCTTATTTCATGAGCGACAGCCGCTGCCAGCTGCCCCGTTGTCCTCATCCGTTCCGCTTGCTGCACCTGCTCATAATACAACCGCTGCTTGTTCATCCGGAGACTCGTTAAATGGAAAATGAAGTACAGAATGATCTGACTGGCCATAAAGTTAACAATGTTTCCCGTAATATCTTTATATATGTATGGGTAGGTCCGTCCCTCATCCACCACAATAAGTCCAAGCGTGAAGGCAATGAACAAGGCATTTAACACCAGGGAAAAGTAAAACAGCCCCCTGTCAAAAAAGAGAATGGAAAAGGCAGGGACAAAACAGAGCAAAACAAACCCCGACCACGTTTCCGGGTATAAGTAAAACAAACTATAGAAGTACCCGGTAGCCGCTATTACCGTCGCATATCTCATCCAGGTATTCTCATATTGAGGGTAAACGAGCAGACAAATAGAAACAATGACCACCATCACACTATGCAACACAAACCGTGAATTGAACGGATTATTGACCACTGCCCCCAACACCATCAACAAAATCATCGCAGAAACAATCATATAATAATATTTTTTATGTAAACGATCATGAAATTCCCTCATTATCATGCTCCTACTAGTAATCTACATTTCTCCCATTCTATGACAGGACCTTTTAACTATCTGACAAATATCGTAAAAAGTCAATCCTCGAAATAAACGTTGAAATGCTTCAATTAAACCTGTAGAGGGACGGACCTCCTGCTTAAGAAGCAAGGAGGTCCGTCCCTCAGGTTTTTTAGAAAAGATCCACTAACTCATCAAATGAATGAATGACATGCTTATATTCTTCTGCTTCTCCAAAGCCATAGCTTGCATAGACAAATGGGATGCCGGCTTCTTTTGCCGCCTTTTGGTCCCCTTGGGTATCCCCTACATATACAGGGTCCTTCAGGTGATTGCGCTCGATGATCAGTTTAATGTTTTCGCCTTTTGATAGACCGGTCCTGCCAGGATTCTCATAATCGATAAAATGTTTATCCAGCCCGTGATAGTCATAAAAGGCTTCTATATACCCATCCTGGCAGTTGCTTACGATAAACAGCTTGTACTTCTTCGACAGCTCCACAAGCACCTCTTCAACATGATTGTATAAACTGCCTCCGTGCTTGCTTAAGTGTGGAATTTCATGACGGGAAAGGTCCTTTAATAACTGTTCTCTATCCTCTTCATTCAAATCAGGGAATAGCTTCTTTCCGATTTCTTTCATTTGAAGTCCCATGGTTCCTTCAAGATGCTTTCTTGTTATTCCTTCTTTCAACTGGATATGGTCGTTGATGACCTTATTCCATGATTCAAGTACGGATTCGATTGGGTCCCAGAGTGTACCATCCAGGTCGAAGATGATGCTGTCCATGATTGATTCCTCCAATTCATTTTTGATAGGGAAAAATTGTAATTGTATGTAGTATAGCAGAAACCTTAAGGCGGAAGGATTATTTCCTATACGCTATAAACGAAAGCTTTAATAGTGGGACAAGGTGCCTGTCCCCGATGTCCAACAAAGGAAATTTATGTTAAAATATTCAAATAGATAACTAGAGTCATAGACTATAATGGAGGAATATTCAATGAGCAAACATATCGATCTGCATAACCTGATACATGAAAGTTGCCAAGAACTCGACTTCTCTGGTGTCGTCCTTGTCAAACAAGGAACAGAAGTATTATCGGAAAGCGCCCATGATTATGCGAATCGATCGGATCGCCTACCCAACACTCCCGGTACACGCTTCGGCATTGCATCGGGAAGTAAGTTATTTACGAGCATAGGAATAGGTCAACTGGTTGAAAAAGGGGTACTCTCTTTTGACACTCGTCTGAAAGATTGTTTGGATATCGACTTTCCTCATTTTGATGACGGCGTGACCATCCATCATCTATTGACGCACACGTCAGGCATCCCGGATTATTTCGATGAAGAAGTGATGTCTGACTTTGAAGAGCTGTGGAAAGAACGCCCGGTCTACCATATGAGATCCCTTAAGGACTTTCTTCCATTCTTTCAAACAAGTCAGATGAAATTCACACCAGGCGAACGATTTCATTACAATAATGCGGGATTCATCCTATTGGGATTGATCATCGAACAGCAAACAGGGAAGTCTTTTACAGATTACATAGAATCTGAGATTTTCCAGAAAGCAGGCATGGGAAGTTCAGGATATTTTTCATTGGACTGCCTTCCTTCCAATACAGCAGTGGGGTATATAGAAGAAGAGGATACTTGGAGAACTAATCTCTACTCCATCCCTATAAAAGGCGGTGCTGACGGCGGGGCGTTCATCACTGTCTCGGATATGATGAACCTTTGGGAAGCTTTGTTTTCTTATAAACTAGTAAATGAAGAAACGACGGAGAAGCTGCTGACCCCTCATGTCCATGTGAATGGAGAGGTCCACTATGGTTATGGAATCTGGATGAATCTAAGGAATGATGAAATCTACAAGTTTCATGTGATGGGGTATGATCCCGGCGTCAGTTTTCGTGCCTCTTATTATCCTCAGCTTGACTTGAAGCTGTCGGTTCCATCCAATAGAGAATCGGGACCGTTTGAAGTGACGAAATCCATTGAGGGATATTTCGGGATCTAATTTTATTAAATTATAGGCTTCATCGTCCGGCATTCCAGTAACAAAGAACGATGGAGCCTCCCTTCTTCCAGCTGCTTCAAGTGAAATATATCATACCTCCCCATATTAAAACACCCAGGCAACAATGGTTAAAAGTAAGTCTAGTAAAGCCGTCTTCTTCGTTTTATCTATCATTTAATGGATACAGACGATATTCCCATCTATGTGTGCATTCCTCCAGCATATAATACCCCCTCTCTTCATCCCGCACGATACGGGTGCATTGCTGTCTCGGAATGGCTCCCTCATCATTGTCAGCCGTTATTTCGATCCAGGGCTGATCCGTTGCTTCATCATAATGTGCCACTAGCTGATTTCCATTTATGTTGATGGTTTCACCGCTCTCTTTACTCTCAAGCTTCGTCATGAACGATTCGATATCAGCCGTGAAGTCCTCTGCCCTTCCTGAAGATTTGGATGGATTCAATGATAGCTCTTTTATCCCTTGCCATGTAGAGAACCGAACGGTATCATCAGTGATCCATTCAGCCGTGTCCATGCCTAAAGCATCTTCAGCACCCAAACCCGTTGGATGATTCTTGCCTTGAATGATCAATTTTATCGTTTGATCATCAAGGCGCTTACCGATAAACCCGAACGATGTCTTGTAAAATTCATAAAGGTACGTGGTTTCACCCAGGGTAAATGAACGGTGTTCTATGGTCACAGACTTATTTTCCGGAGACTCGATGGTCGCATATTGGTTATCCATTAGCCAGACCATGACACTGTGTATGAGCAGGGCCGGTATGCTCACGGTTAAGAAGGCGATAGTCCACCCTTTATGAAATCTTGAACGAAATCCGATGACAGCCAGTACAATGATATTCAATAGGATCGGTAACACATGTCCCGTGGGTTTCAAGAAAAGTATGTAGTAATCCATAAGATACATGATGATCAGTACTGCATCAACTAACCCTAATAGGACCAACACCCGTTTTGTAAGGCTCATGGGTATTCCCCCTTCCCTCCTAATTATTTCAACTATTCAAGATTCCTTCAATTCTTTGTTGCACAAAAAAGAGCCTATCCTTTTTTAGAATAAGCTCATGCATTAAGATTTACTAAACAACCTTTATTCAGCCGGTGACAACTCGCTCTCTGTCACCCATTTATGATTCTTTACCTCTTGCCCACCTGTTACTGGTGTGAAATCCACCATATACACCGTCGTCTCTTCAACGGAATCAATTGTCGCGGTCGCGCCTTCCATCCCTTTCATGTGATCGGCGTTTAGGACGACTTCATCCCCAGATGAATAACGTTCCTCACCATGATCGGCAATTTCTTCATGAATGATCCATTTATGATCTTCCACTTTTTCTCCGCCAGTGGTAGGTGTATAGGAAACGGTATAGACGAAGGTCTCGTAAGCACCTGTGATTGTGGCTTCGGCTCCCTTCATCCCACTCATATGGTCATCTTGGATGATGGCTTTACTTCCTGCTGCATAGGTGGGATTCGCCGCTTCCTTCAAGCCTTCAGGTACTTCCCCTGAACTTGAGTGATCCATGTCACCATGGTCCATCCCGTCCATTTCTTCCTTCATTTCCTGGCCATTTCCGTCTTCATGTCCCATATCCTCTTCATTATTGGAGCAGGCCCCCAATAGGAGAAACAGTGCTGTAAAGAGTAACAGAATCGATTTCTTACTATTTGTAGTCATGGTCATCCTCCTTTTCGTCTTCCCACTAAAGTTTACCCCGCAAAATTGCAATTTATATGGAGAAACTGACAAGAACCATGAAGAATTTATGACAAATGCACCCGACTTTCAGGCATTATGCATAGTTTTTTCATATATTTTCGGTAAAATAAAGGAAATGACAAAATGAGGTTTTACCATGAAGAAAATTTCAACCAAGTTAGCTCTTTACTTTACGATCGCGGTACTCGTGATGGAAGGGTTGTTGATGCTCTATCTACATGACAATATCATCGATACACGGGTCGATGAGGAGTTTGAATCGATTCTATCCCGGGGAAACAGTCATCGTGATGTGTTAGAGGACCGTTATTCTGAAACGACACTTCATCACATTGCCCTCATGGAATCGAAAACGGAAACGGAAGTCGTGATCACGGATCAAAGCCATAACGTCATCATTGGCTCAAGTGAATTAACAGATGGAATGCGTGAACTGATCCAAGTCACGCCTGAAACGTTGACGCGTGAAGGAAGGGTCATCGAATCAAATTGGAAGGATATGAATTATTTAGCTACCGTCACATCCTTCGAAAGTGAACGGAACGAAGGATATGTCTATATGTTCAAGAGCGCCGCACCATTACGGAATCTGATCAGCCAATTGAACAGTCATTTCCTTCTTGCAGGAATACTGAGTCTCATTATCTTAACGGGGATCCATTTTCTCCTATCGAAAATTCTGACGCGTCCCCTGTTAAAAATGAAGCAGGCGACAGAAAAATTGAGCAAAGGGAACTTTGAGGTGAAACTTCCGGAACTGGGTCAGGATGAACTAGGGGATCTATCCGATTCCATTCAGAGACTGGCGACAGATTTAGAAACCATTCAACAGGAACGCACTGAATTCTTAGCCAATATTTCTCACGAGCTTAGGACCCCGCTGACCTATGTACAAGGGTATGCCAATGTGGCTCTTCGAGAGGACATCCTGGAATCTGAACGAAAAGAATATCTGAACATTATCCAGGAAGAATCCAAAACGATCCTGACGTTGATCGAAAATTTATTTGAGCTGGCAAAAATTGATGAAAACAATTTCTCCATTCAAACTGCAGCCATCGATTCGAGCCCTTTTTTTCAAAGAGTCATCAACAAGATAACCCCTGTTTTTAAAAGAAAGGGGATCAACCTCATTTTGAATGTGAAGGAAGATTTCACGTTCCATGCCGACCCCATTCGTCTCGAGCAAATCATTATGAACCTGTTGGATAACGCCCTAAAACATTCGCCCTCTCCTTCAACCACTGAGGTGACGGTTGAGCGAACAGAATCAGGGAATATCAGCCTCGTGATTAACGACCAGGGAATGGGCATCCCACCGGATGAACTACCACAAGTATTCAACAGGATGTACCGGGTGGAGAAATCCCGTTCGAGGGAATTTGGTGGATCCGGTCTCGGGCTATCCATTGTGAAAGAACTGGTGGAAGCACATGGCGGTCAAATTTCCATACAAAGTGAACGAAATAAAGGAACATCGATCAACATTATTCTGTGAAGCTTGGAGGTCAGTCTGGTGAATACCATTTTATTAATAGATGATGAAAGAAGGATGCTTAACCTGCTGGAGCTTTATCTGAAGCCTCACGGGTATGTATGCAAAAAGAAAAATAACGGCTATGACGCAATTCAGGCGATTAAGAAACATTCCGTAGATCTGGTCTTATTAGATATCATGATGCCTGAGCTCAGTGGCTTTCAGACCTGTGAAAAAATCAGGGAGTTTTCAAATGTCCCCATCATCATGTTAACGGCCAGGGGGGATAAGGGTGACATCATAAAAGGCTTAAACGCCGGGGCTGATGATTATATCACGAAGCCCTTTGACGAAGGCGAACTGGTCGCACGTGTGAATGCTCAGTTCAGAAGGATCAAACAGTATGACCAAGTAGATGATCAACGCTTGAACAGAGGGGCTTTCACGTTGGATGGAGACTCCTACACGTTAAAATACGAAAATGAAATCAGTTCTCTTACGTTAAAAGAATATAAAATCCTGCACTCTTTGATGAAGAACACAGAACGGGTATACACCCGTGAACAGCTCCTTCTCATGGTATGGGATATCCATTCCACGACCGATATCCGAACCGTGGATTCCCATATCAGGAATTTAAGGGAAAAGCTGAAGAAAGCAGGTTTCCCCATTGAACATCACCTTAAGACGATATGGGGCATCGGCTATCAGTGGAAAATATAGAAACAGTAAAAAAAGATCAAAGGCTCCCTGTCCTTTGATCTTTTCTTATGTTCACTTCATTAGGCGATTTTCTTACATTCTTCTGCACATTTGAAGCAAGCATCGGCACATGCCTGACAGTGATCATGATCATGCTTCTTGCATTCTTCCCCACACGCTTCGCAAATCGCAGCACACACTGAAGCGAGTTCAGACGCAAATGGTGTCCCTCTTACTAAGGATTGTTCTAAGTATGCACACATATCCGCACATTCCCGATCGTACCGGATACATTCTTTCATCATGTTGAGATCTTCTTCCTTTAGACAAGAATCGTAACAATGATTACAAGCCACCATACATTCATGTAGTGCGTTGATTGCCGATTGGTATTTTTCGTGTGACAATGTGAACTCCTCCTTTAAGATTGTGTAATTCCTACACTTTAACTATATCCCGTTCATTCTACGATAAACGGGTTAGATAAATTTTTTATATAAGTTTGAAGTTTATTTTCGTCTGCATGTTTTTTGCAAAAACTGAGGGTAAACAAGGTCATTTTTTGAAGCGTGCCCATTGTATTAGGCAGGTAGTATTTCGTTTTAACTGTTATTAATAGGGATGGACCATGTGTATGCACAAGGACGACTGATTCTTTCACGTCATCAAATAGATATGGTAAGATAACACCTACACTGATTCATACTTTAGGAGAATGAGCATGAAAAAGACAATTGACCATATCGGAGTAGCTGTCAGAAACATGGATGATACCATCCACTTTTATGAGAATGTCCTCGGAGCGAAACTGATCGACCGCTACCGAAGTGATGCCAAGGGTGTCGAAAGTGAGATTGCCATCATGGAAGTGGACGGCGCCAGGACGGAGCTACTTGCGCCGACGAATAATGATACCTCCCCCATCGCACGGTTCATCAAGCAAAAAGGCAAGGGCGTCCACCATATCGCCTATCGTGTGGATGACCTCGATATCGCTCTCGAGGAACTGAAACAAAAGGGGATCCGCACATTGGATGATAGCCTTCGCATCAACAAGCATGGCAGAAGATTGATCTATTTGAACCCTGCTGATACAGAAGGCACAATCATTGAGTATTGTGATTATCCGGATGGGGAAAATATCTAGCCAGACAAAAACGCATTGGACTCATCTTGAGCTCAATGCTTTTTTTGTCACCTCAACAATGATCGGGAAAGAGGGACAGGTTCCGTGTCCCATTTGTTTGTTTGACAGAACCTACTACCCGGGACAACGAACCTTTCCCCATGTCCCTCCAGCAGGACCAAGGAACCCCTGGATGTTGAGTACCTTAGTGAATAAGCCTCATTTTAATGCCAGCCTTCAAATTTCAACAAATTTCCCGAAATTGGATGCGTAGTATGGAGACAAGCGTTTAGTTCGTAACGCTAAATATTTACTCAGGAGGAAGATCATGAAGAAGAAACTAGCTATTCTCACTACTTCCCTGGGACTTGCATTGATCACTTCACAAGGTACATATGCAAATCCGCAATCCAATCCAAATGGTCCTTATGTAGAAAAAGAACAAAATGTGTCACTATCCGGTTTGATGACGAACGAAGAATTAGAAAAGACACTCATGAAATTAGAACATTCCTCTCAAGGAAAAATGCAGCTGGACATCGCAGGCTATTCCAATAACGGTACTCCTCTCTATGTGGCGAAGTATGGTGATAATGACCCAAATAAAAAGCGGGTTTTACTTTATACCCAGATCCATGGGAATGAAGTTCTTGGCACGGAAGCAGCGATGGAAATCATGCAGAAATTCAACTCTGGGGGTAAAGAAGTCAACGACATGCTGGATGAGGTGTCTGTGTGGATCATGCCCAGGGTCAACCCTGATGGAACGATGACTCAATACGAGGATAAGTGGTACCCGGTACGCTACAACCATCAAGCGTGGAACCCGGAAGAATTAGGAATGCCTGCTGATACGGCTTACCCTTGGTATTATAACGCCGATGGATCGGAAAGAGGACAAGCCAATGATGGCAGAATCAATTATGGCATCCCGGGCTATGACTTAAATCGTGACTTTAATCCCGATTATGATTTTGATATTAATGAGGTTGATAAAGAAAAGTTGGCGGAAGTGTTAAACAGCGATTCTACGAATAATCCTTTTTCAACCGGGTTTGTGGTTTCTCCTGAAGCCAAGGCAGTTACCAATGTTGTGAAAGAATTCCATCCAGATGTCGCCATCGACGTGCATCACAGAGGATTCAATGTTCTTTCTGAAGATGATAACCGCTCTGTTTCCATTTCCGTCCTTGGTCTATTTACAACCAAACCCTACACTGATCCATTCACAGGAAAAACCTATAAAGTGAATGATGACGTTGAAAAGCTTAGTAAACAAATCACCGTATTAGGTTATCAATCCTTGCAAAGAGGATTCTCCTCGTTCGGAGCGATCCAGCAGTACCCACAAGTGAACTATCCTGGATCCGGCCTTGGAGCCATACAACTAAACGGAACCGCTACCATGCTGATCGAAGTCAAGGGGCAAACCCAAACACTCGGCCAAAAGCAGAATGGAATGCTGAAGGAAACCGTTAAAGCACCGATTTATGATATTTTGAACTCGATTGCTGATGGTACGGTGGAGAATGTGAATGCGGATTTATATGATGAGATTCCTCCTGCTTATGGTGGGATTAGTGATCCAAGTACTCGTTATTAAATTGGAATCCTTTGAAAAAGACGGGCTTAAGCAGCTCGTCTTTTTGTTTTTGGTTAGTGCTTTTTGAATAATAAAGAATCCTTGAATATAATGACTCTTAATATTCAGGAATCCTACACGCATCCCCTAATTCATCCTTTATTCCTCAAAATATTTTTACAATCTTAGACAAAAACCATTAATAAAAACAGACAAAAATGGAAGCATGTGTTAATACTTGTGTCTTTCTTTGTAGAATTTTTTTTGTTCTCAATTTCACATGAAATAGTTGTAGAAATATGTAGGATAATTCAACTATTTGTTGACAGATTATTCTGATATATTTAATTTGTATCAAATATAAAGGAGTGGTGCTCTTGTTAAAAGTTCTATCTAAAGCTGGTTTATCTCTTGTTATAGCCGGGGGAGTTGCGATGGCAGGCTTCCAAGCAGGTGATGGCCCTGCAAAGGAATCTAGCAAATATGATTTAAGTCTTGCCCATTATGTGGGTGCGTCTCCTGAACTGGCCGAAAAGGCAAAAGAGTTAGGGATTGATGTAGCAAAAGCGGATCCTGCTGAAAAAATTGCTGGACACGGAGCAAAGTTCCAACAAGCTGGTGATAATCATGTTGCTTATAAAGAGGCTACTGGTGACGTGCCAGTACTTGTCATATTAGCCAAGTACAAAGATGGGGACGAACCAATCGGTGACATGAAAGGTCAGATTCCGGCGAAATACTATGAGGATTTAATTTTTGGAGAAGAGTATAATCCTTATAAACTCGATGTATTTAAGCAATATGATAGTCCAGATGTACCGAAAGACCGTACTATGCAAAATGCTTACAAAGAATCCAGTTATGGGAAAGTCAACCTGATACGTAAAGAAAATACTGATTTTGCATGGGTTGAACTGCCAAAAGGCGCTTCCTACTATTTGGACCAGGAAGGCACATATGCTGAAAACGGTACATACGTAAATGGAAATGCGAATGGCGACGCCCACACAGGTGAATTCATTCGGGATCTCCTAAAGTCTGCAGACGATCAGATTGATTTCTCGAAATATGCTGAAAATGGAGAAGTTCCAAATATCTTCGTTGTCCATGAAGGAACAGGTGCTGAATTCAGCCGTGACCCGGCCCAGTTCTGGTCTCATAAATGGTCTCTATTAAGTGCCCTTTATTTTGGGAAGTACTATGAAACTGGTAAACCGACGCCTGATTATGAAGGGAAAGATGTAGACCAATGGATTGATGAAACTATTGCACAGGATATGACGTATGATGGCGTTGTCGTTAATAACTATAACATCCAGCCTGGTATCGGTGGAAACGTTGCAGGATATGATATGGTTACGGATGGCTATAAGGATGAATTGAAACAAGGGCCTTATCCTGCCCAAACCGGAGTATACGCCCATGAATTCGGACACGCCCTTGGCTTACCGGATTTCTATGATACAGCGTACTCTTCTGAGGGTGTAGGAAACTACTCCATGATGGCAGGCGGCTCGTGGATGCGTTATCCAAATGCCCCAGCCTACTCTGGGAACTCACCGACACACTTTGATCCGTTCTCCAAGATTTTCTTAGGATGGGCAGAACCGAAAAATGTAGCACCTGAAGATGGTATTCAGGAAATCAATTTACCACCAATCAACAAAGCAACTGCCGACAATGGAATCGTTAAAATGGAAGTACCGGGATCAAACGGTACTGAATATTTCTTATTCGAAAACGTTCAGCAAGACGGATTCAACAAAGGTCTAGTCCGTCAAGGTGAAGACTCACACGGTTTGGTAGCATGGCATGTGGATGAAAATATCATCAATCTATATCAAACAGCCGGCTTCCGTCCAAACAATGTGGAGAACTGGATGAATAAGCGATTCCAGTATAATCAAACTCAAACAGCAAGTGACGGAACAGTTGTCACTCATTATGGTCTATCTGTTCTTCAATCAGATGGAAACTATGATCTCGAGAAAAACGTGAATCGTGGAGATTCCGGTGACTTCTTCAAAACCGGGGATAAACTGACACCAGTTTCCGGAAATGTTCACACGGGGTCGTACTACTTCTGGAAGGGCAATGGCTCAACGCCAGCTGATTCAGGAATTCATGTAACAGATATCGTAGAGAAAGAAGATGGGTCCATTACTGCTAAATTCTACTACAGCACGAATGAAAAGAAGAGATAATAACGAAAGTTAAAAACCTGAGCCCATTAATCTAGGGCCCAGGTTTTTTCATGAAAAAGGAACGGCTCTGAACCGCCCCTGTATTTCCATCAGTACCCTGAGTAATAACGTCCCTGCTCTGCTGCCTCAGCAGCTTCCGCATCCGCCTTCGTCACATGAACCGTCCCGAATGGATGCTGCGGCGGAGCATAAATTGAATACAGCTTAATCGGCTTATCACCCGTATTGATCAGATTATGCCACGTACCTGCAGGAATGACGATGGCAAAGTCCTCTTCTACTTCTCTCTCAAAATACAGATTATCCTGCCGATCTCCCATTCGAACGATCCCCTTCCCTTGTTCAAGGCGCAGGAACTGATCAAGATAAGGATGGATTTCGAGACCGATATCTTCGCCCGGATTGATGCTCATCAAGGTGACCTGAAGATGTTTTCCCGTCCATAAGGCAGTGCGGAACGTATCATTCTGGACCGTGGCCTCGTCGATGTTCACCACAAACGGCGCAGGACCATAATCCTTCAATGTGACTCGCTGGTCCGCATCTGCCCCCAGATGACTCAATCGCTTCGCATGCTCCCATTCATCTTTACAAGTGTTCAGGAGAACTTCATACGCAGGTGAATGCTGCGCCTGCAAGCAGGCAATCCGAAACTGTTCATAGTCCGCTAATGTTGTTTCGTATCCTCTCTGCAGTCCCTCCCGGTAGGAATAAAATGGGACACTCTCGACCTGGTAAGAAGGCTGACTTCCAGTTATGGAGGTATACAGATTGGTCAACTGCCACCAGTGTCGCTGTTCATCTTCCATCATTTGAAGGAGGTTGTGCTGGTGGTCCTGGTTCGGTGCTGCACTCGCTAACCGGCTATAAAAATCCGCAGAAGAAGCTTTTCCTTTGATTCCATTTAAGAGGACATCCACTAGCTGCTGGTGGGTCTCCTGTCCGTTTCGTGTCATGGTAGTTGGATTCGCATAGGTATGATATGGATAAGACATTGGAACATTGTACATACTGTTCATTCCTTTCAGGTTTTTACCACGATATCATATGCGATGCTTGAGAAGATGTGTTACTACCCAGGCCTACATTCTAGGTTAGTAATCCATCAACCGGGTATAGTACTATAACCTAATTTGGTAAAATTAGTATTTTTAAACACAAAAAATGAGGTGATGATCATGAATCAATGGTATTTTTCCTTCCTTGTGGGTATTGTCGTCTTCCTGGGGTTGTATTTCATAGGAAAACAAGATCTGTCCTTTATTCTTTTATATAGTTTTGGAGTATTCATTGGATTTTTCATCATGTACTTAATGAATAGGAGAAGAGAAAACAAGTAACTGTTCAATCGTAAATGACAGGAGCACGTTGCCTTTCTCCCTGTGCCACTACTATGATAAAATGTATAATATTCTTAATATTCGTTACAACTTGTTTAAGAGAAAGGAAGTTTGAAACCATGCTACCATCTGAGCTAAGATCCAACATCAGGAACGGAAAACACCAAACCCATACGTCCGGGTATTGCCAGGATTATGTCCAAACCAACCTCGTCGTTCTTCCTAAAGAATATGCTTTTGATTTTTTACTGTTCACCATCCGAAATTCAAAAGCCTGCCCCATCGTCGAAGTGCTGGAAGCGGGTCAATTCGAATCCAGATACGCGGAGGGTTCAGATATTCGAACGGATATCCCCATGTATCATGTGTATGAAGATGGTCATTTGGTCGAAAAGAAAACGCGGATCGATGATGTCTGGAGAGAGGATTTCGTCACCTTTCTAATCGGTTGCAGCTTTACATTTGAAAGTCAGCTGATCAAGGGTGAGATTCCTTTGCGTCATATTGAGGAGAATAAAAACGTCGCGATGTATACGACAAACATCCAGACGGAAAAAGCGGGTGTATTCCAGGGTCCGACGGTGGTTTCCATGAGACCGATTCCCGATCACCTAGTACAGAAAGCAACAGACATTACCTCGTTATTTCCTAAGATGCACGGGGCTCCTGTCCATATTGGCGATCCTGGTGAAATAGGCATTGAAGATATAACGAAGCCCGACTATGGCGATTTTGTCGGGATCATGGATGGCGAGACCCCTATGTTCTGGGCTTGCGGTGTGACACCTCAAGCAGTCGCTATCCATGCAAAGATCCCCTACATGATCACTCATGCTCCGGGCTGTATGTTTGTCATGGATTGGAAGAATGAAGAGTATTTGAATGAAGGAGAATAAGATAGGGACGGACCTCTGGATTGGAGGTCCGTCCCTCTTTTTATCTTAGTGTGACTCGGTGCCTGTCCCCGAGTCCCATTATCCCGCTAATGGCTCCGATTTTTGTACAGACTTCTGCCCCTACCTCATTACTATTGCTAATGACTTTCTTGAGTTGTTCAAAATCGTCCAAAAGGTTGTGTGGATTTTGGTGTTGATTGAATTGATGGAGGGTAGCCCCAACAAAGGCATCCCCTGCTCCTGTTGAATCGATGGAATGTACAGGAATACTTGGTACGACGGCCGATTGTTTTCCATTTGAAATGAGGGTTCCATCTTTCCCTAAGGTGACGGCTACAGCACGAGCCCCCATTCTGTGAAGACAGTCAACTCCCGCTGTAAGATTGGAGAATGCGGAAATGAGTTTACATTCCTCTGCACTTACTTTGAGGAAGTCAGCTTGACTGATGCACTTTTCTGCTAATTGAATAAAGTCCCGCTTTCTTCCTTTCCACAGATCACTTCGAAAGTTCGGGTCAAAGGAGACGAATCTCCCTCCTTCTCTGACCGTCTGGATGAAGGTTAAATAAGCGGATTGAAGGGGATCATCCAGTAGGGCTGTGGCTGAGCCAAAGTGAATGATGGATGAGTCCCGCCAGCGGCTTTCATTCAGCTCTTCCTCTGTCAGATGGGCGTCTGCCCCTCTATTAAACACGAAATCTCTTTCTCCATCTTTTTTTAATGAGACGAAAGCAATCGTCGTTGGATGATTTCCATCTACGATAATCGAAGAATCATCCATGGTAAGATCCATCATGGTTTGTTTCAGGAAATGGCCAAATGGGTCATTTCCTACTTTGCTTAGGAATCGGGCCTTGCCACCAAGTGTGGTAATGGTCGCACACACATTGGCGGGAGCTCCTCCTGCTTGTTTAGAAAAGTGTTGTCCTTTAGTCAGGTCTGTATCAATGTCTGTACAGAAGAAATCGATGAGTAATTCTCCGATACACAGAATCGTGGGTTCATTCATTTTTCCAAGCTCCTTTAATCTCCTATTCCTTACTCCAGATAGAAGAGAGTTCAGTAAGGGATAGTTGTTCAACATTCGCCTTTCCTCCAATAGCCGTCAATGAAAGGGTCGTATCCGTTCCCTTCGGAAAGATAAGATTGGTGAAAGCGGAACGGCCTTCCTGTGCGAATACCTCTATAGAGGATGAATCCAGGAATAGCTGAAGAATGAGCTTATCCTCCATTAATTCCACATGCCCCTCCGAGATGCCGGAGAACGAATCCGAAAAGCCGTCTATTCCTGACTGCGTCCGATCGACAGATAACGTATTGGTGAACCTTTCATACCGAATACTCGTTTTCTCTTCTGCTGAATGATGGAGATCAAGGTTGAACTCCTTTGCATCATCCAGCTTTACAACCAGATTCAATTCCATTAATGCATGATCCACTTCAATCGAATGGCATTCCTCTTCCGAAAGCTTTATTTGCTCGCTGACCTTTGTTTCTTTTCTAATTTGCTTAAACTCAGATACAGTTTTTTGAATAAGACGGACTCCACTTAAAGTCGTAACCAGGGTCAGCTCTCTTGGAAGCGTCATGGCACCTCTCCACGTTTCAGTAGGAACCTGGTTTGCATATCTCCAATTGTTCATCCATCCAAGGTAGATGCGCCTGCCGTCCTTTTCGGGAATATCGGACCAACTCACTCCTGCATAGTTGTCTCGTCCATAATCAAGCCAGAGAATGGTGTCCCCATCAAGGAGGTTGGTAAACGTCTTTCCATCAAAGTCTCCTACAAAGTACTGGGTCCTTGACCCTTCCTTGTAATCGGGATTGTCGCCTATACTTACCAGCATCACCCATTTCATATGATCTGGATTTCCGTCCACCATGAGGGGAAACAGGTCCGGGCATTCCCACACTCCGAAATGTGCCCCTTCGTCCTGACCAAATTCACTTGCGAACTCCCAGTCGATCAAATTGGCGGATGTATACAGGGTAATGGTTTGACCGGTCGCGAGCACCATCACCCAACGTTCAGAGTCGTCATGCCAAAATACTTTGGGATCCCGGTAATCGGTGATGTCTTCATCAGACAAGACCGGATTCCCCCCGTATTTCTCCCACGTCCGGCCGTTGTCACGACTACAGGCAAGACTTTGCCTCTGCCTCGGGCGTTCGGAATCCGGATACGTATCAGCACTTGTATAAATGGCGACAAGTCCCCCACTCTCCCCTTCGAAGAACCCCGACGTATTCTTCCAGTCCACCACGGCACTTCCGGAGAAAATGGCACCGTGCCCGTCAGGATAAAGAGCAATCGGCAGTTCTTCCCAGTGAATTAAATCTTTACTGACTGCATGTCCCCAGTGCATCGGTCCCCACGTGGTTCCGTGTGGATGATATTGAAAGAACAGATGATATTCACCTTCAAAAAAGACCATCCCATTGGGATCATTCAGCCACTTTTCCTTTGGTGAAAAGTGAAATTGTGGCCGGTGTGCCTCTGAATATAGGTTTGTTTTTTCTCTAAACGGATTTGTCATAAGGATCCTCCTTTACCTTCGAAAGGCTGCACGCTTGCTCATGCAAGGTGCAGCCAGCAATTTGATTAAGATTGATTTCGGTCATACCCATCCTGCTTGATTTTCAGCCACTCTTGCAATCCGAGACGATCCAACTCTTTCAGGTAATCTGCCCATTCTTCATCGGCCTTCCCATTCGTGATCCATTCGGCCTTTTTCCGCTTCACATACGAAAGTAAATCGGTCTCGATCTTTGAAAGCTTATCTAATTCATCAAGGGAGAAGAACACTCGAGGATAGATATTTTCTGCCTTCATATCCGGTACCATGACATCCTTCATCAGCCCCAGTCTCCAGGCAGCATCATCCGGTTTCGTCGTAACAGCTCCATAGTATTCGTCCAGAATGGCCAGTGGCCCTCCAACAGACGTTTTTTCCCTTAACTCGACAGGCGCAGTGCCTTCCAAAGGTAGATGCTTCAATGAATTGGTTGCGGAATCCATTTCAAAGATGTTTTGCTGTTTATCATCTCCGTAGGTTCCCCAGTTATTTTGAACCGATTGAAGCGGACTATAGAACTGATCAATCCATTTCGCCGTCAATTCAAGGTTCTCGTTCGCACTTGTAATCACCATTCTGTTCCGGTCGAATCCCATGCCGTTGGTTCTTGTCACATTCTTCGTCCCATCCGGTCCTTCAAGGGCAGGCATGAGGTCATACTTGTCATTCATCCCCGTGATATTGGCTTTGTCCCATGTAAAGTACATTCCGTAGCGACCTTCTTTCCCCTTGGACAAGTAAGTATTCCAATCCTGTTCAAAGGCTTCTACGTCGATTAAGTCTTCTTTATATAGCTCATTCAAATAATTGATGGCATCCTTATACCCTTCATCCGCTGCCGTCAGCTTTACTTCTCCGTCATTCGTGACAACGGTGTGATCCCAGTTTTCCCCTAATCCGAACGAGCCGAATAAGAAGGACACATCTTCACCGCCATGATTGATGATGAATGACATCGGGATTTCATCTGCCTCTCCATTTCCGTTTGGATCCTGCGTCTTGAATGCTTTCAGGACTTGTTTTAGTTCATCGGTTGTTTTCGGCATCTCAAGCCCCAGTTTATTTAGCCACTCGACATTGATCCAAGGGAAGTCATCGACGGAGTGGATACTTTCTTTCCCTGAACCCAGCTCTTCAATCCAAGGGAAGGAATAGATATGTCCGTCCGGTGCCGTCATCATCGACCTGTATTCAGGCGCATCGTCCAGGACCTTTTTCAGATTGGGCATATGCTCATCTATTAGATCCTCAACCGGTACGATCGCCCCATCCTTTGCAAGCTTCAACAATTCGTAATCACTGTATCCCGCATTCATAATCGCGTCGGGAAGCTCGCCGCTTGCTATCGCCAAGTTCCGTTTTTCATTGAAGGTTTCTCCTGCTGTATAATTGGTCCAGTCGATCTTCACTCCCGTTTCTTCCTCCAGCCTTTTGAAAATCAGCTTTTCATTCGGATCATCCGGAGCGAGTGGTGAACTAGACGTCATCATCTTCAGTGTCACCTGTTCCTCCAACGGAAACTTCACATTTTCCAGTTCGTAATTCTCAGAAGAAGCACTTTCACTGTTGTTGCTGCATCCCGCTGCCAGGAGCATGCCTGACATTAGAAGTACCGACATTGTCTTCGTCTTTTTCCCCATTGTTAAACCCCCATTATAAAATTAGATTATTTTAAAGATCCCACCATAACACCTTTTTCAAAGTATTTCTGGAAGAATGGATACATAATGATCAGCGGCAAACTGGCCAATACGATGGATGAATACTTGATCATCTCAGAGATCCTTTGGAGTTCCGCTGCCGCCTGCTGGTCAGCGATCATTCCCGGCTGTACTTCATTCTGGATAAGGATCGAGCGCAGGACCAACTGAAGCGGGTACAGATCCCTGTCTTCAAGGTAGATCATCGCATCGAAATAGGAATTCCATTGTCCGATGAACGCATAGAGGGCGATGACAAAGATGATCGGTTTTGACAGTGGAAATACGATGTTCAGGAAGATTCTGAACTCCGATGCCCCATCAATCCTTGCCGCTTCCTTTAGTTCATTCGGGATTGATTTAAAATACGTTCTTGCCAGGATGATAAACCAGACGTTAATGGCATTAGGGACAATGATGGCCCAGATCGTGTTCAGCATCCCTAAGTCCTTCACCACCATATAAGTTGGGATCAGTCCTCCGTTGAAGAACATCGTGATGAGAAAGAATACCATGATGAACTTGCGGCCGACGAGCCCATCAGCCGAGAGGGAATAGCCCGCAAAGATACAGACGCTCACGGTGATGAGGGTGAACCCAAATGAATATAGAATGGAATTGATGAATCCTTTGACGATGGTCCCGTCTTCAAAAATCCGTTTGTATCCTTCAAATGTCCAATCTGAACCGCTGATGAACAATCCTTTTTTCACAAGTACGTTCGGTTCAAGGACCGACGCCAGTAACACGTACATTAAAGGAAACAGAACGACGATCACGATTCCCCCAAGCAGGATTTTATTAATGAAAAGAATGAATTTATCGGACCTGGTGTATTGGTTCATCTCGTTTCCCCCTTTCTATAAGAGACCTTCGCCTTCGTTTAATTTCTTTACAACCCGATTAACAAACACTAGTAAGATGACATTGATGACGGCATTGAATAATCCTACTGCGGTAGCAAATGAATAGTCTCCCGCCTGCAGCCCCCGCTTGTATACATAGGTCGAAATGATTTCCGAGGTTGGCAGATTCATAGAAGTCTGTAAAAGGTAAGCTTTCTCAAATCCAATTGCCATGATCCCACCTGCAGCCAGGATGAACAGGACAGCCATGACAGGCTTCAGCGTCGGTAAATCAATATGCCAAATGCGTTGCAGCAGCGAAGCCCCGTCTACAGTGGCTGCATCATGAAGCTGGGGATCCACATTGGCGAGTGCGGCCACATAGATGATGGATGCCCACCCTGCACCCTGCCATACACCCGACCAGATATAGATGCTCCTGAATGCATCAGGGTCCGACATAAACGAAATCGGTTTATCCGTAAAGACGGAAAGCATGGCATTAATCGGTCCCGTTGGCGATAGGAAGAGAAAGATCATCCCCGAGATGACCACGACGGAAATAAAGTGAGGGGCGTACAGGATCAACTGGATGTTCTTCTTCACACCTGCTTTTCTGAGTTGATTCAGCATGAGCGCCAGGATCACAGGAATCGGGAACCCGATCAGAAGTTCAAACGAGCTTAGTTTCAGCGTATTGACCAGGATATCCATGAAATTAGGAGATGATAAAAAGGTCGAAAAATGCTTCCATCCCACCCATTCACTGCCCGCTATACCCCTGATCGGACTGAAATCCTTAAAGGCAATCGACGCCCCGTACATGGGAACGTATTTGAAAATGATCGTAAGAATGATAGCGGGTGCAAGAAATAAGTAAAGAATATAGTTTTTCTTCATATAATGAAGCTTGGTTTTCAATTTGCTATTGGTCCTTGGTTTTGAAATAGGCTGGGCTTCAGCCTTGGCAAGTGGTTGCAATCCTTTGACCTCCTTTATTAAATATCAATCAAGTATCTGACAGCGGTTTCATAAAAACCATTGAATGACGTCACCTCCTGCTCTTTTTGTTACTACCAATCTGTCTGTTGCTTTCACTTTACTAGAATCCCAGAATGAAAACGTTTACTATTTTTGGTTGAAAAGGTTTAAATTTTTTGGAACTTTTCATACAAAAAAACCTCTGGCATTCGCCAAAGGTTTCTATTCCATATCATTCAATTCTTCATTAATCTTTCGGACGGCTTCTTCTGCAGACGTTTTTACATTCTTCCCTCCGATCCCCACGTCTTCGAATAAGGTTTTGACTGCTTCGCTAATGACAGGATAGGCGGGGGTAACCGGTCTGTTCTTTGAATACTTTTGTGCTTGCTGTACGAAAATATTCTTCGGATATTCATTGAACTCGGGAAAGGCTTGTGCAACAGAATATCGGGCAGGAACATCCCCAGTGATTTCCACATACTTCTTTGCTCCTTCAAAACTGGTGACGTAACGGATAAACTCCCACGCTTCATCAGGATAATCTGTTTCAGCCGATATGCCGAGGGACCAGCCTCCGTTCGGGACAGCCTGCTCTGTTCCCTTAGGAAGGGCGGTAATGCCGAAGTCCTCCCCCAGTCGGAAATCAGGATTCATCTTAGAGAGGCTCTCTACCATCCATGAACCGAGCACCGTCATCCCAAGCTTGTCGGTTTCCAGTGCCTCAGGAGGGATCTCCACATTGGCAACTTTATGGACTTGATACAGATCCTGATAAAACTGAAGCGCTTTAAGTGATTCCGGGGAGTTCAAGTATCCATTCGCAGTCTGATTATCCGGATCCAGTACGTCACCACCGAATTGCCAGAGGATCGGCATCTTGAAGTAGGACGGCGATTCTCCATCAGGGAATCCCTGTGCAGGATCGATACCCGTGACATCCGGGGATAATGCTGATATTTTCTTGGCTGCTTCCAGGACCTCTTCCCACGTCATCGGATCATTCGGATTTTGACTTGGGAGCGGTATTCCGGCTTTTTCGAACAAATGAATATTATAAAAAAGTGCCACACTTGACTCTACAATCGGCGATAAGTAGATTTCATCCTCATACGTGATCCCCTTTAAAGTCGGCGAGGCCAGATCTTCTATATGCCCCTCCTCTCTCATATAGCTGTCCAATGAAAGAATCGCACCTGCACTGGCATACAGGGCGAGGGTCGGCGTATCAATCGTCATGATATCTGGAGGATCCCCCGCTGCGATCTCGGTTCTAAGCTTCAACTCATAATCGCCATATGCTATTGGGACCATCTCTACTTCAATTTCCGGATTCTCCTTATTGAAGTCAGCCACCAGCTCGTCGTATGCCTGATTTTCAAGATCAGTCCCCCTATTTCTCCAGAAGGTCAGGTGGATCTTAGACTCGTCATCCGCTTTTTCTCTTACTTGTTCTCCTCCGCCTTCTTGATAGGAGGTGAAATAGAAGACGATGTATACCCCCGCGGTAACGATGAGAATCGAAGCTGCAAGATAGATGGCAGTTAATTTGTATTTCATCGCGACTCCCCCTCCCTATCTGCTATCATGGATTTTCGATAGTCTAGGGGCTTCTGCCCGAACCTCTTCTTGAAAACGGTGCTGAAATAACCTGAATTCGAGTACCCCACAAGATGGGCAATCTCAATGATCTTTAACTGTTCATCCTTTAACAGGGACCGGGCTTTATCCATTCGAAGATCCACGAGATAATCACTGAAATTCTGTCCTACCTGTTCTTTAAACATTTCCGATAAATAGGCTGAATTGATATGGAACTGATCCGCAAGGGAGGTTAAGGAGATCTCATTGGCGTAGTGCCGATCCATATACTGCCTCACATTCTCCACGATGGCGGTACCATTTGAGGAACGGCGGGTTTCACTCACTTTTTCCGTAATCGACCTTGCTGCCTTCAGAAGATGTTCTTTCACCCTGTCCCGGGAAGTCAGTTCCCATATACTCAATTGACAGTTCCACATCATCTTCTTCATGTCATCGGAATACAAGTCATATTTCCTTGCCATGGACCCGAGCATGAACAACACCCGGTTCGCAACGAAGGAATACGACATCATCGATTGCTGGTCACATTCTGCAAGAGTCATGAGGAGGAGTTTCTTGAAGGTGTCGTATTCACCCTGCTCCATACTGTTTGAAAGCTTCCATTCCGCTTCCTCCGTAAGCTCGATGGTCTGTTTATTCGTTGTCCCATCGACGAGCTGAGATCGGGCGTCTGCTGAACTTTGGCTCCAGGAAAGGAGCGCTGAAATATATCCGTTCTTTAACTGAGGTAAGCCCCTCACCTCTTTCCCTAACCCAATGACCGTTTCAAGATTCAGGTACGTGCTGACACTGCGTTGAAGCTCATTAACAAAAGGACGAGCTTGATTCTCACCGGATCGATGATGACAGAGGAAATGGATCATATTCGGATAGCTCGTATCATAAAAGGACAAAACGCCCTCATGCTCATAGGATAGTTCCCTGCACAGCATCCTGAAAGGGAGGAAAAGCTCCCTTACCTGCTCACGGTCCCCACTTCGAATTTCGACGGTGATAAACTGTACGACAGCCTCCTCTCCTACGAGTTCATCCAGCTTCAGCTGCCGCAGTCTTTCCCCGGTGATGTTTAGTTCCGCCCACTCATCCTTCACCAGATGAAGCAGGTACTGCTCCCGCATTTCCTCTGCATGATGGTGAATCAATTGGGTCATCCGGTCCGTTTCTATTCTTCTCTTTTTCTCGGCTTCGATTTCATTTCTGCTCTTTCTGAGGGCAGCGGATAATTCCTCAGGATCGACAGGCTTGAGAAGATAATCTTTAACTCCTTCCACCAGCGAAGACCGGACATACTCGAAATCAGCATATCCAGACAACACGATGACCTTGATATCCGGCTGCTCGGCCGATAACATCTTCACAAGTTGAATCCCATCCATGACGGGCATCCTGACATCGGTCAGGACGAGATCAGGCTTCTCTTCTTCTACGACCTTCAGCGCTTCCTTTCCATTTGAAGCTTCACCGACGATATCGAATCCTTCCTCTTCCCAATTGACCTTCCACTTGAGCCCTTTCCGAATCTGGATTTCATCATCCACCAGGATCACCTTCAGCATGTATATCCCCCCTTCCACTCTTTATGTACAAGGCAATGGTAGTGCCTTGTCTTTCTTCTGATTTAATTTGATAGGTGAAATTATCTCCGTAATACAACTTCAAGCGGCCAAGGACATTTCTTAAGCCTATGCTCCGCCCTTTGCTCTCCAATACATTCCTTGATTCATGGCGGTCTAGAATATGCTTCAATTCTTCCACGATTTCCTCAGGGATTCCTATTCCGTTGTCTTCAATCACAATCTCTACCCAGTCATCCACTTTCTTAGTGGAAATGCGGATAGAGGCTTCCGTTTTCTCTATGAAACTATATTTCACGGCATTCTCCACGAGTGGCTGTATGACAAACTTAATGATCGGGAGTGCGGCAGCTTCGGAGTCCTCCTGGATGTAAACCTTCAGAGCCTCTTCATAACGGAGCTTGAGAATCTCTGTAAACCTCCGAATATAGGCCATTTCCTCCCCAAGTGTCACCATGTCCGTTTCCGTATTGAGGGAATATCTCATGATCCTCCCTAAATGGATCGTGACATCAATCACTTCTTTGTTCTTCCTTTGCGCTGCCAGACCACCGATGATCTCCAGCGTATTATTGAGGAAGTGGGGATTGATTTGTAAGAGCAGTGCCTTGTATTCCGCATCCCGCCTGCGGATGTTCGCTTCATATTCAGTTTCAATCAAGGTGTTCAACCGGTTCGTTGTCTGCCCGAACACATCCACCACATAGCCAATCTCGTCATTTGCCGTTTTGATCGAAGGGATGAAATCCTTCGCTCTTTTAAAGTCTCCTGTTTCCACCAGCTTCATGGCACCAGTCAATTTCCCTAGCGGCTTGACAATCGTAGAAGAAAGAAGATAAGACGCCATGATCGTCAATAAGAAAATCCAGCCACTCGTCAAAAGAAGGTTCCTCTGAAGCTCATCGATCTTCGCGAACAATTCAGACTTGGTAATTTCACTGACGAGCACCCAGTCCCCTACCTTTACCTTCTGATAGAAGATCATATACTCTTCCTTTTCATAAGGGATTTCGATCAAGCCGGAGCTCCTGGTCCCCGTTTTCATGGACTGCAAACTTTCTTTCACCACGCTCTTTGGTGTATCGATGCTACCCGTCAGCACATTCCTTCCGCGGCCATCCAGCAAGTAAACCCGCCCGTTCTCCCCCAGCTTGATTTTACTTAACGCTTTCTCAAGCAGTGAGGATGGAAAGTTGACTTTAATCACACCAGACAAATCAAGGGTGTTGATATCAAAGAGAGGAAGAAGATAACTATTTACTTGATCAGCCATCAAATCATTATGGGACCGCAGCCAGCGCTGGTCTTCTTCATAAAAATCATTGAACCAAATCGTCTTCTCAAGTGGAGGAAGATTTCCCCCAGTGCCCGTCCCGTCGTTCAGATAAACAGACACGGACATCGACTTGGAATTATTGATCATCATCGAGGATAACTCGGTTTTCAACTGGTTCTTCTTCAAAAGCCGTTCGGCACTCGTAGCCTCCCCATCCTTTTCCTCGGACTTAATCCATTCCTGAGTCGTCGGGTTCACCAAAACCTGCTTCCCTAAATCCTCCGCCTGGGAGGTGATCGAATCAATATATAGTGAATATTGCTCCATCATCTCGATCGTCGAATCCTTCGTCCGGTCTTCCATGATGGACGTAAACCAGTTGGGGATCAAGATGGATAAAACCAGAAAAGGAAACGTCAGAAGCAACGTAAAGATCATAAATAATCGGTTGCGAAGTGAGAAAAACATAGCGCCTCCATTACTCGAGGCAGAATAATGATCATTCTGCTTCTGTTTCTATCAGTATATTTTTCGAAAACTCAAACTACTATTCTTCTTAATTTACCATAGTATAGGAGGGCTAAAAAGATGGAAAATGAATTACGGGAATGCTTGGTAGGCACTGGCAGATTTTCAGTATGTAGAGAATTACACAACAAAAAACCAGCCATCACTGACCGGTTCTTAAACACTAATATTCACTTCAACATTCATAAGTTAAGCGGGTCCCCCCAAGAAAGAACGTTTATTCCAAATGAGAAAGCTCCCTATTAATCAATCGATAATACTCTTCCCAATCCTTCTCATCATTCATTATGAGTAGTTTTCTTATATCCATTGATTCTACCAGTCTTAACTCCTCATCCCTTCGCATTTCAAGATACTCAACCAGTCCATTGAACCCTGTAAGTTGTGTATCTTTTCCGTAGCCATTCTTCATGTGATAGTCGGTAAAGAAGTCCCTCCACCCCTGATCACGTTCTTCATAAACTTGTTTAAAAGATTTACGGATGTCATCTTGATACAAGTAGATCAGCAAAGGGTTCAGAGGAGCAATCAAAGAGCCGATCCTGGATACATGATGTTCCAGCCTCGGAATGCCGGCGTTATGTTTTGCAATGAATGTTGTAAATGGATTTTGTAGAAAACAGCATTCAAAAATATATACGGTATTATCAAAATTCGTACCGTTGATAAATTCCTCCCAATAGTTGTAAGAGACATTTTCATACGTTTCCAAGTCCAATTCATATACATCATAAGAGGCTAAATCATCCGCGATAAATGAGTTACCGCCATCCTCTATCCGCAATTCGTGATATTGAATAAAATACAAATCCTCTTTTTCTTTTGTATACTCCCTTATTAGGTCCTGCTCTTTTGGATATTTAGTCAAGATCTCCCCGAATTGAGTTTGATTTAAACAAGCAGTAAATTCGTAATCTGCAGGGTGTCTGGTATCTCCCTCCTGATAAAGCTTTACATGTAATCCGGACTCCTCCAAATGATGTTTGATATGGGCAGCCGTTGTAGTCTTGCCAGACCCAGGTATACCTTCAACAATGATCAGCTTCGTATTCATGATATACACTTCCCTTAGGTTCTCTTTTGCTTGCCTTTTAGGCTCTACGTTTTCAATCTATTCCGCTCTTTAGGCATTCTCTCTCTCAACCTATTTTTCCTTCTCGATCCCTAATCTAGAAAATTAGTGGAATTTAACGATTTTTGGGCTAGGTTTTTATCTAATTTTAAAAGGTCAGGATTTTTGTATAGGCAACAGGCCGAATTAGGGGGATTTCTTAGTCGAGTGTATCTTCCGACAATAATCAATCCGGTTTAGAATTTTTTGATTTGAAATTTGAATTATTAATCCGATTTTCAATTAATTGATCCTCTGTGTCGAATTTTCTTTAGGCTCACTGGAGACTCAACAAGCAATGCTTATTATTAATTTCAAATTCCCCTTGCTATGAAACCCGTTTCATACATTAGGCTAAAAGAAGAATGTGAGGGATCACATTCACCTTATACGATTGGCGTTACGCCATTCTGGCGGCGTGACAATCATAGAGGTAGAAGTGTTCATCAAGCATGAACACTTTTTTATTTCATTTCCCTAACCTCTCAAACTGGTAATCTATGCTACCATGGGAATAATAAGAAGGAGGATGAATTCACATGTCCATGTTCAATAAAGTGATTGCCAGTTTAGGCATCGGTTCGGCGACGGTTGATACCAAGGTGAAGAATGCCTATATTCAGCAGGGGGAGATGCTCGAGGGAGTCGTGGAGGTAAAAGGTGGAGGCACGGAGCAACGAATCGAGTCAATCCACCTGAAGCTGATGACGTTGTACGGCCATGAAGGGGGCGATCGACTGTCACCTGCCGTCGTGGAAGCCCACCGACTAAATGAGCCCTTTACCATTTCAAAGGGGGAAAAGAAGATCATTCCGTTCTCATTCAAGGTGCCTCTTGATACCCCAATTACGATGGTTCACCCTGAAACTCAGAAGAATGTTCCGCCGGTCTGGATCGATACGGGCATCGATATCAAGAATGCCGTCGATCCCAAGGACAGGGATTATGTATCCGTAGACCCTTCAACCGTTCATGAAAATATTATCGATGCCATCAAGGTCATCGGATTTAAATTCAAGCAGATGGAAAGTCAGAACACCCCGGTTTGGATGAAAACGAACCGTCCATTCGTGCAGCAATATGAATTCACACCAACCTTTGGGAAATACAGCCGGAAGCTAGACGAACTTGAAGTATATATCCTTCAAGGGGACCATGAGACCACTATCTACTTCGAAATCGACAAACGCAGCAAAGGATCGATGGCTGTCTTGAAAGAAAAGTTCAACCTGGATGAACACAGGGGAAGCGTGACCCTCGACAATCAGGAGATCCTGGTTAACAGAAGCCGTGTGAGTGATACGTTTGAGGAGATTATTGATGATGTTCTTTAAGTGAAAATTGGAGCCTGCCCCTCACCTCGTTTCATCGAGAAGGACAGGCTTCCGGCTTAATTCCCCGCTACTTTTTCACCTTATAATGAAGCCAGACAGAACCCTCACCGACAGCCTTCATCGTTTTCAATTCCAATCGGGCTGCTCCCCCCAAACCGGTTAAACCCGGGGAATCGAAAATGGAAGGTGTGGCCGTTCCACCTATCGCTAAAGGGGCAATCACCAAGCTCACTTCATCAATCAAACCCTGTCTTAAAAACGCTCCGTTGATCCCCCCGCCTCCACTAAGCCCCAATCGCCTGAAACCTGATTCATAGAGTTTATGTAACGCGAGAGGCAGATCGATGTAATCACCTCTGCCAGCTTGCAGGTAGGTAATTCGCTTACTTTCTAATTGTTCGATATAATCACCCGAAACATCCTCCCTGGTGACAACCAATAAGCCTTCTGTCTGAGACCAGTCAATGCGTCCCTTTCCATCAAACACAATATATGCCTTTGATTTTCCGGGCTCATAAATCGATTTCTCCAGTTCCACCCAATCGTTTCCCCATACAATCAGACTTTCACTTCCTGATACCAACCCATCACAATCCAATTCATCATACAGCTGATGCGTGACGTCATTCGCCTCCCCGTCTATCCCTGCCGCTGTCCATTCCATTACATTTCGGTTCGGAGCAGTAGTGATTTTCCCATCAATAGATGAAAAGACATTCAATATGACTTCTGGCTTCTTCAAAATGAAATCCCCCTTTCACGTTCTATCTATCATGCTAAATTAAACGGAAAAAGAATGTCAGTGTTTTTACATTTTCAAAACAAATTTAACTTTTTTGTTTAAAATGTTTGAATATTGAGATAATGGTTAGTATAATAGAAAAAAGGTCAAGGAGTTGATTTTTCATGAAGAAGTATTTGCTAAATTCACCACAGTCCGAGGTACCCGGCATAGACTCTCTTTTTGCAGAAATGATTTTGGACAAGGCCCTGCTAACATTCCGGAAAGAGCAACTCGAACAGAAAATCGACCAATCATTACGTGATCGAAACAAAGAGGAATTCCTGCGGTTGACGGAGGAGTTAAATCAAATCCGAAAAGATCACGAGGAAAAGGATGTAACTGTATAAAAGATTTTCAGGATATAAATAAGCCGATGGGTTTCTATGAATATTGAGGACAATGCTCTTGCTGACCTGGCAGGGGCATTGTTTTTTTCGAGTAACCTGAAAGAAAATGGGGTATCACAGTTTTTTACTGCCCCCTGTTATCTATCCTTCAACAATAAATCCACTTAAACTCTCTTCCCTGATGTCTTGTCCCTTTACCCAATCCTTTAAGTTTATATCCAGTATCTGACTGCTCCGGGCAATGGTCGTGAGGATCCTTGAATGTTGATAGGAGTACGAAAAAGTATGGAGGGTTCCGAATAAGCTTTCATAAGCAGTGAAAAAGATAGGTGACTCTACACTTTTAAAATGACGGAACATGTCATGATGGGTAAGGCTTTTATCCACTAATCGAAGAAGATGTTCATTACGCTGGACCGAACCTTCAATGGAGTCCCGATTTTTACTTTTAAGCCGGTCATCCTGAAAATGATTCACGCATGATAGGGCTGAGTCTCCATACCTGACAATCACTTTCTCAGAGCTCGCTTCGACTTCTGCCATATTTCCTTTTTGATCACCAAGGGAAAAGTTATAACAGGCGGAGTGAGGGATTTCCTTCAGCATGGCGACGGCCTCATCAACGTAAGAGCAACGATCCAGTACCATCCGAATAGCTGTCCAGGGAGAAACTCCTTTCGCGTACCCATCATGACTGACAAAGTGCAATCCTGCAACAAGCCCTTTCTCGTTCACTCCATCGTGCCTCCCCAGACCTTGAAGATTGTACCCGGCTGTAGCAAAGGTTTCATCCGCTTGTATCAAACTGAATATCCCATCATATAGAGCGGGAGAAAAATCGTAATTTCTCACATAATATTCGTTTGTAAGAAGTGTGGAACACCCCATTGCCTCAGTCTTTGGAACATCATATCCACTAAACAAAGCTGCTGCCCTGTCCGGCGAAATCCCTAATCCTTGTGCCAGACCCTCTAATTCTTCAAGCAAATGCGGGGCAAATGTGGAATAGATCGACTTCATGCTATAAAGATCAATCTCCTGCTTGGTGACCGATTCAAAAATCTTCAAGATGGAAGTATTACAGACATTTTCACCCGTTTTTAAGCCAATCTGAAAAGAGTCTCCTCTTGCCTGAACTATACTTACATTGAAGCTAGGCATATTCATTTCCCCCTTTTTAATGTCGTTCCTTTTAACAGGATTACGGTCTTATCTTAATCCTTCTGATAACTTTACACCTGTCATTTTGTGCTTTGTTTTGACACCTAAAGCATAGATCATCAAATAAAGGGAATATTTTATCCAAAATGAAATAAGCAGAGGACACTCGGAATTAAGTGAACGAACTTTCCGCGACTCGAACGTCTGGTCTTTAGAGAATTGAAATAGTTAGGAGTCATTCCGAACTGTAGGATTTTTTATACAAAAGGACGGTTTGCTTATAGACAAGCACACCGTCCTTTTCATTCAAATCAATCCAGACCCCTGACCTCTATCGGAATCAACTTACGTTCAATCTGCTCCCGATGAGTTTCATATCTCTCCGGAAGCATCAAACGTTCCCCCATCGTGTCAGGTGATTCATCATGTGCAAATCCAGGAGGATCCGTTGCGATTTCAAACAGGATTTCACCGTGCTCGCGGAAATAAATGGCGTTAAAATATTGGCGGTCCTGTACCGGTGTGACTCGGTATCCATTATCAGCTACGACCTTCTGCCATTCCAGCTGGTCTCTGTCATCGACTGCACGCCAGGCGATGTGATGAACAGTGCCGACGCCTGTCTGACCGCGGCCGATCGGGGTTGATTTCAGATCGATGATATTCCCGATGTCAGCAGGTGAGCGGAAGCGTTTGAAATCTCCTTCTTCCCCGACGAGTTCGAGCCCCATTACGTTTTCCAATAGATTCGCCGTTTGATCCGGTTGAGCCGATAAGAGAGTCGCACCGCCGAAACCTTTGATGGCAACTTCAGGTGTCACTCCTTCATGCGCCCAGGTATTCGCTTCTCCCTCTTCCCGTTCCACGATTTCAAGGTGAAGTCCATGTGGATCATCGAATTCTAAATACTCTTCACCAAATCGTTCCATTTTTGTAAACGGAACCTTGAACGTTTCGAGTCTCTCTTCCCAGAAGCCCATTGCGCCTTTTGGAACGACATACGAGGTCACTCCCACCTGCCCGTCCCCGATCTTCCCTTGATAAGCTCCAGCCCATGGGAAGAATGTGATGATCGTACCCGGCTTACCGCCTTCATTCCCGAAATATAGATGATAGGTACCCGGATCGTCAAAATTGACGGTTTGCTTGACTAGGCGCAGTCCAAGGACACCGGAATAAAAATCCACGTTTTCCTGCGGATGCCCGACGATTGCCGTGATATGATGGATCCCCATTGTTTGTTTGTTCATTCTATTCACTCTCCTATTATAGGTAATGTTTTCGAAAGTGTTGATTCGTATTCTTCATTATTATCTCGAATTCGAGATATACACCAAAAAAAATAAATCCTCATTTAAAATATCTTGAATATGAGATAATTATATATCGTATTTATTTTGAAGTCAACTTGTTTTCATGCTGGTTAGTAATGTCTTCGATACATAAATTGCTTCAAAATAACCAATTGATAAATATATCCTTTTTGTGTAAAATTACACTAAAAGGATGGTGGTTCTCATTGGATATTGTGCTCATGATTTTAGTTGGATTTCCGGTCCTTTCTATGATCGTCGGTATGGTTGGTTATTTCCTCTTTAAAAACATCTTGGTCTCACCACTGGTTGTCTTCCTAGCGACGCTTGTTGCCACATTTACGGTATTCAATGATTCGTTCCTGGTATGGGTTTTGGTGTATACCTGTTTAGCCTTCCTTGCTGGATTTGCAGTGAAAATCTCCAAAGAAAAAAAGGGGGCCATATGAAGAATTTTCTTTCAGGAATGTTGTTTAGTTTACTACTGTTGCTCGCGTTTATTTTAACTCGATCTATAGCTGGGTTATGGGTATCTTTTGCATGGTCTCTCTTTATCACGGCAGTTGTTTTTCTCCTCTATAGAAGGAAGAAGCAATGGTGTGGAAAAGATATGGCTTTGATTTCTCTCAGTACTGGTCTTTTCTATATACTATTTGCTTCCTTTGGGATTAGTTTAGTCCCTCCCGAACCGATCAGGGACCTGGGTGATATCGTCATGCCTTATCTGTATGCTTGTGTGTTTGGGGGATGTGCAATGATCGTGCTGTTTTTAACCGGAAGGGTCTTTAGCCGGCAGATGTAGATCGACAACCGAAGTGACACCCCCATACACCGAAAAAAAGCTGAAGAATCCCTCTCTTCAGCTTTTTTTCACGTTATTCATTTCACACCTTCAGCAAGTTCCCGCATGGAGTTCAATTTAGCAGTGAGCTCCAGGAACCACTCTTCATCCCCTGTTTCCAAGGCAAGGTCAATGAGAAACTGTATCTGCTCCTTATTTTTGACATGTGCATCAGGAATTTTATTTACCTGTCTGTTTAACAGTGGAATGCTTTTACCTTCAATGGTCTTATTGTCGCTGGTCACGATTTTCGCTTTTACGGCTCCCCCTTGGGTATCAAGGTTCTCGATATAGCCTATGACCAATTCACCAGTCAGTAATTTCCCTTTGACCCAATCTCCAACTTTTAATATAGAATGCTGGTTTGACATACCTCTTCACCTTCTTAACTGTAATATTATTTGTTACATTTAATGTAAAAAGAAAGCCTTCTATGCTTTCTCTTGATTGATCATCTCGATGATATCTTTGATGGTGTAATCCTTTAAGTAATCACCCAGTTGTTCTTCTGCCCCAATAAAAATCTGAAAAAGGACGTTTTTCATGTTCGCCCCGACGAGACACTTTTCGTTGGAAGCCGTGCATTTTGGCTGTAGTGCGCCTTCTGATGTAATTTTATAAATATCCCATAAATGGATATCGCTCAGTTCCCTGGCAAAGATGAATCCGCCACCCGTTCCTTCTTTGGACGCGATGAATCCCTTCTTCTTCAACAGACTAAGGACTTTGCGGATCCGGACTGGATGGACGCCGGCACTTTCTGAGATGGCGTCGCTTGTGGACATGCGGTCCGTCTGCAGTGCCAGGTACGTTAAACTGTGGATGGCTAAGGTAAAGTCACTATTCATGGCCTGCCTCCTTCACGGATGTTACTGTAATGGTAACTTTTACAGTTTATACTGTCAAGAATCCGGTTTTTCGTTTAATTGGCAAGCCTTTGCAGTTCATTGTATGAGAATGTACGCACTTTCCTTGGCAGGAAGCTGCGGATTTCTTCATCGTTATAACCGACCTGCAATCTCTTCTCATCTAGCATGATGGGTCTCTTCAGCATTTGCGGATTCTCCCTGATTAATGTATATAAATCCTGGAGTGGCAATGAATCAATGTCTACCTTTAATTCCTTGTACGCCTTTGATTGAGTTGAGATGATGTCCTCTGTTCCATTTTCCGTCAGGCGAAGAATCGCTTTGATCTCGTCAGGTGTCAACGGTTCCGTCAACATGTTGCGTTCGACATATTCGATAGAATGCTCCTCAAACCATGCCCTTGCTTTGCGGCAGGACGTACAGCTTGGTGTCAGAAATAGATTGACCATATGTTTACACACTCCTTCTTAAATGTAATAAAAAAAGTAACAGTTTTGATCATAAAAATATACTCGTTGTTTTCCGGGTACACTGTAATAATATTATTTACAGTTAAGATTGTCAACCATCTTTTTAATAAAGGGGCTGTGATAACTGTTAATGATGATAAATTAAAAAGAGTGGGAAACTGCACTATAAAAGTTTCCCACTCTTTCTTACCTATTCTCTCATTCGTTAAGTGAGATCAAACTATCTTAGTTTTAAACTATATTTATTAAAAGCTACTACTGGAGGTTTTGTTTTCTCAAAAAAGTCGGTATCGTTGTAAGGCATATCAATGGAATCCCAATTGAAGTTATCTGGAACACAAGATATAAATAAATCATACCCTTCATGATCTGATGTCGAAGAGCACGTTCTAAATTCCCCATTATTCAAAGCAATATCAATAGCTTCTCGAAGTTTTTCCAGACCGATTCGATTGGCAACGACATAAGCATTGTCGTGCCACATACCTTGACCATACAAATGGCAAAGCGGAGTTTCTTCATAATAAGTGCCAGCTTTTATAGCTTCACTTACTCTTATGGGGACATCTTTCAATGAATTAGTATCCAAGTAAACATCCATACCGCCAAGATCCCCTTCACCTTCTCTTCCGAATTGTTTAGTGAATTCATCATATAATTCATTATTTTCGATAAATAATATTCTATCAGGCTCTTGCCAGTCCTCTACAACATAGAAACAATGAATCAACTTGTCTGCTCTGCTGTAAACAAAGTGATAAACACTATTATTTAATTGCTCGCGACTGTGAATTCTGAAATCATATTTCTTGGCTTTCTTTGGTTTTAGTTGGCCGTTTACAAAAGGGGTGTCTGCTATATAAATGGGTGTAAATAGTTTTGGATTTGACATATTAAAACACCTCAGAATTTTCATTTATTCAGATAAATAGTTGATTGCTTTAGAAGGTTACTGAGCGCCATGCTCAGGCTTACGTCCTCCAGAACATTTGTGCTAACAGTAATTTTACTAAGAATCCAGGGAGGAATCTAATATCAATATTTACCTTTAAAAGAGCCAACAAATAAAGAATCCTCCCACGTCCAGAAGGATTCTACATCAGACTATTTTCGCGAAACCGCCCCTTTGGCGGAAAAGGCAGCAAATGTGATCGTAATGGCGCAGACGATCACAATGGCAATCACACCCTGCATCAAATCCCAGAACACCCAACCGTCAATAAGGGCAGTACGCATGCTTTCAAACACATAGGTGGTGGGATTGATCGTGGCTGCAATCTTTAACCACTGGGCTTCGATCAATTCATATGGAACGAACGTTGTGCTTAAGAAAATAAGCGGAAAAAAGATGAACGTACCCGCCTGGGCTGCCTGGGCATTTCTCGTCCGCAAGGCAATCCCCACGGAATATCCTGCAAAAGCAAGGCCCCAGCCGATTGCGATCAACAGAACGAACAGAGTACCGGCAAACCCGGTCTTGACGTTCAGCCCCATTAAAAAGGCCATCCCGATGATAAGGAGGGTCTGGACGAGCAGTTGGAGCATCCCGGCAATAATCGGCCCTAAGACGATGGCCAGGCGCGATGCCGGTGTGAGAAGCAATCTTGAAAAGAATCCGGTCTCAATATCCTTCACGATGCTCTGCCCTGCTCCGCCGGCTCCACCGATGGCTGCAGAAACAATCGAAACGGGAAGGATGAAGGCGAGATAGTCGGCCCCTTCAAAAGTCGGCAGCTCGGAAATCCCGCTCAGTCCACCTTCATACACAAGCAGGAAGAAAGCAGAAATGATTAAGTTAGGAATGTAGGAAAACGGGTTTCGGATGGTGGTTTTGATATTACGGATGGTCATCAGCCACGTATCCTTGAGTACATTATTCCCCACTGCTCTTCACCCCTTTCTTCGTCTCAGTCGTCAATTTCAAGAAAATATCATCCAAGGTAGGGGAAGACAATTGAATATTGATGATCCCGATGTTTTCATTGTCCAGGATGCGGACGACCTCAAGCAGCTGCTTTGTCCCTTCCTCTACATAAACGAGGATCTTTTCCTGTTGAGCCAGGACATTGACTCCTTCCAATTGTGTGCGGATCAGATCTACACTGTAATCGATCGCTTCACGATTTTTCAGCGTAAGGGTGATCAGGTCCTGACCGATCTGTGCCTTCAATTCCTTCGGAGACCCCATGGCCACGATTTCGCCTTTATTGATGATTCCGATCCGGTCCGCCAGGGAGTCCGCTTCTTCTAAATACTGTGTTGTGAGAAAAATCGTCGTCCCCTTCTCCTTATTCAGCCGTCGAAGCTCCTTCCAGATCGCCGCCCGGCTCGACGGGTCGAGTCCCGTCGTCGGTTCGTCCAGGAAAAGGATATTCGGTTCGTTGACCAGGGTAAGGGCCAGATCCAGCCTTCTCCTCATGCCCCCTGAATAACCTCCGATCCTCCGCTCGGATGCTTCTGACAAATCTACGATCTCAAGCAGTTCCTGAGCCCTCCTTTTCCCTTCTTCCTTCCCGAATCCGAATATGTACGCCTGAAGTTCCACCATCTCACGCCCTGTCAGATCCGGATCGACCCCCGTTTCCTGAAGGGCGACTCCAATATGGCGACGAACATGCTCCGGCTCCCGGATCACATCGTAACCTGCCACTTCTACTCTTCCGGATGAAGCATTGATGAGCGTCGTCAGAATCTGTACCGTCGTCGATTTCCCCGCTCCGTTGGGTCCTAAGAAGGCGAAAAACTCGCCCTCATCGACTTGGAATGTGATGCCTTTCACCGCCTGGACGTTTCCTTTTTTAAACGTTTTGGTCAAATTCTCAACCTCGATCTTGCCATTCATGGGCATCCCCTCCATTCTATCTATTTCTATTCGAGGAGGGGTTTGGATTATCCTTTAATAGGTGCGTTTGTTGCGGTGAATGGTTAAGTGTCGGGTTCTTCCATTGATCTATGATGGATCTATGATGTCCTTCTACCCTCTTCTTACTTTTTCAGGTTGAAATACAAATGGGACAGGTTACCCGGCTTTTTCCCTTTTAGGAAAATGCGAAACCAAGGTACCTGTCCCTGTGGGAACTCATCAGTGCTCAACCCTTCACCCAATTCTCTTTATAATCTTCAATATAACATTCAAGTTTAATGGGTTTTGTATTAGTTATTTTTTCAAAATCGTGAGTGACTCCTTTTGCCAATCCGAACTTGGTTGGAAAATGGATGCCGATGACTACATTCACGAAATCTTCTTTTTCGCCTTTTTCCAACATATACGATTTAAATTCCTTAACAGACGGGTTCGAATAGTGAACCTTCTCCCCAAAAATCATTGTCATACGATCAGCGACTTCATAGAAATCAAGTGCTCTATCCCCGGTAATGACGTGGCTCTTATTCGTATGCTCCCCGGGATTCTGAAAAGCATGGATAGCGATTTCTGCAAGGTCACGTGTGTCTACGAAGCTGGTTTTCCCCTTTCCTGCAGGAATGAAAATCCTTCTTCTTTCCTTAATTTCATCACCCAAAAAGTCCTGCAGGTTCTGCATGAAATATCCGGCCCTTATAAAGGTATACGGGATGCCGAGTTTTTTTATTTGCTTTTCGTTTTTATAGTGATGGATGAAAGGAAGGTATTGGACATCCTTGACGGATAAGTAAACGATATGCTTGATTCCCTTCTGTTTGATAGCTTGGAGAAACGCTTGAAACTCAAGTTTGTCTCCAGGTGGATAGATGAGAAAGACCTGATCCACCTCTTCCAGAGCCCCATCAAATGTAGTGGGATCGGCCAAATCCAATGTTGTGAAACGATAGCCGTCTCCGTACATTTCTTCTGCTTTTTCAACATTTCTAACAGCACATTTCATGGAAATGCTCCGTTCTTTCAATTTCTTGGCAACCTCTATTCCCACTTTTCCATTAAAGCCCGTTACGAGTATCGTCAATTTCATGTCACTCCCACAGAATCGGACCAGGTAAGTCCTTTTCGTTCATTTTTTAGCTTCCTATATTTTTTTCTTATATGGACAATTTATCCGAAGCAACTTTTTCAGGAGATTCCCCCTTATTCCTATATGAACCTGCAAAGGCTATTTTGATGAAGGCTGCGTAATTAGGCCATTAATAAAAATGATCAGTCGTTCCTGAACGACTGATCATTTCTTTGACATTAAGAATAGTGGCTGGTTCCCGCCCGGACTGAACTCTTTCCTTTCACCCGCTTCAACGTCGCCACGATTAAAAAGCTCACAATCACCAGCAAGAGCCATGAGCTTACCTTTCCCAGATGAACGATACTCCAGGCATCGGTCTGGTTCGGGTATTCCCAGGCGCCAAAGAAGGTGGCGATGTTTTCGGCAATCCATATGAAAAATCCAATGAGCACAAACGATAGGGCGAGTGGCATGCGGTAACGGATTCCCCCCACCTCGTAAGTGACCCATGATTTCAAAAAGACAATCATGACAATGCCTGATAACCACCAGCGGATATCGACCCAATAATGATGGGTGAAAAAGTTCAAATAAATCGCAGCTGCAAGGGGGACAACGACCGGGAATGGCGGCCACTGAATCAGTTCAACCTTCAGCCTCCTCCACGCCTGGCAAAGATAACTCGCCACACTTGCGTACATGAATCCGCTGTACAATGGCACTCCTAACACTTTTGAATATCCTTCCCCAGGATACGACCAGGAGCCCATATGGACTTTGAACAGTTCAAGTGCCAGACCAATCAGGTGGAACAAGGTGATTACTTTCAGTTCATCCCTTGTTTCAAGTCCCGATCTCACCATCCCCCACTGCATGAGCAGGCAGATGAAGAGAAGCCAGTCATACCTTGGCAGAAAAGGAAACGGTATGATCTGTGTAAGTGCCAGTGAGGAAAAAATAACGACGGGAAACAAACATGACAAGGCCTGCTCCCAACCAAATCGAACGAGCTGTTTCAGTGCTCTCATCATGCGTGCCTCCTGCCTTTTTTCAAATAACTTATTGCTCTTGATTGTCTTCATCACTTTGGTATTCCATAATATCTCCCGGCTGACATTCCAAAGCCTTACAGATCGCCTCTAACGTTGAGAACCGCACCGCCTTTGCCTTTCCATTTTTCAAGATCGAAAGGTTTGCCATCGTGATTCCGACCTTTTCCGAAAGCTCTGTTACGCTCATTTTCCTTTTAGCCAGCATCACATCAATATTGATAATTATCGTCATATTTTCACCTCAGACCGTTAAATCATTTTCAGATTTGATATCGATGGCATTTTTCAACAGCTTCTGAAGGACAGCCGCAAAGACCGCAATCACCGCTGCGCCGAAAATAAAGATCATCCCGATCAATATGATACCAGGGGCGTCATCAACCTCCGCCAGAATGTAAAAGAGCGGCATCGCTGCCACGTATAAAAGACTGATGGCAATGGCACATTTCTTTATCGTCTTTAAGGCTTTTACGGATAATTCCGAGAACGCATTGTTCTTGTCGATAAAGCTTAAAAGTTTAAAAGCTTGAAACAATGCGATGAAAAACGGTATAGCGGATATATACATAACGACCAGAATGCCATATACCACATACGCAAGCTTCGAATCACTTTCTGCTACATCCATGGCTAACCAGGGTAACCCCAAAACGCACAAAGCAACAATGGGAGCCCCGATAAGAAAAACAGCAATCTTTAAGAAGAGTGTTTCCCGTTTCATAAAAAGCACCTCGCTTATTTATTATTGATTTTAATCTACCACTCCATTTATTGATTATCAATAAATATTTATTTATTTTTAATAATATTTTTATGGTTATCGGTAGACAACTATTCATTTGAGACAAAATATAAAGCAATCCCCTCATTACAAGAAAGCTCTAATAAAGCCTGCATTGATCTCATTCTTGCTTAGTTTTTAAAGCTTTCAATATAAGTAAGTAAAAATCTCCTCGTTCCCTCTGTCGCATTCTTTCCATAAAAAAGAAGCTTACCAAGTCTCCGATAAGCCCCATTAATCATCCCCTATTATTAATCAAGAATGATTATGTATATTGTTCACAACACTACCCGAAAGATTATATCCATCGGCTCTCCACCTTTCCTCCACTCATAAACGATCGGGTCAATGCCAGCACCTCTTCAGGTTGTTCCAAGATGGTCCAATGCCCGCTTCCTTTGACTTCCACAAGTTCTGCGCTCTTCAAATATGGGATGACATTTTCCTGTATATAGGCTGGGGGAAGAATATCAAATGCTCCCTGAGCGATCAAAATAGGTAACGATTCGATTTGAAACAGAAGTGGGAATAGGTTGTAATTTTGTTCAATATCTCTGCCTATGTTATGAAGGGCCTCTTTGTTGAAGCGGATCTCTTTTTTGTTTTTCAATGTCTCGACTGAATATACATAGTAAGGGTCGATCAGATTGTCGAGCCTCCGGGAGACATCCACTCCGAAAATGGATGATAAAGAGTAATAACCGAGCAGCATTTTTTTATAGGGACCCAACTTTTGAAGAAAGACTTTTTTAAACGTTACATAGTCTTTCGAGGATAAACCGATGGCGGCTGTCAGGATGATGTTATGAATATGGGATGGATACTTTGCTGCATAAGACAAAGCCAGGATACTCCCCCACGATTCGCCGAGCAGGGTCACTTTTTCTAGGTTAAGTGCCTTTCTTATTCCTTCAATAGTGTAGATTTCCTCTTCTATGGAATAGGTATCGCCCCCTGACTTACCGCAGCCTGTTTGATCATAGAGAATGATCTGATAGTCTTCAGCGAGAGGATTCATATGCGGTAGAAAATAGTCAAGACTCCCGCCTGGACCGCCGTGGAGAAAAATGATCGGCTCCCCTTCCCCTTTCACACACACATAAATCGATTTCCCATTGATCGTGATACGCTTTCCTTTCATCTTCACACACCCTTCATTTCAGGAACTTTCTATTAATAACTACATACACAACGGTAAGTAAAACCAACATGACTATCACAAAAATGGTCCCTTCATGGGCATAATCCAACAGACTGTTAACGATCCCAAGCACCCCTAAGGGAAGAAAGAATAGTACCCCTGTTATCGTACCTAACAACGACTTATCTTTGATCATCTTTTCATTAAAGCCGGCCAACAGCCACGTTTGTTTCTTCACACCGACGAGATACGAAATCAGTAACAGAGCGACTCCAATGGTAAGTAATCTGTAATCCATCACGACTCCTCCTTCATGTGAATAAATTGACCTCTCCTACAAGTACGGATTCACTTGAAAAAGGTTCCAAAATATTCCTATCTATACATTGAGATGTGATTAATGAGAGGTTGTTCTTCAAAAAAAAAGACCGCCCACGCATTCTACTTAATGATGGACGACCAGTTTCCGAAGACCACAGGGAACAGATCCCTGTGATCCGGTTACTTCTCTTTGACAGGCAATACAATTGAAGAATAGACGGTACCATCTATTTCAATATCCATTCTCCATTGTCCACTGGCTGGAAACCACAGCGTCACTGGTTGTTCCTTCTCCCGGGAATTGGGCAGTGCCAGGGGTGCTCTTTTTCCATCTCCATCATGAGTGAATAGAAGACGGATTTTATCGGCACCTACGGCTTTCTCAGGCAGTATCAGATTCGTTTCAAAATTTTCTTCCTCCACCACAAATGAATTGTACTCGATGCTCCCCTTCTCATCACCCAAATACAAATTGCCTTCTGAAACAAAGTCCGGGCTGGTATGCCATTTGGCCCTCTCTTCCCCTGAAAAATGCAGGAATACAAAGAGCAGGACAAAAGCCAAGCAAGCGGCTTGAGCCTTCCAGAATCCATTGACTGTTTTAAAGGAGTTCATCATTTCAGAGTATGGAGCCACCAGCTTTAAGATAAGAAACGCCACATTCAGGAAGAATAGCGCCAATGCGATAAATAAAAACATGAAATTCCCCCTTTCTGATCAAGCGATAAGATATGTCATCTATATTTAGGTTATTCTAATAAAAGAACATACCGGTAATCCCCTTAGCCACGGTGCCGTCTCATTGATTCCCACTCCATCATTGTGTTCTGCCGATTAATTTCGTATGAACAGTGTCGGCCATAGTGAAATTATGATCGGCAAGGAACGTAACGGAATGCAGACGCGTCTCCTTTTTCTCACTGCTGCAAAAAATAAGGGTGCATTCTTCGTTCCCCATTGTCACTTTTCCATTCGTTTGTTCTGTCAGTTCAAAACCTAAAAGCCTGCTGACTAAGGCAGGGTCTTCGCGGAAATTCATGTGAATCTCCATCGCTTGTATAGATGGGTGTTTTTCTTCACTCACCACTTCCCGCCTTTTTTGTAGTTCGATCCGAAACTTCCAGGGGGTGGAAATGAACGTTCTTCGTTCGCCTTCATCTACCTTCCACTGCAGTTTTCCCGCCCTCTCTATGATCCCTGAATACTCAGTATCCGTAACCAGGAAGCCGATATGGTCGAACATATCCTTTTTTCCGTGTCCAAATGTTAGATTGGTTTGACCTTTGACCATTTCGATTATTCTGAAACGAATGTCTTTATCTCTAAAATCTTCCCAGTTCAAAGGAGGATTGAATGTGTGCATTTCCCCATTGTATCGACCGACTCTTAACGTGGTTCTGAATCCTGACTGCCGATAAAACCTTTCCATTTCTTCCGGTCTGTCCGTCCACCAGTGATAGTGAAAAAGTTGCATCTCATGTCTCCTCTCCATACATCTTTGTCCATTATCATAGATTCCTAATTTAAGAACCTCCTCTTTACAAGTAGGCTGTTCAGCCACCCTTCTGCTTTTCCAGCAATTCAATGATTCTATCTAACTTCTTATTGATATCATCAGAAGTACGAACTTCTTTACGTCTATTGATGTTGATCCTTCTGATGAAAAGGGAGAAGGATACAGCTCCGAGTAGCAGTAATGAAAAGAAGACAAACTGAAAGAGTAAATCTCCAAGATACATGATGACCACCTTCTTTTTTGGATAATTATACCACAAAAAAGAGGATCTGACCCCAAGTGTGGAGGGTCAGACCCGAAAAAAAGAAGCAGCAGAAGCCACTCCCTTTTTATTAGAATATTAGTTTCTAGGATCTACATAATCCGGATAATCCGTAATGATCGCGTCCACGTTCATGTCGAAAAGAAAGTCTGCCGCTTCCTGGCTGCGCACCGTCCATGATCCAATTTGCATCCCTTGGGCGTGGACTCTATCCACTACTTCTTCTGTCACGATTCCGTAGCTTGGGTTGAACCATTCCGCATAGGTTGAGATTTCTTCTAACGCTTCCGGTGTAGTAAGTGCACGGTTGGACGTTAACACACCGACTGGAACATGTGGAAGCAGCCCATCCATTTTTTTCATCGAGTCAAAATTAAATGATTGAAGAATGATTTTTTCATTTTGAGGTTTGTCGAGATTCCGTTCTTTTAATGCTTCTGCCACTTGTTCTTCAATACCAGGGTAAAGTTCCGGGGCCTTTAATTCGATTAAGATTCCAACCTTACCGTGGTAACGATCAAGAATCTCTTCAAATGTCGGAATGGGTTCTCCCGCAAATGATTCTCCCTTCCAACTACCAGCATCAAGACCTTTAAGCTGTTCAAGTGTTAAGTCCCCTACTTTTCCCGTTCCATCTGTAGTACGGTCCACCGTTGTGTCATGAATGACGACCAATTCACCATCTTTACTTCTCTGAACATCGATTTCAATATAATCCGCCTTCATATCAACCGCCACATCAAAACCGGCAATCGTATTTTCAGGTGCGTACCCTGCCGCCCCGCGGTGAGCTACATTGTCTACTTGCTTCCTTTCCCCTGCTGTCGGTTCTTCGGCAAACGCCTGACTGAACGGGCTGAACAACAATGAAAAAGCAACGCCTGTACCAATTAGTAATTTTTTGTTCAATTTCTTCATCTCCTATCCTGAATATGTATTTCTACTTCAGTTTAGGAAAGGGATGTTGAGTGGATATGTAGTTTAAAATAAGGCTTAATGAAGATTGTGTTAACAAAATTCGACCTTTTTTCTTACGTTTTTTTACAAAATGGTTGAAGGGTGGTGTGTTTATGGTCAATAGTGCTTATTTGAAGTGATTTATGTGTTTGAAAGGTCATAGGAAACCCACCTGTGCCAGCAATTGATCCCTTTTTACCTACTTTCAATCCGGACTTGGGATGATTGATCCCAGGTTAAGGTTTATTGATCCTGAGTATAATGAATTGATCCTGTTTTCAATTAATTGATTCCTCCTGTCGAATTTTCTTTAAACCGCTGATTACATAAATGATGGCCGCCCCGGCACGTCACTCATTGCGTGCCGGGGCGGCCATCACACTATGTTGATTTCACCATCCACTCGTCCTCCAGTATGCTCATCTCCCACAAACTCCAGTAGTCGTTCCCACTTTTCCTGGCATCTCTCAATAATCCCTCTTTCGTAAACCCCGCCTTTTCGTAGCAGTGTATGGCTGGAGCATTAAAGTCGAATACACCCAGGCTTACCCTGTGTAAGTGAAGTTGATCGAAGGCGATGCGGAGGATTTCTTTCATCATCTGCTGCCCTACTCCGTTGCCTCTTGTACTTTTGTCACCAACCAGTACTTTCCCAATTCTGGCCGATCGATTGCGACGATCGATTTTCCCGAGGGAGATATGACCAATGACCTTCTCATGATCCACTACTTTATAAATCAGGGTTTCTGTCCCCTCTTGATTAGCGTTCTCAAGATACTTCTCCAACTGGGCTTTATCCAATGGAAAGTGGAATGCCGGACCTCCCCATTGCAGCAAAAACTCAGGTGAATCCATCCAATCGATCAGCTGATTGAAATCCTGTTCCACAAAGTATTTCAACTCTATCATTCTTCATTTCTCCTTTCTGATTTTCTCCCTTCTTTTGAAAAGAAGATCCCAATTCACGGACACTGCGCCATAACCGCTTGTGAAATGTCATAGAATATCGACCTGTTCCGATCATTCATCCTGTTTGATCAACTTTCTATTCGGATTCGGGATAATTGATCCTGTTTCCGATTTATTGATACTGGTTTCAATAGATTGCTCTGGAAATAATCGATCCTCCGTGTCGAATTATCATTATTCCCAGACAGTGTCCCCCTGCCCCAATTGAAACTCCCTGATCACTATCTCAGCAACTTCTTCTGCACTCAAATTTGTATTATTGATCTTCAAGTATTTCTCTCTAACAATCTCTCCTTCATGGGAATTCAACCGGAGGCTATCCAACGATTCAAGCAATCTTTTCTCAGAGTCTTCTATATTTCGCTTGGTTGGTTTATGCTGCAGACGGTTCGGTGTTTTGTTCCTTTCTAATCGTACGTCCAAGTTAGACTCCAATTCTACGAAATACACGTCTGCACCATTCGCTTCAAAAATATCTGTGACCTTCTCGACCCATTCCCAGTCCCCTTTTTCGTTGAATGCCCACATGAACGTGTAAATCATCCCGTACTCGTCACCTTTTGAATAGGCTTTAAAGATTTCTTCTCTCATCATATGACATATGCTCCACATTTCTTCACTGAATCCAAAGAACGGTTGGAGCAGTTCGATGGTCATATGGTTATGAAATAGTTTTAAGTCCGTCTTTTTCTCTAATTCCTGCCCCACCGTCATCTTTCCGACAGCTTGGGGTCCGAATAATAATATGAGTCTCAAAGATTTGTCCCCCTTGATTTGATTTAAATAAATGTATCACACCGGTGGACACTCGATCGTGCCTGTATTATTTACCCACCGCAGCACTTGTCTTGATGACAGGGGCTTCCTTTCCTGCACTCTTCAAAGCGACTTTTGAAAAGAAGATCCCAAGGACGACGAGCCCTAAGAATCCGGCTCCCATCGCCATTCCACCAATGATGTTCCCGACAATCAAGCCCGCGGCGCCGATCATCTTCCCCACCTGAAAGACCAGTCCGTTCATGGCCATATACGCTCCCCGCTTGCTGTCATCCACGATATCGGCGAGGAGTGATTGTCGTGTCGGCACATAAAGCAGTTCGCCGATGGTCAGGACGATCACGGAGAGGAATAGGGTGAGTATATGATTGCTGAAGGCCATGAAGAAATAACCCAGTCCGAAGAGGATGAATCCCGTGTACATGATCGGTTCCTCTTTCTTACCGGTGATCCATTTTCCGACCGCTGCCGTGAATAGAACGATCATCAATGTATTGACGACAGTCAGCACGCTCAATAAACGGATTCCGTCCATTTCGAAAGTAAGCAGGCTGAATAGCTGTATGGTTTGAGGGAGTATTTCTTCCTCCAGCCTCACAGAAATGAAGTTATTCCGTTGAAATTCGATTGATAGAATCGCGATTCCTCCAAAGGTAAACGCCATGAACGTCCAATCTTTCATGACCATGCTGTAGCTTTTCAAGAGGGGCTTGATCCCGTAAGTTTTTTCGCCTTTTACAGTTTTGACTTGATACGTATCGACGATTAACGCTGCCGTCATCCACAGTGTCACGATGCCCATAAGGAGGAGTACCGCAATCAATTCAAAAAAGTGATGTTCAAAGAACCATCCCCCGATCATCAACCCGATCATGATGGATAAGTTGACGGCCCAATAATTGACAGAATACATGAATGCCCTTGTTTCCTTCGTGCTTACATCGATGAGCATGGCTTCGGATGCAGGGTTGACCATCCCGGATGAAATGCCGATCACGAGCAACATGATAAAGGTGATCCACGGGGATGTATAGATTGGTGAATTGACTGCAAGCAGCCCGGCAAATGCACCGACCTTCATGATTTCACCTGCTACCATCAGCTGTTTCCTGCCGATGATGTCAGCGAGGAACCCTCCATACAGTCCCGCGATAAACTGTATAGCCACTTGAATCAGAAGAAGGATCCCTGCAACGGATGCATTGATTTCCTTCGTGAAGTAGATGGCCATGAATGGGAAAACAGCTGAGCCCACTACCCGGCTTAAAAATGAAGTATAAATCCTGACTTTGATATTTGGGTGTAATGTTGAAAACATCGTATCATCTCCTCTATGCTTCCATTATGTGCTAGAAGAAAAGGGGTAAAAAGGGTACAATAAAGGAAATAATGTCCCCTTTTAGGAGGAGAATGGATATGAATGATCGCTATTTTGCCATGAGAGCTCATTTTCTCGAACGTGAAGTAAATGGGGAATGCTTCTTTAAATTAAAGGAGCTTGAAGAAAGATGGTTTTGTTCGCTGAAGAATGTGAAAAGGATCCTGCACCAGTTCGAGGAGTCTGGCAGGCTCACCTACCTTCCCGGTGCAGGGAGAGGAAATCCTTCGAAGGTAACGTTCAGACACCCTTTCCAGCAAGAAGTAGAAGATTTCATGAAAGACTGTATGGAAAACGGCAAGCTCGATCAGGCAGCCCATCTCCTCAGACTCCCGATTCCGAAGTCATGGATTGCAAAGGTTTCTTCGGATATCCGGGATATGTTCGGGCTGAAGCAGGGAACGGAATCCAAGGATGTGCTTCACGCGTTTATTTCAAGGGACTTCACTACCCTTGATCCCCTGAAGGTATCCATCTCCTTTGAAGCCCATTTAATTGAATACCTGGGAGATACCCTCGTCAAATATGATGCCGGAGAAGACCGGATTCTCCCCCATATCGCACACCATTTCGAGTCTGTTGATGAAAGGAAGTGGATTTTCCACTTGAGGAAAGGGGTTTATTTCCATCATCAGGAAACACTGACAAGCAAAGATGTCTCCTATACCGTGGAACGGATCAAAAGCAGTGGTGACTCCTCCCATCAATGGCTTGCGGAAGACATTGATTCAGTGGAATGTCCTGGTCCTTATAAAGTCGTCATCACATTGAAAAAAGAAAATCCATTTTTCCTGCGATACATCGCTTCGCCCAACTTTTGCATTCTTCCTTCCAGTCAGTCTTTCAATGAAGAGGAATGGATTGGCACCGGTCCCTTTTTATTAAAAGAGCGTTCAGAAAACAAAGTGGTGCTCGAAGCATTTGACCGCTACTTTCTTGAACGGCCCCTCTTGGATGAACTCCATTTTTACAAAGTGAGTCAGGATGCCGCCACCATTGTGGATTTCACTGTACAAAATCCACCGTCGGAAGAGGTGTTGAGTAAGCACGAACTTGAAACAGGCTTCCGATTCCTCATGTGCAACATGAGAAGACAAACCGTGATACAGCACCCTTCCATCCGAAAGGCACTGTATCATCTGATGGATATCAACCGGATGGCCGGTGCCCTCGGATGGGAGCATTGGGTGGAAGCAAGCAGCTTCGTGAATACACGGTCCTCGCCTCAAGCCAGGGACCCGGAAGCCATCCTCCCTCTTTTGAAAGAAGCGGGATATAAGGGAGAGCCGATCACACTTTATTATATGTACTACCAGAAAGCCTTCGAGGTTGCCGATTGGTATAAAAGGCAGGGTGAAGAATATGGAATCAACTTCGTGCTGCATCCGTTTACTTTTCCTGATTTCTATCTTCGGGAAATGGACCGGAAAGCAGACCTGATCTTCATGGGCGAGGTTTCTTCCCTGGATCCCCACCTGTCCTTCCTGGCTGCCTTCTACAACGACACCCTTCTATTTAGAAGGATGTTCCCCCTCGAGTCCCTGGAATGGATCGACGGTAAACTCGAGATCTTCAAGCAGGAAGAGGCGGAAAACAGGGAGCTGGTCATGGCGGAAATCGAAGCACATATCCGTGAGAATAATCTATTACTCTTTCAACATCATCCGATTAAGACAAGGACCTTTCACCCCATGATCAAGGATGTGAAATTCCATTCGTTCGGGCATTTTGATTTTTCTAAGCTTTGGATTCCCAGGTAGATAAACCACCCGAACGGATAATCGATCCGGTTTGACCGACTTTCAAGCCGGATTTGGAATTTATAATCTTTGTCATAGTTATTCATTACTTGAGCATCTGTGGAAGATCTTCTTGATTTTGGGATAGTAAACCGGTCCCACGTCCCACCTGCTTAAAAAGCATTCCCACCACTTGATCCTCCGTCAATCGATCCCTCATGATTACTTAGCGATCCACACCAAGATGGTCGTTCGGATTCCACCAGGCACTCGGAGAATCCCTTAAAAGGGCCAGCCCCATGCACAATTAAATGCGGGGGGCCGGCACCAGATTTCTTTCATAGAGACGATGTTTTACTTAAAATGAATGTTCTTTGAATCCATGTTTTCAGTAACGACTTTCTTAAATGAGTCTATGTCCACTTGAGACTTGAAGAAACGTTCAGGAAGAGGAATGGCTTTGTTTTTGGAAAGGTAAATCAAAAATATCCGTTTTTGGCCCTGAACTTTAAGAATATCGGTCCATTCAAAATAACTGGTGGATCTCCCTCTGAACTGGGTAATGCCGTTTTCATCAAAGTGGTATGTATAGTCCCTCTTCATTAATTGATCACTTTTAAACTCCTTGATTCCTCTCCATCTTAGAACGACCTTTGCCAAAAGAAACAAAAGCAAAGTGGCTACTGATGAAAAGATCAAGTTAAAGACGGTTACAATGACAACGTCCAAGGCGTTCTCCAAACCTGAAGAAGTCGTCCAGGCAAAAACTACGAAGATGAGAACAAAGTATAACAAGGAAATGATCCGGAGCGTCCTCTTGGTGTGGAGAGAATTGAATAACTTATAATCATCCAACGTCAATTCACCCTTCAATGATAACAATGGCTCTGTTTTTTCGTTTACACTGCTGATAATAAATCCCTCTTTCTGTTACATATATCCCATACACTATAACATAGTATGCTATTCTTTTTGGGATAGAAGAAGTTGCCGGTCAGAAATAAAAACATCTATCCTGCAACAAAATAAGGAGCTCCTCAACTAAATGAGAAGCTCCCTATCTTAACTCTTTCTTTCCATTTTAAGCCTTTCAACAACCAGATACCCACCTGCAAGCACGAAAAAGAGTAGCAGCAGGCCGGCAAATCCGTCGGTAAATCCTGTACGTTCGATGGCGAATCCGAATAACGGGAAGCTGATCATGATGACGAAGCTTTCCATTAATCCAATCAACGAAAGAAAAGTAGATCGGATGTTGCTCTTTAGAAAGCCTTGCACAAATGAGCTAAAGATTGGTTCGAACAGACTCAGGAGCTGCGCAAGAATCAGAAATGATACCAGGATCGCCCAGTCCGTGGCAAAGATAAACAGGATGAAAAAGAAGAGAAAAAGACCTAAGCCATAATATAAAATATTGAAAAACTTAAATCGTGCCTCCACCCTATAAGCGACCTTCGCCATCACGACGCCCAAGAGGCCTTCGATCGTAAACACAGCTCCGACGACCACAGGGGAGTAGCCTAATTGAATGAAGTATTCCTGTCCGTAGAACACCATGATCACCATGACGGCACTCGCTAGGACAAACAGCACAACCGGCTGGTGAATCACCGTATTATTTCTCCAAACCGCAACACCTAATTTAAATTGATGAACCCACTGGTTATACCAGCGTCCGCCAATATCCTCCGTCTTTTCACGTTCCGGCTCCTTCATGAAAAACAGCGGAAACAATGCAAGGACATGAGTGACGATGGTTGCACCATATACCCATTCCCAGCTGATCTCGGCCATGAATCCCCCGATGAATTTGGCAAGGCTCAATGATAAGAGGGAAATCGCCGTCATACTTCCAATCACCCGTGTATAATCCTTTTCACGTTTCTCATCTTTCAACGAATCATAAGCAAATGCCTGCTCTGCACCTGAATGGAAGGTGACCATGAGCCCCATGGATAAAAAGGCCAGGGTAAACATCGAAAACGAGCCGCTCATGAGCATGAACAACCCATAAAGAAGGCTGAACACATTCCCGATCACCAGACTGACCTTCCTCCCATACAAATCAGCGATCATCCCGGTCGGAACCTCAAACAGGACAATGGCCAAATGGAGGAACGCCTCCAATATGCCGATCTCACCGAAGGTCATCCCCTTATCCCCAAGGTAGATGACCCACAACGCTCGATCAAAGAACAACTGGGCAAAAAAGAGATAAAAATACAGCAGATATATATTGTTTTTTGTTTTCATCATTTCATTTCGTCCTTTCTTAAACACAAAGTTACTAGAAAAGCGGAGGCGGCTTGCCCAGAGGCGACAAGCATAAGATGGACATGCCGGAAAGGCGTTTTTTGCCTTTTTGGCATGTTTAGCTTATGACCCTCGAGCCTCTAGCCGCCGCAGCTAGATCAAGAAAAGCGGAGGCGGCTTGCCCAGAGGCGACAAGCATAAGATGGACATGCCGGAAAGGCGTTTTTTGCCTTTTTGGCATGTTTAGCTTATGACCTCGAGCCTCTAGCCGCCGCAGCTAGATCAAGAAAAGCGGAGGCGGCTCGTTCAGAGGCGACAAGCATAAGAGGAACATGCCGGAAAGGCGTTTTTTGCCTTTTTGGCATGTTTAGCTTATGACCTCGAGCCTCTAGCCGCCGCAGCTAGATCAAGAAAAGCGGAGGCGGCTCGTTCAGAGGCGACAAGCATAAGAGGAACATGCCGGAAAGGCGTTTTTTGCCTTTTTGGCATGTTTAGCTTATGACTCGAGCCTCTAGCCGCCGCAGCTAGATCAAGAAAAGCGGAGGCGGCTCGTTCAGAGGCGACAAGCATAAGAGGAACATGCCGGAAAGGCGTTTTTTGCCTTTTTGGCATGTTTAGCTTATGACTCGAGCCTCTAGCCGCCGCAGCTAGATCAAAAAAGCCACAGGGAATCATTCCCTGTGGCTTTCGCTATTTTCAGGAAATCATACGTACGTTCACATGATTGAAATTTCAGCTGAAAAAGGACAGACTTGTCCCTGGGATGGCTGAAATTCCAAAAATAGACATCATGAAGACAAGATATTTTTTCTCAGCTTTGATGTCTAAAGTGAACGAATGCATGAATTTTCCCTCCTTTATGTTTAAGATTCTTTTTTATTATATAATTCTTTCGGGTCCCGGACAAGCAATCCTTGACCCGGATTTCCCCACTTAATAAAATAAAGACATAGCAAAATAGTATATATAATTTGTACCTGGTACACATGAGGTTCATGGTACCAGGTACAAATGGAGCATACCATTTATAGCAATATTCAACCCGATGAATTGAATGATGGAAGAGGGAAATATGGATGGATATATTCATCAGACAAGAACGCCCTGAAGAATATGGCAAGACAGAAGAAATGACGAAGCAAGCATTTTCACATGAGGAATATAGCAATAAAAAAGAGCATCTGCTTGTAAGAAACATTAGAAAATCAGATGCCTTTATTCCCGAGCTTTCATTGGTTGCCATCAATCATCGCAATGAACTGGTCGGTCACATCCTTTTATCTAAAATCACGATCGTAGACCACGATAAAGTTGCAGACTCCTTGGCACTTGCTCCCGTGTCTGTAGCTCCCCACTATCAAAATAAAGGAATCGGTAGCCAATTAATTCATGCAGCCCTTGAAAAGGCTAAGGAAATCGGTTATCATTCCGTGATTGTGTTAGGGCATAAAAACTATTATCCGAAGTTCGGCTTTAAGCGAGCGGCATTATGGAATATCAAGCCTCCGTTTGAAGTACCGGATGAAGTATTTATGGCCATTGAATTAACGGAACGTTCTCTTGAACATATAGAAGGTGTCGTTCATTATTCAGAAGCTTTTTCGGAATAAAGTCAGGCTGTCCCGGGACAGCCTTTTTTCTGTTCGAAATATAGGGCATAAAAAACACTAAAATGCTCTAAAAATAAACCTTTCTTTAACATAAGCCTGCAAATCTTTCATTTATACCGTGTTAAACGGTTAGAAAAAATTGTCCCTCTTAATAATTCATCCCGTTCCAACCACTTTCAATCCTAAATGAAAATAATTAAACCTGGTTCAGGTTTGTTGATCCTCATCTTAATTAATTGATCCTGATTTCAATTAATTAATCCTCAGTGTCGAATTTTCTTTATACTGTAACCGGAATTCCAGATAATCCAAACGGGTTTCGATTCTCCCAAGGCTAATTTGGAGGGTCAAAACCCGTTATGCGTGGAACTGTCTCCCTGCTCCCTGATATGATTAGATTGTTTACTATTTTAAGTGAAGAATAGATCCTACTATGTGGAGGTTACCATTCTTTCCTATAAGGTGTAACTTGAATTCCCTCGACCTCCCAATGAAGACCTTGTTTTTTTAAGTAAAAGTCAGCCTGACCTTCATAAATTGCTTCAAGACCCGTTTTTTTATTATTATGGATGATTTCAAACGTGACTTTAACAATATCCGGTCTACCAGGATAGTCACTTATAATTAGGTTCGGTTTCTCAAGATTTTTCTCTTGAGAATACTCAAAGAAGGATTGTAGTTTTTCTTGATCTTCTTTTGATATTTCTTCTACTTTCTTGTTTTCCTGGATATCCTCCATAATATTCGTTACTACTTCTTTGGGCGATTGATTTACTACATCATAAACTAAAAATAGGATGACTATTCCCACTATAATTGAAGCTATTACGAGAAAGGATTTTTTGTTTAGTTTCAATAGGAACAATCCTTTCGTGAATGATATTGTTCGATTTTCACCCTCGAGGAAGCGCGGTGCCGGTTCTCTTGCATCCGAAGCAGTACACCCCCGCGCTCCACATCCCTTATTTTGAATTAAGATAATAGATCAGATGATCCGTCCACTCACCAAACTCATAGATAAACCCTTTCCTCATACACTCAAACTTCATTCCGGTACTTTCAGCCAGCTTGATGGAGGGTATGTTATCAAGGTTGATATGAGCTTCGATACGGTGGAAATTCAGATCATTAAAAGCCATATTCAATGCAGCTTTCACTGCCTCTTTGCCGTACCCGTTCTTCCAGTGCTGATTATGTATGGTGTAACCTATCCTGCCCCATTGAAATTCATTCCTTGATAACGTTGAAAAGTCCACCATTCCCAAATGCTTATGATCTGCTTTTTTGAAAATCCCGAAAACGTGAGCAATATCGTTACTGGCCAGTTCTTGGTGTTTCTTCACCAATTGATCGAACCATTCTTCCGTGCATTCGCTCATATCGATCTTTCCTTCATCGTGCCTGCTGGAGGAAGCAGATCTGCTTTCGAATTCCGCAAGCCAGTTATGATAATCAGCAACCTTCAATGGTCGTATAATCAATCTTTCAGTCTCTGAACTAGTCGCAAAAACGTTCAACTAAACACCTCTTAATCTACTTTTTCAATAAAATCCCCACTACAATAAAAACCAAATGACTAGGCTCAATCCTACGATGACTAAGCCGATTGTTTTCTTATAAAACTGTAAGCCGTAACCGACTAAGAAAAGAAGGAGGGCTCCCCACTTATAGTGATATGACACCCGGATATCTTCAGCAATGTATCCTATCCAGGTGGCAAATGCCAAAAATAATACCAGCACAGGCAGTAAAAGGTTCAAGCTCGCCCAGAGAAATCTCATATGTACGTCCCCCTTACACAGGTATAGCTTTAGTTCCCCACCTCGATTGCAATCATTGCAAACACTCTCATCCTTCACTCACTGATAATTGTCGCTTATCCCATAAAATCCCCTCATCAAAAGTTGCTTTTAGATGGGCTACTAACTTCTCGGTCGTCTTGTCAACAAAGTGAGAAATTTCATCGGGGGTTAAATAGTCAAACCTATATGTAGGATCCAAAGCGAAAGCATAGGAATTCCCTAAATAAAAATCTGTAATCCGACTGATCTGTTTTGAAATCTGTCCTTCAGGAAAAATATCCAGATAATCCGGGAAACTTTTGATATGTTGAAATACATGTTGAAAAATCGTATCCTTATTCTCATTTACATACACAAAATCCGAACCATACCAATCACTTTTTATCTTTCTGGTGTATTCAGGTGTTCCGAGTATATCTTGATAAATGGGCTCTTTCTTTTTCCGCCGATGTAGTTGGCTCCATTCCACATCGGTTACGAGGTGAAGATAATATCCTAAATAAAATGAGCAGCGTGGGCTGTCAAAATCGATTCTATCTTTCTTTATGTACTGATCCAGAAACAGACCTGGGTTGATCCCCCCATCCTGTTTAAAATGGGTTACTCTTTTGTCAGGAAAAAATTCTCCCGTGACTTCATCAGGCAATCCACAATCAGGTCCGATATTACCTACTACAAACTCCTTTTCAGATACCAGTAAGCCCCTATTCAGCAAATTCTCCGCAATTCTGAAATGTACCATCCAAGTCGCCATTTTGTTCAGTCCCCTTTCTAAATTCACTGTCTTATTCACTAGTCCCGTATTGGATAAACTACCAAAATGATTATTAACTTCTGTATATATAATCAGCGCTCTCTTTCGGCTCTACATGCTCAATGTAGTAATCTTCGGCTAACCAGTATCTTCTTTTATACTTATCAAGCCTTGCTTGATCATCACCAAGATATAGGTCACGATTCAAAACTCTTTCAGCTCTTACTTCATGTGAACAATCCATATAGATCATAAAATCAACATATCGGCGCCACTCTTTCCTTTGTAAGAAAACACCCTCGATCAGAATGACAGCAGACGGGGCCAGATGGATAGGTTTGATTCTGATGGTATCGGTTGAAGGTTGATAGAATGGCAGAGTAATAGAACCGCTAACATGCAACTTTTCAAACAACTCTCTTTCGATCATTCCAATATCCCATTGAAGAAAATAATATTCATACCATTCTTCATTCCCGGTCCCATATCGTTTATGGGTCTCAACAATGTAATCATCAAGGTGAAAGATGTGAGCATCAAAACCCTCCAGCTCTGATGCATGTCGAAGCTCATTTGCAATCGTGGACTTACCTGCTCCTCCTAATCCATCGATCCCTACAATGAAGCGCCGATTTTCCTGGAAATCTTTTTGATATCTGGATAACAACGTTTCCTTTACTTGAAAGATAGACATCTTTCTACCTAGTCATTCCTTTTTCCTTCACCGTCACTACTATACTTTTCCGGCAACAATTCCAACACACGGCACTTAACCAGTTCCCCCTTGTAAGAAATGATGACATCGGTCTTTTCTCCATAATCACTTATCAACTCCCGGCACATTCCACAGGGGGCAACAACCCAACATTTCTCTATATCTTCGTGTGGATGGGGATGAGCCACCGCTACAATCGTTTCAAACTCGTGATCCCCTTCAGAAATAGACTTCCCGATAGCCATCGCTTCCCCGCATACCGTGATCCTTCCAACGTTTGCTTCTACGTGGACGGCTGAATAAACCTGTCCGGATGTCGACCTGACTGCCGAACCAATGTGATGGCGTCCGTATCGATAATTCTTTTCGATGACTTTTTCCGCTTCCCTGATCAATTCATAATCTCTATCTTCTAATGGTCTAACTTTTAACATGATGATTCTCCCCCTTGGTTGTTCGTTGAATAGTTCGCTGAAATGGAATTCGTGTTGATCACTCCCATAATCTTTGAACACCCACGAATTCCTGACCCTTGAATTCCATTCTATACATATCAGGTTTAGATGTACGATGTAAGAATTCCAAACCAAATCTGCTATCGTAGTATCCCATCATCAACGTCATAATCGCTCCGTGGGTACCTACCACCACTTTCTTTCCTCTATAGGCATTTAATAATTCTTTTAGTGCGTTTATGGCTCTTTCTTGACATTCGTCATTTGATTCTCCACCCTTTAAAGCGAAGTCCGGTTCTGAAAAGGACTTCTCCAACAGTGGAACTAATTCCTGATCAGAAATCCGGTCGTCTCCGGCAGAAAAGATTCTCTCTTTTAAATCTTCAACCACTGCCACTTCTTGTCCTATTTGGTGGCCAGCCTTTTCAACAGTTAACATGGAGCGCAGGTAGGGACTTGATATCACAGCATCGATTTCTTCCTCTTTCAAAATGGCCGATATCCGTTCGGCATCCAGTAGACCTTTTTGAGTTAAACCTCTTGTTCTTTCATTGCCTTCCTTAGGTGAATCTCCGTGCCTGACCATATAAATGAATGTGTTCATCGTTTTTCTCCGTGATTCACGACTCTTTTAAAAGCATCAACAATCAAGGAAGGAAAAGCAAGTTTGTCCCCCTGGTTTCTAGGGTCGAACTTCTTGGAGCGAAAAATTACCCCGTCAGCTCCGTCCCAATGGTTTTGATGAAAATTTCCTTCTTCATCGAAATGCTCCAGTAAGGTCACTGTAAACCCGGCAGATTCAAACATGTCCGTCAACGTTTGATAATTGTAAACGATCTTATGACTCGCAGCCGGGTGATCTTTTGGACCAGGTCCTCCAACCCGCACAATGCTTTGATACGTTTCATCGGGGAAATAGCCGTCCGGAACAGCGCATCGAATATACCCGGAAGGTTTCAGGTATTTCCTGCATATTTCAGCAGCCTCTATTCCTTCTTCGTACGTAAGGTGTTCCCAAACGTGTTCAGCCAAAATAGCATCGATTGAACATTCATCGAACCTGTTTTCCCAAGTACGTTCGTCCAATAAGTCTACTTCCTCTTCCTGTGTATGGATCCAGTCGGGATTGTTGACGTATTCTCCTGCTCCGATCACAATTTTCATTTCATGTGGATTTTTGCTCATTCAGGAATACCTCTCTTCATTGTATTTCTGTTGATCTATTTTACGATCTCATCGGGATTGATGACTTTTATATCACCTTCCCTAAAAATAGTAGCAGGAGATGAGCCTGCGACTCTCACTATTCCGTCATGTAAAAAAACACCCGTTTCTTCCGGGAGCGCGATGACAGAATACCCATATTTGTTCACATATTCTTTGATTGAATCATCGCTGCTATTTTCATAGTGACACCATATTGAATAGCCACCAAAGCAATTCAAGCCTTCAAAGGTCATCAAATCCGTATGATTCGGGTCCATATGCGAGGATGTTAAAATATCCCTCCCCAGAACAATGGCCCCGGCACTCCCGCCATATACAATTCCATTGTTGTCTACATACTCTTTTAGAATCTTATCAAAGCCTGTCTCCCGTAAGTCGTTTAACAGATTGAACGTATTTCCCCCGCCGATGTAGATGGAGGAGAAAGTACTTAAATCCTCTAAAGACTTAGCCTCTAAATCAGTCCACATTTCTATTTCATTTATGCCTAGAGGATTAAACACATTATGTATCCATTTGTAACAACCTTCATATGGAACTTCCCCCTGCATTGCAATTGGGATATACAGCATCGGCTTAGTAAGATCCAATGTTTCAACAAATTCCTTATCTATCATTTCTGACTGTTCCTTATCTCCTCCTCCAGAAAGAAACAAGTTCATCATACATACCTCCTAATCTTCCTAAACAAGAATCGTCCCGATAATCCACATTTCTCTCATTATTAATCATCAAAAATCAGTTTAGGTGTTTCGTACAGTTAAATAAACTACACTCCCACCTTTCTTCTGCATGATTTAAAATAGTAATAGACGTATTATGGATATAAGTCGTCTGGAATTTCTGCGGGAGTAATTGTTGCAATGTTAATCCGATTAAGGCGCCGTGACTTATGACCAATATTCGTTTCCCTTTATATGAATGAACTGTATCCTTCAAAAAATCGATTCCTCTGTTAGATACGTCTTCAAATTTTTCCATTCCAAGCTCTAAATCACGCCACTTACTCCCCCATATCTTAACTCTCTCTTCCTCTGTCGTTCCTTCAATTTCGCCACAGTTAATTTCTCGGATCCTTTCATCCATATGACTGATGGGTAAATCTATTTTACTTCCAATAATCTTTGCGGTTTCAATCGCCCTTGATAAGTCACTCGAAATAACCATATCCCACTTTTCTTCCTGGGCCAGTCTATCTCCAATATCAGATGCTTGTTTTCTGCCAATCTCATTTAAAGGAATATCACTTACTCCCTGTGCCTTGCCTAAGGAGTTCCAATGAGTTATTCCATGCCGAATCAATCCGATTGTTGTCATTCTCCCACCCTTACCTTATGTATCTATTCTAAAAACCTGCTCAATGGCACTTCGAGTTCACCAATCGGCCTACTAGTGGATTTCGGAAAGATTGACCCAGATTATCGCTCCCATAGGATGCTTATAAGGAATAGGCTTTTTATAAATTTTAGGCTTTTCAAGCATCCAAGCGTAGGTTCTTTTATAAGGTAATTCTTGAGAAGCTTCACTTTCCACGCAATGAAATCCCCTACTTAGCTGGTAATCTTCCAAGGTCAACTCTTTACTATCATTTATATTCACTTCACCAAACACCATACCTGAACCACTCTTTATCAGAGCTATGGTCCCCCGCATTTTTGTGTTTGAACCCCTGATTTCCCAAGACTTTCTCCCTTCCAATATCAATTCGATCCAAGGTGATTTTATGATTAGTCCTTTCATTCTTCCTCTCCTTTGAACATTCAACACTTTAATGAATCTATGTAATATGCTTCTCTTTAACTAGACCGCCCATCAACTTACTACCAATTATTCCAAAACATCCCATTAAACTCAATCATTAATTTTTTAAAAAAGAAGCATACCCTATTCTGGATAAACTACCGGCGAAGCCGGATATTTCTTTCTTGTTACTCAATTAGCATAAATTGCTATTACTTTTTAACTACCGTTTAGTTTATTTCTAATCTCATTTGGATATTGAATAATAAGAAAAAAAATTATAGAAATGAGGTAGTGAAAATGAGAGTAAATGAAGATCAAGTAAAAGGGAAGAGAAAGCAGACAAAGGGAGATTTGAAGAAAGGTTTAGGTAAACTTATTAACGACGATTCTAAAATTGCGGAAGGCGAACGCGACAAGGATAAAGGGAAGATGCAAGAAAAGGTTGGCGATGTGAAGGAATCCTTTAAAAAGAATTGGTAACGGCAATCAGAGGGTTGCCCCTAAAGCTTCCTTATTGCTGACTTCATGAAAGGACGATTCTCCTGCTTTTCCAACAAGCAGGAGAATCGTCCTTTTTCCTCACTATCATCATTATTTACAAATATCAAACTCAGCTTTTTCAAACCAGCCAAACGCCACTTCCGCCTGGATGATTTCATGATCTGGTGCTACTAAGAAAAGGATAAATGATCCGCCCGGTGGAAAGATGAATTTCCCATCTTCATCACTGGCTAATGTACTTTGTGGGGGGACAATCCTCCTGAAAGCCATTACCCCTTTTCTTGGAAGCCCTTCGACATCATCCGCATATGCAATTTTCACTTCGGGCTTTGGAAGTGGCGAAAGGGCTGTATTTGCGGGCGTCACATTTCTCGAAATCATCGGCTTCCCCGGAGGAATGGGGTTAAACCAAATCTCAGCTTCAAACGGCTGATCGGAATGATTCGTGATGGTAAAGGCGTTGACGAAGAAATTGACATCGGATCTACCCGGATTCATCAAGCCTCCCCACGCATTTTTTCCACTTCCGAAACAAAGGTGTTCCGTTTGCCCAACAAAATATCTCCCCTCTAAGGATTGATACAAGGGGTTAGGGATATTGACGGTTTTATTAAATCGGTCATTATTTAACCATTGCATATAAAAAATCACTCCTTTCTACAGTTTATGGAAGAAGAAAGAAAGTGATTTATTAAAGAGTAAGAAAAACGAAAAGGATTATTTTTAAAAAAAAGCATCAAGCACAGCAGGTGGCGGTTGCAGTAACGTACATACTCCTGCCGGCGATTTATTTGTTTATTTTTTTCAGCCCTTTCCTTTTATTCTCAGGTTGCTTCAGCCAATAACGGACTCCTTTTCCAGCCAAGGGTTCGTCGTTATATCTCGGTATGACGTGCAGGTGACTATGGAAAATAAACTGATTGGACACCTCCCCTACATTCCATCCAAGTGTATAGCCATCTGGGGAAAACTCTTGGTCTACGTATTCCTTTGCCTTTTGTAATAGTTCGTATGTATCGTTCCACTCTTTTTCCGTTAATTCAAATGCATCCGCATGATGGTTTTTCGGAACAATGACGCCGGACCCTTCTAATACATCCTGATGCTTGTTATGCTGCAGGAAATAACAGGATTCATTTTCAAATACGATGTTTTGGTCTTTGTCCTCATCTGGATTGCAGAATGGACAGGTTTCTTGATCGCTCATAACACTTCTCCTTTCTTATTTTTAATTTACCATCTTCTCAATACCAATTATTTCAAACCCCACCCCTTTTGACAATCCTAACTCCCCGTTCTGCCGCCCATCCGCCCTTACTGTTCATTTTTGCAAAATTACCCCATACAAACTCTACACATTGAAAACCCTTTCACAACACGTGAATAGCCCTTATACTAAACTCATAAGATGATCATCTAATAAACTAACAATACAATTATGCAAAAACGATAACAGAGGGGGATCCCCATGGTACTGGATAAAAGGCGTGCACACTTATTATCCATCATTCAACATTCGACGGCCCCGATTCCGACCAAGGATCTGGTGGCCAGGATGAATTTGTCTCAACGGACCATTTATTACGACCTGGATCAGATTAATAGTTGGTTACGGTCTCAAGGGTTAGAACCCATTGAAAGTAAGCATGGCAAGGGATTGTTTTTGCCTCCTGCATCGAAATCGAAGTTAATGGTTTCGAAGGATCAAGGTTTCGAAGATTGGCAGTATCAGTTATCGAAAGAGGAACGCGAAGTCCTGATTAAAGCCAAAATAGTATTAGAAGAACAGGATGCCTCGATGCAACGGTTCATGGACCTGACCAGTATGAGCCGGGGGACGATTGCCAAGGAGATTAAAGAGATCAAACAAGAGTTCAGGGAAGCCGGTTTGCGGTTGTATTACAAGAAAGGTTCCGGATATCGATTGAGTGGTCCTGAGGATGCTAAAAGAACGGTGCTTTCCAATATCCTGGCAACCATCTTCTCTCAGCCGGATTGGCAGAACGTCCGGAACGAGGTCCATAAGATGATCCAGCCGGAAGCCGCTACATGGTCACATGAAACGGATCAAAGGCGCCTGGTGAGAGAGGTTCTTTACGAAGCTGAGAAGGAATTGGGATTGACGCTGACAGATGAAATGGTCGAGATTCTGTCCCTGCAGATCTTGATGATCATGAAGAGAATCGAGCTGCAGGAGTATATTCTTGTTCCAGAAGCAGAAAAGCAGGTCCTCAAGCAAACAGAAGCATACAGGGCAGCCCTGCATATTACGAATAAACTTGGGAACGTAAAGGAAGTCTCTTTTCCAGATGATGAGGTTTGCTTCATTACGATGAATCTGTTGGGATCAAAAGTTCAGCAGGATAACTTCAAGCGCTATACGGAACGGGAATTATCCGGTCTGAAGGAAGTCGTTCAACAGATGATTGATGATTTTCAAATTTACTCCTGTGTGGTGTTCGACGATAAAAATGGACTGGAAGAAAATCTGATTTCCCATATTAAACCGACGTATTATCGTCTGAAGTACGGGCTATCGATCGCGAATGATCTGGCGGATAGCATTCAAAAGACCTACCCGGACATCTTCCATTTGACTAAACGCGTGATGAGGCATTTGGAAATGTATGTCGGGAAGACCATACCCGACGCGGAAGTCGCTTATATTACCCTGCATTTTGGTGGATGGTTGACGAAAGAGAAAAAAAAGGTGGAGACAAAGTTCCATGCCGTCATTGTTTGTGAGAATGGGATCGGGACTTCGAATATGCTCCGTACCCAATTAGAGAACTTGATTGCCGGGCTGAATGTCATCACCACAATCTCCATGAGGGAATATCGAACGAAAGAGTACAAAGCAGACGTCATCTTTTCCACCAATTATATCAAGGAGAAGAAGATTCCCGTTGTCCATGTCCCAGCCATCTTGACGAATCTGGAAAAGGAACGGGTCATCCAGCGTATGAATGAGCTTTTCGATTCGCAGCCTGAGGAAAAGAATATGACCGATCACCTGATGGATGTCATCAAACGCCATGCGACGATCCATCAAGAGGATGCATTGAAAAAAGAATTGGTCCACATTTTAGACCAAAATACTCCCCGAATAAAGGAGATCAGAAAGCCTATGCTCAATGAATTATTGACAGAACAGACGATTCAACTCAAAGACCGTGTCTCGAGTTGGGAGGAAGCCATCAAGGTGGCAAGCCAGCCACTGATCGACCAGGAGTCGATTCGCCCGGATTACGTTGAGGCCATGATCACGAACGTAAAGGAACTGGGTCCTTACATTGTCATTGCACCAAATATCGCGATCCCCCATGCACGTCCGGAGACAGGCGTCGAACAACTGGGTATGAGCTTCCTGCGACTCAAGGAACCCGTTTATTTTTCCGATAAAGAAAAGCATCGCGCGCAGCTCATCATCGTGCTGGCAGCGATCGATAATCAAACCCACTTAAAGGCACTCGCACAGCTTACGGAACTCTTATCCAATGAAGACAACGTGGAAAAGTTAATCTCAGCAAGTGATCGTCAAACGATTATTGAATTAATCAATCAAACAGTAGAAGTATAAATCAGAGGAGGAAATTAAAATGAAAAAAGTATTAGTCGTATGTGGAAATGGATTAGGAAGCAGCATGATCGTAGAGATGAACGTGAAAGCAGCACTTAAAGATATGGGGAAAGAAGCGGAAGTCTCCCACACGGACCTGACAACAGCCAAGACGGAACAGGCGGATCTTTTCCTGGGTTCTGAGGATATCGTCGAAAGTCTTGAAGACGGCCGCAAGAATGTCGTGAAATTGAAGAACCTGATGGATAAGAATGAACTCCGCGCAGCACTGGAACAAAATATCTAGTCCACTAAAACGGAAGGAGCGATACAAATGGTTGATATCATAATGAAGGATATACTCGGTACACCCGCGATCCTTGTCGGTTTATTCGCCTTAATCGGGCTCCTGATTCAACGCAAGAATTCAGGGGATGTCGTGTCTGGAACCCTTAAAACGGTCATGGGCTTCGTCATCCTCGGGGCGGGTGCGAATGTACTCGTCCAGTCCCTCGGGCAATTCAGCAGCATGTTCAATCATGCCTTTGAAGTCGACGGGGTGATCCCGAACAATGAAGCCGTCGTCGCACTTGCACAGGAAAGCTTTGGTACGGAGACAGCGATGATCATGCTGTTCGGTATGGTTGTCAATATTCTCATTGCACGATTCAGTCCTTTTAAATATATCTTCCTAACCGGACATCATACCATGTTCATGGCTTGCTTGATCGCTGTCATCTTGACCACAGGAGGATTCACCGGAGTACCGTTGATCATTCTCGGTTCGATCATCCTTGGTGCACTGATGGTCCTGTCGCCTGCGATGCTTCAGCCATTCACCCGCAAAGTCACCGGGTCTGATGACTTTGCCGTCGGCCACTTCGGATCGATTGGTTACTTGGTTTCGGCTGCGGTCGGCAAAGCGGTTGGCAAAGGTTCTAAATCGACAGAAGAAATTAAAGTTCCGAAGTCACTCGGCTTTCTCCGGGACACATCCGTCTCAGTATCACTGACGATGGTCATCCTGTTCTTTATCGTGGCAGGTGCAGCAGGTCCAGCTTTCGTTGAAGGAGAATTGAGCGGCGGACAAAACTTCCTGGTCTTTGCCTTTATGCAAGGGATCACATTTGCCGTTGGTGTATACATCATTTTAGCCGGGGTACGCATGCTCCTCGGTGAAATCGTCCCGGCCTTCAAAGGGATTGCAGACAAAATCGTCCCGAATGCGAAACCCGCTCTAGACTGCCCGGCCATCTTCCCATTCGCAGGGAACGCCGTCATCATCGGTTTCTTATTCAGCTTTATTGCTGGTCTTGTCAGCATGTTATTTTTACCTTTATTAGGATTAAAAGTAATCGTACCGGGTCTTGTCCCTCACTTCTTCACAGGTGCAGCTGCCGGAGTGTTCGGCAATGCAACCGGCGGACGAAGGGGTGCTGTCATCGGGTCGATGGCGAACGGTGTCATGATAAGCTTCCTGCCGGCCCTCTTGTTACCGGTTTTAGGAAACTTAGGATTCCAGGGAACAACGTTTGGAGATGCAGACTTCGGATTGGTCGGCATCGTGCTTGGAAACCTTGTTACCTTGATTGAATCGAATATAATTGTTTTCGCGTCAATCATTGTCCTTCTTGCCGTCCTCTTCTTCATCAGCTTTAAGTCAAAGGGTACTGGGGAGAAGGAAGAAACAGAAGTAGCATAAGATGAATGTAGCCACCCTCTATGATTGTTGAGGGTGGCTACTTATTTTGTTTGTTCCTTTGCTATTCCATCGTTGTATCGAATGCTGGAATATCTCCTGCTTCCGCCTCAACCAGATCGTGTATGATGACAGTTGGACACTGATGACCCTCCACAGTCTTACATATTCTAATTATTTTGGACCAATACCTTCCCAAAAAAGGTCAACCAAAGCCTGTGCTGTTTTTTGGGGACCACCTAGTTCCTCTATTAAATCTGTTTTATTTCGAATCATTGCCACTGTAGAAAATGCATGCGCAAGCAGTAATGGATTTGTCACCACTATCTCCCCTTTTTCCATGGCTTGCTTGAATATATCCTCCAGCGCCTTATGAACTTCCCTCTCAGCACCTCGAATTTCCTGAATATGATTTTCTGTCAGTGAGAAAGCAGCTTCTTTTAATAACGTTTCAAAATCAATGTGGGGTCTCATTAGATGATCCAGTGTGACTTCATATAATTTGTGCTTCAAGCCATTAGAACTATGTAACAGTTTCTCTGTTTGTATTGTGATTCGTTGGAACATACTTGACACAGCCACTGAGAATAGGTTTGCTTTGTTTTTAAAATAATAGTAAACACTAGCTTTGGTCACACTGCATGCCTCAGCCACCTGCTCCATGGAAACACCCTCATATCCATATGTTAAAAATAGATGTGCAGATGTCTTTAAGATTTTCTCCCTCGTTAGATTGTTCTCGATCTTTATTTTTGGTCTTCCAGGTTTTTTAGGTAACTCGCTATTCATCGGTACCTCCTTGATGTTCAAAAAAATCCATTATTAATCATTTGATTAATTAACCTTCGAGTATATATAATTAATGAAGATATACTGACTGAATCCATTGTAATAAATTTAGGTGAAAAAACAAATGTAGAAATAAGCCTTTTATACATGATCACAAGATTGGATCATGTTCAACCCGACTGAAACAATTACTTATAATTGGCTAGAAGCGAATGATTAGTAATATGTGCACCAAAATCGTTTCAGTTAAAAAGTGAAACGATTACGTTTGTGATGCTCATACTAAGTATAAAGTAAGGGCTATCACAAAAGAAACGTTAGTATTCATCTCGCTCAGAGATAGCCTGACATTAAACGGTGGTGTGAGTCAGCTCTTTACCTTTGGAAATTGATTTATTCATAAGTAACAATTCGTATTTATTTAAAAGAATACGAGAATGGAGGGAAATAAAATCGATACATTTCTTTTTAGCTTCTTCTCAATTGCTTACGTCGCGATTTTGGTTATTGGAGTGATCAGTCTTAGAACTTACAAAATAAAAAGTTTAGTTTTTTTATTGCCAGTTGTTGTCGGCCTTATTTATGACAACGGAATCATAGCAATAGGTCAGTTTATAGGAGAAGGGTTACGATTAGAACGATTAAACCTCGCACGTTTTTGGATACATGCATGCTTCACACCTCTTCTCGTGTTATTTTCTTGGAAAACATTGAAACAAGGAGGAGTATTGTGGGCTAAGAAACCTTTAAGTACATTTTCTGCCTATGCATTGACTTTTTCATTGGTATTATTTGAATTTTTTTCTGAGGTATCAGGACTTCACTTAGTGGCAAATATGGAAAACGGCGTCCTAAGCTATAGCTCTGACGAACCTTCAACCGGCCCGCCCCTAATGGTATTGGTAGTTTCACTTGTATTACTTGTGGCTTCAATCATCATCTGGATTAAACAAAAATGGAAGTGGTTTTTTGCCGGTTCCCTTGCAATGATCATCGGAAGTGCTGTAAGTTTACCGATTGATAGCGGAGCCATCACAAATTTCTTTGAATTAGGCCTAATAACCTCCTTACTCGGTACGGCAATCTTCCAGAGTAAAAATATCACAAAAAACTCCCCTTAAGAATCCAGAGTTAGGTTTCTGGAAAAACACGAGTGAAAATGACAATATTGACCAATTGATACCCATAAATACAATCGAGAAATCTAAATACTTTATAAAAGGTGATTTTTGAATGATAACAATTCAGACATACATTTCAAAAAAAGACTGCAAAGAGATGACCTTAAGTGGTGTGATCTTTCGTGATTTTTCACATCTTGACACACCTTTGTCAAAAGAGTATGGAAATAATCAATTAAAGAAATCAGATGGAAATTCAATCTATGGTGCTGTTGAGATCTCCATCTATCAAAAACCTCTTTCTACCTTTAATGAATGGGATGATGTTGATGAATTATGGCTCTCACTTCTAGAATCTTTGAAACACTGCTTGAAATATGGTCATGGTATTAGCGGCTTTTCGAGGCGGACGTTGGATTGGGAAATGAAATTAATAAAAGAAGATAAAAACGACTCTATATTAATCACTTGGAATCATTGGGATGCAGGTTGGAATACCGTTTATGAAATGATCACAGTTTGTCTTCCCCAAAAAAAGTTGGTGGATAGCTTATTGGGTGAAGGAGCACTTTATGTTGACTTTAGGAAGTCTTTATCTGACAGTGGTCCCAGCAGTAAAATGGAAAGATTGATTGATGAAATTAAATCCTTTAACTAGCGTAAATATCTATTAATGTAATGCGAGTAGCTTTCATTAGAAGAATGATAGGTTTAGGTTCTGGGAAAAGTTGATTATTGAAATAATGATTACAGAAAGCAGCTACAAGAAATGAATGTAGCTGCTTTTCTTCAAGAAAATAGGGTCTTGTCCCCACCGAAACTTCTAAAGGAAGGGAAAATCCTTTTAATACATATCCTTCTGAGTGAAATTCCAAAACGCAATGGCAAGGCAAGCGACAGTCCATACTCCAAGTACTGTTAATGAAAACGGCAAGGACATCCCTTCGATTGGAGGAGCTTGACCTTCTAAGTAATTGATCAGATCGAAATTCAAGTTCACCAAATACTTTGAGCTCGTCCAGCTTGAACCGATAGAAGATAAGAGGGTGCCTGCAATCAATACAGCCATCATGGCCCCGATACCGGTTGCTGTATTTTTTACAAGTACTGAAATCATCAGGCTTATGGTTCCAACAGTCGCTGTAACGACCCATGCGAGACCCGCTGACATCAGCAAGTATTCCCACATCGGAAGGGTATGGATATTTGCCGTTGAAAATTCACCTGATGGAGAAGCTTGAAAGCCTGTCAGAATGGGTGCTGTCCAGCCATCATATCCGAGGACAATTCCTGAAATCCCATAGCAGACAATTACCGTAGATGCCATCAGCATCGATGTATACAGCAAAACCGTCAGCCATTTGGCCATCAGGATCTTCCATCGTTTTACCGGCCGGGACAATAATGTCTTGATGGTCCCATCATTGTATTCCCCACTCACAACATCAGCCATAATAATAATGATGAGTAAAGGCAGGACTAGTGTGAGTCCCTGTGAGAAAAAAATGCGGATGAATGTAGGTGCTCCAGGATAATTAGGGTTGATGTCTTTGTCCAAGTAATATTGCTTTTGCTTCAAATCAAATTCAAGGAATTGTCTGACCTCATCCTGGATCCCACTTGATGCAAGCCGGTTTTGCCGATCGACTATCTCCTGCTGCAGCTCCACTCGCCAGTCCAGAGTACCCTGCTTTTCCAACTTATCTTGTATCTCCCGGTATTGTGCATATGTAAACATGGAGACTAGAATGATTAATATGGCGATGACAACCGCAAAGCGTTTTTTGGAAGCGATTTTCATTACTTCATTATGAATCAGACCAATCATATTTGGGTTAGACAATATGATCGCCCCCTGTCAAACTAATAAATAAGTCCTCCAATGTCTGGACCTTCCTTTCAATGGTCCATACCTCGATTCCTTCCTTTAGTAAAGATTCATTCAGGATCGAAGTTTTGCTTTCATCCATAAGAGTATGGACCGTATGATCATCGTACAGTTCTGCAGCTTGGACATAGGGAGATGCTTTAAAGAGATCAAGTGCACGAAAAGCATCATTGACTCTCCAGTCCACACCTGATGACAATGCATCCACTAAATCACTTACCGTGCCTACCTTCACGATTCTCCCATGGCTCATAATAGCCACTCGATTCGCAAGCAACTCGATTTCACTTAATATATGACTGGATACAAGAACGGAAAGACCCGTTTCGTCGACCAGTTTCCTGATAAATGTACGAAGGTCCTTTATGCCCATTGGATCCAATCCATTCGTAGGTTCGTCCAATATAAGCACATCCGGACGGCCTAATAATGCTTGTGCAATCCCGAGCCTCTGACGCATTCCAAGTGAATAGGTCTGTACTTGGTCATCGATCCGTGCAGTCAAATCAACGAGATCAATTACCTCTTGTATTCGTTCACTATCCACATTAGGCAGCATCCGTGCAAATAGTTGCAGATTTTCACGACCGCTCAAATACTTATATAATTCTGGATTTTCAACGATAGAACCAAGACGCTGCATCGCCTGTACAAATTGCTTTCTCACATCAAAATCACAGATCTTAATGACTCCCGATGTTGGCTTGATCAGACCGACGAGCATCCGAATCGTAGTTGTTTTTCCAGCACCATTGGGACCAAGGAATCCAAATACTTCTCCTGGATAGATTTCAAATGATATATTATCAATAATCGTCTTTTTCCCTATTACTTTCGTAACGTTTTTCAATTGAACGGTTGGCTTTATGCTCATATCATCACCCTATATCTATTCTAGCGAACTTTTTTCTCAATTGCTCTTTTAAATACTCAGCAGGAGTAAAAGTTGGTACAATCATAATAGAAGGAGAGATTAAGAGATGAAAAAATGGATGTGGCAACTATTTATCACCCTTTCCCTTGCACTGACAGTCCTATTTGGATATGGATTTACAAGAGCCTATTGGGATGTCACCAACCCTCCCCAAGAGAAGATAGTAGCAGAAGCAGAAGAAGCCCCTGTCACTCCTGGAGAAACGTATATTGCACTTGGCGATTCATTGACAAGGGGGGTAGGATCATCAAAAGGAGAAGGTTTTGTCCCGCTGGTCGGAAATCCACTTAAAGAAACGAATACCGTGGAGCGGTACCAAAACTTAGGCATACGAGGTGCAAGGATTGAAGATTTACTGGCCCAGTTAGAGCAAAAGGATGTCAAGAGATCTCTTAAGGACGCCAAAATCATTTCCATCACGATTGGGGGAAACAATCTCTTTAATTCTGGTGAGATTTTAAATAATTATTCGGAAGCTGCCGCCCTTGAAATTCTGGAAACCGAAATTCCGAACTTGGAAAAAACGTTTGAAACCATTCGTGACATTAATAAGGATGCCGTCATCCTCTATATGGGACTATATAATCCCTTTAAGGAATTGTCGGACGGGGATTCCTTTGATTCTGTCATCCAAAAATGGAATGAAGCCGCCCGCACATTAGGCTTAACATACGAAGTTCAAGTTGTGGATACCTTCAATTTGGTAACGGATGCCAAACGCGATCTTTCAAGTGACAACTTCCATCCAAATGATGCTACTTATCAGCAAATAGCTGATAGCCTATCACTTGTCATTGAAAAAAACATTATAGAATAATCCTGGAAGCCACGGGGACAGGTACCGTGGCTTTTTTCAAATCACCCCAATAAACCTGTTCTTCTGCCACTTGCTTGAATCTCTTCATTCCCCCATAACCATATTTAAAAGGAATGAAGTCATCAAACCTGATAAGGATATAAACAACGCAACCAGTCCCATTTTGTTAAGGCTCATGCCACCCCACCCACCAATCGCTAAACCGACCAACCACCATGCGGTAGATAAAAGGATGAGAACGAAAAAGAGCTTCGCATTAAAAAAAGAATGGATTTTCCCGTATTTTTGTAAAGCCTGTAAAACAAAAGCGGCGACCACCCCGACCAGTAAGTTGAATGCAACCATTCAATCCCTCCCGGTCATTTCCTGTTTTTGTCCATCCAGCCGACAGCATAGTCCACCATCTGTCTCATCGGCATTAAATAGCTCTGTGCATCCCCTACCATACTCATTTTCACATAGTCCGTTTCACTATGGAAATCGTTAAATAACCGGTCAAAATCATCGGATTCATTGTTGATGTCGCGGTACGTTGTCCACACTTCTTGGTCCCCTCTTTTCACCTTCACATCCCAAATCTTCTCCTTTACAAAGGAGTTGTTTTGCCTATATTCAGCGAGATGCAAAGAGGTATTTGAATTTGTTGGCGCACCCAAAAGCAGGATGTAGGCACCAAGCTCATACATTTTCCCTAATGGGGAAAGTTCATTCAGGGAGAAGTCGAGACCATGTTCTTGTGTCAGAAAAAGTGCATCTCTCCCCCATGCGGCAAAAGAGGTGTGAGGGTGCGGACTCCGGTGCACCCCGTCTTGCTTTCTGAACGTCTCAGGGATGAAGCCCATGTATGAGGTCGGGGTTAAATCAGGATGAAAAGTCGGCATGTTCACCCTGAAGAGCTCCAGTTCTTCATCGGTATATCCACTTCCGTATTCAGCTGGGTCGCAAAGATGCTCGGTCTGGGTCGGCATCACGATGTTTCCATCGGCACCGACTGCTTCTTCAAGTGCCAGGATTACGGAAACCGGTCCGCCTATGACCCTTCCAAGTGATTTTAAGGATGAGTGGACTATGACGGTCTTTCCCTTCGTGACACCTAGTTCCTTTAAATCTTTTACAATGTGATTCTTAGTGATAAGATTTCCTTTTATCATGAGTTGTTCACCCCCTTTATTTTGGTTTCATCGTTTTCTTTTGGAGTTGGAAAGTCAATTAGTTTTCATCAGACTTTTAATTTCTTTGTATCAATCCCAGCATCCTTTAATTTCAAGTCCGCCTCGTCCTCAATGATGTTCTTAAACACCTGAAGCGTCCCGTCAAACTCAACATGCTTATCCATCATGAAACTCATCCCGTGTTCAATCTCTATCCAGGTGGAGATGTCAGCTTCATTATGTTGAATCTGGGCTTCCAGTTTATCCAATGCATTAGCTACTTTAGCTTCATAGGTCTCCTTTTCTTCAAACTCGAACCAAAGATTATATAGCTCTTCTCCTAAAGCATTCCCAAGCATATCTCTCATTCTTTCAATGGATTTTCTCTCATTGATTGCTTTTTGTTCCTTAGCTAATCGATCGTTCATCGTATCGAAAGCCGGGATATCCCCTGCTTCAGCCTCAACCAGATCGTGTATGATGATCATTTTTAATAATTTGGCCGAATCCACCTTCTGCGTTAAGTAAGGTTCGATCAACATCGCCATCAGGGAAACTCTCCACGTATGCTCCGCGACGCTTTCTTGTCTGCCATTGGACAGCCAGCTGTGCCTCATCTCAGATTTTAACTTTTCTCCAAGTTTGATGAGTTCTAGTATATGTAATAGATTATTCTTCATTTAAGCTCACCTCTTCAATGGATTTCAACAACCTACCCCATGATAATCCCTTCTTCAACCCCCAACCGAATCAGACCTTCATAAGGATCTCCCGTAATATCAAAAATCTTACAAAATGCCGGCTCTGTCTTGTAACCTTGGTTTTTGACATGTATCACTTCCTGTTTAAGAGCAGGATATCTTTGCAACAGTTCATGTTCAACCATCATATGGAGATAGGCACGTTGCTTATGTACCGGTTGGTCTTGGCCAAACAGCTCAAACTCTAAATCTCTAAAGGTAAAATTCGCCTTTACGACTTCTTTTCCATTAATCGTTTTCCTTTTGATTGTAAAGTCATCTTGTTTGTTGTATAACGTTTGGATCAATTCCTCAAATGGCTCTAATGCCTGTACTTCCATAATAATGTCCAGGTCTGAACCCGATATGTTTATGCCAATGGGAAACGTTCCGCATAGAACAGGAGTGTAGGTACTCAATTCGTTCATAATATCCAGTTCCATGATTACCGTATAAGCGTCTTGTTGTTTTTTTGTTCCCATTTTCATTCTTTCAAATAAATCTATCATCGGTGCACCTCCCTTGCCTGACATTCTTAAAAATGCAAGATATAAAACTTAAATGCTTGGTATAAAAGATTGATCCCTTACAACCACTGTTTCAGGCACAAACTTTATTAAAATATTGCTATCGCCTAACCCCCGAAATCTTGGATCCCACTTCTCTTCTTCTGTTCCAAGATAACGCTCGAGTAACCGTGTGGCGATCTTTTTATCAAAAGCCTCCACCGTGGCTTTCCCTCTAAACCCTGCATGTAATACTTTTCCTGTAGTATGATCGAGATCTACGATACCAATGGCACACTCAGGGTTTTCTTTGATTCTTCCGGGAAAAGTATCTGAAGAAGGGGTTCTAATGATATAGATATGTTCATTTTCCCAGTAAAACCAAACAGGTGACTCTCGCGGACCTTCCTTGGATAATGTAGAAAGGTGCGCAAATAAAGGCTTTTTAAGAAATACATCGAGATCAAAGCTTTTATTACCTGTGATAATTTCCAAATCTGTTTCATCCTCTCAATATATTAAACTCGCAATAGCTTATTAAACACTTATAGGCATAACTTATTCCAAGGAGAAAATGCAACTCTGCATTCACCTCCAAACGTTCTTCAAGTTAGCACTCAAACCCCATTTTCACAAATTCATACGTGCTTCCATTCGTATCTTGCATAAAAGTATCGATATCCTTAAACCCTATCTTTCTATAGGTTTTTATAGCTCTTTGATTAAAAGTTGCGACTGATAAGGTAATCTTACCAGGACTGAATCTTGACTGGACGAAATCAATACCAGAATTCAGAAACTCTAATCCTTTTCCTTGACCAGTCAAATCCGGTCTCATCCCTAATCCAATATCACATATGTTCGGACCCACTATACCAACACTGAAAAATCCAATAAGTTCATCTTCTTTCAAAACGGCAAACACAGAGTCACCTCTAGTGTCAGAGTCTAAAAATTCATCCAAATCTTCTTTATCGGCTTCCATATCATAAAAAGAATATTCACCATCATAGTGCCAATTATAAGCAATATCTTCTGCTTGTTCCTGAGTCATTGTTTCAAACGTAAGAGTCATACATATCTCCCTCCAACTACCTTCTCCTCTTTGTCGAACGGGCCCGGCGCTTCTTTTACTCTCACCATGGATGCGTGGTTCTTATTGGTCCCACGCTTCGACATACCTAAACCAGAACCCATTGATAATAAAAAACCACACATATGATATGTATGGCCCTCATCCAATTTTCCCTTTAACTCTTATGGGAACTCAAATATTTCTCTCTGAAAACCTGACTAAGCTCACTCCACACATCGAATTTATTCCCATCTAAATCGTAGAAAACAAAATTCCTTCCGGAGTGACCCCTGTTTTCAATTTCACCGACCCGAATCCCACTATCGATAAAGTCCCCATGCATGGTTTCTAAAGCATTCAAACCATTCACTTCGAATGTTAACGAAAAACGTTCCTCACCATGAATATCTATGAAATTAGCACGTTGATCTGCTTTTGATTTAACAAGAAAAACACTTTGGTTTGCAAGGTTCAAGATCGCTTTATCTTCATCTTTATAGCTTAACTCTGCACCCAATTTATTGACATACCATTCAGTTGAAAGCTCCACATTTGTGACCGGGATATAAGTGGTACCGATCCTTAATAATTTTTCGTTCATGTATAATCCCCTCCGACATGATAAGTACGTAACCTTGTATATCCTAAAAAATAACCCGTTTTACTTTCTCCTGCCCACATAAAGCAAGTGAGATGAAATACCAAGAATATAAGGGTCTGTTGCCTTCTCTATAATCAAGTCAATTATTTTCGTTACTTCCTCTTCCCCTTTTTCTCTCCAGTAATCCCAATTGCCACTATTCAAAACCGTTCCTGCATTGGATCCGATCAGCTCAATCGTTTCAAATCCGTTTGCTTCCATAAAAGGATTGATGTCTTCTATATTAAAATAATACGCTCCTGTAAAACGTCCTTCATCTGCATGATTAAAGCAGCCCGATTGGGAAAATTGCAAAATGGTATCCATATCATTGTTCGGCTTCCAATTGCCAGGAGATAGGAGCGAGTTAAGGATGTGTCTGATTCTGGGCATAAAGGCAACAAAGACCAGCCCGTCCTGTTTAGTCACTCTCTTTAATTCTTGCACTGCCTTTATACGGTCATTTTCTTCCTGCAAATGATACATGGGACCGAGCATGAATGAGGAGTCGAACTGTTCATCTTCAAGCATATAAAGGTCTCTGGCATCTGCTGCATGGAACCCTTCAAATCGTTCGTCTAAGTCAAGTTCTTTCGCTTTATCTTTAGCAATGTCAACTAATCTTGGGGTCAAATCGGTCAGTGTTACCTTATAACCGGCTTTGGCAAGTTCCATTGAATATTTCCCCGGCCCGGCACCATTATCGAGTACATATCCCGTTTTGGGCATATATTTCCTTATATAGTGCCAATTCACCTGAAATTCAACTGGCTCACGTTCAAGTCTTCCCCACTCATCAAATTGATTGTAATACTCAATGATCTTACTCATTCATATCACCCATATTCCACTTTTTACCTATATATTCGGTGAAACCTCGGTAATATCCTGCTTAAGCTACCTACCAATCAGCAATGATTGCATCCAGCAAAAAAGCGTGATATCAAATAATCGCGCCCGATTGCCAAACTTCTTAATAAACCCACTCTTTCCCATGTTCACGAATAAACTTTATATCTGTTTGATAATGCTCATGGTGCCCTTCATCAATCATCTTTTGAAAAGCAGGGTCACCTTCACCGGCTTTTCTCTTCATGTATTTACACAACCCTTCCAAGCGCAGCAATACCATCTCCAAATACCCTTCTTCCATTCCCGGCATACCGTAGGATTCAAAAAACAGTCTCACTCTTTGTTTGATACGGTCCGCATCATGTGTAGGATGATAGTGAACGGCTTCACCCGCTTCGCTATGATAGTGCCTGCTTAAAGGGACGCAGGTGTAAAGGGTATAGGCGATGTCCCAAAGTCTCGGGCCGGGGCCGGCAACATCAAAATCTATGATTCCTACTGGTTTTTCGTGATGAAAGATAATATTGTAGATGGCAAAGTCATTGTGACAAATCACCTCCACGTTCGGTGGAGTATTGTCCATGGGCTGCCATTCATCACTTAAAGGAAAATCACTAACAGCATCATGGTACTGACGAAGCATCCTCGCTATTCCTATCAATACATCATTTGACCACATGTACTCTTTTAAAGGATAATGGCCGGCTTCCCCTTCAATGAATGATAATATCTCTCTACCTTTTTCATCGATGCCTAAAAGCTTCGGTGCATAACCAAACCCTTTACTCTCCAAATGCTTTAATAGCTTGTGAATTTTGGGACTGTCCGGCTTTACATCCCGTCTGACTGTGTCTCCCGAACGGTATACGTTCGAGACATTCCCGCCTGTTAGCATTTCTTCGTTTTCATTCTTCAATTAAATCCCCCCAATTCAGGATTTGCCCTATAACTAAATAGTCAACCTTATACATTCAATACCATTCTAAACATCTTTGTTATATGACCTTCAAGATCATCATCGAACTCAGAAACAACTCTGAAACCTTTTGCACGATAAAAATGGGTTCCTGTCTTATTCTCTTTCTCAACACTTATGTAGATTGACCTTGCACCACTCAAGTCCTTTATCCCTTCCTGAAGCAGGGCAGTCCCAATTCCTCCACCTTGATGTTCCGAATCTAAGTAAATGGCCCCCAATTCCACTTCCCCCTCTTCTTTTACAGGAGAGAAATTAGCGAAACCAACAATCTTTCCGTCCTTTTCAGCAACGTACAGCGAAGAAACCTCTAAGCGCTTTCGCATCATTTCATCACTATAAGCAGAGTTTAAGAAACTTTCTTGGATTTTAAGTGGAATGATACCCTCGTATGTCGTACTCCAGCTAGTTCTTGCTACTTCCTGAACTTGATTTATGTCCGTTTTCTCCATTTTGCGAATTGTATACTCCAGCATTAACACCCCTTAATTGAAAGATTTACTTGCAAGTGCCTGTTTCATACTTTTAATTATTCCCATATGCAGACTTTCATGGTTCATATGGAATACAACCATGTCCCCTACTGTGTTCATTCCCAAAAATGATTCCTTCAGTGGTTTTTCAAGGTGACCCTTACACGCTTGTTCGATAAGAAGCGGCTGTGCTTCCAATTCCATAATAAGCTTATTCATTGAGGGAGGCTGTTCTGTCCACTCTTGTGGTTTACTCTCTCTCGGAAACATCTTGTGATACGACTGCGGCATTTGCCTTTCCTGATCAACAGCTGGAAACATGGTGTGATCCCAACCCACTAAAATATGACCGGCATTCCATCGGATACTATTATTATGACCATGAGGGACCTGATCGGCGATTTCCTCCGGTATGGTGCGCAGGAAGTCAACAGTCCAACTGCGCCACAGTTTCATTTGATTAAATAATTGATCTTCTTTCATTTGCCTCATCCCCTTTTATCTATTTTAAAAAAACTGCCCCTTAGTAGGAATATTTCAGATTCTTTACTCACTCCATTGTTCTAATAAAAAAGCAAACTTCATGACCATCAATCATAAACCGTTTCTTTATATGGATTCCTCAAGAATTCAAACAGCAGGTTGATCTGAGTTTCTGTATTCCTTCCGACTGATAACTCAGGCAAATGATCTTTTTCAAAAAAATGGATTCCTTTTGTTTCGATTCCACTTTCTGCCCTTCCACCCGTCACCTCACATTGAATGAATAGCTTATAGTAATGGTAAGGTTGCGGGGGATGGGGATGCTTGTTCATATCGAGTATTGCGAGTAATTTTACAGGGGTTACATCAAAGCCTGATTCTTCTCTTATTTCTTTGACGATGTTTTCACTTGGTGACAGGCCAACATCACAAAACCCACCTGGCAAAGACCATTTATCATCAACTTTCTCTCGGACCATCAGGATTTTATTATCCTTGAATACGACACCGCGCACATCCACTTTCGGTGTCTGATAACCTGATTCATTCGTAAACAGTTCCCTTACTTTTCTCATCTCTAAGCCTGTGTATTCCTGCATGATCTCCGCACTGATCGACCGTAATTCTTCATATCTCTCAATATCGTAAACATCCTTTGAAAAGGCCAGTCCTGATTGAGATAATGCTTGAATTCTTTTGGCCCATTCTAACCATTGGTCACTCATTGTTCTTGCACCACCTATCTTTTCATATGTTATTACTTCCCATGTTCAGTTCCCATCTTTTTTACTGAATCACTTCCGATTACAGTACAATTGATGAAATGGCTCTTCCCTGTTAAATAGGACAATGCTGATTGACAATCTCCAATAGACGCTTAGGTTTTTCTGATGTAACACATTCAGATAACCTTGCTGCAGCTATGATTGGCGCCCATTGATCAATATCATCTTTAGACAAACCGCTTTTTTGACAGTAAACACGCATATACATATCAGCCAATTCCACCGAAACCTGTGAATACAAAAGATACGTTCGATATACATCAGCACGAATATCCCCTGCACTAGAATCCACCCAGTCGATAATGGTGACCTTATGATGGGACAGAATTAAGTTAAACAAATGAAAATCCCCATGACAGAGTTTTTCGTCGAAGGTCATCGAATCTAATTTTTTTAGTAATGCAGACTTACGTTTATTATCCAGTCCTGGTGCAGATTCTATTTGTCTACGTAATTTTTCGGACATAGGTTCAATAGATTTAGCTTTCATCTTATGCATGTTCATTTGTACATCAATAGACATGTTAAGATAATATTCCGCTTTTTCCGTGTTGTCAGTTAGAAGATCCCCCATCGTTTTCCCTTTTATATGTTCCATTATGATGACCTGTTTACCATCTATTGTGGTTACATCAAATATTTCCGGCACAGAGAGTCCACACGAATAAGCATACTTTTGCTTATAAGCTTCATTAGTAGATTCCATATCTGGTAATGAATCATTAAAAACTTTAAACACCTTGTTTTCACAAAGATATACCTTTGCTGTATTTCCAATTGCAATAGGAGTTCCTAAATTCACTGGTTCTCACTCCTTTCACTTATTTTTTCAAGTAATTGAATGCAAGAGAAGCACGAGATGCACCCAAGCGCTATGTAATTACCACCTATGCCAAGTAACGTTCCAACTCATCTTTTTGACGTAAATGATGACGAAAATGCATTCCGACCAAATCATACCATTCTTTTGCATTCAACCAGCCGAATCCCCCATGTTCACTCTTTTTAGTTGGGTGAATATAATCCACTTTCGTTTCCCAATGCGTCATTCGTTGAATTAATTGTTCCATCCTGCTAATGAGTTCTTCCTTGCTGTCTGAATTATTTGGTGGAGCATTCAGTTCATCTGGTAACCTTATTTTGATAGGTGGAAACCCTCCGTCCTCAAATAATTGCTCACCAAACTGGGTTTTCCCAAAGGGCTGTTCCTCATTCAATGCAGCACATTCTTCCATACGATCAAGATACTCATGGGCAACAACAATCAAATGGTCATACATCTGGCCAATTGACCACACCCCTTCTACCGGAATATACCTTAGCTGTTCTATTGAATAATTGTAAAGGTCATCTTTGAAAGTAATAAGCAGTTTAATGTCACTCATTTGAATACTCCCTTTCAATTTATGGAATCCGGATGTCCAGTGACGGTTCTATAAATATCATTCCTGCAGATTCTACTCTGAATAATACGCATAGACTTTAGATAAGTTACCTCTAATTCCGTTAACTCCTCTCCACTCAGTATACGGATCAGGTATTTCCAAGTTAGAAACAAAGTCTTCCAAAGACACGTTATTCTTCACTGCTTCTTTCGTTTTTCCAATCAAAAAGGCCAAATATTTTTCCATGGTACAAAGTAATTCATTCCCACCTGGATATCCGTGACCAGGTACGACAGTCTCCATATCCAATAGCTTCACCTTTTCTAGAATGGTACTAAATTCTTCAGGATCATAAATGGGTAAATGTAAATCAACGGTGACCAGATCACCCATAAACCCGACCTTCTCTTCTGGCAAGTACAGAAATGTGTCACTTGGGGTATGGCCTCCTCCAAAGCAGTTCAGTTCCACCTTTCTTTTAGAGCCTTCAATCACCAGTTTTTCTTCAAAAAGAACGGCTGGGAACACGAGCTTCATAGTTGGTAAGTCTTTTAGAATGGCCGACATTTCTTTATACTGACTTGTGAGACTTTCTTTCATGAATCTGTCTGCAGTTACCCCTATTTGTTCTTTTAGCTTCTTCAAATATTCTTCTGTTTCTTCTATTTCTTGATTCAAATCTACTATTTTATTGTTCTCTTCAAACCATTTCCTTGTAAGGGAAGTGGAAATGATCGTTGTATCTGAAAATATTTGATTTCCGAATACATGATCCCCATGATAATGACTGTTGATCAGATACCTCACTTTTTTCCCAGTCAGATCTTCCGCTTGTTTCCTCAACTCATAACCAGCGGAAGGAGTGGCAAATGAATCGAAAATCAGCAATCCCTCTCCCAGGTCAACGATACCGGCATTACTCCAGGCACCTTGGCCCGGCTTGGCGATAGCTGCATAAACTCCGTCACTTAAGATACATAAGCTAAAAAAATCGGTTTCACGGATTATTTCTTTCACTCTTTTCACCCTTACAGGAACTTTATTGGTGTCCACTCTATTAATGATCATTTCATATGAAACATCTTTCGTATAAAACTTTCCCCTTCATATTAAGTAATCCTTCACTTATCCTTTCTCAGTCGCGCATGTCGCTGATCAGCAGCACTTAGTATAAATAAGGTGGCAATCCCGATGACAATTGCTTGTAGTATCATGGTTAAGGTGCCTGTAGATAATACTAGAAACATTAGTGGACTGACTAATAGTAAAGATAGCCCTATTGTAAAGGCCACCTTTTCAGGTATTTCTTTTATTTTCCCCACCATTTATCACCATTCCTTTTAGACATACTACCCGACGTTTCTACTTACACAATGGGAAACTCGTCCAGGTCAATTCCAATTATTTCAAATCATTGAATCATACTCAAGAAAAATTTCCTCCAAAAAAAGCTTACCCCTTTGGATAAGCTTTTTTGGAGGAAACATATAGTGCAAAAGAGCAAGAGGCCCTTCCAGTCACATTTAAGACAGTGGCTTCGACATATCCATCATTTGTTCAAATCCGAGATTTTCATAAACCTTCCTCCCCGTCGAACTCGACCACAATCTTGCCCGCTTTGCCCCCTTTTGTTTAAGCCATACACAAACGTCATCCACCAATGTATAGGCCAGGCCATTATTACGATGATTCTCCAGCGTATATACTGCGATCACCCAGCCAAAAAGGCTTTGTTCTTCTGCAAGCGGGTAGGGATACTCAATGCGGATCAGGCCTCCTGCACAAGCAACGATACGATCATTGCTATCAACAGCAACTCTGAACTTTAGATGACCTGCTTTAGATTCTTTTAAAAATATGCCCTTCACTTCCTCAACCCTCTGTGAATCCGGCTTCGGAATCCCATCTGTTTCTCCCATTTCACAAGCCATTCTGTACCAGTAATCTGCCATAATAGGAATCTCGTCATTGATAGCCCACCGCGTTTGGTACATTCAATTACCTCCTGACTACTATTTATGATCGTTTAAGAGTAACAACCTTCACGAAAATCTCATTTAACAAATAAACCGGCCAGAAGTTCATTGGAACCAAATGTCCCCTCTTCCTCACTGCCTTCATTCATTCTTCTGATTTCCACCAGCTCCAACTCGCTGAAGATTTGAGCCAGGGATTCTTCTGTATATCCCAATCCACCCATTAATGTACCTTTTTTGTACACTTCTACGTCGGTTAGGTCAGCCCCGCCTAGACTGCCGCCTACAAGAAAACAAGTGATCCCAAAATGTCCTCTTTTTTTCAAACCTTTTTGTAATAGTTCGAGATAGGTAATCCTTCTATGAGGGGCCAGGTGATGAAAGCACCCGGAGTCATAGATGAAGTCGTATTCTTCTTTCTTTACGTTCAATTCAAATATATTTTTATGAATAAAATTGATCGAGAGTGACCTTTCATCCGCACGCTCTTTTGCCCATTCCAGTGAATTGATCGATAGGTCCACGGCATCAACCTCAAAGCCATTTTCAGCTAAGAAAATGGCGTTCCTTCCCGCTCCACATCCGAGATCCAACACCTTCCCTGGAGGTATGATTCCTCCCCGGAGGTAGCTCACTAAATTTTCATCTGGTAAATTGACAAAAATGGGGATTTCCTTCTCCCGATTTGCATAGAAGCCATCCCAAAATATGGCCGGATCCCGCAGTAGTGAATCCAGGACTTTCATTAAATCCCCGTAATTTCTAACCGTTTCTGTCATCATTAACTCCCCTGTCAAAATGTGATACTTCCATTATATATAAGAAAATATCTTCCCTTGTTTCTACTATTTTACAAATAGATTATTTCACAGGAAGAAACGCACCTGAACCCAACGGCTTAAATCAAGCTTAACCATGATAAGAGTCTCATTTTCAGGTTAAAAAACAATTCTAACAGGAGAGTAAGCATGATTAAAAGAACCTTAAATAAAGCCTATATATGATAAATAGGTAGACATCCAGATTAATATCCTCACCTTCAATGTTACGTTTGTTACATTTATATAACAACAAATTATTAAAATATTTATATCCTACCAAGAATTCTAGAGATATGTTCCTAATCTGAGGTATTTATCTACATACAATAGAGAATATGACCTATACCTAATAAGGATATCCATAGTATGATTGACTACATAATTACATTTATTAACAAAAGGAGATGGCGATAGTGGTGGATTTCATTCAATCTTCAGTGAAGTATGTGATTGCGTGTTCACTGGTTCTTTCTGCTGGTGCTGCCGCAGGGGTGACGCAGACATTCAGCGCAGAGAATGACGGTACAAAGGTCATAGAAGATGGCGGCGACCAAGGGGGCGTCACCTGGACGGAGTATTATCGGAAATATTCAGGCAGTTATTCCATCATCATGTATAGAAGTGCAAACGGTGGGAATCAGTGGAAGGAAGTGACCTATAATCAATATGGATACATCATTAAGGTTTTGTATGGAACATACTAGTTATCAAAAAGGATGATGGATTCTGGATCCGTCATCCTTTTCTTCAAGTGAATCGAATATTTCTACACTAAGAAATCAAATGTATAACCAACCGTTAAAAATAGGATGAAGAATACAAGACCCAGAAGTGTAATAATATACTCTCTTTCGTCTCTATTCATTCTCCATTGTATAATGGCCTCGAATCCCCAAATGAAGAAAATAATCAGCGCCCCAACCAGTTCTGCTTGAAAAAACACAATACATATAAAAAAAATAGTCCAACTGATTCTCATAACCCAAGTGTGAATCGGTCCAGCCCTTTCTAAGTGGGATTTTCTGTTATACGGGATGTTCCACCATCTCCTGACAATCTTTTCAACAATAAAGTACAAGGCCAGGAAGAAGACAATATAAGCGATAAAATAGTACATGAGATATACCTCCAAAGGTCTGTCTGCCTGCTAGTGGTGCAGGACCTACTTATATACAATTCGAGAGCCTTTAACGAAACGACTCCGCCATCTTAATCATATCTTTTTTGGACAAGGTGACGTCAGATCCCCCGGGCAGGTATTCCATTTCATATTTAATGGTCCCCCCTTCAATCCATATCAGTCGATTGACCTTTGCCGGGCCTTCTGACTCGTAATAGCTTCCGTTGGACCCGCCGACTTCCACTGGGTCCTGGGACAAGGTCAGTTCTTCACTCGGATCAATGGATTGAAACGACAGTCTGATCGTTTGCCTTTCCTCTCCCGTCAAAGTCACCCATTCTATTTTCCCTGAAGAATCCTCACTTGTCTTGGTCGTAACCTCCGCTACCTCAAATGGGGCCTTGGTGAGAAACTTGAATTCTGCGCTTAGGGATTTAGGACGATCTTTGGCTTCGTATTGATAAAAAGGGGCACTGGCGTTATTTCCGTCAATGAGTCCCAATTGGGTTCCACCGAAATAAACGAATAAAGAGAGACATACGGCAACGAATAAAAAGGACATGAAAGGAGCCAGGATTGGTTTTTTATTGAAAGTGAACGATCTTGACCGTTTCGAATGGATCTCATTCATAATATTTTCCCTCATCTTATTGGTAAAACCACGGTCTTTGAAGGTCTCTTCTTTCATCAGACCCCGCAAATGTTTAAGTTCATCCATTGTTATACACCTCGTTCCGTTTAATCGCTGAACCGAGCATTGCTTTTCCTCTTGTCAATCGGGTCTTGACGGTATTTGTGTTCAGATCCATACAGGCCCCGATCTCGGATAGCTTCATTTCTTCAAAATAGTAAAGAAAGATGACCTCCCGATATTTTATGGGCAGGGACAACACGCTTTGGATCAGCTCGGAATTCTTTTCCTTCTCGATCACGGTTTGTTCCGGAGCCCCCATCCTTCCTTTCACCATGTCATTGATTTTATTGGATATGCTGATCATACGTGTATCCCAGCGCCTTAAATAATCCTTACAGTGATTGACAGCCACGCTGATGATCCATGTTTTAAGGGTGGAATCCTCGCGAAAGGTATCCATCTTTTGATAAAACTTGATGAAGATCTCTTGTGTCAGGTCTTCAGCCAGGCCATGTTCCTTCACATAGGAATAGACAATGTAATAAACATCATTTCCGTATTCGGTCATGGCTTTCTCTAGTAGTCGATCCTTTTCCGATTTGGAGATATTTCCGGATATCAAATGCTCACCTGCTTTGTATGTATCTTCACTAAATAAGACGTTTCTTATTTAGAAAAAGTTTGGATTATTTCACAATTTGTCATAAAAACACGCCTGACGGAATTTCTCGCCAGACGCACGCGTTGATTACATGGAGATCCTTTTTCCATCTTCATACCTGACCGTATCCCCTATGCTTGCGAGGCTGGTGGCGATCAGGAACTGTGCCGAGTAGTAGGTTGTCATGATCAAGACATCCGAATAAGGGATGGCTGACACGAACATATTCCATGACAGGATGGAGTCCGAGATGACAAACAGGATGCTTCCGGCAGCTGCCCATAGGTTGCCGGTCAGGATCGCGGATAGGGCCATCAGGGAAATGATCAGCATGTAGGCAACGACGGGGAGCACGAGTCCCTCATTTCCATTTGTTTGGAGCGCGGCAATCAATTGTCGGCCGATGATGAAGGAATACATCCCAATCGGCAGTAAAGCGGTGAGGCGTGACTTGTTGATACGGGACATTTTGATGAAGCCCATCAAATAGAAGACGTGTCCGATGAGGAAAGCTCCGAGACCCGCTATAAATGACAAGGCAATAAACCCGTCACCCAACATGCAGAAAAACAGGCCAATGACGATGAGGCGCATGGCCGGTGCTGGTCTGGCAGGCAGCTGACGTAATGCGTAGAGAATGATGAGCACCATCGGGATCAGCTTAAAGACGATTTTCAATGACAAAGGTTCTGGTGGAATGACGAATAGGTAGATGGCAGACATTAGTACGATCAGGATGGGGAGCATCCATTTTTTTAACATGTTTCACATCCTATTTAAGCGTTTTATTCTTATTTCTATGGCATATATACTCCCTTTGAAGAAAAAATTCCTTCTTTCTTGCCTTATATGAAGAGTCCATCTCAATAAAAGTCTGAAATCTCCCCTCCCTTTCAAGGACAAGACCAGTAATTAATCCGGTTTGGATGATTTTCAATCCTTCTCTCAGATAATTAATCCCATTTTAGTTTTATTGAACCTTAATTTGATTAATTGATTCACTTCGTTACATAATTGATCCCTGATGTCGAATTTTCTTGATACTTGCCCCCTTCCTCAGATAAAGGAAGAACAGAAAAAGAGGCTGTCAATGTGTGATCGACAGCCTCTTTTTCATTCTAGAAAGCTAATTTAAAAAACGTTTAACGTATCTTAATTCAATTCTGCAACGATATCATCTAATGTTTTCCCATCCACTTCTGTCTTTGCTGCAGGAGGATGTGGAACATCCGGATTCTGCACCAGGTAGTTGTCAATGATATACTGCAGGTCGGCCTTGTCCACGGTGCCATCATAATTGATATCTGCCGCGCGGTGGTCGGTTCCAAAATGCTTCTGGACCTCGATGGCATCCATCACGTCGATGACATCATCCTGGGTGACATCCCCCGCTTGGATTTCTGCGTAGAAGATATAGGTCATCCGTCCAGTCGGCTCACCGTTGAATTCGTCTCCTAAGTGGCTGACGGTTGCATGACGTGTAAAGTGCCCGGGGAGGGTAATCTTGATATCATATTCCTCATCCGTATCCGGGAGTTCTTTAAAGGTATATCTAGCCCTTTGATTGATGCTGCCATCACGAACATTCCCCGATTGATCCGATAAGCTTACCTTGGCTCCAACTGAAGACATATCCAGGCCAGGTCGGAACCAAACGCCATTGGTGAATCCTTCCGGTAAGAACCCGCCTTCAAGTTGGGAATGGGTCGGAAGGATGTTGATTCCCTTGCCGAATGATCGAATGATGGTGGTTTCCCCTTGTGAAGAAGTGACTTCAGATTTCGTCAATTCGATCGGATAGATCCATTTTTTATACGTATCCGGTGTTTGTTTCACGTTCACTTGAATGTCGAGCAGGTTCATCCCGTTTGGTATCGCTTCATTCAGTTCCCCGTTTACCGTCAAGGTCACAGGGATGGTCGTTCTCGTTCCCGATACAACGGAATCGTTTGTTTCTGTCACAATCTCTACTCCTTGCTCATCTGCAAATGCCCGAAGTTCTTCGCTGATGGTTACGTCAAATCCTTCATAGACCGTATTGTCATAACGGACATCAAAGGTACCTCCATGAATGGAAGTGTGATGAGAGGAAAGGTGCAAGGTGACAGATTCCCCGTATTTCACATCGCTCTTGGAAGACGTCAATTTTGCATATGGCGTCCCTTCCTTAATCAGATCATACGTCTGATCCGGATGATCCTGCATTCCATTCACGGCCTGGTCATAGTGATGCAGGGTGAATTTCCCTGTCTCTTTTCCTTCAGGCAGTTGCAGTGGAGCTACAAAGTTTCCTTCCCCATCCACATTTACAGGAGTCATGCTGTACGGACTGGAAGACAGCATATTGACTGTATTCGTGGACTGATCAAAGGTTTCCCCGTATGCTTTCATCTTATCGATCTGTTCATTATAGATGTTCCCTTTTATCACAAGACCTTCATCTGATACTTCGTACACTCCGCCCTTTTGTTCTGTGCTCACTTCCGGCAGCGTGTTTTCAATAAACAGATTGTCGTTTTTTCGATAGGTCTTCCCATTGGAATCCGTCCCGACGATTTCGACTTCATAATTTCCGGGAGGAGCCAATGTTTTTGAATAGGCTACCGGGTTATCTGCATTTCCCGTGAACGGGTAGTACAGACCGACGAATCCAAATTCAATTCCATAGAGATAGTCTTCCGGTAAATAAAATGGGAATGAATCGATCACCCCAAGGCCCTCTCCGGTATCTGCATCCTTCAGGACAATATCCACCTTCTCCATTCCGTTATTCAGTGAGAAGGTAATCGGTGAGAACCCCATATAACCATGATTGAAATCGCGTCGAGTCGTGAAGGAAGTGAAGTGGGCCGTAACTTCTTTGATTCCTGTATCCAGCAGGCGGAACCCCACCGGCAGCTGATACACCTCATCCGGGTTCTCTTTATTCGTGAACGTCACCATCCCTTCATAGAATCCCGGCTTAGCCGTTTTTGGGATGTTCAAGAACACATTCTGATCCTTGTCTTTTCCGGCTTTCACATTCACAGCTTTAGGAAACGACAGACTGACACCATTTTCTTTCATGCTTTGGTTTCCCTCGATCCCATTCTCTTCAAACGAGATGGCAAACTTTTTCTGCTCCTCACTGTTATTATGAAGGGTGACCGATAGACGTTCAGATAGATTCTGTCCTGTTTTGCTTATACCTCCAAAGCTCAGGTCACCGCTATGCTCGACGATCTGGTCCACCAAGTGACTTGTGTGATCGTGCGTTTCATCCTCATGAGTTTCCTCGGAATGAGGAGATGCCGTCAGGATCTCATGCTCCACTTCGATTTCCACATCGGCATGCATGGCTTCATACACATCGATCCGCCCGGCACCCCGCTCAAATACACTTGTGTCCCCTTTTACTTCATCCGCTGTATTCATCAGGGCAGTTTTCACATCTTCCGGCTTCAAGTCAGGATTTTCCTGAAGAAGTAAAGCAGCTGCTCCCGCTACGTGTGGCGCTGCCATCGATGTTCCGGACGCCCGTTTGTATGCGACATCATAATTGCCGATATTCTCGCTTCCCTGCATATAGCTTGGAACAGAGGAATAAACACCGACACCCGGTGCAACGATTTCCGGCTTGATATCATGGGTGATTCTCGTCGGTCCCCTGGAACTGAATCCAGCCAGATGGTCCCCTTCAGATTGAAACTCTTCGAAATGGTTGAAGGAGAAAGTGCTGTCATCTTTTATAGATTCCAGGATGGCTTGTCCATCTTCATATGTGAGAGAGAATCCCGGAATGAATTTCACTTCTTCCCCAAAATAATATGGGATATGCCCTTCATCGGGGTTGTTATTGAAAATAAGCGCTGCCTTCGCTCCATGTTCCTTGGCAATATAAATCTTCTCATTCACACCGTTGGTTCCCCTTGAAATCAAGACGATTTTACCTTCTACATCTTTCCCTTCGTAGTCAGCTGCCTGTCCTATCCCTACGTAAGTAATGGAAGCTTCTGAGCCCAGGAGTTCATCTAAAGAGCCAAAATCCTTCCCAAGTAAACGCATATCTGAAAGTTCCATGCTATCTGATCCATTTACAAGAGCTCCCTCCGCTTTGGAAGCGGTGACTGAATAATCGCTTGCCCCTACGGTGATTCCGAGACTCGCTGTACCGGGTGCGCCCAACGTATACTGGTCATCCCCGGAGTTTCCTGATGCCACAATGGCTACTGTCCCTGACAGCATGGCATTGTCGATGGCAATCGAAGTAGGATCCAATGGACTGAAGGAGGAACCGCCAAGTGATAGATTGATGACGTCCATCCCATCTTCTACGGCCTTCTCGATTCCAGCCATGACTACTGACATAGCCCCGCTTCCGTAAGGACCTAATACCTTATACGAATAAATATCTGCATCGGGAGCCACTCCTTTGACCCCGATTCCATCCTGATTCCCGGCACGACCGGCAATCGTTCCAGCTACGTGGGTGCCATGCGAGGTGTAATACGTTGATCCCCCCAGTGGATGGTACTCCAATAGACCTGAATCCAGCCAGTCTTCATACGTCGTTTCCATCGGATCATCATCATTGTTGATGAGATCATATCCACCTTTGTACGCTTCTTTCAAGTCAGGATGGTGGTAATCAATCCCCGTATCCAGTACCCCCACTTTAATTCCTTCCCCTGTAAAGCCTTCAGCGTGAGCAGCCGGTGCGGATATCTGTGAAAGGCTATCCATCGCTGGTGAAGAATCCGTGGTCTCCCCGCTAAAAGGAACGGGATCCACCTTTATCTCCGCATCTATATAGACCGCTTTGACTTCATCGTATGTTAGTAGCTCCTTCACTTCACTGGCCGGCAGTTTCATCGCGACCCCGTTAAAGGCCTGACGGTATTCCGTACCGATTTGAACCGGAGACTTTCCTTTGGCTTTCGCCTGCTTCTTCTTCACCTTTTCCTTAAATTGTTGATGAACTTTCTGTACTTTCACTTTGGCTGCTTGAAGAGATACCTTCTCCCCCTTCATCTCTTTCTTCTTCACTTCCACCTCTGCAGGATCTTGTGAAAACTGAACGATGACTGCAATCTCTTCATTGGAATGTACATTGATCTCCGGAGAAACGAATTTCTCTCCCGCTTGGTTCTGCCCCTCATGAATACGCTCGCGATCCTCCTGTGTCGCATGTTGCAAATACTGTTCCAGCTTGTCCTCCGCTTTTGAGTTCCCTTCGGCAAACGCAGGCGTAATCCCCGCTACCAGTAAACTCGTTGCCAGGAAACTCGTTGTGACTGCATTGAATGGTTTCAATTCCATCTTTCCTTTCTCGATTGGATTGACTTTGTTTTGTATCGGTGCGTACCTCTCATTGGCTCTCCATCAGTTATCCTCCTCTTCCTACATTCACTTTTCATTTCATGAAAAATAATAAATTAGTCTCGCTGAAGGTATGTATGATGTCGATAGATAAAGAAGTAGCAGGTCTTCGCGATGATGCAGTGATGTAGAATGATAGAAGATAGATAAGTAGCAAGAAGTGATCGTACTCAAAACGAATGATGTTAGTAGAATTCTATAATGGTTTAGCACGTGGGACAATTGGGGTTTTTATTCCGCACTTCTTACCGATAGAAATAGGGCCATCCAAGACCTCTCTCCCCACTTGCCTGCAAAAGAGAATCATTTTTGGTCCAATCGTCATGTTAGGTTGGGGTTATAAAAAATGATCAGGGATAGGAACTCCTGATCATTTTTAAATCTTGCCGGATTTAAATAATCGGGCCACTTCCAGTCATAATTGAGCCTGCGTGTCGGATTTTCTATCACATGGGGCAGGTCGCTTAGAAAAAAAATGAACGCAAGAACCACTCATGAAAGGAGTGGTTCTTGCGTTCATTCACTGGAATGAAGTTGACTTTTCTATGATTTCTCCACCAGGTCCAACACTATAATGAGCAATCGAGTTGGTCGCGGACCCTTCTCCCGTAAGCCCATCCTTGTAGTTAAACGTGATTTCCCAAGCCTTTGAATTACTGCTGAAATGGGTTTCTTTCGAAAGGAGTTCCACGTTATCCAAACTGATTTTTTTGAAGCTTGAATCATTATGTTCCTGTACATCTTTTTCAAATTGTTCCATGGCAATGGCTTCAGCTTTCTCACTTTCAATGACTCCCGTTCCATCATTCTGGCAGCCTAATGATGAAAGGATGGCTATAAAGATTACAACGGCCATCATACTTCTTTTTAAATGAAACTTCCCATACCCGTCAAACATTCGGTCCGCCTCCTGAATGGTGATTCTGATTCATGGCCTGCTGGGAATGCCGGGCGGACTTTTCGTATGCTTCATCCCTTGGATTTCGGGACGTATTCTTTATGCTATCTCCGTAAAACTCCATCTTCCTGGAACCGATCCAAATCCTGATAGCAAAGTAAAGGACCAGAATTCCGACAAAAATAAAAAAATACATCATTGGATTTCCTCCCCTCCTTACTTTTTATGTTCCCTCAATGTCAATTATTTCAAATATTCAGGTGTTGGGCAACACCTATTAATGATTGAATCCCTCACTTATAAATGGAATAATATACCTATACCTAATCCATCTGGAGGAATGTCCTATCCGTATGCCATCACCTGAAGTTGAACAATACTTTCAAACCATTGAAATCAACACATTTAGTGTAAATGAAAACGGGGAGAAGCTAGTCTTCAGCACCAACCTGAACGGGGAATATAACCTGTGGGCCATGGATTTGCCCCATTCATTTCCCTATCCGCTGACGACCATCAACCAGAACAGCAGCCTCATCCATATCGGCTCAGATTACATAGTCGCTACCTTTGAGAAGGATGGTGATGAAAATTATCAGCTGCATTATTTGCCCATGTCAGGAGGAACGCCCCTGCCTCTCAATGAAGGAGAATCAAGTTCCACCTGTTATCATGCCTGCTTTACCACGAATCATGAAATCGTCTACTCTACCAATCACGAAAACCAACTATTGAATATCTACAAAACGGATGTACGAACCAACCAAACCACCCTGATCCAAAAAGGGGAAAGCGCTCCAATCGTGGTTGCAGCCGTTTCTCCCGATGGGACATATATGTTTACGGAGACTTACTCCAACACCCATGTAGCAGCATTCTATCAATCCACTGAAGGAAGAATCCCACTTGTCCCGGATCCCGGTATCACCCATATCATCCGTGATGTTCTGATTGCTGACGATACCGTATATTTTACGACCAACTACGAAAAGGAATTTTCATATCTCGCTTCTTTTAATCTCTCAACCTACGAATTTCAGCCCGTCTTTACCTTGGAAAAGGAGGAAGTCACCTCCATCCAGTTCAGTGCGAATTCCTTGGTCGTTTCCACGGAAAAGGGTGTGAGTGATCGGCTATATGAATATGATGTTACGAATGGGGAGCTGGAACCCATCGACACGCCCTGTGATATCATCAAAAAAATGATGGTCACAAGGAAAGGAATGCTTTTTGTTTTAGGTCAGTCCGCCGACAGGACCGATACGATTTTCAAAAGGGATCCAGACGGTGAATGGACCCGGGTGACCAATACCAAAGTGCTTGGCATACAGGAAAGAAGTTTGATCAAGCCGGACATCGTCCACTATGAAAGCTATGATGGACTCACTATCGAAGCATTGCTTTTCAGACCTCAACATCCGAACGGCTATACAATCTTATTGCCTCATGGGGGTCCCCAGCAGGCAGTGCGCATGAAGTACAGACCATTATTTCAATACCTTGTACAAAGCGGATACACACTCTTCGCCCCGAATTTCAGGGGCAGCAAGGGCTACGGTGCCTCCTTTGAAAAGATGGTGGAACAGAACTGGGGGGATGGACCGAGGCTCGATTGTGTAGCAGGAATGGATTGGCTGCTGCAGGAAGGAATCGCGGAAAAAGGCAGGATCTTTTCCTTAGGTGGAAGCTACGGCGGATACATGAGCCTCCTCCTTGCCGGAAGACACCCGGAGTATTTCTGTGGCATCGTCGACATCTTTGGCATATCCAATCTACTCACCTTCTTACAGAACGTTCCGGCTAGCTGGAAGCCCCTCATGAATCAGTTGGTGGGAAACCCCGAGAAAGATTACGACAAACTGGTAAGGGATTCTCCAATTACGTATATAGATCATATGAATACACCTATGTTCATCATTCATGGACAGAACGATCCCCGAGTGAAAACGGAGGAATCCGAGCGTATCGTAAACCACCTGAAGGAAAAAGGGATTGATGTGAGGTATCTTCTTTTTACGGATGAGGGACATGGATTTTCGAAGAAGAGGAATGAGATGAAAGCTTATAAGGAGATTCGCGGATTTTTGGATGGTTTGGTGAAAGGGTGAATTAGGGGGACCAGGGGGACAGGTCCCTTGGCTCCTTCATAATCATGCCAGGTTCAAAGGTTCTTTATCTTGCCATAAAAAAAGACTCGTCTCATCGACGAATCTTTTAAGCTGCATCATTTCAAAGGAAAAAAATATTTCTCCATTTCCCTTTCAGAGATAATCATTCTGATGGATAGATCTTTCGTTCGCAAAACAAATTCCTTGATGCCAATATACTCAGATTCAGCAATCAAATAAAATTCGGACCCCTTTGTGAACCCTCTGAAATCGCTTTTTAATTGATATCTTTTCAGCATTGTCTTTAGTAACTCCTCGGCTCATTGCAAGCCAGTAATCCCCATTGATTACTGGCTCTTCCCCACCTGATACGACTCCGGATAGATCGTTTCGATTTTCTTGATAAAATAATAATGTTTATACAAAGCGAGTCCAATCAAGATGATCCGGACGAACAGGATATCCACGAACACGACTGAAAGCAGAATAAAGAAATCGGCCGTCACGTTGATCCTGATCTTCTCTTTCCTTGTCATCCCCTTCTTTTGAAGGAAGGCTAGAACATATTTATCATATATGACTGTGCCCTTAAACCAACGATCGATCCGCTTGGAGCTTTTTGCAAAGCAGTAAGCCGCGAATAGGTAAAACGGGCCGCCCGGCAGAACGGGTAACACAGTACCGGCAATCCCGAGCCCCAGGGATACCGATCCAAGAAGCATGAACAGGATGCTTTTCACCTTTTTTAGTGTCATGAGTGATTTCCCCTACCATCGCTATATTAATAGACATTCATTCTCTACTCTATTTCAACCTTCATTGTACTATAACTATAACAGGAAGGTCCGGGTAGTTGGTTAGGGGATTTTTGTTAAATGTGACGATTAATGGGCGATGAAGGAATGGGGCTGCCCCACAAGCGTCCCCCTGTTGGTTTCTTTTGTATTTACTATCCTAACGCCTAACAATCCTCGTCCGATTCCAATCATACTTAAACTCCGCTAGCGACTGCTGGCGCATCTCCCTCTCATCACTGACCGCTTTCAACGCTACCTCATATAACTCCTTGCTCAACCGCCATTTTTCCATGGACCGGTCTTTTTCCCCGCCAAACAAAGCAAAGGCGGTAGCCCCCATGCCATACACATTCGTCACTTCATCAATCTCTGCACCACGTGTGAATTCCTCCGGCGACATAAAGCGCGACGAACCCCACATCCTTCCCATCGTATTGATGTAGGGTCTTTTGGAATAGAGATCGATATCACAGATCAAGGTCTCCTCCTTGTCAAAATCATACAGGATGCTGCCGTCATAAAAGTCGATGGCTACATAGCCCTGCTTGATCACGTGGATATGAAAGTCCAGGATGTCGGCGAATACCTCGAACCTGGTATTGTCCGGCATCTGCAAGAACCTCTCCCTGGATAGTGGATACATCTTCCCCATGCACGCTCCATCTGTCCATTCAAAGATGGCGGCAAACCCTCCGCCGACCTCCTCCGTTCGGATCAACCTGATCAAATGAGGATGTGCCAAATCTTGATAAACCTGAACGGCGGATTTAAGATCCACTATGGCCTCTTCCGGTTTGCCTGCATACCTCTCTGTCGGTGCACCGGCAAATTTAATGAAATACCTCTCATCTCCGTCCTTCACCCCAAAGCAGATATTGCCTGAATCCTGATCATCGTAGACTTTGAAAACCTCCCCGTATTTTTCGATGAACGAGAGGTCGAAGGGAGACTTTAATTTGTATGGGATCTGATTGATGTACTGAATAGAAAAGTTCTCCAAATACCAGGTCGGCACCGGATGATTCATCCCGTCAAACCAGCTCATCACTTCCTTCGCCTGTTCCTTCATGACATTCACCTCATCCTCACCGAAAGCCATGGCCCAGGGAACGGACGACAGCATATTGCTGCTTATGTAAAAAGCCATGAGCTTGAAGAACTCCTCCGGCGGCCTTCCGTTAAAATAACCATTAAGCTGGCCGGTGGCAAAATGAGGACTGACAGAAGCGCTCCACACAATGCGGTTGAATTCTTCCCACGGGTCACCGAAGTCATGACGGTTGAAATCGATGATGGAGAGTTCCCTATCTTGTGAAATGACCATATTCCCAACATGATAGTCACCGTGATGAAACGATTGCGGCCTCCCTCGAAGGAGATGCCTATTCGCCTCTATATAGGCAATAATGAGGTCGCCCCCCTCTATCTTAATGGGGCAGTCTTTGTACTGATTGATCTTGCTATCCACTTTACGGTTGAATATCTTTTCCCAATCCTCTCGGTCATCAGGCGAGGGAATCGAGTGGATCTCCCTCAGGATACGCCCCGATTTAAGCCCTAGTTCATATTGCTCGGTATCCGTGAGTTTCGGCAGCATAACTTGAGCGTCTTCTCCCTCGCACCAGGTAAAAAGCGAATAGACAGAATGGCCGTTATCGCATATGCCAAGCTCGATCGGCTGCGACATGGGAAGGCCCTTAACAGAGAGCCGCTTTATCATCTCAAACTCGCTTTTCTTCATCTCGTATGCTGAACGATCAGCCGTACGGAGCAGCAGCTTCTCCCCCGTATCGGTTTCAATGTAGTATTTTTTGTCGCTAGACCAACCCTTATTGATCGGTTCAATTTTCCTGAATGTACTGTAGCTTTTTATATCCTGCAAGATGGCACCTTCCTTTCAGCGTTTTAACCTGTGGGCTCCCTGCTTGCCGGACCCGTCAAATGACACCGTCCCTCCTCCGTCTTTCGATGTGTTATCAGTAAACCTGAATCAAGGCCCAAAGAATCTATGGTAAAATGAGTATAACTTCATCACCTGAGGAGGTTGCTACCATGAATAGAAGAGTAATCCTATTATCGATCCTCATGATTTTCCTGTTTATTGGAATAGCCGTTTTGTTTATGTAAAATACATAGAAGTAACATCCATTTGCCCGGTGAAAATCGTGGGAATGGTCATGAAAGTGTGAATCTCTTAATCTCTTCACTAACATCCGAACGGAGTAGATGTGCTGGGACAAGGGACCTGTCCCCACTGTCCCGGCCAGTCACAAAAAAACTCAGTCATTAGAACTGAGTTACAGAGCACATCGCCTATAATTTTTGTTGATTTCATGAATGAATCGGCAAGAAAATCTCAACGTTCTCCTCTCCATTTTCCAATGGATGATACGTCTCAACAATAAATGCGTCCGGATTTCTTTTATAGCCATTGTCGACTGTCCATTTCACTAACATGTCGTGCAAGCTGCCGATTTGGCTGATAGGTCCACTGACGGTAGCATAGTCTTGCTTTAATTCCATCGTATCCATCCCTGTCGGCACATCTGTCGGGACCCGGTTCACCATCATGCCTACATAATAAGTGCCTTCAAGATGAGCTGCATCCCTTTTTGGTTCATAAATGGCCATTTCCGTACCGGAGCTCTGTTCCATTTCACCTGAACGAAGCAGAAATTGTTGGGCTGCCCTCGGGATCTCCTCACCGAAATCCGCAAAAGCTCCCTTTCCTTTCATGCCTACAAATCTGAAGTGTTCTTTTACCTTTTTACAGTTCACTTATTGGCCCTCCTCCTTTGAAACAAACTTACATTATCATTCTCCTTTTTCTCTTTACAATCCTTCTATTGGAGACTATTTCATATTGAGGTTATCGCGGACCGCGATCTAAAGATCTCTACAATCGTCTTAGCAGCAGGGGACAAACTCCTTTCAGAATCCAGACTTACCAAAGCAATCTCTCGATATAATAAGGGAAAATCCACTGGTTGTAATTTCACTAGCTGGTTTGTTTCCAATTCTTTTTTAACCATCGATTCTGTTAAAAGTGCTACACCATTTTCTGAAAGAACCAAATCGAAAGCAGTAGACGGAGGTAATTCCATAAAGTTCAGACCTGGATGAGTCATTGATTTTTGCCAATGTTTACTTTCTGTACTCCAGTCCACTATTATGTAGGGATCACTATTCTCTATAATCTCAAGGGATGTACGACTTTCATCCGATACAGAGGCAAGTGGATGAGAAGGGTGCGCAACTAAAGTGAGCGGTTCCTTCATCGTAAGGATCGTTTTTAGATCTGTATTATGGTAGGGGTTTGTCACTAAGCCCAGCTTGATAAATCCGTCATACAGCATTTCAATGATTTCCTGATTATGCCCCGTGTGTATTTCGACATGAACATCAGGAAACCGTGTATTGAGATGAGCCATCACGGAACTGAATACCCCGGAAGTGAATGTAGAGAGGGTTCCGATTGTAACATGACCAGCTTTCCCCTCTTGTATGAGGCGAGCTTTTTCAATCCCGTTCGCTACTAGCTCGATGGCTTGTCTCGCATACGGTAAGAACCCCTTCCCTGCATCTGTTAATTCAACCCTTTTCCCAACTCTATGAAATAGACCACTTCCGACCTCTTTCTCTAATCCCTGTATCCTCACACTGATCGTAGGTTGAGAAAGATTCAGATGCCTTGCAGCCTTACTGAAACTCCCCAACCGTACGACATGATCAAAAGCCTCTAATTGATTAATATCCAAGAAAACCCCCCTCTTCTATTAAAAAAATTTATACTAACTATAACTATCATCATCTTGTTTAATAAATTGAGTATACTATACTTTTCTTATCTTAAGATTCCTTATATAGGGAGGACATGTATCAGATGATAGTAAGAAAATTAATGGAGTATGCTGATCATCAATATCGATTGCCTAAGGGGATATTGGGACAATACTTTGGGGAAAAGATGGCCATTCAACACCGAACAGAAACACAATGGACACTGGACTTACTAAAGATAACGAAGGAAGAAAGGGTATTGGAGCTTGGGTGTGGAGCAGGCTACGCCATCAAACAATTGCTTAAACTAGCCGATGTCGAATTCGTTGCAGGACTCGACCTGTCAGAGTCCATTCTCCGCTCGGCAAGGATAAGGAATAGACTGGCCATCAATGAGGGGCGGGCTGCATTCATACAGGGCAATGTATGTAAGATCCCTTTAGGCAGTGACATGTTCACGAAGGTGTATAGTATTCACTCGATCTATTTCTGGGACCTGACGTTCGAAACCATCTCTGAGATTCATAGGGTCCTGAAGAACAACGGCTCCATAACGATCACACTCTGTAACGGCAAGAATGGAAAGACCTGGAGCGGAGTAAATCAAATGGTAGACCACCAATTACTCCCCTTAATGAAAAAGGCCGGCTTTAAAAATATAACACTAGTGAATGGCCCGGATTCAAGAAAGTATCAAACTGTCGCGGTCATTGCAGAAAAATAATGGACCTGTATCGCAGGGATCGCACGGGACTGATGACCCCCCCCACAAAACCAAGGTCCGTCCCTCACTCTACTAAAGCATTAACGCAGTGAGGGACGGACCGTGGTTGTTTGTGTAAGGCTACTTGGGTTTCGCTCTCCTTCATAGATCGGGAAGGAAAGGATGACGGAGGTTCCTTTGCCGGGTTTGCTTAGGACTTTGATGGTGCCCTTCATGCCTTCTGTGAGTTGGAAGGCAGTCATCATCCCGAGGCCAGTCCCGTTCTTTCCTTTCATGGAAAAGTAGGGTTCCCCGAGGCGCATGAGTTGTTCCTTAGTCATCCCGACTCCAGTATCGTTAATGACAATGAACACCTTGTTTCCTTCATGGTAGCTGAAGATTCGCAGCGTACCGCCCGTACCCATGGCTTCCAGCCCGTTTTTCATCACGTTGATGAGGACCTGCTGAAGCTTGTTGGGATCACCTACAATTGAATGGTGATGCAGGATGTTCGCCTTCAGGACGATCCCTCTTTTGATTGCCAGAGGCATGATGATCTCCTTTGTCCGGTTGATTTCTTCCCGGATCTCCACCTCCTCTTCAAGCTCCGGGTGGGGCCTGGCAAAGTTCAAGTATTGGTTGATCACCTCTGTGGCACGGTCGATTTCACTGACGGCCACCTTGGACAATTCGCTATTGGTGCTTACGTTGGAAGGGTCTTCATTAATCAGCTGAAGAAACCCCTTCACCGTCGTCAACGGGTTCCGCACCTCATGACTCATGCTCGCAGCCAGGTGACTGACCACCTGCATTTTTTCATATTTAATCGCTTCCAACTGAAGAGTATAAATCGTTCTGATGATTTCGCACAGGTAAAAGACAAAAAACGTCGACCCGCTGAGAACGGCAGAATAGACCAGGAACGAGCTTGAATAATCGAAACCAAAGATCTGGGCTGGGATCCACAATGAAAGAACCGAGTAAGTGAACGCAAAGAGCGTATACCAGTAAACCCTCGTCTTCCATGCTTTGTTCTCCAATCTCGGACGCATATAAATGATCAATACCGAGAAGACAATCGCCATAACCACTGTCACCCACAGTCCCGGCCCCAGCATCGGCGCACGGATCGCAATCATCGTGATCGCTAGCCAAAGTAATACCCGGTTCCCACCGTAAATCCCCCCAAGTAAAAAAGGGACGAACCGCAAATCATAGACGAATCCATCTTCCAATCGAACACTCAAAGCGAGACTAAGCAACAGGAGTAGCGAGCTGACTATATAGATCGACAGTGGTTTAATGTGAAGCTTATGTACTTTATTTCGGGAAAGATACTGAAAGCTGATAAGTAAAATAATGATTAAAATGACAAGGAGGTTAAGAAGTAAACCCGTCAGTAACTCAGAATGATACATCGGCATTTCTTCCCTACTTTCCGTATTTTTAATAGTAGCAAAATTCACTCTTTACCTATTATAACGAAAATGAATGGATTTTGTTATCAACTAAAAAAAATTTCACTTTCATGGGGAACCATGGGGACAGGTACCGCGGCTCCACAAAACCAGGTACCTCCCTGCCCACCCATAACCCTTTATAGCGGCAACCGAATCACAAACTTCGTCCCCTTGCCTTTCTCACTGAAGACATCAATCGTCCCTTCATGCATGAGCACCAATTGCTTCACGATGGAGAGTCCGATACCGAATTCCCCGTATGGATTATTCGTCCGAGACAGATCTGCTTTATAAAACCTGCGCCAAATCGAACGGATTTCTTCGGGGTCCATGCCGATTCCGGTGTCCTCGATTTCGATGACGGTTTCTGTACCGGAAGAGGAGCCGCCTATCGTGATCCTTCCTCCAGAGGTGAATTGGATGCTGTTTTTCGTGATGTTTATCAATATTTGAATTAACCTATCATAGTCGGCGTGCACCAAGGCATTTGAATCTGCAAGAATATTGATGGTGTTCCCCTTTTCTTCAGCCTGCAAGTCGAGCTGTTCCTTGATGACTTCCAATACATCCAGTAATGGTAAGGTTACTTTCGTGATCGCAACCTGATTGGAGCGTATTTTTTCATAATCCAGGTTTTCGTTCACCAGTCTGATCAGGCGCCTCGTTTCTTCGCTTACAAGACCAAAGCTTTTCTCTTTCTGTTCTTCGGGGATCATGTCGTTTCTGATTCCCTCGATGACACCCCGGATCGTTGTCAGAGGTGTTCTCAACTCGTGTGAAACATCCGCCATGAACTGCCTTCTACGGTTCTCCAGGCTGTCGATTTCCTCTTTGGATGCCCGTAGTTTCGTCACCATTTCATTAAAGTCTTCGGCCAGATCTCCGATTTCATCGAAGTTGGAGCTTGGGACGTGGACATCGTAATGACCGGATGACACACGTGAAGTGGCATCCCTGATCCGCTGAATCCTTTTTACATGGAGCTTGGATAAGAACAAGCTGATCAAAAGTGAAATGGCCAGTGACAGGAGCACGATATACAGGAGATATTTATTGATTTCACTCAGCATTTCCCTCGTCCCGCTGATCGGGGAAATCAGGATCAGTCCGCCGGCAAGCTGGTCATTGATGACCCTTGGCATGATGACGAGGGATACAGCCTGATCAAACCGTCCGAAATCTTTCTTCAGAGGGACGGTTTCACCGCGTTCGATTTTTTGCCACTCTTCTTGTGAGAGCTCAATCCGCGGGTACACACCTCCCCTGGAGAAGGATACCTCCCCTTGTCGGTTGAAAGTGATCACATCGATGTTCCGGGCATGAAGCAAGTTGCTGTATTCCTCCAGATACAGAGGTCTTCTCGGACCTGGTCTTTCAAGGTCTGACAAAATTTTCTCCCCATACGTCCGGAGCTCCGTGACCTTATTTTCGTAAACAAGATTTTCGACATACTGGGAAAAAAGGAGACCGAGGATCATGAAGGCGATGATGAGTACGCTAGTGTGACTTAGAAGCAGTTGATAGAGATATCTAATTTTCATCCCCGACCGCCGTCTCGTCGAATTTATACCCTACTCCCCAGACCGTATGAAGATAAGGCTTTTCCTTGCTGCCGATTTTATTGCGGAGCCTCTTGATATGGACATCGACCGTCCGTTCATCCCCGTAGAAATCATACCCCCACACCCGTTCGAGAAGCTGTTCCCTCGAGAACACTTGACGAGGATGACGTGAAAGGTAATAAAGCAATTCAAATTCCTTTGGCGTCAGATTGGTAAGGGGAACGCCTTTCAGGAGAACTTCCCGGGTTTCCTTGCTGATTTGGAAGTCGGACGTTGTGACATCGTGGACATTTGATCCACTGTTTTTCTCCCCTTGATATCGCCGCGTGACCGCCCGGATCCTGGCCATCAGGGCAAGGGGGGAGAAGGGCTTGGTCACATAATCGTCGGCACCGAGTTCGAGCCCGAGCACCTGATCCGATTCACTGTCCTTCGCCGTCAGCATGATGACCGGGACCTGTGAGCCTTCCTCCCTGATTTTCCTGCAAATGGTCACACCATCCATCCCCGGCAGCATCCAGTCCAGAATGACAAGATCCCAATTCCCTTCCTTATAACGCTGGTACCCCTCAGCCCCGTCATGGACAAACTCCCCTTGAATGCCTTCTTTTATAAAGAACATCTCAAGCATCGACGTGACACTCTTATTGTCTTCAACCACCAACACGTTCATAAATATCGCTCCTTTCCCTAGAACCATGGGGACAGGTACCGTGGCCCCCTATACAAGACTGTGCCAAGGTACCTGTCCCCATGGCTCCCTACCTAAAGTATAGCCGTTTTATCTGATTCATTCTATTGTTTCATCCTAACGAAAAACCCCGCTCACTTGGCGGGGATTTCCATCCTTTATAATGTATCACTTTCAGATCCGGCTGCAGGTGCCTCACTCTGTTCTGCCTCAGGCGCAAATCCATGAGGACCTTTTCCATGGCCCTTACCGCCCTTGAGGAAAAAGAAGCCCTCTTTCTTATTGAATGGGAAGAAATCCAGTTCCTTCGCTTCATCGGCATGATCGGTCATAATCTCTTCCATCAGTTCTTTGGACGTTTTGCCTTCTGTTTCAATCCCCAGTTCTTTGGCGGCTTTCAGAATGGAAGCTTCAAAGACTTCATGTTTCAATTCATGATGCTCTTTTCCTTCTGTCTCAATCCCCAGATCCTTTGCCTGCTTCAGAAGTGCTGCTTCCCTTACTTCATCAGCAAGCTCATCTAGTTCCTTGCCCTCGGTTTCCACTCCAAGTTCTTTGGCTTTCTGTTTAAGCAATGCTTCCCTCACCGCTTGGAAGATCTCTTCCTGGTCTTTTCCTTCTGTTTTAATCCCCAGCTCTTTCGCTTTTTTGTTCAGTTCCGCCTGGCGGATTTCATCCATGACGGCACGATGATCTTTTCCTTCAGTTTCAATACCCAATTCTTTCGCTCTTTTTTCGAGTTCAGCATCCATGATCTCTTTGGCGAGTTCCCGTGTATCTTTATCGGTGCTGTCAATTCCAAGTTCTTCGGCTTTTTCCTTCAATTGTTCCTCATTCAGATGGAACTTCCCGTGCCCGTCGCCGTGGTGTCCGCCAAATGCCCGATCCGACTTTTCGCTAACAACTGCCGAGCCGTTCAACTTTCCGCCATCCTCCTCAGCGGCAAAGGCGGGAAGAGCTCCCACGATCCCGATTGCTAATACGCCTGCCAACGTGAGTGTTTTCTTATTGTTCATTTGATTTCCTCCTTTTATAGGTTGCAGCTGCACTAACAGTATTTCCGGGAATTATGACCAAACCATGACCAAACCATGAACAAACCATGGCCGGTTTATGAATCTTTTAATATATTTTCAATCTTGTACTCCTCTTTCTGTTCCTCGAACCAAGTCCCATACTCCGTTTGAAGTGCCTGATCAAACAGAATATCCTTTATTTCCTCTTTATGATCGTCAAGAACCGCTTCCTTCGCTTCTTTCTTGTCCGTCACCTTGATGATATGATAGCCAAACTCCGTCTTAACCGGCTCACTGATTTCACCCTTCTTCATGGCAAACGCCTTATCATCAAATTCCGTCACCATCTCACCTTTTGCAAAATACCCTAGCTCCCCGCCTGACTCGACATTGGAGGTATCAGTGGAGTATTCTTTCGCAAGCTCCGCGAAATCCCCTCCGTCATCAAGCTTTGTCTTCACTTCCTGGGCAGTTTTTTCATCTTCTACAAGAATATGGCTTGCCTCTACCTGCTCATTTTGAGCAAACGAGTCTTTGTTCGCTTCAAAGTATTCTTTTATTTGATCATCCGAAATCGAGACTCTGTCCTTCAGCAATTTTTCCGTTAGCAAAAACGATTGGATATTCTCTTTGACACTATCAAGACTCGTTCCACTTGAGGCAAGTGCCTCATTGAACGCCTCTTCGCCCCCATAGGAAGCTTTGATGGACTCCAGCTCCTCATCGATTTCACTGTCCTTGACTGTGATCTCTTTCTTATCACTCTCAAGCTCCACAATCTTCTCGGCAATCAGTGTATCCAGGGCCGCATCCCCATACTGGTCCACAAGCGTCGTATACAAGTCCTCTTTACTGATCGACTTGTCTCCAACCTTCGCCACCACTTCATCCTTCGAAAACCCAAACATCACAAGCATCGTCCCTACGACGACAATGCCTCCGATGACACTCCATAACGTGATCGAACGCTTTTTTTTATCCACTTATTCGTACTCCTTTAGTTTTATTTTTAGGTGTAGGTGCTATTTTCGGTTCGATTCTTTTGTACTTTTTTGTACCTGATACAATTCATTTCATCTGTACCTGGTACAATCCGCTTCATCTGTACCTGGTACAATTCACTCAATTGGTGCCGGGCACCACACACTCAATTCACACCCGGCACCACACCCAATCAATCAGTTAACCATCGCATTACTAGTCAAAGTCAAACTGATCGTCATTTCTTCTCCACCCCTGAAGATGGTCAAATCAATCTCATCTCCCACCTTCAGGTCAGCGTATAGCTGTCTTCTTAAATCGGCCACATCCGCTACTGCTTTTCCATTCAACTCCGTAATGACATCGCCCTCTTTGATCCCGGCTTCGGCTGCCGCTGATGTGCCATCAATATTGGCGACAATGACACCCTTCTCCACTTCCTTAGGTAAATCCCCCAAGTAGTTGCGTGGAACATCGGTCAGGTTCGTCATGCCGATTCCGATATACGGGCGCTCCACTTTCCCCTTTTCCATGATTTCACTCACGATCGGCAGAAAATCCTTACTTGGAATGGCAAATCCAAGTCCTTCAACACCAGAGTTCGAGATCTTTGCGCTATTGATACCGATCAATTCACCCTTTGAATTCAACAGTGCCCCTCCGCTATTTCCGGGATTGATGGCCGCGTCTGTTTGGATGACATTCAATTCAGATTCACCTTTAGATGTCTGCACGGGAATGGTACGATCGACGGCACTTACAATTCCTTGTGTAACCGTCCTTGATAAATCGAGTCCCAGCGGGTTTCCGATCGCAATCACCTGTTCACCGGCACGCAATGCACTGGAATCCCCCACTTCCAACAGATTGTCCGCATATTTCCCATCGATCTTTAATACGGCAAGGTCTGTCAGGGGATCCGCTCCGATCAGCTCCGCCTCGGTCTTTTCACCATCATAGAGAGACACCTCAATCTTGGAAGCATCTTCAATGACATGATTGTTGGTGATGATGTACGCACTGTCCCCCTCTTTCTTGAAGAGAACGCCTGAACCTGTGCCTGCTTGAGCCTCTTGTGAACCGCCCATGCCATTCTGCTGCTGATAATTGACGATTCCGACAATCGATTCAGAGGCATCTTCCACAATGTTGGCTATATCGCCGCTACCCGTTGTTGAAACCGTTGTAGGGTTGATTCCCGAATCATCCGAACTCTCCACCTGCCCGTTTTCACCTGCCGATTGTTCGATGCCCGACTGGGCCAGATTCTGATAATAATCGGTTTGAGGCAATACCGTCAGTGTCAGGACCGAACCGATGATGCCGGCACCTACAGTGTTTAGAAATCCCCGTCCTTTAAAAGGCTTCTTCGGCTTCGGGCTTCGTTGCATTCCCTCTTTATTCACGGCTTCCGTAGTGTCTGATTCTATATGCTTCATTTCTTCATTTTGATTGTTGTGTTCCAGCATCTTGTTTCCTCCTCGATTGATTTTTTCGCGGTTGATCTTTGCTGTTGATTTCATCTTAGAGGGAAAATATTACGAAACTATTAACAATCTATGTACAGGGTAAGAAGTTTTAAAAAATTCCTTGGTTTAATTCTTATAAAACCCATAAATGAGCTTATTCTGTACTGAAAATGCTTCTTTAAGAATTCTCCCATGGGACCTGCCCCCACGAACCTTCGCTAGAAGGACATTCCCTTATATGTTAAAATAATCCAGTATTATCACTTAAGAATTGGAGCTGTAATTATGAAAAAATGGAAAATTATTATTGGGGCATTAACTTTTTTAGTCGTCTTCATGTCTGCCTGTAGCCATTCAAATGAAGAGGATGCTTTTAATCTTGAGCCTGATACGATTCCAGCAAGTACAGATGATTCCTCTCAATCGAATGATTCATCTACAGAAAACACAGTTACATCCGATAACGACAGAAAGAGTCAATCTGAAGAATCCTCTATGGAAGATAGCAGCGCGAAGGTAGACAGTAGTCAGGAGGAGGGTGGTACTCCCAAAACAAAGGTACCGGGAAGAAAAGATTACCTGAACAAACTCGACAACATCCAAAAAGAACTTGATGCCATGCCAGATAAGAAGGATTCAGATAAAGGTGTCACGAATGCGATGAAAAACTATTATGGAGTATCCTACGAAAAGTATGATGGTGCATTGAATGAGATCTACGCCCTGCTGGAAAAAGAGCTGTCTCCAGAGGTAATGAAGGAGTTAAAAGCTGAACAATTAAGATGGATCGAACAGAAAGAAGAGAAAGCGGAGAAAGAGAGACTGAAGTATGAAGGTGGGACGTTTGAGAATGTTGCTTGGTACATCTCTTTATATGAGTCGACCAAGGATAGATGTTATGAGTTAGTGAATGAGTATATGACGGATTAGATGATGAAGGCGAAATGAGAGGAAGTCAATTCTCAATGACCATTTCGCCTTCACCATTAGGAATTTCGAAACCATTCAGGTAGGAAGTCAACAGTTCTTCTGTAATCGGGAAAGCATTTGCATCAAAGCGTTTGTTCCTTATTTTAAGGCGTTCACGCAAATCATCAGGGGAAACTTTCAAGTAAATCAGTTTCCATTTACCACCGGACTTTTCAATTAATTGTTTGTATTGGTCCCTCCTTGCACGGTCCCAAAAACTAAAGTCGATGACCACCTGTTTTTTATCTTGAATGAACTTTACTAATTCATTACGCAGTTTCCTTTCTGCCTCTTTCTTATATTCCTCCACCTTTTCCATAGGGAAATCGATCCCGTAACGCCCATAAGTCGCCCATATTTCTTCATCAATGGAAAGGCGTACGAAACCATTCTTCTCTAATTGCTGAGAAAATGTCGTTTTCCCGGAGCCGGCCACACCACACATCATGACCACCAGAGGGGTGCGATGATCCCGTTCACGATAAATCGTGTCAAAATGAAAGTTGCTGAACATAGGAACACCCTCCCGATTTTTGGATTACGCTAAATACTTCTATAGAAATACAGCCCTTTCATCCAAGTTTTTCACATATGTCCCCATTCCCTTCACCCCGACCCATGCTTCGAGAAAGATGCTGCATTAATGGTGCATTAAACAGCTACTATTCACATCACTTCCTCAACAATCGATTCCCCTTCACTTTGGTCACGATCCATCCACCTCCAGCTTTCATGAAGTCTTATCCTTCCATCGGATAGAAATTCAGGAACAGAAGTACATTGACCTCCCCTTATCTCACTATGAACGTTTACATGGTTGTATCTAAACGATAAAGAGCCATCTTCATTCACGATGCCAATCAGCGTTCCCTTCATAATTTCTCCACCACTATAGGTTGCTGAAAGAATATTTCCTTCTTGCTTATATTCAAAAACTGTTTTTGAAGAAACTTCACCATTTGTCGTATTTTCAGTGGATACGAACATGCGGCCATCGTAATTGATCACTTATAATCCTCCTTCATCTCTCATTTTAAAGCTGTCCAGTGCGAAAAGGAGCCTTGGGATCTGTCCTTTTGGTTCCCTCTACTTTGATTGTACCAAATTTTCCCTTGTTAAATATCAGAATATTTTCAATAAACCCGTTTCCAAGTTCTTCACTTATGAGCATTAACGTTTGAATTAAGAATTTCTATCAATTCCTTTACATAGGTTTCATCTACAGGAAAATGTGTTAAAGTCCTCCATATTCTTCTATATAAAAAGGAGTGTGAGGATATGAAGAAATTAGTGCTGCTATTTGCAGCTGGAGTACTTCTGCTAGGAGCGTGCGCTGATCCTTCGATAACAGAAGAGAGTCAGAAGGAATCGACGTCTTCCGACCAGAGCGAATCTAACACGAAAAAAGTGGAAAACGAAGAAAAACAAGAGCCCGAACAGCCCTTCAAACCATTGGAACCGTCTGAAGATGCTGTATCTCTGAAGGAAAGCTTATCAGAAAAGGAACAGCAGGAAATTCCTGAAATGCAGGCTGCGCTGGGCGGAAATCCCGAGCGTACGGTCCCTGCAGGTGAGACACTTGCCGAAGGAGTGAAAGATCCATCCGACGGACCGTTAAAGGATCACCGGTTGGTCGCCTATTACGGGACGCCGGATTCTGAAAATATGGGGATTCTTGGCGAGATGGAGCCGGAGGAGTACATGAAAAAACTGAAGGAACAGACCCAGGCCTATTCCGACGCTGATCCCGACCGGCCAGCGGTGCCGACGATCGAGTTGATTACAACTATGGCACAGAGTGAGCCGGGTCCTGATGGAGATTATGTGCGAATGACATCTGAGGAAAATATTGAAACATATGTGGAGCTTGCAGAGAAACACGACGCATTGGTGCTTCTCGATATTCAGCTCGGAATGGATACGGTCATGGAGCAGGTGAAAATGGTCGAGAAGTGGCTTAAGCACCCGCACGTTCACCTGGCGATCGATACGGAATTCCACGTAGCCGAAGAGGAGAAACCCGGAGAGGATCTCGGGCAAGTGGATGGTAAGGAAATCCAGAAGGCCGTCGAATATGTGTCGGGGCTTACGGAAAAGAACGACCTCCCTGATAAAATCGTCCTCGTCCACCAGTTCACCGGTGATGTTCTGACGAACAAAGATGTGATTCAACCGACCGATAACGTCGAAGTCGCCATAAACTTTGACGGCTGGGGAGCCTCTGCGGACAAGCAGGCCCTGTACGGGAAATACATACGTGATGAACCGAAACAGTACGGCGCATTCAAGATCTTTTATGATAAGGATGTGCCGGTCCTGGAGCCGGAGGATGTGTTGAAAATGGACCCGAGCCCTGCGATCGTCAACTATCAATAATGCTAACAAACTACTGGGACGGATCTCTTGCTTTGGAAGCATAAGAACCGTCCCAGTGCTTTTCCCTACCTTAGATTCCCATAAAAAAATGTAAACCATTTACATATTCCAATGTACTTAGTGTAAAAATACTTTTTGTGCTAACACATTCACTTTGAAAGGCGGCACATCATGACAATCAGGAGGATGATTATGGGCATTTTGAGTGGAGATCCACAAGAAGAACCGTTGCACTATGGTGAAGTATTTGGAACGTGGAATTATCTGTTGACGGCCAAAGCCACTGTTGGAGGATATCAGATGCAGCTGAACCATGCCGGTGATGATGATCTGAAGAAATTACTGAAGGACAGCGTCGAGGCTGGGCAAGAAGAGATCAAGCAAGTGGAAAAGCTTCTGAAAGAAAATGGGATTGGATTACCTCCAACTCCTCCAGAGCCTCCACATGCCTGCCTGGATGATATTCCGACAGGTGCCCGCATGCCGGATCCTGCCATAGCAGCAGGATTATCCGCTAATATCGCTTCAGGTTTAGTCGCATGCAGCACAGTCATGGGACAGAGTATCCGTGAAGATGTAGCCATGATGTTCGACCAATTCCATATGCAAAAAGCTCAAATGGGTGCTAAAGTGCTTAAGTTAAACAAAGAAAAGGGATGGCTGATCCCACCACCGCTTCACAAGAACAAAAATGAACATTGTGAGTAATCACTGAATCAAAAAGATTCCCAGGTTGTTCTGACATTTCCAGTCAACCTGAGAATCTTTTTTTTGATGCGTTAATAGAACGAAATTATCATTGGAGGCATCGGCACGGTATCATTTACATATTCAGGAGCAAGGCGGGTCCTCTACTTTCTTGACGGCTACGGAATTTTTTCCTTGATAGGTGACGTTTTTCATGGACACCTTCCTTTCGCAGGTTTCTACTGAAGATGTTTCGGAGGAGGATTGACGGAAGATTTCTGTTTGATTTCCTGAAATATATCTTCCCCTCCCACCTCTGGACTGACCGGCCTCTTCGTGGATGGCGGGACATTGAGCATATTAATCAGCCGTTGTACTTCTGCCTGTAGTTTTTCAAAATCTTTCATCGTTACCGGCTTTGCCCCGGGCATCAATTCCACCCCGACTTGTCCATTCGGTTCAAGGGTCGCCCATTTCACATCCGAAAGCTTACTGACTCCCTGCTGTCTCAGTTTCATTTCAAGTTGATCTACTGTCATCCGTAACTTTTTAAAGTTCTTTTCATTGATGACGCCATTTTCCATAAGAATCTTGGATTTCCCTGTGATGAACTGTTCGACACGATCGAATTTCACCTGCAGATATTCCATTACCATCAACGTTAAAACAAGAATAAGGCCGACACCAATCGTCGTCCAGATATTCTTTCCGGCAACGGGTTGAATGAGTAATGATCCGATCCCGATCATAATGACCGTCTGTGCCAATGTCATCTGGGAAATGGACTTTCTCCCGGCAACCCTTAATAACAAAGTTCCCGCCAGTACAATAAGCACGGCTTTCCAAATCCAATCTAGATCCATGAATTTTCCCTGCCTTTCTATCACGAAAAACCCTCTTCAGATGAAGAGGGAGTAGGTTTATGTCTAATTATTTTTCCCTATAGGCTTAAAAGTATTCTCGTCAAATTTATTAACCAAGTATTTGAATTTCCCAAGGAGAGAATGATACCAATTAGAGGAAAAGGCGTGCTAGCGGCGTTCAGTATGATTAAAGATAAGGGCACAATGAACATTGGATGAATTCTTCTATTGGATAGCAGGAGTGTCCTATGGAATTGATTTCAATGCATGCGCTACTTCCTTATATGATTTATGGTATGATGATTAAATTGTTTAAACAAACAAATACGTATATATATTCATCTTAGAAAAGAGGTACTTATGCAAGAGACTGTATTAACCAAACAGCATTGGTTTCTTATCTTCACACTTAGTTTACTAACTTTTGTTCTCGGGACAAGCGAATTTGTCATCGTCGGAATCTTAACGGAGATTTCCTCGAGCCTTCATATAACGAACGCAAAGGCGGGTACGCTGGTGTCAGCGTTTGCCATTACCTTTGCCATCGCCACCCCGGTCGTCATGTCCGCAACAAGCCATTTTCCAAAAAGGAAATGGATGTTGTTCCTAATAGGGGCATTTATCATTCTGAATGCTTTATGCGTGATTTCGACAAGCTACGTCATGCTCCTTGTCCTTCGCATGCTGACGGCCATCGTCACAGGCGTTTCGATTTCCCTTGCCATGACGATCGCGAGCGAAGCAATTCCCGTGACAAAACGGGGAGTGGCCATTTCCTTCGTTTTCGGCGGATTCACCCTGGCAAATGTGATCGGAGTGCCCATCGGTACCGTCATCGCGGAGTGGTACGACTGGCATGCCACGTTCCTGTTAACGACGATTCTTGGTGTGGTTGCCTTTTTGGCCTCTTTCATGAATTTGCCGAGTAAGCTCAGTCAATATCACAGTTCCATGCGTGATCAGTTTTCTTTATTGACCCACCCGCGGATCTTGATGGCTTTCTTCATCCCGGCTCTCGGTTTCGGCGCAACGTATGCGGTCTTTACGTATCTTGTGCCGATCCTGGACATGATGGGGGCGCCAGGCAGTTCGATCAGCTTGATTCTGTTCGCCTACGGGTTCATCTCGATTTTCAGCAACATCCTGGCCGGAAAGATTGCCAGCCACAATGCCATCGGACGCCTCCGATTCGTTTTCCTGATCCAGGCGTTTGTCCTGTTCGGATTGTACGTTACGACCGGCCATTTCGTCATCGGATTGATCAACATTGGCTTGATGTCCTTGATGGCGATCCTGCTGACGACCTCAACCCAGCTTTACCTGATTGACCTTGCGGGTGTGTATCAGCCGAAAGCGACCGGACTCGCCGCTTCCTTGATGCCCGTTGCAAGCAATGTCGGGATCGCCATGGGATCGGCACTCGGAGGCCTTGTCTACCATCAGGGGCCATTGTTGAATGTGACACTTGTCGGCGGGGTCGTTGCACTTTGTGCGAGTCTGTTGACGTTCATGAGTCATCGACTGGACCGGAAGCATGAGACTTCGGCTTAAACACAAAAAAAGAAGTATCAAGAACATTGGATGGTTCTTGGATACTTCTTTTTTATTAGGAATTAATCCCTTTCTCTTGCCCACTGCGTATCCCGGATGTTTTTCTGGATGGTAATGGCCGAAAACAGACAAAGGACAAATGACATACCATAAAACCCTTTTTCGCTTAAGATGATGCTCCCAGCATTATAAAGTCCGATCGCCATCAAGGAAATGGCCACGATGACCGCAAACCAGCTGAGTCCATAATAGATGCCGGAAACAGGGATATCCTCTTCTTTGTCCCTTACCGCTTTTTGCAAGGATACTGCTGCATACAGACCGAATATCAATACCGCAAAATAATACCCCTTCTCATTCAGTTCCATGGAGGCATTGAACAGACCGATCAGATAAGCGGAAGCACCCACTACGAAAGCGGCCCAGCTTGCCCCTTTGAAAGCGGCAGTCGGTTCCCCTTCTTTTCTTTCCACCTTGATCTTTGGTTTCTTTTCATCGCTCTTCATTAACGGACTTTCATTAAACTCAGACATCAGTCGCTCCCCTTTACTGTCATTCGATATGTGAGTGCATGCACTGCACTATAAGAATCATTATAGCAATTTTTTACAGAATCTGTTTGTTATTTTTGGGTATATTTTCATCTTTCAGGTATGAATACATTCCTGGCCCCCGGCAGCTGACTAGCGGAACCCCTATTTCTGATAAGGTTCCCAGGTTTAATGACAGCATCATCAGGTTCCCTTCATTGTCTCTTATCCTCCACTATTAAAGTGAATGTTCCTCAAGAGAAAACGACCCGTCCCCTTGCACTTTTCGCCTAATACCATTAAAGTATATACTGGTTGGAATCCGTCCTGACCGGGACTGGATCAATCTGAAGCATTCTACTTTTTAATTTCGGGAACACGTTTCCCTAAAGGAAAGGGTTTAAATAGAGTATGAAAGATAATTTCTGGCACGAGTTGCCTAAGCCGTTTTTTGTTCTGGCACCGATGGAAGCCGTGACCGATGTGGTATTTCGTCATGTCGTGAGTGAGGCGGCAAGACCTGACGTGTTTTTTACAGAGTTTACAAATACAGAAAGCTACTGTCATCCGAAAGGAAAAGACAGTGTACGCGGGCGTTTGACGTTCACGGAAGATGAACAGCCGATCGTCGCCCATATTTGGGGGGACAAGCCCGAATACTTCCGTCAAATGAGTATCGGGATGGCTGAAATGGGCTTTCGAGGAATCGATATCAATATGGGCTGCCCTGTGCACAATGTTGCAGCCAACGGAAAAGGCTCCGGCCTGATCCGCCGACCGGATGTCGCAGCGGAACTCATCCAGGCTGCCAAAGCGGGAGGACTTCCCGTCAGCGTGAAGACCCGCCTCGGTTATACCAAGGTGGAGGAATGGCATGACTGGCTGAAGCACCTGTTGGAGCAGGACATTGTCAATCTGTCCATCCATCTCCGTACGAAAAAGGAAATGAGTGACGTCGATGCTCACTGGGAGCTGATCCCGGAGATCAAGAAACTCCGTGACGAAATCGCCCCTCATACCTTACTGACGATCAACGGAGATATCCCCGACCGCGAGAAGGGACTTGAGCTCGCCGAGAAATACGGCGTGGACGGCATCATGATCGGAAGAGGAATCTTCCACAATCCGTTCGCCTTCGAAAAGGAGAAGAAGGAACATACAAGTGAAGAACTGCTTGACCTACTAAGGCTGCAGCTGGACCTTCATGATAAATATAACGATGAACTCGAGCCACGGCAGTTCAAACCGCTCCGCCGCTTCTTCAAGATTTATGTCCGCGGATTCCGTGGAGCAAGCGAGCTGAGAAATCGTCTTATGGAAACCGTCACCACCGACGAAGTACGCGCTCTGCTTGATGAGTATGCAGATGGAGTAAAAGATGAGGAAGGCTTTTCTGTGACGAAGTAAGGGTTCTTATTTAAAATGGGTGCGAGCCCCCCGGCACATTGACCGTGCTGGGGCTCGCACCCTTTTTTGGAATCGAAAGTGAACTAACAAATACTCAAAAACAATTGATCTACCACAAGATCCCTATCAAGCAAGGTATCATTTAAATCAAAAACGATTGCTATATAAGCTCATTACACACCCTTTCTCAAACCTTACCTCTCCTTATCCAACACTCTTTGAATAAATACTGTTTTCGCTTCCGAGTAGGCTTCCCGGTCATCAGGAAATTTGTCCGCCAAATGCTTTTTGAGCTCTGCATATTCTTCCTTCAAAGAGGGGGTTCCGTTCAACCGATCCCGGAATAACCGCTGTTGCTCCCACCTCGGTTCCCCCTCCAGCATGAGGTGAAGATGGGCGACACGCTTTTCTTTTTCCACTTTGATGAAAAACCTTCTCCACGGCCGGTTATCGAGCTTAGGCGGTACATAGTGCCATTGATCCTCCCCAAGCTTTTCGGCAATCTCTTCAAGACCACCAAAGGATGGGATCTTGGCCATCAAGTCAATGATCGGTTTGGCAGGAAGGTCACGGATCGAGGTGCTTCCCACGTGCTCTACTTCCTTTACTCCAAAGGGATCTAACAATTGCAGGAGTTCCTTCACTGCAGCATTTCCCCTGTCGATCCAATCGGGATTTGGCGGCACGATTTCAATCGTTTCCACAGCCCATTTTGGCCAATGATTATGTTCCATCCGTCAGGTCACACTCCAATCCGATCTCATCCCTGATCGGAATCCCGTCATTCCCGATCAAGGGGATCTCAGGTTTTACTTTTCTTGCCTTCTCCACGGCAAACCGGTGGATGTGTGAAATCATATAGCCCCTCTTTTGGTAAAATTTCAGTGCCAGTAAATTATCATTGGTCGTGATCAGCGTGATCCGTTTACAATGATATTCGGCAGCCACCTTTTCTACTTTTTTCATAAGGGCGGTGCCGATCCCCTTCCGTTCTTCCAGACTATCAAGTGAAATAATCTCGCATTGTCCGTCCCTGAAAATATACGTAATCAATCCAATGATTTTGTATCCTTCATTTAGAGCGACAAAGCCGTCTAAAGTAGAACAATCATAGATTCCGCTGGAAATCACCATCTTCGGACTGCCCCAATACCGATTGAAGAAATCGACTATCGTCTCTTTCGGCATCTCTTTTATTGATACGATGTGCATGAAGAATCACCCCTTTTCCCACTCGACATCCATGAAGCACTCTACTGGAAGATACCATAGATTTAATTGTAAAAAAAGGAAAATAAAAGGGGAGCCGGGGACAGGTACCGTGGCTCTTTCAAAAAAATAAGGCCAAGGGGCCGGGGCCTGTCCCCCTGGCATCCAAAATAAAGAATCCTGCCAGCTTCAAAGAAACTGGCAGGATTCTATCTACCTTATACCAACTTAAGTCGATATACCTCACGACTTTCCAAAATACCTTCTGCACGCTGACGATAGGTCTGGTAATGAGCAGACTGAATATGTGCTTTCAGAGAAGCTTCATTCTCCCATCGTTCATAGAAGACAAATACTCCCGGGTCTTCAGTGGATTGATGCAAGTCATATTGTATGCATCCGTCCTCTTCCCTGGAAGGCTGAATCACTTGTTGAAGAGCTTTTTCCAGTTCACCTTCAGAGCCTGATTTTGCTTTTAAGACAGCTGTAATGACAATCGGTTCCATATCCTTTTCCTCCTATTAATAAGTTTTCCTCTTGTACACTCACATACAAAAAGGCCTACAAGCCAAGGGACTTATAGGCCGGTAACGATCTTATTTGCTTAACAGCTTAACTACTTCTTTGGCCGCTGTCTCTGTAGATTGAGGGTTTTGACCTGTTACCAGGTTGCCATCCACTTCCACATGATCTGCCCAGTTGTCTTTTACGATGACATTCGCTCCAAGTTCACGAAGGCGTGTTTCAAGTAAGAACGGCATGAAGCGGTCAAGTGTTGTTTCACGCTCTTCTTCATCCGTGAAGGTTGCAATGGTTTTTCCTTTAACCAGTGGTTCACCGTTTGACAGCTTGACTCCGACTAATCCAGCAGGGCCGTGGCATACTGCGGCCACCACTTTGTCTGCTTCATACAGTTCGCGAACCATTGTGTGAAGAGTTGTGTTATCGGGAAGGTCGAACATAGTACCGTGACCGCCGGGCATGAAGATCCCGTCAAATTTCGATACGTCTCCCACTTCCTCAAGCTTGATTGTATTTTCCAGATGCTTGGCCGTGTCTAAAATCTCTTGAGGCACTTCATCTTCAAGGCTGCGGTCATCCACAGGTGCTTTCCCGCCTTTAGGGCTTGCTACCGTAACCTCATAGCCTTGTTTTTTGAATTCTACATAGGCTTCTCCGAATTCTGATAACCATAGACCTGTTTTGTGTCCTTCTTTCATTTCGTCTGCTGTTGTTACGACCATTAAAATATGTTTTGTCATGATTCATTCCTCCAAATGTTTAATTGATATTTCCTAACGATATATATTTCCACTCTAAGAATCCTTCTATCCCTGCTTTTCCGCCTTCCCGGCCGGTTCCGCTGTCTTTCACTCCGCCAAACGGTGCCTGTGCGGCTGAAGGCAATCCATCATTCAGACCGATCACTCCATACTCAAGACGTTCGACGATGTGCATCGCCTCATTGAGATCCCCGGTGAATACGTACGCTGCCAGACCGAATGGGGTATGATTGGCACGCTCAATGGCTTCTTCCAGCGTCTTAAAGGTGGAGATAGGGGCTACAGGACCGAACGTCTCTTCTTGCATGCACAGCATGTCATCTGTAGCATTTTTTAATACAGTTGGTTCAAAGAAGAAGCCTTTTTCCCCCATTAGGGGACTGCCTCCAGCAAGCACTTCTGCCCCTTTTAGGACAGCGTCTTCCACATGCTCTTTCACTTTGGCCAATGCCTTTTGGTTAATTAACGGCCCAACTTCCACTCCGTCATTCATCCCGTTTCCTATCTTCATGTCCTTGACTTGATCGCCAAATCTTGAAGCAAACTCCTCTGCTATATCTTCCTGGACGAGGAAGCGGTTTGCCGCCACACATGCCTGACCGCCGTTTCGGAACTTCGACTGAATCGCACCTTTTACAGCGGCATCGAGATCGGCTTTATCTGTCACAATGAAGGGTGCCTGCCCGCCTAATTCAAGTGACAGCTTTTTCATCGTGTCTGCCGCCTGCTTCATAAGTAACTTCCCTACTGGCGTAGACCCTGTAAAAGTCAATTTGCGGACACGGGAATCCTCCTGCCAGACCCCTACAATTTCTTTCGCGTCACCTGTCAGAATGTTGATGACACCATCCGGGATACCGGCGCGACTGGCCAACTCCCCTAATTTCAAAGCCGTGAATGGGGTTTCTTCAGAAGGCTTCAGTACCACTGTACATCCTGCCGCTAAGGCCGGTGCAAGCTTACGTGTGATCATGGCTGCAGGGAAATTCCAAGGTGTGACCGCAGCCACCACGCCGATCGGAACCTGTTGCACCATTAACCGCTTCTCTCTTGATGAAGCCGGGATCGTTTCGCCATATATGCGCTTGGCTTCTTCTGCATACCAGACGACATATTGATTAGCATAATCGATCTCACCTAGCGCTTCACGGAACGGCTTTCCTTGTTCAAGGGTCATCGTCCGTGCCAGGATCTCACGGTTTTCTTCGATTAACCTGGACCATTCCAGCAATAACGCACTCCGTTCATAGGCTGTTTTTCCTGACCACGCCTGGAATGCGTCTCCGGCAGCATCCACAGCCCTTTTAGCCTCGTCCCTTCCTGACATCGGGACCGCACCGAGCAACTCTTTGGTAGCAGGATTCCATACTGAAATGGTATCCCTCGTTGTAAACCATTCTCCGTTTATGACGTTTTTCTCAAGTAACATACAATCACTCCTTTCTCTATTCACAAATGCTTGAAAACATCGTGTTTGTTTTTGGTACATCATTAGGTTATCATCTGACTTAATAAGATGGTACTTCCACTAAGTAAGGTGGATATAACCAAACGTTATGGAGAGAAAATCATGAGAATTGAATGGATCGAAGCATTCCTGACCACTGTGGAGACAGAAAGCTTTACTAAAGCAAGCGAGCTCTTGAATATGACACAGCCCGCCCTCAGTAAACAAATCAGAAATCTGGAATCGGATGTCGGTGCCGAACTGTTTGCCCGCTCCACGACAGGAGTGAAATTGACCAAGGCAGGAGAACAGCTCTTACCTGCTTCAAAAACCATCCGGAATGAATGGAATGAAGCAAAAAAAGCGATTGCACTCGAACAAGGGCTAAAAGGGATCACCATCGGGGCCTGGCCAAGCGTCGCCACTTCCTATCTGCCGAAAAAGCTTGCCTATACGAACCGCTCGGACTACAATTTAAAGATTTCCCACAGCTATGTGGATTTGCTAGCACTATTAAAAGAAGGAACGATTGATGTCGCTCTTTTTGACGACACTGGAATTGAACACCCTTTCTTCTCAACTTTCCTTTTCTCGGAAGGGTTTCTCTTATATACCCATAGAGACCATCCGATTTACGGAAAAAAAGAAAAGGTCACTTTTGACGAAATAAAAGAAGAAGAATTTCTCATGCTCCTTGAAACATGTGATGCGAGGAGATTAATTCAGAGGGAATTCGAAGGGCTCGGGGCCAAGCTGCATATATCTTCGGAAATCGAGTTCGGACACAGCATCCTCGGTTTTATTGAAGCAAATATCGGCATCTCCATACTGCCTGATATCTTCGCTGAAAGAATCTCCGCGGATATCCGGGCGATCCCAATCGATGACTTCCATTTAATGAGGAAGGTGTCCATCATCGCACGCGATGAGAGAGTTGGAAAGAAGGTTCTGGCGATGGTAAAGTAGGGGTCGGTTGGGAGGAAGCCATGGGGCCCCATGGAACCACAGGGACAGGTCCCCTGGTTCCACCACCCGGCAGATTCGACATACCATGTCTCATCTAAACCACCCCCTCTTCCAAAACCACCCGATCATCAAGATGCATACCAATCCCATGACTCCGAGTACAATGGCGTAGCCGTAGGTCAACCTCAGTTCCGGCATGTGAACAAAGTTCATCCCATAAATTCCTGCGATAAACGTCAAAGGAGCGAAAATGGACGTAATGATCGTAAGGATTTTCATGACATTGTTGGTTTGCAAGGAGTTCAATGATAGATAGCTATCTCGGATATCCACTGTGATTTCCCTGTTCGACATGACCATTTCAGATAGTTTTAGAAGATGGTCGTAAATATCCGAAAAATACTTCCTTTTCTCTTTAATCCCTTGTAAGTGCTGGGAATTGAGCATTCTATAAAGGAGATCGCGCATTGGATGGATGATATGGCGTAGTGTCAGCAATTGGGAGCGTGTATCAAAAAGCTGGGTCATTAGAACATTCATCGACTGGTTTTGCCGATTATCTTCAATTCTGTCCAAGCGGTCTTCTATTTCATAAATAACGGGGAAGTAGTTGTCCACGATTTTATCTACCACTTGATAAAACACATAATTGGGGTCCCAGTTTTCAATCCCAGCTTGTACTTCCCGTATCCGTCTCTGTACTTGATTGATCTCTATTGATCGGTACCGGTGGAAGCTTACTATGAACTGTTTTCCGACAAAGAATTGAACCTCTTCCTTTGTTAGTCCTTCCGGTCCTTTCTTCACCGCATGGGTCACGTAGAAGGTATGATCCCCATAATAGTCCAATTTAGGTCTTTGAATCGATTGGAGGCAGTCCTCGATCGCTAAAGGATGAAAGTGGAACGTATCAGACAAATGTCTGATTTCTTCTTCCGTAGGCGTATCGAAATCGATCCAGATCCATTTATATGATTCAAATCCCCCGCCAATCAAAATATCAGTCTCAAGCTTGTTTTCATGTGTAATTCCATAAGCGTGAATCACGTTACCTCCTCCATTTCACAGAAAGAGCCCAGCATGATGGCCTGGGCCCTATATAACATATTCATTAGCGTTGGTTTTGCTCAAATGACCAAAGCCTGATTATTCGTAGCGCAGCGATTCCATCGGATCCAGCTTTGACGCTTTGGCAGCTGGCAACAAGGCAGCAAGGATGCTGATGATCACACTGATCAGGATTCCCGTCAGAACATTCCCTGCACTGATTTGGATCAACTGGGCATCGAACACCTGTTGCATCACATTATTTCCCAATACCCCGATGATGCTTGCCATCAGGACCCCGATCACGCCGCTAGCAAAACCGAGTAAAGCGGCTTCTGAAAAGAAGATCCGTTTGATGTCTTTTCTTCTTGCCCCCACGGCACGCAGGATCCCGATTTCCTTTGTCCGTTCCACTACGCTGATGTACAGCACGACAATGATCATGATAGCGGACACTAGCAGGGAAATACCGGCTATCCCGGCTAATACATTGGTGGCGATTTTCAAGTAATTTGTCACCTGGTTCAGGATGTTCCCTACCCCGGTACCGGTGAAGCCTGCGTCCTCCAGATCTGCCTGTACCCTATCAACATACTTATCCTCTTCCACCGACACATCCAGCTGGGTGGCCATTAATGTGATGTCTTCACTTTGAAACATCTCATCTAATGTCTGATACGATGTGTAGGCAAGATCCTGATTCATGCTGCCTTTGATGACTCCTGACACAGTCATTTCTTTCTTTACGATGACCGGCCTGTTTTGATCATCTGTTGTATTGATGTAAAGTTCCACTTGTTCTCCGGCAAGTTCTTCAGGAGAGTCTTTCACTTTTTCTGCGGCCGTTTCAGAAAGCAGTACTTCATCAGCCCCGGGGAGTTCGCCTGCAATGAGATCCTCTTTATTCACACTATCGTTCATCGTTTGGAATTGTACGATATTTACTGATGTATCCTTGTACAAAATGGAGCTTCCCATCGTTAACGTATAGACATTTTCGACTTTCTTGACATGGTCGATGTTCTCTACTCGCATGACATCATCCTGTCCAAGGGGCACCGTTTCCTGCACTGGATTCGGTAGTGGTCCTGAGCCTGCATTTGCATCACCTTCGGGCGCTTTCGTCACTTGAATGAGGTTCGGATTCAGATTGGCGTTGATTTCTTTATTGATATAGTCGGTCACCCCTGACCCCAACCCCAACATCAGGATGACACTCAAGATTCCGATTGCACCACCGAATGATACGAGCAGATTTCGTTTGAGGTTCAATCGGATATTGTTGAAAGCCATTTTCATGGCTGCCCCAAATCTCAAGTTCTTCGTTTTGACCTTCGGCGCGTTCCCCTTTTGTCCATAAGGTTCTCTCAAGGATTCATCTTTGATGATGTTCCCATCATCCATGGTGATGATTCTGGTCCCATAATCCGCCACCTTTTGAGAATGTGTAACCGTAATGACGAGCTTTCCTTGTGCCGCGATATGATCCAGCAGCTGCATGATCTGCTCGCTGTTTTTCTTATCAAGAGCCCCTGTCGGTTCATCTGCAAGGATAATATCAGGGTCATTGGAAAGCGCGCGTGCGATGGCCACCCTTTGTTTCTGACCTCCGGAAAGTTGATTCGGTTTTTTAGCTATATGATCTCCCAAGCCTAGGTCGGTCAAAGTCTTCTTGGCTTTCTGTTCTCTTTCAGACGCACTCATGTCCGTCATCTGCATAGTCAGGACAACGTTTTCCAATACGGACAAATGACTGATCAGATTAAAGCTCTGGAAGATAAATCCTACTTTAAGCTTCCGATACGCATCGAGCTCATTTTCCTTCATCCCTTGAAGGCTTGTTCCGTCCACCATCACATCTCCTTCAAACTCCCTGTCCATCCCGCCGATGATGTTCATCAGGGTGGACTTCCCGCTCCCGGACTCCCCTAGGATGGATACGAACTCCCCCTGATTGAATTCCACATCGACACCATGCAATACTTGAACACTTTCACTTTTACCAAGCTTATAAGATCTCTTAATGTTGCTGACTTTGATACTCATGTGTTGTTCCTCCTATAATGAATGTACTTTTGTTTTATCCATTGCTTACTTCATGGCCTTCCGTTTGTTCTGAGGCTCCCTTTTTTAAGAAGAGGGATAGAACCAGTGCCCCAATGGCAAGGAATGAAGCAAATAGAAATGCCTGGTTATATCCATGTACCATGGCCATCTCACCGATCATATGTGATCCGTCTCCGGAAGGACCTTCAGGTGTGTAACCTTTTGAGGACATTGTCATAATCGTGATTAATATGGCGGTCCCGATCGAACCCGAAATCTGCTGGAATGTATTGGCCATTGCGGATCCATGGGCACTCCACTCAACGGGGATCTGATTCAGCCCATTCGTCATCACTGGCATCATTGCAAGAGACAATCCGAACATCCGAAGACAATAAATGGCGGACAGGTAGACAATCGACGTATCCATGGACAAATTCGTCATTAAAAAAGAGGTCACGACGACGATCAGGAGTCCAGGAACAGCCAGTTTTCTTGCCCCCCATTTATCGAAAAGAATTCCGGTCACCGGGGACATGACTCCCATCACAATCGCCCCCGGCAATAGCATCAAGCCGGATTGGAGCGGACTGAATCCTCTTACATTCTGCATATACAGTGGCAGCAATGTTTCCGCGCCGATCATCGAAATGATAACGACCATCGTGATCACTAGAGATAACGTAAAAGTCTTATAACCAAAGACTCTGAATTGAAGTAATGGCTGTTTGAGTCTTAGCTGCCTCCATATGAAAATTCCAAGCGTCATGAAGCCCATTGTGATGAAGAGGATGACGGTTTGGCTGGACCAGCCTTTTTCCCCCGCGACGCTGAAGCCATAAAGCAACCCTCCAAATCCCAATGAAGAGAGGAAAATCGACAGGATATCGATTCTTGGGCGAGTCAGCTTTGTCACATTTTTCACATACACAACCGCCAGCACCATGATCACAGCTACAATGGGCAGGACAACGAAGAATAGCGCTCTCCAAGAGAAATATTCCAGTAAGAACCCGGATAAGGTTGGTCCGATCGCTGGTCCAAAGGAAATGACGATTCCAGCCCATCCCATCATCCGACCTCTATTCCCCTTGGGAATGATGGTCAGGATGATCGTCATGATCAGTGGCAGCATGATTCCGGAACCCGCTGCCTGGACCACCCTCCCCAACAATAGCAATGAAAAGCTGTGGGAGATGGCTGCAAGCATAGTCCCCAGACCAAACAACCCGATCGCTGACAGGAAAAGGGTCCTTGTCGAGAACCGTTCAATCAAATAAGCCGAAATGGGAATCATGACGCCGTTGGTCAGTAGGAAAGCCGTCGTCAGCCACTGTACCTTATTCTCATTCAGACCGAAGTCATTCATAATGGATGGCAATGCCGTAGACAATAAAGTTTCATTTAGAATGCCCACGAAAGCCCCTAACAGCATGACCGTAAACATTGGGCCAAAACGGAGGTCCTTGTTACTTGCGTCTGTCATATCGATCCCTACCTTTTCAGAAAGTGATGAATATAGCGGGCCGTTTCTCCGGCACCATTTTCTTGTTGCAGCTGTCTTCCCAATTCGAGAGCCGTCTCTTTCATCGATTCTTGCTGCATGGAAAGAATAGCCCGCGATAAATTTTCCACCGTCATTTTCTTTCTCGGGATGGGGGCGGGCCCTACCCCCAATTCTTCTGTCCGTTTTCCCCAGGCGAACTGATCATTTCCATGGGGGATGACGACACTTGGGACACCTGCACGGAATGCGGATGCTGTGGTACCCGCTCCTCCATGATGGATGACCCCGGCCATTTTAGGGAAAAGCCATGTATGAGGAATACTTTCAATGAAATACATATCTTCATATCCTTCTTTGTCCTCAACCTGATTCCAACCCGTCCCGATAATCCCCCTTTTACCGGATTTACGGAGTGCCTCTACGACCAGTTTCGTTGTTGTCTCGGCACGCTCATCATAAATGCTTCCGAATCCCACATAAACGGGCGCATCCCCTTTATCCATAAAGTCGACAAGATCGCGGGGTGGAGTCCACTCGCTCAGGTCCTCATCCAGAAACCAATAACCCAAGGACTTCATCCCGGCTTTGGGTTGTGGAAATACGCAGGGACTCATCGACATGACAGAGGTATGATCCGTTGTCGACTCTCTGCCAAACGGGTTGCTGAAATGGAGCGGAAGTCCCCCGAAACGTTCCTTCCAAAATGCAGCGATCGAAGGCTTGATCGTAAGCCAGAATCCTTTCTCGAACAATTTATGTGTCAGAAGATTGACCGTCTTGCCCCATCTCAGCTGATAAAAGATGAGGGCCGGGTATTCTTTTGTAGGTGCCATGGGAAAAGGGGACGCAAGAATAGTCGGCACACCTGAGTGTTCACCGGCGAACTGTCCGATGGCTGCCCCCGGATGATAGATGATGGCATCTGCTCCCTCGCACGCCTCGAACAGGTCCGTCTGCATTCCCAACTGTTTATCTTTTATATAAGGCTTCATCTTTTGAAAGCTAGAAAAAAATTTAATCGGGTTGTCGGACTCAATCGAGCTTTTGGCCATCTCCCTTGAAATTTTGGCAATATCCCCTTTGATTGGATGGAAGTGCAAACCATGCTGCTCCACCAACTCCCCATAATTTTCAAATGCGGCAAGTTTCACTTCATGACCAAGATTTTTTAGTTCTTTCCCAAGCGCAATGTATGGTTGGGTATCTCCTCTTGTACCTGTGGTTAATAATGAAATTTTCATTCGTTAACACCTCATATCCAAATTAATTTAGTTAGGCTAACTTACCTTTTAAGTCATTCATTCGTTAGGCTAACTGATTGTCATGGAACTTTCTTTTAGTTAGACTAACTTATCTTTAGATGGAACAAGGGACTTCCCACTGTTCCAGAACGTTATTAGGCGTTTTTCTCGTAAAACCCTTTGATCAATTTCTCCAAGGTCCGTTTGAACTGTTCAGCCTCATCCGGAGTAAGCAGCTGTCCGATGAATGCGACATAATCCTCCAAGGCTTTCTGATGCAGACGCATGAATGTCTGGCTGGACTCAGTAAGTGTCACGTGATAGATCCTTTTATCTTCGGTTGATTGGCTTTTCTTCGCATACCCGAGTGAAACCAATTTATTAATACCAGTCGTGGCCGATGCTTTCGTGATGTTAAGCTCTTCGGCTATCTCACTGATAGTAGGATACCGAAGTGTGCCGATCGCTTGTATATACTGAATCTGATTGACACTTAAATTGGAGACACCTGCTGTTTCAATCGTCTCTTGGACCAATTTCTTAAAAGAAGTGTCAAGTGTCACGATAAATTCACGAAGAATTTCTTCCATATTTGCAACAACCTGCCTTTAAGTTAGTTTGACAAACTAACTATATATCATTTATTACCTACTGTCAAATGGAATAAATAAAATACTTTTTATAAAACGGAGCCTGCCCAGAGTACGTTATAACTCTACCGTGCCCGAGGTCATGCTCCAAGACTATGGTGAATCCATTTCATTCAAAGGCGTGCCATTTCTAAAATCAATTAGATCTTTAACCCATTCAGGTGTCTTTCCTTCCAACAATCTCATCCATCACCCAATTCGTTCGCGCCCCAGAACCTCCAGTACTCGGACACCAAGTGCCGCCCCCCGTCAGCTCTTTCACCATCGTTTCAACCAGCGGCTGATGAACATGGAGGGGTCGTTCAAAACTCCATTGCTCTTTTCCTTCAATTGTCGTCAAGATCACGGGATCATCCCCGAATGTAGAAAAACTGATCTTTCCTTTACTTCCGACAATCTCATTCATGTCCACATGTTCAAAAGCCGTGAAGCACCACTTTCCGATTCCTTGAACGCCAGATGCAAATCGATATGTACCGCTCACAATATCTTCCGCCTCATAATAGCCCGCTTGATTCGACGCAAAGCCTTTTGCTTCTTGTATGGGTCCGAGCAGAAAATCAAGAATATCGAGGGTATGGCTGGCGAGATCGAAGAATAATCCGCCACCAGCAACATCAGGCTGGACACGCCAAGGAAGACGTTCTGGATCCTTCACGTCGTCCCCCGCTTTTTGATACTGGGTCGATGAGACAAAACGCACGTCCCCGATCGCCTCTTGATCCAGCAGTTCTTTTATCTTCAAAAAGCGTTCCTGTGCCCGGCGGTAGTATGCTACATACAATGGAACACCGGCACTCTTACAAGCAGCGACCATCTGATTGCATTCATCAAAGGTACGGGCCATCGGTTTCTCCACATATACCGGTTTCCCCGCGGCCGCTGCCTTCAGCGTATATTCCTTATGAAAGCCTGGAGGCGTGGCGATATAAACCGCATCCACCTCAGGATCGTTTATCAGATCATCCGCATCATCGTACCACTTCGGAACCTGATGCCTTTCCGCATAATCCCTTGCCAGTTCCCCTGTTCTTCTCATGACCGCAACAAGCTCAGAATTTTTAACCTTTTGAAAAGCAGGGCCGCTTTTCTTTTCTGTCACATCCCCGCAACCGATGATTCCCCATCGGACTTTTTCATATGGCATGGGTGGATCCCTCCTGTGAATGTCATTCTTCTGTTAATCCTTTACCCTTTTAGTCTTATGCCCCCAAAGTATACTCTCCTTGTGAGGGCATGACCCAATCATCTTATGAATCAATAAAAACGTCCACGATCTTATCACAAATATCATGATGAATAGTCCCGTCAAAATTCAATAAGACCACCACTCCCAGATTGAGCTCAGGTACCATGGTCATCAGGGATCTTACACCTAACTGGCCTCCCCCATGTTCGACGATTTTATATCCCCGATAAGTATCCGTAAACCAGGCGAGACCATAGCTCCTGACATCACATCCAGGCGCCCTCCATTCTTCGCTTACAAGATGGATGGGCTTTTGCATTTCTTCTATTAATTGAGATTTTAAAACAGTAGATTCTTTATTCAAATGGAATGTTAAATAGTTGCCTAAATCATTGGCAGTCGAATACAAATACCCGATTGGCGCCGAGATCGGGTTGATGGGAAAAGGCGTTTCGATTTTATCCTCACCTACATAATATCTGGCACTGTTCTGATCTTCCTCAACCTCATATGAGTCACTCGTAGTTCGCTTCATACTAAGTGGTGTGAGGATTTCATCGTGAAGGGATACTTCCCATTTGCTGCCCGTCACCTTTTCAAACAGATCGGCAAGGATCACATATGCATCCGTGCAATAATTCCATCCCTCTCCTGGCGTGTATTCCAATTCTACTTTTTTGAACCATTTCGTGATATCTTCGCGCGTCTTTATACTAGTAATCTCTTCTTCTTTCAGCTGATAATGATCTAATGCTTCCTGAAATTCCGTCGGTGTATCGGAGAATATTTCCCTTACATTCGGAGCAATCATGTTGGCAATCCCCACTTCTGACGGAAAACCTGCCGTGTGGGACAACAGATGCTTGATCGTGATGTTATCGCTCTCTTCTTTATTCTTCGTTCTGAAATAAGGTAAATGTGTAACGACCGGATCATCCAATGCTATCAGGTTCTTCTCTACCAGCTGCATAATGGACAGGGCCATAAAGTTCTTGGATATACTTTGGATGCTCATCTTCGTATCACCGTCAATCGGGCGTTCTCCGTGTCGGATCCTGGCGTTTCCAAAACCTTTAGAATAGATTGTTTCTGCGTCTTTTACAATGGTAACGCTTACTCCGACTCCCTTATGATCATGAAGTAATTCATTTATGTATTGTGTTATTTGGATACCTTCTTCATTAAAGTGTTTCATAATGCCCCCTTATATGCGGTTCCGGGTTATCGCTCAACGCTAGTATTTTTCGCCCCTTTTTAGTAGTATCTCTTATTCTATCAACTTGCCAATTGATAACATAGATCCCCTATATTTTAACACGACCATTCCAGATATGAGGATGGAAGCACGAGATCCTTCCCAGTGCTTCCATAAGAATTAGCTATTACGATTTTACCATTCTTCCAACGATAACATGTCAACTCTTCCTCATGACCTAATTCAAGAGAATATCCGATGCATGTCGGGCCAAGGGACCTGTCCCCAATCCAAAAGGGGCACACCCACGTGACCTCTGAAATGAAAATCATATTGAAGGGATTGTCACTTCTAGAAAAAAACGTTTTTAACTCAATCTAACCGGCGAATCTATATCTTCAGAATCCCGGTAGGATCGATAGGAAACCAATTCCTTTTCATTGAAAGAGCCATCCAGTTGTAAAATACGGCCATGGGTGGTTTCTAAGTAGAACCGGTAGTTGTTCAAATGAAGTCTGAAAAAGGTATAGGTGTTGCCGAGAAGATGCTTCTCGATTTGATTTGTTTCAGGATGTATCTGAATGAAATCCGCCAGCTCCTGCACGGAAGCAGTGGGTATATCAGCGATAGAATAGTACGTCCCCGTCATATTGTGTTTAAACTTATTCATTGCGGCCATAGCCCTGTCTTTGAACTTTTTCCCATCTAACTTCATACGTCCACTCCTCTTTTGTTACTATTAAGAAGAATCCCCAACGTCTTATAAAATTAACCGAAATAATGTCCATTCAAAGAAAAAAGCCTTCCCCTCACCTATAGCCTTACGGAATGGGGCCGTTACTTTTGCAAAATCATATCGATATGAGGGATCCCATCATCCAGATAGGTTTCCGTTATCGCCCTGAATCCATATGACCCATAGAACTCCCGCAAGTATTCCTGAGCCTGAATCTTCACGGTTCTTTCTCCTAATTCATCATGGATGAAATCCAATCCCCTTTTTACCAATTCGCTAGCCAGCCCTTTACCACGATAATCTTCCTTCACAAGAACTCTGCCAATCGACGGTTCTTTATATGACACTCCTGGCGGTAAAAGTCTTGCATAAGCAACCACTTCACCGTTTTCTTCTTTATAAAGATGGTACGCGTGAAGATCCTTCCCATCGACTTCCATGTAGGGACAATGCTGTTCCACTACAAAGACCTGGGTCCTCACCTGTAAAATCCCGTATAACTCGTGAGTGGATAGTTCATTAAAGCTCTTTAATTTCCAGTTCATTATTGGACACCTCTTATGTACTCTTCTTGTAGAAATTATATCAGACGGGGGAGCCATGGGGAGGAGCCATGGGGACAGGTACCGTGGCTTCTTGATAAAAATGTGGCCAAGGAGTGCCCCTTACAAACGTTATTGCAAGGCTTCGGTTCTGGAATTGCTGTCCCAATTGAAGTCCATCGGTCCTCTTTTATCTGCTTTTCGAGGGGAAAGGACGTTAGAATGTCCATTTTTAGTTGGAGACCCCTCTTTGGTGGGTATGAGGTGCCAGATGTAGAGTGTGATTTCTCGAAAAAATCCCTTCAGCTATTGAATTGATCCCGTTTGGCCCGCATTCAATCCTGATTTCAAACTATTAATCCTGCTCAGAATTTATCAATCCTCTTTTTGGTTTATATAATCCTCTTCTTACATAATTGATCCTCTGTGTCGAATTTTCATGATAAAAAACCACGTAGACAGGTACCATGGAACTTAGACAAAATGGAGCCATGGTACCTGTCCCCATGGCTCACGTTTTATTTATTAAGCCCTTTATTAACTGACAATTGGTCGCGATGATCTTTTTTAAGTGCCAAAAATAAAGCGGCAAACCAACCAAACAAACTCCATCCTAAAAAGAAATTAATAACATAAATGAGAATTTTGTTATGCTTATTTCTTTTACTAGCTATGTAGCTCGGAATAAAATAAATAAAACCTATTAGAATTAAAGGTAAAATGACTAAGATCACTTCCATAAAATCTCTCTCCCTCCATTTCTTCTGGTATCGGTATTTACGTCAACGAATGTAATCATTATATTTTATACTTCGTTATTCCTCTTCTTCACTATCCTGTTAATGGATTGCGCCCCGTTTCTAAAGATATTTTAACATAAATTACCTATTAATATTGTTTATTATAATTTCTAACACATCCCAACTATCGAGAACAATGCCTTTGCAATTTTATACTCTATTGCTAATTCACTAGCTTATTTTCAAAAGCAAAATCATTTACCTCTAGCCAAGAAAAAAAGGCTCCGATCTCCTGATCAGAACCTTACACCATCACAGAACCCTATCCGTTCCATTCATTTTTAAAGCCTTCTTAAACCCCTCATAGCTATTAATCACCGCAGTGACCAATAATCCAACCGATACGGTCAAGTAGAGCCACTGAAAATTGAAGGAGCCGTTGAACAGTTCCTGTATCCGATCTGTGAATTCCGGATTCAGCACCTCCATGTTCCGGAAAATGAACATAAAGGCTGCAACAGGTATGAACTGATAGACGGCGTTTAAGATCGCAAGCTTCCTGGTCCAGATCCCCGCTTTCCATTTTCGAAGAAGCAGGTGAAGTTCCAAGACGATCAGGAGCACCACCAATGGCCAATATCCCATGAGCACATCCTGATCAAAGAAAGGAGTAAACATTCTTTCGTTCTCACTCTTTTCATACAATCCGACGATACTCGACGCTTTAAAGTAGCAGGTTGACCAAATCACCGTCCAGATCAAGCCACCGAAAATCTCCATCTTGGAAATTCGTTTTTCTTTCGGGACATACGGGATGTCTTTCAAGTCATCAGGCGTCCACTCTTTTCCTTTCATGGTGATTGGAACCTGACTGTCCGAGGAAACGGTCCGCTCGATGATGGCAAAGATGAGCGTCAGCCAAAAGAATACCTGCATTCCTGTTCCGATGACCTCGACCACGCCATTTCCTGCGATGGAGAGGATGATCTCAACGGGGCTTGATTCCCCTGAGTAGTTCAAAACAGATGTAGCAGCTAACACGATGAACGTGATGGCTGCAGAAATCGGAAAAATGATCTTCAATAGCGTCATATACAAATCATAATATCTTGGCCCGATCAGGTGCATCGGCCTGTCTTGATAATTCGAGGCCAGCACCGCAGGATTCCCGAGTGACGTCAGTACCTCCCTCACATCATCCTCTGTATAATCCTCCGGCAGCATGTCTTCAATCGTAGATGTCAATTCAAGGGCAATATCTTCCCGATTCTTCTCCGGCAGCCTTCTCATCACTTCTTGAATATATAATTCAACAAGCTTCATCCTTCCTCATCCCCTTTTAATAAAATGGCCAATTCACCAGACATCTTTTCCCATTCGGCCTGTAACTGTCCCAGGATCTCAGTGCCGTATTCGCTCAACACGTAATATCTCCTCGGCCTGCTTTCCGACCGGTCCCAGCTGCTAGTGACCAGTTCTTGCTTCTCCAAACGGCGCAGCAGCGGATAGAGTGTACTCTGCTCCATCGAGATTCCGCTTTTCTCCAGTAATTGGACAAGTGAATATCCATACTGGGGTGTTCGCAATTGACTTAATACAGCCAGGGTCAATGTCCCCCTCCGCAGCTCCGTCGTCAGAGATGTCAGCAGTGACTTATCCATATGTTCACCTCTTTGATTGATTTATACTGTGTGTCGTACACTATATGGTTTATACTATGTATCATACACTATAGAGGTGAGTAATAGAACGTTTTTTTTAAAAAAGCTATGTTAAATAACTCTGTTGATATTTGTATTCCAGGAACAATTTTTCCAAAATACGAAAAAAGAATGAAGGCTTACTTTGTTCGGCTTTTTTTTATATTTTTGTAAGATATTCGAGTTTATCGCGTCTTATATGTAAGGAGGTGAGATGGTGACACAGCTTGAGGAAATTTATAATACATACTTTAAAGATGTATTTTTATATGTGTATAGTTTATCTGGCGATAAGCATATCTCTGAAGATATCACTTCGGAAACTTTTATGAAGGCATTAACATCGCTAGACAGTTTCAGAGGGAATAGTGATATCCGTGTTTGGTTATGCCAAATTGCCAAAAACAGTTATTACTCTTATTTGCGTAAGAATAAAAGCTTGGTGGATCTTGAGTCGGTTCCAGAATCAGCTAGTGGAGACAATGTAGAACAAGAAATAGCCGTTTCAGAAGCGTCTATGAAGGTACATGAAGTTATCCAGAATTTGAAAGAGCCTTACAAAAAGGTCTTTACTCTCCGTGCATTTGGAGAACTGTCATTTAAGCAAATTGGCAAATTGTTTGGAAAAAGTGAAAACTGGGCTTGTGTTACTTATCACCGCGCTAGAGAAAAAATTAAAGCGCGATCGGAGGATTATCGATGAAAATTAGCTGTAATATGATCAGGGATATACTGCCGTTATATGTCGAGGATATGGCAAGTCAAGATACTAGAGATCTAGTTGAAGAGCATATAGCTTCTTGTGAGAACTGTAAAAAACGACTTGAAGAAATGAGGACTTTTGAAGAACCGCCAGTAGATACCGATATAGCTCCCTTAAGAAACATACAAAATACATTGCGAAAGAAAAAGCTGCAAACGATTATTCTTTCAGTCATGGTAACATTGGTTTTTGCAGTGGTTACAATCGCTTATCTGACAACCCCAGCATACATCTCTTATAATGAAAATGCGGTTTCAATTATTGAAAAGGATGACGGAACCGTACTTTTGAATTTTAGTGAAGAAGTCTCTGGATTTAATGTAAATCAATATCCAGCAGCAGACAATTCAGGTTATGTCTATGATATAACTACATGGGAAACGATTTGGCAACAGAAAATAAACAAAAACAACCTGGAAAATACGGTCTTAAACCCGAATGGGGAAACGGTCGCTTCGATCTACTATTACAATACCGATGGAACTGAAAATACTTTAATTTATGGAGATCCAATAACGGATGGTTCTGTCATGACGTTACCTCGGCTTGTTTTAAGCTACTATGTGTTGTTTGCTATAGGATTTTTACTTATTTGTGGAATTGGATTGGTCATATTCCGTAAGAACGAAAAAAGAAGAAATGGACTAGAAAAAATGATTCTATTGCCTATCTCGTACCTGTTTGCTCACTTACTTATAAAAGGTCTTCACTCTGCCACTTACCTTGCTGGACGAGACCTTTATGTAATATTACTTGTTACAATTTCTTTATATGTTGCGTTGTTAGCTGGAAGGAACATATTAAAAAAATTATCAATTAAGAAGCCGAAAAGCACTTTATAATAGTTGTTGCTTTCACTGGTTAATAATAGGCTCACCAATCAGCGATTCTTTTCTTAATTTTAGTTCTATATTACTTGATACCGAGGGGTCCCTGATAGATTCAGATTTCTAAAACATGACCAAAAAAGTATCCCTTGAATTGGTTGAACCCCCAAATTCTACTGATCAGAGTCCCTCTTCACCAAAAGGGAGCGATTCTTGAATAACTCAGGGAATCCCCACTGTTGCGGAGTTCCCTTTTTTTTAGTTCAATTATCAACAATAACCTTTAACATAGCTTTAACAAAAGAAGAAGGATCAAAGAACGTTGGGGTGTTCTTTGATCCTTCTTTAACTTACGCGAACCACTAACCACGTAACCACGGGGACAGGTACCGTGGCTCTCATACAAAAGGAGCCAAGGAACCTGTCCCCATGGCTCACAAATACTTCTTCAAACCTTCCTTCACCTCATCACTCGCAAAAGCAGCCTCCACACTGTTCATATAGATCTCTCTATAATCCTCTTCACTCATCGCAAATTCATTCCAGACTAAATCGCATTCCTTTGTCATCGTTGTATCGGATACCGTTCTGTTGTCTGTATTGAGGGTGATTTTGATTCCGTCCCTGTGAAAATCGAATAGGGGGTGATCACGGAACTCTTTGACGGCTTTCGTTTGAACATTACTCGTAGGGCAGATTTCAAGCACGATCTGTTTTTCCTTTACAACCTGATAAGCTTCCGGACAGTCTGTCATATAAACACCATGTCCGATTCTTTCTGCCCCCAGCCATTCAACCGCCTCGAGGACATTTCTTCCGATTCCCGTTTCGCCGGCGTGGATGGTGACTCTGTAGCCATATTCCCGGGCAAGTGCGATGGGTTCAATGAATTTCCCGCAGAACCCTTCTTCTTCGGAAGCACATAAATCAATTGCGACAACTCCTTTTCCAAGGAAGATCTTTCCCTGTTCGACGACCTCAAAGGCACGTTCTGCAGACATCGTTCTCATACAGGACAAAATGATATTCCCTTTAATATCAAAGTGTTCTTCCGCTTCTTTCATTCCCTCGATTACACTTCCAATGACTTCTTCTACAGATAATCCCTTCTCTGTGTGAAGCAAAGGGGCGAATCGAACCTCCATATATTTCACGTTTTCCTTGGCTGCATCTTCATAAAGCTCAAAAGTGATTCTCTTTAAGTTTTCTTTTGACTGCATGACAGCATTAGGTATCGAGAATTTCTCTAAATATTCATCCAGTGATTTGCAGTCTAATGGGGCGATGAGCTCCTCTTTCATCTCTTCAATATCAAAGGAAGGAATAGGGATACCCTCCCTCTTTGCGATATCAATGATCGTCTCCGGTCTTACACTCCCATCCAAATGGCAGTGCAGTTCAATTTTAGGCATTATAGAATGTTTCATTGTTGTACCTCCTCAATTTTTCAATAAAAAAAATCCTGATTACGAAGAAAATACAACTAAATGTACCTTCTTCGTAATCAGGATTTATTGGTTCCTGGTAGAGACCTCCAAACCATATTATTGGAGTTATACGAATGTGAGAATCGTATTAGATTTTTTATTAAGATAATAAAATTTTCAATACTTGTCAAGGGAGATCGAGGGGACGGTTCTCGTGCCCCCGTCAGGAAATAACTTTATAGAAACAGGAACTGGCTCGACTTTTTAGACTGAATCGAACATCACCCTAAACCGGCAGCCCCCATCATATCTTCCATCCAACTCAATTTTTCCACCATTTTGTTCAATCATCTTCTTCGCAATCGAGAGTCCGAGGCCTGTTCCCCCGGTCTCACCATTCCGGGATACATCCATCCGCACAAACGGTTCAAATATCTTTTCATGGTAGTCGGCGGGGATCCCTATCCCTTTGTCTTCGATGATCATTACGGCCTGGTTCCCTTGGCGCTTGAGTGAAATGGACAGATACCCATCACTGTACGCCATCCCATTATGGAGAATGTTTGTAATCGCCCTTTCAAGCTTTGAAGCATCGAACGTCACCATCAAGGGTTCCTCGGTAATATCCAGGTGATACTCCATCCCTTTTTCTTCAAACTCTTCTACAAAAGAAGCCAGCATGGTACGGAGCCATTCGGCCATATCCTTTTCCTTAAGCGAAACCGAATCGCAGTCTATATCCAGATGGGACAGGTCGAACAGGTCATGGATAAGCCGGTTGGCTCTTTTGCTGTTGGACACGATGATGTCCGTATATTTCTTCTGATCCGCTCGACTCAGATTCGTCAGGCTGGTCAACGTTTCAGCGTACCCCTGAATATTGGTCAATGGGGTTTTCAAATCGTGGGAAATGTCCAGGATCAGCTGCTTTCTCAAGTTCTCGGATTTTTCCTTCAATGCGATTTCGGTGCCGATCTTCTCTGCCATTTGGTTAATGTTTTGTTTCAACTGGTTCAGTTCCTGATTCGCCTCGAACTCGATCTTCTCTCCATAGTTTCCTGATGAAATCGAATCGATCCCCTTCAGAAGCTTCTGGATCGGCTGAATGAGCTGGACGGACGTCCTCTTCACGTACCAATACAGGATGACGATCAAGCACACCATGAAAAAGAGGATGGTGAAGAAGAATACATCATCCAATTGGAAATAGTCCTCTGCGGGAAAGTAGAGTAATAGATACTCTTCACCTTTTTCAGGTATATATAAATCCGTATCATACGTGTCGGTTTCCTTCAAAAATTCATTCAATCCATAGGTAAACCCGATCTTGTGAGGACTATTGAACTGATCGGTGACCTTATACTCGGGACTGACGATTTCAAGATAGGCATGATCCGGCAGTTCATTCTTCTTGAATGCCGCTTTCATCCCCAATTTCTTCGCATCTTCATACGTCCCTTTCAGGAAGTCCTGATCCAAGTCCTCATACACGGTCTCGACATACACAAAGTTAGCCACCAGCGTGAACGTCCCCACTCCCAATAAAATGATGAACAATAAAGCATAGTTTATAAAAAACTGCTTGGTAATGGAAATGGACTTCTTAAGGAGAATCGGATTAGTCTTCATGATTCTCCATCCGATAGCCGAGTCCCTTTACTGTTGTGATATAGGTCGGGGATTTAGGCTCTGCTTCAATTTGTTCTCTGATCCGGCTGATATGAACCATGATCGTATTGCTGTCACCGATATAGTCCGTCTTCCATACTAGCTCATATAACTGGGCCTTCGTGTACAACCGGTTTACATTCTTCATGAAAATGGACAACAGCTTCGTTTCCTTCGGGGTCAATAGGAGCCGCTCCCCATCCTTGGTCACCGTTTGATTGATGGGGTGATATTCCAGGGCGCCGTTTCGAATGACCCCTTCTTCCATCACCACACTATAATCCGTATACCTCCGAATCTGGGCATTCACCCTCGAGACCAGCTCGATCATACTGAAAGGTTTCACTACATAATCATCTGCCCCCAGCCCGAACCCCAGTACTTTGTCCGCATCATCCGCCCTCGCTGTCAGCAGCATGATCGGCACCTTGCAGCATTTCCGAACCTCTTTGATCACCTGAAACCCGTCCACTTTCGGCATCATCAAGTCCAGGATGAGAAGGCTCGGCCGCTTCTCCCTGCATTTACGGATCACTTCGTCTCCATCATAACTCTGCTCCACTTGATACCCCTCATTCCGCAAATGAAGGGCGATCAACTGGTTAATTTCCATGTCATCTTCCGCTATATAAATCAACTCTGCCATACCTTTACTCCCAGTCTTGTAAAATCGAATTTTCATCCTATTTTATCATGAAAATGACGGTGGTCTTTGAGATTTATGGTTAATTTAAGGTTGCTTTAAGGTTGGGGTTAAGGAAGTTGTGTACAATGAATGAGTTAGGGGAACCAGGGGGACAGGTACCCCGGCCCCAAGTGCCATTGGGAACCATGGGGACAGGCAATATAAAAAAAGTAGTATTTGGTGGGTAATGAACATGACAAACAAATTAAATGAGTTCATCATAAAAGGACACTTTAAAGAGGCAAAAGAAATGACGAATGAACTTTCCTATCCAGAACTTGATGGAGAACTGATGGAAATGACCTTCAAGAATTCAAGTATAACGAATTACGCATTCATAATGAGTTTACTAGTTGAAGAGGAAAACGTTGAGTTACATGAAATGGCGTTTAGATTGATGGCTATTCCGCTAAGTTACCTGAACGGGGCTTATTACGCTGCCCTTTATCACGCAAGGAGGTGTGTGGAATTAACAGACCGACAAGATATCAGGTACTTATCCTATCTGTTATTTTTGCATCAAATCCCCGATGAAAAAATAGTCAGTGAAGAGGATGCATTTGATACGGTGAAAAGGATGCTGTCATTGGACCCTGATCATGTAGTTGCTAAAAAGTTTTTGAATAAGTGAACGAGGGGCGAACCTTGCTGAAGCAGGAGGTCCGTCTGAAAAACAGTGACTCCCCTCGATTCGCTGAGTGTCAAACCTCAATAACCCTAAAATATAATCGTTGACAATGAGAGGAAATAATTATGTTTTTTAAGAACGATAAAAAAACTAATAAGAATAGTGTTAATACGGCATTTAAGAGTACATTTATATTTTGGGGAGTAACCCTTTTTATAAATGCACTCTTTGAAATGGTAAATAATAGACCAATAATAAGTAGTTCGTTCATTATCTTATCTGTAGGGTTAATACTTTTCTACTCTACTGAACAAATAGCTAACTATTTTAATAAAAGTAAAGTGTAAAGATTACTAAGAGCTGAGTTTACATGGGAACGGTTCCCATTCTACTTGGTGAGTTTATGTGTTACATCTTCCTTTTCGTCCCGTTTTCGTTACAAAATAATAAATGGTAGAGTGGGAGCCATCCCCACTCTACCAAGTTAACTCCCACCGTTCACCCTCCCAAGTTTAACCAAGCACTCATCCTATCCATCATCATTACAAACGGAGGTTCATACCCCAGTTTCCTTTCCCCACATAGAATGAGGGGCAGCCATCAATTCTCACCAGATTAACTCACTTCAACAACAACATACAGATTTGTTTCTGTCCAGAAAACTCCCAGCGGCAAATCCAACAGTCTTCCTCCCCTGATCCACATGACATGCATATGCGGATTTATCCTATTTCTAGTCAAAGGATCCATTCACATTCTACTATTTCCCATACTATTAAATGAAGGTCTATTTTCTAATGGAAGGAGGATGAAAAATGAAAAAAAAACATTATCAACCGGTGTGTTACGAAAAGAGCCTGGAACAGTATCTGCAGTAGTGAACTTAGCGAATGTAAGTGATAAAGATCAAGAAATCACAGTGGAGGTATGGAACTGGTCTTCCTATTTGGACGGCACTTCTACCCGCTTTCTTCATGATTTCATCTGCTGAAGGGCTTCCTCCAGGCGGTTCCACGTTTCGGTGATGCCTTCTATCATACCCATGTCAGTAACGGTCTTGAGTGCCTCTTCCGAAGCATATTCAGCTCGGTTGACCAGCTTCGTCCTGCCACCCAAATCGATGAATTCCAATGTATTAGTCGTCGACGGCATGTCTTCATTCGTATTGCCTTCCGGATCTGAGAAGGAATCGACATAGATGATCTTCTCCGGTTCGATGATCTCCTTGTAAACCCCTTTTCCCCAAGATTCCATACCGAAGTATTCTCCTTGACCTTTATCAGCGCACTTCATGCAGTAGTGCCACACACCTCCCGGCCGGAAATCCACGTTACATACGGGAAGCTCCCAGCCCCTTGGTCCCCACCACTGTTTGAGATGTTCAGAGTCTTTAAACATTGTAAACACTAGCTCACGGGGCGCATCAAATTCTCGCTCAAGTACAAGTACCCGATCATTTTCCACCCTTGAAGTCAACGTATTGCTGGTCATTTCATTTCCTCCCGACATAAGAGTATTTTGATTCGAATCACATCATAAAACGGTATTTCGTTTTTACGGCAAAAACGTAGGACACTGCAATCAAAATATACCCAATGATGAAAAATACCCAATGATCCCTCATTGCAATAGAGAAGACTTGACGCATGTCAAATCAATAGCCGACATGATATCTGGAAAAGAAGCTAAAGCATGAATGAGATCAACAGCATGTAATAAACCAGTATCCGCTTTTAACTATTCTTCATAGATTCCTTATTTCCTTCTTTGTTCAGTTCTTGATGAGTTTCTGATTTTCAACATCAGGGAGTAACGAAAAACGGTTTCTGACCCCGAGCTTTCCCGTGCTGGAGGTCAGGCAACAATATAAGGAGAAAGCGAAATACTTTACACTTTCAAAATAGGTATTTCATGGTAAACTAAAGAAGATTTTGATAGCAATATTTTCATCTCTTAATGACAATATGGAGTGGTCAAATGTATTTCCCTTCGAAAAAAGATATCTGGATGAGTAGTATTCATTTTTTTGCAGCCTTTATTTTGATTGTATTGCCAGCAAGGTCCGAAAATTTTTCAATCCTTCTAATCATTACACTGATTATTCCAGGATTGATTTCTTTGTTTGTGTGGTTAAGAACAGGATATAAAATAATTAATGAAAAAATCATCATCATATATGGACCCATGAAATTCAAAGTGAATATTCATGACATTCAAAGATTACATTATATAAAAAGCCCCTTTGTAGGTCCCGCTCTTTCAGTCGATCGGATAGGTCTTACACATTCAAAATCAAAATTTGTTACCATTTCCCCAAAAGATAAAGAGAGATTTATTAAGGAACTATTAAAAATCAATTCAAATATTGTGATTGATAAGTGATGTAAACCCAGTATGATAGTCATAAATTCAACTAAAAAAGAAATGCCCCCGTCCGCTGAAAGTTTCAACGTTCGGGGGCATTTACATTTCATTCATTTTCGAACTTCACTTCTTTCTTCATTACAAAGCTAAAGATACTTGTGAGGATATAATAGATTCCTATGATTGATAACGCATCTGTTATCACGGTCCATAGATCTCTTCCTTTTATCATAAACCCCCATAACAAAAAGCTCGTAATGAATATGAGTGGGAATACGAGAAAGTATCCGCGGAAGTATAGTTTTTCTTTTTGTTTCATCATCATCATCCTTGTCTAGGGAATGTGTTTCTACATTTCTGTTTCATAAGTCCCTTCTCTACGATATCACTTACTTGTCAGATTTCATTGATAAGCTCAATATTGAAAAGTTTATAGGTAGAGGATACATGGACTAACCGGGAACGGTTCTTATCCTACTGGTGAACTGAGACGTAGCGGGGCTTTTTATTAGGGGAGTTTTTCCCCTAGCAAAAGAAGAAAAGTAGAGTGGGAACCGTCCCCACTCTACTCACTCTATTTGGAAGTCGATTTTGTAGACCTTTTGCTTAAAATTGTTTTAAGAAGTCGTCAACCCATGTAATATCCGCAGAAAATTCCTTATTTGCACGAACCCAATATTTAAGAAATTTTTCCTTATCCTCTTTCCATTCGGGATACGCTTCTTTAAAGGCGTCAATGAATGCTGAAGTCCCTGCAAGGACCGCGTGATCTTCATGAGAGACTTGTAAGCCCCATTCTCCATCTGGCGAAAAGAGGGAATTTTCGACCACAAGAGGAATGGACAGATAGTCTTCGTAGGCAATGGTATTCTCGGCGCCCCAGTGGTGCGGTGCCAACTCCGAGAAAAAGTCCTGTGAAAGATTAAAAGAATCCCCTTCCGACTCCGACACGTAAAAGGTCCCCTGTCCAACCTTTTCAATGGTTTTCATCAGAGCATGGAACTGATTTTCCTGAAGATAATATCCGTTGGTGGGGAAGATCAGCACCCTTTCGTTGAGGGTTTCTTGAAATGGATCGCCAAATGGATCCGATTTTTTAAATACTCTATGGAAGGCTTCCTTTAACCGGGAGATGTCGTCTACTTTTTGAAATCTTTCCACTTTTTACCCCTCTTTCCCTAAAGAAACTTTATTTTTCTAACTCCTTTTATGCCGTTTACATCAATGGTAGGCGGCCCTGATTTAGAAGATTTCCTGTATGTAAAGGTAACCCCGTTCTTGTCTTTTCCGACAAATACTCCAGGTGAAACTTCCCTATGACTGGAAACTTGGGCTTTGAAGAAATCCCAGGCATCGGACGCCGTGCCGTACATTTTTTTGATGTCATTTTGGTCTGCTTTTGGAAGTGATTTTAAATCGTCTGCACTCCATTTTTTCTTCAAGCTTTGTTTCAGGGCATTCTTTACGGCTGTTTTCCCAAACTTTTTAATAGCATACTTGATACCTAGTCGTAATACAACACCGACGATAATCGGTATAACCGAAGCTTGTAGAGTAGTAGAGTTGATCTCGTACTCTTCGCCTGTTTCGGTATCAATCAGAGTAGCGATCAGGATCTCATCGTCTACTTCGTGAAAGACCACATGATAGGATTCCTGGTATTCATTCCCTGACTCATCCACGATGCTGCCTGTGATAATGGCATCCTGGCTCTCAAGGTCCATGGTCAATTCGGTATCCACTTTAAGATCTTGTTCATCTACTTTCATATCCAAGATAAGTTTTTCATCACTATCTTCTTTAAGTTCTACTTTCACCTGTTCTGAGAGGTTAATATCATGTTCCTCACTAAGTGACCTTTCAGCCTGTTCTAAATCGATTCCCTGTGGTTGAACCGTTTCCTCTGTTGCGGCCAAACTGCCTTGAGGGAGGATGGAGAACAACAATGTAATAATTAAAATTTTTACTAGTAGTTTTTTCAATGAGCGCACCTCTTTATTTTATTCTAACCAATCCATGTCCATAGTCTTGGTCAGGTCCTGCTTCTCCTAAATCGATTGCTTCTGTTTGCAGCATTCTGTAAATGTTCTTGATGTCACGGTGACGGGAGTGTTCAGAATCCAGTATGCGGGCTGTATATCCAGATATTTGGGCTGCGGCGAAAGAGGTACCGCTGAACGTTTCGAAGTCCCCTTCCTTATTAATCGAAAGAACCTCTGTCCCAGTTGTGGTAAAGTCCACCTTCCCCCTTGCCGCCAATGTAGATCGGACAAGGTTGGAATTTACGGATGTGATGGACCATACACCCTCATACCGTGCCGGATAGTCAGCCTCCTGCCCCAGCGTATTTCCTGCTGCCGCTATGATGATAATCCCGGAAGAAAGCGCCTCATCAATGGCTTTCCTAAGAGAAGGGTCATCCACTTGAAAGCCGGAACTGATATTGATGATGTCCACCTTCTCTTCGATGCACCAGTTGATTCCTTTGACCAAATCGGCTACCTTCCCGTTGCCTTTCTTATCTAGAACCTTCACATCATAGATGGACACATTCTGAGCCAGCCCGCTCATTTTTCCTCCCGTATCCTCGGCAGCAATGATGCCTGCAATGGCAGTCCCGTGACCATAATGATCTTCAATCGGTTTGTTGGGCTCTATGGCATTAAATGATTGATGGATCTTTCCTTTCAATGCCGGATGGTCTTTATTAATTCCACTGTCCAGTACAGCGACCTTGATTGGCTTCTTCTCATAAATCAAGTGCAACAGCGCTATACCAAGTAACAATGCAATGATGCCTATTACACGATAAGTCTCTTTACGTTTCATTTTGTTTGATGTAACCTTTCTATTAGTCAAAGCAGATACATCATGTTGCATCTGCCGTATCAATCGATCGACTCAAATGAATATGAAGAATTCTTCTCTATGTATTATAGTGGGAAACATTTACAAGAAACTTAACGGAAACTTAACGCAACCTTAAGTTTTTAGGCGCACAAAAAAAACGCCGATCCCATTCGGGAAAAGGCGTATATTCGAGCTCAAATCAAAGTGAACCGGGGAGGGCTCCCATCGATCATCCGGATTGATGTTTGAATAGAAGTCCATCGGTCCTCTTTTTTTATCTGTTTTTCAACGGATAAGGACATTCGTTAGCTACATTCGGTCCTTGAGTGATAATGAGCACCGGAATGAGAGTGAAATTCCTTATAGGGAATCCCTTCTGCTATGGAATTCGGTCCAAACCGGGTCATAATCGATTCTGATTCAAAATGATTAATCCTGTTTAAACTTTTTTAATCCTCTTTTTAAAAAATCAATCCTCCGAGTCGAATTTTCTTTATTATGGTAGCCGGGGTATATATCGATCATTCAGTCTGAAAGCACCAGAACCGCCCCCATTCTTTACTTAAACTGACCTTCGTTTATGCTTCTCATGAATGATTTTTTTGTTCAATATTCTCACTTCACCAACCATCAGTAACCTCATATCCTCCACAATGTATTCAGCAAGCTCTTGATCAGAGATGTCATCTCCAGCAATATCAAGGCGGAATTCCTGCCCTTGTATCCCTCCGCCATTTGTAAAATCTATTTCAAAGTCGAACTGAACTCTTTTCTCCATTTGAATCCTCCTTACATATGGTTAGATCTCATTCATTATAAGAATTCAACCAAAAGAGAGTGACACTTTTTCGATGAGCGCTCCGTGTTGCGGAAGACTCGGATTCTAGACCAATTGAAGTCTGTTCTTACGTTAAATCGGCCTACTCGATTCATGAATATCCTAATCGTACGGTGAACATAATGAATATAGGTGAATTGATTTACGACTAATCCTAGCAATTGGAGGCGACCATAATGAAAAAACAAGAAAAACCAACGGATATTGGCCAAAAAGCAGATGCAATGAATGCGATGGATCAGGGGTTAAACTTGGTTTCTCAAGTAATCAATAATGCTACGGGCAGTGACAAGGGGAACGACGGTAAGATCAATGAAAATGATTAGTTTAAACGCCTCTTCATAGGCGTTTTTCTATCTTTCCAAGACCCCATGGGAATTGTGATATGCTCACTTTTAAGTAGACAGCTTTTTAAAAAAATCTGTTTGTCTTTAGGTAAGGCGTTCCGTTTAATTATTAAATTTACAACAGAAATAGCAATGCTAATAAAACTTTATTTAACAGCAAAAAACCAAGCCTAAATGGCTTGGTTTTTTTATGTCTATATCATCTTCTTGTTCCGTTAAAGCCCCCCTTTACTTGAATTAGAAAATTAAATCAGTAAAATGGATACGATTCAGTCCTTTCATCACCTGAAAACATATCTTTTACTTTGAACTGGTTATTTCTAACTTCATCCTCTCCGATGATAATAACGCTACGAATCTTCTCTTTATTTGCTTTATCAAGAGCTTTTCCTACCTTTTTGTTACTCATTTCATATTCAACTTTATAGCCTTTGTTTCTTAAATAATTCGCTACCAATAAAGATTCTTTTTGAGTACCTAATGGGACTATATAATAATCTACATTTGGATTTTCTTTTACTTCTTTCACGGTCAAGCTCATAGCAGTGTAGATCACATCTAAGCCAAATGAAATACCTACTGTTGAAAAGTCTTGGTTTGTCCCTAGCAACCCACCGATTGCATTGTCATATCTTCCACCACTTCCAATGCTTGACTTTATTGATTGGTCAACCAAGAATATTTCATAAATTGTACCCGTATATATCTCTAAACCTCTTGCTAAAAATGGATTGAATACGCACTGTTCTTTTACTCCTAGAAATTCAAGATAAGATTCTAACTCTTTTAATTCATTTAAACCTTGACTCACCTCTTCGTTTTGTTCGGCAAATGATTTAAAATAATCAAAGCTTGAATTTCCTTCATCCATTAAAAACTGTTTAATTAAAGCAATTGTTGAACTTGATAACCCTTGTTCATTTAGCTCAGAAACAACCGATTCTATTCCAACCTTTTCAAGCTTATCCAGAATCAATACTACTTTATTGATTTTTTCAAACTCTGTACCAAATACATTAAGCATTCCAGTTAATAACTTTCGATTGTTATATTGGATCGTCACCTTTAATTCCAGTTTCCTGAAAGCATCCAATGCCATCATCATTAATTCAGCTTCAGCAATTTGCGAATCCACACCTACTATATCAACATCACATTGGGTGAATTCACGAAACCTTCCAGTTTTAATCGGTCCATCCCTAAATACCTTACCAATTTCATATCGTTTAAAGGGCATCCTTAGTGTCGGGTTCATTGCGACAACTTTTGCAAAAGGTATAGTGAGGTCATAACGTAAAGCTAAATCTCTATCTCCTCTATCCGTTAATGTATACATCTCTTCTACTATTTCTGCCCCGCCCCCATACTTAGAAGCCATTAATTCGGTGTAATTTAATATAGGCGTTTCCAGTGGTTTACATCCATATTGGATAAATACATCTTCTAATGTTCTTCTTATGTCTCTTCTTACCACCTCAGCATTGGGCAAATAATCCTGAGTACCCTTAACATTCTGATAATCCATTTTCTTCATTTTCATTGCCTCCAATTTTTAATAAAATAAAAAACCGCACTTGATTTAAGTGTTGAACTTAATCAAATACGGTTTATTGATAAATAGCCTTCCTATGAACGATTTTTAATAAATCGGATAGCAAGGCTACTTGATATGATGATGTAATTGTGAGAACGAGATCATTGGCTGTTTAAATGATTGCATAAATACTCACCTCTAATTTCCAATAATGTTATCATATTACAAATGCGTTTTCAAAGAATTCTTTAAAAATAGAAGCACGAGGACGGCTCCCGTGCTTCTTATTTGATCAAGTAAGAGCAGGAGAACCGTCCCCATGCTTCCACTCAATAATATCTGAGATGAAAGGATAAATATTGGCTGGATGTTCAGCGATCCGGTGAACGAGATATAAGTACCATTCGCTCCCATATGTGACATAGACTTTTGTCTGGATATGAGAATCTTTTAGGAACGCTTTTAAGTCCGGACGCACCCCATCCAGCATCTCTACTTCTACAGTGGGTCGATCAAGCAATCCATTTTCTTTTAACTTCATCACGATCGTTTCATCATGAGTCGCAACGGACAATGGATGTTGCTGATGGACACATTTCGTGACAAATTCGATATAGCGCTTATCCAGTTCTGAAGATCTTGGAATGTAAAGATCCTTTGGCTCCTGATAAGCCCCCTTGACTAAACGGATTCTGCCCGGGTATTTCAATAGATCCTCCAGATCGCGATCTGAACGTTTCAAATGCACTTGTAATGTGATACCGACATTTGGATATTCCGTAGAAGCCTTTTTATAAATGGAAAGAATCCGTTCGGTCTTCTGGGATTCCTCCATACTGATCATCAGTTGAATACCATGCTGCTGTGCCTCTTTGGCCAATTCTTTCAGATGGTTCAGTGCCAGTTCATCAGATATCATCATGCCGATATGGGAAAGATCAAATGAGACAGTAGCCCGCAGTTCGACTGCCCCGAGATCTTTTATTAATTTCAGGAATTCATTATTTGCGAGGATACATTCCTCCTCTGTTGATGTATTTTCCCCCAAATATTCTAATGATACCTCATACCCTTCATTTGATAAGGAAATCACGCGATCCATTCCTTCCTCGCGCGTTTCACCCGCCACAAACCGCTTGGCTCCTTTCATGAAAATGGGGTAAAGTTCCTTTGAATGTTGTAAATAGCTTTTCAGTTCCTGATCCCTGGCAATCGATTTCAGGGCTTTTGAAAAGCGGATTTCCTCATTTAGCATAAACCCGTTTCACATCCTTACCTGTTTTTAATTTACTGCAGATTCACCTTTGATAAAGATCTCCCTGTACTGTCCAGGTGTGAGACCGATAAACTCCATAAAGAAACGACTGAAATGACTTTGATCCACAAATCCTGTCTCCATGGCAGCATCCAGCGGTTTCACATTTTGTTCCAACAGCTTTTTCGCCTCACCGACGCGGATCGTCTGCAAATAACGATACGGGGTGATGCCCTTGAATCGGGTAAAGGAGCGCAATAATGAATATTTGTTCATATTCGCTATCCTTGCCAGATCATCTAATGTTACAGGCTCTGCATAATGAACTTTCAGGTAATCACATACATCCTCAATTTCCTGCTTCACCACTCTACATTCTGCCTCCCTGGTTTCCGAAGCATATTCTTGGATGAGCTGTTGAAATAGGAAATAAAAGGTCTCTTCCTTTTCGAAATCTGAAATCTCATCCATGATCATCTGATGAAGCTTCTTCAGTAATGGAGCATGACCACTGCTATAGGCAACAGGAGAAGCAAAGAAAGGAAGATAATCTTCTCCTGTAATCTCTTCTGTCACTCTTCGCATGATATCAGTATTGATATTCAAACATCGGTAGTCCATAGGTTGATGATCCATCGGTAGTCCATAGGTTGATGATCCATCGGTTCACAGGAGTGATTGTCCAGAGGATTAAAAAAGATCAGATCTCCCGGACCGATTTCATACTCTTTATTCTTACAAGACATTCGTCTTTGGCCACTTTCAATAAAACCAATCACATAATATTCATGGAAGTGGTTCGGAAATGTTTGCATAATGCCCTCAAAACGATACGATTCTATCTGTAAATCCTGATCGAACCGGACCATTCTTTCTCCTTTTCCCATGCGAACAACCTCCCTGGTTTTTCTGAAGAACAGTGTAACACATATACCCCAAGGCTCTCTTGTATGATATTGACGCGGAATCATGGGGCGGCTCTTTTGCTTCCATAAAAAAATGATGTCCGATCCCCGTCACACTTCTTACAGGGCCAAACACCATTCCCGGGTCACAGACCCCTTTCTATAACTCTCTCAGTCTCCCTCACTGAAAAACCCACATTTTCCCACTCGTTATAAGCCACGCAGACAGAGGTATGCTCACTTATAAACAAAAATCTGTTTGTCTTTATGGGGGAGTTTTTATGTCTAAAAAACGGTTCGAGTAGAGTGGGGACCCTCCCCACCCTAACCTCATCACTACGAAAACAATTTACAATTCCCTTCAGAGATCACTTCGACCGCTCCGTCCATCACCTTGATGGCCGTTTGATCGTCAATCGCATAAGCCGGCCCCTGCATGCCAGCGGCCCATTTCTCTGCGGCAACCATAGTATTATGCGGCAGCATTTCGTGATCCAGGTGGGGAAAGATTGAAAAATCGACCATTCCGAGCGCATCATCGCCACCACCGGGTGGAGTCCAGCCAACGAAGAAGTCACCAATGTTGGGTGCCATCACCATGCTCCCGGCACTCATTCCCACATAGACTGCCTGCAGCGACGGCAAGAGGTTAGCAAGTCCGGATTCCTGCATCCAATAGCTAAGGTAGAGGGCGTCTCCGCCTGAGACCAGCAGGACGTCCGTCTCCCGGACCAGCGGCACCCATCGTTCTTCATCGATACTTGGCAGCGCTGTGAGCTCCAGCACACCGACGGATTTCCAGCCCAGATCGACCATTGGATTCTCGGAGTTGCCAGAGATGAACTCCCATGCTTTGACGCCTGGTCCGACCCAGGGGTGTCCGTACATCGCAGTGGGTATGCACAGGGCTGTGGATTCTTCGATTGGCTTGTCAAGCATGTCAACCAACGCGTCGTGTATGCTTTTGTTATTGACGCCTGCAGATGTGAGTAGAAACTTCATAATTCCAACTCCTTATCATTGTGTGGTATTGTCAACATTTATTATATCTCTAAGACTGCGATCCTTTGAATTTACTAACTATAAGGAACTTACGAACCCATTATCATGCACTGTTGATTCAATATAAAATTCAACAAAAACGACCGTTAATCCTTCTTAGACCAACTCCCCTGGTTTAATTAGAAAGTTTGATAGCAAAGAAAAAGCGTAAACCACAGATTTCTGTGTATACGCTTTTTTTTACCTGGAAGCACAGGGACGGTTCTCATGCTTCCTTCATGAACTAGGAAAAGTAGCAAAACCACCACTTTACTTCCCGATTCCCCTTGCCTCCAATCACAAACACCGCAATTCTTCCCCATTTCATCGTTTACTCCTGAGCCAAGGGACCTGTCCCCTTGGCTCCCCAAACCACCACTTTACTTCCCGATTCCCCTTGGCTCCTTGGCTCACCCCAATCGTTCATGCTCCACCTCTCCCTTTTAGTTATGTTAAAATATATTTGGAAACTACAGTAAAAGGAGAGACTGTGAGTACATGATCGATCAAGGTAAACGAACATACACGAAAGCTATCTGTGACAAAGTATTGAGTCAAAAGCAAGAGCTTATCGTTCAAAAGGACAATTTGAGATCAAGCCAGTACAGTAACATAGAATCGAAGCTTCATAGTTGGCGTGAGAATATCATTGACATTTATGCAAAATCGATTGAAAGTGACTTGGATACGGCCTTCGAGCAATTACAGGAATGGGGATCAGAAGCCGTCGATACACTCGTTAATTTCAATCTTCCATTGGAGGTTGCCCTGGACGAGGTGAGAGATTACCGAAATTTAATCGGACAAATCATTAAAGAGGAAGCTTCCGCTTTCAACTTGACATTCGATCAATTCTATCACCTGATCTCAGATTTTGACGCAGTGGTGGACAAGGCCGTACATTGGCTGAGCATGTCGTATACAAGAAGATTTTATACCCGGATCAACGCTGCAGAAGCTGTAGCGTTAGAATTATCCATCCCTGTGATTAAAATAACCAATCAAGTTGGCATACTCCCTTTGATAGGTGATATTGACACCGAAAGAGCCCAAGAACTGATGGATAAAGCACTCTCAAAAGGAAGCGAATTATCCTTAGAATACTTGGTGATTGACCTGTCCGGTGTTCCGATCATTGATACGATGGTAGCAGACCGTATCTTCAAGGTAGTGGATGCCTTATCCCTGATCGGAGTCGAAACCATCCTATCTGGTATAAGACCCGAGATTGCCCAGACCATGACCCATCTCGGAATCGATTCTTCGAACATTACTGTGACATCTAGTCTCCATATGGCTTTGACGAAATTTCTGTAAGTCGGGGAGAAAGGTGCCTTGGATCGAAGGACGAGATTTGGTCCCTGCCTGCTCCACTGGTTGGGAGGCATGCGCAGAAAAAAACCACAGGGACGGTTCTCATGCTTCCTTATTCGTCAGCACGAGAACCGTCCCTTTTCCTCCTATATATTAAGTTCACTAGAGCACCATTCTTCACCATCATTTTTACGAGTTTGGTGAAGATTCCTTTTTTCACTTCAATTCCGCTATTGGATCATTTCATTTCCGACTCTTTTAGTATCTTCTACCACTATCTGTAGAGCCTTAAGAGTCACTGAATTCGCTACAACCCCTACATAACTTGCACCTTTATCAAAAGCTTGCTGCGCTCCTGTACTATCAGCTGCCACAGTTCCAATCGCAACGTTTTTTTCTGAAGCTTTTTCATACAATGTTCGAAGGACTCCTTGTACTTCTGGATGCTTGGCACCTTCTTCTTTAAACCCCATATCAACCGATAGGTCGGTTGTACCGATGAAAAGAACATCGATACCTTCAACACCCATAATCTCCTCAATATTCTCCACCGCTTCAAAGGTTTCTATATGTGGAATGACTAGGATGTTTTCATCGGAGCTATCTAAGAATGCCTTCCCTCCTTCATTCCCATAGCGCGCCGCCCTATGTGAATAAGCGACACCCCTGTTTCCTAAAGGAGGGAATTTCGCCCTTTTCACAGCCTTTATGGCATCTTCCCTTGTGTTGACCATAGGGATTTGTACTCCTTTGGCCCCTCTATCCAATGCCTTCTGGATGCTGGAAGGATCATATGAAACTCTCACAATGGGGACCAGATCCACTGATTCAGCTGTCCGGATCATGTTTTCTAATTCAGAAGGACTGAAGGCACCATGCTCATCGTCTATGACCACGAAATCAAATCCGGCATATCCTATCATTTCAATGAAATTAGGAGAATAGAATCCAATGAAACTTCCAAGCACTTTTTCCCCGCTTCTAAGTTTGTCCTTTACAGGATTGATCAATGACATTACCTCCCTATTTTCCATCCTTTACTCCATCAGCCAGTTACGTAAAGCAGCCGTCACTTCTTCCGGTTGCTCCAAACTGCTTAAATGGCCACAGTGATTTACGACAACTAACCGTGACTCTGAAATAGATTCCTGCATTTCTTCATGTAAGGACAAGGGGCAAACCTGATCATCCCTTCCTACTAAAAGGAGCGTGGGAACGTTGATTTCCCTTAACACTTCCCGAAGGTCAGAACGCGTAGAAACTGCCCTTAATTGCTGCACATATACTTCTGGCCCGATTTTCTCCGCCATATCCCTTATGGTTGATACTAGATCACGTTCTTCCTGCCTGCTGGGATGAATGAGATTCGGTAACAATTTTTCCTCTACAATGCTTTGAAACTCCCCAGATTCCACCTTTGAAATAAGGTCCTTCCAGCCCTCCAACTGCTCTTGCTTAGGGCCGTGTGGATTCGAGTCCAACAGGGCAAGTCTGGTCACTCTTTCTGGTGCTCGCCGAATGACTTCCATTGCCACAATCCCACCAAGCGAAAGCCCAGCTAGAGCAAAGCGTTCAGGGGCATGCTTCAAGACGGATTCAGCCATTCCCTCTATGGTGTCTTCTTCGGTTAACATAGAGACGGAAGGATCGGAAACATCAGTCAGATGCTCCAACTGATGCTCCCAAAGTCTCTCATCACATAGCGTACCCGGTAATAATACTAACGCTTCTTTCTTCATCTACTATTTTTCTCCCGCTCTCAGCTTCTCCGCCATTTGTTTCTCAAGTGCGGAAAAATTCTCAGGTTTGATCATCTTTCCTGACGTATCTGCATGGAAGCCATGTTCCGCAGCTTTCCTTACGACCTGTGGAGCCCAGTATGGGTCTTTCCCGTTGAATACTTCGTGCTGTTCAAGTACGGCAAAGATCCAAGCATCTTCATCACTGATGTTCTCAAAGCCTCTCCATAACCCTGGCGGCAGGGAAATTAAATCCCATTCTTCGATGATGGTTTCACCCTCAATCTCATCTTCACTATTTCCCCAATAGAAGCGCCATTTTCCGGAAAGAGGGAGAAACGCCTCAATGTAATCATGTGTATGGTAGGCCGGTCCATTCCCTGGAGGTGCTTTCACCATGCCGATTTGAAACCCGTGGGGTTCCGTGATTTCGGGGGAATAGGCATCATTTTCACTGGCGGTATCCCCGATCAGGGCGTAATTCAGGCGTTGATGACCAGGTATGATACTATCAATAAACATGAGGGGAATCGCTTTAGATTTTAGATCATCAAATCGGACGATCCAGTTATCTTCCATCTTTTCATTGGATACATATCGTTTCACTTTCGGTTGTTCTGTCGGCATTTTAATCTCCCTTTCTATTATTCAGAATGTTTTTTATTGACTATTCTCATAAATTAAAAGTCACTAATTTCAGTTCGGTCATCTCTTCCACGGAATATTTAATTCCTTCACGGCCGGTACCGCTGTTCTTTACTCCCCCATAAGGCATCTGATCGACTCTGTAAGTAGGGATATCGTTGATCATGACTCCCCCGACTTGAAGTCGATGCAGTGCATCAAAAGCTTTATGAACAGAGGGGGTATAGATCCCTGCCTGCAATCCGTATTCCGAATCGTTCACGAGTTCGATGGCTTCATCCAACGAACCGTATGGTGTGATCGTGACAATGGGGGCAAATGCTTCCTTACAGTTCAGGGATAAAGTGGATGATCCCCCCGTGATCACAGTTGGGTGTATGACGGCATCCTCCCGCTTTCCTCCATACAAGATGTGCGCGCCTGCTTCTGTTGCTTCCTTGAACCACTCTTCAATCCTCTCTGCCTCCCCAAGATTGATCATGGCCGATAAGTCTGTGCCTTCTGACAGTGGATCGCCGATCACAAGCCGTTTCGTTCTTTCAACGAATTGATGTACAAAAGATTCATAGAGCTTTTCCTGCACGTATATCCTCTGCACTGAAATGCATACTTGACCGGCAAATGAATAAGCACCTTCCACACATCGATCGACGACAGCATTCATATCCTCCGCCCCATCGACGATGACAGCAGAGTTCGAACCCAGTTCAAGTGTTACTTTTTTCAGCCCTGCCTTCTCCTTGATGCCAATACCCACCTCCACACTCCCCGTAAAGGTGACCATTTTCACTCTCGGATCTTTCACGAGCTGATCTCCAATGACGCTGCCTCTCCCCGTGACTACGTTTAACGCCCCTTCTGGTAAGCCTGCCTGCTCAAAGATTTCCGCTGTAAGGAGTGCGCTTAAAGGCGTCTGATTCGCCGGCTTCAGGACCACTGAATTCCCGGCAGCAAAGGCGGGTCCCAGTTTATGGGCCACAAGGTTGAATGGGAAGTTAAAGGGAGTGATCGCTGCGATGACCCCTAAAGGCTCACGAATCGTAAAAGCAAAGCGTCCCTTTCCACTCTTGGCGGCATCCATGGGAATGGTTTCCCCATGAATCCTTTTCGCCTCTTCGCTTGCAAATTTATACGTTTCAATCGTTCTCGCTATTTCAGCACGAGCTGCCTTTATCGGCTTCGCACATTCCAGGGCAAGGATTTCTGCTGCTTCCTCAGATCTCTCTTCAAAAAGTCGCGAAACCCGCTCAAGGATTTCCGAACGTTCCAAGGAAGTCAACTGCTTCATTTTCTCAGAACCTGATTGTGCACTCTCTAAGGCGTCTTCCACTTCACGCTCATCTGCCAGGGGGACGCTTGCAATGACGTCTCCGCTGAATGGGGATTTTAACTCATAGTAATCCTTTGCTTCCTGCCACCTGCCATCGATGTAGAGTTTCTTTTTGAGTTGATTTTTCAGCACCCTTCCTCACGTCCTTTCTCGTATCCCGTGAATGCTTTTTTATAAATGTCTAAGATTTTCTTTTCGGTCAATTGGTACGGTGTGTTGGACAACAGGCGATCAATCTGTGAGGCTTGCCCGGCAAGAAGAGGCAAGTCTTCCTCATTGATCCCAAGCTCCGCCAATGATGTCGGGAGGTCAAGATTCGTCAGTAATTCATATAGATACCCCACTATTGCCTTTAGCGCTTGGTGTGGATTTTTTGAGTAATCCCCTAATTCAAGATAGCCTGCAACCTCTACCATTTCCTGAGTGCACGTTTTCCCAGTCTCTTCGAAAACAAACGGCAAAAGCAACGCATTGGCAACCCCATGTTCGATATGATATTTTCCACCGAGTGGATAAGCCAAAGCATGAACGGCTCCCACACCTGCATTGGCTAACGAAACGCCCGCCAACAGGCTCACCCAGCTCATTCCGACGCGACCTTCCATGTCATTCCCATGATGAACCGCCTTCGTAATGTTCGAACTGAATAACTTCATGGCCTTTTCAGCATAGATCTTCGTTAAAGGGGTAGCTTTCACGGCAACATACGATTCAATGGCATGTGTGAAAGCATCCACTCCTGAAGCAGCGGTGACCCGAGGCGGACAGGAGCGTGTCAAAGCGGGATCGATGATGGCGAGGTCCGGGAGAAGGTGCCTGCTGACAATCCCCCGTTTTACTTCCTCTTCTTCATCTCCGAATATGGCATTCATCGTCACTTCCGATCCGGTTCCTGACGTCGTCGGAAGCAGAATGCACTTGACCTGTCTGGATTCTATGGTTTTAGTCCCACTTAAATAAGGACTTACATCATCTTTATCAACCAGGGCTGCCGTCGCTTTGGCCACATCCAGAGCACTTCCGCCCCCGATACCGATGACGAGTTCACTCCCTGATTTCTTCACAAACTCTACTGACTTTTGTACCAGGGTAAAGGTCGGCTCTCCTTCAATGTCTGTAAACACGTTACTCTCGATTCCTGCCGATTCCACTACTTCCTGTACACGTTCAACGACTCCGACCCGTTCAAGACCTTTATCACTAATAATGACGACTCTGCTAACCTCTAATTTCTTAATCTCATCCGGCAAGGAATAAAATGTGTCGACTCCAAAACGGACATTCCCGGGCATATAAAAATCCTGATGACTTATACTTGAAGGATTTTTCTGAATAGACGTTTGTACTGACATGGTATTTCCTCCTTTTGAATGCGCATTCAAAACCAAATAAATGAAAGATGGTTTATTCGTATTTTCCGGTTTCTGTATCGTCAGCATCAGACTCTGTACCTAAATAGATCTGCCTCAATACATCCAAGCCGTCAAATGTCATCCATTCTTCTACGATTTTCTCATTTCTCACTTTCAGGTGAGAAATCCCCAATACCTCTACTGTTTTTCCACTAGGCTGGCCAAAATATCCAATCCCCTCATGAATCCCTTGCAATCTCCATCTTACAGCAACATCCCATTCGCCCTTTTGGACTCCCTCGTTACAGGTCACTCTCTCGACCATATATTTAGCGCTTGGGAAAGAGGCAAACAAACTGACGAGCATTCCCTGGATCTGGCTGGTCCCAATCAAATCTTTATTGCAAATATAGTGGACCACCGCATGATCGGCGTAGAAGTCCTTCACGTGATTGAATAGTCGCCATTCCCATACTTTGTTGTACATGGCTAAAATAAAATCACCAATTTCAAAACCTTCTGTCTTCGGAGAGTAAACTTGTGGCATCAGCTGCCCTTCCATTGTCCCGCTTGAACCGAAGTGGGATTGCAATGCCGGGGTCTTGTTCTCCGAATTCCGTGCCAGTTTCTTTGCCACTTCGATGGGATCAAATCCTAACTGTTTGACTAGATACAGGTTGTCTCGTACCAGCCACTCTTCCACGATCCGGTTTGAATGGACAAAGCAGTCAACCGTGGTTCGAAAGAATACTTTCTTACCTGTAGCGGGCCCGAATGAGGAATCCCCCAGGTTTGTAGCACTCGATGCGATACGGTGAGAAGATAAAAATCCTTCCTCATCATTACCTGACCATATGACATTTTCACCAACAAGCCTTCGATCCGGAAAGGCGTGCAAAGCCTGTAAGGTCCCGGACACCACCTCATTTACACCTTGTATATGGGCTGTTCCCGTGTGCATGGTGACATCATTATGATAGGTTTGATAAATAATCCCGATCCCTTTCTCTTCCCAGATGCGATGGGTGATCTTGATGATATAATCCACAAAATCGAGATACTCCTCGTCAAATCCATTCATTCGCTGTTTACGTTTCGTATTCTTTGAGAATTCATTGTAATCCGCATAGCCGACCCGGTTCACTTCGTTTGAGTCGCCATAGAATACGTTGTCATGTTGAGGTGCTTGATAAAAAGGACGATCCACTTCTACTTTTTCCTCTTTTCGTTCATCCACTTTCGGCATCTTGATTCCTCCTTTTTTGAATGCGCATTCAAAACGCAATGAAAGATACTCTTTAAATTGCGGTCCAACCTCCATCAACCTTGATGGTTTCACCCGTTACAAAGTTTGCCATGTCTGACGCCAGGAATAGGACCGCTCCTGTCACATCGGAAGGCTGTGCGAGTTTCCCTAATGGAATTCTGTTTAGAACATCTTGATAAAAGTCATGGTCTTCAAACATGCTGGAGGTGAGTTCCGTTTCAATGAAAGTCGGGGCGACTGCGTTAACCTTTATATTGTAGGGCGCCCATTCAACGGCAAGAGCCTTCGTCATTTGAACCGCCCCTCCCTTACTGGAACAATAGGCTGCCCGCTTGATATAGCCAACGAATGCCATCTGTGACACGATGTTGATGATCTTCCCACTTTTTTGTGGTAGAAAGTACTTCGCTGCACGCTGGGAGGAGAAGAAGCTTCCTTTAAGATTTGTATCAAGGATCGAGTCCCAATCTTCCTCCGTCACTTCCATGGCTGGTTTAGAAATATTCACTCCTGCGTTATTGACCAGTACATCCAGTCCACCCATTTGAGCGGCTGCCTCATCCACCATCTGATGAATGTCAGCAACATGCCGGATGTCAGCCTTCACATAAGAACAATCGGGGGAGTAACGATTCAGCTCAAGGACAGCAGCTGACAGGGCTTTTTCATCCCTCCCTGAAATCATCACTGTTGCCCCCAGTTTGGCAAAGGAGAGCGCAATATCCTTCCCAATGCCTTTACTTCCTCCCGTAACCAAGACCCTTTTACCTTTGAGTTCAGCAAAGTGCGTCACTTCTTATCCTCCTTCTCGTACCTACATACTCCCGTGGTTTTTCGTTGAATTAAATCGGGTTCTAATATGATTTGGAACCCTTCATCTTTCCCTTCGCCCTCTTCAATCAGGGAGATCAGTTTTTCCAAGGCGAGGGTTGCCATTTTTTCTTTCGGTTGGGTGATGGTGGTAAGTCCAATATACTGATTCTTAGCCAAATCGATATCATCAAATCCTACGACTGATAATTCTTCCGGTACCTTGATGTTTTCACTTGCTGCAGCATCTAACACGGCAAGGGCCATTTGGTCGGAAGCAGAGAAAAAACTCGTTGGCCGGTCGCTCTGTTTTAATAACGTTCTCGTGAATTGATAGACTTCATCGTAAGAGAACTCTTTATCATAGACAAATCGATCATTTCCTACAATGCCTAAGTCCGCAAGTGCTTCTTTGTATCCTAAGTTTCTCAAGTGTGTGGTTACATACTTCGAAGGACCTGCAATATATCCAATGCGACGGTGGTTTAGCTGGTAAAGATGCTCCACCGCAAGCCTTGCTCCTTTGTAGTTGTTGACGGCTATATAATTTGCCTTCTCGTGTTCCAGGATACTGTTGAAAAGAATGACAGGAAATCCTTGATCATACAATTCTTTAATCCGTTGATTGTCCTTATCGGCAGAAGCAATGATTATCCCATCGACTCGCTTCCCCTTAAGGGTTTGAATATATTTATCCAGATTCTCTTCGTTATGATTGGTGTTGCAGAGGATCACATCATACTGCATCTCCTGTGCTTTTCCCGTAATCACTTTCGCTGATTCTGCAAAAAAGGGATTCGTGATATCCCCGACAATTAACCCGATGGTTCTCGTTTTATTACTGGCAAGGCTTCTGGCAATCTCATCTCTTGTGAATCCTAATTCCTTTATCGCTTCAAGGACTTTCCTTCTTGTAGATTCCTTGATATGGGGATAATTATTCAGAACCCTGGAAACCGTAGATTGTGAAACACTTGCCTTTTTCGCCACATCATATGCGCTGATTCTGCCGTTCATTTTTCAAAACCCTTTCAAATGTTACCTTCATTTATTAAATCCGGATGTCTTTATTGTGAAATCAACTATGAATACGGATTCACATTCTATTATAATTAAAAATTCAGACAATTACAAAGCCTCATTCCTTATAACTGGATAAGCCCCAAAATGACAATCTGAGCAATAAACAATCCGATGAGTGCATACGAGTATTTGTCCATGCCCCCTGGAACGATGGAATGACCGTTTTCATCCGTTACAGTTCCTTCTTTTATCAACCTGGCTCTTTGACCATTAAACGTGAATTCTTCCAGTTCAATTCTTCTATTCTTTTGAAATAGTAAGCTGAAAATGTAACCGATGATAAGAGTGATTACGCATCCGATAGGATAATTCCAGAGCCAGTTCACTAAGCCAAGGTTTCCAATATACGTCGTGATGACGATTCCCAATACAAACCCGATGGCGACTCCATTATCGTTCGCTTTCTTCGTGAACATCGCCAGAAGAAACATAGCCAGTATCGATCCTGAGAAGTATGAGAGATAGCTTCCCACTGTCTTTAAGATTGAAGCGGTCGTACCGCTGAATGCCATCAAGGTAAATCCGATCAGCAATACCCCAAATACGAGTGTGAAGACCATCGAAACCTTGAGAGAAGCCGGCTTTCCTTTCGTGATGAACTTTTCATAAATATCTTTAATGAAGACGGTCGTCACTGAGTTTAAGACGGAGTCTATACTGGACATGGCAGCAGCAAATATTCCTGCCATGATCAGCCCCAAGATTCCTACAGGGATGTTATTTGCAATGAAAGTAATCATAATGTTGTTGGAATTATCGAATTCCCTGCCGTCAAAGAAAACGAAAAGCAATACTCCTATGAACATGAACACAAAATACATGATATTCATTACAAATCCGCTGATACAGATCGACTTTTTCACTTCATTGATGGACTTTGCTGCGAACATCCTTTGAGTCTGTGTCTGATCCGTGGCATAGTATTTAAGCCACATAAAGAGACCGCCAATCAGGCCAACCCAGACACCATTCTCTAATTTCGCATCCAGCGAGAAGTCAAGTGCATCCAGTTTCCCCTCTTCCTTCACGACCTTCATCGCCTCAAAGAAGCCAATATCTAAATTGCTTAAAATAATAACAAATGCAGCAATGACTCCTCCCCACAAGACAAACATCTGAATCGCATCCGTCCAGATAACCGCTTTAATTCCGCCTAGTAACGTATACAGAATCGCCACTGCCACCACCATGGGAACGACAATCGTCAATGACCATCCTGTGAAGGTTTGGATGACCAGTGAAGGAATAAATAAAAACGAACCCACCTGAATCACATTAGAAACAATGAATCCAAAGACAACTAAAAGTCTACTTTTCCCTCCCAGACGCATTTCGATATATTCATAGATCGAGGTCACCCTCAGATTGTAGAAAAACGGTAGGAATATCGATAATGTTAAAATCAATACGATCGGTATACTAAAATTCAACATAAAAGCGATTAACCCTGAACCATACGCCCACCCTGGGCCGCCGATGAATCCATTTGCGCTGACCGTGGTGGCTGCTATGGAAAGAGCAATCGGGAATGTTGCAACAGATCTCCCACCTACAAAATAGTCATCTTGTGTGTGATTTCCCTTCCCCAGTTTATAACCCATAATGATCAGAGCAATCATATATACGGCAACAATTGTCATATCAATCCAACCCATATTGAACTAAGACCCCCCATATCCATTTTTATTGAATGCGGATTCAAAAACAAACAATATGATCTACCCACTTCCTTTATCAAGAGGCTTATGATTGAGACGAAGATGTATGGAATTGATATAGGAAGAGTTACAAGCATTCAATTTGTAAACGCATTCATTATTTCTTATCTCCAGTTATACCGTTAGAGAAGTGATCCTGTACTTACCCTTGAAGCTGATCCTTAAAGTGACGGATTTATAATCCCTTGTGTACGCTCAAAAATATCCAATCCCTGCTGCTTCAGCCAATAAGGGATATCGATCAGAACCCAGTTCTCAGAAAGCTTATCTCCTTGGCGGTAATACACATCCACCACTTGCATGTCAGCACGAATATTCCCCCCTGGCAGCCCCAGAAATCCACCTATTGGCGTATTCGAAAGGTTCGGCCATCCAAAGAAGCACGCGAACTGTCCTTCAGCAAACCGGCACACATGACCATTGAATTCCTTATCCTTCAGACCATTTCTAAAGGGAAGCTGGTGCTGCTGTTGGTATCTCGGAATGGTATAACTTGCCCCAATACCACCAGGACCGTACCAAATCATATCCTCCGACCAAGTTCGCTCCAAGACCTCTGGAGGACATCCCATGGCTCCACTCTTATTCAATTCCGATAAATCATCGACCATTTGATTGACAAGAGTCAGCGTTTTCACACCTTCTTCTTCTGGAACATCTTCAAATTGCAGTCCATCATGATTCCTTGGACCTGGATAAACAAAGTATGTACCCGTTGAAGGAGGCAGTGGATTCACTCCAGCCTGAATCATGAATCCGATCAGGTCAACGAATAAGCCCGTTTTGGTGATCTTTCCATTCTCCACGCAATGAAACTCTGCATATCTTAGGTTGATCATTTTCCCTGTTCGGCGGATCCCCATCCAATCTTTATCAAAGAGGCCCATAAAATGCCCCATGCTCATGACCCATGTTTCACCACTTATTTCGTTCGTTCCAGCCATGAATATGTCCTGGCGTCGCTGCATTTTCTTTATGGACTTCAATAAAGGGACCCAAAAGGTTTCCGCTACTGCCTGAACTCCCTCCTGTTCGCGGAAGGGATACACTCCCTGCCAACTATAATGTTCACCTGTAAATTCCTTTAAGACACTTTGTACGTTTTCTGGTGTAGATCTCTCGAGCTCATCGAAGTAACGTCTTACAACTCTTTTCTCTTCTTGATAATTACTCATGGTTACCTCCCACTTTATTACAAGAAATATGTTTTTGAATGCGCATTCAAAAATTCATAAAACAATTAGCTTTTGTATACATTGAATACTATCGAATATTCAGATAAATGTAAATAGTAAATTTCGAATATTGTTAAAATTTAAATTCCTTTGATTTTCAGGAGTTTCGGCACTTTCTTCTTGAACAGATACTATCACGAGTAAATCACGCAGGGATAGTTAGAATCAGCAAAGTAAAATCGCGAAACCTCAATAATAGTTATGAGACAAAGGCAACGCCTGCCTTTGTCTCGATTATCTTTTTATTCAATACCTAATTCATTTTTAATATCATCCAAAGACTTTCCTTTATATTTCTCCACTGGTTTGGGGGCTGAATCCACGCCAGGATCTGCTTCAAGGAAGTTGTATTCAACTAATTCGAAGTCCTTCGCATCAACGATTCCGTCGAAATTCAGGTCCGAATGTTGGTCATCTGTTCCCCAGCTGTTTTTCAACTCGATCGCATCCATGATATCAATGACACTGTCCTGGTTGATGTCCCCGGCATCCTGCGTGCGCAGAGGCAAGCCATGCCATGTGCCGACAACCTTATCTTCACGTTGATCATAAATATTGAAAGTGGATTTGACCGGAAAATGTCCAGGGATATTCACTTCAATCTGGAAAGGCTTATCGGTCACTGGGAGCTTTGCTATGAAGTCATTGTTACGGACCATTTCCCCGTCATGTACATTGCCTTCCCAATCGGTCACCTTGATGGAAACGGGAGCATTTGAATAATCTATACTATTGTCATATACTCCGTCGATACCAAAGAATCCTTGGGCCTTAATGTCCCCTCTTATCTCTGAATAGCTGCGCAGCAGTTCCGGATATTGTCCTTCAAAATATCCCTTTAAATTAGTCGTTTGACCATTTACGTCTGTATACTTGCTTGAAAAGGTCGGCGCCGTTACATAGTTCATTCTGTAAAATTTAGCATCCTTCGCTTCAAACGTAACTTCTGCCATTGGAATGTCTCCATTTACTTCCACTTCCGGATTCTCCACATTCAGATGAACATCAAGATGTCTTTTCGAACTGGTTTTTTCCTTGTCCTCATACGTAACCTCAGCATCACCATACTCAAGGAAATCCGGGTGGATCTTCACGTCCGTCAACTCAAGTTGATTGCTGTCGTAATCTACTGAGAAAGATCCCTCTTTCAGTTGCTTCACATTATGAGACGAGAGTGTCATCGTCAGCTTATCGCCAGCCGTGATTTCTTTTTTATTCATGGAAGCAGTGGCGTACTGTATACCTTCTTTTACAAAGCTATTGACAATGGGTCCACCCTGCGCGAAGTTTCCTGCGGAATCGTGTGCGAAGAACCCAACAGGATACCTGCTGAGGATCGGGTTCATCAAGATTTCATCCGAAAGGTTCCCTTCGCCATCCGTAAATAATGCCCCCGATGGATATGGTGATCCATAATGATAGACAATGTAATTATTGGATTGGGATGCTTCCAGTCCCGCTTTCTTCATATCTTCAATGGTCTTATCAAAGAGGGACATGGAGAATGGAACCGTCTCTTGTCCTTCCTTATACTCATACACGCCGGTCGGCAATGTACTTGAAAACTCCGGGGCTGTATTATCAATGAATGTATCCGTTTCTTTCGTGAACGTTTTCCCTTCACTATTGATCCCCACTAATCTTAGCTTGTAGTGACCTTCCGGTGCCAATGCAGGGTTGACTGAAATACGGTTATCTTCATACGGGTAATAGTAACCTGCAAAGGCAGAGTTAATGATGATCCTCTGTCCCTCATTGATTCCTGAAGCATCCATGACTCCGACCAGTCCCATTTCGTTATTCGTCTTCCCGTCGACCAACACGACGCTGATCTGTTCCATAGGTGACTTCAATGTGAAATCCATTGGTGTATAATTGAATATAGCTCCGAATTGATTATTCTCTTTAGTCGAGAAGTTGAAAGCTCTGACTGATTCAAATCCTTCTTCGGAAATTCGGATACCAAATGGGATTTGATATTCTTCAGATGGATTTTCCTCATTCACATAGCGGATATACCCTTCATAGTAACCCTCTTCAGCTGTTTTAGGGATATTTAAGAATACGTTCGTTTTTGTTTTCTTCCCGGCCTTCACCTTAATTTTTTCATCAAAAGATAGATGGATTCCGTTTTTGGAAGCGTCATGGGACAGATTGGTAAACTCCACACTACCATTAAATGTTTTCGTTTCTTCACCGGAATTCTCAATCAAAATCGTACGCTGATCTCTTAGTGATTTTTCAATATATTGAAATCCGAAGCTCATACCCCCGGTCTTCTCATCAATGTTCATTTCTTCTCCATTCATGAGGGTGGTTGTCTCATCAATGACCTGAAAGTTCATATCTGAATGAATGGCTTCATAAGGATCCACCCTGCCGGCGCCAACTTCATAGACACTGTAATCGCCGTTCATAGGATCCGCTGTGTTCATGAATATGGATTTCACATCAGCCGGTTCCAGTTCTTTATTGGATTGTAATAATAGTGCCGCCATCCCGGCTACATGAGGGGATGCCATCGAAGTTCCCGATAACCTTGCATAGGCGTAATCATACGTCCCGTTTTCTTTATCGTTGATATAGGAAGGAACCGTTGATAGTACTCCCACACCAGGGGCAACAATTTCAGGTTTGATATCATAATTCATTCTGGATGGGCCCCTTGAACTGAAATCGGCAAGGCGGTCACCCTCTGTTGTGATGGCCTGCCTATCGCTGAAGGTAAAGGTTTCACCTTCCTGGATGCTTGCCTTCAACGCTTCTCCCTCTGCCTTTGTCAGGGAGAATGTAGGAATAAAATCGACTCCCTCTCCAAGGAAATGAGGGATGTGTCCTTCTTCACCGTTATTGTTGTAAATCATGACGACTTTAGCCCCACGCGCTGCTGCCGCTTTAATCTTATCAACAAACGAAATGTCACCACGGCTGATTAATGCGATATTCCCGGCTACCGGCTTACCGGTAAAATCATTGTTACTGGCAGCAAGCCCAACATCCACAAGCTGCATACTACTACCTTCTAAATCTGCGAGATTATCACTATAGTTTCTGGCCATCAGCTGAAGATTGACGCTTTCTGCCCCATATTGACCTTTGAATGTCGCAATATCAATCGGGACATCACTTGCGCCTACCGTTAAGGCAAGTGCAGCGGTTCCAGGTGAGCCTAATGTAAAGGATTCACTTCCCGCATTACCAGCAGAAACGACAGCCGTCACACCGCTGAGGACAGCATTGTTCACCGCTACAGAAGTCGGATACAGGGGATCATTCACACCGGCACCAAGAGAAAGGTTGATGACATCCATTCCGTCGGCAACGGCACGATCAATCCCTGCAATGACCCCTTCACTCGACCCTCTTCCATAAGGTCCGAGGACACGGTAGCCATAAAGATCTGCTTCAGGCGCAACCCCTTTTATACTATATTCACTTTCATTATCGCCTTCACCGGCAACCGTACCGGCAACATGAGTCCCATGTTCAGTATAATAGGAATTACCATTCGAGAATTCCGGTAAACCGGACTCTTGCCACTCCTGATACGTTGCTTCCATCGGATCATTATCGTTGTCCACGAAGTCATAACCGCCTTTATAGACTTCATCCAAGTCAGGATGGTTATAGTCGATACCTGTATCAAGAACCCCCACTTTAATTCCTTTGCCGGTAAACCCTTCATTATGTAGCTTATCGACTCCTAAGTAAGGAAGGCTTTCCATCATATAATCTTTCGCTGGTCCGTTAGAAGGAGCCTCGGATGGAACGGGTGGATCAATTTGAACTTCGACGTTGCTGTAGACCGCTCTTACCACATCAAGTTTCATTAAATCTTCAATTCTATTAGCAGGAAGTTCCAGGGAAACACCGTTCATGGCGTTTTTATAAGATTGGCCTACGTTGTAACCATTCTTGCTTTTATCCCCGAACATTTTAGCCAATTCGTTTTTGAAGTCTTTTTGATCCTTTTCTACACGCGCCTTTGCTTCACGAGCGTCAAGTGTTTTACCTTCCAGTTTCGCTTTCAACTGAGCGACTTTTTCAGGGTGGTGGTCAAGCTGTACGATGACTTTCACCGAGCTGTCACTTTTAAGGTTAACCGTTCGATCTAAATAAAGACCTTGTTTTTCTACTGACTGGAGCTGCTTATAGTTTTCCAGCTGCTGTGGAGACATGTTGGCAAGTACGGATTCTATTGAAGTTGGTTTTTCTGCAAGGACATTAATTGCAGGGATATTCCCCGAACCGAGCAACAGGCCTGTACCCAATGCATACACTAACATTTTTTTCTTTCGCTTCATTTGCTTATCCATCCCCTTTGTCTTAATTTTCTAACACTTTGAATATAGCATTGGTCACGCCTGTAACCTATTGGGAAATCACTATAGGTATATAGACCTTATTTCAAAGATAAGAAAACGGAAGATGGATGGATAATCAGCCACGTAATTCAGGCTGATTCGTCTGATATACTCTAGTATTGGCCCAGGTTCGTCCCTTCCAGAAACTCCATTTCAAGTGAATTTATAGGATAAAAAAACCAGGACCTATACAGTCATTTTACTTTCCCAACAAGGAATATCTTCTACTTTTCTATTTTATTTTGGGGTTTGTCTAATTCTTGAGATAGGAGGCTATATGTGATTTGAACAAATAACGCACAATACGGTCGGATAACCAAACCAATACGTGTAAGCCTTTAGGGTGCTGGGGTCTGACACCACTACCCTAAACAAAAAATAACCCCAACATCATAACACCGTAGATTAATTTGAAAAGAAATCAGAGCTACATTATGATTGGGGTCATCACTAGCTAGGGTTACCATAAGAAAGAAGATTTAGAACTATCATATGTAAAATTCAATCCAATACACTACTCAACCCCGTCACCACCTCATCCACTTGCAAACTCTCTATCTGACATTCCTCCTTCACATGTTTCATAATCAACATGCTATCCCTCCTCTTTTGTAAGATTACTGCGTTTCCAAGGTACCTGTCCCCTTGGCAACCACCCAACCATAAATCGTAACAATTCCTATTTACAAATCGTAATTGTTACGATATATTATTCTATGAAATCATAAGGAGGATACATATGAAGAAAAAATGGATGGCTTTATTTAGTATAGTAATGGTCCTCTCCCTTGCTGCATGCGGAGAAGATAATGAGACTAATAGTGAGGGACAGGAGGCGTCTTCAACGGATCCGGTGAACATTTTCACTACGGTGTATCCCCTGCAGTTTTTTGCAGAAAGGATTGCTGGAGAAGAAGCGAAAGTTGAATCCCTTTTACCTCCCGGATCGGACTCACATACATATGAGCCCACTTCTAAAGATGTATTGGCCATTGCCGAAGCAGATGCATTTATTATGAATGGTGCAGGGATGGAGGCGTATGCGGACAAAATTACCGAGGCTGTAGAGGCTGAAGATGTGAAAGTCGTTGAAGCATCTGAAGGGATTGAGATGAATGAAGGAGCCGATGACCACGATCATGAAGAAGATCATGACCACGGAGACCTTGATCCTCACGTATGGCTGGATCCAATCCGCTCCATTGAAATGGCAGAGAACATTAAGAACGTATTAGTAGAATTGAAACCTGAACAAGAGACACTATTCAATGAAAACTTTGAAACACTCAAGGCTGACCTTGAAGCTCTTGATCAGGAGTTCTCCACTGAACTGGAAGCAACATCAGGCAATCACTTTATCGTCTCTCACGCCGCTTATGGCTATTGGGAAGAGGCGTATGGTGTACACCAGATTGCTGTTTCGGGACTCAGCCCGACACATGAACCGTCTCAGAAAGAACTCCAGACCATTGTTGAGACAGCTAAAGAATATGGATTAAAGCATATCTTTTTTGAGCAGAACATCACAACGAAAATCGCTGGAGTCGTAAGGGATGAAATAGGTGCAGAAACACTCAGACTCCATAACCTGTCTGTACTCACAGAGGAAGATATTGAAAAGGATGAAGACTATTTTACCCTGATGAGACGTAACCTGAAACAGCTGCAGACAGCATTGGAACAGGCACCTGCCATAGAACCGGAAGAGCACGACCATGATCATAGCCATGAATTAGATGAAGAAGCCCAGAAAATTTATGATGGGTACTTTGAAGATGAGCAAGTGAAAGATCGTGAGCTATCTGACTGGGAAGGTGACTGGCAATCCGTTTACCCTTATTTACTGGATGGGACCCTCGATGAAGTATTTGCTCACAAAGCAGAAGACGGCGATAAGACGGCGGAAGAGTATAAAGAGTACTATACCATCGGATACAAAACGGGCGTCGAGCGCATCAAGATTGATGGGGATACGTTCACCTTCTTTGAAAATGGGAAAAAATCGTCTGGACACTATACCTATGACGGATATGAAATTCTAACCTATGAGAAGGGGAACCGTGGAGTGCGCTATATCTTCAAGCTTACTGACGAGGCGGAAGGAAAGATGCCAACCTACATCCAGTTTAGTGATCACAGCATTGCCCCAACCGATTCACACCACTATCACTTGTATTGGGGAGATGACCGGGAAGCGCTGCTTGAGGAAGTCGTGAACTGGCCAACCTATTTCCCTTCTGACTTGAGCGGTGAGGAAATCGCTGATGAAATGATGATGCATTGATTTAACCTCCTTGAGAAAAATATCTGATAGGATTATATCCGGTGACCCATTAGGGCACCGGATATTTTTGTAGAGAGAAGTGATTTTCGTACATTTAAAATAGTGTATACATTGATACTGGTCCTTACCATTAATGAAATGTTGAAATGCACAAGGGTGAGTCAATATTAAAGGAAGCCTCTTGAATAAATAGTGGCTCCCTTCTTTATCAATGATTTTAATTTAGTGATTCGCGATCTTCACTTCCACTTCATTCGCCGTCTTGAGAACCCACAGGGACATGTACTCCGGTCTATTTTCAGAAAAAAAAACGCGGTACCTGCTTTTCTGGTGCATCGACCGTAGCTGATTCAGACTACCCAAGGAAAATAAATGGAATCATCAACCTATTTTCCGGTAAGATAAAATAGACAGATAGTTTACTGAAAATTAGAATAATAGATTGTGAGACAGGAAACGATATAAGCAATGGAGGGTAGATATGGCGTTTAAAATTTACATCGCGGTTTTTTTCATTTTTCAACCATTAGAATATCATTTGTCTCTGCGGACACTGCGGAAAACCCTGTATACATTGTTTATAGGAGCGATATCCATCGGTTTGTTGATGGATGAACTCCAATTGTCTAATTGGGAGTTTATCTTGACCTTGACTGCAATCGTGATTTTTATGGATTTAGCCATTCTTCTTACTCCGAGCATTATGAAAATTTGGAGTGCCGAGTTTCAATACACCGATTATGTGGAAGATATCATCAAGACCAATGACAAGATCCATAAAGCTATGGTCTACCGGGTTGAAGCAGTCTCTGAAATGATCCAGAAAAACAATGAGCTTCTCTTTTCCTCAAGAAGTTACACGGAACAAGAGTTGAAAAACTATCTGGATATGTATGCCGAGAAGTTCGGATTCAACGTGCAGATTCACCGGGTCCGGGATATAGAGTTTTCAGCAGAGGATGTAGATCCGGCCGTGATAGGAGGATTGGCTGCTGATGAGATCCAAGTGCTTGTCGAAGCCTACCGCTTAACAGAAGGAATCAGGATGACAGTAGAACAAATCAAGACCATTAATAATTTTGACTTAAACAGTGAAGAAGAAGATGTAGAAAGCCTGGCACAATCAGCTGTCGTGTCCCTTGTTGATGACGAAAGCATGCTTGTACCGGTATTTATGAATACAGACCAGTTCATTATCGTCTTAAAAAAGGAAATGGGTGATGTGTTAGAGGTAGATGCGATCCACATCACCAATTTAATCTATCTCTTCTATTCGCTTTAAAACGAACCGTGGTATAATGATAGAAAGACCACTTCATAAAGGGAGGGTTTAACATGATCGGGCAATTTAAAGAAAAAGAATCAAGAAATGGCAAAGTGATCACGGTAAACGGCCGGCGGGTGAAAGTGTCAGCCACTGCTTCCAGAGTGACCCATCTATCTGAGAAATCAACGAGCAAAATGTCTCGGAATGTCCAGCAGTTGAATAAAAAGGTGCTGCAATTTATCAACAATCAATAGAAGTCACAAGACGCGCAGGAAGCATAATCATGCATCCTGCTTTTTTAATTGGTTGTATACTTCTTCCCACTCCTGAATAAGATGGATAGTAATGAAACCCTGACAGGAGGGAAAAAACATGGACAAGAATCCTAATAAGAAGCCAACCCCCAAAAAAGTCACGCATCTCAAAGGCGAAACCAAAATAGATAAAAAGAATAAAGAAGCACTGAAAGTCATTAAGTCAATTAAAGGGATGTTTGGGTAAGGTAGTGGATAGACAGCAGGATGGAATCATTCTAAAAAGAATATGAAACATAAAAAAGCAAGCATGGAGCTCGCTTTTTTTTATGTATATATGGCCGTGACTGCTATGTCCAAAATAAAAAGCCCCTAAGCATACTTACGGGTTCGGTTTTGGAGTTGTCAGTAAAATGCAGCTGATCTTAGGGATTACTTAGAGAAAACCTCCGAAGTACAGTATGAAGAAAAAGGAAAAAGAGCTTCCTGAATGTTCCACGATGTCTTTTTCCTTTTATAAGTTTATGTTTCTCTTTTTGTAAAAAAATAGTGTCTCCCCTTTGAACGGTAACGTTTTACTATGTTAAGGGTCAAACACTAACTTATGTTTAAGATTTTATTCAGTTAAATGTTGAATAGCGTAATCCGCTTCCTCTTGAGTGAACTGTTCGCCGTATTCAGAAACCAATTGGTCTCGTATCGCTTCTGGTGACATGGCCATGGAGTCTTGATAACTTTTTGCTTTTTCCAAGGCGTTCTTCTTAAAATCGGCTTTCATTGTATCAATCGCATATAGTGCTTCTTCCGCAGTGAACTGTTCACCGTTCTCTGAAACAAGTTGATCATAGATGCCTTGCTTCGACATGTACATCGTATCAGAGTAAGATTCCGCCTTTTTCAAAGCATTATCCTTCCAATCATATTCAAGGTTTTCCATGGCATACGCAGCCGCTTCCTCGGAAAACTTTTCACCATACTCTGAAACTAATTGGTTGTGAATCGCTGCTTTGGACATATTCATGATCTCTGCGTATGTTTCCGCTTTCATCAAAGCGGATGTATGTTCTGCGGGAACATCATCTTCCACTTTTGCTTCTTCTTTTTTGGGTTCCTCTGTTTTTGGCTCTTCGGTTTTAGGCTCCTCTTTTTTAGTTTCCTCTTTTTTCTCTTCTGACTCTTTTGGCTCAACCGCCACGGGTTCGGTAGCTTCTGACTTGACTTCCTTTTCCTTCGTATCAACCGTCTCAGTATCATTCCCACCAAAAGCTGCTGCCACAATCAGGATAACAATGACCCAGACCCACCACTTTCTATAGAACGGTTTTTTCTTTTTTGGTGATTCCCCCACTATCTGTACCCCCTTCATATAGTAAGCTTACATAGGTAGTATATTTTCCTTACTTATCAAACATGCAGGGAACCAAGGGGACAGGGGGTAACTTCGACTTGGCTTCCTTGGTCTCAAAAAAAACACAGCATCCGGGATCGAATGCTGCGTTTTACTTTCACTTCAGAAAATTCTCTCTCAGTTCACATTAAACCAGAAAACCACAGGAAGCATGGGGACGGGACGGTTCCCATGCTTCCTTTTTATTCGAACCGAAGCAAAACCGGCCCCTTGCTTCCAAAGCCCTTCACACCTTTATCTTCCGCCCCTTCCATTTCACAGAATGAAACACATTCACCCGGACAAAAGAATAAAGGAAAATCACGGCGAAGAATAAAAAGAAAAGCGGATATATAGGGAAATACCCCCATCTGAAATTCCCGACCCTGCGGGCAAACCATGCCGTTTGAACGGCATAGAGGATATACAATACCCCATAGACGATCAGAGCGGCAGTACTTCCCTCTATCATCGAAGAGATCAATGAAGACGCGCTGGTCAAACTTCCAGTAATCCAGAGGATGACCAACAACATGACAGCGGGATGAGTGGACTTGGAACCAACGGCAAAACTCTTGCACCAGCCTTCGATCAGGCTTCCCACCCCTTCCGGATACATGCGGAAGGAAATGATCCCCCTGCCGCCCAGGCAGCGAACGGGAAGGTTCTGATCCAAAAAGGCCTCTCCCAGTGCCAGATCATCCATGATGGCCCCCTCGATCTTTTCATGCCCTCCGGATAAAAAGTAATCGTCGCGATTACATAGAATGCATGGACCGAACGATCCGGCGGCTTTGAACCGAGATCCCCAGACGGTGAATAGATTCATCCCTACCACCACGATGATGTTAAAGACAATGGAGAGATGCTCATACACACGCTCCACTGTGTGATAGGGCTGCAAGGCGAGAATACCCCTTGCTCCCTTTCCCTGGTAATAATGAATAAGATTACGTAATCCATCCACACTGGTGAATCGGGTATCGGCATCCAGGAAGAGCAACCAGGTCCCCTTTGCCTCCTTGGCACCGCGCCAGCAGGCAGACGACTTCCCCGCCCCTTTATTCTGCAGGATCGTGACACCGTAGTTTTCTGCGACCTCAACAGTTCGATCAGATGAATCATCATCCACCAACAGAACCTCAAATCCCCTGAATCGCTGCTCCTGCAACGACTTTAATAACGGGGAAATCCTGCCTTCTTCATTCCTGGCAGGGATAATGATGGACAGAAACGGCAAACCGGCCGTACTTCTTGAGATGAAACCTGGAACCGGCAAGGACCAAAACATGATCATGCCAATGATCACCCCCAGGACACCCAAGATGAGATTGATTACTTCTGAAGCGGTCATGCCATCTCCCTCCTTCTTCTAGAATAGCGCCAATCCCCGTTCAACTTTTATGTAGTCTTTTCTTTCCAACACCTGACGTAATCGCCGATATCCGCCCCCGATTGTACCGCTGAACCACAATAATCGGAAGGTTGAAAACAAGGGCATACAGGACCATCCCCCATCCTGCCCATACAGGATTCCATATGAAGAACAGTGGAGCAGGAAGAATGGAGAGCCAATGGGTTAGTTCCGCACGTTTCGCTTCTGCGGCAAACACCATCAAGTCCCTCGACTTCGTTCCATGCAGCCCCTTTTTACTGTATCCCTTTTTGAAAAAAATCGTGCCATCCAGAATTAATCCCTTCCACGCTTTCACACGGAATATACGCTGCCACAATGCCCCGGACTGTTCAAAAGGGAACGTCCGGAACCAGAAATGGTCTTTCATAAACCACGTCAACGGCAGTTTCAAACAAACGGCCGAAATGGCGAGATGAAAGAACGTCCAGGCAATCACATCAATGAGGATGATCCAATGGTCAGGAAGTGAGACGATCATGACATCACCCCTTTTTTATCCAGAATCCCTCTCCATAATTTTCTCTCCGACAAGCTGGCCGCTTAAGGTAACCATCGGCATTCCACCTCCGGGGTTCACCGTCCCCCCAACAAAATAGAGGTTGTCGTACCTTTCACTCTGTTTCGGATGCTTCAACCCTTTATTCTTCTTACTGTCTGACACGGTCCCATAAATCGCACCTCGGTCGGAGCCATACGTACGCCTGATATCTTCCGGTGTCCACATGTCCCTCGTGACAATGTTCTCACGCAAGCCATCGAGGCCCATCTTCTCCAGCTTGATCAGGACCCGTTCTGCGAATTGTTCATAGTCGGCTTGAGTATACGGATTCTCATCCCGGATAAACGGAATGTGAGGAAGCACTTTGATGTTTTCATGTCCTGGAGGGGCCTGTGTCGGATCGGTCTTATTGACATTGACGAGATAAATGACCGGGTCTTCCGGCAGTTCATGGCGGTGGAAAATCGATTCCATTTGCTCTTTCATATTTTCGGCAAAAAAGAAATTGTGATGACGGAGCTGCGGATAACTCTTCTTCACACCGAGGTGCATGACAAGGCCGGAACTCGCCGGTTCGAATTTCTTTTTTAATTTATGAATATAATCGCCGTCTTCCTCCAGTAACCGCTCGTACACTGGTATGACTTCCATATTGGACACATAATGATCGGCCGTCACCCGTGTCCCGTCTTCCAAAACGGCTCCTGTGATGTCGCCATCCTTCTTGTCTAGTTTGACGATCTGCCTTCCGAGGTGAAAGGTCACCCCCACTTCTTCCGCCAGCTTCACAAGAGCATCCGCGAGCTTGTGCAAACCGCCGGGAACGTACCATGCTCCCTGCTCATGCTGCATGTAGATCATCATATTCATCACGGCCGGCGCATCGTAAGGGGACGAACCCACATACTTGATAAAATAAGAGAGCATATCGCGAAACTGCTCATGACTGATCCGCTTATCGAGGGATTTATGCACCGTGGACATCAGGTCAATGTTCTTCAAGACACTGAACAGTCCCGCCTGCTTGACGATTCCTCTGGCCGTATCCGCACCTTTAAATAAGGTTTTATCCGTCATATCGTAATGGGTCTTCGAATGCTCCAGCAGACGCTGATATTCACGAATGTCCTTTTCACTGAGAGAGGCATTTTTCTCCCGCATGTCGTTCATATCTTCATACAAGTCTATGACATTTCCATCGGGGAAGAAGGAACGCCATTGATGATCCAGCCTTTCAATCTGGACATAATCCTTCATCGATTTCCCGCTGGCCGCAAACAATTTCTCAAAGATCTGGGGCATCGTCAAAATGGACGGGCCGAGATCAAAACCAAAGCCGTCTTGCTCGAGCCTGTTCAACTTTCCTCCAATGTGATCGTTTTTTTCATATAAGGAGACATCGTATCCCGCCTGTGCGAGTGTTATGGCAGCCGACACCCCGCCGAGTCCGCCTCCAATGATAAGTACCGTTTTATTTTTCAATGGTCACCGTTCCTCCTGTTCGGAAATCTTGTTTGGAGTATGTATGGTTATCTAAACACATTCAACATCTGCCTGGCCTTGTGCCAGTGCTTTTTCCAATACATCAAGTCTGTATCCTCCACACTTGTTTTATACCCTCACTGCCTATAAGAAAAAACGTTGAATGTGTTTGGGTCATGGTTCAATGGAGGGGCTTCAGCCACAGCTTTGATTTTGCCTGCGATCAATTGCCATGCCTCTTCTGCTCTTCCTTTCGGTCCCAGATGGGTAAACGCATGGGCACAGCCCCTGAATATCGCCTCTTGAACGTTCACCCCTGCTGCTTTCAATTTCTCCGCATAACATTCGGCTTCCGGCCTGAATGCATCGGACTCGGCTATGAGAATCAGGGCTGCGGCTAATCGGCCGCTAACCTCGGCTCGGACAGGGGAAGCGAGAAGATGCCCCGCTTGTCCCTTCCCCGGGACGTAACACATATGGATAAAATGGGCTGCTTTAGGAAAACGGGAACGCCACTTGTCTGGTTCCGGCTTCTCAGCATGAGAGGTGACAAAATCCAGCATAGGGCACGATAGCACTTGAAGCAGGGGCTGCTCGTCCCCCTTCTCTTCAAGATAGAGGCAAAGGGCTGCCGCAATATTTCCGCCTGAGCTTTGTCCGCCAACCATGACCTTTTCTCTCTCAATGCCCAATTCCTCCGCTCTTCCCTTCACCCATTGAATGATGTCATAACCCTGTTCAATGGCTTTCGGAAAAGGATACTCGGGTGCTTTGCCATATTCCACATTCAGAACAACACATTCGGCCTGATTCGCCAGGTAACGGCAATAGGGATCATCCATCTCCTTATCATTCATGATGAACGCCCCGCCATGGAAGTTGATATAGAGAGGGAGCTTTTTCTGTTTTGCTGCCAAAGGATAATAGAAAGAAACATAAGTGGGCCCGACAGAGGTTTCAACTAACACATCTTTTTTCATTCGTACATTCTGCCGGGGGATCATAGGTGTTTTGGTGGATTGATCAGGAAAGAGGCGCAGTAACTTTGCCATCATGACACGGAACATGAACATTACCTCCTTTGGTAGTATAGTAGCTGACATTTTTTAAGGCGTGCTGCTCCGGGAATGAGGGGTATCCGTCTTTCATTCCTGAAAAAGTATGTACGGCCGACATTTCAGGAAGTATGTAGAGATTTTGATATTCATAGATAAGGATCATTAGGCCATCTACTATCTAGTATTCCACGAAAAAGTAGGATACCCCTTCTTTATAGATGAACCGAGGATGGTTCTTACCTCATTTTCTGATAGATACTGTGAACTCAGAATGTGGTTCATAAGAAGTAAAAGGTGAAGTGTGCATCGTACCCACTCCATACTATCCATCCAGCCCCGGATACACGACTGTCCCATCCTCTTCAGGAATATAATCTCTGTATAGGTAAAACGAGAGACACGCGGCTCTTGGTTTCCTATACCCGTCCGCTTACTTTAATAGTCTTTGTTTGCATAACTTTGTCCCACAGGGGAAGGAGAAAATGGATTGTGTATCTCCCTTCAAGATCTCCTTGATCTGTTCTGTTAACCTAAGGGGATCAAAACCGATCTTTTGCGGTCATAAGAATGACAAAAGCCCGCAAAGAACTGCGGGCAAGAGCCATTTACATTAAACCAGAAAACCACAATCCAAGCGTCGTCCCAATATAATTCCCAATAATATAACCCAACGTCCCCACAACAAGTATCGGTCCAATCAAATCCTTCCACCCTTTCGCAATGGCCATCGCAGCAGCCGTTGTCGGTCCTCCGACATTGGCATTGCTCGCCAGAAGGATTTCTTCAAGGTCATACTTTAAAAGCTTTCCGGCAGTAAGTGATACAGCCAGATTCACTACCACAATAATGAACACAAATACGAGCAGCAGCGGAGCATTTTGAACAATGAGTGGGATCGATGCCGGAATACCAATCACCACAAAGAACAAGTATATGAGGAACGTCCCGATTTCCTGGCTTCCATTAATCGATTCAAAATACTTCGGAAACAGGGCAAGTGCCAGGAATGTCAATGTCGTCAACATTAAGTACTTGTCTCCGAACAATCCATTCAGCAAATTGAGAAAGAAAGACGTCTCGTCACCGGAAGGAATCACCCCGTCCAGAAATTCGGCGATTTTAAATGAAACCATCACGAGCAGGAAGGCAGTCCCTACAGACAGCGCAATATCCTTTAGAGAGATATCCTTTCGCTCCCAAAAGCTTTCCGCGAGTGTCTTCCCCTCTTCCCTGATCCTTCCGCCCTCCACTTTTTCCACATGTGGTGCGTTAAAGCGTCTTCTGAAAAAGCTCATGGCCGGAATCATCATCAGAACGATGAAATAAATCGCCATCATTAAATTGTCTGCGACCACGGCGGAAGAAACCATTTCCCCAGGTGCTTCGAACTTTGCTGCCATGGCTGCAAAATTGACCCCACCGCCAACATAAGATGCACTGAGCATGGCGCCAATCTTATCAAGGACTGGTATATGATCCTTTAACAAAAAGAAACCGATGATCACCCCTGCAACCGTACCGACGGAGCTGATCAAGAAAAGAATCAACAAACGTCCGCTTTCCTGCCAGATCTTTTTAAAGTTCACATGAAAAAGCAGCAGCGGAATCGCGAGCGGAATGATAAATGTCCAGACAGCATCATAAACCGGTGACGCAGTAGGAATAACTCCCGTATTTGATAGAATAATAGCCCCGATCAGCGCAATAATGGCACCAGAAATCTTTGCCGCCCAATTGTAGCGCTGTTCTAAAATAATGCTCACCGAAGCCCAAACGACAATGATTCCCCACAACGTCACGTAATCATCGGCTTTAATTAACGTCTGCTCCAAAACGTTTCCTCCTTTTTACAGTTTTTCCTCACTATCAATATAGTACCTATATTAGGTGGAAAATTCAAAATATTATCGATAGGGGAGGCAGCTTATCAATCCCACCCCCTACATTTTCCAAATCGTGTATACTAATAACAGATGAATCATTAGGAGGAAATACATTGTCTATAGCGGCCTACTCAAAGTTCAATCAATATAAAAATAAAATCCACTCATTATCTGCACCGACATTAAATGAATCTCTTATGAATGAAACATTCCTATTAGAAAAAGATTCAAAAAAGAAACTTGAAATCTACTATGCTCCTTTTGAACACCTAAACGAACAGGCGAAAGTAGTCATCGTCGGAATTACCCCAGGCCTTCATCAAATGAAAAAGTCATTTGAAACAGTATGGAACTTAAAAGATGAGAACCTTACAGACGAGGAAGTCTTACACGAAGTCAAAAAGAACTCGAGCTTTGAAGGTCCGATGAGAAAGAACCTCATCAACATGTTGGATGAACTTAATCTTCCCAATTACATAGGGATTACATCAACAAGTGAGCTTTTTGAATCATCCAGCCATTTAGTTCAAACCACTTCTGTTCTTCCTTATCCTGTTTTCTATAATGGTAAGAACTATAGTGGTTCCACACCGAACATAGTGAAGACAGATGTCCTCCGAGAACTCATACTTCAATCGTTCCCAAAAGAAATGGAGCATCTGAATAACCCACTGATCGTTCCTTTAGGTGTGAACGTTTCTAAAGCCCTGACTTATCTTTCAGAAGAAGGTCTTATTGATTCTAAGTCCATTTTAAACGGCTTCCCTCATCCTTCTGGAGGAAATGGGCATCGGCATAGGCAGTTTGCTGAGAATAAACAGGAGATGGTGGAGAAAATGGATGCGTATTTTAATAAGGTTCAGCTAACTTAGGGGCGGGTGAATAACAAGCATCTGTTGCATGATTTGGAGGATCAATGAGTTATGCAACTGATGCTTGTGAAAAAAATTTTCTACATATAAAAAAAAGCATCCTATAACAGAATGCTTCACTACATCATCTTAATCTTTCTTCAATCGTCATAGTTGGAAAGTAATCCCCAAAATCATTTGTTTCTTTCTCCATACGGTTCATACTAACTGTACCGATATTTGAATATGTAATCGTTAGGATATCCCAGCCTTCATGATTCAATAATTCATCGGATAATTGACTATATCTTGTAACGGCCATATCCTTACCCGAGAACATGTCATTTGGTGCTAAATCAATCGTGGCTTTGATTTCTCCATTCTCAACAGAAACATTGGATAATACATCGCCTTCCCCAATTGAGTAGTAATCAATGATTTCTTTCACTTCTTCCTCGGTAAGAGGTTCAGTTGATTCTACTTCTTGAGTCGCCTCTTCTGTTACCGTTTCATCAGCTGCTGCTTCCTCGGGTTCTTCTACTGGTTCTTCTACTGGTTCTTCAGTTGATGAATCCTCTTCTTGAACTTTCTCTTCAACGGGTTCCTCTGCGGTTTGTGATTCTTTGTTCACTGGTTCCTCCGAATTACAAGCAGCTAAGAATAGTAGAGCAACAGTCAAAATAAATAGTATTTTTTTCATAAGCATTTCCCTCCCCGAAATATTATATGTGAGAGATGGGCTTAGAGCAATTAGATTTTCAAGTCTTTTATTATCATAATTTAATAACTTGAGAGCCTACCATTAGGGTTTGGACGGTCTTTGCTTTCTTTTAGATCAGGACGGAAGCAACAGAGTCGTTTCTATGCTTCACCCTTGGTAACCTATTGAAAACAAACAAAAAAATCATCCAGAATCTTTTCTGAATGATTTTTTATGGCTTATCCCACCTTATTCAATGTTGAAGATTTACTCTCTTGAATCGTTTTATCATACTTCTGAGGATTTCTCGCAATTTTGATCAATGCCGCAAAAACGAACATTTCTAAAAATAGTGCAGGTACTCCCCCCAGGTTATTCAACATTTTCACTCCGTCTAAATTAGCAAAGCTGATCATTGTCCAAGAGATTATACTGACAACTACACCCCAAACAACCTTGATCATGATTCCAGGTTCTGGACTTTCCGGGGATATTCCACTTGAGCTGATACCACTCATGGCCGCAATGTTGGAATCGCATGCTGTTACAAATGTGATAAAGACAATAAAGACAAAGAAAGGGATGATGAACTTCGCTAACGGAAGTTCTGAAAATACAGCGTATAAGACGGATTCTGGTCCGTTTGTTGTGATGATTTCTGAAAGGCCGAGTCCCGTCATTTGCATATTGATGGCAGTCCCTCCGAAAACACTCATCCAGATTGCACCGAATGCTGCAGGAAGCACAAAGTTTACGAGAATGACCGTTTTCACCTTATACCCATATGCAATTCTTCCTAAGAATAATGCGATGATAAGAGCCCAGGCAAACCAGCTTGCCCAGTAGAACGTAGTCCACCATTGAGGCCATGGATCTCCTGCTGATGCGCCGGTGAATAAGCTTTTCTCGAAAAAGTGTGTTAAGTAGTGACCGAACGATTCTGTACCCAGGTTCACAATATAAGCCGTAGGACCGACTATGAATACGAAGATGATGATGGCAATAAATGCTTTCATATTAATATCAGAAAGGATCCTGATACCTTTCATTAATCCAGTAGAAGCAGATATTACGAATGTTGCGGTAACAACAAGTGCTACCATTGCCCATAGGAACGGAGAACTTTTCACTCCAAAAATATGATTGAGACCCCCGGAGAGATTCATGATGCTTGTTCCCATTGACGCTGCCATCCCTAATGCAAGAGTGTATAGAGATACGGCATCTATTACCGTGCCTGTTCTTCCTTTCAGCTTGTCACCAAGAAGTGGTGCCAGAGTGGAGCTTAAGCTATAGGGCTGACGCATATTATAATACGCAAAAGCGAATACCACTGCAGGAACACAGTAAATGGCATAAGGAGTGATCGTCCAATGCAAGAACAATGTTGACATGGAAAATACAGCAGCTGCCGGACTATTTGGTTCAATTCCAAGAGACTCTGGTGGAGCAGAAACATGATAAACCGGTTCTACCAATCCCCAAAAAGTAAGTGTTGCTATTGTGGTCGTCAGCGTGATGGCAAACCAATTGAAGTAACCTAACATCGGTTTGGCATCTGCACCACCGATCCTTACATTTCCTAGAGGTGAAAAGTAGACCCCAATACAAGCAACCACCATAAGCAACCCGGTGATACTGAATAACCAGCCAAGGTTGGCAATAACCCAATTATTTGCGTTTGTCGTTGTACTGATAAACGCATCCTTACTAACAAAACTAAGAACAGCAGCCCCAATCAGCAATAGAAACGGCGGCCAAAAGACAGCATGTCTAATATTTTTCATTCATGATCCCCCCGGATTGATGGTAACGTTTACATTTTAGTATAAATAACCACTACCAAAATGAATAGGTACTATTTTTTCTTCTCATCCTTCTATTCATCTATTTTTTGCTAGTATCATTAGTCAGCCAGCCCTTTTTAAGGGTCTGGCTGACGTTCACTTAAGATACGATCAGGATTTTATCGTCGTCTGGCTTTTCTTCAAATACCGATTTGAATTCTATGACAGAGCGGCCAACGTTTACGCAGTTACAATCGTGGAAGGAATCAAACGCTGAATTGATATTGTCTAGTTGAATACGGTCAAGAACTAATTCATCGAGCATGAATTGGCCATCAAGATATAACTGGGCGATTCTAGGAAAATCCCGATATGGCTGCGTATCCCCGTAAAAACTTCCTTTAATCACTTTTCCTACCCGGTGAAATCCTCCAGCCGGAATGTTTAAAGCCAGCGCAGGATTAAATGCCCCCACCACTACAAGAGTGCCGCCTTTTCTCATTCCTCTCCATGCATCTTCAGTTGCACGGGTGTGACCTGAGCAGTCAATGGCAAAGTGGACTCCATAACCCCCTGTCAGATCTTTTAAGGCTGTTTCGGCGTCTTCTTTTGAAACGTTAATCGTATGGGTTGCACCAAATTTCTTTGCGATTTCAAGATTGGATTCTTTCACATCACAAGCTATGATTTTAGAAGCCCCTGAGATCCGGGCTCCTTGAATGGCGTTGATTCCCACACCGCCGATACCGAACACAGCAACAGTTGAGCCTGGCGTAACCTTTGCAGCATTCACTGCCGCTCCAAACCCAGTCGCCACACCACACCCAATTAGTGAAGCTTGAGCAAGCGGCATTTCATCTGGAAGTTTCACACAAGATAATTCTGGTACAACCGTATATTCGGCAAATGTGGATAGCAGAGAATTATGGTAGATAAGTTGACCATCCTTGCTCAGTCGACTGGTGCCGTCCAGTAGAGTTCCGTTAAACATTGGACCGAAAGCCGATTCACAAAGCTGTACTGCCCCAGTTATACAAAACTCACATGTCCCACAATAAGGCACCCAGCTGAGTGCAACTTTATCCCCTACCTTTACCTTTGTTACATTCGGCCCTATAGCAGCTACTATTCCAGCTCCCTCGTGACCAAGGATCGTCGGGATCGGAGTACTTTCATCATTTAATGCATTTAAATCACTGTGACAAACTCCTGTCGCACTCATCTTCACGAGCACTTCGTTTGCTTTTGGTTCTGCCAATTCTACATCCTGGATTTCTAGAGGCTTGTTGTACCCTACCATTACTGCCGCCTTCATTTTCACTTTTCATCCCTCACGTTTCTGATTGTTAATACGCAACCCAAATGGCCTTTGTTTTTGTATAAGACTGAAGAGAATGAATGGCGTATTCTTTCCCCCATCCACTTTGTTTCCACCCTCCGAACGGACTTGCAAAATCATAACATCCATATTTATTAATAAAAACCATGCCGGCATCCAGTTTGTTCGCTACACGGTGGGCCCGTGAAATATCGTTTGTCCAAAGTCCTGCTGCCAGTCCATAAGGCGTATCATTGGCAAGCTTTACAACCTCTTCCTCGGTTTCAAACGGGATTATACACAGTACAGGCCCGAAAATTTCTTCCTGTGCTATCGTCATTTTGTTGTCAACATCTGCAAAGATTGTCGGACGAACAAAGTATCCAAGCTCATTCTGTCCCGTCGTATCACGTTCTCCCCCAGCAACCAACCTGGCCCCTTCTTTTATTCCGCTTTCAATATATCCAAGAATCGATTCCATATGGGATTTCGATACTTGGGGACCTTGATTGCTTTGTGGATCGAAAGGATCTCCGCAAGTGTAGCTCTTGGCATAGTTAGAGATTTGGCTGACTACCCTATCATAAATGTCCTTTTGCACGAATAAACGAGTCGGAGCTGAACACTTCTCACCTTTGTGTGTAAATAATCCGTAAAAAGATCGTTCAATTGCTGCATCCAAATTTGGTGCATCACTGAAGATGATATTAGGAGACTTGCCTCCAAGTTCAAGGGTAACCGGCTTCAGGTTTGAATCAGCTGAATCGCGTACGAGCTTTTTACCGACTCCTGTACTGCCGGTGAAGGAAATTTTGTCTATGTCCATATGGCGGCTGATATAAGAACCGATTGCCCCTTCTCCCAGAATCAGGTTCAGTACTCCTTTAGGAAGAACCCCTGCTTCGTCAATGATTTCGAAAAGGCGGATCGCAGAGAAAGAGGTTTGGTTTGACGGTTTTAACACGACTGTATTTCCCATTGCCAATGCCGGTGCAAGCTTCCATGCTGCCATACAGATAGGAAAGTTAAACGGTACAATCTGTCCGCATACCCCAATCGGGTCTCTTGTTGTGTAGCTCAGGAAATTTCCTTCAACAGGATTATTTTCTCCATAATGCTTATCCGTCCAGCCTGCATAATACTCGAAGATATCAGAGGCTTCCTGTACATCATCCTGATAAGATTCTGTATAAAGCTTTCCATTATCAAGTGACTCTAATGTAGCCAGCTCTGCTTGATGTTCCTCAATGAGGACACTGATTTTACGAAGCATTTTAGCACGCTCTTTTTTTGTCACCTGACTCCACGCTCCATCAAAAGCTTCACGTGCTGCTACTACTGCTTTATCCACATCCTCTTTGGTGGCGCTTTCAAAACTGCCAACCACTTGGCCATTTGCAGGGTTAATCGATTCAATGACTGCATCGCTTGCGCTTGATACCCATTGGCCATTTACATAAAGCTTCTTCGTCGTCTCTAACCATTCTTTTGCCCACGTTAATTTGGGTTGATCAATTCCTTCAAATAATGCCTTTTCACTGATTGGTGCCACTTGTATCTCCTCCAATTTCTGAATAGTTCTTTACTCCTTCTGGGCCTTCCTCTTTTAGTAACCTTGAAACAAATTGATATCCATGGGCTTCTTTTAAATCGACGGTTAGGGGAATGATAGAGTTAGACAACTCCTCACACCTCTGCCGATTCACTTCCAATCCCCTTATACATCCACTGGTGAAATGCTTGAGCGTACACTCAAGCATTTTCATGGCTTCCAGGATATTTGCTCCTGCAGCTCCTTCAAATACATTTAGATCAAGTTCTCCATGTTCTAATGTTGCTTGCACCGCCCGATCACAGGCAATGACTTGAAATCCGCATTGGATCAAGGTTTCAGGTAAGACCGGATTTACCTTACCTGGAAAAAACGAAGAACCTGCCTGTGTAGCCGGCAGCTGGAATTCAGCAAATCCCGCCTTTGGACCTGAGGATAGTAGCCGGAAATCCTTAGCCATCTTGATCAAGCTTGAAGCAAATATTCGCAGTTCTCCAGAAACCCGGGCCAAGTCGTCTATGTTTTTCGCTGCATCAAACAGGTTATCTCTTAACTTCAGAGGCAATCCCGAAATATCACAAAGTCTCTCCACCACTACATCACGGTAAGTCACTGGAGCACCTGTTCCTGAGCCGATGACCGTTCCTCCTAGGTTCACCTGATAAAGTGCATTCATCGAGTCTGCTATCCCTATACCGCACCGCTTAAATCCCGCAGCATATCCGCTGAGCGATTCCCCCACCTTGATTCGCATTCCATCTTGGAGACAAGTCCTTGATATGGTTGTAACTTCTTGAAACTCTACAACCTTATCCTCGATTGCTTCAATGAGTGACTCGATTTGTCTCTTTAAAGACTGATAGCTTACTAGGATGGCCATTCGGATTGCTGTATGACACACATCTGAAGTGGACTGGGATGCATTCACATGCTCGACAGGATGTACGGGGGAATACGTGCCTCTTTCACCCCCAAGGTATTCGTTCGCTACATTCGCAATGACCTCATTGACGTTCATGTTTACACCAATCCCGCCTCCACCATGCAGCATATCTACTGGAAAATGCCCATTATGAATGCCGGATGAAATTTCAGTACAAGCAAAGGATATTGAGTTATACACTTGTTCCGAAAGGATGCCTCCTTCTACATTTGCTTTGGCGGCTGCCTTTTTAACAAGACTGAGGGTTTGAATATATTCCGGATACTGACTTAAAGTTCGCCCTGAAAACGATAGATTCTGTACGGTTCTCTGAGTATTGACCCCAAAGAGTGCTTCTCTGGGAATTTCCAATTCTCCGAAAATATCCGATTCAACTCTTACACTTGTCATCTCACACCTCTTTGTTCATATTATGAACATAATGTTCATTAAGTGAACTTATGAGTTGATTATAAGTTGTCGTTCATTAAATTGTCAAACTATTTTTTATTTTAAAAATAACTTTTAACTTCAACGCTACTTCTAACTGAGCTATAATGATGTACATGAAAAACAATGACCTTAATCAACATTCATCCAAAAACCAAGAGAATACCGTACAGGCAGTCGATAGGGCAATCAGTTTACTCGAAATCATTGCTGAAAGTGAAGACCCCGTTATGATTAATGATTTAGTGGAAAGAACAAATATGAATCGAACAACCGTGTGGCGTCTCCTAGTCACATTAGAAAGCCATGATTTTATCGAAAGGAATCCTATCACTAAGGAATATCAGATCGGTTATTCTTTCAGCCGACTTGCTTCAGGCGAAACGAAGTACGATCCCCTGATACGCCGAGCCCGCCCCAGCTTAGAACGCTTAAGGGAGGAAACAAATGAAACCGTTCTCCTAAGCGTCCCTAAACACCTGGGTGTTTTAACCATCGACCAAATTGATTCACCACATAGCATCAGAATCGTCAATTTCGTCGACACCGTTCTCCCACTGCACTGCACGTCAAATGGGAAGCTACTATTAAGCTACCTCCCGGACAAAGAAGTGGATATTTTCTTACAACGGCCCTTGGAGAGATTAACTGCTCATACCATGACAGAACCACATCAACTAAAAGAGGAAATCAAGATCATGAGGGAAAGAGGATTCGGAACATCATTTGGAGAATCCGAGGAAAATGAAAATGGCATTTCCGCACCTATCTTAGGTAAGCCCAATCAGGTGATCGGTTTCATTAGTGTATCTGGTCCAAACTTCAGATTTGATAAAGAAAGGATTTTGGAGTTGGCTCCACTTGTGAAGTTGACCGCTAAGGAGATTGAAAAGAATCTGAGAAAGTAAATTGACTAAAAGAAGCTGCCAGAACATTTTCTGGCAGCTTCTTTTCTATACATTTAAAGGTAAAAAAATCCAGTTTAATACTAAATCTAAAATAAGGAGTAAAGATTTTATAAAGAAAAATAAAACTCCCTAATTTTCTGAGCCATTAATTTTCTTCTAGTTGATAAAAAATCATCATAATCATTATAATCCATATTCAAGATAGTTGAAGGAATACTATTTTCTTCTAAATTACTTAATAAAACATTTAAATCTTTTATCTCTCCATACTTAGAATCTGTTGAATTAAACTGATTTTTCACATTCGCCATATAAGTTTTTGGAGCTTGATCCTTAATCGTAATATTAATCTCTTGTTGCGTATAAGCGTAGTTAGCAATTTGGTTATATTGACCTCTATTTATATAACCATTCTTCTGTAAATACTTTTTGGGGAAGATGTGATGGATATCTCCTCTTTCCTCAATAAGATGTCTAACTTCTACCTCTTTTGATAAGAAGCCTTTATCTCCCGATTTAATTTGAGCCATAAGGTACAGGTTAAAGAATGGGCTACTTGCGACAGAGGTATTTAATCTCGTAACCAGGATATTGTTCCAGAACGCATCTGAAAGTTCGCCTTCTTCAACGTTATTAACATAGTCCTCTACATTCGTTGCATTGTTAAATCTTCTGATATCAAATTCAAACATGGATTCCGGTGAACCAGAATATCTTCCTGTTAACATGGATAACACAAGCCATTTTCTTACATTTTTATTAATGATAGCTTGATCTACATTTTTGTCTTTCAATAATAAATAAAGGATGTATCCAAAGTTTAACGTGTTTTGAGATCGGATAAGACTTTTGCTAATAATTCCTGCAGATTTAACAATCATAAGATATCTTTTGAAATTCGTTTCATTAACAAAAGAAAGTACGCCTTCCTCTAATGTCTTAAAAGACTCTTCTGCAATGTATTCTTTATATTCTCTAGTTTCAAAATCTCTTCCAGACAACAAGCTTACTAGATTTGAGAGCTTCCCTCGATTAAACTTAGACGTAAAAGCGACACGTAAAAGGTCTGAATAATCAGGGACATATAAAGATTCGGTGTGGTCTTTGATCCACTTTATTTTCCTGAAATATTCTGTATCTGCAAACTCTCTATCATTAGCTTCAATTTGGGAGTAATCTGCTGGATTTTTTGCTAGATGACAAAAATAATCAATCGCCTTCCGTATTTGAATGCCATTATAGTTTTCGTTTACGGCAATTTTCGACATCGCAAAGTCGGCTTGACTTAGTACTACTCCTTGAGAATTAATTCGAATGAAAATTTCCGTAACCGTCTCAATATCAAGTTCGTGTGAAAGTTCAATGATTCCTAGGTTACTAAATCGAATATTTACCAATCTATTTACAATTTGCCCGATGCCACTTTGATCAACAATCTCATTATCTTGACAATATTTCTGCACAAAACCAAATAAGTCGAAGCCTACTTTAAAAAAGCTTGAAATATCATTTATCCATTCAGAATCTTTTTCAATGGCTGGATTCGCCACTTCAAATTTTTCCTCTTTAGGGTTAAAGGCAATTCTAATTCTTCTCTTCTTATAATCTGAGCCTATAACTTCTTGTCCAAGCAACGCAGCAGTCATTGCTGTAATCCGCTGTTGGCCATCTATTAATATTTTCTTTCCATGGGACTGACTTCCATCTTTAAGCTTTGTGTCTGGATTTCTCCAAGTAATGATATATCCAACTGGGTACCCTTTATATAGTGAGTCCATAAGATCTCTAACTTTACTTGAAACCCATACAAAAGGTCTCTGTATTTCAGGTATTGCAATATCTCCATCCTTAATCCACGCTAAAACCGAATCTATAGATCCGTTGTTTACTACATATTTAGTCGTCACAACATACACCCTTTATATCAAATTAGTAGTATCTTGAACTCACACAAATACAGACTCTTTTATGATCTTAAAGGCCTGTGCCGGCTGTTTTTGCAAGATTCCTAAAGGTACAGTATTTAGCACTTCATCGTTTTGGATAATGTCAATTTGTTCACTGTCTGAATCCAGAAGTACCTCAACATGCCCTATCTGATAAGCCTGAACTTTTCTAGCTCGCTCAATCGTTCTATCATCTAAATTTGTGTGCACGTTGGTAGTCAGCCTTCTCAACATTCGCCACAACTTAATTTCTTCTGGAGATTTTATAAATAACTCAGGTAGCTCTTCTGATTGGTTGAGTAATGATAAAGTGGTCATCATATGAGATTGAATGCCATAGCCAACCGGCCGAATCTCCTTTTTCAAAACCTGCCAACTCTGTACTTCAAACCTCACTATATCTTGTCGAAGCAAAATATCCTGTACCCTTCCAAAAAACTGAATGCCATTTGCAACACCTGTCTCATTACTCACTTCAAATGTAACGTATAATGCGATAAACTCGGTACCTTGCCAACCTTTTTTTAGACCAGTTGAATTCAACTCAACATATCCTTGCCTCTTATACTCATGGTATACCCTTGTATCATTAACAGAAACAACAAGTACCTTCTCATCCAAAGAAGACTCCCAATGCATCCAAGCACCAGTAGGCAGCACGCCTTCCTCCTGCAGATCCTCAGGATTACTCTCCACCAATCGTTCCAATAATGTCTCCACCAGCACAGTCGAATTCGGCAAAAATGGCAGTCCACCAATATTCACCTCATCAATACTCTTATAAAAAGGATGCTCTAAGTAAGCCTGCTCTTCATTCCAAGGAAACAATACATACGCACCAAATGAATACCGTTCATAGCTATCTCTCTCATGATGCTTCTTCACCAATGCATCTCGATATCGGTGCATCGTATTAATATCCTCTTCCAACGGCCCTACCTTTTCTGCTTGATCAGTTCCGAAACCGAAATCAATCCGATACTTCGCATCGAACACATAATGATAGCGATTATGAGAATACTTCTTCTCCACCTCAAGCATAATATCAGGCTTCTGCATAACCGTAGGTACCTTCCCTTCTCTCTTTTGAAAAGAAAGGACAATCTGCTCCCCAGTCTGAGGATGGGTAAACACCTGCTTCGCATTAGATGTTTGATCCAGATCGACGAATAATGCGCCATGACGAATCGCCACAACATCCTGATATTCAGGCACATACTTCGCTCGCAAAATCTGCCCCATCTTCAAGTACGTCCAATACTCATAAAGCGTCGCGACATCCTTCACCGACATTTTGAAAAGCTCACCTTCAAGCATTAACCCTCTGGTCAAGACAAGATAGATTTTATACGCATCCCTATAACCAATCTTCCTCTGGATCACCATGCTTGTGACCGTTCGATCCACACTACTAATCCTTTTCCAAAAGGGTTTATTCAAATAAGCCTTCAGGATACCTTGCATCCTTTTGACTTTGAGAAGCAACTCTTCATCTACCTTCCGCTCATACCTACCTGATTGACTGCTAATCTTAGCCGAAAGATCCGTTAGCTTATGAGTAAGCCGCTCCATCCTCCACTTCACAAATCGGTTCTCTAACGTATCATAGGTAATCGTTTTCCGAGCATTTAAACCCTTCACAGGAAAAACAGGCTTATCGTGTAGCACCAGTCCATTGTCGGCTTCCATAAACAACTGAGGATTGCTTCGTAAATGCTTCCTCCCCTTACTATCCAACCTCTTAATCCGTTCCCCTCTCACCATCTGATGCTCCGTCAACAGCTGGTGATGAGGCTGTTCCTCAATCCGTTGAATAGACTTGATAAAGCTCTTAAAATAGAACTCTATTAGTCGATAAAACTCCGTCAAAGAAGGATTTTCCGATAAATGATTAGAAGCTCCTAGAAACGTCTTCTTTATAAAATGAAAAGCAAGATTATACACTTCATCATTAACTTCCTCTAGAAGCTTACGATAATCATTTTTATAACTTAATTTCGTCGGGAAAATCTCAAGCTTCACATCAAGTAAAGTCTTTTCATTATGCTTAATCGAAAAGCTTGTATATCCCACTTCATTCATAAACTGCAAATTCCCCATAAGTATCGGATGACTTCCTCTACCTACTGGTTCAACCGCATTCCTTAAACTTGGATGCTCATGATAAAAAGACAGGCTTTTATCTGTCTTTGGAGAAATCACAATTTGATACACTCCATTCTCAAAGAAAATAGGAGAAAAGGGCTGACCCTGCACTTCTTCAAGAGAATCCGTTTCTACATCGTATAATTCAACCGATTGAACGCTCTCACCGCTATAGGTAAACGTCATCGCTTCCTTCTCAAGAGCAGAATGCATCCGATACTGTGATAGACTCTCGAACCTTGCATTACATGGCATTCCTTTGATATAAAGAGAAAAATCCTCTGTCTCAATGTACAACAGCTCTTTCGTTTCCGATCCATTCATCCTTAACTACCCCAGAAGGAAGCGAAACCATCTTTGATGATTTTCGGAATCATATTCGATAGCTTTTCAGCAGATTTTGAAAAACGAGCTTCTTTCACGATCGAGGTTGCATTCATCTCATCCCACTCATGACTTGTACAGAACAGGAATAGCTTTTTCAATGCGACTTCTGTTTTCTGGTCGTTCCCTGTTAATCTTGGGAGAACCTTTTGAGCCAGCTGATAATCAAAAGCGTCATCAAACTTCATCAGCTGTCCTTCATTGTTATAAATCATGTAGAAACATACTTCATCCCTTACCCGGTACCCGAAATGAGCCTTTATTGGTTCCAATATTGTATTTACTTCAACAAGAAGCCCAGTGACCTTTCTCACAAGATCCTCATGATCAAAGAAAGCATCCTTTATATTCAGAAACCGGCCAGCCACCTGCTTATTCGATACAGACAATGGTTCAGCATCAGACTCTTTACTCAAGAAACCAAAGTGATCCAGAACCACCTCATTGTATTCAATCGTATTGGCACGGTCTAAAACCTTCGGACTGAATGGATGAGTAGTTTCATCCATATTAACCGTCCCAATGATAAATAGATTGTCTCTCATCAGTAATCGTCCAACTTCCGTCTCCTCAACCACGGGATCAGAAACCAACTCTCCATCCTTATTGTCACGGCTTTCCATCACACTTAATAGATCACTAAAGTAGTACTCTACTCTAGCTAGATTCATCTCATCTAACAATACAAAATAAGGCTTATCCCTGTTTTCGGGTTTATTAGCCTCCATTAATACCTTTGTGAATGGCCCTGCTCGGAATTCGCCTTTAATGTCACGGTAGCCAATAAGATCAGATCCATCACTCCAATCAGGGCGGACTGGGATTAAAGAGAATTGTCCGTTATCTGCGGTGGCTCCAAGACTTTCACTGAATAGTTGGACGATCTTTGTTTTACCGGTTCCTGAAATGCCTGATAGAATAACGAAGGGTTTAGTCTTCAAGGAAAGGTAAAAGTTTGTTATTTGCTCCAAAGTATAGTGATAACCTTTAGATAAGATATAGTTGTGAATATGGTGTAAAATCTTAAGATCACTAGAATTATCTATTAATTTTTCTTCTATTAATAATTTTTCTAATGTAGTATATTTAATAGGATTCCCAGAACCTTTATGAATCTTTGATACATCCATCCCGATTAACTTTGAACGTATTTCTTCGTCTGCAGGACGACCTTTCAAGATAAACCTTCCTGCTTTTTCTGGATGAGGGTCTTTTTCATAACTTAAAAATTTATAAACTTCTTTAATTTCATTTTTGTATACAGCACAGTAATACTTGAAGCCTTCTTTTAATCTATCTTCTCCTATTTTCCAGCTAACACTTGTTACTTCATATAATTCATCTGGAGTAATATCTTCTTTATAGGATACTGTTAGTTTTATTAATATAACGTCTTCTTTCATTCCTTAATTTCTCCCGTCTTAAAATATTTCATATTTAAATGACAAAACGGCTCTCTACCACCATAATCAGGTGAAGAGAAACCGCCACTGCCTAATTAAAAAAACCAATCTTAGGATCAATTAGCAAAGTCCTATCTAAGAAAAGATTTCCAAACTCACATGATGTTTCAGGAAGATAAGAGCAGCTATGACAGGCTGCACCATTTAAATTATTCACTCCTTGCCCTGAAGATCTTCCAATTTCAGAACATACAGGGTCCGAGCTACACCAGCGAGCCTTATCTAAAGCTTTTTCAACGACAGGAAAGAAATTTTCTTTTCTGCCCATTCTTACTAACCCGCCAAATGTACCATCAATATCGCCTGAAGAAGTATAAATTAAAATTCCGTTATGTTCTTCACTAAGATACAACCTTTCTTTAATCGAAGCAGAGTTATAGCCGCATGTTAAGGCTAATTCATCAATGATTAGATGTGAAAGCGTATGAAGGAGAACGTTCCTTGGGCTTATTATACTCTCATCAACAATCGTCCCTCTTTTTTCTACACGCGTAAGAAGTCTGTTGAAGTAAGGTTTAACATCTTCTCTCTGCTCCCATATCTTTATTTTTTCAGAATTCAATGTGAAGAAAATCCCCTCACCAAAGACCTTGTAAGCAGGTAACCAGTTATTATCATTTGAAAGAGGCTCTTTAAATAATAATTGTTTACCTTTTAAGAGTTTGTTCTTTGCTGACACTTCCTCTTTTATTGTAAGCCTGCTAAATCCGGTTAAAACAATTGTTTCTTTTAATTTTGTAATTCTATTTAATAAACTGAAGTAAGATTGTACTTGTTCATCACTATGAATTTTTTCAGAGACCCATTCATTTTTAACTTTCAAATTTTTTGTATCAATTTCTTGTAACAGCTTTTCGTATTCTTTAATTCTTAACTCTTTTTCAGGATTACTGATGTTTACTCCTTCAGGGTTTTGTTCGTCATCCAACTTACCTTCTATATACAAAATAGCAAGCTCCATATCGGAATGAGTGAATTCTTTAATTTCTGGGGGACATAGCTGTATTGCCATATTTATTTTAGTATCTAAATTATCCGTGATTTCTAACAAAGACGAAGTAATCCCATTTTTTTCAAAAATATCAATAAGCTTCTCTACCTCAAGATTCTCTCCAGGCAAGTGTATTGCACTAATTGTATTAGGATAGAATACATTAATCGAATTTTTCAAGACAGCAACCGGGTATGAGGTGCAAACTTCTTTATCTTTATCAGACCCATACCATGGCTTATTACCAGGACATTGGTACAACTTTCTTTCAAATTTATTAAGACTCCTACTTAATTCACTTACATTTTCATCGTCGTCTGAATAAGTCTTTCTCGACATTATTCCTTTTAGAGACCGTTCTGCATTGCAGGTGCATTTAACTTTGAGGGAATCCAGGGTTGCACCGCCAGTAGACAGAATTCTCATCCTTCCATTACAAGAGGTATTTTCATCTCCATGGACCCATTCAATCCATGGAAAATCTGATATATGTCCTTCACTGCATACCATTACAAACGGGACTTGAATCATTTTCATTTGTTTCTTACATTCTTTGCAATCTAGCCAGCTGGTCCTCGAAGACATCGCTGATTGATGCAGAGTTTTACACTTCGGACAATAATGCCAAGTAGGAAAACGCAGCATAGGGATATAAAGATCCGTATTGGTTTGGGTAATCATACTTCCAGCATTTTTATATTGATAACTTGGTCTAAAATCAGGGGGCATCAATAACTTGTTCACCTTTAATAAAGATCTAAGACGAGGTTCTTGGATTTCAAACTCACCGAAAGCTTCAATTCGGTTTTCATTTTTGTCATAATACCATTTATCCAGTGCACCAATCATTGCTGATTCTCCTTCAGGACTTATCACAAGTGCACCAGGTCCAAAGGTTGTAACAAGCTGCCCTCTTCTTAATGGCAAGTCTCTCATGTAAATAGCGCCTCCCAACTATTTTCACCTTCATTATCATCATCTGCATTTGAATGATAAATCGATGCAATTAGTCCCCTGCATTCTGAATCTACATTCCTCATTGAATTTATCATTGATTCAGCATTAGCTTTTAATGCTTGAGGTACTGAAGTGCCGGCTGAATACATGTACCCATTAACCTGCGAATCAACTCTCCAGGAGGTATACTCTCCTGTTTCAAGTCTTTTTAAAATTACACGGAACCTGCTTTTCAGTTCCTCTACCTGTTCTGGATCAACAAGTAACGCCCTTTCAATCAATCGATTATAAAATGGTACTACCCTTGTACTTAAATACCTTTGAATTTCTTTCCACTCGGGAGTTCTAGCGATATCCTCACTTAATGCCTGACGTAAAAATCCAATTACTACTGCATGAAGTCCTCTATCTAAACATGAATCAGAAAAAGGGGTCACGCTTGTTGGTTCAACTTGTGCATAAAGTTTCTGATGATATTCTCTAAAGTGTTCAAAATGCGATTTATCTCTAGATTTTGTGTTTGAATACAGAGTAAATATCAGCCCTGGCCTTTCCCACCAGCGGCGTCCAACCCGACCGCTCACTTGTATATATTGGGCAGTCATTTTTGGCTGGCCCACAATTGCCATAACAGATAGACGATCAATATCCACTCCAACTTCAATAATGTTAGATGCTAAACATAAATCAATCGTTGTATTTCTCTCTTTTGAGTTTGGGTTGTAAGCTGATTTTAAATCATCGATTGTTTTTGAAATTTCATGACTTTGTTTTCTAGAGGTCAATTCAAGTACATTATTAATATATCGAATATCTTTTTGGAGACCCTTTCTCATAGACATAGACTTTGAATATTGAGGAATATCCGTCTGTGTTAAAGTTAGTCCGCCGCCAAGTTCCCGCAAGGTGTTATAAAAAGTCAGTAAGGTCCAATATGGATCCCTTTCATTTTCCTTTATCTCAGTGGCAGATTGAAGTATTGAAGAAAATGCCATAACCTGTGCCATCATAATTCTGACCGTGGTGGAATATACGCCAACGTATTTTCGTCCAGGCATGGGCTTTCCTTCTTCATCTAATGCAGGTGTTGCAAAAAAAGAGTCCTCACTTTCCAGCCCTGGACTTGGAAATAACCTTGCATTTTTTCTACCGAATAAAGCACGTGCTTGTTCCTCAAATTGTTTAATTGTAGCAGTAGCTGCAATGATTTTTGGTTTTACGACCTTGCCGTCAACTTCTTTTAAGCATAATTCCTCTACTAGGCTTTCAAATAATCCTGTTAATGTACCTAAAGGACCTGAAATTAGATGCAGTTCATCTTGAATTATTAATGATGGAGGATTCACACGCCGTTCCCCATTCTTTTCAATCCCAAAGAGAGACCGTGCTTGCGGCTGCCACACTAGTTGGACAAACTTATCTACTGTACCAATTAAGAATGTTGGTCTCCGATCGTAAATAGTTTCATCTACGATATAAATAGGTAGTTCTTCATGAAATTCACATTCTTTATCAGGACAGTGAACAACAAGTTTATCGCTGCTTATTTTATAACCAGCATAATGCTTCTTTTTACTTCCATTTTGTTCATAATATCCTAAAGCAGCCCCGCACCACGAACAGCTATTCACAATAAACTGTTGTGCATTTTTTTCATTTTTTTGAAGTTTGCTTAAAACTGCTTTTGCATTTTTATTGTTATTTGGGGTGGTATTTGACCCAACCCATATTCCAATAGAGAAGGGGATTTCTCCCAGCCTTTCTTTTTCTCTTCTTCGTAGATATTCCAAAGCACAAACCAGTCTTGAGGAGCGCTGAAATTGGTCAGCAGTTAACAGTCTTAACGTATATCTCATCATAACATCAACACCTGCGTCCAACGGATTTTTAAGACGCCTTAATACCATTTGAAAGGCAGCGACACCTAAATAAGCTTCCGTCTTTCCCCCACCGGTTGGAAACCAAATTAAATCAACTACTTCTCTTGACTCAGAATTTTCATTAACCAATGACTCAATTGACATTAATATAAATGCTATTTGAAAAGCTCTCCATGTATTCGTTTTCATTTTTAAAGTAGATTCATCATTTACACTTTCTTTATAGGTTTTATTAAAATGTAAATGATTTTCTTCTATTCGGCTAAAGCGTCTTTCAATTCCATTAATTTGTTGTAATAAAATTGCTTTATTTGCTAAGCGGAAAGCCTGAAGTACTTGTGGATCTTTAAGCAGCTCAAGACCCTTTTCCATTCTCATTAGACTTTCATCACATAATTTTAGATGTTTACCAGCCACTGGCCTTAATGGATCTGGAATATCTGCAACTTCTGTTCTTTTTTTCTTTATCCAATCCTTATATCCATTAATAAGCGGGCGTAGAATAGAATCGGGAGAATCATCACTGGATATACCCGCCAAATCACTCATTCTAATTTCTAATTCTACTTTTTTCCCCTCGTGTTCAACATACACATTTGGTGTCATACTTAGTGCCTCATACTCAGGCATGAAAGTAGTTGAAAGTTTTTTGATATTTTTAGAGTGCTGTTCCCAATCAGCAGCACATCCATGACCAAATGCATAAACTCCCTCATTTCGGTAAAGAAGTTCAGAAGATGCCTCCTCGTCACCAATAGTTTGTTTCATTTCATAAGGCTTTGGATAAACTGAGAAAGTGTGATTTTCTGGTGTGAAAATATCCATAACAGCTTGAAATAGGATTAATTGTTGGCTTTTGAACTTTTGAGGTGCAGAGCGATTAGTCACACTGATGGTGATTATATATTTCCCCTTCACGTCCCGCAGCCTAGCCTGAAAATTTATATTATATTGGCTTAACTTTTCACCTTTCTTATTATTCATATCAACATGTTTTTCAAGTTGCTTGCTTTTTAAAAGTTCTTCAATTGATAATTCCCATAACCCTTCTACGGATTCTCTTAACCACCATTTGTATGGACTACTATTTCCACTGACTCTTACATTGTGTGGTGTATAATTCCCTCCGGATATGCGTACTTTTAAATTGGGCACTTCTTTATTAATACAGAATGTTAATCCCATAGTGGAAGGCATAAAATCATTTCTTTGAGGAAGAAGTTCAACTTCCCCATCATCCTCAGTCGTCTCCATACCAGACTCTTGATCAAATAATTTCTCGATTTTTTCACTATCAGGAGCGTCACTAGGGTCTTCCCCTATTGGAGTTTCAAGGGCAGCTTCCTCACTCCCACTCGTCCCCAGTGGAAATAAGTGTCCAGTTACATATCTTTGGGTTGGCATCTCTCTTTGCAGTATCTCTTCTTTAATGCCCCCTACTTCCCAAAAGTAAGGAATATATAAATCTTCCTTAGATTCTAATACGGTTGTTCCAATTGGATTAAATTTACGATAATGGTCTCTGATTTGAGAGGGACCTATCATTTCTTCTTTAACGTTGTTCTTGACTTTTTGACGATTGTTCAATGATTCTTCTAAAGTAATAGTCATAAATTACACTCCTTCCCCTAAATTTAATCAAAACTCATAGGCTTCATTAGGTTATATTGCGCGATAAAGTGTCTTGTGCGATCAATTGATACTATTCTCTCTATATTGAAAGAAGCACCATCAAATTCTTTAGATTTAAATGTATAAAAGCCTTTTTCCTGTAATTCTTTGTAGATATCCTGTGATAATTCGCTCATTAATTTTTGTGATATTATCCTTCCTGCCTTTATATGTGCGTTTTGTATTTTCTTCATAGTTTCATAAGTTTCTTTTATTTTATTTTCGTCATATTTGATTGCTTTAAGTATCTTAGTAAGTTCAGTAGGACAAATTGATTCTTCATTACACCATGATCTTACTGAAGCAGAAGAGGCAGTCTTAATATTATATTTGTTATATAGTATATCGCTTACTTTCTTAAGACCTTTTCTTTTTACATTTGAACGCAGTTTATTTTTCCAATCCTTCTGTAAAAGACGGTATTTCTCGGCACTCTTTTTCAATACATCCTGATCGGCAACTTCTGCGATTAACTTTGTATCTCTTTCATTTCTGATAACGATATATTCGTCTTCTTCTACATCCCTAAATTTTATTTGCTTTATCAAATTAGTTTTATCGTTAGGATTAAAAACCCTTATCTTTGATTCTCTTGGAGCAAATAAAAAACGGTCGTTCTCCAACTGAACTAAACAGGCTTCTACCGCTTCCTGAGAATTAACCTCATTTTTCTGTTCATTAAGAAACTTGTTTACTGATGTACTTAACACTTCACCTTGATTAAATTCAATTATACTTTTCTTTTGCAGGGTCTCCCCGATGGTAACGTTTTTGTAAATAGTACTGTGTGTACCTTCTTTATCTATATCTTCAAAAACATTTTGAGGCTGAAATGAATTTGTGAAAATATCATAAGATACAAAGGTTATGGTTTTTCCCTTAAAAGTAGATTTTACATAATCCCCAAAGTATAACGGATTGCCTACATATATTATTTCATCGAATAGTTCAAAATCTTTTCTGAAGCTGTTTTCAGTAAAATAACTTACTTTCAGGAAGGACTTTAGACTGCTGCTTACTAAGTGTTTTTCCTGGTGAGATATTGCTCTTTTAGTAACTATAGCAACCTTTAATCCAACTTCAGCTCTTTTATTTATGTAGCGGCATAAATTATCAAACAAATTATTATCACTTTCTTTTAAATCTTTAATTGATTTTGCCGCCTTTATGAGTGTCTTACTAAATAATTCCGGGTAGCTTTTCTTAGTAAGCATAAGCTTTGAGATAATTGCTTTTTCCATATCCTCATCAATAACCTGATTATACGGTTGTAAGCTGCTTGCCAATTTAAAGAATATCTTATTTAGAAAATTTAAAACTTCTATTAATGATTCATCGTTATCATATTTCTTCTGAATTTCTAACTTAAATTCACCAACATAGTTCGAAAACTGTAACATCTCCCCGCTATTAACATGTTTAAATAATACATTCGACTTTTCTAAACTATATAAAACTAATAAATTATCAAGTTTCATCAACGTTCACCTCCAAGCAAGAACCTCTATACCGGCAGGTATATTGACCTCCGTTTGTTCTAGGTACTCAATAAGTTCTGTTGTAACTATTTTCTTCCCATCCAATAATTCTCTTTTAATATCTTCCTTTACCTCATGCAAACGGCTTTCATTGTCAGTTCTACTTGCAACAATTATTTTTGGGTTCTTATTAAAGTTTTTTACCTGTTTCATGTAACTATTTAAGTTAGAATAAATGACAGGTACTTCTTCCATTATTTCATGTTCATTCTTCTTTAATTGTGAAGAAATTAATTTCCCATTAGTGAAACTGTTTTTATTATCTAAATAAAGAAAATCACTAATTCGCCCTATTACTTTTTCATAGAAAAAAACCTTCTCATTCATTAATGAAAATAAATTGTTATTATTACCAACTATATAAAATTTATCTCCAGGATAAAATCCCACTTTATACAATTGACGTGATGTATAAAGTTTTTTTAGAAATTCATTATTGTTTAAACCTATATTTTGATTCTCACTTACTTTTCTCGTTCTCTTTATTTCATCAAATTCTTCATCTAAAATAATGACTCTGTCAATCCATTGTTTCTCAGGAATTCCTCTTTCAATTTTCCCATCTTTAATTTTTAATATCATTTCATTTTCGAAGACAGGACTTTCTTCTATAGAAATAACGGAAGCCTTCCTGGAAGAAATATCATCTTTATAAATAATTCTACTGCCAGGTATTAAGTTTAAAATGGTTTTTCTTATCGATCTAAGCTGTTTATTTTTAGAAAATGTTTTGTCTGCTATTCCTACTGCAATAAATAAAGAAAAAAAATCGTCATATGGTATGGAAAGTATAATATTTAGAGGTTCCTTACGTTTTAAAGCATTTTCACTTAAGTATGCGCCAATTTCAAATCCAAAATTTATCCAATCCGGCAGCGGTTGATAACCCCTTTTACTAATCACTTGTAAATTTTTTATCGACATAGTAATTCCACAACTTCCTTTAAATGAATATTTAAAATACTCCTTCTGATTTTATCATATATTTTTACAATTTTTCTCTTAAAATTACATTTGTCTTACAAATATTACATTCCTATCTATCTTCTCTCCTTTTGATTTATATCGTTTCTAATTCTTATATATGGGGAAAATTTAAGATGTAAGATATAAATAATAAAAATGGGTGAGAATGAATGACCGATAATCTAACAAAAGATCAGCGAAGAAAAAATATGCAGGCAATAAAATCACAATCCAAGTTGGAAGATAAAGTCACACGTGAACTATGGAAACATGGGGCCCGATTTAGGAAAAATGTGAAAACACTGCCTGGCAAACCTGATATTGCAATAAAAAAGTATAAACTGGTTATTTTTATAGACTCATGTTTTTGGCATGTATGTCCTCTTCATGGGAATATGCCGAAATCCAATCAAAAGTATTGGATAAATAAATTATATAGGAATCAAGAAAGAGACTTAGAGGTGAGTGAGTTTTACCTAAAAAAAGGATGGAGAATACTAAGAATATGGGAGCACGAACTTAAAGAGAATTTTGACCTCACGATTGAAAGAATCCTTAATTTTATTGAAGATGCTAAAAATCCCTATCCGTGATTATTCCCAGAAGTAACAGGTAGACACCATCATAATGTTAAGTATAAAATTAATAGTTGCTTTAATAAAAAAAGTAAGCTATGCTGCTTATAAATATGAAGTTACAGGAAGTGTATACCATGAAAGAATCATATAAATTGATTGATCTCTTTGCAGGCGCAGGGGGACTTAGTAACGGATTCGAACAAACTAAGAGGTTTGAAGTAGTTGGCGCTGTTGAAATAAATGAAGCTGCCCGTAAAACTTTTGAACATAATCATAGAAGTGATCTTATTCTTAAGGCAGAAGAAAATGGAGAAAGTGACATAACTAAGATGGACTTTAAATTCATAAGTTCTACTTTAAATTTAAATCCGTTGCAAACTGTAATTGTAGGCGGACCTCCTTGCCAAGGATTTTCCAATGCGAATCGGCAAAAAAATTATTTGATTTCAGGGAATAACCAATTGGTAAAAGAATTTGTAAGGGCTATTGATGAAATTAAGCCTATTGGTTTTGTTATGGAAAATGTAAAAACAATGAAATCAAAAACCCATAAATTTTTTGTGACTGAAGATAACTCACAAACAGTTGATTATAGTTCATTAGACCATCTCCAAAAAATTTCAGGAGATGATGTAATATATTCAGAAGACCGTATAGATTTAATTGTTACAAGTACTTTGTCTAAGAATCTAGTTACTGCCTACGATTCATTAAAAGAAGTCCCTTCACCTATCATAGCCGATAAAGATTTACTTACAAGGTTACGAACGTTACAGCGTAGATTTCAGAAGTATAGAAGTATTACACTCAAAAGCAATCAAGAAAAACTTGAGGTCGAGAGAATATTGGCTGTGTTAGAAAATTATAACTCTCAAGATATTTTTATCGAAAACACTGTTAATAACTTAAAAATATTGTTAGATAATATATTAATGGGGTCAATAACATCTGAACCATTAACAACTCATCTATCTACATTTAATGAATATAATCGATTCTTAACACGATGCAAAGAATTAAAAGACGAAAAAATTAAATGTATTAAACTCGAAACTAAATCTGAGAGTAATGGAGATATAAAAGTTGAGGCAGTAGTATATTCATATAATGTTGTAACTTATTTAAAGAAAGTATTTAAACACCTAGGATATAGACTGGATTCAGAAGTACTAGATGCATCTCTTTACGGTGTTCCCCAGAGAAGAAAGAGATTTATCATGATGGGTGTTAGAAACAAAATTACTGAAGTAAAACTTCCTAAGCAAACTTCCAATAACCTATTTACTGTAAAAGATGCAATTAATGATTTAGAAAATATTGAACCTCAGCAGGAATTCGATAATTATAATAAGAACATCTATATTGACTTACCGGAAGCATCTTCACTAGTTAAGGATTACTTTAGAAAAGGTATTACTGAAAATTTCTTGTTTAATCATGTTAATACGAATAGCTCCCCACTTATAAAAAAAAGATTCGAAGAGATCCGAAAAACAAATGGAAAGAACTTTCACAGCTTATCAGAAGAATTAAAGTCTAGTTACGGAGATGCATCAAGAACACAAAATACCGTGTACTTAAGACTCAATTATGATGAACCTTCCCCTACTGTGGTGAATGTCCGTAAATCTATGTGGCAGCATCCAACAAAAGCAAGAGCTCTGAGTATAAGGGAAGCAGCCCGTCTTCAGTCATTTAAGGATTCATTCGAGTTTCATGGAAGAAAGGATGAACAATATCAACAAGTAGGTAATGCTGTTCCCCCCTTATTGGCAAAGGCTATAGCAGAAAAGCTAGTTGAATATTTAGATGAAATTCAAGAAATAGACAGCTCCAAATAGGAGCCTGTCTTTTTTTATTCCGTAATTTAACATAACAAAATATAGCAATTTATACTACAATAGCAATATAAGTACATAGTCGGAATGTGTTGAATAAAATAAGTTATTTTTGTAAGGAGATAGATATGCAAACAATTTTAACTCAACCCTCAGCTGGTCCCGTAATAAATGCCTTACGGGCATTAGGTTATAATGCTAGAACAGCTATTGCTGATATTGTAGATAATTCAATAGACGCTAAAGCGTCACTAATAGATATGAATTTTGATTATAACTATGGAAATGGTTATATAGAGATTAAAGATAATGGAACAGGCATGAACTTGGAAGAGATACAAATTGCCATGTCAATTGGCTCTAAAGACCCCCGCCACCAACGGAAAAACAAAGAGTTAGGCAGATTTGGAATGGGGCTTAAAACTGCTGCTTTTTCATTAGGGAAACGGCTAAGTGTGATTAGCAAACAAGGTGAATCCTTAGTTGAAAGGTGCTGGGACTTAGACCACGTATCAGAGACGAATAACTGGGAATTATTCACCAGCATACCTGAAGAAGTAAAAAGCCTTATGTCTGATATAGATAATACATCAGGCACAATAGTCTTTATAGACAAACTTGACAGGTTTATGAGGGCTGGAGAAGCCCCCATACTGCCGGACAGTTTTAATAGAAAAATTGATAGAATATACAAACATACTTCTTTCGTCTTTCACAGCATACTTTCTGGAGAAATAAGCATGAGGATTAATGGTAACTCAGTTGAAGCTTGGGATCCTTTTTTAACCACTCACGACTTTACTAATCCATTAAGACCAAGAGTACTTAAGGATACATCGGGATTAATTAATGTAAGTACATATATACTGCCGCATGCCTCTTATTTAAATCAAACGGAATACAAAAATGCCGGAGGGGTAAAAGGCTGGAATGACCATCAGGGATTCTATATTTATAGAGAAAATAGACTGCTTCACTTCGGAAACTGGCTCGACCTATTTCCAAAAGATCAAGCTTCACAATTGGCAAGAGTAAGAATTGATATTACAAATAAATCAGATGAAATATGGCAGGTAGACATAAAAAAATCAACAGTAAATCCCCCGGATTTCATCAAGAATCAATTAAAAGCAATTGCAAAAGAAGCGCGGGAAATTTCTAAACAAGTATTCTATTTTAGAACTCAAAGTAATTCAGGTGACACTACAATCCGCAGTAATGTAAATACTTGGCAGCAAGAGAATATAGAGAATGGTACGGCTTTCAAGCTGAATCGTTCTCACCCCCTACTTCAAAAGATAATGAAGAATACTTCTGATGAAAATCTTAAAGATTTAAAAATGTTTCTAAAACTAGTTGAACTTGGTTCTCCCGCGAATATTGTCATCGTACCTAAAGTCGAAGAAGAACTTATGCAGCCAATTACTGACAGCGATAAAGAACTAATTATACAACTGGCAGGTATGTATGAACAGCTGGTAGACTCAAACGATGCTAATGAATTGATTAATATTATCTTAATGACACCTTCTATGGAACGATTTAACCGTTTTACCATTAAGTCTGTATTAGAGGAGCGAAATCATGTTAAATCAACTTAAAGAAGAGTATTTTAATAAATTTAAAGCTCAATATAACTTATTAAAATCACTTGATGCGAAATCCCCTAAACAAGAATTATATGAAAAAACCTGTACAATTATGGATACAATTTTCTCATCAGGGGTTGAAAAGCGTATTCTTGAAAACTGGAAACTTGAACTTCAAAAAAAATTTGGAGACGGAGGTATAGTTTATACATCCTCCCCTCTTGTACTCAGAATAAAGGATCCTAAAGGTTGGTACACACCTGGAAAAGGTAATAGATTTTTCTGGCAAAGGTATCAACAATTTTTGGTGCAAAAAAAAAATTGGGAACAAAATGTAATTGATGTTATAGATGAAACTACGGATGAAGTTTTAAAGTCCTTGGGCAATCCAAAAGCAACTGATCCATTCGACGTCCGTGGTTTAGTCCTTGGATATGTCCAATCAGGAAAAACAGCGAACTTTACGGGTCTTTTAAATAAGGCTTTTGATGAAGGATATAAAATTGCAATCGTTCTATCAGGTATTCATAACGATTTAAGAGCACAGACACAGCTCAGATTGGAAGATGAAGTTATTGGACAATCCAATAAGGGAGTCGGATCAATCGTCAAAAATGATAAGTTGCATTTTATTCAGTCCCTCACTACTGTAAATGAAGATATTACGGGAATACCATTAAATCTTTCATATAATTTAAGCGGAAGCAGAACTCTTTTAGTCGTCAAAAAGAATAAAGATGTACTAGAACACTTAATAAAACTCCTCACTAATTTAATTAAACAGGCTGGTGATTCTAATATCCCAGTAATTATTATCGATGATGAGGCGGATCAAGCTTCGATCGATACCAGTGATAAGAAAAAAGGGGAAGATCCTAAAACGATTAATCGATTGATTCGAGAAACCCTTATGTTGTTTAATCAAAAGGCTTATGTAGGTTATACTGCAACCCCTTTTGCCAACCTGTTAATCGGCGCGCACAATGAAACCCAAGCTGAAGGACAGGATTTATATCCTAAAGATTTTTTAGTTGGACTTCCAAAACCTGATGCTTACTGCGGTCCTGATGAGTTCTTTAATGCTGCTGAAAATGCAGACGATAAAAGACCCTCTTTAATTATTGATATTGGAGAAGACGATGAGAATTTATTTAAGAGTATAAAGAAGAAGGACGAACATTATAAAGTGGATAGTGTTCCTCCAAAATTAAAGGAAGCGCTACTCTCATTTCTAATTGCCGTTTCAGTCAGGAACTTGCGAGGGGATGAAAACGAACATAATTCAATGCTGATACATACTTCGAGATTTACGCTTGTCCAAAAGTCTCTTAAAGAGGTAGTAAAAGAAGAATTTGAAAACATCGTAAATAATGTTAGGTATGACACATCTAGTTCAGATGTACAACAGATAAAAAATCTTTATCATAATGAATTTGTACAAAAAACAAAAAAATGGAATCAAGCGACGGGTACGAAATACGATACTTTTGAGTGGGAAGATGTCTTTCAAGTGATGAAAAAAACAGCATCAAAAATTAATGTGATGGAATTAAATGGGGACAGCGAGGATGCATTAGAATATCACAAGTACAAAGAAGAAGGATTGAATGTTATCGCAGTAGGCGGTGACAAATTATCCAGAGGTCTCACTCTAGAAGGTCTATCTATCAGTTACTATTACCGCAACACATTAATGTACGATACTCTGATGCAAATGGGACGCTGGTTTGGATATAGAAAATTATACTTGGATCTGTGCAGAATTTACACTTCTGATGATATTGCATCTAATTTTGAACATTTAGCCATTGCGATGCATCAACTAAGAGAAGAATTTGACAAGATGAAGAACAAAAAATTATCTCCCAGCGATTATGCAGTTAGAATGTTAGCACACCCTAAAATGATGTTAACAAGTAACTTAAAAATGAAGAATGTAAGAGCAGCTTATCAGAATTATAGTGGCCAACTTCATCAGACAAGATTATTATCAAAGGAAAAATCCTCCTTTATAAATAATATGAATACGACAGTCGAACTAATAAATAGAGTTTATCCCAAAATAAAAATACAAGAAGTTGAAGAGAAAAAAACAAAAACAAAATATCATGTGGCTTCTGATGTCGAAGTAAATGATGTCATTGAGTTTTTAAGAAACTATAAGACATATGATGGCTCAACAAAATCTTCCTCTGAAAGTATTATTGAGTACATCAAACTATTAAATTCTGAAGAATACAATGATTTAAAATCATGGAAAGTCGTTATCGTAGAGGGTATCCCAACCAAAGAGGTTGACAATCAAAAAGTAAGTCTCGGCCCGCTTTCACTCTCATATACCGTCACACGTGGCGCAAGTGCAGACAAAATACCTAATGACCGGGTGGATGTGAAAGCCATTGTAGCTGCTAAGCAAAAATACTTTGACGAAAAGAAAAAAAGCGGCAGTATTTCTAAGCCTAAACTATTTATTTATCCGTTAAATCCTCATGCTAATGTGTTTAAAAATGTTCAAAGTGTAGGATTCAACGATCACTTAGTGCCTATAGCATTTGCTGTTGCTTTTCCTTCTACAGACCATAAGATAAGCGATCAAGTATATTTAAAAAATAAAACCATTTATGAAAAGAGTGAACTTCAATGAATGCTGAAGTTATAGATACATTTAAGAACATTTTTTCCCAAATAATAAAAAGTGATGATAAATCAGAGCTAGTCCCGATGGTACCTTTATTTCAAGATGACATAATTGCTTTCTGCGGTATCGATCATGCATCAGAGAACCGATACTTTTTCATAGAAATACCAGACGGTCCATGGGAAGACGATCAAATGAAAGCTTTACCAAAATGGCATGGTTTGAATATAAAAATGGAGCATCATGATTCATTTGGTCCCTTGAAAGACCGTTACTTCATTGAATTTATTCAAGCTGATTCAGAAACTGGGGATTTATTTGAAACTATCATGCAAAATTTGTTTGATCATATCGTAACCCAAGAAGCAGATGAACCTCTTTTTACCGTTATCTTTAAAGTTCTGGAGAAATGGAAAAGTTTTTTTAAACGCGGCGGGTTTAAAAAGTTAAATGAAGATCAGCAAAGGGGTTTATTTGGAGAACTTTGGTTTATGAAAAGATGGATTGAAACTAATCCAGAGACACCCCCTCTTCTACTTAAAGGCTGGGGCGGTCCTCTAAGTGAGAGAGTAGACTTTACAACTAATAAACACGGTGTTGAAATTAAGACTGTTAAAGACCAGATTAATAAGAAGATTCGTATATCAAACGAAAAACAATTAAATATCACTGAGGCAGTTCCAAAAATATATTTATATGTTTGCTATTTAGAAGTCAGCCGCAGCATAGGGCTTACCCTTCAAGACTTAGCAGATGAACTTAGGGAGCATTTTCGAAGGTTCTCCCTTCAACTCTCACTTAAATTTGACGACCTTTTAAGAAGTTCCGGTTTTGATGACGATGAATATACTGATCTTTATATGAATGTTTTAAAAGAAGAAACTTATGAAGTAGACTCACAGTTTCCAAGGATACCGGCAGATTCATTATCCAATGGAATATCTCATATTTCATACTCAATTGATTTAACTCATTGTGAGTCTTCAAAAATTGGATCAGAAACAATATTTAAAATAGCAGGACGGTGAGTAATTTGAAAATAAAGCATGAGCTTCAATCTTTTTATAACGATTTCATGAAAGATTTACAAACTGAAACATTAAAAATGTCACCGTTTGAAGCCTTTCTAGAAGAGTACGTAAAATATATGGATTTCCCTTCTTCTCCTATTTATGTTGAATTCTACAGACCCAATCTCAATGTACAAGTAGATGCATACTCATATGAAGAAGATGAAAAAGAATTGAACTTATATATTATTGATTTTGATGAATTTATGGATCAGCCCGACGAAATCACGATGACAGCCTTAAAAGAATTAGCAAATAAAGCTAAGAGATTTTTTACTCAATATAATACTCTTCCTATTGATCCATCTCATGATATTAATGACCTTCTCTCACTTCTAAAGAATGAAGAAAGTGTTATTGAACATTTAAACATTACTGTTTTAACGAATAAATATTATAGAACCAATAAGCAAATCGAACTTACTATTTCAAAAAACATCCAGGTGGATGTAGAGATATGGGATATAGATAGATTGTTTCAGATAGTCTCGTCTGAACAAGAATCATCAACGATATTCATTAATTTCCAAGATGAATTTAATCAATCTTTTGAACTAATGAAAGTACCTCAGCCCAAAAGTCTAATTGAAACTCAAGACACTTTTGATTGTTATATAGGATTTATTTCAGCAGAATTACTAGCAAAAGCTTATGATAAATGGGGACCTAAACTAGTTGAAAGGAATGTCAGATCCTTTTTACAAGCGAGAGGTGCTACAAATAAAGGTATCAGAGATACCTTAAAAAATGAAAGCGAGAAAGACTTATTCATAGTCTACAACAACGGAATTTCAAGCGTTGCTCGATCTGGTAATTTAACACCCTCTTCTAACGGATCCCATGTTTTTAATATCGAAACGTTAGAAGGCTGGCAAATAGTTAACGGCGGACAAACAACCGCTTCAATCCATAAAGCATATAGGGACGGTGTAGATTTAAGTGAAGTATTTGTCCAAACAAAATTAACCATTCTTCATACAGCTGACAGCGACAGTTCTATGTTAGCTGAAGAAGAAATGGTAGCTAAAATTTCTAAATACGCCAATACGCAAAATAAAATTAATCAATCAGATTTACTAGCAAATACAAAATTCATGTCTTCTCTTGAACATTACTCAAGAACTGTTTGGATCCCTTCACAAGACAAGAGAAAAGCTGAATCCAAATGGTACTTTGAAAGAGCACGCGGTCAATATATGGTAGATTTAAACCGTAGAAAACGAGGAAAAGAACAAACTGAATTCAAAAAAGAATTCCCTAAGGAATTACTTTTAAATAAAGTAGACCTGGCGAAGAACTTTATGTCTTGGGAAGGCTTCCCTCACGTTTCAAGTAAAGGTGGAGAAGAAGCATTCAAGAAGTTTATGGAGCAGAATAAGTCTTACTGGAAATACGAAAAAAACAGTGAGAATCAACTTAAAGACCTAGAGGAATTTACTTCTACTATGTATAAAAGGCTCATTGCAAGAGTTATTATTAACAGAAAAGTTCAGGATGTTGTGAATACATTAGGGTTAAAGGGCTATAAGGCTAACGTTGTCTATTACTCTACAGCAATGTTAAATAAATTATATGGCGACTCTATTAACCTAGAGGAAGTTTGGAACAATCAGTCTCTATCAGATAAATGGGATAACGTTATTAAGGAAATTGCACAAACAACTTTAGAGTTTCTAAGAAACTCTGCTGGTGAACAAAATGTTACTCAGTGGGCGAAGAGGGAACAGTGCTGGAAAGAGTTTGTTAGTGAATGTGAAAAACAGCTAAAATACATTGTTTAGAATATAAAAGAAGGTAAAGTTATATATGCTAACTTTATCTTCTTTTTCTATCTATCTTATTCCGTAGTGCGGTCCCTTAAACACTTCCCTAACATGCCAATGCAAAAATGAACTATCCGGATGATAGTACGCCTGAATCGGATCCCTAACCCTCTGCCCATTAAACCTTAGCAGCCACTCTTCAAACCCATGAGTCCCATGTTCATCCTGAGACACAACCAACTTACGCTCATGCGTCAACGTGAACACTCCCCTGTCAAAGAGCTTATGATGCAGCGAACATAAGGCAATCCCGTTTTCTTCGGTATCCGGTCCACCGGCTTGATGCCACTTGATGTGGGCTGCTTCAACTCCGACAAGAGCGTGGGCGAGCCTAACATTGAAACCGCATACCGCACAGCTGTACCCATAAGACCTGAGGATCTTCTCCCTGAATTTGGGATCTCTTTTCTTTTTTGTATAAATTGTAAAATCCAGTCCAACCGCATCCAGTATGTCCTGTTGGATTGTTTCTGGAAAATGACTATCCAATATAATATGGGCAATCTCTTGGACGAGTCTGGGGTCATTTTTTAGGAGTTGATAAACTTCCGGGGTGAATCCCCCTGCAACTTCATCGGCAAGTAATTGACGATTACTTGGACTCTTTGCATTCGCATCATTATCCAGAAGCCAAAACCCGTCTCTTCTCAAACGCACAAAAGGTTCTTCAGGATGATAGGATTTCCTGAGAGGGCCAAATTCCATGAGCAGCTCTGTCAGCTTCTCCCTTGTAACTTCATAACTTATGAATCTGGGTTTGTCCGCTTGAAGCTGTCCCAATGCGAATAAAATTAATAACGGCTTATGAGGGGCTCTCTGATCCCCTTTCTTCCATATGGACAGATTGTTGATTCTATCTTTTAATTCAAAGCTGTTCATTAGTTTCCACCTTGCTTAGAGATTTATCTTTTCCTATATATTAGATCGGATACACATTCAATTGAATCAATCCTCTACCTCAATCAAAAACACCTTCTCCTGAAATGCGCCACGCTTCACAGACTTATCTTTTCGCACAGCTTCCACTTCTTCTATAGAAGATCCATGCTGCTTAGCCAAAGCCCTGATAACCTCTAACAGATCAGCAAGCTCTTCCACTGCTTCTCCATCCGTTCCAGACGCCCAGTACTCATCCAGTTCCTCATAAGCTTTTTCTTTTAAATACTTTATGTAGTCTTCATCGTTAAGGATCTTTGCTGAATACTTCTTACCTTTACTTTCAATGATTTGTGGGATATTATCCCTGACTAACTTGTTGTATGCCGGCATGTTGGTGATCTCCTATTGATTGTATTATCTATACTTAAAAATTGTATTAGAGATGATTATCAAGCAAGGAAAGCCACTTTGAAAGTGGCCCTCTCCCCTATTGTATGAATAGTTCAGAGTGCTTCTGCTATAAATTTATTTACTCTTTTCATTCGATTTATCTCTCTTAAAACACCTTTCATTTCCCTGTTTCTCTTAAAGACACCCTCTATTAGTATAGCCGTTCTGTAACAGCCCTCCACATCCAAACATTTCTCATCGGTATGTTCATTAAAGTAACCTGCAGATAAATTCACACTTTCAATACCATGCATTGCCCAAACTCGTGTATCGCTACTGCCCCCTGGAGTTATCTTCCAGCCGTTTAAGCATTCACTCGTTGCCACATCTTCAAAGAAACTCCCATATAGGGGATGACAAAATGGGATATATCCACCACAAGAAGTAACGATATCTCCCGTTCCACGGCGATCAACCACAATAGCTGCATCCGTCTTCCAAATGAAGTAATCATCAACCTCATTTGCTCCCACCAGTCCGCATTCCTCTTCCACTGTGAAGATGAATTTCACCTTCCCATTAAAGGTTGTAGACAGATGCAGGGATTCAGCAATATGAAGGAGTACGGCCACTCCTGCACGGTCATCAGCCCCTAATATCCCCTTATTGCTGGACCAGACCTTCCCCTCTTTAATAATTTCGCGGTCTTCCTCAATTTCATATACCGTATCTAAATGTGCATTCAATAGGATGACAGGTCCATGCCCGGTTTTATAAGTCTTCTCAGCCAGAATATTACCTGTTCGGTCGATGGTGAGATGATCGACGAGGGGCATTAGTTTCTCTACTACATAGTCTCTGACCTTCCCTTCATTACCGCTTGCACCTGGAATCATGAGAAGTTCCTCCAATTGATGCTGAAACATCTTTTCTCTTATGAATGCTTCTCCCTTACTTACCCAATCTGCTTTGACGAGGCTGAGCTTTTCTGCCAGATCTAGGAGATGGTTACGCTTTAAATGAAGTGTTATATGGTTACTATTCTTCTTTTCTCTGGAATAAACTTTTTTGATTCCTAGTGCCAATAACAATCTTACTAGCTCATCAAGGTTCCTTTCCTTTGTAACTATGACATGTGCAGGTCTTCTTTCATGGCCGTCACAGGAGCCCTCTGTGTGAAAGCCGAGTCGATTCAGCTGTCGTACGATACCGCTGATATACGTATCAAGCTCAGCTACTTTCGGCTGTTCTATACCGGGGCGGAACCAAAGGCCTTCTCCATGTCCACGTCCTTTATAATCAACAGCCTTTAGCCACTCCTCTTCAAGTACCACTTCACTAAACAGTATCAATCTTCCTTTATTGATGGTATGGTCCACACCAGCAGCATTTAAACTTTTGATAAGAAACTCAACATTTGCTTCCGTTTCTCGGCTGCAATCAAAGATATTTCCTTCCACTTCATCCAATAACCATCCCTGTCTGACAAATAACTGATTCCACGTTTTTTTCATCTCATCATCTCCCCTTCGTTTGTACACCAATTATCTCAAAGGGGCGATGACAGACCTGTCATCAAATTAGAACAGTTCATCGGTACGACTTAAAATCATAAATGGATATTTTTCATTATAGTAATATCCCGTTTTTTTTTGAATTTTTTATTTATTAGCACCTCAGCTTCTATTCCGACTTCTTTCAAGTGTTCCCTCAACCTTTGTACATTTTTAACATAGGTATTTGTAGGAATGTCTCCATTTACATTCGCATTCAAAAACGAATCATAAAATGTATGTTTAGTTAAGGGGTTGCTCTCATTACTATTCAACAAAAAGGTTCGTAACATCTCCGCGTGTTTTTTAGATAGGCTCTTTTCTCTCTCGTTAAAGATAACAGAGTCCTTCCTCCCGCTTGAATCAATAATAATTGTATTCTCTGTGTAAAATGCCCCTTCACAATCGTCTCTGTTGCAATATGTTGACCCTTCATTAGTTATCTTCACATATGAATGATTTTCAAGATATTTCTCGTTTTTTCTAATCAACTCATAAAAAGGGGAAATTTCATATTTTGTAGGAATTGATATTTCTCCAAATTCATTTAATCCTTCTATTCCTTTTTGAGCTTTCTCTGCAATAAAAAGTCCACAATTCGCCAAAAACAAATGACAATTATAAACCTGTTGCTTATTTAATTTGTATTGAACATCTTGAACCTCTTCCTGATAAGTGAGTGCATCTTGAAAGTGGATCAGAGCCTTTAGAAAATTATTTTTATAAGCCAAAAAACCTAATCTATAATGTACAATGGGTAACCTTTTATCAATTTTAATTGCATCTTCTAAACTATCTTTTGCCGTTTTTTCATTTTTATATTCACTTGTCTTCAAGAATGTGCCGTACTCAATTAAATGAAAAATTAGATTCCTTTTCACTTTTTCCAGACTCGGTAAATACTCTCCTGTCTTATCTACCCGGATTTGCTTATACAAATTCTTATATAGCGCGATTATTTCATAGTATGATGGGTCATCGGCTGAAGCTATTTCTAATCTTAGAATTTCTTCCCTATCTAGGAGTTCATCAATAGATAATTTTTTATGCCTCATCTCATCCATATCCCCTTACTTTTTATGTGATTGCTTTATCGAAGTACTGAGTGCTTTTCCCTACTAACCACTGTTCATCCACTTTCCTGTGCTCCAATCCCTCTACATATTCTATCTCGGCTCTCTGTAAACCTGTTTGCCAGCAAACCACTATGCTACCGCTTTCAACAGATATAATTCCTCTTTCATATAAAGTATCACACCCAAACAAGCACACCGGCATCACGATGTTAGGGTCCTTTCTTTCTTCATCTGTACAATGACTTCTTTTTTTCTTATGAGCAGCTACCAATGAACCGGTCGTAAATAACCTTCCACAAATAGCACAACATGTAGCATCTTTCCCTTTAAATAGCCAATCTCGTAAGATAGCTTGTTCATTCCTTAGTTTAACCTCTCTGGAAGTATCCGTACTTCCTATCAACTGGCTTAATCTGTCGCGATACTTTTTATACCGGACTTCTTCTTGAGTATTATCATATTCAGGGGTAAACCTTAAAATAAGAATAAACTTATAATTCCTCCTGCCCCCGCTCTTATCTACATAAAGAAAGGAACAATGATAAACCTTCTGAGTGATACTTGCATCACTGAATCCCTTCTTTGTGAGATAAGCGTTTATTTCAGAAAAAGTGGCTGATATCTTCTTTTCCTCAGAAAAATAATTTAAAATTTCTTTCTCGATATCTCGGAGTTCTCTTTTATCAACATTTAAAAGAGCATATTCCCCATCTGACGTAACAAATTTTGATTGAATAAGATAACTTTTTATCATTTCAACACTAGGTATAGCCTTTTGAAGTGTCCTTTTATTTATTTCTGAATGGATGGTTTGGGCTAGAATGTCTATTTTTACTTGATTTGTTATATTCCTTATTTTACCTAACGTATTAATCAGGACATTAGCACGATCCTCAAATAGGTACCACATATCCCCCTCGCTATCGTTGATTGTACACACATTTTTGGAAGAGGTTATCACCTTTTTATAAAACTCTGCCTTTTCACCTTGAAGCCATTCATTTCTTGCTACGACCTCTGAATACCTAACCAAACCATGAAGACCTGGAAATGTCTTGATGCTACCTATTTTGGTTGTTAACTCTGTCTCATGTCCCTTTTTAACAAGAAGTAGCTCCTGCTTACTGACAAAATCACTTTCAGACGCTCTTTCTATGTTTAGATTAAAGAGGCTATATTCATTACAGAGGTTGAATTTGTGGAGTAGACTTAAAAGCCCTTTGGGATTCACTTGGTTATCTAGAAAGTTTTTATTTATGAGTGTTTGGAGTAATTCTTTGATAAGTATTGCTTCCTCTTGTTTAATAATATTCTCTATATCCTGTAGAATTTCCAAGTTACCACTTGCAACCTTGTCAATAAATCTTGTTGATATAATTTGTCCTACTCTTTGTCTTCTCACTCCATACTCTTCTGCGATAGATTGATAGGTTGGGTTGGGTTCTTTACCAAATCCAAAATAAGTGAGAACGATGTTTATGTCCCTTTCTAATGAATCAATATTTCTTATGTTTCCTTTTCTCATTACTTCTTTAATAATTGTCTGTAACATACAGCGCCATCCCCTTATAGATTAATAATATTAGTATAAACAACTCTCAATGACACCATTGTCACTGGTTTGTTTGAATACTTGAGGAAGGGTCGTATTTGTTCTCTTACGCCAAGATTTAAAATAGTGGGTGTGAATAACTATAGGGACGGGTCCCACAACTTATTATTTTTCTAGCCTAGTACCTATATTCCGCTTTCCCCTCAGCAACCATACTTCCACTTCTAAAAAACTCATTCCCACCATACTCCCGACTACTCTCCTCAAACCGCTCCCTAAAATACTGTCCAAGCTCAGGATCCGTACAATACACATAACACCCCTTCTGCCCACGAGTCATCAACGTCCGGTACGTATTCCGTATAATCTCATCCGCTGCCTTCTCGGCTCTATCCGGATCTTCCTTCAGCATTTTCTTAATGCCCTTCAGAGAAGAATCGGTCTTGGCTCTTTCGGTATGATCTGTGATGACCTGCCCATTTTCATATCTCATGTCATCCCCTATGATCACCCCTACGTATTCAAACTCCAGCCCCTGACATGTATGGATGCAGCCGGCTTCTTTAACAGAATCGACATCAATGGCCCAGGTGGCTGAATTATCGAGGTTCCAGCTCATCTTGAAGTCGTATTCATCAAGAACAATGTCATGATAGTCCGTATTGCTCTTCCCCTCTTTGTCCCAGTTCCAACAGTAGCCTGCAACCATTCGGGATTTGTTGTTGGCATTTTTTCTCTCAATTTCGTTTCTCAGTTCATTCGGATCGTTGAAGACCCTGAAATCATACTGACTGCCAATATAATTGGCATTTGCTGTTGTTCTAATCTGTAGAACATCATCTAGCCACGCTAAGTAACCATCGGAGCCACTGCAGCGAAATTGAGATTCGAGATTCATGATCGTGAGCGGTGCATTGTTTTCTTTGGCAAATCGTTCAATTTCTTTAAGACTTCCATGATCCTTTAACGTGACGCGCAGTCTTTCATCAATGAAGAAGATGGAGAGCTTTGATGCTTCAATGATTTCCTTTGTTTGAGTTTTACCTAGGTGTTGAAACATCCCGGACTTCAGATTCAGTCGGTGGGCTTCATCCACGATTAGCGCATCAAACTCATCCCTGGGAGCATCGAAGTAGCTTCCGGATCCTTTAAACAAATTATCAATATGTCCCTTCTTGAAATCTTTTTTCAGTTTGGTAGAGTAAATGTTTCGAGGTGCTGCGTTCTTCGTAACATACTGACAGACCATGCTTAGGTTGGTTAGGTGGACCAGTAAGTTGATTGCGAGAACCGATTTACCTGTACCGGGACCACCTTGGATGACCAGTACCTGCTTTGTATTTGTGCGAAGAGCTTCTTTTGCCAAATGAATGACTTCCTCATACACCACTTTTTGATCATCAATCATGACAAACTCGTCGTTCCCCTTTAGCATTTGATTCAACGAATCCTGAAGTGACTTCGATGGACGGATGCGACCATTCTCTATTTTATAGAGGTTCTCCTTGTTATCCCCAACCTGAATATAACGCTTAATAAAGCCCCGAAGCTTCTTAGCCTGACCCTTCACAAAGACTGGCGCCTGTTCTATATAATAATCATAGACCGGGTCTGTCAGGGGATCCCCCTCCCCCTGATTTAAGTAATTATGTAAATACGCACAAGGATACAGCTCCATCTGGGCGTTTTGGGCATTCTCATTGTAATCCTTGATGAGAGATGCATACGACCAAGCCTGATAGGATGGGTGAGTCGTCTCCACCAGACCGCGATTCATCGCTGTCTTTACAATCGCTTCCTTCCCCCTGATCACCTCAACAGACTCCCACTGCTTCAGCTCCACTATCACAATGGAATTCTTCTCCCCATCTCTCCCAGAGATCAGAAAATCCACCCGGCGCGACGTATGAGGAATCTTAAACTCAATCGCCACCCCAGCATCACCAGGAATCTCTTGATCACTAAGCACACGAAACATGTACTGCATCGAATTATCCCAAGAGCGAACCTCCCGCTCATTGATCTTGCCAATCTTCGACGTGTAATTACTGCATATATTATTAACCAATTCATCATGAAAAACGTCTTCAAGAAACTCTTGTTTAGTAGCTTCATATACGATCATTATCGTCAGCCTTTCGTCTAACAGTATATTCCTATTATTTAGTTAAATTTGGGATTTAGCAAGGGGAGGTCGGGATTCTACGTCCTTTATTTTTAACTTCCAAAAAGCTGTACATGCAGCAAAAATAAATCATAAAAATTATCCATTAATTGTAATAAGTTGACGACCTGTCCGTTCCACACCATTTTTCACAATTTGATAATGGTTGTAAAAGGGGTTAAACCATTGACAGAGCGGGAATTATACGGCAAATATTTAGCTATTTTATTACGATTAAGAAGAGACGAATTGGGCTATACTCAGGCAGAACTAGAAGAGAAAGCAGGACTTGCCCGGACCACGATAAGTATGATTGAACGCGGTAAACGAATTCCTGAATCCTATACCCTATCAAAGATTGCGATGGCTTTGGGAATCAGCGTAGATCGTTTAAATGAAGAAGTCTGGGAGAGTGTGAGGGAACATAGAAACAGTGATTCTTCCACTTAAGTAAATTCAATACTCCTATTTAAGCAGAGGTGATTGAAATCAAAAAGATGGAAATGGTTTTATTCAAAGATAAGCAGGTTTATAATTTTATGATTGTTGGGTTTGATGAGAAGAACGCCTATGGGGAAATCTATTTGACGGAAAATGATTGTAAGACTTCTATATTTAGAGGGTCTGATGTGAAGGAAGTTATTAGGCTGGCTAAAAAAGAAAGCTGTGGCTTACGGGGATAAGTTGCAGCTTTCTTTTTTCATTTCTAGCGACTTTTATTATTTAAAGTCCTTTAACATCCAGATCAAGTTCTTCTCCTGCATTACAGCCCAAAAATCCTATGCGATTTCTTTACAAAAGTAGAGTGGGAACCGTCCCCGTTTAACCCAATTAGTTAAAAAAGAAAACAAAATAACTGAAAAGATTGATGAAATGGTCCGCAATATCAATTTCACCAAAGTAAAAACAGAATATGATTGGACCACCTATACGACCACTCTTGAGAATACTTCTGGAGCTGACTTAGAGAGCTTTAATATTGATATTAACTTCTTTGACGCAGAGGGAGTGATAATCGGTACTGCTTTCGCTTACCATGAAAATACATGGAAATCCGGCCAAAAAGTATTATTCGAATTTGAAACAGATATTCAAGATTTCGAGAAAATGGAATGGGAAGCAGATTATTATATTGCAGAGTCAGAGTAAGTCATTTATTAGGCATTCTCCTTGGGAGGATGTCTTTTTTTCTTTAGGCGGCGACTTCCCTACCCCCACTCCAATTTAATGGGGGAAGCACAGGGACGGTTCTCCTGCTTCCAAATCTGCAGAAAAAGAAGCATGGGGATCGTTTCCGTGCTTTCAATCTAGTAGTATATATAATCTTCTTCTTTTATAAAAAATAGGCAGAAGATACATAAGCGACAACGATAGAAAGGCTTATGTATAAGGAAAACATTATAATCTTTTTATCCGTGATTTTTTTGATAGCTAAAGTTAATAATAGCAGGCATAGAAGGGCAGGGCCTGCAATATTCACATAATAGGCGAATTCAGTCTCATGTCCATATTTTATGAAGTAAAAGGCTTGAAACCCTGCCCAAAAAAATAACAAACTACCTATTAGGTTTTCTACCATGCTTGTTTTCCCCATTTTCCCTTTCACTGAAATACCTCCTTAAGAAAGCCAGGGAAAAAGAATCCCTTTGCCTACTTCCAATCCCCACCATGCCTCACCCTATACAAAATAGAAGCAAAAACATTAGCCAGAAAAAATAACGGATTCCCCTGCATATTACCATGAAGGCTTAACTCTCCTGCGTTCATGCCATCATACATCTCTCCCTGTTTCTTCCCTTTTAAACGGTTCTTCTCCTCTTCAGCTTTTAAAGCGATCAAGAAGCGATATTGCATAGGTAAGATCAACAGGGAAATCAACACATATAAACCGAAAACAGCTAGAAAGATATACAATTCCATTTTGACTGCCTCCTCAAGTGGACCACTGTTTTTATTCCTTATATATGTATACGTTTAACTGAATTGGAAAGTTTCGTTAATGGCGGTCTTTTGTCGTGTAGTTAATTTGAGGGGGAGCACGGGGACGGTTCTCCCGCTTCCACCTCATATAAAAAGAAACACGAGAACTGGCCCTGTGCTTTCATGGGTGCTCTAAGCAGACAAAAGATGAGCCCATTTATGTCACAATTGAATGGGACGATCTAGAAGAGTCACTTACGTTAACTTTTGTATAATAAAGAAAAAGGTATGAACAGACGTCTGCTCATACTTTTTCCTTTTTCATGCATTTTCCCCATAGTCAAAACAAGTTACACATACAAGTCTTACCAGAATCAATGTTGATGGAGAAACAGGAGTACGGTATGATGTGGATTTGGTACATGGAGAAGGTGGTTTCACAAGCCTTAGTTACTACTTCTGGTGAATATAGCCACTTAGAATGGAGATCTAGAGATATTACTTTTGGATTTAGTATATATGAGTGCAGGCTTTGTAACTAACGCAGAAAAAGCTTCTCCCGCTTACTAACATTTCATAAGGGAGAGATATCAAATGACAAAAAATTTCTTATCAGGAGCATTCGTGTTTATCCTTGGACTATTCATTGTGATAGTGGTAAGTACAGCATCTTCTACCCCTGAACAATCTTATCAGATGGGTATGGTAGCTGCGATTTTATATCTTGCATCTGTCCTTTACGTTTCCTTGAAACAAAGGAAATAATATCACTTGAATAAGCTCCTTCAAAAATGGGTGCCTGGTCTTCGTGGCGAAAGTCTATAACGTAAGAAGTATCAGGCACCCTATGGTTAACCTTCCCTTTTACTACGGATCCAACCCCTCCTTATACCTTCCTCTGATACGCCATCACCACAATACCTAGAGAAAGCACAAATATCGCCACATAATTAACCGCAATGGGAACAGTCGGCTCCTCCATGAACATCCCTGCCATCCCGAGACTTGAGAAAATCACCATCAGCAAGCATAAGAAACGAATCATTTTCATAGAATACCTCCTTTTACCTCTCTGTTGTATCGAAAAAAGGGAATGACGGTTCGAGAGCAGTGAGACAATAGGCTAGTATATAACTAGACTTTAATTTGGATATTTTTGTATGATTGGTGTATGTACACGGGGAAAAGTTCTCGTGCTTCCAAATAAAAAGGAGAATCTCATGCTCTTCACACTCCCCATGATCATTGAGTTCATGAAGTATGTATTGATTGCCATTTTACTTACACAACTAGGTTTCGGTTTTTCGATTTTATTATTAGGGAACACCATGGTGGATTTCTACAGAGTCTCCATTTATGAAAACCCCGAAAATCCCATTATGAAAATGAGTAACTTTTTTCAGAAGACCACCATAGGGTTATGCTATTTCATTTACACCAAACTCTCAAAATTCAATTGGATTCTGAAAAAAGGTCTATTACTCGGATGTTTAGTCATCCAGGCAATCGTATCGATCATACTGTATGAAATTATACTGAGATGATACAAAAAAATTGAATAACTTAGGAGAGATAAGGATGATCTTTTTATGCATGGGGTATTTCAACTCTGAAAAAATGGATGCACGTCCAAGTGCGGAGATTGAGGCTGTGATGGCTGAATGCCAGCCGTACACGGAGAAATTTTACGAAAGTGGGAAGGTGCTGCTTGATGCAGGTCTGGAGTCAGAGATCAAAAACTTGCGCCGTGTGGACGGGAAGGTCATGGTAACAGATGGTCCGTTTACCGAATCCAAAGAGCTGATCGGCAGCATATTCATTTTTGAAGCAAAGAACATGGATGAGGCAATCGAGCTCGCCTCTATTCATCCGACCACGCAATTAAATATAGGAGAAGAGTTTGGGTGGCGCATCGAGATTCGTCCTGTTCATTACTTTAAAAATGATAAGTGAGTTAGCATAAAATCAATTAGAAGAAGCAAGGGGACGGTTCTGATGGAAGACGCCATAGGATCGAAGCTACAGGGTCTGGTCCCCCCGGCTCTAAAAAAATGAAGCAAGAGGATTGCCCCCTTGCTTCAATCAAAAATATTAGCTTTCTAATTCCTTCTTCACTGTTTCCAGCGTCTTATTTTTGTATTTCATTTTTGCTCTCGGTGCACTTGGGTCGGTAGGATTTTGTAGGCCATAGTTTGTTTCTATGAATGTGAAATCGTTCATATCAACAATACCGTCAAAGTTGATATCCGCATCACGGTGATCCGTTCCCCAGTATGTTTGCATATAGATGGCGTCCAAGATATCAATGACCTGGTCACCGTTGACATCTCCTGCTATCATCTGAGGAAAGCCTTCGGTGTCAAATTCGCCTCGTATCTTCTCCCCGATTTGCTTAAAGACCGTGAATGGGTTGCTATATTTAAAGTGCCCTGGTACATGGATGGAGTAGGTGAATTCTTCGTCTGTAATCGGCAATTTAACATAAAGTCTTGGATATTCAGCAATGCCGTTATTCTCCATCACAATCGTTCCGTTGTATTGATGGTTGGAATCATCTGTTGCATACCCATCAATCCCTGCTTTGGTAAAATCATTCCCAAACGGAATCCCTTCAGCAAAAATAGGAACTTTCATCTGTGAAAAGGACGGGTCAACATAAGATTCCACCGCTAAACTAGGAAGAGAAACTTCAGAGCCCTCGTCATTCGTATAGGCAGAATTTATATTTTGTAATTGTAAAACACCCTCATAGTATTTTTCATCTTTCACTTTCACTTTTACATTCACAGCCGGGGTGGTGCCGGTTAGACCCTCTGGATTGTTTATATCCAAATGAATGGTTTGTTTTTCACCAACGCCACCAATCCCAACACGATAAAAACCAGGAACCCCAAGAACCCCATTCCAGCTAACGCATCAAACATGGAAACCCTCTCCTTATTATTCATTTGACCATCAGATAAACGAATTGATTATTTACATATTTAGGATATAACAGAACCCCTTTGAAAATTTGCTCAGGTGAAATGAAAAAAAGAGGAATAGTCTTAGAGGGTAAATAACGACTTGGTCAAATGTCCAGATTAGCGTAAAATGATATCCTTGATGAAGTCGTTGCGAAGCGAATACGGAAGTCCGCTAGTACAAAAAAATCAAAAAATAGTGCCAGCCCCCGGTTCATCATAAGATCAACCGGGGACTGGCAACTATCTTTCACTAACATAAACTCACTATCTCATCATAGCGGTCTTTCTTTTTGCGTCATGTTGTCACCAATACAGCCTTACTGTAATCGTTCCACAATATCCTCAAGACTTCTACCAGCATCCTTCTCTTTCGCCTTATCCTTCACTTCTACCATCGGATTCACCAATAAGTAGTTTTTCTGGATATACGTCATGTCTTCCATATCGACTTTCCCGTCAAAGTTGAAGTCTGCCTGACGTTCAGCAGAACCCCAGTGCGTTTCAAGGTAGACAGCATCTCGGATATCGACTATTTGGTCGTGGTTGGCGTCTCCTGCAATGGCTGGGAAGAATTTGATGGTCTGTTCTTCTCCATACCTATTCTCACGGCCGATCTGGAATTCTTTCACGACTTTCAGATGGCCCGGTGCTTCAAAGGTAAGGGTCATCTGTTCTTGGGTGGAAGGCAATTCGATCTTGAACTTCCCGTCCTCGATGACTTGTCCTTCATATTCCTTACCCTCTTTGTCGGTGGCTTTGATGGTTGCTCCCAGTGCCTTGTAGTCAATATCTGTTGTGAGGAGCTTTCCATAGCCATCCCGGAGGAAGACCGCTTCACCGTTTAGGTCACCCGTCAATTCAGAGACACTTGACCAGGCTTGGACAGAAGGAGAAATCCCTTCAAGATTGACGATGGTGTCATCGGCTTTCGTCAACTTGATGGCACTTGCCGTCAATGGAAGATCCTTACGATAAAATCCTTCTTCTTTAAACGTCGCTTGTATGTCCAGTAAGGAGCTGTTTGCCGAAGCCGCAATCGCTTCGCCTGTTACAGATGTTAATGTAACGGTCATCCCTTTGGATGTTACTTCTGTTTCAACAGCAACCTTGTCTTTGAATTCCTCTGAGACTTGCACTTTATCGACGTTGATGATTGTTTGATCGAAAGCATACGAGTAGGTGATTTGCTTCCAGGCATCATGATGATGAGCGGAAACGGAGTAGTTCATACTCTCTCCCGTCATCACCTCTTTCTCAGCCGGGACAGTCGCGAGGTATGGCGTCCCCTTCTTCACAAAGAAGTATTCATGCTGCTGGGCACTCACACCTGCCCGGTCTCTTCCTTTCACGATATAGGAAGTGACTTTCTTGTAGCTTGGGAGATAGCCGTTAATCTGGAAGTTCCCTTCATCATCCACCGCAACGGGTTGATCGTAGTAACTGCCACTAGATCGGTAAAATACACCATTTTTTCCTTGATTCACATTGATTCCCAATTCATTGGCCAGGCCGATTTGTTCATCGTGGATAGAGCCCTTGATGGCGAATGATGTCGCATCCGGCTCCAATTCAATGATTCGTTCTTCAAGGTCTGTCTTTACACTCGGCATTTCGTTATCGAGGACGAATGGCTTTTCGATGATCGTTTCTTTCCCATCGTCTGCTGTAAACACAAATTTCGCTTTATAAGCACCTTGTTCCGCTTCGACGGTTTCATAAGCAATCGGGTGATCCGCGTCATCCGTTAACGGATAATAGCTCCCGTCAAAAAATCCGTAAACATAACCCGGAGTATTTTCAGGGATGAATCGCCCATCCATACTGCCAAGGAACCCGATATCCTGATTCGTTTCAGCATCCATCAGGAAGATGTCCACACTCTTCATATGAGAGTTCAAGGAGAAGCTTCCGTTCAATGCAGGCGTTCTGGCGTACCCATTCTCCCTGACCGTCGAGAGGACATCCGTCGTTTGAACATAGTCGACCCCTTCTTTCACTTTCCTTACGGCGAATGGAATCTGATACACTTCTTCTTCATTCTTACGATTGGTAAACGTTACGTACCCTTCGTAAATGCCGGTTACTGCCGTTTCAGGGATCAGAAGTTCCGCAGAGAACCCCTCTTTTCCATTGGCCTTTACTGAGACCGTTTCAGGAGTCACAATCTTCACACCCTGGGCCTCCCCATCTACGGACCCCCTTGCATTTACATTGAAAGTGACATCAACGGCAAATTCTTTCTCCGTGTCCGATGTATTCTGAATGGTGATGTCGCGGGAGTCCTCGATATCCATTCCATTGACAAACTTGGTCCCGAAGCTTAAAGCTCCCGTTAACTCATCGATTTCCTTTTCGTTGTTGTTCTTTATTTGTGGCGTTGTATCTTCTACCTGGATAAGGGTCGTCGCCTTGGATGCTTCCAGTGCATCCAGCTTACCGGCACCTAAATCAAATACACTATAGTTGGCAATGAGATCATCGGCTGTATTCATCAGCATGCCCTTGATGTCATCCGGATCGCTCTTCGGCTTCGCTTCAAGGAGAAGGGCGGCGATTCCAGCCACATGAGGCGTGGCCATAGACGTACCCGAAAACTTGGCGTAAGACTGTGTGTAATCCTCCACGTGGTGATAGTACTTCGGCACTGTGGATAAGATGCCGGCCCCTGGTGCGACTACTTCCGGCTTGATATCATACGTCAGTCTTGCCGGTCCGCTCGAGCTGAAGAATGAAACGTAGTCATCCCTTGCGACTTCTCTTTCTTTCACCTCATTGAATGTAAAGGTGACTTCCTCTGTTTGAAGGGCCTGAACGATTTCATTGGCTTTCCTTCCTTCCAGGGTAAAGGCCGGAAGCATATGAGGATCATCCGGGTAGGCATCCGTGATGAATCCTGGAGAGTTCTTGGAGTATCCGAAGGCAACAGCCGCACCTTTTTCCTTCGCCACCGTATAGGCTTCACTTAACCGGCTGTATCCACCGGTTTTGATTAAGACGATCTTGCCCGCCACATCTTTCCCTTCGTACTCGGCTTCCGTCCCTTGACCGACATCCACGATTTCAAGCGTCTTTCCTTTCAAATCACGCGGGTTGACTCCAAGCTCGGAAGTTGAATAGCGCACTTCGATTTCCCCTTGCAGCTGGTCGGATTGAAGAGCCCCCATAAAGTTGGCATAGCTCACCTTTGTATCCGTCGAGCCTACGGTAATGCCAAGAGCTGACGTTGCCGGTGATCCCACAGAGTACAGCCCGGGTCCTTCATTCCCTGCAGCGAGGATCGATGTGACCCCTGATAAAACTGCGTTGTTAATGGACTGCGATAAAGGGGATCTCGGATCATTCAGGATATTCCCAAGGGAAAGATTGATCACATCCATCTTCTCTTTCACCGATTGATCGATGGCCTGCATGATGTCTTCTGTCGAACCGAAGCCGTATGGTCCCAGTACCCGGTACGCGTATAAATCGACATCCGGTGCGACTCCTTTGACAGAAAGCGGAGATTTGCCATCTCCTTGACCTGCGAGTATCCCTGCTACATGGGTACCATGTGAGGTGTAATACAAGGTTGGATTGTATAAAGGCATTCCTGATTCCTTCCACTCCTCATAGGTCGCTTCCATCGGATCATGATCTTCATCCACGAAATCATAACCGCCTTTATAGGCACCCTTTAGATCCGGGTGATTATAATCGATTCCTGAATCCAACACCGCCACCTTGACACCCTTGCCTGTCAATCCTTTTTCATGCAGCTTGTCCACATTCGTCATTTCATGGGGGTGTTTACCAAGATAGATACTGCTTTGCTCCGTTTCATTGACAACCGGCTCGATCAGCTCAACCTTCCCGTTCTCCCACACATTTTTGACATGTTTCGATTCTACCAGCTTACTCACCTGAGAGGCAGGAAGCGACAAGGTCACCCCATTATAGGACTCCTTGAACGAGCTTGTGATCTTCCCTTTGATCTTCAGTTTCTCAAGATCTTCTTTGAAACTCTTATGCTCCTTCTCTACTTTGGACTTTGCTTCTTCCATAGAAAGCGTGTTCCCGTTCATCTTTTCCAGTAACACTTCTGTCACAGGAGCATGTCCTTTCAATTCGACGATGACGGAAATCTCTTCCTCACTCGAGAGGTCCAAGCCGGCAGGAAGCTGAATGCCCCCTTCTGAAGACGCACTCGCGATCTCTTTCACGACACGCCTTTGTTCCGGTGTCAATGCACTCAACACCTCATCCGACGTGACAACGGATCCTGCCTGCGCCACATCCGTCCCCTGGGAAAGCAAAGGAAGCCCACTCACAGCTAAAGATCCAACCAAGGCAGAAGCCGTCAATCCCTTTAATAGATTCTTAGAATCGATCTTCTTCAACTACTATTCCTCCATTCTGATTTCAACTGTCTTTACACTTAAAATTTTAGAGGGAAACAATGGAAGAAACTATGGGGGTTTTCAATTAGGTATTTAGTAGCGAATGAAAACAATACATTCTTTCCATCAGCTTGACTGAGGATCAAACATAATCAGAATGAATCATTTTTTTGTCATCCTATTGGGGGATTTCTGATTATTCCTTTCTATTTGAAGTCAATTTCTTGGAACGTCCCTATCAGGAATCATAGGGACGGTGCGGGATCCCCCTTCCAAATGATTCGCATTTATAACAAGGCAATCGGCACCGGCTCCCCCCATGCTGCTTAGAACCATTCTTACGAGTCGCCTGCCGTTGAAAATGTATCGATAAATAATGTACGACAAATGTAGATGTATCATATAACGTAGATTGGGGATATCTCCACACAGATAGGGGAATAAAAGACAGAGGACTCACTCAATTTCCACACGAAAATCGATAGTTGTGTTCATGAAAGATGGTATGTAAAGGGATGAACTTAGTGGGTGGTGAAATTTACTTCAGATCTACCTCAATCATCACCTGGTGAAAACAGAATTCCCATGCTGGAAGTTGAATAGATGAAGAATCGGTTTGGCGAAAATAAGCTCTTTCCCTTTTTAAAACTTGTTAACAATCGGATATAAGGGAGTCTACAACCTCCTTCAAACATGATAGTGTGCATTTTCACCCGATTTGCCCCTAACTGGCAATATCATGTACATTAATAGTTATGACGACCAACACTGGGCAGGTGGCAATACATATGAGGCATAAATATGAGTTTATCGAACTTCAAGAAAATTTACCTTTTAAAATGTTTATTAATACTGTGGATGATATTCCATTTCATTGGCATAAAGAAATCGAACTTCTTTTTGTTGTTCATGGATCCATTGAATTAATGGTGGAAAGTCAGAATTATGTACTGAATGAAAAAGATTTTATTGTAATTAATAGTATGAACGTACATAAAATCAATAAAACCGATTCGGAAAATGTATTATTGACGCTACAAATCGACCTGGAGATGGTGAATCATTCTGTTCCTGAATTAGAAAAAATAATATTCTACTGTCACTCACAAGATACACAGCAACAAGAAGCATATGATGTTATTCGGCGGTATCTTGCCCAAATGGCTTGGGAACTGAATAAACGGGTAAAAGGATACCAAGCCAATCTCATTGGAATTCTTTATTTATTGATTGGACATCTATTTCGTTCGTTTCCTCATGAATGGAAAGATGCCGATACGATCATGTCCAATCATCAAGATATGGAACGGTTGAGCCGGATTATCCAACATATTGATGAAAACTATATGCGGAAGCTGACTTTAACTGAAATGGCTGAACGAGAGCATCTCAACTTTTACTATTTTTCGCATTTTTTCAAGGATAGAATCGGCATGCCTTTTAAGAAGTATCTAACCTTAGTCAGGTTGGATAAAGCAGCGAACCAGTTATTAGAAACGGGTAAGAGCATCCTGGATATCTCATTAGATTGCGGTTTTGCAAATATTAAAGCGTTTAATAAGAGCTTTAAAGAGAAGTTTAATATGACTCCAACTGCGTTCCGACAGCAGCATACGGAGCATCAACCCCTTCTTCCCCCATTGATCCCATTGGTCATAGAGGAAACACCTACTGGGATTTACTCAGATGTTTCTAAAGTAAATAACCTAGAAAGTTTATTTGACTATTTACCCGATAAAGAGACGCTAGCAGTGAATCAACTCACTACGATTGACCGAATTAGCGTGGAAATTGATGGAGCCCTGCCAGGACAACCATATGACCAATATTGGAACGTATTAACCACAGCGGGAAGAGCGGCAGAAGCCCTTCGCTCGGATTGGCAGGAACAATTCCTTAAGTTAAAAGAAGAATTAGATTTTCAATCCATTCGTTTTCATGGAATTTTCAATGATGAGATGATGGTGTATCATGAATCTCCTGAAGGAAAAGCCATTTATAATTGGAATTATGTAGATAAATTATATGACTTCCTAATCAAGACGAAGACACAGCCGTTTGTTGAATTAGGGTTTATGCCCTCTAGTTTAAGGCGATCGGATGAGACAATCTTTTGGTGGAAAGGCAATATTGCCCCTCCCCATGACATGGGAAAATGGATTGACTTGGTGAAGAATTTCATCCGTCATTGTATTCAACGTTACGGAATCGAGGAAGTGCGAAAGTGGAATTTTGAAGTCTGGAATGAGCCGGATCTAGAAGGAATCTGCTGGGCAGGGACCCGGGAAGAGTATTTCGAATTCTATGAAGCGACGGCCCGGTCAATTAAGTCCGTTTCATCTGAATTGAAGGTGGGTGGACCTGCCCTCAATTATGGCACAGTCCTGCAGAAAACGTGGCTTACAGACTTCCTTGCCTTCTGTGAAGGAAACGAAGTACCGATCGATTTTATTTCATTCCATATGTATTCTGAATATATCAATACAGCCGAAACCACATCTGCTCGGTTAACCGAAATCAAGCAAGCGACTTTTTATCAAGAAATCATCGGCAGTGTACAGCAAACGTTAGCTGCTGCCAATCGTAACGATTTAAGCCTGCATGTGACGGAGTGGAATTTTTCCCTTTTTTCACGGAATCTCATTCATGATACGATGTTCATGGGCCCGTTTATCATTAAACATGTTCTTGATTCAATCGGGAAGGTCCGATCATTGGGATTTTGGACATTTACCGACATTTTCGAAGAATTCCTTGCTGGTACATCGATTTTTCATGGAGGGTTTGGGTTGATGAATATGCAGGGATTAAAGAAACCTTCCTATTATGCCTACTATTTGTTAAATAAATTAGGGGGGCAACTTGTAACGAAAGGTGAGAACTATATCGTAACGAAACAAAACGACGACATCCAAATACTCGCCTTTAACTATAGTCATGTAGACCAGCTCTTTATGGAAGGTGATTGGTCTGGTATGACAGAAAAAAATCGTTACAGTGTATTTGAACTAAAAGAACAAATAAGTCTTGAATTGACGTTACAAAACGTATCGGGAAATTACAAATATACGCACTATCAGTTAGATCGGAATCATGGTTCTGTCTTCGATGAATGGTTGGCCATGGGTGCGCCTGAATCCCCTTCTCCAGAGGAAATTGATTATTTAGCAAAACGAAGCGGGCCAACGATTCAAACAGAACAACTTGTAGTCGATTCACCCTTTCAAGTGACATTCGACATCCCCTCTTTTGGTGTTCAGTTAGTTACCCTTAACAAAATCATCTATTAAATACAAGGCATTCTTGCTACTAAGCAGGGGTGTTTTTTGTTTTCTTCCTCTTTTCTCTCATTCAACTGATGGATCATGTTTGCCATGACGACAATAAATGCCGTAGAACTCAACAAAAATGACAATGTAACCGTTAACACTTTTGATTAAACTGTGACTGTAAGCGAATCAACATAGATAACAATTACGTAATAAGAGTATAGATTCTAAATCAGGGGTTGAAGAAATGATGGAAATAGATAAAATCCTTTCAACGTTAACATTAGAAGAAAAGGTATCCTTACTATTCGGTAAAGGGATGTGGGAGATTGGTGGCGTAAGAGACACTCCAGAAGTGCTGATGGTCGATGGACCTCATGGCGTCCGAAAACCAATCGATATCAACACGACTGGAATTTTTGAAGGCAATCATGCAGCAACAGCCTTTCCTATCTTAAGTGCTCTCGCTGCCACATGGAATGTCGACATAGCCCGCCAAGTAGGAAACACATTAGCGAACGAATGTCATCATTATGATGTTCATGTACTCTTAGCACCCGGGGTAAATATCAAACGCACTCCATTAGGAGGCAGAAATTTCGAGTATCTTTCCGAAGATCCCATTCTAACTGGTGAAATAGCCAGTGCCTATATCAACGGCTTACAAGAGAAAGGGATTGGAACTTCACTGAAACACTATGCAGCGAACAATTCCGAATTCGAACGGATGACCATTAGTTCTGAAGTAGATGAACGAACATTGCGTGAAATTTACTTAACTGCGTTTGAAACGGTTGTTAAAAAGTCCGATCCTTGGCTTGTCATGACATCTTATAACAAAGTCAACGGCTATCGCTCGGAAGAAAATCCCCTATTGATGAACCAGATTTTGCGCAAAGAATGGAATTATGACGGTGTCACAATTTCTGACTGGGGAGCTGTGAGCAATCGTCTGAAAGCACTGAAAGCTACACTGGATATTGAAATGCCGGGACCATCTCTTTCTAAACAGAAACAATTAGTCAAACAGATTGAAGCTGGCGAAGTCGATGAGGCGATTGTCGATGCCAGTGTGAGACGAATCCTAGAATTAATGGTGAAGGCGATGGAAGGAAAAAAACACGCGAAAGACGCTTATGACTTCGATCATCATCATTTAGTCGCAAAGCAAGTAGCGGTCGAAGGAACCGTCTTATTGAAAAATGATCGCAACGTTTTACCGATTAATAAAGAGAAAACGAAATCGGTGTTAGTGATTGGCAGACATGCCATGCATCCTCGGATTAGCGGTAAAGGCGGCAGTGCCATGGTTACCCCATATCGCTTGGATATTCCATTGGAAAGCATGAAGGAGATTGCCGGAGAAGAAGTGATCATTCATTATGCCGAGGGGTATGATGACTTTGACTCAGACAAAAACGAAATGTATCAACAACAAGCGATCGAGTTGGCGAAGCAAGTCGATGCCGTCATTATCTTTGCGGGCGTTCCGGAAAAAATGGAGGAAGCCGAGGGATTTGATAAAGTCGTGACCGAATTGCCAGAGGATCAAACCGGCCTGATCGTATCTGTTGCAGAAGTCCAACCGAATACGGCCGTTGTTTTATCCAATGGTTCACCCCTAACAATGAAAGGCTGGATCGATCGAGTACCTGCCATAGTAGAAGGATGGTTCTCTGGACAAGCAGGTGGAAGTGCGATTGCTGATATCTTATTTGGCCTGGCGAATCCTTCAGGAAAGTTGTCGGAAACATTCCCTGAACATATCGGGCACAACCCATCACATTTATCGTACCCAGGTGAAAATGGCAAGGTTCATTATCATGAAGGTGTATTCGTTGGCTACCGTTACTATGATAAAAAGCATATTAAGCCACTCTTTCCATTTGGGCATGGTTTATCCTATACAGAATTTACGTATGAATCGATCGAAGTCAATAAAGACGCAATACATGACGATGAAACGGTGGAAGTATCTGTAACAGTTCGTAATAACGGAGCAATGGCTGGTATGGAAGTGGTTCAACTTTATGTACATGACTACGAATCCAGTGTGATTCGACCAGTAAAAGAACTAAAAGCATTCCAAAAAGTTCATTTACAACCTGGTGAAGCAAAGACGCTTACTTTCACATTAGCGAAACGGGATTTTGCTTTCTATGATGTGGCTTCTCAAGGGTGGTGTGTCGAAACGGGATTGTTCGATCTTTTAGTTGGGAGTTCCTCAGCAGACATTCATTTATCGACGGCGATCCATGTTACATCCACAGAAGAGAGAAAACCTGTATTTACGAAGAATAGCTTAACAAAAGAATGGTTACAAGATAATAATGGCAAGAAAATCATTATGGACTTCTTTACACAGCTTAGTGATGAATTAAATATGGAAGATGAATATACCTTATCTTTCCTTAAAGAATGCCCTATACCAGCAGTTATTTCTCTATTTGGACAAAAGTGGATGGAGACGAATGATGCTGATGAGGTATTGAAACAATTGATTGACAAAGTGAATCAAGCAAATGGCTCTTCAAAGGGGGGACTGTAAATGAATAAGTTAATTAACTGGATGAATGAAAAGTTTGCACCGAAATTAAACAAGTTCACAGAGAATGTATGGGTTGCCTCCATTTCAGAAGCCATCATGATCATTTTGCCAATGATTCTGGTCGGTTCATTATTGACCTTATTCTCGATTTTAAATGATTTTATTTCCTGGCTGCCTGATCTATCACCCATCACGACATTCAGTTTCGGATTATTCGGTATGTTTATTTCTTTCCTGACGCCCTACTATATTATGGAAAAGAAAGGCTATGATACTTCGAAAATCATTGCTGGTGCAACGGGTTTATCCCTCTTTTTAATGCTCTTATCACCAACCATCTCGGACGATGGGAACATTAGCTTTATCTTAGAGAGACTTGGACCGTCGGGAATGATGAACGCGCTCATCGTCGGGATGTTTGTCGGGTTCGTGATGAGTATCTTTAAACGCTTTTCATTCTTTAAAAAAGGCAGTGAACTTCCTGAATTCATCATCGAATGGGTGGATTCATTAATACCGATTACATTGATATTATTCGTTGGCTGGGTAGTTAATTATCAACTGCAGATGGATATGTTCGATGTGATATTAGGAATCCTTCAACCACTTACGTTGATTAGTCAAAGCTTTGCAGGATTTGTCATTACCAATTTTATCCTTGTATTCCTATATTCATTCGGGATGAGTCCTTGGGTCTTAATGCCCATTCTAATGCCAATATGGCTGCAAGCGATTAATGAAAATGCTTCACTTGTTGAACAAGGTTTAGACCCAGAGAATATAAACACATTTGAAACATTCTTCTCCGGCTGGCTTGGAGTCGGCGGCTTAGGCGCCACACTGCCATTGGTGATTTTGCTGCTATTTGCGAAATCCTCCCGCCTGAAAGCCATTGGGAAGACGACGCTCGTTCCATCCTTGTTTAATATTAACGAACCTATCGTTTATGGGGCCGTTGCCTTTAATCCAATCCTAATGATACCTTTCTGGTTAAATGCATTACTTTCACCAATCATTGTGTATCTGACTCTTAACAGTGGACTTGTTCCAATTCCAAGCATGCTCTTCCAACTTTGGTATACACCGCTTGGCATTTCAACGTATATTATTTCAGGAATAACTGGATTGATGTTACTTGCAGTCGTGTTAGCCACCATGTTCCTCATTTGGTTCCCATTCTTTAAAGTATACGACAAACAAGAATGGAATAAGGAACAAGGGAAATAAGAATGCTACCGTTCCACTAGATCAGGGAAGGTCCGTTCCTCCCCCTACCCAATAGGGAAGCAAAAAACCACGGGGCTGTCCCCGTGGTTTTTTGCTTCCCTATTCTTTTAGCTGCTTTATATAGTCAGGGTCAGTCCCCCGGCACAATTACGCATTAGTTTGCCGGGGAACTGACCCCTAATCCCCTCTATATCAAGCTCAGCAACTTGTTTACATTTATTCATTCGTGTCATCAATGTGCTCAGATTTCGAAACCCCAGGTTCATAATCCATAAAACTAGCAATGTCGTCAAATATTGCTATTGTGTCTTTGTCTTTATCTGCAATATGTAAATTATACTTTTCTACATTATTCGTGATTTCATTTATTTCTTGTGTACTTATATCCGATCCTACTTTTTGTTTAATTATAACCTGGTAATTCATTTTATTATTGATCGGGTCTTCTGACTTAACTAATGTAGAAAATGGTGTTTCATAAATTCCATGCACCTTCTCAGGGTATTCTAATGAAAAATACATTTCTTGCTTCCCTTTAGTCAAACTTGCATAAATATCTAGATCCATTACATAATCAACTAGGTATTTCACTTCATTTTTTGAAGAATCATAACTTATCTCAAAATTCGTAATGACAAACTTGGGTGGCAACAGTTTTTTTTCTAACGTATACCTGTTATCCAGATGAGCTTGTGCTAAACTCTCTCCTGTTTGTTCTTCTTTTTGACTAACTGCTGTATTTTGTTGTGCGGCCGTTGTTTCTTCTTTGTTTTCAGAAGATGAGGTTTTTTCTATAGTTGAACATCCTAGTAACGTAAACATGACTATAAGAATTCCCACAAACAGTTTAGTTTTTTTAAGCATTTGTGTATTTCCCCCGTTAATGTAAAGATATGTATGTATTTCATTTACCTCTCTGATAACCTTCATCTAATCACGTACTTTATAAAGAAAACCCAATGAAAGACCTTCTTCATCGAGTTTTCTAATGTATTTTCTTATTGCGCGATTTTAGAACTCCATGTTGCATACGTATAGTTTGCTGTGGTTGTTTGTGCATTCGTCAAGTTACATGGTGGAGCGATGTAGTAACGCGTCCCTGTAGACTTTACCCACTTACTTCCAGCTGTTAATTTCCAACTTCCTTTTGGAATTGACCAAGTTTTAGTGATTGTTTTTGTATTGTTATATCCATATCCAACGTTAGCAGAAATTTCAGCACCTGCCACTAAAGCATCAAAAGATGCCTTTCCACCGATTGATACTGTCGCCTGATGGGAAATCGCAACTGAATGACTGACTGTATCATTACTGGAACTGCCATTATATGCATAATGTGTGAAATCTGTTTTACTAGAAGTCGTTTTACTTCTATAAGAAGTAGTATATGATCCTACTTCCGGACAAGCGTTGGGTTGATCAGAAATTTTCAGATCCGGGTTTTTTTGTGCACTTACCGAGCTTAATGAGAAACTTGAAAGTGATAATGCAAGACCTAGTGATAATAATATTTTCGATGATTTCAACATGAACATCCTTTCACCCGTATTGTTTTCGCTCAAATGATAATAAAAGTCCTACTTTACTTCATATATGAAATAAAACTGCGTAAATTTAATCAATGATAAACTCACCTAGAGGTATTTAGGCCTAAATAGTCTCTGAAGTGATTATAATCCATTAGTTTCTTTAATTGTATAAATATTCCTGAAAGAATAAACATTCTTTCAGGAATATTTATTGTAATACTTAAGTATTTCATATAAGATTTAGAAAATTATTAGTTTATATTTTTTTAGTACATTTGCTTTCACATCACATTTATTTATCTTGGAGGGCATCCATGAATAAGAATCTAATGTATCTATCTATTTGTTTTTTAGGTGTTTGTATCCTTTTAGGTTCCTGGCTAATTTCAAATTCATTACAGAAAGACTCTGTTGCAAAAGATGAACCCAGATATGAATTGGTTCCAGTAAACGAACAAAATATCATTCTTTACGATAAACAAACTGGTGAGTATTGGAGAAAATTCATCGAGCCGAACGAGGGACCTACTAATTGGGAAAAACAACCTTCGCCTATTACCTCAGAATAAGATTAGAACCTGAACATCACTTTGTGTGATGTTCTTTTTTATGCTCCTACACATAGAATAGTTATTTTTACATGTATATTTGTAATTCAGGAAGGAAGATCGTATGACTTTCTTGGAATTTTATTAACAAAGGAAAGGAGGAAGTTCATCGAAGTATCCTTAGATGATCATGGCACTGAACCAACAATTTGGTTTATACTGGGAACTACGTCATGAGGTGCAGTAACCATCATTACTTTATCTTACTGCAATCTAGAAAGGGGTGTCTGCATTGAAATACATCGTCGGCATGTATGTGGTAATGTCTTTGATGGTATGTGTGAATTTGATCAATGGGTATCTATTAAACGGAGAGTACTGGGCGATTACGGGCTGGATCCTCATCGCCTTATTTTTCTTTGGTACTTTATTCTTCATTAATGCTAGATCTATATTTTCGAAGAAAAAGATTGAAAGGTAAAAGAAGCACGAGAACCGTCTCCGTGCTTCTTTTCTCTTAAAACGACACATTAGACGAAGACGCCTGATCCGACTTCACACAATCGATCGCAATCACAAGTGCAAGGATAATGGTCTCCATTTCTTGCTCTAGAACCTGGACCCTATAACTGTCTCCCCAACTGAACCACTCCTTGCCCACTTCACCTACAACTCTCCCATTGTGTAACACCTGAAAGTCCATGTCCATCCAGTTCCCCTCTACTTCAATCCCTGCCGCATCTATGGAATACTTGGCCTTCAGAAAGGATAATTCCTTCTTGATCGTCACGACCTCTTCACCATTCACCTCAACAAAGAAGGTTGGCAGAAAGCTCAACACCTTCTTTGTGATCAGGGCTACTTCATTCCTGTCTTGATCCATAATGGAGAACGTTTTCGGGACCTTCATAAAGCTTCCCTCGACATAATAGGCGTCCTTCTCCTCCTGGTCCTTTACTGTGAATTCCTCGCTGAGGCTGAATACTTTTTGTTTGATGTATAGCTGTTTCATAATAGTTCCTCCATTTTACGTCTTTCCTTTATATACGATTGAGAGGGAGATACGTTCCAGTTATTCCTCAACATTTTAACTCCTGCACAAGTGAGGCTTGGTGACGGCTCTCCTGCTTCCTCCACATGTAAAAGAAGCACGAGAACCGTCCCCGTGCTTCTAGCTCTTCATCTTTGCCTATCCAATCCTTTACCAACTTAAGAAATATCTTTCCGGGAAGTTTGGTTTGAATCCTCCTTCGGCTTCGACTTGACCCAACCCACGATTCCGATGCCGATCAGTACCGTCCAGAAGATCCCTTTCCAAACGGATCCCTTGGCAAACTCATATGAGATGATTCCCAATGACGGATGGGCTAATGCGTAAACCGCAAGCTTCACACCGACCCAGCCGACGACAACGAAGGCAGCGGACTCGAGTCCTGGACGTTTCTCCAGCAGGCTGACAAACGCAGATGCGGCAAATCGCATGATGACGAGGCCGATGATTCCCCCGAGTAGGATGACGATGAAATGCCCGCCGTCAAGTCCCCCGATGGCCGGAAGGTTGGTCTCGGGAAGCGTCACCGCCAGGGCCACCGCTGCCAGGATGGCATCCACCGCGAATGCGATATCCGCCAATTCCACTTTGACCACGGTCCACCAGAAACCGGATCCCGTTGTTTCTTCCTTATCCTTCACTTTTTCAATCTGTTTCTTGATCACATGCTTCTTGAGTAAATGGTAGATCGCGATCCCAAGCAGATACACGGCCCCGATGGCTTGCACCTGCCAGATGTCAACAAGATACGAGATCAGGAACAAAGAACCGAACCGGAACACAAACGCTCCCGCCAAGCCGTAGAACAATGCTTTCTTCCGCTTATCCTCCGGCAGGTGCCGGACCATGGTGGCAATGACCAGCGCATTATCCGCAGCCAGGATTCCCTCCAACGCGATTAATATCATTAAGACCCATCCATACTCCAATAACAAAGACCATTCCAATGTTCATCCCTCTTTCCCATTTTTTACATTAAGGCCCATTGTAGCGCGACTCAACGACTTGCTGCAGCATCCCCCTGACACCACTCCTTTTCCAATAGAAAAAGACCTCTACCGATTGGTAAAGGTCTTTCATCTGCATCTATACAGAGGGGGTCCTTTACCTTGTAGGCAAAGGTCTCGCAAGCAACATCGCAGTTGCCAAGCAGGCCGGAGACGGGAATCCCATCACGAAATGACGACATACTTGAAAGCTACTCCCCTTTGGAGTCTTATTCATTTTTTTCACCAAAATAGTGATCTTGAGATAAATATAGCAACTGGACAAGTAGTTGGTCAAGTGGGTAATTTGTTTATTTTTTCCTTTGTAGACATGTGGAGGAATTTCTGCTCCTTATTTCAGTGACCGTATATCTCCTTCTCCCTCTATTCATTTTATTATGTAGTTTTCTTTTCATCCATGTTAAGAAAAACGGGACTGACCTCCTATGGAAAATTGGTGAAATCTGCTGAATCTTCCCCATTTGTTGAAATATTCAATCAATAAACATCCTTTTGTCCCAGGCATGATTACCCTCCTATTCTATCCTCTGTTTACATTCATTTACAGCAACTTAAAACGGGCCCCCTATACTATGAACTGTTCGATTGAATAGATTCATGAAGGGAGACATCCGCATGACAAATGATAGATCGATGGAAAATTGGATTCAAAAGCTTAATGAAGAGACCTTACATAAAGGGGTCGACCGCCGCAGCTTCCTTCAAGGTGCGGGGAAAGTCGCCGGCATTTCGTTAGGAGTCGCGATTGCTCAATCGATGGGTGGTTTCTCTGTCTCTGCAGAAGAAGCCGGGTTGGAGGATTATCCGTTTTTACTTGGGGTAGCCTCTGGTGACCCGCTGCCGGATAGTGTCGTGTTATGGACACGTTTAGCCACGGACCCGCTCAATGGCGGCGGGATGCCTGACCGCAAGATTCCTGTGAAGTGGGAAATCGCGAAAGATGAACATTTCAGACAGATTGTTCAGCGCGGTACGGAAATGGCCAGTCCGTCCCTCGCTCACTCCGTTCATGCAGAAGTTGGGAACCTGGAAGCCGGTACGGTGTACTATTACCGGTTCAAAGTCGGGAAGGATTATAGTCCGATCGGAAAAACGAAAACCCTTCCTGCCCTGAATGCAGACGTCGCCAGCCTCACGTTTGCCTTTGCTTCCTGCCAGCAATATGAGCACGGTTATTACACGGCGTATAAGCATATGGCGAAAGAAGACCTTGATCTCGTGTTCCATCTTGGAGACTACATTTATGAATACGGTCCCGATGAGTATGTAGCCAGTACCGGGAATGTCCGCCACCATAAAGGTCCTGAAATCCGTTCGTTGGAGGATTATCGGAACCGTCATGCTCAATACCGGACAGATACAGACCTGCAAGCTGCCCATGCTGCTTTTCCCTGGGTTGTCACATGGGACGACCATGAAGTGGAGAACAACTATGCTGACATGATCCCGGAAAAAGGCCAGTCCGTGGAAGAGTTCGTGCAACGGCGTGTGGCTGCTTATCAAGCCTACTATGAACATATGCCATTAAGACGTTCTTCGATGCCTCATGGAGTGGACATGCAGCTTTACCGTCAGTTCTCTTACGGAAACCTGGCGAATTTCATGGTGCTCGATTCCCGTCAGTATCGTTCGGATCAGGCGAATGGAGATAAAAGCTCTCCTCAGACGGCAGAATCCCTGGATCCTTCACGCACCTTGCTGGGCGGCGAGCAGGAACGATGGGTCCTTGATCATCTTGGTACATCGGCTGCTTCCTGGAATGTACTTGCCCAGCAAATCTTCTTTGCCAAACGAAATTATGGTCCAAGCCCCGATCAACCTCGTTACAGCATGGACGGCTGGGATGGCTACACACCTGCGAGGGAGCGCATCACAGAATTTGCCCGTATGGAAAACATGAATAACTTGATCGTCCTGACAGGTGATGTACACGCGAACTGGGCTTCGAATATCCTGGCAGACTTTGATGATCCGTCTTCCCCCATGCTTGGAGCTGAATTCGTCGGTACGTCAATCACATCAGGTGGAGACGGGGCGGACAAGCGCGCGGACACGGACCGAATTCTTGCCCAGAACGACCATATTAAATTCTTCAACGATTATCGAGGGTACGTCCGCTGTCATGTCACGCCGACCGAGTGGAGAGCCGATTACCGTGTCGTTCCATTCGTCTCGAGTCCAGGGGCAGATATTTCTACCAGAGCGTCATTTGTTTACGGTAAAGATTCAGAAGGACTGAAGGAAGTTTCAACGTCAACCGTTCCTCAAGGAAAACCAATGTCTTCCGAGGTGGAAGAGGATCGTCATGAAGCGCACAACCGGGCCCATAAAAAGCAGGCCCAAAAAGGCAAACACATGCAAATGAACTAGCACCAAGGAGGCTGAGGCCATGAAAGATCGCAACCAGCAGCTGATCGGACATTTGGAAGAGCTCAGGAGCCGGGCCATTAAAACCGTTCTCGCTTTCATTGGTTTCCTGATCGTGGGGATGGCCTTTATGAAACCGATCTACGGGTGGCTGATCAGGGATTTAGACATGAAGCTTGCGATTCTCGGACCGAGTGAAATTCTTTGGGTGTACTTGATGATTGCCGCTGTCTTCTCACTGGCAGCGACGATTCCTGTCGCTGCCTACCAAATCTGGCGGTTTGTCTCACCGGGCCTGAGCCCGACAGAGCGAAAAGTCACCTTACGCTTCATACCCGCCCTGTTCTTTTTGTTTATTTCAGGGATTGGGTTCGGTTACTTTTTACTTTTTCCCATCGTCCTGAATTTTTTGACCACCCTGTCAGCCGGCCAATTTGAAACGATGTTCACGGCGGAAAAATACTTCCGATTTATGCTGCACCTTACTCTACCTTTTGGCTTGTTATTTGAAATGCCTTTAGTGATCGTCTTTCTGACGGTACTTGGCATTTTGGATCCAGCCAAATTGAAGAAATCAAGAAGGATCGCTTATTTTTTGCTGATTGTCATTTCCGTGTTGATTACGCCGCCGGATTTCCTGTCGGACGTACTCGTCATCCTGCCGCTTCTCCTTTTATATGAAATCAGCATTACATGTTCGACGATTGCGTATAAGAAACGCACTTCCCAATCGACGGAGTCACATGCAGGTCAAGAAAATTTAGTTCTAAGGAGTGAAAAGACGTGAATAAACACGATATGAACAGAAGAGACTTTCTGAAGGCAAGCGGGATCAGTACAGCTGCCCTTGCCCTCGGCAGCACTGGATTGATGTCTTTCGGTGGAAACAAAGCATTTGCCGGCACATCCCAAAACAGGAAAACGACCGGCGGCTATGGTCCCCTTGTCAAGGACCCCGGCGGCGTGATGGACCTGCCCCGCGGTTTCCAATACCGGATCATTTCTGAGGAAGGCAAATCATTATCGGATGGCAGACCCGTCCCTGCCAAGTTTGATGGAATGGCCGCCTATAATGGTCCCCATAACTCCACCATCCTCGTGAGGAACCATGAATTGAGCGGAAACAGTCAATACCCCGTGATCGGGAAAAACCCGTACCGCCGTGAAGAATCCGGCGGGACAACTTCCTTGGTCGTCGGTCCTGACCGCCAAGTCATGAAGGAATATGTCTCTTCTTCCGGTACGATCCGTAACTGCGCAGGAGGAGCGACTCCGTGGGGCACATGGCTCACATGTGAAGAAACGCTGGAAGAGGGTCATGGCTATGTGTTCGAAGTGGATCCACACAACCCAGAAAACAATCTTTCGAAAACCCCTATCCACGACATGGGTGCCTTTTCCCATGAAGCCACGGCCATTGACCCGGCAACAGGGATCGTCTATTTAACCGAAGACGCCGGTCCCAGTTACCTGTATCGCTACCTTCCGAACGACCGCAGTCAAAAGGTCGGGGCCCTGCAAAAAGGCGGCAAGCTTCAGGCGGCAGCCATTGAAGAAATGAGCAAGGATGAAACCAGCCAATTCCATACCGGTCAGAAATTCGGGGTTGTATGGAAGGATGTCGATCCAGAGAAACCGACCCTTGATGCAGGCAGACAAGGATGCATTGCCTTCAGCCGTCTCGAGGGGGCTTATTTTGAAGGAGGCGTGTTCTGGTTTGACGATACATCCGCCGGGGATAAAGAGCTCGGACGTGTGTACCGCTATATCCCGGCCACCAACACACTGGAGCTCTTCTATGAATCTACTGCGCAGAATGATCTGGAAATGCCTGATAATATTTGCATCACTCCATGGGGAGACCTGTGGATCGCGGAAGACGGGGACGGTGTCGATCGTATCATCGGAATGACACCAGAAGGCGAAACATACGTGTTCGCAGAGAACAAAGTGAACAATTCCGAGCTTGCAGGACCAACGTTCTCGACTGACGGCCGAACCTTCTTCATCAATATTCAATCACCCGGGATGACCTTCGCGATCTGGGGACCATTCGCCAGAAAAAATGCATCCCGCAGAAGGCTCATGGGCCATGCTGCACCGCCGGCTGCCTATGCACCGAGAATCTCAGACACACTATCGGCCTTTGCCGAAGTCCAGGGAATGTCAGACTTAGAAGCAGCTGCATTCGCACGACACGGCATGCCCATTCTATAAACCCAACAGGAGGCGGAAATTATGCTAACCAATATCGGAATCCCAGGATTAATCCTTGTCCTAGTCATCGCGTTGATCATCTTTGGACCTTCCAAACTCCCGGAAATCGGACGCGCTTTCGGAAGCACATTAAAGGAATTTAAAAGTGCTACCAGTGATCTTATGAATGGAAATGATCAAGAGAAGAGTAGCTCTGCAGACGAAGGTCAACGACTGAAAGCCGTGGAGAAGGACAAGCAACAGACAGGCAGCTGATATTCATCACATAAAAACGTCCAGAGTTTTCTGGACGTTTTTTGATTAGGGAAGCATGGGGACGTTTCTAATACTTTCTCTAATTGCAAAAATGCACGAGGGCAGTCCCCGTGCATTCTTATTTTAAAATACGGAATAACAAACTATCATCACAATAATTAGCAAGCAACTTATAAAAAATTCTATAATAAAATTCAGGAAAGATCTATGTTCTGATTTTCTATAAATATAAAACAGTAATAAAAACGTACTGACACCCAAAAAACCAAATATTCCTATATTAAGATTTATTAGGTCATCCATCAATGGATTAGTTATCCAGCCTAAAAACAAGAAAATTATAAAGAAATATAGGAATACTCTTTCTAATCTAAACATAAAAGGTCCCCTTATATTACATTTTTATATGTAGTTTATTTAGTGGAAATTTTTGAGGAGAAAACACTCGTAATAAATACTTTCTTTCCCATCCGAGTTTTTTTCCTCTCTCAATAAATGTACTAGTCCGGATAGTCCAGATAATTATACATAGATTGTGTAATATTGAATATAGTTCAAAATTTGGAAAAATAAATGTTCGCCTTCCACTTATTAGAAATGGTAGAGAAATATTCATAAGATTTTATTCCTTTCTCTATATTTACTTCGAGCCCTCTACTCTTACCATGAATTTTTAATCCCCCTAAGTCTTCCAGGAATCATAGGGACGATTCTGATGCTTCCTCTTAAAGTAAAAAAATAAGTGCGAGAACCAGAACCGTCCCCGTGCTTATACCATCTATGTTACTTATTGTTTCTTTCAGACTTATTTATCTAAGCTTCTTATACTCATCGTATAAATTAATAATTGTTTTACAGGTTCGCTATTTAATCCACTAGTCACAATAGCTCATGGGTATATTGGGATATAGCTTTTTTCCTCCAATCATTAGCTCGGTATCTCGATAAAAACTTTTAAGTTGACTTATAGTCCTACCCTTAACCTAACTTGTGTGCTTTAATTTCACACTCTAGCTCAAATTCATTTTTTCAGCTTCCTTTATAAAGTTTACATTTTTATTAAGCTGTCTAGGCTCGTTATTTACCGTTGTTCTACACCTAAAATTTCTGTTTAAAGCTTCTAACAAACGCGAGAAATTATTTTAAGCAAAACACTAGGATATGTACAAGGGGTACCACCCTTTTGTCTTAGAAGAAAATACCTATACCTAAATACACCCCCAAGAATTATAATATTCTAGAATTATAAAGAGAAACCTAGGGGGAAAAGGAATGAAGCAGTTAGTTTCAGTGTTTTTGGCTCTTGTCATTGGCTTTGGTATCTTACCTGTCATGACTTATGCCATTGAGCCGAATGAACCAGAATTTGAAACGTTTTTAAAGGATATTGGCTGGAATAAGCAAGATTATATCAATTATATGGAAAGTAAAGAATGGTATTTAGAAGATGTTGAGTCCATTGATGATCTTGGTACCCCTCTTTCGGAAGAAACGGTTGGGCTTGTGTTAGTAGAATTTGACCTAAGCCGTGAAGAGTTAAATGAACTTCTTGTTGAGTTTGGTGACATAGAAGAAGGACAAGATGTATTAGAAGGAACGTGGATCATTTTTTCTGAAGATCTTCATGAATACGTCGACTTCTACTTAAACGGTTGGGAAGGTACTCCAATTGATAATGAAAATCTTCAGAAGCTTTTGACTGATTATGGTTTTGATTCAAAAGATGCACTGGAGAAGCTATTAAATGAAAGCGATGATTCGATCAAAAACTATGAATATATTGAAGATCTTGAGTTTGCCGTTGACTTCTATGTGAACGGGGATGACACTTCAGACGAACTATTTGATCTGTTCGCAGAGATTGGACTGACGGATGAGGAATTTGAGAAACTGTTTACTCATCTTGAAACACTTGATTTCGAAAATCCTGCTTTAATCGATCAGATGATTGAGTTAAGTGAACGAATGATGGCATTTGAGAATTTTGAAACGGCGGAAGAACTGTCAGCTGAACAAACCGCAGAGCTTTTTGATATATTGAATGACATGCTTGATCTATTGGAATTGAAGACGGATTATTACCTTGTAAAAGACGGTGATAAACAACCCGTATCCATTGATTCTTTAATGACAATGGACACCACAAACGGGTATGATCTGTTGATTGAATTATACAACCATCAAGGAGCGTTTCTCGCCGATATCTTATTGACCGCTGACATGTTTGACTCCGGACTTATCCAGGAAACGGGGAAAGACATGATGCAGGCAGAGGAAATCGTGACAGAAAATCCAAAAGCATTAGAAAGCAAGACAGCAAAACCTCTGGCGAAAACCGTCAAAGGCGGAGAGCTTCCAACGACAGCATCCAACTATGCCGGTAAAGCATTCGCAGGGATTGCCTTCATTATAGCCGGTGTATTCTTATTCCGCCGCATCGGAGTTAAAGGAATCAACCAATGAGAAAGCACAACATGAGAAGAAGCAATCGCTTGCTTCTTCTTTCCCTATCTACCTTGTTGATTGTATTCGGTCTGTGGTTTGGAGGGACGAATGCCTATGCTTATCTGAAAGGGTATTGGCTCTCTCAAACGGGTCAAGTAGACGCCGCGGACTATAAAGCAAAGCCGGATGTGAAGGAACAGCATAAAGAACAAAAACCCCTTTACCCTAAACGTCCCGAAAAAGGTGAAAATATAGGTGAACTCATTATTCCAAAGTTGGAAGCAAAGCTGCCAATCTATCATGGAACAGATGAAGATGAACTGGAAAAAGGAGTGGGCCATTTCGCAGGAAGTGTCCTGCCTGGCGAAAACGACAATTCCATTCTGTCAGGGCATCGGGATACAGTCTTTCGTAAGCTTGGTGAAGTTGGTGTAGGCGATCTGCTTATCGTACAAACAACTGCGGGGGAATTTACGTATAAAGTAAAGAAAGTACGTATTGTGGACAAGGACGATCCAACCGTCATCGTACCGAAACCCAATGCAACATTGACCGTTTCCACATGTTATCCTTTTCACTTTATCGGGGCGTCGCCTGAGCGTTATATCCTTGTGGCAGATTTAATTGCTACTAAGTAATGTGCAAGGGTATGTGCACAAGGAAGGTTCTACTGCTTCCATAGCATTCAAAAATGAAGGACGAGAACCGTACCTGTTTAACCCTATTGTCAAAATTCAATGTTTAGCCCTTAGATTTCTGTCTGATTTGCAACTTGAATTTTATGAGGTGTTCGAATGGATTTTAAAGAATTTATGCAAGAAACATTCCCCAATTTAGAGCTGAGACCACCTTTGTTTTACAGTTGGAGTATTGGTATACGGTTTGAACTTGGGGTAGAGTGGAAAAGGGAATACGATTATCCCAACAACCCATATGTATTGGGATGTTATAAAAGAGCGAATACTTTATTTGAAGCCCTGCACTCTCCTACGGATGATATATTTGTAGTGATAGATGTAAATGATTTTGATAAAAGTAAAACGATCAAACGTGAATTAAATAACTTTTCACCTTATGTTGAGAAATCGTTTTTGTATAGGTTGAAGCATCAAATGATTCCCTACATTTTCCCGGAAGATGACGAAGAAGGAACATATAGAACACATAGATTTACTCTAAAGTGTAAAACCACTGACTTTAAATTCCAACCTCTGATAAAAGCAATATGCAATCAGGATCTAGGATTAAAACCAAGTATTTATCATCGGGTTTATTTTATAAATATTAACAAAAAAACCATCTTTCACGTTTACGATGACAGGGGTTGTGATTTATTGGCAACTTCACCTGAAACAATAAGGGATATGTATGAACTATTTAATGAGTGGATTTTGGTTTATGATAGACCTGAAATTGACAAGGTTTTTAATTGAATTTGAAGGGGAAACACCATTTCTGGCGCTTCCCCTTCTAATTTCAACATTAAAGTTTAACAGGAAACATGGGGACGGTTCTTCCTTTTAGCGTTTCCATAAAATCAGGATCATTTTCACTTCAGTATTATTTAATAGAATCATAAAATTTTAAGTTAAGAATACACTGATGTCTTCATCGGTAATATCATTTCCCTCTCCATGTTCTAACAGTAGATCTTTAATTTCTTTATTAAACAGATGAAATAGGAATAGTTTCTTAAAAGCAAAGAAAAGGGCTCTTTTCTTACTGACAGGTAAAGTAGAGCTGATTGTCTTTCCATCTTCCCCCCTATACTTAACTATAAATTTTTCATCTTCTCCCTCTACCTCTACTATTATTCTATTGGCTTTTGAGATTGTTTCATTTAAAGAAAATAGAGTTGGGGGAATCCCTACTAGATATATGGCTTCATGAAATTTTCTTTCATTAAATTCCGGACCACCAATGTCAAATCCCTCCTGTTTCATCATAAACGGACGGATTCTTTTAGCAAAATAGAAGGCAGACAGCCTATTCATTAAAAAGTACACTGCTGCTTCCTTTTCTGATTTGAACAGTTTTATCACTTTTTCATTAGGAATTTCTTGTCTCTCAACCAACAGTAAGCCAAATTCCCACTCTTCCCTTACTTTTTTTAGATAGTGATAGTTTTCATAAGGGGGATTTATTTCAACTAACTTGTCAGGTTCTATTGTTATCTGCTTTCCTGCCTTATTCATGATTTTTGCTGCAATGCTAATGTTCATCTTTTCACCTCACTGACTAATTTCACGGATATAGCCGAGTAGTGCTGCTAAGCCCAAAGCGGTTTAACCAATTTCCCTTTGAAAATAGACAGCGTCAGGGTTCAGAGCATCGTTAAAGAGGTCCATGCCTTAAGAGGCATGGGATGGTTCTGATGCTTCCTATCAATTTAAAAAGAAGCACGAGATCAGTCCCTGTGCTTCTTAGTTCTATATTAAGTAATTAAAGGTACCGCCCTGTGATTTCCAGTCCCGTCGTCCCCCTAAATATATATTTGCATTCTTTATCCTAAAAGATATAAGACTTTTAGAGTTTCTATAAAGTCAGGATCATTTTTCACTTCAGTCTTATTAATAGAATCATAAAAATGTCTTAATTTAAAAGAAAAATTGTATAGAACAATCGCTGCACTATTCAAGTTTCTAGATTCAGCTATATAAATCTTAGAGTCATTTTTACCCAAAAATAAAACATTATACTTATCCTTTGTGCTTTTTTCTAAAATGATCTTATTAGGCTTAAGGTTAAAAAACGAATAATATTGTTCATCTGAAAAAGTTCTTAAGATCTTTTGAATATCATTTAATGATGCTGCACTTTCAATCTCATTTCGACCATTAGCATTATGTTTCCTTACTTCTAACTTGCTTTTCGAAAAAAAATATAAGGCTATTACAGATTTAAATTTATCTGAAAATACATCTACTTTGTATTCTTTACCTCTAACAACTTCAAAAAGCTCATAATGATTATTCACTTCATTTAGAGTTAATTTAACAATAGTTTCAGGATATTCTTCTCCATTTAGTGGTGCGACGCAAATAAGTTCTTTTTCCTTTTTGACCACTTTAAATTCTGTTTCAATTAAATGATATATACCATCTAGGTCCATATTTTACACTCCTTTATGGGTTTGTTTGTTTAATAAAGCCAAGCTCTATTAGTTCTTCTATAGAGTAAGGTCGACCATTAGATTTATATTTAATGATTTGCGTTCCTCCACCTGGCTGATCGAACCAAGGAGCAATCTCCCCTATTGTTACTTCAAAATCATCAATAACCTCATAAACATAATAAGGTGCTTTTTCACTATGCGGAGCTAAGGCTCTACTTGGAAATGAATCGCTTTCAGGAGCTAAAAAGGAACCGGATGGATTTCCGTATCTATCCAAAACCGTTCCATAGTGTAATATTTCTGCTCTTTGAGTTCCCATAACAAATCCATCATTAGGAGGCCAATGAATTTCTCCTGTATTTTGGTCATAATACTCTGAATTCTTATATACATCTTCATATTTCTTAAATAATTCTTTGCTAGGTGGATAATCCCATTTCTTCATATTCTCAGGGATTTTCACATCATCTACATGTTTGCCTACCTCACTAGCATCCTTATCAACTTTAGCCGTATCTTTAGTACCAACCCTATCACCAGTACCTATCTCTCTCTCCTTAACCGTCCTATCCACAGAAAACCTACTCCACCCAGGCTCTCCACCAACCAACATCCCATTATCAGCAACCATCATAGGACGATTATAAAGATCATCAATCCCCAAACGGATCTGATCCCATCTATGATTCAATGAAACTTTCGGAACGGTCTTAGGTGCAGCAGTTGATATGTTCTTGCCGCCTTTCACGTTGAGCCCTGGTTTAGCACCGCCGACAAGGAGTGCTGCCAGTCCGAAACTGTTCAACCAATGTTCCTTTGAATAGGAATCATCCGGATTTACCGCTCCATTAAAAAGATCCATCCCACCCATCGTCAGGTAGTTGATAAAGTCAGAGCCTGAGTCGGTTGCTACTTCGGCGCGTTCCTTCAGACCACTCGCGAAGCCCTTGCCTACATCCAGTCCTCCAGCCGTAATATAGTTTCCAAAATCATAGACGGAGTCAAACTTGTCTTCATTTCTCTTCTCCATCCCGGCCCAGAGATCCTGTCCGATTTCTTTGAAACTGTTGAGGGATTCGGTGATGGGGTTTTCGTTGACTTCCTCTTCCGGGATCGGTTTAGGCTCTCTTGCCTGTTCTTGTGCTTCTTTGAATTTCAAGTAAGAGTCGGTCTGGGCAGTGATGTCGTCCGTCAGCTGATAGGCATCACTGGAATAATAAGCTGTCGCGTTGAAATAGAGCGGTGAGATGTGACTCCCTTGACTGGACGATTCCATTAACTGCCTCATTAGCCCTGCGAGTATTTGTTCGCTGACTTCTAAATGTTGATATTCCCTTTTTAATTCTTCATCAAATCGATTGACGGAGTCAAGTGTATCCTCTCGCTGCCTCCTCGCCTCTTCCATATGGGTATCGAATCGATCCCTTGAAAAGACATTCAGTGGATGGATGTCGCTTATGCGATTGAGGATTCTTTGGAGTTCCTGCTGCTGTGCAGCGATCATTTCACCCGAACGTCGCTCGCTTTGATGAAGATCTTCCTCCAGGAATGGAAGTTCCAGCGTTTCCCTGCCAAGGTTTCGCCCTTCTGCGTCACCCTGAATGCCATTGAAGAAAGCGATGTTACTTTCAGCAAGTTGAATCCAAATCTCAACGACATTGATTTGAGCGCCGTAGAAGCCTTTAATGGCATCGGCACCCTTTCCTTGGAATTCATCGTCAAGTTCCACAATGGCTTGAAAAGAGCTTTTAAGTGTAAGGAGTTGATCTCTTAATGTCTCGTATTCATGTCGACGGGATGACATTGCGTCGAGTAAAGTGGGAGCTTCATATACTTTCAATGGTCGCGTCTGCCTTTCTATCAGGATCTTGTAATGGCTTCATCCTGTTCTTTTAAAGCTTTTACATTTGCTTTTGTATCTTCAATATTCTTTTCCACTGTGGCGATATATTCCTTCAATAACAGTTGAATGTTCTGTTCACGCTGAATCCATGCATCCGTATAATTCAGCTTGTTCCGTCCCAACTGCTCCTGTGCGGGTGCCTTCAGCTGAAGCCGTTCCAGTGAGTTGAGCGCTTCATTCAGTCTCGCCATGACCTCACTATGGTTGAGCTTTATTTGCTGCACTGATCCGCCGCCAGATCCCGAGCTCACATTCATCTAAAATAACCTCCCTTTCAAGTCACTGAGTTTATGGGAGACCTGCTCATAAAAATCTTCACCTTTGGAAAGTAAATATTCTGCATCATTGGCCAAATTGCCATAGAAGCTAATAACCCCTTGCTGTGCTTCCAAGGAATGAATCTTTGATTCTATGGAACTGACGTATTCGTCATAGTTTTCATGTCCGATTTGCCTCATCGCCTGGAGGGCAGAATCCCGTTCCGCATGATAATCTTCCGACCTCGGACCCATCCAATTATTATGTAATTCCGGCTGCCCGATTTGCTTTATTTCATTTAGTAGTTGACTTTGTTCACTCAGAATGGCGTTCTTTGCATTCCTCAATCGCGAAATCTTTTCCTGAATATCGCTCGATCGGGAATGGATCACACTCTGAATGTAATTCAAGTCATTGTAGAGTCCCATATTGGCATCTCCCTTACATATTGATCCGCTAAAACACCTGTTAAGTCCCAATAGCTACTGATATCGTACCACCCTTTTCTTCCTCATTCTATTTCGAAATGAGCCCATTACAAAAAAAGGAAAATATTCATCGTTCTTTTTTACCACTATTGACAATATGCAAAACCTGTCACCATACTAAATGTGACTTTATGACCAGGTTCCTTGGCACACAGGCTCAAAAAGGAACCACGGTACCTGTCCCCGTGGTCCCCTAAAAAAAGAAGCAAGAGAACCGTCATGCGTTCCCCTTCCTTCCTCAATCTATTTTCCTAAGGCAGTGAACGCCTCATCAACCAAACTAACCGCAAACCCCAGCTCCTCCCTCGTCACAACTAGCGGAGGATGCAACGTCAGACAATTCCCACCTGAAACCTTAAACGACAATCCTTTTTCCAGGCAGTAGTATAAAACGCGCTCGGCTAAATCATCATGTCTTTCTTTTGTTCCCTTGTCTTTCACCAGTTCAATCGATATCAAAAGTCCCGCGATCCGGATGTCTCCAATGCATTCATGGCGTTCTGCAAGCTTGTTCAGTTCGTCACCCATAAACGCAGAAAGTACCTGACAGCGTTCCCCAAGCTTATGATCATCGATATAGTCGATCGTGGCTAAGATGGCCGCGCTTCCGAGTGCCGGTTTTTCGTGTGTATAGTGTCCGAGGGAGATATCCCCGGCACAATCGTACTCCGTCTTGACAAGGACCGCGGCCTGAGGGATGATTCCTCCTCCCAGGCCCTTTCCCAATACAAGGATGTCGGGTTCGACGCCAAACTGCTGATGGACGTAGAACGTACCGCTCCGGTACAGGGCCGTTGGGATTTCATCAAAGATTAAGAGAATGCCATTCTGATCACAGATTCTCCGCAGTCCTTCAAAATAGCTGCGCGGGGGAATATGTGTATCGGTGGCCCGGATTGGCTCGAGTAAGATCGCACCGATGTCCCCTTCGTTTTCGATCATGTATTCCAGATACTGAAGGCAAAATGACGCGATCTCTTCAGGATCTTCACTGTTGATGAGATTCCGGTATCCATTATACGGAATTCCTTTCAGTACTCCCGGCATGAGGGGACCCATGTCTTTCTTGAACACATACTCGCCTCCGACGGATATCGTATCAAGCCCTGCCCCGTGGAATGATTCCCACATGGAGATGACCTTGTGCCGTCCGGTTGCCTTACGGGCAATTTTAAGAGCGAGTCCAACAGCTGCACTGCCTGATGGCGTAAATAGAACCCGGTAATCCTTTGACGTCGTTTTGTTCACGAGAGCCTGAGCAGCTCGGATCGTGATGTCCGCAGTAAATCGCCTCGGAATGAACGGCAGCTCCTCTACCTGCTTTTTCACCGCTTCCACGACATACGGGTTTTTATAGCCGACCTGATGAAGGCTGTTTCCATGGAAGTCCAGATACTTCTTCCCGTTTACATCCTTGATATAACAACCCTCGGCATCAGCCACCGCCTCGAGGCAGGGAGTCGACATGGATTGCTTTAAGAATGAGCGCTCATCCGCCTGCAGAAGTGTCGTGCTCTCCCTGGAAAGCTTCTGATTCCACTGTGAACGCAATGAACTCTTGTTTATGTCACCCTCACGCTTCAATTCATTTAAGCTCATACGGCCTCTTTCCTTGTTCGATCTTTTCGTTGATTCTTTCAATCAGCTCCGGCAGCTCCTTCATCGTCCGGATGGTAAAGTCAGCTCCGTTCGTATAAAAGTCCTGTTCCACTTTTGTCCGGACCTTATCCTTCTCTGTCTCGGAAAGACTTTCAAACTCCGCCTTGGTCAGCCCCATTTCCGAGCTCCCCTCGATCACGCCGACGGTCCAGACTCCTGCATTGACGCCTTCCTTCATATCAGATGCTGTGTCTCCGACTTTTACGACCTCAGACGGCGTTGTCAGTTGAAGTGCCTCCATATTCCGGAAAATCATATAAGGGAACGGTCGTCCAAGCGAGTTGGTATCATCCGCCGTGATATAGAAATCCGGGCGGTAGCCCTTTCTCTCTGCATGAGGCACGACAATCTCCATCATGGAATTTGTATAACCTGTCGTTGAGCCAATCTTCAAGCCCCTGTCCCGAAGGTTCTCCACTGCGTCAATGACATGGGGAATCGGGTCCGTATAGTCTGCCAGATTGGCTAACAGCGTGGTTTCAAAGGTTGCATAAAGAGCTTCAACATCCTCTTCCCCAAAAGGTCTGCCGTGCTCTTCTTCCCACAGACCGGAAATTCTCGGCATGGACAGCATCGTGCGGATATGGTCAATCTTCAGCATTCCCATAGGGGCTCTAGCTTCCTCCATGGTCACCTCGATGCCGGCCTGCTTGAAGATATCCATAAACACCTTTACAGGGGCAAAACATCCATAATCTACAGTCGTTCCTGCCCAGTCAAAAATAACCGCTTCTATTCTATTCATTTCGTCTCATCTCCCATGTATCCTGCGATAACGTCGCATAGATTTTCTATATCCTCTTCATAGATCTCACCGATGTTGCCGATACGGAAGGTATTTACTTCCGTCAGCTTCCCGGGATAGATCACATAGCCTTTTTCTTTTACGTACGTGTAGAAGTCTTCGAAATCAAATGCTTGCGTGGGGTATACAAACGATGTGATGATCGGCGACTGAAGCTCGTCTGCAATATAGGATTCAAAGCCGATCCCGTTTAGTTTTTCTCTTAAGATCCGGTTATTCTTTTGGTACCGATCGAATCTCGCGGAAACGCCGCCCTCCTCCAGCAGTTCATCGATCGCTTGTGAAAAGGCAGCAACAACGTGGGTCGGGGACGTGAATCGCCATTTGCCGTCGGCGTCCATCCCTTTCCACTGATCATATAAATCGAGTGACAGACTTTTGCTGTTCCCTTCGCAGGCCATCAGCTTATCGCGTCTCGCAATGATGAAGCCGAAGCCGGGAACGCCCTGGATGCATTTATTCGCCGAGCTGATCAAGTAGTCAATCTCAAGCTCCGGAACGTTGATCGGGATTCCTCCGAAGCTGCTCATGGCATCAATGATGAGGGTTTTCCCAAATTGCTTGGATACATCAGATATCATCTCTAATGGATTCAGGATCCCGGTCGTCGTTTCACAATGCACCATCACGATATGGGTAATGTCCCGGTCTGAGTTTAGTATTTTTCTAATCTCTTCTTCCTTCGGGACCTCATCATACTCCACACTGTACTGGCTGAATGTCATGCCAATCGCCTCAGCCATTTTGACAATCCGTTCCCCATAAGCACCATTGGTAATCAAGAGGGGCTTATCCTCTTCAGAGATGGCGGTCATCATGACGGACTCCACCGCAAAGGTCCCGCTTCCCTGCATGAGGACAACCGTGTAGTCTTCATTTGAACATCCGCCCAGTTCAAGCAGCTGCTGTCGTATTTTTTGAGTGATCGTCTTATAGTCTTGATCCCATGTGCATCGGTCAACGAGCATTTTCTCTTTGACCGTGCCCGATGTCGTTAAGGGACCCGGTGTTAACAGCTTATATGCGTTCATAGGTTCCCCCTCCTTATTTGGCAGATTTAAAGAATTCCTGATGTTCTTTCAATAGATCGACGGTCAACGGCTCTGAGAATGTCTTCGAATGAGCCGGTTTATTGCTCTCAGATACAGTTTCCCCTTCATAAAGCGCAACAGGATAGGATTCGATTAATTCTTCGCGGCCGTCTTCAATGATGACCTTCGCCATTTCCTGTGCAAGCTTCGTAGTCGCTTCATCCTTTTTCACAACCGCTACTGATTCAGTTAACGAGAAGTTCCCTTCTGTCGGGTCGACAAAGTCGATCGGCTCCCCATTTTCCTTTGCTGCCACTGCCTGATGACGCAGTCCGAATCCGACAGCGACCTCGCCTGCCTGTACCTTCTTGATGGGACCGGAGCCTGAACTTTCAAGATGAGGCCCGACATTCGCAATCAATTGTTGAAGAATCTCTTTCCCCTCTTCTTCCCCGTATTCGCTCATGATGGATTGGACGAGGAGCCAGCCTGTAGAAGAATCCATGATGTTTGGAATCGATACGAGATCTTTGTATTCCGGCTTCACTAAATCCTTGATCGACGTTGGCATCTCTAGACCTTTTTGCTTCAGGATTTCACTGTTGACGAAAATGGAACCTGTATTCGATAGAATCGGAGTATAGTAGGCTGGATTCTGATCCAGTGCCTTCGGTTCGAACGTTAAATCGGCAAACATGTCATACTTGTTCTGAGCACTTTCAATATAGTAAGAACTCATCGTAATCAAATCAGAATCCGTTTTCTCTCCCTCTACTAAAAGCTTTCCGCCTAATTCAGATGTCCCGAGGGATTGAATGACATATTTCCCTTCATAGCCTGCGCCCTTCAATGCGGTTTCCATCGCTTCCACCGCTTCATCATCCCCATTTGTTGAGATCACGACTTTTTCCTCTTCCCCTGATGCCGAACTGCCGCATGCTGCCAGTGTTGCAACACATAATACCACCATTAAATGTAGAAACCCTTTTTTCATTTTGCTTAGCATGTTCATTTCTCCCTTTGAGTTGATTTTTTATGATCAAGGCTTGCGACCAGTATGATGGGTCGTCACCTATCAAAACGTCTGAAGTGATGCTCGTTTTTGCCAAAAGCCCAGTAACAGCTTGACGATCAAATTCGTCCCAAAGATGAGCAGGGACAGGCCAAAGATTTCGTTGAACTTCGCAAAGTGCTGAAGCTGCTGGATTTTACTCGAAACCAACGACGTTTCTGCCGTGATCAGAAAAATAATTCCGCTGATCGTAACCATCGAATTGATAAAATAGTAGCCCGCCATCTCAAGAATGGTCGTGGCTGAGTTCGGAATGATGACCCGGCGCACGGTTTTGAACCAGCTGTCCCCGAGGAGCTCCCCTGTTGTTTCCCAGCCTGGATTCATCTTCGACAGGGAATGCTTTGCCATTAAATACGGAGTCGTGAAAAAGTGAATCAAATTACAGAAGATCAAGATGGCAAAGGTACCTTTGAAGCTCGTCCCATTGAATAAAAGCAGATAAGACAGCCCGAGCACCATCCCGGGAACCGTATTCGTGACCATCGCAATCCCGTCCATAACGGATTTCCCTTTCACGGCTGTCCGTCCATTGATCAGGGCCGCTCCATAGGCGACAATGGTTCCGAAGATCGCCGTCAGTACGGAAACGAAAAGAGAATTCTTATAGACCCCCGTCAAATCACTGGAGCTGAACGTATCGATGATATGCTCCCAGGTAAAGGTATTGTTGAACGGATATTGCTTCAGGAACGGAGCGATGAACATAATCGCAAACGTCGCGACCATCGCGGATAAAATAAGAAAGGCAAGTGACCCAAGGACCGTGTCCCTCCATCGGTTCCCCATCAGCTCCGTGTCCGTCACCTTGTCATAGTGAAAATTCAATTTTTCCAAATAACGAAGGAGCAAAATCCCAAGTACAGCCGGCAGAAGCATCAGTACGGCGATGACAGCCCCCTGATTGAAATCCGGGATCGAACCGAGCATCACCTGATACAAGAGCGTCGCAACCACCGTATATGTTCCGCCGATGGAAGCAGGAATCCCGAAGTCTGTAAAGCTAAGAATGAACGAAAGGACAAAGGCCCCTCCGAGCGTCCCCCACAACGGGCGGATGATGGTATTCATAAAGCTTCTGACGGTGCTGTCCCCCATCAGCTTCGAGACGATGATAAATTTCTTGTCAATGTATTGAAACGAATTATGAATGACGAGAAACGCCGGCAAGGGCGACTCTCTGTTTCTGGCCCCCTGACAGTTCCCCGATCCGTTTTTCCAGATGAGGTTTCAGCTCCAGGAAGTTTATGTATTCCTGCAGTTCTGCATCTCGGAGTTTCACTTTCTGGTTTTTGAGTCCATATACGATATTTTGATACGCGTTCAAATTTGGAAATAACGCATAATCCTGAAAAACGATGTTGAATCCCCGCTTTTTCATCGAGACGTTTGACACGTCCTGTCCGTTGAAAAGGATTCGTCCACCATCCATGTTTGTGAGTCCGAGGATGATGTTGAGCAGCGTCGTTTTCCCACTCCCGCTCGGACCCAGAAGCGAAACGATTTCCCCTTGGTTAATATCAATCGTGATATCCTCTAACACGACCTTTTTATCGAATTGTTTGCGAACTCCATTTAATGTAAGCAAACGCGTCACCTCCTCAATCACACCCTCAGTATAAAAACTTTCTGTAAACAGACGTCACGTTTTGTGTAAACGTTATGTAAAAGTTGCACACATCTTACATAACTTTTAATTAACTTTTGCATATATTAACAAAGATGTTTTCAAACTTTTACAAGATCATCATTGAAAGTTTCCATCCGTACCCTTACACTACAAGTAACAATAAAGAATGGGTGAGGGTATGTTTCCACTGGAAAGACGTGAAAGAATCATGGACTTATTAAAAGAAAAGAAGGTATTAAAACATGCAGAACTTACGGAAGAGTTAGGCATATCCATTGATACACTTAGGAGAGACTTGAATATTCTTTCTGAAAACAGAGAGATCGAGAAGATTTATGGAGGAATCAAATTAGTTGAAGATGACTTCGGGGAATCCGCGATGGCTGATCGCATGGTGAGCCGCCTCGAGGAAAAGGAAAACATCGCACGACTATGCAATGAACAGATTCAAGAGGGAGATTGCATTTACATCGACAGCGGCTCCACGACCTACCAATTGGCCAAAGCCATCAAAAACAGAAAAAACCTGACCGTCGTGACCAATTCACTGCCTGTCATCACGGAGCTCATCAACAGTGAAGTCGAGCTCATCATCATCGGCGGCAAAATCAGAAGACACGAAAGCTCCGTCGTCGCCTACGACTACATTTTCAATTTCGACGAGCTGAACATTGTCAAAGCCTTTATTTGCGCGAGCGGAATTACAACCGAGAGGGGCATATCCGATTACAACCTTGAAGAAGCCGTCACCAGGAAGAAAATCATCGAGCTCTCGAAAGAAGTCTATGTGGCAGCAGACCACACAAAATTCGGCAAAGAAGTCACCGTCCGGATCGCCCCACTTGAGAAGATTGATTATATCGTGACAGATCAGCACGTTAGTAGCCATTGGATTGAGGAATTTAGCACCTGCAAGACGAAGCTGCTCGTTTCAGAGTAATCGGGCATACAACAAGAAAGCCGCGACACCCGTGCTGTCGCGGCTTTTTTGGGACGGAGGGACAGGTCCCTTGTCCCATTCCCCCGTTGAACAATTGTCCCTTTTACATAGCCTGGTTTTTAGATAAAGATCCTCGAAATGACCAACTATCATCAATACTCAACAGAAGGAGCACCTCCGCCATTTACCTTCCCAATCATCAGCCCCATGAACGAACCAACCCGACCTTCATCCTCCCCAAGCTCTTCCCGAATCCACTCAAACTCGCTCTTTAAAAGACTCGCAATCTCCCTCGCAGCCTTCTCATGCCGGGAAGGCGTCATCTCTTCATAAATCCCCACTACTCTATCCTGTAACTCCTGTGGCAAATTCCTATGAATCGTCTTCAATCCAAGAACCGCCCGCTCCTTCGCATATCTTGCCAGCAGGATGATTGTCACGCTCCTCATACAATGCCGGAGCATTTCCACTGCCCACGTATGATTCCCTCTCTCCGCTGCTTTCTGATGTTGAAACAGGAACCAGGCTGCGTCAAGGACGTGATCCCTGAACTGCTCTTCTGAGAGGAGGAGGTTTTGAGTAGATTCATATTTTCCCATGAGATGGTCAGGATCATATAACACAGTAAAGAAATCTTTTTCTTGTAACGTTTTTTCCGTCACCGTGAAAAGATCGATGTGCAGCCAGTCTTCATAGATGGCGATGATTTGCGGCGCAATGATGAAGATATCATCATGGAAAAGGAGATCCTTGTACGACATCAAGTGATCAAGGCGCCGAGTCAGGAATTCCTTCTCTTCCCCTTCCTCCACCAAACAATACAGATCGATATCCGAGTGTTCATCGTGTTCCTTCCGTCCCATCGACCCCTTTAGGAAGACACTCCGGACACTGGGATCCTTTTTTAAACTCTCCAGCACTTTTTCCACGGCCATTTCCTGACGCATATCCATTTCCCCTTCGTTAAAAAAGTATATTACGCCATTATACCAATTTTTACATACTACACATACATTCAGATTCAATTTAAAACAGAAACTTTCCAATTCAAGTAAGCGGGTGGGATAGGGCTCCCTGTGGGCTCTATTTTCCCCCAATGATTCAGTCTTTCAAAGAAGCCTTGAGCAAACTCCCCATGATACAATAAAGCAGAAAGTGTTTGTTTATTTTAAGGAGGGAATAATCATGTTCACATCAGTCAATGATTTCTTACAAGAATGGAAACAAGAAGCCGCAGTCACTCAAAAAGTGATGGATGCACTGACGGACGAATCACTGAAGCAGGAAGTGGCACCTGACTTATACAGCATTGGAAGCGTCGCCTGGCATATCACGGGAGCTACATACTACTTCCCTGCTCAAGTCGGGATTACATTCGACGTGCCGGATCTTCGGAAAAGTGCACCGGCAACTGCCTCGGAAATCAGTGAAACGTATAAGTTGGTCAGCGATCGTCTGATAGAAGCCGTTTCTGAACAGGTTTCCGATGAGAAGATGAACGAAATGGTGAATCTTTTCGGCATGGAGATGCCGATTCAAGCCGTGTTCCGCCTGCTCATTCAGCACCAGGCCCACCACCGCGGTCAATTGACGGTCCTCATGAGACAAGCTGACTTGAAGGTTCCTGGCGTCTACGGACCTAGTAAGGAAGAAATGGAAGCGATGAATGCGCAGAAGAGTTAAGAAGTGATGAACAACCGGCCGGGGCCGGTTGTTTTTTTCTCGGGAGCCAGGGGAGCCATGGGGACAGGTCCCTTGGCACACCGGATCAAAAAGGTGCCACGGTACCTGTCCCCGTGGTCCCCCTGGTTCTCCATCATCACTTTTTCAGATTCGCCCTCATCAACGAAGCAATCTGTTGCTCATCTGTATATGGAATCTGTTCCAGTTGATTGATCACCAGCTCTTGCCGCTCCGATGAATGGTTTTGACTTAGCTTCGCTTTTCCTTCTATTTTATTGATTTTCATTTTGAAACCTTGAACTCCCTTGCTCAGGCCAGCGAGATACTTTTCACCTGCATTCTGTAATCTGTATGGACTGTCAGGAGCTTCATAGTTCATGACCATTTCGTGAAAGGATTCCATCAACTCTTTTTCCCCCTCCAGAAGCTCGACTTCCCCATACACATGAACGGATACGTAATTCCATGTCGGCACTGCTTGATCCGTCTCATACCAGGACGGGGAGATATAACAATGAGGACCGTGGAAAACAGCCAGGACGATTTGATTTCCGATCTCTTTCCACTGAGGATTGGGACGGGCAAAGTGGCCGTATAAATACGTATTCTTTTCGTCTAAAAGGAGCGGTAAATGTGTGGCGACCGGCATTCCATCGTGTGAAGAAAATAGAGTGGCAAAGCTGTGTTCTTTTATGACCCCCAACGCCACCGACTTATCCGTGATTTTAAAGTCTTTAGGAATATACATTATGATCCACCTTTCCAACCGTTAATGAGAGTGTTGATGTTTCTGCTATTCACTATAAATCTTACTTAGTTTCAAGATTTTTTTCCATAAGATTTCCCCTTGTGATATAGTATCCTAGTATGAAATTGGAACGGAGTGATGATATGAATGCAACAACCAAAGAAATCACACTGATCATTATTGGTTCCCTGTTCTTTGCCCTAGGGGTGAACTGGTTCGCCATCCCGAATGAACTTGGGGAAGGCGGCGTGACCGGTATATCCATGACTCTCTATTATGTGTTGGGATGGTCACCGGGTATCACCAACTTCGTCATGAACGGGGTCCTCTTAGCGATCGGTTATAAAGTATTAAATAAACGCGTGACATGGTACACCATGCTTGCGATCTTCTTTACCTCCCTCTTCATTCATTTGACAGAAGGCATGGGCAATCCCGTTGACATCATGCTTGGGACGGTCTTTGCCGGTGCATTCATCGGGATCGGACTCGGACTTGTGCTGCGGTCAGGGGGTACGACAGGGGGATCCACCATCATTGCCCGCATGCTCAACCAGCATTTCGGCTGGGGGGTCAGCACCACGATGTTTGTGTTCGATATCCTTGTCGTCCTCGGTTCGTCGTTTGTCATCGGAATCGAGAATACGATGTACACGGGGATATCCATCTACATCAGCACGAAGATCCTCGATTACCTGATTGATGGATTCGATACAAGAAAGGCCGTCACCATCATTTCAGAGCACACCGTCTCCATTGCTGAGAAAGTGAGCGAAGAAATGGACCGCGGGGTGACCATCATCAATGCAACAGGACATTATTCAAAGGAATCGAAGGATATCCTGTATGTCGTGATCAATAAACAGGAACTCTTCCTCTTAAAGAAGACGATCCAGCAGATTGATGAGAAAGCCTTTGTTGTGGTTCATGATGTAAGGGATGTGTTCGGGGAAGGCTTTACGTTTCCGAAGACATAAAATCCTTATGTTGTGACACCAAAGCAATCCATAGCAAAAGGGACAAGGTCTTCGCCTTGTCCCTTTATTTATAAAAACTACTTCAACCAAGCTTATAAAGGTGTTAGCATGACACCATTTGCTTTCCATCCATTCCCTTCCCGTATCCTCCAACCGGCCTCACTCGCTTCTGACGTGTCCCTTCAATCAATCTCTAATAACAATTAAAGAGTGATGGATTCTATGCTTTTTCTCCCCATAGGATAAATGCTATTTAGGAGGTGTTCGGGCAAAGAACCTAGAATAAGAGATAAGTAGACTTTTTATATGCGAGAATATCCCTAAAGCAACTGGTTAATAGTTACATTTACTTGGATCTATCCTATACTTACGAAAAAAAGAGGTGGTTCATTTGGCAATCGTCACCGTTGATTTCGATGGGACTCTTTATCAAGGAAATTCCTTTACGATCATGATGGAAATCGGAAAAAGAAGATTCACCATCAGGCAGTGGGCCGTTGTTGGAAATGGGTTGGTAAAGGCCGCTGCCGTTGGTGCGGTCAAGGGCAAAAATCGGTTTCGCCATGACTTTTTCAAGGCTTTTGCCAGAGTATTCAAAGGCAGGACAGATGAAGAATTGAAAGGATTTTTCCAGGAGCTTGTAGAGTGCGGAAAGAAAGATGTTCATGAAGACCTTGTGGAAAAAATTCGCGAGCACCAAGGAAATGGCGATACCGTCGTTTTGTTGTCGGGAGCCCTTCAGCCTTTTCTAAAAATATTCACTGAAGAGTTACAGCTCGACGTCCATATTTTAAGTACCGAACTAGTATGGGATGAAGACGGAATCTGTACAGGAGAGCTGGGCAAGATTATCAACGGCAGCACAAAAGTGGAGAAGTTGCTTGAATGGATCGATTCCAATCAACACTTAGAGGATCATCATGCATCAGAAATCTGGGCATATGCGGATAGCGAAAGCGATATCCCCTTATTGAACTATGCCACCCATCCGATTGTGGTCAACCCAAAGGAAGACATGATCAAGGTTGCCGAACAAAACAAATGGGCAATCTTTGCTTCTTAAAGGGACCAGAGGGACAGGTTCCATGGCTCCAAGGGCCAGGGAACCTTTGACTCCTTCACCAATCCCCCTATTTCTCACCATTTCGATTAAAACTCCAACGATTCCCCGTCTTCCGGTACTAAAATAATTCCACTTAGATTATTTTCTTCAAGGAATTCCGAGAGTTCATCTCTTGTCAACAAACAATGATTCAAGGACTCCATATGCACCGCAATGACTTTGGCTTCGGGAGCGGCCTGATGTGTACGAAGGATATCTTCATTTGTCATCGTGATCGGTCCCCCCTCCAGAAATTGGGCTGCCCCTGCATTGACAACTATCACTTCGGGTCGATGGGTAGCGATCGCTGCTTCTACGTCAGCACACCAGACCGTATCACCTGCGATGTATAAGCTTTGTTCATCAGAGTGCTTCATAACAACCCCTGACACTTCTCCTGTCAGTTGAGTGATTTCGCCCCTGCCATGTTGGCCACTTGTTTTAACAAGTTCGATCTCCGTAAACATGGTCGGCTCTCCCAACGCTTCCACATCCAGAAAGCCTTTCTCACGGATGGTTCCTGCATCCTTCTCGTTCTGTGCAAACACCTTTAATTCCTTAGGCAGAGCATGTATGGCCGCTTCATCGAAATGATCGGGATGTAAGTGCGTCACAATGACCGCGTCAACATCCATCACTTCTCCAACTGCAATAGGAAGACCTACAAGCGGATTGGCACGGTCTTGATTTGGTGTATTCGGAAATGCGGGCATGGATTCTTTATCAGCGAAGAAAGGATCGATCAGAAATCTCTTTCCGGCGAACTCTACCACCAGGGTCGCATTTCGTATCAGTCGTATATTCATCATCGTTTTCCTCCTTCTAATGACTTCACCTATAGTATAAAATAGGGAGGAAGATCGATACATAGAAGAAATCAAGTGTTTATCGGATTCCACTTGAAAAGTGAAAGGATGGGTCGGGATGTTGGATGCCACGGATAAAAGGATTCTGGAAGAACTGTCCAAAAACGGACGGATCACCATGAAAGAGCTGGGAGCCAAAGTTCATTTGACAGGACAGGCAGCATCAACCAGAGTATTGAAACTGGAAGAAGAAGGAATCATCGAAGGGTACACCATCAAAGTGAATGACCGAAAGACTGGATTCCCGGTTCATGCCTATATCAATATTTATACGAAAAGCCTTCATCATGAGCCTTACCTCACTTGTCTTGAGGAGTTTCCCGAATATGTCATCCATAACTATAAAATCAGCGGGGAAGGCTGCTACCTCCTAGAATGCAAATTCCCCTCACACGATGAACTGGATGACTTCATCACCCAACTGACGCAATATGTAAACTACAAACTATCCATTGTCATCAACAAACGTTAGCTTCCCGCCAAAGGTCCGTCCCTCACTGCAGTAAAACTTTACCGCGGTGAGGGACGGACCTTATCCAAGTTTAGGACCGCTGACCCTTCACCACGGTTCAAAGCCGGATTACGCTCTCTTCCCTATATACCCAATTAGGTATATAATAGAGGATATCATTTTAGAAGAATAAGAGATGGATAGACGAACCAAGTATTCATTAGAACGACTTTTACTAAACTCCCTGAATAGGATGGATAACGGATGAAGACGAATGCTAGCTTTTCACCTGATGAAGAAGCCATTACAAGGTGTAAGGACTCTTCCGAACACCAACAGGTTCTATATAAACGAACATTGATCATTATCATGATCGCTCAAATCTTTGGGGGCGCAGGGCTCGCTGCCGGTATTACGGTAGGGGCGCTTCTCGCTCAGGACATGCTGGGGACGGACAGCTTCTCAGGCGTGCCGGTTGCCCTCTTCACACTGGGTTCAGCCGGTGCTGCCCTCTTTGTTGGGCGGCTGTCCCAGCGCTATGGAAGACGGATCGGTCTTTCTGTCGGTTTCTTGATCGGAGGCATCGGTGCAATGGGTGCTGTAGCTGCCGCTGTATCCGATTCTATTGCCCTTTTGTTCTTATCTCTCCTGATCTATGGTGCGGGTACTGCGACTAACTTGCAGACGCGCTATGCAGGGACAGACTTGGCGAAGCCTTCACAACGGGCCACTGCGGTCAGTTTCGCCATGGTCTCGACTACATTCGGTGCAGTCGCCGGTCCTAATCTGGTTGATGTAATGGGCCGTTTTGCCGAATCAATCAGCATTCCACCACTAGGCGGACCGTTCATTCTGGCATCTGCTGCCTACACCCTGGCCGGGATCGTCATCTTTATCTTGATGCGCCCGGACCCCTATTTCGTGGCGAGAGGTCTTTCGACACCACAGAAAACAAAGGATGACGGCATCGCCACTGAAGTGATTACTTCTTCCGAAAGGAACAAACGAGGTATTTACCTGGGTGCGACAGTGATGATCTTGACTCAAATCGTCATGGTCGCCGTTATGACCATGACTCCTGTCCACATGGGGCATCACGGACATGGGTTGACGGCCATCGGGCTGATCATCGGCATTCACATCGGTGCGATGTACCTTCCCTCACTTGTGACCGGGGTCCTTGTTGATAAGGTAGGACGCATGCCCATGGTTGTTGCATCTGCCCTGACGCTTCTTGCTGCCGGCATCCTTGCAGCGATGGCACCGACTGATTCCATCCTGTTCCTTGCACTTGCACTCGCCCTTCTCGGACTTGGCTGGAACTTTGGATTGATCAGCGGCACAGCCATTCTTGTCGACTCGACAGACCCTTTCACCCGGGCCAAAACCCAGGGAACGGTCGACGTCTTCGTCGCCTTATCCGGAGCTGCCGGCGGAGTGCTGTCAGGAGTCATCGTGGCTTTCTCCAGTTACCCGGCCCTTTCGATAGGGGGAGGAGTGGTTTCACTTGTCCTTATTCCAGCCATGATTTGGTTCCTTGTATCTTCCAAAAAAACTGGCTGAAATAAGGCGTTTCATAACGAACGTACCTGTGAATGACAACCACCCTTGTATAATCCCAAAAAGGGACAGCCCCCGTTACACTGCCATTTTCGTGTAACGGGGCTCTGTCCCTGGCTGGATCTGCCTCCTGATACAGCATTTCAATCGCCTTCCCGCTCTTCACCATTTGCTCGTTTTTCAACTGCTGCAATGGCTTCGATTTCCACCAATTGATTTGTGTATCCCAGTACAGTCACTCCTGATAACGTACTTGGGACGTCATGATCCCCAAACTCTTCTCTTATCGCATCCCAAGCCGTCACTAAATCGGACTGATTTTGAGAAGCCACAAGGACCCGGGTATAGACGACGTCCTCCAAGGATGACCCACTCTCTTTCAGTACTAGCCTCATATTCTCGACACACAGTTTGGCTTGAAGATCGTAATCATTGGCGTGAGGAACTTCCCCTTCCTTGTTAAGAGGACAAGCTCCGGCTAAAAACAGGAGATCCATGTCCGCAGGCACTCTTGCAGCGTATGCATAATCAACTTCAGCTAAATGGGATGACCGAATCAATGATATTTTTTTGTTCATGCTATTCCCTCCATGTTTTGACGAATTCTCATATTTAAGAATTCAATACCCCTAAGTATTCTTTCCAGGGACCCACATCCTCCATATAACGATTGGAAAACACCCTTACAATTTGAGATAAATGGGTCAAATCATGCACCACCCAAGTGGAGATGAGTTCCCGGGCACTGACCTTGCCGAAAGCAGGGTGCATACCCGTTGCATCAAGGGAGTATCGGTGATGGGCCACTAACTCTTTTAACTCTTCCACATTCGTAGCCCTGAGAGAAGCAAATTCCTTGATCTTCTCTTCAAGACTTTTAGAAGTACCCTCTTCTAAATGGGAGAAACGATCAAAAACAGGAAACACCGACCCTTCCCCCTCTTGAAAGATCATCTTCAATCTCGGTATCCAATTGTGTTTCTCCCCTTCGATTAAATGCTCCACAACTCCAGTGGCATTCCAGGTCCCCTCCCCTTCATCACACTCCAACCATCCTTTTGACAAACCGGAAAGGAAACATTCAAGGGTCTTCGGGGTTCTCTCCAAGACCTCGATTGCTTCATTTAATTCAAAGTTCATGCGCTTCCCTCCTCAATGGATTTCTTTGAAAATGAGACGACAGGCTGTTTCACCTTCCATTTCTACGAATTGCCCACGTTAAGGAATCAATCCTATTGATCTCTTAAGTTAAGTTCGACGTAGGGGAATGAATCCCTTGTCGGCACACAAAAAGGCTGCCCGCAAGTCACGGGCAACCCAACTGAACGGATTACACAAAATGCACAACCATTCCAACCACTAGATAAACAATACATACATGCGTAACGATCGTCTTCACTTTCGAGTCGCCTTCCATATTCATCATGGAATGGTGATGACCGGACTTCATAAACAGTCGATTGAGATAGATGGAAAGCATCGCAACGATGGCAAATACGATGTTTAACCAAAAGGTATAATCGATTTGGAATGGTGATTCATTCATCACTTGTTTTGCCTTCTCCGGGATCAACCCGATAGCCGTAAACGCATAATGCATTCCCATCGCTGTCAGGATGATGGATAGGTAGAAGATCCCTGCAATGTATAATGCCGTTTTCAATCCATAATACTTTTTGTGAACCGCCACAATCGGTGGTACGACTAGATCAGAATAGATGAAGGCCATGATCCCGGCAAAGGCCACTCCGCTCGATGCTAGGATCGTGGCAATGGGAATGTTCCCCATGGATCCGATGAAGGTGAGCATGGCAACGATCGGACCGATCAATGCATTCTCCAGCACCTTCCAAAATGAGTCGGGTTGACCGGCAAGGAAGAACATTTTCCACGTATCTTCAGATATGAATGTGGCCATGATCCCCGCAATCGTAAATCCGATGGTAATCTCCTTCCAGACCATTTGCCAATTCATCACAAACTCATGTCCTACCTGATACCAGCCCTCTTTGGTTTTAATTTTTTCTTTCCAATTGAATTCCTCTTCGCCTTCGTCTTCGTCCTCCACATGATCCTTCGCTTCCTCCACCAGCTTCTTAGGATAAGTGATTTTCACAAGAATCCAGGTAATGAAGATCAGGACGATGCCCCCAATCATTTCAGCAACCACGAACTGCCACCCTAGAAAAATATAAATTAGAATGCCTAATTCAATCACAAGATTGGTAGAAGCAAATAAAAAGGCCAGGGTAGGAATAAAATGAGCCCCTTTTTTGAAAAGATTCCTTCCTGCTGCCAGTGCTGCAAAGGAACAGGAGGAACTGATCGCCCCGAAGAGTGTGGATAACCCAACAGACTTCAAGCTTGGATTCCCCATAAACTTCACCATTTTATCCTTCTGCACAAAGGCCTGGATCATGGAGCTGATCAAGTATCCGAGTACGAATGCCCAACCGGATTTCCAGAAATAACCCAGTGAGGTCTTCGCAGATTCGCCAACCAATTCTAACAAGTAATCATCTCCTTTTCTGTGATAAAGATCTGCTATATTTTATTGTTACCCACTATTTATGCAGAATTTTTGCATGTTGTTTTAATTGAGGAAAAACGCATCAGGGTATACGATCATTGTACTTTTACCACTAACTGTTTTAAGTAACACTTGATTTTTATAAAAAAAGTGCCAGCCCCGGTGCGTTATGCACTAACGCACCGGGGCTGGCATCAAAATGGGGCCAAGGGACCTGTCCCCATGGCTCACTCCACCACCCGCGGCCCCACCACATGCAGCACGATATCCGCTGTAAAATGAGCGATCATGGCAAATTCAAGTCCCATGAAGACGAAGAGTGCGCCGAACACGAGGCCACCTATCCCATTGATGACCAGCATGCTGAGGAATAGGGCCAGTGTCATCTCAAAATTAGAGGCCGCCACGCCATAATGCATGATCCCGAAGACGAGGGAGGCCATGAAGATGGCCGTCCATTTCTTCGCTTTGGTCGCCGTTCCTTTGAATACCTTCATCTGAAGCCAAATCAGCACCGTGACCAGGAAGAGACGGAAAATCGACTCTTCATTCACGGCTGCACCGAATGACCCCAATGTCCCAAGCCACCATGCGGGTTCATTGAGTGACGAATTATCCACTCCGAGTGGCTTCGATACAATCAGGCTGAAGATGCTGATGGCCACACCTGCGAGTACCCCGTATATGGCGGATTGCATGATTGGTTTCTTGAATAAACGAAGCGGTTTTCCTTTGTTGAAAAAGGCTTCGATGATCGGGGCCTTGAGCTTCACCTTCTTTGCAAGCCATAAGGCGATGAATAGCAGAATCCCGGCTTCCAATAGCACCTGAATGACGTAGAACAGGGTGAAGGACAGCTTGCTCAGTCCCATGACTTCATGAAGGTTCTCACGTGCGATGGCATAAGGGGCGATGGCCAAAGCGCCCACTATATTCAAGATGAGTAGCGTGAAATAGACCTTCCAGTTGATGAGACTCGGTCTTTTGCCTTCATGAGCGGCAGCGACCAACCGGTGTTCTTCCGTTTCTTCACTTTCATCATAGCCGTCCACTTTTTCCTGAAGATCCATGATGAATGGTTCCGGATTGTCCATCGATAGCAGAGCTTTCTTCACTTCTTTTTTCTGGCCGAAATAGCCTCGTGCATAAATGGTCTCCTTGAAGATGATTTCATACTTCAATTCATCCATCATGCCGAATACCCTGGTGAACACCCTTGGAAGCATGCTGACATGGTAGGCATTCTTCTCATGTATGATACCGCCGCCCTTATTATACTGCGTTCTTGCCGGTTGAATGGCTGCGACATCCCTGATATGAAAGGTCAATGATCTTCTCACCCCGACGTTCATGACGACTTTGTTTCCTTTTATCCGGATTGGCGAGTTTCTGACTAGGTTATAATCTCCCAGCATGTAGAGGATGCTGTACACATGGAGCACTACCAGGATATTGGCCCTGAGTGGATCGATTTCTTTTAAATAGATGTGAAAGACAATCCCCTCGATCACCTGCTCATGAAGAAGCGCGATGAACAGCCAGAAATAATTCGATCCCTTGTGATAATAATAGCTCTGGATTCCTTTGTCATTGCCTTTCTTCCTCTTCCATCTGAACAAGGCGTAGAAAAGAATGATCCACTCTTTTTTCAAGATGGTCATGAACGGGTTGCTGTCCATGTCCCCCCTTCTGTATTTCACAAACAGGATGACGGCACCGACCTCCGCCAGGGTGATGAGTATGATGATTGAGATGATCAACTGAGTATCCATCTGTTTCCCCCTTTAGCTGAATCGCTTCATCTGGAACCAATAAATGAGGTATTGAACGACACCCATTCCGATTAATAGAATGATAGGAAAATAAGGTATGTGGTGTAAATAAGCGGTCAGCGCAATCCCGATCGGAATCGCGAAGGCAAAGAAGGTATACACTTTCCTCGTCGCCTTGAACGTCAGCCACTGCATCCCCTCATCTTCTTCCCGCAGCTCCATCGGGATCACGCTCGGTTTGATCCGATTTCCCGGATGCCGTCTGTTATATATTGGAATGATCGCCATCATGATGAGGATCGGAATCCCGAGCACCATGGAATCCACCACGAGCCAATCCGGGATATGGTCCGCATAATGATCTCCCAACATGATGATCCCAAGGCCAATGATGAGAACGGCATTGAACAATGGTGACTGAAATATCTTCTTTAACATGAATCTCTCTCCTCTTCCAAGCGAAATATCTCTTCAACCGGAACATTAAATGCATGTGCCATCTTCAGAGCCAGCGTGATGGACGGCGCATAATCCCCTTTTTCGATCAATCCGATCGTCTGTCTGGTGACGCCGATTCGGTCAGCCAGATCCTGCTGGGTAAACCGGAACCTGGCACGCAATTCACGAACAGAATTATTCAACATCTACCATTTTTCTCCTTTTATGGATTTGTTACCTTAAATGTAAGGTATCCTTTGCATTATGTATAGGATGTTTTACTTTATTTGTAAAATGGACATTTGATTGTGGCGGAATTGTTAATAATTGTATTTCTTGTTGACAAGTGGATTTTTCTGAGGAAAGGAAATGATGAGAGGCTATAGCTACGCTCGTACCCCATCCTTTAGAAAGTAAATAAACAAAAAAGAGAGGTGAGTCACTCTTTCATGACTCACCTCTCTTCTCTAACTCTTCGCCAACAACTCATAGCTGACCACCCCATGAGCTACTTTGAAACCGGCAGCTCTATATAGATTTATCGCCTGGTGATTCTGCTTGCTGACACAAAGGGTGATGTCAGCAATTTCATCGTGATGAAAAAGATGTTGGATAGAAGCTTTGACTAGTTGGGTCCCTATCCCCTGTTTTCGATACAAAGGGGAAACCGCAATAAATTCAATATCTCCTTCTCCGTGCTCTGGATTCGTCTCGATATAGGAATAGCCTTTTATTTGCTGACTTCCATCCTTCATAATGAGGAGTTGATTGTGTTGATCGGAAAGCAAACCTAGAATGTCGTCAGCACTGTAATATGCGCCCGGAAAGGCGGAATGATGAAGCTCTGAAAAGGACTCCTTGAAATGAAGGGAAAAAGGTTCAACTTCACAAGAATCGATTAAATTATAATGCTCCCGCTTTACTTTAAGAATGAGATGTTCACCCTTCTCTACGGCTTTTATATCATAAAGGAACTCCCTGGCTTGTTCATTTTCTTCATTAATAAAGAAATAGATTCTCTCTAATCGTTTTTCAAGTGAAGAAAGCAGCCTTTTCATAAGTTCACTGGCTATGTTGATCCAATCTTCCTCTTCATCCACGAAAGGTCCCCAAGCTTCCGCACTTTGATCTTCCAAGTCGATATCAAACCCCAGTGCGCCAATCATTTGCTCACCCCGGTATGCAACAAGGAAGGACTTGGATGCGCCCAAATCGGAAAAATCCGTCTCTAATGAGTCAAGAATCTCACTTGCCTTCTCCCCGCAGTACCCTATATGATGCTGTGATTGATTGTTCTTCTTTTCAATAAACCGGGAGAGCTGTTCAAGGCTGACAGGCGGTTGAATGGTTATTTGCATGGTACATCATACCTCCTAATAGTGTCCAAATAAACCTTTAAGTTTGGCCACCTTTTCGCATTTTTTGAAAATTGTTATACCAATGATAAAATACAAACAGGAATTTATAATTAAGAATAAGATATCGGTCAAAGGGATTTCATATAGGCTTAACTCGTTGATAGCAATATCCCTTATCAACTGCAAGCCAAACATAAATGGCGCATACTTAAGAATCGGAAATACGGTTAAGGGTACAAACGTCATAGCCATAATGACAAATTGAAACAATTGTAGAATATAATCAACTTGCTTCAGGACAATTGTTATACCTGCTAAGGCATACCCTATTCCAAAAACCCCTACCAAGGTGAGCAATAATAAGGGGATAATGGAAAATAAATCGATATTCAGCCACTGACTCGATGTCAGCATAGCAGCAACCAAAAGGACAGTTATGGAAATTAGATTAATAATGATCGTACTTGTCATCCTTGCGAACATTATTATCCAGAGCTTATAAGGGGTCATGGATAATTGCTCAAGAGTACCCTGACCGGCTTCATTTGAAATTTCCCACCCTAATCCCTGTGTTACTGTTAATACTAAGAACCAGAAGACATAGTTAAGTATGACCATTTGAATGTTGTAATCTAGCTGGCTTGGGTCTCCAACCAGTGTAATACCAAAGAAGAAACCCAGGAAGACGATATAAAACATGATCAGCTCGCTGATTGTATTGGGGAGGTATCTTCTCATATAAATAAATTCTCTTCTTAAATTTGCGATAAATATATTATATGACACCATGATCCTTGGTCCTCCTTATAATGTCGAGGAAAACTTTCTCAAAATCTATCTGATCCCGTTCGATACTATCAACTAATATATGAAATTTCTTAAAAATCTCCATTACTTCGTAGAAGTCTTCATTTCTCGTAAGGGTAATTTTAAACACTTCGCCCTCTGCGGTTTCCACAAGTGATGAATTATCAAAGAGATTAGCAAGATTAAATCGTTGTTGTTCCGATAACGGTTCATTAAACCTAAATATATATGATTTCACATCAAATAATCTTAGTAATACATTTACAGATTCATCTGTTACAATCTCTCCATCATTAATAATAAGAACTCTTGAACAAAGCTTCTCTATTAATTTCATGTCATGTGAACTTATGAGGATAGTTTTGCTTTCGCTTTTTGCTATTTCTAACAAAAAGTCAATAATTTCAATATTCGACTGTACATCAAGCCCCAAAGTTGGTTCATCTAAAATTAACACTTCAGTATCTAACATTAATGCAACAATAATCGCAACCTTTTGCTGCATGCCTCGAGATAGGTTTTTTACCAATTCATCTTTTTTTTCATAAAGATTAAATCTCCTTAGAAGAGGAAGAAGCTTGTTTTCTATTTTCTTTTTTCCTACTCCCCTTATTCCAAGGAAATATTCCACGTTTTCCTTAACAGTCAATCTCCAATATAAATTACGGTTCCCTTCCAATACCGAGCTCACATACTTGATAGCTCTTTTATCTGAATGAATGAGGGGAGTGTCATGTATAAATATCTCACCCTCGTCTGCTTCTATTAAGTTACATAAAATCTTGATAAGGGTGGTTTTACCAGCACCATTGGAACCAAGAAGCCCCACTACCTCCCCTTTGTTAATCGAAAAGGAAATGTCACGAAGAACATCTACCTTCGTCTGTTTAGACTTGTAGCTTTTTTGTATATTTTTTGCTTTTATCATCATATATTCTTCTACTCCTATAGATTGATTAAATCGACTGGCTTCAAGTGAGGATAGTCTGTTTTCAAACTTGAAATAGACGGATATTTTGATATTTTCTTTAATAAGTGAATGAGAAACTCCATTGCAGGTCCTTTTCTGGCCCCCATAGCTACCTTAAATAACCCTTTTCCTTCTAACGTATTGGGAATGATGACTTCGTATCTGTGATGCCGGAAGCCAAAACTCGAGCCGTAAATCACATTTACTTCGTTCTTTCTAACCTCTTCGTTCACGACAGCAAGAAGGAAACCGTAATTCTCCAACATGTCTTCCCTTAGGTGAAAGACAACGAAAGGTGCTTTCGCCCAATCATTACTAGAATGTTTAGAGGGATGAGCGATTTTATTGAATAGTCCTTGTGTTTGAATAGATTCCGAGAGCTCGGCATTGTTATTAAACACAGAATGACAATAGTTATGAAAGGATTCTTTGTTTAAAAAGAATTCATGGTCAAGAAGCGCAATTTCTTCATATGTCAATCCTGTCCCAAGTATTGTCCTAACTTGTCTAATGTAATTCGCTAAATCATTTGCTGAAGGTAATATCTTATTCTGTTTATATGTATATATATTTATTAGACCTCCGTTAGAGAGCTCCAATCCCTGCTGATCAAGCTTAAGAATAGAATGTATTTGAACAACTATAACGTTTGGTACAATCTGTATTCGATTTAAAAAGGAGGAAATATTTAACGAATCACCATTCAAGGTAGTATCCAGAACAATGACCTTTAAACCTTCTTTCGAGTGATCAACAAGCTGATCAACAAATAAATTTAAATCAAAAACTTCAAGCTCCCAATTATATCTTACAGGCTCAATAAAAAAGATATCAGTCATTGGAATTGCTTTAAAAAACTCCACCTGATCCTTAAAATTGTGAATGGCGGTACATTCTCTTCTATATAGATCCGTTAATACTCTAGTTTCAAAATATTCACTCCAAGTACTTACAATCAGATTTTGACTTGAAGAAGGCTTAATCATTCCAAAGATACTCTGTAAAAACGTAGAGATCGCTGCCATGCCGCTTGATAGCATTATGTGATCATGAAACCAATGTTCTGGAATTTCTTTATAGTTCTCTGCTTTAGACTCTAAAATCTTGGGCTGAATATTTCTCTCGTAACTAAAATCTATTCGATTACCTGAAGGTAACAGCTTCTCGTTAGTTAACGGAGGCGACTTCAGTTGATGGTTGGTAATTCTCTGTACATGTTCAAACCAAAGTACTCTCAATTCTAATACTAATTGATCAATCTCCTTCTCAGTATGAAATGAATTTAAATCGTTCTTTTCAGAAAGCTGGAAATTTGATAATTTCTCCAGCCATTTCCTGTGTTCTGGCAGGTGAATACTCTCAGAAGAAAAGAAGGATTGATATACCATGTGGATATCCATTAATTCGCTCATTAATGGATTGTCTTTATGTATGAGTAATTCCATAATCAGATCCCGCCTTTATTAACATATCATTTCTTAATATCCATTCCTCTGGCAAAGGAAAACCATGTAAGTTCCGCGCCATACTCGTAACATAAGCCCCTACAGGCGTTAACAAGAGCCTATCTCCTGATATTAATATTGCATGCTTGGAATTTTTTACGAAGACATCATGTTCGTAACATGTGTTTCCGTAGATATCATGAATTTCTTCTTCTTGATTTAGGGTGTAGCTATGGACTACTTGAGGGTAGGACCAATAGGTTAAATTCCATGCAGAACTATCTAATGTAACAGCTCTTTTTCCATTCATAACATCTGATGAACGTACTGTTGCATATAAATAACCTGACATAGCCAATAAAAGCATCCCAGGTTCTATCACAACCCTAATTTTTTTTTGTAAGCTTGCATTAATTCTTCTAATCGATTCCCCCACTAAAGCCCAGGTTTTCTTTACCTCATCTGCATTGGAATATAAATAGGTAATTCCTCCACCTAAGTTAATTATTTCTAAATAAGGAAATTTATTAATATTTAATTCCAAAAACTTCATTACCTTCTCCATTACTTCAGAACTCTTCATTTCTCCCAGATGCAAGTGAAGCTGAACGGTGGTTAACTGATTATCTTCTATGATCTCCCATATTTCCTCTGAGAGTATATCGATTCCAAAGCGACTGTTTCTCCCAAAAGATATCTGATTGTTTCCTTGACTAAGTTCAAATGGCAACCTAATTCTCATACCTATCTTATGGCTAGAGAAGTTGGACTTTTCTACGTATTGCTTTAATTGTGAAAAACTATTAAAATCAGGAATAATATTATAAGAATATAAATATTCTAATTCTTCAACTGAGAAAGAAGGCGAAGTGGCAAATACAGGCGACATCCCTGAATTCAGGGCTCCCTCGAGTTCATGCAATGAAGCCACATCAGCACCAACTTTAAGTTCACTCAATATATTCAAAATCATTGGATTCCGATTGGCCTTTATGGAGAAGCACAATTCTGCACCAGGTATGACAGACAAGTCATTTCTTAATTTCAAAACAGTCTCTCTAATCGTCTCATAATCATAAATGATAGACGGAGAGTTTATATCTGGTTCTTTAGTAAGTAGATACGTTGGAATTTTTGATATGATGCTCATATTGATCCTTTCTATTCATTACTTTAGAGATTACACTGAAGATGATTTCTGAAACCATAACCCCTTCTATATCTCTTTCTAAAAAGGGTAATAGTTCCACAACATCTAGACCAGACAAATTTACATGTTCAGTTATTAACTCAATGATATTCATCAATTCGATATATGAGAAACCATTTGGCAAAGGCGTCCCTGTTGCCGGCATGATGGATGGATCTAATACGTCCACGTCAATAGTCAAGTAATATCTTATGTCCTTACGCAGAATCGTCTTAAGTTCCTCTATATGATTAAATACACTTTTTCCAGGATACTGAATAATTTTCGGGTGACTTACCTTTTCTTGTGTCAACTGACGAATGCCAATTTGAATAACATGCTCCACATTTTCAACGGGCAGGACAGCATCAATAAAATTCCCATGATGAACCGAATCCCGCCAATCATCGAATGAATTCATCCCAAAATCTGAATGGGCATCCAACTGGATGACTCCAATTTTTACATGGTTGGCTGCCACCCCTTTTATACATGGGAGAGAGATTGAATGGTCTCCTCCGATCGTTACTGGAAAGATTCCTTTCCTTATAACTCTGCCTATTAATTCTTCTAACGCATCAAACTCTTTGCCATTTTTAGAGAATACAACTGAATGAATATCCCCACAATCCGCCATTCGAATTCCCTCTAGTTTTTGTTGATCTTCAATAGGGTCATATGCCCCCTTTAGGTGAGTACCATCATATTGAAAAAGGGACCCACTCACCCTTCTTAAGTAACCTGGAGCCAACCTAGTGCCTGGTTTATGTGTTACATTTAAATCATAAGGCATGCCTATAAAAACAAGATCACACCAATCTCCTTCCAAGCATTGATCGATAGACATGACCGGTGTATTAAAGATACCTCCTTTTCCTGTTCCTACATTTGTTTCGAGAGGTATATACTCACTAATAATATTTTGTTCATAAAGATATTCATGAACCTCTGCGCTAGTTTTTTCATCTACTTGGAATTGATCTCTAAGCAAGTGAAAGACTGTTTCTTTTGTGGTTGCAAGTGAGTATGCATTCATAAATAAAATAAGTTTCTTATTAACAACAAGTTCCCACCCCTCTTTTGAGTCCCATATAGAATAGTTCTCTTCTGAAGGATTATAGTTTATGGTTAGTCCACTTCTTAATTTGTAATAAATCTTATTCACTGCCATGCCCCCTCACGATTTTAACTAATTCTTCCCCTTTGAGTAAGTATTCTGCTGGTAGAGGTATTCGATTGAATAACCGTGAATTCGTCATCGTATAAGCTCCTGATGCAGTGAATAACAAGTTAGCACCTACATCAATGCTTTTGGGCAGTTCAAAGGTCATCATTTTTCCATTTGTATCTTTTCCAAAGAAGTCGCCTTCATATAGGGTATTTCCTGCAATTAGAAATTTTTCTGTTTCAATTGCGTCCGTGTCTAACGAAATGACCTGAGGTTTATGCCAGGGTGCAAGATTCCAAGCAGAGGAATCAACTGTTAAGATTTCTGAACGAAAGAACTCCTGATACTCTTTAGACAGTATTGAAGTGATTAAATACCCACATCCAGCCAGTAATGCACCACCTGGCTCAAATCTAGTATGGAGTACACGTTTATGAGTGCTTTGCCACTTCAAGATCAATTCATTTAATAATGTCAAATAGCGTCTGGTTTTTATCCGGTCAATATAGAAATGAAACAAACCACCTCCATAGTCAATTGTATGTACATCAGGGAATTCCTCAGCTATTGCAAGCAAATACTGAGCTTTATAAATTAACGACTCAGGAGTCATTTGCCCGGTATGGACATGTAATCTTGTAACAGTTAAACCATATCGTTCTAAGATAATTGGTAGTTTATGATTTAATATATCAATACCAAATCTACTGTCTCTACCAAACGTCGATTCTGATTCAAGTTCTTCAGGCAGGGGGATTCGTATTCTTAACCCGATTTCAGTACCGGGGAATTTCACACCATATAATTCAATTTGAGAGAGGGAGTCTAGATCAATGGTTATTCCCTCTCTATGAAACTCTTCCATATCTACTTTTTTATATGCTGGTGAAGTTGTCGTGATCTCTTTGAACCCAGCTCTTTTAGCAAGATGATATTCTCCTATACTTGCTACATCACAACCAAGCCCCCAACTTGCATACAATCCTAATAAATGAGGTGTATGTGTAGCTTTTACCGCGATATTTAACTTTGCATTTTCTACGAGCGATAAATCGTCTTGTATCCGTCTCACAACATCTTTCATACCTTGGTAATCATAAATAATAGCAGGGGTTTTTACTTTCGAAGCCAGTTTGAACAATGATTCATGGGGCTGTGAATAGAGAGCTTCAATATTTTTCATTTGTTCGATAGCGCTCATATAATAGTACCTTCCTTCTTAATAATTAAAGTATTTGATGGATCCCGTTGAAGATTTTAATGTATTAGAACTTAATTAAGATTATGTTCAGATGTAACTATTAACTTAATTAGCAGTGTAACGTGGACGTGAGCCCCCCAGAATGGTTAGGTCTAAATTTACGACAGAACTTCCCTTCTTCTCTGCGCTTAGTACTTCTCCAGCCTCGATTGAAGTTGCATTTACTGTAATTTGATTTAAACGATTTTCTAAGTTTTTCATTATTTCTCCATCTCCCTTTTATCTATTTTTTCAACGGGATCCATCAAACACCTTATTAAAAATTCAGTTTTATTAACACACTCTAATTGTAAACATATGTTAAAATATTTTTGTATTGGGGAAATTTTCAACTATTCAAAAGGGGTGACAGTGGGAAATTGGACTTAGGAAAAATCATTAAATATAACAGAAAGATTAAACATTTGACACAAGAGTCAGTATGTAATGGGATATGTTCTGTCACTCACATGAGTAAGATTGAAAATGATATTACCCATGTTGCTGATGAAATCATTCAATTAATCTGCGATCGTTTAGGAATAAATCTTATGGAGGAAATGAAAAAAATAGAAGATTTAGAGGATAGGATCAAGCAATTTCATGTATCCCTGATTTGGAAAGACACCAGTAATATGCACAGTTATGCTAAAGAGCTCTCTAAACAAAAAGAGTTGCTAAAACATACCCATCTATATAATCAGTACCTAATTTGTATAGCACGGTATGAAATGTTTAATGGAAAAATGCGTCAAGCATTCAGTAAATTAAAAAAGCTATTACATAATACAAGCAAATTTCCCCAATACGAAAAGGATTTAATAGCTCACCATTTTGGTATATATTATTTATTAAATGCGAATAACGAAAAGGCTTTATACTATTTAAAACTAACCTCAGACAGCTACAGAGAGTCTTCACCAGAATTCTATTACCATTATTCATTAGCCTTTAGTAACTTAGAGTCCAAAGCGTTAGCTTCGTATTACTCCGAAAAAGCATTAAAAACCTTCAAAGAACAACATAATATGGAAAAAATCTTAGAAACTGAAATGCTCAGAATCAACCAGCTTAGTGGACAAACAGAAGATGAGAGGAATTTCATCATCAATCAATACCTAGAATTATTAAGATTGACTGAGTTATTCAGGAAAAACCACCCATTAATTCCAAAAATTCTTCACAATTTAGGATATGAGTATCTTGAAAAGGGACACTTCGACACCGCTAGTAGTTATTTCAAAAAATCAATGAGCCTTAAACGAATTGGAGACCCTTACTATCTATCTTCTTATTTCTCATTTATCAACTGCTTAATATACAAACAGGAGATTCCAGTTGATGCCGTTCTACAAAAAATAGAAGACGGCTACCAAATCGCAGATAAACAAAAAGACGAAAAACACAAACTACTCTTCACCTATCAGAAACTTCAACTTTCGAAAAAAGAAAATGAAATTCTCACGCATTTAATAAAAGAACTACTTCCATTTTTCAATAAAACCGATAACCATACTCTATATAAGATATATGGAAAGGTAGCCTTTGATCTGTGCTTTAAACAGAAACAAATGAGACAAGCTGCAGCTATCGCAAAAAAAATGTTGGATTGAAAAGGAGATTATATATGAAGAAAATGTTAATAATAAGCAGCCTTTTTCTAATATTAGGTTTATCCTTCAATAACGAAGAGTATAACGAAAGTGGAAACATCGAAACCATATCTCCGGATAATGAGAAACATCCGCCTTCGGTAATCTAAAAGTCCGTTGACAAATTTATTGACACGAACAGAACAGATATAGCAACCGGAAAGGAAATAGGACTAATGGGAGTTAGGGAAAAGAAAAGATTACGTAAAAAGCTATATAGGCATAGTTTTTCTTTAATTCCCAAATTTTAAGTTTGTAAATATTTTATATCAATAATAACCAGTGACACTTATATACAATATAGAACACATTTGATATTCTCATGAGCAGTAAAACCCCAGTTTACTCCCATAAGCCCTTCCATATAAATATCTTGATACTATTATCGTTCAGCAAAAAACAGTCTATATTTCTAGTACTGTTCAAGGCTGACAGGCGGTTGAATGGTTATTTGCATGGCACATCATACCTCCTTAAGAGCCGCAGGGACAGGTCACCTTTTTTTCGGGGCTAAGGTACCTGTCCCCATGGAACCCATGGAACCTAGAGTTTTTTTGCAAAAGACAGCCCTTTTTCTTTCAGATTCTCATTCAGAATACGCACTGCTTTCGGTCCTACTCCATGAATCTTCAGGATATCTGATTCCGACACGCTGGTAAACTGCTCGAGGCGGTAAAATCCGGCTTGATGGAGCCCACGGTTCGCGGGCTTACTGATTTTAGGCAGTTCACTTTCTGGTGTTGAGTTATTGGTCATGTCCCTATCCCCTTTCTTTTCTTTTATCTTGCAATACAACTAAATCGAATGCTTCTGTTTAGTATAAGTATTCTCCCTAAATTGTGCTGTTCCTTTATTTCAAGGCACAAAAAAGAGCTGCCACAAGACAGCTCTTTAAGGCTATATTTACTCTAGGGCAGGTGCAGGCTTCCCCGCTTCGATCAACACTTGGTCGCGGCCCAGCATGACAGAAAGCAGGATGGTCAATACGCCTGTTCCGATGAGGAGCCATTCAATGGCGATGATATCGGCTAATGGTCCGAATATCAGCATTCCAATCGGCATCATCGAAGTGGAGATCATCCCCATGACCCCAAAGACTCTTCCCAAGTAATTCTCTTCGATTTTCTCCTGCAGCAGCACCATTGTCGGTGTATTGAAAATCGGCATGGCGATTCCGAATAAAGCCATGAAGACGAGATAGAACCAAAAGACCGGAACAATACCAAGAGCAAAGGTGCAGAATCCCATAATCAGACTTGAGAATGTCATCGTGGCAATCTTATTTTTAAACCCGCCCCAGGAAGCAATGATGGCTCCACCTGCCATCATCCCGATGGAAAAGGCAATTTCGATGGCCGTCAGTCTCCAAATATCCTCCCCGAAGCTCCGGGTGACCTGCAGCGGAGTCAGAAATGCCGCAGGGGCCATCAGTACAAAGAAGATGGAGAAGAACAGGAAGAACTTCTTCAGGAATCCATGGCTGTTGACATATTGCAGGCCTTGCTTGAAGTCACTGAAGTAGCTTGTTGTTTGTTTGCCCGCTGCCTTCTCATGCACCGAGATGTTTAAGAAGGCCAGCAGTGTGATGATCGCAATCGCTGCCGTAATGACATCGATGAAGAAGATGATTTCAATCGATGCCATCCCAAGCAATGCCGCACTGACCATGGGTGAAACGAACATAATGACAGCTTGAATGCTTCCATTCGCCCCGTTCACCTTCGTCAGCTTTTCCTTCGGGACGATCTGCGGCAAGATTGCACCGACAGCAGGAGTCTGAATCCCGGTTCCAAGGGCCCGGACTGCTGCCATGACAAACAGCAGCCAGATCGAATCGTATCCCATTAAGAAGAGGATCGCGAGAACCAGCGTTGAAGTCGCGATCAGTCCATCCGATAACACAATCAGCAGCTTCCGGTTATAGCGATCCGCCCAGACACCCGCAACCGGGGACAATAGGAAGGTCGGGATAAATCCGCAAATGATGTACAAGGTCATCATCAACCCGGACTCCGTCTCTAAGGTGATATGCCACATGATCGCGTATTGCACCAGGGACGACCCGAATAACGAGATCGTCTGACTGCTTAGAAAGAGAATGATATTCCTTAACCAATCTTCCTTTTGATTTACTTTATTCATTTCCCACCAACTCATTTCTATTATAATTAATATAAAAATAAGCCTTGCCTACTTGTTATTTTTAAGACACAAAAAAGAGGAGACTCCTCCCCTCTTTAAAAATACCGACAAATACAGGTTTTCTTAAAAATAGACAGATCAATCCCATTGCTCTGGACATAGGCAGAGCTTTCAAACGTATTCAATTAACGAGTGAAAAGCGGGAAACGCAATCTGATTGATGCTGTCAACAGGAAAACCTCCATTTCTTTTATAAGTAAGATAATCATAGCAGAGGACACCTGCTGGCGCAATCGTTTTCGGGGATCAAGAAGGCCCTGTCTTTCGATTCACTAAATCACTTGTAGATTCAGGAGCTCACCACTTTATTTTTCTCCAAATAATCTTTCAAGGAATCCAAATCTTTTGCGCAAGCCTTCTTAAAGACGCCTGCCATTAATTTACCGAACAATTTCGACAGGCCGGTCAGTCCTCTTATTTCCCCAAGTAACGTCACTTCTGTCTGATCACCAGATGAAGCCAATAAATAGGTAAATATAAATTCCCCTTTACCCGTTGTTCCCTTCGTACCGTCGCACCGGAACACAATCTTATCAGGCTCTTTAATCTCGACTACCTCAAAATGTTCCGAAGCCTTTTTGCCGAACATCTTTCTCGTTTCCTTCCACTGACTGCCTTCACGGAGCGGACCTTCATCCATTCTCTCAATTCCCACCAACCCTTGCATCCATTGCTTGGCAGAATCAAGATCTAATAGACTCCTATATGCTTCTTCCTTTGAAACGTGAAGGTTTCTTTTTACTTCGAAAGGGATACTCAAATGGAATGACCTCCTAAAAATTCAGCTACTGAATAGATTTGACAACTTTGCCTTATTTCCTCCTTTTATTGATTGTTAGGGCGCAGTTACGGTCCGATGTTAAAATTCACCATTATTAGAAGCTTCACGCTTTCATTAAACATTCTAATCTCTTATAATGATAATTAAGAATTATTATAATTATCACACTATTATAATGTGGGAAAATTTGATAATCCTATGAAGTGTGTTATTTCAGAAAGGAGAAATGTAAATGGAAAACAACAACAATCGCCCTGATCAAAAGGATCACTCAGCAGCATCGGGAGAATGTCCTTTCACCCATCACAAAGATAGCGCCATCACAACAACGACTGCTCCTGGTGGTACGACGAACAAAGACTGGTGGCCGAACATGTTGAATTTGAACATCCTTCGCCAGCATGACACGAAGTCGAACCCAATGGGAGAAGACTTCAACTATAAAGAAGAATTCTCGAAGCTCGATTATGACGCCCTGAAGCAGGATCTTCACAATCTGATGACGGACAGCCAGGACTGGTGGCCTGCGGACTACGGTCACTATGGTCCATTCTTCATCCGGATGTCTTGGCACGCAGCAGGTACATACCGCGAAACGGACGGTCGCGGAGGCGGTTCGTCAGGTGCACAACGCTTTGCGCCGCTGAACAGCTGGCCGGATAACGTCAACCTTGATAAAGCCCGCCGCCTGTTATGGCCGATCAAACAAAAGTATGGGAACAAGATTTCATGGGCGGACTTACTTGTCCTGACAGGGAACGTCGCCCTTGAATCCATGGGCTTGAAGACATTCGGATTCGGTGCAGGACGCGAAGACATCTGGCATCCTGAGGAAGATGTGTATTGGGGGAATGAGAAAGAGTGGCTTGCCGACAACCGTTATTCCGGCGATCGTGAGCTTGAAAATCCACTCGCTGCCGTTCAGATGGGTCTCATCTACGTCAATCCTGAAGGACCGAACGGAGAGCCGGATCCACTGGGAAGTGCCCGTGATATCCGCGATACATTCGGACGCATGGGGATGAACGACTATGAAACGGTGGCCCTTGTTGCAGGTGGTCACACATTCGGGAAAGCCCACGGAGCCGGCGACGCTTCTCTTGTAGGTGACGATCCGGAAGCCGCGGACATTGAAAATCAAGGATTCGGCTGGATCAGTTCACACGGAAGCGGAAAAGGCCGCGACACGATTTCAAGCGGTGTCGATGGTGCCTGGACGACGAATCCGACCCAATGGGACAACGGCTACTTCGACCTTCTGTTCGGCTATGAGTGGGAGAAAACGAAGAGTGCGGCAGGCGCATCCCAATGGGCACCGGTCGGCATGACGGAAGAACATATGGCACCTGATGCCGAGGATCCGTCCATCAAAGTGAAGACGATGATGACGACGGCCGACATGGCGCTCCGCATGGACCCGGACTATGAAAAGATTTCCCGTCGATTCCATGAGAATCCGGACGAGTTCGCAGATGCCTTCTCCCGTGCCTGGTTCAAGCTCCTTCACCGTGACATGGGTCCGAAAGCGAGATACTGGGGTCCAGAAGTTCCGGATGAAGACCTGATCTGGCAGGATCCGGTTCCGGCGGTGGATTATGATTTATCGGATAGCGAAGTGGCTTCGTTAAAAGAAAAGATCCTTGAGACTGGTTTAACCGTGAGCGAGCTCGTGAAAACCGCATGGGCATCCGCAAGCACATACCGCGGTTCCGATATGCGCGGAGGTGCGAACGGTGCACGCATCCGTCTTGCTCCTCAGAAAGATTGGAAAGCGAATGAACCACAGCAGCTTGAGAAAGTTCTTGGAGTGTACGAGGATCTTCAAAGCAAGCTTGACAAAAAAGTCAGCCTTGCGGATCTGATTGTGTTAGGTGGAAACGCAGCCATCGAAAAAGCCGCCAAGGATGCAGGCTTTGACGTAACCGTTCCATTCTCACCTGGCCGCGGGGATGCAACCGCCGAGCAGACCGACGCTGAAAACTTCGGTGTACTCGAGCCGGTGTCAGACGGATTCCGCAACTATCAGAAACAGGAATATGCCGTCAGCCCGGAAGAAATGCTTGTGGACAAATCACAGCTGTTAGGACTGACTGCCCCGGAAATGACCGTTCTTATCGGCGGTATGCGTGCCCTCGGCGCCAACCACGGTGATTCGAAACACGGAATCTTCACGGACCGCGTCGGTGCATTGACGAACGACTTCTTCGTGAACCTGCTGGATATGGGCATCGAATGGAAACCTGCAGGATTCAACCAATATGAAGGCCGCGACCGCAAGACGGGTGAAGTGGTTCGTACAGCTTCACGCTTTGACCTCGTGTTCGGTTCGAACTCCGTCCTTCGTGCTCTGGCAGAAGTATATGCGCAGGATGACAATCAAGAGAAATTTGTCCGTGACTTTGTTGCCGCTTGGGTGAAGGTGATGGATGCAGATCGGTTTGATTTGAGGTAAGAGAGAATAGAACAAACACGCCTCTCCATTCAAGGAAGAGGCGTGTTTGTTAGCTGTGCTTTTTTCAGCAAGGATTGCTATCGCTCTTCAATCCGCACTACACTCAATATCCGGTCCCCTAAGACCCGTATACAATCCCGCTAATGCTATTGAAAGACAATCTAACTTCATTTTCAGTCCAAAAGTGGACAAAATGGAGCAGCCTGACTTCAATTCAAACATAACATCCTTTCCTTCCCTTACCCTATTGACAGATACACTCTTCTCTTTTATTATCAATATCAATAACAATAACAAAAAGGATTGAACCTAATGACCAACCTAAATACAGACTTGATCCTTCACCCCATCCGGATGCGGATCATACAGCATCTATCTAAGGGGGCAGCCACTGTACATGAGCTGAAGGAATGGATGGCGGATGTCCCACAGGCCACACTTTACCGCCATTTAAATCGTTTGACGAAAAGTGAGATCATCTATGTCATCCACGAGCGGAAGATTCGGGGTGCAGTGGAAAAAACCTATGCCATACAGGAAGACAGCCCATATATGTCCGTGGAAGAGCTGGGGCAGCTGACAGGCGAAGAACATTTGAAATTGTTCATGACCTTCCTTTCTTCCGTTACAGGACAGGCTAGAAGCTATCTCCTGAATCATCAGGATCCCTCCGTGGATTCGTTCGGATATCATCAGTTGGATCTTTACCTGACACCCGACGAGCTCAAAGAGTTGAATGAAGGCATGAACGAGCTTCTGAGTAAATTCAAATCGAACAGACCGACGGAAGAAAACGATAGGATTTCTCTCATACAAATGCTCATACCAGACCCTAAGGAAGTGAAAATAAATGATTAGAACTAAATTTTATAGAAAAGTATTCGAATTAAATGGCCATCCCATCATCGCAAAAGGATTACGGAGGTTTGCTCAATCAAAGGTGAGCAAACCGTTCATCGGCTCTTTTGCCAAAATGTATAAGCTGAACATGGAGGAAGCAACCCGGGGGCTCCGTGATTACGGCACCCTTCATGACATTTTCACAAGGGAATTGAAACCTGGCGCGCGTCCGATCCCTGACGCAGCAAATGCATTCGTCAGTCCGTGCGACGGATATTTATCCGTTGTCGACCACTTGACCCCGGAGAGCACATTCATGGTCAAGGGGCAGAATTACACGGTGGAAGAACTGTTGGGATCATCAGAGAAAGCAGCACCATATGCCGGCGGTCAGGTTCTCATCTTTTACCTAAGCCCGACCGATTACCACCGGGTCCACGTTCCGATCGATGCGACAGTGGAGGAAGTCTACACGCTTGGAAAAGATGCCGCTCCCGTGAACGAACTGGGACTTAAGCATGGTCTCCGTCCCCTCACCCGGAATTACCGCCTCGTCTCCCGTTTCGATGTGGCAGGATCCCCTCTTGCCCATGTCATGGTTGGTGCTCTGAATGTAAATTCGATCGTACGGACGAATGAGGCAAATGTCGTTCATCGGGGAGATCCGTATGGGTACTTCTCATTTGGCTCGACAGTGGTGCTTTGCGTTCCAAAAGGTACGTTCAGCTTTAACGGAAAAACCGGACCCGTCAAAATGGGTGAAGAAATTGGAACGTGGTTGTCATAATCACAACGAAAACGCCTCTTCCACGTAGGGAGGAGGCGTTTTTAAAACTTTTTTACACATGAGGCGGTATCAGCGAGGTCCGCCCTCTACATAATAAATTTTAATACTTCTTATTCTAAAATATTTACAACCGTTCTCCCCCTTGCCTTCCCAGCAAGAATATCGGATAAGGTCTGAGGAAGCTCATTGAATGAAACTTCATTCTGAATGTCATTTAATCCATCAGGCTTCAAGTCTGTGGCCATGCGATCCCATAACGTGACTCTCAAGTCTTTTGGACAATAAACCGAATCGATCCCCAATAAGTTCACGCCTCTCAATATGAACGGGAATACCGTTGTCGGAACGTCCCCTCCCCCTGTCAATCCACTGACGGCGACGGATCCTCCGTACTGTGTATGGCTCAATACAGCTGCCAATGTTTTACCGCCTACAGGATCGACGGCACCTGCCCAGCGTTGTTTTCCCATCGGACGGATCTTATCGGGCGTTACGTCTTCACGGGAAATGATTTCTTTCGCCCCCAATTTCTTTAGGTACTCATGTTCGGATTCTTTACCTGTACTGGCGATGACGTCATAATTCCGTTTCGCAAGCATGGAAACCGCCATACTTCCGACGCCTCCTGTCGCCCCGGTCACTAAAACGGGACCATCTTCAGGAGTCAATCCGTTCTTCTCTAATTGATGGATGGAAAGGGCTGCAGTAAATCCTGCCGTTCCGAAAGTCATGGCTTCCTTCATGGTCAACTTTTCCGGCAATGGGACCACCCATTCTGCAGGGACCCTTGCATATTCACTGTAACCACCGTAATGGGAAACGCCTAATTCATAGCTGGTCCCAATCACCTTGTCACCCTCTTTATAACGGGAATCTCCTGATGTCATGACAACCCCGGCCAGGTCAATCCCTGGTACAAACGGATACGATTTCACGATATTCCCCTTCGGAATGCTCGCTAACCCGTCTTTATAGTTCACACTGGAATAATGGACCCGTATGGTCACATCTCCTTCCGGCAGGTCATCCATTGACAGTGATTCAACGTTCACTGAGAAGTCTTCCTCGGTTTTATTCACAACAAGAGCTTTAAATGTTTTCGACATTAGAATCATTCCCCTTTCGATTTGATTACGTTCATCATAGTATATTTTATACTGACCGGTCAATTTATTTTGTCTGGTCAGTTTATAAAACCATTCTTCTTTAGTATAATAAGGACAAGATTCAAATGGAGGTTCGATGTTACGATGGCTAAAAAAGCTGAGCAACGACGCAAACAAATATTAAAAGCCGCCTTTCAAGCCGCAACGGAAAAAGGATATGAATCCGTGACCTTGCAGGATATCGCCGATTACGCCGACGTGAGTAAAGGCGTAACCAACTACTATTTCAAAAACAAAGCGGATGTATTCGCCAATCTTTTCGAATGGCTCACAACCAGAATCTATGAAAAAGAAGCTGAATCCATCCAGGAAAAAGATACAGCCCTTGAGAAGCTGGAAGCCTATCTCAAGCAGGTATTCATCAGTCCCGCTGAAAATAAAACATTCTACCGGGTGTACCTGGACTTCCTATCTCAAATCAAGAACGATGACCGCTACAAAGAAATCAACCAGAGATTCTATGAAAACTGCTGGTCCATCGGCGAAACCATTATCCAACAGGGAATCGAAGAAGATGTCTTTCATGTGGAGGAGATCCAACAAGCAGCCAAAAGTATCCGTGCCATGATTGACGGCAGCCTGATTCAATGGCTGATGAGGGATGATGATACCCTGCACGATTATTATCAGAAGATGTGCCAAGAATCGATTCATCACATCCTGAATGTCAAGAAATGAACTACTTGACCAGTGGTGGAAAAAAGTTCTTAAAAAAACAGGCTTAGAAAATGCTCTAAACCTGTTTTTAGAAATAAAAAAAGAGGTGACTCCCTTGCCTGGGGTGTCACCTCTTTTCTGAAGCGTAAACCTTCACGCTCCCACACTCTCTCGTATGTCATCCGCTTTCTCTTCCGTCCGCTTCTCCAACTTATAAACCAACACCCCGCCGATCAACAATCCGATCCCAAGAATCTTCTCCCAGGAAAGGGCAGAAGGTTCAAAACCGAACCAGCCACCTGTGTTGACAATGAATGCAATGGTGATTTGAGAAATAAGCGCGATGGAGATCGCATACGCCGGTCCGATCAACGTGACTCCCCTCATCAGGAAGAACACGATGCCGACTCCGAATACCCCGCTGAACAGAAAGACGGGATTGACCCCGCTGAAGTCCAGCAGGCTTTTGTCTTCCATTGTATAAAAAACCGGCAGTGAACAGACAAGACCGAGGCCAAGGACGAGGCTCGTCGTGGCCCATGGGCCTGTTTTTTCACTGACGCGTGCATTGAATACATTTTGTAAACTGATCAGGATTCCTGCCATGATGGCGAGTCCGATTCCGATCATATGAGACCCTCCTTATTCATAGATGTTTCCTTTCGCAAGGATGCTGAGTTTATCAAGATCTTTGATGGTGATGGATCCGTTGACCCGTTCGATGAGATCATCCGTCGCCATCTTCTTCAGTACCCGGTTCAGATGGCGGTAGCTCGTTCCAATCCATTCAGCGAGCTCCATGAGGTTGGACGTATGCATTTCCTGATGGAACATGGTCCCCTCACCCGCTTCTGAAATGGACAGCAAGTAGCTTGCCAGGCGTACTTCGACAGGATACAGCATGTGCATGCTCGTGATATGGGACTCTGTGTAAAACTTGTGGGCCACTGTATCAAAGAGGAACCGCATGATCGCCGGATGCTCCTTCTCAAGCCTTGCGAGATCCGTGAACGGAACCGATAGGAACACTCCGTCCGTCACGGCTTCCACCGAATTGAGGACCGCCGTACCCTTCGAATATTCCACATCCCCGATCAGGGCAAGGGGACGCTTGAACCGGTTGATTAACAGTTTTCCTTCCGGTGTATGGGTGAAGATCTTGATTTTCCCCTCCATGAGGAAGTACAATTCGTCGAGCTCTTCCCCCGTGAAAAAAAGATTGTCCCCTTTTTCAAACTCATACACATTGATATGCTTTCTGAAATCCGCCGGGAATAACTCCTCAAGCTCAAATTGATGTATATAATGGTTGGGAGAACCCCCTTGTATTTCTCTCATCGTACATCTCCTTTTTTTACAATTGGAAAAGAACGACGCCTGCAAGCATCATCGAGAGCCCCACAACCTGCCTCGGCGTAACCGGGATTTTCTTCTCCCCGAACCATCCCTGTGATTCAATGAGGAAAGCTGTCCCGATCTGTGCCACAAGCAGGATGGCAATCGCCGCTGCCGGGCCGATCATGTGAATCGCCGTCAGTTCCGAGAACACGACGATCACACCGAACGATCCCCCGATCAAATACAGGAACGGCACCTGCCTGAAGCTCTTCCCTTTTCCATCTCTTACTTTCATATAGATCGTCATCGCAATCACAAAGGCCACAAGGTGAACCATCGAAGTCGTATGCCACCCGCCGATCGCGTCACTCATCCTTGCATTGAAAATCCCCTGCATGGTGATACAAAGTCCACCTAAGAGCGCAAATAAAGCACCTTTCATCGTTCATCCTCCTATTCTTTGTTCTATTAAATAGGAGGACCGATTTTTGTGAAAGGACATATGTCCTAAGGGTTGCCGATTTGGTGATTTGGTAAACCAAAAGGGCAAGGTGTCAGGGGAACAGGCACCGTGGCTACCTTTTATACACCCAGACGGTTTTTGGTTTCAGAATCATTTCCTCAGATCCAGATCAACAGATTAAAAGGATGAAAATTGGCAACAATGGTAATAAAAAAAGGATGTCCACATATGCAGAATATATTTGAAACTGCTTTTGATTACCTGCGAACCACTTTTGATACAGAACCGAAAACACCCCCACATATCGGTGAAGCGATGGGATGTTGGCTCTATTACACTGCCCTTGCTGAAGAAGTACCCGTCCTTGAAGCTGCATTAAATACAACGACAGACAACGAATTGATCCAGCTAATCAACAAATCAAAGGACCTTGGGGAACACCAATTGAAAATACTTCAAAAGTTCATGGTCGATGAAGGCATACCCCTTTCACAAACGTCAGAACCGAGGCCTAAATCCGATCCCAACAGTATTCCCCTGGGGGCCAAAATGACAGATGAGGAAATCGCAAACTTCATCTCCATTAAAATTGCCACGAACATTGTGATGTGTGCCACAAACACAAGCCAAAGCATCCGCAATGATATCGGTCTCATGTGGGCACGATTCCAGGCAGAAAAAATGGTGTTCGGATTCGAACTGAAAACCGCGATGCGCAAAAGAGGCTGGCTAAAGGTCCCGCCGTACTATTATCCTCCAGGGGCACCTAGGAATTAGGTATCCTTATGAAAAGAAGCTGAAGATCGCCTTATGATCTTCAGCTTTTGTGGTCTATTGTTCATTATATAAATGAAACCAGGGCACCAAAGGGACAGGTACCATGGATCCCTTTGGGCCGCAGTACCTGACATCCTGAAACCCTCTATTCAACCAAATCCTTCTTCTTTTTAAAATAAATTAACAAATTAAGTATGCTAAGCCCTAAAACCACAAGAAACATATTAAAAGAAACAATGTCTCCTGCCATATTTAATTCATCCGCTATGTAACCAATGATAATGAAATTGATTCCAGAAACAATAATAGAAATAAATGAAACAAGAGTAATGGTAAACCCATTCACCATGCTTTTCCGATTTCTCTGAACCAATAAAACAATCGAAATAACAAGTGAACTAATCATAAACGTACTAAAAACCAATCTTGACCAATCGTATATCTCCATCGTCATTCCCCCCTTTAATTCTTCAAAACCCAAAATAGGATGATTCCTAAACCCACTATCATCATCCCAATATGTAAATACCAATAATCAATTAATAGATTCCATTGAAGGAGTTGGATTTCTTTGACCCTTTGAAAATAATCCATTTTTCCACTCACCCTTACTATAACTCCACCATTTCCCCTGTTTCATTTGGTTTTTTCTTACATACGTGTGAGGTCAGATAAAGTTTCATTTTATTGGGGATTTATAGTAGGGAAAGCTTATATAACGTAAGGTGTAAAACATCGAAAGCAGTACAAAAGATCGTTTCTTCAACCACATCTCCCTTTCTATCAGAACCTCAATCTTTTCCCTTGACAATGAAACGCAAATATATAATAATAAATATCGAATTAGAATTATTATAATTTATTAATGATTCTCAATCACACAAACCACTAGGAGGAATTTACACTATGTCATTAATCGGTTCACAAGTCGTACCATTTAAAGCAGAAGCATTCAAAGATGGTGAGTTCATCACTGTTACAGACGAAAGCCTAAAAGGTCAATGGAGCATTTTCTGCTTCTACCCTGCAGACTTCACATTTGTATGCCCGACAGAACTGGAAGACCTTCAAAATAACTATGAAACTCTTAAAGAGCTTGGCGTAGAAGTGTATTCAGTTTCTACGGACACTCATTTTACACATAAAGGCTGGCACGACAGCTCTGAAAAAATCGGTAAAATTAAATACGCAATGATCGGTGACCCGTCACAACGCATCACTCGCGGTTTCGATGTACTTAATGAAGAAGATGGTCTTGCTGACCGCGGAACATTCATCATCGACCCGGATGGTGTCATCCAAGCAGTTGAAATCAATGCTGGCGGAATCGGCCGTGACGCAGATATTCTAGTAAGCAAAATCAAGGCGGCACAATATGTGCGCAACAACCCAGGCGAAGTTTGCCCGGCTAAATGGCAGGAAGGTTCTGAAACACTGAAACCAAGCCTTGACTTAGTTGGTAAATTATAAGGAGTGCTAAACATGCTCGAAGCAGATATTAAAGCACAATTAGAACAGTACCTGCAGATGATGGAAGGCGACATCGTCCTGAAAGTCAGTGCAGGCGACGATGACACGTCGAAGGAAATGCTCTCTCTTGTTGAAGAGCTCTCTTCCATGTCATCCCGCATCTCAGTGGAAAAAGCAGAACTGACCAGAACACCAAGCTTCAGCGTGAATCGTCCTGGTGAGGAGACCGGTATCACTTTTGCCGGGATCCCTCTTGGACATGAATTTACCTCATTGGTCCTTGCCCTTCTTCAAGTGAGCGGCAGAGCGCCTAAAGTGGATCAAAGCGTCATTGACCAGATCAAGAGCGTCAAAGGCGAACACCACTTCGAGACGTATGTCAGCCTAAGCTGTCACAACTGTCCTGATGTCGTGCAGGCACTGAACATCATGAGTGTCCTGAACCCGAACATCACGCATACGATGATCGACGGGGCTGCCTTCAAGGAAGAAGTGGAACGCAAGAACGTCATGGCCGTTCCTGCTGTCTACCTGAATGCGGAATTCTTCAACGGCGGACGCACGACCCTGGAAGAAATTCTTTCTAAGATCGTGGAAGGTCCAAGTGCCGATGAGTTATCGGATAAAGAACCCTACGACGTCCTAGTCGTAGGTGGCGGACCTGCGGGATCCAGTGCGGCAATCTATGCGGCACGTAAAGGAATCCGTACGGGAATCGTCGCTGAGCGATTCGGCGGTCAGGTCCTTGATACGATGAGCATCGAAAACTTCATCAGCGTGAAGCAGACGGAAGGTCCAAAACTTGTGGCGAGTCTTGAAGAGCACGTGAAAGATTACGGCATAGATGTCATGAACCTTCAACGCGCAAAACGCCTTGAGAAGAAAGATCTTGTAGAGCTTGAGCTTGAAAACGGTGCTGTGCTGAAGAGTAAGAGTCTGATCATCTCGACAGGTGCACGCTGGCGCAACATCAATGTCCCTGGTGAAGAGAAGTTCAAGAACAAAGGAGTGGCGTACTGCCCTCACTGTGACGGACCACTGTTCGAAGGGAAGGATGTCGCTGTCATCGGCGGAGGAAACTCCGGTATCGAAGCAGCCATCGATCTTGCAGGAATCGTCAAGCACGTTACGGTTCTTGAATTCAACTCAGAACTAAAAGCCGACGACGTACTGCAGAAACGCCTTTACAGCCTGCCGAACGTGACAGTGATCACGAACGCACAAACTCAGGAGATTACCGGTACAGATAAAGTGAATGGAATCACTTATAAAGACCGTGAAACTCTTGAAGAGAAGCACGTCGAACTACAAGGTGTATTCGTCCAAATCGGTCTTGTGCCAAACACAGACTGGCTCGGCGACCTTGTAGAACGCACGAAATTCGGTGAAATCATCGTGGACAAACACGGTGCCACCAACGTCCCTGGCGTATTCGCCGCCGGAGACTGCACAGACAGTGCCTACAATCAAATCATCATCTCCATGGGATCAGGAGCCACCGCCGCACTCGGCGCATTCGACTACCTGATTCGGAATTAAGATGTTTTAAGGTCCGTCCCTCGTTTTGAGGGACGGACCTTTATATATTCAGGACAATTTCTTTCGAAACGAATAACACCATTTCTCATATCCCAGCTTCTCTTCATAGAATCTGTGGGCATCCCTTCTCCCAAGTCCGGATTCCACGGCCACATATTCCAACCCGATCTCTTCAGCCAATCGATGGACAAACTCCAACAATTGCTTTCCATATCCCTTGGAGCGATGATTGGAAGACGTGATCAAATCATATATGTACATATGATGTTTATTGTAAAAATTGACCCGCTCCCCAATACCGGTGAGGGATACGATCTCATTTTCCTCATATAAAGCGAACAAGCGATATCCCTCTTTCCTCATATCCTCAACCAATGCCAGATATGTCTTTTCCGACAAATCGGTACGTAACTCGTTCATCACCGGATAGGCCTGAATCATCTCACTCCGGGTTTGCAGTTCTTTAATAGTTACCATCTCTCATCCCTCTTTACATATCAAATGAAACTGACAGCTGCACTCTAGTAAATTTTAACATATATTTCTTCATCCGTTCTTTCAAATACATGAGGGACGGACCTCCATTCCCTAATATATCCTATCCATTCAGAGGTCCGTCCCTCTATCTTCCTATAACAGGACCTTCTTCTTGCCGAACATAAAAATTCCATCTCCGGCAACAATAAAAGAAATCATTAACTAAGCGGCAGGTGAATCATGAATGAGCCTTTCAAAAAAGCTGTCAAGGAACATGAAAGAAAATGTTAATTCAATAAAATCTGCCGTCTATGAATCAGAAGATATGAAAATGAGGGATCTGGCTTATCTGAACACCTCTTGCAAACTTATCTATCTTGATTCTATGGTGGATAAGAAACTAATTGAACGAAATATTATTGAGCCGCTCCTAGATTGCAAGACCGAAACCGTTCCGGAAGCGGTCATTAAAAACGCGGAATATAGCAGGACGAGCGATTTGGAAGCCATAGTGGATAGTCTGCTGGAAGGCAGCTGTGCATTCGTTGCAGAAGGAGAAAATACCGTTCTTCTGATGCCCGTTGCTGCAAGTGATCAAAGAGCCATCCAAGAACCCGAAAATGAACACATCATCAAGGGGGCACATGATGGTTTTACAGAGAATCTTAATAAAAACATCTTTTTAATCAGACGAAGAGTGAAAGACCCGGGCATCCGAATAAAAAGTTACGTTCTGGGATCTAAAACAAAAACAAACGTATCGATTTTGTATATTGAGGAATTGGTGGACCACGGGCCCTTAGAAGTTCTATTTCAAAGGATGGATGCCATCGATGTACAGGAACTTCAATCCTCCGGGGAACTTGAAGAATTAATCGAGGATGACAGTTATTCGCTTTTTCCTCAGCTGTTATCAACGGAAAGACCCGACAGGGCCTCATCCTATTTATTGGAAGGGAAATCGATCGTCATAGTGGACGGAAGCCCCCATGTATTGGTTTCTCCAATCACATTTTTCAGCTTTTATCAGTCTCCCGATGATTATAACAGCAGGTGGCTGATAGGATCATTCTTTCGTCTCATCCGGGTATTCAGCTTTCTCGTGGCCGTCTGTTTACCCGCTATCTATATTGCGGTCGTTTCTTTTCATTCCGAGGTCCTGCCCCTTGGGATTCTTTATGCGATCAGGGTTCAAATTGAATATGTCCCGCTTCCGCCGTTTTTTGAAGCCATCGTGATGCAGCTTGTGCTGGAACTGTTGAAAGAAGCAGCCATCCGTCTCCCCTCTCCCATTGCACAGACAATCGGAATCGTCGGCGGTTTGGTCATCGGGTCGGCAATCGTGGAAGCAGGGTTTGTTTCGAACACGATGATCGTAGTCATTGCCCTTACTGCCATCGCTTCTTTCGTAGCACCTGTCAACCAGATGGGGACGGGTGCCAGAATCCTGGCTTTTCCCATTATGGTCGCCGCTACTTTTTTTGGTTTTCTCGGTATTGTCCTTTCTATCGCCGCATTATTGATCCATCTTTGCCGATTGGAGTCATTCGGAAAACCATACTTGTCACCTGTATCCCCCATGCACTATAAGGGAATGAAAGATTCATTTATTAAAGCAAAGAAGAAAAATAACACCTTAAAACAAACCTAGGCCATTCAGAAAAGAAAGTGTGGAATCGTCCATGTCACAGACAATCTCCCTAACGAACGGGCAAATCTTTTTTCTAATGATTCAAACCCAAGTCGGATTTGGCATTCTGACTCTGCCAAATACGTTGCAAAGTACTAGTAAAGGAGACGGCTGGATGTCGGTCCTTTTGGCAGGAGCGGTCATCCAGCTGTTTCTGGTCATGATCTGGCTGTTAATGAGGCGGTTCCCACGTTTCATCTACTCGGAAATCACCACATTTTTACTTGGGAAAACTGTGGGAACCTTCATCAATACGATCATGTATCTTTATTTTATCTTAGCAGCAACGTTTATCCTGCTGCAGTTTGCATCCATCATCAAAGAACACCTGTTGTTAAGCACCCCATTTTGGGTGATAGGACTGCTGATGATGCTTACTTGTACCTACCTGGCCATCAGCGACATCCGAATCATTGCCAGGTTCTTTGCGCTCATATCCGTTCTTATTCTTTTCAAATTCGGAATTTCCTTTTTTTCCTTTTTGCTTCCTGTGGACTTACATCACATTCTTCCATTGGGAAGCAGCGGAGTGAAGCAGATCGCCCTTGGAGGAAAAGATTGCTTGTTAACCGTTTTAGGTTTTGAACTGATCCTGTTTCTCTATCCCCTCGCGTCCAAGAAGGGCACCACGTTTTTAAAAGTGATCACGTGGGCCAATGTATTTGTAACGGGGTTGACGGCTTACTTTGTCATTCTTTGTATCATGATTTTCAGCCAACCAGCCTTGGAAGAAATAAAATATCCTGTTATCTACTTTTTGCGGCCGCTTCAATTCCAAATGATCGACCGACTTGATTTACTCTTTTTGTCGATATGGATTGTTCCCCTGGGAATATCAATCGTCACTTATATCTATATGGGCAGTAAAATTCTACCTTTCTTTAGAGGTAAATCGTATAAATTAGTTCTGATGAATAGCACATTGATTTTTGTCCTATTTACCATCGCAAAGAAAGATCTCGACTCCCAAAAACTCTATTCAAGTTTCGTAGAATATCTGAGCTATGCAGTAGTATTCGCCATTCCGTGTATATTGCTATTGATTTCTTACCTATTTAAGAAAAGTGGAAAGGAGGTATCCTGTTGAATAAGATTCCGCTTATATTCTTAACGGTGTTCCTTCTGGCAGGGTGCTGGGATCAAAACCAGCTAAAAGACAACAGAATTGTAAACGGAGTGAGTTTTGACACAGCAGAAGAGTCCGATGATATTCTGGGTACAGTCAGGGCGATTAATATACGGGGTGCCGGTGGAGGAAAGTTCGAGGTAAGGGATGAATTTTATGATACTGAGAATGAAACAGTTGCCCAGATTGAAACGGACCTTCAAAATAAAGTATCCGGGAATATGGATGTGGGGAAAGCTTTTATCATCCTAGTCGGGGAAGAACTGGCCATGACTAAAGGGATCGCTCCTATACTAGAACCCATTATCCGATCGACTCATGGATACATCTCTTCACGAATCGTGATAACAGAAGGAAAAGGACATGACATCTTGTCATTGAAGCTTCAAGATAGCCCGATTGTTTTCGAGATAGATAATCTGCTGATCGGAAGTGCAAGAGATACCTATATCCCTAAAGAAACCCTATTTACGGTTTGGAATGATATATCAGACACAACGACAGACGTCATCCTTCCCTATATAAAAAAAGATCAAGAGGACAAACTGATGCTGGCTGGATCATCTTTATTCAACGGTGATACATTCACTGGTCATACCCTCACCACCAGCCAAACTTCACTGCTCCTACTATTAAAAAACGAGTTGGGAGACAGGGCGAAGCTTAGCGTAAAATCAGATGAATTAAGCCAGCCTTTAACCATTTCCATTGAAAAAGCCAAGACAAATATTGAAGTGGCGAAAGAGGATGGAAAAGTAATATGCACGATCACTGCCAATTTAAAAGGAAGGCTACTGAGCTCTTATGGCGAAAAATCTCCCAAGAGTATTAACCAATTAAATCAAATGACTTCAAAAGAACTCTCAAAGAAAACAAAGGAGCTTACCGATCTTTTAGTCAAAGCCAATAGTGACGCTTTAGGGATCGGCAAAGAATTATCCATAAACGAACATACATCCTTCAATCCCGTAACGTGGGAACACGAATATCAACAAGTCATCTTCAAACCAAAGGTAAACGTCAACATTCTCGGGACAAGTCATCTTGTTCAGTAGAAGGGTTGAATCCAATGATTATGACAACAAATACCGGCCAATTCCACATTTGGCCGGCTCTCCTTATCTTGAGGGCTGTTATCGGAGATTGCTAACTCTGAACCGGTAATACGTCGATGAACAAGAACCGATCCTTCTTCGTGAGATAATCCGGCGTTATTCTCTCCTCCCCCAATTCGTACCGGATCGGGAAAGCAAAGTTCGGCCCGTCAAACACAAACGTATGGAACTCCCCATTCTCACCGCAGATATCACAAGTCTCTTCAGGATAATCCTTTATAAACGCTTCATCATATACCCTCCCTGCGAAAGATCGATCAAGTTGATCCATATCCACACAAGTGAGGACGGTTTGAAACCCAAGCTCAATGAACTCACGGCTCAACACCCCGACAGGCCGACCCCAGAGCGGAAAGACCGGGGTGATTCCAGTCCCTGAAAGCATTTCCTCACGATACGCCCGCACATCCTTCAGATGAATATCCCCGAAAACCATACGAGTGACACCATCGGCCAGCATGTCAGATACCGCCCGCTCCATCCGTTCCTGATACACCTCATTCGGACAATCCTGAGGGATCCAAACTTCCCGGAGCGGAATACCGAGCGCATCAGACTGCTGCTTCAACATCCCATACCGGACCCCATGAATCGAAACCCGGTCGAAGCCTTCCGTCAGCGTCACGAGTAGTGAATCCACCTCGTATTCCCGATTTTGTTGTATTTTATATAATGCCAGGGTGGAATCCTTTCCACCGCTGAATGCTATGACTGTTTTCATATGGACCTCCATCTTCCCCTTATTTTTTAAGAGTTTTCTTACTATTCATTATTCCAAACCTCAACAAGGAACTCAAACATCCGTTTACAAAAAAGAGGCTTAGTTAAGCCCCTTCAACGATTAATTTCAGTTGATAATCTTATCATCCTTACTGTAGATCGTGATATGATAGGGATCACCCTTGATCCTTTCCTTCATTTCATTGGATCTCAAGAATTCATCAATAACGTTTTCAAGCTCTTTGGCAAAACCCTTTGCATTTTCGTCCTTGCTTGATAGGGTGATAAAAGCTTGTATCTCAGGCTTCGGATGCACGGAATACCCGACCATCCTCACTTTGTAATCTTTCTTCCCTAACAAGTCATCACTGACGATTTGCAGGATTCCCATCCATCTCCTATCTTGCTCCCTCTTCTTCATGTTGATTTTTTTGATTTCAACCGGAATAGGACGTATATTATTTTCACTCATTATCTCTCTTACTACTTCTTTAATTTCATCGCTTGTGGCTTCGGTAGTATTGGGGATTTCCAGCTGAATGCTCTCAGGCCTCGCCAAGTGTGCCAGCTGCAATACCTCTATGTTTCGTTTCTTCAGCTCTTCCCTGACACGACTGTCAATTAATTGGAAGTCTTCACTTCTCTGCTGTGTTTCCTTATCTTTTTGTGGAACTTCAGGCTCTTCATATCTACTCACTTTAACTGTATAGGCATCATAGTTTCTCGATTGCAGAAAATCCATTGCCTCTTCTTCAACCTCTGTTTTGACGCGATTAAAATAGTCTTCATCGCCTTCAATCCCGATACGGATCTCTTTCTCCGGAAAAGATACACCGAGACCGTTCACTGGATATCCTTTATCTCTTAGTTCTTCTGACATTCCCACCACTACATCGCCCTTGGATTCGAAAATGCTCCCCAGGTACGGAATCTTTGATACGACATTGGCCATGACCGGTGAAACCAAAGCCGAACCGATCAATAACCCGAATAAAAGGACGGCGGCACTGCTATAATAGATCCACTTCTTCCCACGGTATCCCCGATCCTTCTTCCCTCTCTCAATGGCCATTTGGATCGTGTGATTCAATTTGTCTTCAGGAATCCGAATGTTATCCATCTCTTCTTTTACGTTGTCGCCTAAATGATCCTTCATCCGATACACCCCTCCCTTAAATCAGATTTCAAGAGATTGATGGCTCTATGCAATCGTGTCTTGATCGTTCCTTCAGGGCAATGTAACATTTCGGCGATTTGCTTTATGGTAAGATCTTGATAATATCTAAGTATAATGACAGTTTTATATGGAACATCCAGCCGTTCGATCGCCCCTGCTAAATCCATTTTCTCTTCAATTTTAAGATTCTGCTCTTTAGGAAGCACATCCACTTCATTCGTCAGGATGATACGCTCATTCTTTTTAATAAAATCCAATGCTGAATTGATTAATATCCTTGATAACCAAGTTGAAAAATATTGAGGGTTTTTCAGGCTTTTAATGGATATAAACGCTTTATAAATAGCTTCCTGCACGATATCAAGAGCATCATTTTCATTCTTCACATACATATACGCCATTCGATAAAGCTTGTTCTTTTCCTGATGAATCAACTCTTGAAAAGCTTTTTCATCTCCCCTTTTCGCTTTCTTGACCTTCTTCTCAATCAACTGCTCTCACCCGCTTTCTACCCGTTAGACCAATGAACAGACTAAAACGTTTCACACTATGTCAAAAAAAGAAGCCCACCTGCATGTAGATGAGCATGAAGTCTTCATTTAAAACGGATACGATTCCACATTTGTACTCTTTTTTCCGTCATTGTTTCCAATTTCTATCGTTTTCCCAGTAAAAATGGCAGCTCACACGAAAAAACCGATCCTAAATACCCCTATTTGCAGAAATCCTCCCGCCTTTCCCATGCATCAAAAGCCTTCACACCCATTTATCGGCGAAAATCGAATTTTAACGGCGAAATTCCAAATATAACGGCGAAATTTTCATTTTATCGGCGAAATCCTCCATATAACGGCGAACCGCCTAAAACGGACCTCGATCCTCCAAGAAAACGAACTCTTAGCGCTAAGTCTTGAGGTCCGTCCCTCGCACAACCCCCGCCTCAATATAACTCCTCATCAACTTCCAATTGTCATCCTCCATTTTCTTAAACGTATCAAAGAACAAGTGACACGTCTCCAACGCTTTCCCATTCATCACAATCGTTGCGGATAGAATCGCCATCACTTCACCCTCTCTCAAAGGAATGATCGACACTTCATGGATTTCCCACTCTGCCCGCTGCTTTTTCACAAAATCAAACCCCTGCTTCCAGCCCTCGATTGATTCCTCATAGCCAAAATCAACGACTTCTTCGTCCCTGATTTCCCTGGCTTGGTAATCAGTCGAAATGAATGTCTCCAACTCTATGATAGATGAATTCTTCCACGCTCTTAAAAATGTATCAAGAAACGGCTTAAATGTTTTATCGTTCATAGGAACCTCCTAAAGTATGTTACTACCAATTATTTCAAAATAGGGTGATGAACTCAATCACCAATTCCATAAAAAAGAAGCTTAACCTGCATAGGTAAGCTCCTAATCATCATCCCACAAACCCGACCAATCCTTCACCATCTCCTGCCCTTGGGCAGAAAGGTAGCTCTTCCCTTCTAGGAAAAACCATCACGATTAAGATAGCCATTAGCACGTAGGCAATAGAGATAGTACCAACGTGCTAACCGGGCTGCTATTTCTTTTATTAGTAGTTTGTGTTCACAACCCACAAACTAATTCCCATAAATATAACCGCTTGACGAACTCAGAAACCCATTGACCGCATCCAATTGATATGAAAAACCAGTATGATTCGCCCAATTCGTCATATCGATCGTATCCCCATTCTCCAGTTTAATGACATCCACATTGTTGATGGAAAGAGGCGATACATTGGTAGGCTGTGAAGAAGCCTTGGCAAGATAAACCGATTGATCGGTCCCTCCCGGCTGCACGACCACCCTGGCAGATCCATCTGCTTCGATCAATAAAGAGGTTTGCTCATTCACGGCTATCCCCTTAGCCTCTGTTGTCCATCCATCCATTAGATTCCGCGATAAAAAGCCGACGAATCGACCCATCCGGTCCCGCTGCTCGAAATGACTATCCGTGATGGTGTTATCAAGGTATCGGTTCTCAAGAAAGTTTCTTGAAAACGTCATATAGCGATTGTAGGGATCAGCCAATGCTTCATCCGAATACACGGTTCCATTCGCTGCATCGTAGACAAAGTCTCCTTGAATGGCCAGTCCCGCAGAAGTACCGCCAATCGGGATCCCTTTCTGAATCTGAGCGTTCAGTGCATCTTCAAGAGGAGTTCCTTCAATATAATCCACGTAAAGGAACTGATCTCCCCCCGCAAAGAAAATCGCTTCTGCGTTCTTCACCTTATCCAGCACAAAATTTTCATACGCGGCATTCCGATTTTGCAACAAGATCGTTTCAACCGAATTCAGTGGGGATTGATTGTCAGCCGCTAAATCATACAGGTACTGATTATACCCATCACTTCCTGAGGTTCTAAGTACAACGAAGTCTCCCCCATTCGCTTTCTCCGCCATCCATCTCATCGCCTCATCCACATCTGTCGAGCCACCCATCAGGTTCACACCGTATGTAGTAGCAGTTGTGACATCCCCTTCACTTCCATAGGAATAATACGTATAGTTACTTCTTGCAGCACCCGCTGTTGTGATGGTACCTCCCCATAAAGCTGCGACAACCAATAAAGCAATCAATCTTTTCACACACTCGTCCTCCTTTTTTTGAAATCACTTTATCAATTGCAAGTTCTATGCCAACTATGAAAGCGCTTTATTTACTGAATAATGTAAATATTTAAATAGTAATTGGTTTTTATTGGGTCAAATCACTTCGGTTTCATTTAACCCAATTACGGTGTCCCTTGGCTGGCCATCCCCAATTCCCATAAAAAAAGAATCTCAACCCGTAAAGGTAAGCTCCTAATCATCCTCCCACAAACCCGACCAATACTTCACAATCTCCCGCCCCTGGGCAGAGTAGCGGTCATTTCCATCTAAGAAGAAGTCCTCCCCGCAGTCCGAATTCGTCACTTGAAATGCATCATACGAAATGTCCGTGCCATCGGAGCCGGTCATGCCTCCACCCGTGCTATGATGGATGCAATAATCCTCAATGGAGGTTCTGTTCCCATCATCATCAACATAGAAATACTGATTTTGATTTATGTTATATCCCATTTCTTTTGTAGAAGTTTGATAGATACCGTACTTTTCAATATCCGTCCTCATCAACGTGGGCAGACTCTTAATCTCTACAGGAATGACGGAAAACTCTTCATCTTTTTCAAGGGAAGGTCGATCCTGCATGCCATAGAAGACGACAATCGTACCTTCATAATCTTCAGGGATCAGGTAGCGGTTTTTTATCATTTCTCCTTGATCTTTACCGGAAATCCAATTCACTGCCAGCATCACAATCGCCACCACAGAGACCACACTTGCTAATGTAAGATAGGATCGCTTGTTCTCCCGGTCAGGCCCCGGTGTGTTCTTCCTTTTCAACCATTCATCCACAAAGAAGAATATTACGGCACAAATCACCGCAAACCATGCAAACCCGTCGATCACAAAATACGTGATGGCTCCAAAGAAAGCATGGATGAAACCAGCTACCATCATCCGTCCCTTGGAAAGCCTTTTCGTTAACCAATCCGATAGCAATGATACGGGAATCCCATAAGCCAGGTTACCGGCTAGGGAATACATCAAGACAAATGGAAAGAGCATAATGCCCCCGTCCAGTATGCTGATGGTCATCAAAAAAGTGGAAAGAATCAAACTCGTATAAATGGCCGGTTTTAATTTATTCATACTGTCAGCCTCCGATTGATATTGTGAATTATTTCACATTATAAATTTAACATAAATGGTGATTTTCAGGAAGGAATATAGGAAAATTCTTCTGAATGTATTCAGACCTCATTTCAACTAACACCAGCCGGGAGGCCGATGTGCTCTTCCCTGTTTATTACCATTCTGTACGGGAAACACACTACTAACAACAACAAAAGGAGGAATTCATTATCGCACAGGATCCAAAACAAGCAGCTGTAAAAATGAATGAAGACAAAAAAGAGGAAATCCTGCAGCAATTCGACTCTTTCAAGAACTACCTGGGAAATCAGGTGCAAAAGGGAGAAAAGCTAGGTCTTAGTGAGGAAGCCTTGTCTAAGGGTGCTAAACGCGTTGCAGACTATTTAGCAGAGCACGAGGAGCCGCGCAACCGGGAGCAGAAAGTGTTGAATGAGATGTGGAACGTGGCCAATAAAGAAGAGCGGGAGCATATGGCTCATGTTTTGGTCAAACTGGCTGACCAAACCAACTAAATCACGCAGTAACGCCCAAAGCGATATAGACCGCTGCGGGCATTTTCTTATGACTGAACATTTACATGCATATAAACCAGGGCATCTTTCACTGTAACAAGCGTAGGAATCAATGATAGGTCGATGTTCTTGTTAATGGCACTCATGGCCATTTCCGGCCGTAGTCCCGTGATGATGGAACGAACGCCCAGTAAAGCTAGCACACTTGTAATCTTAAATAAAGCATCCGTCACGTATTGATTCAATGTATAGACACCGGAGAAGTCGATTATTACATGATTCACGTTCTGCTTCCTCACTTTAGCCGGAATGATTTCGAGTAGCAAGCGGGCTTTCTCTTCATCGATCGTCCCGACGATCGGGAGGACGGCAATATCGTCCAGCAAAGGAACCAGTACAGCAGATAATTCGTTGATTTCAGCCACCATTTCCGTTTGCTTCTTTTCTCTTTCTTTCTTCTCCGTGATGTCATATACATAGGTTTGAATCGCCTGAGTATCCCCTATCATCAGGGGGTGACAGTACAATTCGACTTCAACGGTCGATCCGTCCGTTCGATAGACCGTCTCTTCAATGACATCGGCAGGCTTTCCGTACGCAGATTGAATTCTTTTCCTGATTGCGTCCTTCGAGGATTCCCTGAAAATATCCAAGGGACTTTGACCTACGACGCCATCTTTATCCGTTCGAAAAAATTCTTCCGCAGCCTCGTTCACATACATGATTCTGTAATCCGTATGTATGATAAGTGGATCTAGTGAATACTCCATAACCTTGAGATAATCTATGTCTGACATTTCCTCGCTCACAATACTCACTCCTTTCCCCTAACGATAGCGATATTCACTGTAGGACGCAAGAAATAAGAGAAACCGTTTCCCATCCCACAAATGTCTATGGACACCACATATATCGAAACTTACACTAGCCTATGGAACAGGAAACAGATAAAAAGACCTGCCATGATTGTTTGACAGGTCTTCTTTCGTTTACGAAACGATCCGGCTATTGGAATTAATTGTTTGAGTTGTTGGATCTATTAGAGTTGTTGGAGCTGTTGGAGCTGTTGGAATTATTCGAGCTATTCGAGCTTCCAGACTGGCTTCCGCCTTTCGCTCCAATTTCCTGATAGAATTTCTTATCGTGATTTTCTGCAGTTGCTTCTCCACCTTTTTCACCGATCTCTTGGTAGAATTCTTTGTCGTGGTTCTTCGCTGTTTGTTCGCCGCCTTTACGACCGGCTTCCTCGTAACTCATTTTGTTCCCATTGTTGTTGTTGCTGTTGTTGTTACTGTTGTTACTGTTAGACATAAATAAAATCCTCCTTAAGTTTAGTAAAATGGTGTTGTACGTTTGTACATTGGTTATATACCTCGTGCGATGATAGATAAACAGGAAGTGGAGGTTTTTAACATTTATGTAATTTAATTTACACCGAAGTGGAGTTGATGAATTCCGGTTTTCCCTGCCGGTCCTTAAGGTTACCATGAAGGCTTCCTGCTAGAAGTGCTTCTTGAAGATGTGTATGATAGAGGTAGAAATTTTCCAAATAATAAAGGAGTCTTGCTACATGGATTACATCAAGCGGGGAACACGCGAATTCAATCATGCAAACCTCGCCCTGTTTGCAGGCGGATTCAGTACCTTTGCCATCCTGTGGGGAACGCAGCCCCTGCTTCCGGACATCGCCAATGAGTTTGATATTTCACCAGCCACTTCAAGTCTCAGCCAGTCTTCCACTACCATTGCCCTCGCTATCAGTCTATTAATTGCAGGTTCCTTATCTGACGTCTATGGAAGAAAATCCGTCATGACCTTTTCTTTACTCACATCATCCATTCTTGCCGTTTGCTCAGGATTTGCATCAAGCTTCCATATGCTCGTTGCCGGTCGGATTCTGCTGGGAATATCGCTCGCCGGACTTCCTGCTGTCGCCATGGCTTACTTGGGTGAGGAAATCGAAGCGAAGAGTCTCGGAATGGCCATGGGATTATACATCAGCGGAAATTCCATCGGGGGAATGTCGGGCCGGATCATCAGCGGCGTCCTTACCGACCATTTCAACTGGCATGTCGCATTGATGGGAGTCGGGATCATCAGCATGCTTTCAACGGTCATCTTCCTGGTGCTCCTCCCGCCGTCTGCCCATTTCATACCGCAGATATTTCAGCTAAAATCATTAGCCGGATCCCTGTTCAGCCAGTTTAAAGTTCCAGGGCTCACGTATCTCTTCACCATCGGGTTTCTATTGATGGGAGGATTCGTTTCCCTCTACAACTACATCGGATTCGAGCTGATCGCACCACCTTACTCGCTCAGTCAGACCATCGTCGGCTTTATCTTCATCGTCTATATCGTCGGCACCTTCAGCTCGACCTGGATGGGGATGCTCGCCGATCAGTATGGAAAAAAAAGAATCCTGCCACTGTCGCTCGTCATCATGTTATCCGGGGTGCTTTCGACCCTGCATCCGAATCTCTGGGTGAAAATCATCGGGATAGCCGTCTTTACTTACGGATTCTTTGCCGGACACTCCATCGCAAGCAGCTGGGTCGGACGATTGGCCGTCCATGATAAAGCACAGGCTTCTGCACTCTACTTATCCGCCTATTACGCGGGATCGAGTATCGGCGGTACCGTCAGCGGCAGCTTCTATCACCATTTCAACTGGTCCGGTGTGGTGTGGATGATCGTTACTCTTTCCGTGATTTCGATTGGGATTTCATTTTGGTTGGGGAAAAGGGACGTGGCGCGATAAATATAAAAGAGGACTTGCCACGAAGTCCTCTTTCTTTGTCTCCGAGGAGGCGGGCAATTCTATCAGCCCAATTTAGTCAGATTCCCCTCATCTCAGTTGCCCGATTTCTTTACCAACAAGGGATTATAAAATCAAGAATACGAGAAATCAGGATGAAGACCGATAAGAGACCAAAGTATTTTCTCATCTCAATCCCCTACTCTTTTAATCGCCACTCATACTGAATATCCGGCAAATTCTCTTCATTCTCCTGCCCTCTGCCGATGATCACAAATCCATTCTTTTCATAAAATCTCTGAGCACTTTGATTCACTTCAAACGTGTATAAGATTAAACGGCCACTCGATTGCGTTTTCGCTTTATCCAATAAAATCTGACCTATTCCAGCACCTTGATAATCGACGTGAATGTAAAGCTGACTGATTTCCGTTTCATTATAAGCGGCCATTCCCACTACTCTTCCATCTATTAGTGCTAAATCGATTTGAAATTGTTCAGGCAGGATATGGGTTAAAAAATTGAGGTGACTTTCCACGCTGTGCTTTTCTTTTTGGCCAATGGCCCGTTCTTTACTTTCCCTCCACATGTTCACGGTTTCTTCGGCATAGTCGGGGTGAAACGGGGTAATAGTGATGTGGTTTTGCGGCATGCTGTACCCTCCTTTTTATATGAAGCACTACTTTCAAATCAGGATGTTCCCCTGTTAATACAAGTAAAGAAGCAACCAGCTTTCTTGAGCCGGTTGCTTCTTTCGATGTCTATATCTTTGTCACTTCTATATAACGGAGCTGGATCCCGTCTTTTTCAATCACTTTAAAGCGATGACCTTCTTCTTCAATGAAGCTGCCGACTTTGGCATCGAGGTTTTGCGTCATGAACCAGCCGCCGATGGTGTCGATGTCCAGATCGCCAATGTCGATGGTTATGTTCAATAGAGAGTTGACATCATTGATGAGAACCTTTGAATCAAGAAGGTAATGACCATCCTTGAGCTTTCGAATTTCGGCTACTTCATCCTCGTCAAATTCATCCCGGATTTCACCGACGATTTCTTCAAGGATGTCCTCGACCGTCACGATGCCGGATGTACCCCCGTATTCATCTATCAGAACGGCGATATGAACCCGCTCTTTCTGCATTTTCACAAGCAGGTCATGAATCGGGATCGTCTCAATGACAGTAATGATCGGGTTGATAAATGGTCGTAGGGTAAAGTTCGTATCCAGTTCGTTGACCATCGCCTCTGTCAGAAGTTCCTTCATATTGACGAATCCTTTGACGTTATCTTTATCGCCGTTCACGACAGGATAACGCGTGAAATTCTCTTTTCGAATGGTATCTATCACGTCCTCGAGCGTATCGTCTATGGAAAGGGAGACGATTTCTTTTCGTGGGACCATGATTTCCTTCGCAATCCGCTCATCGAATTCAAAGATGTTGTTCACATACTTTAGTTCGTTCTTATTGATTTCCCCGCTTTTAAAACTCTCCGAAAGCAGGATCCGAAGCTCTTCCTCGGTATGGACTTCTTCATGCTCAGAAGCCGACTTCAACCCGAAGATTCCCACAAGCACACGTGCAGATCCATTTAAGAACCAGATAAAAGGATACATGATCCGGTAGAACCAAATGATCGGGCCCGAGAATAATAGCGTCACGGCTTCGGCTTTCTGGATCGCCACCGTTTTTGGTGCAAGTTCCCCGACTACAACGTGAAGGAATGTCACAAGGGCAAAGGCGATACCAAAGGACAGGATATGCGTGATGGCTTCATTCAACTCGAAATAAGCAAAAAGTGGATGCAAAATCTTCTCCACAGTCGGCTCACCCAGCCACCCTAATCCAAGGGCCGTAATCGTAATTCCAAGCTGGCAAGCTGATAAATACTCATCCAGATGAGTCACGACCTTCTTAGCGGCAATCGATCCTTTACGGTTCTCCGCTATGAGTTGATCAATCCTGGAACCCCGTACCTTTACAATCGCAAATTCCGTCGCAACGAAAAAAGCGGTTAGAGCAATCAATAAAACGATTAAAATTAAGTTTATAGACGTTGTCAATTAGCAGCCTTATCCTCGGATAAGGCTTACACCTCCATCATGATAAATTTCATCCACTAAGTGAATGGTTGGATTGATGAAAGCATGAAGTTGAAAACTACTTATCTCTAGAAGGGATTGTATGGAGCCCATAATGAGAAGTAGACCGTCCAGCTTCCAGCAACCCAGATCGAACCATTGAACCAAATGTTAAGCAGCATCGTTCAGCTGACTCGTATCTTAGCTTCTCTGTCCCATTTTCATCCCCCCAGCCGTTTTGATAAAATAATATAGTATGATTTTACTTAATTATGAGAATTTAATCAAACATATACAAAACGCTAAACATTTATATCCCTCTTATCGTGAAACCAAATCATTGCGATGATACCATTCCCCAAACTTCTTCATCCCAGAATCTTCTTTCACCCTGTTATACTCCATAAAATCAATTTCATCAAATTCAGCCAGTGTTTTATCAAAATGCTTCGGAATAAATAGATACCAAAGATCTGACCACTTACTCTCATTCTCGGAACCTCTTATCTCCTGTGAGATGAATCCTGGAGATTTACTCTCAAAGAATCTCATTTCCTCTCCATCATAGTAAGCCAGGCATGATCTAAATTCACACTCCCTGTTCTCCTCATCCCTTAACAATTTCAAGATCCCCTCGATACCGATCGTATCTAACATGTGATTGACATACGCTCTGGGAAAACCATTGAGCGCTGAGACAAAGAAACCCGAGTCCAGTGCAATACATGGGCGTTTCACAATCGCATATGCTTGTAACACCTTCTGCTTGGCTATTTCCTTGATATCATCACTTCTAGGTTCATTCAATTCAGCCTCGATCGGTAAAACCTTTATGTTCGTTAACTCCTTCTGTGCAGACGCGATTTTCCCTTTGTTTGTGGTTACGAATATGATTTCTTTCATTGTTTTGTTTCTCCTTTGCTTTAATCCATTATGCCAACACTCAATATTACAAACTTTCTATCAGGATGTACAACTGGAATTTCTCAAAAAAAATGAAGCTTATTCCGGTATCATAAGCCCCTTCAATTGCACACACTATCCAGTGCCATCTTATATTCCTTTAAATATATTAGGTTGAGCACGATTTCTAAGGTAATCCTCCCCAAGAATCCCATAAACCGCACAATCCTTATACTGCCCCTTCGCATTGCGGATCATATCCCGGATGATCCCTTCCTGCTCCATCCCGGCTTTCGTCATGATCCTGCCTGAAGCCGGATTATCCGTATTATGGGCTGCGGATATTTTATGAACGTTCATATGTACAAAGGCAAATTCCACGACCGCTTTCAAGGCTTCGGTCCCATATCCTTTGTTCCACCAATTGAAACCAAGGGAATAACTGACCTCGCAATTCCCTGTAGAGTGGCCAAAATCATACAAATCGATCTCTCCGATGAGTTCACCCTCACCTTTGAGTTCAATGCCCCAGTGACAAAACTCTTTCGATTCATATCGCCTCACAATCTTCTCCACCCGCTCTTTTGTTTCGTCAACGGTCTTATGTGCCGCACTGACTCGATTATCAGAGATCCGCTCATCCGAAATCCAGTGGTCAAAGACGCTTTGGATATCATCGAGGTCGAATTTCCGCAGGATGAGTCGATCAGTTTCCAAATTGGGACTTCCGTAAAAACGGATCATACTATCTCTCCTTTTACCTTAACGCATCATTTTAAAAATAAGTAACCATCATAATCACAAAACTGATAAGCGTATATAATACAGCTCCATAAAACACTGAACCTACATTGGCTTTCAATTCATTGTCCTTTTGTATCTTCCACCCTGCCTCACTGGCCTCCAAAGTGGCTCCTTTTGATAACGTACCACCACTACTATTAAAAAAGAAAAGTCCAACCGCTAATCCCAGTCCGATGAAAAAGCTCCATTCTCCGTAAGAATAAGAGAACAGAAGGCTCCCGATCCAGATAGCTATAGCAAGTATCGCAGCCGTTACTAATGACGTTCGTGTTATGAATTTCTTCATATATATATTCCCCCCGTATATTACTAATACTTACGAATGGAGGTCGTTAAAGTTTCAATTTTCAGTCAACAACATTTCCAAATACACACCATTCTTAGAAGAATAATCATAGTAATCCAACGAACCCCCTAAAATTCAATATAAAACGGATGCTGACTCTCATCCAAACAAAGCTCGATTCTCTTTCTAAAATTCGAATGAGTCACCCTTGCCAACGCCTGCTCAATCGGAAAAAATCCTACCTCAAGACTCTCCTGTGAAGTCGTCGGTTCGCCTCCCACGGGCTTCGCAAGGAACAGGGTGTTGCAGATGGATCTTTTCACATTTTGAAATACCCCGCAAAATGCCAGCACCTCAACATCAATACCGGTCTCCTCTTTCGTCTCCCTGATTGCAGCCTCTTTCAATGACTCCCCTTCTTCCACCTGTCCGCCGGGCATTTCCCAGCCGCGCCTTGGTCCCTTTATTAATAGGATTTCCTGTTGGTCATTGATGACAATGGTGGCAGCTGAAACGATGTGTTTTGGCGGTGAATATATACCCTGTATGTTTTGTGTCATAAAAACATCCCTCTTTTTCAATAATATTTTTTCCTCAGAATTAATTTATACTATGTTTGTGAGTAGATCTAAAAAATACCTCTTTCACATAAATCGTATACGTCAAGACAATCACCGAAAAAATAAAATTCCCTATAAAGGGCTGATTAGGTTGGTCAGATAACAATATGAAACTGATGAATCCAAACATAACCGAGTACATGATGAATAACCAAAAACCCCATTTTTTCAATTTCATATATCCATAAACCATCACCAGGGAAAAGACCGCCACTACTACTCTCATGATTCGTTCAGGTATCATCGATACTCCAAACCTTTCAGAAATGCTAATCGTATCAGCAGCAGCCTGATAAAAAATAGCGGTAAATAATAATACGATTGCACCAAAAATATAAAAATAACTTATGATGGATACACCTAAGGGTCTCTTCACGATTTGGCCTCCATTATTTTACGTTGTCTAAAAACACCATTAATACCAATTATGTCAAAATAATCCATAACACTCAATCACTATTTTTCACTAAAAAAAGCCTACCCACTTTTGGATAAGTTCCTGTTTACACTTACGACCACTCCATATCCTTTTCCACCCAATACCCCTCATCCGAATTCTTCACCACTACATCAAAATTCTCATGATTCGGATGCATAAAGACTTCATATTGTATTCTCCGTTCCTCATGGGTTTTTCTTAAATATTCGACCTCCATGCCTCTTTCAGAAACATCACGGATACCTCTTCTCATGAGTTCCGTTTCTCCATCGGTATAGAAGTAAATTTTTACATCGTATAAGTAGGGATTGCTGAATGCAACCGACATCCCTTCTACAATCGTCAAGTTGTTTCGGGACGAGATGAGCTGACTTCTTTCATAAGGGACGTCCATGGTATAGAAATCCATCCCCTCCCTTACCATCTTAACGTCCCGATCGAGAGCCAATACATGGTGGGCAGCCGGATGACAGGCGGTCATTTTAGATTGATGGATTTCATTGTTGTATTCATATTGGATGGAAGTATACTTTCTTACATCGGAATTGACGATATAGGGATCGGCATTGATATAATTGATATCCTTTCCTTCCAGCAGCGTCAAAAGCTTCTTGGCAAAGGTGGTTTTACCCGAAGCACCATGTCCTGAAATACCGATAATCATTTTTCCATCTTGCTTGTTTAATAGATTGGCTATGTTATGTAGGATCTTGTCCATAAATTCTCTCCCTATCATTCGTGATTATTTTCTCGTAAAATACATCTTCAAACATCCCCGCTCAAATCGATTTCAGAATCACATTTGAATCCTATTCAATGGGTTTACTTTTTATGAAGAGAAGCCGCCAATCTCACAAACTCCTCACTATCCTTCACACATAATCTCATCCCTTTTTCCCAAAAGGCTTCCTCCGTAATGTCTTCTCCCAAATGCTTCATGACGAGGTCTTCTGTCGACATGCTGCCTGAATCCCGCAAGAGGTCCATGTAATGCTCCACGAATCCTTTTCCCGTTTCCTTAGCTCTTGCGAAGAGGTTGAGTGCGACTAGATATCCAAAGGTGTAAGGAAAGTTATAGAAAGGAGATTCTGTTTTATAAAAATGGGGTGTCCATACCCAGGAGTGCACCGGGATCTCATCAATGGAACCGGCATAGCCTTCTTCCATGGCATACTCCATCAGTTCGTTCAAACGTACTGCCGGGACGAACCCTTTTTTCCGTTCTTCGTGAAAGTCCTTTTCAAAAATGAACCTGGAATGGAGATTCATGAAGTTCATGACGCTGCGCTTTAATTTCTCGTCAAGAAGAAACAGCTTCTCTTCGTCAGACTCGGCTTTCTCCATGGCTGCTTCCAGGATGATCATCTCTGCGAAGGTCGACGCCGTTTCGGCCAAGCTCATGGGATAGGACTTGTTCATCCCGTTTACTGATTTCATCGCATGGTTATGAAAGGCGTGACCGAGTTCATGCACAAGGGTCAACACCCCTTTAAATGTGCCGGGAAACGTGAGGAACACCCTGGACTCCCCCGTTAACGGAAACCCTGCACAAATGGGAACCGCAGACTTACCTGGACGATTTTCCGCCTCGACCCAGCCTTCACTGAATGCTTTCTCCGCAAACTGTCCCATTTCCGTCCCGAACGCACGAAATTGCTCCTCGATCAACGCGGCGGCTTCCCCGTATTCCATTCCTTGATGATTATGATTCATCGGGGACCAAAAGTGGTAGGACTTCATTTTTGCATCACCATTCATCCGCGCTTTCACGTTCAGATAATCGGCAAACGGTTCTTTATATCTCTCAATGACCGAAAACATGCTATTCAGCGTTTCTTCCTTCATCCGGTTTTGGGCGAGAGGAACATGTAGTACGTCCTCGATCCCCACGCTCTTATACATATTCAACCTGAAGCCTGCGAGATGATTCAGGATTTGGGCAAACTGTCCTTCATGCTCGGTCCACTTTTCCACCAGGGCCTCATGCGATTTTTCTCGAACCAACTCATCCGAATGCGAACGAAGGTTGATAGCCTGGCCAACGGAGTAATCCTGACCATTCACCCGGACCTTGATGCTGCCCATGAACGATTGATAGAACTGTCCCCAGGCATGGTACCCGTCTGCCATGAGGTCCGATACTTCCTGCGAAGGCTCACGGTCCGCTTCTTCCCGCCATTCAGAGAGGATGAATCGATACTCCTTCAGATCCTCTGAATCAAGGAGTGTTTTCCATACCGATTCCTCCATATGGGCTAATCTTCTCTTCAGGTCACTGGTAATAGAATCATATTTTGATTGAAGAGCCGTGGTTTGCCCTCTATAGAATTGTGCACCCTGGTCTTTCGGATTTTCCGAAAGAAGACAGATGGCGTAGGATCTCGCTTGTGAAATGGACATCTTTATTCCCCTAAGACGATCAAGAAAAGCGACCAGTTGATCCGGTTCAAGCCCCGTCGCCAACTCTTTCATGATCTTTTCCAGCTCCAAAACCCTATTTTCCGTTTCTTTCATATGGTCATGCAATTCAGGTGATGTGCTTCCACCTTCGAAAATGCTGTCGAGATTCCATACTTGTTTATATTTTGTTTGAGACATATTAGCTCCTCCTACCCTGGTTCCGAACGAAACATACGTTCTTATTTTACCTTATTTTGAACTATTTTCCAACTCTTATTTGTCCCAAAATTCCAAATAGACTATAATTTGTTCATAGTTCATAACACTGAATCGGAGGATCACATCATGCCAACTGTCACTTTAGTCGAATACAACGAAACATATGAAGAGAAGCTTAAGAAATTTCACCTGCCTGAAGACCAGCTGGAATTCACGAGCATGCCCCTCGACAAAATCCGGAATCCCTCTATCTCAAAGGACACCAGCCACATAGTCATCCTGCATGACGACGAACCCGTCGGCTACTTCGCATTGGAAAAAGGGGAAAAGCTTCGTAAATATTCATCTAACCCCAAGGCTAGACTACTAACCTCGTTCTCTATCGATGCCACGCGGCAGGGGCAGGGCTTTGCCAAGAAGGGACTCCATCTGTTGCCAAGCTTCATCAGGGAAAACCTCCCCGATACAAAAGAAGTGGTCCTTGGTGTGAACAAACGGAACAAAGCAGCCATCAGCCTCTACCTCAAGACAGGTTTTACCGACGAAAACGAGGTCTATGAGGGACCAAAAGGACCTCAACATATTCTGCACCTGAAGGTTTGATAAAAAACAGGAATGCCCGCTATGAGCATTCCTGTTTTTCAACCCGTACAAATCACCAGCATATTCCCAGCATGTTTTTGAATGACGAAATAGGAAAAGTTTCATATCTCTTGATTCCAAGACGACCTCATACTCCAGCTGATCTACATAAGCGTAGAAAAGAACTCAAAGTATTACACCTTCAAATTCCCCCCTTAATACTTCTTTTCCGATCTGATTTTCACATAAGAAGGATGCCATAATAGATATCCTATTCTTTTCTTGCCTTTCATACTTTTCAATTTTCACGTCACATATAATCGTATCCCCCGTAAACACAGGTCTTAAAAACTCAAAATTCATCGTTCGGGCCAGCACGTTATGATTTCCACCTACTTTGGTCGGCAAAGTTGCAGTTAATAACCCTTGTATGACCAGTCTCCCCTGTTCATCCGGGGTCATATGGTGAGAGCCTTCATCCCCTGAAATCTCTGTAAATAATTCAACATCCCTTACGGTAAAAGTCCGTTCAAATGTAATGATATCCCCTACTTTTAACGACATGAAACCATCCTCCCTGCAGGTTTCTATTTATTTTGAATCAACCCGAACCCGATCCCAGTTGGATCCACAAGATAAGCAAGGTAAAAGTCGTCGAATTCCATGATGTCCCGGACCACCATCGCACCGTTTTCTTTTGCTTTATCCATCGCCCTTTCGATGGAATCCACTTCGATTTGAATCCGTGTCCCGTGGGGATGGTCGCTTGGACCCTTGCCAATGCCACCGTCTATCCCTCCGTTTTCTTGATTCCCGGTTGAAACTTCCCTGAAATCCCATCTTGGTTCAGCCACTTCCCACCCAAAGACATTTGAATAAAATGCTGCTGCTTTCTCTGGATCTTGACTGCTGATTTCAAACCCTACTACTTTACCACTGGACTTTTTCATGATTTATCCCCCCCGTTGTATCCTACTTCTGTCAACCGTCGACTCCATAGCTTCATTTCGCATTTCTAAAATGAATTCCTTATACACATAGTCCCTTCCACCATTCTTTTCATACCAATTTTTTATACGATTGACGTGTGCCTCATCACTTCGAATGGTGTTTTCGATTTCAACGTAATCTTCATAACTGGCATACTCCCAAATAGCGAAGATTTCAACCGTTCCATCCTCGTTATCCTTCATCCAGCGTCCGATCAGACGAGAACCATGCTTTAATTGGTTAGGGAGGTTAATATTGTTGAAAAGGTCATTGAAAATATCGACAAATTCTTTTTTTACGGTATAGAACTTCCTTCTATAAAACATACATATCCCCTTTTGGTTTATTTCCCACCTTCTCACAATCCACCAAGTAATCTACTACAGTACAGATAAGATTCTATTAAAGACATAAACGGAGTCTTTCCACTAAATAACTTTATTTGGATAGGATCGCATTTCCCGAACGGTTCAATCTTAAGTAACCCATAAAAACATCTTTAATCATTTGTGACTTTTCAACTTCAATCAATTTATTCCCCTTCACCGCTGCATATCCACATACCTCTTCATACAATAACGGAGACCCAGTCCCTACCTTGTAAACCTTCTCTTTCACCAGGCTTTCTCCATTCACTTTAACATCGGAAAGTATGCCGTCATGGCGACTCCACGTCACCCCGGCGAAAGCCAATGCACCGATCGGTATCCCGTGTGGCCTGAACCCATTCCCGTATACCTGCTTGGAGATAACTTTTTGATCAAAACTATCCTCTATCAATCCGGCAATTTGTTCGCCTTTCAGCTCCATCAACACAGGCGAATGCATACTTTTGCACCGATTGTACACATCCCCCTTCGTTACATCGCCGGGTTCCAAGCCTTCTTCCACTGCGGCTCCCCCATACATAATGCCAATCTCCGCCTTCCAGTAGTCGCGAACGGCATCTGCCATTAATTGAATAACATCAGCATGAGTAAGTTCTGTGCTGGTTGTGTACAATACCTCAGACAGAAACTCATTCGTTTCCTCCCGACCCCTTTCTAAAATGGCTTCCATGCTGGCATCAGCTTCTGACTCGGGAGTGATTTCAACTAATTTCCCCTCGTATGATTCAATCTTATGTAGACCATTCTCGATATGTAAATCCAATCTCAACTCCCCGACATATTGCCCATGAGACCCCGCTTGAACGATCACCACACCCGATTCCACAACGGGACTTTGAAGAACCGTATGAGAATGCGCCCCCACAATCAAATCAACCAGCCCGCTGACTTCTTTCGCCATCTCCACATCGGCACCATACCCCAGATGGGATAGAAAGACGATGACATCTGCCCCCTGTTCTTTCAGATCCGCCACGGCTTTTTTTATCGCTCCAAGGGTTTCCAGATTCTTAAATCCGTGCTTATTCTCATAAAGATCCCCGAATTGATCGGTCGCTCCAAATAATCCAACCTTCACACCGTTATCCACTGTCACGAGAAGCGTTTCTTTCATCCCGCCGATGGGAGACCCATCACCCTCTGCGAGATTTAATAATAACCACGGTACACTGGACTCAAGACTATGCTCTCGTATCAACTCCGGTGACGACCGCAGCACCTCATTATTCCCCACCGACATCGCATGATAGCCGACATCCGCAAGCATCTCCAAGTGCATATGGCCATTCGTCGCCAGGCACTCATTGATGCTCATATCCATGTGATCACCGCCATCCAGCAATAAATAACTTTCTTCCTGCTCCTTAAGCTCCCTGACACGTTTCTTTATGTATGCAGCCTGTCGTACTACCAGATCATAGTTCCCGTGAAGATCATTGGTGTGAAGAATGGTGATGGTTTTGTTCATATGTAGTTCCCCCTTGTATTTAACTATTGTAAGCATCTTATATTGAACTCATTTACTCAACCAGTTCTCTCGTTAAAGCGTGAATGGCTTCCATTACTTCTTTCAGGTTTTCCTCATCATCCATCTTTTCTCTGGCATGCAACAATACCGGTCTGACCGACTCAACGGAACGCCCGAACTCATACATCCAGTCATATCTCGGAACCATCCAGGTGTGAAAATGATGAGTGGTGTCTTCGTTGTAGAAATAATAGACATGTTCGATTCCGAGAATTTCCCTTTGAGCTTTTCTGATCCTGGTCAAAACATGTATGTAATCCAGTTTCTCAGCTTCTGATAATTCATCGAAGCAGGTGATATGCCTTTTTGAAGCTAATATGATCAGCCCTCTGATGGGATAAGCCACATCCTGGTGGGCGTGGAAGTATTCCGTTTCCATCACAACGCCTCCATCCGGTACCACTGACCCGCTTGTTAATGCACAACTCAAACACTCCACGTTTACAGTTTTTCCATTTGATAACGTGATTTCCCTCATACATCTACTCCTCCCACCTAACGGATGCACTCTATTCTACTTATTTGAACCGTTCTCCGAAAACAAGAAAGCCCTTCCTATGTTATGGTACCATTTTTATACAATCAAAATAGTGTAAATTTTTTTTGAACCAAAGACGACATTTTTATATCTAATGATAAACGGACAGGAAGTACAAAGGAGGTGTGGGGTTTTTGGCGGATAGCAAACTGATCAGGAAAGCGAAAAAAGGACATCATCCATCATTTATACAATTGATGAAACACTACGAACAGTCGATGTACCGTGTCGCAAAGGGAATTTTGAAGAAAGATGAAGATTGCGCCGATGCCATCCAGGAAACAATCTTGATTTGTTTTAAGAAAATACCGGATTTGAAGGAAGAGAACTATTTCAAGACGTGGTTGATCCGGATTTTGATCCATGAATGCTATGCTCTGCTGAATAAACAAAAGATGGTCATCCCTGTCAGGGAATGTCACCCACGGGATAAGGCGGAATTCGATTTAAAGCTTTCGGTGCAGGAAGCAGTATCATCATTGAAAGATTCATTGCGAACAGTGACCACTCTTTATTACTTTGAAGACCTCTCCATCAAGGAAATAGCGGACATTGTGAATATACCTGAAGGAACCGTAAAGTCACGGTTATCCACAGCGAGACAGCAGTTGATGACGTTGCTTGAAGAAGAAAAAACCCCTTTGAAAAGGAGTGCCTGGAAATGAATGGAGAACAGTTTGACTCCAAGGTGAAAGAATTGTTTCAAGATGAACCACTCCCCTCTTCTGTCAAAAAGAGAATAGAAGATACGTATGACATGATCGAAGCAGAAAGCAGGAAGAACAGGCATTTTTTTTCGTTACCTTTAAGTAAAGGCATTAAGGCCGCGCTGATCGGTGGTGGACTCGTCACCGTTTCCACTTTTGGAGTACTTGCTTCACAAGGGTTTCAGCTGTTTGATTCAAATGGGGAAGTGGTCATGGAATTGACTCAGCCTGATTCAGAAATCCAAGAATGGGATGCCGGGGCAGCAGATTCGTTCAAGGAAAAAGTAAAACCCGGGGAAGCCCTCATTTACTATCAAGTAAGTGACTATCCCGAGAAGAATTTCACGCTCTACAGGCAACCAAGAAGATTTTCAGATTACGAAACGTACCGTGATTCCATTCAGCATTCCTATATGCCAAGTGAAACCCTGCCTTTCGGATTCCGGTTTGAAAGCGGCAAAATGACCGTCGATGCAGAACCAAGCCAGTTCAAACGTGTAGAATCAGAGCTTTATGCCAAGGCCCGTCACAGTGATAAAGACATCCTCGCCAAAATAGTGGAGGTGGAGGAAAAGGACGATCAAATCGTAACCGTAACCCAATATCGAAATGAAGAGACCGAAGTATTTGTTCGGAGCTCCTCCAAGGTGGAATTATACGAAAATATGCCTTTGGATGACGGCGAGCTGTTGATTACCAAAGTAAAACTGATGAGTCATGAAGCCTTTTACCTGAAGCAGGAGATTGGCGAATTTCCTTATCAGTCCATCCTATGGATCAAAGAATATGACGGAGAGAAGATCATGTATGAAGTGCTAACCTATTCTCTTGATAAAATGACGAAACAACAGCTGATCGAAATCGCTGAAAAGGTCGATTCATAAATGAATAAAGGAGATCTAGTATGAAAAAAGCAGGAGCATCCGCCTTTCAAATCGTGATGATCATAACCGGGATCTTTGCCATCAGCCTCCTTCCTTCCATCATCAATGAAGTATGGCAGATCCTTTCGGGGTTCTTTTCCATTGCAAACTTAGTATACGTCAACCCGATTTCAGGGGTAAAAAGAGAGCTATTCCCATTCTTTTGGAACGCCTATGAATATTCCCTTATTGTCTTTTTTTCAGCACTGTTCCTTTCTTTGTCGATAGCCATTGTGGTCCTGTTCTTCTACTTCCTGATCGGCAAGCCCTTTCAGCTAGTGATTGATTGCATCTCCTTTGTTTTCAGCTCCCTCCCAGACATTTTCGTCATTGTGGGAAGTCAGCTGCTCGTCGTATGGCTGTTCAAGAAGACCGGGGTTTTTCTTTTCGACTTTGTTGCACTGGGGGAAGACAGGGCTTATCTGCTGCCGATCCTTTGTTTATCCCTCCTTCCTACCATGTACTTCATCAAGACCCTGACCATTTTAATGAAGGAGGAGTTTGATAAGCAATATGTAGAGCTTGCCAGAAGTAAAGGTTTGTCTTACTTCCGCATCCTGATCATCCATGTGTTCCGGAACACCATCATCAGTCTTGCTTACCACGGTAAAAATGTCATGGCGCTTATGTTGTCCAACCTTTTGATCTTAGAATACTTATTCAACATGCTGGGAGTAACCACTTTTTTGTTCTCTTATAATACCCCCACCCTTTTCGCCGTTACATCGATCCTGCTGTTCATCCCGCTTTATTTATTTTTGAAGATGGTGCAACGAACAGCCAATTCCATTACAGGTAATGAGGTGGACTTATAATGTCGAGGGTCATCAGACAGCCCCTATTCATTTTAGGATTTTTAACGATCTTTCTAATTACACTTGCCAGCATTATTCACGCGACACATTTCGATTCAGCCATCCCACAGACTGAGTGGCTGAAAGACAGTGAAGGAAATATGATCGCCGGGGCCCCTTTAGAACCAGCCAAAGACTATCCATTTGGTACAGATAAGTATGGCAACCACATGCTTGAACAGCTTCTTCAAGGGGCCAAGTATACGTTTGGAGCCACTTTTTTGACATCTCTCCTTGGATTTTCACTGGCTTTCCTATCGGGAACCCTTCTTGCATTTTGGAAGAAACAAGGATCGAAGGCCATGGTAAAAGGAATTTCGTCTTCTTTTTACTTTGTGCCTCTATCCATCATTGCTTATAACATCCTTCATCCGGTTCTATGGGAGCCGCCTGAAGGTTTCGCCTACCCCCTTACCGGAAGAGTCATCTATGAAATCATCATGCTGGCCGTTATTCTCACCCCAACGACCGCTTTGTTGATTGCGGATGAAACCAGGGAAATCCTGAAGAAGGAATTCATCGAGAGTTCGATCACACTGGGGGCATCCCCTTTTCATATTTTCAAGAAACATGTGATCCCTCACCTGCAACCAAGACTCTTCATCATTTTTCCGAGGATCGTCGTTCAGGTCCTGCTCATCATTGCTCATCTTGGAATCTTCCAGATTTACTTCGGAGGAACCTCGGTTTGCTACGATATCTTTTGTGATCCACCCATGCCCATTGCCAACGAATGGTCCGGGCTGCTTGGCATGTATATCAAGCAAATCAACTATCAGTGGTGGCTTGCCATCGGTCCGCTAGCCTGCTTCACGATCTCCATCCTCGCCGTCAACAGCATGGCAGCCGGAATTAAAAAGGGACTTACTCCGCCTATAGGGTATAGCAAAAAGAGAAGAACCCAGAAAATAAAGAGAGGAACGCCCATTCATGACACTACCTACACATTGGATTCCCGTGACTTCAAAAGAGTGTCGAACGGATAAAGCAAAAAAGGGAACTTCATAATTCCGGAGTTCCCTTTTCCTATAAAGCATTATTATTGCTACCTGCTTTCACCATAAAACGTGTCAAGACTCTTCATCAACTATGAGAACTATCTTCAAAAACCCTTATCTCCAAGGGCAAACCCCTTACCGCTCATGTGATGGTCGATCTCCCATCCATAAAGAGGAACCGTTTTATCAGTTTCCTAATAACTCACCTTTTCTCCGGTAACCCAGGAGGATTATATTTAGGAGGAATTCTTAGCCATCCTCTTGAAATCATGATATTTTTTAAAGGTGCAGCGAATTTCATTAAGTTGATCTGAATGGAAAAGAACATCAATCCGACGTCGGTCCGCACGGTCTTGGACATAGCCTGTGCGCAAAACGTGATGGATGTGGCGACTTTGGCCGATATGAGATTGGCAATTTCATCATCCTTCAGTTTAACCCCTTCCGGCACCGCATCCGAATTCGACGATGGTTTTGTAGGATTGACCAACGGCAACGGAACTCCTTCTTTTAAAAGGAATTCCTCTATCTTTTTTGTATCGGCCTTACTACCTTCCAACGCATTTTGTAACACATGCACCATATCCTGATCAGTCGTCGTGTTCAGTCCTACCTGGTAAAGGGCTTGAGCTTCATGAAATGCGGTGAATGCTGTCCAAAGATCCATCACTTCACCGACATGTAAAGGGGGTTTGGGTGCTTCATCAATAAAGTTTTTTATTATGGCTGAAACAGCTTCAAGAACATTTGTCATCCACTTGCCTCCTAATTGCTTGTCGCCACTATTATTCCTCATTATTGGTTATACATTCAAAAAGTGATGAATAAGCAATATGTCGGATACTGCTTAAAGCCGTATTCTTATTCTCTGTACTCTTTTTCAACCCCATCAGGGTATGTTATTTCAAGCTCAAGTTCCTGATAGCCTTCTTCAACTGAAAATGCATCTTTTACCTGCTTGATGACCTCTTCGCCTTCTGAATTCTCATTGAAGTTGAACCCTTCAAAAATAGGGGTGAGCTTGTCCATTGCTTCATCTGATAGCAGGTTTTGACCATTGAGGTCATCCTGGTATTTCGCTTCCGCTCCGTCTTTTTCATTTTCATAGTCCACATCAATCGATTTAATATCTTTATAATCAACATCTAAATCGAAATGTGTAAAAGGAAGAGCTCCTTGTTGGGAGTTCTCATTATTCGTGTTTTCTACAGGTGCGGTTTCTGGTGGGTTCTTGACTTCTTCCTTATCATTACAGCCTGCCAATAAAAAAAACGAGGAAAAAACAAGGGTTAACATGGTTCCTTTCATTTTAATTCGATGACCTCCTTAAAATAGTTGGGGATAGTTTGCCCATTCTTATAGGAATGCATCACGTTTATTCGTTTATTGGTCTCTACAAGAAGTCACTATACAAAAAAAGAATGACCACCACAGTGATGATCATTCCTTCTCCAATATGTTGGATGAATGATGACAAACCATTTGTTTGGTTCTATTCGCATAAATCAAATGCACTCATTCTTCAGGTAATAATACTATCTTCCCTAATTTCCCCTTATTCTTAAAATATACTTGAGCCTCTTTCGCTTGTTCCAAAGGAAAGGCTTTATCGATGACCGGCTCTATTTTCCCTTCAGAAATGGCCTGAAGCATTTCTTTAAACTCTTCCCTCGTCCCCAACACCGATCCATACATGGTAATATGCTTTAAATACAGTGTTCTGAAATCAAGCTCTGTCTTTTGGCCGCCTGCAGACCCTGAAATGCAGAACTTGCCTCCTTTTTTCAGAACCTGAAGAGATACAGAGAACAACGCATCTCCTACCACATCTAATACAGAGTCGATAGGTCCTCCGTTCACTTCCAAGATTTCTTCGGCAAGATTAACGGACTTATATGATAATACATGTGTGGCGCCTAATTCCTTCATTCTCTCCTCACTATCCAAGTCACCAATGATCGCAATAACCTTGGCACCAAAGACCTTAGAGGCAATTTGCACATTTAACGATCCGACCCCTCCATTTGCCCCCGTCACCAAAACGGTTTCTCCTGGTTGAACCTGAATTTGTTTGACCATATGCCATGCCGTTAACCCGCTTACTGAAAAAACGGCGCTATTCGAGTAATCGGAGAGGGGCATATCAAAGCAGAGATCAGCAGGCCATACCACATATTCCGCATAACCCCCGTCGTATTCTGAACCTATAAAGGACATATCCTCAGAAATATGTTCAGAGCCCTCTTCACCACTGGACGTAAACGGGAATAAAACAACGTCTTTCCCCACCATGGATCCCTCTACCAAATCTCCAGCCTTCACTATTTCCCCTGTTATATCAGACCCGGGTATACGTGGGAACTGTACTCCTTCCGGACGCCATCCTGATTTTGAACCGGTACCGTATGCACCTTCTCTCATCCAGATCTCCGTATTATTGATGGCACAGGCCTTTACCTTTACAAGTACTTCATTTTCTTTAGGTTCTGGTATGGGAATGTCGACTACTTTTAACTTATCTACATCCCCGTATCCTGTTACTTGCACCGCTTTCATACAATCATCACCTTTCTCTTTTTGTTATCAACAGGCTGCTCTTAGTGATAAAAGAGCAACACTAACGATAGAAAATTTCCCTTCATTTATTTTCATCTAATTTCCTGTTTTGCATACTGACATTAACGATGTCCTTAGTTGTATATACAGTTCTAACTTTATGTTACTCATCCTACAAGAATCGTCACTTTATAAAAAGGAAAACGACCCGTCATCGACGAGTCGTTTGTCTTGTATATGGATTTTGAACAAGTTATATAAAAAGGAGAACACCTGAGAGCCAAGAGTTCCCGTTTTATATACCGATAATTAAATGTATGCATATCCTCAGCTATCAATAAACACTGGCACAAGTTCCGGCTGCCGGTTCGTAATAACAATGCTGTTTAAATTGCCCTGCAAAAGGCTGATTGTACCATGTAGGAGGACACGGCGCATAAGGATTGAAATACCAAAGAGCATATTTCGCCGGATGCTGCGCCCAGTAGTCCAGATTCTTCTTGGCTAACTTTTTCTCAACCGATCTCGCTCTGTTATAGAAGAGATTCCCTTTTTGAACGGCTTCAAAGGAATAATTCCCTCCTTGCACTTGAAAGATGACTTGCCGGATGGTTCTTACCTGTTTAAAGTCCAAACAATCCGCTCTCGCCCGATTCACAATGACATTTCCGACATACAGCATTCCTTGTTTTCCTTCACCTTCCGCTTCGGCCCTCATCATCCTTGCCATCAAGGCAACGTCTGCATCTGTGTATTTGACTCTTGGCATTTTTCTCACCTCAGAATATTTTATGAAAAATGCCTCTTTTCATGTCATTAATTATAAATTAAGGGAATCGTGTGCTTCCTCGCGCCTCGGCTGCCTCCGTTCAATTAGGTTGACCGTATCGCTCCATTTTCTTACCCGTCTATCATTTCACAAGACTGGTCTACCCGATTCAAAAATAAAGAATGACCATCTCAACGATGATCATTCCTTCTGCACTTGATTATATGTTTTTAACCGCTTCTTCTATCCCTTTATCCCCGGAAATGAGATCGAATCCTTTATTAAAGGTGCTCTCTTCCGTTAACGATGCAACGATGGTTCTCGCCACATCTTCACGGGGAATGGAGCCTCTTTCCAGATTTTCCGCAGCGGATACGTTCCCTGTGCCCGCTTCGTTAAGAAGTCCACCCGGACGGATGATCGTATAGGTTAGTCCGCTTTGTTCCAGCGCACGATCCGCGAAGTGCTTCGCCACATAATACGGCTTCAAGGATTCGTTCCAGTTCTCTCGATGATGAGCCTGCAGGGCACTCACGATCACGAACCGTTCGATCCCCGCCTGCTTAGCAGCTTCCATCGTTTTCACCGCTCCGTCAAGATCGATGAGGAGAGTCTTGTCTGAACCTGTGCTCCCACCGGATCCGGCCGTGAAAACAACGGCATCGGCCCCCTTCAATCCGTTTGCGATTTGATTAACCGTGCCTTCCAAGTCAACAAGGGAAGCTTGCACGCCGTCCTGTTCAAACGACTGTACTTGTTCTTCTTTTCTCACGATCGCCCGCGGCGTATGCTCGCCACCGTCCTTCAATAAGCCGATCACTTGCTTACCGATCTGTCCATTTGCTCCAACAACTGCTACGTTCATAATCTCATCTCCTTATTCCGATAATTTTGCTATGGATTCATCATCACATGTTTGGATGGTTGATGACAAATCATCTGTTTGGTGTGTGCTCATATAATGTATCCGTAATGGCGGCTTTCAAAACACATGGGAGCACCTTTGAGAGAGATAGGGGTAAAAGATTCGTTCGGAGTGCATTTAAATGGAGAGGATTTTCCCTGAAAATAGGCACCGTTGGGAGAAAAGTAAGGATGGAATAGATTCAATGGTTACTGAAGTGACCTTTCGAAGGGTAACTGATGTTCTGATGGACTGCATCAATGGGGATTGCGTCGTTTTTTCATTTATTGCGTCTTTTCCGGACGTGATTGCGTCACTTTTTTATTTATTGCGTCGTTTTCTGCCATGATTGCGTCATTTTTTTGTTTATTGCGTTTTTTACCAATCACTACCAACAAATCCGTCATTTCACCTCGATCCTTACATCAGTTACCCTGGTATCGTTTTTCCACCAGCCCTCATTTATAAAGAAACAAAAAGACCATCGAGGTCCGTCCCCCGATGGTCCATATCCTTAAATGATTTTATACAACTCCTCCACACTGGTCACCACATAGTCAGCATGAGGGTTCTCTATTCTCTTATCTGTAAAAAGGCAGGAACTGATCCCGGCATTCTTCCCTGATAACAAATCCAAATCCCTGTCCCCGATCATGATGGCATCAGAATGATCGATACGATGGGTATGGATCAAATGCTGAATGGCATCCGGACTGGGTTTTCTCTCAAACCCGTGATCTGAAGTGATGAAATCAGTGAAATAACCCGCCAGCCCGTAATTCTCCAGCATTTTGATTGAAGACCCGCCCCTGTGCGTGTATAGATAATTCCTTCTGTCCGTTTCATGAACATACTTGCAAAGTTCGACGATTCCTTCAAAGGGCTTGGATAAATCAAACTCCACTTCTTTTCTGCGGGAATCGTAGGCTGCGACAAATTCTTTCCCGACACCATACTTTTTTTCATAGTGATTCAGAGCAGTTGTCATCGATACCTTCATCTGTTTCATGATTTCCTCTACCGGCTCTTCGATTCCATGGCTCACAAGTGTTTCCTTGAAGGTGCCCGCCATCACGGGATATGTATCAAAAAGAGTGCCATCGAAGTCCCATATGATGTGTTTATACAAATTTATTCCCCCTCTTATGTCAACTATCCTTATTTTACCATAAACAACGGTCTTTTCGTCCACACTGAAAAAACTCATCTAAAATAGGAAAATTATGCTAAACTACTAGTAAAGAACAACCAAGGGGGATCCCATGATCCGTTCACTGCAAATGTATTTTCTCATCATCCCGGCCACCCTGTTTTTCGCCGGTATCATCCTTCTTTCATATAGAGCATACGATTGGGGGCTGCTTCCACTACTGAGCCTTCTCGTTCTCTATCTCTCTACTAAAAAGAACCGATCAGTCATTTCCCTTTTCCTATTCTTCCTGGTCGGGTTGCTGGTGTTTCAACTTGCAACAGGCTGGATCAACGAGTGGGATGTTTCTAAAGAAATAAAAATCCTGTTGAACAGAATCTTTCTGTTCCTCATCCTGATCGGATTAGTGATTTCTCACTTAGTGTCAAAGGAAAAAATCGTTTTCTTCACTCAACTCCCGAATTGGAGAAGACGCCTTTCCATGCCCTCTCATACTATTTCAACGCCCTTATTTTTACTGATCGGGCTATTGGGATCCAGTACCATTTTCATCCCATTGATCTGGTATCCGGTCATCAGTGATGTGAAATCCCTAATCCTATTCGCTATAGGGTTTGCCATCCTAAACGCTATATTAGAAGAGCTCATTTGGAGGGGGATGATGGTGTCATCTCTGAAACGAAACGTCACCACCCTTTATGCTGTAGTCGTCACCAGCATTGGATTCGGACTATTACATATATCCATCGGAATCCCTGTACTCATCAGCCTTCTCTTCTCTTTTGGCGGCCTATTCTATGCCATCGTGGTGTTAAAGACGGAAAGTATCTATCCTTCAATCGTTTTTCACATGGTGATTAATATGGGGATGGTGTTGAATGGGTGGATTGTTTGAGCGACCCCTGTTCATTTGTAGGAGGTGAATGTCATGGAACTTTTTTTACTCTTTATCGTCGTAACCCTTCTTATTATTTTTCTATTTATCTTATATATCATTATTGAGCGGGCGATTCGAGAAGGCATTAACAACTCGATCATCGGACGATACCTCGAAGAAAAGCATGGAATCAAAGAACCACAGGGGGACGAGGATTTATTCGACGATAAGTAGAAGATCCCGTATCGTGAAAACAAGAACCCTTAAAGTCCTCTCATCTATTCATAAGCGGATTGACCTCATTATTCAATGAATAACTTTTGTATTCCCATGTACTCTGTGGTAGTGTGTTACTATCTTGAAGTTGACCAACTCAAGCGAAAAGCCACCCCCTGTATTCAGGGGGTGGCTTTTTCCTGTACCTTACAATTTCCCATCAACCTCAGACGTATCCACATCATCCCCGAACCAATCTCTCAACTTGCCCTTGGCCTGGGCTTTCACGTCATCATCGATATACATGGCCACCTGCAGCAACGCAAGACCCAACGCACCAAAGTCATCGGTAAATCCCACTCCCACCGCCATGTCGGGAATAAAATCCGTTGGAAGAATGAAATATCCCAATGCCCCGATGATGATCATCTTCGACTTCTTTGGAACATCCGGCTTTTGCAGGACAAAGTAGAGAAGCAAAGCTGTATAAACCACCGAATGTCCGGCCTTTAAACCGTACCTCTTGAGCTTATCCCAAAACTTTTCCTCTGAATAATGTTTCTCGGTGTCATTCATTCCGCTTCCACCTCCGTTGTGAGACGAGCGCTCCATCTCTTGTTCCTTTTATTGTAAAAGTTTTGTTAGGAATAAACAAACTTTTAAAACGGCTTTGCTTCGTAGCGATTAGGTTGACATCAACTTCATGGTTCAAGACCTGAACACCTGGTGGAAACAATATCCAAATCCCGCCAATAGAATTTATAAGAAAAAGGTGTTATTATTTAGATATCTAATAATTAGACGTCTAAATAAATAAGGGAGGATCAAAAGATCATTGTTGATAAAGTCAAAGACAGAATAAATGAACCGCTGACTTACACCTTAATGGAGGGAAATACAATGGGAAGATTAGAAAATAAAGTAGCAATCGTTACAGGCGGTGCTTCAGGAATCGGTGAGAAGATGGTCGATCTTTTCAGTCAAGAGGGTGCGATTGTCATCGCCGCAGATATTAATGAAATGGCCTTAAAAAAGGCAAGTGAAAAGAAAAATGTGTACGGTATGAAGTTAAATGTCACGTCCGATGAAGATTGGGAAGCGCTCTCACAACAAGTGAATACCCGATTCGGAAAAATTGATATCTTGGTGAATAATGCCGGGATTTCATCCGAAAAGCCTTTCCAGGAAATCGGACTCGAGGATTGGGATAAGATGCTCTCCATCAATGGGTATGGACCGTTTGCAGGCATCAAGCATATAGCACCCCTCATGGCTGCCCGGCACCAGGGATCCATTATTAATATCTCTTCCTATACAGCGCAGATCGGTCAGGGGTTCAATCATTACTCTGCCTCAAAAGGAGCTGTGCGGGCACTGTCTAAAGCAGCAGCGACCACATTCGGCCGTCAGGGTGTACGGGTAAACACTTTATTTCCGGGAATCATTGAAACTCCTATGACCCAAGCCCTGCAGGAATCCAAAGGTCTTCTTCAACAACTGGTCCTGGCGACTCCTTTGCAGCGTTTAGGGCATCCGGAGGATATCGCAAATGCCGCCTTGTATTTTGCATCAGATGAATCTTCCTATATCACGGGTGCCGAACTGGTCATTGACGGTGGGTTTTCCGCTCAATAATATGGTAAGGTAGGAAAAGGAACGTCTCTATGGCCCCTAACCAAATAAGGGGCCAACACATTCATTAATAGAAAGCAGGCTCTTCATGTTATGAAAGATCAAACGATATTTGAATTACTCCATATGATGGATCAGGTCACCAATAAATTAATCATCCAGTGGAATAAGAGCTTTAAAGAAAGCCTCGGAATTTCCCATATCCTCGTGCTCAGTCACTTACAGGCAAACGGCAAAAGCCGTCCCTCCGATATTGCCAAGAACCTAGGCATCACCCCTCCATCCCTGACCCACTTAGCTGAAAAACTTGTCACCAAACAATTGGTCGTTCGCCTCGTCGATGAAAACGACCGGAGAATCAGCTATTTGGAAATAACGGATATGGGAATCGACATGATCCACAGGGCATCACAAGAAGGACAAACCTTGCGAAAGAACCTTTTTGAGAACTTAACAAAAGAGGAAAGAAAGTATTTATTATCCATCTATGAGAAGCTTAATCATTACATATGACATCCGTTACTACACAACCATAATGGATATTGCCTGGCTCACCTTTGCACAGCCGCTCAAGAAAAAACAAACGACCCGTCCTAATCAGACGCGTCGTTTATCCATTATGTGCCTGAAGCAACGTTTAGGTGTGGGGCTAAACCTAAAACAATTGATTTCGTAAGCTACAACAAGAGCGCATCCGCAATCAGCTTATCAAACTTGCGAACATCGATCCCCTTCTTCAACTTCACTTTGATTTGACCGGCTCTTGTCCAGAGCTCTACTTCCGCATTCACATCAAGGAAGCTGCCAGCATTCTCCGTGGACCACATATTAATTGAAGAATACGGGAGAGAATAGATCTCCACCTTCTTCCCAGTCAGCCCCTGTGCATCTCTTACAATTAATCTCTTATTCGTGAAGATGGCGCTATCTCGAAGTGTCTTATACGCTGCCACCGCTTCTTCCCCCCTGATCAATAGATCATTCACATCATCTGGAATCGGACATTCCGACAGCAGTGTCCATTCCAATATTCCTGTCGTTACAGCCATTTTCATAACCTCCTTAAAATAATCATTCTCTATAACCAATTCTGTATCAGACGGAGAAAACCTGCTTTTTTTGGGGATGGATGCGTGATCATCAAGGATACTTTTAATATAGGAATTCCATTTTTAGTCAGGCAAGAAATCTAGCCACCTACTGATATATAAGAAGTTTAAAATGATGATAATCATTGAGAAGAACTTAGCTTATCCACTTTCAGCTCCTCAAACGTTACTTTTCCCCCTTCCGAAAATAATGAAATGCCTTGATCCTCAGCTCGCGGAAAGACCAAATTCGTATGAACGGTCCGACCACCATCAATAAAGACCTCCACACTTGTCTTATCAACCAAGATAGTGAGGTGAACCTGTTTAGCAGCCGAATCGAACGGTGCCTTGCTTTCCAGGAATGTTCCTTCTCTGTCCGGTTGATCGGTAAATCGCCGGTTCACGTAAGAGTGGTCACCTTCCAAGGAGATTCCAACATCGATATGTCGGAATCGATCTTCGGATTCGCGTAATCTGAAGCCGATTTGATCGGCCTCTTCCCAAGAAATATCAGCCTCAATCCGATAACTATCCCCTTCAAAATCCAACTTCCCCATTCCATCATCAATAGTAATATCCTCAAACGTCTCCGTGGATTCCACCAACCCATCAAGCACCTCAATAGGCTTCGAAGCAAGAAAATATCCACTCTCAGCATCACCATCCAACCTGATTTCCCTCACAATCGAATCCGTCCCATTAAACCCGTCATGCTCCATCGTCGGAGTGTTATCCGCATACGACCACTTATTCATCCAGGCAAACGCATAACGCTTTTCTTCCTTATCCTCAGCCTTTCCGTCTTCAAACGTCACCCCACCATACCAGTCCAATCCATGATCCAGCCACTGTTGATCCGCCTGATCGGCTTCAAACGTACTGCCATTGAATTCCCCGGTCCAATAGGCATACGTATTCGGTTCCCCGATCGCTTCTCCATTGGCACTCACTCCGAGCACCCACTTCACCGTGCCATCGGGCGCCCTCATTTTAAAGAGATCCGGACATTCCAGCACGCCTAAGTCCGATGTGTGGAAGTCCCCTGTAAACTCCCAGTCCTTCAGATTCGCAGATTCATAGAAACCGACCTTCGAACCTTCCGCCATGAGCATGACCCATTTGTCCCGCTCATCATCCCACACAACTTTGGGATCACGGAAATCCTTCGTGCCCGGGTTTTCTAAAACAGGATCTTCACTGTAATTCTTGAAGGTCTTTCCTTCGTCGGTACTCACCCACATGTATTGCTCCTGCTCGCCGGTCTCACCGGTTGGCTGTGTCACGATCGCAATGAAGGCATTTTTTCCGAACCCGGCTGTATTCTTTCGGTCGATGACGACTGAGCCGGACCATGGATCTCCGTTTTCATTGGTGTATTTCGGGATCGCCACTCCCTGGTCTTCCCAGTGGATGAGATCCTCGGATACGGCATGGCGCCATTCCGTCCCATTGCCGTCCGGGTAGTCTTGGTTATAAAGATAGTAGTAATGGTATTTCCCTTTATAGTAGACCGACTTTTGCGGGTCGTTTTTCCACTTGTCGGGGGTCGTGAAATGGTAGGATGACCGGTACGAAACATCCTTTTCATCCTCAGGGTGCTCGTTTTTGTCATGAGATTTCGTCCACCATGCAGCCGCTCCAATGATCAGGACGATGATAACAATCAGCAAGACAGTTCCCTTCTTTCTTATTACTGGATTCATTATTTCCACCACCTAATAAAAAAAGAAAATGCCATCAATGACATTTCCTCTTTTTGAAGTTTGTTATTCGCCGTATGTGATTTGACCTTGCTCCAGAATGCCGTCCTTCACAACGGAAGATTTCTTGTTGTTGATATCAAGCAGGAAAGATGGAGCGAACGTTGATTTGTGATCCTCGAAGTAGCCACGGTTCGTCATGTAGCTGGTTACGACGAATTTGTCGGATTCTTTTTGCGGGATCACATAGTGTGCGTACGTCCAAGTGATATCGTTCGGATCCAGGTCCTGATGAAGGACGATTCCCGTTCCGTTCATCGGCTTGAACTCGCCTGTCAATGAGTCTGCCACATATCCAAGCATGTAGATGTCTTCATCGTCTGTGCCATCGATGGTCATCTTCGATCCTCGTGTACTTGTGAACAGGTAGAACTTGCCGTCTTTTTGGAAGATGTTCGGACGTTCAATTTCGTCTGTCACCGTGTTCGATACAATCAACGGTTTCATTTCTTTCTTGATCGTGTAGTCATCGTTGATTTCGATGATTCCTATGGCACCGTTCGCAAGTTCTGCCAGATCTTTCTTCGGACTTTCCTGTAAGTCTTGGAATTCCTCTTGGAAGAAGTCCATTCCGTTCCCGTAATATGCACGGTTGTAGAGGGAGTCTTCACCAGAATAGCCGTACTCTGTACCTGTGTTAGCTTCGAATACTAAGTATTTTTTGCCGTTTTCTTCAATGTAGTGAGGGTCGCGAAGCGTATGGTTGTTCATGAAATTGCGGTCTTCGAATGCTTGTCCGACTGTCTCATATGTGTCTCCATCGCCGCCGCTGTAGATGGATTTGTGATCCTCGACACCATCGATGTTCAATTCATTCTTCGCTTGTTCAGAGATATTCACTTGAGCCGTCGTCAGTGATTGACGTCCGAATAGTCCCTTGCTTTCATTGAAGTCTCCGCGGTTCGTATAGAATAAGCGGATGTCACCTTCTTCTGTGAAGAGGGCTGATCCCGACCATTCTTCTACCTGATCCTTTAATGTTTCGTCGTTCGCTTTGTATTTATCTTGATCGTCGAAGACACGACCTGCATTCTTCCATGCATCGATGGAGTCATCGCCGACTTTCTTATAGAACATATAGATGAAGGTATCATTGGCGTTTTTCGGGTCGCCGGCAAGTCCGAATACGATGTGATAGCCGTTGTACTCAGCCACGGTGCCGTCTGCGTTTTGAAGCGGCCATGTATCCCATACATCCATTTTGATTTCATTTCCGTTTTCATCGATCTTTGTTGCCGATTTTACATTTTTAATGGTAGAAGCGTCGAAGGAAGGAACCTTGAATGTAGTGTCTTCCTGCTGCTCGACCATGTTCTTCATATCCTGGCGGGTGATTTGTGATGTGCCGTACGTTTCTTTGTATCCTTTTTCAGAAGCCCCGTTGGCAGAAGCCGATGTGAAGCTGCCCCCGAAAAGAATGGCTGCACTTAACGAAACAACGGTTGCTTTGCTTGCAAATTGACGATAGTCCATCATTGTACTCCTCCTCGTATATTATAAGTTCCGGCGCTCTAAGCTCGCCTTACATATATCAGTATAGGAGGGGTGCCTCGAACTGGATATGGCACGGATTGATGTCATTTTCGTCTTAAATTGATAAGGGGGAATATGGGCTTACATAGGTGGAGGATAATAGTCATTGAAATACGACTATCCAGGGAAGATTCCGGAAGTCCTTTTGTCCCGGAGTAAAAATGCGCTGAAAATGAAACCGACCCGTCCATGTAGACGAGTCGGTTCTCTATTATCAAGAAGAGGATGACAGGCATGCCCCTTCCTTCCAAGCCTGGTCGAACTGCTCTAATGTATCCTGTCTCGAGCTTGCTTCATTGATATAATCCTGCATGATCTCTCCCATCTCCTTTTTAATACAAGGAGAGAATGAGGACCAGTTGAAGGTGTCCGTCTCCTTGATCAGCTGCAGGGTTTCCTCGCCGAGCGGGCCGATGTCCTGTACGGGGATGTCCTTGAAGGCGGGGATAAAGTGAAACTTCTCCGTCATGTATATCTGTCCTTCGTCTGATGACACCATCCAGTTCAGGAACTTCTTCGCTTCACGTTTTTCCTCAGGGGAAGATTGGGAATTAATGACCCAATAGCCCGGGACACCTGCAAGGATCCTCCCTTCTTTACGATCATTGAGCGGCACGGGGAACATACCGACCGGAATATTCTTTCCTTCGAGCAACGGCTGGATCCAGTTCCCCTGCAGGATCATGGCGGCCTTCCCATCTGTGAACAGTTTAAGCTCCGAATAATAATCTGTTCTCGCGGGGCGTTCATTTCCATAACGGACCGTCAGATCGATGAGGGATAACAGATCCTGGAATGACGGAATGTCCCGGAAGCTTGCTGAGCCGTTATCCAATCCTTGAGTGAATCCCTTGTCTGCTTGAGCAAAGGCGACACTCGCCATATGGTGGCCGAGCTTCCAATCTTCGTAATAGCCGTTGGCAAAGGGCATGACCCCCTTCCGGTCGAGTTTCACAGCTGCTTCTTCTAGCTCCGGGTAAGTGGAAGGCGGGGATGTGATGCCCGCCTTTTGAAAGAGGTCCCGGTTGTATACGATACCGAAGCCTTCTATATTCATCGGCATTCCGTATACCTTATTGTCCAAGGTGATCCCGCTGAGCACATTCTCTGATGCCCTGTTGACCCACGGCTCATCTGACATATCTTCTAAAAACCGTCTCCATTCCTTCGCAGCCTCCCTACCGAGATTGGTGAAGATATCCGGTCCTTCACCCGCTGCAAGCTTCGCCGTGATATCGGAATAATCATCCGCCGCTCCCCCTACAGTTTCCACCTTGATGGTGACTCCCGGGTTTTCTTCCTCATAAGCGGATATCATCTGTTCGAACTCGCTGGCGATCTCCACCTTGGGATTACGGATCGTGAGGGTGACCTTTTCTTCTTCAGGTTCCGGTTCCTTTTTCACTTCATTGGTCTCGCCGCAAGCTGTGAGCGTGACAGAGATGAAGCCGATGAAGAAGGCTTTCAGTAGTTTCTGTTTCATTCAGCCCCCCCACTTGACCGGTATTCAAACGGTGTCAGTCCGGTCATTTTTTTAAAAAGCTTTGAGAAATATTTCTCATCCTGATAGCCTAGCATGGTGGAAATCGAATAGATCGACTCCTCCGCCTCCATAAGCCAAGACTTCGCCTGTTCGATCCGGAGCTTTGTAACGAACTTCGACAGGGTCATGCCCGTTTCTTTCTTGAATGTCCTTGAGATATGCTCCCTGGTGAGGAAAAACATTTTCGACAGCTTTTCAAGGGAAATATCCTCCATATAATAGGTCTCCACATAGGAGACGAGCTCCTGGATGCGCCTTGCCGCCTCCATTTCATCGGGACGGCGGACCGTCCGGTACTGATTCTGTTCAAGCTCACGGGATAATCCTTCGAACACGTCCCGGATGCTTCCCGGGGAATCGAGCTTGTCCTGTACGAGGCGGACGGGGACGGTCATGTTTTCACTCATCCACTCTTCCACATAGAGCCACTGATCCTTCGCGGTGATCACGATGCAAAGGCTGCCCCCGTCAAGAAAGGTGAATGCCCTGCCGATTTTCCGGATTCGAAGCTCTTCATCCAAGACTTCTATATGTTTTTCCGGACGCTGTTTCCCATAGAAGGAAACAAGCGTCATGTCCATTTCCCTTTCATCGGGTAGAAGGGGCTTGAGGGCGTCATCCGAAACCGTCTCTCCTGAGCAGATGGCGGTCATGATCTGGTTCCCGCGCAGTCTCATCGCTTCTTCCAGAATCTCCCCCTGCTCGATTCCCTCTGCCGCTTCCTCCTTCACAGTCTTCACCACTTTTTCCAGTACAGCCTGGAATGCCTCCTCCTCAATGGGCTTAAGAAGATAATCGAAGCTGTTCAACTGGATCGCCTTCCGCATGAAGGTATAATCGTCATACCCGGTGACGAGGATGATCTTTCCCTTGAAGGACAGCTGATGATTGATTTCTTCAATGAGCTCCATCCCCGTCATCTTCGGCATTTTGATATCTGTGAAGATGATCTCGGGTTCCTCTTTCTTGATGATCCCGAGTGCTTCGACTCCATTCGCCGCCTCAAAGATCTCCGTGATGCCGAGCCTCTCCCATTCCCCGAGCTGGCGGAGGACATTGCGGACATTCCGTTCATCATCGACAATCAGTGCTTTCATTCGGTTTCCCCCTCTCTAGCGATTTTCCAGGAACGGAAGGGTCATAGTGACCCTGAAGCCCTTCCCTTCCATTCTGTCTATGTCAAACGATGCTTCATCATTGAAATTCAACTTCAGTCGATCATATATATTCTTCAGACCAATCCCTGAATTTGCACGGCGATCTTCCTTGTGAAGGAATGCCTGAATCCGTTCCAGCTCTTCTTCGGTCATGGATGCACCGGTATTTTCTACGATGAATATAATCGTATCACAGGTCCGTATCCCTTTGATGGCCAAGGAAGCATTCTCATATCCTTCTTCATAGCTGTGCTTGAAATAATTCTCCACAAGAGGCTGGAGGACCATGCTGGGAATGGATGCGGGAAGCACGTCCTCTTCCACTATGATATCCGCCTGGATCCCTTCCCCGAAGCGTTCCTTCTGAAGGGAGAGGTACGACTGGATATAGGTGAGCTCGTCCTTGACCGTGACCCACTGATCTGCATGAAGGGAATACCTCATCATCTTCGACAGGGAGGTGATGAGCCTGTACACATCCTTCGCATTGGACCTGAGGGCGACAGCGCCGATCGTTTGAAGGGCATTGAAGAGGAAATGAGGATTCACCTGGGATTTCAAGGCATGGAACTGATTCTTACGGCTTTCGATTTCCAATTTATACTCACGATCGATATGCTCATTGATCCGATGCATCATATCATCCATATGTTCTTCCAAATGTCCCAGCTCATCCTTCCGGTAGGTGGTGAAGTCGATATCCAAATTGCCACCTTCTATGGACCTTACCTTTTCACTAAGGTGAATGATGGGTTTCGTGATGATATGGGAAATCACCATGACCATGATGATCCCGAGGCCAACTACACCGATCCCCAATAGTATATTCGAATACGCAGCTTCATTTACGTCCTTGAACAGGGAATCCTTCGAAATGATCTTCACCAGCTTCCAGCCTTCAAGGTTTCCCTCAAGCTGCTCTTTGAGAATGAGCTCGTCAGGTGATGGCTTCCCTTTGATGGAATCCCCCCTTCGACTTGAATAGATGATGGTATCCTTTTCATCCAGAAGGGCCACCCGTGCACCTCCCCCATCGGACAGATGCTGGATGATCGACCCGTACGAATTCACTTCAATATCCATGGACAGGAATCCAAGAAACTTACCCGTCAGGATATTCCTCACCTTGTGATGGATGGTAAGCACCTTCGTTTTATCCGATTCCGGGATGATTGCCGCATTTCCTGCATTCTCGATCACATGGGGGGCTTCGATAAGATAATTCTGCTCTGACTGATACAACTCTTTAAAGAGGGGATCTTGAAGCACATCTTCCTGAACTTTCGGGGCACTGAACTTCGAGCGATACACCGTCATCGCCTCTTGATCCCGGTTGAAATAAAAGCGCAGCTGCCGGATGTCAGGACGGGTGACGGAGAAAATTTTCATGCTTCTCTCGAAGGAATCCTCCTGTTCCCCCTTCAGTCCCTGTTCGAATACTCTTAAAACATCAGGGTCGTTATAAAGAGCATAGGGGAGGGAAGTCATATCATCGAAATACCGTTCCAGTACCGCACCGCTTTCCCTCATCTCTTCCCGGCTCGTCTCGATCTCGTGCTCCTCGACACTCGTCTTCGTATTGTAATAAATAATGAACACCGACAGAAAATACGGCAAAATGATGAACAGCAGCAACATCCCGAACAAACGACCCCGGACACTCCTCATCTACAATCCCCCCTTTCCTTATTCCATTCCGACTTTCAGCCAGTCTAAACTATAACAGAAGCGAAGAACCCGTCAATGATTCGTAAGTCGGGCTGATTGGCTGGATATGGGTCTATGGGGTTATTATGCAGGTGGAACAGGGGAAATATGAGAAAGCTGAAAAGACCCGTCATTCGTGAGGACGGGTCTTTTGTATTTGATTAAACAGTAAGCTGGTTAAGTCCCTGGTTATTACGGAATGATAACACTGGAATTAAGTAAATCCATCAGATTGAACTTCACCCTTTTCCCTCTCCCGTTTCATCAGCATTCCCATTGGAAGATAGGTGATGTAAAAAACGACAAGTGCAGCGATTTCAAGGTTGATATAGTACATGTAGCTGGAGCCGAAGAAGGACAGGATCGTTTTAGATTCCGTAGGATTCGCCAGATAGAAGAAATTTGTATCGAGAAGAATGTTCAGGAAGAAAATCGGCAGGGCGAGAAGGTTGACCATGACGAATCCGGTCCATACAGCTTTTCTTGGTACCCGGTATCCCTCATATACGATGAAATAAAGGACGGACCATGCAATCGCTGCATGATGGAGGAAATATTTAAGAAAGCGGTAATGAGGAAATTGATAAAACATTTCAGGTGTGACCATGCTTAAAATGGGAGGCAGGAACCCGATAAAGAACAACAGATAAAATATCTTCCGATTGGGCTTCAGGAATAGATAAATCGCGATAAAGGTACTGACGGAACAAAGCTGCAGAGGCAGGTCCCCCACCTCCCACTGTCCCGTTGCCACGAGCCAAATATGCCATGACACCTCGCTAAGGACCAGGATTCCGAATAATTTCCACTTGATGATCAGCTGATAAGGCTTGAGGAGTCGCCTGCCATAGATCAGAAAAACAGATATAGCCACAAACATCAAAAGCACAGTGATATGCGGGACAGAAAACAACTCGAACGTACGCATTTCTGTAACCGAAAACATCATGCCACCCCTATTCCTTCTGAAAGTGGTTATCATGAATAGTCTATTCGACTTAGATGTGGGTTAAGACTGTATTCCCCAAATAGAAAAAGCCCCCCTTTTAAAGGGGGACATGCATCCTACATCGTGAACGGCGGAATATAACGCCCATCCACATCGGTAAACTCATATTCCTTCGCTAAGTCACCTGCTCTGAACACCTGTCCCGACTTCTCCATCACCTTTGGATCCTTCGCGAGCGCTGTGACGGCCCGACCCACATAGTAAGGCGTTTCGGATTTCTTCAAGTCTTCTGCTTCCTGCCAGTTCTCCTCGTCCACTCCCATATGTTCGAGTACAAGCTCTGTCCTCATGAACCCCGGCGAAACGGCAAGGACCGAGATATTGTCTCCTTTTAATTCTTCTGAAAGCCCGTACGCCATACGCACGAGTGCATTCTTCGCCAGATCATAATAGAACTGCCCCGTGTACTTGCCATCATCCCAGAAGGTCGTGTGAATGATGAGGGCTCCATTATTCTCACGGAGTAACGGGATGGCAAAGTGATTCGTCGCCAACTGTGCCCGGACACCGGCCGTGAACATCGTATCCCAATTCGTGAGCGGCAGCTCCCAGAACGATCCCGGATTCACCCCGATGTCATGGGCTCCCCACACATTATTGATCAGAATATCCAATTTACCTTGTCCTTCACGAATTTGCCTGATGACCGCTTCCGTTTCCGCATCAATCGTATGATCACAACGAACCGCAATCCCCTTCCCCCCGGCCTCTTCTATTTGAGAAACCGTGTCATCAATCGTTCCGGGAAAGTTTTGCGTGGAATTCCCTTTGGTGCTGCGTCCCGTGACATAGACCGTTGCCCCGGCTTTTCCCAATTCAATCGCAATCGCACGTCCGGCTCCCCTGCTTCCTCCCGTTACAAGTGCAACTTTTCCAGTCAGTGATTTCATCCAACCCATTCCTTTCATCTGCAAGATACGTTTAGTATACGATCCTATTCTTGACATCCACTGTCATATTTAATTAAATAAACATAATAAATTCAGGAAAAAGGTGAAACAGATGAGAGGCGACAGACTCGTATCCATCCTTTTATTATTACAAACCCATGGTCAAATGACCGCCAAAGAACTGTCAGAGAGATTGGAAGTTTCCGAACGGACGATTTACAGGGATATGGATGCATTGAGCGGAACGGGCATCCCCGTTGTCGCAGAGCGGGGGAAAAACGGAGGCTGGTCATTACTCGAAGACTACCAGACGGATCTCACCGGGTTGAAGGAATCTGAGATCCGGGCGTTGTTCGTGTCACCGTCAGCCCACCTCCTCGACGATCTCGGATTGAGCCGAACGTCCGAGGAAGCCAGAAATAAACTCATCGCCTCCCTTCCATCCACCTACCGTGAAAACGCGAAAGGCGTATGGAACCGGATCCATATTGACACAAGCTCATGGCGGAAGCAAAAAGAAAGAATAGCCTCATTCGAAGTGATCAAAGAGGCCATATGGACAGAAAACAAACTGAGGATCACCTATCAACGGGCTGACGGAAATACGGACGATCGTACTGTGTCACCACTTGGTCTGGTGGCGAAGGGAGACCTCTGGTACTTGATCGCCACCAAAGAAAATGGAGACATCCGGAATTACAGGGCTTCCCGGATCCAATCTGCTGTCTCTTTAGAGGAAACCTTTACACGTCCAAACGACTTTAACCTGGCTCAATATTGGAATTCTTCAACCCAAGCCTTTATAAAAAAATTGCCTTCATATGAAGTGAAGGTGGAAGTCAATCCCTCCACCCTGTCAAGGCTGACTTTCACCGGCCGTTTTGCACGAGTACTTGAAATCGGCGATAGAACCAAAAAAGACTGGATACCCGTTACCCTCTCGTTTGATACAGAAGAAGAAGCGAAAGGATATCTACTCGGGTTTGCAGATCAAGTAAGGGTGGTCGAACCGGCTGATCTTCATCAGAAAATCCTGGAAATGGCAGAGGCAGCTGTTTCGTTTTATCGTCGATTTAAATAACACTTTCCTTTTTTCGATTGTTATAATCATACGATCATCTTAAGGATGAAGAATTTAGTAAATAATATCTTGGATGGACACCAGGAGCAAGAAAGCGGATACGGCATAAAACAGATAGCTCCGATACGATTTCCGATCCTTCAGGTGTTCTTCCGCTCCCATTATCACCATGAGGACCGCCAAGCCTGCCATGGTAAAGGGAAGGATGTCGTTATGATCTGACATCAATCCATAGAGTGATAAAGCCAGAACGATGACGCTTATTGTCATTCTTATTTTTTTCAGCATGGTTGGTTCCTCCTTTCTTCTTATTACGTAAACAACGCCTGAAAGGTAAAAGGTAAGATGGATACTATTGTCATACCTGTCAAAATCGAGATCGTCACCATCCATCGATACTTTCGCCTCGAAAGTTCCTGTCGTTTATAAGCGATCTTGAATAGCTTATTCATGGAATGCACGGTTCTATATATGATGATGATTGAAAAGAAAGTGATAATGTAGACTTCCACAGGGCATTCTCCTTTTTCTTAGACATCCTTATTTTACCACATGTATCTGTCCCCAGGTTCCTTCATCCTTCACAAAAAAAAGCGCCTGACCCTTTCAGGTCAGACACCCATTCTACTACTTCGCATCCTTATCCGGCTGATGGATTCCGAATACATTGCCTTCCGTATCTATGTAGTAACCTTGCCACGCCATACCTGGCAGGGCGTACTTCGGCATGGCAACCTTTCCGCCATGATCAAGAATGAGTTTCTCCGTTTCATCATAATTCTCCACGCCCATCGTACATGAATATCCATTCATAGGCTGGTTCGGTTCGGGAGGAGCACTTTGACGCTGCATCAATGCACCATTGATCCCCATCTCATTCTCATCCCCTGTCACCGCACCAAAGTAAGGCATTCCGGCGAATTCACTCCAGTCTTCGAACTTCCAGCCGAATACTTCTCCATAAAACGTCTTTGCTCTCTCCATTTCATCCACGTGCACTTCGAAATGTACCATTCTTCCCATTGATCATACCTCCCTAGATTCTATCATTCACTTTAATCATTCTGCTTCTTCGAAAGAAACCCTTCTTTTTTCAAAAATAATCCCATTTATCGGAATACATGCAAGAGAATCAGAGAGATCGTTTTGCTATACTAGAATCAGAGACAAACCCATGGAAAGGAGCCCGCTATCATGATTATTCGAGAAACAGAGGATTCATTTATCATGATCAAACAGCACGACCACGCTTTTTTATCCGGTGAAACCATCAAGCACTTTAACCGGAATCTATTAAAATCAGATCAATTCTTTGATGATGCCTTATACGCAGCCTATCAGCATGACCGGAGCTGGATCGGTTTGGACGACACTCCCATCTGGAATGATCGTGAGAAAATTCCCTACACCTTTTCAGACTACCCCCTCCTGCCGAAACTGGCATTCTACAAAATCGGCGTCGATGAGATCGAGAGGGTGAACACCTATGCAAGTCTCCTGTGCAGCCTGCACTTCTGCTCCTTCTTTTCCCAATCACAAAATAAGGACTGCCTTGTTTTTTTAACAGGGGAAGCCAGAAGACAAATGAGGCTTAAGGAGAAGCTCTCCGAACTCGATGAAGAATTACTTCAGCAGCATTTCCGCTTACTCCAATTCGCAGATAACCTATCGTTATATCTTTGCCTGAATGAACCGGGTGTGGATAAAGAAGAGGAACATCCGTGGTTCAAAAATGGATTTAACCATACGGAAATGTTTCACCAGGAGAATCGGCCACTTATGCCCCGGTGGGTGGATGAAAATGAAGTGACACTTGATCGCTATCCTTTTGAAAAAGATTTTCATGTATCCCTAAAGTACAAAACGGTCGCCAAGAGCGCGATTGAAAACATGGGGATTGCGGCGGCTTATGAGAAGAGTGATATGGAAGATCATATGATTTTCTTTCGTCGATAAAATTCAATCCCCCGATACCTAAACGTGTAACGGGGGATTGAATTTTACTGCTATACCTTTTTTCTGAAATGATTAAGCGCCTGCATGACGACCATCATAAAAATCCCAATGACCTGAAGACTTTCTCTACTCCCACTTAAACACATAACTCGCAAGCGCAAATCCGCCAACAAGCCAGGCACCCAATATCAGCGTCTCCAACCCCAATTCCAAGAACGGGGTCCCAAGGTTCATCGTCTCCCGGAGCGCCGAACTCAGATGGGCGATCGGCAGCACCTTCACGATCGGCTGGATGATGTCCGGCATATTGTTGATCGGGAAGAACACCCCTCCAAGGAACAGCATCGGGAACGTCACGAATCCCGCAATCGGCCCGGCACTTTCCGGGTTTTTCGCCATGCCGGCGATGATAAATCCCAGTGCCATGAACGCTAAGGTTCCGAGGATGATGAAGAAGATCATGGCGAGCCACGAACCGGCCACATTAATATCAAAGATGAGGTCGGCAATCAGGACGACGAGCAATGCCTGTGTACCGTTCAGCATCAAGCGGGCCGTAATCTGGGCCGCTATGAAGGTGGAAGCTTTCAGTCTCGTCCCCTGCATCCTACGGAGGATTCCCCGTTCACGCCAGGCGGAGATCTGACCCGCCACCCCGTTCATATTGTTGCTCATGATCATCATCGCCACGATACCCGGTACGAGGAAATCAACATATCGGAGGTTCAGAGCCTCGATTCCTACCTTCTCAACCGTCACCAACGGTTTATAGTCAACCAGATCCTTGCTGTATTGATCGATGATGCCGTTCACGACCGTCAATCCAAGCTCAGATGTGGTCAGGTTTTTCTCGTTATAGTATACGGGAAGGGAGAAAGCCTCGTCCCCCTCTTTCAGGTTCTCTTCATACCCTTTAGGAATGTCGATCAGAAGCTGGATGTCTCCATTTTCCACTGCTTCTTTTCCTTCTTTGACGCTCTCATATTTTGTGGTCTCGATTCCATCATTTTTATAAAATAAGTCCTTTAAGTCCTTCGACGATTTGGATTGATCCCCGTCAATCACCCCCACTGATAACGAGAGTGAATCCCCCCCGCCTGCAAATGACCCGATGGCCACCATCAGGATGACCGGAAAGAGTAATGTAAAGAACAGGACCTGCTTGTTCCGGGCAAAGATCCGTAATTGTGCCAGGGTTAACTGCCAATAAGCTCTCATGATTCCCGCAGCCTCCTTCCTGTCATATGAATGAAGACATCCTCTAAAGTCGCTTGCCGCGTTTGAAGATCCTCGATTTTCAGATTATGTTCCGTCGACACGGAAATCAGGGAGGTCAGTGCCAGCTGAAGCTCATCTGTATACAGCTGGACGAAGGTATCCTTGATGGCCGCTTCCTCCACTCCATCCATTTGCATGAACCACTCCTCTTCAGGCGGATTGTTTAGATGGAATTCGATCGTACTCGTGGACTGCAGGGTTTTCACAAGATTAGGAGGCGTGTCGAGGGCAATCAACTCCCCTTGATCCATGATGCCGATGCGGTCACAGAGCACATGGGCTTCATCCATATAATGCGTGGACAGAATGACCGTCTTCCCCCGCTCCTTCAACCGCAGCACAATGTCCCATAGCGTCCGTCTTGCCTGGGGATCCAGTCCCGTCGTCGGCTCATCCAGGAACACAATCTCCGGATCATGAATCAGCGCCAGGGCAATCGCGAGCCGCTGCTTCTGACCTCCCGACAACCCCTTGATCCGGTCCTTCCGCTTCTCACTCAGGAGCATCTCCTCGATCAACCTCTCAATGTCCACATGACTCGGATAAAAACTCGCATACAAATGAAGGATCTCCTCCACCTTCAGTAACTCAAACAACGAGGTCGACTGAAGCTGAACCCCGATCACCTCTTTCACCTTATTCACGTCTTTGCGCACGTCGTAGCCGGCTAAGCTTGCCGTCCCTTCATCCGGTTTCCGGAGTCCCACGAGCATTTCGATCGTCGTCGTCTTCCCTGCTCCATTCGGACCGAGCAATCCGAAGATTTCCCCCTTCTCTACCTGGAAACGGACCCCATTCACCGCAGTGAAGGAACCATATTTTTTCACCAGACCATTCACATCTACCATTACTTCGTTCGTCATAACGAGCCTCCTTTTACAAAAATGGAACCGCCCATGAGTGAGCGGTCCGTTCTTTAGATGTTTATACGCGGTGATGATCTGCACGCCAATTCTGTACGGCTTTTTTTATGTCTTTGGCTGATAGATCCTCTGACCGCGCCCGTTCCACTAATCCCGGAAATTCTTCATCAGGTGCGAACCGTAGTGCGATCACCTGCTTCACAGAAAGTCTAGGGTCTAACTGATTCCCCGTTAAGCGATAATAACGGAAATTTTCTTCATTTCGAATGATCCGGTCCTGAAGCTGAAGTGCATATAATCGCAGCTTCACCGCCATAAACAGGAACGTAATCGAAGCGAACAGCACAATGAAACTAAGCAGAGCCTCTGTCCCCACATTTTTCACAAAGAACGTAATAGATAAAATCAACGTCACAATCGATAAAAGTGAAATCCCATAATGATACAACGGATCGATCTTACTGTGATTCTCATAGTTTTGCTGTTTCATATGTACCTCCAAAGGTTTATAGATTCATTATATACCAGATATGCGGGACAGTGGGACAGGTTTACTGTCCCACTCACGTAAATTGTAATAGAGCACTTAGAAATCATATTCTGAGATGTGTGTAGTTATGAATGGCTCGTGCAGCATGGAACCTCTGCCAACTCATTGAATGAAAAAATGTATTCTTTGTCATCAGAAAAGGCAACTGCCACTTTAGACAGTTGCCTTTAGGATTCTTTCATTAAACCCGTGGCCTTATACTCCCGGGAACCACCCTGGTGTATTGATGATGGCATTCCATAAAGGATCCGGCACCACTAACTCCTTCTGCTTTTCCTTATCGATCTCCGTCACAATTTCATCTTCCCTGCCGTCTGCAAGCTTCTGCACCCAATCGGGATCGATGATGAGACCGCGCCCCAGTGCCAATAGTGGAACCCCTGTCTCAAATGCTTTACGCGCATCTTCGGCAGAGTAGATAGAGCCTACACCGATCAGTGGAGTACGATCAGCAATCGTTTCAAGCAGGTGATCCATTCTCGTTTTCTCTACATCCTCTACGCCTCTTCTTGGCTTCGAGAAGAAATCGAATAGGGACACATGCAGATAATCAAGGTCTTTGTCTGCTAATGCGTCCACCAGGGTAAGGGTATCCCCCATGGAAAATCCATTCTCCTCAGGCTCTTCAGGTGAAAAACGGTAGCCGACGATGAATGGATGTTTCGCATGCTCATCGACCACACTCTTCACCTTATCCACGATCGCCATCGGGAATGTCATCCGTTTCTCCAAGCTCCCGCCAAAACGGTCCTCTCGCTGATTCGTCATTGGAGAAAAGAACTGATGGATTAAATAACCATTTGCCCCGTGAATCTCCACGCCGTCATAGCCGGCCTCGATGGCACGGCGGGTCGTTTCCCCGAAAGCTTCGATGATTTCCTCGACTTCAGCCTCCGTTAACGCTCTTGCCTTCTTCTCTTGATTGTCTCCCATCACGTCACTCGCACTGACGACGTCCCCATCCGGAACCAGGTCAGGAGGACATTGCACCCCGCCATGGAAAATCTGCAATACCGCCTTCGCACCCTGATCTTTGATTGCTCCCGCCAATCGCTCAAGACTCGGGATCATGTCATCCGTGTCACCGCCAAATTCTCCAGGGAATCCTTTACCGTTCGGTGTCACATACGTACAGGCGGTGACAACCATGCTGACACCCTTCGAACGGCGGGCATAATAGTCTACCTCTGCTTCCGTTACATTGCCTTCATCATCTGATGAAAAGTTCGTCATAGGTGCCATGATGATGCGGTTTTTAAGCTCTATTCCATTTTTGAATCTATATGGGGTAAATAATTCTTCATACTTTTTGTTCATGGGTTTTGCCTCCTTCTTGTTGTTCAAGGGATATCATAGTAGATGTAAAGATGGTTTGACCATTAATCTGCTTGTGGAATGTGCGGTGGTTGATTCCTGTAAATCTTAACAATTGGTTGAAATCCCTTCCAACTGCCAATCTGATCATCTGTACCTGGTACAAACTGTCTTTTTTGTACCAGGTACAATTCCACCTTTTTGTACCTGGTACCCATTCATAAATAACCCTTGCTTGGCATAACAAGATAAGGAGTGGCAATCCATAATGAACTCCTCCCACACTGAAATATTATCTATATTTTTCCATATATTTAATGGTAAGATGGTAGCAGAAGCTACACCTACAGGATGATGTTCACCTGCTTTTACCTAAAAAGGAGGTTTTAGAAAATGGTTTGGCTGTTTGTTCTGATTCCCTTTTCTTTCATGGTTGGAGTCGTCATCGTGGGCAGCATCAAAGAAACTTACTTTTCCCAGGGCTACCTCAACGGTGATTGCTATGATACGCACAAGAGTGAGGGGTATAACGCTTATTGCCAGGGGCAGTCCAATCATTTGAAGGGCTGGACTGGTGGAAGGTAAATGGAACGTAGGGACAGGTCCCATTTTAAATCGGTCGAAATGGAGGTTTTTTAAAATGGTTTGGCTATTCGTCCTGATTCCCATCTCTTTCATGGCTGCGGTAGCAATCGGAGGCATGATCAAAGACAAATACTTTTCCCAAGGCTACCTCAACGGTGATTGCTACGACACCCATAAGAGCGAGGGATATAACACGCAATGCCGCGCAGGCTCTAATCAGCACAAGTGGTATACGGGTGGTAATTGACCGAAACGGCAGCATGGAAAAAGGCTCAGAATACAACTCCGAGCCTTTTTCTATGTGATTTGTTCATCATTGCCGGGGTGCAAATAACATGACCGATACCCCGATCAAGCAAATACCGGCACCAACCCAATCATATAAATCCGGTGTTTCTTTATCAATACCCCATCCCCATAAAACAGAGAGGACAATAAAGACTCCGCCATAAGCTGCATACACCCTGCCGAACGATGGAAATGTTTGAAATGTGGCGATGACACCGTACAAAGCTAATGCGAGCCCTCCTACTAACCCCAGGGAAGCCGATTTCCCCTCCCTTAACCAAAGCCAAATAAGGTACCCGCCACCAATTTCAGCTAAACCGGCACATATGAATAAAATCGTTGCATATAGGATATCCATCACTTCCCAGCATTCTATTGTTACATATAACTTTAACACCTTTTACATGCACAACTGAAGAGCGATCGCCCCTTTGGGAGTTAATAATGCAAGCTCGTATGGTGTATGCCCCCTGTACACAACCATCCTATTCAGTGATACATGGAAAGCACTTTCTCTACATCAAGAATTAATTGATTCATTTCAATCTGGGATAAGCGTAAAGGCATTTGATCATTCAGAGTAATAATTTGCCCGTCATCTTCGTGCTGATGGCTTTTCAAATAGTGATAGATCGTATCGATCTGATTCTTTTTGAGGACCGACTCTGTATCGAAATCCTTTACTTTCTGTATAGAGAATTCATTGGTAGATGAATCAAATTCTCCTGCAATAATTGTCCCTTGCAAGAACATAATCTCACTCCTCATTATAAGTTTATGTTAGATTATCCCCAATACAAGGAACTCCATGCAGCGCCCTGGAGTTGCCTTTTGTATTTGTGGACTAAAATGATTGAGCCATTTTTCATATCTTTTTCGTTACTTTTTTTAAGATACACTTTACAAATGATTGATGATTATAGAACTTCGTTTACCAGTAAACATAGCCTATAATAAGTTCGTTCCTATTCATCACTTCAACTCATTTATCCCCTTCGTAAGTTCATTGAATCTCTTATCCAATTCAGCATACTCTTTATCACCCGGCATCATAAAACTGAGCCTCCCCAACACATCCTGTCTCTCCGTCTCGAGTTTCAGCTTCAATTCCTCCTGCTCATCCCGTTCAAGGGCAGGTTCATTCAGCCGTTTATGAATCCCGCCGTTCTCAATCACAAGTTTCGTACTCGTCGTCTTCTCAAGAAAATACCGGTCATGGGAGACAACGATCAGCGTTCCATTATACTGGGCGAGGGTATCCTCAAGCTGTTCACGCGACGCCAGATCGAGATGATTCGTCGGCTCATCCAGGACCAGCACATCTTTTTCTTCTAAAATATACTTCATCAACTTGCACTTCACACGCTCCCCCATACTCATATTCCTGATCGGCTCCCGCCAGTGGGCCGTCTGGAATCCCAAGTGCTTCATAAGCGTCTAGACTCTCCCTCTTTCCTCGAATGTTTCCTTGTGGAAAAGCTGCTCGGGGGTTTCGTCAAGAGGAAGGTCGAACACTTCCTGCGTCAGATAGCCGATTTGGGCAGACGGTGAAACCCATACCTCTCCTTCTGCCTTCTCCTGCCCCATGATCACCTTCAGTAATGTTGTCTTTCCGCTGCCATTCGCTCCGATGATGGAGACCTTTTCCCCATGCTGAATCGTGAAATTGGCGTTTCTGAATAACGTTCGTCCCCGAAAAGCTTTTGCGAGATTCTTCACTTCCAAAAACCGCTTTCCTGTCTTATGGGTGGCCTGAAGGGAGAATCGCACAGTATGTTCTTCGTCAACCGCTTCAACCTTTGCCCTCTCAAGCTCTTTCTCGAGACGCTTCTGCTTCGATTTCACCTGGCTGTCCGTCCGCTTTGCTTTTACCCGGTAGTATTCTTTATACCCTTCCTGTTTCGTGGACTGGGCATGCGCTTTTTGCGACCAGGAATTGAGCTCGCTGATCTGGCTTTCGATCCGCTCCACCATCTTCTGCTGCTTTTCATATTCACGCTGCTGGGCCAGCCTCTTCTGTTTCCTTGCCTCCATGTAGCTCGAATAATTCCCTCTATGCTCAATGAGCTTTCTGCCTTCGATCGACCATATCTTTGTTACCGCTTCATCAAGAAAATACCGGTCATGGGACACGAGAATGATTGTCCCTTTAAACTCCTTGATCTGTTTCGTCAGGAGCTCCATGCTCCCTTGATCCAGGTGATTCGTCGGTTCATCCATTAAAAGGAGGTCTGCGTTTTTCCCAAAACCTTTTGCAAGCCTCGCTTTCAGCTTTTCACCGCCGCTCAAAAGCCTAAAATCATGGTCCGGAACCTGCCATTTTTCCAGTAACCTGGATTCGTAAGGTGTCGTGTCGTCAAGGGAATAGGATTCGGTTTCCTGCTCGACCATGCCGATGATCAAGTCCTGCTGCAACCATTGGATTGTGCCTTCGGAAGGTACTAAATCCCCGTGAATCAATTGCAGCAGTGTCGATTTACCCGCACCATTCTGCCCGATGATCCCGATGACATCCCCTTCCTGCACACTCGCTTTTACGCCCTCAAAAATATTCTGATCCATGATTTCATAACTTATATTCACTAATTTCATTAATTCTCTCATACTATCTTCCCCTCTCATCAAAGGGAGAACAAAAAAATCCTCCCCATTTCTCTGGAAGGATTAGCCGTACCTGTAATGCGCGCAAAGAAAGCTGTTTCCACAGCTCAGGTCACTTTATAAAAATGGGCAGACTAATCCTATTTTGGTTGATTTGAAATATGGAATTTCAAACGTCGCGAAAATAAGATTAGTTCTTCATCGTCCACCCATCACTCCTGTCATAATTAGTAAATTAACTATACCACGGAATGGCTCGTGATGACAAAAGGAATTTGACCTCCCTCAATACCAGTTCCCATACCTGTTTCGAAAAGGGAAACAAATCGTTATTTTTCGTCATTCTTTAATACATACATTTTCTTCGATTTATTCATAGTACCCAAAAAAACATCATTGATATCTGTAATGTTTTCTTTCGTCAACTGACCCATTAGCCATCCTTCGCCTACTTGAAGCTTATTTAAGTTCTCATGCACGATATGCCCTTCATTTATGACGACCAGTGGAATCTCAGTTGCACTTACAGGTAGATTCATGTCCTTGGGTGTGACATGGGATTCCCGATCGTATTTCATAACGGAAATAAACCCATTAGGCTCTAAGATGGCATATTTGACCTGGCTTACATCGAAGACGTCGTTCACTCGAAGTTCTGATAGGAGCAGCTCGACATTGATAAATTGCCTCCTTAGATTCTTCAGGACAACCCTTCCATTATCGATCAAGATGGCCGGCTTCCCATTAAAGAAAAAGCCGAACCTTCTATTTTTCAATGAAATCAGGCTGAACACAATGTGCCAAAAGAATAAAGTCAACAACGGAACCAGCATATATGTGAATGATACCTTTCCATCCAACAAGGGAGATACCGTAATGGCACCCAGTATCCAAATGAGGGCAAAATCATATGTGGTCATTTGACTTATAGCCCGCCTTGAAACCAATCTACCCACAAAGAACCCAACAACACCGACAATCAGGGTTCTGATTAAATATCCCCCTAATGAAATTTCCTCGATCACTCCAAATACATCAGGCAATGGATGTCCCCCCTAATGAATGAATAATTCATTCTGTTCAGTTATAAGACCAAGATTGACATCTTCAATATCCGTTACATTCTGCTCTTTTAATTGAAGGTATACCCAGTCTATATTTAGGTGTTTCTCCTTCATTATTTTTCTATCAACCTTACCATCATAAATCAAAATTTTAGTGAGTTCTTTCGTGGTCATTGGAATATTCATAATAGATTTCGTGACCGGTAAAGAATGGCTATTTTTCGCCACACTGAAATCTCCGTTCGGCTCTGAAATAACGTAATCGACATTTTGCAAATCAAAGACATTCTTCTTTCTTACAATAGATAACAAATTATCGAGGGTAAGCATGGATTTCCTCAAATTCCCTTTATCCACTTTCCCCTTTTTCACAAGGACAATCTGCCTTTTTGAGGCAATGTATGGTGATAACTTTATGTAACTGTAAGAAATCAATAAGATGATCAGGATATAAACAAATATGATCGCAATCGCATCAATAGGCCGTGACGCAGGCTGCACCATTCGGGAAGCGGCGATGTGACTTATACCTGCACCCACCAGAAAATTATAAGGTGTGACAATACCTGGCTGCCGAAAACCCAACGATTTATCTGCTAAAAACAGGACAAAATACAAGATGGTGGTACGTAGAAATAATTCCAGATAATTAAGGTCTTCCGCTTCAAAAAGTATACTTTTCCACTCCAAGATACTCACCTCCTTATATTCCCAAGATGATTAATCAATAGTATGGTTACTAGTATTTGATTCAACTCTTTAAAGAATACCTGCGACCTGACTACCATTACCTTTTCATTAATAAATCTTTGAAAGCCAAGTGACATTCCCCTCAAATGGGGTATCGAAAAATCTGTTGTCATTAAAGTATCAGATGCAAAATAAGTGGGAAGCTAAAAATGGTGGACTTATCTTCAAAAAGAATGCCCCGTATCGGGTTTGCATACTCACTAAGGAAGGAGTTTTACGTTTGGAATCAATCTGGTTAGAATACGGATGGACATTACTGATCCTGATCGGCCTTGAAGGCTTATTATCAGCAGATAACGCCCTTGTCCTCGCCGTCATTGCGAAACATCTGCCTGACGATGAGAAGAAAAGGGCCATCAAATACGGTATCTTTCTGGCCTTCGCCTTCCGCTTCGTTGCCCTTTTCGCGATATCTTTTATCGCGAACGTGTGGCAGATACAGGCGATCGGTGCAGCCTACCTTCTTTACCTGGGCTTAAAGCATGTCATCAAAGCACGTTTCGGGAAAGAAAACGAAAATATCCGGGAAGACACTGAAGAAGAAGCTAAAGGGAAAGGCTTTTGGCCAACTGTCGGGAAAATCGCTTTGGCTGACCTTGCCTTTGCAATAGATTCGATCCTCGCTGCCGTAGCCCTTGCACTTGGCCTGCCCGATTCTCCACTGGGGGATTTCGGCGGGATGGACGGTGGACAATTTATCGTGGTTGTCCTTGGAGGAATCGCCGGGCTGATTTTGATTAAATATGCGGCAACCTGGTTCGTGCAGCTGCTGGAAAAGCGCCCTGCTTTAGAAACGACCGCCTATGCGATCGTCGCCTGGGTCGGGGTGAAGCTAGCGATCATTACACTGGCACATGAGGATATCGGCTTGCTCGATCATGATTTCCCTCACAGTACCGGTTGGACGCTCACCTTCTATGGTGTTCTTGTGGGGATTGCTTTGTTTGGGTGGTTTGCACCTGGGAATAAGCAATCTCAGCATAGCAATGGCTGAGGAATGAACTGAACGGGAAAATGCCCTGTGGGATCACAGGGCATTTTTTCATTTTATCCTACGCACTGAATCCCATCATTTTCATCAGCTTGTTACTCCTTTTACATTCAAGTCCTTATTTCTGATGTAATAACAAACAAGCTCTACAACACACTTTTCTTTCAATACTATTCCAATTTCAACTCTTCCTCAACCTCCCCTTGTCCGCTAATCGCCGTGCCGAATAAAGAAAAATCAAATAGAATATAGTATCTTTTGAAAATTGGAGGTGCAACTAAATGGGACTTGCTCGCGGAGAAATCGTCCAGTTTTTCTTTGATACACAATCGCTGGACATTCAATCCATCCTCACATTAGGAGAACATACGATTCTTACTCTTGATGTCACAACCGATGCATTTGGTCAAAGAGTAAAATTAGACTCAATGGCGGTTATCCAATATATAACAAACACTAATGGAACTTCTTTTAGACTGGATGGGACTTATAGACTGTATAGAGATGATCTGCTGATTTCATTTACCGATATAAAAAAAGATGAATCTAAAGCTGAAGATTTCGTTCAAGCCGGAGACCTATACCCCAATCTGACATGGGTTGATGTACCACCTTCCACAGGTACTCACACATATGAAATCAGGGTAAACACAACGAACACTACAAATTTACAATCATTGGACATTACCACTGCACATTCACTAAATGCCATTGTCTTTGGACCAGGTATCTGACAACAGGAAAAAGGACCAGTCCCCCGGTACACTAAAGCAGCATCCCGGGGACAGGTCCTATTACGATATTATATTTTAAGAGTCAGCTTCGCCACAACTTCCACATGTGCCGTCTGCGGAAACATATCAACAGGCTGCAAATACTCCACGCGATAGTGCTTCTTCAAATAATCAATATTCTTCGCGAGAGTGGAAGGATTGCAGGATACATAAACGAATGTCTTCGGCTTAACTTCTTTTAGTGTATCAAGCAGTTTGTCATCGCAACCTGTTCTAGGAGGATCGACTACCACGACATCCGGACGCCAGCCTTCATTTTTCCATTGAGGCATGAGCGTTTCCGCACCCCCGACAAAGTACTCGGCGTGATCGACTCCGAATTTCTTCGCGTTCTTCTTTGCGTCATCGATCCCTTCCTTGATGACATCCATTCCTCGGATTTCTTTTGCTCCGTCAGCAAGCCAAAGACCGATTGTTCCCACTCCACAGTACGCATCGACAACCTTCTCTTCCCCAGTGAGTCCCGCTGCTTTTTTGGCTTCGTTATACAGCTTGCTCGTCTGGATCGGGTTGAGCTGGAAGAAAGCACGGGCGGAAAGCTCGTAGGTGAACTCTTCCAGGCGTTCTTCGATGCTTTCTTTACCTGATAGGTGGATCGTTTCGTCTCCGAATACGAGTGCTGTTTTCTTTGGATTGATGTTTTGGGCAATCGAAACAACTTCCGGAAGACGTTTCTGGATTTCCGAAATCAGCAATTCCTTGCGGGGAATTTTCTTCTCCGTGGTTACGAGTACGACTTGTACTTCACCTGTTTCAAAACCGACACGGGTGACGATCGTTTTCAGGATCGGCTTTTTCTTTTTGTCATCAAATACAGGGATGTTGAAGTCGTTGATGATGCGTTTGATTTCGGTTGTGACTTTATTCGTAAGCGGGTGCTGTACGATACACTCATCGATGTCGATGAGCTTGTTGGAATTCATGCTATAGAGGCCTGCGATAGCTTTCCCGTTCTGGGTTCCCACTTGGAATTGACTTTTGTTCCGGTAGTGCCACGGGTTGTCCATCCCGATTGTCGGACGGATGTCCAGGTCTTCTAATTTGAGCTTCGTGTGACGCTCGAGTGATTGAAGCAGGATATCCCGTTTCGCGTCCAGCTGCCCTTCGTATGACAAGTGCTGAAGCTGACACCCTCCGCACTGCTCATAGACCGGGCAGGGAGCTTTGGTGCGCTCGGGTGACTTCTTCCGGATCTTTTTGATGCGGGCTTCGGTGAATTTCGGGTGGACCTTGGTCACCTCGACGACTACTTCTTCTCCTGTCAGAGCTCCCGGTACGAAGACGATCTTTCGTTTAAAGAAGCCGACTCCTTCACCATTGATACCGATTTTTTTTATGGTCAGAGGAAACTGTTGTTTCAACTCGATTTTCACTTCATTGTTCTGTTTTTTTGCGTATTGCTTTTTCATTGGTTCACGTCCGTTCTATTCGATACTTCTCCATAAATACAAGGATGCATAGCTTAGATAAGGATGCCAGTCCGAGCTGAATTTGTCCAGTTCGTCCATGGTCGGTTTCTGATCCATCCCGAAAAGGAGCTTAATGGCGTTTTGGATGCCGATATCCGCTTTCGGAAAGAGATTCGGTCGGCCAAGCCCGAATAACAGGAAGCTTTGGGCAGTCCAAGGACCGATGCCGCGGATTTTGGTGAGTTCCTTGATGACTTCTTCGTCTGACTGCCTGGCCATTTTTTTAAGGTCCAGTTCTCCGTCAGAGACCTTTTGTCCGATCCCGATTACATACTCTGCTTTCCGCTGACTGAATTGCAGCTCCCTTAGTTCTTCCACTGTAAGACCCGATACTTTTTCCGGTGATGGATAGAACCATACTCCGTCCTTTTCCCAGCCATATTTGGTGACGAATCGATGGGTAAGGGTGAAGGCGAATTTCAGGTTCAGCTGCTGGTGGATGATGCTTTTGACGATTGTGGCAAACTGGTCGAACTCCAAGATGATTGGTGTGCCGATATGCTCTTCGAAAATCGGCTTCAGGTCGGTCTGCAGGAAATGTTCATGCATCTCATGAAGTCCGGTGTGCCACTGAAAAATGTCCGAGATCCGGTTCTCCTTCACTTCAAGGTTCTCTTCATTTTCAAAGGTGATGCTGAACTCAGGCTTGTCCGTGGTGCCTGTCGCCTGAACCTTGATGACCTCGCCTTTCCCATCCGGGAGATAGTAGGGAACCTTCACACTACGATCTTCCTTATTTACCGCGTTCAACGGGTCCAGCGCCAGCCGCTCCAGTACCCGGTCGAAATCATACGGACCTTCAATCTTAACATTCCTTTTCACCATCGTCCTCATCCTTCCGCACAAAACTTGTATGTGTATTATAGCATAACGGGAGTGTAACACTTCAACGTTGTCGTTCGTCTAATACATTAGGAGAGAGGGACGGACCTCTAAAAGTAGAAGGACTAATGTAGAGGTTCATCCCTCATGGAACTCTGAAAGGGATGATTGGGTGAAGAGGTTGATGATGGCTGGTTTGTTTTTTGTGTTGGTCTCTGGTTGTAATGAGCGTGGAAATCAGGTTGAGACTCAATTGGGGAAACAGGTCACAGATTATGAGCCTGTGGAGACAGATGTAGTGAATACTCATGAACATGTAGAGAATATGGAGAGTTCTATGAGAATGTCAGGCATAATTTAAAGGATCGTATCCGCATTGTTTCTTATACAGAGGAGGGTGATCCCATCTTACATGACCTTAAGTATGATGGAAATGTACTTCATTCCGTTAGGGACACACGTCGGGATACATTTGGTAGCGGTGAGATTGTAAGAATGTCCTGTGAGAATATCAAGTATGTACAAAATGACAAAGTGGCAGACAATATGTACAAGTTGTCCAATTGTGACCGGAATGATGTCGATGACAATATTCTTTGGTACTAAAGTTTTCAGGGACGGACCTCAATTCCTAATACCAGGTACTAGGAATGAAGGTCCGTCCCTCTTATTTTTTCATCATTGGATGCTCATCCAGGCTTTTGAAGGTGTAGCCTCTTTTCTTGAGGTCTTTTATTGCTTTTTCCATGGCGTCTGCGTTGTCTTTGGAGACGGAGTGCAGAAGGATGATGGCACCTGGATGGGCCTGGGCCATGATGTTGTCATAGGAGTATTGCCAGCCTCTTTGCTGATCGGTTTTCCAATCGATGAAGGCGAGCGACCAGAAGACGTGGGTGTACCCTTCTTCTTTGGCGATTTGCAGCGTGCGTTCAGAGAATACACCTCTTGGCGGTCGCAGATATTTCATTTCTTTTTGTCCGGTCAGTTCCTTTGTTTTCACTTTTACTTTTTCAAGCTCTTCCCGGATTTTCTGATCGGAGCTTGCCGTAAAGTCCGGGTGATGCCAGGAATGGTTCCCTACGATATGGCCTTCTTTCACCATTCGCTTGACAAGGTCTTCAGCGCTAAGTAAGTAGTGACCCGTCACAAAGAAGGTGGCTGGTACTTTTTCCTTTTTCAACACATCAAGGATCTGCCCTGTGTAGCCATTTTCATATCCATTATCAAAAGTCAGATACAGGACTTTTTTATCCGGTGATCCCTTGTAAAACGCATCATATTTATCAAGGAGCTGATCATGCTGAGACCCCGCTTCTGCAGGAACTTCATTCTGGCTCTTCTTGAATCCCCAGCCGATCGGGTTATTTGAAACTGCATAGGCTTGTGCCGGGATGAGCAATACTAAGATTGACGCTATTATCAACACTTTTAGTGATTTCCGCAAAATTGAACCCTTCTTTCACATTCCGTTTCCCTTAGTTTTTGAGAAAGGGAAGGATTCATGTGTACTAAAAGTATCCAATAGTTAAAGCGGTCATCATACTCCAACCTTTATTTCATTTGCAAACTCGCTTCAAACAAATCGATGATTTCCAGGAATCGTTCTGCTTCTCTAAATGTGTGATCAGCCAAAAGAGGATGGATATTACTTTTGATCCTGCATTCTTCGATTAATTCTCTTGCGGTTTTCTTGAAATCACGTAATGACTTCACTGAAACCTTATTTTGATTCAAAAATTGGTTCAACATCGGCTTTGTTTCGGATTGTGGACGCATGGAGTCTAAATCAATCGCTTGAAAAACCAGTTGATCGAAATCCTGGCTGAACTCTCTTGCCTGCTCAACTAATTTCCTTTCGGAAGGATCCAACAGATGCCCGATAAACTTCGCGTGATCGGCCATGATTCTCAGGAAGAATACATTTTCCTGGATTATGCAATCCTGTTCAGGTACAAGTTTCCCCTCATTCAATTCCTGCAGACGTTTGGCAAAGAATGCAGCTTCCCTGCTAATATGATCCACTAACAATGGATAATTATTAGAACGGATTTCACATCGCAATGTCAAACCTAATATTTTCCGCTTATAGTTCCAAATTGCAACTGCCGCTTGATAAACTTCGCTGTTAAATGCCTGGATTTGCCGTAAATCCGTGTTGATGGAGTATTTATTCAGCTTCTCCTCGATTCTTTCAAAAACCGTAATGAACTGCTGTGCTTCTTCAATCAATTGCTTCTGATCATACGTGAATCCCAAGCTCAGAAACAATGCATGCTCCTTCATAATTCTCGACCAGAATTGAATCTCATCTATAGATCGAGCCACGATCGGATTTGCCATATGTTCTTCCCCCTCTGCTACTCTTCCCCCTCATACTTATGTAGATGTATTTAAGATAATACTTTAAATTTTGTTAAATTCACGTAGTTCAAAAGGAAAAAGCAAAAAGATTCCTTCTATTGGTACAAGAGGAATCTTCGAGAGGGACTGACAGTAGAATGAAGTTTAGATGATTATATAACTTGAATGCATCACAAGAAAGGTTCTACAAAAGATTGGGTTTGTATTCAGGCATATGTCTCAGGTCACCCTGATATTTCATCTTCCGTCGAAGAGAAACACGTTTCGAGATAAGGTCCGTCCCTCTCACTCAAAAAAAGTCTGATACTTCGTTGCCATTTCTGTTAGTTTCCCGTTATGTTCAGCTATGAATTCAGATACGGTTTTTTTATCCCAAATGGCCTCGCCCGTTGGGAATTCTTCAAATTCATCTTTAAGGTCCTTGACCATTTTGTCCCTTGAAACGGATACCAAGGATTCGTCTACTTGAAAGTGATATTCTTGGGCATTCGGAACGAGAAGGGTCAGGTAGATGGCGTTGTAATAAAAGTTCTTCTTATCGGCATGATTACCGTCAAACCAAAACTCATCCACGTCATTTTGAGGAAGGCTCCCTTCTTTATTGCCATAAGTCACCTTCACCATTTCTCCTGAAAGATCGATTTCTTGAATGGTTTCTCCACCAGGCAATTCCTGAAGGATCGCACTGACCTTAGAGTTATCCCCCACATAGGTTCCGCTATTTTCTTTTAACGTATCTACATTCACATCTTCAATGGAAGTGATATTCGATTTCTCACTATTACTTGCACATCCTGTTAAGAACATCATTAAGGAAAGAAACAACATGCTCACTAATTTATTGAAAATCATCGTAGCCCTCCAGATCCTGTTTGTATGTAATACGAAAAACATGTCTTTATGGTTTCATATTTTAACATAAATACCCAATAGAAAAACCACCCCGCTTGTTTCACGAGGTGGTCCCTTTTCATTTATTTAAAAACAGGATCTTTAAACTGAGCTAATTTTTCCAATGACGATTTATCCACTTCTTCATGAAGGCTGTTACCATGGGAATCCATTGTCACAACTGCCGTGAAGCCTTCCACATTCAGGTGCCACATGGCTTCAGGAATACCGAACTGCATCAGATCCACTCCGTCTACGCCCTTGATACAATCTGCGTAGTACTGCGCCGCTCCACCGATTGCATTCAGGTAAACACCGCCATGATCTTTCAAGGCAGCAAGTGTTTTCGGACCCATTCCGCCTTTCCCGATGACGGCGCGGATACCGAATCTCTTCATGATATCCCCTTGATAAGGCTCCTCACGAATCGATGTCGTCGGACCGGCAGCTTTCACGTGCCAGTTCCCTTCATCGTCCTTCAGCATGACCGGACCACAGTGATAGATGACTTGTCCATCAAGATCCACCGGTGCATCATTCTCACTCAAGTGTTTGTGTATCGCATCACGTCCAGTGTACATGCGGCCGTTGATTTGAACCACGTCGCCCACTTTAAGCTCACGGATTTTCTCTTCCGTGATCGGAGCTTGAAGTACCACAACGTTTGGCTGCTCCCCGGATGAAGCTGCTGCCGTTTCAAGCTCAGCTTCAGAACCTTGCGTCAAGTCGATCTTTTCGCCTTCCTGGTAGAACCATTCGTCGATCGCACCTGAATTCACATCAAGCTTCACACCTAAGCGACGGAATGCCCAGCAGTTATACGCAACGGATACGAAGAAGCTTGCAGGAATACGGTTCATCACTCCAACCTTACACCCAAGAAGCGTCGTTTCACCGCCGAATCCCATGGTTCCGATTCCAAGCTCATTTGCATTTTCCATTACATACTCTTCTAACTTGCGAAGATCTTCATTCGCATTCACATCATCAACGGAACGGAATAGTTGTTCTTTTGCCAGATCATAGCCCAAAGAACGGTCCCCACCGATTCCAACTCCGATGAATCCGGCGCTGCAGCCTTGTCCCTGTGCCTGATACACAGAATGCATCACGCATTTACGGATTCCGTCCAGATCACGTCCGGCACGGCCCAGCCCTTCTAGCTCACACGGAAGGCTGTACTGAATGTTTTTATTTTCACAACCGCCGCCCTTTAAGATCAGGCGTGCATCGATATAATCCTTTTCCCACTGCTCGAACTTGATGACCGGAGTCCCTAAGCCGAGATTGTCTCCAGAGTTTGCCCCAGTCAATGAATCAACGGAGTTTGGACGAAGCTTCCCGTCCTTCGTCGCCTGTACCATGGCAGCATAGATCGCTTCTTTGATTTCAAGCTGATTCACGCCGACGGGTGTTTTTATTTTAAAAGTCGGAAGTCCTGTATCCTGACAAATCGGTGATACATTGTCATCCGCCATCTTTACGTTATTTGAAATCGTGTCCAGACTCATCGCCGCTCGTGTTCCAGCGTTCTCACGGGCTTTCGCCGAGCGGATCGCACGTCGTACATCCTTTGGCAGGTTCGTGGAAGTTTCCACAATCAAATCGTACATACTTTGCTGTAATGTCTCTTTATTCATCGTTCTCCCCCTCTAAAGATCTCAAAAACAGTCTTAATTTTCATACATCATTATACTCCTATAAGATTAAGATTGAAAGGGATTTCACAATGGAATTTCCTTCTCGAAATAACAGGAAACCTCATCTTCTTCCTTATAGATATATCCGTTATTTTGGTAAAATCGGATCGCATCCCCCCAGTGCTTGTTGGTTTCGAGAATGAGTGTGCGTGCTCCAAGAGAATAAGCTTTTTCTTCCAGATGGTTGAGCATGATGCGGCCGAGACCGCGTTTCCTGTATGAGGATTGGACTGACATTCTTACAATCTGATACGTCTCGACTGATTCTTTTCGAATCGCTCCTGTGCAGATGATGTCGTCGCCCTCTTTTCCTACAAAAAAATGATGTTTTGTGCCGTCATACTCTACGGATATGTCATGAATATCGGGATTCAAGGTGTGATCGATGAAGCCGAACCGTTCAAGGAAACCGGACAGGATCACGTCTTTGGCCTTCTCGCATTGGTGTTTTTCGATGGGTGTGATGATCATGGGGATGGGTCGCTCCTTTAATAATGGATGTTTTTATTAAAGTTTGACGTTTAAGCGGAGATTTCCTGCTTGTGCATGCTTGTCTTATGGACTGCATAAGATGGAGGGACGGACCTTCCAAGGAGGTCCGTCCCTCAAAAAAATAAGAGCCCCATCCAGGACTCCTACTCACTTTTCTTAAATTGCTCGCATTTCACTTCTATATCATCGATCATGGCAATCAGGCGATCGATATCGTCTATATCCGCTTGTTCGGGGTCGATTGAGTCCAGAACGTCGACGAATAGGTTAAGGCGCTGTTTTAAATAGCTCACTTGTGAGTCTTTATCGTTGATAGCTTTACCCAAGAGTTCTCTCTCCTTTCAATACGTTTACTATGGTAACCAATAACTTTCGGATTGACAAGGGCTGGGCGTTTCTCAATAATGAATAGGTGACTTAAACATAAAGGAGCTTTTACGAATGAAAACTGACCTTCTCTCCAAGAAAATGTCGATTGACCATGATCCTTGGGAGGCTTACTTAGATGTGGATCAGCATGGTGATATCACGCTTTCCAATATAGAATTCACTACCACAACGCTCTGTAACATGAGATGTGAACATTGCGCCGTCGGTTATACCCTCTCGCCGAAGGACCCAAGCGCCCTTCCCATTGAACTGATTCTCGAGAAGCTCGACGATATTAAAACACTTCGTTCCCTTAGTATTACCGGCGGAGAGCCGATGATGTCCAAGAAATCCGTTGATAATTATGTATTGCCCTTACTCAAGTATGCACATTCCAGAGGCGTACATACCCAAATCAACTCCAATCTGACTCTGGATCTGGACCGGTATTTATTGATTGTCCCTTACCTGGATGTCCTGCACATCTCACATAACTGGGGAACGATCGATGAGTTCATCGATGTCGGCTTTGCCAATATGGAACGGAAGCCAACGAGGGAGCAGCGCCGTAAACTCTTTGACCGCATGATTGAAAACAGCCGCGCCCTATCTGAGCGGGGAGTGCTCGTATCGGCCGAAACCATGTTGAATAAAAACACCCTGCCTTACCTGGAGAAAATCCATCGTCAGGTAGTAGACGAAATGAAGTGTGGTCGTCACGAAATTCACCCAATGTACCCGTCGGATTTCGCGTCAAGCCTTGAAACTCTTTCATTGGAAGAAACCAGGGAAGCAATCAGAAATATTCTGTCCTTCCGTGATGAAAATGTGTGGATGCTGTTTGGAACACTGCCATTTTATCCATGCAGCTCTTCACAAGAAGACTTGAATTTTCTGACGGAACTCTATGCCGCTAAAAATGTCAGCGTCCGTAATGATCCCGACGGACGTTCCCGTCTAAACGTCAATATTTTCACCGGTGATGTCATCGTCACGGACTTCGGCGACACGCCACCACTTGGAAATATAACAAGGGATGCGCTCCCTGCCATTTTTGAAAAGTGGAAAGAACAGCCTCTTGCGAAAGAGTTGAACTGTCACTGCCCTATGGCCCGCTGCCTTGGACCGAACGTCCTGGTGAAGTCTATGTACTATGATGATGTTGACTTTTCGAAGCGTGAAGCGAAGATTTCCCGATAAAATAGTGTAAAGGTCCAAATCTCTTATGGATTTGGGCTTTTTTATGAAAACCGGGATCTGATTTCTTATCATTACACCAAATACCCATTTCAAACATGCCACTAAAATAGCCCTTCTTCCCCAGCACAAGGTCCGTCCCTCTCCAAACAAAAAAAAGAAAGCACAACGGACATTCATCCGGTGTGCTTTTTATCCGATTGGGCCGCGGTGATTTTCTTTCACGGGTTGATCAATCTTCTGTAGTACTGGGTCCATTGAGTTATAGTTTTGATTTTTGAGGCTTTCGGCATATACTTTAGCCCTTTTCGCTCCGAACCAAATTCTCATTGCTGTGTACGCAATCAGGATCCCACCAAAAATAAGTAGATACTCCATGATATCCCTCCTTCAATTCTGAATATTCTAATTATTATAACATATCAAAGAAAATAATAAAAGAGTGAAATTAAGGTTTACCCCACTTCACTCTTCTTCAAACATTTATCTAGGTGTTTCACTTGCCATGAAGCCGAAATGTACGTGATCCTGGATTGGAATAAATGCTCCGACTCCTTGGGAAGTTACGTTTTTCACGACGATGGAGCGTTTTGTACCCTTCATCACAAGGAACACTTCACCGTAGGTTACTTTTCCTTTTTCATTAATCGCCGGTGCATAGGCGTATAGGTAACCAAGTCGTTTCGGTGAAATATTGTACACCTGATCCTTCTTCGTTCCTGCTCCAACGATGGTTTGGAATGCGAGTGGCAGTTTGGATTTATCCATGGCTTTGATGAGCATCATTTTCTCCACATCTTCTGCATGCGGAACTTTTGCCGTGAGCCCGCCCTTCACAACTTTTTGTGCTTCTTGAACGTAATGAATTTGATAGTTGGATTTTCCGCCACGATTATCGAAATAGTTCGTGTTGACCTTCTGATACTCCCAATTAGGAGAAGTCTCCGTTGAGGCATAATTTAATGGCCATTCCCCTAAATAGATGGTTGCACGTAATCCAATCGTCGGTGCTTTATTCATCGTGGATTCGTTAAGAATGCGAATCAGGTTCGGATTTTCAATTTTAACATTAGATGTTTCAATTAATTCCTGAGACCATTCGCTCGGTTGAAGATACGGTTGATCCTGTGTAGAATTGGGATACGTATTTTCCTTGGCGATATTTAAAACCGAATTCGGGATCTTCACACTGGTATCTTCACTTGCTTCCGGAGCTTTCTCCGTTGTTTTCGGTGCTTTGTCGTTTGCTTTTTTAGGGCTATTTTCAGCATGGGTACCAGTTGTTGCAACAAAAAATGCGAGAATGATCATAAGGACAGTGCGCATGATTTTCATAAAATTAACTCCTTTCAAGCTTTAGGGTTTGCCGTTAGTTTTTCCTAGTTGAAATAGCTTATCCCAAAAACTTTATTTGAAAGAATATTTACAAAATTCAAATATTATTTTATACTATGATTGAAAAGAAAACAGTCGGGCATACTGACCGTTTTCAATCATTCCTACATTCCCTAAAAAAGCAGCGGAGTTCATGATTGAACTCCGCTGCTTTTTATTATAGTAGATAAAATCCGATTCCCATTATGAAATAGGCTGCGAGTAGTGTCAGTCCTTCAAACCAGTTCGTCTCCCCGTCATTGGATATGACGATCGTGACAAGTACCGCTGATACCATGGCCACAAGTTCCGGCAATGTAAATACCAACGGCATGCTCGTTTCAAAAAACAGTGAAATCAATACCAGTACCGGCGCTACAAACATCGCGATCTGCAAGGTCGATCCGACTGCAATTTCCACAGCGATATCCATCTTATTTTTATAAGCCATAATGATCGCCGACGCATGCTCTGCAGCGTTTCCGACGATGGCTACGATGATGACCCCGATGAAGAGCTCGCTCCATCCGAATGTGTTCCCGACCTCTTCAAAGGTATGGACGAGACGTTCAGATACATAGGCGACGGCTGCTGTAGAGGCGGCAAGGATCAGCAATGCTTTCCCTTTACTCCACTCCGGCTCTTCATGAGCGTGCACACCTTCTTCGCCTTCATGCTGATACACTCCTCGGTGAGTCACTAATTTAAAGAATAAGGCAAATAAATAGAGAGCGATTAAAATAACGGACACACCAATTGAAAGGGACATGGTCTTCGCTTCGTTCATATCCTGGGCGAATACTTCAGGAATGACGAAAGCCACGATGATTGCAAACATGAGCAGCCCCGAGTTGTGCCGGGCATCAAACACGTTGAACTTCTGACGTTTGAACTTGATCCCCCCTACAAAAAAGGACAACCCTGCAACGAGGAGTAGATTTCCAAGCACGGATCCAGTCAAGGACGCCAGCACGACGCCGACCAAACCAGCTTTTAACGCAAAAATAGAAATGATGAGTTCAACTGCGTTTCCAAAGGTCGCGTTCAGTAATCCCCCAATACGGGGTCCCGATACCACGGCCAAGCTTTCCGTCGATCTTCCCATGAAGGCAGCAAGGGCAATGATCGTCACACAGTAAATCACGAACATAATCACATTGGGCCAATGAAGCAGTGAACCGATGACTGAGATCGGTACTCCTGCAAATACAAGCAGTGCAAATATTTTGTTCATGTGTAAGATCCTTCTTTCTCAAAGAAAATTTGTTTAAATCAAGTGAGATTAGACACATTATAGATAGAACCCAATTAGGAGGTACCACCCATGGCACAAAACTTAAAAGATAAGATCGTTGAGCTGTTTTCCAACCATAAAACGGGCACCCTTGCCACGATTCGAGACAACAAGCCGTATTCACGCTTTATGATGTTCTACCATGAAGACCTTACTCTTTACACCGCAACCAATGAGCATGCACACAAAGCGGAAGACATCGCACAAAACCCTCATGTTCATATTCTTCTGGGCCATGACCGAGATTCCGATCATGAGCACTATGTAGAAATCGAAGCAGAGGCAACTGTAGAAGAATCCAAAGAGCTGAAAGAGAAATTCTGGAACGACCAACTAAAATCCTGGATCGCAAGCCCCGATGACCCGGAATACATGCTCCTCAAACTCACACCCAAAACCATCCTCTACTACGAAAAAACAGGCAAAGAACCACAGGAACTAAGCCTGTAGAGGACCACCTGAAGAGGGACGGACCTTCAATCAGATAAGAACCTTGTTTGATGGGACTTATGCTGATTTGGAGGTCCGTCCCTCAACGCTTTTCTGCACTGAAGGACGGACCTCCATCAAGTTATAAACCTCGTTACAATAGGATTTATGCCCCTTGAATGGAAGGTCCGTCCCTCAAAATCTTACTTCACCAACTCAAACGTCTCTTCTATTTTGATGCTGTCTTGTACGGATTGGACCATGGAGCAGTTTTTGCGTGTGAGCTTCATGGCTTTTTCGATTTTTGCCTCGTTAAGGTCCGTCCCTTTGATGGTGAAGTGAAGGGAGATCGCTTCGACTCTGTTTGCTTCGGCTTCGTTACGGGTTACGTCGGCTTTGATATGTATGTCTTCGAATTCGATGCGCATTTTCTCCAGTACTTTGCGGAGCACTCCCCCGCTGCATACGGCTACGGATGAAACCAATAATTGGAATGGGCGAAAGCCATACTCTTCGTTACCCGAAACCTCCAGCTTCCCAAACCCTAAATCTGTGTAAAATCCGCCTTCTTGCATGTTAAATTCCATTTTCATTTCATTCCTTCCTTATTATGTTAGTGGATGTTTTGATTTTACTCTATTCGTTTCGTATTGCCAAACATTCAAATTGGGGGTACCATCTAAGAAGTAACCATCAATGATTGGGAGTTTTTACAAATGAATCAAACACTTACCTTCCGTTTCTGGGTCCTTGTCGGAATCGTCGCGATTTCGGGATTCTCACAAGGGATGCTCCTGCCGTTAATCGCCATCATATTCGAACAGGACGGCGTTTCTTCCTCCCTGAACGGATTAAACGCAACCGCATTATATATAGGAATCTTACTTGCCTCTCCTTTAATGGAAAGACCACTTCAGAAAATCGGATACAAACCGATGATCATCATCGGGGGAATAGTGGTTGCAGCATCACTCCTGCTATTCCCGGTTTGGAAATCCTTCTGGTTCTGGTTCTTCCTTCGTCTTTGTATCGGAGTCGGCGATCACATGTTGCACTTCGCCACCCAGACTTGGATCACATCGTTTTCACCGAAAGAACATCGCGGACGTAACATATCCATCTACGGGGTTTCTTTTGGAGTCGGTTTTGCCGTGGGACCGATGATGACACAGCTCATCACCATCCATCAAGCACTGCCATTCATCATCTCTTCTTTATTAAGCCTGACGGTGTGGATGTTCGTATTTAAATTACAAAACGAATTTCCCGAGCAGCAAAATATCGGCAGTGCCTCGTTCCTTGGATCGTTCCAGCGCTTCGGAAAGGTTCTCAAATATGCATGGGTCGCCCTGCTGCCTCCATTGGGATACGGGTTCCTGGAAGCTTCATTAAATGGGAACTTCCCTGTTTTCGCCCTGCGAAACGGCCTTTCCATTGAAGCCGTCGCCATCCTCCTGCCTGCATTTGCAGTGGGAAGTATCATCTCACAAGTTCCACTCGGGATTCTTAGTGACAAATATGGAAGACAAAACGTCCTGCTTATCGTCATGATGATCGGCTTCCTCTGTTTTTCCGCTGCAGGAATCGTGGCAGAGTCCACTCTGGGCTTATTTATCTGCTTTACGTTAGCCGGGATGGCAGTCGGATCGACTTTTTCACTCGGTATTAGTTATATGACGGATCTTTTGCCAAAAGAATTACTTCCTGCAGGAAACATCATGTGCGGGATTTTCTTCAGCTTTGGAAGCATGATCGGTCCATTCGTTGGCGGAATCACCATCGACTGGTTCAAAGGCTCAAGCTTTTTCTATCTGATCGCATGCATGATGCTGATGATTTTTGTGAGCTTACTCGTCTTCTCCCTTCAAAATAGACGTGGAGAAATAACCCAGAATAATTAGCACAAAACTCTTTCCATTCTCATATACTTGTGATAGGATTAGATTATAATAATTATAAATTACTAACTTCATATAAAATCAACTAAGAGCACGTGCATTTTTGCTGTCACCTTTCATCGGTGGCAGCTTTCGTCGTTTTATAGGGGTAATGACGTTGATTATTATTCTCAATGAGAATCTCGTATTTTCATTTAACAAAAAGGAGGAATACGCTATGAGCTCACAATCCAAAGCCTTATCCATGGGGACACCAAATGAAAAAATAAACTTCTTTGAAAAAATAAAGCCTCATGCAGAACTGATCGCCGCACTGGTCAGTGGTGTGTTTATTTTACTGGGATGGTTGACGTCAAACGACGACTCCACCTTAAGCATCATCTTCTATCTCCTTGCCTTTGCCATCGGAGGGTTCGCCAAAGCCAAAGAAGGAATAGAAGAAACCATTGAAAACAAAGAACTGAATGTAGAAATGTTGATGATTTTTGCCGCAGTGGGATCTGCCATCATCGGTTATTGGACAGAGGGCGCCATCCTCATCTTCATCTTCGCAGTCAGCGGCGCACTTGAAACGTATACAATGAATAAAAGTCAGAAGGAAATCTCAGCACTCATGCAGCTTCAGCCTGAAGAAGCATGGCTCGTGACAGGATCTGGTGAAAAGAAAGTCCACGTTTCAAGCCTTGAAATCGGCGACCATATTTTAATTAAACCAGGTGAACGCGTACCAACGGACGGTGTTGTCGTTAAGGGCACGACTTCCATTGACGAAGCAGCCATATCAGGCGAAGCCGTCCCGGTCACCAAAGGTCAAAGAGATGAAGTTTTCGCTGGGACCGTCAACATCAACGGGGCCATCACGGTGGAAATGACCAAACCGAGCAGCGAAACCCTATTCCAAAAAATCATTGATCTTGTGCAATCCGCCCAAAGCGAAAAATCGCCTTCACAGCAGTTCATCGAACGCTTTGAAGGAACCTATGTAAAAGTCGTGCTTGCCGTTGTCTTCCTGATGATGTTCCTTCCCCACTTCCTCCTCGGGTGGAGCTGGACGGAAACATTCTACCGGGCAATGGTCCTGCTCGTTGTCGCTTCTCCTTGTGCACTGGTTGCCGCGATCATGCCGGCGAGCTTATCGGCGATTTCTAACGGTGCCCGTCATGGAATCCTTTTTAAAGGCGGCGCCCACTTGGAAAACCTGAGCAACATCAAAGCGATTGCCTTTGATAAAACGGGTACTTTGACGAAAGGAAAACCAGTTGTGACGGATATAGTGGTTGCGGATCATGTGGATGAGCGTGAAGTGATGACGGCCGTTGCTTCGATTGAAAACCAGTCGAATCATCCACTTGCTCAGGCCATCGTCCGCCACGCAACCCGCGAGTTAAACCTGGAACTCTCACAGCCTGATTCCCTCGAAGACGTATCCGGTTGGGGAGTCAGAGCGGTTGTGGACGGTGCCGAATGGAAGATCGGGAAAGCCGATTTTGTGGATAAAGTGTTAGCAGAACAATTTATGGATGGTGCCTTTGGACGAATCGCTTCTGAAGGAAAAACGACGGTCTTCGTTGCCAAAGAGAATGAAATTGTCGCATTGATCGCATTGAAAGACGTGGTACGTGAAGAAACCATTAAAGCTTTGCAGCTCCTGAAAGATGAAGGCGTCCAAACGATCATGCTGACAGGAGACAATGAAAAGACGGCCCGTGCCATCGCCGAAGAAGCCAAAGTTGCCTCTTTCATTGCCGAGTGCCTGCCGGAAACGAAAGTAGACGAACTGAAAAAGCTGAAACGCCAATTCGGTACGGTCGGAATGGTCGGCGACGGAATCAACGACGCCCCTGCACTTGCAACGGCTAACGTAGGAATCGCCATGGGTGAAGGAACCGACGTCGCCTTGGAAACAGCCGATGTCGTGCTGATGAAAAATGACCTTACCCGTATTGCTGAAGCCATTAAGCTCTCGAAAAAAATGAAGCGGATCGTACAGCAAAATGTAGTCTTTTCCATCGCTGTGATCATGCTGTTGATTGCATCGAACTTCCTGCAAATTCTGGATCTGCCTTATGGAGTGATCGGCCATGAAGGCAGCACGATTTTGGTTATCTTGAATGGATTACGATTGTTGAAATGATGTTGATAAGCATCCAATCTTTAGGGATTGGGTGCTTTTTTTGTGAAATTGTTTAGTGTCGGTCCAGCGATTTTCTGACACTTATCCACACCCCTATTTCATTTCACCCGAAAATAAATCAACCATTTCCACCTCCTGAACATTATCCACAATCCACACCGAATGATTCCATCTAATCCTCCCACTACTAAACAACCAGAATAGTTATCCACACCCCTTGTAACAACCCCTACCCTACCAAGGTCCGTCCCTCCAACTAATAATATTTTACTAAAATAATATTTTGTTGTTGCTTTCTTGAAAGGGATATCATAAAATGTGTTTAGTTAGTGCAAACGGTTGCATCTATTTTCATGTTACATAGCACTTTAATGATAAAGACGCACCAATCAGCATTTCTTTTAATATGAAATGTAAACGCACACATGTCATTCAATGTAAAAGATATAGCCAAATAGATTGATCTTAAAGGAGGAAACGGGTTTATGAAGAATTTATTGTCGTTTGATTTTTGGCAGAAGTTCGGGAAAGCATTGCTTGTGGTCGTGGCCGTCATGCCAGCTGCAGGAATCATGATTTCCATCGGTAAATTGATTGCAATGATGGGTGGAGACATCACTTTAGTGCAAACGATTGCAAGAGTTATGGAGGATATCGGTTGGGGAATCATCACCAATCTTCACATCCTGTTCGCAGTAGCCATCGGTGGCTCGTGGGCGAAAGAACGTGCGGGCGGTGCCTTCGCTGCATTGATCGCCTTCGTCCTGATCAACCGTATTACCGGAGCGATCTTCGGAGTAAACGGAGATATGCTTGGGGATCCCGAAGCAACGGTCTCTTCCCTTTTTGGACAAACATTAATTGTATCTGATTATTTCACATCAGTTCTTGGTGCACCTGCTTTAAACATGGGTGTATTCGTCGGGATCATCTCAGGTTTCTTAGGGGCCAACCTTTTCAACAAGTATTATAACTACGATAAATTGCCGGATGCCCTTTCCTTCTTTAACGGAAAACGTTTTGTACCATTTGTCGTCATTGTAGGTTCTGTTGTAATCGCTGTCGTGATGTCCATTGTATGGCCATTCATTCAAGGGCTGCTAAATGACTTCGGTCAATGGATCGCAACATCCCGTAACACAGCACCAATCATTGCACCATTCATTTTCGGTGCGTTAGAGCGTCTATTATTACCATTCGGTCTGCATCATATGCTAACGGTTCCAATCAACTACACGGAACTCGGCGGAACGTACAAGATCCTGACTGGTTCAGGTGCAGGTTCGACGGTTGCCGGTCAAGACCCACTTTGGTTAGCTTGGATCGCCGACTTAAATAACTTCCTGGCTGCAGGAGATACAGAAAGCTACAAACAATTATTAAATGACGTCACACCAGCACGTTTCAAAGTAGGTCAAATGATTTTATCCACAGCTGCTTTAATCGGTATCGCTTATGCCATGTACCGCAATGTGGATAAAGATAAGAAGAAAAAATACAAATCTATGTTCCTATCAGCTGGTTTAGCTGTATTCTTAACAGGTGTTACAGAGCCAATCGAATTCATGTTCATGTTCGCTGCCCCACTTTTATACGTGGTGTATGCCATCATGACGGGACTTGCTTTCGCGATTGTGGATATCGTCAACATCCGCGTTCACTCATTTGGATCCATCGAGCTATTGACTCGTGTTCCGATGATCATCAAAGCCGGCCTATGGGTCGACCTTGTGAACTTTGTGATTGCTTGTATCGTATTCTTTGGCCTTAACTTCACGGTTGCCAACTTCTTAATCAAAAAGTTCAACTTCCCGACACCGGGTCGTAACGGAAACTACATTGAAGATGAAGCAACTACGGGCGGCGGCACTGTAAGTAAAGATTCCATCGCACCGAAAGTCGTTGCCATGCTTGGTGGAAAAGACAACATCGTAGACGTCGATGCATGTATGACACGCCTTCGTGTAACAGTAAAAGACACCAGTCTTGTTGGAACTGAACAGGAATGGAAGAAAAACGGAGCACTGGGACTGATCCTGAAAGACAAAGGCGTACAAGCCATCTATGGTCCGAAAGCAGACGTCATCAAGTCTGACATTCAAGATCTGTTGGGAGCGTAATACATGAAATTACTCACGTTGAATTGTCACTCATGGCAAGAAGACAACCAACTCGAGAAAATCTCGATCCTGGCACATGACATCGCGGAAAAATCCTACGATGTCATCGCCCTCCAGGAAGTCAGTCAGCTGATCGAAAGTGAACCAGTCGAGGGCTTAGTTAAAAAAGACAATTTTGCCCTTGTCCTTCTTGGGGAACTGGAAAAACTTGGCGTGACGGATTATTCACTCGTATGGGACTTCGCTCATATAGGGTACGACGTCTATGAAGAAGGTGTCGCCATCTTAACGAAGCACCCGGTCGTTGAAGAACACCGCTTCTTCATCTCAAAAAGTCACGACCAATCCTACTGGAAAACCCGTAAAATCGTAGGGGCCACGATTTCATATGAAGGAAAGGCCCTCACCTTCTACTCCTGTCACCTCGGCTGGTGGACGGATGAAGAAGAACCGTTCAAGTTTCAGGTTGACTCATTGATCGAGCAACTCACTCCTGAATCCCCCTTCTTTTTAATGGGTGACTTCAATAATAATGCATGGGTTCGTGAGGAAGGGTATGATTATCTTCTTTCAAAAGGGCTCCTGGACACATTTGATGAAGCCGATGAACGGGACAGCGGTGTCACCGTTGAAGGGAAGATTGCCGGATGGGATGAGAATAAGGTCGATTTGAGGATTGATCTTATTCTATCCAGTGAAAAAGTGGATGTCCGGTCGTCCCGGGTCATCTTTAATGATGTGAATAAGCCTGTTGTCTCTGATCACTTCGGGGTTGAAGTGGTGTTGGGTGGCGGGGAAAGCAGCTGATGTTGGATTGGCTGCTTTTTTTGTGTGGTTTTGAATGGGGTTGGGTTGTTTTTGGAGGAGTTGAACGGGAATCAGATGAGTTTTGGCCGTCGGGATCGTTTTTGCCCGGGGTGGTTGTGCACGCTTTGAGATTTATCAACCGTTACAGAGATTTATCGACCGTACTTTCAATATATCAACCTTATTTTCATTTTATCGACTGTTATTTCTTTTTATCAACCAAACACACCCATATATCGACCGTTCTCCATTTCCCGACAAAAAATGCACCCAGCCACAACATTTTGACCAAAGTTAGCAAACTCAACCTCATCCCACCCACACTCAAAACAAAAAAATACAGCGCCCAAAGACGCTGTACTCCTTTCTTTACTTCAATTCCACATTATCAATGATTACATCGTGAGCATCAACCGGAGATTCGGCCTTACCCAGCAGGAACTTAAGGCTTGTTGAGTCACCTACAGGCATTGTAAACGTATATTCATAACGGGTCTTATCTCCAGTAAGCAGAGCGACCTCGGATAGATATCGATAATAACCGGCATTCTCCACAGTTACCTCCATTGTGCGGTCCACCGTCGAACTCGCATCGAAGGAAAGCGTGTACTCCACTCCCGGCTCAAGCTTCAACCCTTCCTGAAAAAGCTGAACACTCCAGGTTTCATTTCCTTCATTCCCAATCGATATCTTCGCCTGTCCATCTTCAGACGAAATACCAGCCGAAGCATCAAAATGGACGTAATTGCCCCAGGATTCTAAATCGGTATCAAACGATCCGTTTTGGATAGCATTTGCACCCGATGGTCCCGCTTTTTTCTTGAGCTTGACGTTATCAAGCTTCACCTCATCAGTACTACCCCCCACAAGGATGACCAGCTGCGATTCCAAATCCGTTACATCCGGCATCGTGAACGTCATAGCATGACTTTTCCAATCAGCAGTCAGAGAGATCGTATCTGTTGCATAGACGACGTCCCCGTCCTTACTTCTCATCTCGACCTGGATATCACGTGAACTTTCACTCGCCCCGTCAAACGTCAATTCATATTCATTTAAAGCTTTAAGCTGAACGCCTTTTTGTACTAATCCAGTATTGTCCGTTTCATTTAAAGGCTTGGCCGAAAATACCCTCTCCTCGGGATCCACTCCCATGGATTCAGCATTCTCGGAATCTACCAAGTTCCAATAAAGCAAACGATCAGGGAATCCCTGGTCAAACGTTCCATTATAAATCAGGTTCCCGCTTGGAAGGGCTGGCTTCGAAGCATCCGGATCCACTTGGACCGGAGGGATTTCTTCCACCCGGACATTTCCGAGCCAAACAGGGAGCTTGGACAAGCCGAGATTAAACTCCACACGTGCTGCCAAATCAGTTTCCTCGGTCATCTGGAATACCATTTCATAGGATTCCACCCCGTCTTTGAGTGTAAATGATTCGCTGTTTGAATAGGCACTATATCCCCTGTCTGCCCCTCCTCCAACTTTTACATTGATCGGACGTGATCCGGTCGATTTTGCATCGAAGGACACACGGTAGTACCGGCCCTTGCCAAGGGAGACGTCCTGGATCAGCTGTACCGAATAAGGCTGGCTTCCACCGTCTTCAACATCGACTTTAGCAAAATTCCTTCCCTCTACCTGATCAAGGGACACATTCGCCTTCCCTCCAAAATCAGCCACAGTCAAGAAATACCAATGATCTGTATTCGGTACTCCTGCAATCCCTTCAACGTCTTCCCATTCCTGATCAAATCCATTGTTGTAAATGAGATTACCGTCTTCAAGGGGTTGTTTCGCCTCTTCCGGTAATGGCTGCTGTTCGAATACAGGCAGCTCCGGAGTTTGATACGGTCTTCCCGTCAGATCATACACTCTCACATAGTCAACGTCCATGGACTGAGGGAACATCGTATCCTCTGTCGGTTCACCATCGAAATTCCCGCCGATCGCAACATTCAACAACATGTGGAATGGCTGGTCGAATGGTGCAGGATACGTGAAGTTGGCCGCATTGCCTGTCCCTTTGCTATACCAATTGTTTTGGGTTTGGCGGAGCTTCCCGTCCACATACCAGCGGATTTCCCCCGGCTCCCATTCAACCGAATATACATGCTCGTCAGCGATCGTCGAGCCATCTTCAAAGGCATAGTGTGCGCCGGTATACTTATTATTCGGCCACGTTTCACCGTAATGAATCGTCCCGATCGCTTCATGCGGATTACTTCCCTGGGCTTCTAAAATATCGATTTCCCCGGAGGCTGCCCATCCGCCATACTTATCATCTTCCGGGAGCATCCAGAACGCCGGCCAGTAGCCTTTCCCGACTGGAAGGGAGGCCTTCATTTCGAATTTCCCGAATGCTTTTGAAAAAAGGCCCTTTGTTTTTAAACGTGCCGACGTATAGGCAAAACCTTCATATTCTTCTTTCTTTGCCGTGATCAACAGCTTTCCATCTTCTGTCCTCGCGTTTTCCGGACGGTCCGTGTAATATTGTTTTTCGTTATTCCCCCATCCGGGAACATACGCACCGCTTGCATCGGTAAAACCGTTGCCGATATCGAACGTCCACTTTCCACGATCGATCTCGGCCTGATTGAATTCATCATTCCATACGAGGGACCACGGAGAAGCAAACGAAGAGGCATCACTTGTTTCTTTTCCCTTATAGGTAATGGTGCCGTTCAAGGTTGCTTTCTCCACGTTACCCTCTCCATCGATGACCGATCCTTTACCGGACTCCGATACAGTAAGTTCCTTTACTAACGCATCCGTAGCAAGATCGACGGATGAAAGCGCGTTCAATTCCATCCGCTCTGCAACGCCGTCAAGCTCTACTTGAGCCTCGCCTTTTTTACCAGAGGTTGTAATGGTTTCGAACTCGCCTTTCAAATCAGCTTTCTTCGTTTTGACCGTGGATGCCGATACGGTTACGTCCTGGAATCCAGCGGACGTAATCTCTCTTTCTTCCAGCAATGCATTTCCATCCAACAGAGTTTCTTCGACGATCGATTCTCCAGAGACGGTGATCGTTGTAGGGTGACCAGGTCCTTGAACCGATAGATTGTGTAACTCCGAATCGGAAAGCTGAAGGGTATCAGGCGCTTCCCCTTTGATAAGGGTCTTCCCGTGAACCGTCACGTTTTCTAGGGTAATGTTTTTTCCGGCATCAGGTGTGATCACCAGGTCGCCTTCAATCGTTTTATCTATTAATGTCGAATCTTTGAGGTGAAAAGGCTTTTCTTTCTGCGTTGCTTTTCCTATATTTCCTGGTGTAAGACTCATGATGAGACATGCAGCGGTAAAAGAGGTGACTGCTTTTTTTAACATTGGAACGCCTCCTGTTTTCATTTATGTCTCACGTGGGACATTTGTATATAACTATAAAACCAACATCACCCTTTGACAACATTTTTTTACAATAACAATCTCTTTTTCTACTAAAAAAAATGCTAACTCCCTTGGGAATATAGCATTTTGCTTTCTATTTATTTTTTTGACAGCATGAATCACGTTTGACAAGTGCAGCTTGAAACGGACTCATTTTTTCATATGGGCGCTCTTCAATCCGCTGAATCAACTGCTCCACCAGAGCCACCGCCATCTCGACCCTTGGTACGTGCATGGTCGTCAATGCGGGGGATGTATATTCCGTAAGCAATAGATTATCAAACCCAATGAGGGACACATCATCAGGGACATTCAGGTTGGCCTTATTTATTGCCTTCAGGGCACCGAATGCAATATGATCATTCGAACAAACGATGGCAGTAGGAAGATTTCCCTGCCCGATCCAATGATTGATGGCATCCCGGCCTGATTCTTCGATGAACTTGCCTTTATAGATGTATTCCTGATTAAGGGGGATGCCTGCCGCTTCCATTGCTTTTTGATAGCCACTCAGCCGCTCCATTGCCGCCGGATTATCTTCATCACCCGTGACAATCCCGATTTCCTGATGACCCAGCCCAATGAAATGATTGGTCGCTTCCATTGCACTCTCTTCGTTTAGTAACACAGGCATCGGAACCGATGAAGTCCGTCTCGTCACATTGTTTTGATCGAAGACCCCGACAAAGAAGCCCGCTGAAGTGATTTGATCAACAATCGATTGGACGTTGCTCCAGCTGATGATGATACCCGCATCGATGCTCTTCTCTCGGTACAGTTTTAAAACGGGGGATGCATCGTTCAGATCCGTCATGTTCACAAGCATATTATACCCCCGCTCTGAACAGGCATTGATCATGGCCCCGATCACCACACTGTAAAAAAGGTCATCCGAATAAATACGATACTTCGAAGGATCCTGAATGATAAAAAGTCCGATCGTGTGCGTTTTCTTCTTCACCAGCCTTCTCGCTGAAACATTTGGCTGATAGTGGTGCTCCTCCATGATCTTCCGGATGCGGTCGCGTGTTTCGGGTTTCACCTGCTCCGAATCGTTCAGCACCCGCTGCACCGTCTTCCGTGATACCCCCGCAATCCTCGCAATATCAAATATATCCATAAAATCCTCCTGAATGGTTCTTTCTATCTATTATAGCGGATGATAGATGGGTTGGGTATATTGCTGTGACTGGACGATCGAACCTTCAAAGTTCCCCCAAAAAAACAATTGAAACCATCCCGTCCCTTCATCCGTATATACACTATAAATAGAAAAGCAACCTTGAAAGGGGAACACTATGGGAAACATATTACTATTTTCAGTCATTGTCGGATTGGTCATGGCCTTGCTCGTCGTACCGATGGCAATCATGAAAAAGCAGGATAAAAAAGAGGGATATCCATCATTCGCAGCACTTTTCGGAGCTACCCTCCTGATTACCACGCTTGTCGTATTCGTCTTCTATTACATTACAAACCTTGATCAAAACTTTACAAGCATGTGGATCTTACTCATCGTTGCCGCAGGATTCGGCGCCACACTTGCAACCGGAACCGAAAGGATGGCAAAAGGCGCACTGTTCCTTGGAAGTCTCCTCGTCGGGGCCTACTTCCTGACCGCCTTTGTGTTCAATGCTGATGAGAAATATGAATCCGCTAAAATGGACGTGAAAACGGAGATCGAAGCGTTTGATGAAAAGGAAACGCCGGCAAGCGTCCCTCCACAATTCGCCCGTAACAAAATGAAGAAAGCATTCGGTCAGGTACCGAATACGAGTTATTATGAGCTTGGACGACTGCAGATTCAAAAGGTCAATGGCGAGTACGTCTACATTGCACCGGTTGAATTCTCTGGATTCTTCAAATGGTTCAAAGGGAATGAAACACCTGGTTACTTCACGCTAAGTGCCACCGATTCATCAGCAAACCCTAAATTCATCAAAGAAGAAATGGTTTACACACCATCTGCCTTCTTTAATAAAAAAATCGAACGGCACATCCGCTTGAACTATCCGAAGCAGATCTTCAATGGTGATGTTCAGCTTGAGATCGATGACGAAGGAAAGCCATTCTATATTCGGACGTACGGTGAGTTCATTTCTGCACGTAACGGTTTTGAAGCAAAAGGAATCGTCATGGTCGATCCTAAATCCGGTGATACCAAGTCATACAAAATCGATGACGTACCGGATTTCATTGACGGAGCGATTTCACCGGAAACCGTCAGCCTCCAAAACAGTTATTTTGGTAACTACGTTCAAGGATTCTGGAACAGCCGCTTCGGTAAATCAGACGTCAAGCTTCCTTCAGATGAAGGGACCGAAGCCAATGTGAGCCCTATTTTTGTCGAAAATGGTGACATGTACTACTTCACTGATTTCACGTCGCCAAAAGAAGGAGTCGACTCCATGCTTGGCTACTCCTTAACGAATTCAAGAACGGGAGAAGCGACGTTCTATACCGGAAATCTTGAAGAGTCCTACATGGATTCCCAGGGAGCCCTGCAGATCATCCAGAAGAAATTCATCGAGAAAAAATGGGACGGAGAAATGCCGGTGCTCTATAACTTCTACGGAGAAGCAAGCTGGCTGACACCGGTGCTCGATGCGAATGGTTTCTTACAAAACTACTTCATCGTCTCGGCAGCCAACCCTGAAATATCAGCCTATGCCAATACGCCAAACCAGGCATTGAAACAATACAAAACCGCCCTTCAACGTGGCGGCGGCAGTGTGGACGGCAGCTCAAAAGCCGAGGAGAAACAGACAAATGGTACAGTCATCCGTGTCTATAAAGAAAAGTCAGGCGACTACACGGTCGTATCATTCTTACTCGACAACGGCAACAACTATATCGTCTCTTCCGAAAACAGCTTACTTGCGATCTACCTGAAAGAAAATGACAAGGTGAACGTGAAATACATGGATACAGGCGAAGAGTTCCTGCCGGTGAAAGAACTGACCATCGAAGGATTATAATAAAAAAACGATGAGGGCACATAAGCTCTCATCGTTTTTTTATGATTCACCGGCATTCACATAATACACCAGATTATCCGTCCACTTCCCAAACTCATATATGAATCCTTTCCGGGTGCACTCATACTGCATGCCTACACTTTCTGCAAGCCTGATCGAAGGCGTATTATCCAGATTGATATGAGCCTCGATCCGGTGATAATTCAATTTCACAATGGCCAGTTGAAGGGCTGCCTTCACCGCTTCCTTCCCGTATCCACGACTCCAGTAGCGATTATGTACCGTGTAACCGACCCTTCCCCAGTTAAAGTTGTACCGCATCAGAGTGGAAAAGTCGATGGTTCCAATATTGGCACCCCCATCTTTAAGAAAGATACCCAGAATATAGACCTGATCCCGATCCATCATCTCATCATGCTTCAGAAGCATCTCCCGGAACCAGAACTCCGTGCATTCACTCATATCCTGATATCCGACGTCGTATTTATGCTGTGACGGGAGCCTGTTCAGATGTTCCCTTAGCCAGTTTTTATAATCTCGATTCACGAAGGGTCTAATGACCAACCGGGGTGTTTCGATGGTTAAGTCCTTATACTTCATCTTTGCCCCACCCTTTCCGTTTATATATGTCATTTTTCTTCTAATTTTGATTGTATCTTCTTTAACCATTCGATCTGCTCACGCTGGCTTTCCACCAGTCTGCTTGTTTGCTTCTCGATTGTTATCGTTATAGACCATAGTGATAGCACGATAACCAGAATGATGACAAAAGCCCCCACTTCCCTCACCCCTTATCGTTTAATAGTATCAACCGGCCATTTAGAATGGTAGTCTTTTTTCAAAAAAACGGAAGGCGTCCCTCTGCTGAGAAACGCCTTAGCCTTTACTTATCATTATTCCATTCTTCCTCTAATTCCTTTTCGATTTGCTCATCGGACAAATATTCTTCATCCATTTGCTGCACATGCTCGGTGATACGGTTGAGCTTGGTATGCACGACCCAAAGGCTGATTACCACGACTGCCATGAATATAACAAGGATGAGTTCAAATTCCATCTAATCGACGCCTCCTTTACCTATGTTTATTAATCAAACACGGGAAAAAGAAGGCTTTAGGAAGAAAAAAGGCGAATAGGTCCTAAAGTCCCCTCTTCATCCGGAACTCACGAAATACCAGTGTTCATCCAACTTTTCTACCTTGTTGAAGTCCCCTCCAAAGTCACCTGTACGGGGTCTCTCCCCTGATGACGAATAGACAAACCCTGAGAAACTATCCACTATCCCCCGAAAGGTAAAGAAAAGGACCTTCATACCCTTCTCCTTCTTCTCTATCAGAATATCGCCTCCACCTTTGGACACACCTTGGTATTCCCCGGGAAGGTGAATGATAGAGTCATTGTAGGGTACATTCGGGGTAATTGCCCCTTCATTTATTTTATTCACCACACTCATTCGATCATCATGATTTCTCTTGAAATCCATCTCCAATGTGACCTTTGTGAAAGGGAAAAAAATCATGAAGATAACAGTCAATACTTGAATGAAGAGCGGTTTCCAGTTCTTGTTTTTAAACATGGTTTTAAACGTGAAAATTGTTATGACCAGGAAAAACCTCCTGCCATCAACCAAAGAAAAGGCATCAAGAACGGCGTCAGGATGTGTACGAATTCCCACTGAAAAAACGCCAGTGCCACTATCATCACACTGCTGACTAGAGACAATAAGAGAATGACACTTCCCTTCTTCAATATGCTTTCGCCCAATAAACCAAATGTTTTGCATCCTTACTGCAGCACACACACGTATCCGACACCTGCTCCTGTTCAAATGGCATACATCGTGATGTAGCACCCGTTTCTTCTTTGATCTTATCTTCGCAGGAACGGTCTCCACACCACATGGCTTTGACGAATCCGCCTTTCTCGTTCATCGTCGTTTTGAATTCTTCAAAGGTTTTCGCTACCGTGGTTTTCTCGTCCCGGTGAGCTCTCGCTTTTTCTAAAAGATTGTGTTGAATGTCTTCCAGAAGTTCTGCGACTTTCCCCGCAAGCTCTTCCATGGCCACCGTGATTTTCTCACCTGTATCTCGTCTTGCCAAAATCACCTGACCGTTCTCAATGTCCCTTGGACCGACTTCCAATCGAAGTGGAATGCCCTTCATTTCATATTCATTAAACTTCCAGCCCGGCTTCTTATCACTCGCATCGATGTCAACCCGAGCAATGCCTGCAAGCTGACTTTTCAGATTATAGGCAAAATCAAGGACACCTTCCTTGTGCTGGGCAATCGGCACAATCATCAGCTGAGTCGGTGCGATCCTTGGTGGAACGACCAGGCCGCGGTCATCCCCGTGGACCATGATCATGGCACCGATGATCCGCGTTGTGAATCCCCAGGATGTTTGCTGCACGTGCTGAAGCTTTCCATCGCGGTCGGTGAATTGGATGCCGAATGCCTTTGCAAATCCATCACCTAAATGGTGAGATGTACCTGATTGCAATGCTTTCCCATCATGCATCAAGCTTTCGATCGTGTACGTATATTTTGCTCCGGCAAACTTTTCTTTTTCAGTTTTCTGGCCCTTGATGACCGGGATCGCCAGCAGCTCCTCACAAAGCTCTGCATACACCTCAAGCATTTTCACCGTCTCATCATGAGCCTCCTGATCAGTCTCATGACATGTATGACCCTCTTGCCATAGGAATTCCAATGTTCGAAGAAATGGACGCGTGGTCTTTTCCCAGCGAACGACATTGGCCCATTGGTTGTAGAGCTTAGGCAGATCACGGTAGGAATGGATGATGTTTTTATAATGCTCCCCGAACAATACCTCAGAAGTCGGACGGACACATAATCGTTCCGCCAGCTCCTCTTCCCCTCCATGAGTCACCCATGCCACTTCAGGCGCGAAGCCTTCGATGTGATCCTTCTCACGCTGAAGGAGGCTTTCCGGTATGAACAGTGGCATATACACATTTTCATGCCCGGTTTCTTTTATTTTCGCATCAAGAGCATCTTTGATATTTTCCCAAAGCGCGTAGCCGTAAGGCCTGATAATCATCGACCCGCGGACGCTGGAATAATCGATCAGTTCCGCCTTCGTAACAACATCTGTATACCACTGGGCAAAGTCTTCATCCATGCCCGTAACATCTTTCACAAATTCTTTTGCCATTCGAGAGCACCTCATTTTATTGTTGGATTGGTTTTAACGGCGATATTTTGATTTTATCGGCGAAATTTTAGATTTAACGGCGAAATCCAGAATATAACGGCGAAATTTCCATTTTATCGGCGATATCCGAGATTTATCAGCAAAATCCCCATTTCATCAGCGATATCCGGAATATATCAGCCGAATCCCAAATATATCAGCGAACCGCCAATAACACCTAAAACAAAAAAAGCCCCGCTTCTCATCAGGGACCATTACTGGCGGTACCACCCTGATTCAAAGCAAAGCTTTACACTCATTCCATGATAACGGTTTCGGACCGCTGATATCTTCATTCGATACAGAACTTAGAGGCAGGTTCAAAGGTTCATCCATAAGAGCTTTTCACCAAACCGCTCCCTCTCTGAAAAGACAAGATCCCTTTACTGATCCTCTTCAATGTTTCAGTTATTTTAGATGATTATATAGAGATTTGGTGGAGGTGTCAATTTAATTTTATTTTTTTGTTCTTACCGGTGCCACATCACGCTCTGGCTTGATGAATGGCTCTACTCTAAAGTCCGGATTCCCCTGAAGGTCCGTCCCTGGTCAAGCCCCGTATTGATCAGCCGTCATCTTCATCCACTGACCCCCTCTGTGCCATTTTCATTTATTTTTCCCCATGAATTCCTGGCTGTGCTTATTAATAAAATCACTGTGACCCCAAGCATGACCATCGATCCCGCAACCACAACAAATCGGATCGACACCAGTTCGGCTCCCACTCCAATAAGCACCGTGGAAAGGACGACCAATACCCCTTCCAGCAATCCGTAAATACTGGCTACCCGCCCCATGATCTCGGCGGGGATATGTTCTTGATAAAAGGTTTCAAACCCTGTCGTCGCAAAGGCCAGGGCAAAGGATAAAACAGCGAATCCGATTGCCGCTAATAAGAATCCATCTGAGAAAGAATAAATCAGGTATCCTCCGGAAACGAACAGGGAACCAAATCCCATAAGATGCATGTGATGAAGCTTATGGGATAGTGACGCGTTCAGGATCGACCCAAGTACAAATCCACCCCCTGCAATGCTTACAAGATATCCATACGTACTGTTCGAAAGCTGCAATACCTCTTTAGAAAATGCAGCCTCAAGGGAATCGAGCGCTGCCGTCATCACAAGCAGAATGCTGAACAAGACGTAAAGAACCATCACATACATAGCACTCCGGCTGAATCTCCACACCACCCGCCAGTCCTCTTTGATGACTTCCCATTTGGTATCACCTGTATCAACGGGAACCCCATCCTCAAGCTTCGGTAGAAAGAGGGTGATCACTCCTGATAAAAAGAGGGTCAGTGCATTTATATAAAGGGCAAACACCGGTGTCCCCATCATGAACATCAGCCCGGCAATTCCCGGTCCAATGAGAAACGCACCTGATCCGACCAGCCCCCGGAGAGCATTGAATCGCTGTCTGTTCCCCCGTGGGATGAAGGTTGTGATATACGCCATGGACGCCGGATAAAACATAGCGCTTCCCATATTGATGATCAACACCACCGCATACACCCACCAACTCGACGAAAGAAAAGGCAGTACCGCAATCAACACTCCTCTGAAAAAATCAAGTCCCGCCATCAGATTCCGCTTGTTGACCCGGTCAATCAAACTCCCGGCCCAGGCATTCGTCAAAAGGGCAGCCACAGGCTTCAATACATATAATATCACCACGGCTAGAGGTGATTCCCACTCGTCTAAAACAATCAAATTAAGGGCGATTAAATAAATCCACCCTCCAACATTCGAAATCCCGATGCCTGCCAGCAGCAATAAAGGATATTTCCACTTCCTCATTGGTTATTCCTCCCCGCGATAAGTTTTGTGAAACAAAAAAATCCCACCCCCAAGACGTTCATCTTGGGGGCGAGATTATCTATCGCGGTGCCACCCCAGTTCGTTAATATGTCGCCATACTAACCTTTTCGGGTACGGCCAATCGGCTTATACCCTAGCCCGATAACGGGAGCTCCCGTCACACCATCCCCATTGCCCGGTTCCGGTGCACAGCTCAGAGTCTTGGTTCAATACCGTCCCTCTTGCTCCCTTTCAGCTGCCGGAGCTCTCTGTTAAAGAATTCGGATATCTACTCTTCTCTTCATGGCATTTAATTGAAATTTTTATTATGATAGCATGATTAAGGGAGGAAGTAAATGGAATATTCATATCGTCCGTTTTTGTTTTAACATTTCTTCGTACCCAGGTTTTTGTTTAGTGATGGTGATGATGAGTTGGCGTAACTCGTCGAATTCCCTTCACATAGGAATAAGCGATATATAGCACCTCTTTGCCGTATTCATTCATCACATCTTCCAGAATTTCCTCCTTCGAATAGGTGAATTCGTATGCCTTGACTTCATTCAAAAGGAGATCACCTCTTTTCTAGTTTTTGACGACTGTGGAAAGGAAAAAGTTTGATTTTTTAAGTGGAATTTTTTAAGGAAGTTTTGGCGGGATGCTGAGGCGGACTTTGGATTTATCAACCGTTATTAGGATTTATCGACTCTTATACAATTTTATCAACCTTTAATTGAATTTATCGACCGTTTTTTCATTATATCAACCGTATTTTCAAGATATCGACCATTCCTCATAAATCGACAAATTTCGCAACCAACTCCCCTCCAGCAACACCAGCACAAAAAAAGAGCACTCCCAATTCCCGAGTGCTCTCCCCCATTAGCTCCCCATCTTACGACGAGTATTGCTGGGCTTCTTCGTTTGTTGACTTTGCATGCGTTGATTAGATGCTAAACCGCCTGTTGCTTGTTTGCCACCGGCTTGTGCTTCCTTTTTCTTTGCCAGCTGCTGCTTCATCGCTTCCTGCAGGCTGATTTTTTTCTTTTCTGGCTGTATTTGCTGATCATTATTATTGGACATAATGGAATCTCCTTTTGAGACTACTAAATTTTTGAAACTACCTCTATTATAATACATCCTCCACCAGAAAACATCTCAAGCTCCAAATAAAAAAGCCAACCCGTAAAGGATTGGCCGTCATTTCTAGTGGTATCCATTCTGCCCGTTTGCAGAACCGGATGTTTTCTGTTTCGGTTTGTGATTGCTGTTTTGTTTTGTACCGCCGTCTTTTTTCGTTTTCTTTGTCATTCTGAATCACTCCTAATAATTAGTCGTCATCAAGAAAACTTGTGGTTTTTGAACCATTCTTATTTTGTGCAAAAAAAGAAAAGAGTTCCCCGGTAATTACCGGAAAACTCCTTTCACATCAGGCTGCTGATTGAGGAACGTCTTCGTCGACTTGAATGATGGACCCATCGTTTAAGCGCTTTCTTAATGTGTAAATAAAAGCCAGGATAGCGGAAACCGTTATCATTGCTGCACCCATATACGCTGTACCCATCGATAAACCGAAACCAATCGGTGCGCTCAGGATATACGTGAATGTCACCATCGTCATAAAGATCGCCGGGATCGTTGCGACCCAGTGCGGTTTCTTTTGAAGGGCCAGATACATGGCACCTACCCAAAGGGCAATCATTGCTGTCGATTGGTTGGCCCAGGAGAAGTATCTCCATAACAGATTAAAGTCGATTCGTGTCAGCACGACTGAGATCACGAACAATGGAATCGCAATCCAAAGGCGGCTTGAGATTTTCACTTGTCCTACTTTGATATAGTCGGCAATGATCATTCGCGCACTTCTGAATGATGTATCACCAGAAGTGATTGGTAATATAATAACTCCAAGAATGGCAAGAGTTCCACCGATTGATCCAAGCATTAAGATCGATACTTCACTTACAACCGCTGCCGGTCCGCCTTCTTTCAGGATGGCGTTCAGTTCACCCGGCTGGAATAAGCTCATGGCAGCTGCTGCCCAGATCATCGCAATGATTGCTTCTAAAATCATCATACCGTAGAAAATTTTGCGTCCGTTCTTTTCATTTTGAGTCGTTCTTGAAATGATTGGTGACTGTGTGGCATGGAACCCTGAAAGTGCCCCGCACGAAATCGTTAAGAATAATAATGGGAAAATGGCTACTGAGTCAGGATGCATATTCGTTAAGCTGATTTCAGGAATGTCCGCCCCGGTAATCACTAATCCGGCACCGATCCCAACTGCACTCACTACTAGTAGTGCACCGAAAAGCGGATATACTTTACCGATGATTTTATCAATCGGTAATAGGGTTGCAACAATATAATAAATAAAGATTGCGGCGATAATGACACCTAATGAAATCCAGGCTGGCGTCAGGTTCGCGATCAATGCTGCAGGTGCTGTGACGAAGACCGTACCCACCAGCACGAGTAACAGAATCGAGAATGCGTTCACCACATGCTTCATCGTTTTACCAAGGAAGCGTCCTGCAAGCTCCGGTAAATGAGCTCCACCGTTACGGATCGATATCATTCCCGTTAAGTAATCATGAACCGCTCCGGCAAAAATCGCACCAAGTACGATCCAAAGGAATGCGACTGGTCCATAAAGTGCTCCCATGATCGGACCGAAAATAGGCCCAACACCTGCGATATTCAAAAGCTGGATCATGGAGTTTTTACCCGTCTTCATAGGTACATAATCCACTCCATCCGCCTTCGCATAAGCCGGAGTCGAACGACTTTCATTGATTCCAAAAATCTTTTCAATTAACTTTCCATATGTGAAATAACCGATAATTAATACAACAATCGAGACCAGAAATGTAACCATGCTTATGATCCCCTTTCGTTCATTTATGAATACGCTTTCATTATAGCAATCATATTCACAGTTTCGTCACATTCTGTTCAAGATGTCGAAAATCGGGGTTGAGGTGTTCTGAGGGGGGATTAATGTGCATGGTGGAAATGATGGGTGCCTGGCACTATTAGTCGGTTTAGTGCCAGGCACCGAATGCTCCGTTTGTGCCTGGCACCTAAAGTCAAAATTGTACCAGGTACAATTCCCCTCATCTGTACCAGGTACAAACGATCCTTTTTGTACCTGGTACAATCAAAAAACCACCCCCACTACAACTCCAACCGTTCCCTCAATTCCCTCACATAATTCCTGCTCACCGGAATCGCCTCATCCGCTCCATGAACCTTCAACTGATACACGCCGCTGCCCCAAGGGATGAGCTCTTCCACATAGGTCAGCTGAACGAGGTAGCTTTTATGGACCCGGAAGAATGGATAGGTACTGAGCTTCGCTTCCAATTCCTTGATCGGCAGTCGGCACGTATACTTCTTTTTCTCCGTACAAATAAAGGTTTCCCTCTCTTCTCGGAAGATATATTGAATGTCTTTCGGGCTGATGAAGACAATCTTGTCCTCATCCTGGACCGCAAGTTTCCCCATCGACGGGCTTTCGTTCTGCTCTTTCACTACCACTTTCAAAAGATTCTTCAGCCGCTCCATCGTTTGGGCAATCTGTTCTTCTTCAAATGGCTTCAATAAATAGTCGACGGCTTCCACCCGGAACGCTTTTAGGGCATAATCCGGGTAGGCAGTTGCAAAGACGATTTCCGGTTTGTGTTTCATTTTTTGCAGGGCTTCCGCTAAGTCGACCCCGCTCATGCCCGGCATCTCAATATCCAGAAATAAGACGTCGGGTTCTTTTGTTAAAATGATTTCCAATCCCTTTTCAGCAGAACTTGCTTCCCCGACTATTTCCACCCATGAATAACCGCTTAATAGATGTTTCATTTCTTCCCGGCTATAGGGCTCATCATCAATAATGGCGACTTTCATTCTTTCTCACTCCTTACCGTAAATTCAACGGTGGTCCCGTTTCCTGTTGATGAAGTGATTGATAGACCAGCTTCTTTACCCATCATCATTTCCAATCGCTTGTTCACGTTATAGAGGCCGATTCCTGTACCGGACAGTGATTCTACAGGCTCAAGCAAAAGCTTCTCCACTCTCTCTTCATCGATCCCCGCACCGTTATCCTCAACACGGACAATCACCTCATCACCATTCAACGCAATCGAAATCTTCAATACAAATCCTTCCTCCACATTCTTCATCCCGTGCTTAATCGCATTTTCAACAAGAGGCTGAAGGGTAATCGAAGGGACTTTGGCCTGCAGGGCACCTTCGTCAATCTCATACACCACTTCGAGCCTGTCAAAGAATCGGGCTTCTTCAATGGCGAGATAAGCCTTTACATGCTGCCCTTCTTCTTTAAGGGTCGAGGTGGATTTCGTGCTTCCTGTCAGGTTCTGACGGACAAATTGGGAGAGTGAAATCAGCAGGGTCCTCGCCTTATCTGGATTGATCCTCGTCAACGAGACGATGACATTGATGGTATTGAATAAGAAATGCGGATTGATCTGTGCCTGCAGCGCCTTTACTTCTGACTCTTTTGCAAGCTCTTTATGGGTATCGATTTCAGCAAGCTCCAGCTGATGGCTAAGCAGGGTCGCGATTCCCTTCGTTAATTCCATCAGGATTGGCGAGATTTCTTTTTCCGAATGAAAATAGAATTTAAGCGTCCCGACAATTTCATCCCCTTTTAAAAGAGGCGCCATGATCGCTGCTCCCAATGGGCATCCATTCCGGTCGCATTGAATATCCTCTCTTCCCACCTTCATGAGCTCTCCCGTTTCGATGACCCGTTTTGTCGCTTCGGTTTGAATCGGGCGTCCTTGTTGGTGATGATCCGATGCTAATCCGACATGAGCCAGGATGTGGGAAGTGTTCGTGATCGAAACCGCCAACGCGTTCACATCCCTCATCAGGATTTCACACGTTGCCTGTGCAGAGTCTGCATTCAATCCCTTTCGCATATATTTCACCGTGCTATCAGCCAATCGCAGGGCTTTCTGGGATTGATCCGCTCCCATCCGCTCTTCCTCATAAAAAACACTTTTGATGATCAACAGGAAAATTCCGGTCCCGACTCCATTTGCAAGGATCATCGGCCAGCCTATGTCGGAAACGAGTAAATAGGCATCATCAAATGGCTTCGATAATAGAAGAATAAGAAGCATCTGCATCCCTTCTGCCACTAAACCAACCACAAACGCTTTTTGAGGGGAAACAAGCCTGTTCTTCTTTTCACGCTTCCCGATCCATCCCGCCAGTAATCCCGCTAACACCGTCGAGATCCCGCAGGAGAATGCCGTGAAGCCTCCAAGAAAATACCGATGGACCCCTGCGACCAATCCTGCTCCAAGTCCGATCCATGGACCACCCAGTAACCCGGCGACCACGACACCGATCACCCTCGAGTTGGCGATCGCTTCATTCTGTTGAAGATGCCACTGCCATTTCGTGTATTCCTCTTGAAACGGATTCACGATCAATCCTGTATATGTACCGACGATCCCGAAGAAACCAAACAGCAGGATGAGGAGCAGTGTCTGGGTTTTCTTCACATGGGTCCGCTTCTCGATTAAATGACGGAAGAAACTGATCCTCGTCATGACAAAGGCTATCGTCACAATGATCCCAAGCCGTTCGACCATTGCAGCTATCAACATAACTCCACCTCGCTTTCTATTTCACATCAAAAAAAGAAGACCCCCTTAAACACGAATGTTTAATAGAATCTTCCCCTACTTTTGCCTGTACTATGTCCGGGGAGTGATTTCCCCTATTCTAACACGAATCTTTGTCTTTAATGGTCACGAGTGCATTGATTTCTCCGCCAATCATGATGATGATTCCCGTTAAGTAGAACCAGATCATGAGGACGATGATCCCTCCGATGCTGCCATATGTGGCTGAATAATTCCCGAAGCTTCCTACGTAATAAGAAAATGCCAATGATGCGAGTACCCATCCAAGCGTCGCAAAGATCGCCCCGGGGAAAGCACTTAAGCATTTGATCCGTTTACTCGGAGCAAAGTAATATAGCCCTACGAAAATGATAAATAGTATGATGGGACTGATCGCCCAGCGAATCCCGTTCCATATCGTTAAAAATTGCTCTGAAAATCCGAATTGAGAAAATAATAATAGACCGATCTGTTTTCCGAATACCGGAAGCAAAAGAGCTACGATAAATACTAGAATCATGGCAAATGTCAATAAAATAGACATGAGGCGGGTCGCAATGAATGATCTGGTTTCCTCTACATCATAGGCACGGTTTAAACTTTTCACGATGGCATTCATCCCGTTGGAAGCCGACCAGATCGTGGCGATGATACTGACTGACAGTAAACCGGAATTCCGGTTGGACATGACGTCCTGTAGCGTTTCCTCAATCATGGACATCGTTTCCCCTGGTGCAAAATCCCTGACCAGACCCAGTATGTCCCCCTGCTCGACGGGAAGGTATGGTAAGAGTGTTACGATAAAAATCAGCAGTGGAAAGAGCGATAAAAGAAAGTAATAGGCAATTTGCGCGGCTAGGCCCGTTACATCATTCGCACTAATATTTGAAAAAAGACTTTTTGAAAATCCTTTCCATCCTCCTTTGATCGTCTCATCCGACATGTTCTCACCTCGTTTCGTTAATACCCCTTAAATGAAGACGCAATAGGTTGGCTCTCTTCATCCTGAGTTGTTAGTTCATTTGATGTTTCCCTATCTGAAAACGTATCTTTATAAGCTTCTGAGGAGTCCTCAAAGGTCTCCTTCGTCTCCTCGATGATTTCTTTCACCTGTGGAGTCATTCCTTTGATTTCATCTACCTTTTCACTGATGAATTGAATATCCCTGCTGACCTGCTCGGCTGTCATACGTAATTTCTCATACACTTCCTTCGATGACTCGACCAGTCGTTGAGGATTTTTTGAGTATGTTGAAATATAATTCCCACTGTTCTTTAAAGATGTCCCCATTTCCTGACGGGTCGTTCTATCCAGCAGGGAAAGCAGACCTCCTGCTGCGGCACCTAACAGAACCCCTTTGAAAAATTTATTGCTTCCCATATGTATTATCCTCCTTCAAATGATTGTCCTTTTTAATTTTATCTAATAATTGGCTGCAGCCGGACTCCACTAAATCATACACCTCTTGAAAATTCCCAGTGTAGTAAGGATCGGGAACGTCTTTCTCCCGGCTTTCTTCCACTAAGTCCAAAAGCTTGAAGACCTTTCCGTGATGTTCCCTTTCAAGGATCTTCTTCATGTTTCTTTCATTGGAAGCGTCCATCGCCACGATGTAATCATATTTCTTATCTTCACCATGAAATTGTCGGGCGAGCAAGCCATCACTCTTTATATTATTTTCTCTAAGAATGGCTAAAGTTCCTTCATGGGGTTTCTTCCCGACATGCCAATCTCCCGTGCCTGCAGAGTCAACCTCAATCACGCCATCCAGAGCCGCCTCTTTAACCTTTGCCCTGAAAATAGCCTCCGCCATAGGGGATCGGCAAATATTTCCCAAACATACAAACAACACAGATACCATGAACGTGCCTCTCCTTACGTTTTAGCTTACCTACTCATTTCCCATTCCTTAATAGTGTAAAACATTCTCCGAAAAAAATCCTTCCCGGGTTGAAGTTATGTTGACAGGGTGGAGGAATCATGGAAAGATAAATGTAATGAATGAACGTCAGAAAGGACGATCCCAAATGGATTTATCACAAAACACAACGGAAAATATCGAGTTCATGGTCACTGCCATTAAAGAAAAACTAAAAATTGTCAATGCCGGTGCCGTAAAGCCTGAAGATTTCAACGAGGAAATGTATGAAGACCTTCACGACCTTTATGTAATGGTCGATCGCAAGGACAGATTCAGCCCTAGTGAAATGACTGCGATCATTGAAGAAATGGGTAACCTTCGTAAATAATAGTCAATTTCGATATGTAAAAAGGGGACATTCCCTCTAAGGTACAAAATACCTTGGGGAATGTCCCCTTTCATTTACTTGTCCTATTTAGAAAGAAGCGCCAGTGATTCACGGTTGAATGCCGGAAGATCATCCGGTGTTCTGCTTGTGACAAGCTGATTGCCGCATACGACGACTTCTTTATCCTCGTACGTAACGCCTGCGTATTCCATATCTACTTTAATGGACTTGAAGCCTGTCGCTTTGCGTCCTTCCAGTGTTTTTGCCGTGATTAATAATTGTGGACCATGACAGATCGCGAATACCGGTTTCTTTTCATCCATGAAATGCTTCGTGAATTTTACGAAACGGTCATCTGCACGCAGCTGATCCGGGGAGAATCCGCCTGGTAATAATAAGGCATCGAAGTCTGAAGGGTTGACGTCATCGATGCTTTCGTCAATCTTGACCGTTGCATCGCCCTGCTTCCCTTTGACTGATTTTCCTCTTTCTTTTTCAATCGTCACAACTTCATGTCCTGCTTCTTTAAACGCTTTTTCAGGATCTGTAAATTCTACGTCTTCAAACATGTCTGTAATTAACGTTGCTATTTTAGCCATAAAATGAAACACTCCCAGTTATCGTTTGTTTTTTATCACAGGTATACTTTACCCTTTGTACATAAGTTCAAACACGACTCCCTTATTTATCCATCGTGAATTGAGAAAAAATCGTGTTCCTCTGTACTTCATACACTTCTTCACCCACGATGTCATTGATGATTTGAATATTACGGTCCACAGCCAGCCCTAAGTTCGTTGCCCCTGCACCGTGAGAATGCTCCAGGCTCGTGACCGTATAGAAATGATGATCCCGGTCTCTGTTCTCTTTAAATTCCAGCTTATAATTTCGGGAGACTTTATATTTCTTATCATCTTCCCAGACGATTTTGTCCTCGAACTCTTTAAAAAACCATCCGGGGATATTCGGCTTATAACCCGTCGCCAAAATCACCTTATCCGCCTGATATGAAAAATCACGCTCTTCCTGCCATTGACGGCAATTCAGGACGTACTGATCCTCCTCTTTCCGGATCTTATTCACTTCTGTTAGCGGCTGTATCGTAATGTCCGGCGAGTTATCACTGACCGAATAGTTATAAAGGATGTTGTAAATATTATTGAGGGTATCGGGATCTATCCCGTTCCTCAGCTGATCCAATGTTTCTAATGCCTCCACGCGCTTTTCATATGTCAGCCCATGAAAATAATCCACATAGTCAGGGGCAAAGAATTCCTGTCCAAGTTTCGACGACTCGAGCTGCAAAATCCCTTCGGAACGGGTCAGCCATGTAAGCTGATAAGACCTGTTCTCCTGCTCCTTTAATAAATCAAAGAACACCTCGGCAGCACTTTGCCCGGACCCTACAATCGTAATCGAAGACCCTTCCATCGTCGTGTTTTTATGAAACAGATACTTACTCGTATGATGGACGTCCACATCCGGCAGACCATCCATTCCGTCTAAAATCAACGGCTTGCTTCCCGTACCCATCACCACATGCTTCGCATAATAAATCTCACGCTCGTCGGTCAACCGGTTATCGATCACAACCTTATAGCGGTCGCCCTCATCCGTGACCCCGATCACCTCACTATGAAATTGACAGCAGCCAAGCTGACTCACCACCCAACGGGCATAATCATTGTACTCCTGCCTCGGCATCTCGAACTTTTGAAAAAAGAAAAATTTATATAAACGATTATGGGTATGTAAATAATTCAAATAGCTGTACCGGCTCTGTGGATTCGCAAACGTCACCAAATCCGCAATGAACGGAACCTGAAGATCCGTCAAATTGATCAGCATCCCCGGATGCCATTGAAACTCAGGAGTCTGATCGAAAAATTTCACCTTCAGATCCGTCTTCTCCTCCATCAAAGCCGCCAAACTTAAATTGTACGGCCCAATCCCAATACCGATACAATCATATACATCCTGTCTACTCAATTGACACTCCTCCACATCTGTAATCATCTTTTCTATTTTTACCCTAAAACGATGGGTGATTACCTCCTTTAGTGAAAATAATTGTGACGGATATGTGGTAGATGAGTAATTTAACAGTTGATTTTCACTTAATATTTAACAGTTGATTTTCAATCGGAATTTGACTGCTAAAATATTCAGCCGCTGAACTCATTTGATTGATTTGCCCTAAGAATTGCACCCTCAATGGAATTTTTATTATTCGCGAGTGGATATTGGTTCGCAAAAGCGGAAAAACGTATTGGTGCGGTGCTTCTAAGGGGATGAGAATCGTTTTATTATCGAGTTTCCCCCATATATTATCGACTTTTTAAATATATTATCGACTTCGACACTTATATTATCGACTTTTCGAATATATTATCGACTTTGCCACTTTTATTATCGACTCAACATAAAATGACACAAACCGACAAATACCTCCTCCGCCACACACCCGGCACTACAGACCCAGACAAAAAAAAACGATCCCCACTACGAGGATCAGTTCTTCCTGAATATCATCACATACCACCCGCCTTCTTTTACGATCGGTTCGACGGACTCCACTTTGAAATTTGTTTTACCTGCCAATGTCTCCATCTCCTTCTGCGATGGTATCGGATACAGGTTCTGAAATGTCATGAAAAAGCTGTTGAAGGCACTGGAAAATTGCTGCCCATGCTTTGATTTTTGCATCGGGGTCAGGACAAAGAATAAGCCTTCTGATTCCAGCCACGTCGATGCTTTTTCAAAGAATTGCAGGCGCTCGGACGGATCGATATAGTGAAAGAGATTATTGGCCATGATCATGTCAAATTGTTGTCCGGGCTCATATTCATGCAGGTCTTTACAGAGGATTTCAATATTTTCATAGTCACTAAGCGACTCTTCTGCAGCTTTTGCGACAGCTTCATGAATCTCGATCCCTACCATTCTCTTATCAGGATAGCGATCTCCTATTCTTTTCACATACCCGCCTTCCCCACAGCCCAGATCCAATATTGAATTCACATTGTATTTTTTAATCGCTTTCTGCACCTTTGGAAAGGCAAAGCGTTCTAACAGGATCGACGTTTTGGCCACAGTCGAGCCATGAACATCGGAATTGAAATGCTGCTTCGTTTGATTGCGCAATAATTGAGGATAGGACAACAGTGCAGGTATGTGAAGTTCCATCATTTCCTTCAGTAAAATACCTGAGGAATGAGGGTCCCTCTTTGAAGTCGGCAGCTTCCAGCGGTTCTTCGTTGTCACTTTCTCATCTTCCACACGTTTTAAATGCTTAATGGTGATGCCGACCTCTACCCACTGTTCAAGGAGGTCCATTTCGATATTTTTTTCAAGCGCCACTTCCTGAATCGAGGCAGGATTTGTAAAACGATCAAACAAATCCATTTCGTACCCTACATAGGCATGCCAGCTGTACAGAAATGGGACATTCTTTTTCATCCATGTTCTTGCCCGCCATACTTTCACCATTTCTCCGATCATCGTAGTGCCTCCTTTCCTTTCCAGGGATAATCCTGGATTTCCGTAAATTTAGTGTTAGATTTCTCTTCTTCAGTCAGCGAATCATTTCTGATCGGGAGCACTCCCCCCTGGACCATCCGGTCGTAAAGGGTTTCTCTCCACATGCCGAGGCCGGATATGTTCAGCATCTGCTTGTAATGGGAAATCGAATCCCTCTCCATTCGTTGAAGGCTCTTATTTCGAAGCCAGCCGACCGGGCGGTACGGATACGAATAAACGAGGGCCGATAAATGACTGAGATGCATTTGATGGGCAACCCTTCTCTTCCGCACCTTTGGGTACCACTCCAAATTAGAGGGATCTAATTTACCGGCCGAATACATATCACACAGTAATTCTCCAAGAATGCTTCCATCCTGGATCGCCATATTCATTCCTTCTCCTGCCATGGGATGAACCGTGTGGACGGCGTCGCCTATGAGGGCAAGATGATCTTTCACATAGGTTTCCGCATGATATTTGAGGGGAACCATCAGCTGGATCTTCTTCCAGTCTTCTATTTGATTTACATACCCATCAAGATCCGGGCACATCTGGATATAGAGCCTATGAAATTCTGAAATCGGTTTTTTCCGAAGGGTCTTGTATTCCCCCGCTGGAATGAGATAGACGGATCGTACTTCATCGTTTGGTAAGGGGAATAGACCCAGGAATGATTGATATGTAGAAATGATACGTCCCTTCACCATTTCCTTTGGCCTCGGAAATGTCACAGTCAAGAAATGATGGTTGTACTTTTTTTCCTTCACATTCACTTCCATATAGTCACGTGTGACAGAGCTCCTTCCTTCCGCACCGATAATAAAGTCGCTATGAATCTCTTGAGCCTCTTTCGTCTCGCGATCCTCGGTGATCACGGTATGGCCATCTATATTCTTACAAACTGTATTCGATCGATAATGAAATGTTGGATACTCCTCCCCTTTTTTTCGTAGAAGTTCCTTTAACGTTTCATGATGGATCATCATTGAATAGGGGTATCGACTGGGAAGAATCGAGTAGCTCATCGTGGAGTTCTCCGCTTTTGATTTCGCATTTTTCAATTCAATGAGTTCCAAATCGGAAATGATGTGGCCATTTTCGAATACGGAGTCAATGACCCCCAATGAATCGAATATTTCCAAGCTTTTTGGCTGGAGGAGCTCTCCCTTGTATACGGAGCTTGGCCCTGGTAACCGTTCCACAACCGTTACGTCTATATTGCACCTGGCCAATTTCAAGCCCAGTGTCAATCCGCCAATTCCTCCACCACTAATAAAGACATTCGTCTTCATCTCTCCTCACCTCTTTCTTCCTCTTTAACCTTTTTCCAGGATGTTGAAACGTGGCGATGTGCCCCCATCCAATCGCCATGAGTAGACAAGTTCTTAGGTACGAAAAGAGAATGAAGAAATTTGTAGAATGTTCTATTTCCCGGAAAATAACAGCGATAGCAGCTTCTAACCACTCGTACTTTTTACAGTTTTTGTCGGATGATTTCCCATAGTCAAATCGACAATAGCTGAGGAAATAAAAAAAACTCCACAATGAGAGTTTCCTCTCCCATGTGGAGTTCTTTCTATTTTTCTTTTGCAATCGGCAGTAAGATCGTAACGGTCGTTCCCTCCGTTACATTACTTTGAATGGATAGTGAGCCGTGATGCTCCTTGATGATTTTTTGGCAGATCATCAGTCCGAGACCGGTCCCTTTTTCTTTCGTGCTATAGAACGGTTCACCTAAATGCTTCATGCGCTCAGGTGGGATTCCATTTCCGTTGTCCTGGATGGAGATTTTCGCATAACCGTCTTCTTTTTCAAGTTGAGCACTAAGGACACCACCGCTTGGCATGGCTTCCAAAGCATTTTTCATGACATTTAAAATGACCTGTTTCATTTGATGGGAGTCACAATAAATTTCCGCTTCTTCCACAGAGAACCTTACATCGACTCCTTGCTTCAGGCATTCCATCTTAATGAATTCAACAGAGCTTGTGAGGAGTGTAGTCAGGGACGTCAGGGAAAATTGAACCGCTCTAGGTTTCGCCAAGGCCAGAAATTCATTGGTGATAATTTCGATTCGATCGAGCTCTCCCTGGATGACCCCTAAGTAAAAGTCATCCTTCGCATTTTCTTTCATCAGTTGAAGGAAGCCTTTAAGCGTCGTCAGCGGGTTTCTGATTTCATGGGCCACTCCTGCTGCAAGCTGTCCAATCATCGCTAGCTGTTCCGATTTCTTCAGTAAGTCTTCATTTCGTTTTTTCTCGGACAAGTCCCTTATGATGGCAGAAATACCCATCAGATTTCCATCATCATTTAAGATCGGGTTCATGTTAAAGGCGATTTCGATCGGCGTGCCGTCTTTTCGGTAACGCACCGTCTCATAATCCTTTATGCGCTTTCCGGCCTTGATGGTCATTAAATTCTGTTTGAATTGTCCTACCTGTTCCTCTTGGTGAATAAAGGTGATTTTATTTCCTGTAATTTCATCCTTATTCCAACCGAACATCGATTCAAACTGCTGATTGACCTTTAAAACGCTTCCCTCTGGATCTAAAAGGACAATTCCGTCGCCGGCATGCTCGAAGTACGCTTCGAGTAATTCTTTTGCCTCCTTTAGTTCTTCTTCCATCTTCAGTTTTTCTGTGATGTCCTGACCAAATCCATAAATTCCGATCACCTTGTTTTTGACCCGGATCGGGATATTGGTGACCGCTACATGGCTTTTGCCACCTTCTCCATTTTCGAAGGTGGTGACAAATCTTGACGCTTCTCCTTTAAGGGCGACTTCAAAGTGATTGACAGCTGTTTGCCTGCTGCCTTCCGCGATGAATTCACTGAAGTGACTTCCGATCATATGAGGAGATATATGATTCCACTGCGTTTTCACAGCGGGGTTCACTTCCTGGATGATCCCGTTTGTATCGACCATATAAATATTATCAGGACTGTATTTCACAATCGATTTATACTTTTGCTCGCTTTCAATCAGTTTTCTCTGAATATCTTTGATCAGGGAAATATCTGATATGGAGCAGATGATTTCCACTACTTTTCCCTCTTGTACAACTGGAACGATGGAAGCGATATATTCTAAATCCTTGTATTCATCCTCATAGGTCAACTCTTCACCGGTTTCCCAGATGTGCTGGAGTTTAGGCTGGATTTTTCCTAAGTGGTGGGAATCAAATACTTCTTCAATGGTTTTACCAATCACCTTTGAAGGAGTCAGGTTTAGTTTTTTTAATAGCTCTCCAGCTGCCATTTCGATCACAAATTCGTTGTCTCTCTTATTGATCTTATAGGTGATCGTCTTTTGGAGACGGAGTGTGTTCTCAAGTTCCGCTTTTAATGAGACCAGTTCGTTTTCATAGTTTTTCTTCTCCGTGATGTCGTGCAGGATGATTCCTACACTGTCTACCGTTCCGTCACTTTTGTAATTTGCTGGAGAGATGGTGATATTGCAGGTGATCTTCCGTTGATTGTTCATCTTGAAGGTTACTTCTTCCCCGGTTATATTCAAGCCTTTTAAACCGTTCATCACCAGATTGATAAAGGATTGATTCTGAAGTGGGGTTTGATTGCACAGGGACTCACCCAGAACGGTATCGGAAATATGAAACAGCTCCTGAAAGGACTGATTCATTTCCACTACCTTCCCTCTTTTATCAAGGATACATACACAAGTGGGGGTGTTATAAATGAGAGACTCGTATATGGCCGAACGTGAGTTATTTGTATAGTCATGGGAAACATGGTTTTCTCCACAGGCCTCTGGAACAATCATCACTAATTCTTTATGTTCATCTATCTGTTTACGTTTAACATTGTAGGTATAATGATTTAAGCGAATGGAACAATCCTCTTTTTCTAACATTCTCTGAAGAAGATTATCTTCTTGAAGGGTCAATCCTTTCCATTCTTCATTCTCTTCGATAAAGAAATGGTCTTTCACATCTATTATTGCAGCCGGGACTGGAATCGAATCAACACTCAATGCATGATAGGGTTGCATATCAGTCATAGTACCTTCCTTTTTTGTAACGTTATTTACCACCATTTTACCCTACCTCTTCTTACATATAAATGTCCAATATATTTCATATAAAAAACCTGGGCATGAAAATATTAACGGGTGTACTTGTGAGGTTCAAACAGAAAATATAGACCTATTCACAACGGAAATCACGTAATTCCCTTTCTATAATTCACAGTGTATTTCACTCCAAAAAGCGGTTGGGACAAAGTAAAACACAGTCGTGTAGATACGAACTATTTCAGTGTAGGCTCTTAATACCGCTAATGATTTCCGTGCAAGACTACGCTTTCCGCGGGTAGCCCGTGAGCCTCCTCGGCAAGCCTGCGGGGTCTCACATAAGCTACTCTTCCCGCAGGAGTCTTCGTCTTGCACTCCAATCAACCGCTGGGGAGAGCTAAATTCAAATCTACAGTTGAACAAATTAAAAACCCGAACTAATTTGCCACTTAAACGGAAAATTAACTTGGTAGTCTAAATAAAACTCTTTTATACCGGCCTCTTTTAAAACGCTTTTTTCCATTAACACCCCCCGTTAGTTGAATACGAATTTATTCATCCTCAAAATCATCCTCATTCTCTTCTTTTGATATTGAAATTATAAATTCTTTCAAATCAGGAGCATATTCTTCAAGTTCTCCATCTTCGTGATACCAAAGATAAATTATATCCCCCATTATTCCGTCTTTTACTTTTAGACATAATCTATCTCCCGAACCGTCATCACCTATTGCAATTAAATCTTCCAACATATAATCTTCTCTGACTTCAGCATTTTGTCTAACAATATCATCACAGGTCTTTTTAGGATTTCTATTGTCTTTGATAGGATAAAGTATCCATTCACCTATTTCTGCATTATTAACCAACTTGAAAAGTTCTTTATATTGTTCTGGAAAAACTGCACCTAACTTATCTTCTGCTGCTTTTATATCGGATTCAGCTACCCCTAATTTCCTTGTATGAATTAGTTCTCTAACATCTTCTTTCATTTAAAAAACACCTACCCTATTAGTTTATAGAGAAAATCCAACTTTATTTTACGTTATCTTCTTCCATTAACCTGCCCTTTAATTGAATAGTGACAAATAATTATTACATCTGAATTTTAAATATTGTTTTATTAAATTTGGTTGTTATTCTACAAAATCGACCTGTTATTCTCACTAAATTTACATACCTTCCAATTTTTATTTCCACCCTTGTAAATCGGGAGGTGATTTCGCATATGATTTAGCAACCAAAACTCATCTGACACCTGTTACCACAATAAAAAACGCACTGTGAATTTCATTGTAAAATACAGTGCGTTTTGCTTTGATATTTACTTGTTTGCACCTGGAAAACTGTTAATTAAATCCGCCCAGGCTCATTATTTCATAAATAGATTAGAAGCTCTCCACCTTAGCTAGCTTGGCGTAATGAACCGCAATATCCGCTCCTACAAGAGCATTGTTTTTTACTAGTGCGATATTCGCTGTAAGGCTCTTTCCGTCTGTTAATTCTTTCACTTTCCCGAGAAGGAATGGCGTCGCTTCCTTTCCGGCAATCCCTTGTTCTTCTGCTTCGTTTAGTGCTTTTTCTATGATCCTATTCATCTCGTTTTCATCCAGTGCATCCGGGGCAGGGATCGGGTTAGCGACCACCACGCCTCCCTTTAATCCAAGATCCCATTTCGCTTTTAAAATATTTGCCGTCTCTTCGGGGGTCTCTACTTTATAGTTCACTGAAAAAGGGCTGCTTTGTGTGTAAAAGGCCGGTAAGGAATCCGTTCTGTATCCTAAGACTGGCACTCCTTTCGTTTCGAGGTATTCCATCGTCAATCCAATATCCAGGATGGATTTAGCCCCTGCGCAGACAACGGCCACGTTCGTCACGGCAAGTTCTTCAAGGTCTGCCGAAACATCCATCGTCACTTCTCCATTTCGATGCACACCGCCGATGCCTCCCGTCACGAAAACCGAAATATCAGCAAGCTCCGCGCAGATCATGGTGGCAGCAACCGTTGTCGCCCCGTCCTTTTTAGAAGCAAGGATATAAGGGATGTCGCGACGGCTTGCCTTGATCACACCCGCCGCCTGTCCTAAGTATTCAAGCTCTTCATGTGACAAACCAATCTTGATTTTCCCGTTCAAAATAGCAATCGTTGCGGGAACGGCCCCCTTTGAACGGATAATGTCCTCCACTTCACGGGCGGTTTTCACGTTTTGTGGATAAGGCATTCCGTGAGAGATAATCGTTGATTCCAATGCCACAATCGCCTTACCTGTCTTTCTGGCTTCTGATACTTCCTGCGAGTATTCTATATATGAGTTGATATTCACGTACAATTCCCCCTAATTAATAGTAATGACTAAATTCTTGTTGAAGCTTGGTCTTGTTCAGCGCAGGTGCCACCGTAAACTTGGATTGCAGCGTAATGGACGAGCAGATCACTCCGATCCGGCAGGCTCCGTCTGTATCGGATCCTTTTAAAAAACCGAATAATATTCCCGCGACAAGGGCATCTCCAGCACCGGTAACATCAGCGACTTCAACCTTTGGAGGTAAAACGGCTCTCGCTTCTTTATAGGTAGTATAATAGATTAAGCCCTTATCTCCCCGGGTGATCACGACCCTTTCCGCCCCTCTTTGAGTGATGGCTTTGGCCGCTTTAAAATAGTCCCCCTCTGTCTCGATCTTCATTCCTACATACGTTTCCGCTTCCCCTTTATTGCATATGAACCACGACACCCCTTCCAATGACGTTGGCAATTTCAACACTTTTGGCTCGGAAACAGGGATGATCGTAAGGGGCACCCCCTCGGTTTGGCACCTGCGAATGATATACTTCAATACATCCTCTGGAAAATTGGTGTCGAGGAGTACCATTTCCGATGAAGAAATCAACCCCCATCTCTTATCAATAAAACCAATGTCAACGCTTTCATAAATACTCATATCAGCCAGGGCAAACATCATTTCCCCTTCTTCGTCCAATATCGCGGAGTAAGCCCCGGTACTTTCATTTAAAAGTCGTTGGGATGCGGATACATCGGCAAACGGTTTCGTTTGAGATAAAAGCCAGCTTCCTTCCGTATCTTCTCCTACAACCGTTATCAAATTGGCCTGTCTTCCCAAGCGTCCTAAGTTCTCGGCAATATTGCGTGCCACGCCTCCACTGGATTGCTCTGTTTTCGCAGGGTTTGAGGTTTCAGGAATAAACTTATCGTCCAACTGAAGCTTCCGGTCGATATTCGCTCCCCCGATGCACGTGATCCCGTTTTTCTTTGGAAGAACATACGCCCGACCCAGGATTTTCCCCTGCTTCACCAGATTCGAAATATACCCTGCTACCGCTGATCGTGACATCCCACTTCGCTCGGACAATTCCTGTTGAGTCATAAATGGATTTTCTTCAATATACGTTAACAAAAGCTTTTCTTTTTCGTTCACAAGCTCCCACCCCTATAAAGAAAAGTAACTTTTGTTAATATTCTAAACTTTTGTTTAATTTTAGACAAGATGGTAAATAAAAGAAAAAAAGTGTCCCACTATGCGCCGGACACTTTTTTCATTATTTATCTGCTTTTACCTCATACACATTTTGACTGGACTCAAGTATATGATCAGGTTTAGGTTTGCCTGCACTCGCTTTATGACCTGCAATATGCTCGGGGCTCTTCTCCCAATTCTTCCAATCGTCTTCCGATTTCCATTGAATCAGGACCAGCACTTCTTCGTCGCCGCGGCGGACTTTTTTGACGAGGACCTTTAAGTCGATAAACCCTGGCTGCTTTTCAATTAATCCCTCACCAGAAAACCTTTCAACCACTTTGGATGATGTTCCCTCTTTCACTACCAGTCTCTTTATTTGATAAAACATATTATAAACCTGCCTTCGCATCTTCAACCATTTGTTTCATCGATTGAAGTCCGCCCCCTGAAAGGTACCATGGGCCCCCATTCAGATAGACGATTTTTTCATTTTTATAGGCGTTCGTTTTTTGTACAAGTTCATTTTCAATTGAATCTTTCACGCTTGCGTTCGGATCAAATGCAGCATCACGGTCGATCACAAATAGAACATCAGGATTCTGTTCCAACACATATTCAAACGTCACATTTTGCCCATGAGTGGATTCCTCAATATTCTCATCCGAAGGTTTGAATCCAAATACATCGTGGAGAATCCCGAAACGTGACCCAGGACCGTATGCACTGACTTCTCCTTCGTTCCCCATCAAGATCAACGCTTTGCTATCAAGGCTTCCTGTCTTCTCTTTAATGCCGTCGACCTGAGCTTGAACATCCTCTAATTCCTTATTCATTTCATCTTCTTTATTAAAGATTTCTGCAATGGTTTCCATGTTGCTTGTGAACGATTCCATATAATTTGTGTAGTCCGTTTGAACATATACGGTCGGAGCGATTTTCGCAAATTCTTCATACATTTCCGATTGGCGTGCAGAGATGAAAATCACATCCGGTTTCATTGAACTGATCGCTTCAAAGTCTGCTTCTTTCAAACTTCCTACATTTGTATAGTCAGAACCGCTGTATTTTTCAAGGTATGGCGGGATCGTTGCTTGCGGTACACCCGCTACCTTCACTCCAAGCTCATCTAACGTATCAAGGACACCAAAATCAAACACGACGACCTTTTCAGGGTTTTGTTTCACTTTCGTTTCGCCAAGTTCATGCTTTATTGTGATTTCTTTCGATTCTTCATTTCCACCTGAATTTTTTGCTTCTGTCGTTGATTCTTCCTTAGAACCGCACGCTGCCAAAACTAGTAAGACTGTAAATAATATTGTCATCAATGACCATTTTTTCATTTTCTTTTCTCCTCTTTTTTTATGAATTAAAATAAACACAAATCCGATTGTCATTCATCTGTTGCACAGGAATATCCATATCATAGATTTCCTTCAATATTTGGGTTTGTATGATGGTATTGGTTGAACCTTCTCTAATGACCTTTCCGTTTTTCATCGCTACGATTCTGTCTGAATACACAGAGGCAAAATTAATGTCATGCAGGACGATGACGACCGTCTTTCCCAGGTCATCCACTAATCTGCGCAGAATCTTCATGATCTGGACCGAATGCTTCATATCCAGATTGTTTAGGGGTTCATCCAGGAGAATATAATCGGTATCCTGGGCGATGACCATGGCAATGAATGCCCGCTGCCTTTGCCCACCGGATAATTCTTCTAAGTAGTTCCCCTCCAAGTCCAGCAGATTCATATAGTCCAATGCTTGATTTACCACTCTCTCATCTTCTTCGTTTAGTCGGCCTTTTGAATACGGAAATCGACCAAACGAGACCAGTTCTCTCACGGTCAATCGGACGTTAAGAAAGTTCGATTGCTTTAAGATCGCGATTTTTTTGGCAAGGTCGTCTGAATTCATTTTCCTGAGATCGGCCTGATCCAGTATGATTTCACCACTATCTGAATCGAGCAGACGGCTTACCATTGATAAAAGGGTCGACTTTCCTGCACCATTCGGTCCAATGAACGAAGTGATTTGACCAGGATGAATCGTGACGGTCACGTCTTCTACCACCAGCTTTTTCCCGTAAAACTTGGACAGCCCTCGAATGTGTATCATTTGGCTTTACTCTCCTTTAACAAAAGATATATAAAGTACAATCCTCCGATGAAGTTCACAATCACGCTTAGAGTCGTGGAAAACGTAAAAATCCGTTCTACCACCCACTGTCCCCCAACGAGGGCAACGACACTCATCAAACTCGCACCGGTAATGAAAATGCTATGTTTGTAGGTCCGAAAGAATTGATAAGCTAAGTTTGCGACAATCAACCCGAAAAAGGTGATCGGACCGACCAGGGCGGTTGAAACAGCAATGAGTACAGATGAAATCACCAGCATACGACGCACTATTTGGTCATAAGGCACACCCAGATTAATGGACATCGCCCTTCCCAATGACATGACATCCAGGTAATGGATCTTTCTCCAGCCAAACATCATCACGATGGTGACAATGATAAGGGCGAGCCAAACCAGATCCGCATTCATGTTATTGAAACTCGCAAACATCTTATCCTGAACCATTAAAAATTCATTTGGATCTATCAACACTTGCAGGAATGTGGTGATGCTCCCAAAGAATGTGCCAACGATGATTCCAACCAGCAATAAAAAGTAGATTGGTTGATTACTATGTCGGAATAATAATTGATACAGGATAAGAGCAAATGAAATCATGGCTGCAACAGATACTAAGAAGTTAATATTCTTGTTTATGACAAGCATGTGATCCGATCCCAAGAAGAAAATGATACCTGTTTGAAAAAGGAGATAAAGAGAATCAAGCCCCATAATACTCGGTGTTAAAATCCGATTATGTGTGATCGTTTGAAACACGACCGTTGAATAGGCAATCGCGACTCCCGTAATGACCATTGCAAGCACCTTCATCCCCCGTCGAGGCAGTGCATAATCGTAGCTTCCATTTAGCTCGTAGAATAAATAAATCCCACAAAACAATAGGGCAACGACTAGTAAAACAAGCATTTTCCACCGATTACGCATATGCCTTCCTCCTTACCAGCAAGTATAAGAAGATGGCACTGCCGATGACCCCAACCATTAAACTGATCGAGATTTCATACGGGTAGATGATTACCCGGCCTAAAATATCACAGACGAGAAGGAAGATCGCTCCAAGTAAGGCCGTATGTGGCAATGTCTTCTGTAAGTGATCTCCTTTGAAGATGGAAACGATATTGGGTATGATCAACCCCAGGAATGGAATCATCCCGACGGTCAAGACGACTGTCACCGTAATGAGCGCAACCAGCACGAGGCCAATATTCACTATCCTGCGATAAGAAACACCCAGATTCTTGGAGAAGTCCTCCCCCATCCCGGCGACAGTAAACCTATTTGCATAAAGATAGGCAATGATCATAATGGGAATGCTTATGTATAAAAGTTCATATCGACCTTTCATGATTAATGAAAAATCACCCTGCAGCCATGCTGCCATATTTTGAATCACATTTGCCTTGTAGGCAAAAAACGTTGTCACCGAAGATAACACATTCCCAAGCATCAACCCGACGAGGGGAATAAAGACTGCATCCTTGAACTTGATCCGATCGAGTATTTGCATAAAAAGCAGCGTGCCGGCTAACGCAAATGCAAAGGCAACAATCATCTTCTCAAGTATTGAGGCATTCACAAACACAATCATCGATACAAGGATTCCCAGCCTGGCAGCATCTATGGTTCCCACTGTCGTAGGGGATACGAACTTGTTTCGACTCAAGCTTTGCATGATCAACCCTGCAATGCTCATACCCGCACCGGCAAGTAAGATTGCCAGCAATCTCGGTAATCGACTGATGAGAAAAATCTGTGTTTCTTCGGATTGAAATTGCAGTAAATCCATCGGTGTAATATGGCTCACTCCTACAAATAAAGACAGGAGTGACAGTAAGATAAGCGCAATAATAAGGTAACGTTGTTTCATGACTATCCCCAAAACTTTCATTGATTTTAACTGAATATCATTGATATTGAAAATCATTATCAATTAACACAAACCTATATTACAGTAAGATTTCAAGGGGAGTCAACAACTAAATGAAAATCATTATCACTAATTCCATAATCATCCACAACCGAAAAATGCTTCAAAATACGCAGTACAGTCAGAATTACACACAAAAAAGACTTGCCCTCCCTCTCGGAAAAACAAGCCTTTTGAACTATGAGATTTTCTTTTCTTTAACCTTGCCAGTGTCTTTCAAGTAATACTCCTCCGACGTAAAGAATTCTTGGGTAAGCCTCTTCACTTCTTTACTTAAAAGAAGAACAGCAATGATATTCGGAATCAAGATGGCTGCAAGCGCTAAGTCAAGGAACTGCCAAATGACTTTTGCCGCTCCAACTGAACCAAGTACGATCGCAACCGTATAAACAATCTTGATCCCCTGTGCCGCTTTCCAGCCAAATAGGAATTCCGCCTGCTTTGCCCCATAAAAGACAATCACGATAATCGTCGATAGTACGAAGAAAATCAATGAAATCGTAACGAGGATTCCACCAAATCCCCCGAAATAACTTGTGAATGCTTCTGTCGTAAGGGCTGATGGGTCATCCAGTGCATTTTCTGCTGTCCAAACCCCTGAAGATAACACGACGAAGGCCGTTGCTGTACAGACAATGATCGTATCAATCACGATTCCTACAATTGCCCAAAGTCCCTGTCTGACGGGATGATCGGTTTGTGCTGCCGCATGGGCAATCGGCGCAGTTCCAAGTCCTGCCTCATTGGAATATAACCCACGGGCAAATCCCCAACGGATCGTCTCAGCCACTGCTACCCCGGCGAACCCTCCCATTGCAGACATGGGTTGAAATGCGTTCGACAGAATCAGACTGAAGAATTCCGGCACTGCATCAATGTTCATAAAAAGGATGACCAATGCACTTCCTACATAGATCAGAGCCATGAACGGGACAAATATTTCCGTCACTTTACCAATACGCTTTATTCCACCAAATACGATTAAAACAACTATGAGTGCAACAGCAATGCCCGTGAAAAGTCCATCTACATTAAATGTTTCTTCTACCGTTGATGCCACAGCATTCCCCTGCACCATCACACTCGGAATCAGCTCGATCATAAGGGCAAATGCGAACCATACACCGAGCCATCTCATGTTTAACCCTTTCGTCATGTAGTACATGGGACCGCCAACATATTCTCCCTTTTCGTTCTTCTCCCGATAGCGAACCGCAAGTACACTCTCAGAAAACTTAAGGGCCATTCCAATTAAGGCAATCACCCACATCCAGAAAATAGCTCCCGGCCCACCAAACATGATTGCTGCCGGTACACCGACAATATTCGCTGCCCCGATGGTGGACGATAGAGCCGACGTCAAGGCCTGCAACGGCGTCACCGTTCCTTCGCCTTTCGGTTTCTTAAAAACGCTCCCTACCGTCTGCTTGAATATGTAGAGAGGATAGCGAAATTGAATGAATTTCAATAAAAATGTCAGGTACAAACCCGTTGCACCCAGGACAATGATTAATGGTGGCCCCCATAACCATGCCGAAACTTTACCTATGATGTCAAAAAAAGTATCCAATCGTGCTCCTCCTTTTAGTAGAGGCAGTGGCTAAGGTTTGGAATCGCTGATTGGGCCAGACGTAAATGATCGTGCAAAAGTATGTATAATGCCCTCCGTCCTCATATATGAAAACCATTTTCCTGAAAAATTAGCCACTACTTCTAAAAGCTTTTTCAAACTTTTCCCTAATTTGGATGGTGTGAAACATTTTGTTTGAAAATGAGGAAGGATGAGGGTGAATTATTTGGTGAATGCCTATTTGAGTTGGTTTGGGAAGGGGTTTCCATTCGACAAAACCTGTTCATTTCCCCGGAAATACGCCAACTTCTGCCCAACAAAAAATCTGCAGACAACTTGTGTCTGCAGATCATTTCTTCATTGTGAAACCCTTGGCAGAATCAACACTTCCACCCTGCGGTTTTGTCCCCGGCCTTCTGGTGTTCCATTGTCGGCAATCGGTTCGAATTCCCCAAACCCTTTTGCACTGAACCACTGGGGATCAAGCTTTGGATTGTCCAAAATGATCTTCATGAAATTGACCGCCCGCATGACGCTCAGCTCCCAGTTTGAATCGTATGCCGCATTACTGATCGGCACGTTGTCCGTGTGACCGCTGATGATAATATTCCGTGGAGGATTCATTTCAAGGAGTGCCGATAATTCACCAGCGACGCTCAGGTCACTGCCTTGGACTATGGCCGACCCCGAGTCGAATAATACATTGTCCCGGATTGTGAGTAGCAATCCTTCATCGGTAAGCTTCGTTAGGAATTGAACCTCCAGATTATTCGTTTTGATATACTGATTTATTTTTTCCTGGATTCCTCTTAACTCTTCCTGATCCTTCAGAAAAGCCTGATTATCAAGCTCTTCCTTACTTAATTCCTTTTCTTTTTCCTCATCATTGCCTGAGGAGGCTGCCTCTTTGATTTTCTGATCGCTCGACTGCTGAGGTGCTACGGGGCTTGGATACTCCATCATTCCGGTCCCTCCGGTGAAGATTTCACTGAACACCTGGGAAAGTTCCCTGAATTTTTGTGCGTCCACAGAACTTGACGCATAGAGTACGATAAACAAAGCCAGTAACAACGTCAGCAGATCGGCGTACGGGATCAGCCAGGACTCGTCCATATGCTCGTCGTCATGTTTCTTCTTACGCCGCCTCATCCTCATCCCCCTTAAGTAATAAAATCCGCTCACTTGCCGGTAAATAGGACGCCAGCTTCTGTTCAATTACGCGTGGAGATTCACCTTCAATAATCGATAATATCCCTTCTACCATCATCATTTTCATCTGAGCTTCACGCTTTGACTTTCTTTTCAGCTTGTTAGCGAATGGATGCCAAAGAACGTAACCTGTAAAAATACCAAGAAGCGTTGCAACGAAGGCCGCTGAAATGGCGTAACCAAGCTCATCCGTATTATCCATGTGACTGAGGGCCGCAATAAGTCCAATTACCGCTCCAAGCACACCGAGGGTCGGTGCATATGTCCCCGCCTGTGTAAAAATGAGCGCGCCGGCACTATGTCTCTCTTCCATGGCATCAATTTCTTCATGCAGAACATCCCGTATATAATCAGCGCTTTGACCATCAACTGCTAATGAAAGTCCGTCCCTCAAAAAAGGATCCTCTACCTCCTGGGTTTGGGCTTCGAGTGCAAGCAATCCTTCTTTTCGTGCCAGGTCTGCTAATTGGGAGAAAAATTGAATCGTGTGTTTCGGGTCCTGCAGTTTTTGTTCTTTAAACAGTATGCCGAATAGCTTTGGTACCTTCTTAATTTCATGGGTAGGAAAGGCAATGGTCACCGCTGCCACTGTTCCAAGTAAAATAATTAAAATGGCTGCAGGGTTCAATAAGGCAACGGGGCTCACTCCCTTGAAAACCATCCCTACTCCAACCGCTAACAATCCTAAAATGACTCCTATTAAAGACGTCTTATCCATCGATCGCTCCACCTTACTCATCGTAGTCTACTACTATTATCGGATGGAACTTCTAATTATTGAGACGTGGAAGCATTCAAAATTTCCCTATAAATAATTACCTAAAATGTTATGAAGCACTACCTGTTTTTGTCGATATATGTATTATACAGTTGTCACAATTAAAGGAGAGAAACGTCATGACCCCAGAGCAATTGAAAGAAATCGATAGTAAAAGAAAAAACCTGCTGCTCCTGATCACGTATTCCATCAGCCTGGTCGCAGCCCTCACGTATTCCATCATCAATGAGTCAGGAATCACCGCTGTAACTGTTTTCGCTTCCCAGATCATGATTCTGGCCGCATACTTCATTGTGTTGCAACTAATGTTAAAAAAGCCACATTCCTATGTCTATTTCAGCATTCCAACTGTGTATGCCATCATCGGGATTTGGCTGTTTTTAGAAGGATCCAATCCCACAGAATTAGTCATCTTATTATTTTTGGCTGTCATCAGTGCCATTCACTTTAATCCAGTGATCTTTGGTATCGGGTACGGGTCAGGACTCGCTTTATTCATCTTAAATGGAGCTCTTGCACCTGCAAACGACCCGATTTTCTCAGAATTATTCCTTCCGGCTTTCCTTGTATATATACTATTGGGGACGGTCCTTGGTGTGGTGATTCACTTGAACCGCAATCAATTCAGGCAGCTTCAGGAATTTATCAACATGACAGAAACCGAAAGCATGAAAAAAGAAGAACAACGAAATTTCCTTCAAAAAGAATTAGCGACCATCTCTGCAAGCATTCACCAAATAAACGAGCAGATTCAAACCCACCTTGTCTCACATGATGAAATGAGAACGGCCGTTAATGAAATATCAGCTGGTAGCGTCACGCAAAGTGATCAGATTAACAACATTGCTGCCGTTTCAGAAACGACGATGAATAAAATGGAGGAGGTTTCCACGCTTTCAAACAATCTCACTGACCATTCCAATCAAGCGAATTCTATTGCTGTGGCAGGCAGTGAGCGTGTCACTTACTTGCAGGAAAACATGATTGAGCTTAAAAACATTATTGAAGGCCTTCGTCAAACGTTCAGTGAATTAACAAGCAAAATAGAAGAAACAAATACGTTTATAGGAAGCATTCAAGACATTACAGATCAAACCAATCTACTCGCTTTAAATGCGTCCATCGAGGCGGCGAGGGCAGGTGAAGCCGGGCGGGGGTTTAGTATTGTAGCAGATGAAATTCGAAAACTCGCAGAGATTACACGAAACACAGCCACCCGTATTAACGACAATCTTGCTTCCGTTAACTCAGTGAACTCTTCTGCTGTCGAAATTATGAATCTCAGCTCAGAAAAGCTGGATGAAAATGTCGGGGCAACCGGTGAAGTAACAGAGTATTTCACGACACTGCGAGAAAAGCTTGCTGACCTGTCAAACGAGTTCCGGCACTTAACTTCTACTGCTGCTGATGTAAAAGGACAAACCGGAGAGGCTGAGCTATCGACGAAAGAGCTTGCAGCCGTCATTCAGCAAACCTCTGCAGGACTCGAGGAAATCAGCGCCACGATTGAAACCCTTCATGGTGATAACCGTATGATTGCAAAATATGTTCAAGATACCGCCACAAGCGCAAAGCGAATTCAACGCAGTGTGGAGATGTAAAATATGATAAACTAAAAGCATCATTAGAGTACTAAAGGATGTGGCACCTTGAAACGAAGAATCATCATGATGATCCCCATCATGTTTATCGTAGCCGTGGTAGCGACTTGGATGCTTGGCAAAGGATACTCTGAGATCCCTTCCGAAGCCAAAAACATGATTGTCATTGGAGCGGCCCTCTTGTCCGGAGTGATCTCATTCTTCTTATTTAAAGATGAACCCGAGAAGAAATAAAGAAACACCACTTTCCTTGTCGAAAGTGGTGTTTTCTTTATTTCAGCAACTTGTTTTCTATTTTATGCTCATAATTTTTGAACAAGGAACCGTTTGTGTTGATTCTCTTCTTGGAAAGCATGGCGTTGTATTTGAGCATGTTTTCATTTAGATTCTTCTGCAGCTCCCGCTTCTCCAAGTCGTCATCACATGCTTTAATCAAGTCTTCTATGCGCATCATTTCTTTTTTTACATTGATTTCATCCGTTGTAAAGCCGGCATTCTTCATCATCCGATGGGCCATCTTCAGCTCCTGGGGAATTCCTAAATCGTCGTCTAAATCAAGAGGTTTACCGAAGCCTGGAAGCTCTTTAAACTCCCCTTCTTCATAAGCCTTCTTAATCCGTTGCTCAGATATGATCATTGAAAAATCCATCCATAACCCCTCCTGCTTCAAACTTAAGTGGACGCGGCAGGTCTTTGACGTATCGATCACTAACCACTTGTTACCATTAGTATATCCAAAAGGCTGAAGATTTGAATGCGTCACATACGTCTATTTTCTGACAATTCGGCTCACATATTTTCGTACGTGCTGGAAAAACTACCTGTATCAATGATGAAAAGGAGTGGCTGACATGGCACGTGGAAAATCGTTCGATTCAAAGAAAAAGGGACATCCAGGAAACTTCCCCCAGAATAGTGCACCAGAGAGAAAACATTCAGAAGACGCTGCCGGGGATGAAGAACTGATTGTTACCCAGGAAGCGTTTAAAAACCGGGTGGATGAGGATGAACATCGCTTATAAATACGAAAAAACGCCAGGATTTTTCCTGGCGTTTTCTGTTTACTTGGGTGAAATGAGGGCAATTTGGGCCGTTGGTAGAGGCAATAACTTAATTTATTTTCAATTTCATCACTTTTATTTTCGAATTCCTCATTTTATTTTCAATTCCGGCCAATTTATTTTCAACTTTCCCATTTTATTTTCAAATCCATCTACGAACAGCTTTTTAAACTGTTACATTATCCTTCTTCGATAAATCCATCGCTGGTCCAAAGAATTCGAAGTGAATGTTAGATTCAGTAACTCCCATCTCCTTCAACGTTGTGATGACAGCTTTCATAAATGGTACCGGTCCACACACATAGCATTCCGTTTCTGCATCCACATATTGAGATAGGATTTCTTTGTTCACATATCCTTTGTAATGACCCTGAGCTTCGTCACGGGGATTTTCGTAAACATAGCACGCTTCCCCGTTCATTAACTCTTCCATTAAAGCGTCGACATCTTTTCTAAAGGCATGGACCCCTTCGTGTTTACTCGCATGAATAAAGGCAGTCGGGCGTTCCGGCTTCGTTCTCGCTACCGTTTCAAGCATACTCATCATAGGTGTGATGCCGACACCTCCGCTTATTAAAGCAACACGTGAGTCGCCATCCACTAAGTAGAAATCCCCTGCCGGAGCACTGACTTCAATCTCACTTCCTACGGCTACTTTGTCATGTAAGAAATTCGACACCTTCCCTTGAGGATCAAATTCTGCTTCTCTTTTAACAGAAATCCTGAAGAGGTCCTCCATCGGAGCGCTTGATAAACTGTACTGACGGATATGGGTGAACTCTTCATCAGGGATGGTCACCCGTACGGAAATATATTGACCCGGCATGTAGGTCGGGACTTTGCCTCCTTCTTTTGGTCGAAGATAGAAAGAGGTTACACTATCGCTTTCCACTACTTTTTTCGCGACGATAAACGGTTTAAAGTCTCTGTATCCCGCGTCTTTGCTCTCCGTTTCTTTGTACATCTCTTCTTCTACATCAATAAATACTCCGGCGATGACACCGTATGCTTCTCCCCATGCTTCAATAATCTCATCTGTCGCTGCATCTCCAAGTACTTGTTTGATGGCTTGAAGTAAGTGCTCCCCAACGATCGGGTAATGCTCCGGCTTAACTCCTAAACTTCTATGCTTATGAGCGATTTGCTTTACAACGGGCAGGATCATCTCGAGCTTATCAATATTCTGTGCAGCTGCATATACCGTATTGGCTAATGCGGTTTGCTGTCTTCCCTTTTTTTGATTGGCATGATTGAAAATATTCAATAACTCAGGATGATCCGCAAACATATTTTTATAAAAAGTGGACGTAATTTCCGTTCCTTTCACTTCTAATACAGGCGCAGTTGACTTCACGATTTCAATGGTTTTTTGAGATAGCATTTTGGTCACCTCTAAAGATATATTTTAAATACATCTTTAGCGTACTCCTCTTTTTCCTATAAAGCAATATACAAAATACATCTTTAACAAAACAGCCACATTTAGACACAAACATGCTTCCTTCTGTATAATAATAATAACGGATCGGAAAGGTGAGATAAATGAGACTAACATTATACACTGACTACTCACTGAGAGTCCTAATCTTCCTGGCATCAAAACCAAAGGATGAACTCTCTAATATAAAAGAAATCGCCGATGCCTACAGCATCTCAAAGAATCACCTGATGAAAGTGACGTATGAACTGGGGAAAAACGGTCTGATCGAAACGATCCGCGGCAGGAACGGCGGAATCAAACTAGCTCAATCCCCGGAAGATATAAATATCGGAAAACTCGTCCGGACCACAGAAGAAGACTTCCACCTTGTCGAATGCTTTGACGCCCAAAACAACAACTGCGTCATCACTCCAGTCTGCGGACTAAAGCATGTACTCGGAAAAGCGTTAAACGCCTATCTCTCTGTCCTTGACGAATACACCCTGGCCGACTTGATCCAAAACCCGATGGACTACCGGTTCTTATTTCAAGAGCAGCAGCGGGATCAATCGTCAACATAGGCTGGAATCACTCCTCTCCATTTAGATGGGGAGGAGTTTTTTGTTTGGATAGTGGTGCCTGGCACTAGATGCCCGGTTCGTGCCAGGCACCCGCTTCGTGAAATGTATCAAGTACAACTTATCCACGAACCACTCAACTCACACCAAAAAGCCTGTTTTCCAACTGAAAACAGGCCAATCTCTTACTTCTTACTCTCACTATATTTAAATGTCATAAATACAAACAGGAAAAAGCTCAGTAGTAATGTACTTCCCCCTACTATATAGAAGACCATCGTGAAGCTTGCCGGCAGATTGAATGGATTTAAGTTATACATCCACATTCCGGCTGTCAATCCGATCGAACCGATAATCGCAGTCCATACATGTGCAAATGCCAGTTTTGAAGATTTCGGCACCTGATAGGAACGATAATAGGATGAATACGCAAATAAGCTTAACCAACCAACTACTAAAATATGAGCATGAATGGGCTTAAATGCATATGATCCGGCTCCTGCCATATGAGACCCGAGAAATGCTCCGATAAACCCATAGATGGCAGACATTCGTAATAAAAGGACATTCCACGCCAATGTTTCTTCCCCCTTTTTTATCTAGAGTATTGCTTCAATCATTATAGTATAGTTGTCCAAGACAAGGCTATGATTCTTGTTTGAATGCCATAGAACTTTCATATTCTTCATGCACCAAAAATAATTTTCCATTCTTTCGCATACGATAGAAAGATGGGTGTAAACACTTGCAAACGGTGTAGGCACTGATACAATAAGAATGTAATAGAACATTCTGAAAAAAGGAGAATACATATGCCTAATTTCCAACAAAATCTTGAGAAATACGCAAGCCTGGCTGTAGAAGTCGGTGTCAATGTTCAAAAAGGTCAGACCCTGGTCATTAACACCTCCATCGATTCTGCGGAATTTGTTCGCCTAGTGGTAAAGAAAGCCTATGAAGTTGGGGCTAAGCACGTATACGTTAACTGGAATGACGATGTGGTCAATCGTACGAAATACGATCTTGCTCCAGACGAAGCATTCCAGGAGTTCCCTCAGTGGAAAGCAAGAGAAGTCGAGGAGCTTGCTGAAGGCGGAGCTGCATTCATGAGCATCGTGTCTTCAAGCCCTGACTTGCTTAAAGGGGTAAATCCAGATCGTATCTCAAACTTCCAAAAAGTAGCCGGTAAAGCAATGTCCAAATACCGTCAATTCATTCAATCGGACAAAGTAAGCTGGTGCGTACTGGCTGCTCCTTCGAAGGACTGGGCTGCAAAAGTATTCCCTGATGCTTCTGAAGAAGAACAGGTGGATTTACTTTGGGATGCCATCTTCAAAGCAGTCCGCGCCGACCAGGCTGACCCTGTCCAGGCATGGAAGGATCACGACGCAAACCTTCACGAAAAAGTGGAATACCTGAACGAAAAGAACTACAAAAAGCTTCACTATACGGCACCGGGGACGGACCTTACGATCGAGCTTCCTCAAGGTCACCTATGGGTAGGAGCTGGAAGTGTGAATGAACAAGGAACCACTTTCATGGCGAACATGCCGACGGAAGAAGTATTCACGGTTCCTCTAAAGACAGGTGTAAACGGAACAGTATCAAGCACAAAGCCACTTAGCTATGGCGGAAACGTGATCGATAACTTTACGATTACATTTGAAAACGGCCGCATTGTGGACGTTAAGGCTGAGGAAGGCGAAGAAATTTTGAAGCGCCTTGTGGATACAGATGAAGGATCTCATTACCTTGGGGAAATCGCCCTTGTTCCTCATCAGTCCCCAATCTCTCAATCGAACGTGTTATTCTACAACACTTTATTCGACGAGAACGCATCAAACCACCTTGCAATCGGTAATGCCTATGCATTCTGTATCGAAGGCGGAAAGAAAATGAGTGAAGAAGAGCTTGAGAAAAACGGTTTGAACAACAGTATCACTCACGTTGACTTTATGATCGGTTCAGACAAAATGAACATCGATGGAGTGAAAGATGACGGCTCGACTGAAGCAGTATTCCGCGATGGCGGTTGGGCGTTTTAAGTTTAGTCAGTAATATGGAATCCCAGAAGGTGGTTTGGCTGCCTTTTGGGATTTTTTTATGGAGATGAGGTGGGAGTTGGATGAAAACCTGTTGACTGAGCGCTCAATCTTTTGTATGTAACTGGTAAAAGACGCATATATTGAAATTTTGACGCATAAAATTGGAAAAAGACGCATATATCAAAATAAAGACGCATAAAATTATAGATTGACGCAAAAAACCTGAAAATAGACGCAATCTCCCCCCTTTCGTTCGGTGTATCCTCCTCCCATGATCCCATCTTTCTTCACTTCATAAGTTATTAGTCCATTTTCGAAGCAGATACTTTCGGTCAAGAAGCTCACCCATACTGCTTCGTCAACGCGATCGCTGCAATCGTAGCGCCTGCTGCCTGTGCATAACTTCCGAATGCAGTAATTTGCAAACCGATTTCCTTATTTTCATTCAGAATATACAACTCCCCCACCGCTTCAAGTGCAGCACCCAGAGATTGAATCGTATTTCCCGCTGCGAGAAGATCTGAAAATTCAAGATCAGTAAGGGTTGCTCCGTACGCTTCAAATGCTGCTCCGATGGATTGAGAGGTATCCCCGAGTATATCAAGATTCAATCCTTCCTCCTCCCTACCTGCAAATTGAAGCTCAGCCGCTACAACATTTGTGACGTTTCCAGAGGCCTGAATCCAATCTCCCACTATTCTCAAGGTTTCTCCTTCTGAGCCGTCGGAAAGCTTTTCAGCCCCTACCGCTTGCAATGAGTTTCCTGCCGCTTCAAATCCGTTTCCAATGGAGACCAACCGAAATCCGAAAGGCTCTTGACTGTATCGTTCTTCTTGTATGACCATCGTTTCTCCTATTGCTGCAATCACCGTTCCGACCACCTGCGTCCAAGCCCCGGTAATAAGGATAAGTCTATCGATCACCTCCATCCACCGTCCTTTTCCCCATCAATACTTATAATGTATTCAATAAAGGAAAATTGGTATCTTTCGCCCCCATTTCAACAACAGTAAAAAATTTGTAAATACCAGTAAATGAGTCTTGTTTATTTTGTCCTATCGAGCTATGATATTCTAGTTCATCTAGCGTTTCATGAGGGGAGGAATTTAGATGAGAATTCGGGATTGGGACCGTAATTTAAAGGTCCGGCTGTTTGGGGAAGCAGCGATTAATATTACCTTCTGGATGTTCTTTCCGTTTTTGACGATTTATTTCACAGAGTCATTCGGAAAACAGACGGCAGGATTACTATTGGTTCTCTCGCAGGTATTTGCAGTACTCGCGAACCTGATGGGAGGCTATTGCGCAGACCGTTTCGGCCGTAAGCGTATGATGGTCATCTCCGCTTTCGGACAGGGCTTTGCTTTTTTAATCTTTGGACTGGCCAGTTCACCTTGGCTTGATTCTGCCATGATCGGCTTTATCTGTTTTAGTTTAGTTGGGGTATTTGGTTCGTTTTATTGGCCGGCAAGTCAGGCGATGGTGGCCGATGTGGTGGATGAAAAGGACCGCAGTCATGTGTTTGCCGTCTTTTATACCTCCATCAATATTGCCGTAGTGGTCGGACCGATACTTGGTGGAATTTTCTATGTTCACTATCGCTTCGAGCTTTTAATTGCCGCTGCGCTTATTTGCATGTTCTTAGCTCTTCTTTTATATAAAATGACGAGGGAAACAGCTCCTTTAGACACTAGTAAGCTACTAGTGACAGAAGGGAAAAAGAAAGCCTGGCATAGTGTGATATCAGATCAGATGAAGGATTATAGTGTTATTTTTAAAGACAAAACGTTCTTATTATTTATCTTAGCCGGGATTCTCGTCGGTCAGACGTTTATGCAACTTGACCTTTTGTTTCCCGTATATATTAAAGATGTGATGGATCAAGCAACGTTATTCAGCGTCGGCGATTGGTCCCTGACATTGGTGAGTGAACAGGTATTCGGATTGATCCTATCTGAAAATGGATTCCTGGTGGCACTACTTACCGTGGTGATCACTCGCTGGATCACGAAGTTCCGTGAACGAAATGTGTTCATCCTTTCTTCTGTTATCTACGCGGTTTCGATTTTTATGTTTGGACAAACAAGCTCGGTATGGATGTTTGTGATCGCGATGGCAGTATTCACGTTTGCAGAGTTGATGACAGCAGGTATCCAGCAAAGCTTTGTATCGAAGCTTGCGCCGGATCATATGCGGGGGCAGTACTTTGCTGCAGCAAGTTTACGATTCACGATTGCAAGGACCATCGCACCTCTGTCCATCACCCTGTCACTTTATGTAGGGTATGATTGGACGTTCATCATTCTGTCGATTCTTGCTCTTGTGAGTGCGGGACTCTTCTTCATCATGTTCGAGCGTTTTGAGAAAGAAGAGTTGGAATTAAAGAAAGCTGTTCATTAAAAAAGGAATGATCCGATTTGGATCATTCCTTTTCTTTCATATTACCCTTCTGCATCGAAAACTTCATCATTTCACTGCAACAATGAATTTTGACCTCTTCACTTCCTATAAAAATTTTCAGAAAAGGATGAATCCGAAAAATTCCGTTTACCCCCTTTTTTCATCAAAAATGAGATGTTACAATGTACAACCGTAAGCAATCTTAACGTAGCTCATAGCTCTGAGCTGGTCGGAGATTCCAATCAATACTAAGCAAAGAAAGGATGTTTATTTCAATGCATATCGGAAGCAAAGGCTGGTACGTGGAAGAACTAAAAAAAGCAGGCGTTCGCCGCTACGAGGAACGCAAAGTAGAATCCTATAAAAAACACGTTCTTGCAAACCTATTAGAACGTACAAAATAAAACATAAGAGAGGGACGGACCTCGATTCCTATGACCTGGTCATAGGAATGAAGGTCCGTCCCTCCTTTTTATTTCAGCAGCTTGGATGAATAGATTGGATTCAGGTTCTGCTGCAGGGAGTATTTTTTGGTCCGGTTCAGTTTGTATGGTTTGTTTTTCAGTAGGTAGGCTTGGTATTTCCGGGTCCAGCTCTTCATTGACCAGTAGATCAACCCTGTGGTGAGAAGGACCAATCCGATGGTGGCTGGCCAGAAGTATGGCGAAATGACACTTGTTTCATATGCCAGTCCTATAGGAGAGAATATGAAATACGTTTGCACCACGCACGCCATGAGTACGATGGACAATGGAATGCTATATTTCCAAGGCATCATATCCACTTTTGGATTGTAGCGGTATTCGTATGGCTTCTTCATTGGCTTCCAAAAGCCGATCAGAATCATCAGTGCAATCTCTGATACAAACAGGATGCCATAAATATGAATAAAGTTTATATTGATAGAGAATCCAAATAGATGTCCTGTTCCCCATACAAGCATATAGTACGCAAACAAGTGTAGAATGATCACTGTTTTGGCAGCAAAGGCAGGGATCCATTTTGAGAACACGCCAACCAATAATATGACGATAATCGGAATATTAAAGAATCCCGTGAATTTTCGGATCAGATCCCACAAGCCGTCTGTCGCATGAATCAACATAGGGGACACACACATGGAAACAACTGCGAGTGCGGCTCCGAACCACTTACTGATCGAGATTAATTTCTGATCACTGACATTCGGGTTGAACTGAGGCTTATAGATATCCAATGCAAATAATGTAGCGGCACTATTTAACAGGGAATTAAACGAGCTCAGCACAGCACCCAGCAGCACGGCCAGGAAGAAACCTGTCAGATACCAAGGCAGCACCGCATTAATCAAAGCCGGATAAGCCAAATCCACACTTTTCAATGAATCTCCATAAAGATGAAAAGCAATGACTCCCGGCAGCATCATCATGAATGGCACAAGTAGCTTATAGAAACCTGAAATGATGACACCCTTCTGTCCTTCCGCTAAGTTTTTAGCCCCAAGGGTCCTTTGAATCACGTATTGGTTAGATGCCCAATAAAATAAATTTGCAAAAATCATTCCCGTGAAAATCGTTGAAAACGGAACTGAATCTGAAGATGAGCCAATCGAATTCAGCTTTTCCGGATTGTTGGTGGCAATCTCTTTCACACCTGATAGGAAACTTCCTTCTCCTAACGCATAAAACCCTAAAATCGGAACGAGAATCCCGATGATCAAAAGTCCGACTCCATTCAACGTATCGGAAATCGCAACGGCTTTCAGTCCCCCGAAAATGGCGTAAATGCTTCCTATGATCCCGATCACCCACACAATTATCCAGATCGATTGAGTATAGGAAATGCCCATGAGTTCGGGTACATCAAATAATTTCAAAACGGCAAGTGCCCCTGAATAAAGCATGGAAGGAATCGTAACAAACACATACCCAAGCATAAAGAGGATGGTTGTATACTGACGAACCCCTTTGTCATAGCGCTGATTCAGAAACTCAGGTAACGTCGTGAAGCTTCTTCCTAAATACTTCGGAAGCAAATATAACGCCATGATGATGATCGCGATGGCGGCGGTCACTTCCCACGCCATATTCGAAAGGTTCGCCCTGAAAGCTTGTCCATTCAAACCAACTAACTGCTCCGCTGATAAATTGGTTAAAAGCAAGGACCCGGCGATGAACGTTCCAGTCAATCCCCTTCCGGCTAAAAAATAACCTGTCGAATCATTCAAAGATCCTTTTGTCTTTATGTATGAAATCCAGGCAACCAGTCCCATGAAAAATACACAGGACAATAATGTAAATAGCAAACCACTTTCAAACATGCATCCTCTTCCCTTCATATTTATTACATGTGTTTGTGAAAGTTCCCCAAATGTTATACTAGTAAACTATTATTTTTTAATTTATGTTAAAAACAGTAAAAAAGTATCACCACGTTTTTCCATGATATTCTTTTCAAGAAAACTATTGTGATAGTCTTTAGTGGTATGATAAAGTAGAAAACATATTTCAAATCAACTTCATACGAATTCCTTATATATCTATGGTGATATGGACCATAAGTCTCTACCTGGCAGCCGTAAAGTGCCGGACTATAAGGAAAGTCTTTTCTATATGCTGTTTGTGTATGGAGACTTTCCCTATTTTTTAGAGAATGTCTTCATGCACTTTTTTTATTTGCACTTTTGAGAAGTCTGACATCATACAACATCGATCTGAGGATTCGTTGAAGAATACATGCTGGAGGATTGGTATTGTGAGTTTAGTATATGGAATCTTATCATTACTTGGAGTTCTATTTTTAGCCTGGCTGTTGAGCAGCAACCGCTCAGCCATTCAATGGCGCACGATCATCATCGGGATCTGTCTTGAGTTCCTGCTTGTCTTGTTTGTACTTAAAGTCCCATTTGGACAAACCATTTTGAAAAAAGCAGCCTTGGGGGTACAGAAAGTCATTGATTACAGCAATGAAGGAATCATGTTCGTTTTCGGGGGATTCTTCGAAAAAGGGACGAACATTTCATTCGTGTTCGCAATCAATGTCCTGGGTGCGATCATCTTTATCTCTGCACTCATTTCGGCTCTATATTACTTACGGATCATCCCGTTCTTTGTAAAATATATCGGGATCGGGCTAGGGAAAATCCTTGGTACAACCAAGGTTGAATCATTTAATGCCATCGGGAATTCCTTTCTCGGATTAGCGGAGGCACCCCTGTTGATTAAGCCATATTTAGCGAAGTTGACCCGTTCAGAACTTTTTGCCGTGATGGTTGGAGGAACAGCTTCAGCAAGTGGAGCGATACTAATCGGATATTCGTTGATGGGGATCGACATGAAATTCCTTCTTCTATCCGTCTTCAGCGTGCCGATCGTCTCTCTTGTGATTGCAAAAATCATCGAACCCGAAACGGAAGAATCCAAGACGAATGGTGATATTTCGTTAGGAAAGACCACTCATACGAACGTATTCGAAGCGATTTCGGAAGGTGCCCTCAGTGGTACACAGCTAGCGATCAATATTGGCGGACTGCTCATCGCGTTTATTGGGATCCTTGCTCTCGTCAACGGATTACTCGGTGCTGTGGATATGAGTCTTTCCACGGTCTTCGGCTACCTGTTCTATCCGCTGGCACTACTCGTGGGTATTCCAATGGATGAAGCGTTCCGTGCTGCCTCCATCATCGGGACGAAGCTCTCTGTGAATGAATTCGTAGCATACAAAGAGTTATCAGGAATGATGAACGAGCTTTCACCGAAGACCGTTGCGATTCTTTCCGTCGCACTTTGTAACTTTGCGAACCTGTCTTCGATCGGACAATTGATTGTCGGATTGGGTTCTTTGGAGCCGACTCAACGACCTATGGTTTCTAAATTAAGCTTGAAGGCCATCATCGCGGGGACACTGGCGAGCTTCATAACGGCCATTATCATTAGTATATTTCTATAATTTTTTCTCTCAATCATGTTTCTTCCGACCCCCTTTAGTGAATAGTATAAAGTAGCAATCTTTTTTCACATTGATAACGGAAGGTGAATTCATTGAGAGAAAAAAAATTCATGAAAGACACGAAAACAAGTAAAACGACCCACGTTCTTCCACCCGACACCAACCATCACGGTACATTGTTTGGTGGAAAACTGATGGCCTATATAGACGACGTGGCATCCATTGCCGCTACCCGTCACGCCCGCAAGCCAGTCGTAACGGCTTCAACAGATTCCGTCGACTTCCTGCAGCCTATCAAAGTCGGGGATGCCGTGACGTTGGAAGCGATGGTCACCTACACCGGACGCAGCTCCATGGAGGTTTGTGTGAAGGTCACTTCAGAGGTGCTTCTAACAGGAGAAACCAACGTGGCAGCCATCTCCTTCTTGACCTTTGTTGCTTTAGAAGGCAATAAACCCGCTGTCATCGCGGAAGTCGTACCGGAAACCGAAGAAGAAAAATGGCTGAACGAAACCGCCAAGAACCGTGCAGAACATCGTAAAGCACGCAAAAAACATAGCCAGGAGCTTGCGGAGTTTTTTCGTAAAGCGTATTGATGAAGGGGAGATGCTTTATGAGAGCATCTCTTTTTTTTCGGGGAGGGAACTTGTAATTTGTCAGTTCGCCGTTATATTTCGAATTTCGCCGTTAAATGTGAGATTTCGCCGATATAGTTTGTATTTCGCCGTTAAATGTGAGATATCGCCGTTAAAATGGGAATTTCGCCGTTATCTTGGTTTCTTATTCCCTTATGCTTATTGGCTGGAGAAGAATTCATAGTTGTGAATGAGCATTTCGCTGATATATTTGAAATTTCGCTGATAAATGACGCGATTTCGCTGATATATCAAAATTTCTTGATAAATCATGCGATTCCGCTGATATATCGAAGATTTCGCTGATAAATGTTGTGATTCCACTGATATATCGGGAATTCCTCTGATAAATGACGCGATTTCGCCAATATCACACATTTGCCCAGGATTCTTCCCATTTCCCATTCCAAAATCCACCTCCACCTCCACCTCCTCCGCCAATACTATACGATTTTCCCATTTTGTTGTACCCAAAGGAAGACACGCCAACCTTCCAAACCCTCCCCTCTTCCTAAAAGACCATTCCAACCTGCACAATCACTCCCATCACCACCATCCGACTACTCCAAATCTCCCCAACTATATTACAGAACGTTTAAATTTTTTTAACGAACAAAATTTCGAGGTCCGTCCCTATATACACACCCAGGTATATAAAAACCCTCCATACAAGGTTTCCATTTTTTCGTTAGCGCTTTCACATCTGTCATACTTTGTAACATTTTGTCGGTGGTAAATATCTCCACCTTCATAACCGACAGAAATCTCCTATACTGTATAGAAGGATATACTGTCTAGAATTCTTATAGTTGGAGGAATATTGATGTTATCAAACTCTGAAATTGGTATCGATTTAGGAACTGCAAATATACTTGTTTATAGTAAAAATAAAGGAATTATACTTAATGAACCATCTGTTGTCGCAATTGACACAGAAAATAAAACCGTATTGGCGGTTGGAACCGAAGCCAAGAGCATGATCGGAAAAACGCCTGGAAAGATCGTGGCTGTACGCCCACTTAAAGATGGTGTGATCGCCGACTTTGACGTGACAACTGAAATGTTAAAACAAGTGATGAAAAAAGCGAGTAAAAAACTTGGATTCTCTATCCGCAAGCCAACGGTTGTTGTGTGTACGCCTTCTGGTGCAACGAGTGTCGAGAGAAGAGCGATTCAGGATGCTGTCAGAGGAAGCGGTGCGAAATCCGTTACACTTATTGAAGAGCCTGTAGCTGCTGCGATCGGTGCTGACTTGCCTGTAGGCGAGCCTGTTGCCAACGTAATCGTCGACATCGGTGGTGGAACAACGGAAGTAGCAATCATTTCTTATGGTGGCGTTGTTTCTTGTAATACGATCCGTATCGGCGGAGACCAAATGGATGAAGACATCGTTCAATATGTGCGTAAACGCTACAATCTGCTGATTGGTGAAAGAACGGCTGAATTGGTGAAAATCGAAGTAGGTCAAGCGTTGATCGACCACGAGGAAAGAACGATGGATATTCGTGGACGTGACTTGGTCACCGGTCTTCCAAAAACGATTGAACTATCATCCAATGAGATTCAAGATGCGTTGAAAGAATCACTTCTTCACATCCTGGAAACGATTCGTGCGACATTGGAAAATTGTCCTCCTGAACTAAGCGGTGACATTGTTGACCGCGGTGTGATCCTGACTGGTGGAGGAGCATTATTGAACGGACTTCAAGATTGGTTAAGCCAGGAGATCGTTGTACCGGTTCACTTAGCTCCTAACCCGCTTGAATCAGTGGCAATCGGAACTGGACGTTCTTTATCCGTGATTGATAAGTTACAAAAAGTAAAATAAGCTGAAGAAATCCCCCAATGATTTGGGGGATTTTGCTTTGGAAACGACATAAACCCCCAAAACAGATTGATATCCCGGCTTCCACTCCAAACTCACCCATTTACCCCATTAACAATTTCCCTAAACATATATGATCCAAATTCTTATTTCTCACGTTAGCTTATTAAAATTGAGTTCAGCTCCGTTGTTTAGTATCCTTATTTTATATGTCAAAGATAAGGAGCGTAATATGCCCAATGATCGTCACGATATAGAACTGTATCAGCAAGTTTTAGACAAAGATTCAACTGCATTACGACAACTTTATCAACAATACGAAAAACTGATTTATTCATTCTCTTATAAAATGACAGGTGATCGGGAAATTGCAGAGGAAGTGATTCAAGAGGTATTTATGAAACTCTGGAAAAAGCACTCTCCCTATGACCACAGTAAAGGAAAGTTTTCATCATGGTTGTTAACGATGACGAGAAATACTTGCCTTGATGCAATCCGCAGACGAAAGAAACATGAGTCTGTTGAATATATAGAGAAGGACTCCCTGCAGGTCACCTATGAAACTCCGGCCGATCAATTGGAATGGAAGGAAAAAGGAGCAGCGATTCGGGAATGTATCCAGTCGTTGAAAGATGATCAGCAGAATATTGTACAATTATTCTATTTTAAAGGGTTGACTCAACAATCCATTGCCGATTCCACTGACATTCCACTAGGGACTGTCAAGGGAAGAATCCGTTTGGCGCTAAAGCATTTACACACGTGTCTTAAAGGGAAAGGAGGTCAATTCGAATGACTACACACCAATGCGATTACTTACTGGATTACTACAACGGTCATTTATCTGAACTTGAGAGAGCCCAATTTGAAAAGCATCTGGAAAGCTGCCCCCAGTGCAGGGAAGAACTTCATGAACTGGGGCAGTTAGCAGAATATATGCCTTTCGCATCTGATGTTGTCGAGCCTCCCAAAGACCTGGAAGACCGTGTTTTGGCTAACATTCTGGGTGAAGAGAAGCCAAAAGCTAAGGACGAACCTTTCTCCTATAAGAAAAAGAGATCATGGTTCCTCCCTTCTGTCGCAGCCGCCCTGGCTCTTTCCTTAGTCGGGAATGCGTATTTGTTTACGCAGCTTGAGGATCAAAACGAAGTGGTGGAACAAGCAACCATCGATCAGGTAGTACAATATGTCGATCTCGCTGCCGTCAGTGGAAATGCCAAAGGAACAGCCAGTATCATCAAGCAGGGCGAACAAACAAGCATGGTCGTCCAGGCTTCTGAGCTTCAGGCTCTTTCTAACGAAGAAGTCTATCAGGTATGGCTCATTAAAGACGACAAACCTGAACGTGCCGGAACATTTGTCACTAGTAAGGATGGCAAAGGATCGGTCGTATTCAAGTTTAGCGAAGAGTTCACGAAGAAAGATTGGGATACGGTGGCCATAACACTCGAACCGGATGCCGATAGTCAGCTTCCACAAGGAGAAATTGTGCTGGCTTCAGAAATATAAGAATTGTTACCCCGCCCTGCAGTCCATTACTGCTGGGCTTTTTTATTTTCAATAAGGAATCCCCCATTTTTTTAGCACATCTGGATGTTTAAGAAAATAGACCTAGGGAATTAAGTCCTATTAGAACGGGAGTTGTACAAATCTATTACAGATCGCGCTACATTCTTTTCTACTCTTTTATTAAGGATACATAGTTAAAGAAGGCTCCACTCTCTACATACTTTCACCCTACTTTTATCTCTTTCGAAAAAAGTGCAAAAGTTTTTTCAAAAAAAGTGATCCAAGTTTCAACTCCTCTCGTTAGCTCTATGAAAATATAAAAAACCCAAAAGGAGAGATTCAATTATGAAAATGAAAAAAAGTTATTTAGCCGTCCCTTTAAGTATGACATTACTAGTACCGACTGTAGGTACAGTTTCAGCCCACAACGGTGAAGATCATTCACACGAGGTGAAAGTGGATACTCCAGCAGGAGAATTAAGAACAACATTAGATCACTTACTTACTGAGCATGCATACTTAGCGGTGGAAGCGATGAGACGCGGAGCTGAAGGAGCTGAAGATTTTGACGCAGCAGCCGGTGCCTTGAATGATAACGCAGCCGATTTAAAAGGAGCGATCGCTTCGGTATATGGTGAAGAAGCAGGTAATCAATTCAACACAATCTGGACGAATCACATCGGATTCTTCGTTGATTATGTAAAAGCTACAGGTGCTGATGATCAAGCCGCGAAAGACGAAGCACTTGCAAATCTTGCAGGCTACAAAGAAGAGTTCTCTAACTTCCTTGAGACGGCAACTGGTGAACGTTTAAAATCTGATAGTTTGGCAGAAGGACTTCAAATGCATATCAATCAACTGATCGGTGCATTTGATAGTTATGTAGCCGGTGACTATGAAAAAGCTTACGAATACGAGCGTGAGGCTATCGGACATATGGGAATGGTATCAAAAGGATTATCAAGTGCCATCACAGATCAATATCCTGACAAATTTGAAAATACGATGGCTGTCACACCCGCAACGGATTTACGTTCAACTCTTAACCACCTGTTGACAGAGCATGCTGCCCTTGCAACGATGGCCATGCAAAACGGGATTGACGGATCAGAAGATTTCGATGCTTCTGTTGGTGCCCTGAATGCAAATACTGAAGACTTATCTGCAGCGATCGCATCGGTCTACGGTGAAGAAGCAGGTAATCAATTTAAAGATATGTGGTCCAAGCACATCGGATTCTTCGTTGATTATGTAGAAGCAACAGGTGCTGAAGATGAAGCAGCGAAAGAAGAAGCCCTTAAGAACCTGGATGGATATCGTGCAGAATTCTCCAAATTCCTTGAAACGGCGACGGACGGTCGTTTAAAATCTGACGCTCTTGCAGAAGGACTGCAAATGCACGTGGAGCAACTGGTTGGAGCATTTGACAGCTATGTAGCCGGGGATTACGAAAAATCCTGGGATCAAATCCGCATGGCGTATGAGCATATGCTGAATCCGGCAAAAGGATTATCAGGAGCATTTGCCGATCAGTTCCCTGACAAATTCAAAGCCAATATGCCTTCAGAAATGCCAAACACAGGTATGGGTGGAACAGCCGGAAACGAATTCCCGTTCGAATTCCTTCTTGCAGCCCTCTTAATCATCGCTGGCGGAACAACACTGGGAATGAAAAAATACGCTACACACAAAAAATAATCGTAAAAGATGAGAGGGACGGACCTATTAAGGTCCGTCCCCCAGTGTGAAGATGAAAGGAGTGGCTTCACATAATGTATACTATGAGGGTTGTACTACTTGTGCTTGTACTATTGCCCATTTCTGCCTGTTCTGCAGGATTAAGTTCAAGTTCTCAAGAGGAAAAAGCGGAAACACAAACAATCGAAAAGCAAGAGGAAAAGCCGAAAGCTCAAATGGCGAGTACCACCACTTCCCCTTCCCCATTTGCTGAGACGATCATTAAAGATGAGCGGAGTGGAATCGTGCCAACGACCATTGAAATCCCGGCAATCGATCTATCGGCACCAATAGAAGCTGTCGGATTAAAGGAAAACGGTGAAATGGCCGTAACCGAAAGTTTCGAGAAGACTGGCTGGTACGAAGGCGGATACAAACCTGGCGAACCAGGAAATGCTGTTATCGGTGGTCATGTCGACAGCCGGAATGGCCCCGCTATTTTTTATAACCTGAACAAGCTTTCAAAAGGTGATGAAATCATTGTTAAAAATAAAGAAGGTGAAGACCGCACCTTCGTTGTAATGGACATGAAGGAATATCCTTGGGATGACGCCCCCCTTCAATCGATCTTTGGTTACTCCCATGCCAGTACCCTTAATTTGATCACTTGCACCGGCGACTTTGACCGTTCCTCAAGAAATTACAGCAAGCGCCTGGTCGTTTATACCGAATTGAAGCAATAAAAAACAGCACGGACTCCTTCCGCTGCTGTTTTTTTATGGATATTTTTACAAGATAGAGAAAGCCTACTAGTAAGGAAGGTGAAGATGATGAATGAACAACAACTCGAGGATTTGTTCAGCTTTTATGGATATGAGGATTTATACAAGCGCTTCAAGACGCCTCTTTATGTGACCGGCATTATGGATGATGCCGACGCAGAATTAGTTGAGGATTTCTTTGAGAATTTCACATTCGACGGCCCTGTCTTATTTGATGAATTCAGGTTTTGGTTTCAATATTATGAGGTGTCCAAACGTCCGCCTTTTACGTTTTAAAAAAGCTGCTTTCTGTGCGAAACAGAAAACAGCTCTCCTTAATAAGGTCTATCCTGATAGAAATAATTCGTCGAATTCCACGTATTGTCGTATTCTTTATGAAATATATGAGTCGTCGCCGGTGACACAGGTGGAATCAGCCATGTCCAGTCCCCGGTCACATCACGGTCAGCGCTCTTTTCGTTCTTTTCAAATAAACGGAATTGCTGAGCAGCCGTATGATGATCGACGATGCTGACTCCATCTTCTTTAAAGGAATGGAGCACGGCGATATTCAACTCGATCAGCGCTTTATCTTTCCACAAGGTTGCCGCTCTCGACATATCCAACCCCATACAGCTCGCTACTTTAGGTAAAAGATTATAACGATTCTCGTCTGCAAGGTTCCGTGCACCGATTTCCGTTTCCATATACCAACCGTTGAACGGAGCTGCTTTATAGGAGATGCCTCCTATCTTCAATTCCATATCAGAAATGATCGGGACCCCATACCACTTCAACCCCAAATCCCCGAACCAGTCAAATTCAGGGTGGCGTAGGGGAACCTCCAACCTCAGATCAAGATCAATCTCTTTCCATTGTGGAGGTCCGTCCCCGATTTGCACGACGAGAGGCAGGACATCAAAGTGAGTCCCCTGCCCTTTCCAGCCGATTTCCTCGCATTTCTTCGTAAAATCGATGGAATGCGGATCCCCTGCATACTGCCCACCCTCAACATATCCAGCATATCTGATCAATTGATGATTCCATATTCGGATGTCCGTTTGGTGCGGTTGAGACGGTCTGAAGATGGTAATCGTCGGACGGATTCTACCATTATTAGATGCATAGTCAAGGTGCCGTTCTAACGCTTCGAACACCTCAACTTCAGTGGAGGCATCCCGTTCGTCAAACACGTTCAACGAATTCCAGAACAACCGGCCGATACAGCGATTGCTGTTTCTCCACGCCATCTTCGCTCCGTGCACAAGCTCTTCTGTAGTATGGGTATAGGTTCCTTCTGTTTTTAGTTCATCTTCTATTTGTCGTAAGCGAAGCATCATGTCTGTTTCGCTTTTATTCAGTTCCTGATAACATTGCTCAATGAAGGCTCTCGCCTCATCCAAAATCGATGTCAACATAATCGCTTCCCTGCTATCTTATTCAGCGCATGCTGTACCTTCGAGTATACCATTTATCCTATGCACTTTTCCTTGGTACATTTGAACAACCATTGAATCTTAGAGAGTCAGTGCTTTCTCGTAGCAGTGATACTCCTGATGCCCCTCTGGTTTAGAGGTGAAATAGACCGATCCCCGGTACTCATAGCCCATCTTTTCATAAAGAGAATTGGCTCCCGTGTTCCTTGAATACGCATCTAATCGGATACTCTCGAACCCTTTTTCACGAGCAAGCTCCTCACACTTCTCAATGAATACTTTCCCCAACCCATTTCCCTGCTGAAGGGGATCAAGAAACAATGCATGAATCACCCATTCGTTTGCGAGCTTCCATGGAATCTCCGACCACTCAGGAGACTGCCAATCATTCAAGGTCACTGATCCTGCCACTTTATCATTGACCATTAAGACATAAAGATTGCCGTCATTCATTTCTTCTTTAAAATAGTCACGGCTCGGATATTGATCATTCCATTGAAGCAATCCCTTTTCATATAGATCTTTCTTGCATCTTATATAAACGTCCATGATGGTATCGAGTTGCTCTGAGCCCGCTTGCTTTAGTTGTATGTTCATGTTTTTTCCTCTTCTTATCATAGAATTTTATGTACTCTCTCTAGTGTTGCTTGATGAAATGATGGTTATACAGGCTCTCCTCAAGTCATATTGAAAAACTAGTGATTTACCCCTTCAGCTTCACTGCCACTCTCTCACCCGCTGAAATCCCGGATAAATAGGCACTTTCAAAACGGGTTCTGCCCGCTTCATCATCTCCCCTTAAAAAGGCATCCCCACAAACGATTACCCGCTGATTCTTCCCGATCTCCACATAAGGAGAGCGAACGACTTCTTCTGCCTCGGCATATTTCCACCGTTTCAATTGTGAATCAACTATTTGGTTTTCATCTCCTAGGTGAAGTTCTGCAACCTTTTGAATTTCACCCAAAATGGTATCACCCTCGAGGTCAAACCTCTTCTTCGACCAAGCTCCCGTCATATACACACTCACCGTTACTGTTGAAGAAATTCCTTTTTTGTAGTGATCCACCACCCGTTCTACTCCCGGCGGCAACTGCTCGTCCTTGTGTCCCGGTGCAGGTATGATGCTCTCCTTTTCAAATGTGAATAAACCAACGAAACATGGAGCAAATGTGATAGTGTTCATCTCCGTGCCCTCGATTTCAGACAGCAATGTAAGAGCCTGTGGTACAGGAGCTGTTACAATGATATGTTCACCAAGGATCTTTTCACCATTATCCAACTCCACTTCCAGAGGTCCGTCCCTCCCATCACGGATGGAGGAAACTTTTGTGTTGAGTTTTATTGGAAGGGATTCGGCCAGGTTCTTGGCCAGGGCGTTCATTCCATTGACTGAGGTGTAGCGAGGGTAGGGATTGCCGAACCATTTTTTAATCCAGCCTGCCTGGAGCCAATTCTCAACGTCCCTTTGAAGTTCTGTGGAGCGCACAGTGAAGAACTGCGCACCGTGATCCACTTTTCCGTCTTGAATCCGTCTGGTGGCGAGTCTCCCTCCGACACTTCTACTCTTTTCAATGACAATGATATCGGTTATTCCATTATCTTTTAACGTATTGGCAGCCATGATCCCTGACAAGCCACCACCAATGATAATCACTTCTTTTTTCGACATCCTTCTCTCATCCTCTCTTTTTCCCATTATACAAAGGTCATTGGAAATAAGGGAAGGGAGATGACTTCAGCGTCATCTCCCTTCTACATTATTCCATAAAATCTTCTAACTCCTGATACATTTTGTCCCGTTCCTTCTCTTTCTGTTCTTTTTCCATATATAACTCCTGAAGAATGTCCAAGTCACTTTGTGCGAGAAGCTTTTCTTCAATAGCAAAAATTTCTTCTTCAACCCGTTCAAGCTCAGCTTCTATTTCCTCCATCGTCCGCGACGGTTTCTTCGGGACAACTTTAGGGGCTGCTTGTTTTTTCACGGGTGCTTCAGGCACTTCCTGTGGAACCAGCTCAGGAAGCTTTTCCTTTGCCCAGCTATAGGGTCCATCAAAGTAATGGAGCTCCCCTTTATGAATCCAGTACGTTTTCTTAAATAACTTATTTAAAAAGTACCGGTCATGAGATACAGCCAGGATTGTGCCTTTAAAGTCCTCCAGGGCATCCTCCAACACCTCCCGTGAATCTATATCCAGGTGGTTCGTCGGCTCATCAAGGACAAGGAAGTTAATATCCTGATGCATCAATTGGGCAAGGCGCAGTCTCATTTTTTCTCCGCCGCTCAGCTGACCCACTTTCCTGAACACATTCGGCCCATAAAATAAAAATTTGGCTAGTATATGCCGGGCATCCCCCTCTGTCACGGGAACCTCTTCCCTGAACGCATCAATCAAACGGACACTAGGATCCGCCACCGTAAAGTGTTGAGAAAGATAGCCTAATTTCACGTTACTTCCGATTTTCACAACACCGGTATCGGCTGTCTCTTCTCCGAGAAGCATTCTGATGATCGTTGACTTACCGGTTCCATTCTGCCCGACAATCGCGGTACGATCCTTGAAATGGACGAGGAGACCGGCGTCACTGAACAACCTTTTGTCCCCATAAGACTTTGAAACATCCTCCATGGAAAACACGATTTTCCCGCTTCGATCTGTCTCTTCGAATTCCAGGCCCATCTTCTTGCGATCCAGGATCGGGCGCTTGATCTTCTCCATACGCTCCAACGCCCTTTCCATGTTACGAGCCCGTTTATGGAGAGCTTCGTTGGGAGGATTAGCTTGATTCGCCCATTCCTTCAATCTTTTAATGGCTTCCTTCATTTTCTTGATTTTCTTCTGCTGCTCCTGATAAGCTTGAAATTCGATCATCAAGCGATCTTCCTTTTCCTTCACAAAGCCGGAGTAGTTCGTGTGATAAATCGTCAATTCCCCATCCTCTAGGTCATACACCTTTGAAATCACATTATCTAGAAAATAGCGATCATGGGAAATACAGACTACGGTTCCTTCATACTCCCTCAAAAATTCCTCCAGCCATTCAACGGCTCCTATATCCAGGTGGTTCGTTGGTTCATCAAGGAGCAGGAGGTCAGGCGTTTGCAGTAGGATCAAACCTAAACAAAGCTTTGTCTGTTCACCGCCGCTGCAGTCATTGAAGTCTTTCCCGACTAGTTCATTGATATCAAGTCCGTTCACAATTTTGGAAATATTGGATTCCATTTCATATCCCCCGGCAAGGGTGAATTGGTCCTGAATTTTGCCGTATTCCTCTAATAAACGGTTGAGGATATCAGCATCTTGCTCCGTCCCCATTTGGCATTCCAGCTCTTTTAATCGCTTACCGGTCTTGATCAAATCGGAAAACGCAGATCGTAATACGTCGATTCCTTTCGTCCCTTCAGAATAGTGAGGGATTTGTGCAAGATAACCTACCTTGGCCCCCTTTTTTAAATGAACGAGACCTTTATCAGGGGATTCGACTCCTGATAATAATTTAAATATCGTCGTCTTCCCTGTCCCATTTCTTCCAACGAGACCGATTCTAGCTCTTTCCGGTATTTCAAAGGATAAGTCCTCAAATATTAAATGCCCTCCAAACATCTTACTTAATTCCTGTGCACTGCATAGTATCATGTTCCTCTTCCTTTCGGTCATCTATTTTAAGGTAAGAGGTTCTGTTATAATCACAAAAAAGCCATGAGGAAGCAGACGGCTCACCCATGGCTGATCGAAGTGCGCTGGCACTTCCCCTTTTTATTAAAGAAGGCATAAAAAAAGAGAGCGAAAACGCCCCCTTTTTCCGATTCTTTATAGAAAAGTGATTGGAATTGAGACCTCTTACCGTTCAGTATTCATATTCATTTGCTAAAAAAGGGCATACGTGTCCCCTTGAACGCAAATACATGAAAAATTGCACGGCAAATGTAAATATAGTCTAAATACTTCCCACGCAATCCTACAGAACGATTCATCTCAATTCCACCTCCTTTTCCATTACACGTTAGTTACTATCACCATTATATAATTATTCTGAAAGCTTTTGCAATGTGTTTATTCTTTTTTATACAAAACCCTTGATAGTACAAGGCCGATCACGCCAATGGGTATAAGGATCATGGCACGGATCGTGAAATCAAGGAACACAAGGTCAGCCAGGAAGAATTTCACCAATGCCAGAGCTAAAAAGCTGATCCCCACCCATCGGTAAAAGGCGTCCTTAATGCTTTCACCGAAGATGAGATAAGCAATGGACAGAGCCGCAATCGCTACGGTGAAGGCGGTGGTACGCGAGGTATAATCCCAGCCGATTACAATGAAATCCGTCAAACGTAACACGAAGAACATCACAAGCCCTGTCAACACGACTTTAATCGCCGTTGTCGACACGTATAAGAAAGAGGACTCTTTCTTATTGTATTGGGAAAACAGATACACATACCCAAAAGCGATTACAAAAATCGGCAGTTCAATCGTAAAGAAATCATCAGATGCACCGACCAGAACTGCGAGGAAGGAACACATCATCAAAAGAATGGAAGCGATCAAACCAAGATAGCTTTCCCTTCTTCCTGCAAGCCATAAAAGGGCAGTAGCCTGAAGGCCGACTAAGACAAAGCGCCAATCGTATTCGAATAGTTCAAACAAGAAGAGGAGCACATGCAGGAAGCCTAAGACCAGGAGGACATCCTTTGTTTGTTTCTTTTCCTTCGGTTCAATGAACGATACGCCTATATACACCCCAGCGAAAATCACATAATAAAAGAGTGGGATCCCTGCGTAAATATCATTCAATAATCCAAGAAGAATGAATGAGCCCGTGACCAGAGCCGGAATCATTTCGGCACTCACCCGTTCATCCCGGTTAAGTACGATCAACAGTAAAATATAGGCGTGCTGAATTGCAAATGGAACCAGAACCGTCAGCGTCATCGCCCCTACTCCAAAGGCCGCAAAGAAAAACAATGAAAAATAGAGTAAATAATAATGAATATTCCAGGCAATCCTGTATCGTTTCACCGTACTGAACGTCATTAATACAAAGAACAATACTAACTCATATCCGTAAAACAACCACTCATTCCGTTCGTCCCCCGCGAAAATAAACGGAAACAGATACGCTCCTGCCCCGATCAAGCACAGGACAACTTCAGAACCATGCTTATGCGCAATCCACAGACCGACAGAAATAATGACGAGTAATAGTAGGTTCGTAATGAGTCCACTTATATATCCATATAAAATGTTTGCTGAGAATAACGTAATGATCGCGAGGACGATGCTTCCCGACAGCAGTGTGAGGGCTAATTTCCTTTGATCCCTGATATACCGTTCTCCTAAGAAATACATCACGATGCTGATGACAGCCCCCGTTAACACCCTCAATCCAGGCGTAACCCATCCATTTTGAGAAGCAGCCATAAAGCCCCAGATACTGCCTATCAATAGAACAAACAAAAACACTTTTGGAAGCCAGCGCTCCACTGAGAAATCGAATGGTTCTTTTTCGATGAATGGCTCACTTTCCTCAGCAGGGAACTGCTTCTCGGGTTCTTCATACACTTCAGCTTTATGAATGACAGGCACTTCACTTTCACTCTTCGCTTGTATCAACTGCCTCTTCACAAGGTATAGCTCTTTTTCAAGAGTGCTGATTTTTCGTTCCAGGCGTTCAAACTCCTCTTTCTCCATATTTCCACCCCCCTATCTACTATTTATACAGGAAAAGCCCAAAATTTTCCTTTGTTTTCGGGAAAGTTAACAATATTTTTTGACAACGCTCTATTTATAAACATTGTTGCTATTTATACTCTGAGAAAGTATGGTCCGTGAGCATCCTCGCCGATTTTTTGGTCTCTCCCACTGATTGTGCTCAGATTTCAAAAAAAGTAAATTTACTTGGCGAATCGAATCGTACTGTAAAATATAGACCGTTCCTTTCCGCTCCAGGCACTTGCTTTCCGCGGGGAGGAAGTCGAGCCTCCTCGACGTTCCGTCTGCGGGGTCTCGACTTTTCCTCTATCTCCCGCAGGAGTCAAGTGCCTTCCGCTACAATCCACTCTCTGCTTCTAAATTCTGACAGCTATAAATATGGATACACAAGGAAAAAAAACTCCTATTGTAGATAAGTTGAGCTTTTATTCCCAAAACGGACTATCTACAAAGGAGGAAAAGAAAATTTAATGTTAACTCAGATCGGTCGATCATCTAACTATCTATCAAATGAAACAAACAATGCTACCGTGGAAAAGGACAACTTTTAAAGAGAGCAATAGTTCGTTTTTTCTAGATAGTTTCTGTACTTTTAAGCTCTGTCACGAAATTACCTTATAGATGGTGAGGGGAACTGCGTAGACTCCTGCGGAAGTACGGTCGTGCCGAGACCCCGTTCGGCTCAGCTGAGGAGGCTCGGCCGAACGCTAGCTGCAAGCGAAGCAGTTCCACTCACCATCGGAGCATACACTGATTGACAGAGCCAATGCAGTTCCTATGTAACTAAAAAACAATCTTTGCAAAGTGAGCTTTTGACAAAGAAAAAGCTCCACCTTATTGAAAGGTGAAGCTTTGTTTCTATGCCAGTCGTTTAAAGTTTTGACCAAGGATTTCATTCATTGTGTGAACCGTGATGAATGCACGATTATCGACCTGGGTGATGAACCCTTTTAACTTGGAGAAGTCCTTGCGACCAAGGATGGTCGTGATGACTTCCTTTTCATCGGAAGTGAATGCTCCCGTTGCCGTATGAATCGTCGCTCCTTTTCCCAGTTCATGAACGATATAAGACTTGATCTCATCGCTGTACCTGCTTATGATCACAATCTCTTTATTTGAATTGAATTGCTGCAATGCATAATCGATGACCAGTCCGTTCAGGATGACACCGAAGAATGCATACATTCCGACTTGCGGTCCGAATAGGACGGCTGAGGACATGGCGATTGATAAATCAGCCAGTAGAACTCCTCTGCCTACATCTATATTGAAATATTTATTAAAGATCAGGGCCACGATATCTGTCCCACCCGTTGATGCCTGCTGGTTGAACACGATGGCCATACCGGTTGCGGCAATGCATTGACCGATGATCAATTGAATTAAGATATCATCACTTAATGGCGCGCTCATCGGGGCAACTCTCTCTAATAACCAAACGTAGAATGAAAGGGCGAAACTTGCGTAAATGGTTTTCGCACCGAAATTAAAGCCGAGAAAGATCACACCGACGATAAATAATACGATATTGATGATGATCATGAACAGTCCAAGGGATATTCCAGGAAACAGATCGTTCATGATGATCGACAATCCACTGACTCCCCCTGTCGCTAAATTATTAGGCGATAAGAAAAAATGGACATTCACCGAAACAAGAAATGCTCCGAGATTCATCATTAAGAAGGAAAATATTCTTTGTCGCATCACCGCAACCTCCTTTTTCTTTAAAATTTTTTTTTGGTTTTCCGTAAAAAGTTGAACAACGGGATTATAAAGCCCATCAAGACCCTTTGTAAAGGGAATACGGTTAAAAAAATAAGGTTTAATAATTGTGAAAATTGGAAGGGTTTGCAGATGTTATGAGGATGGGGTTTAGGTTTAAGAGGTCACATTCAGGGTATAAAAGGAGTTTTAGCCTCCACCGGAAAGTAGCTCCCTTCACCAAAGAAGAGAGCTTTCCTTTTTACCCGTATTGATTCCGCGGTTGGGCAGATCCCATATGAAATTGGGGAATCGCAATTCCGATTAAAATGAGCAGGATTCCAATGAACTGCAAGGGAAGGACTTGTTCCTCTAGGATCCACATGGCTGCAAGGATTGCAGCCGGAAGTTCGGCTGCCCCCATGATGGTCGATAGACTTGAATCGATATGGGGTGTGCCGATGGCGAAGAAGACGACAGGAAGGATGCTTCCGAAAATCCCGACAAGAAATCCGAAGTCAGCCATCTCTACAATTTGCACCGGGTCTGTTAGAAAAGCCGGGCGAAACGCGATAAGGACGACAAGCAGACCACCAAGGGTGATCATCATGCTCTTCTGAATCGTCGGTACTTCTTTCGCCACTTTTCCGCTGAAGAATATAAACAGGGCGAAGGTGATGGCTGCAAAGAATCCAAATAGGATCCCCATACTGTTTTCCATCCATCTGAAGCCTGATGAAGAGCCGATCCCGCCTGCCAGGAGAGTTCCCATCCAAAGAAACAGTACAGACACCAACTTTTTAATAGAAGGAAGTTTCTTCATATAGATGGTTTCAATCAAAACGCCGATCCACGTAAATTGAAAAAGCATGACAACCGCAATGGAAGCTGGTACTGCATGAAGACTGAGTCCATAAAAGATCCCCGTCATACTGAGCAAAATCCCGACTCCCAGGAGCGAAATCCAATGTTTTTTACTTAGGTTGATTTTTTTCGTAAAAAGAAAAGCCAGGAATAGCATGACCACTCCAAATAAATATTGAACACCCGTCACTTCTGACACAGAGTATCCTTCAGCAAATCCAAGCTTCACGACAGAAGCATGAATTCCGTATGAGCTGGCACCTATCAGCACACAAAGAGATGCGTTTAATGGTTTCATCCCGCTCCCTCCTTTTCTAACTCTCTCGCAAGTATAATCCCCGCTATTTATTTCGGCAATAGAAATATTCGCCTAGAATTTATCTTGGACTACCCGACCACACTGTCACTCTATAAGGGCTATTTGGGCTCATTTACATTCCAAATCGTTTTAAGGGTTAGAGTATCCTTCCTAATACGGGTGTCCGATTCCGGTTAGATGGATAATCCAGCCGGAAGCTCGGATAATTCAGCCGATCTGTTGGAAAATCCGGCCGTTTTCACTAATAATCCAGCCGTTTAACAATTATTTCCATAAAATCTTCCACAATGATCAAAAAAAAGAACGACCCCATTAATGGGATCGTTCTTCCATATTATCGATTATCAATCTTCTCCGGATACAAGTCATGATTCATCAAGCGGTGGTCTGCCATCGTTTCGTATTTGGTACCAGGCTTCCCATAGTTGCAATAAGGATCAATGCTGATTCCGCCGCGTGGGGTGAATTTACCCCATACTTCTATATAGCGCGGATCCATTAATTCGATGAGATCATTCATGATGATGTTCATGCAGTCTTCATGGAAATCCCCGTGATTGCGAAAGCTGAACAGGTATAGCTTGAGTGATTTGCTTTCCACCATCTTTTCACCCGGGATGTAGCTGATATAGATGGTTGCGAAGTCCGGCTGACCGGTCTTCGGACAGAGACTTGTAAATTCAGGACAATTGAATTTCACAAAATAATCCCGGTTCGGATGCTTATTGTCGAATGCTTCCAGGATCTGTGGAGCATATTCGAATAAGTAATTTGTTCCTTGATTTCCTAATAATGATAAATCTGTTAAATCTTCATCTTTTCTTCCTGACATGTAAAAATCCTCCCCTTCAGAGTGTCTCGAATGAAGGAGGACATAGCATTAGCCTAAGAATCGACATAACAGGCAGGTAAATTGCAAAATTTGTTATATCCTGTTACGCTTAAAGGATAACATGTTTAAGATAGTCTCATGTTAGATTCATAGAACCATAGTTTTTTATAGAGGGTTAATGCTATGAACCTCTCTCAAATTATTGAGCGACAATTAATGTTACAGAGGTTATATTAAATAAGAATACAGGGAAAGTCAATCCAATTATAGGTTGAAATTTTAGCAGGAATTTCAATTCTATCTATTGAATATAGTAATTGGTATTTTTGCTAGGAGTGATCATAAATGAATCAGCTGGTCCAGGCTTTCACCAAGTCCATTCTCGCAGGAGACGTTCATTCGTTGATGGAATTACATTCGTCTTCTATTCACTCAAAAATGGATAATTTCACTTTTTATGAGAAAATTATCAAACCATCCATGTATAGAATTGGTGATCTTTGGGAGAAAAATCAAATTACCGTTGCAGATGAGCATTTAGCTACTGCAACCCTTAAATATTTACTTGCCACCGTATTTACCCATCAAGAAGCTTTGGAAAACCATCCTAAAGCTCTTTTATTTTGTATAGAGGGTGAACATCACAGTCTGGGACTGGAGCTTGCGAACGAAGTATTCAAAGAAAAGCAATGGAATACCCGTTACTTAGGAGCCAACGTTCCCGTCAAAGATGCTTTAACCTTCATCGATGCCTGGAAACCTCATGCCATTGGAATATCCATCGGTATGACAACGGAACTGGCTCGATTGAAAGAGTGCATCGACGAGATTAGTGACCATCACCCGAAGATTGAAATTCTAGTCGGGGGACGATTGATTGCAAACTATACCCTCGGTTTTCTGGAAAAATCACAGGTAACCAGTTTTAATGACTTGTTAGAGCTTAATGCGTATCTGACGGATATGTCGGAGCAGCTTGTTTCCCAGAAAGGCTAGCTCTTTCATCTTATATAGCCAAACATCATAAGGTTCAACTGAATGTTATCCCACATGATACCTTCTGTGCAGAACGGGGCAATGACGTCCATTAACCTTTCCAAAAGGAGTGATCATGTGGAAAACCTGCATTTATGCCCGATTCCTTATCTACTATTGGATAGGCAGTTTAATTTAATAGATGCTTCTAATACAGGGTACGACCTTTTAAAGCCCGGAGAAAACTTCATGTCCATCATAGAAGAAGAAAGCTCTCCGAAGTTCGCCCGGATCATTCATAAGAATTTCTCTGGTGAAATAGAATTGAATTTGAAGAAAAATGATTCTTTCGAGCTGTTTGATATTTTCTTTCAGTTTTCCGATATGCAACAGTATTTCCATCTTGCCATCATTTCCAAGGACGCTCAATACAAGAAAGTGTCAGATCAAATGAATGGCTTATTCGATCTCATGGGTAAGTCCACCTATCCACGTAAAGAGCCAAATTTGACAGAGGTACTGGCTAAAGTATCTTCTCTTTATTTAAAACTTTCCAATACTTCTGATTGGAATCGGCAAGAAATTATGGATAAAATAAAAGAGATAGAAAATCACCTTCAGCAAAATGTGAAGTGATAAAAACTTATTTATAGGAGTAGACGACATGACTTTATTAACGAACATACTTGATTACAACCAACAGTTTGTACAAGAACAATCGTACGAAGAGTACAGAACCACCAAGTTTCCGGACAAACGCTTAGTCATTCTTACTTGTATGGATACTCGTTTAGTAGAGCTTTTGCCTAAATCCATGAACATGAGAAATGGCGATGTTAAAATCGTGAAAAATGCCGGTGCGGTCGTGAGCCACCCATTCGGCAGTATCATGCGCAGCCTCCTCGTTGCGGTGTATGAGCTTCAAGCAGACGAAGTACTCGTCATCGGTCACCATGACTGCGGCATGAGTGCCATTGACAGCCACAAAATCCTGGACAAAATGAAGGACCGTGGGATTCCAGAAGAAACACTCGACACCGTCAACTATTCCGGCATCGACCTGCACGACTGGCTGAAAGGCTTCAGTTCAGTACAGGAAAGCGTCGCCCACAGTGTCGACATGATCAAGAACCATCCGTTGATGGATAAAAAGATTCCTGTCCACGGACTTGTCATCAGTCCTGAAACCGGGAAACTTGATTTAGTTGTCGAGGGGTACTAAGAAAAGCGGAGGCGGCTCGTTCAGAGGCGACAAGCATAAGATGAACCTACCGGAAAGGCGTTCTTTGCCTTTTTGGTAGGTTCAACTTATGACCTCGAGCCCCTAGCCGCCGGAGCTGGACATTGCAGAAAAGCGGAAGGGGCTCGCCTTGGGGCGACAAGCATAAGATGAATTGACCGGAAAGGCGCTCTTTGCCTTTTTGGTCAATTTAGCTTATGACCTCGAGCCCCAAGCCCCTGTAGCTGGACACCTCGAAAAGCGAAGGCGGCTCGTTCAGGCCCCACAAGCATAACCAAAAAAACCTTGAAGGCGATTTTGCCTTCAAGGTTTTTTTATAGGGACGGACCTCCAATTTCCCCAAAAGCCCGTCCCTATAGCTTTCTTATAAATTGACTACAAATTAAAGGTCCGTCCCTCCAGAGAAGTTCTTCAAATCCTTCAAAATCGGCATCTTTTCCATTTCGTCTTCGGTTACGTGTTCCCATTCGATGCCCTGTGGTTTTGGGTATGGGGTGCGGGTTTCTGTGATGCCCTCTTCGGTGATGATCCAGTCGACTGCGAGGTCGTAGGAATCTCTTGGGATGTTGTCTCCTACAAGCTGCTCACTGTTAATGGTGGTGATGACCGGTACTGGTTTGTTTCCAATTTCACGCAGGATGGCATATTCACGGTCGGCATATCCCTCTCCTTTTCCAAGCCTTCTCCCATCACGATGAATCGCAACGGAACCGACGACGACCAGGTCAATATGAGGTATGTCCGTCAGTGGCATGACTTGACCGTATGAGTTCATATGCTTGATACTCGCTGCCTTTCTCTCCTCTCCCTTGGGTACCCATTCAGGCTTAATCATGACAAACCCATCCTTCAATCGCGGTGTTGGAATGAGCAAGGTTTTCCCATCCTTCAACACATTTGCACGAAGTGGAAGCTGTGGTGCATCGGGATTTACCTTTACGACCTCAGCATCTTTGTAAATATCCATATCCCGAACAAAAGTAGCAGCTTTTTCCGCCCCTTTGAAATTCGGGATCCGGCCCACTAACGGAAATGGAAACCGGCCTAATTTATTTTCTGTCAACCGCTGCCATACCTTATGCCTGATTTCATCTTTCTCACTCATACTTTCCTCTCCTCTTTTATCAAAAAAAACCTGGAAATTAGTACTAATTTACTATACAATGAAATCTGTTCAAAATTCCCTTAGATGGAGGTGAATAACATGTCAATTTATGGACTATTGGTTCTTGTCCACGTCGTTGCTGCAGTCGCTGGACTTGGTGCAAGCTTTGCCATGCCGGCCGTGATGAAAACACCTGAAACCTCACATCAGGCTAAATTCTCATTAGAGCTTAGCAAAAAGATCGAAACCTTTGCAAAAGTCGGCAGTATCGTTTTACTTATTACTGGTCTCATTATGGGTATTATGAACCCTTATTTATTCAAAACAGGTTGGTATATCGCGTCCATCGTGATCTACATAGGTGTTCAATTCATCGTTGCAGGCATCATGCCGAAAAAAGTGAAGCAAATGGCCGAGATCATCCACAGTCACAAAGGCGATGACGTCCCTGAGTCTTACGGAAAAATCAACTCAGAATTAAAACCATTCAATATCATTATACATAGTGCAGCCATTATTCTTATCATCTTAATGTCTATCAAACCATTTTAATCTGAGTCCGCCAGCCTGCTTGCTGCGGGCTGGTTTTTTATTGGATTGAGCCGGGAGTTGATTAATTCTGGGTCCATCATCAGAAGCATGTTCTCTCCCCACTCTCATAAAATAATGAATAAAGGGAGGGATTGGATGAAGGTAGCTCGGGCACGACTTTCAGACTTAGAAGGAATTGTGGACCTTTTTAATTCTTATCGTATGTTTTATCATCAAGTGTCGGATAGGTCTGGAGCAAAACGGTATCTTGAAGAACGATTGACGCAGGATGAATCTGTCATTTTTGTTGCGGTCGAAAAAGAAAGGTATGTAGGCTTCACCCAGTTGTATCCTTCTTTCTCCTCTATTTACATGGAGGAGATATGGAAGCTGAACGACCTCTATGTTTCTCAAGAAGTAAGAAATCAAGGTGCCGGACAGATGTTATTAGACGCTGCCAAAGAGCACGCTGAGCAAACCAATGCAAAGTCGCTTATTTTGGAAACCGACTGGGACAATGTTCATGCGCAGAGATTATATGAAAAGAATGGTTATATAAAGGAAGAGACCGTGTATCACTACACTCTCTCCTTAAGGTAAAAAAGGTTACTTGAACTCATCGACCTTGCTCATTTCATGTAGAAACAGTAGAATCTCACAAAAAAAGAACCGGGCATTCAACCCGGTTCTTTCGTCTAAGCCGTAGCTTCTTTTGATGAAACAGTTCTTACACTTTCTTTGTTTGGTGTTTTTTTGATTTTTGGTACAGGAATGAAATAACTGCTAAATGGAACCTGCTGAATAAGTCGGATCAAACCTACACAAATTAATAAAACGGCGACAAATGTGATTGGCAGATACATCATATTCCATGTAGAAGCAGGTAAATATATTTTCATCAAGTGAAGAACAAAAGGATGAACCAGGTAAATCCCCATTGAATACTTTCCTAATAACGTCAGAGGTTTTTTCAGAACACTCCATTGGGAAAGTAAAGGATACATTCCGATAGTAGCAATGCTCAATAGAGGGATATTCAATAAATTGCTTGCTCTTCGGTTCGTAAGATCTCCATTGAGCGTATACTCTACGATTGCTCCTGCTGTTATGAGTAATGATAGGATTAGCATCATCCAGGGAAAGTCAGTTGCAAAATCCCTGATATCCTCCCAGAAGAAGGCCAATAGCCCACCGAATGAAAAATAGAACATCCATAACGGCATGAACGATTTGCTTGCCATAAACTCTCCGATGAACCCTTCGATTCCAGGGTCAAAACCGATCATATTATAACTGATAAAGAATGAAATGACCGTTAAAATAATCAATCCCATTTTCGTTCTGAATACTTTTTGCAGGATAGGAAAGATAAAATAAAATTGAACGATAATAGCAATAAAATAGAGATGATAGAAGTGACCGCCTGTAAAGATCTTCACAAGCTCTGTTTTTATTGCTCCAATCTGTTGATTATCAAAATAATAGAGTAAGAAACGATAGACCAAGCTCCATAATATCAAGGGCATAATGATTTTTGATATTCTGGAAGAGATAAATTTATTAAATGAATACGTGTTTCTTTTTACTTGATAGAATAATAGAAAACCGGCAATCACAACAAATATAGGCGTTCCAAAACGACCTACTTGATTTAAAAAGTATGAAAACCAATTGAACGTATTATCATTCATTGAGTAATAAGTAGCTGATACGTGAACTCCCAATACAGCTAAACAAGCAAATGCTCTTAAAAAATGAATTTCAAAAAGATATTTTTTCTTTTGTGTTGACACGGTCTCTCCCCTTTCTTGCTGTCAATATCATAGGTAATTGTAATAGAATCAGGCATAAAAATCCGTGAACAAATGTAAAAAGCAACTTTTGTTCTAAATCCTTATAGAATACTTTCATACCATCGTTCCCTTAAGGAAACGCCTGTCATCAGCATGAAAGGTATAAAAGATTAAATTCGCTAATTTTCTTCATTTGCAAAAATAAGAACAATGTCTTATTAGAGTACACTAGCCATTTTTATACAAATATCGACAAAATTCAACACCAACTTACTTGAAAAAGAGGGAATAAGTGGATAAGAAATGATCTCAAACTAAATAAAATAGACCGCTTGAACAATCCAAGCGGCCCCTATCTATATCCAAGACTTAGGGCACCGATCTCCCTGACATGTGACCTTCGTCTGCAACTTCATATACTGATACATTAGATAGGCATGTCTTCCTTCTCGAGTATCGGGATCAATATGGTTCCTAAGCTTTCTCATAAACATTCGGTCACACTGACAACTTGGACCGTATCGCTCATAGCACAGGTCATGGTCCTTACATGCTGCGTCAACTGAGTTGATGGGGGCGCCGGGTCCGCTGCATCCCGGTCCGCACCACTTGTATCCCGGGAAAATACACAGATTTGGACCTGTCTTCATTCTTCTCATATCCTTCGTCCTTTCTACTCACTTTGCACATTAGTACGTTTTGTTTCTCTCACAAGGGGAAATACAATCCATGTAAGCAAATTAATTACTCTATTCTATGCATCACGCTTCCGTCAGGATTGTCCTGACGCCTATCTGACTAGAAAGAAAACAAATAGGAGGAATGAATAATGGCAACTTTTCATTTAAATGATACGGTACCAAATTTCACGCTCCCGGCAGTTTCAGGTGAGACGTTCTCGTTCGAGGACCATCAAAGAGAGCATCAAAGCTGGCATCTCATCGTTTTCTTCAGGGGCTCATGGTGCCCGGTATGTCAGGAAGAGTTAAGAGAACTTCAAGCAAACAAAGAGGATTTTGAAAAACATAACGTTCACATACTTGCGATTTCCAGTGATAAATTGGAGGACTTACAGGAGTTTGCGAACAAAGAGGATTTGACATTCCCGGTATTAGCCGACGAAAAACTGGAGGCCATCAAAGCCTATGATGTGTTCTATCACGGTGAAGATGCCCCCTACGAGGATCACGGACAGCACGGTGAACCGGCATATTTCCTTGTGAATGAAAAAGGACAAACCATGTACCAGCAAAGACAGACGAGCCCCTTTGGCCGTCCACATGCAAACGAACTGAGAAAAATCGTGAAGTATATTCAAAAAAACGTTAAATGATATCAGAAGAGGGACGGACCTTGTTACTCAACAAGGTCCGTCCCTCTTATTAATGCAAGTTCCAAACTTTTTTGCGCTTCTACAACCGTATGAGGCTGCTTTTCATGATGACCATATAGAAGCAGGACGACGTTGGTGTAAACGGCTTTGAACCGGGCATATTCCAACTCGACATCCTCAACCTCGCCATATTCTTTGAAAAACAACTCCCGTCCCTCAGGATTGAGATAACTATATGCGAGATTTAAATCAATGGCTCGATGACCAATGTGGACGTCGCCCCAATCCAGAATCCCTGATATGATCCCGTTCTCATTCACAACCATATTTTTAAAATGCAGGTCCCCATGAACCAGCGTTGTTTCTGATGGTAATGGCTTTTTTGGTACGTATGTAAGATAGTCCTTTAACTTTCCAACCTGGTGAAAAAGATTTAGTTTTCCGATTTCATGAATGTTTTTTTCCAAGGCCGGAATCCGTTTTTCAACATCTAACCTGTCCAATTCATCATAAGGTACTCCCTGTTTCCCGGCCTCTGAAACATCCGTAAGATGCAGCTTCTTTAGAAACCATGCCAATTTGAGGGCAGAATCCCCCCCTCTATTTACCCCACGTGCCCGGGATGGAATTGTTCCTTCAACGTACCGGTAGCCGAGAAAGGGCCATTTGTATTGAGGGGAAGGCTCTCCAAAAAAGATCGGTACCGGGATTTGGAGTCCGAGGCTCTTACCATTGAGCAGTGGTAAGAGCCTTCCTTCTGTTTCTAAAAGCTTCACGGCGATATCCCGTCTTGGAAACCGGAAGACCCAATCATTGTTTACGTGCAAAACCGTGTTATCGAAACCATAGTCTATGATGTCCATTTTTGCTGGGTGAAGTTCCGGAAATTGATTCTGTATTAATGTTTTTGCCTGACTTATTGTGACAGCAATCTCAGCATCCCAACTATTCGCCACATCCTAACCACCTTTCTCAAGTGTTATTCTTTGTAGAACCTAAACCCCATGTGATAAGTTTCAAGTAATCGGAAAAAAAATTTCCAGTTAAATTACGAGGAGGAATCATGATGTTACCCGAAAAGCAGCAACAAATTCAATTAGTCGCCCGTCCTGAAGGAATGCCTGTAAAAGAGGATTTTAACTTCAAAGAGATTGAAGTTCCTAAACCATCCAAAGGACAAGTATTAGTCAAGACTCTTTATCTTTCCGTGGATCCCTATATGCGGGGCAGAATGTCTGATGCCAAGTCGTATGTAGAACCATTCCAGTTGAACGAAGCGTTGGCTGGCGGAGCAGTTGGAGAAGTCGTTGAGTCAGAATCCGGACACTTCCAAAAAGGTGATTTCGTGGTAGGAATGCTGCCTTGGCAGGAGTATTCCGTTGCCGATGAGAAGCAGGTCCGCTCCATTGATCCGAATGTCGCCCCTATTTCTACTCACTTGAGTATACTGGGAATGACTGGATTGACCGCTTATTTTGGACTACTCGATATCGGCCAGCCAAAAGAAGGCGAAACCGTGGTGGTATCTGGTGCTGCGGGTGCAGTAGGCTCTGTAGTTGGACAAATCGCCAAAATCAAAGGAGCCCGTGTTGTCGGGATTGCAGGTTCAGATGAAAAAGTAAGCTACCTGACAGATACGCTTGGATTCGACGCGGGAATCAACTATAAAACAACGGACAACATCTATGCTGCGTTAAAAGAAGCTTGTCCAAACGGCATCGATGTATACTTCGAAAACGTTGGTGGTGAAATCGGTGATGCTGCCCTTAGTTTACTAAATAAACATGCACGTGTACCAGTGTGCGGAGCGATTTCTTCTTATAACAAAACGGATCGCGATCTGGGACCACGCGTACAAACCAGATTGATCAAATCAAGCGCACTCATGAAGGGCTTTGTCGTCAACGACTACAATGACCGCTTCAAAGAAGGAGCAACAGAACTTGGCCAATGGCTTTCCCAAGGAAAACTCCAATACGAAGAAACCATCACAGAAGGCTTGGAAAACGTAACCGATGCCTTCCTCGGACTCTTCCAAGGCAAAAACATCGGCAAACAACTCGTCAAAATCGCCGACCCAAGCAAATAACCTAACTTGAGGGACGGACCTTCATTTTCACTCAAATCCTATTAATTCAGCATTTTGGTTGAAGGATTGAGTGGATGAGGTCCGTCCCTCTGTCTTTACTTCTTCATTATATTCCCAGAAGCGAGCCCACATCTTCACTTAACCCCCTTTGTATAAAGGTCTCAGCTTAGTAAATGGGTGGAACGAGGTCCGTCCCTCACACATCCCCATGTTTACCCCTTCCTATTAAACGGGAAAAGAAGGAGGTATGAATATGAAACAGTTTTACAAGGAGGAGTAAACGTGAAGAAGTATCAGTTGTATATTAATGGTGAGTTTGTGGATAGTACGTCGAAGGATACGCTGGACGTGATCAATCCTGCGAATGAGGAGACGATTTCCTCCATTCAGTTGGGTACGGAAGAGGATGTCAATCATGCGATTGATGCTGCTCATTCTGCTTTTCTATCGTGGGAGAAGGTCCCTTCCAAGGAACGTGCTTCCTATTTATATAAGATAGCCGATAAGCTGGAAGAACGAAAAGACCAGTTTGTTCAGATGCTGACCGAAGAAAACGGCAAAACATTGAATTCATCAGAAGATGAGCTGGATGTTGCCATCGAGTATTTCCGCTACATGGCTGGTTGGGCGTTAAGATACGAAGGCGAAATTCTTGAGAGTGAACGCTCCAATGAAAACATTCTTGTATACAAGAAGCCGATCGGCGTCGTAGCAGGAATCGTCCCGTGGAACTTCCCGATGTTCATCCTGGCCAGGAAAGTGGCCCCTGCGATTGTAACGGGTTGTACCATTGTCCTGAAACCAAGTCAGTACACACCAAATACAGCATGTGAGTTTTCTAAGATCATAGACGAAGTCGGGCTGCCAAAAGGAGTCTTCAACCTTGTGACCGGTAAAGGGTCCGATATCGGGAACCCAATGTCCAGTCACCACAAAGTACGCATGGTGTCCATGACAGGAAGCTACCCGGCTGGTTCAAAAGTGATGGAAGCCGCGTCGAAGTCCATTACAAAAGTAAATCTTGAGCTGGGTGGTAAGGCTCCTGCCATTGTCACCAAGCATGCGAATATTGATCTTGCCGTTGAAAAGATCAAAACGTCAAGAATCACCAACTCCGGGCAGGCATGTACGAATGCGGAACGAGTGTACGTCCACGAGGATGTAGCAGAAGAATTCATCAGCAAAATGACCGAAGCGATGAAAAACACGACAGTCGGAGATCCGACCAACCGGGACAACGACATCGGACCTCTTGTGAATAAAGATCGACTTGAAACCGTAACTGAAATGGTCAATACAGCAGTCGAAAACGGGGCGAAAATCCTTACCGGCGGGAAACCGCTCAATGTGGATAAAGGGTTCTACTACGAGCCTACCATTCTCATAGATGTAAAACAGGATATGGAGATCATCCAGGAAGAGATCTTTGGACCGGTCCTTCCCATTATGACATACAAGGATTTCGATGAAGTCATCGAGCTGGCCAACGATACCGAATATGGCCTCTCTTCATCCATCTTCAGTGAAAATCTCCATGAAATCATGAGAGCCGCCAATGAACTTCGATATGGTGAAACTTTCGTCAATCGTGAAAACTTCGAAGCCATCAACGGTTTCCACGCTGGCCGCGGTCAATCAGGACTTGGTGGAGCAGATGGTAAACACGGACTTAACGAATACCTGGAAACGCATGTTGTTTATCTTGAGTACGATGAGAACTATAAAGGATAACAACCTAAAGAAAAGCCTGCCCGCTTTAATCCTAAAAGCGGGCAGGCTTTTTCAATGGAGAGTTTCACCCAACAAAAAAAGCCCCGCTAAGCAGTCAGGACTTTTCAACCGGTCATTTGATTAGGCTATGATAAAAAAATTGGCTAAAGCAAGTAATAATAGAATAATAGCAACTCCAGAACTCATCCAAAGAATATCGTTAAAATCCATTTTCAAATCGGCTAGTTTATCCTTGTTTAGCAACGAACTTCACTCCCTTGAAGATTCTCAATAAATCCGATGACTTTGAAAATCGAAAGGTCCAATTTAGGATCTGTGGATGTTGAACAATGCGCGCACTCGATTTGATTGACATTCATGGTTGAACGGAATTCATTCTCACAATGTGTGCACTCCAGTATATGTAGATCCTTTTTCTTACCCTTGCGATCAAATTGAATGCGCTCTCTACCTTGGTTAATATAGCTCACTTTATTCTCTCCCGTCGTGTGTTATTTAGTACATATTTACCCGATGGAAAGAACATAAAACATGATTTATCTGATTTCTTCAAGAAAATATGCTTCAAAAGCATATTGGGAATTTTTATAGAAGAAACAACTCCAAACGAAAAAACAACCAGCCCCGGCTGGTTGCTACAATCGTTTCTCCATAAAACACTGACTATGACCCTTAGGAAAATCTTTAAGGACCCCGAATGCCTTATACCCCAATTTTTCATAAAAATGAGGGGCTTGAAAGCTGAATGTATCCAATATAACAAGGTGGCATCCCTTCTCCCTCGCGTACTCTTCTATCCGGTGAATCAGTTTTGAGCCGTATCCCCCATGCCGATAGTCATCTGCCACCCATAGAAAATCAATATGGAGGTGATGCCAGAACATCTCTCCCACCACTCCGCCAACGATTTCACCCTCATCATTCCTCATAACAAAACTGATTTTCTCCAGGGGCGTCTTGGTCTCCTCATCTATTTGTGACATATTGTATTCGATTAATTTATTACGTATGTAATCACTATCTTCTTGGACCCACTGCTTCTCTATATTCATTGGTTCCCCTCCCTTCCCCCTATTTTTTCCTATTATAGTCCTTTCGTCAATTCCCTTTTTTTACAAAATAATGTTTAAGAGGGGCCTCTACCGTTTATATGAAAAGTAAACATTCTTTAAGGAGGAGTTCCATGTCTTTCAAAAAAACACTGAGCGTATTGGAAAACTTATACTTACAGAAGCCGGATAAGCTATTGACGGTTTACTTGAATACGGACCGCAGCGACCCCGATCAGCAGGGCGGTGAATGGAAAATCGCCCTCAAAAACGGTTTTAACCGCTTGGAGGAATACCTTGAAAGTGCGCCGGAGGAAAAAGAAAGGCTTCAATCGATCCGCCCGAAGATAGAAAACTATGTGTATGGTTTAGAGCGTGAACTGCCAAGAAGTTTTATCATTTTCGCTTCAGCGGATAGCGGCATCTGGGAGACCTTCGAGCTTCAGGTACCAGTTGAAACCAATTTTTATTGGGAGGAGAAACCTCACCTGGGTCAATTGAAATCCCTGCATAAAGAATATCCTTACACAGGACTCGTGCTTCTTCAGCAAAATCAAATCAAAATCCTTACTTCTGCCTTTGGAGAGATTCAGTCCAGCGAATTTATGGAGTTCGACTTAGAAACAGATGATTGGCGGAAACATGAAGGGCCTCACCACGCAGACGTCAGCATGGGAAGCGGCGGAGGAAAGGCCAATCAGCAAGAAGAATTTGATAATCGCCTCAAGGCCAACCAGCAGCGCTGGTGGAAAAGCCTCGGCAGCATCCTGGACAAAAAGGCAGCCGATGAAAAATGGGAACGTATCGTCCTCGTTGGGGATAAAGAAGAAGCCGCTGTATTGGAAGAAAGCATGAATAAAGAGGTCCATGAAACGATTGGTAAGAACTTGCTGAATGAGAATGAGCATAAGGTTGTGGAAAAACTCCTGGCATAATCATAGAGCCCACCTTCTTAGAATGAGACGGTGGGCTCTATTGGTTAACCGTTAGGCGAGATTGGATTTCCGCTGGATCGTTCCAAGATAAAGGTTATCTGCCATTTCCGGGATTTGCGTGCCCTATTTCATATTTATATGCCGTTTTACATACTTGGATAAAAATCAACACAATGTCCACCACCACCGTCATCAACCTCTCCATCCCACAAAAACAATTCCCTCAAACAGGCACACGCCCCCCATTCATTCATACACTGAAATAAGGAGGTGTGTGTCCGTGCTTTCACGAATTAAATGGTTATCCTTTTCAATCGAATTGTTCTTGGCGGTTCCGATCTTTGGCAATATTGCTGGAGACGCAATCCCTTTTCTCCTGTGTTTAGTGGCTTTGTGGCATGCGAGCGTGTTGTATATTTCAAGATCAGAAGATCAGCCGATCCTTGGAAGCGCCCTTGGTATCCTTGCTTCCTTCTTAAACTTCTTCCCGGTCATCCGATTGATTGCCCATGCGATCACTGCAATTGTACTTATTTTTGAAATTCAGAAGGCTCCGGGGATGGAGTAAATACTGGCACCAATGGAAAAACGGATGATTCTCCAATGAGAATCATCCGTTTTCATTTATTATACCCATAACACATCTTCTCACTTCAATTCTCTAACCCTTACTGCACAACCCCACCAGCATTCACGTACCTCGCGTTAAACTCCTGCAGGAATTGATTCGTGATGGCATCATCATGGATGATAAGCATGTTTTCATCATTCACATTATTACCGTTTTCACTCCAGTTGGTCGACCCTACTATGACGGTCGGGTCGCTGTTTGTGCCGGCATCGATGAGCATGGTTTTGGCATGGAGCTTCCGGCTTTCAATTGCCTGGTACACGGGTGCAGGGTTTGCCCAGCGCGTGTTTGGATTGTTGGTGCTTGTTTGCGTAGCCGTTCTTCCTGTCATTTCAATGCTTGCCGACCACCATTGATTCCAGAAGCTTGCATCGAATAGACCTTTTACATCAAAGCCTGTCAGCGTCCCCTGGTCATCCACATAGCTACCTTCCCATTTGTTCTTTAATTCGTCCACAAGGGCCTGGTCGCTCCAAGCGAAGATGGTAAAGTAGGCACTGTCATCTGCTTCTGTTTTTATAAGTTCTGTCATTCGTCCAACGGCATCGTCCCCGGATGAGAAATACACTTCCACCGTATCCCCGCCGATCGTCACCGTATGGGGCGTGTTATCCACTTTACGTGTGCTAAAGTTGGATACCGCGTTATTCGGCGTCGTGGTTGCACTTCCCCACATTTCTTCAAACTCTGTCTTATAAATGGATGCGAGTTCCGGAGAGTGAACCTCCACGACATGCTGCTGGTTTCCGTCAAGGATTCCTTGGTTCATGTTTTCTTCGGAGCCGTAAAGACCAGTAATCGTGAAATTCCAGCTTCCTGTGAAAACCCACTTCCCATCTACCACGGCGAATTTATTATGCATCTGATTCCCAGGAGAATAATAGCTGTCCGTCTCTTTCAATTCCCCTTCAACAAACATATAGCCCGTTGTCGCAGTGCTTCCCACCGTCACGTTTCGTTGTGGAAAATCACTGAAGCTTGCAGGTAAATCATAAGCTGCCCGCTTCACGGTATCTTCGACTACAAACATAGGGGAATCCGATAAAATATGAGCGTCATCCGCTGATCCTAGTACTCCATCCTGACCGCGGACAAGCTTTTCCAAGTATAACCGCATGGTTTCATAGCGTTCAGCGTAATGAGGATCCGATCCATCCTTGGCATCAGCCAGGATTCGAACGTCCACACCTTGTGCTGCTTTTTCCATCAGCGTATCGACCACTCTGGGCAAATTGATTTCATAAGTGGCAAAGTCAATGGACGTTGTTGCTTCATTCAAACGTTCAATGAGACGATCTTCAAGGTTCACGTTGTAGTTTGCTTCGTTGCCCGGCATTGCATATTGAGTGGAGGCACTTTTGTTGAAATAGACGTTGATGGCTCCAAGCTCCTCGCTTACATTCGTGAGTGATTCGCTGCCATTACTGATCGGAGCCGTTGAGTTAGCTGCTTTAGGGGTACCAAATCCACCTTCATAGGAAGCCGTTGCAGTGCTCCAATTGGCTGGATCCGTACCGCTTTTAGAACGGTCATTTCGTTCCATCGTGGCTTTCGTGGTGTTGTCACCGGCGTACCAGCTGTTTACTTCATCGATGATGGCACCGGAGGCATCTTTCAAATACAGAACTTCATTGGAATTCCCAAGGCTTCCTGTATAGATTTGATCCGCTGCGACAGTTGAAATCGTGCCATCGCTCGTTCTTTCCAGAAGAAAAAAGTCGTTTGGCGATACTGTACCGCTTAAACCGATACTCGGTGATCCATCCTGGGCTTCAAGCACCCATCCATCCATGGATAGATCTGATGAGGTTGTATTGTACAATTCAATCCATTCATTGTTATAGGATCCCGTTGTCCCCATCCAGGCCACTTCATTGATGACAGCAGACCCCGGTGCGGCAGCCATACTCTTGTCCATATATTCCTGAGGCTGGATGAACCCTCCAGTAAGTAAAAACAGTATACTGATAATCGATAAAGATATCTTTTTCTTCCTCATACCCTTTCCCCTTTCAATGTAAATAACAAATGTATTTAAATGATTACAGTACAAGTATATTTTGTCGTTTTTTGTAATGTAATGGGATAATGGACACTATTTTTCTAATTATTTTGTAAATAGTTTAGAGATTTTGTAAACCATCATACCTATTTCCCTACTATTTTTACTTAATTTTCTATGTATACATCTAATTTATTGAAAGATTCCTTTAATAGCGACGAGGAATCTTTATTAGGTATAAAGGCCTCGTCATCTGACAAATAAAAAAACAGCAAAGCCCTCTCCAGACTTTGCTGCTTTCTACAGTTCAAATTCCCATTCTTCCCTTAATGCCAGGTATAAAAGGAGAAGGGTATCCTCAAGCTCCTCATATGTTTTATCCTGCACGTCTAATCCAAGTTTAGGATAGAGGATAAGGGCAAGCTTTTTGGTTAATTGGTTTCGCTCTGAAAGGGGGAGCTGAACGAATCGGTTACTGTACGTTTTGATCAGATTCCATTCTTTCGCACCGAGCTGCTTTAATTCCCATTCTTCCACTATAAAGTTCTCTTTCCTCAAGCCGCGGCGGAGGATTTCCTTCTCGATGGCTTTTTCTTTTCGTTTTCCTTTGACGCGTCTCTCATGAACAACGATGGTTCCGGCAACGAGATCTCCCACCCTCTTATGTTTAGAATGCAGGAAGATCATGACCATGCCTATAAAATAAGAGACGGGAAGCATGTCGATGATTCTTAATAGATTGCGAATAAAGCAGGATAAGAGAGTGACGCTGTGTCCGTTTTCCTGCATTACCCGGATCCCCAGCAATCGCTTTCCTACCGTCTTTCCACCCCAGAAGTATTCTAAAGCAAAGAAATACCCCCAGTTGAGAAAGAAGATGGCGATGATGGCGATCCCCCATAATGTGGAGTCGATTTCCAACATGCTAAATATGCCATTATCCCCGGACGTCGCGAAATACAGGAGCACAAAGATCAGGATGTTTACGACCGTTAACAGCAGCTGATCGATCATCAGGGCTGCAGCCCGGCTGCCTAATCCTGCAGGTTGGAATTGCAGGGAAACATATTCAGGGGTTTTAATATCGACTTGTTCTTCATGCAATACAATCCCCTCCTTATGGATGAAATTACCTTTAACGGTTTCTATTTTTTTCTAGACTTACTATAATAAGAGATAAGAAATCAAAAGAACAAGTAGGTGTCACAATGAACGTGAAGCAATTTGTCAAACAGCACCGGGACGACTGGAAGCAGTTAGAAGATCTCCTCGGGACTCTTCGCAAGAGGAAGAATACAACGGGCCCTAACATTGATCATTTCAACCGTCTTTATCAAAAGGCTGCCCAGAATCTTTCCTACAGCCAGACTTATTTTCCAGGAGAAGAAGTGACCGATTATTTGAACGGCCTCGTATCAAAGTCTCACAATCTATTATATAAAGACCAAATCTCAAGTGGAAAACAGATTAGACATTTTTTCTCAACGACTTTTATCGGATTACTGCTTGAGCAGTGGAAGTTCGTTGTCACGGCGATGCTTTTATTTACGATCGGTGCACTCGGTGCCTTCATTTCTGTCGTGAATGATCCACTTCACCTTTATTCCATTTTACCACCTGAGATGTCCCAAGGGGTGGATCCTTCTCATCTCGGGAAAAGTGACGGAAGAGTGGATTCTTCACTTATGTCGGCTGCCATTATGACCAATAACATCAAAGTCGCCTTCCTTGCCTTTGCCGGCGGTGTGACATTTGGCCTGTTGACGGTCTATATGCTTGTGTACAACGGAATCATTGTAGGCGCCCTGGCCGCTGTCTTCTGGCATCAGGGAATGAGCTATGAATTCTGGGCTTACATCGTACCCCATGGAATGATCGAGCTTACAGCCATCTTCATTGCAGGTGGTGCGGGACTCTTGATGGGCTATAAGCTCTTTGTACCCGGACGTTTCACACGGGGCTACCAATTAAAGCAGCAAGCCAAACGATCGGTCCAGCTGCTGCTCGGAACTGTACCCCTGTTTGTGATCGCCGGGATCATCGAAGGATTCATCACACCTGCTGCCATACCTCTACTCGCAAAATATATGGTTGCCTTTTTAACGGTTATCGGTCTGATTCTCTATATGTTGATCGGAAGGCTTCGGCTAAAAGCAAGACTACAGTAACCCCCGATTCATCATATCGATATAGTACGAAACAGCAGTAGCGGCCAGTTTCTCTTCACGGGCCTCCACCATCAGGAGGCCCTGCTTTTCCCACTTGGCTTTCTCCCTTTTCTTCACGAGCATCTGCTTCTGGGCCATACTCTTCATCATCGCCTGCTCTGAATCGACAGGTTCTGTCTTGATCCGTTTGACCAGCATCCCGTCTTCAACCCCAATCGTTAAAAAGAGATGCTGTTTCCGCAGGCGCTGTAAATAAAACAGGGCGCTGTCTTCATGAAGGAAGGTGTGTACGTCACTGAATAATAAGAGCAGACTCCGCTTTTTCTGAACCGTTTGAACATAGTGGAGGACGGCAGCATAATTGGACTCGGCTGCGTCCACTTCCAAATGATAAATGCGATGAAGGATCGTTTGCAGATGCGCCATCCCTTTTGCCGGAGGGATATATACCTTCACATCTTTACTGAAAGCAAGGACCGAAACATAGTCCCCATTTTGAAGGGCCGCTGCCGTTATGGTCAGGGCAGCCTCCAGGGATTTCTCCAACCGGTTTCCTTTCTTCAGTTCCGCTCCCATCATCCTTCCGCAATCGATGAGTATCGTGATGTACTTCCCATGCTCAGGTTCATATTCATTGGTCATCACTTCCCGGAGCTTTGCGGTTTGACGCCAGTTGATTTTTCTGGGATCGTCCCCGAGTACATAATTTCTAATCTTGGAGAATTCTCCGGCACCGCTTTGCTGCTTACGGATCTTCACCCCTTCATACAGTAAGAATTGCTGTGCACTCTCCAATACTTTCTTCGTTTCAGTAAGATCCGGAATGACTTTGACCCCATCGTGGAGTTCCACTGTTTTTTGTTTTTCCCATAAACCGAGGGAGCTTCGATAGCGAAGATACAGCTTCGTCAGGTTATAGTCTCCCCTTACCGGTGTCACCACATCATAGGTTAAGGTCCCTGCTGAATCCTTTTCAAGCTTCCCTTCTAAGGGAAATGATGTTATAAAGCTTTGCGGGGTACCATCCAGGATCCGAAACTCCATGCCACGGGAAGATCTATTCATGACTTCAAGCTCTACGACATAATCAAGACCCCTTTCCATTTGATCCGGAATATGGCGCTTGACGTCTATTTCCTTTTTGGATGGTGACAGAGTCAAGTCCATGAGACTCACGACGATAAATAAGCCATTCAATACAAAAATGATTGTCCATGACAGCCCAATAAACGTTCCTGCAAGAAGGAGCACTGAAAATAGGAGATATGAAATCAACAACTTCCCCGTCGGCAATATCCCCTTATCTCGGAACAGGAATCGACCCAACAAGCTCTTGGATGACTTGGTCAATGGTCACTCCCTCCAATTCCACATGCGGGGATAGCTGGATGCGGTGTCTCAGGGCAGGTCTTGCCACGATCTTGATATCATCCGGTGTGACATAGTCCCGTCCTGACAGGTAGGCCCATGCCCGTCCCGCTTTTCCAATCGAAATCGCCGCCCTTGTACTTGCCCCGAAGCGGATCGACTCCGTTTCACGGGTTTTTCTTACAATTTGCATAATATAGTCCAGTACTGCGTCACTAAGTGTGACATCCTCGATTTCCCTTCTGATGGAGAGGAAGGTTTCCATGTCTAGAACCGCTCCCACTTCACTTGCATCATAATGATTCTCAATCACTTGTTTTAAAACGTTTTTCTCTTCCTCAAAGGAAGGAAAATCAATGTCGAGCTTAAAGAGGAATCGATCCTGCTGTGCTTCAGGCAGTGGGTAGGTTCCTTCAAATTCAATCGGATTCTGGGTGGCCACCACAAAAAACACTTCTTCAAGTGGATACGTTGACCCTTGAATCGTCACCTGCTTTTCTTCCATGGCTTCAAGGAGGGCCGCCTGGGTTTTGGCCGGTGTCCGGTTAATTTCATCGGCTAATAATACATTCGTGAAAATAGGCCCTTTGATCGTCTGGAAACTGCTATCCTTCATGTTGTAAATCGTACTTCCAGTGATATCGCTCGGTAACAGATCCGGAGTGAATTGAATCCGGTTGAAGCTTCCCCCGAGCAACCTGGAAAGAGTCTTCACCATTTGTGTTTTCCCTGTGCCCGGCACTCCTTCAACCAGCACATGCCCTCCTGCGAGGATGGAAGATAACAAGAGTTTGAGATTCGTGCTCTGTCCTACAATACGCTCTTCATATTTCTCCATTAAGGATGTGATTTCTGGTTTCAACGATCCTCCACCTCTTTCCTGAATAGTTCTATTCTTTTCGACCATAGTACGTATTCCTGTTTACTGATGCGTTCTTTTTCTAATACATTCCTTATCTCTGATAAAAACGAATCGATTTCTTTTTTGGAAACGGTGGTTAATTTCCTTTCCAACGTCCCGTTCAATTCCGACCATTCCTTGCTCGTCGGAATCCCCCAACGTTCCTGGAACAAAACTCTGACATACTCAGCTTGAATCACTAAGGATTCTTTGTATTGGCGCCCTTTTAAATACCAGGCTGAGAGCGCCTTGACTCGTTCATCACTGAATCGGACCGTTTCTTCCCTTGGTATGAGAATACCTCCGAATCGTTTTCCCCGCATCCAGAGCCATAGGACGGTGAGCATCAGCAATTGAAGAATTAAAAGTAACAACCATTGGGGATAAAGGGTAGTAAGGCTTGCCTCACTCTCTCCCCCGTGAAGGTATTCATCGACGAGGATCGTTTTCCGGTCGGCTCCACCGCTTTCTAATAGAGTGAGAACCAGCGGGAGGTGATCACTTTCAAGAATATTCCCGTTCATCACCCATCCCGGTGAAGTAGAAACAATCAATTGACCCCTTCCTATAGGAGAGCTGTAAGCAATCGTTCCATCCAGATCATCCAATAGAATGGTATCATCATCCGACGTTTCTAACCTTACGCCTGATAATAGATCTGTTTGATATGTATTTCCTTTTCCATCACGGATGAGCGGATTGCCCGCCCCTTCCCCTATTAAGACCGTCTTCGTGTCAAACATCCCTTTAGGATTATCCTTTAAAAGAAGAATCGTATTCCCTGCTTTCATGAAATTCTCGTAAGCTTCCATTTCTTCTTGTTCCGGTATGGAAAAAGGTTCTATCATAATCAGCAGTTGATCAGATTCATCCACAGGCAGCCTGTCAGGTGAAAAAGACCAGCGTTGTATAGAAACACCTTCGTTTTCCAAATAGGTATAAAGGGCTTTTATTCCAGAAGGAGAGGGAGACTCGGAAACATAGGCCGGGTACTCCTTAGGTTTTTCAGGAGAAAGAAATACACCGATGATGATAAATAAGCTTAGAAGTGTGGCGAGCCAGACCCACGCCTTTCTATTTGTTTTCAATGCTCGTTCCTACCTCCTTTCTCTTATGCGTAAGGCTGTGAATCCGTTTCATGTTCCAACCAGCTTAGAGCTTCCTGTTTATAGGGAAGATACTCTTCTTCCTCCACTTCCCGCTCACCATAGGCCACCTCATCAAACAGAAGGGCCAGCCTGTAGAAGCGCTCTGCCCAATCCCGATTCACTTTACGCAGTTCATCATAATACTCCCAATTTGTTTTCCAGACTTTTGCTTCGAGATAGTCTCTTTCGTGAAAGTATAATAGGAGGGCCAGGAACATATGACGGGTCGCTTTCGAATAATCTTTGAGCCCCTCTTGTTTATGTGCTTCATCTAAATGTCTTTCATAGGACCACTCCATCTCATTCATGGATTGAAGTGGTTTATTCGAACGGAACTTCCGCTTTCGGACTCCATTTCGAATGGCGAAGAATGCAACGACGAGGAGAATGGCCACTGCAATGACAATCAACGTGATGAGGATGCCCGATGCCGCCCCGCCTGTCGGTTCAAGGGAAGGGAACAGTTTTCCCAGCTGTTCTGAAAGCCATTCCTTTGCCTTCCCCCACCAACTGGCCAGCAGTCCCTGAGACTCATCACGATAGGCCTTATATTCCTCCCCATCCAGGATTTCTTCTAATTGATCCCTTGCTCTATTTTCATTCAACACTTTCTTCACCTAGCTTTCAGATCAAAAGCCCGGAAGCATGAGGTCTCCGGACCCAGACTGGTTACTTCGATTTTTCAACGAAGCTATTGGATTGCGTTGTAATCATCGATCATTTCATTCAAATCATCTGCATCATGTCTCGTTTTAAGATCAAGGAACATAACCCCGAATCCGACGGCAAACAACATCGACGTAAATAAAGTTACAACGTTTATAATCATGCCGTACAGGACACTATTCCCTAAGACCAGTCCAAACGTCAATTCGAAGGCAGAACTTACGATTCCAATGATCAAGCCGAAAACAATGAATAACCCAAGAAGGATCCATCCACGCTTCTTCGTCAGCCTCCAGCTCCTGCCTAGACCAGGTGCGTCGTTCTCTATGGCTGCCGCTCCAAAATAGAAGCTCCAACGCGTTAAGAAGTAAGCTACTGCAACCGCGAATGCAAGCAGCAGAACAATTCCGGCGACCACAATCCCGACGCCCGGCTCCAGAAGTGCAGCTCCGAATACCCCGGCAAAACCAAATATGAAAATCGGAACAAAAACGATACCGAATACGATCACTCCGAATAGGAGACTGCTTCCGATAATAGGCCAAAAACGGGAGAATGCTTCCTTGATCACAAGCTTCACCGTGAATTCTTCATTCTTCCTCATATGATTAAGAGCAAATAAAATCGCCGCTTGAGCGATTGGAGCGAGGATTATACTGATAAGTCCAATTAGACCTGTACCAAGCTCTGCTGCCAGATTCACTTCCGGACCTCCTTCAGTCGTAAGCTCGCCTGAAAAGCTGTTGACAATCCCATCAAACCAGGTTTCCCCTGTGCCGACAGTTCTAAAAAAGCTAACCCCTGCTGCCAGTTCAATCAATGCCTGCAGTAAATATACTGGCCCTAACAGAATAAGAAAAATAAGAAAAAAGTCTTTAAAGCGGTTCTTGCTTAATCGAAATGTGTGGTCCAGTATTTCACCGAATCCTTTAGGCTTACTGAATTTTGCGTTCACGTTATATCCCCCCACCGGTTATTTTTCAATATTTGACAATATATCGCTTATTCTACCATTATTCCTCCTATCGTTGATGAAAGAATTACATTTTTTTCATCCTTGTTACCCAAATGCATCAAGCCTTACTAGATGTATATTTCATGTTTGATTTCTGATGCTTGCCATTTTGGTGAAGGAGATCCGTTTGCTCTCTTCTTTCTATACGAAAAAGTGACCCAAAAAGTTTTCTTTTTGGGTCACTTTTCACGATTATTTAGCTAAATCATGTTTAAAAGCATAGATCACAGCTTGTGTTCTATCCTGTACTCCAAGCTTGGAGAGGATATTGCTCACATGGGTTTTCACAGTTTTCAGAGCAATGAATAGTTCATCTGCAATTTCCTGGTTCGTTTTCCCTTGCGTCATCAATAGAAGGATTTCCAGTTCGCGGTTGGTGAGCTCTTCATGTGGATGAGAGACTGTCTTCTGTCTCATGCGTGTCATCATTTTCCCGGTGACTTCCGGTTCTAGAATCGATTGGCCGTTATACGTTTTACGAACCGCTTCGGCAATCTCACTCGCTTTTGACGTTTTCAGCATATAACTGACCGCCCCCGCTTCCAGGGCTGGATACACCTTATCATCGTCCAGGAAGCTTGTGACGATGATGATCTTCGCTTCAGGCCACTCCTGAATGATTTCCTTCGTCGCTTGAATGCCATCCATCTCTTTCATCACAAGATCCATGAGGATAATATCCGGACGCAGCTCCAGAGCAAGCTGGACACCTTCTTTCCCATCCGACGCCTCCCCTACGACATCAATATCCGCCTGCGCGGACAAATAAGAAGAAACCCCGATCCTTACCATTTCATGATCATCGACAAATACCACTTTAATCATTATTTTCACCTTCATTCTCTACAACGGGAACTTTCACTTCCAGGCGTGTTCCCTTATTCGGTACACTGATGATTTTAAACGTACCACCGATTTCAATGGCCCGCTCCCTCATGTTCTGAAGCCCATAGGAGCTGGTTACTTTCGATTCATTCACATCAAAACCTTGCCCATCGTCCACTACCCTCAAAATAATGATCGATTCCCTTTTGATCAAGCGAATATCCAAGGAAGTCGCCTTCGCATGTCGCAGGGTGTTTGACACCGACTCCTGTAAGATCCTGAAGAGATGATCTTCGATTCCTTTATCAAGACTCATGTCTTCAATTTTCCACTCAATATCCAACGGGACCTTCTGAGCTAATTCGACCAGCAGCTCCTTCATTCCTTCTTGAAGATTCTTTCCTTTTAACGCTACGGGACGAAGATGAAGGAGTAGTGCCCTCATTTCAAGCTGAGACTGATGAATCATCTGCTCCACCATGGAGAGCTGCTTCTCTTCATGGGGAGTCCGGCCAGGCGTCGGTGTTTCAGTGATGGCTGACATCAGCATGGATGCAGCAAATAATTGCTGACTGACCGAGTCATGTAATTCCCGCGCCAGGCGGTTCCGCTCCTGGGAAACGATTTCCTGGATCCTCTTTTCCTGCTCCTCCGCTTTTTCATTGGCAAGCTTCTGGGAATATCGCGCTTGATCCGTCAGATGTTTTCCTAATGCATCGACCTTTTTCCAAACCTGCTGTACTTCCGAGGTTGCCGTTTCAGGGAGTGTAGTAGAGCGGCCCTGTTCCACATTCATGAGGGCATCTTCAATCTCCCTCAGCTGCCGTTTATCCTTCAACCCTGTCCTGATGCCGAACACGATTCCGATCAGGATACTTACAACGAGGATAAACCCGGCTCCCGGTATATCCATAATCTCTACTTCCCATAATAAGGACCAATCCTTCAAGGGATACAAATAAAAATATGACAGCGATAAAAAGACCACCATCCCAAGGGAGAAGAGAATGCCTGCAACAATCTGCCTACTGACCGTGCTCATATTCTCTTCACCTCTAAATCCCCGATCCACATTGAGGTGACAATCTTCACCCGCTGGACAGCCGTTTCGTAGCCGGGCGTTTGATAATAAAGAGACTCATTGATTGCTTTCGGCTCCACTTCTTCAAAAATCTCAATCGAACCGGCGAGGACCGAGTGATGAACACTCACTTCCACATCATACGGAATCAAGATCTCAATATTGCCCAATATGTTTCGAATCGAAACGACGGACGTCCCTTTAGGGAGCACAGTATTTCCAATATCGATGACCGAGTCTCCGATCACACCCTGGATGTTGATATCATTCCATTCATATACATCTTCCGGAGTCCGTTTCGGCCCGAACCATTCATTTTGAAGGGCTGACTTCCTCATGACGAGTGGTTCATTTGTGTTAGTGAACGTTTCCTTAATCGTCGGAGTGATGTATTTAGGATGTTTCTTTGAATCAGCAAAACGTACGATGATAAATAGAAGAATGGCAAACAATAAAAATTTAAACGCTACGGTATTAAAGATATTGATCGCTAAGCTGATGATCCCAAACCACAGCAGAATCTTTCCAAAGGTACTCGGAAGCTTCTTTCTTCCAATATAGATGCAGAAGGCTGCAATCGAGAGGAAGACGAGAACCCCCCCATCGTAGAATGACACTTCCAACAGTATTAACAATGTTCCTATTAAAATGATCCAGCTGATTCCGTCAGATCGTAAACGATTGAACAAGGGGGTTCCTCCTTCCTGGTTATGTATGAAATAAACACGTAAATTATATCTGATGATAAAACGGGGTGAACCCGGTTGGGCTCCCCCTTTTATATAGCAGTAGAGTTTTTCTTAACCTAGAATACCATGTTTTATGAAGGAATGGCTTCAGTTTCCTCTTTTTTCACTTCTTTTTCTAATTTAGCGATCTTTGCGTCAATCGTATTTCGATAATAAGAGGAGTTCACACCATGCTCTAAATGATCTAAGTATGTTTCAATTTCATCGAATTTAGAGAACGCCTGGTTGTTATAACCGGAAGAAGATTCAAGCACAGAATTCACCTTGTTATGGGCACGGGCGATATTCTCCCTTCCCATCAGCTCCATCCGCTTGATGTACATATCCTTGAGCTTGTGCTTCATCTCTTCATATTTCCGTTCAAGCTCTTCAAGCTCCTTCGTTGCTTTCAGCTTTGATTCCTGGATGCGCACTGCGCGCTCCTCATAGTATTTTTGTTCCTGAAGGGCAAATTCATACAAACCTTCTTCATTTGCTTTCGATGCAACCTCAGCCTGGTATTTTCGTTTGTCAGCTAAAGCAGAAGCCTGCTGATACTCTTTTTGAAACTCTTCTTTTAATAGATATTGTCTCTCAACCAGCTTACTTACTTTTTCTACTTCCTGCTCACACTGTCTTAAATAATGATTCAATACAGCTATTGGATTTTTCTTTTCCTTTTTATCTAATGCTTCGTGCAGGTCGGACATGACTGTATTTTTAATTCGTTGAAATAGGTTTGCCATAGTGGAATCTCTCCTTTAGTTTTTTAATTGAGACCATTCTCTTTCAAAATTAGTGAATGGATCCGATGATTTTTCTTCTATCATGACTTCTTCTTTTTTCCAGTTCTTGTAGATGACATACAGAACGTATAGAGCAACCAATCCGATGATCGCCGGGAAGTTCGATATCGAAGCACTGAATGCCGCAAGACCGATCAGTGCCCATAATATCTTCTTCATTGTCGAGTCTGTTTTTACAAACCCTTTAAAGCTGTAGTACATGATCACTAAGGAGATGGCAAGCCCTACAATCGGTCCTAAATTGGCAAGCAGGACAATGGCTGCAATCCCTCCGGCTAAAAGCAATCCGAATTTCTTCATATGTTGTTGCCTCCTTTCTTCTTCATGTCTCTATCCTACCTATTTTCCGAATTTCCCATAACGAGCCCGAGCTTTATTTTCGTATCAGACTTGAGGCTTAGGTGTGATAGGACTTGTCGTTTTATTGATGTTTTGGAGGCTGCGAAGTTTGTCGTTTTTCGTAGAACGGTCGATATGTTGAAAATACGGTTGATAAAATGAAAGAACGGTTTATATATTTTTTTAACGGTCGATTAATTTGTATAACGGTTGATAAACGTGAAAGAACGGTCGATAAAGTCGTTCCACTACAAAAATAAGGTCCGTCCCCAAAATGGAACGGACCCTGCAAACATTATTCTGTTAACTCAAGAAATTCTTCCACATCTGCAATGCATAGCTTGATACCTTTTTCCCAGAAGGCTTCTTGGGTGATGTCTTCACCAAGGTGCTTCATCGCCAGCTCTTCTACGTTCATAACGGCTGTGTCACGCAGTAAGGCCATGTACTTCTCTTCATAGCTTTCGTTTGATTCCAGTGCTTTGGCGTAAATACTCAGTGAGAACAAGTATCCGAAGGTGTATGGGAAATTATAGAATGGCACTCCTGTAATATAGAAATGAAGCTTCGATGCCCAGAAGCGTGGGTGAACCTCTCCAAGAGAGTCAGAGAACGCTTCCCTTTGCGCGTCCACCATCAGTTCGTTAAGCTTATCAGCAGATACAATCCCTTTCTTACGCTCTTCATAGAACCGTCTCTCAAATAAGTAACGGGCATGGATGTTCATGAAGAATGCGACACTTCTCTGCAGCTTATCTTCAACGAGGGCAACTTTTTCTTCCTTCGTTTCCGCTTCTTTTACGGCAGCATCTGCCACGATCATTTCGGCAAAAGTGGATGCAGTCTCGGCAACATTCATGGCGTAGTTACGATTCAATGTGTGCATCGGTTTTAACGCATAAGAATGAAACGCATGCCCTAACTCGTGTGCAAGGGTGGAGACATTCGACATAGAGCCTGAATACGTCATGAAGATACGGGATTGATCGCTTAACGGGAAGGAGGTGCAAAATCCACCTGGACGCTTTCCAGCACGATCCTCCGCTTCGATCCATTGATTCTCAAATGCCTTTTGAGCGAATTGGGCCATCTCACTTCCAAAACGAGAGAACTGCTTTAGAATGAATTTCGCTCCCTCATCATATGGCATCGTGCTCGTCGACTCTGCGACAGGTGCGTCTAAATCGTACCAGTCCAGACGTTCTTTCCCGATTAAATCCGCTTTCCTCTCCAGGTACTGAACAAAAGGCTGCTTATGCTTTGAAATTGCTCCCCACATGGCGTCCAGCGTTTCTTGCTTCATCCGGTTGTATTCCAGTGGCTCCTTCATCAATTCGTCCCAGCCACGCTTTTTATAGACATTTAAGCGAAAGCCACCCAAGTGATTGAGGGTCCGTGCAAAGAGTTCCTCATTTTGTTCCCAGGCCTTCTCTAATTTTCCAAAAACCTTTTGGCGCGTATTGGCGTCTGGACTTGAGAGCAGATTATTAGCCTGACCAACAGATAGTTTTTTTCCATCATGTTCAATCTCCATGGCCCCTACGATCGTGTCATACATTTGTCCCCAGCCGTGATAGCCGTCGACAGCTAACGCCTGGATAAGTGACTCCTCTGCACTTGAAAGCTTATCTTTCGCTTTTTGTCTCCACTCATTCAGGACAAACCTAATCTCACTCAGGTGATCATGCTGAAGCAGTTCATTCCAGATTTCCTCTGTACAATCTGAAAGCTGCTGCTGAAACTTTGTAAAAGTAGAAGAAAAGTCCGCACTTAGGCTTGTGACTTCTCCTCGGAGTGAATCTGCTTTTCTGTCATTCATATTTTGAGCTTCCAGACAGCTCACGAATGCACCTGCCTGACGCAAATACAACATCACTTCTTTTGCTTCTTCAATAAGCTTCCACACCAGGTCAGCGTCTTTTGCCGATTGAGGCGGATGGAAAGCCAGTGCATTTTCTGCAAAGTCATTTTTCTTTTTTTCTAACGTATCGAGATGCTTTCTAAACTCCGGAGATTCACTTCCTCCTTGAAAAAAAACATCTAAATCCCAAACATCCGAATATGTATGATTTGTACGGTCCATAATGTCCCCCTAATAGATTTTCTCATTGTCCCTATCCTATTTCTAATTCTCGATAAATCCATTAAATCCTTCATGATCTTTCACTAATCCTTTTTTCCTAACTCTCTTCATTTGGTTTTTATTATGATAAGAGTGGAATAGTATATAACACCACTACTTACAGGGGGTATACGCTATGAAACTGATCTTGAATCTTTTAGCTTTTGCTTTAGTGATTGTGATGAATACGCTGGCTGTGACTTTGCCTTTGAATAATCAATCGACGGGGGAAATCAGTGACAGGCTTGATATCATGATCACTCCTGCAGGGTATGTCTTTTCTATCTGGAGCCTCATTTATCTGCTGCTCGGGATATGGATCATCCGACAATTCCCCAAAGACAGAAGGAATCTTCCTCTTTATCAAGAAACAAGCGGACTTTTCATCCTCAGTTGCTTATTGAACTCGGCATGGATATTCGTGTGGCACTACAATTATTTTCTCGTTTCTGTATTTATCATGATAGGACTCCTATTAACTCTCATCGCCCTTTATAGTCGGGTGAAGAGAACAGGTCCGTCCCTCCTGGATAGAGCCCCTTTTTCAATTTATTTAGGATGGATTTCCATTGCCACGATTGTAAATATCACGTATTACTTAACGGATATTGGCTGGGACGGGTTCGGCATTTCAGAATTGGTGTGGGCTTATCTAGGACTGTTTGTTGCTACGGTACTTGCCTTCTGGTTCCGCATCGGGCAGCATGACATGCTCTATCCACTTGTGTTTGTCTGGGCATTTATCGGTATCGGAGTAAAAAACATGGCAGAACACTCAACTTATTCTTATACTGCCTATGCACTCGCCTTTATCATCCTCATCTTTGACCTGGTTTACAAGCGTACACGACAATCATAATGTGCAAGAAGGTCCGTCCCTCGGACCTTCTTTTTTGTATAGGAAACCTTCTGATGACTTACATTAAGTGAAGGGGGTGTTTTGTATGGGCCAGCAGAAGAGAAACGTCACTCGTTCCGGAACGGATATTGATGAAGTCAAACGACTCAATCAGCATTCAGGTCTGACGTATAATCAAGTGAAACAGTTACTGGGTGAGCAATATAGCGGAAAGAAATAGAGTATCACAAAAAGAAAGCGCCGACTTAGTCGGCGCTTTCTTGATTCGTTTCGTTTTGAGCTTTAATGATTTCTTTTTCACGTTGAACCGTAAGCTTCTCCTGGATCTTATTCTTCTCCTTACAGGGCTGAGTGAGACTGACAATGACATCTCCCTGCTCAATCTTAGGTGAAGCACCTTCCGTAAAGAATTCGATCCTGCCTGTAGGTTTAAGGGCGAACATCAATAATGTATGCTCCTCCCGCTCCTGCAGATACGATTCGAAGGTGTACTTTTCAGTGATATTTGTTTTTCTAAACACGTCTCCACGTTCAACGCGTTTGTTCAGCTCTTCCCACGTCACATGGTTTTGGAAAAGGATCCGTCCACCAATCGTGTGGACCATATCTTCAAGATCATCGTCCCTCTGGCTCCGCAGGCTCAGTTGGAATAAATTATTTCGGCCGATCTCCGGAACAAATGTCGTACACACAAGAGCGTTGTAAGAATCAAGCTCCGTAGCTGCAATCATGTATTCATACGGCGTCATATCCAAATAATATTCCGTTTGTTCCGATAAAATTTCGCCCCGGTAAAATGGGATCCCGGCTTTTCTGACTGAAAACAATCGCTGCCAGGATGAATCGGTGACCAATACCGGGATCTTCAGCTCTTGAAGGGTCTTGGCAAACTCAGTACTGAATTTGCTCCCTCCCACGATCATCACTCCCGGTCTTTCATCAATGGCTAAATCCAATTTCTTCGCCATCCACTTAATGGAGAAACCATGTGCACAAACTGTAGAGAATACAAGAGCAAAGGTTAAGGACGTTAGAATTGCTGCATCCTCAAAGCCCTTTTCTAATAATACCGATGCAAAATAACTTGAAACGGTCAGCGCGACAATCCCCCTCGGTGCAATCCACCCGACAAGAAGTTTTTCCTTGTTAGAGAGGTCCGTCCCTATCGTGGATAGCCAGATCGATAGCGGTCGGACAATAAATAGCATAAGCAGGACAAACGCGACAATGTTCCAGTTAAAGATTCGTAAAAGTGTGTCTACAGTTAACGATGCTGTCAGCATGACGAAAATCGTCGATATGAGCAGAACCGAAATGTTTTCTTTAAAGTGACGCATGTCATCGATGGATGAGATATGCATATTCGCTAACGTCATACCCATGGCCGTCACGGCTAACAGGCCTGTTTCATGTGTGATCTGATCTGAAATCGTGAAGCAGGCAAGAACAAGTGCAAAGACAACGGGTGATTTCAGGAATTCAGGCACATGTCCATTTTCAAAGATAAAACCTGTGAATTTCCCCAGTGCCCATCCGAAGACCACGGCAAACAGGGAAGCAGCAAAGAACAGTAATAAGGTTAAACCTGTTACGTCATCGCTAATTAAGAAGTTGATGATTTCAAAAGCGAATACAGCGAGAAGTGCACCGAATGGATCGACCACTATTCCTTCCCATTTCAGGATGGCTGCCGGTCTTGGTTTAAGCTTTGCCTGTCTGAGCAGGGGCAGGATGACGGTTGGACCGGTAACAATGAATAACCCACCAATTACAAAAGAAACAGCCCAGGACAAACCGGCTACATAGTGAGCACCAAGTGAACCTAATATCCAAGCGAGTAAAGCTCCAAAGGTTACAATTCTAAATAAAGGCTTGCCTAATCCCCTTACCTCTCGAAAATTAAGATTTAAGCTCCCTTCAAAAAGGATGATGGCAACCGCCATTGATATAATGGGTTTGAATACTTCCCCAAAATCGTCCTTTGGATTGATGAGACCGAATATAGGTCCCACCAGCAGTCCGACAATCGACATGACGACGATGGCAGGAAGCCTGAATCTCCAGGCAATCCATTGGGAAGCGATCCCGAGTACTCCGACTAACATGATGTTGAATAAAATAGAATCGATCATAGCTTTCTCCTTTGAAGGTTATGAAATAAGCCATCATAACAGTAGATAGTATGTACCTGTTACCAGAATAAAAGAATGGTCTCGCTCCGTGCAAAAAATAAGTTCAAAAGGGCACATCCGTTTTTGTATAGTTTACATTTTTATTGCTGATTTTAACCAGAGAGTCGTTTCCAATTCCCTGCAGATCGTAAAGTAATGAAGCATGGCGATCAGAACGGCACCAGCATTCATGCCAATAATGACTCCATCCATTCCAAAACGGGATCCAAGCAAATAAATTAATGTAAAGGAAAATACACTCGACCATATGGTATGAAGAAGAGCATCCTTCACCAATCCAAATCCGATTAAAAAGGCTTGGAGAGGAAACACCAGGAAATGAAAAAGAAAATACGGCCACAGCAGCTTCAGATAATAGGCCGATGCCACAGAATGAAAGAATCTTTCTGTAATGTAGTCCCCAAGCAAATAGTATATGAATACTGCAGGCACACCATAACCTAATGTAATCCACATGACCTGCTTAAGATGGGTCAGGATCCCATCAAAGTCCTTTGATGACACTTTTTCCGATACAGTCGGAATTAACACGATCAACATCGAAAAGGCGATAAAAGAAGGGAAGAAGCCGATAGTAAGGGCAATTCCGGCCAGCATCCCGAAATGCTCATTTGCCTCAAGCGCCCCCATACCTGAAAGAACTAACGCCCATTTAATCAAGAATGGCTGAACCGCATGGGTGAGAGCATGGAAAATTCGCAGCACTGTCGTCGGTATCGATACAGATAATACTGACTTTCTCATTTCAATTGTTGATAATGAAGAATGGCTCTTCTTTCTTTTACCCCTAATCTCGAGAACGTAAGCATGAATTAAATAAACAAAAACGACCGCTTCACTGGCAATCAGTGTCCCAAGGGCTATGAAGATCGACGTATTGATGCCAAAAGATAGAAAATTATAGATCGAAACTAATAAAAACAGCTGAATTCCTTTACGCAGAAAATTGGCCACTGCAATTTTGCCCATCTGCTGGATCCCCATAAAATACCCTCTCGTAATCGAGGTAAACGCAACAATGGGAATCACAATCAAAATAAGCCAGCGAATCCCCGGATGGTACCCTTCAAACAAAGGGGTAAAGGCATATATAAGGACCATTAGAATCAAGAGAATGCACGTCGTGATGACCGCAAATCGAAAAGCATAGTGAAGCATGCCCCGATGATACTTTTCTTCCCGTTCGGCAAAGAATTTGGAAAGACTGATCGGCAGCTCCATGCTTGATAAAATCACAATCAGAAACACAGTCGGCAGGATCGACATATACGTTCCAAGACCTGCTTCCCCAAGCTCACGAGCCAAAATCATATTGATCACAAACTCCAGACACTCACCTAAAAAAGCCGTCACCACCAGTACTAACGTACCCCTTAAAAACACACTCATATGTTTGCACCCTGCCTTTATTTTAGATGGTCTATTCTATGATGGTTGTCCGGGTAATATGTAAAGGGGCTGCCAGGCTATCTATTTCCGAAACAAAAAGCAGCCCTCCCAAGGACTGCTTTCAATCTTTTACCTAATAATAAATGTAGCTATAGAATGAGAAGGAAGTGTTGTAGTCATCGATCCCTCTGCAAACGATATTGAAATTTCTTCATCCCCATTATTCGCATTCATCGCAACCACTACGATTTCCCCGTCTGGATTTTCAAAGGAAGTAGCCAGTATGGAGTCATTGGAAACTTGACAGCCGATACGTCTCGCTCCCTCTTTGATATATTTACTAAAATGACCGATGTAATAATAAGAGCTGTTGTAGTGAACCTCATCCTTAACTGTATCGACAATAACAGGCGCATCACAATAATTCCCTACATGATTGGGTCCGCCTTCTTCATTCAATACCAGGTTCCAATCAATCCAGGCTTCAAGATAATTGTTCAAGTCACCGATGATATTTCTGCCATACCTCTCACCGGTATCCCATGAACCTACCTGGACCCCGCCTTCCATGCACCCTTCTGTAAAAATCAGATGCTTGTCCGGAAAAGCATGATGCACTTTAGAAAGATTTTCAAACTCCTCGGATACATACCAGTGCAAACCTGTTCCCCAGACGTATTTAGCTGCTTCAGGATCAGATAACACAGCATGGGCACGCTCATAAATCACATCACGATTATGATCCCAAATGATGACCTTCACATCATCATGGCCATTTTCCGCCAGGGACGGACCTAGATGGTTTTTGATGAAGTCGCGCTCTTCTTCTGCCGTGTATAGACAAGAATCCCAAACCTGCTTTGCTTCGGGTTCGTTTTGGATCGTAACTCCCCAGATCCGGATCCCCTCTTCTTCCATCGCTTCAATGTACTTTGAATAATAGTCGGCCCAAACAGATTCATACTCTGATAAAAGTTTCCCGCCATTGTTCATTTCGCCGTTCGTCTTCATCCATGAAGGAGGACTCCATGGGGATGCCACAATGGAAAGCTCTCTCCCTGCCACTTCCATCGCTTCTTGAATAAAGGGAATCACAAGCTTCTTCTCCCGTTCGATGGAAAAGCTCTCTAACGAAGTATCTCCATCTTCCACATACGAATAATTCCCTAATGAGAAATCACTGCTATTGATATGTGTTCTACCGAAGCGATAGCCCACCCCCTCTATCGGATCGAAGTAACGTTGAATGATCTCTTTCCTTTTTTCGGGGCTGATGAGGGATAGGCTGTGAGCCGCAGCTTCGGTGAACGCACCGCCAAACCCTAACATTTCCTGATATTTACGCTTTGGATCAAGCTGTATACGGGTAGAAGCCCGACCTGCAGAAAAGGAAACCGGTTCTTTTTCTGAGAACCGATCTCCTGTATCTTTAGCTGTCAAAATCACCTTTACTTGCTTTGCATTCATTGTGCAACTTCCTCAGCATTTGTGTGAAGGCCATGCTTCCCTTTATGATCCCGGATGATTTCTGCATATCGGAAGGCACTGTCTTTAAAGATTCGCTCCTGCGTATCGAAGTCGACATAAAGGATGCCAAATCGCTTATCATATCCGAAGCTCCACTCAAAGTTATCCATCAAGGACCATAAATAATAACCCTGGATGTTCATGCCTTCCTCATTCAGATCAGATACCGCTTGAAGATGCAGGTTCAAGTAGTTCACACGATCGTGATCATGTACTCTTCCATTTTCCAAAACATCGTCATAGGCCGCTCCATTTTCCGTAATATAGATTGGCAGATCCGTATATTCCAGTCTCAGGCGGCGGATGAGGTCTTTGAATTCATTCGGCGCGATATCCCAGCCCATCCCTGTCTTCTCATAATCAGAGTAGGCTCCTTTGTGCAAGAAGTCACTTGCGGCACTGAACTCGACGATCCCGCGGCTATAATAGTTGATACCGAAGAAATCACATTCCGTTGAAATCAGTTCCATATCCCCTTCTTTAATGAAGTCATAGGAATGGACATATTTTGAAAATAAATTCATCATGTCTTTCGGATACTCTCCCTTGAATACTGGATCAAGGAACCAGCGATTCGAGTAACCGTCCGCATTGTTTGCAGCAAGAAGATCGTTCACGGAATCCGTATTAGGGTAAACCGGTGACAGATTCAACGTGATCCCGATATCCGTTTGGGATTGGAAGTCTTTCTTCAGCATTTCCACCGCTTTCCCGTGTGATAACAACATATGGTGGACAGCTTTCACTGCTTCATCCATGTTGGTATGGCCCGGTGCATGGACCCCTTGATGGTAACCGAGGAACCCTGCGCACCATGGCTCATTATGAGTGATCCAAGAATCGACTACTTCATCAAGCTCTGTAAAGCACGCTCTTGCATACTCCAGGAACCATTGTACGGATTCACGATTGACCCATCCGCCTTCTTCATGGGCCCACACCGGTAAGTCCCAGTGATACAGTGTCACCGCAGGCTTGATGCCTTCTTCCTGAAGTCTTTTTGCAAGGTTTTTGTAAAAGTCCATACCTTCCTTATTGTACTTACCCTTTTCAGGAAAGATTCGCGGCCAGGCAATGGAGAAACGATACGTATCCACTCCCAGTCGTTTGATATGCTGGATGTCTTCTTCGAATCGGTGATAGTGATCACATGCGACATCACCATTGTGCTGCTTATATACTTTTCCAGGAATGTCACAGAACATATCCCAAATGGAAGGAGTTCTTCCTCCTTCATTATGGGCACCTTCGATTTGATACGATGATGTGGCTGTTCCAAAGGTAAATGTTTTATCAAAATGCATATGTCATTCTCTCCTCTATTCTTTGATTGATCCTGCTGAAATGCTGTTTACGATATATTTGGACAGGAATAAAAAGGCAATCATGATTGGTACAACAGAAATGGCAATCCCTAAATACATTGAACCTAAGTTTTGTGCTACTTGAGACCCCTTTAAGAATCCCATTAATACTGGCAACGTATATTTTTCAGGCGAGAACAGGATCACGAGTGGCATGATGTAGTTATTCCATGATCCGATGAACGTGAAGATCGACATCGTTGCAACTGCCGGCATCATGATCGGAATCGCCACGGTATGGAAAATTTTGAACTCACTTGCCCCATCAATACGGGCTGCTTCGATTAAACTTGGATGTAGCGTCGTCTGGATGTATTGTCTTAAGAAGAATACGACGAACGGACTTGCTATGGCCGGAACGATCAGTGGGATGAAGGAATCCAGTATCCCCAGGTTCTTACTCAATTCGTAAAATCCGATCAGCCCCAATTGCCCGGGAACCATCATCATCACAAGCATGAAGACGAACAAGAAATTCTTTCCCTTGAATGTGTAAAAGGCAAATCCATAGGCAGTCAAAGCTGAGAAATACCCTGATAATAAAGTCGTAAGGACAGAGATGATCAGACTATTCTTGAACCCCGACCAAATGTTTACGTATTCCATCATCGTGGTATAGTTTTCGACGATAGAACTGCCGGGGATCAACGTGAATCCGGAAAGTATCGCTTCATTTGATCTTGTCGCATTCACAAGCATCATAAGGAATGGGATGAAGCAAACGATCGCCATCAATACAAGAAGGGTATAGATGATGCTTTTCACAATGGTAATTCTGGTCTTTAGTTTGGACTCATGCGGCAAAAGTTCTGGCTTTTGTTTTTCTACCTTTTGTGTCGGTACATTTTTTTCAACGGCTGTTTTTCCCAACATGCTTTACACCTTCCTTGCTTGTTTGCGTTCATTTCCATACATCCCTTTGAAGACAATCGCCGAGAAGATCAAGGTAATGACAAACAATCCATATGCGACAGCTGATGCGTATCCATAATTGTTAAACTTGAATGCCTGATTGTACAGATATAACACCATGGTATTCAGTGATCCATCCGGAGAACCGATTCCGTCTGTCAGAAGCATCGGCAGATCAAACAGCTGAAGGCCGCCGATCAGGGACGTGATCATGATATAAAGTAAGATTGGTTTTAATAAAGGAATCGTGATTTTCGTAAAGGTCTGCCATCTGTTTGCTCCGTCGATCAGTGCAGCCTCATAATAGTCCTTCGATATTCCGGAAACCCCCGCCATGACGACAATGAACGAATGACCGAACCACATCCAGGTAAGGATCAGGGATACAGATAGCTGTGCAGTCGCGGGCTCGTTCAACCAATTAATCGGTTCTGATATAAGACCTATATTTAATAGAATCATATTTAATGATCCGTGCTGCCAGTCCAGTAGAATACCAAACAGCAGAGCGACCGAACTTATCGTGATTAAATTAGGTAAATAAAAGATCGATCTGAAAAATGCCAAACCTCTCAACTTCATTCTCATATCAGAGAAGATTAATGCGAGTACAAGGGCAAGTCCGATTTGCAGGACAAAATTGATTCCCCAAATTTTCCATGTGTTAAAAAACGCTTCCACAAAATAACTGTCTGTGAGTAAACGGGTATAGTTCGCAAGACCGACAACTTCTGCCGTCCCGCTTCCTGTATAGTTCGTAAAGCTGTAGTAGAATGTCAGCGCAACGGGATAAATGCTAAATATTAAAAAGATGATCCAAAACGGGGCGATAAACAGATAACCAAAACGATCTACTTTCTTCATTCCCCAGCCCCCCTAGTTGATAGATTTGACAGATGGCACGGTTCCATGCCACCTGCCCTGGATTTTTTTCTTGTTAATTTTTTGGTACTTTTATGTCCGGATATGCGTTTTGTGCTTTTTTATAAAACTCTTTAATGGCTTCTTCTTTTGATTTCTTCCCGTCCACGTACTGTTGAACAGCATTTCCATAGAACGTATCAAGCTGTTGGTCATATTTCGTTACGATACCAGGCTCGATTTCTTTCGCTTGCTCAAGGAAGAATTGATAGTTATTTTGACCGCCAAGGAATTCGTCACTGAAATCATCTTTAATTTCATTGGTAACTGGAAGATAAGAGAGGACATCTCCTGTTTCCTTCGCCCAATCCGTCAGGAACTCATCTTCCTGTGTCATCATTTTCACAAAGTCATATGCAAGTTCTTTGTTTTCTGATTTGTTGTAAACCCCTAACCATGTTCCACCCCAGAAGTACGGGCTTGGTCCACTAGTCACAGCCCAGTCTCCGGCTGTTTCTTTTACATTCGTTTTCAGGACGCTGTGAAGTCCCCAAGTCGGAAGAACATAGGAGAATACTTCTGTTTCTTTCTCTTTACCGTTTTCTTTCATTTTGATCGGCTTATCCATCGCTTCGAACCATGATGGAGACCACTCAGCAGCAAGAGCTGTATAGTTGTTCTCACGAAGTTTCTTTGCAGATTCCATGTAGTCGATCTTTTCATCAGTCAGCTGAAGTTCATTCTTGTCGTTCACCCATGGTTGTGGATTATCTCCTTGAGAGAACCAGCGGATAGAGCCCTCATCCGGGAACATGCTGTAGCCTTTTTCCTTCATCTTTTCAGCCACTTTGAATACATTGTCCATTGAGTTCATCATGTTTCCTACCTCGGTTGGATCATCTGTACCAAGCACTTCTTTCGCGATGCTTCTTTTATAGAAGATTCCGCCAGGAGTCGTCTGCCATGATAAAGCTCTTACGTTTCCGTCTTTATCTTTCCCTAAGTCGAATACGTAAGGTACGTATTTATCTTTGATTTCATTCACATTGTAAGGATCTTCCGATAAGTTCTCCCAATAGCCGGCGTCAACCCACTGTTTAAGGAAAGCAATTTCACCCGTGAATACATCCGGTGCTCCCACACCACTTTCAAGTACCGGCTTTAATTTCGTCGGGTAATCGGCAATCGGAACAATTGTCAATTCAACCTTCACACCATTTTTCTCTTCAAACTTCGTGATCGGTTTCTTTAACTCATCCGTGAATGACCAAACCTTCAAATCTACATCTTTATCTTTTGAACTGCCCGATGATTTTGAATCTCCGGAGCAAGCTGACAACACCCCTGCCAGCAGTACAAGCGTCATAAATATTCCTAAAAACTTTTTCATCATTATCCCCCTTTGTTCTAATTAAAATATAGTTTCGAAAGCGGTTTCGATTTCTTTCTTATGAAAATTCCGAAACCGGTTTCGGAATTACTAAAAAATAAAAATTAAGTATTTTTTTCTTTTTTTATTGCTGTACAAGAATCTCTAATGATCAACTCTACCGGAATGATCTCTGTTGTTAAAAGTTTCTTTTTTTGAATGATTTGTTTAATCAATAAGTGTCCGGCACGTGTGCCGATCCGGTCCGTATCTTGTCTGACCGTAGTGAGTTTCGGTGTAACATAAGCGGACATTTCAATGTCATCATAACCAATGACTGAGATGTCATCAGGGATTTTCAAGCCCTTCTCTTTAATGGCTTCCATCGCCCCAATGGCCATATGGTCACCTGCTACAAAGACAGCAGTCGGCAATATGTCAAGGGAGAGAAGAGATTCCATCGCTCTTTTTCCTTCTTCAATGGAAAACATTCCACCACTCACCAGGTATTCTTGATGAATCGGAAGGTTTAAATCATTCATGGCCTTAGAAAACCCTTTTATTCTTTGTGCTCCTGCATCAATCTTGGGATCTCCTGAAATATGAGCGATTCTGGTATGGCCCAGTGAATGAAGATAATTCACAGCCAACTTCCCACCCTCAATATTGTCGGAATAGACAACGCTGCAGTTCTGATTGCTCATGTCGATCACGACGATGGGTAAATGACTGTTAATCATGTCTTGTACCTGCGGATCGTTAGGGTCTGAGCAAATCACGACAATTCCATCCACAGCACGGTATAAAAAATGTTCTAAATAACTAGTATCCCGATTTCGCAGATTACGAGAAGCAAAGATTAAATCATACCCTTCCCGTTCTACATGCTTCCGGAAACTTTCAATAAGGGCGCTGAAGAAAGGATGCTTCATCCCGACCTCATTGTCCTCAGCGAACATTACACCGATAGTCCAGGATTTCTTTGTCGATAAAGACTGAGCGTGGGCATTTGGCAAATAACCCATTTCAGCTGCTGCATCCAGGATTTTTTGCTTCGTTTTTTGACTCACATCTGTGTAATTGTTTAGGGCTTTAGAAACTGTCGTACTGGAAAACCCAGTGCGTTTTGCTAAGTCATAGATTGTAACCATTGTTGTCTCCTCTTCATCGAAAGCGCTTTCGTTAATTGTTATTATAGTCCAGACTTTTGATGGAATCAATACTATTTTTAGAAAATTTTCAAAAGTACCGGGGATTTTTTTCTCAGGCTGATGATGACTGGCTTCTTTCTGTCATTCTTTCAAGGGTCCCCTCGCTTGTTGGTATAATGACATACGTATTTTTGGATGAAGATGGGTATACGAGGTTCTTGTTGTGCCACTTTCGCCAATAGTTGTGCCAAATTGTGAACAGTCCCCGTGAAATACCCCCACCCCATATAAAATCGACAAAAAGCAGCCCCACTACAGGACTGCTTTTCTCTCAACCTATTCTTTCACAGCTTTACGCTTTCGTCCACCAAGTTTCCCTTTGATTTTCATGAGGGTTTCATACACGATCGGTACGATGACAAGCGTTAAGAGAGTCGAACTTGTCAATCCGCCAATAACGGTTACACCCAGACCTTTCGAAATCAATCCGCTTCCTTCAAGACCCAATGCCAACGGGAACAGAGCTCCGATTGTAGCAATGGCTGTCATAAGGATCGGGCGAAGTCGGGTTGCACCGGCTTCGAGTAACGCTTCCCTTGTTGAAAGACCTTCGTTTTCTTTATGAATCACCCGGTCAATCAGGACGATTGCGTTGGTTACAACGATACCAATCAGCATGAGGGCACCAATCATGGAGGAGATACTGATTGTTTCTCCTGCTATCAATAGTCCAACCAATGCCCCGATGATCGTAAATGGCAGCGAGAACAGAATGGCAAACGGTGCAAGCCCTCCGCCGAACGTGATCACGAGGATCAAGTACACAATGGCAATGGCTGCAAGCATCGCTAATCCTAATTGCGTGAAGGATTCCTGGATGTCCTCTGTTACTCCACCCATATCTACGTTGATACCGGCTGGTAAATCCAGCTCTTCGATTTCTTTATGAATCGCTTGTGATGCTTTTGATACATCATCCGATTTTAATTCTCCGCTCACTTGAGCAAATACTTTTCCGTCGCGTCGTGAAACAGTATCGGATGTCTTACCTTCTTGAACTTCAACGACGTCTTTAATCGGGACATCAATCCCAAGTGGTGATTGGATGGTTTTATCCGTCAAGTCGTTGATGCTTTCGTATTCTTCTTTTTCAACGTCTAAATAGACATTTACCTCTTCTCCATCTTTTTCAATGGTGGTGAGGACAGGACGCTGACGTGTCTGACCAAGTTCCATGGCGATTTGACCCGCTGTCAGGCCAAGCTCACTCAGCTTTTCCTGGTCTGCGATGAACGAATACTCATCGTACGATTCAGAGATACTTGATCCCACTTTTTTGAAATCTTCTTTATCTTCCATCATAGCTTGAATATCGTTTACAACAGGTTCGATTTCTTTCAGGGTTTCACCGTACACATACACGACGATTTCATTGCTGCCGGCACTAGCGGAGAAGTCTTGCGAAGCCCATTCCCCTTTATCTGTTGTTTCTTGAAGTCTTTTAATGACTTGTTCTTTTTCTTTAGAGAAATTCTCTGTATCATCGCTGTATTGAACATAGAATATTGCATTGTTTGAGCTTCCCGGACTCATTGGGTTTTCTCCACCAACCGAGTACTGAATCGTTTCAGCCCCTTTACGTCCTTGGAAATACTCTTCAGCTTCTTGAGCGATTTGATTTACATCTTCTTCTGTTTGACCAGGTTCCGGTTTATACGTGGCCATGATCATCTTTTCTTCATCTGATGGCAGGAAACTCACACCGATGAGCGGAACCAGGAACAAGCTTCCGACAAGCATCGCGATAGCCAGGATGGACGTAATGATCTTATGATTCAGCGTCCAATTCAATACGCCTTTGTACCACTGAGCTAAACGGCTTCGCTTTTCCACGTGCTTCTTCCCTACACCCTTTTTAAACATCGAGTGTGCAAGCATCGGCACGATTGTCACGGCCACTAGAAGTGAAGCCAATAGAGCAAACACGATCGTTAAGGCGAATGGAAGGAATAGTTCCCCTATCATCCCTTGAACCAATCCTAATGGAAGGAACACAGCGATCGTTACAATCGTGGAAGACGCGATCGGAACAAACATTTCCTTCGTTGCTTCACGGATCAATTCTTTCCCTTTCAACATCTCACCTTTAAGCGACATCCGTCGATAAATGTTCTCCACTACTACAATGGAATCATCGATGACACGTCCAATCGCTACCGTCATCGCTCCAAGAGTCATAATGTTTAACGTGATATCCATCTGTTTTAAAAGTAGAATCGCGATTAACAACGATAATGGAATCGATACGACGGAGATTAGCGTCGATTTAATATCTCGTAAGAATAACAGAATGATGATGACCGCAAATACGGCACCGAATAAAGCTTTATTCAGCATGGTGCTGACAGACTCTTCAATCGGTTCTCCTTGGTCAAAGGTAGATATGATTTCAACACCATCCAAGCTTTTTTCAAAAGCTTTCACTTCATCTTTTACCGCGTTTACAACGTCTACCGTATTGGCATCTGCTGTTTTCACCACTTGAAGGCCGATCGATTCCTTCCCGTTGGTTCTGGAAATGGATTCAGCTTTTCCGGCCAGTTCGATATCAGCAATGTCTGATAGTTGTACGGTCGGGATTTTCATCCCAGCAGGTGCTTCCTGAGCCTGAGGCGTTTCTACAGGTTGACCTTGAGAAGATTGACCACCAGGCTGTTGTCCTTGCGGCGCTTCCATATTCCCGCCAACAGAAGGCGTGACAGGAATCTTCATCTCTTTCAAATCTTCGATTGTTGTGATGCTTCCATCAACCATCACAGATTTCTGACTGTCTTTAAACGTGTAAAGTCCTAATGGTGCAGTCACATCAGACCCTTTGATCATATTTTGGACTGTTTCTTCTGTTAAACCATATTGAGCAAGCTTTTCTTGATCAAAAACGATTTGTGCTTCTTGAACCTGTTGACCTGAAACTTGAACAGATGCTACCCCGTCCACTCCTTCAAGTTGTGGTACGATCGTATCTTCTACAGTCGAAGTTAATTGAGCAAGAGATTGGTCATCATTTGCTACACTAAGAGCAATGATAGGGAAAGCGTTAAAGCTCAGTCTTGAGACTTCCGGTTCATTGACTCCTTCCGGAAAAGAAAGATCTGATAGAGCATCTTCCACTTCGGTCTTTGCTTCGTCCATATCTTTCGAAAACTCGTATTCTATCTGAACGGCTGAAGCATTTTGATAAGACGTGGAGCTGACAACATTAACTCCATTTAAATTCTTCAAACGTTTTTCAATTGGTTCTGAAACCTTTTCTGCTACATCTTCAGGCGTAGCTCCAGGGTACACCGTCGTAACACTTACAATCGGTGTATTAATATTTGGCAAGGTTTCTAGTTTCATATTAAATCCTGAATATAAGCCAGCAATAATGACGATGATGGTCATTAACCATACGGCAAACTTATTCTTGAGTACGAAATTAATAATACTATTCACTCTTTATTCTTCCCTTCTCTCATTTTCTGACCGACTAGTCATAACACAATCTAATATAACTGACCGTACAGTCATAAGTCAATATACTTATAAAATTAAAGGTTTATTTATTGTGACCAATCGGTCATAATAGAGTCAAGGAGTTTATCAAGGAGAGGAAAGCATGAAGGAAAAAGAGAAATTAATTATTGAAACATCGATTAAGCTGTTTGCCACGAAAGGGTTTAACGCCACCTCGGTGCAAGAAATCGTGAACGAGTGTGAAATATCTAAAGGTGCATTCTATTTGTATTTCAAGTCAAAGGAAGCCCTTCTATTGGCTATCATGAAATACTATTTTAAAATGATCACAGCTAAAGTGAATGAGATTGAAAACGAGGATCTGCCTCCTTATGAAAAATTCCAGAAGCAATTAGAATGTCAGTTTATTGAAATCTGTAAACATAAAGAGTTTATCATTATGCAGATCAGAGAGAATGCCATGCCGTTCAACGACGAAATCCATGATCTCCTCAGCGAGATGAAAATGGAAACCCATCGTTACTATAAAAGAAGATTATATGGGATTTACGGAAAAAAAATCGAGCCCTACTTCTGGGATATCACCATGATGATTCAAGGTTTCTTTCATTCTTATTTAGAATTGGTGATGCTTGATAAGATCGAATTGGATTTTGCCTATCTATCACGATTCATATTGAAACGTACGGATGATTTAGTGGAGGGCTTACTAAAAAGTGGGGATCAGCCTGTCCTTTCCTTTGAAAAATTGGATGATCTGGTGAAGGATTTCACTTCTTCAAACCGAATCAACGCTTCCACCCTTGTTCATATGATTGAAGATGCTGCTGAAATAGCAGAGGAAGAAAACAGTCAGATATCATTGGAAGTCATCAAAGAAGAAATTGAAAAGGATGAGACCCGTATCGTTGTCATTAAAGGGATGATGAAGAATCTTGAGGATGACCCAACGCTTAAGCATCTGATGAATGCCTTGAGACATTATTATAAAATTTAATGATATAAGACCCGCACCAGATCAGATGCGGGTCTGTCTTTTACTCTATAATGAAAGTAGCTTTATGCTAAAATATTTTCCCTTAACTTTCCGATCCCTTCCTTACAAACCCCATACTCCAGCCAGGAGCAGCCTTCACATAAATGATCGAGATCTTTAGGCTTTACCTTTTGGGCTGTTATGCTGATTAATGCTGATTTCATATAGACGTCACCGTGTTTCAACCCTAAATGGCGAAGAACCTTGCTGTCTAACGATAGAACATGGTCATTGGAGTCTGCACTTTTTTCACATGCTGATTTCCCCTTATGAGGGCAGGCCTGGCATGCATCATCGAAGGACTGAACAACCTGGATGGGAAAGTCCAATTCGTCGTTACGTATCTCTCCCACTATGTCAGCCATCACATTAACGAATTCAGGGCTGTATCCCATGCCTTTAAACCCGTGAGTACAAAGTAGATGATGACCTCTTAGTATCCTCTTCATGGAATCCCCCTTTTTTAAAGCTTTTGAATTTGATCCGATTCATGGATGGTTACTTTTTCACTGCCAGAGCCATTGGCAGCACGGTACATTCCATAAGCCACCTGACGCCCTGAGATGCTTCTGTATTTTTTTAACTTACCTACCATCACCGGACGGATGGCTCTGGAGAAAATTTCTCCCGCTTTTTCCCCAAAGCGGAATTCATCTCTTTCCCCTAAAAGAAGGGATGGCCTGAAAATGTGCAGTGTCGGATAATACAGCGCTATTAAGTCTTCCTCCAACTCTCCTTTCACCTTACTATAAAAGAACGGTGAACCCGAACTCGCCCCAATAGCTGATATGACCATATATTGTTTGGCTCCATGGTCTTTACCTAGCCTTCCTAGTTGAACGGGGTACTCATAATCTACCTTTCTAAACGCTTCCTTTGTTTGCGCTTTCCTGATGGTCGTTCCAAGACAACAAAATACATCATCGATTACCTCATGGGGCAGGAGCTTCATCTGGTCGAATGGGATGATTCGTTCATCCAACTTTTCATGCTCCACTCCACTGCTTCTTCTCACAAACGAAATCACTTTGGAATACTCAGGACTCTTGAGTAGTATTTCAATCAAATGGGAACCAACTAATCCCGTAGAACCTGCTACCAACGCCACTTTCGACATTTTTCATTCCTCTCTTCCAAATAACTATGTCTTATACCTAGTATAAGACTTTTTTATCTATTTAAAAAATACACAATCAAAAAAAGTGCCAATCATTTGACTGACACTTCTTTGCAGTTATTTGTTCCCATATCACCTATAACTCTTCATCTTCAAAAAACTGCTGTAATTTCTCATCTTGTTCTGGAGCTGCATTTTCAGACGCATACGGATTATCTTTGACACCTGCCGTATCCATATTTGTTTTAATTGCGAGAAACGGTCCTTTCGGTTCCTCTGCGATGACACGATCATTTAACTGTTTGAAATCGGGCATGTCATTATTTCCTTTACTCATTCTATCTTCCTCCTTCTTCAATCGTTTCACCTCCATTCTTATAAGCGATGAGAATAATATCCTCGTCCGTTTGCTGGCGAAGCTCAGTTTCCATGTTTCTTACTTTATTCAAGGTATCTTCAGACAGGTGCGCTACGGGAAATTCTTTCCTACTCATCCTTATATCATCTCCTACCCATTTTCATTCGATTGTCCGATTTCCTTTTCTGCAAAGAACCCGTTCCCTTCCTCTACTGCATGGTGTTCCTCTACAGACTCTCCTGGAACATACACTTGACTGGGGTTGCGAACCTCATTATTCAAAGTGAATTCCGGGTTTAGTGGCGTGTCCATACGTAACTCTTCAGGTTTCTTATGATCTCTCATCTATTCCACCTCCAATATTTAGTATGGCTTCTGAACACATAATCATGCCCCGCACGCGAAAAATGAGGCTTGCATTGAGCAACAAAAAAACGTTAAGCACTGACAGTGCTTAACGCCATATATTTAAATCAAACCCACGTATAATCCCTTCCCCAGCTATCCCGGGCAAGGTCTTTGATTTCATCGACAATTTCATTTTCCACCGCAAAAGCATCTCCCTGTTCATAAGGATTGTAGTGGAAAGCGTAAAGGCGGGAAACAAACTCGTGAAACGGAAGAGAGCATTCCCCTTCCAGTTCCCCGTTTTCCATGACGGAAGGTTCGATACCCTGACCCCAGTTCTGAGAGCCATCATTATTCGGATTATAGAAATAAATACGATATTCTCCCTTGGGATCTTGCGTGATTCTTAAGATAGAAACAGCATGGAAGCCAAGAAGCTTTCCATGAACATTAGTGATGAATATCCCCACCGGATTCGGATAGATCAATCCGTAGTCATCATTGTACTCAGGGTGGTGAGTGGCATAGAACAGGCGGACAAATCCCGGATAGTCCGTGATGAGGCCCGTTAATGAATCGATGACTGTGCTAAACCCTTTTTGAACCCAGTCACCATAAAACTCGGGATTCACCCAGCGGTGTCCATCTTCCCCTCTAAGCGATACACGTCTCATCATCTCACTATATATGCGATCAAGATGAGGAACGAGAACAAGCGACACTGGGTCAAGCTCTTGATGAAGGTCAGGCGCAAGCCCCCCACTTAATTCTTTCGAATGGACCGGTGTACCTTCAAACATTATATCGATATCTCCATCCCTCGCCGCCCGTGGGATCAGTTCAAGTAAGTATCCCGGGGCATGCTGGGCCCAGAGGCTGATTCCCCTCGCTGTTTGACAGGTCGGATTCAGGCCTTGGCCGATCCCGATCGGTTGACCGAGGACATTTATGACACCGGCAAGAAGGACAGAATTGGCTGTGATCCCGTCTCCTGCTTTACAAGAATTAAGGAGCGTCTTCCGTACTTCCGGTCGAATATCAAGCTCAATCAGCCTTTTAAGTCCCGGGGATACGGGAGATGATGATAATACCCCCCGTTCAAGCATAAGAGCGAGTCCATAAACCGACTGTTTTGTTGCTGGATAGATTGCCACTTTTATGAGCTGGAATACGAGTTCCGCATGTTCATCCAGGTTTGCTTTTCCTTTGTCATTTAACTGAAGGGCAGCCGGAACAAGCTCTCGAAACTTTCTGCTCAGGAACCTAAGCAGAATCGCATGCTGGGGGGCAACAAGCCCCGTTTCACGCATGGACCTGGCAAACGCTACAGCTTCCTTCTCCAGTTCTTCCTTGGACAAATCCATAAGCTTCTTACGGTATTCACCCGGTTGGACAATGCTTTTACTCAAGAGGGACGGACCTTCAATAGCAGACACATACTTTTCTAAAACAAGTCGTTCCGCTGCGCTTAAGTCTGAATGGAGCATCTTTTTCGCTGTTTCAATCATCGACACTGTCCGCTTCACCATAATCGGACGTTGTGCGGTCAACCGTTCAATTTCTTTAATCAGTGTAGTCGTAAGTGCTTGATAGGAAAGCTTATCAGATAGAAATCGAAATAACTCCGTTGCTCTTTCACTCTGCTCTCCACCTTCGATCCGTGCTGCTTCTGTTGCTTCAGGGAAAAGCAGGTTCAGATTGAGAACCATTACTTCATTGAGGAAATCCTCCGCCATTTCAGTCGAAACATCGGGATGTTCATATTGACCCTCTGCAATGGCTAGCATTCTTAACTCACTAAGAATCTCAATGATTGAAGGAAGCCCCTTCGCTTGAAGTGACCCGGCCACAAGAGGCGGCTGCAGCTTGGACGCTTTTTCCCAAGGACCGTCCTGGAAGACCCCGGCCTTTTCAAAGCGACTTGCGCTCCGATATAGAATCCCCAGTCCTTCATCCGTATCCAATAGCCTTTGCGCTTCCTGATAGACGTCTGTTTGATACATTGATTTCGCAAATGAAGCTGCGCTCTCCAGTTCATTAAGCGCTTGCAGAAATCGATCTTCCAGCTTGGACGTTAATTCAAATGCCATTTCAAAACTCCTTTATCGATTAAAATACCAGTGGATGAAAGAATTAGATATAGAAGTTAAACTGTTCGTATTCCTTTAATAGACCCCTCATGATTTCACTGTCTTCCCCGTAGAAGAAGATCGTTCCGTAATGATTACCGAAGCCGATTCGCTGAGCTACTTTCCCTTGGGCAGGACTGAACATATCATGTTTTTCAAAATAGGCATGGTTCTCCAGTTCATCGGGCACCTCCAGCTTCTCAACATAATTAACATGAGGATGGACCATTAAACAACCTGCATGGGCTTTTGCCTTTTCACCTGTAGAAGGGAAGAACTCTCTAAGCTCTTCTTCCGTTGTATTGGGATCACTGCAAAGGATTTGAGCTTGATAAGCATTAAATCCATAAGCCCGCTCGATCAAATCAAAGATATGTCCGCCGGGAACCCTGGCTGCGACTTCACCAAAATGAAGAGTACCATCGGACGTAATGAAATATTCCGGATGAATAACACCGTATTCAATCTCAAACGCATCAATGAGCTGTTGAATCGCCTCACGGATGATCGGACGCTTTTCCTCAAGGGTCGGGGATGCAGGTACGAAATTGGAGTAGCCTAGTCGCACATACTCCGTTATATTTAAAAATTGGATCTTTCCGTTATGAATGAACGCTTCACACGAGAATTCCTGTCCGTCTAAATGACTTTCCATCAGAAGCGGGAACTCAGACTCGGTGAGAGCATCGATATCTTCAGGATTCTCAATGGCACGGTGTCCGACAGACCCTGCTTTATCAAGTGGTTTTACGTGAATCGGATCGTTCTTATCTCCTTCCACTTTCAGGAGGGCTTCATTCACACGTTTCAAGAAGCGCCTTACATCTTCCTTATCCCGTGCTTCTTCGAATACACCCACTTTGATTCCGGCAATTTGCGCTTTACGCTTCATCATCCCTTTATCTCTTAATAGAAGAGAACGGTTGAAGACGCGCGGTTCATTTCGGAAACGGGAGTTCAATGCCCCGGACCACTCCACACACTCTTCATACAAAGGAACAGCCACTTCTGCACCCATTGCCTTCAACTGCTTATAAAGATGATCTGAACCTTCATTTAACCGATCGAAGTCCCAGCCGATAAAGGCAATATCATGTTTTTCTGCATATGCCTCAAAATCAGGCGGGCCAACAACGACGAAAGGCCTATTTAGCTTCGTACACGCTTCGATTGCCGGCAGGCTCCAGCCGATCAATGCCGTTAGATAGGGTTTGGTCTTGTCCTTCACGCTCTGTTCTGCTTGCTGTAATTCGAGTTGATCTAGTCCCATAATTCCCTCTCCCTTTTCACGTTTTAGTCAGATTCCTCTTTAGCATAACAAAGCAGATAGGGAGAATGAAGTATTTTGCTGAATTTTCAATCTTTTCGACAAATAAAGTGGTAATACGACCTTTCGCGACAAATAACAAGGCATACTCCCATATAGGGAATATGCCCTGTTTTAAAGATGTTAAAAAGGGATGCCTTCTTTCTTTGAAATGTCATTGTTGATAATCCCCAGACCGCTGATTCTCCCTGATTGAACATCCGGTTGCACTGAAGGATTAGAAGGATATGTATGGCCATCGAAGCGTAATAGCTTATAGCTCCCTTTCATTCCTCCTCCAGAAACATACATGATGATATTTTTCCATTTGTTTGTCTTATCATTTTGGATGATGATGGGCGACCTGACTAATGAAAACGTTGTGAGAAGCTCATATTTATCATTATCCTTTGTGAATAGTGCACCGCTGCATCCCCCGCTTCCACACACAGGGAAACCGACTAAATAAACAAATGTTTCAGGCTGTTGATCATCATTCAAATCGATATGGTTATAGTAATATTGAATGTTTTCCTTATCCGGATCCACATTAAAGGCTTTACTAAACGCATCCTCCAGCAAGGGATCAGGTATCGTTTCTGACTGAACAAACTTCACATCACTTAAATCTACTTCGGAATTTTCCTGATTCGGATGAGCGCTTCCGATTGAACCCGTACTCATGTAAAGAAGGAGCATTATCACCGAAAAAAAAAGCTTAATATTCTTCATTGGATCACCTCTAACAATATGGTATAAGTAGTTTTACCATCTTTGCCGAGATTATCTGAAGTTTTCTATCACCAATTTAGTATCTCCTACAATGAAAAAAAGCCCCAGACACATAAAGCGTCAAGGGACTTTATCAACGGTTATTCACCTAAATCAACATTATGATAAACCTGCTGAACATCTTCCAAATCTTCGATCGCATCAATCATTTTTTCGAATTGAGCTTGACCGTCTTCTGGAAGTTCGACATCATTCTGCGCAAGCATTGTCAGTTCCGCTACTGTAAATTCAGTGACACCTGCACCTTTAAACGCTTCTTGAACCGCATGGAATTGATCTGGTTCAGCATAAACGATCACAGCATCATCTTCTTCGATGATATCACGGGCGTCTACATCCGCTTCCATCAGGATCTCCATTACTTCTTCTTCTGATTTCCCTTCAATACCGATAACGGCTGTGGCATCGAACATATACGCAACCGATCCACTTACACCCATGTTACCGCCATTTTTGCCGAAGGCAGCACGCACTTCGGATGCAGTTCGGTTTACATTGTTCGTCAGGGCATCCACAATGACCATGGAACCATTCGGTCCAAAGCCTTCATAGCGAAGTTCGTCATAGTTTTCTTCTGAACCACCCTTTGCCTTTTCAATGGCACGGTCAACGATATGCTTCGGTACGCTGTATGTTTTTGCACGTTCAAGAACAAATTTCAGCGTTTGGTTCAGTTCGGGATCCGGCTCGCCTTGCTTTGCCGCAACATAAATCTCACGACCGAACTTCGCATAAATACGACTCGTATTCGCATCCTTAGACGCTTTCTTTTCTTTAATATTATTCCACTTACGTCCCATATTGTTTCACTCTCTTTCACATTTATCTATAGATACTTTCACTCTTAAAAGGTATTTTCGTTTCTATTATACATGAAAATAACTATTTTTGGCTAAGTAGATTCCTTGCCACACTCACCTAAAGAAAGCCGACTCAGATGAGTCAGCTCCCTTCCTGGTATGCACTTATCGCTTCATATTCTCCTTCCAGCAAACGTGGAACGCGAATAAAGATAGGCATCAGTTTCGTATATGCTTCCGTTGCTTTCGGATCTGGTTGATGGGAATGTACAGAACCGACCATTTCACTCACTTCTTCCAGTGAGTCAATCATCCCGTTACCATACATCCCAAGGACAACCGCCCCAAGACATGAGCTTTCGAAGCTTTCCGGCACTTCCACTTCCTGATCAAATACATCAGCGAGCATTTGACGCCAAATTTCCGAGCGGGCAAATCCACCTGTCGCCTGGACTCTTTTCGGTGTTCCGATTAATTCTTCCAGCGCCAGAAGAACGCTGTATAAATTCATGACAATTCCTTCTAACACTGCACGGATCATATGCTCTTTTTTGTGATGCATGCCAAGTCCGAAGAAAGACCCGCGTGCTTTTGCGTTCCAAAGAGGCGCTCTCTCCCCGGCCATATAAGGATGGAAGAGTAAACCCTCCGAGCCCGGTTCTACTTTAGAAGCAATATCCGTAAGGACTTCATAAGGATCTTTCCCTAACCGGCTCGCCACTTCCACCTCTGCAGAAGCCAGTTCGTCCCGCACCCAACGGAAAATCATGCCACCGTTATTGACAGGCCCGCCAATCACCCAATGATTATCCGTCAAGGCATAACAGAAAATACGTCCTTTCGGATCCGTTACCGGACGGTCCGTTACAGCACGGATCGCACCACTCGTTCCGATCGTAACGGCTACGACACCCGGTTCAATGGCATTGACGCCAAGATTTGATAAGACTCCGTCACTTGCTCCGACAACAAACGGTGTGTCGGCTGATAAGCCCATCATATCCGTATACTCAGATTTCAATCCAACTAAGCTTTCAGTTGTTGAGACAGGAACCGAAAGTTGATCCTTGGTGACACCTGCCACCTTCAATGCTTCTTCATCCCAAGCCAGGTTTTCCAGATGGAACATACCTGTTGCAGATGCGATTGAATAGTCCACAACATATTTTCCGAAAAAGCGGTGAAACACAAATTCTTTAATGGAAATGAACTTAGCTGCATTGGAAAACAATTCCGGTTCTTCATGCTGCAGCCAGGCAAGCTTTACAAGTGGGGACATCGGGTGAATAGGAGTCCCTGTTCTGCGATAAATCTCCAAACCATTCATTTCTTTTTTTATCTTATCCGCCCATTCGGCACTCCGGTTATCAGCCCAAGTAATGGAAGGAGTCAGAGGCTGGTCCTTCTCATCCACCAGGATCAAGCTATGCATAGCGGAGCTGAACGACACAAAGGAGATTTTCTCACTTGTTTTCGAGGTCACTTCCTTTATACAACTGATGACGGCACGGAAGATTTCTTCGGGATCCTGTTCGGCGGTTCCCGGTGCTGGTGTATGTAATGGATATTCGACCCCATGACGATCGATCGCTTCTCCCTTTTCATTAAAAAGTACCGCTTTTGTACTGGTTGTCCCGATATCGACACCAATCATGAATTCTGACATTTTCGTTCCTCCTAAACAAATAGAGAAAAGGAAGAAGCGACATGGCTCTTCCCTCTTCCACTATTATTCTATCCTATTTTATCCGATGAATATCCCTATAATGAATACTACGGTAAATCCTACAAAACCGATGAGCGTTTCCATCATTGTCCATGATTTTAACGTATCTTTCACATCTAATCCAAAATAACGGTTTACTAGCCAGAATCCGCTGTCATTTACATGAGAGAAGACAGTTGCTCCTGCAGCAATGGAAATGACCATTAATCCAAGGACCGGTCCTTCCAAGCCAAGAGTGGAAATCAATGGACTCATTAATCCTGCTGCCGTGACCATGGATACAGTTGCTGAACCTTGTGCTACACGAACGACCATGGCAATTAAGAATGCAAGAGCAATCGGAGGCAAGCTTGAACCAGCCATCATTTCACCAAGTACTTCACCGACACCTGAGTCGATCAGAACTTGCTTGAACACTCCACCTGCACCTGTAACAAGGATGATGATCCCAGCCGGCTCAAGTGCTTTTGTCGCAATATCCTGAACGTCCTGACGGGAATATCCACGTCTCGTCCCTAATAATGTAAATGTCAATAGAGTCGCAATCGTTAACGCCACGAACGGATGACCCAGGAACGTTAAGATTGAACGAATGGTATTTCCTTCATCTAATAGAACACCCGAAAGCGTATTCAATAAAATCAACACTAAAGGAATCGAGATAAGTGACGCAATCATCGCAAAGCTTGGAAGCTCTTTATCGTACTCGATCTCTTCCACCTGCATATAATCCGGAACCACTGCATGAATCCGTTTCGAAATGAATTTTGCAAAAAGTGGACCAGCGATGATCATGGATGGAATACCTGCAAGAGTACCAAATAAGATAACCCAGCCAAGATCCGCTCCTATTAAATCCGCAACAGCAATCGGTCCTGGAGTTGGCGGAATGAAGCTGTGCGTTACAGCAAGTCCCGCAAGTAAAGGAATCCCATAGTATAATAGCGACTTTCCAGTTTTCTTTGCCAATCCGTATACGATCGGTACGAGAATGATGAATCCTACATCGAAGAATACCGGAATGGCTACTAAGAAACCTGTAATACCTAACGACCACTGCGCTTTATCTTCACCAAATTTATTAATCAGGGTTTGAGCTAATCGCTCCGCTCCTCCTGAAACCTCAAGCATACGACCAAACATTGCACCTAAACCAACAACGACAGCGACGAACCCAAGGGTCCCGCCCATTCCATTCTGAATGGAGGTAACTACTTCCTGAAGCGGCATCCCAGCGGCGATCCCCACAATCAAACTCACTAATAATAGGGCAACAAAAGCATGAAGCTTTGTCTTGATAACTAAAAATAACAGAAGAAAAATTCCGGCTAACGCCACTAAAATAAGCATTTGATCAGACATCTCTATCCCTACCTTTCTTTCATGACGACAGCTTGGCTGTCAGATTTTTTATAACGGTTGGTCCTGAATAATCGGGAAAGTAAAACGTTTACAATTCACTCTATGTAACTTCTACTCTCAAATCTGCCGAATTCAACATTGGAATTCCATTTCGCAGTTCCAGATATCTAAGGAAAATTATTTTCTATCTAACTCTATTATAAAAAATATTTTTCTTTTTGCAACCGTTTACAGAAATTATTTTTATTTTTCTATTATTCTTGTATAATAAAACTATGTAAACCCTTACAGGAGTGATGTCTATGAGTCAACATCAGCATTGTTTAGCGAGTATACGCTCACACTATCCTCAGTTTAGCGTGACTGAGAAGAAAATTGCCGACTATATACTTGAAAACCCAACCGAGATCATTCATTCAACCATTAATGGTTTAGCAGAAGATTTAGGGGTCGCGGACTCCACTGTCTTCCGCTTTTGCAAACGAATCGGCTTTAAAGGATATCAAGCGATGAAAATCGCTCTTGCTTCGGAAATTGTGACGGGACTTAAGGACATACACGAGCGCATCGATGAAGGAGACACGGCTCAAACGATTGCTACAAAAGTATTCCGTTCGAACATCAAAACCATCGAAGACACCTTAATGGTTGTTGATGAAAAGAAACTATTAAAAGCTGTAGATATTATGATCAATGCACGCTCAATCGAATTTTTCGGTAGTGGCGGATCAGGCGTCATCGCACTTGACGCCTATCATAAGTTCATTCGAACCGGCTTACGTGTGCATGCTGCGAGCGACAGTCATATCCAGTTGATGACCGCTTCCCAAATGACGAGTGATGATTGTGCTGTATTCATTTCCCACTCAGGTTCAACGAAAGATATCCTCCAGGTTCTGGACATTGTCAAAGAAACCGGGGCAAAGACAATCTGCATCACCAATTTTGCAAAATCACCATTGAGCCAAAGAGTCGATACATCACTTTTCACCGTGTCCGAAGAAACCGACTATCGCTCCGAGGCCCTCTCTTCCCGTATTGCGCAATTAACGTTAATTGATGCTCTCTATGTAAACCTGATGATGAGAAGGGAAATCGAAGGTCAGGATGCACTCCGGAAAATGAGGAAGGCTATTTCGGTTAAAAGATTATAAAAAAGGTTGATCAGTGTGAAACTGATCAACCTTTTCTTATGCTATGGGAATTTATTCAAGATGGCTCATTAACGATTCTTCGTATTCCGTTAACGCTTGATCGAGCATCCGCAGTCCATCATCAATTTGTTCTTTCGTTACAGTAAGTGGCGGAATCATACGGATCACTTCACTATGATTTCCGCACAAATAGAATAAGACGCCTTTATCCAGGGCCCGGTCAAGAATATCCATTAAGCCTTCCTTATTTGGTTTTCCAGTTTGAGGATGAACGATTTCAATGCCAATCATCAATCCGACTGATCGAATGCTGCCGATTACGTGATGTTTTTCCTTCAGTAGTTCCAGCCTTGATACAGCATAAGCCCCCATTGTTTTCGTATTATCTAGAAGATTCTCTTCCTTCATGACTTCCAATGTAGCAAGTCCAACGGAACATGCAATGGGGTTTCCACCAAACGTCGTCCCATGACTTCCAAGAGGCCATTGTTTCATGAGCTTATTCGATGCAACTGTTGCGCTCAGGGGAAGCCCCGAGGCAATCCCTTTTGCAATCGCCATGATATCCGGTGTTACATCAAAGGTTTGAGCGGCGAACCAATTTCCCGTACGTCCAAAGCCTGTTTGGACTTCATCGAAAATCAGTAAAATATCGTGACGATCACAAATCTCCCTTACTTTTTTGAGCCATGCTTTCGGAGGAACGATGTACCCACCTTCACCAAGGACAGGTTCCAGGATGACACATGCTACTTCTTCTGGAGTAACCTGATGATTAAAGAGAGTTTCGAAATCCTTTTCAAGCTTCTCAACAACATACCCGACCGAGTCATACCCCTCTGGACACTCCCGTTCGTTCGCATATGGAACCTGATACGTCAGGCCTGATGGCTGCATGAACTTTCGATACTTACTCTTAGAAGTCGTGACACTTAATGCACCAAGAGAACGTCCGTGAAAACAACCGGTAAAGGAAACGACATAAGGGCGTTTCGTTACATATTTCGCAAGTTTGATCGCCCCCTCAATCGCTTCAGTACCACTATTGGCAAAGAAGAAGCTATCTAAATCTCCTGGAAGAATCTCCGCAAGCTCATCAGCCAATCGAAGGATCGATTCATACATGATCACACCTGAAGGACCGTGCATAAGCCCATCTGCTGCATCTTTAATCGCTTGTACAATTTTCGGATGACGATGTCCAACATTCGTTACGGCAATTCCAGAGGTGAAATCAAGATATTTCTTTCCGTCCAACCCGTAGTAATAGCACCCCTCTTCTTTTAATACCGGTAAGTTCGGGTGATCCTTTGCCATACTGGGTGCCAGGCGATTAGGCATATTTTGAATAAGCTGTTCAAACGTTCGTTCCATTCTAGTAACCTCCATATATGTGACTGACAAATTTGTTTTTTATTGATTTCTATTAAGATTTCTATTAAGGATACATGCTAAGAAAGCTGATTGGAGCGGAAATCAACCATTACTTTCTTCTCTAAAATAACAACAAACAAACTTAACGAAATGAGTCTTACATAAAGAAGAAATGAGCCAATAACGCGACGATTGGTAACGTGATAATCGTACGCTGGATAAAAATGATGAATAAATCTAAAAAGCTGATCGGAATCTTGGATTTGATTAGTAGAATACCAATCTCGGACATGTAGATTAATTGAGTCAAAGACATGGCGGCAATGACGAACCTTGTTAACTCACTCTCAATTCCGCTCCCTACTACAGCAGGTAAAAACATGTCTGCAAAACCAACGATCATGGCAGGAGCTGCGTCTGCGGCCTGTGGAATTTGCAAAAGCTCTAATAGTGGCACAATCGGATAAGCCAATACATCAAACACAGGTGTATATTCCGCTACAACTAAAGCAATCGTTCCAAGGGCCATGACTAAAGGAATAAGACCAAACCAGATATCCAGGACGTTCTGGAATCCTTTTTTCGTTACCTCTCCGACACTCTTCACTTCTGAAGCTTTTTCTACTGCTTTTTCAAAGCCCCATTGAAAACGGGATACATTTTCAGGAACCGTTTCAGATATTTGCATGCCAACCGGCTCATAATAGGTATCCTTCTTTCGGGAAAGGGGCGGGATACGCGGACATATGACCGCAGCTGCTATCCCTGCAATAACCACTGTCCCATACAGTTGAACAAACATTGATTCCAATCCGATGAAGCTGACAATCACAAGACTGAAAGCGATTGAAGCAACAGAAAAGTTTGTCGCAATGACTGCCGCTTCCCGCTTTGTGTAGTAACCCTCTTCAAATTGTTTCGTTGTGATCAATACGCCTACGGTACCACTCCCCATCCAGGATGCAAGGGCATCGATGGAGGATCTTCCCGGCAATTGGAAAAGCGGCTTCATGATCTTCTGCAGCAGGGTACCGAAGAAATCCATCAATCCAAAATCTAAAAGCAATGGCATCAATAAGCCAGCAAATAAAAACCAAGTGGCTAAGACAGGAACTAACGAATACAATACGGTTCCTCCTGTAAAGTCAGAAATAATCCACTCGGGACCACTTCCATTTACCGTCATCACCGCAAATATCGCACCGAGGACACGAACAGCGATCCAGAAGTATCCTACGTCGAATAGTCCTTTTAAAAATGATTGATTGACAATCCACTGAGGTTTAAAAACCTTTGTATAAATAGCCATAAGAGCTGATACACCAAAAACCACTGTCATGAATAAAGGCAGTACACCTTCCAGCATCCCTTGAAAATAAGAAGCAAATATCCCTACCCCGATTGTCATATTCCCTTCATACGTAACAGGCACCAAGAACAACAATACACCCAATAAGGACGGAATGATAAACTTCATCGCTTCCTTTGTGGACCGGGTTTCTAATTGACTAACATTTTGTTTTCCGACTTCCATTGTCAAACACCCCTTTATAATTTATCCATAACCCCTAACCATTCGAGAATCACTTATGAGTCTATTAATATCCCCCTTCTCCACCTTTCAGTTCTTTTCACATTATTACTTGCAAGTTTCATGCCAATAGTTTATTTTATTTTGTATTTTTTAAGTTTTCTGACTATTGAAGGTTGACTGATTCCCAGTTCCTGGGCCATTTGAGTAGTAGTATTGTGCTTCTTCCTCGCATTTTTTAATACTTGTTCTTCGACTGTTTCAAGAATGTCTTTTAACGATTGACCATTGTGCTCAAAGCCTGGAATTTCACCCATATGCTTTATGTAAGGGCCAGGCAAATTCTCCATTTCAATTAATGGCTTGGAAGATGTCACGATCAGTCTTTCAATTAAATTCATCAACTCTCTGACATTCCCTTTCCAATCTTGAATCAACAACTGGTGAACTACTCCTTCATCCAGCTCTCTTTGGCGCTGATATTTTTTACAAAAATGATTTACAAAGTATTCGATCATCGTAATGATGTCTGATGTTCTCTCTCTTAATGGAGGAATCGTAATAGGGACCACATTCAAACGGAAATATAAATCCCTCCTGAACTCTTTTTCCTCTACAGCAGCCTCTAAATCCTTGTTTGTAGCTGCCAGAACCCGGAAGTCAACCTTCCTTTGTTTCGTACCGCCCACGCGATAAAATTGTTTCTCCTGAATGAACTTTAGGATTTTGACCTGGTTCGATAGAGATAGTTCCCCTATTTCATCTAAAAATAGGGTGCCGCCTTCAGCGAGTTCCGCTAATCCTACTTTCCCTTTGCGGTCAGCCCCAGTGAATGACCCGGGTTCATACCCAAAGAACTCTGCTTCAAACAAAGAGTCTGGTATCGCTCCACAATTGACCTCAATGAACGGGCCGCCTTTTCGTTGACTTTTGTTATGTATGAATTTCGCGATATGGGACTTGCCGACACCTGATTCCCCCAGGAGCAGGACGTTCACATCGACTTCTGCTACTTGCAGGGCCACCTGTAACACCTTTTTCATCTCATTACTTGTAGCAATGATCCCTTCTGAATAATAATGACGGCTTCTTAAGATTTCAAGCTCACTTTTCACCCTTTCCATCTCATCTTCCATTTCTGTTAAGTACTTTTTCATATTCAATAATTCCGTTACATCATGGGAATAGCTTACGATTCTCACTAGTTCACCAGTTTCATCGAATACCGGGATCCCTGTAACAAGCAGTTTCTTGCCTTCTTTACTCGTCTGGACCAACGTTATTTTTTTCTTTTCTTTTAGAACGATCGGAGTTAATATCGGAGAAAAAACGCCTTCTTTTTCCAGATCATAGACGGACTTCCCTACCATTTCTTCCGAGTTCACGTTATAAATGTCCCCGGTGGCGTCACTCACTTTCAAGATAATCCCATCTGTATTGGTAACTAAAATATCATCTTGCAGTGAGTGAAGGATCGCTTCATTCTCATTCCAACTTTTTTTCTTTACAGTCAAAGACAGCATCCCCTTTGCAAGTCTTGAAATTATTAAACTATTCAATATTGAATAATTATCCTGATGATTTTTATATTAATTCATTTATATCAAAGTTTTTTGACTTTTTATACATTTTTGAATAAATTATTCAAAAATAAATATTTTACTAACCTCATTTAGTAAGAAATTGATTCCTTTTATTCAAGAGAGCAGTAGTTGATTTCCGCTCCAGGTGCTCGCTTTCCGCGGGGAGGAAGTCGAGCCCCTTCCGCTCCAATCAACTTTCTAAGCATGAGTTTTCATTATAGCTAAATAAAACCAAAAAATTTGAGGAAATCACTTATCTATTTCTTTTTTGTTAATTACTAGTAATTAAATTGTTTTTTTACCACTTTTAAACTCTGTTATTAGAAACTTTTATAGATGGTGAGGGGAACTGCGCAGACTCCTGCGGAAGAACGGGCGTGCCGAGACCCCGTTCGGCTAAGCTGAGGAGGCTCGGCCGTACGCTAGCTGCAAGCGGAGCAGTTCCCCTCACCATCCAGCACACTCTGGTTGACAGGACTCATAGCAATTTTATTGACGTAAAACCACAGATTTAGATGAATAGAACCTACAAAAAAACTTTATACTCTGACAGACCCAACAATTATTTTACTATTCAAACCATTTCAATTATCATTTTGGTAAGACTGTTTAAGGTGGGATAGGGATGACACATGGAGAAAAATTGACGGTAGAGCATGCTAAGGAAATGGACAGGCAGGACTCATTGGCACATTTCCGCAATGAATTTTACATAAAGAAAAATCACTATTATATGGATGGGAACTCCTTAGGCTTATTATCTAAACGGGCTGAGAAGTCGTTACTCACATCATTGGAAGATTGGAAGGAACATGGGATCGATGGCTGGATGGATGGCCAGGAGCCCTGGTTCTATTATTCTGAGAAGCTTGGCGAAATGACATCCCCTTTAGTGGGAGCCAAAATAGAAGAAGTGATTGTGACAGGATCCATTACGACCAACCTTCACCAATTACTTGCCACATTCTATAAACCTGATGGAAAACGCACCAAAATCTTAGCAGATGAATTGACTTTTCCTTCGGATATTTACGCGATCCAAAGTCAGTTGGAGTTAAAAGACTACTCACCTGAGGAGCATTTGATCCAAGTAAAAAGCCAGGACGGATATACACTGCGGGAAGAAGACATCATTAAAAACATGACCGATGATATCGCCCTTATTCTATTGCCGTCCGTTCTTTATCGAAGCGGGCAGCTTTTGGATATAAAACGATTGACTGACGAAGCCCATAAGCGTGGCATTGTGATAGGATTCGATTTAGCCCATTCCATTGGAGCTCTACCTCATCAATTGCATGATGACGGAGTGGACTTTGCCATGTGGTGCAATTACAAATATTTAAATAGCGGTCCTGGTGGTGTTGGTGGATTATTTGTTCATAACAGGCATAAAGGGAAAAAACCTGGCCTTTCCGGCTGGTTCAGTTCCCGTAAGGATAAGCAGTTTGATATGGATCATACATTGACCCATGCAGATTCTGCAGGTGCCTTCCAAATCGGGACACCGCATATATTAAGCAGCGCTCCTTTACTTGGCTCCCTGGAGTTATTTGAAGAAGCCGGCATTGAGAATCTGAGAAGAAAATCCCTTTCTCTTACCCGATTTATGATGGATTTATTTCAACAAGAGCTTTCCCAATATGGATTTACACTCTGCAATCCACTTGAAGATGATAAGAGAGGTGGCCATATCAGTTTAAAGCATGAGGAAGCCGCAAGAATTTGTAAAGCCCTGAAGGTGAACAAGGTTACACCTGATTTCAGATCACCAAATGTGATTCGCCTGGCTCCTGTGGCCCTGTACTCTTCATTCGGGGATGTATGGGAAACGATTCAGATCCTGAAGACGATCATGGAAAATGAAGAATATAAGCAGTTTGAAAATACGCGGAATGTTGTAGCATAACTTCTTTAGTATGGAAAGGATGAGACCGCTTGAAAATCATTGATATTTCACGCCCATTGCACAATGATACTCCTGTTTGGCCAGGGGACACTCCCTTTTCTTTCTCATTGAATTGGACGAAAGAAGAAACCGGATCCGTTAATGTCGGTCAGCTTACCATGAGTTCCCATACTGGAACACACGTCGATGCTCCCTTCCACTTTGACAGTGATGGAAAGAGAATATTGGACCTGCCATTAGAGAGGTTTGTGGGACCCGCCATCGTTGTATCGGTGGAGGATGCGGCAGAAATAAGCCCTGAACAAATGAAAGGTATCGACTTTTCAGGAATTAAGAAGGTTCTTTTTAAGACCAATGCCTGGAAGAGCCCGGATCAGTTTCCTGACAGCATCCCTCCCATCACGAAAGAACTTTCCCCCTTTTTGAAGGAGAAGGGCATTGATCTGATAGGAGTGGACCTTCCTTCTGTTGATCCCTTGGAATGTAAGGATCTGGTAGCCCATCATTCATTGCATGAAAATGACATCGGGATATTGGAAGGGATTCTCCTTAACGATGTCGAGCCTGGCCTGTACGAATTGGTGGCTCTTCCTCTCCCTCTTCAAGAAGGCGATGGCTCTCCCGTTCGAGCCATTTTAATCGATCGAAAATAAGAAGATTTCTTTACAGATTTTCGTTGCTTTTTGTATAATAAAAGAGAGAAGTTCATTCATTGATACAGAGTCCTGGCTGCCACCAGAACTCTGACAGTATACATTGCCGTGAGCAATTTATCCTTTAATAAGATAGAAGTAACCTTTCCCTTGCAGTTGTCATAGTGGGTGGGTTACTTCTTTTTTTGTTGCGTGACTGCGATTATTGCTACTGTTAATGTACCAAAGGCAATCATCAATTGTAGTACGTCTGCCGTTTCGATCATTCCTGCTCATCACCTCCCATCTTCAGGGAGCTGCCTCTTGCCCACCCAGCTATGTACACCGTACATTTATTTTAACACAAAAATAGAACATATGTTCTAAATTTTAGAGCGTATTTAGAAAATAGTTCCTTTTTACTGAATGGATTCTGCCTATAAGTGAGATTAAATCGCATATAATACCTCCTCCTGTTCATAGACTAACGATATAGATGTTTAAAATGATGAAAATTGGACCATAGCTGATTTAAAAAAGGAGGCGGCACAATGGGAATTACAATCACTTTGGGTTTAGTCGTAATGCTTGGGATGGTTTTGGGCATTCTTATTTATTTCTTAAGACAAGCTTTGGATTCAAATGATTCGAAAAAGATCGACTCTCATGATCATGATCATTTTTCACAATGATGGTTTGGGCCTTCATAACCGATAGCGAATTTTGTCATTTTTTGCAGAACAGTCGGTATCTTGAAAATACGGTTGATAAAATGAAAGAACGGTTGATAAACTCTAATAAAGGTGGATATCTTCCCTTAAAAGTCGATAAATCTTTATAACGGTTGATATCTTTACAGTCAGCAAAGCAAAAAGCCCGGGCGTCCTGTCTACCAGGACGCCCGAGCTTTTTTTATTCAGTGATTTCCTTTTCGCCAAGCTTCATTGGACTTGAGCATAGGGGACAAACTTTGGATTCCGTATCTTCATGGGTTTCCGGTCTCTGCCAGGCAATGCACTTGGTATTTGTGCAAACCCAGGCCAGGATTTTACTCACCTTCCCGCTCCTCGCCTTTTTATTTGTCTTAGTCTGATCCGTGTGGGGAGTATTCGTAAATAAGTCGGCAATAAAACGCGAGCATTTCCGCTGTTCACCTTGATAATAGGCAGGAGAAGAAATAAACAATTTTTCTTTTGCCCTCGTTATGGCTACATACGCGAGCCGCCTTTCTTCCTCTACTGCACCCAGGGCCTTTTCTTTTTGATTCGGATTTTTGTATACCTTATCTTCAAGCTTATTGGCATTCAGGGCCGAGCTATGAGGAAGGTTCCCTTCAATGGCTCCGATTAAAAACACGACGGGAAATTCCAAACCTTTAGAACGATGGATCGTCATGAGAGAAACGCTGTTCGTATTCTTCTTTTGACTTTGATTTGTATAAATTTCCTCATACTTTGCTTTCATATCATCAATAAAAGTAATAAAACTCGAAATCGAATCAAAACGCTTCGCCGACCCTTCAAGCTCGTCCAGCATTTCTTTAATGAGTTCCTTCTGTTCTGTTACCACATGTGATTCCTGGGCATCGATGTATTGATGATAGAACTCTTTCCTGATCCGTTTGATCGCAGTTTCAGGTGACTGGTCTCCGATCGACTTTAGAAACTTCATCCGTTCTTTAATATTCTTTACCTGGAACGGCTTTAATCCTGATAATGTCGTTAAATGGATGAGAGGATATTTCTTTCTCTCTTTACGATCTTCCTCCAGAATATGAGCCATCCCCCGGTCCCTTCTTATAAATAAAGTCGGCAGCAGGGATTCCATGGCTGAAAAATTCCTTGGAACAATCGATAAACGCAAGTAATCCACCACAGGTTTCACCGTCCAGTTTTCATAGAAGAGGGAATCTTTCTGATTATAAGGCGTGAACGGAATCTCCTTTAATAGCAGCTGCTCAAAGACTGCCCGCCCGCTGCTCATCGTGCGGTGAAGAATCGTCATATCCCCATATGTATAGCCTTCTTCTACTAACCTGTGAATTTCTTCTGTGATCCAGACAGCCTCTTCATCAGCAGTTGCCGGTCTTGAATAAAGCGGTTTTTGTCCTTCTATTTTCGTGGCAATCAGCTCTTTTTTCCTGCGGTGATCATTTCGTCCAATCACTTCATTCCCGAGTCCTATAATATAGGCATCAGATCGGTAGTTCTCCTTCAATGTTACAACCTTTGCGTCGGGGAACTCTTCATCAAAATCCAAAATGAATTCGTTTCTTGCGCCGTTAAAGGTGTAAATCGTCTGGTCATCATCCCCTACTACGAACAAATTCCGATGAGCCGCAATCAACTTGATAAGCTCATATTGTACAAGATTCGTATCCTGGAATTCATCTACCATCACGTACTGAAAACGATGCTGAAGGGAGGTCAGGAGGTTAGGGTTCGAAAGTAATAATTGATATGCCTCTGTCAAAATATCATCGAAATCCATTTTATGATTCATCCGCTTCCACTCTTCATATTTTAAGAGAATGTCACGCACTTCTTTTTCTGACTTGGATTTCTGCGGAAGATCCCTGATATCCTTTTGATTCAGCTTATAATGAGAGAGTTTTGCAAGGAGAGTCTCCGCATCATAAGGGTCATATATATTCATTTCTCTCTGAATTTGCTTCAAGATAATTTGTTTATAGCGTTCGTTCCCGATCACTTCTTGTGTATAATGACGGGATCTCAATAAATAAAGAAACAGAGCGTGGAACGTACTGGCATGCACCTGTCCGAAGGCTTCTGTCCCCGGCAGACTTGAAATCCTCTGCTTCATTTCTTCCGCTGCTTTCTTTGTAAATGTCACAAGTAAAATATTCCTCGGCTGAATATTTTTCACTGACATCAGGTAGCCTGCCCGGCATACGAGAACCGTCGTCTTTCCAGTCCCGGCACCGGCCAAGGTTAAGCACGGTCCCTTCACATGGCGCACAGCATCTATCTGAGAAGCATTCAAATGAATGCCGGCTTCCTCCATTGTCCGAAAGAAAAAAGAATCCTCTTCATGAGAGGATATCAGCTGTTTCGTCGTTTCCCCTTTATGGAGTGGCGCTACCGGGATTTCCTTCTTTTCCGCTTCATATGGGTAAATAGAATAGTTCTTCAATACTTTATTCAAAGCTCATTCTCCTAGCTTTCCTTTACGATTCATAACCTTCTCATCATAACAAGAGCCCTTCAAAAATAGCAATGACAATCTCAGGATGATAGGGATAGACTAATAGATATGAAAATACTGTTAAACGATTGTTTAATCCCTTGAACCCTAGTAGAATAAATGTTTTGAAGAACTAATCAAACGTTTGTTTAAATCGGATATGCTCCCAAGGGATTAACATATTGAAAGAAAAGGTAATAGAACATTAGGTGATAAAACATGAATCTAACAAAATGGGGCTTTACCCGTTTCAACAGCATAAAAGCAGAATTTGATCACTTCCCCCACTCCCTTGTCATCCTCAGAAAGATCAGAAACTATTACTTCGTCAATAAAGTTCACTGGTCCCACCTTGACCCCGTCGTGGAAACACACCATCTAGAAGAAATGGAACTGCTTGTGAATAGGGAAATGGATCTCGAGAGGAATTATCTTAATAGAAGATTATATTAATGACTCTATTTTTCATGTCAGAAAAATTTTTGTTTAAGAGAAAGTGATGGCGGATTTCTGCAATTATCTTAATGTAAAAATGAACAATTCGCTTTTACTTGACCTTGTTTCAAACTATTTCCTTTTCAAGCTCTGTTTACGCACAGAGTGGATTGGAGCGGAAGGCACTTTACTCCTGCGGGAAATAGAGGAAAAGTCGAGACCCCACAGGGCGTAGCCCGAGGAGGCTCGACTTCCTCCCCGCGGAAAGAAAGTGCCTGGAGCGGAAAGGAACGGTCAACTTTTTGAGATATTTTCTTTTTCATAAGCTATACATAACCAAGGGGGAACATAACATTTTGAAAAAATAAGAAAAATTGAGATAAAGTAAGATAACCCACTATTTCATCGTAAAAAACAGCCCAAATCTCATTATATTGATTATTCTGAACATTTGCATTAATTTTAGAATTTGTTAATATATAATTAATAAATGATTAACAAACACAAACTTTAAAGGAAGGCGTGATTCCAATGAAGTAAGCTAGCAAAGCATGTCAGCATCACATCTCGCTTTTGAGATCGGCCCGTGAAAACTGATTTCAAGATGTGTGGATATGTGGGAATGCGCAATCTTATTTCAGGAGATGATTCCAATGAAGAGTGTAAGCGAAGCATGCTAACATCATGGTACGCAAGAAGATAGCCCGTGAAAACTATCTTCGTAACATGTGGGCGTGTGGGAAAATCAGCGGCAAGAGAAAATAAACTAAATAATACATGCAAGACCATTAATTTAAATGAATGTTAAGTATGTGTATTAGTAAGAAAGGATAGTAAAGTTAATTGAATAAGGTTTACTTAAGTTAAGGCGCTGTTTATGTGATATAGGCATAAGCAGCGTCTTAAATTTGTTTAAAACTCTTCTCTTAACAGTGAACAAACGGCTGCATCACAAAAGACGCCTTTTTCAAATGCCGCTCTTCTTAAGACTCCTTCAAACGTAAATCCTGCTTTTTCAAGACATTTCTTTGAAGCCGTGTTTGACGGATCATAATAAGCTTCTATTCTATTCAGAGACATTTCTTCAAACCCGTACTGCAGGATCGGTTTCAACACCTCGCTCATAACCCCTTTTTTCCAATACGTTGGATGGATTTCAAATCCGATCTCGGCTTTAAAGTGTTCTTTTTCCCACTGATGAAAACCGCAGCTTCCGATGATTTCGTTTGTTTCTTTTAAAGCAATCCCCCATCTGATCCCTTCATTCACCTGAAACCTCTCGCTCCATCTATCGATGATCTCAACGGCTTGTTTTTCTTCTTGAAAGGATTCCAAGTCATAATATCGTGTGACTTCATCTTTTGAAAAGTAATCAAATATCTGGGGGGCATCCCCTTCTTCCATCTGTCTTAATCGGAATCTTTCTGTTTCAAGTACCGGGAAGGTTCTTGTCAGCATAATCATTCTCCTTTTCTTCTTGTTCTCCTTAACTATTCAACATTGTATTTTTTAATGCCTTCTTGAAAATAGAATTTTTGATAAAATCTTATATTCGTAATGAGAAGCGTTGGTTTGTATTCTTTCCTTATTCTGGTTACAATCGATTTAACATGTTGAAAAGGATTGGAGAGGCGAAGATGCAACATAAAGCTCACAAAATCATAGTTAGTGAAGCCATATTTACCGGAACGGCTATGTCTCCCTTTGACGGGTTCGTGGCTGTTCGGGATGATACGATTGTTGGAGTCGGTCCCCGTTCCGAGATGGTAAGTTTTACTGGACCGTCGACAGATACATGGGATGTCGGAAACCGCCTGGTGATGGCAGGTTTTCATGACTTTCATCTTCATTTGTTTTTAGGGGCGATGTTCGAGGGGTTCTGTCAGCTGACATTCGGCCATTCAGAAGAAGCGACGGCAAAAATGGTTGCGGAGTATGCAAAGGATCATCCAGATGAAGAATGGATTCTTGGGTTCGGCTGGCATCACGTACGCTGGCCAGGGCAGATTCTTCCTTCCCGTCACTCTTTGGATCAGTACTTTCCCCACCGACCCGTTGTGCTTCTGAATGAAGAAGCTCATAGTGCATGGCTGAATACAGCTGCCCTTAAGAAATTGGGGATTCAACGGGATACTCCTGAACCCCCTTTTGGAAAGATTGAAAAAGACGAGCATGGGGAGCCGACCGGTTTCTTGTACGAAACGGCTGTTCAATATGTCATTGAAGCCTTTTCCTTTGATGAGAAAGTGAAAACCAGGCTGATGGACGGGATGCTGGCAAAGACTGCATCCTGCGGTATAACCTCTGTTTCTGATATGCTTCCTCTTCCCGGATATACTTTAGGGGATCCTGCTTTTTACAGAGGCTTTGAGGAAAAAGGAAAGCTGACGACCAGGATTCATTTTTTGGATGTGTTGGATGGGGATCTTGAGCGTGGTATCCGATTCAGGGAAAAGTTTCAATCCGATAAGCTTCAATTCTCGGGTTTGAAGCAGTTTCTGGATGGTGTTCCCCTCACCTATACCGGCTTTTTACTTCAACCATACTCGGATCGTCCTTCTAATTTGGGCGGCACTATTTATGAACCTCATGTATACCAAAAATGGATTGAAGATGCTGACCGGGAAGGATTCCGGATTCGCCTTCACGCATGTGGAGACGCTGCGGTCAGGTTGGGACTGGATTTGTATGAGCATGCCCGGCGTGTTAACGGGGTGCGGGATTCACGTCATACCATCGAGCATATTGAAGTATGCGATCCAAGTGACTTCCATCGGTTTGCGAACTTAGGGGTCATTGCATCCATCCAGCCTGAACACCTGACATCAGGGTCCATGGATACCCATGCTTACTTAGATAGATTGGGTAGTGACCGGTCACGATTCACATGGCCGATCGGATCCTTGCATAATCATAAAGCGCTTGTGGCCTTTGGCACGGACTTCCCGATTGTGGATTTGAATCCCATGCTTGGTCTTTACCGGGCGGTTACCAGAAAGCATGAGGACGGAACTCCACCAAGCGGCTGGAATCCTCATGAAAAAATATCATTAGCACATGCATTGATTCATTATACGAAATCCCCTGCCTATGGAAACTTCAGAGAGCATGATTTAGGGACGATCGAAATTGGAAAGAAAGCGGATTTAGTCGTTTTGGACCGCAATCTATTTGAAGTGGAAGCCGAGGAAATCCTGGAGACCGATGTATGGATGACAGTGATGGACGGGGAGGTTGTGTTTGAAAAGTAGGGTTGGATTGATGGATGGAGAGATAGAAATCTATTATATTCGACAAAAGCTTCATATATTTGAATTCAGGATCATAAATCGTGAAATCGTCTCAAAAAAACAGAGGTCCGTCCCTCATACCTGAGGAACGGACCTCTACAGATTCGTATTATTTTTGTTCCGGTGCTTGCAGTCCCCCGCCCCGGATGGTTTTTTCTTGGAATGGAAGATTGAGTTCTTTGCTTAGTTTTTCAAGGAAGCTCAGTTCGCGTTTCGAGACGAGGCAGATGACGGTTCCTTCCGCTCCCATGCGTCCGGTTCTCCCTGAGCGGTGGATATATTGTTTTGTATCGCTTGGGAAGTCGTAATGGACAACATGTGTGACGTCTGTGATATCAAGTCCACGTGCTGCGACATCTGTTGTCAGAAGCATGGACACTTTTCCTGACCGGAAGCGATCCAAAGATTGCTTACGCTCCATCTTGTTTGATTCCCCTGCCAATACTTCCAGCTCGACTCCTTTATACTTCAGCTTTTCTTCTATTTCAGAGAGCTTTTCAAGTTGATTAAAAAATACAAGGGCCTTGATTCCTTTGAAGTAGGCGATGCTTCTTAGAGCTTCCATTTTGTCTCTCAGCTCACTGTATACATACACATGATTTACTTTTGGATTATCAAGGTTCGCTTCCATTTTCACGATTTCATGGTTTTGCAATAGGGATTCCGCTACGTGCTCGGTTTCGTCTGACAACGTCGCAGAGAAGAATAGAACCTGACGTTCTTTTAACGTTGCTTTAATGATATCCTTCACTTCACGGATATGTTCTGATGAAATCATTAAGTCGAACTCATCGACGACGATGGTTTTCACTTCATGCATCTTCAGCTTCTTCAGTTTCATCAGTTCGATCAAGCGACCCGTTGTACCCACTACGATATGCGGCTTTTTTTTCAGTTTCTCTACTTGCTTCTTGATATTCGCTCCCCCAATGAACGCCGCACTCGTGACGTCGGTACCCTTCGCCCATTTCTGGATTTCCTGGTGGATTTGCATAACAAGCTCTCTTGATGGAGCAAGAATCACAGCTTGAGCCTGTTTTCTTGATGAATCAACGGCTTGGATGATCGGAAGAAGATACGCAAGCGTCTTCCCTGTACCCGTCGGTGATTCACAAACAACATCTTTCCCTTCCATGATGAGGGGTACTACACGCTCCTGTACAGGGGTTAATGAAGTGAAGCCGGATTCTTCCCAGTTCTTCTGAATTGACGGTGTCTTGATAATGGTTGAAATTGAGTTCATGCTTTTAGTCCTTTCTTAATCCGCAGTGGCAGCCGGTATCTCTTCTTCTACGATTGGCAGGCTGATTTCCACTGCAGTTCCTTTTTCTATTTCACTTTGAAAGTGAATATGTCCTTTATGTCGTTCAATGATTTTTTGACAGACGGCCAGTCCCAGACCCGTTCCTTTTTCTTTCGTTGAATAGAATGGTTCTCCAAGGTGTCCGATTCTTTCCGGATCCATGCCGACCCCATTATCCGTCACGATTACACGGGCAGCCGAGACTCGATCTTCCAATGTAATCGAAACGATCCCATCCTTATAGTCAGGTATGGATTCAACTGCATTTTTAATAATATTTATGAACACCTGTTTAAGCTGATTTCCTTCACCTAACACATATAAAGGATTTTCCGCCTTGTTTTCATAATAAATGGATACATTATCAAGATGGGCCTGGGCTTCCATTAGTACCAGCACTTGTCTAAGGATGTCATCCAGCTTTTCGTGACGGAAATGGACTTCCTGCTGTTTACCAAGTATCAGCATCTCACCTGAAATCAGGTCAATCCGATCCACTTCAGAAAGCATAATGTCCAAATGATCATGGTTGATTCTATTGCTTGTTTGCATAAGCTGAATGAACCCTTTCAAAGATGTTAGGGGATTGCGGATTTCATGTGCTACGGCAGCCGCAAGCTGTCCGATGACAGAAAGCTTTTCGGAAGCGACCACCATTTCTTCATTTTCACGATGAAGAGTAATATCCCTTGCAATGGCAAACATTCCTGTCACTTTTCGATTAATAATAATCGGGACGAGTGAACATCGCAGGATCTTCTGTTTGTTATTAGCTAAATGAATGGTCGTTTCAAACGTTGATGACCAGCCATTGAATGTTTCGAAGAAGTACTCCCTTACTCGTTTCATCTCACCTTCATCCAAAAATTTGCTGAATTTCACTTCTTTCAACTCTTCATGGGTGGATTCAAGCAGTCCCTCTGCTTCAGAGTTCACAGACACCACATTCCCGTCCAGGGTCAGCTCTAATACCGCGTCCGGATTTTGTTCAAATAAGGAATGATAATGCTGATTCCTTATTTGGAGCTGCTTCTCTTTCTTTTTTAACTTTTCATTTGAGAGGATTAATTCATGTGTCCTCCGGTATACCAATAGAAAAATAATGATACCTGTTACAAGTGTAAATAACCAGCCTTTGTAGCGTTGAAAATATATATACATGCTAAGCTTCTCATGAGCGAGTATCATGGAAAAATAATCCGACAATATAATCCACACAACGCCTAACAACACATAGGTGATGGAAATTCTTAAGGCAATGTCTTTTGCTTGTTTCATCGTAGAGGTTTCACCTAAATTCAAAATAGTCTTTCTCATATGGTTTCTCAGTTCTTACCAATTTATCATAAAATTCTTTAAGGACTTATTTTCGTTTCAGAAAGAAAGTGGACAACGGGTATATTCCTACGCTTTGAATGATGAGAGATAGCAGGATAACCCCAAATGTTAAGGAGTGGAGAAGCTGAGGTCCTTGCCCATCCATACCAAGCAGCAAAGCAACAGACATGGTGCCTTTGATGCCGGACCACGTTAATATAGATACTTCCTTCCATCCGTACGTTTTTCTCCACGTTTTTTTCATTTTGACAACTCCAATAATAATAACATAGCGAACCAGCAAGGAGAGAATAAATAGGAGGATGATCCACCCGATTAATGAGAAAGACAAATACTGCGTCGCCTGGATCCCGATTAACAGGAACAGAAAGGTCAGGATGGTCGGTTCAATGACGGTCCAGAAACCATCCAGATCCCTCCTGAAATGATTCTCTTTAATCGTTCTTCCGTATTCATAAGAAAGCATGATCCCTGAAGAGACAGTAGCCAGTACGCCTGAAACACCAAGTTCTTCCCCTATGTAAAAGGTACCGTAAGCAAGAATGATGCTAAGCATGATCTGGTACCTGGAGTCCGTTGTGAAATGGATGGCCTTACTCGCCAGCCAGCCGAGTGAAACACCGATCACGACTCCTCCAAAGGAAACCAAAAGAAATTCCCAAAGGAAAAAAGAAACAGAAAAGGATTCTTCCCCAAAGTAGATACCTGCGACGACCGTAAAGAGAACGATGCTTGTACCATCATTGATCATTGACTCCCCTTCTACTATATCCGCTATGTCTCTGCGACTCGAAGCCTCCTTCAATACCGACACAACGGAAACCGGATCAGTAGGCGTTAAGATTGTTGCGATCAAGAGAGCCTCTACATACGAAATTGAGAGCCACGGATGTAAACCGTAATAGAAAAGCACACTCATTAGGAGGATCGTGATGACGATGCCGACTGTACTTAAAAGAGAGATGATTCCCGCATGCTTTTTCAAGGCTTTTGGTGAAAATTGATACGCCGAATTAAATAAAAGTGAGGGTAAAAACCATTCAAAGATAATGTCTTTCGTTAAGGTGACGTCAGAAAAGGCAGGTATGAACGACAGACCCATTCCAAGCAGGAGTAAAACAACGGGAACAGGGAAATTCTTTTTCTTTTTATCAATGGTATACACACTGTAGCCGATTACTAGCAAGAACAGGATGTGGATTGGTTCGATGGTTCCCACCTCCAAACAATGGGTTTATACTTTTTTATTCCTCTGTCATCCACGAGTTAAACGTACCCAACTATCTTCCTGTTTTTTCAAAATTGTGTTTATTTTTCGTAGAGAAGGAAAATAGAGAAGCAAGCAATGATAGTGAAGGCAGGTGATGCGACATGTTGAGCATGATGTATGGAAGCAAAACATTCAGTAAGAGCGGATCGATCACCCTCCCATATAAATGGAGACAACAATTTGGACTGGTACCCGGAAAACTTGCGGAACTCGTCTACCAAAACAACTGCATCTATATTAAGAGAGCGAATAAAGACTCCACACATAATAAGCGCTACATCTCAGAAAAAGGTACCGTACACATCCCAAAGGAAATCCGGGAAGAAATGGGTATGACCCATCAATCACCCTACTACATGAAAGTAAATGAGAAAGAGAATTGTTTTATGATTACCATGGAGAAATAAAACAAATAAAGCCCAAGGCCCCTCGATAAGAGCAGGCATGCATAAGAAGAACCTGAGGAGAAGGCTTTCTTTGCCTTCACTTCAGGTCCTTCTTACCACTCAGAGGCTCAAGCCTCATGACAGGAAAAACAGTGCACAAAACAACTAAAACAAGGTCCGTCCCTCACTCGTTTAAAGCGATGAGGGACGGACCTTCGGTTGTTGAATGGTGATGCTGCTTCCCGATGAGGAGATGGATAGTTTGCGGACGTCCATGCTTGGGAAGGACTGGTCCAGCTGCCGTGCGAGCCATTCACTCGCTTCCCGTTCCACAAAACAGGCAATCGTCGGCCCGGCACCGCTTAAGGCGACACCGAATGCACCGAAACGGCCAGCTACCTCTTCCACTGCATCGTAGTGAGGAAGCAGCTTTCTACGATGGGGCTGGTGATACCTGTCCCGCTTCATCATTTTCCCAACCATTTCCCAGTCCCCGGTTAAAAACGCAGCCACCAATACGTTTGAAATCGCGCCCGCCTCCACGGATTCTTCAAAAGATAAACTGGTCGGAAGTACATTTCTTGATTCCGATGTTTTCAGCTCAGCTTTAGGGATTACGCATATCACATCAATCGGAAGATCAGGTACCGATAAAAGACTCACACCCTTTTCATGCTGACAACTGACCACAAACCCACCATAGAGGGAAGCCCCGACGTTATCAGGATGACCTTCAAATCGATTCGCTAGTGACAGTTTCTTTTCCTGGGTCAGATTCAGCTCACACAGGGCATTGGCAAGTTCAATGCCCGCCACAACCGCTGCTGCACTGGAGCCTAACCCCCTCGTTAAAGGGATATCACTCGACACGTAGAGATGGCAAGGAGACGGCTTCTTACCATAGTCATCTGCCACCTCTTTCACGATCTCTACAATAAAATGTGTCTCATCCTCCGGAAAGATCTCAAGTGCAGGAGAAAGGGGAATCACTTGCCAATCTTCTGCTTCATGTACCTCAACGGTTAAAAACACATTTAACGCCAAGCCCAGTGAATCGAATCCAGCTCCTAAATTGGCTGTGCTTCCTGGGACAATGATCTTCCAGGAGCGGGGATCACGTCTTTTCATACGCCAATCGTCCCTTTGATGTAGTCCTTCACCATTTCACGAACGTTTGGCAACTTCACCGGAGTGACCGGGCTGCATTCCATTGCCGTAACCGGATCCTTTAAGCCATTGCCTGTCAGCACCGCCACTACCTTTGAATCTTTTTCGATCAAACCTTTATCTAATGATTTCTTTATTCCCGCAATCGAGGCACATGACGCCGGCTCGGCAAATATCCCTTCTTTACTTGCAAGCAGCTGATAGGCCTCAAGAATTTCTTCATCGGTTACTTCGTCAATATGTCCGTTTGATTCCTTCAGAGCATCCACAGCTAAAGTCCAGCTTGCCGGGTTCCCGATGCGGATCGCAGTGGCAATCGTTTCAGGCTGTGGAAACACCCTGTCATGGACCAGGGCTGCAGCCCCCGACGCTTCAAAGCCAAACATTCGTGGTAAAGTTGAAGCTTTAAGATTGTGATATTCCTTGAAGCCTTTCCAGTATGCCGAAATATTCCCTGCATTACCGACAGGGATCGCAAGCACATCAGGGGCTTCCCCCAATCCATCAATGACTTCAAAAGCTGCTGTTTTCTGTCCTTCCAATCGATATGGATTCACTGAATTCACAAGAGTGACAGATTCGGTTTTACTCAGCTCACGGACGATTTCGAGTGCTTCATCAAAATTCCCTTCTATGGAAATGATTTCGGCACCGTACATGACAGCTTGAGCTAATTTCCCTTGAGCAATTTTCCCCTCTGGAATGACCACGATACATTTGATTCCTGCCCTTGCTGCATATGCTGCGGCTGAAGCAGAGGTATTTCCGGTAGAGGCGCAAATGACCGTCGAACTGCCTGACTCTACCGCTTTGGCAACGGCGAGAACCATTCCGCGATCTTTAAAGGAGCCGGTAGGGTTTGCTCCCTCTACCTTTGCATAAAGCTCGATCCCCCATTCCCGGGACAACGTCTTTAATTCAACCAAGGGAGTGTTCCCTTCATTTAACGTTAAAAGAGGAGTGTCATCATTTAATGGAAGACGCTCACCATACTGCTCCAATAATCCTTTCCACCTCATCCTTTTTCTCCCCCTTCTACACGATATGAACTTTCAATCGAATGAATGGCTTCATAATCCTTAAGCTCCATAAGAATATCTTCGTAATGATCAAGAGATGCTTTATGAGTCACAAGGACAATTTCAGCAAATTCGTCACTGTCTAACGGATTCTGCAGGATCTTCTCGAAGCTGACGCCATGATTAGAGAAGATGGAAGTGAGTTTTGCCAAAACGCCTACTTCATCCTGTACGTGCAGACGCAAGAAATATTTTGAATGAATTTCATTACGCTCTTTTAATTTTTTAGGGAATTGCGGGTTCACCGCACTCTTACCCGTGACTCCCAATCTCATATTCTTCATGATTCCTACCATATCGGATACGACGGCTGTGGCAGTCGGAAGACTTCCTGCACCCGGGCCGTAAAACATCGTTTCACCAACCGCTTCCCCGTATACGTAAACTGCGTTATATTCATCATGGACCGATGCCAGTGGATGCTCGTTTTGCAGCAAAGTAGGCTCCACACTCACCTCGACACTCTCCCCTTCACGGTGAGCATATCCGATGAGCTTCATTGTGTAGCCGAATTGCTCGGCATATTGGATATCATCACCCGTCACTTCCGTAATGCCTTTCACTTTCACATCCGCTAAATCAACGTTCATGGAGAACCCCAACGTTGAAAGGATGGCCATCTTTCTCGCCGCATCCAAACCGCCGACATCTGCCGTCGGATCCGCTTCTGCATACCCAAGATCCTGGGCTTCCTGGAGGACATCCTCGAAGGTCCGTCCCTCTTTCGTCATCTTCGTCAAAATAAAGTTGGTTGTTCCGTTGACGATTCCCATCATTTTCGTGATCCGATCCGATGCGAGGCCATCTACTAAACTTCTTAAAATCGGGATACCACCTGCGACGCTTGCTTCGTAGAATAGGTCGCAGCCGTTTTCTGAGGCAGCCCTCAACAATTCCGGTCCGTGCAGCGCCATAAGATCCTTGTTTGCCGTTACGACATGCTTCTTCTGGTGCAGTGCATGGAGGAGATGTTCCTTCGTTGCTTCAATTCCTCCCATTACCTCGACCACAATATCAATTTCAGGATCAAACAGGACTTCCTCAGGATTTAAGGTCAGTATGCTGTTTTCCATTTCCAGTCCCCTATCTTTCTCTAAATCCTGAACAAGGGCTTTCTTTACCTTCACAGGGCAGCCGATTTGATGGGACAGTTTATCCTGATGATTCTCTACAATCTTCACCACTCCGGCTCCCACCGTTCCTAGTCCTAAAAGTCCGATTGAAATTGATTCCATAAGCCGAAAACCTCCATTTGTTTATTTCTGATGTACATTTGTTTTTGTATAGTGGACATTATAGTAGAAAAAATTACCTATTACAATAGGTATTTACGTATTTTTAGAATGTAAGAGCTTTCAATTCTGGTAAACTATTAGCTTGTTTTGCTTAATTTTCACTCTTTTGTGACGTTAACAGTGTTTCGAAGGGAGCTTCAGGCAAAATTTGAGCTGATTTTGCACATCTTAGAGTACTATCCCTCGTTTGTTGTGCCACTTGCCGACTTTGTTGCGCCAAATTATGAACAAAGTAAAAACACCTATTAATAACAGAGGACCGCCCCTAACTAAAACGCAGTTAAGAGCCGTCCCATCTTTACACAATATGATGCAGCTGTCTGGCCATTTTCGATAGATCCCGATACACAGGTATCTTGCTAGGATCGGCATTTCCGCCACTGATGACACAGCCGACTTTCTTTCCATGCACCTTGACCTTTTGGCACATGGCTGCCGCCAAGGATGCTGCTCCTGCTCCTTCAACCAGCGTTTTTTCCCGTTGAAGCATGAACATGATGCTATAGGAGATTTCTTCATCCGTAACGGTGACCATGTCATCTACATATTTCCGGATGATCGGAAACGTGAGCTCTCCAGGCTTCTTGACCAGGATGCCATCGGCAATGGTGTGCACATGCTCCAGGGATCCTTTGTTTCTGCCTGTGAAAAAGTTATACGTAGCCGGTGCTCCCAGTGCCTGTACGCCGACGATTTTCACTCGTGGGTTAAAGGCTTTTACGGCCAGTGCCATTCCGGCCAACAGACCGCCTCCGCCAACAGGTACTAGGATCATGTCTAAATCACTGAGTTGCTGAAGCATTTCCAGTGCGACTGTCCCTTGCCCAGCCATCACTTTATGATCATCAAATGCATGAACATACGTTGAGCCGTTTCTGATTTTCTCTTCCAGTGCTGCCCCGTAGGCTTCCTGATAGGTATCTCCTGTCAGGACGATTTCAGCTCCGTAATGTTTCGTTGCCGCTATCTTTGTGGAAGGTGTCCGTTTCGGCATGAAGATTTTCGACGGAACTCCGCGCAGGGATGAAGCCAGTGCCACACCCTGGGCATGATTTCCTGCAGATGCGGCAATGATGCCTCTACCCGATTCTTCTTCAGACAATGACATGATTTTATTCATTGCGCCTCTTACTTTGAAGGAACCTGTTCGCTGCAGATTCTCCATTTTCAAATAGATTTCTCCACCAGTGAACGTATTCAGCGTCGATGATTGCTTTAACGGTGTTCGATGCACCTGATGACTGATTCTTTCCATTGCTTCTACAACTTCAGTGTTATCCATTAAATTCCCAAGCCACTCACCTCATAATTTTTTTCGTATTCTTCAATATCTTTTCCGTAATGCAGAGTTAAATCGATCTCATCCAGTCCCTTTAGAAGCATCGTTTTCCAGTAAGGATCGATGTCAAAGGAGACGCGTTGACCTTCCGAGTCACAAATGGTCTGATGCTCAAGGGACACTTCGATTTTATATAAATCTACATGACTCTCATTGCTCAGAAGTGCATCGACTGTTTGTTCATCCAGTTGAATGGGCAGGATCCCATTCTTCAAACAGTTGTTATAAAAAATATCTGCAAAGCTTTTGGCGATGATTACTTTGAACCCATAGTCTTGAAGGGCCCACGGAGCGTGCTCCCTCGAAGATCCGCACCCAAAATTCTTTCCTCCAAGGAGAACCTCGGCGTTTTGATACTTAGGTGTATCTAATAAGAAGTCGTCTCTTAGGGCTTTACCGTCGTCTTCAAACCGCCAATGATAGAACAAGTACTGACCAAACCCTTTACGCTCGATCCTTTTTAAAAACTGTTTGGGTATGATTTGATCCGTGTCCACATTGTCTCTTCTTAGAGGAAACACTTTTCCTTCCACATGATTGATTGCCACTTTCTCACCTCCTAGGAAATCGGCATTTTTTCAAGCTTTCGTACATCTGTCAGCTTTCCGGTAACGGCAGCCGCAGCGGCCATGGATGGGCTGAGTAGATGCGTTCGAGAGCCATTTCCTTGCCGGCCTTCAAAGTTCCGGTTGGAAGTCGATGCACAGCGCTTGCCAGGTGGAACGATATCATCATTCATCGCCAGGCACATGCTGCAGCCAGCTTCCCTCCACTGGAATCCAGCTTCTTTGAAAATGGTATCCAAACCTTGTTCTTCAGCCTCTTTCTTCACCTTGAACGATCCAGGAACAACCAATGCGGTGACGCCCTGTTTTACACTGTGACCTTTCACAACTTCAGCCGCCGCTCTCAAGTCACTCAAGCGTGAATTCGTACACGAACCAATGAACACATAATCAACCTCAATGTCCTCGATCCTCATTCCCGCCTCGAGCCCCATGTAATGAAGCGCCCGTTCTACTCCTTCTCTATCAGAAGGATCCCGGTACTCCTCTGGGTGAGGGACGGACCTTGAAATGCCCGCGCCCATTCCAGGATTCGTTCCCCATGTCACATGAGGTTCGATTTCTTCACCCTTCACCTCAATCTTATGATCATAGGCTGCGTCACTGTCGCTCGTAAGCGATCGCCATTCTTCTTTACATTGTTCGTACGATTTATCCTTAGGAAGATATTCTCTTCCGTTTAAATATTCAAAGGTCGTTTCATCGGGACTGATCAATCCTGCCTTGGCACCTGCTTCAATGCTCATATTACAGACGGTCATTCTTTCTTCCATGGATAGATTTCGGATCACGTCTCCAGTGAATTCGATGACATATCCGGTTCCAAATCCCACCCCGTAGGTGGATATAATGTTCAGGATCACGTCTTTGGCCGTAACACCAAACCCCAGCTCTCCGGACACCTCTACTTGAAGTGTTTTTGGCTTCGATTGCCAAAGTGTCTGGGTTGCCAGTACATGTTCCACTTCACTCGTCCCAATCCCAAAGGCTAATGCGCCGAAAGCTCCGTGGGTGGAAGTATGGCTGTCTCCGCAAACGATCGTTTTCCCTGGCTGTGTCAAACCGAGCTCAGGTCCGATGACGTGGACAATCCCTTGATCAGGGTGATGAATATCGGCAAGAGTGACGCCGAACTCATCACAATTTTTCTTCAACGTATCCATCTGCAGTCGTGCAATTTCATCTCTTATGATGTGTCGCTCTCTCGTCGGTACGTTATGATCCATCGTGGCGTAGGTTAAATCGGGTCTTCTCACCTTGCGATTCTTTAAGCGAAGACCTTCAAATGCTTGGGGAGACGTTACTTCATGTACAAGGTGCAGATCAATATACAATAAATCCGGCTTTCCTTTTTCTCTGTGTACAATGTGTTTTTCCCATATCTTTTCGATGATATTTTTCCCTGCCATGAACTCCCTCCTGGTTTGGTAAAATTTTTATTCAGTTAAGACTGGTTTGGTAGAATGGTTGCTGAGTGAGTAGCGCTTGATTTCACAAACCCCGGTAAATTCCATCTTACAAGTAAGCCGCCAAGATCGAAGACAGAGCGTGATCCGCTTCCAAGCGCTCGACAACCAGCTGACTCATGGCACCTGTCCCGACAACGGTTCCGCGGCCCATCGTCCAAAGGTCTCCTGTTCGGTAGCCTGCATTCAATACTTCCTGAACAGCCATTTCAATCATTTCAGCCTCTTCTTTTAAGCCGAAGGAGTGTCTAAGCATCATGGCAACCGATAGAATCATAGCCAGTGGATTGGCTTTTCCTTTTCCGGCAATATCAGGTGCAGACCCGTGTACCGGTTCGTAAAGACCGAAGGAGTCTCCTCTTAAACTAGCGGAAGGCAGCATCCCCAGGGACCCTGTGATCATGGATGCTTCGTCACTCAGGATATCCCCGAACATATTCTCCGTCACCAGTACATCGAATTGCTTCGGCTGATACATCAGCTTCATGGCAGCGACATCGACCAGCATGTGCTCCACTTCCACATCCGGGTATTCAGGAGCTACCTCATTCACGACTTCGCGCCACATTCGACTTGTTTCCAAAACATTTGCCTTGTCAACGGACGTTAATTTTTTCTTGCGTTTTTGAGCCAGCTTGAAGGCTTTATGAACAATCCGTTCGATTTCACTTTTTTCATAGACCAGTGTATCGACGGCTACTTCATCCCTTTTTCCTTGACGACCCGATGGCTGACCGAAGTACAATCCCCCTGTCAGTTCCCGGACAATCACTAAGTCTACTTCTTCAACGATGTCACGCTTTAACGGGGAAGCACCAAGTAAACTTTCAAATGCTTTAACCGGGCGCAGGTTCGCGAATAAGTCAAACTCTTTGCGGATGGCCAGGAGACCTTTTTCAGGACGCAGCTCCTTCGGAAGATGCTCCCATTTTGGTCCTCCTACGGCCCCTAATAGAACGGCATCACTATTTTTACAAAGCTTGATCGTTTCAGGAGGTAATGGTGTACCGAAGCGATCAACGGCAGATCCACCGATGTATCCTTTTTCCACTTGGAATTCATGGCCGAACCAATCACCCACTGCCTTCAGTACTTCTAATGCCCCGTCCATAATCTCTTGACCGATACCGTCTCCTGGTAGTACAGCGATTTTTTTCTTCATTAGAATTACCTCCTGTTTTTGGTTTGTATGAGGAGCCTTGAATGACAAGGCTCCCATCGTTTATAAGCTCGCTTCCACCGTTTCGGGCTCCCTGGAGTGTGATTTCCGTTGAGCTGAGCGATTCACGGCGTTTAAATAAGCCCGTGCCGATGCTTCTAATACATCCTGGGCGGTTCCTCGTCCACTAGTGTTTTCTCCGTTATATTCAAGTCGGACATATACTTCTGCAAGGGCATCCCGGCCCCCTCCGACTGAGTTGATCTTGTAATCTAATAATCTGGAAGGACTCGGCAGGATCTTTTCGATTGTATTGTAGATGGCTTCTACACTTCCTGACCCCGTTGAAGCGAGCTGGGTTACGCTGCCGTCCTCAAACTTCAATTCGATCGTAGCGGTCGGGATATTGTCCATACCATACTGGACCTGCATTCTTTCTAATGTAAACCCGACTCCATCGGTCATTTCCGTTTGCTTATTCGTCAGGATACTGAAGAGATCTTCATCGACGATTTCCTTCTTCTTATCAGCCAGATCTTTGAATGCATGAAATGCTTCATTAAGCTTCTCATCCGAAAGCTCAAAGCCTAATTCAATCACCTTATTCTTAAAGGCGTGACGTCCGGAGTGTTTTCCCAGAACCAGGCGGGTTGCATTCACTCCAATCAGTTCAGGGGTGATGATTTCGTACGTTGTTTTTTCCTTCAGCATTCCGTCCTGATGAATGCCTGATTCATGAGCGAAAGCATTATCACCTACGACCGCTTTGTTAGCCGGTACTCTCATCCCCGTCAGCTTACTGACAAGAGAGCTTGTTTTCTTGATTTCATCCAGCTTCAGGCGGGTTGTCGCACCGTAAAAATCTTCCCTGATCCTCAGAGCGACTGCGATCTCTTCCAGAGCGGCATTCCCGGCTCTTTCCCCGATTCCATTGATTGTTCCTTCAATTTGATCGGCTCCGTTTTCAATGGCAGCCAGTGAATTGGCTGTGGCCATTCCCAGATCATCGTGACAATGAGCCGACAACTTTACCCCATCGATATTCGGAACATTTTCCCTTACGTACCGAAAGAGTTCTCCGTATTTATGAGGGGTGATATATCCTACCGTATCAGGAAGGTTAATGACGGAAGCCCCTGCTGCAATGACTCTCTCCATGATCTTTACCAGGAAATTCAAGTCTGTCCGGCACGCATCTTCTGCTGACCACTGAACAACCGGGAAAAATTTCTTCGCGTATTGAACGGCCTGGACGGCTGTATCGATGACCTGATCCGGTGTCATCTTCAGCTTATGTGTCATGTGAATGGGAGAGGTTGCAAGAAAGACATGCAACCTTGGTTCTGCGGTTCCTTTAAGGGATTCCCATACCGCATCGATATCACGCTGTTGAGCTCGCGCCAGCCCTGTAACAGAGCTGTTTTTGATCGTGGAACCGATCCTCTGCACGGCATCGAAGTCTCCTTTTGAAGCTGCAGGAAAACCGGCTTCAATGATGTCCACTCCGAGTCTCTCCAACTGCTTCGCTACCTCGATCTTTTCAATCGTGTTAAGATTTACGCCCGCTGACTGTTCACCATCCCGTAAGGTTGTGTCAAAAATCTCAATGGTTCGCACTCGCAACCACTTCCTTTTCTTTAGTAGAAGGTTTCTGTACAAATGGCATCATTCTACGAAGCTCTTTTCCAACCACTTCAATCGGGTGCTGACTTTCACGCTGGTTGATTGCGTTAAACTCCGGACGGTTCGCCTGATTCTCCAAGATCCATCCCTTCGCAAATTTTCCTGTTTGAATATCCGTTAATACTTCCTTCATGCGTGCTTTCGTTTCTTCGTTCACCACTCGCGGTCCTGAAACGAAGTCCCCCCATTGAGCTGTGTCGGAGATCGAGTAACGCATTCCTTCCAGTCCTTGCTCATACATCAGGTCAACGATCAGCTTCAATTCGTGTAAACACTCGAAATAGGCGACCTCTTTTTGATAGCCGGCCTCGACCAGCGTTTCGAATCCTGCCTTTACAAGGGATGTCACTCCACCACACAGGACCGCCTGTTCCCCGAATAGATCAGTTTCCGTTTCTTCCTGGAAGGATGTTTCAAGGATTCCGGCACGTCCGGCACCTACACCTTTCGCATACGCAAGCGCGAGTTCTGCGGCTTGACCTGAAGCGTCTTGGTAAACCCCAAAGAGTGCAGGTACCCCGGCTCCTTCTTCAAATGTCCTTCTTACCAAATGTCCCGGTCCTTTCGGGGCTACCAGGAATACATCTACATTTTCCGGGGGGACGACTTGATGGAAATGGATATTGAATCCGTGTGCAAATGCCAGTGCTTTGCCTGCTGAAAGTGCCGGCTTGATTTCTGCTTCATACACTTTCGGCTGATGCTCATCCGGCAGGAGAACCATGATGACATCTGCCTGTTCACTCGCTTCGCGGACGGAGTAGACATCAAAGCCATCCTTTACTGCCTGGTCCCACGACTTTCCTTTTCTCAATCCCACTACAACATCAAAGCCGCTTTCCTTGAGGTTCTGAGCATGTGCGTGACCTTGTGAACCATATCCGACAACCGCTACTTTCTTCCCTTTTAAAACCTCTTCATTCACATCTCCGTTATAATATACCTTTACCATTTCCCTCATCCTCTCCATTTTTTGAATAATAAGTTTTTTCAAAACGTGAATCCAGCAGCTTCTAGTTCACAATTGAATACTGTTTCAAATCTGTGACTGATTTACCATTTCCCCTGGCAAACGCCGTGATACCGGTTCGGGCGATTTCTTTGATCCCATAAGGTCTTAACAAATCGATGATGGCCTCTATCTTGGATGTTTCCCCTGTGACCTGGACGGTTACGCTGTCTCTTGCCACATCAATGATGGCGGCCCTGAAGGGTTCTACGATTCCATTGATTTCGGATCTCGTCTGCCCTGTACTTAACACTTTGATGAGTGCCAATTCTCTTGCGACGACTCCTTGATCGGTGATGTCTGAAACCTTGAGGACATCAATTTGTTTATGCAGCTGTTTTAAAAGTTGTTCAATTTTGCGATCGTCTTCTACATTGACGACAAACGTCATTCTTGAAATCCCTTCGACTTCTGTATAGCCGACTGATATGCTTTCAATGTTAAACTGACGCTTTGTAAACAATCCGGTTACCCGGTTCAAGACACCGCTCCGATTATGAACGAGGGCCGTTACAATCCGTTTCCTCATGGTTTCACTCCTAACATTTCGTGTAATCCCTTCCCTGGAGCCACCATCGGGTAGACATTTTCCTTTGGATTCACCCAGCAATCAATGAGTACGGGTTCATCACTCGTTAAGGCTTCCCGTAAAACTGAATCGACTTCTTCCTGTGTTTTCACGCGATATCCTTTGATTCCGTACGATTCAGCCAGTTTTACAAAATCAGGCTGTGTGGAGAACACCGATTGTGAGTATCTCTCTTCAAAGAATGTTTCCTGCCATTGTCTCACCATCCCGAGGGTAGCGTTATTAAGAAGGACCACTTTCACAGGAAGGTTCAGCTCTTTCAGGAGAACCAGCTCCTGTAGTGTCATTTGGAATCCGCCATCTCCTACAAAGGCGACCACCGTACTTGATGGGTTTGCCAACTGGGCTCCGATTGCTGCCGGGAATCCGAATCCCATCGTGCCAAGCCCTCCGGATGTGACCCAATTATTAGGTTTTTTAAAGGAGTAGTATTGTGCCGCCCACATTTGATGCTGTCCCACGTCCGTTGTGACAACCGCTTCCCCGTTCGTCATTTCGTACACCTGTTCAATCAATCGCTGAGGGGAGAGCACATCGTGAGCCTGGTTATACCAGAAAGGATATTCCCTTTTATATGACTTAAGATGATGATGCCAGGCATCGAAATCAGGTTTTTCCGCCTCATGTTGAAGAAGTTTAGCGAGTGCCTGCTTCGCGTCTGCAACGATCGGAATCTGCGTTTCAACATTCTTCCCGATCTCAGCTGGATCGATGTCGATATGAACCACTTTGGCCCGTGGTGCAAAGGTGGCAAGATTTCCTGTTAACCGGTCATCAAATCTGGCTCCGATATTGATGAGCAAGTCACATTCATGGATGGCCATATTACTTGCATAGCAACCGTGCATCCCTGCCATCCCTAGAAACAGCGGGTGATCAGCAGGAAATCCACCTAAACCTAAAAGGGTATGAATGACAGGAAGGTCATATTGCTCTGCGAATCTCTTCAGTTCCTCTGTTGCCTTTCCATGAAGCACCCCTGCCCCGGCCAAGATGACCGGCTGCCTGGAAACCTTAATGGCATCTACCAATTTCTTGATTTGAAGGGGATTTGGATATAAGTTAGGCTGATACCCGGGTAAGTCCATTTCTACTTCGTGTACCGGATAAGCTTGCTGCAGTGTCAAGTCTTTCGGAATGTCGACGAGTACCGGTCCGGGCCTTCCGGTCGAAGCAATGTGAAAAGCTTCCTTCACGATTCTCGGAAGATCCTTGATATCACGAACCTGATAATTATGCTTTGTAATCGGCATCGTGATGCCGACCACGTCCGCTTCCTGAAATGCATCGGTTCCGATCACCCCTGAAGCCACCTGCCCTGTAAAAACCACCAAAGGCAATGAATCCATCATGGCATCTGCAATCCCGGTTACGAGATTCGTAGCTCCCGGTCCTGATGTGGCAATCACCACACCCGGTTTCCCTGATACCCGGGCATATCCTTCTGCCGCGTGGATGGCCCCCTGCTCATGACGGGCAAGTACGTGCTTGATCGGGGCTTTGTAAAGAGCATCGTAAATCGGCAAGACCGCTCCCCCAGGATATCCAAACAGAATCTCAACCTTTTCCTCCTTTAAAGCTTTCATGAGCATATCAGCACCGTTGACGTTTTCTGTTAGTGTCTGTGAAGCCGGTTCTGCCTCTACCTTCGCTCTCATTGCCTATCTCCTCCCTTTTATTAAAAGCGCAGGCGGCTTGGTCAGGCCCGACAAGCATAAGGCAAGGTCGCTGAAAAGGCGTTTTTTGCCTTTTTGGCGAGATTGACTTATGACCTCGAGGGACTAGCCGCCGGAGCTGGATATATTAAATGCGCGGGCGGCTTGGTCAGAGGCGACAAGCATAAAGCGAACATGCCGGAAAGGCGTTCTTTGCCTTTTTGGTATGTTTGATTTATGACCTCGAGCCTCTAGCCGCCGGAGCTGGATATATTAAATGCGCAGGCAGTGAATCACCTGAGCTTTTTTCATCCACTTTCCCAAACAAAAAAGACCTTTCCACCCACTACGACAGAGTTCATCTTTCGCAGGGGCGAAAAGGTCTTCATCCTTTCCACGGTACCACCCTAATTCAGAGATAATTTGATATCATCTCCCTTTGCAGGCTGATCGGTTTCACCAGCCTTTGTTTTTGTAACGAGTAGCATCTACTCGATCGTTCCTACTTTTAGAGGTTCAGAACGATACTCAGAGGGGATGTCGGTATTGGATGTATTACTGGTTTGCAGCACCACCAGCTCTCTGAAAATACGATTTCCAACCCTTTTACCTCTTCAACGCTTTTTACTATTCCGTTTTCAATATTCCACCTGTACTGGCTGACGTTACAAGCTTGGCATATCGTGCTAAGTAACCTTTTCTAATCTTCGGAGGGGGTTGTACCCACTCCTTTTGTCTGAACTGAAGTTCCGTTTCTGACACCATGAGGGAAATCGTTCGATTCGTCAGATCAATGAAGATGGGATCTCCATTTTCAACAACACCGATTGGTCCTCCTTCAGCAGCTTCCGGTGAGACATGACCGATTGAAATGCCTCGCGATGCTCCGGAAAACCTGCCGTCTGTCATGAGTGCCACTTTCTTTTCCAGGCCCCGTCCTGCAATGGCTGCCGTTGGTGCCAGCATCTCCGGCATTCCCGGACCACCCTTTGGCCCTTCGTACCTGATCACCACTACATGCCCTTCTTTCACTTCTCCACTTTCAATGCCTCGAAGTGCGTCATCCTGAGATTCATATACAATCGCTTCACCCATGAACGTTTTAATGGACGGGTCGACTGCACCCACCTTGATGACTCCACCATTTGGAGCGATATTTCCGAAGAGGACGGATAATCCTCCGACTGGACTGTGGGCGTTTTCCTTGCGACGGATGACATCGTCATTTTGAATATGAGCATCTTGTACGTTTTCATAAAGAGACTTTCCTGTTACCGTGATTCGATCGTTGTGAACAGCCCCCATTTCACATAATTCTTTAATAATGGCGCTGACCCCTCCAGCATTGTGAACGTCCTGCATGGAGTAGTCAGAGGCTGGGCTTATCTTGGATAAATAAGGTACTCGTTCTGCGACTTTATTGATCCGGTTGATGTCGTAATCAATCTCCGCCTCATTCGCAATGGCCAGTGTATGAAGGACGGTATTGGTGGAGCCTCCCATAGCCATATCCAAAGCGAATGCATCGTCGATTGTATCCTCTGTGATGATATCTCTTGGTTTAATATCTTTCTTGACCATTTCCACTAGATATTTGGCCGCATCCTTGATTAGCTGATGCCGCTCTTCAGAGGTGGCAACGATTGTTCCATTCCCCGGAGGAGCCATCCCGAGCATTTCCATCAGGGAATTCATGGAGTTCGCTGTGAACATCCCAGAGCATGATCCGCAAGTCGGACACGCATTGGCTTCTATGTCGAGAAGCTGTTCAGCCGTCATTCTTCCTGACTGATGGGCACCTACTCCCTCGAAAACCGATACGAGTGATAATGGCTTCCCTTCGCTCGAAACACCTGCTTCCATCGGGCCTCCCGATACAAAAACGGATGGGACATTTGTTCTGACCGCTGACATGAGCATTCCCGGTGTGATCTTGTCACAGTTTGGAATGTAGAATACTCCATCGAACCAGTGAGCATTAATGACGGTTTCTGCTGAGTCCGCGATCAGTTCCCGGCTTGGTAATGAGTACCTCATCCCGATATGTCCCATGGCGATCCCATCGTCAACACCGATTGTATTGAATTCGAATGGAATGCCGCCGGCTTCCCGGATCGCTTCTTTTACCACTTGGGCAAATCCGTTTAAATGCATATGGCCTGGAATGATATCAATGTAGGAGTTACACACCCCGATGAATGGTTTTTCCAAGTCTTCAAGCTTCACTCCCGTAGCGTACAGTAAACTGCGGTGAGGAGCTCGATCTATTCCTTTTTTGATCATGTCACTTCGCACGTCATCACCTCCAACTTAGCCAACTTGAGCATTTTGTTTGTAAACTTTTCTTCCATCCTGCGTGACAGTATTTCTGAACTCCTGTAATAATTGATTTGTATACTTTCCAGGTTTTCCTTCACCGATCACGCGGCCATCAACCTTTACAACGGCAATGACTTCTGCGGCTGTTCCTGTTAAGAACACTTCATCTGCCGTATACACATCATGACGGGTGAAAACTTCTTCCTTCATCTCAAATCCAAGCTTTTCGGCGATCTCGATGATTGCGTTCCGGGTGATCCCTTCTAGGGCCCCTACATATCCAGGAGGGGTCAGGATCTTCCCTTTTTTTACAATGAAGATATTGTCCGCTGATCCTTCCGCTACATACCCTTGGTCGTTAAGCATTAACGCTTCACTTACACCAGCGAGGTTGGCTTCGATTTTTACCAGGATATTATTTAAGTAGTTCAACGATTTAACCTTTGGTGAAAGAACATCTGCACGGTTACGGCGACTTGCTACTGTAACGATATCGATGCCCGTTTCGTATAAGCTTTTAGGGAACAGGGCTAATTGTTCTGCAATGACAATGATTTGTGGTTTTCTACAAGTAAATGGATCCAACCCTAAGTTTCCAACACCTCTAGAAATGACCACACGTATGTAGGCATTCTCTAGTTGATTCTTTTTCAATGTATCAACGATAATGTCACACATCTCTTCTTTCGTTACTTCGATATGCAACATGATTGATTTTGCAGAGTCATAAAGGCGATCAACATGTTCTTCTAGACGGAACACATTCCCATCGTACATTCGAATACCTTCGAACACTCCATCTCCATATAGAAAACCATGGTCGTACACAGATACAACTGCGTCTTCCTTTTTTACGTATTGCCCGTCTAAGTAGATCCATTGTTCGTTCATGTTAATCATTCCTTTCCTGGTGAGAATTTATTTGATTTTTTCGAATTTTATTTTTGCACTGAAGGACTATTTCTCCAGTTGCTGTGGAACCTATTTGACAGCAGGTTGGAATAAGTTGAGGTTGTTGCTTCCTGCTGGCTCATATTTTTTTATTGAGGACAATATTACTCCCGTTTCCCGGGAAGGTCAACAGGCTTTTTGTAAATTTTTTGACTATTTAGATTTATCTGATTTTAAGTAAACGCTTACATCTTTGTCCTTATAGAGTTTGTTGGGAATAAAATTTTTTTTGGATTTTTTTATTTCAGTGGGTGAATAGTGGTTCAGTTTTCGACTCGGTCGCTATATGAAATATTTCGACAAAATCCCATGAGAATGGAGGTTTGGGGAGTTTTGTCCTACGCTGTGAGGGGGTGGTTTATTCTCATTAACTTTATATAATTGAGAATATCTTTCTACTATTAATTATGAGAATGAATTTTTATTCAGCAGAAAGACGATCAGCAAAAAGGATTGGTTCAACTCACAGACGTCAATCCTTACTATTTATTTTGTTTTTCGGACTCCAAATTTCAACTTCGCTCCTTCAACTTCCTTCTATTATCTTGAATATTTTTTCGCAGAAACAAATAATACCCTTAGTATGTCGTTCACCTATATTAAACTGTATATAAATAAAAGAACCAATCCAAGTAACCCACAAGGTCTTGGACTGATTCATTTTCTACACCCATGTAAACATATAATTTGGATCTTCGACATTTCTGGCTTTCTTGACTATTTTCAATGGTTTGAAGGTATCGATCATAACGGCAAGCTCCAGGGTTTCTTTTTTCCCGATACTGGCTTCTGTCGTTCCTGGATGTGGACCATGTGGAATGCCGCTCGGATGAAGGGTGATCGAACCTTCCTTAATTCCTTTTCTGCTCATGAAGTTTCCTTCTACGTAATAAAGCAGCTCATCACTATTCACGTTGCTGTGATTATAAGGAGCAGGAATCGATTCCGGATGGTAGTCGTATAATCTCGGCACGAATGAACACACAACGAAATTATGCCCTTCAAATGTTTGATGTACAGGAGGCGGCTGATGGACACGTCCTGTGATCGGCTCGAAATCCTCAATGTTAAATACCCATGGATACAAATAGCCATCCCAACCGACTACGTCCAGTGGGTGATGATTTAATATATGTGAATGAAGAGCCCCTCTTGATTTCGTGATCACCTCAAATTCGCCTTCTTCATTTACGGTTTGCAATTCTTCTGGCCCCCGTAAATCCCGTTCACAAAACGGGCTGTGCTCCAAAAGCTGACCATATTCATTACGATAGCGGCGAGGTGTTGTAATCTGGCTAAAGGATTCAACAATCAGCATTTTGGTCTCTTCTTCAGGAACGACGCGATAGATCGTTCCAATCGGAATCACCACATAATCCCCTTTTCCATAGGAGATCGTTCCAAACATCGTCTCCACTTTTCCTTTACCGAAATGAATATATAGCATTTCATCTCCATCCCCATTGCGATAAAAGCTCTTCATTTCTTCCGTGACATAGGCGGTTCCGATCAACAGATCAGTGTTACCGAGTAAATATTCACGACTTTTTAAAGCACAGCCTTTTTTCTCCACTCTGTCCGTAAAGAAATGTCGATGACGAAGTGCACCTTCTTCCTCAAACTCCGGCATATAACTCACTAAATAGTCCGTTTTCGCCACAGCCGTCGGCAAATGATGATGATACAAAATCGACTGTGTTCCCGAGAACCCCTTTGTTCCCATGACCTGCTCCCTGTAGAGCGTGCCATCGTCCTTTTTAAACATGGTGTGACGTTTGTGAGGTATTTTCCCCATTTGTCGATAATACATGGTCTTCCCCCTCTCTTCTGCTTGCAACTGTATTACGCAAAATTCCCAGTCCGGCAATCTCTAATTCCACCACATCCCCTGGTTTTAACCAGGGATGTGTCTCAGGACCAAGTTCTAATATGCAGCCTGTTCCGACGGTTCCTGATCCAATGACCTCTCCCGGATAAAGGGTGACGTCTTTTGAGGCACGTTCGATCATATCAGCGAACGTATAATGAATATCGAGATAATTCCCTTGGGACAAGAGCTTCCCATTCACTTTGGCCGTCATGGAAAGATCAAAACGGTTTCCTCTCCGATTAGACTCCAGTTCATCCCCCGTCACCAAATAAGGACCGAATGAAGTGGCAAAATCCTTCCCTTTCGCAGGCCCGAGACCGACTTTCATTTCATGCTTCTGAATGTCCCTTGCACTCCAGTCGTTCATGATAAAATAACCGTAAATATGATCTTCTGCTTTTTCTTTTGAAATGTTCCTGCCTTCTTTTCCAATGACGCAGGCGATTTCCAGTTCATAATCCAGCCACTCACAGTCAACAGGCTTTTCAATGTGCTCGTTCGGACCCTTCACTGCTAAATGATTGGTGAAATAAAATACAGGGACGTCATACCATTCCGGAATCACTTCAAGTCCCCTCCGCTTCCGTGCCGTTTTCACATGCTCTTCAAAAGCATAGAAATCCCGTATGCTGACAGGCCTCGGAATCGGCGCCTTTAGCGTGATATCACGCAAATGATACACTCCCTTATCTCCAGCAGAAAACGTACCGATCTCTTTTATCTTTTTCAATCCTTCTTCCCCAAGATCAATAATGGACAATATATCCTTAGGGAGAGTTCCTTCGCTAATGGCATGCAGGTCCGCTGCAAGTTCACCTTGAACGATACCTGCTCTTAATTTTCCTTCTTTTACAAAGCTAACAAGCTTCACTTGTCATCACCTTTTTCGAATCAATTCAAATGAATCGGATAATGGTTTGGTATACATTTGTCCAGCCAGTCTACCTACCGGCTTTAATTTCTCTGAATCTATTTTGCCGTCGTAATAGAGTTCGTTATCGATTCTTACGCATTCTACCTTTCCGATCACGAGACTCCCTGCACCGGGATGATCGCCGAAGTGAAGGACCTCATGAAGAACGCATTCCAATTGAACCTTGCTTTCAGACACTCCTGGAGGCTTTACCGTGACGGACTCTTTCTTCGTCAGACCGACTTGTTCGAATTCATCAACGCCAGATTCATATTCAATGGCACAATTATTCATTTTGTCCACGAACTCTTCACTCACGATATTGATGACGAATTCCTTCGTGTTCTCGATATTAGTAAGGGTATCCTTTTTGCTGCCATCCTTTCCTTTTCTCATCGGAGAGAAGCAAACGAGCATCGGGTCGGCACAAATGGCCGTAAAAAAGCTGTATGGCGCAAGATTCGCATTCCCTCCTTCATCAAGAGATGAAACGAATGCAATCGGACGAGGTAAAATCGAACCAACCATTAATTTATAAGCGTCCTGCCACTGAAGGGTACGAGGTTTGATATCCATTTATTTCACCCCTTCACTTTGTAATATATCTTCCAATGCTTGTATGAACCTCTTGTTGTCCTCTTCTGTTCCAATCGTGACCCGTACGGTCGTCGGGTACCCAAGAAGAGTTCCTGAACGGACGACCAGTCCCCTTTTTACAAGCTCATAGGAGACCGTGTCACCATTCAATCCGGTATCCACCATGATAAAGTTCGATTGAGAGGGGAAATAGGATACACCCAGACGGTCAAACTCCCCTTCTAAAAAGAGGCGACCCCGCTCGTTCTTATGGGTGCACTCTCTTATAAATGCCTGATCCTCAAGGGCGATGATCGCTGACTTCTGAGCAACCGTATTAACATTGAAAACATCTTTCACTTTTCGGAGCTGTTCGGCAACTTCTTCGTTCATGACCCCGAAGCCGACTCTTAAACCCGCAAGGCCATATATCTTGGAGAATGTTCTGAGAACAATCAGATTTTCGAATGCCGACAGCAGCGGCAGGGTTTCTAAATAATCATCGGTTGTGACGTATTCCATATACGCTTCATCCACTACTACCAGGATGTGTGACGGCACGCTCTCGATAAACTGCAGTAGTTCTTTTTTACCGACGATGGTTCCGGTTGGATTATTAGGATTACAAACAAAGATCAGCTTGGTGTTCGGAGTGATCTGGTCGTGCATCGCTTGCAGGTCATGGGTACCGTTGACTAAAGGAACGATAACCGGGGTACCCCCTTCTAAGGACACATTGGTTTGATACCTGGGAAATGTAACGTCGGCCATGATGGCTTCATCCCCGCTGCTCAAATAGGCTCTCGTCAATAATCGGATCACTTCATCCGAGCCATTCCCAAACACGAGCTGTTCCTTAGGCACGCCTAAAAATGTCGCTACCTTATGACTAAGCTCGACGGCAGCTCCGTCCGGATACAAAAACAAGTCGCTTCCGTTTTCTTTAAACCACTGCTTCACTTTTGGAGAGCAGCCATATATGTTTTCATTTTCTGATAGCTTTCTGATAGAGCTCAGACCATGCTCTTTCTGTAAGTCTGAGAGCGTTTTCCCCAGCACATATGGAGCGATATGTGTGACCGCTTCTCTTGTTTTGAACTTCAGTGTCATACATGAATCCCCGCCTTTCTCATGGATGAAGGGGGTTGACTCAAGTGTTAGCTTATCTTCTCGTTCAAATATAGTACCCACAGTGCGTACAATATTATAAGTAGAAGCAGCTAATCTCTTCATGAGTTAACCCCCTGACCGGTCCTTTGACCCCCGTTATATATGTTCTATCTATCTATTTTTTATTTTTATAGGTTTCCTCTGCGTTCCTGCTCCCGCTCGATGGATTCGAATAATGCTTTGAAGTTTCCTTCTCCGAATCCTCTTGCACCCTTTCGTTGAATCACTTCAATGAATAGGGTCGGACGGTCAACGATTGGCTTTGTGAAAATTTGAAGCAGGTAGCCTTCGTCATCACGGTCTACTAAAATATTCAACTCTTTGATTTTAGAAATCTCTTCGTCGATTTCCCCTACACGCTCTGAAAGCATGTCGTAATATGAATCCGGCGTGTTAAGGAATTCTACCCCGTTTTCTTTTAAAATACCGACTGTTTTCACGATATCTTCTGTTAAGATGGCAATGTGCTGAACTCCTGGACCACCGTAGAACTCAAGGTATTCCTGGATTTGTGATTTACGTTTTCCTTCGGCCGGCTCATTGATCGGGAATTTGATGCGACCGCCGTTATGCATGACCTTGGACATAAGGGCGGAGTATTCCGTTGTAATGTCTTCATTTGTGAAATGGCGCATTTCCTTGAAGCCCATCACTTTTTCGTAATATTCCACCCACTCTTCCATGCGCTCCACGTTTCCTACTACATGGTCGACAGCAATGATACCGGCATCTTCATTTTTAAGAGCGGAATCATACTTTTCAAAGCCTGGCATGAAGATTCCCTTATAATCTTTACGCTCCACAAGGGTATGGATTGTATCCCCGTATGTACCAATGATGGCTTTTTTTAGTTTTCCGTTATCATCTTCGAGCGTCGAAGGTGGCATGATTTCAATCGCACCGCGGGACACCGCTCCAGTGTAAGCCTTTTCAACATCATCCACCACAAGGGCGATATCTTTAATGCCGTCTCCATGATGTTTCACGAATTGGGACACACGGCTTCCTTCGTGCAGGCTTCCTGTAATAACCAATCGTACTTTATTTTGTTGCAGTACATAGGATACTGTGTCGCGATTTCCTGTTTCCAGTCCTGAATAGGCAACGGTCTTAAATCCGAATGCTGTACAGAAGAAATGGGCGGCCTGCTTTGCATTCCCCGTATAATACTCTAAATAATCAACATCTCTTACAGGGAAGACTTCTTCTACTTTAACCTGCTTTTTTGCTACATTCTCTTGCATCTCAATCCCTCCATTGAACGTTAGTATATTCTGAATATTATATTAAATAGTTTTATAGAACTTCTCAAGAGCGGCTAGTAAAGCTTAAACGCTTCTCTGCGATGAAGTCACGACCGCTTTTTATCTCGCGGGCTCCTTTTTTCTGGGAGGCATATGCACAGCGTCCCCCTTTAATCCTTCGACCGCTTCCAGAAGACTTTCATTCATGTTTGGGTGGGGATAAAGTGGAAAACGAAAGTCCTCATCTCTCGCTGCCATTTCAAGACCAAGTACCCCTGAGGTGATCAACTCGGCTGCTCCCATCCCCATTATATGAATACCCAGGATCAAATCCGTTTCACTGTCTGACACGACTTTCACGAATCCATCCTTCTCCTCTGTCAGCTGAGCGTACCCGTTTCCTCTGACAGGGTTTTCACTTACTTTAACCGAATAACCTGCCCGTCCGGCTTCTTCCTCCGTCATTCCTGCACATGCAATAGGAGGACTCATCTGCACCACCGTCGGCACAAACTGAAGATCTACTTCCACTTGAAGCCCAGCCATTGCCTCGGCTGCCGCCTTCCCCTGTTTGATCGCCTTGACTGCGAGGGACGGACCTTCCGTGACATCGCCGATCGCCCAAATATTCGGTATGGAGGTCCGTCCCTCCCGATCTGTCCGGATATAATCCTCATCGGTTAATTCAACACGGAGACGGTCAAGGCCGAGGTCTGATAGGTTCGGCTTAACTTTTCCGCTTGCGACAAAATGTGAGCCTTCGATTGAAACGACTTCTCCGTTCCCCCTGTCAAGGTTCACTGTGACTTTTGCTTCAGCTTGACTGGCAGCTTGCAGCGTAGAATTCTTGATTACATTGACCTTCTGCTTTTTTAACTGTCTGAACAGCTCTTTGGATATGGCAGAGTCAAATGGAAATTCCCCGTTCAAAATAAGGGTGACATGACTTCCCAATATAGAGAAAACAGACGCGATCTCTAGGGAAATATAATCGGTCCCATATACAATGAGTTCCTCTGGTATTTCCTCCAGCTGAAAGATTTCTCTCTCCTTTAGTACATGAGTCGAATCAAATTCTATTCCTTCAGGGTAATGAAATTCACCACCGGTCGCGACAATGGCTTGCTTGAAATTGAAAAGGGAAAACTCATGACCGTTTTCAACTCCAATACGGGATTCTGACAGGAAGGATGCAGAACCCTTGACGATTTCAACCTTATTCGCTTTGCACAGGGATTCTATCCCTGTACGAAGCTGGGTGATCTTTTTATTTTTATAGTGTTGAAGAGTAGAGAGATTTGCTTCTACTTCCCCAAACTCCATCCCCATCTCCTTCCGGTGCTTCGTCTTTTTAAATTCTTGGGCAAAATGGGTAAAGACTTTTGATGGGATGCACCCTTTATTCAAGCAGGTCCCTCCCAGCTCTTCTCTTTCGATCAGCGTCACATTCAGTCCTAAACCCGCAGCTCGAATGGCTGCATGATAGCCGCCCGGACCTCCCCCGATGACGACAATCTCTTTATCTTCCGTGATCTCTCCCACTACCATTTACATCAACTCCAAAAGCATGGACTCGGGCTGTTCAATCAAATCCCGTAATCGATTCGTAAACTTAACGGCCGTTCCGCCATCTACCACTCTATGATCAAATGACATAGACACATTCATCATTGAGCGGACGACAATTTCATCTTTATCATTCACCATCGGGCGCTTCTTCGTTTTATGGAAAGCAAGGAGGGCAACTTCCGGTTCGTTAATGATCGGAGTGGCTCCGATCGACCCGTTCAGGGGTCCTACGTTACTGACCGTGAAGGTTCCGCCTTTGATATCTTTCATTGTTAACTTGCCTTCCTGTGCGTTAACGGTCAGTTTCTTCATTTCCCTATGGATGTCCCTCATTGTTTTCAGCTCGACCTGTTTAATGACAGGAACAATCAGCCCTTCGTCCGTATCTACAGCGATTCCAATATTGTGATGGGGTTGGAGCTCGACACATTCCTCCTGTTCATTGAGACGGGCGTTGAAGATAGGGAACTCCTTTAAACAGATAGAAATGGCTTTGATAAAATAAGCTCCCATGGAAATGGACCCGCGCCCCGCTTTCATGTTATCTTTCCAGGATAGCAGGTTCGTAACATCGATTTCTTCAAAATGGGTACAGTGCGGGATCGTTCTGAGTGACTGTGACATTTTAGAAGCAATTTGTTTGCGTCTTCCCCGGAAAGGAATCGTCATCGTGTCGGGTTCTTTTAAAGCTACAGGAGAAACGGGTTTAGATTCTTCTACTCGCTGTGGAGATGTCTGACTTTCTCCTTTCAAATAGAGGAAAATATCTTCATCAAGGATTCTTCCTCCCGCTCCGGAACCAACCACTTCTTCTAGGTTGATACCATTCTCCCTTGCTATTTTCCTCGTATACGGGGATGCAAGGATCCTTCTTTTCTTCATCACTTGCGTTGTTTGTGAAATGGAACGCTTGCCTAAAGACTGCTTCACGTGTTCTTGATCCATCAACAGAACCGTGGATCCCACTGGAATCGTTTCCCCTTCACTTACCGTAAACTCCTTGATCACACCTGAAAAAGGTGCCGGAATTTCCGCAGTCATTTTATCTGTTTGAACCTCTACTAATGGTTGATCGGCTTTTACGACATCTCCCACTTTTACAAGAAAGTGATTGATATTGGCTTCGGTCATGCCTTCCCCAATATCATGAAGCTTAACTTCCATGGACTCCCTCCTTATCTAATAGCGTGCTACTTTTTCCACTGCCGCTACTACACGTTTGCTGTCAGGCAGATAGAAATCTTCAAAACCGAAATAAGGAACAGGCGTATCGAATCCAGTCACCCGCTCAGTCGGAGCTTTTTGATATAAAAAGGATGTATCATTGATAATCGCCAGCACATCATTTCCGACTCCACCAGTGGCATGGGCTTCATGTACAATCACGGTTCTTCCCGTTTTCTGGACAGAACTTGAAATGAGGTCCTTATCCAGGGGATAGAGTGTCCTTAAATCAAGGACTTCGCAGGAAATGTCTTTACCTGCCGCTTCCTTAGCAGCATCCTCGGCAACCTTCACCATGGCTCCCCAAGCGATGATCGTGACATCTTCACCCTCTTTGACTACTTTTCCTTTCCCGATTTCCACCGTATACTTTTCCTCCGGCACTTCTTCACGGGAAGATCGGTAGCATCTCATAGGCTCCAAGAAAAGAATGGGATCTGGATCTTCAATGGCAGCAATCAACAGTCCCTTCGCATCATACGGTGTTGCTGGACAAACAACTTTAATTCCCGGCATATGTGTAAAAAGCGCTTCTGTACTATCGGAGTGAATTTCAGGTGCTCTGACTCCAGCCCCATAAGGAGCACGTATCACCAACGGGCAGGTAAAATGACCAAGAGTACGGGAACGCAAACGGGAAGCATGGGTCATGATCTGTTCGTATGCTGGATAGATGAATCCTAAAAACTGGACCTCAGCTACAGGTCGAAAACCGTTTAACCCCATTCCAATAGCCGCTCCAATAAACCCCGCTTCACTTAATGGTGTATCGAGAACCCTGTCTTCCCCAAATTCCTGTTGAAGACCGTCCGTTGCCCGAAATACCCCACCATTCGTTCCGATGTCTTCGCCCATTAACAGGACATCCTCGTTTTCTTCAAGCATCACCCTCATGGCGTCTGTGATGGCTTGAACCATCGTCAATGTCTTCATTTTTGTTAAGGTGCTCATTCTACTCACCTCTCCATAGCTCAAGGAGCTTTTCTTTTTGTTCCTGGATTGTCCACGTCGGAGTGGCAAACACATAATCGAAGATCAGACTCGGATCTGCGGCCGGGTAGGCTTCCAACTCCTCGACAGCGAGGTCTACTTCCTTCGTACATTCCTTTTGAACTGAATTCATCCACTCCTCATCGAACCAGCCTCTTTGCTTCATGAATCTCGTTAAGCGATCGACAGGATCGTTCTCCTTGCGACGGACCTCACTCTCCTGCTGATCACGGTACTTGGTCGGATCATCGGCGGTCGTGTGGGCACCGTATCTCCAGGTCACGGACTCGATCAAGGTAGGTCCGTCCCCGTTCCTTGCTCGCTCCAATGCTTTTAACGTTTCAAAATAAACAGCAAAAATATCATTGCCGTCGATGCGTACGCTTGGAATATCATACGCGATTGCCTTCTGGGCAATGGTTTTCGTTTTCATTTGCTTGTGCATGGGAACAGAGATGGCGTAGTGATTGTTTTGATTAAAAAATACAACCGGGGCCTCCCAGACGCTTGCCAGGTTCAATCCTTCATGAAAGTCACCCTCTGAAGTGGCACCATCACCAAAATATACAATCGCTGCATTCCGTGTTCCTTTTCTCTTCTCCGCGAAAGCCGCACCCACCGCATGTGGAAGCTGAGTCGCTATCGGAATACCAGGAGTGAAAATATTCTTTCCTTCCGGTGGCACACACCCTTCATTCCGACCTTTCCAGAATAGGAGAATATGAAGCAGGGAATGTCCGAATGTCATGGTTGCGCCATGATCGCGATAGGACGGGAATAACCAGTCCTTATCCTTTAGGGCAAGTGCGCTCCCCACCTGGGATGCCTCCTGTCCTTCATAAGGAGCATAGGTCCCGATCCGACCTTGTCGCTGCAGGCTCACCGCCTTCTTATCAAAGGTACGGATCCTGATTAAATGCCGATAAAATGTACGGACCAAGTCTTCTGAAATGTCCTTTTCATACCCGTCTTGAACCATTTGTCCTTTTTGATCCATCACCTGGACCAATTGAAATTCCTCGATCATTTCATCACCTCTTGTGGTGCTTTTTTGTTGTTACGGTAAACAATTGATTTACTATTTCATGTCCTGACCGACCATTTTGGACGTTTCGCGTGGGAGAAGAAGCTGTTTCTTCTTGTGCGTGAATGAATGCGGTCTTCACAGAAACGATTGGCTGCTTCGACTGTAGTCATGTGCTGGTTTTCTGATTGCAGATAAATATTCTGAAGGCTGTTATAGATGGCACTTGTTTTTTGGAGTACGCGTTCTTTGTTCGGTTCGTATAATTCGTCAGCCACTTGAATCAATCCGCCTGCATTGACGATGTAATCAGGTGCGTAAAGAATTCCTTTTTCATGCAGCTTCATTCCATGGGTCATGTCTAATAATTGGTTGTTGGCAGATCCTACAACCGCTTTTACTTTTAGTTGATCTACTGTATGATCGTTGATGATCCCGCCGATGGCACACGGTATGAATACATCCGCATCAACAGAGTAGATCTCATCCCCGGCTACGACCTTGATCGCCGCTCCCATACTTTTCGCCTTGGAAACCAACTGATCGATGGATTTCTGGCTAATATCCGTTACATAGAGGTCCGCTCCCTCTTCCAGTAAGCGCTCGGCTACCTTATATCCCACTTTCCCCAACCCTTGAATGGCGTAGCTCTTTCCATGAAGCTCCTTTGAGCCCCACACATTTTGGTTGGTTGCCTGCAAACCATAGATGACTCCCATGGCAGTCGGGACGGATGAATCCCCGCTGCCTCCATACTCTTCATTGACGCCCACGATACAGTTCGTTTCTTTCAAGGCATAAACAAAGTCATCAGGCGTGGTCCCCATGTCTGTCCCTGTATAGAATCGTCCGTTAAGGGATTCAACGAATTGACCGAAAGCACGGAACAGCTCCGGATGTTTGTCTTTTTCGGGATCACCGATAATTACCGCTTTTCCTCCTCCAAAGTCCACATCGGCCGCGGCACATTTGTAGGTCATCCCTTTTGATAAACGTAAAACATCTTCCAGTGCTTCATCCACTGATGCATAAGGTCTCATTCGACATCCGCCCAGTGCAGGTCCGAGAGTGGTATTATGTATGGCGATGATGGCTTTGAGTCCTGTTTCTTCATCGTTGCAGAATACAACCTGCTCATGATTTTGTATTTTTTGAAACATATCCATTTCTATTCCCCCCGCCGGCTCTCTATTTGTAACCGCTTTCACTTTTGTCGTTATGTTGGACACTAAAGCTTCCTCCTTTTACATTCTTATTCAAGAAGTACTCAAAACTAGTTTTCTTTTATTCTTTCTTTTATTTTTTCTTTAGGCAGGACGACTTGTTTTACTTCACCTTTTCCAATGAGTCTGTCATTCTCTCTATCTCTGACCGTCACTTCGGTTACGATGATATTTCGTTCATATTTAATAACGTTCGCTTTAATTTCAAGAAAAGAACCGGTTTTCGCCGGAGCCATATGCTCGACGTTCACCTTTGCCCCCATCCCTTCTTCGTGATCTTCCAAATAGGGTAGAATGATTTTTCTCGAAGCCCATTCCATGTGATACACCATTGAAACCGTTGAATACACGGGGTGAACCACGTTTCCTTCGAACTGGGCGTACATGCTGGGGGTTACTTCTGTTGTGACGACTGCCGTATGTCCTTCTGCTAATCCAGACTTCATTGCTTTCCCCCTTTAAACCAACAAATTATATATTTTTATATAACGTTAATTCAACGATATAATAACATTTTGTTTTATAAATAGTCAATAAATTGTTAAAATATTTAAAATATTATATTAATATAAGTTATGCAGAGGGACGGACCTTCAGCCATGCTGAAGGTCCGTCCCTCACTCAAAAGCGGAGGCGGCTTGCCCAGAGGCGACAAGCATAAGGCGAACAGGCCAGAAAGGCGTTTTTTGCCTTCTTGGTAAGTTTGACTTATGACCTCGAGCCTCTAGACGCCGGAGCTGGACGACATCAAAAGCGGAGGCGGCTTGATCAGAGGCGACAAGCATAAGGCGAACTTACCGGGAAGGCGTTTTTTGCCTTCTTGGTAAGTTTGACTTATGACCTCGAGGGGCTAGACGCCGGAGCTTTGACGACTTCCTTTTCCAGATAGACAATTAAAATATTCTTAACACAAAAAAGCAACGGAACAAAGTCCCGTTGCTTTTTGTAGAAGGTTGTTATCTTATGAAAGAAGTGCCCGGTCACTGGCCAGTTTGCTTCCACGGATCCGTTGAAATTCGTGGAGAAGTCCCTCGACCGTGAGATGCTTCTTCTCTTCTTCATTTACCTCTAAGATGATTTGGCCTTTATCCATCATGATCAAGCGGTTCCCAAGATCCAGTGCCTGCTGCATGTTATGTGTCACCATTAATGTCGTGAGCTTATACTTCTCGACAATCTCTTTTGTCAGGTTCGTTATGAGATCTGCACGGGCTGGATCCAATGCTGCCGTATGCTCATCCAGCAGGAGGATCGAAGGCTCGGTAAATGTCGCCATCAATAGAGAGAGCGCTTGCCGTTCCCCGCCCGATAATAATCCTACCTTTGCGTTCAATCGGTTTTCTAACCCTAAGTGAAGAGTTTCCAGTACTTCTTTAAAAAACACTCTCCGTTTTTTGGTTACCCCCATTTTAAAGGTACGTGTACGATTTCGTGAATACGCCATGGCCAGATTTTCTTCTATCGTCATGGAAGGTGCCGTTCCTGCCATTGGATCCTGGAACACGCGACCGATGAGCTTTGATCGTTTATACTCGGAAACCTTTGAGACGTCATGATCATCAATGAGAACATTACCGATATCGGGCAGAAGCACACCTGAAACGATGTTCATCAATGTCGATTTACCGGCTCCGTTACTTCCGATCACAGTGACGAAATCCCCTGGTTTCAGAGTCAGCTGGATGTCATCAAGGGCGATTTTTTCGTCGGGTGTCCCCTCATTAAATACTTTGTGAATTCTATTTAATTGTAACACCGCTCTCACCCTTTCCATCTGTGATTGGAGCCTTGTTTATTCGTTCTGCCATTCGTTGAGCTTTTCGTTTCTTATCCTTGTAGCGATCCATCACTTTAGGCATCACAAGTGCAAGAATTACGATTGTCGCCGTGATCAGCTTCATATCCCCTGTTTCCAGGAAATCGACGCGAAGGGCCATGGAAACGACCAAACGGTAGATGATTGCCCCACCGATAACGGCTAAGGTCGTACGGGCAATCGTCTTGGTTCCGAATAATGCCTCACCGATGATAACCGAAGCCAGTCCGATGATGATCATCCCGATCCCCATTCCCACATCTGCAAATCGGCTGTACTGGGCAATCAAGGCACCGGATAGAGCGACCATCCCATTCGAAATCCCTAAACCAAGAATGATCATCAGATTGGTATTAGCGGAGAAACTGCGAATCATCCGCTGATTATCCCCTGTCGCCCTTAAAGCCAACCCGATTTCTGTTTTCAAAAATCCATCCGTCAAAAATTTGATCACAAGGGTAATGATCGTCATGATAAATAAAATGCTCCAGGTTCCCGGGACAGGCTCCCCAAGTCCCACAGCCATCCACATTTTATTGAGAGCGGCATCGATCCCCAGCGGTGACCAAAACCCTTCCACTCCTGTAAAAGCAGTATCCTGACTAAGTAAAGGTACATTCGAACGCCCCATTATCCTGAGGTTGATGGAATAAAGGGCGATCATCATTAAAATCCCTGATAATAAGGCATTGATTTTTCCAAATGTGTGAAGCAATCCTGTTATACATCCTGCAACAAATCCGATGACAATCGCTGTAATGGTTGCGATGACTGGATTTACGCCACTGACAATCATGGTTGCTGCGACAGCGGCTCCTGTAACGAAGCTGCCATCGACGGTTAAATCAGGAAAATCCAATATCCGAAAGGACAGGTAGACTCCGAGGGCCATAATAGCGTAAATGATTCCAGATTCAAAGGATGCGAATATTGCTGTTGGCACGAATCATCATCCTCTCTTATTTCTCTTCGTAAAATTCTCCTAAATCAGACCATGCATCCTGGACTTCTACACCTTGCTCTTCAGCGGCCTGCTTATTGATCATTAACTTGAAGTTCTTTGGATACTCAACATTGATTTCAGAAGGTTTCTTTTCACCTTTTAAAATTTTTGCAGCCATCAGGCCCGTTTCGTAACCAAGATCTTCGTAGCTGAATCCACTAGCTGCAATCGCACCTTTTTTCATTGAATCCAGTTCACCCACAAATAAAGGAATATCTTTATCATTGGAGACACTGATGACTGATTCCAATGCAGATACAACTGTATTATCAGTTGGAACGTAAATCGCATCCACACGACCTACCAGTGATTCTGCCGCTTGCTTTACATCTGCTGACGTAGATACTGAAGCTTCAACGACTTTTGCTCCCTTTTCTTCAGCAAGCTTTTTCACTTCTTCTGCCTGTACAACAGAGTTTTGTTCACCAGAGTTATAAATAACACCAATATTTTTCGCTTTCATTTCATCCGTAATAAATGAAATCGTCTTAGAGATTGCTTCAGGATGAGTATCTGTGGTTCCTGTGATATTCTCACCAGGCTCCTCGAAGGACTTCACTAATTCAGCACCAACGGGATCAGTCACTGACGTGAACACGATTGGAATTTCCTTTGTAGCATTTAATGCGTGCTGAGCACTTGGGGTTGAGTTTGCAAAGATGAGGTCGACGCCATCACCAACGAAGTTCTTGGCGATCGTTTGTGAATTCGTAGGATCCCCTTGAGCAATTTGAACATCAAACTTTACATTCTTACCTTCTTCAAGGCCATTTTCAGCTAAAGCCTTTTTAAAACCATCAAAGGCTGCATCTAAAGACGGATGTTCCACAATTTGGGTTACCCCGATAACATATTGTTTCTCACCATCGCCTCCACCTGAGCTTGTATCACTACCACAACCCGCTAAAACCAGCATTCCCAGCATCATTGAGATGACAACAAGTAATAAACTCTTCTTCTTCACAGAAATCCCCCTTTTTCTCTTCCTAATTTATGATCAGTAGTCTATTAGACTAGCAAACCCAAGTATGATAAAAATGATCATCAGCGTAAATACAACGTTATATTATCACTCCTGTCACAAAATAGTCAATAATATTCGGAAAATTTAAAAATTATTACTAGTATAGTCGGTATTGGCGGTGATTTCTAGAGGGATTTGGAGAAAAATTTTCTGTGGTTGTGTGGATGAGGAGCTGAATCACTCCAATGATCCTGGATATTCAATAGTTTCGTACTATAGTTTTTCTACTTCTCATTCTTCTTTTCTTGCTGTTGTGCCGGAATCTACTAAACTTGTCACTTTAACGATTTGTTGTGCTACTTTTGACTACATTTGTGCCAAATTGTGAACAACATCATAAAAAAGACACTTCCCCGTTCAAGGAAAAGCGTCTTTCCACAATAATCCATTAAGATTCCACACCGCTGCCCGAAAGCTTCCTGAAAATCCCCTGGGCATCATTCATCATTCTCTCTACCATTTCCTTCACAGCCGGAACATCCGACACAAGGCCGGACACCTGCCCTCCGTTGATGAATCCCTGATCCAGCTTCCCTTCCAGTGCCCCGACACGGTGATAATCCTCCGAGGTCATTTGACTGAACTCTTCAAGGGCGACCCCCTCTTGTTCTTTTTGAATCAGTTGTGCAGCATAAGGCGTTTTCATGACCCTTCTCACTCTTCCGACAGAACGCCCGACGATGATCGTGCTATCATCATTTGCTTCCACTAATGTAGATTTATAGTTCTCATGAAAAGGTGCTTCTTTTGTAGCAATGAACCGCGTTCCCATTTGCACACCACTGGCACCCAGAGCGAGCATGGAAGCGAGGCCCCTTCCATCACCGATTCCTCCTGCCGCGACGACAGGAATGTCCACTGCATCGACGAGTTGTGGAATAAGGGCAAGCGTTGTCGTTTCAAGATTGGAGTTGATCCCGGCAGCCTCATAGCCTTCTGCAACGATGACATCTGCCCCGGCATCTTCCGCTTTCTTTCCCTGCTTCTTAGAAGCGACGACACAGATCACTTTTACGTTGTGCTCGTGGAAATAGGGAATCAGTGGGGTTGGATTTCCTGCTGATAAGGAAACGACCGGTATCCCGTGTGTCACCACTAAGCGAATCATTTCCTTCAAGTGAGGGGTGATGGAAATTGGGATATTTAGAGCGAATGGTTTACTGGTTCTTTTTTTCGTTTCAACAATGATTGCTTCCACTTCCTCCACACCCATGGTACCTACACCGATCGTACCGAGCGCCCCGGCTTCCGAGATGGCCGCGGTCAACGGGGCATTGCTGATATTCCCCATTCCACCTTGAATAATTGGATATTTTATATGTAATAGTTCGGTTAGGTTATTCATAAAAATCCTCCTTCGTTAAATTAATGTTATACTTTTTAGAATTGTTAGACAAGTACCCACTCAAGATTCTCGAGGTCCGTCCCTCAAAAAAAACCACTTGCCGGATGGAACGGGCAAGTGGTTTTTTTTAATCCAGTAATAATGGATGGGTCATGACGTTGTAGCTTTGGTCTTTGTTTTTAAGTTCGTTGCCGTCTTCGAAGACACTTTCAAAGAAGCGTGATGCTGGTTCTGCAAGTTCTTTGTAGTATTCACCGAACAGTGTGGCAGCGTGTGACCCCAGCCATTTCCCAGGCAGAAGCTCTTCCGGTAAGCCGGGATCGACGAACAGGAATTTGCGGTATTCATGCACAAGTTTGGTTCGTTCGACGAAGCATTCTGCATCGCTCATTTGCCCTTTTCCTATCTTACTTTTGTCGATCATGTATTGTTGACTATAGTGAGAAATGAATTCCTGATAGCGGTCGTTGATTTCGTTCAGGTCCCAACTTTTCCCGATCAGTCGTTTATTCTCATTGGGCCCTTCATATTCAGCAATGAAGAAATCGACGTACTCTTTAATGTCGTACTTTCCAATTAGGGACTGTACCTGTTTTTCGAGATTGTTTGGAGAAATCCACGTGCTTGTCGAGAGGGTTCCGAATCCGCTCCATACCAGCTCTTTTCTCAACTCATCCCGAATACTCCTAATCTCTTCAGGAATCGAGTACATAAGGATTCTCCATTTACCATCCCATTGCTCGGGCTTTAGCTTAAAAATCCTATTTGCCGCTTCTTCCATGCGGGTCACACCGCGTTCAGTCAGGGAATAGTAGCTTTTGTTTCCCTGTTTTTCCGCCTGGACCCACCCCTGCTTATTCATTCTTGAAATCGCTGCACGAACAGCTTGATCGTTGTGACCAAATTCATTGAGCAAGCGAATCAAACTGCCAATCCATATCTTATTGCCATAGTGCCGTATATAATCCCCATATAGTGTAAAGATCATTGATCGTGTATTCATCGGTGCCTCTCCTTTAGATATATTCCGTTTGTTTATGACGTTTAATTTACGTTTAGTTTATATATTATCATAAACAATCGATTAAAATAAATGAATATTCTTGATTTTTCAACTTCTACAGGGAATTTCTCACAAAAAAAAGGCTCATCTACAGAGCCTGACCCTCAATGATATACCCTCAACATCTCAAGCATTTTAACATAATCATACGTATTGACAACCTGCTCCTTCGACCAATTCGCCTCGATCCATCTCACGAGCTCTTCCTGACTATTGAACACTTCCCCGCTGGTATCGGCATTTCTTATCAAATACCTTCCGTTGTCCTCATCCGCAACTACCAGACAAGGAATCTCGCTTTCTTTTGTCATGATTTCAAATTCCATCTTACTCACCTCACTTCTATCTTTTCTAAAAAGTGGCCATTCTAATCACAAAAAGAGCCCTGCACATACAGGACTCGAGCTATTAAGTTTCGATGTTCTCTACTAAAGTCGCAATTCCCTGGCCTACACCGATGCACATGGTGGACAAGCCGTAACGTACCTTTCTCTTTTTCATTTCATATAAAAGGGTGGTGAGGATACGTGCTCCACTGGCTCCCAATGGATGTCCGAATGCGATGGCTCCCCCATTGACATTGACGATCTCTTCATTCAATCCAAGCTCACGGATGCAGGCAATGGATTGTGCAGCGAATGCTTCATTCAGCTCCACTAAGCCGATTTGGTCAAGGGCAAGCCCTGACCTCTTCAGTACCTTCTGTGTGGCATAGATCGGTCCCAGCCCCATCACTGAAGGTTCAAGTCCTGAAGTGGCCGATGTCATGTAGCGTGCCAGCGGTGTAACGCCTAATTCTTCTGCCTTCTCCCTGCTCATTAATAATAGGGCAGATGCACCATCATTGACTCCTGATGCATTCCCGGCCGTCACCGTTCCTCCTTGGAATAACGGCTTAAGCTTCTGCAGTTTCTCACTATTGGTATCGGGCCTTGGGTGCTCATCGAGATGGAACGTAGATAGGTTCCCTTTACGGTCACGTAACTCGAGGGGCACGATTTCCTCTTTGAACCGTTCTTCATCCATGGCACGCTTCGCTTTCATTTGGCTCCAGTAAGCAAAGTGGTCCTGCTCTTCCCTTGAAATGCCGAACTGCTTCGCCACATTCTCGGCTGTTTCCGGCATTGAATGAGTTCCGTACTTTTCTTCCAGACGGGAATTAACGAAGCGCCATCCGATTGTCGTATCGAACATCTCCATATTGCCTCTTGGGAAATCCTTTGAAGGCTTTGCCATGACGTAAGGAGCACGCGTCATACTTTCAGTCCCGCCTGCAATGAAAACATCCCCTTCATTCGCCAATATGGCTCTCGCTGCATAGTTCACGGCATCCAGTCCTGATCCGCACAAGCGATTGATGGTGGTTGCACCGACTTCAACTGGGAGGCCAGCGAGAAGTGTCGACATCCGGGCTACATTCCGGTTATCTTCCCCGGCACCGTTAGCATTTCCAAGAACTACCTCTTCAATGGTATGAACCGGGACTAGAGGATTTCGTTCCACCAGGGCTTTTATGACATGAGCTCCTAAGTCATCGGGACGCACCTCTTTTAAGGAGCCTTTGTATTTTCCAATCGGAGTCCGGACGGCATCGACAATGACAACCTCTCTCATGATTGATGCTCCTTTTCCATTGCCTCAGAATAATCATAAACGCCTTTACCCGTTTTTCGGCCAAGGCGCCCGGCCTTCACATATTTTTCTAAAAGAGGAGCAGGACGATATTTTTCACCAAGCTTTTCATGAAGGTATTTAAGGTTATTTAATCTTGTATCCAACCCGACTAAATCGCCGAGTTCAAACGGACCCATTGGATAATTGAGTCCAAGCTTGATCGCCTTATCAATTTCCTCAGGTGACCCCAGTCCTTCCTGCAGCATGTAAAAGGCTTCATTGCCGACAAGGGCAGAGATTCGGCTTGTGACAAAACCGGGGAACTCATTGATGACCACCGTTTCCTTCCCCATCAGGCGGGCAACCTGCTGAATGACTTCTGTCGTTTCATCACTTGTTTCCAATCCCTTTACGATTTCCACGAGAGGCATTTTATGTACAGGATTGAAAAAGTGCATGGCAATCACTTTGTCTGGCCGTTTCGTAAAGGAGCCGATTTCAGTCGGGCTCATGGTGGAGGTATTCGTCGCCAGATAACAATACTCCGGGGCATGGGCATCAAGTACTTCGAATACGCCACGCTTGATATCTGTCTTTTCCGGAACGGCTTCGATGACCACATCGGCATCCCGTACGGCAATCGAAAGATTCGTTGAATAGCTCATAAGCTCTTTTGCTTCTACGTACTGCTGTTGAGTGAGCTTGTTTCTTTCGATTCCTTTTTGAAAAATATGTTGAACCTCATTCCTGGCGTGATCCAACTGTTTTTGATTTATATCCACCAGTGTGGTCCGGAAGCCTCCTACTGCACTTACATAGGCGATCCCTCTTCCCATTACGCCGGAACCTACAACTACGATATGCTGTGTCATGTCTGTCTTCCCCTTTCTTGCAATAAGGGGTTGACCCTGATAGGACACCCCCCCCTGCTTGTTTATGTCTTCTTACACACCAAATGGGTTTAACGGTCGATTTCCGAAGTAAGAAATGATACTCTTTGTTTCTGTGTAAAGATCAAGCGTTTCAACGCAAAGCTCACGTCCGAATCCCGACTGCTTGTAGCCTCCGAATGGAGTACCCGGGAATGCAGAGAACGGGCAATTCACCATCACGATTCCGGCTTGGATCGCTTTCGATACTCTTGTCGCACGCCCATGGTTTTGAGTCCAAACAGCTGAACCGAGACCATATTCGCTATCGTTGGCCATTTTTATCGCTTCTTTTTCATCCTTGAATTTCATTACCACCACAACAGGGCCGAAGATTTCTTCTCTTACTACCTTCATGTCGTGATTTACATCCGTAATGATGGTTGGCTCATACCAGTAGCCTTTTTCGAACCCTTCTACCTTCGCAGGGTTTCCCCCGACCAGGATCGTTGCTCCCTCTTCTTTGGCAGACTGAACATATCCATCGATCGTATCAAGCTGATCCTGGTTGATGATCGCCCCGATGTGAGTGCCTTTATCATGTGGGTCAGCCAGTTTCAGCTTCTTCGTCTTTTCAACGAACTTTTCCATGAACTCATCGTAAATATCTTCGTGTACGTATAATCTTGAGCGCGCTTCACAGGATTGACCTGTGTTATAGAAGATTCCGAACAGGGATCCATCCACTGCTGCATCAACATCTGCGTCTTCAAAAACGATATTAGGTGATTTCCCTCCTAATTCGAGAGTCACTCTCTTTAACGTTTGGGACGCTTTTTCCATAATGTTTTTACCGATAGGTGTTGAACCTGTGAAGGCAACCTTATCAACCTTTTCATGCTCGACTAAGTAATTGCCGACAGAAGAACCTGCACCAGGAATGACGTTTACAACACCTTCAGGAACTCCGGCTTCAATACAGATTTCACCAAGTACGATGGCTGTCAGCGGTGTAAGAGTTGCAGGTTTTACGACAACCGAGCAGCCTACCGCAATCGCCGGCGCAATTTTCCACGCTGCCATCATCAATGGATAATTCCACGGAATGATCTGAGCACATACACCGACCGGCTCTTTCTCCGCAACATTCATGAATTGACCTGGTACATTATTGACCGTGCCACGATGGCCCACAATCGCTCCTGCATAGAATTCAAAGTCTTCGATCGCTTGCATCACTTGACCTTGTGCAGCTGATAGTGATTTCCCGCTATCCATGATTTCAAGAGTGACAAGCTCATTAAAGCGTGATCTCATAATGCCTGCAATTTTATTAAGCACGCGGGATCGTTTATTGATCGGGAACTTCTTCCACTTGCCGTAATCAAAAGCATTTCGTGCTGCTTCAACCGCTTTTTCAGCATCTTCTACAGATGCCAGTGAGACAGTGGCAATCGCTTCACCTGTCGCTGGATTGTACGTCGTAAAGGTTTCACCTGAACCACTTTCCATACGTTGACCGTTAATCACCAATGAATAATGTTCTCTTTTCATTTCAAGGACTTCAAAGCTTTGCTCTTTTACTGTAGACATAACTCCATCTCCTTTTTGATTGAATTATTTTCCGTGAAAGGCTGGCCTTCTTTTTTCCATAAAAGCCGTTACACCTTCGCGATGATCTTGTGTCATTCCTGCGATCCGCTGGGCACAGGCTTCTTTTTCTAAGTATTCGTTGAAGGATAGATCTGCGCTTCCCTTTAATAAACGCTTCATCAAACCGATTGCCTTCGTTGGCATGGAGGCGATTCTTTCGGCAAATGCAGCTGTTTCTTCTTGCCACTGGTCGAGAGAGATGATTTTTGTGACCAGGCCAAGCTTTTCAGCCTCTTCTGCTTTTAATTTTTCTCCAAAAACAGCCAGTTCCAGTGCTTTGGCATAGCCAACAATCTTCGATAAGTAATAGAGATTACCTGAATCCGGGATCAATCCAACATGAACAAATGCCTGCACAAAGCTCGCTTTCTCTGATACGAGCCTGAAATCACAGGCAAGGGCCAGGCTGAATCCCGCTCCTGCAGCCACTCCATTGACGGCTGCAATCACCGGCTTTTCACACTGCTCGATTTCTTTCACCATAGGTCCGTAATTATTTCGAAGCACCTCTCCATGATCCATGGATTCATCTACTTCACTCAAATCCTGCCCCGAGCAAAAAGCCCGACCTTCACCTGTGATAACGATGGCTCTCACTTCTTCATTTCGAGAGGAGTCCTTCACGGCCTTTTGGATTTCCAGATTGAGTTGACGAATGAAAGCATTCAGTTTATCCGGGCGATTCAAGGTAATCCAGGCTACATTATTCTTCACTTCGTACTTAATCGTTTCAAACATGCGGCAGCCTCCTTATTTCCCTTTGAAATTCGGTTTCCGTTTTTCCACAAAAGCCTTCATGCCTTCTTTCTGATCTTCAGAGGCAAAGAGGAGATAGAAGTTCTTCCGCTCATATTGCATCCCTTCATAAATCGAGGAATCAACGGCTTTATGAACTGATTCTTTGATCAAACGAAGAGAAAGCGGTGGCTTTGCAGCTAATTTCTTGGCGAATTTCTCGGTTTCTTCTATTAATAGCTCTTTCGGAATGGCGCGGTTGATGACTCCCCATTCAAGAGCCTGCGTGGCTGTAAACATGTCTCCCGACAACAACCATTCCATCGCTCTTGATTTCCCTATCAGCTTGGTGAGCCTCTGGGTTCCACCCGCTCCAGGCATGACCCCAAGATTCACCTCAGGAAACCCGAAGCTTGCATCCTCAGAAGCGAATAGAATGTCGCAGCAAAGGGCTAACTCAAACCCGCCTCCTAATGCAAATCCCTGGACCGCCCCGATGATCGGTTTCTTGATCAAGGCAAGGCGGTCCCATTCGGTGAATTGATTCAAGAGCTCTAAATCAATGGCCCCGTCTTCCGCCATTTCGTCGATGTCTGCTCCTGCAGCAAACGCTCTCCCCCTGCCGGATAAGACAATTGCTTTCACACTGTCGTTCCGGTCGAATGCCTCGAATGCATGAACTAACTCCGATACCATAGGACGATTGATGGCGTTCAGAACTTTGGGTCTATTCAATTCAATGAAACCAAGTCCGTCCCTTTCGCTCACTACGATATATTCGTACTCTTTATTCATTCACTTCTTCACCGATCATGAGAGTGACTAACTCTGCGGCGAAGCCCATAAGGTCCTTTCCGGAGGCTTTGCCTTCATCGGATTTCATGGCTGCTTTCAGCGCTTCATGATTGTCATAATACATTTCGCACATTAAGTAGTATTTGCCTTCTCCACCCATAGGTGAGCCAACGATTTTCGTAACATCCATCTTCTTAAGTCCTGGAATTTTTGCTGTGATCGGAGCGTGGGTATTGAAGTAATGCTCATCAAATTTCTCTTTGTTTTCAGGGTGTTTATACAATGCGATCAGTTTTACCATAGTGGAATCTCTCCTTTGATTTTCAATAGTTTAATAGATTTTTCACATCATGGTGGATATCGGCTTCATGGCCTCAAACGGGTTGCGGCATTGCTTGCAGTAGAGGATGCTTCTGCAGGCGGTTGGACCGAACAGATTCTCCATTGAAGTATAGGGGGAATCGCAATACGGGCAGTGAATCTCCCAATCTTCTTCCCCTGTGAACTGTTCCGGCGGGGGTGCGATGCCGAATTCCTTCAGTCTTTCCCGGCCATTTTCGGTTAACCTGTCGGATGTCCAGGGAGGAGAATACACGAAATGAACCTGTACGGATTGAATTCCCAGCTGCTCCCGACACGCCTTCTCCACATTCCCTTTAATAATGTCCAAGGCAGGACAGCCTACAAAGGTTGGGAGAAGTTCAATCATGAGAGAATCTTCGTGATGGTTTATACGATTGACCATACCTAGATCCACAATGCTGATGGAATCAATTTCAGGATCTTTCACAGTTTGAAGAACATCTAAAACGGTTGTAGTCATTTTTCCTTCATCCTTTACCAGCTAGCTGCGGGATTTGTGTTATAGACTTCGCTTAATGTGGAAAGTGCCGTATCAAGTTCAGGAGTGTGTTCACCTAAGCGTCCATTCCCTTTTTTCATGCGTACATTCGGAGGGAAGGATAGTTGAGTCGATTGGAAGACCGGCTGAAGGGCAAGCTCCCATCGCTTCGATAGATTCTCTTCTCCTTCGATCAGCGCCATAAGTGCCATTTCTTTTCCTTTAGGCCCTAAGGTCAGAACTCCCTGGAATTCATCCAGCACTCTTTCAATCGCCTTATTCATTCGCTCCCTTGCTTCGCCGCCGGCACTCATTAATTGAATGAACCAGGTTTTCCAGTGCAGCAGGTGATAATATAATTCTGTGTTGATTTTGATCGCCATTTCGGCAAGTGGTTCGTAGGAGGAGTTCTTTAATGAGTCAATTCGCACCTTTTTGGCGACGCTGTAGAAATAATGTCTTACAACAGCAAAGGCCCAGTCGTAGCGGGGTTCTTGTAAGTAGTGTCCGGGTCCATTCACTTCTTCCAATAAGATGGCATTCCTTCGTTCAGAAGCCTTCCTTCCATGTGCCAGATGGTCCTGATCCCCTTCCCCTAACTCTTCAAGGAGCTGGTAGAACATGGTGGCATGCCCCATCGTGTCTTGATTAATGGATGAAAACGCGACGTCCTCTTCAATATGAGGAGCGAGCCCCAGCCATTCAGACCCACGGTAAGCAAGGATGAAATCATCGTCGGCCAGTTGATAGAGCAGGCTCAGAAGCGCTTCTTTATAATCTGCGTTCGGGATGTCATTAGGACTTTTCACTTTCATCATTTCTTCTTCACCAACTCTCCCCATGACATGATTTCTTTCTCATCGAGCATTTCCTGTTCGTACTGTCTCCACTTTTTCTTGAGATAACCGTAGCCTTTGGCGTTCCGGTAATCTTTATTATCAAGACGACCGACACTCTCTCTTTCCTCGGGTGTCATCATCCGGACGTCCGACCGCTTCACAACCCATATATCCGAGACCGGCTCTCTTCTCATGAAATTCTCTTGGGCCATCACCATGGCCAGCTCATGATTCGGGGCTAACAAGCTGAATTGATGCTGCATCTGTGCCCCGTCCGACCTTTTACTAAATACTTCAAATTCCTGATAAAAATTCTGCCCCTTGTCAGACATCCTTCTCATTCCCTTCTAGCTTACTTGGTCACTAGGGCTTAATGCTTCCCGAACCCACGCATTATTGTCGTAGGATAGTTCTCTTAAACGAAGGCGATCCTTTGATTTCGGACCCTTGTTCCGAATGATTTCCTTGAAGCGGTCCCAATCGGGCTGCTTATAGATCCATAAATCCTGCTCTTCATCGAAATACATTGTCTCATCGGGAAGTGTCAGTCCTAACGACAGCATCCTTGGAACATATTTCGTGAAAAAGTCCTGTCTCAGCTGTTCATTTGTTTTCGTCCGGATGTTGTATTTAATAGTGATGTCCTGTTTAGAGGAACCTGTCGTTTTCGCATCACCCGGTCCAAAGAACATAAGAAGCGATTCCCACCAGCGGTCCACTGCATCCTGAACTAATGCCCTTTGATCGGGAGTTCCTTCTGCCAGAGCCATGATGATAGCTTCACCATGCTGTGCGTGGAACACTTCTTCCGCACAAATTCGTTTAAGCGCCCGGGCATATGGCCCGTATGAGGCATGGAGCATATTCGTCTGTGTGATGATCGCTGCCCCATCAACAAGCCAGCCGATCAACCCAGCGTCTCCCCAGGTAGGTGCTTCCATGTGAAAGACGTTATGAAACTTCAAATCCCCTGAAAACAAATCTCTCATAATATGCTCACGTGTTTTCCCGTAAGGCTTCATTAAGTCTTCCGCTACACGAAGCAAAAGCTGTCCATGGCCCATCTCGTCCTGAACCTTCGCCATGATTCCAAGCTTCCTTCTTAGTGTAGGTGCTTTCGGAACCCATTCCTTTTCAGGGAGTGCCCCCATGATTTCACTGATCCCATGCATGGAAATCAGCTTGATCAAAGCATTCCTGTATTCATCCGGCATCCAATCATCTGCTTCAATCTTTTCATCGTTTTCGATCTTTCTCATAAAATGAGCCATATGCTCTTCTTCCGTCATCTGTTGATTAGACAATAAATCACTCATTATAACCCTCCTTTATCACACAGTTCCTACGTGATAACCATATTGTGTGATAACTATTTTCCTCAAAAAAATTTCACTGAAGCATTGCTTCTCCTCTAAGATCCACAATCCGGATGGCTTTCCCTTCTGAACGGGGGATTTCTTTCGGTCCCCTGATTTTCACATCCATGGAAACGTAGCAACGGTCTTTCATGAGGCTTTTCACTTTTGCTTCCAACTGATTCAAGTGTTCATGATTTAAATCGTTAGACACTCCTTGAAAGCATTCATCTGTGACTTCAACCTGAAGCTCCACCAAATCGAGTGCCCCTTTTTTCTTTAAGTGAACCTGATAATGTGGTGCAAGCTCACTTATTTGAAGCAGGAAGTGTTCCATTTCAGATGGAAACACGTTTACCCCTCTAATGATGAGCATGTCATCCACTCTACCTTTCACTCTGGACATCTTCACTGTTGTTCGTCCACACGAGCAAGTTCCGTGCTGAATCGAAGCAATATCACCGGTTCTATAGCGGATGATCGGAAAGGCTTCTTTCGTTAAACTCGTAAAGACAAGCTCCCCGATTTCCCCTTCTGGTAGAGGCTCTAACGTATCAGGGTCTATGACTTCCACAAGGAAATGATCCTCTGCAATATGTAGACCATCCTGGGCTTCGTGACATTCCATGGCAACCCCTGGTCCAATGACTTCACTTAAGCCATAAATGTCGCACGCTTTAATATCCATCTTTCTCTCCAACGTTTCTCTCATCGCGTTAGACCAAGGCTCAGCGCCGAATATCCCATAGCGCAAAGATAATGAAGCCGGATCCTTCCCCTGGGCCTCCATCGCTTCTGCTAAATTGAGAACGTAAGATGGCGTGCCGCATATGACCGTTGGCTGAAAATCTTCTAATAATGTAATTTGTCTGGACATGTTTCCACCTGATACCGGCACCGTGATCATCCCAAGCTTCTCACTTCCATAATGCAGGCCCAAACCACCTGTGAATAGTCCGTACCCATATGCATTATGCAGGACGTCCCCCGGTTTCCCGCCTGACATGGCAATGGCCCTGGCCACAATTTCTCCCCACATGTTGATGTCATTCTGTGTATACCCTACAACCGTTGGCTTTCCACTTGTTCCGGAAGATGCATGGACCCTTACCATTTCTTCACGCTTGACCGCGAACAGGCCAAAAGGGTAATGTTCACGTAAATCCTTCTTTATTGTAAGCGGTAACATTTTAAGGTTTGACAAAGACTTTATATCCTGTGGCTTCAGACCTCTCACGTCAAATTGCTCACGATAAAAAGGGACTCTTTCATACACATAAGCAGCAATATGTTGTAATCTCTCTAGTTGAAGGCGTTCCATTTGCGATCGACTGGCAGTTTCAATCTCATGCAAAATCAAAGCATCGGCCTCCTGTCACTATATAAAAATATATTTATATAACGTTATTAATTCGTTTATATAATTATGTGTTATATTTATCTACTCAAAAGATAACGTGTCTGTTGGAAATTGTCAATATATTTTCAGAAAATTTCATCAAAGTGAATTTACAGGCTGCTGAGTGAGAAGAGATCTTGGGGAAAGGTATCTTTCTGATGCGAGGCATAGAGGGGCGTGAGAATCCGTTTCGCCGTTATATTTGGAATTTCGCCGTTAAAAGTGAGATTTCGCCGTTAAAATTAGAATTTCGCCGTTAAAATGAAAATTTCGCCGTTATCCTATCGGAGGTTTCTATGAACCAAGTAAAATATAGCTTTTATTTGATAAGTGAGTAAAAAGATTATGTCATTTTCTATAAAAATAACGATTTTCTCGCATAGGATTCTTACTTATGCCAACCGAGGCCGGAAAAAACAACAAAAAGCCTGCTTTGAAATCACTTTTCAAAGCAGGCTTATATTATTATTCAGTAGCCGGTTTAAGCGTTGATTCCTCTTTGATCGCTTCTTCCTGCAACTCTTTATCTCGTTTGATTCTTCCATTTCCGACTGAAAGGGCTACTCCAACACCAATCGAGATAAAGATTAAACCTGTTAAAAATACAGTTGTGAAGGCATCAGACCATGCTGTTTCAATGGAAGCAATCACGATACTGCCTACCTCTTTCGGGACATCCAGTAAACCTGGTGTGACAAGCAGTCCGAACAGGGCATCTGTTTTATCGCTTAACCCTGCAAGGATTTGACTTGCAGCTGGATTATCCTGCTGTGCCGTCACTTCCTTCATATTCTCTTGAAGTGATTGATTCATTACGGCGTTCAATACTGTAATCCCAATCGTTCCACCGATCGAACGGAAGAAGGTGGCCGATGATGTGACAGCCCCCAATCGTGACTTAGGGAATTCATTTTGGACAGCAATCATAAGTGTTGGCATCACCAGTCCCATTCCAAATCCCATGACCACCATAAAAAAGTATGCTGTATATTCTTGAGAATCCGGCCCCATCGTACTCATCAAGAAAAAGCCGACTACAGTAGTGAGCATACCTGCCGTAAGGACGGTGCGGTATTTCAGTTTCAGTAATAATCTACCTCCGATGATACTTGCCGTAATCATCGCGATCATCATTGGGGTCATCGTAGAACCTGCCTGGGTTGGTGTAACCCCAAGAATCCCCTGCATGAACATCGGTACAAACATAATCGCTCCGAACATTCCAAGACCAAGCAGGAAACCTAACGCATTCGTTGTCGCAAACACTCTATTCTTAAACAGGCTTAGATCCAGGATTGGTTCCTTTGCTTTGTTTTCGATGAAACCAAACAGAAGCAGTAACACGATGGAACCACCAAAAATCAGAAAGCTTGTACCTGACGCCCACTCGAATTTGTCTCCTCCAAAATTCAATCCTATCAGTAAAAGCACTAACGCCGGAATCAGCGTGATGATCCCTAAGTAATCAATGCTTACCTTATCTGTCGGGCGTCCTACATTTTCATACTTCAAACCGATGAACAATAGGAGTGCCGATAATAAACCAAATGGTACGTTAATTAAGAAAATCCAGTGCCAGCTGATGGTATCTACAATGAAACCGCCGATAAATGGGCCGATCACTGAGCTTAATCCGAATAATGCCCCAAATACCCCTTGCCACTTTGCACGCTGTTCAGCTGTGAAGATATCACCAATAATCGTTTGGGACAGGGGCATGATCATCCCTCCGCCAATCCCTTGAAGACCGCGATATAGAACGAGCTGCTCCATGGAAGTGGCCGTTGCACACAAGCCTGATCCGATAATGAAAATGATGACCCCGATTAAATACAATAAACGCCTACCATATAAATCCGATAGTTTCCCCACGATCGGTGTAACAGTGGTGGAAGTAATTAAATAAGCCGTGGTCACCCACGCAAAAATAGAAAAACCGTTAAGCTCAGCGATAATAGTCGGCATCGCTGTTCCTACTACGGTTTGTTCAAGGGCACTAAAGAACATCCCGATGATTAAACCGGTAAGCACTAAGCGTTTATTAATCCCTGGTTGTACTGACATATGCGTTCTCTCCTTATTCTTCTGTATTGTTCTCAACAGCTGCGGCCAGCTTCTCGTAAATCGTTACCAGTTGATCTACATCTTCTTCATCTAGATAAGCAAGATACTTTGAAAAAATTTCTCTTCTTTTAGCTTTTCCTCTTTCAAAAACCTCGCGTCCTTCAGAGGTTAGTTCTAACTTCACAATTCTGCGATCCTTCTCATCTCTTTCCCGGATGACAAAATTGTTTTTAAGTAAACGGTCGATCATCACCGTGATCGCACTAGGTTTTACATCGAGCTTATCCGCCAGTTCCGTCGATTTTGTTCCTTCCGATGTGGAAAGAAGATAAAGAATATAAAACTGGGGACCTGTTAAGTTCATTTCTTTTAATGAAGTAGTCAGATCTTGTTGAATATGCCGATTTGAAATTTGAAAAGCTGTAAATAAACGATCTATATAGGAGTGTTTAATATGTTCTAAGTCCACTTCGTCCCTCTTTTCACTTCATTAATATTTAACCTATTTAAATATTAATGAGGTTATATAAAAAAGTCAATCTATTTTTCTCCTCAATCCCACTCAAAAAATGTCAGAAAAAATCCATAATAAAAACTTTTATAAGTAAATGCTTTCATAGGGATTTACCATTTACATCCCAGTATTCACTCTTTATAATCGGGTTGATTGTTTTTTAAACTACCGTTACTGAAAGGAGCTTGCTCCATGATGAAACAAGTTCAATCCTTACTAAATATAACGTTGGGCGCTTTATTGATTGCGTTGAATATTCATTTTTTCTTATCACCGAATATGGTCGGCACAGGGGGGACCAGCGGGGCGGGCATCGTTCTATCGCAATTCATGGACTTACCTGTTGGAGTGATTATGTTTGCACTCGATATGATTCTATTTATTCTCGGCTTACTTCTCATTGGTCCAAGCTTCGGTCTGAAGTCGGTCTTTGCAAGCCTCTCACTAAGTGGTATGGTATGGGCCTTAGAGGTGTATCACCCCCTCCATGGTCCCATCGGTCATGACGTTCTCATTCAAATTGTGATTGGTACGCTCATTGGGGCGATTGGAGTCGCAATGATCTTTAATCAAGAAGCTTCTGCCGGTGGAACGGGGGTTCTTGCCAAGATCATTCACAAGTTCACTGGTCTTGAGCTGGGACGGGCAGTCCTCGCTTCTGATATTCTGATCGTCATTTCGTCTGCCTGGTTCTTCGGACTGCAGATCGGTTTGTATGCATTCTTTGGATTGTTATTAAAGGGGATGATGATTGACCGGACCCTCCAGTTTTTCCATGAAAACAAAGAAGTGGTGATCATCAGCGAGCACAGTGAGGAAATTAAGCAGTTTATCGTAGGAGACCTGGAAAAAGGTGCAACACTGCATTCAGCCAAAGGCGCATTTTCAGATGATCAAAAAGAAGTCATCACAACCATCCTTGATCGCAAAGACTTCTCGAAATTAAAATCATATATTCAATTAACCGATGAAAAAGCATTCATCACCGTACACAGCATGAACGAAATATGGGGACAGAATTTTAAATCATTCGCTTAAGAGGATGATCCAGTCAGGCGTTTTCACAAATCTGATGAGATTTTGAAGACACCTGATTTTGGATCAGCCTCTTTTTCGTATATGATAGACATTATGAACTATTAGATTGAATGGATGATGATCGTGAAGAAGAGACAAACCGCAGAGTTTAGAGTATATAGGCAACTGAAGGATGCCTTACTGGCCAGAAAGATCGCTCCGGGAACCCAGCTTGTCGAACAAGTCATCTCTGAAAAGTTGACTGTTAGTAGAACCCCCATTCGGCATGCGTTGAAAAGACTTGAATTAGAAGGACTGGTTCAAATCATCCCAAACCGGGGAGCTTTTGTCGTCCATCCCACAAGAGAAGAAATCACCTCTTTTTTTGAGTTAAGGAAGGAACTTGAATACCTTACTGTTAAGTATGGTCTGCCTAAGGTTAAAAAAAACGACATGCCGAGGCTCTATACCTTTCTTAAGGAAGAACAGGAAACCTATAGACAAAAGGACCTGTTAAAATATGTAGAGCTCAATAAGCAGTTTCATTTATTCCTTGCCGAAGTCAGCGGAAATAAATTCCTGATGCGATACATGGATGAAATGCTTACTCAGTCCAACGTCTATCTATTCTTATTTGATGTATTTTATCACGTAGAACCCGGTGAAAATGTCCGTTTCAGAGAACACGAAGAAATGGTCAATGCCATTGAAAACCGCGATCAACAAACCCTGCTGGAATTAATCGACCTTCATTTGAAGCATAGTTTTGATGACTTACGTTTAGAGGATAATGGATATTCGTCGTTGGAAGATGTTTTGGAGGACTAATATAAAAAAGCGGATTCTCAAGCTTTTAATTCTTGTGAATCCGCTTTTTTATTTAGAATAACTTCGTCGTCCAGTTTTCGCAGTTCCATACTTCCGTCGCCACATCCTGATAGAAATCAGGTTCGTGACTGATTAAGAGAACGGTGCCTTTATATTCTTTAAGGGCTCGTTTCAATTCTTCTTTAGCCTCGACGTCCAAGTGGTTGGTCGGTTCGTCGAATACAAGGACGTTCGATTCTTTGTTCATCAATTTACATAGGCGGACCTTCGCTTTTTCTCCCCCGCTCAGCACTTCTACCTTGCTTTCGATATGCTTTGTCGTCAGGCCGCATTTCGCCAGGGCGGCACGCACTTCCGCTTGATTAAAGGATGGGAACTCATTCCACACCTCTTCTATGCACGTATTATTATTCTTTGACTTGATTTCCTGCTCAAAATAACCAATATGAAGATAGTCTCCCAATTCCACTGAACCTGATATTGGTTTGATTTCTCCTAAAATACTGCGTAGAAGAGTCGTCTTTCCGATCCCGTTCGCTCCAGATAGGGCAATCTTCTGACCGCGCTCCATCTTGAGATTAAGTGGCTTCGACAGTGGTTCGTCATATCCAATTACAAGATCTTTCGTTTCAAAAATGACCCTGCCTGCGGTTCTCGCTTGTTTAAAATGAAACTCCGGCTTCGGCTTTTCGGCAGCCAGTTCAATCATATCCATCTTATCCAGCTTCTTCTGACGTGACATCGCCATGTTACGAGTCGACACACGAGCTTTATTGCGGGCAACGAAATCCTTCAGCTCGGAGATTTCCTGCTGCTGTCTCTTAAAAGCTGACTCAAGCTGCTGCTTCTTCATTTCATGAACCCGTTTGAATTCATGATAATCTCCCGCGTAACGATTCAGTTCCTGGTTTTCCATATGATAAATAAGATTAATAACACTATTTAAGAATGGAATATCATGTGAGATCAATATAAACGCATTTTCATATTCCTGAAGGTAGCGTCTCAACCAATTGATATGCTGCTCATCAAGGTAGTTGGTAGGCTCATCGAGTAACAGGATGTCCGGCTTTTCAAGTAATAGCTTGGCCAGTAAGACTTTCGTCCGTTGTCCTCCACTTAAATCGTGTACATCCTTATCCAGCCCTATATCATCTAATCCAAGGCCGCGGCCGATTTCTTCTACTTTTGCGTCAATGATATAAAAATCATTATTTGTCAGGGCATCCTGGAGTGTCCCTGTTTCCTCAAGCAGTTCTTCCAGTTCTTCAGGAGATGCCTCCCCCATCTTGGCAAACAGTTCATTCATTTCTGTTTCCATATCAAAAAGGTATTGAAAGGCTGTCTTCAACACATCCCGGATCGTCATGCCCTGCTTTAACTGTGCATGTTGATCCAGATAACCGATACGGATCCGCTTCGCCCACTCCACTTTTCCTTCATCGGGCTCAAGCTTACCTGTAATAATATTCATAAATGTAGACTTTCCTTCTCCATTGGCACCGATCAAGCCGATATGCTCACCCTTTAACAAGCGGAAAGAAACGTCATTAAAAATCGCACGGTCACCGAACCCGTGAGTTAAATTTTTGACTGTTAATAAACTCATATAGTAAACACCTTTTCTTTATATACTAAAATTCGCTCTCTCTATTATAAGGGTCATTTTGCTTAGAAGATAGAGGGAAATGAGCTGGTGTTTTTTTCTTCCTTTACTCGGGTGGCACCCGCTACATCGTAGTCGGCAGGATCCAGTTCAGTAGGTTCCCCAAGGGCGAGCTTCGCAAGCTCAGATCCAAGATATGGACCGACCGTCAGGCCCGATGCCCCAAGTCCATTCGCCACCAGCACCCCATCTACTCCTGGCATAGCACCGAAAACAGGGAGGAATCCAGGGGTGAAGGGACGAAACCCCACTCTCGTTTCGATCACCGTACCATCATGAATGCCCGGTGCTACTTCCATCGCCTTGTGAAGGACTTCATGTAAACCACCTGCCGTCACCCGGCGGTCGAAGCCGACTGCATTTTCATGGGTCGCACCTGCGACAACTCTTCCCTGGGGAAACGCGAGAAGGTATTGGTCGTTCGGAGGCATGACGACAGGCCATTCACTCGTTCCTTCCCCCCTTACTTCTAAATGAAGAATTTGCGCTTTTTGCGAAGATACTAAGAAGTCTATTCCCAGGGGTTCAAAAAGCGCCTTCGCCCAGACACCTGCTGTGACAATCACTTCATCTGCTCCAAGCTTTTCTTCATCTATTGTGACGCCTGTGATCCTGTTATGTTCTTTCAGAAGCTTGGCATCCCCTTGTCGGAATATTGCCCCGTTCTTTTTGGCTCCATTAATAAGCGCCTGGCGCATCGCTCTTCCATCAACTCGTGCAGCCCCACTTACATGAACAGCTTGATACTCTTCAGATAAAAGCGGGAAACGTTGACGTGTTTCCTCAGCAGTAAGAATGGTGAGTTCACCGATTTCAGGTGCATCCTCCCTGCGTTTTTCCGCTCTCTCCACCATTTTCCGAAGCTTATTTTCATCTGTATGCAGACTGATCGCTCCTACACGCTTATACCCTGTTTCTGATTCTCCGTCTGCTTCCAGCTGCTGAATGATACTCGGATAATACTTCGCCCCACCTCTCGCCAGTCGATACCACACTTTATTCCGACGCTGCGACAGCCATGGACAAACAATCCCCGCCGCTGCATCCGTTGCTTGTCCAGGATCCTGACGGTCTATTACTGTGACCTCTGCCCCGGCCTTAGCAAGATGATACGCCGTAGAAGCACCAAGAATCCCAGCTCCGACAACAATATATGATTTCATTTAAAACACCTTTTCATTTCATTTTTTCTTTATTTTACTTGAGAAGTAAATGGAACTCAATGGAGGTGCGGTTTTCAAGGAAGGTGATCTTGTTTGTACCTGGTACAACACCAAAAACCACCAACAATTCCAGACAATTCTCACTACATTTTTCAAAATAGATTGACAAGTTGTTTTGTTTCATGATAAAAATTGTATAACCTAATATTGAATAAGCTTTGATGGAAACAAGTAGCGGACATTTCCCTGTTAAAGAGAGCCGGTGGTTGGTGTGAACCGGTACAAAGGTTAAGCGAATTTCGATTCCGGAGCTTCTTTTGACGAGATCAAAAGACGGTTAAGGCCGTTATGTGTGAAGAGTGATGAGAATCGTTTTCTCATAACTAGGGTGGTACCGCGATATCCAAATCGTCCCTACGATATGTAGGGGCGATTTTTTTATTTTTTTAAAAAAGCGGCCCTCCACACGTCAATAATAAACAGAAAGGAGAATGAGTATGAGTCAACGCGAACAATGGTCATCAAAGATTGGCTTTATTTTAGCGGCAGCAGGGTCTGCGATTGGATTGGGGGCAATTTGGAAATTCCCTTATATCGCTGGGCAAAATGGAGGCGGAGCATTCTTCCTGATCTTCATTCTATTTACTTTATTACTCGGACTTCCATTATTATTAGCAGAATTCTCCATCGGACGAACGGCACAAAGTAACGCCGTTGATTCGTATCGGAAAATCGCTCCAGGTACACGCTGGCACTGGGTCGGAATTCTTGGGATGGTCACATCCTTTATCTTACTTTCCTTCTACAGCGTGATTGGCGGGTGGATAGTTGTTTATCTATTCAAAGCCGTTACGGGTCAATTGAACAATCTTTCCTCTGACCAGTATGCAGAAGTATTTGGTGCAACGATCTCTAATCCTGTTACAAGTGTATTTGTTCAATTCCTTTTCATCTTGATGACCATCATCGTGGTTGCTAAAGGGGTTCAAAAGGGTATTGAACTGGCCAGTAAAATTATGATGCCGGCTTTATTTATTTTATTTATTCTCTTGGTCGTACGTGCTGTAACCCTTGATAATGCCATGGATGGAATCACATTCCTGCTGCAACCTGATTTTTCAAAGGTGACATCACAAACGATTTTGGAAGCGATGGGACAATCGTTCTTCACGCTAAGTGTAGGTGTATCGGTGATGGTGACATATAGTTCCTACCTGCCGAAAACACAAAGTCTTCCAAGATCGGCCATTTCGATTGTGGCTATGAATATTTTCATTGTACTGTTAGCGGGCTTGGCCATTTTTCCGGCAGTCTTTGCCTTTGATTTAGAGCCTGGGGCAGGCCCTGTACTACTGTTTAATGTTTTACCAACCGTTTTCAGCCAGCTTCCTTTTGGGATGTTCTTCTTTATTGCGTTCCTTATTCTGTTCTTGTTCGCAGCATTAACATCCGCGTTCTCCATGCTCGAAATCATTGTTTCGGTCATTTCTAAAGGAGAACCTGAAAAGCGCAGAAAATGGTCCTGGATCATCGGACTTGCCATCTTTATTTTCGGTATTCCATCGGCATTATCATTTGGAATACTAGGGGATATCACGCTATTCGATAAGACCATTTTTGACTTGGCTGATTTTGCTGTCAGCAATGTGTTACTTCCGATTGGGTCATTACTGATTTCACTATTCGTACCTATGAAAATGAAGAAAACAGCCCTTTATGAAGAGCTGAAGCAAGGAAGCGGATTGAAGCGTGGATTGTTTGAAACGTGGTTCTTTTTAATTCGATTTGTGGCACCATTGCTAATACTTGCGGTTATGCTGGATGTCTTAGGAGTCTTATAAACGATAAAAAGGTTGACCTTATCCACTAGGTCAACCTTTTCATTTGGGATCATGACATCCCGTACCCCATGACCACTCCGCATGCCAGCCGTTTCCCTGCATCTCCTGAGGGCTGTGACCTGTAGTCATCCGGGCTTTGATGGATGATGACCCCTTTGCCGATCACATCTTTCACTTTAAATTTATTTGTAAAAAAAGACATTTTAGCATATCCATCATTGGAAAATAGTACAGGAAAGTCCCCCGCATGATTTCCATGAGGCTGATTCGTCGGATTCCAATGACCTCCCGCAGTAGAGAAGGGTTCCTTTGGATCGCCAATTTCACAGACTCCCTTTTCGTGTAAGTGAAACCCATGTGGACCGATCGGATTTTGATCTCCTTTGCCTTCCTTATATGCCGGTAAACCTGTTATCTCTGCATAAACTTCCACCCCATTTTGCACTTCACGAAAAAAAACATATCCCTGCAATCCTTGTGCTAATGGACCTCCTTGTATATGAGCGTATGCCATGGCAGGAGCATTACGATAATATGAATAAGCAGGATAGCCATATTGATAATAATTCATCAGCAGTCCCCCCTTCCTTCAAGACATTTTATGTTGATAGTCTGGTTGACATGATGAAAAAAAGAACTTCACTTTTTAACCAAACGTTTGTTTAACCTTTGAAAACCTTGTCTATTCAATGGTTCATCCTGTCAGTCAAACGTTTGTTTAAATTTCTGCCAATGAGATTGATACATTTACCGCTTTTACGCGGGTTTCCCCCATTCTTCCATTGGAAACCACCTTTGAAGATCAAAAAAACTCCTCACCTATGCTGAAGAAAGCGGAAATATGATTGGTTTTATTTTCCTATTACTATTATCACTTTTCATTTTGTCCAAAAAATGTTATATTTTCAGAAACTTCAGATTTCTAATATGCAGTACCATTTTAGGAGGGATTGATATGCAAGGTGAAATTAGGTTAATTCCATATTTCATGGACGAAATGGTTGTTGATGCGAATGAAATTCCTAAAGGCGTTGATTTAATCCAAGCTCCTAGTATGTGGAAGAATGGGTACAAAGGAAAAGGTACGACGATTGCCGTCCTGGATACAGGCTGCGATATGAACCATCCGGATCTTACAGGGAAAGTGAAGGGGTTCCGCAATTTCACGGATGATGACAACGGTGCTGAAGATAACGTTACTGATTACAGCGGGCACGGTACCCATGTTGCAGGGACGATTGCTGCAAGTGAAAATGGTGATGGGGTTATCGGGGTTGCTCCCCTGGCTGATTTATTGGTTATTAAAGTGCTGGCAGGAAGCCGTGGAAGTGGAAAGTACGATTGGATTGTGAACGGCATCTTGTATGCGATTGAACAAAAGGCGGACATCATCTCCATGTCATTGGGAGGCCCCACAGACTACAAACCCCTACACGAAGCGATTCAGAAAGCGGTAGATGCAAATATATTAGTGGTTTGCGCTGCAGGAAATGAAGGTGACTCAAACAGCAGCACCGATGAGTTCTCTTTTCCAGCTTGCTATAATGAAGTGATTTCTGTTGGAGCCATCGACCTTCAGAGGAAGTCTTCTTACTTTACTAACTCCAATAATGAAGTTGACTTAGTCGCACCAGGCGAACAAATCTTGTCGACCATCCCTGGTGAAAAATACGCTAAGCTCAGCGGTACCTCCATGTCTGCGCCACATGTGTCCGGAGCACTGGCCCTCATTAAAGAATTCGAACAGGCAGCCTTTGACCGTAAACTATCGGAAGCTGAAGTGTATGCACAACTTATTAAGCGTACCGTTCCACTTGGATTCCCGAAAACACTAGAAGGAAATGGATTGTTGTTTTTAACGGCACCCGACCTCCTGAGGGAACATTTAAGAAATCAGCCGCTTGCTCAGATTGGGTGATGGATTTTAGACTAGTTGATTTTCGGTTCATTTCTGCATGATTGGAAGAACCCCCTGCTCAAAATGCATTTGTGCAGGGGGTTCTTTCCAATCATGGGACCTTTCTGCTTTGCTGAAAGCAATCGAAACGTTATTTCAATCGAATGAGCCAAAAATCGTGCACTCACTTTTCTTATTATTATTCTACAGAAAAAGAACAGTCATCAATGACTGTTCTTTTTCTGATACACAGCTTTTCTACTATTGTAGTCTGCTTTCAACTTGCTGACACACTTCATCAGCACTTAATCCGCTAGCTTCAATAACAGATCCTTGGGTAGCCACGTTTTGAATACCCATTACATTGGAATCCATTCCTGTCACTACGCAGCAGTCACAGCCATTTGCATCTGATTCCTGCTTAAGTTCTACAACGTCATGCCCCTTTTCACGTAAGGCTTGTACAACGTTCTGAAGGGATTGTTCAACACCGATTCTTCTTGTCATGCCTTTACACCTCCTGGTTCTACATATAGGTTTTTCTTTCAGGGAAAAAGATATTCGTCATTTATTTTTTATTTACTTGTTTGCCACTTTTTTTCTGACTTTGACTTTTTGAATTCCCTACCTGGATATCGGATCCGAACTCCACGTCATTCTTAGCCTTTTGCTTAGCCAACTGTTCAGATGTTTGGTCCATGCTCTTCTTTCCTTGTTTAGACATTCTCATCCCTCCTCTGACTTTTATAGAATTAGAATCCCCATTTTCAGGCAAAATATTTGAAGAGCATTCGATTCCTTTATGAATGTTTATTTTTACTCCTGCCTGGGTAAATAGTCTATATAACAACAAACAAAAGGGTGGTATTTTAATGGATGAAGCAAAATTAAAAGAGTTAATCGATGGATTAAATGAAGATTTAGCTAATGAGTATGCTGCAGTTATTCTATATACAAACTACGCTGCTGTTGTGAGCGGTTTATATCGTCAGATACTAAAACCGTTCTTCGAAGAGGAAATCCCTGATGAGCAGGGACATGCTTTATACTTAGCTGAAAAAATTAAAACATTAGGCGGAGAGCCTACAACAACTCCGGCTTCTGTTAAGCAAACAGATAATGTGAAGGAAATGTTAGAGGAAGGCCGTAAAGCTGAAGCTGATACAATCGAGCGTTATAAGAAGCGTAAAGAACAAGCAGAAGAGTTGGGTCTCGTCGAACTTAGCATCAAGCTTGACGATATGATTGCAGATGAAACCCATCATCTTGAAGAATTCGATCGCTTACTCAAAGATCCTTCCTTTAACTAATATACGAAAAAGGCCGCTGTATGAGCGGTCTTTTTTCATGTGATGATTTGATAATCCATCCATTCTTCAAGCAGTAGTGACTGATATTTTGGTGATAGATAACGGTCATCAATCAATCTGATGACCCCCGTATCCTCCTCTGAACGGATGAGCCTCCCTCCGGATTGAAATACTTTATTTAAACCCGGGTATACATAGGCATAGTCAAATCCATTCAACCCCCGTTCATTAAAATAGTCCTTTATGATTTCCTGTTGCCTATTCGGTTGAGGCAACCCCACTCCTACAACGATCACACCCTTTAGTCGATCACCTTTAAGATCGATCCCCTCTGAGAAAATCCCTCCCAACACGGCAAATCCAATGACCGGACGCTCTCTATCACCTTGATAGTGGTTAAGAAACTCCTCTCTGGCTGCTTCTTTCATATTGGGTTCCTGGATGATGAAATCTGCGTTCATTGATTCCTGCTCCATCTCCTCAAATGCTTCCTGCATATAGATGTAAGATGAAAAGAAGACCAGGTAATTACCTCTATATTCATTGAACGCTTCTGTAATGGAACGTGTAATCGAGGAAAGGGTCCGATTTCTGTCCTTAAATCGAGTTGAAATCGGATGGATCCCCACCTGCCATTGTTCTCTTTCAAATGGGGAAGGAATGAGAAATCGATAATCGCCTTCACTTCCACCTAATTGCTGAAAATAATATGAAAAGGGATGAAGGGTAGCTGAGAAAAATACCGATGATTGAAAAGATTTGGTTATATGTTTAATAAGCTTTGAAGGATCGATGCAAAAGAGTTTCACTTCTAGTTCATTAGAGCTTTGAGTAATTACAAAGCGGTGCTCGTCAGAATAGATGTTGGCGATTCTCATAAAGCTTAACGCATCGAAGTATAACTGAAGAAAGCCTTCAGACCAATCTCCATCTGCTTCTCCCAAGCATTTTTCGGCTGCCTTAACAAAACCTTCCACCGCATCAACTAATTGTGCATCCAGTTCAATCCGCATGTCTCCTTCTTGTTCTTTTTTCAGGCGGAGAAATTGTTTGTTAACCGTTGTCAAGCTTTGCTTTAATGCAGATTGCTCAGGATACATTCTTTTTATTTCTAAAAAAGCGGATTTTTTCAGGATGGCTGAATACATTTCCCGTCCCCGCCCAACAAGATTATGTGCTTCATCAATAAGAAGAGTCGTCTTTTTCTTACTTTCCCCGCTCATTCTTTTTAACGAAACCTTAGGGTCGAAGATGTAGTTATAATCACATATGACACCGTCTACCAAATAGGAGAGATCGATAGAATATTCGAATGGGCACACCTTGTGCTTCCTGGCATAGGATTCAACGATTGGACGTGTGATGGTGGTCTCATGGGTCAATATATCAAGGAGCGCCCCATTAATTCGATCATAATAGCCATTGGCAAATTCACAGTACTCTTTCTGACAAATCGTTTCTTCTTTAAAGCAGATTTTGTCTTTTGCCGTAATCGTAATGGTACGCTGCGACAAACCTTTCCTTTCTAATAGGAGTAGCGCTTCTTCTGCCACCGTACGGGTAATCGTTTTTGCTGTGACATAAAACCATTTGCCGCTCATTGCTTTAATGGTCGGGAATAAGGTTGAAATGGTTTTCCCTGTTCCCGTCGGTGCATTCGCATACAGGGATTTGGATTCAGCGACCGTTTTATAAACAGCACCAGCAAGCTTTTTCTGGCCTTTTCGATACACAGGATACGGAAAACCTAGGTCTGGAATGCTCTTTAGTCGACTATCCTGGTTTGCCAGTATCACGTAGGCGAATGGACTATAGGCAGCCAGGGTCTCGTCAACCATATGTTCCAGCTCTTCAAGGGTGTAAGTGCGGATGAATGACTTCGTTTCTTCCGATTCAACCTCTATGTACGTGAGCTGAACGCTAATATGGGTGAGTTGCTTTTCTTTAGCCAATAAGTATGCGTAGCATTCCCCCTGTGCCCAGTGGACACGGGATCCTTCCTCCATCTGGGACAGTCTTCTTGCTGTTGACTTTATTTCTTCGACAATGACTTCTTCATTTTCATAATGGATTCCATCACACCGGCCCTCCAGTTGATAGAGAATATCTTCAACCTCTCTTTCTCCCTTCAGAAAGACTTCTTTCTCATCACCTTCTTTGTATTCTTTCTGCAGTTTTTGATGAAGCTTCGTTCCGATGGTCATGGAGGAGCGGGCTTGAAACCTGGCATCTATGCTCCCTTCTTTATACACAAACTCAACTAATTCCCTGATTGAGATCTTGACGATTTTCATCATGTAACGTTTCACCTCGGGCTTTCCCGCATAAATTATCATTCTAACTTTTTTTCAGTGAACATATATATTAGACAAGCTTTTTTGAACGGAGGATTCGGGAATGAAGGCAAGATTCATCTTTTACTGTATAGGATTACTATCGCTATCATTAGGTGTTTCCCTGATTATTAAAGGAGATATGGGAGCGGCTCCGTGGGATGCACTTGCCGTAGGGGAGTCTGCCTTGTTCCACCTCTCGATCGGGACATGCATATTCATCAATGGATGTATTCTCATTTGTATAAACGCATTGTTATTAAAAGAACCCATTCAATGGTTAGCTGCCCTCTCGATCTTTGTGATTGGAATGATGGTTGATTATTGGATTTCGGTTGGTCTTAAAACACTTGAACCGGTAGGGTTTACTCAACAGTTGTCTCTCGTTCTGACTGGCATTTTACTATTGGGTATCGGAATATCCATTTACCTTCAAGCCAAGCTTCCTTCAAGTCCGATGGATACCTTCATGGTGGCGATTCACCGCAGATTCGGTTTGAATTTGCGCAATTCACGTTTATTAAACGAAGCGATCGCCATCACTCTCGCCATGGTGTTTCATGGGGCTGTTGGCATTGGAACGGTGATTGTCGCCTGTACGTTAGGTTTTATCATTCATATCTTCTATCCTATCATGGAACGTATGTACGGGAAATGGAGTTGAGTGATTTTATTTTCTCCACTTTCTAGATAAAATAAAAAACACTTAGACAATCACCTAAGCGTTTTGATTATTCATATGCGTGTTTGCAAGATTCGAATCGAATTTTGCAACCTTGTCTTTGTTCAAAGGAAGATTGATTGTGACGACTGTTCCCTTATTCACAATGCTTGAATAATGAATATGACCACCCATGGCTTCAATTATCCTCAGGGACACTGAGGTTCCTAAACCGGTACCATGGTCTTTTGTTGTAAAGAATAGCGTTCCAAGTCTGGCGATTTGTTCTTTTGTCATCCCTTTTCCTGTGTCTTCTACCGTAATGACCGCTTGGGTATGGGTGACTTCCAAATTTACGGTTACTTTTCCTTGAGGTGGAGTGGCCTCAATGGCATTCTTTATGATGTTGACGAATGCCTGCTTTAATTTATTCCGATCCGTTAATAGAAAACCATCCTCTTTCAGGCAAGCCTCAAGGAATACACCATCCTTCAGGGCATAGGCATTCAGGAGAACTGTGACATCTGAGAGAACGTCTTTCACATTTACTTTCTCTAACTTTTCGAACTCAGGCTTTGCAAAATTCAAGTAATCATTAATGATCTCTTCTGCCCTGCCTAACTCACTTAATACAATCTTCAAATATTCATCATGATCCCCTGTCACCTGTTTCTTCATTAATTGTAGAAACCCCTTGACGACGGTTAGAGGGTTCCTGACTTCATGAGCAATCGAAGCAGCGAGCTCTCCCAATGTATTGAGCTTTTCAGATTTCAAAATTTCTTCTCGCAGCAATCTTTTCTCGATCATCCACTCATTGAGCTGCGCTGCAACTCCTACCCCTAACACCTGAATCCCACCGAATATAAGAACATAGATGCCCATTTCTTTATTACCCGAAACAGGAACACCAGAGATGAAAGCGAAGGAAAGAAGAATCCCTAACATCACCAGGGCAGGCCAGAATCCAAGTAACACGGCAAAAGTCACCCGTTTCTTTGGAGGAAACGTCCAGAAGCGGTTTGAAATAAGAAAAGGCAGGGTTCCTGCTAAAAATGCACTGACAAAACCGAAAACGATGGCATCTCCGCCGTTAATCACCCGTGCGGTTAAAATAAAGAAGAGAACAATGACCCCGGCTTTTCGCCCTCCATATAACATCGAAAGAACCAATGGAATGTAACGGAAATCCCAGTACAATCCGAAGCTTTCATAAGCAAAAATCAAGCACATAAACGCGGCGACCCCGTGTAATACACCGATAAAAACAGGAGATTTACCTAACCTATGGTTTTCAAGAAGTGAGGTTTGAATAAGAACAGGAGCCAATATAATCAACACATGTAATAATAATTTCTCGATAATCATCGAATTGTCTCCTACTAAATAAAGTCATTACTTTACACATACGACAAATTCCTCGGAAATCCTCTTTCACCTTACACAAAATTAAGAAAAAAGTAACGGTCAAGGGACGGACCTCGACTTTCTGTCGTGGTCCGCCCCTATCCGATTTGTATTTACACTAATGTGATTTGAAGGTCCGTCCCTCAGTTCAGTTTCCCTTTGTAGGTCATATCTGTTGGTTTGATGTGGTTGTAGTTGCCTTGGAGTATCTTTTGGATGTCTTGGATGGTGTGTTGGATATGGACTGTTTGGCCTTTGGTTTTGGTGAATTCTTCTGCTACGTAGAATGGCTGACTCAAGTAGGCTTCCAATCGTTCTCCGATATGAAATAGTTCGAGATCTGCTTCAGGTATTTTGTCTTTACCAATCGTGTTCATCAGTACGCGTATTTCTTTGTAACGCCTTAGTAGCTTCTTTGCTTTCTTGTGAATAGTCGTGTGGGTTGCATCCAGAGTATCGTCTTCAATTAAAATCGATGTAGATTGTACGGGATGTATAGCTGGGTAAATGCCCCGGGTAGCCAGATCAATGTCGAAGTAGCATAAGGTATCGAGTGGACCGAACGGGTCATCTTCATCAACCGCTTCTCCACTTGGGTCAAACAAAATGGTGGTGATTTCAGGGTAACTCTCTGCTTCGAATCGTTCTCTTAATTCATACAGGTCACCTGACAAGATAAAGGAACGATCAACATATAGAAGAATACTCTCTTTGTTCTCAACAAGGGCAACTTCTGCAAATGCATCTTCTATCGTATGGCATTTCGAATCGACAAAAACCTCAAGATCACTCACCCCAGGGAACGTCTTATTTGAGGTCAATAAAATCGATTGGTAGCCTTTGTCTTTTAGTACTTTCGTCAATTCTGCCAGTACAACAAATTGACCAACTTGTGATCTGGCCACGAATCCATTCGTACCACCTTGAACAATTGGAGCAAACAAATCAAGCGGTTTAATCCCCGTTTCAATCATACTTAATTTCCCTCCTTGAATAATTAATTCATCCAGCGTACAGTTGGCCAAATTCGCTAACGTTACCATCGTTTTCACTTCGGCGCGACCTACAGAAATTTTTCCGGTACACAAGTTTGATACCGTCGCAGGCCTTAGCCCCACCGTTTTGGCAGCTGACGTTAGATTGGGTACACGGCGGCGCAGCAAAGATACATTCAACCTTATATTATTTTCCATGGTAAATATCCCCTCCTTACTTTATAGAGTAATCTATTTTACTTCAAAAAACAATATGTTTTAACATTAAAACGTAATTTTTTTACTTCAAAAGGTAAAAAACTCACAATCTCGATCCTTCCCTTCTAAAGATTCCTCTTTTCGTACGGCACTCTTTCAAAGTTTTTGGCTACCTTAAGGAAAAAAGCAGTGGTTGATTCACGCTCCAGGAAACTCGAACAAAAATACCGTAATTTATTGTCCTAAATAAACAAAGTCATAATTATAATAGAAGATAAGAATCTTCCCTATAAAAGGATGACAGTCCATGAAAAATTCAAATCTCGAAGTATCGAAACCTCCCAGAAAACAACGGCTGATGATGATCGCGATGGTCATTGCTTTCCTTATGATGTTTTCTACTTTTGTGTACTGGCTCCCAGTCAAAAAAGTGAATCCACCCCCATTCCTGCAAAAAGAAAATGGCGTGCCCCTTGTAATTGCTCACCAGGGAGGAAAACATCTAGCTCCCGGAAACACAATCGAGGCATTTCAGACTGCCGTAAATTTGGGAGTGGACGTAATCGAAACCGATATACATATTACGAAAGACGGTCATTTGGTGACGATTCATGATCCGACCGTTGATGCCACAACGGACGGCCGTGGATTTGTTAAAGATTATACGCTGAAAGAGCTTCAGAGACTTGATGCTGCTTACACCTTTCAAGACTTAAATGGTGGATACTCATTCCGCGGAAAGAATGTATACGTTCCTACTCTTGAAGAAGTGTTTCAAAGATTCCCCAACATGAGAATGAACATTGAAATTAAAGACGACAATCCTGATACAAGGATGGAGGAAATCGTACAAAAGTTAATGGGGCTCATCGAAGAATATGATATGGAAGAAAAAGTGCTTATCGCTTCTTTCGATCAGAACATTATTAATCTATTTGAAACATATTCAAAAGGAAGAGTGGCCACTGAAGGAGGAAAACAAGAAGCGAAAAAATTCGTCCTCCTCCATACTTTTTTTCTTAGGAATCTTTACAAGCCCACTGTCGATGCCTTCCAGCTTCCTCTTCAAGAACGGAATATTGACTTAACCCGGTCAACACTGATCCAAGGAGCCCACCGTAAAGGCATTCACATTCATTATTGGACGATTAATGACAAAGACACTATGAAAATGCTCGTAACAAGGGGAGCAGACGGTATAATCACAGATCGCCCGGATCTTTTGATGGAAGTACTAGATAAAAGGTGAATATTCCATTAACGGAAAATAGTCATTTCCCTCTATCATTCATAAAACGCATAAAGATTAACCCCCATAAACCAACAAAAAAATTACAAATATATTTGTATTAATCATACTATTTACCTATATAGAAAAAAGTCAATCTCTGTTAGGCTTAAATTAAGTCAAATGACGAAAGAAGAATTAATATGACAGTAAATGTATTTTTAGACGATTATCGCCACTGTCCACAAGGGTACATTCTCGCGAAAGACATCGATGAATGTATTGACCTGCTTCTGAATTTTTCTATCGCTCATCTTTCATTAGATCATGACTTAGAAAGTAAGACCCGTAATGGATTAATGCTCGTTCACTACATGGTGGAAAAACAGCTGTTCGCAGAACGGATCACGATTCATTCCGCTAACTCTGTTGCAGGCAAAGCAATGTTCAGGTATTTAAAAGAGGCTCAGAGTGAACACAAGATGCCTAAGTCAATTAAGATTTTATTACGTCCTTTACCTCTCAGATGAGTTATCATATAAAAAAGAACTGTTCCCAGAACGGTTCTTTTTTTGTTCATTCATTTCAATTGGTTTTTTCTTACTTTATAATAAAGGGGACAGCGATTTATAAAAGGCTCTTTTCGTAAAGTTTGTTGTTATTGTAGAAGAGAAAGTATTAGTTGATTTCCGCTCCAGGATGCTCGCTTTCCGCGGGGCTGGCGGTGAGCCTCCTCGGCTGCGCCTCCGGGGTCTCACCTGTCCAGCTATTCCCGCAGGAGTCGATCATCCTTCCGCTTCAATCAACTTTCTGAGCATGAATCCTTAATTGAAAACAATTAAGAGAAGCTTTCTAGCAAACAATCTCAATTAAGTTAAAGAGATATTGTTTGTCCTAAGGGAGTATCTTTCAAGTAATTTTGTTTTCTAGGACACGTTAAAGATCTGTCACAAAAAACCTGTAAAAGATGGTGAGGGGGAACTGCGGAGACTCCGGCGGATTTTTGGCGTGCCGAGACCCCGTTCGGCTAAGCTGAGGAGGCTCGGCCGAACGCTAGCTGCAAGCGAAGCAGTTCCCCTCACCATCCGGCACTCACTAATTGACAGAGCCTTAACAGTGCTTATGTTAAAAAGCAACAATCTTTGCGAAAAGAGCATTATAAAAAGAGGGTTAAATGATGGAGTTTCTGAAAAAATTTCAATTTGTCGGAGGAAGAATAGCCAAAACCGGTATCGCCGTTTTTTTAACGGCTATTGTTTGCGAACTTTTAAATTGGCCAGCGACCTTTGCCGTCATTACAGCCATAGTCACCATCGAGCCAACAGCAGCCAATTCAATCAAAAAAGCATTCATTCGTTTTCCCGCTTCGGCGATAGGAGCACTATTTGCAGTAATCATTGCTTCCACGTTCGGGGATCACCCCATTACATATGCACTGGTCGCACTGCTCACAATCATCACCTGCCACAAACTTCATTTAGGGGCAGGCATCCTGGTCGCCACATTAACAGGGATTGCCATGATTCCCACCATACATGATCACTATGTAGCTACCTTTTTCATTCGTCTGGGCACGACTACCATCGGGCTGATTGTGTCTACACTAGTGAACTTGTGGATCCTTCCACCAAAATACTCGAACACCATTACAAACAAGATTCATAATCTCTATTTCAAAACGGGCAATTTATTAGAAAAAAGAGGATCTGAAGTTCTTCAAAACCACTCTCTTCACCGGGATACAAAATTAATCTTCAATGACATTTTAAGAGAGATTGAATCGACGGAAACTCTTTGCGAATATCAAAAGGAAGAATGGAAGCTTCACCGCTCCAGTCGTCAGGAGTTGAGGTATTTCCATTATGAGTACAAAAAGCTTAACCTGTTGAGACAAATCCTTTTCCATATCGGAAACTTGATTTATCTACCTGTTCAGTACACATTCAGTGAAGAGGAAAAAGATCGGATCCTGCATGCGACTCAATCGTTGAAAGGAATCATGCATCATCCATCGTTTCACATACCTGAACAGCATTTCACCCTCATGAAAGATCTCCTGGAGGAATTCTGGGAAGATCAAGAGGAGCTTCATACGAAACCTTTTCAATCCATGAAGCACCATTTTTCCTGTGAAACAGTCATGCTATACGAACTACTATCCATTCATGACCTGATAGAGGAGCTGAGTGAAATACATGTGTTAGAAGCTCAGCATCAAACCGTCTTGGAGAAAACGTTACACTCATAGATACTAATAAAGGTATAGACAGAATACTGTCTATACCTTTTCTATTGAAAACTTATTTTAATGCGTTATTCGCTAACATTCCAATCACCATATCATCCATTGGTGGATTGTGAAGACCGGCCCTGACATCACGATAATAACGCTGCATTGGATTGGAACGGAAAAGGCTTTTTGCTCCAACGATTCTCATGGCGATGTCGACAATTCGGAATGCGCTGTTCGTCACAACATGTTTTACAGAAGCAAGCTCTGGTCCCATATTTACCCGTTTTTCAGGCTCCCTTACCCACTTATCAGCTACTGAATAAAGAATCTGCCTTGCCTTAAATAGTTCTAATTCGATTTCACCGATTTTCCGTTGAACTTCAGGTACATCCTTGATAGGCCCCGGTAAACTGTTTGGTGAGTAGTCCTTTGCAAATTGGATGGCATGGTTGCGTGCTGCAATCGCAACTCCTATATAGCATGCTGGAATGTGCAGGAGCCATGCTTTAGGAAGATCATTCTCCCCTCTTTGATTTTCACTATCACGCTCTACAAGGGCAGAAGATGGGAGTTGGACATCTGTCAGAACGAGATCATCACTGCCCGTTCCCTTCATTGAAATCGTATCCCATGTTTCCTCAACGCTTACTCCTTCCAGGTCATGTTGCACCAGGAAGAATCCTTTCTCTTCTGTATCATCGATTGTTGCTGATACTAAAGAATAATCCAGGACCCTTGCCATAGAAGTAAAGGATTTCCTTCCGCTTATTTTCCATCCCTCTTCCGTTTTCACGGCTTTAGTTTCGGGAAGTCCTCCACGAGTGGGGCTACCCGTTGCCGGTTCAGATGCTGCCCGGTTAATAAGAGCATTGTTTACTACAATCTCCTCACAAAGTTCCTTAAACACCTCTTCATTCCACGTCCGGGTTTCCGTCAGTTCCATCAATCCCCCGAGATGCCAGCCAATGGACAAAGCCGTTGCTGCGTCCCCTGTAGCAAGCCTTTCTTGAATCATCACCAGCTCATATAAGCTGATTTCTTCCCCTCCGTACTCTTTAGGAAGAGATAATGTTCCAAATCCCTTTTTCTTCAGGTCGTTGAAATTTTCATAAGGAAAGGCATCTTCACGGTCATACGCTTCACCCCGTTCATCAAACGCATCAGCCAGCTCACCAGCTAAATCTACCAGCTTTCTTTGACGATCACTTTGTATATACGGTTCATATAAATCCATTGAAATAGCACCTCCTGATAAAAATCACTTTTTTTACTTCTTTTAATTATCATAATCAATTTAGAAGTCTAACTCAAAGATATTGTCTACTAATCAGATGGGAATACATTTTTACTTTTTTCTGTATAAATCTATTTTTATTAAACCAATCTAATCGTAAGATATCTCGTCATCCTTTTTAGGAGGGAATCACTGTGGTTAAAAAAAGAAATAAGCTTTATATAATTATTCTGATGCTCGTTTCTTGGGTATTCCTCTTATTATCAGGAAAAGAGAGCTTAAAAAAATATTTACCTGCCTCTATGTTTATGTCATTACTCGTTTATTCAGAAAATGTTTTTGCAGAAAGGATGAAATGGTGGACCATAACCACCAGGCTTTTCCCCAAAGTGAATGGTATCATGCCTTTTGTGATTGGGGTTTTTTTGAGTGGTTCTGTTTGGATCCTCAAATTCACCTATAAAAATTTTTATCTTTATGTGCTAGTCAATTTTCTGGTCGATACGTTCTTTACATACCCATTTTACTCCTTATTCAAAAAACTTGGTGTGTGGAATCTGATCCGTTTAAAGCAATACCAGTTAACTGTCCTGTTTTTCATAAAATCATTGCTTATGTATGCATTTCAGAAATACGTCGGTGACCGGCTTTATTCCAGGATTGAGAGTCCTGTTTCTAAATAATATGACTGTTGTGGAAAAGGCTGTTTTGGTAAACTTTGTTGCTGTAAAAGGAAAGTGCTGGTTGATTTCCGCTACAGGTGCTCGCTTTCCGCGGGGCGTGAGTTGAGCCTCCTCGGGCTTTGCCCTGTGGGGTCTCAACTTTCCCGCTATTCCCGCAGGAGTCGAGCACCTTCCGCTACAATCAACTCTATGGTTGAGCTTCTTAAGGAAGACAAGTTTAAATACCTAACATCCTAATAGTCAGCAGTTTTTGTGTGTTCATTGGTCGATATTGACTTCTATAGTAGGGATTTTGTTCTTACAATTATCTCCTGTAGAACGCTAGTTGCAAGCAGAGCAGGTTCCCTCATCATTTAAGCACATTTTGGATGACAAAGCTTTGGCAGACCTTGTTTTTATAACAATAATCCCCTACAAAAAAAACGATAAAAAAACCTGCTGCCGTATAGGCAACAGGTTTCTTTTTTAGATTAAGATGCATTTTCTTTATCTTCTACTTTGTACTCTTGCTCCCAGAACTCTGCATTTTTGATACCAAGCTTTGTAGAGTTAAAGACTGGGTCAAGACCTTGTTTCTTCTGTTCCTCATAATCCTTGAGGGCCTTCAAGGCAGGTTTGGCCAGGATAAGGATGGCGATTAAGTTCAACCAGACCATGATTCCAAGACCGATATCACCAAGTGCCCATGCTAAAGCGGCTTCTCTTACTGCTCCATAGAATGTGGCCGCAAGCAGGACAACCTTTAAGATGGCCATCGCCACTTTTGAATTCTTCCCTCTCATTAAGTAAGCGACATTCGTTTCAGCCATGTAATAGTAAGCCATGATTGTGGTAAAAGCAAAGAAAAATAATGCAATCGCGACGAATGATGCTCCGAATCCAGGAATGACTGATTCTATGGCTGCCTGTGTATAACCAGGACCGGCTTCAATTCCTTCCAAGTTGTTTGCAAGCATCGTTCCATCAGGAGCTTCTGTATTGAATGAGCCCGTAAACAAAATCATGAACGCTGTTGCCGAACAAACAAGAAGGGTATCGATATAAACGGAAAAGGCTTGAACCAGCCCTTGTTTGGCAGGGTGGGACACTTCAGCTGCCGCTGCGGCATGTGGTCCTGTACCCTGACCTGCTTCGTTGGAATAAATTCCACGTTTTACTCCCCAAGATACGGCCATCCCGATGATTCCTCCGAATGCTGAATCAAAACCGAAGGCACTCTTGAAAATAAGAGCAAAAACTGCAGGGATTTCAGTAATGTTCATTCCTACAATGATAAGAGATAGAAGAATATATGCAATGGCCATAAATGGTACTACGTAAGAAGCTACCCCAGCGATACGTTTGACCCCGCCGAAAATGATGACCCCGATTAACACCACAAGACCGATGCCTGTTACTGTTGTGCTGAGACCAAATGCATTTTCAAGTCCTAATGCGATGGAGTTCGATTGAATCCCAGGCATTAAAATACTCATTGCGAGCAATGTAGCAAGTGAGAATAGTACGGCATACCATTTCCAACCGATCCCTTTTTCAATATAGTAGGCTGGTCCTCCACGGTATTCCCCGTCCTGCTTCACTTTGTAAATTTGAGCCAGAGTGGATTCGATGAAGGCACTGCTTGCACCTATAAACGCAATCGTCCACATCCAGAAAACCGCTCCTGGACCACCGAAAGCAATTGCTGTTGCTGTCCCGGCGATGTTACCTGTCCCGACACGTCCAGATAACGAAAGCGCCAAGGCCTGGAATGAGGATACCCCTGCACTGGAGCTTCCACCCTTAAACATTTGAACAACCATATCTTTAAAGAGCCTGACTTGTAAAAACTTCGTTAAAATAGAAAATAATAAGCCTACACCCAAACAAAAGTAAATCATGACCGGAGACCAAAGTATTCCTACCAACTTGCCAACTAATTCTTCCATGGCATTTCCCCCTTTTCTTTGTAAAAATAAACTAACTATTAAGAATTATATTTTATTTGACACAAATTAGACAATCTTTTTTTGTGACGAAAATTTCTTAAACGTGGAAAAACCCTTATATGCCAAGACTCTATACTTATAAAAAAATATTTGGGCAATCTAAAAAAGGGGTGAAAATATGTCGAAACGAAAACTTCTTGTACCTGAATCCAGAGCTGCAATGGATCAATTAAAAGCCAAAGTTTCTGGTACGCAAGATCCCAAAGAAGCGAAATATGAAATGGCGAGAGAGCAAGGCATTCCTCTTCAAAGAGGATATAACGGAAAGTTAACATCGGAGCAAGCAGGAAAAGTGGGCGGAAGGATCGGCGGTAATATGGTGAAGGAGCTTGTGAGAATGGCTCAGGAGAATTTAAACAAGAAGTAGCGTAAAGGAGGCTGACACTCCCGAAATGTCAGCCTCCTTTTGAATGATTCCCCCACAGAGCTTCTTTCAATTTATCCAGGTCTTTGTATATTTCTTTTTCTAAAGAGCGATTGTAGAATATCGAGGCGGGATGGAAGGTTGGAAATATGGAATAGCTTTCATCACTCATGATCCATTCATTGGACTGGAGATTTTTCAAGCGTCTGACTTTCGATTGAATGAATTGGCCGTGTACTTGAGAAATGGTATATTGTTTCCCCAGCAGCCTCTGTAACCCGATGTTCCCCAATGTCACAAGCTGTTTCGGCTTAATATGCTGCAGTTCATAATCCAGAATGGGTGCATGAGCCAACTGTTCCTTCATATTCGGGGCCCTATTGTACTTCTTCTCTATGACCTCGTTCTCCCCTACTTTCTTAGGGATAACCTTGTAAGGTCTGCTTCTGACCGTCGAGGTAAAATAAATGTCTTCCCGTGGAACCTCTAAATAACGAAAGAACTCATCCAGGACTTTTCCGGCCCTCCCGCTAAATGGAATTCCATTGTGAATCTCGGTTTCTCCGGGAGCTTCTCCCACAATCATAATCGTCGGGTGCCCGGGACCACGACCGTAGACAAATCCTTCACAGGCATATGGTTCCATCCTTTTCTTGCAGATATCGACTAATTCTTCCGGTATCACGCTCATCATCCTTTGTTTCCTTGTTATTTCCGTTATTCCCGGATAGCACCAGAAGTACACATTCCCATGTTTATTTCATCTATAGAAAAGGAATAGTATGGATATATATAAATGAACATTTAAAGGAGATGGATTGTGTGTCACAAGCTGAACTGAAACAGCAAATCTTAAAGGTCCTTGATGATAGTAAAGTCGGGACGCTGGCAACGGTTAAAAATAATAAGCCTCATTCCCGTTATATGACCTTTTTACATGAAGATCTGACCCTGTATACGCCAACAAGCAAGGAAACGCATAAGACAGATGAAATCGAGGACAACCCCAACGTTCATATCCTTCTTGGTTACGAAGGAGAAGGCTACGGGGATACCTTTGTCGAAGTTGAGGGGCGCGCTTCAATAGAGGATTCTGCCCATTACAAGGAAAAAGTATGGAATGACCATATGAAGAGATGGTTTGAAGGGCCGGACGATCCGAATTACATCGTCTTAAAAATTCAGCCCACCGCCATCCGCTTAATGAACGATGATGAGGATTCGCCGCAGTCACTTGAATTATAATCAAGATTCCCTTGACACGTTTTAGTATGGATGTTATATTTAATTATTGTAATCTTGTAACATACATTGAAACGATAGAGAAGATAATTCGTAATTCTATTCTGTTTTGATTTAACAACTTATTCACACTGGATCGGCTTCGGAGCCGTTAGGATGTAAGAGAGGTAGGGCTTACGTCGTTTAGGTATATCAAACGACTCAAGGAATTGCCCGCGGCTGTTTATTATCTGCAAACAACGTTCAAGATATAAATATATTACTTGTGATGTTGCAAGTTACAGAGTTGCCTTTATCCGATTAAGGCAATACCAGAGGGATCGCTAACGGGATGATTTAGCCCCTCTACAAGCTAAAAACACCTCAAAAGTGCTGACTTTTGAGGTGTTTTTTTATGTTCTGTATGAATGACGTTCGTATTCCCCTCTGTTCCCCAGTCGAATTTCATTTTATTTTCAATATCTCTACTTTTATTTTCAAATCTCGCATTTTATTTTCAATTCCACGATTTTATTTTCAAATCTCAGGATTTATTTTCAAAACCGGAATTCCCGCGAAGATTCACACAACCCATCAGCCGCTCTCCTTCAACTGACTATGATACAGCCCATGATAAAACCCTTTCTGCTTCAAAAGCTCATCATGAGATCCCCGTTCAATGATCTTTCCTTGATCAAGGACCAGTATTTGATCGGCCTGGCGGATGGTGTTAAGACGGTGGGCCACCACTACACTTGTCCTCCCCTTCATCAATCGTTTGAGTGCTTCCTGAATCTTCAGCTCTGTAATCGTATCGATGCTGCTCGTAGCTTCATCAAGAATAAGGATGGACGGATTTGAAAGGATTGCTCGTGCTATGGATAATAATTGTTTCTGTCCCTGGCTGATCCCACTGCCATCATGTCTTAATAAAGTATCGTAGCCCTCAGGCATTTTCTCGATGAAGGAATGTGCATTGGCCAATTTCGCCGCTTCCCTTACTTCTTCATCGTCCGCATCGAGTCTGCCGTAACGGATATTGTCTGCAATCGTTCCTTGAAACAGGAAGCTATCCTGCAGGACAAATCCCATCTGCTGACGAAGACTCTTTCGTTTAATGCTTTGGATGTTCTGATCGTCAATCTCGATGCTGCCTTCATTCAGTTCATAAAAACGAGACAGCAAATTGGTAATCGTCGTTTTACCTGCTCCTGTCGGTCCGACCAAAGCAACGGTCTCACCCGGTCTAATGGTGAAGGATACATCCTGAAGCGTTTGATCCCCTTTTTCATACGAGAAGGATACATGCCGAAACTCCACTTTCCCTTCAACGGAATCGATCTCCACGGCATCACCTTCATCCTTGGCTTCTTCCTCTTCGTCTAAAATTTGAAATACTCTCTCTGCACCGGCAATGGCAGATAATAACGTGTTATATTGGTTCGCGAGCTCATTCAACGGACGGGTGAACTGACGGGCATACTCAGCAAATATCACAATGACTCCAATGGTTATCATACCATTTAAGGCAAAGATCCCTCCGACTCCGGCAATGACGGCAAAACTCAAATTGTTCAGCACATTCATAAGTTTCGGGATAAACCCGGAATAGGTATCCGCCCAATAAGCTGCCGTTCGTAATCGTTGATTTTTTTCTCCAAAATCCTTTATGGCAGTATCCTCACGGGAAAAGGTTTTGATGATGCTATGCCCCGAAATCGTCTCTTCGATATAGCCGTTCAGCTCTCCGATATTTTGTTGATATTGTTTAAACAAACGTCCTGTCCGATTCGTTATCCACTTCATACCGAGAGCCATGAGAGGTACGATGGTCAATGTGATCAAGGTAAGCAACGGACTTAGCCAGAGCATGATCGTGACGGTCCCTACTAACGTCAGGACACTGGATATGATTTGAATGAACGAGCTATTCAACGTGGCACTTACATTATCGATATCATTTGTCACCCTGCTCATTAACTCCCCATGCTTTCGTTTATCAAAGAAGGGGATCGATAGCTGATGCAATTGATGAAAAAGGTCCTTCCGCAAGCGATAGACCGTATCCTGAGCCACACCGATCATCCAATAATTTTGGAACCATACGGACAGGGAATGAAAGATGTACACGGCTATTAAACCTAATACAAGCCCAATCAATCCGGAAGTCTCTTTCGTTACAATGTATTCATCAATCGCTTTTCCCACTAGGAAAGGTCCCAGTAAAGAAGCTGCCGAACTGATGAACACCATTAGAATGACGAGATACAGGATCACTTTCATTTCCGAAAGATAGTTCCAAAGACGACGCAGCGTCCCTCTTGCATCTTTCGCTTTATCGTTTTTCCCCAGTTTCTTTCGCACATGCCTAGACATGATGTATTTCCTCCTCTCCGAATTGAGATTGGAAAATCGCCTGATAGAGGGAGGAATCTTCTAATAGGGATGTATGTGTCCCTTCTCCGATTAACACTCCATCTTCAAGGAGCAGAATCGTATCAGATTCCATCGCGGTACTTATTTTTTGTGTAATGATCATCGTCGTACATTCGTATTGCTTCAGAGCTTGGAGCAATTTCGATTCTGTTTTTAAGTCCAAAGCACTCGTGCTATCGTCCAGTAATAAAATCTTTGGTTTTCGAATGAGTGCTCTCGCAATCGATAGACGCTGTTTTTGTCCTCCTGAAAGATTGACCCCTTTTTGACCGAGAACTGTGTCATATCCATGGGGAAGATTCAGGATGGTCTCATGGATCTGGGCATTCTTTGCTGCCTGGATCATTTCTTCCCTGGTGGCATCTTCTTTTCCCCATAGGAGGTTTTCGGATACGGATCCAGAAAACAATACCGCTTCCTGGGGCACGTACCCAATATTTTTCCTTACATGAGTCAAAGGGATGGACCGTATGCATTGACCATCCAGTTCAACAGACCCTTCCGTCGCATCGTATAGGCGGGGAATGAGCTGGAAGAGGGATGTTTTCCCAGATCCCGTTGCCCCCAGGATCGAAACCGTTTCGCCAGCCTCCACTTTAAACGATACACCTTCAAGCACCTTCCCACGGGTTGAAGGGTATTGAAACGACACATCTTTGAATGTAATCTCTCCGTTCATCACTGTGTTTTCCTGTCGTACTTCCTCTCCGTCTTTCAAATCAATCTCGGTTTGCAGAACCTCTTCTACCCTTCCGGCGGAGGCCCTTGCTCTAGAAAAACTCGTAATGATAAATGAGAAAATTGAAAAAACGGAGGAGATTCTCGTAACATATGTCACGATCGCTACGACTTCCCCAACACTCGCCCCACCTGAGGCAACATCTATACTCCCGAACCACAAAACGGATAGGAGGGCCAGATTCATCACGAGCATAAGAAGGGGCATGATGATTTCCATAAAACGAAGAGCCCGGACAGTCCGGTCCTTCAAATCTTCATTTGCTCCATGAAATCGGCCTTCTTCATACTTGCTTCGAGTATAAGCTTTAATTAACCTCATCCCTGAGAGGTTTTCCTTCATGACCTCGTTTACTTTGTCGAGTCGGGATTGAACTCTTTCAAAAAGGCTCCATCCACGTTTCAAAACCCATAACAGGAACACCCATAATACCGGAATCACGATTAATAAAATAAGGGCAAGACGAACATTCACGATGAGTGCCATGATTGTTGATCCCACAACTAGCAGCGGCGCTCTCAGCATAATGCGCAAACTCATGAAGATCGTATTCTGCAGCTGCCTCACGTCATTGGTCATCCTGGTGATGAGGGATGATGTCGGGAGCTTATGAAAGCTTGCAAAGGAAAACGACTGAACCTTTTTATATAAGCTTTCCCGCACATCATAACCAAATCCCTGACTCGTATGGGCGGCAAAAAATGAATTCGTCAAGCCGGAAATAAACGCAAGGAGCGACATCCCAACCATGATGAAGCCCCATTTCATCACTACGTCCAAGTCTCCATTCATAATACCTTCATCGATGATCCGCGCCATAAACAGCGGATTCAATAGTTCTACAGCAAGCTCTACCAGCATTAAACTCCAGGCAACCGCCATGGCAACACGGTAAGGCTTTAAAAAATGTATGACCTTCAAATGAACACCCCTCTGACAAAAAGCTTCCATTATGTATATATGTATCATCATATCGTTTTTTTATGCCGGGTGGTAGTTGGAAGCATTATATTCGACACTCTGCCAATTGGACGATTAACCATGCCCAAGCCCCTTTCATATACTGACGGGGACGATTAATCGAAAGATAAGGAGTTGACGTGATGGATATTCAAATGTCTACTTTTACCGATCCATATTTGTATCAAGCATTGATGAGCATGATGGATGAATTTCTGGTGATACAGACGAGTGAAGGCTCTGTACGGGGTAAGCTTTCAAGTGTTTTACCTGACCACATTGTCATGGAAGTGAGTGGAACGCCATTCTATGTTCGATCTCAACAAATTGTATGGTTCTTCCCCAGTTCTGAAGATGCTGACCGATAGAATTCAAAAAGGAGGGTAAGACATGTTTAAACGAATGAATAAGCTGCTCATTGAACTCCCCATCCCTGAACACGGTGACAAAAATGCCGCGGCTGCCGTTCAGGAATTACTCGGTGGTAAGTTTGGAGAAATGTCCACTTTAAATAATTATATGTTCCAGTCCTTTAATTTCCGCCAGAAAAAGAAGCTTAAACCCTTTTATGATATTGTAGCCAGTATTACCGCGGAAGAATTCGGTCACGTGGAGCTTGTAACCAATACGATCAACCTGTTGTCTGTCGGGAATACCTTCCCCGGTGACCCTAATATCGCCCCTCTCCAAAATGGATTGGATGCCAGAAACACGTATCAATACATTGCCACTGCCCAAACGGCTTTAGCCGGTGATTCCATGGGAAGGGCATGGACGGGAGATAATGTGTTCAGCTCTGGAAATTTAGTGTTGGATCTGCTTCATAATTTCTTCTTGGAAGTGGGAGCCAGAACCCATAAAATGCGGGTATACGAGATGACCGACCATCCTACCGCCAGAGAAATGATCGGGTACTTACTAGTTCGGGGCGGCACCCATGTATTGGCCTATGCAAAGGCATTGGAAATCGCGACGGGTGTGGACCTTACCAAGATGCTTCCGATCCCTGACCTTGATAATTCCAAATTCGATACAGCTGTAAAATTCGAAGAGAAAGGGATTAATAATGTACTTTATACTTGGAGTGACAACGACTACAAGGATATCGCACAAATATGGAAGGGAACAAATCCTGAGAACGGGCAGCCACTAAGGGTTATCGAAGGCACACCTGAAGGAGCCCCGATCCCTAACCTGGATGACCTGCCGGAAGAATTTGCACCTGGTATCTCGAAGGATGATTATGAACTCATTGCGAAGAGATTGTTGAGGAACTTATAAAGCTGATTTCTCCTCCTCAACAAGAATATAAAAAACACCACATGGTCCCATAAGGACCATGCGGTGTTTTACTTTTATTGATTAAAAGGTGGAGTATCAGTTCCGCCATTATCAGGTCTGTTCTTTTCTTCTTCAATTTTTCGATCCAGTTTAGAAAGATATTTTTGCGCAAAGTCCTTTCCACCCAGACCAAATGCCAAACCGAAGGCTAGTGCCAGTCCACCCAGAATCAGCATGAATGCAATATTGACGATGGAATCAGCCACTTTTAATTGATCCAAGGCCATAAAGAAGCTTAAGGCAATGATTGCATATTTCGTGATGGTCGAAAGCACTTGGAAGTTATCACTCAATACATTGGATATGATGCTCTTGACCAAGTTACCTAAGTATAAGCCTGCCCCAAGAATGACGATGGCTGCCAATACATGCGGTAAGTAAGCAAGGACACCCGTTGCCAGGGCGACCAGGAATTCCAATCGCACAATTTCCAGGGCTTCTACAACAAAGAGGAAAACAATGATAATCTGAACGACTCTACCTACAAGTCCTGATAGATTCATATAGGATGAGCCCGTTGGTTCATAGGGATTCCTATTGACGTTCATACGTCCTATACCCATATTACGTAATAGAGAATTGAATCCTACCCGGTTCAATAAACGTGCCACCATGGCTCCAACCCATTTACCAACCCAGATTCCTGCAAGAATGAGCAGGATCGCAATCGCAATATTCGGAAGCATCACCAGGACCTGATTCAGCATGTTTATCGCCGGTTCTGAAATCCCGCGAATGTCCAGCTGATCCAATGCAGAAATGGTAACCGGTATCATGATGAGTACGAATACAATCGTACCAATGACCGATGAAACCGTTGTTCCTTGAAAGAGCTTGCCAATGCCGAATCGTTCAGCTACTCTCTCTGTTCCGATCGCCTGTAAAAAGTTCGTGACGATATCGCGGACGACTTTGGCTACAAACCAGCCGACAAGGAAAATGATAGCTGCAGCAAACAATTTAGGAATAAACCCTAGGAAGTTTTGGAGCATTTCCGTGAAAGGCCCTGAAACCCCTGTGATATTAAGAGCCGCTAACACTCCCGGCAAGAATATGAGAAGCACGAGATAGAATACAATTCTAGCAGCCGTATAGACATAACGATGTACATCGTTCTCATCTTTCGCTAATTTAGATCTTACCAGCGTGCTTTTAACCGCAGGTCGCGTACCCAGTTTCTCTATCAATACCTTCAGTACAGAAGCAACTATCCATGCAAATAATAGAATAAGTGCTGCCTTTAATACATTTGGAATCGCTGCTGCCATCGTGCTCAACATACCGACCAAAGGTGAAGCAATAAAGTTCAAGTCAAGCATATTGAAGAAGGCAATAAACACGAACACAAGAAGGATAAAGTACACAATTTTACTAATGACTTTCTCCGATGTCCATTTCCTTTCTCCATTCCTGCTGCCAAAATAAAGGTTATCATCGATCTTCACCCGTTTTAAAATTCCGTAAACGGCTTTTTCAACAGCCTTTGCTATGATCCACCCGATCAATAACACTAATAAAGCTAATAACAGATCAGGAAGCTTCCCTAAGTACCCGTACCATTCTTGCGTTATATCATTGTTCATTCGATGTTCTCCCTTCAATTATGGAAATTGTATAAAGCTAATAGTTATCTACCCAAAGATTTTTTTTCAAAACCTGACAAAAAAAGATAGTCTAATTGATTCATCAGGGAGTCTTAAGTAATAGAAAACCCTTAAGGCGAAGCACCTTAAGGGTTTTCATCATGGGAGATCAATTGCGTTTTCTTTTTTAAAATCATCTAATGAGTAAGCAGTCACTCTATTATGTGATAATGTATAAAGCTGATCATCAATATATAGGAGTCTTTGAATCTGGTCTTCCCACTGTTCGTAATATTCTTTGTTGCTGTTTTCTTCTTCTGTGAGCTGAGACTTTAAAACGATTCCTTTTTCAGGTGTGATTTCATACAGGAGGGCACCTTGATAGTCAAAATCCAGTTCATGCCGGCTTCCCTCTTTTTCATGATAAACAGAAATGGGAAAGCCATATAGATTTCTTGAAGGCTCATGGAGCAGTGCTTTGTGATCGTCTAACAAAAAAGAGTGTGTACCCTGCCCGCCTATTATTTCAGTGTCCGTTTCCTTTGGATGCTGAAAGTCTGTAATATCGAATAATGAAATCTTCATCCCCTGTCGAACGACTCTGGGTTCCTCATTAGTTGCTTTGTCATCACCCACCACTTTCGTATCAAAACCAAACCCTATGAGGTGATGTTCGTCTAAAGGGTGAAGATAGGTGCTGAAACCTGGAATTTTCAGCTCCCCCAAAACCTTTGGAGCTTCCGGATCTGCCGTATCGATGACAAAAAGGGGATCGACTTGTTTAAAGGTCACCATATATGCCTTATCTCCCATAAACCTGACAGAATAGATTTGTTCTCCCCTGGCTAAATCCGTTACTTCCCCAACATTCTTCATGTTCTCATCCAGAATATAGAGAGCATTGGTTGAAGGAGAATCACTGTTCCACACCTCCCCTTTCGTCGTTGCGATCCGAAAGTTACCTTTATGTTCATCCATGGAAAATTGATTTAAAGCTCTTCCTTCTACCTGACCTGATGAAGCATATTCAATCTTTCCATCACTTACGGAAAATTTATAAATTTCAGTGTTTGAAGAGATCCAACTTTTCATAGCATCTTCATTGTATTTTTCTACAGCCACATAAAGGTTGTTTTTAGACATATACACTTTATCGCCGCTTCCAAGATAGGATTGAACGATTAGAGAAGCCTTGGGATCTTCCATATTCATTCCCGTCAATAAGGTATAGTTTGGGGAATGGGACTGTGGAAAATACTTAATATCTTCTATTGGAATTGGTGTCGCTTCATCACCTGTTAAACTATCTTTCACCCGGGGTCTCAGATCAGGATTCCCCCCCTGTTCAAGCATCCAGTAGTTTGGATACAAATTCGAAATCAAATATACCGTGGAAGCAATCTTCCTGGACGTTACATATTGACCTTCTAGCTCAACATACCTGAGAAGAGATGGTTTTGCTCTATCTGAGATATCATACAAAATCGCAACGGTCGTCCCTTCTACAGGCATAGTGGAAGCAATTGATTCTTGTTTATTCTCTTGAAGATGTGCAGGCGACCAGCTATTCCCGATGACGAGCAGCTTATCATTCTGTAAAAATAGATGATGGGGCTGCATATTTTCTTTATAGCTTGTAGAGGATACCACTTTCATTTCTTTCACAGGATTTGCCTTTGTAATCAGCAGCTTACGGTCTGTTAATTGGTATATATAGCTTCCATCAGTCTTCACTATATCCCCTTCATCAACTCCTTGAACCTGATTATTCGTTTCAGAAAAAAGGGATTCCGATTGAGGCGATTCTCCAGCTGCACTATCTTCTGATGATTTGGATTCCATATTCCCTTCTCTACCGAACAGAGAAAACTCCGTATCTTCCTTATTTTTCTTTAAAATTTGTTTAAAATAGTTCGTTAGTTCTTCCTTGGATTGAATACTGGGTAGTTTAGAGGTGACAGAAAAGGGTATTTCTGTATCTCCATCATAAGAAAAACCCCATTTGGTTTTCACTTTAGGAGAAATATGAAGTGTATACTTGTGTGGATCAGAAGGATATCCTTCTGGCGGTGCTTGAATCTGCAGGGTCTTTCGATTTTCATCCAACTTCATGGAGACATTGATCCTCTCTCCAGTGGAGTTTTCTACATAAATGTTCCGGGGCGTCACCGTTTCCTTATTCAGGGCTGTTGAAAATTGCAGATTCCATGAGTTATTCTCCATCACGAGAAGGTCGCCCTCCATCTTCCCCTCGGCCTTCACAACAGGTCTTTGACTATACACAAACGTTCCAAGTGCCACCAGCAACACAATTCCAGCAATGATGAGCAGATAAGATTTCTTACTCATACTATGACCCTCCTCTATGTTCTATTTGTTGATTAGACGTTGGGAGGGAGAAAATGTTACATGTGCACGGAGTCTGCAGTTTGATCATTTCGTCCAACTTTGTTTCGTTTCTATGCTCTGCTGAAGCAATAAAAAAAGACCCCACAAAAGTAAGGTCCGTCCCTATCTCATTCGTCTTGCACTTACATTCAGCCGTGCGTTTCGGATGACTTGGTTGATGACTTCCGAGAAGATGAGTCCGATGGCGATGGAGCCTGAGATCATGAAGGCTTTTGCTGCCAGGTTGATGGCGGCATTGTAATCGTTTTGAACGAAATTCCTCATGGCATCGTACGCAAGTCCTCCAGGTACAAGAGGGATAATTCCGGCTACAGAAAAGATGATGACCGGGGTTCTATACATTTTCGCGAATACCTGACTAATCACGGCAACGACAAAGGATGCAAGTAACGTCGCAAGCACCGCATCCGCGTCATTTAAACTCATTCCTATGTAGATGATCCAGCCTAACATTCCAACAATTCCGCATTTGAAAAGGGACTGCTTTGGAGCGTTGAAGATAATCCCGAATGCAGCTGCGGATATGAAGCTTGTCACTAATTGTTCGATGATGAGCATTCCCTTTTCACCTCAACTTTTATTCTCTATACTTATCAAATGCACCCTATGTCAGAGTGAAAACTACGGCAATACCCGTCCCGATGGCAAACGCCGTTAAAAAAGCTTCTGCTCCCTTCGATAAACCCGACACCAAATGCCCTGCCATTAAGTCCCTGACGGCATTGGTTATAAGAAGCCCAGGTACCAGGGGCATCACTGATCCGATAATAATCTTATCCAACTCCTGTCCGACTCCCAGCTGGACGAACCCATAGGAAAGCATTCCGATAATAAAGGAAGCAAGAAACTCGGCGAAGAATTTAATAGGTACGAGTCGATGGAAATAAATCAAGCTCGTAAACCCGACTCCACCAGCGAAAAGCGCCGGAATGAAGTCATTCCACATTCCCTGGAACATGATGAGAAAACATCCGCTTGCAATCGAAGCGGCCAATACTTGAATAACAAAGGAATAGGAAAGATCAGATTGATCCAGCTTTTCCAAAGCATTGTATGCTTCTTCAAGAGTGAGATGCCCTTTACTGATTTGCCTTGAAATACTATTCACGAGGGTTACTTTTTCAAGATCAGTTGACCTCTCGTTTATTCGGATCAGCTTCGTTTTAGTTGGTTCAGACGTTTCAATTGAGAAGATGATCCCTGTCGGGGTAACATAGCTGTGAGATTCTGAAATGCCATATGAAGCGGCGATCCTCATCATCGTATCCTCTACCCGATACGTTTCTGCACCACTTTGCAGCATGATCTTACCCGCCAGCAGACTTACCTCCATAATGTCATATCTTCTTATCATTTTTGCTTCCAATATCAATCTCTCCACACGTGCTATTTTTTGAATAGGTCTAGTTTATAGGAAAGAAGGGGTGTAAGCAATGAGGAATGGGATGATTTTAGTAGATTTAATATGTGTAGAGGGTTTTAGGGGCCAATGTTGAGCAACTTGTTAAAAAATCTCCAGTCTCCGGATCTTCACTACTCATCCTCCTATTCCCTTTTCTCTCTTCCTTTTTAAAAGAGTGTACAAAACAGTGACCAGAACAAACCCTGCCACAACCAACATTTGATATTCTTCTACAACTCCCAGGATCATTTCTTTATCCCCATCATAGAACTTGCCTATACCTAAGAAAAAAAAGGTAGACGGAGCAATCCCGAGCATAGTTAGGAGGGAATACACTTTCAGATTCATTTTTGCCATGCCTGCCATGAAGGGAATGATATTTCCTAAGTGAAGGGGGCTTGCGATCGCTACGCTCCAGATTCCGTAGCGGTTGAACCTTTCCTGGGCTTCTTTAAGCTTCTTCCGTTTTTCAGGCTTGAGCCTTGCCTCCAGCTTCGCACCTAGTTTCAAACTGATAAAATAAGGAATATAGCTCCCCACTGTATAAAGAAAACTTCCTATTAAAGAAGTGATTCCTATCTCCATCCACGTTAATTCTAAAATAAATCCCATTGTTACGATAAAAAAAGTGCCCACAAAAGGGAAAGCACTTCCTTCAATAAATAGAGAAAGCAATACACCCCATATCCCCCACTCAGCCGAATAATTTGCCATGATTTCTTCCATCCAGGTCACTCCTATACGTACGAATATCTTAAGTATAAAAAAATCGACAACATGCAAACAGTAGCCGTAGAAGTAATTGCTCCTAAGACCTGGGGTGTATTTTTACATAAAAAAAGACCAGCCTCTTTATAGGGACCGGTCCAGACAATTTTATGATGCCTTTCTTCTGCTTTCTTGAGGAGATACCCTTACTTTGATCAATCTTGGCGCTGTGTTGAGTACGATCAGCAGAGCGATTGAACATAGGAGTGCTGATCCCAGCATGGTGATTCCGTTTGCTGCTAATGAAAAAAGTAGCGGCGACATACCTTTCGGTGCATATTCTGCAAAGAAGACAAATCCTGCGATGAAGTGCCAAACATATCGAGCCAGGCTACCTAAAAACGTAGCAGCCACTATCCACATGACCGCTTCCGTTCGGCAGTTATTTCTTAATGAGGATTGGATCTTACCAGAAATGAATCCGGCAAGACCGATAGAGGCAAAGGCGATGAAATATTCAATTACCATCTGCACTGGAGTCGCAATCCAAGCATCTCCCAAGGCAATTTGCAATAGGCCCCATACAAATCCAGCCAATATGCCCGCCTTCCATCCTCTTCGATATGACAATAGAAAAATAGGAACCATTGCTATCGAAATGGAGATACTCGGTGATAGCTTAATAGACGGAAGCATATCAAGGATAACGGCGAATGCCGCCATCAATGAGGCTTCGAGTAAAACCACAAGACGTATGTTTTTCATAAAAAAATCCCCCTTGTTAGATGAAACGAAACCATAAGGGGGCTTAATGTAAAAGCAAAATAAGCAATGCTGCTTATTATCCACATCCCTACGCTAGTACTAACTAACAGGTTCAGAGGGTCAGAACAGATTGTTCACTCTCAGCTTTCGCTCCCCTTGTGGTAACGTTTATAAAGTTGTTATATTTTATTATACACGAAGAATGAAATGATGAAAGGTAGATAGGTTCACTCTTTAATTTCGCTATTATTTAAGGTGACTCATTAAGAGGATCGTGAAGTATGATGACGGGCATTGACTTAGGGGTAACCATGAATCCATAGACTTTTCCATCCTTGTCCTTGTACGCTACAGAATAATCTCCAAACTGGGGTGAGAATTCGACGTTCTGGTATTCGAGATCCAGATCTTGATACTTCATGCTGATATACAGGTTAGTGGCAATTCTTGCTGTCAGCTGTTGTACACTGGAAATCCGGTTGGCTACTATTATGAGGATGATTGCTAAACCAAGTAAAATGACTTTCTTTGTCCTGGACAATCTGATCATTCATCAAGCCCCCTTTTATTTCTTCATGACTACTATACTCGTATACTCTCTATTATATACCTATTCACCGAACCATGACAAAAGAGCTACTTTTTTTAGCAGCTCTTTTTTTATTGCTATTAAACGGCTCCCAAGATTAAGTTTCTAAAGTATTAAACAACCGTTTAACCCTTTCCACCTTGTCAGACCAACAACTTTCTCTCTTAATCAAACGTTTGTTTAGTGGTCTAACATCTTCACGAGACGGGCCATTTGGGTATGCAACTCATCCATTGGAACGAATCGGGCCTTCCTGAACATTTCTTTTCCATCTACAAATACGATGATGACCGGCACAGTAAAAATAGAGAACCCACCGGCTATTTCCGGTATTTCCTCTGCATCGGCATGAATGGACCTCACATCTTGAAACTCTTCCAATACTTCTTTCACTTGTGGCAAAAGTGCGTGACAAACAGAGCAATTGGGTCTTGAAATGTATAGTAAACTCAGCTTTTCTGCAGCAAGTGTAGCATTTATGGATTCTAAAGAATGAACTTCTTCCATATCTTGAGATCTCCTTTCTTTGATAACACATTACTAATAGGTATACCCACATCTCCATAGGTTTACCACCCTGAACCCACGGGAAAAGATAAACGACAATACATTATAAAGGATGGAGGAGACCTGAATTGAAACCGACTGTTAAGGAATTTTATGACGATAAGGAATTAATTACAGAAGTTGAAAAGCTATCTTCTCGAGGCGTGGACAAACATAATCTTTATGTATTATCACATGATGATGACCGGACGGACAGAGTCGCGGATCGCGCTGACGCCAATGAGATTGGTGTCAAGGAGACAGGCATAGGGACTGCAGTAGGGAACATGATTCTGAAAAAAGGCGACGAACTCCGAAATAAACTGATGGAAGTTGGATTTTCCCACGAAGAAGCGGATCAGTACGAAGAAAAGCTCGACGAAGGAAAGATATTATTGATTGTTAAAAACTGACCTTATAGAGAAATGGCTTAGGATGATTCCCCGGAATCATCCTTTTTTGTCTTGAAAAACATAGAGCTCCCCATTTAATGGTCTTCTAAACTTAGGACCTCTAAATCCTCGTTTTATCAGCTCTTTCCTCATAAACATCATAATCCCGCCATGGCCTACAATGAGAACGTCCTCCCCCTCTTGTATGATCGCATCGACAATCCTATTGATTCTTTTAAGGATTTCATTCTTACTCTCAGGCTGAGAACGATGATTAAACCACCAGGCTACCCGGATCATAAACAAATGTAAAAACAGTGGAAGCTTTCTCTTCGAACTGAATATGGGAGATAGTCTGATTTCACGTAGCTCCTTCAATGATACGATATCCCCGGCATAAACTTTTCGAGCCGTTGCTTCTGCCCTGGCTAAGTCACTTGCATAGCACTTCTTCCATTCAATATCATGAAGATCAACCTCATTCTCTTCTACATCTGACTCATCGTACTCTTCTACCCACTTCATCAGTTCTTCGGATGTCACAAATCTATCAGGGTATCCTCTTATTACTTTAAAATGCCTCACGAGACCAACCTTCACACTTTCGCCCCCTCCACTACCATTATACTATTTTTGGCAATAAAAAAAGCATGCGATCTAAACCGCATGCTTTCTTATTTTAACCCAACGATACGTCCAGAATCATCATTACAACAAACCCCAACATGAGTCCCAGCGTGGCCAGGTCTGTACTTCCAGAGGATTGAGACTCTGGGATCAGCTCTTCGACTACCACGAAAATCATGGCCCCAGCAGCAAAAGCAAGTGCGTAAGGAAGCAGTGGCTGCACTAATAAGACAGCAGCTGCACCAATTACGGCAGCAATGGGCTCAACGATGGCTGAAAGCTGACCATAGTTGAAGGATTTCAAACGCGACATCCCTTCTCCACGCAATGGTATCGAAAGTGCTGCCCCTTCAGGCATATTCTGAATACCAATTCCTATCGCGAGTCCGATTGCCCCTACCAAAGTTGCGTCCCCAAGTCCCAGGGATGCTGCCCCAAAAGCAACACCGATCGCTAGACCTTCGGGAATATTATGAAGAGTAATGGCCAGGAATAAAAGGGTTGATTTCTTAAATTTAGTCGGAGGTCCCTCCGCTTTTTCCGCTGAGTTCCCTAAGTGTAAATGAGGTACGACAAAATCTAATAGTCTTATGAAAAGGCCGCCAAGCAAAAAACCGATTGCAGGAGCGAGCCATGGAATCTGACCGTTTTGTTCACTGAACTCTATTGATGGAGCAAGAAGTGACCAAAACGATGCTGCTATCATGACACCTGCAGCAAACCCGAGCATCATATTCAACGTATGCTTTTCTATTTTGGTAAAGAAAAAAACCGTTGCAGCCCCCAGTGCGGTTAATCCCCATGTCAATGTACCGCCAAAAAGTGCCTGGACGGCTGGGTTGAATCCACTTAACCAATCTAAGAACATAACCAACCCTCTCCTCCGATCAAAAATTTTGAATACCATCATTTTGCCTCAAGGAAACTTTCTTTGTCAAAGGAAATGTCATATTTACCATACCTTATCAGTTTTCTATATATATGTTATTCATCTTTAGTTTGTGTTTGTATCATTGTTTCTACTCCCAAACCAGGGAGTCCTTATTCACAAAAGTCAAAGTGGATATCACTCCAACCAGCTTCTCAAAATTTTTTTCAACATCCCTCTTCCCAAACTGGTAGAACTTGTTATATACTTTAACTGTATTAAGACACATAGTACACTTTATACAGTTGGGAGGGTGGATATGTTTGAGCTTGATTTAAGAAGTCGGAAGCCCATATATGAACAATTAGTCGAAAAATTAAAGGAGTTAATCATTAATGAGGTGTTGAAGCCGGATGAACAATTGCCTTCTGTTCGTACCTTGGCTCAGCAGCTGACCATAAATCCAAACACAATCCAAAAAGCTTATAGGGAATTAGAAACCCAGGGGTATATTTATTCGGTGAAAGGACGGGGTAGCTTTGTTAATCCTTCAAGTCACATTCAAAACGCGGAGAAAATCATGAAAGTAAAGGAAGAGTTGTCTAAACTTTTGTCTGAGGCTCTTTATTTAGGAATTACGCCTGAAGATTTAAAGCAGATGATTGCTGATATCGAGGCATCGGTAGGAGGTAAGAGTGCTGATGATAGAGATTAAAGGAGTAAGTAAAGCCTTTGAGGGTAATGAAATCATCCATAATATTTCATTCTCAGTTCAAAAAGGTTCAATTTATGGACTGCTCGGATCGAATGGTGCAGGAAAGACGACATTACTCAAGTCCATCGCTGGAGTGTTTAAGCCGGAAAGAGGAGACATTTTCTTAAGAGAGCAACCGATATTTGAGAATATCCCGACGAAGGAAAGCTTGTTTTTCATTCCCGATCAACCTTTTTTCTTTGCCCACTATACGTTAAGTCAAATGGCTCAATTTTATCAACATACTTATAGCCGGTGGGATGTTCATCAATATAAATCTCTCACTAGCCTTTTCGGGATCGATCCTCATAAGAAGCTTCATAAATTTTCGAAAGGCGTCCAGCGTCAAGCAGCTTTTATTCTTGCATTAGCCACGCAACCAGATGTACTCATTCTGGATGAGCCCCTTGACGGATTAGACCCCGTCGTTCGTAAGAAAGTAAAAAACGTGCTAATCACAGAAGTTGCCAACCGGGAGATGACGATTCTGATTTCCTCTCACAATCTACGGGAAGTGGAAGATATTTGTGATCATATCGGAATTTTGCATCAAGGGAGATTTCTGCTTGAGAAAGAGCTTGATGATTTGAAGAGCGGGATTCATAAAGTTCAGCTGGCATTCAGAGGTGAGATTCCTCAGAAGCTCTTTACTGAGCTTGACATTCTACATGAAGAGACCCGGGGAAGTATATCCCTCTGCATCGTCAGAGGTGACGAACAACAGGTGAGAAGCATGATCCAGCCTTATCATCCGGTGATTTTTGATCTGTTGCCGTTGACCCTTGAAGAAATTTTTGTTTATGAAATGGAGGACATCGGATATGCCATCCAAAACATCATGGATCAATAAGGAAGTCATCCTACAAAGCCTTCGGAATGTTGGATGGGTAGGCATTGTCTATTTTGTCGGACTTCTCTTTTCTTTACCGATTGACATTATCGGAAAACTATCCAACGAGAACCAGCCTTTTCCGGTAGCCATTTATGAGAACCTGTTTAAAATGCAATACCCGATCCAAATGGGGTTGATGCTGTTTATTCCAGTCATCTTATCCCTGTTTCTGTTTCGATATTTACATGTGAAACAAGCTGCGGACTTTATGCACAGTCTTCCCATTACACGCAGCAAATTATTTTTCCATTTTACCGGGGTTGGGTTCGCAATACTCATTATTCCGATTGTACTGAATACAGTTATTTTAATCTCCCTTTATTCATTGACAGATTTACAGCAATACATTGAAGTTCAGGATATTCTCACCTGGTGCGGCATTACCATTCTGATGAATATTCTTCTCTTCACAACCGCTGCCTTTGTGGCCATGATAACGGGATTGACGGCTGTACAAGGTGCTCTTACCTACATCCTGCTCTTATTGCCGGCGGGCATGTTTATGCTGATATGCTTTAGCTTGAAAAATCTTTTATTTGGATTTCCAGAAGATTATTTTTTCAATATCCAAATTGAACAATATTCCCCTGTCATCAAGGCCGTATATCTTGAGAATAAAATCTTTTCCGGGTTAGATGTGGCGCTGTTCATAGCTATCACTCTCCTACTCTATGTTTTATCGTATGTATTGTATAAAACGAGAAAAGTAGAAGCAGCATCTCAAGCCATCGTGGTTCCTGTTCTGAGACCCCTGTTCAAATATGGAGTCGCTTTTTGTTTCATGCTGGTTGGGGGGATGTACTTCCATGAGATCTATCAGGAGGCCATCTGGACGATATTCGGATATTTTATTGGATCTTTCATTGGCTACTATATTGCCGAGATGGTGTTACAAAAACATTGGAGAGTATTCCGGCACTGGAAAGGATATGCAGCGTTTGCCATTACCATCTCTCTTATCGGGGTGTTCATCCAATTTGATTTATTTCAGTATGAAAAGAAGGTTCCTGATTTGAAGGGTATAGAAAAGGTCCATGTCAGTAACAGCTATTATTCCATGAGAGACAATCCCGATAGCCTTATCAAGGATCACTTTATAGACGACCCTCAAACCATTAAAGCCGTCCTTAACCTTCATAAGGAAATCGTCAACAATCACGATCGTACCGTACCAGACGAGGATAGTGAACAGGTCTTCTTTTATTACAAGATGCACGATGGAAGCAAGCTTGTGAGGAACTACCGTATGAATATAGAAGAGTTTGAATCCCAATATGCTGCTTTATATAAAATGAAAAGTTATAAAGAAACAACGAATGAGATTTTCGCCGTAGATTCAAACAGTGTAGACAAGCTGTCGATTTATGCTGATATGGGGAACAGACAGAGTATAAGCATTGTCGACCCGGAACAAATCAATGAAGCCATCGGAATTTTAAGAGAAGAAACCTATAATGATACGTTAAAAGATCGCGATAGAGTGAACCTCTATAACGTTGAATTACTTCTTTCAGAGAACAAATGGACCCATGTCGGGGTGCATAATAACGATAAGAAATTCGAATCCTGGCTACAGGAGAATGGATACCTTGAAGATGTAAGAGTGACTGCATCTGACGTTGAGTGGATGTACGTGATCGATCAAGAGCGTTACCGTAACCGTCTGTTCAACGTCATGGATCCAGATACCGAAGCCCTGGAGTTGAAGAAAGAAAACAAAGGAATTGAAATAGAGGATTCCAAACACGTTGAAGCCATCATGGATCAACTCGTATACAACCAGATGACAAATGAATATATGGTGATCATCAAGTATAAAATCCACGGAAATGTCGAAGTGCGAGGGTTAAAAGCTAAAGATACACCTTCATTCCTAAAAAATAAACTAGACGATTTAGAATAGAAAGTAGAGGTGAATCCACATGGACACACTTCAGTTCCCAGCATCTCCTCCCTCTTTAGAGGAGATGTATGATCAATTTCACAAGCTGATTTATCATATTGCTTACAACATGACGAAGGACGTTCATTTATCACAGGACATCGTCCAGGAAACATTTCTTAAAGCGTATATCAAAATCGACACTTTATTGGATACGACCAAAACAAAGTCCTGGCTCACTTCTATCGCAAGATATACGGCAATCGATTTTATCCGCAAAGAATCGAAACGCAATGAAGTCTGCATAGAAGATTATGAAGAAGTCAATCCAATTCAGGATGATATCGCTTTGGAAGAGGAAATCGAAGCCCGATTCCTCAAGAACAGCATCCAGGAAAACATCAAGAGGCTGCCACCGCCCCAGCAGGAGGTCATGTCCTTGAAAGTGACGCAGGATCTTAGTGATGGGGAAATTGCCTTAAAGCTGAATCTGTCTCCCTCCACGGTCAAAACACGATTTCACCGTGCACGAAAGCAGCTATATTCAATTGTTCATGCAAAGACTGCATAGGAAAAGGAGCCTTGTTGAGAAGGCTCCTTTTGTTGTGGAATTCAGGATTAGTACCCCAACTTACAACACTTTACTTAAAAATGCCTGGGTTCTTTCGTGTTTTGGGTTCCCAAAGAGTTCAGACGGTCTGTTTTCTTCCACGATATACCCGCCGTCCATAAAGATGACACGATCCCCTACTTCTCTCGCAAATCCCATTTCATGGGTGACAACGACCATGGTCATGCCCTCTTTCGCAAGCTGTTTCATGACCTCCAGCACCTCTCCTACCATTTCTGGATCAAGGGCTGAAGTAGGCTCATCGAACAGCATGATCTCAGGCTCCATGGCCAGAGCCCGTGCAATAGCCACCCGCTGCTTCTGCCCACCAGATAAGGAGTCCGGGTACACATACGCTTTTTCCCTGAGTCCCACCTTATCAAGTAACTCCAATGCTTTCTTTTCCGCCTTATCCTTTTGCCACTTTCTTACCTTCATCGGAGAGAGCATAATGTTCTGGATCACGGTTTTATGAGGGAAAAGATTGAATTGTTGAAAAACCATTCCCACATCCGTACGTACTTTATTGATGTCTGTTTGTTTGGCCGTTAGATCCCGGTCTTTAATATACACATGACCATCGGTAATCGATTCTAAAAGGTTCAAACAACGCAGAAACGTTGATTTTCCTGAACCCGATGGCCCTATTACTACAACCACTTCTTGCGGTTCGATATTAACGTTAATATCTTTCAATACTTCTAATTCTCCAAAGGACTTCTTAAGATTCACTGCCTTAATCATTCGGTTGCCATCCTCCGCTCAATATAGTTTAGTAGATACGTAAGAGATAGAGTAAGGATTAAATAGATGATAGCGACTGCTAAATAGGGTTCCCATACACGATAATACTGCCCCTGCATGGCACGTCCCCAGTACATGAGCTCAGGAGCAGCAATGACCGCTGCCAGGGAAGAGTCTTTCAATAACACGATAAATTCATTTCCAAGTGGAGGAATCATCCGCTTAAATGCTTGAGGGATAATGATATGCCTCATCGCCTGGATATTGGTCATCCCCAATGACCTGGCAGCTTCCATCTGTCCACGGTCAATGGACTGGATACCACCGCGGAATATTTCGGCGATATATGCTGTGGCGTTCAACGATAGTGCCACTAATGCAGACACGGCTGGATTAATTTCCGTCATGATCATTGGCATTACACCAAAGTGAATGAGTAGAATCTGTACAAATAATGGCGTACCTCTAAAAAAGTTTATGTACCAAATGAAGGGCGTTCGAACGAGCAGGTAGGGCGAAATCCTGAATATCCCCATCAGCAGTCCGAAGATTAAGCCTAAAAAGATGGCTCCCACGGATAAACCGATTGTTAATAATGCTCCCTTTAGAAAAAAAGGTAAGTATTCTCCAATAATGTCCCATCTGAAATCCAGCATATAATAACTCCTTTTGTCTCGGTAGCGGCTTATGCCGCTTCCCTTTTCAATAGTAGTAAATAGACTATAATAAAAGGGGCAGGTGAAGAAGGAACAATCTTCTTTTACACCCAATAAAGAAGATCTTCCATACCTTTCACTACGCCCCTTGTTCCCTTATTCTGCTTGCTCTAATAAAGCGTCAGTGTTCGGTTCTGTACCAAACCATTCTTTGTAAATCTCAGCATAAGTACCATTTTCAATCACTTCTTTGACCGCTTTATCAAAATCAGCTTTCAGCTCACTGTCTTTAGGGAACATTAAGCCATAAAATTCAGATTCGAAGTTTTCAGGATCTTCAACTGTATTGAAATTGTCATCCGGATTATTTTTCACATATTCATTTACAACGGTATTATCGGTTACCACAGCATCTACTTGACCTTGCTTTAATGCCGTAATGGCTACTACATTGTTTTCGTATTTAGAAATATCAGGGCTGTTTTGCCCGACAATTTTCTCTGCTGCCGCCTGACCGGTCGTTCCATTCTGGACCCCGATCTTCAGTCCTTTCAGGTCATCGGCACTCTTGATATCCACACCTTCACCAAACATGATCATGTGTGTGGATTCGAAGTAAGGATTGGAAAAATCAAACGTTTCTTTACGATCATCATTTATAGTAATTCCGGAGATCCCCATATCGACTTCCTTACCACCTTGTACTGCTGCAAACAATGGATCCCATCCAATGTTCTTCACTTCGTACTCATAGCCGGCCTCTTTCATGACAGCCTCTAAGAAATCGATATCAAATCCGACAATTTCCCCTTTATCCATATACTCAAATGGAGCAAAGGCTGCATCGGTACCCACTACAAGCTTCTCTTTTTTATCTTCGCTTGAGCTCGCTTCTTCACTTCCGCAGGCAGTCATAATTCCTGCCATCCCAATCATAAATACTAGAAATAACCCTCTTACTTTCTTCTTCATCGTAGGCCCCCTAAAATAGTTTGTATTTTCTAATAATTATAATTATACATATATTTTACTATAAAACCAACAAGTATTAGAATATTACTAGTATTCAGACTAATCACTTTCTGCTATCATGGATTTTTTTGTATATTTTTCCGGATAATAAAAGAAGTATATTATTTACTAGTTTTATTATCATTTCTACCTTTAACATTGACAGTCTCCTCTTTAGGTTTCAGAATAAGAGTATAAGCCAAGTTTAAAGGGAGAATATATGGATACACATTCGTCTGATTTATATGAATACTTAGTTGATCATGCCTTGGATTTCACTGAAGACTGGTTAAAGTTCCAGAATATTAAATCAGGCTCACATTATTCGCCTGATTCTCCTCCAGAGGTACTGAACAAAATAAAAGAACAAAACTCTAATTATGTGAAGATCATCGCCAAGTGTCTGTTACTTTCTCAAGAAGAGTCAAAGGAATTAATTTATAACTGGACTTTACAAACAGCTGCAGATCGTAGTAAATCCAGTACGACGCTCGATGAGGTTGTTCGTAACTCAGGTGTGTTCAGAAGAGTGTATTGGACGTATGTTGAAAAGTTTGTGGAAGAATCGAATATAAACATCCAGCTGAAAGAAGTATTTGAGTGGGAGCGAAAGATCAATTTCGCATTGGATTATGTGTTGGAAACGTTCACTGCCACGTTCCTGAACATACTAATGAATCGGCTCCAGGCACAGTCTACCCTGATCAAGGAATTAAGTACACCAGTCATTTCTTTAACTTCAGAGGTAGGACTTCTGCCTATCATCGGGGATATTGATACGACACGAGCCCGAACGATATTAGAAGCAACCCTTCAACAAAGTGCCGAGGCCCATTTATCCATGTTGATCATCGACTTATCAGGAGTGGTATTGGTTGATACCATGGTCGCTCAGCAAATCTTTCACCTCATCGATGCCTTGAATCTACTTGGAGTAAAATCGGTTATCACCGGCATCCGTCCCGAGGTAGCTCAGACAGCCATTCATCTGGGATTAGATTTCTCTACCATTCATACTGAAAATTCTCTTGAACGGATCATTGCGGATGTGATTCGGGAAAATAGCGAATTCTTGCAAGTTTAGAAAGGTAATAAATAAAAAGACTGATTCTAAAAGGGAAATCCTCTTGGAATCAGTCTTTTTTCTTATGAATAATGATGAGAAGCTTTATAGCTGGCTTTCACCATGTACTCTTGCTGAAGCAGTTTTACTTCGAATAGAGTGATAGGATCGAAATATCGTTCCGGATCGGCTTTCATTTTCTTTAGTGTTTCTTCGTCTGATGCAATATCTGTTTCTGTATCTTTAATCGTGATTTCCAGTTGATTAAATGGCTCCGCGAAGAAAGAGTGAACATCCTGCTGCAGTGATTTTTCGAACAAATCAAACTGAAGGAAGAATTTATTGACAACAGATGCTGTGATATCTTGATAATCTTCGTTCTCTAAATAGCGTTTGTATTGATTGTAGAGTAACGACTTATTCTGAGGTAAAACACCTAACAGCTTCCCTGCACTCTTTAATAAGAACTGTGCCGGTTTAAATCGCAATAAAATATTCTCTTTATCAATCTGAGCCCTCGTTCCCATGCGGCTTACATCCCGACGCCAGTCGTCTATTACTTGAAAATCACATTGTAAAACGACTTTGTCCTTACCGAACAGCTCGTTGAAGGTTCCACTCATTTCAGTCAAATAGTTCTGGCTGTCTTGGAGCTCCTGCTTCGAGAAGGCAAGCCATTCCTCAAGAGATTTGACATAACGCGGCATGAGATCTTCTTGGATATAGGCTTGAATGCGCGTATTCATCGCTTCATTCAGTTCCGTATGGATCTGTCTGAAATCACTTTCTTCACTGATCAGTTCCGAACAGCCGCTAAGGATACCAGGGATTTTCTCAGAGATTTCCTTCTTCATCGCTTCTTTCTTTTGATGGAAGGAATCCTTTATGACTGAGACTTTATCTGCTTGCATGTCACCCAGGTAGTTTTCAAAGCCATTCAAACGCGACAGGATATCTTCATTCTTCTCGATTGTATCTTTCAACTCGTTTTCACGATTCTTACGCTTTGAGTAAAGATCTCTTAATGTTTTTCTGACTAGATAAAATAGTTTGGCCCCACGTTCCGCTTTGAGCGCACTTCCTTTCACCTCATACTGTTCCTTTATGAATGCCTGAACATCCTGTCGTTGCAGATGAACAGCTTCCAGGGATGAATACGGTAATACCTCTGCGTCCGGGAACCATTCCCGGGCTTTGTTTCGTGCTGATTCAATGATCTCTTCTGTACGGTCAGAATGAGATACTTTGTCCATCTTATTCAATAAGAAATGAACGTTCACAGGCTGGCCGATTTCCGTTAATTTCCTTAAAGTCTGTCGGTCCTCTGCATTAAACGGGGCATCGGCATTCAAGACATACAGTAAACCATCCGCTACAGGATAAAAGGCTGTCAAATCATCCAGATGCCTTTTGCCTGTTTGAACGTCAATGATGGAGCTTCTATTTTTCTTAAGGAATTCAGACGGGAGCTTATACTCTACGAATGCTTCTCTTTGCATCAGCTCTTCAAAGTCAGCGATGCTCTCTACCTTGTGAACTCCATGATCGTGAATCTCCTTCACTTCTACCTGCTGATCATGATAGCCATAAATGATGGTTGAGCCTTCAGCCTCTCCCACGCTTTCACCTAGAACGGATTGAACAAAGGAAGACTTTCCGCTGGAGCCACTCCCTGCAATTAATAAGTGGTGCTCGGAGAGATCCATTAACTGCTCCGCAATCCATTTTGTTTTATAGCCTACAGAAGCATCATTTCGTTCTGACCAATCGATGATTTTGTTTAAGAACAGAATAATGTCTTCAAAGCGCGCCTGAGAGGAGTCTGCTTCCAGCAGGATCATTTCTGCCTCATCCGTGACCATCTGTTCAATGCTGTACGAAAAGACATCGTTCCAGGCCAAAACGGCCGCCGCCGGGAAAAGGGGTTGATGGTCCCTGCTCACTTTCAGCCAATTGCTCAGCATAGTAGGCATAAAGCCTTCCAGGTCTTTCACTAAGTAATGACCTTCCAAGAACCCTATGTAAGCTTCCTGGAATTGTGATAAGATGTCTTCCCATGATTCGTTCGGAAGTACTTCCACGTATTCAAAGATCGTATTGACCGTAAGCATCCATTCAATATGAGCCACCGAATTCCTTCTGTAGCTTGTCCATAGGGAAGACACGAGGTCCTTAAACTGTTTACGATCCTTTTCATAAACTGCAATCAACATATCATAGAAATAGTCAGGCGCAAATGACGTTGTATGACCTTGATCCGCATAGTCTCTCAGAATCATGAACCACGCAGGTTCCCTTGTCCGAATCGACTCCTGTACCGCGAGTTCCACAGCCTTATTCCAGTCCTCTTGTTCCTCATAAAAAGCCCTGGCAAGTTCGGCCACATTCGGATAGTCCGGATCAATCTTCAACGCTTTTTCAATCGTACGATAGGCTGACTTGATCTTGTTTCGTTCGATATAAAGAGAGAATAACTGAAGGGATACTTCCAACGTTAAAATCGAGCTTTCCGACTGGATCGCTGTATATACATCCTCCGCTGAAGATAACATCCCGAGCTCATAGTAAGAATCCGCGATATTCTTCTTGGCCCAAGGTTCTAACTCGTTCTGGATGCTTTCCCATTTGAAAATAGCCGCTTCATAGTCCTTGCTATGAAAGTAGACCTCACCTTGAGCATATCGAATGTACGATAAATCATACGGTTCGTTTTGCTGCTCTTCTACAAAAGCTTGTCCAAGGACTTCAATTGGATGAAGGTTCACGTCATGGTCTACTAAAAAAGTTCCATAGAATGACTTTTCCATTAGTAATTTTTCTTCTGTCATAATGTCCTCCGTTATATGTGGATCTCCTTTTTGAGAAACCTCACAGACTAGTCTATTTCTATCATTCTAACAGAATTTCATAGGGATAAAATTTCATTTCCTTTTCAATTTCCGATTGATACTTTCTACCGGGATTCATAGGAATCACTTCCATTACAGAAGAAAGGACTATCCGTTACTAAAGGCGGCCTGCACCTTCAAAAACAAATAGTCCTTTTTACTTACCACCATTATTCAGTCATCAAACTAGGCGGATGTCTGATGAACAAACTTTTTTTGTTTACGGCCTTCCAGTAGCGCCACGACTAAAGCAATAAGCAGGAATAGGCTGGAGATCTGGAATAAAACACCCGTCTCAACATATTGAGCCAGCACGCCGAATACTAACCCGCTTAAGCCGATTCCAAGATCAATGGAGGAGAAGAACATCCCATTCGCTACTCCCCTTCTATTGTCGGGAGTTAACGACAGTGTCCAGGATTGCAGTGTCGGTATAAGTGAACCAAATCCAACTCCAAACAAAATACCTGATACGACAATGAGAAAATCAGAATGAGCATAGGATAATACCCACATGCCTATAAAGGTGATCATGATGCAAAAGAGCACAAGACCTTTAGGTCCTCGTTCATCGAACCATTTCCCGGCAATCGGTCTTGATAGAGAGGCCATGATCGCATTACATAAATAGAATAAAAAGATATGCTGTATTCCACGTTCTTCTCCAAAGATGACGATGAACGTTACGATCGATCCGTACCCAAAGGTCACCATAATCGTAATGAACGCCGGGAACCAGCTGGATTTTTCAACTAAAGAGCCAAGATATGAAAATTTCAAATCTTCCTTTTTCGTTTCTTTGACGACTTGAGGTGTATGGTAATGAACGATTCCCAACAAGATAATGGCAATGACACCCAGAGCGCTGGAAGTAATGATCAGATTCGTGAATGTCGTTACCTGGAATAAATAAATTCCGAGACTCGGAGCAATGATCATTCCAATCGTAATCGACAATCCGTAATACCCCATCCCTTCACCCAGACGGGATTTCGGCACCACATCCACGGCTGCCGTCCCATTAACCGTGGTGGACCATCCCCACGCCAGTCCGTGTACAAACCTGAATATAAGAAAGATGAAGACCACACTGGACAATGGATAAATCACCGTTATCAATAATAACGAGATCCCCCCTATTAAAACGAGAGGTTTCCTGTCTCTATATTCCAACATAAACCCAATAAAAGGCCGACTTAAAACAGCACCTATCGAAAATAACGTCGTCACTAATCCAATTTCCAAACCTGAAGCACCTATCGACTTTATATAAGGAGGAAGAGTCGGTATCAGCATCTGAAACGACATAAACACAAACAAGTTTCCTACCATAAGCATAATAAAAGACCTCGTCCATAAAGGATCCTTTACCTTACCCATAAGAAAACCTCCTTTCAATATCTATCACTAACCACTAATTGAAACTCAATAAGAATAATATTTCGGATTACTAAATAATAGCACATAAAACAAAATTGCGATACGATTTAAGCCTGATGAAATATGCTAGTTTTTTACAAAAATCGCGAAATGAAAAATGATCGATTTTATGATTGAACCCAGGTATATATAGGGATAGTAGTACTAACTATTTTTTGGCTCATTCCGGGGATAGAAGGACAACCGCAGAAGCAAATTCATTTGCACCTGCGGTTGTCCTTCTATCCCCGGCCTTTCAGCCCCTGGCTGAAAGGCGAGTGAAACGAACGTTTCACTCGAATGAGCCAAAAAAAGAATGCAGAATTACCATACCCACACACACCATGATTTTGGAAGAAAACTCCTTGGTAGAACCATCTATTTCCCAACCTTTTATTGAAAACTCAAAGAATTATACTATAATAACAACATGCCCTAAATTTCTGAATAATCTTATTTGCACGCCTACTCATACATAAATATTTTATATTTCTTATAATCATACAATTACGACTGGAGGTAGTTCTTTGAATTATTCGTTACGCCCCCTCGGCGATCATGCCATCGTTATACAATTAGGAAAGTCCATTCAGCAAGAAACACACGAAATGGTCAAAGCCGTCACCACATTTTTCGAAAACCGGACAATCGACTGGCTTGTTGAACTCATCCCTGCATTTACAACCGTCACACTTTATTACGACCCTATCAAAATCATAGAATCTCACAAGCCTTTTCAAAACACATTACCTTACACAATTGTCTGCTCTGAAATTGAACAAATGCTTTCCAAACTTACAACCTTAGAACAATCAGATGCCCGGATCGTCGACATTCCCGTCTGCTACGGAGGAGAATTCGGACCGGATCTTGAAGAAGTAGCGAACCACAATCATATGTCTACTGAAGAGGTCATTGAGAAACATACGAATGGTGACTACCTCGTATACATGATTGGATTCGCCCCGGGATTCCCTTATATCGGAGGCATGTCCCCGGAGATTGCCACCCCTCGAAGAGAATCACCACGCCTCAAAATCCCGGCAGGATCAGTCGGGATTGCAGGAGAACAAACAGGCGTTTATCCAATTGAAACACCTGGAGGATGGCAGCTGATTGGCCGTACCCCCTTAAAATTATTTAAACCCAATGACGACGACTCACCAAGCTTACTAAAAGCAGGGGATCGAATTCGTTTCACCCCCATTTCACTCGAAGAATATAAAGCATTGGAGGAGGAACAATGATTAATGTAATGAAACCGGGCCTCCTTTCAACGATTCAAGACCTGGGAAGGTATGGCTATCAAAAATATGGTGTCATCGTGAGTGGGAGTATGGATCCTCTCGCCCATAAAATCTCTAATCTGCTGGTGGGTAATGATGAAAACGAGGCGACCCTTGAAATGACACTTATGGGCCCAACACTTGAGTTCCAGGAAACTACGCTTATATCAATTTGTGGAGGAGACTTATCTCCAACCATTGACGGGAAGCCGGTTCCTTTAAGGAGGTCACTATTGATCAAAGCTGGAAGCGTACTTAAATTCGGGGCATGCAAGAGCGGCTGCCGCAGCTACCTTGCGATTGCAGGTGGATTCAATATAGCGACGGTCATGAATAGCAAATCAACTTACTCAAGAGCTGGGATTGGAGGATTGAATGGTCGCTCATTAAAAGAAGGTGACACCTTGGAACCAGGAATGATCAAGGAAGAATCCGAAAATATGATCGAATATTTACTTCCCTTTTTAGAGGACAATGATTTCACAGAAATTGATTGGTCCATATCATCTGAATTTATCTCGGCTTATCATCAAAAGAAAACCATTCGAGTGATGCCGGGAACCGAGTATGATCTTTTTTCACCAGAAAGCCGGGAACAATTCTTCAATAAACCCTTTAAAGTGTCTGCTCAATCAGACCGAATGGGCTACCGTTTGGAAGGTCCGTCCCTCCATCTCGAGCAGGAATTTGATATGATTTCAGAAGCGGTTGCCTTTGGAACGATTCAGGTTCCTTCGAATGGGAAGCCTATTGTTCTGTTAGCGGACCGCCAAACAACGGGAGGCTATCCAAGGATCGGTGATATCGCATCAGTTGATCTTCCTCTGATTGCACAAGCAAAGCCTGGAGAGGAATTGACCTTTACTATGATTTCTCATGAAAAAGCCCAGGAACTCTACATAGACCGTGAACGCCAATTAAGGCATTTAAAGCAGGGTATTGCTTTGAAATTCAACACGTAGTACATCCCATGACAGCAAAGGAGCGAACGTCTTGAAGAAAAAATCAAATTTCAGCGTATTGTTAGGGGCTGCGTTCTTAATGGCCACATCCGCCATCGGACCAGGCTTCCTGACTCAAACAACCGTTTTTACTCAAACCTTGGCGGCAAGCTTTGGTTTCGTCATCCTTGTTTCAATCCTCATTGATATTGGTGCTCAGCTTAATATATGGCGCATCATTGCCATTTCTGAAAAAAGGGCTCAGGATATAGCCAACGATGTCTTACCTGGATTAGGCTACTTCCTTGCCATCCTCATCGTCCTGGGTGGATTGGCCTTCAACATTGGAAATATTGCCGGAGCAGGATTAGGTACGAATGTTCTTTTTGGTATTTCGCCGGAAATGGGCGCATTATTCAGTGGAATTGTCGCCGTAGGAATCTTCCTGGTGAAAGAAGCCGGCAGATTAATGGACAAGTTCGCCCAGATCCTTGGGTTACTCATGATTATCCTTACGGTGTACGTGATGTTTACAGCAAATCCTCCTGTAGGAGAAGCCGTTACGAAAACATTTGCACCAGACACCATTGATTTTCTTGCTATCATTACGCTGGTAGGAGGAACCGTTGGCGGATATATCACATTCGCTGGTGGTCACCGGTTATTAGAAGCCGGAATAACAGGGAAACAAGCCATTCCTGAGATCACGAAAAGCTCAGTATCTGCCATCGGTATCGCGTCCATCATGCGAATCTTCCTTTTCCTTGCTGCTTTGGGGATCGTTTCGCAAGGCTTGCAATTGGACCCGTCCAACCCGCCGGCCTCCGTATTCCAACTGGCTGCAGGTGATATAGGGTACAAGATGTTCGGGATCGTCATGTGGTCCGCTGCTGTTTCGTCCGTTGTGGGCGCTGCCTATACATCCGTGTCCTTTATTCGGACGTTCAGCCCGCTTCTCGAGAAATATCATAAGTGGCTAATCATTGGATTCATTACCGTTTCAACACTAGTATTCGTCATTGTAGGTAAACCTGTCGCGATTTTAATCCTTGTTGGTGCACTTAACGGATTGATTTTGCCAATAGCATTAGGTGTTATGCTTATCGCCGCTCATAAAACCAAAATCGTCGGTGATTACAAGCACCCGATCTGGATGACCATTTTCGGTGCGTTGATTGTCGTGGCCATGTCATACATGGGTGTTTACTCGTTAATCAAGGGCATTCCTCAATTGTTTAGTTAAGTGGAAAAGATGAACCTCGATCCGTTTTGGATCGAGGTCTTTTTTGTTTATGGGATTCGATGGCGGAGTCTTGATTGGTGCCTTTGATTGGTGCCTGGCACCGATCCACACTTTTGTGCCTGGCACCAAAATTAATAAAATACCCAAAGATAAAAAAAGAGACCACTAAAGGCCTCTCTCCAAACACTACTGAATAATATTCTTCACTCGCCCGACTTGTCCATCTTCTAAACGGACTTTAATACCGTGGGGATGATTCGGTGAGTTGGTTAAAATATCTTTAACAATCCCACGTGTAAGTTTATTTGTTCTTTGGTCTTTTTTCAGGACGATATCCACTTCAAGACCCTGTTTAATATTGGAACGCTGTTGTCCGCTCATTGTATTTCTCCATTTCATAAGGTGGTTTCCGAAAGTCTTTAGCCAAGGGAGAAGCTAGTCTTCATCCTTCACATCGATATCTTCCGGAATCGGTTCACTCAAATATTCAGCAAGCTGACGCTTCATTTTTTCCATTTGCTCCAGGTGCTGATTGAATTGGTCCCTGTATACTAAATATTGCTCTCCGTCATGTACTGCCCGTATTTTCTTTTGCTGAATGAGGCTCTCAATATACGACTGGGGCAGAGACAGATATTCGGCTGTTTCTTCAATTGTGAGATACATCGGCTATCTTCCTCGCTTATTCTACTAACTCAATCTTCGCAACGGCTTCACAGTGCATCGTTTGCGGAAACATATCAACAGGCTGTACCTCTTTTGTTTTATACCCGCCATCTTCTAAAATTCTAAGGTCCCGTGCAAGTGTACCGGGGTTACAGGATACATAGACGACCCTCTTCGGCTTCATGGCCAGGATCGTATTCAGAAGTGCTTCATCACAACCCTTACGTGGAGGATCCACGACAAGCACGTCGGCTCTGATCCCTTCTTTATACCAATCAGGAATGACCACCTCGGCAGGTCCTGCTTTAAACTCTACATTGGTCATTTCGTTTAACTCAGCATTTTTCTTCGCATCTTCTATCGCCTGCGGGACAATTTCAACCCCGTACACTTTTTTTGCTTTTTGGGCAAGAAATAGGGAAATCGTCCCAATTCCGCAATACGCATCGATGACGGTTTCCTCCCCTTGTAAATCAGCGTATTCCAATGCTTTATCATAGAGCACCTTCGTTTGCTCAGGATTCACCTGATAGAAGGATCTCGCGGAAATCGCAAATTTCACGTCTCCGATGTAATCATAGATCACTTCTTCTCCCCAAAGAACGCGGGTGGTGTCCCCCATTATCACATTCGTTTTCTTATGATTCACATTATGAACAACCGATTTCAACCCTTTAATATTCTCGACGAGGGCTTCGATGATTGCATTCTTATGAGGAAGCTCCGGCGTACGAGTGACCAACACAACCATTACTTCTCCCGTCGTATACGCCGTCCGCGTCATAATATGACGGAGGGTCCCCTTATGATTCTTCTCATCATAGGGACGGACCTCCAATTTCTCGCATATATCCTTTACATGCTGAATCACTTCATCATTTTTTTCATACTGGATGATACATTTGTCCATATCGATGATTTCATGGCTTCGTTTTTGATAGAAGCCTGCTACAAAGCGTCCGGCTTTTTCCCCTACAGGTACTTGGGCTTTGTTGCGGTAGCGCCAAGGTTCTTCCATTCCCAAAACCTGGTGAACGTGTACATCATGAAGCTTTCCGATGCGCTGCATCACATCGCGGACATTTTTTTCTTTTGCCCGCAGCTGCCCTTCATAGGTCATGTGCTGAATCTGGCAGCCCCCGCATTCTTTGTAGATCGGACATGGAGGCTCCTGGCGAAACGGACTTTCCTGGGTACGCTCTGTCAGCCGCCCAAACCCATAGCCTTTACTCGTTTTCACGACCTTGACCTTGCCCTTCTCACCTGGCAGGGCATTGGGAACGAATAACGGGTATCCATCCACCTTCGTCACCCCATTCCCGTCATGGGTCAGATCTTCAAATACTGCTTCATCTATATAATCATTTTTTTGAACTGGCGCATTTTTACTCACGTATATCTTCCTTTACGAATTCCTTTTTAAGACTCTACTGATTGTACCATAAATGGAGGTCGAGAATGAAATGGATAAAGGTCCGTCCCTCTCTATGTAAAAAAAGCAACGAACGCGGTGGTTCGATGCTTTTATCATTTAGGAAATGGCATATTTTCGCTATCTGCCGCTTGAATGGACTCTATTGCTTCGTTTAGATAAAGTTTGAATTCTTCTCCTTTATCAACATCGCTCTCTTTAATAGATTCCTTGATACATTTGAAGTTATCAATGAGATGGTCTGATTTCATGCCTCTGCTCACCAGCACGCTGTTGAGCCAAAGGGCATAGTCAGAAAAAACCTTTGATTCACCAACATCAGATGCCGATTCCAGATAGTTGAAATGGTGAATATTATCTTCATAGCATTTTTTCCGTCCGACCTCACCATACTTTTCATCCAATTCAGGATATTGTTCGTACAGTTTTGCCACCGCATCTTCTATCACACTCTTATATTTATTTTCCATTAGTACGCCACCACCTTAAAACGATGAATGGAAGGAATGATCGAAGCAAGCTCCTGGTCAGGGTACTTCTTCTCCAATTCGTGAATACGTTTATAGTCTTCACTCTGCACCCACGTCATAAAATATTCCTTCGTGTCCCACTCCATATGAACTGTGATCTCTCCCGGTTTTTTCTCATTTTGCAAGAGCAGGAAGCGTTGAAACCCTTCAGCCTTGTCGACTATTCCTGAACGGGAATGATAGATTGAAATCACTTCATCAGCCTTCTCATCAGGAACTATAAATGTTGAATGTACGATATACATTGAATTCACCCTTCCAGTGGCACTGTTTGTCATACATGCTTTTTATCCACTGTAACATAGTCGCGGAGTGGTGGGGAATACAAAATTTAACAGGAGTTATCGATTGAGAATTCTTTCTTCTAAGACGTCATATTTATTTTCAAAATTTCTTTCGATATGCTTCTCTCCCCATAAAGAGTTGTCCGTCTTTGGAACCGTTTATGGCATCCGCGCAGATGTCTCGAAGAAACATGAGTCAGACGAATTAATTTCGAGAGTAAACGAACTAGGAGACCTGGATACATGGACGCACATTCATCACAGACTTAGCGAGCGAAAACGGTCAGGATCTGGACATATTTATCAGTGAATATTCTAAAAACCAACTTCCCTTTTACAACGCAATGCAACAGTGGAGGAAGTGGCTGATACAATTGTTTTCCTGGCTTCCGAGAAAGCTCCGGCAATAAACGGTGCAGCTCAACGTATCGAAGGCGGAATCATCCAGAGTATTCTATAAGACCCATTCTTTTAACAGGTTCATGTAATTCTTCATTTTACTAGATATGATGTTAAAACTTACCTCGTTTTATCCGATGAACAAAGGGTAAAATGGTATGTGCAACAATTCTAGAAAGAGAAGGTAGATAAATATGAACCCAGACTTCTTAGTAAACCTTATCCTCGTAGGAAATGTTTTTCTTGGAGTGTTATTCGCTCTCAAGTCAAGAAGGTGGTGGCTACCCTACATCTTGATTGCAGTCACTTTTTTAACATTGACCTTTGGTTTTGGGATTTCCCTCTTACTTAATAAAGAGTCCATCCTTGCTTATCTATTTGTGTTTGTGGTGGGACAACTCATTTGGGTCTTTACATTTGTGATTGTGGCCCACATTCTGTCTTGGATTGTGAGAAAAGTTCCTTTCCGTCATAAACAACAGATTGGATGGGGTTTTCTAATTGGTTTCCCATTGTCTTTTAGTGTGTTTTTGTTCGTTAACTAGAGAATCAAATATACAAAAAAGGAATGCCATAACCCCCATGGCATTCCTTTTATCATTATTCAGCTTTATCTTCAGGGCGAATCTTATCAAGAGGGACAAATACTTGCAAATGGCGGTAAAGGTTTTCGAATTCTGCTGGAAGGACACCGCCCAGCTCACCATCTACATTCAGCTGTACTTTTTCTTTTGCTTTGATTTTAATTCGATTGGCCTGTGTGTAAATGACGTTGGGATCATTTACGTGCTCGCCACGAACGGCTAATGTCGCAATGCGGATAAACTCAGCCAGATTGGTTTTCTTTAAAATTAAGAGAGAAAATAAGCCATCATTGATCGAGGCATCCGGTGCCAACTTTTCAAAGCCCCCGACAGAGTTCGTTAAACCAATGAGGAATAGCATCGCTTCTCCTTCAAATAGCTTTCCATCATACTCTATTGAAACATCCGTCGGCTTGATGGATGGAAGCATTTCAATTCCTTTTAAATAGTAGGCCAGCTGCCCCATCATCGTTTTAAGCTTGCTTGGCACTTCATAAGTCAATTCGGTTATTCTTCCTCCACCGGCGATGTTAATGAAATATCGATCGTTCATCCGTCCGATATCGACAGGGATGGAATCACCATTCGTGATGACATCAATAGCTGATCCAATATCCTTTGGAATATGAAGAGCACGTGCAAAGTCGTTCGTTGTGCCCATTGGAACAATTCCTAGTTTCGGTCGGTAATCCTGCTCGGCTAACCCGTTGACTACTTCATTTAGAGTGCCATCTCCTCCTGCAGCGACAACAATATCGTACTTCCGTTCTACAGCAATGCGCGCAGCTTCTGTCGCATCTCCTTCGCAAATGGTTGCGTGAACAGAGGTTTCATATCCAGCTTGTTCTAATTTAATTAATACTTCTGCAAGGTGCTTTTTGAATAGCTCTCGACCAGAAGTTGGATTATAAATAATTCTTGCTCGTTTCATACCCCATCATCCTAATCTGTATTAATTCCAAAAACTCGTCCTGTTATATTCCATCTTTTAACATCATATACTAATTATTTTTTTTCATGCAATGTTTATTCAATTGGAAATCTATTATAAAGCGTCTACCGGTCAATATCATAACTCTTTTCGCTGGAAAAATCTAATGGAAATTGAAAATTGTAAACTCATAAAGCAATCTCCCCCGATCATTGTTAAAAAAAATACATAAATCGGCACTCTCTTTCGTAATGTTTGTCATTGACTCATGTTTACACGGTTGATTTTAAGAAACCTTTTGTATAAGCAAAAAAAACCATCCCGAATATCAACTTGATATTCCAGACGGTTTATGGGAACAGTTTGATATTCCGCTGTTGTAAAAACTGGATGGATTCCTGAAGGGACGATGAATCAAAGTGGTAGACTTCCCCGACGATATCTTTCCACTTATCAAGATCCTTCATCTGATATTCACGGATGTTTCGGTAGGTCATCACTTTCAATGTCTCATTACGCAGGAAGTAGCACTGATTGCCCTGGAAGCGAACGGCGGTGATTCTTCTCATTGTTATGTTGTCATCGGAATCCAAGTAGGATGCTTCTATGTCGGCTTCTAATTCTTCTTCCTCTAATGGGATCCACTCAATGATTTTTTTTACAAAGGATTTGCCATTTGAACGGCGATCCACTTCAAATTCCCGAATGTCTTTCTGGGTGAAAATAATTTCTTCCCCGAAGCCGTGAAGAAGATGCCTCTGCCTCGCTTCAAGCTCGACGGGCTTCATGATCGGTGACCCATATCCCACATCCACGTAGAGCTTACGGTTATCAATGGTAATCATTAATCCTAGGTGGCCCGGCTGCACTCTGACAAACTGACAATCGAAGCCTAATTTTTTCAATAGTCTCCCAAAGTTAATGTTTAATGTAAAACAGGTGCCTCCCCACCCTTTAGAGTGGAGATTTTCTGCGAAGGTGTGTAAGGAAGGCACAAAGGATTCACCCTGAGAGAAGTAATAAAATTTACTGAAGGTCTCATATGGAATCCTGATTAAGTGCTGCTGGATAAGTCGTTGCAAATAGTTTAACGTAGGGGGCTCTATATCCATATTTAAATAATTTACATATTTTTCCGCTGATTCCAATCCGATCACTCTTTCTACTTTTTCATCAGGCAGACTGTAAACTGGTGCTGAAGAGTAAACTCATGAAGAGCATCGTAACGCCCTGACAGGAACGTATGTAATGATTGCAATAATCCCTCTTTCTCACTATTCTCTAAATGAGTGAGCCAGGATAAGGAGCCTACTCGCTCACACCAAGACTGTAACGTAAAGTCGACTGGGTAATAAAATGTATAAAAATCTTTCAAGTTAAAGTCAGCTTCCTGCCATTCTAACAGCCATTCCACCGGAAATCCATTCAATTGTTTCACTGAATCGGCTTTTGATCCGGGTGGAGTTATCTCTATATAATCATTTAAAAACGTCATCGTATCCTTTACCACCTCGTGATGTGGCAGGAAGCTGGAATCACTCACAATGAACGTTCCTTTTTCCTTCAGTATCCGTTTCATTTCGCTAATCGCTCTCGGGCGGTCGAATAAATGCCAGCTTCTGTGGATTATGGTGATATCATAGTATTGATCCGGCAGATTCGTAGATTCGGCTGTGCCAGTAAGATATGGGATTTCCAAGTATTGCTTACTCTCTAATGCCTTGGCAGCTTTCCTGAGCTCGATAGACGGCTCGACCCCGATCACTTCGGCTCCACGCTTGTGAAGCTTTCGTGTCATAGCACCGGTGCCAGCACCAATTTCAGCCACTTTTCTCCCTTCCCACACAATTCCCCTGACTTTTAACGTATCAAAGAATTGATGCGGAATATCTTCACAAGACACAGCATAACGAGAGGACACATGACCAAAATTAACTTCCATTTACTCTCTTCCCCTATCATAATTGATTTTCCCTAAAATGAACGTTACGATTTCATTTCAACTCCATCACAAAAGCCTTCCGACAACCTACATACTACATTCTGTATCCTGTCCCAAAAATCCTCCTGTCTGAATGATAGAGGGACGGACCTCCAAGGTTTTTATATCATTATAGTTAAAAATAGTTAAAAACCTGCTGAATCATCTCTTACTTTAAGGAATTATCCTGTTTTGATTGGTTGTAAACCTTTAAATATATTATATTTCTATCATTTGATATGGGAATTCAAATAAGAAATAGAGGTCCGTCCCTAACCTAAAAAAAACGGTCATCAAAAATGACCGTTTGAGATGTAATGATATTTAGTTGTTGGCTCCAGCTGCGATTCGCTTTACGTTTTGTTCAGCGGTTTTTGTCAGGTCCGGAGTAAATCCGTTTTTCATTCGTTGACTTTCTTCATTGAAGTAGTCCTGAACTTCTTGATCAAATTCTATTTCGATGAGATCACGGATATCTGTAATTCTAAGGGCGATCATAATGGAAACAAGATGAGCCACCGTTAAGGATTTCTTCTTGAAATTAACCAGCTCATTGATCGTAGCCACTCTTAGCCCTGTTAAGCGATGAAGATCGCCTTGTGTCAATCCTCGTTCACGCAGGATTTCTCCCAATTTAATGTGAATTTTATGGGGAAATTTATTTAGCGCTTCTATCACAATTGTATTTGTCTTTTGGTGAATCATGATGCTTCAACTCCTCATCCTATACCATATTAACTCGAATTCCGTCATTCGTGAACCGGCAAAAAATCCCATGACGACGGGTACTTTTTACCATTCAATTTTGAGTGAGTATGAAGACATCATGCCGTTTAAAAAAGAAGACTCCAGAAACGACCGGATGACTTCTACTATTACAATCTTTTTTTACATCAGCACATTCTGGACAAGACTCGTTTTCAAGCTTTCATACACTTCCTGCCATATTTCTTTATCTTTCGTATATTGAGTGGTTAAGCGTTGAATCATTTCCTTCTGCTTTTCCGGGAAAAGCTCATGATCCTTCGGTGGCAGCTTCGCCCGTTCATCATCGACGATCTTCTTTACCATAGGTGCTCTGGGTCCCCATACCAGCTTTTCATTACCATCACGATCGATAAAAATAAAAATGGGAATCGCTCTAGATATTCCATTCGTTAAATATTGATCCATCAATTCAAGGTTTTCGTCCCGTAAAACCATTTGAACCTCCATGTCAGCGGACTCTGCCACTTTTAGCAAGATGGGGATATTCAGCATGGCATCCCCGCACCAATCTTCCGTGATGGCAATCACTCGTAAGGAGTGTTCTCCCAGTTTATTCAAGACTTCTATATCTTCTTGTGGAATGGTAAAGTTCTTCCTGATAACTTCGGAATTTTCTTTATGTACACTCATATACTCCAGGTAATCTTCAGATGCCATTCCTTTATTGAACCATTGTTCTAAGTTCATGTTTCTTCCTCCTCCAGCCCCACACATTTCCGTGAAGCACAAACATATATTCTCTTAAATTCTCCTTATAGCATATTCATGTTTCTCATATTTCACAAGGAAAATATAGTTTTCATTCTAATTCAATTTTCAATTGTACGATTATGCCTGTAGGAATATAATATAAGAAAAGCACCATTCCGGACAGATTTACAGGTTCTTATGAACTCTATCATTTAACGCCTTGCAATCTAAAAAAAGGAATAGCATAACGCTACTCCTCATCAGGCTATCTTTCCAGAGGGGGATGGAAAGAAGGAAGTATGATAGGAGAAGTACCTTACATACATCTTTCCTTAACAGAAAAAAAGCTGACTCAATTGTCAGTTTCATCCTCACATTTTTTGGTTAAAGTAGAGTGTTATAGGACTACTCTTCAATTGACCCATCTTAAACATTTTGTGATTTCTCAATTATTTTTGCCACTTTATTATAGTAGTAGTTCAGCTCGACTAGGCTATCTGCCTCCTTCAGTCTTTTTAAATAATGATTTGCTTTTTCATAGTCTTCTGGTGGCAGTTCAACCTTGATTCTTTTTTTCTTCCACTTCGCCAACAGGTTTCACCTCATTATGGTTTGAAGATCCTCCCTTAGAGGTCAGTTCGAGCTGATAATGAGATAGCTCTTGGATATAGGATGCTTTGGTGTTTGCTAAATTTTGTTCGATTTTTCGTGTGATGACGGAACTTCCCCCGATTCCCGATAATAAACTAATGTAGATCACATACCAGATGGGGACTGTATCAACTACCGGTAATACTGACAGATACCCTGCTAGAATGCCTATGATAATATCCTTTGTTGAGCCAAAAAGATAGTGCTTCTCACCTTGATCGTCGATAAATTTTCGTGGAAAAGTGAAATGACCATTTTTGAAAACCAGAATATGTCCTAAGCCTCCAATACCACCCATTAACATTGGCAACAAGATCACTTCGAATAAGGACATTCTATCCACCCTCTGGAATCATTTACTAATATTATATATTATTTACAGAAAATTCAGAATAGATATTTGGACGCAATTTTGTCCACAAAAGGAGTGCCGAAATGAGAAAAATTGTGATGAAAGTCTCGTCAGTCGACAAACTTCGATTCCAAAACTACATGATACAGTTAAAGAGAGCTGAATCGAAAGTTGAAGCAGATACGTATTACCGCTTAGCCAAGCAGATTCTGGAAAAAGCAAAAAGGAAACAAATATAACCATGACCACATGGAGGATTCAGATAAAAACCGCCTCATAAAGAACAAAAAAGGACAAAAAGAAAAGAAGAGCCATGACAGCCCTTCTCTTCATTCAGCATATTTAGTTAACGCCTACCGCATTATACGCGGCATTCACACTCGCCACCTCAGCACTTCCTGCACCATATAGATCCGTAGCCGCTTGAACCGCTGCTGAACGAAGCTGGCTGAATGTTGAAGATGGTGTTAAGTATTGAGTTAATGCACGGTAATAGATCGCTCCTGTTTTATCAGTTCCGATTCCAGTTACCTTCACACCATAGTGAGTACCACCTTGACTTAGCAGATAGGCCGCTTTATTTCCTATTCCACTATTGATATGAACCCCGCCATTGTCTTGCGTCCCTGTGTATCTTACAGAATAGTGGTCAGGATCACCGTATTTTGCCGGATCTGACATGGAGCGAAGTGCATCCCCACTCTTATTAGGTGTGTAAATGTCTTCCCCGATCTCCCAATCCGGATTATTATTTGTATCGTATTCTACCAATGTCCCAAAAATATCTGACATAGATTCATTGATAGCCCCGGACTCATTTTGATAAATCAGATCAGCTGTTGTATCCGTTACAGCATGTGTCAGTTCATGGGCAATGACATCCAATCCTCCTGATAATGCAACGAATGTCGTTCCATCACCATCGCCATATACCATTTGCTGCCCATTCCAGAATGCATTATTATAGTTTCTTCCATAGTGGACAGTCGACTTCAGTGCTGCCCCATTGCCATCATAGCTATTCCGATTATGTGTGTTCAAATAGTAATCGTATGTCTGTCCAGCATAATAGTGAGCATCAACAGCCGCTCCATCATAGCTTGCGTTGAAAAGATTGTCGCTGTCCGCCCACAGTGATCCCGGCAGACGTGTCCGGTTCGAAGCGTCATACGTGAACACTCCGTCACCTCTCGTACGATCCTGTAAATAATAAGTTGAAGATGACAGATACGTGTTCAGTGATTTCGTGTCTCCCAGTACTCCCTTACCAGATCCGACAGTATCGGTTCCTCCAGCAGCTCCACCTCCGCCGCCAGGTTTACCGGCTCCGTTGTTCGCTTCATGAATATCATTTACTTTGCCCAGGATTTCCCCTGTGACCGCATCAACGAAATAATTCCAGTTCCCAGGCTCTGGAGCAAGGAAATTATAGTTTACGAGATAGGCATAATGGGCTTCCCCATCTTTCACATAAATCACTGATTCGGATTTAGGTTCATATTCATAGTCAGGCTGACTGCCTACGTGTTTTACTAAATCAGTTTCCCCTTTTGAAACGGCTTCTTTTTTAGATAATTTTTTGGTTTGCTTTAAGTTTTGTTTTTCATCTAGATTAGCTATCGGAGCCCCGGATAACGCAGTCAGGACACCTTCTTTATTCACATGGGCAGTCAGGACGGCTCCATATACAGGTGTTCCTTTATATACTTGCTGAATGCGTAGATATGTATATCCTAAGTCATCCTTACGCTTTTCTTTCACTTGAAAAGATAGTTTTGCGTCTCCTTTGAACTTGAATGACTGTTGTTTTTCCATCAAATAATCAAACACGATTGTTTCAGGGGCATTTGTAGATGCCTTTGTTAATTTCCCGGATATAAATTGTGGAGTCCCCAACTTCGCATTGAAGTTCACCTTTTCACTCACATTTGATGCACCCAATGCTTCCGGTGAAAATACAGGGCTCATCATTAACCCGGCTGTCAAACCTAATGCTACGACTTTTTTCTTCAATTACAACACCCCTTTATAAGAATTTTCAAACTATTTAAAACATTAGATATACTATAGTACAAGCATCCTGCACAACGAATGAGTTAAAAGGCCTATATACTTCTTTTTTCAACATCGGGTTAAAATACCTACGAAAAACACAGGAAAATCATGTTTTTCAGGAAAACTTGAACTAAAAAGAGGGACGGACCTTGATTTTAAATCAAGGTCCGTCCCTCTTCCGCACAAAAAACCCTGGAAATATAAGGTTTCCAGGGGTTTCGCCTATATTTTTAGCGTTTTTGAATTTCTTGAAGCAGTAATTTGTTTACAAGCGGCGGGTTGGCCTGTCCTTTAGTCGCTTTCATGATTTGACCGACAAGGAAGCCGATGGCTCGGTCTTTCCCGTTCTTGTAGTCTTCGATTGATTGAGGATTGGCATCAAGCGTTTCCGTCACGATTTTGAGTAAGGCACCTTCGTCAGAGATTTGAACGAGACCCTTATCCTTCACGATTTGTTCTGGATCTCCACCGTTTTCCACTAGTTCCTTGAACACTTTCTTCGCAATCTTGGAAGAAATCGTTCCTTTTTCGATTAACTCAATCATGCCTGCCAGTCCTTGAGGAGTCAGCTTGACGTCTTCAAGTTCTTTTTGCTGTGCATTTAAGTAGGCGGAAACTTCTCCCATCAGCCAGTTGGATGCAAGCTTCGCATCCGCTCCTGCCTCAACGGTTTCCTGGAAGAAATCAGACATTTCTTTCGTTAATGTCAGAACCATGGCATCGTACGCAGGTAAGCCTAAATCTTCTACATAGCGCTTTTTACGCTCGTCCGGAAGCTCAGGGATCTCAGCACGTATGCGGTCCATCCACTCCTGATCGATGTGGAGATTTAATAGATCAGGTTCAGGGAAGTAACGGTAATCATCCGATCCTTCTTTGACACGCATTAGAATCGTTTTTCCTGTTGATTCATCGAAACGAAGCGTTTCCTGTTGGATCAAGCCTCCTGATAAAAGAACCTTCTCCTGACGGACGATTTCATACTCCAATCCCTTTTTAACAAAGTTAAAGGAGTTCAGGTTTTTAAGCTCAGCTTTTGTTCCGAACTTTTCCTGACCGATTGGACGGAGGGAAATGTTGGCGTCACAACGAAGCGACCCTTCTTCCATCTTACAATCGGAAACACCTGTGTATTGAATGATGGATTTCAATTTCTCAAGATACGCATAAGCTTCTTCCGGTGTGCGGATATCCGGCTCAGATACGATCTCGATCAGTGGAGTTCCCTGGCGGTTATAGTCGACAAGGGAATAACCGTCGCCTGAGTGCGTCAGCTTTCCAGCATCTTCTTCCAGATGAAGGCGAGTGATTCCAATGCGTTTCTTCTCACCGTTCACTTCAATTTCAATCCAGCCGTTTTCACCGATCGGCTTGTCAAATTGAGAAATCTGGTACGCTTTAGGGTTATCCGGATAGAAATAGTTTTTACGGTCAAACTTCGTATCCGTGGCGATTTCACAGTTCAATGCGATCGCTGCTTTCATCCCGAACTCGATGGCACGCTTGTTTACCACTGGAAGTACACCGGGATACCCAAGGTCTATCACGTTCGTATTGGTATTCGGCTCTGCTCCGAAATGGTTCGGTGCCGGAGAGAACATCTTACTGTCCGTTTTTAATTCTACGTGGACTTCTAGTCCTATTACTGGTTCAAAGTTCATTGATTTCACCCCTTACAGTTGTGGTTTCTTTGTATGGAAATCTGTAGCTTGCTCGAATGCATGCGCTACGCGATAAATCGTGCTTTCGTCAAAATGCTTCCCGATGATTTGCAGTCCAAGTGGTAGTCCAGTTGAAGAGAATCCACAAGGAACAGAAATTCCCGGCACTCCTGCAAGGTTTACTGGGATCGTTAAAATATCATTGGCATACATCGTTAATGGATCATCGATTTTTTCCCCGATTTTAAACGCTGGAGTCGGTGTTGTCGGTCCGATGATGACATCATATTTCGCAAATACATCTTCAAAGTCTTTCTTGATCAGCGTACGTGCCTGCTGTGCTTTTTTGTAGTAAGCATCATAGTATCCAGAACTTAATGCAAACGTTCCAAGCATAATACGACGCTTCACTTCGTCCCCGAAACCTTCTGCACGGGTTTTCTTGTAAAGATCTAGCAGGTTCTCTGCGTTCGGAGTGCGATAACCGTAACGGACACCATCAAAACGTGCAAGGTTGGCAGATGCTTCAGACGATGCTAATAGGTAGTACGTTGAAACACCAAATTTAGAATGAGGCAGTGAAACCTCTTCCCATGTAGCTCCCATGCCTTCCAACACTTTCAATGAAGCAAGCACTGCTTGACGGGCTTCTTCGCCGACACCTTCACCTAAATATTCTTTCGGCACAGCAATCTTCAAGCCTTTCACATCACCTGTCAGAGCTGCCGCGTAGTTCGGAACCTCAACATTCGCTGAAGTGGAATCATTCGGGTCAAGACCGGCGATCGCTTGCAGTAAATATGCATTATCTTCTACGTTACGAGTGATCGGTCCAATTTGATCCAGTGAAGATGCGAATGCTACAAGACCGAAACGGGATACACGTCCGTACGTTGGTTTTAAACCGACGGTACCCGTGAATGCAGCTGGCTGACGGATCGATCCACCTGTATCCGAACCAAGTGAGAAAGGTACTTCTCCAGCTGCAACAGATGCTGCGGAACCACCTGAAGATCCCCCGGGAACCGTATCAAGATTCCATGGATTGCTCGTCTTTTGGAAGCCGGAGTTCTCAGTAGATGAACCCATCGCGAATTCATCCATATTCAGTTTACCGATCGTAATCGTATCGGCACTATGTAATTTATTGATTACCGTAGCATCATAAATCGGATTGAAGTTTTCAAGGATTTTACTGGCACATGTAGTACGAAGTCCTTTTGTTACGATATTATCTTTGATCCCGATCGGCATGCCGAATAGAAGGCCTTTGCTTTCATCTGTACCAAGCTTTGCATCCATTTCCTTCGCTTTATTGCGTGCATTTTCTTCATCTAAAGTTAAAAATGCCTTTACTTTATCTTCGACCTCATCAATACGCTTGTATGATTCGTCTACTAGATCTGTCACAGATACTTCTTTCTTATGTAAAAGCTCATGAAGCTCTGATAATTTATGGTCAAATAATGACATGAGGTACCCTCCTTAGTCCAAGATCGATGGAACGCGCACTTGTCCATCTTGTTTGTCTGGTGCATTCTTTAATACTTCTTCACGCGGTAATCCTTCAACAGGCTTATCTTCACGCATAACGTTCTTCATATCCAACACATGGCTCGTTGCTTCCACATTTGAAGTATCCAATTCATTCAGCTGCTCGGCAAACCCGATGATCGCATCTAATTGAGTTGTAAACTTTTTCGCTTCATCCTCTGTGATGGCTAGTCGTGCAAGGTGGGCAACATGCTTTACTTGCTCTTCAGAAATTCTAGACATCTTCTTCACCTCCGTATATGTTCGAACACTCACAATACTATTGATAATACCAAAATTCGCTTCATTAAAGCAACTATGATAAAGAGATAACGATTGTTGGGAGCATGGCTGATTCCTGTCCATACCTCCATTCATTCTACCACGAATCAGGGAGGGTATGTGCATTTTGTGAGGGACGGACCTTGGGTGGGGGTTCTCTGTATGATCCCCAAGAAGAATCGAGGATTCAAGATGGTGGCAATCGATGAGTTGGACACGATTTTGGGAGGAGTTTCAAAGGGGAAAACTTGTCCATATTTGTATGGTCTGATGGACGAAGGACTGTCAACGTGGACCAGTGCGCGGGGAATTGCGTCGTTTTAGGCTTCGATTGCGTCTTTTTTGGGATAATTGCGTCAATATCCTTATAATCGCGCTATTTCCCATATAATGTCATTCTCACCTTCCCATTAAAGGATTTCTCATTCACAAAACCGAACCTATAAAAAGAGGTGATTCCATGAAAATTTATAGCTTCAAACAAAATACCGGAAAATCCATTCAACAATTCAACAGTCAAAACGTGACCATCCATCCTTTATTAAAGCCTGATGAGCCATTACAGATCGGGTACTTTTATTTAGGAGCTAAGAGCGTACTGGGAATGCATCCCGCTATGTGCGATCAGCTCCTGATGATTACGTCTGGAGCTGGATGGGTTAGGGTCGAAGGGGAAGAGAAAATCATGGTCAAACCGGGCATGGCCATCTTTTGGCAGGAAGGAGAAATGCATGAATCCGGATCAGAAGATGGCATGACGGCTATTGCAGCAGAAGGAAGCAGGCTCGATCCAGACCGTTATCTCACTATCAGTTAATGCATTCCATTTGCTTCCTCTTCACCATTTGATTACCTTTAAATATAGTACATAAATGGAGAGGATTTTCAACATGCATCCTATTTTATTAGCCTTTGTCGTCGGGATTATGGGCGGAGGGGTATTCACACTCCTTCACCTTCCCCTATCCTGGCTTCTCGGTTCTATGACTTCAGTCTTCCTCATCAACAAATGGACGAAGCTTGATCTCTCATGGCCCTCTTATTTCAGAGATCTAGGATTGATCATTGTAGGCTATGCCATTGGCCAATCCTTTAGTCAGGAAACCATGATTGAAATCGTTACCCAGCTCCCTTCAATGCTTACGATGACGGTTGCCATCATCGCCTTCAGTATGGTGCTTGCTTATATTACGTCTAAAATGACGGGGATCGGTTTTTCCTCAACCATTACAGGGAGTATACCGGGCGGGCTTTCTCAAATGGTGGCTCTTGGAGAAGAAATGAAGAATATAGACTTAACGGTGGTGACAATCCTTCAAGTCATACGACTGTTATCCGTTATCTTTGTTGTACCATTCCTCGTCTTCAGTCCCCTTTTAGAAGGCAGGGGTGGATCCAATGCCGGGAGTGCTGTACCTTCCTTAGAAGCACCTTCTTTCCAGTGGATTTTCTTTTTATTCTTCATCATTGCTATTGTATCAGGGATTGTGGCCAAAAGAATCCATTTACCCACCCCAGCCATGCTTGGACCGATTTTAGTCATTGGCGGCTTCTCGGTGGCTGGGTTTTCAATTCCCCATATGCCTGATCCGTTCATTATTCTGGCTCAATTATCATTGGGCATTTATTTTAGTTTCATGATGAATTTTTCGTCATCTAAAGGTTTGTCCAATTTCATTGTCTGGTCTTTGTTTACTTCCGTCTCTCTGATATTATGCTGCGCGGGTCTTAGCTTTGTATTAAGTCGCTGGCATGACATGACATTTCTTACTGCCTTTATTAGCTTGGCTCCCGGGGGAATGGCAGAAATGGCCTTAGTCGGACAAGCTGTCAACGCTGACCTTTCCATCATTACCGGATATCACTTGTTTCGGATATTATTTATTCTGTTTATCATCCCAGCGATATTGAAAGGATTGTTTAAACTCTCTTTCTTCCAAAAGAGCAAACAGTATTAGAAAAGCTTCTTTTTAATCGAGGAAAAGAGGCTTTTCTTTGTCTTTTGCTTCGTTTTGGCTTCAGGGGCTTTTTCACTTTTTTTCTTCACATAGATTTCCTCTTTATCAATGGCATGATCATACGCGAGGACGAGGCCGATATCGGTTTCGATCTCCTTATTGGTCACCATTGAAAATGAGACATGATACGTATCAGCGAGCTTGATATACTTAGATAAGTAGGAGTAGCTCATATTACCATTTAATAAAAGCTTCGCATCAGGATGCTTCTTCAGACTCTCCTGAACTTCCTTGTACACTCCCTTTTCCCTTACCTGACTCTGAGTCAGGGCAATGACGATTCGTTCCCGCAAGCTCCCGAGAAACTTTCTTCTTTCATCAGGCTTCGTTTGCTTCTGGCCATATATTCCATTATCCAGGTAGTCATCAATCGTTGGTTTACTCAAAACCACAAGCACCTCCAAAACGGTCTAATTACAGTTTCTCCTACACTATATGTTTACATGTGTTCATTTGGTTCAGCCCTATTTTCTCTTATGGAAATGCTTTCAGGCAACTAAAAGGTCCACCTCACATCAGAAGCGGACCTAATAGCTTTATACAAATAGTGATTGCAGTATAGCCTTCTGTACATGTAATCGATTCTCCGCTTGCTGGAATACGGCAGAACAAGGTCCGTCAATGACAGCCGCTGTCACCTCTTCTTCACGGTGTGCCGGGAGACAATGAAGAAATTTCACTTCGGGTGCAGCATGCTGTAGAAGCTGTTCATTCACCTGATAAGGTTTGAAATCTTTAAGACGCTTAATCGCTTCTTCCTCCTGCCCCATGCTTGCCCATACATCGGTGTATACGATGTCAGCATTCTTTACCGCTTCAAGCGGATCGTAAGAAAGCGTAAAGCTTCCGCCGTTCATTCCGGCAAGCTCAACCGTTTTCCCGACAATCTCTTTAACGGGTTCATAGCCTTCAGGACAAGAAATGACGACGTCCATTCCAAGCTTCGCACATAGAATCATAAAGGAGTGTGCCACATTATTCCCGTCCCCTATATACACAACCTTCAATCCTTTCAGCGTTCCCTTAAGCTCCAAAATCGTGAGTACATCCGCCAACGCCTGACAAGGATGGTACGTATCGCATAGTCCATTGATGACAGGTACATTCGCGTACTGTGCAAGTTCCATGACCTTCTCAGTTTCAAACGTACGGATCATGATTCCATCCACGTAAGAGGAAAGGACCCTTGCCGTATCTGCGATTGACTCTCCTCTACCCAGCTGTATATCACGGGCATTCAGGTAGATGGCATGACCTCCCATCTGGAGCATTCCCGCTTCAAATGAAACACGGGTTCTTGTGGACGACTTCTCAAAGATCATTCCAAGGGTTTTCCCTTCCAACGCCTTTGAATAAGGATTTTTCTTCAAGTACTGTGCCAGTGATAAGAGCTCATGTACTTCTTCCGTTGTGTAATCTAACCAAGTGACAAGATCTCTCCCTTTTAAAGAAACCTTTACCGGCGACGTCGCAACATTTGAATTCATCATACTCTGCTCACTCCCTGTATCGATTTTGATGGTGCCAATGGAATAGGGTTCACTTTATTCACTTTCATACTTCGAATAAAGGCCAACAAGGTCTCTGCTTCCGTTAGAACGGTGACCCCCGCTTCTAAAGCAGCAATTCTTCTCTTCTTCATTTCGTCCGTACCTTCATGACTGAAATATATAGAGGCATTGCTTGTTTCAATCCAGTCATTAAACGAAGTTTCCGAAGAAGTCTGGTACTGTTTTAATACTTTCTGCTTACTATCGACATAAACCGTTCCACCGCTCTCTACAGCCTCATGCAGCCCTTCAAATACTTTATATAGCGCTTCTTCAACCGTTTTACCCAGGCATAACCCTTCTCCCGTTGATTTCATATTGGCCCCGAGTGTTTGATCGATTTCCGGCAGGGCATGTGATGAAAATACAGGATATTTCACTCCAACAACCTCTATTTCAGAAGGAGGGTTAAAGGTGTCTATCTTCAACGTCTCATCGCACATGAGGTCTGTGGCCATATCGATTAATGAGTAACCAAGGACCTTACTGACCACCGGAACTGTCCGGCTTGCCCTCGGGTTTACTTCCAACACGAATACCTCTTCACCCTGCAGCAAAAATTGAATATTCATGATCCCTTTGTAATGAAGGGAAGACACAATCTTCCGGGCATATTCTTCAATCGTTCTCTTGATTTCACCGGACAGGGATTCAGAAGGGAAAATAGACATGCTGTCCCCTGAATGGACGCCTGCCCGTTCAATATGCTCCATCACTCCGGGTACATACACTCCGTCTCCGTCCCCCACCAAGTCAACTTCGATTTCCTGACCTTCTTTGAATTCATCCATTAAAATAGGATAGTAGTCTGCATCCGCTTCCTGTATGAACTTCTGCAGCTCGGTTTGTGTCGTTACTTTCACCATCCCTTTTCCTCCAATCACATAGGATGGACGGCAAAGAAGAGGAAAGGTTAAGTTGTGTGCTACTTGTAATGCCTCCTCTTTACTGTGGCAGATATCTCCTTTTACACGGGGGATCTCCAGTTCATCAAGCAGTTGATAAAAACGTTCACGATCCTCTACATGGTCAATGATATCTGAAGACGTCCCAAATAATCGGATACCTTCCTTCTCTAATATAGAAGCCAGGTTTAATGCCGTTTGTCCTCCGAATTGAACGAGTACGGTATCGACATTCTCATGCTGGATAATGGAAAGGACCGATTCTTTCGTAATAGGTTCAAAGTACAATCGATCTGCCGTCTCATAATCCGTGCTCACTGTTTCCGGGTTATTGTTCACCATAATGGTGATGTATCCATGCTCTTTCAATCGCTGAATCGCCTTAACGGCACTGTAGTCAAACTCGACTCCCTGACCGATTCGAATCGGACCAGCTCCCACAATCAGGACCTTCTTCTCTCCCGGTAACGGTTGAATCTCATTGTCTCCATAATAAGTAGAATAGGCATAATTGGTGATCGCTTCGAATTCACCTGCACATGTATCCACCATTTTAAAGGCGGGCACGATTCCTGCCTTCATTCTCATTATTTCGATGGACTCTTCCGGTTTCCCCATTAATCTGGCAATGGTTTTATCCTCAAACCGGAATTGCTTTGCTTCTTTTAAAAGATCAGAAGTGAAGTCGGATGTTCTTAGCTTATTTTCCATGAATACTAGGTTACTCAAGTTGGACAAGAACAGCTTATCAATTCCTGTCTTTTCATGAAGATGGTGAATTGAAAGGTCTCGTCTCAACAATTCCAACAGTTCAAAAAAGCGAAGATCCGTTGGTGTTCCAATCCTCTTTTCCAGCTCTTCCTGAGACAAGCCGGCCAGTTCGCTATAAATGTTTTCTAAGGACAGATCCAACGACTGAAGAGCTTTATGAAAGGCAGCCTCTAACGAACGCTCGATCGACATCACTTCTCCCGTTGCTTTCATCTTCGTTCCGAGCACCCGATTCGCCTCAGGAAATTTATCGAATGGCCATCTTGGAAACTTGACGACCACGTAATCAAGGGCAGGTTCAAAGCTTGCATAAGTGGTTTTCGTCAGCGGATTGATGATTTCGTTCAATGTATAGCCGACAGCAAGCTTAACCGCTATCTTGGCGATGGGATAGCCCGTTGCCTTCGATGCCAAAGCAGAAGACCTGCTCACCCGGGGGTTCACTTCAATCACATAGTACTGGTTACTGTTAGGGTCTAAAGCAAATTGTATATTGCATCCTCCCACCACTTCTAATGCACTGACAATATTGAAAGCCGCTGTACGCAGCATATGAAACTCTTGATCTGTCAGGGTTTGGGACGGAGCGACAACAATGGAGTCACCCGTATGGACACCAACGGGATCGAAATTTTCCATATTACAGACGGATATACAATTTCCTTTCGAATCTCTCATGACTTCATACTCAATCTCTTTGAACCCGGCGATGCTTTTTTCCACCAGCACTTGATGAATCGGGCTCGCCTTCAATCCGGTTTGAACGAGTTTACTATATTCCTCCCTGGTTGAAGCGATGCCGCCGCCTCTTCCCCCCAGTGTATAAGCCGGGCGGACAATGATCGGGAAGGAAATCTTTTCAGAAAAGCGGATAGCCCCTTGAAGATCGTGTACGATATCACTTTCTGCCGTTGGGTGTCCCAATGTGTCCATCAAGGTTCGAAATTTCTCTCTGTCTTCCCCTTTTTGAATCGAATCCACAGAGGTTCCGAGGAGTGTCACTCCATACTCCGCGAGAACTCCGCTTTCATCCAGCTCCACTGCAAGATTCAGGGCTGTTTGACCTCCAAGGTTGGCTACTAATCCGTCGGGGCGTTCACTAGCGATAATCGCAGTTAACGTTTTGACCGTTAAGGGCTCGCAGTAAACTTTGTCAGCATAGGTCGTATCTGTCATGATCGTAGCCGGATTGTGATTCACGAGAATCACTTCATACCCTTCTTCCTTCAGGGCAAGGCAGCCTTGTGTACCTGAGTAATCAAACTCTGCCGCTTGCCCGATGATGATGGGACCTGATCCGATTATGAGGATTTTTTGAATACTGGAATCTTTAGGCATACATCTTCTCTCTCCCTGGTTGTGTAATCGTTTGATAGAATTGCTGGAATATCCAAGAAGCATCCTCCGGACCCGGACGCGCTTCAGGATGGAATTGAACCGAAAGGATAGGCTTGCTTATATGTTGAAGCCCTTCAAGGGAACCGTCATTGACGTTCATGAAACGGGGTTCCAACCCGGTTCCTGCTAAACTGGCCCCGTTCACGACGTAATTATGATTTTGTGATGTGATAAACACGTCTCCGGTTTGGTTGTCGATGACAGGATGATTTGCTCCTCTATGACCGAATAATAATCGTTCGGTATCCCCTCCAAGTGCCAGTGCGATTAGTTGATGCCCTAAACATATTCCAAGGGTCGGAAGCTCCATGATCTTCTCCTTCAACTTTGGTAAAAGACTCATCATTTCTTTCGGATCTCCCGGACCGTTCGATAGCACAAGTCCATCAACATTTAACAAATCCAACATCTCAAGCTGATGATAGGGAATGATGGTAACAAGACAACCCATCTTTAACAGACTGGATACAATCGATTTCTTCACACCGAAATCGACGACGGCTATATGCTTGTTTCCACTTCCCATCTTGCGGAGCTGAGAAAGGGCTACCTTCTCAATTTGGCCTGTGAGCTTCTCTTTTGAAGGAAGCACTTCTGTATAAGATATACACGCATTTTGAGTTCCAACATCTCGGATGGCCTTCACTACCTGCCTCGTATCCACACCTGTCATGAATGGGATCTTCCACTTCCCGAGATAGTCTTTAAGGGAAGAAGTGGCATGATAATGGGAATACAACTCCGGTGATTGGAGCATGATGACCCCTTTCACCTGCGGCTGTAAGCTCTCGTAGTCATCTTCGTTCACGCCATATTGACCGATGAGCGGATACGTGAAAACTACGATTTGATCTTTGTAGGAAGGATCGGTCAGCACTTCCTGGTATCCCGTCATCCCTGTGAAAAACACAATCTCACCCTGAACGGGCTCTTCTTCATCCATTGTGACTTCACCTATAAAGGTCTTTCCGTTTTCTAAACATAAGTAACCTGTCATGAGATCGCCTCCTAAATTGAATTTTTATTTAAATTAAAGTATTTTTATGCATTTATTCCTAAAAAAATAGATTAGTATACATCAGCTGATTGATGCTGTTTCAGCGTATCGACCAGTATGTGAAGTGCCTGATCGAGCTCGTCATAGGTGACCGTTAAAGGTGGTAATAGACGGATCACATGCGTACCTGCCGGCAGCGTCAATAATCCATTTTCCCGTAGCTCATCGATGATTTCTTTTACTTCCATATCGAATTGGATGCCGATCATAAAGCCTATCCCTTTTACCTCTTTTACGCAACGAAATTCCTGTAGTTGATTCTTCAGCTTTTGCATAAAGTACTCAGATTTACTTTGTACTTCTTTTAGAAACACTTCATCAAAAATCGTTTCAAGAGTCGCTTTCACTGCTGCCATCGCTAATGGATTCCCTCCGAATGTCGACCCGTGAGTTCCTGGCGAAAAGGAGGAAACAAGATCATTTTTGCCTATCATCGCACCTACTGGAAAACCGCTTCCCAGTCCTTTAGCCGTCGTGACGATATCCGGTTGCAGGGAATAATGCTGATAAGCAAATGGAACTCCCGTGCGGCCGATCCCTGTTTGGACTTCATCGACAATGAGTAAAGCATCCATCTCCTTGCACTTCATTTCTACTGCCTGTAAAAATGAAAGAATACCAGGATTCACCCCGCCTTCCCCTTGAATCACTTCTACCATGATGGCCGCAACATCATTTCCTTCCACGTTCGAAAGAGCCTGTTCATCGTTATAGGGAAGATAGTCAAAGGTTGGAACCAATGGACCGAAGCCGCTATGAATCTTCTCCTGCCCCGTTGCACTCATGGTCGCAAAGGTCCGCCCATGGAACGATTGCTTGAAGGTCAGAATCTTCGTTTTGCCCGTATGCTTTTTGGCTAACTTAATCGCTGCTTCGTTTGCTTCAGCTCCACTATTACAGAAGAAAACAGCATCTAAGCCGCTGGCGGAGGCAAGGAGTGAAGCTGCCTCTTCCTGTAACGTAATCGGAAACAGATTGGATACATGCCACAGTTTATCCAATTGTTTTTCAAGAGCCTCTTTCACAGTATAAGGAGAGTGACCTAAATTACAAACTGCTATACCTGAAATGAAATCCAAATAGGATTGCCCGTTTTGATCTTGAACAACCGTATCGTTTCCTGAAACCAATTCTATATCCAACCGATTATAAGTGGGAAATAAATGACTCATACCGCCCTCACTCCTCCTCCGTCTGTTATACGTGTGCCAAGCATCACTCCGTCTTGAATGATCGTATCCTGACACCCGACGATCATTACTTCTTTAATGTTAAGCTCTAGAACCGACAGGGCTGCCTGCACCTTTGGGATCATTCCGCCGTGGATGATTCCGGTTTCTATATAATGAAGGATTTCTTCCTTTGTTACACGTGAAACAATTTCCCCTTCTTTTAAAATTCCGGGAACGTCTGTGACAAAGACCAGCTTCTCTACTTGCAGGCCTTCTGCTATCGCTGATGCAGCCAGGTCTGCATTCACATTGAGCTTTTCCCCATCGTTTGTAGTGGCAAGGGGAGCGATGACGGGCACGTAGTTCAGCGAAAGCAGATTGTTTAATAAGGTAAGGTTAACCTTTTCAATCTTACCAACATAACCTAGGGATCCTTCATCCATGATGCCGGCCTTTAACAAATGGGCATCGTACCCGCTTAAACCGATTGCGTTTATCCCTGCCAGATTGAGTTGATGTGTTAATTCGCTATTCACTTTGCCCTTTAACACCTGTTCAACGACACCAAAAACCTCCTTTGTCGTTTTTCGCTGGCCATGGATGAAGGTGGATTCGATGGCCAGTTTGTTCAGCATAGCCGTGATCTCAGGACCTCCCCCGTGAACAAGTACCACATGGTAGTGCTGCTGAAGATCTTTTATACTTTCATAGAAAAGTGATGAGAGTTTAGATAGGACACTTCCTCCCAGTTTGATCGCAATCACTGGCTTATGTTCGATAACTTGCATTGATTTTGACGTAATCATACGTAAGATCGCACCCCCAGGCTTTTCCTTTTCCTTCTCCACCATGCAACCCGACAGATATGATCACATGTTCAGCTTGCAAATACTGACTTACACTCTCTTCATTGAACGGCTGAGGAGTACCATTCGAAAACACGAGTGTTTCTCCAATATAAATCTCACATTGATAGGGCTCGATCTTCACCTCACTGTGTCCCATTGCACCGACGATTCTTCCCCAGTTTGGATCCCCGCCAAAGAGTGCCGTTTTGACTAAATTGGAACCGACGATCTTTTTTGCTAAAATATTGGCTTCTTGATGGGAATGAGCTCCTTTAACGTCCACTTCCACGAGTTTGGTTGCTCCTTCACCATCCCGGGCAATTTGTTTGGCCAGATCTTGACATACGTGAATTAACCCCTCTTGAAAGTGGTGCCAATCAGGATGGCTTTCATGTAACGTGTCGTTCTCTGCCATCCCGTTCGCTATCGCAATGACCATATCATTCGTAGACGTTTCCCCATCTACAGTGATTTGATTAAAGGATTGATCAATCGCTGTTTTAAGTGCTTTTTGAAGGTCGGTGGATGAAATCGATGCATCCGTTGTAATGAAGCCGAGCATCGTCGCCATATTGGGATGAATCATACCAGATCCCTTCGCACATCCTCCGATTGTGACCGTTTCTCCATCTATTTTCACTCCATAGCATGAAGTTTTTTCGATAAGATCCGTCGTTAGAATGGCCTGTTGAAAAGACTCTGCACTCTGCTCCGTGGAATCAACCTCGATTTCTTTGCAGCCCTTTTCAATCTTCTCCATAGGAAGCCACTCACCAATGACTCCTGTCGAAGCAACCGCTACGTACTCTTCCGGAATTTGAAATCTTTTAGCCGCCCACTCCCTTGTTTGATATGCATCCTTTAGCCCTTGTTCACCCGTACAAGCATTTGCGATCGCACTGTTGACCACAATCGCTTGTAGAGTGTGAGATTTCAAGATGCTTTCTTGTGTGACCTTTAAGGGAGCAGCTTGAAAATGGCTTTGCGTATAAACCGCTCCGACTTGTGCAGGTTTCTCACTGAAGATGATGCCAAAGTCTTTCTTTGAGTATCGAAGACCGGTATGCATCCCCCCTGCCTTGTATCCAAGAGGTGAAAGAATCGTTCCTCCAGGTATGTGCTGAACAGCCTTTTCTTTTACTAGTTTCATTGATTCTCCTCCTCTTATGGATAAATTGGATAGTGATAGAGTCCTGTTGTTTCGTCTAACCCCAGCATTACATTCATATTTTGAACCGCCTGGCCAGCTGCTCCTTTTAGTAAGTTATCGATCACAGACACAATCGTCAGGCGATTCGTCCGTGAATCTACTTTTATGCCAATATCGCAGAAATTCGTTCCAAACACTTCTTTTGTACCTGGGAACTGGCCAATAGGACGAATCCTGATGAAGGGGTGCTTCTCGTAATAGTCTTGATAGATGTTGTGTAGCTGCTCAGTGGTGTATGTGCTTTTTAATTCCGTATACATCGTAGCCATAATCCCACGGGTCATGGGAATAAGGTGAGTCGTAAAGGTAATGGGTCCCGCTTCGCTGTTCCACTCCTTCAATTGCTGTTCAATTTCAGGGGTGTGCTGGTGTTGATGAACTTTATAGATTCGTAGATTTTCCTGGGTCTCAGAAAAGTGACTGGATTGAGTCGCTTTTCTCCCTGCTCCCGATAATCCCGTTTTGGCATCAATAATGATGGAATGGGGCTCTACAAGCTCATGGTGAAAAAGCGGGGCCAATCCTAGAAGGGTGGCTGTCGGAAAGCAGCCTGGGTTCGCAATCAGTTCCGCCTCTTGAATGGATTGTCGATTGCATTCTGTGAGACCATACACCGCTTTCTTTAAAACATCTGAAGATGCTGATTCCCCTTTATACCAATCTTCGTATTCTTGAGGATTCTTCAAACGCAAGTCCCCTGAAAGATCGATTACTTTCGCCTTTTCACCGAGGAGTTTCTGGGATAATTCCTTCGATACACCAGAAGGAACAGCCAAAAAGACGAAATCAAGCTGCTTCATTTCCTCGATATTAATAGGATTCACTACTTCATGTGACAGGTTAAAGAGGTGAGGATATTGATCTGCATAAGGTGCCCCCTCCAAAGAAGATGAATACAAAATACAATTATCTACATTTGGATGATTTGATAACAACCGATGAACCTCCACTCCACCATAACCGGTACTACCAACGATACCAACATTCATAACTATTCACCACACAGATTAAATTTAAATTAGCTCTAATTATATGTATGTATATTAATAAAATCAATAGTATATTTATAAATATTTTCTATAAAGTTAATCTATTCACAAATTTGCATCGATAGTACTACGGGGATGCACCCTAAAAAAAGGTCCGTCCCTCGGGGTATAGCAACCCCCGAGGGACGGACCTTCATTTATATTTTTATGCAATTGAATTTCTTAGAATTGAGCAGCCTCTGTAGAACCTTTAAGGGCTGTTGTAGAGGATGTTCCACCTGAAATCACCATCGATACTTCATCAAAGTAGCCTGTTCCTACTTCGCGCTGATGTCTCGTAGCTGAATATCCATACTTCTCGCTGGCAAATTCCGCTTCTTGAAGCTGAGAATATGCAGCCATCCCGCGCTCTTTGTACCCCCTCGCAAGCTCGAACATGCTATGGTTCAGCGCGTGGAATCCTGCAAGCGTTACGAACTGGAACTTATAGCCCATTTTCCCAAGCTCCTTTTGGAACTTAGCGATCGTTTCATCGTCCAGCTTCTTCTTCCAGTTAAAGGATGGTGAGCAGTTATACGCCAATAATTTCCCTGGGTGCTCAGCATGAATCGCCTCAGCAAATTGGCGGGCTTCTTCAAGGCTCGGTTCTGATGTTTCACACCACACAAGATCTGCATAAGGAGCATAAGCCAAGCCTCTTGCAATCGCCTGATCAAGGCCCGCTTTTGTACGGAAGAACCCTTCAGGAGTGCGTTCCCCTGTAATGAACTGCGCATCGTACGGATCAACATCGCTCGTAATCAAATCTGCGGCATTCGCATCTGTACGGGCTACGATTAATGTTGGAACACCCATTACATCTGCTGCCAGACGTGCTGAAATTAAATTTTTCACGGAGGTTTGTGTCGGCAGTAATACTTTACCTCCCAAGTGTCCGCACTTCTTCTCAGAAGAAAGCTGATCTTCAAAGTGGACGGCTGAAGCCCCTGCTTCGATCATACCCTTCATGAGTTCGAATACATTAAGCTGTCCTCCAAAGCCCGCTTCTGCATCGGCTACAATCGGCACAAACCAATCAATCGATTCATCCCCTTCAACATAATGAACCTGGTCTGCACGCTGCAGGGCTTGATTGATTCTCTTTACCACGGATGGTACTGAGTTCGCAGGATATAAGCTTTGATCAGGATACATTTGCCCGGCCAGGTTAGCATCGGCCGCCACTTGCCATCCGCTTAAGTAAATCGCTTTCAGACCGGCTCTTACTTGTTGGACAGCCTGGTTTCCAGTCAAGGCACCAAGAGCATTGATATAGTCTTCTTTGTGAAGCAGATCCCACAGCTTTTCAGATCCACGTCGGGCAAGAGTATGCTCTATATCAATTGATCCTCTTAAACGAATGACATCTTCAGCTGAATACGGTCGGGATACACCCTTCCATCTTTGATCCAATTCCCAATTTTCCTGTAGTGCTTTTACGCGTTCGTTATTTGCCTTTACCATTATAAATCTCTCCCTTTTGTTTGTTTATCGGTTTTGATTCTAAGCATTAAGTGAAGTTCTTTGGTGAAGTTGTATTTATCTGATGTGCAGTTAGTTTGAGGTCCGTCCCTCCATTCACTGCAGCGGTAATTTATTAAAGTGATTAGGCTTGTGTATTCAACTTTTTTGCTTTGATGATGCTTTTTGCAGGTCCGTCCCCTTAAAGGATTCGGTAACCAGGGATGGTGAGGAAGTCTGTGAATTGGTCGTTCTGGATGAGTTGATCGAATAGTTGGACCGCTTCTGAGAACCGGCGCTCTTTGTACAGTTGTTCTCCCATTTGGGCTTTGAGTTTGGTTAGCTCTTCTTGCTTTAGTCGTTCATAGAGATCTATGGTGATGTTTTGGCCGTCGTTAAGAACTCCTTTAGGATGACGGATCCATTGCCATAGCTGAGCCCGGGAAATTTCAGCGGTTGCCACGTCTTCCATTAAGTTGTGGATCGGTGCTGCTCCTTGGCCGCTCAGCCAGGAAGATATATATTGAATTCCGACGTTAATATTTAAGCGGACACCTTCTTCTGTTATCGTCCCTTGAGGAACTTCAAGAAGATCCTGCTCTGACACTTCGAGATCATCCAATGTTTTCTCTGCAATTTGATTATCATTTTTCATTTCCTGATTGAAAACGTCCATGGCCACCGGTACAAGACCAGGATGAGCCACCCAAGTGCCATCATGACCATCCCGCGCTTCTCTTTCTTTATCTGCTCTCACCTTGTTAAACGCTTCTTCGTTTTTCACAGGATCGTTCTTAACAGGGATTTGTGCGGCCATCCCTCCGATTGCTGGTGCGCCCCTTCTGTGACAGGTCTTAATCGTGAGCAAAGAATACGATCTCATAAAAGGTGCTGTCATTGTGACCGTTGAACGGTCCGGTAAGATAACATCCTCTTGCTCCCGGAGTTTTTTAATATAACTAAAAATATAATCCCATCTTCCACAGTTCAACCCTGATGAATGCTCCTTTAGCTCATAGAGGATTTCATCCATTTCAAACGCGGCCGTGATGGTTTCAATCAGTACAGTCGCTTTAATCGTTCCTTGAGGAATCCCGATATACTCCTGGGCAAATATAAACACATCATTCCAGAAGCGCGCTTCCAGGTGACTTTCTAATTTAGGTAAGTAAAAATAAGGACCTTTGTTCGTTGAGGTTAAATGAGTCGCATTATGATAAAAGAATAATCCAAAGTCGACAAGGCTTGCTGATAGTGATTCCCCATCCAGTTCGATATGTTTCTCTTCCAGATGTAATCCTCTGGGCCGGACAATCAATACAGCATGTTCTTTGTTTAATTCATAACGCTTACCATTTGGATTCGTGAAGTCTATTGTTTGATGTACTGCATCTCTGAGGTTGATTTGTCCTTCTATGAGGTTCGTCCATGTAGGTGAAGTGGCATCTTCAAAACATGCCATAAAACATTTTGCGCCTGAGTTCAATGCGTTGATGACCATTTTTCGATCAACCGGTCCAGTGATCTCTACCCTTCGATCTTGTAAAGCTTGAGGAATCGGACTTACTTTCCATTCACTTTGTCGAATCGATTCTGTTTCAGACAAAAAGTGAGGAAGCTCTCCTCCATTGATTCTTTCCTGCTGTTTCTCTCTGTTGTGTAACAGTTCTCTCCGTTTTGCTCCGAATCGGCGCTCCAGTTGTTCCAAAAACTGCAAAGCTTGTTTGGATAAGATTTCATCAAAGCCTGGCTGAAGCTCCCCAGTTACCTTGATACCAACCATTTTTGTAGACATTGAACACCATCACTCCTTAGCAGTATTAAACAAGTCTTCATTGTTATAATACAGATTATTTAACATGTTTGTATTATATAACAGAGTATTTGGTTTTGGAACAACTTTTTGGTGATTTTTTTTCGACAAATTTCGCAACGCTCTTAAAGAGGACATTCATCACGATTTCTCCTTTAATAAAAAAGAGAAAGCACAACAAAAAAGAGGTCCGTCCCTCAGCCACTTTTAAGTGACGAGGGACGGACCTCTTTTAGATATTGAAATTATTTTACGATGTCTTTGGCAACAGCTTCGTCGAAATCAGCTTGGATCTCAGCACTTGGCTGTGGTCCAACCTTACTGAAGATCACGATTGCCAGCATAGCAAGGAAGAATCCTGGAACAATTTCATACAGTTCGAATGGAATAACTCCAGCTGCAGTCAGCTGTTTCCAAACGACGACTGTTACAGCACCAGTGATCATACCGGCTAATGCACCGTTTCGTGTCATACCTTTCCAGTAAAGCGACAACAGGACGATTGGTCCGAATGCGGCACCAAATCCACCCCAAGCGTAACTTACCAGATCAAGGATCTTCGTACCGCCGCCATTCGCAGGGTTACCTTGAATGGCAAGCATGATCGCGATGAATGCGATCAGAAGCACTCCGATACGACCTACCCATACAAGTTCTTTATCAGAAGCATTCTTACGGATGATCGCTTTATAGAAATCCTCCGCTAGCGCACTGGAAGAAACAAGTAATTGGGAATCAATCGTACTCATGATAGCAGATAGAATCGCTGCTAACAGAATACCGGAAACCCATGGGTTAAATAAAACATCTGTAAAGAAGATGAATACTTTCTCAGAATTATCAACATCACCTGTAATCAACGGCATATCAGCGAAATAGGCGATACCGGAGAAACCAACCAGTACAGCACCAATCATTGATAATGTCATCCAGCTCATACCAATCCAACGTGCCTTTGGTACATCTTTGGTGGATTTAAGTGCCATAAAGCGGGTGATGATATGCGGCTGACCGAAGTAACCAAGTCCCCATGCAAGGAGTGAAACGACTCCCATAACCGTCATTGTGTTCATTGTATCCAGATTGGCTGCGTCAACAGAACGAACAGCATCAACTGTAGCATTCCATCCACCCAGCTCTGTAATAGCAACGATTGGTGTAATGATCAGTGCAAGGAACATTAGAATACCTTGTACGAAGTCAGTCCAACTTACTGCTAAGAATCCTCCAAGGAATGTGTAAGAAATGATTACAGTGGCACCAATCCAAAGTGATTGATTGTAAGACATTCCGAACGTTTCCTGGAATAATAACGCTCCGCCTACAAGACCTGAAGATGTGTAGAAGGTAAAGAATACCAAGATGATCACTGCTGAAATGACACGAAGGAGACGGGAACCATCTCTAAAACGATTTTCAAAGAAGTCCGGAACCGTAATAGAATCGTTTGCAACCTCCGTGTAAGCGCGTAGTCTTGAAGCGACGAATCTCCAGTTTAAATAAGCACCAATTACTAACCCAATACTTAACCAGATCGAACCTAAACCAATTGCATAAGCAAGGCCCGGCAGTCCCAGTAATAACCATGAACTCATATCCGAAGCACCAGCACTTAATGCTGCTACCCCCGGTCCTAAACTACGTCCTCCAAGAACGTAATCCGATAAATTGCTTGTTAATTTGTAAGAAATAATACCGATTGCGAGCATTCCAACTAAATATACGATAAAGGTGACTAAAGTAGCTATATCCATTGTGTAGTTAGCATTCTCCTTTCAAGAAATTTGTATTGCTTTTCGTTAGGTGCTTAATCTAACTTTCGAACCATGCTAAAAGACCTCTCAAATTGTAAATCCAACAGTTCTTTACCCCATGCATACGGGTTGTAAACTTATTCACTCAATAATGTTTGAAAAAGTTTTTTCTGCGAAGCTGCGTTCCGTAACAAGTTCACAACGTTATTAATACTAACATACATTCACTCCATTAACAGACGGAATTTTCTAAATACATTCACCTATATGAATAAATATTCATTTAAAATGCATATATTTTTATGAAAGCGCTTTTTTAGCTATATCTATTCATAAAAATTTATAAAATTAAGTTACTTTTTGTTCACCATTTTGTTAAGATTACAGTTTTTCACTAACGTTAGCATCTTTATTTTGCAACAAATGAAACATTCATATACATGGTGCGATTGGTTTCTTTTTTCTGAAATCGTTGTGAATGAAGGAACTGGTGGGCAGATTGGAGAAGGAGAAGGATTTCAACCGTTAAGGAGATTTATCAACCGTTATTCAGAATTATCCACTGTTAAAAAGTTTTATCAACCTGATTTTCATTTTATCGACCTAACTTTCAAGATATCTACCGTTCTACAAAAATTCGACTAATTTCTCAGACACCTCAACAGTCCTATCCTCAAAAAAAGAACTAACCTATATAAGATTAGTCCTTCTATCCTCTTCTATTCATAAATGTGCATATATGTTTCTTTACTGCCCGACTTCTTAACAATCAGGGCTTCCGGTCCATAGGACGATGAGACGAGCAGTTCTACGTCCCAATTGTCCGGTGTCTGCTTGCTGATCATGCTGGAAAGATGCTGGGCAAATCCGATGGTTTCAGCTTTTCCCTGAAAGGACAGAGCTACCTCGAATTTCATGTTGGACAGCTTTTGATTTTGATAAAGTGCTTGTCCCGTTAGGCCTGTGTAAACAGGAAAGTATTTCTCAATGTCCGTTTTCAGCTCGTTGAAAACTTTGTAATCGTTCGGATGATTCTCCTGTGCTTCCGGGGAAGGGTATAGGTAAAATTCTTCATTGATCCCTTCCCAATTTTGGATGCTGGTTTCGTTCGCTTCAACGGTTGTGTAGGCAAAGAACTGACCAGGGACGACCTGTTCTTTCGGAGCCTGTTTATAAAGTGAGATCATGATAGGAACATTTTGGAGTTCTTTATTCTGACGCAGACGATTGAGGACTTCGTCGGCGATTCTGGCACCTTGTTCCTTTAAGACATCATTACTAATGTTTTTTACTGTTCTTGTTCCAGTTGAAAGGTTGGTTTCGTACTGAACGGAATTCATGGATAGGGCGATGGCCACTCCCCCAAGTTGAACCTTGTTGTCTTGTTTTTTCATCAAATAATTATGCTCAATCACATGTGCAAGGTAGATGGGTGCGTTCTCGCCCTTTGCCTGGACAGGATTAAGGCCTGCATTCTCAGATTCTTGAATTCCTTTTTCTTTCAGCTGTTCACTTGTATATTTTCGTTGAAGCCAACTATCGACTGTTTTCTTGGTCAGGAATTGGCCTTCTTTGAAAAAATATTCATCCGTTGAGAAACGATTTTGGGCTACCCGCAGCAAGCCCGTTTCGATTTCATTGATATCATATCTTGAACCTAAATCATTGACGACGACTCCACGGGTTTTACTCGTTTCATACGGAAGCATCGTCTTGTAGTATTCCTTGGATATCTGGAAGCTTGGAATGATCGCTTTTTTTGCTTCGTTATCTTGATTTTCCTGCACGACCTGATCCTGCTTTTCAAATGTCGGAGCACAGCCCCCTAATAACAATAGTGCGGAGAGAGCGACCGAGATCCCTTTTTTCATTACTCGTTACACCTCTTATCGGTTAAGTTCTTCCATCAGCTTGTCCTCATCCCATACTTCGATGTTCAGTTCATTGGCTTTCGTAAGCTTTGATCCTGCTTCTTCCCCTGCAATGACAAGATCTGTTTTCTTACTGACACTGCCAGTTACTTTTCCACCGAGCATTTCTATTTTTTCTTTTGCTTCATTTCTGCTTAATCGTTCAATTTTCCCGGTTAACACAATGGTTTTCCCTGCAAAATAAGAGTCGACTTCACTTACTGCTACCGGCTTAGGTCCTTTGTATTCAAGATTGACACCGGCATCCTTCAGTTCCCGGATCAGTTCTTTCACTTCATCATTTTCAAAATAGGCCACAATGGCATCTGCCATTTTATCGCCGATTTCGTTTACATTGGTCAGCTCTTCTTTGCTAACTTCCATAAGCTTATCCATCGTATTGAACTCTTGTGCTAATGTTTTCGCAGCTTTGGCCCCTACATGACGGATACCAAGTCCGAACAACAGCTTCTCCAGTGAGTTTCCTTTTGATGCTTGAATGGCTGTCAATAAATTATCAGCGGATTTTTCACCCATGCGCTCCAGTCGAAGCAATTGATCGCGCTCTAATCGGTATAAGTCGGCAACATCTTCGATTAATTTCTCTCTGAATAACTGGCTGATCACTTTTTCTCCAAGACCATCGATGTTCATGGCGTTTCGGGACACAAAGTGAATCAGACCCTCCCTGATTTGAGCAGGACATTTGGGATTGATACAGCGAAGGGCGACTTCTCCTTCAAGTCTGACCAGCTCACTTTCGCATTCAGGACAATGGGTGGGCATATGGAAATCCTGTTCGTCACCGGTTCTCTTTTCTTCTAATACATTGACCACTTCAGGAATGATATCCCCTGCTTTTTTAATCACGACATGATCGCCGATTTTGATATCTTTTTCTCGAATAAGATCTTCATTATGAAGAGACGCACGTTGAACCGTTGTACCTGCGACACGGACCGGTTCCAAAATCGCCGTCGGTGTCACCACTCCGGTACGGCCGACACTTAATTCAATTTCTTTTAACACGGTGACCACTTCTTCAGCAGGAAATTTGAAGGCAATGGCCCAGCGTGGACTTTTTGCTGTCGTTCCGAGCTGCTTCTGATGCTCTAAAGAGTTGACTTTAATGACAATCCCATCAATATCATAGGAAAGATTCGGACGTTGATCGGTCCACTTTCCAACAAATTCAATCACATCTTCAATCGTGGCACATTGTTTTCGTTCAGGGTTTGTTTTAAATCCCAAACCTTCTAATTTATCTAATCCCTCACTATGCGAATGAATTCCTGTATCCCCAATGTCTGCTAAAGCATATAAGAAGATATCAAGATTTCGTGAAGCCGCAATTTTAGGATCTAACTGACGAAGTGAACCTGCCGCTGCATTGCGTGGGTTGGCAAAAGGCTCTTCTCCTTTTTCGTCTTTGATTCTATTTAATGCCTCAAAGGATCTTTTTGGCATAAAAGCTTCACCGCGGACTTCAAAGGAAATCCTTTCAGATATCTTCAGAGGAATGGAGCGTATTGTCTTCAGATTCGAAGTGATATCTTCACCTATCGAGCCATCTCCCCTTGTTGCTCCCTGAACAAACACCCCATCTTCGTAACGGAGGGAGACTGCCAACCCATCGATCTTGAGCTCACAAACGTAGGAGAAATCCTCTCCGACTGCCTGACGGACACGACGATCGAAGTCCCGAAGATCCTCTTCATTGAAGGCATTCCCCAAGCTGAGCATCGGAGTGCGATGTTCCACTTTTTCAAAGGCATCGAGTATCGCACCTCCCACCCGTTGAGAAGGGGAATCGGATGTTTTCAAATCAGGAAATTGATCCTCGAGTCCGATGAGTTCCCTCAGTAGTTGATCATACTCGGAATCGGGCACGGAAGGTTTGTCGAGCACATGGTACTCATAATTGTATTGATTTAACAGTTCATGTAATTCACTTATACGGTTTTCGGCTGATTGTCGATCCATTTCCACAACCCTTTCTTGCTAAAGTGATCAGTTATTTAAACATAGCCGGGAGGGAATTCCCTCCCGACAAGCTAGGCTTTTTCAATAGGAGCAAATTTCGCAAGAAGACGCTTGATTCCCATCGGACTTGGGAACGCAATGTCAAGCTCTACACTGTCTCCAGAGCCTTTCACACTGACAACCGTCCCTGTCCCCCATTTCTTATGCTGGGCTTTGTCCCCTACTTGCCATGCAACAGATTCTCCACCGGTTGTCGTTTGAACCGGTCGTGAAACAGGCTTGCGCGGGGCAGGACGCGTTGGTGCTTTCGCCGCTGATTTCCCGAAAGGTGTGAAGGCACTCTTCTTTTCTGCCATCACGTCATCCAGCAGTTCAGCTGGAATCTCCTGAATGAAACGGGACACAGGGTTCATCTTCGTTTGCCCGAAGAGGGTTCTCATTTGTGCATTGGTTAAATAGAGTTGCTCTTCAGCTCGGGTAATTCCTACATAAGCCAGTCGGCGCTCTTCTTCCATCTCATCTTCTTCCATGAGGGAGCGGCTGTGAGGGAAAACCCCTTCCTCCATTCCCATCAAGAATACGACAGGGAACTCAAGACCTTTTGCAGCATGAAGGGTCATCAGGATAACCGAGTCTTTTGGCTGATCGTCTTCATCAAGCTTATCGATATCCGCCACTAATGCCAGATCCGTTAAAAATGCGACAAGACTCTTGTCATCGTTGGATTGCTCGAAGCTTTTTGTTACAGACAGGAACTCGTCCAAGTTCTCCAAGCGACTTTGAGACTCGATCGACTTTTCTACTTTTAACATATCGATGTAGCCGGATTTCTCCAGAATTTCTTCTACGAGCTCGGTTACAGACAGATATTCCTGCATGGCTGTATAGCCTTTCACCATTTCCTTGAATTCAATGACAGCTTTCGTGATTTTCGGACTTAGGCCGATAAAATCTGCTTCTTCCAAGGCACTGAACATGGAAATATCGTGATCTTGTGCATAACGGGCAATTTTATCTACAGAGGTTGCTCCTACACCCCTCTTTGGAACGTTAATGACACGAAGAAGGCTGATGTCATCATCAGGGTTCGAGATGAGTCTCAGGTAAGCCAATATGTCCTTGATCTCTTTACGGTCATAGAACTTGATGCCGCCGACAATGGAGTATTCAATATTCGATTTCAGTAAAACTTCCTCCATCACACGGGACTGAGCATTGGTGCGATAAAGGATGGCGAAATCAGAGTACTTCCTCTTACCGCTTTCCATCATTTCCTTGATTTTACCTGTCACAAATTGAGCCTCGGTCTGCTCGGTATCCGCTCTGAAATACGAGATCTTTTCACCTTCATGATTTTCCGTCCATAGATTCTTCGGTTTACGATTCGAGTTCTTCTGGATCACTTCGTTTGCTGCTTGTAAAATCCTCTTCGTAGAACGATAGTTTTGTTCGAGGAAAATAACGGTTGCCCGTGGATAATCCTTTTCAAAGGAAAGGATGTTCGCAATGTCCGCACCACGCCAGCGATAAATCGATTGATCCGAATCCCCTACTACACACAAGTTCTGAAATCGGGAAGCCAGCAGTTTAACGAGCATATATTGAGCCCTGTTCGTATCCTGATATTCATCGACATGGATGTATTGGAACTTTCTTTGATAGAATTCCAATACTTCCGGTACACGCTGAAACAACTGGATCGTCGTCATGATCAAATCATCAAAATCGAGGGCCTGATTCTTCCGTAAACGCTTCTGATATTCCGTATATACATCAGAGACAACTTGATCGTAATAACCCCCTACCTGCTTGGATAATTCTTCAGGAGTGGTCAGCTCATTTTTGGCAGAGCTGATGGATCCCAAAAGCGAACGTGGATCAAATTTTTTCGGGTCTATATTCTTTTCTTTTAAAATTGCTTTGATCACCGACTGCTGATCGGTAGAATCAAGGATGGTAAAATTACGGTTCATCCCTATGCGATCAATATCACGTCTCAGGATTCGTACACACATGCTGTGAAAGGTTGAGATCCAAATGTTCTCGGAAGCCCCGCCCAGGATGTTTTCAATACGATCCCTCATCTCTCTCGCCGCTTTATTAGTAAAGGTAATCGCTAAAATATTATAAGGATTGACCCCTTTTTCCACCATTAAATACGCAATTCGATGCGTCAATACTCTCGTCTTCCCGGAGCCTGCCCCTGCCATGATCAGTAGCGGTCCCTCTGTCGCCTTCACAGCTTCTGCCTGCTCGGGATTCATTCCATTTAACAATCGATCAGTCAAAAATTGCATACACTCTCACCACCATAACGAACGTACGTTCTATATTTGTATTTCTATTATATCCTACTTAGGGACGGACCTCCAGTTTAATCCTTATCCCTTCACAGCTTTTACTGTTTTTAACGCCTCTTTCAGATTGTCATATACAGCATTTCCTACAACTACAACATCTGACACTGCAGCCATTTCCTTCGCCTGCTGGACGGTTTTGATGCCTCCACCGTAGAATAATGTAGTATTTTCAAGTGAATCTCTTACTTCTTTCACCGTCTCAACATCCCCATATGTACCACTGTACTCCAGGTAAAAAATCGGCAGGTTAAACATTCTTTCCGCCATCATGGCATAGGCTGCCGCGTCTTCACTTGAAATATCTGTATCGGCCTCCGTAACCTGTGCCGCCTTACAGTCTTTGTTTAATATACAATATCCTTCTACAAGGATTTCATCCCAATTCATAATTTCCCCATATTCCTTTACAGCCTGGTGATGCAATCCTGTTACCCAGTTCATGTCCCGGCTGTTCATCACCATCGGAATGAAATATAAATCGAAGCCCGGAGTAATCGACTCCAAATTTGATACCTCCAGAATACAAGGAACAGTATATCGTCTCACCCGTGCCATCAAATCAAGAACCTTTTCAAGGGTTACACCGTCCGTTCCCCCTACAATAATGGCGTCTGTCCCTGATTCACATATAGCTTCCAAATCTCCATCATCGATTGTCTTATTCGGATCTAGTTTAAATACATGGCTCCACTTTTGGACATCATACATGCTTTGTTCCTCCATTCTTACATCCATCTAACGTATTATATCATTTGTGGATGGGAGTCGCATTAACTCCTCCGATGTTAACAATTTCTATTCCAACAAAAAAACAAAGACCGCTCATCATGACGACAGCGGTCCCTTCTATTATTTTTCTTCCTGATGTACACGGTCCAATACTAGCTGATACGCATCATTTCCGTAGTTTAGGCAACGCTTCACACGGGAAATGGTTGCAGTGCTTGCACCTGTTTCAGTTTCAATCTTATGATAGGTTTTCCCATCCTGCAGCATACGAGCTACTTCAAGGCGCTGAGCAAGAGATTGAATTTCATTGATTGTGCAAAGATCATCGAAGAAACGATAACACTCTTCAAGATCTTGTAGAGATAGAACAGCATTGAATAACTGATCCAGCTCCTTGCCTCTTAGTTTATTTATTTGCATTAAAAAGACTCCTTTTTCAATCTATTCTTGATACGATACCGACCCCGCCAATCCTTCAGAACTTGGAATGATATTGATCCACGTACATCCTTTTCGCAAACTGACAGGTTTATTATTTTCAAAAGGAAGGATTCTGCCTTCTACGTTCTTCCACTGAACTTCCCGGAGTTTTCCTTCTTGAATCAAGTACGCATTCCCGCCGGATTCAAAATCAATGTTTCGTCTGCCTGTATCATCAACTATTTTATGAGACGCTTCCACTATAAAGAGATTTTCTACTAAAACAGGGTCTTTGGAATCGTAATCGATGGTCTGTTCACCATTTGAGTAACGCTCGTATTTACCCTCTTCTTCGTTGAAATCATACACTACGTTAAACAGCGGATTATCATTATACGAAATCATGACCGATTGGGATGCTTCCCCGTTAACAGGCCCTTTATCACTAAAGTTCAATGCTTCCGGCGGACGTTTCATGTCAAAGCCGTTCTGCTCCGCCCCCTCCTTGATATGCTCATAGGAGATATAGGAATTATGAGGAGCTTTACGGAAGCTTGCGCGCTTGAACAGCGTTCCATCATATTTCATGCCGTTTAAATTGTCAATGAAACCGCTAGTCAGCATTTCTTGTGCTTCAGGACTATAACCATGAGCTACATATAGACTATCATATCCTTTGGCAAGCTCTACATAGTAATCTCTGGCACTTCGTACAGGTCCGATTTCTTTAGGCTTTTGGCTTTGAAATATAGCGAGGAACCGAGTCACATCACCTTCTGCCAGGACTTCATACACAATGTCTGCTTTTGAAAGGCCTGATTGGGGACGGGCCTTCGGGTGATTATTCACCATGACCGCAACCGCTCGCGCCGTGGATTCTATCTCTTGTACCTCACCAGTTAACGGTGATTGGCTTTTCTCTTCCGTTTCTACGCCTGTCTCCTCTTTTACAACCGGAGTTGCAGATTCTTTATCAGATTCTTTCTTTATCTCTTTATCTGAACTACATGCGACAAGTGTAAACGAGCTTAAAGCAATGATCAAAGCTCTTTTCAGCATGTTTTTAGACACCCCTATTATATAGAAATCCTTTTCCCTATACTTTACTATTTTAACGCATTATCGTTGGAAAGAGTACCGTTTTCTTCATTACATCATAGATTCCCTTTTGTGTCATCCGTATATAAGGCAGATGAGTAGACTGAAGGAATAGCAATGTATAAATGGGATCCGAAAAGCGATAGCCCCTTTCTTTTAACAACCCTTTTAGTGTTTTTTCTTCCTCGATAAGGTCCGGCATCTCTTTATGAGAGAGCAGGCCGCTTAATGGAAGTGGTATATCATGAAGGACTTCACCCTTCTCCGTTAAAACAATTCCGCCACCGATTTCTTTCATTCTTTTAAAGGCAGCAATCATATCTGACTTGTTTTTACCAATTAAGATGATGTCCCCTGTATTCGAATAGGAGGAAGCAAAGCCCATGACACCCGTTGAGAATCCTTTGATCATGGTGCTGATTCTCCATTCTCCCTTTCGATCCAGAAGCATGAGGAACGATTGATCATGATCAAGATCGAGCTCATCCGTAGAAGGATTGATGGAAATGGAGTAAGGCTTGGTGATGACATCGTTCACCATTTCAATTCCAAAAGGCATGGAAAACTGAAGGTCATCGTATCCCACTTCCCAGTTCAGGGTCAATGGCTTGAATCCGTTTGATGACCAGTTTATTTCTGTGGAATCTTCCATCTCCCCGCCATCTCTGCGTACCCAAGTCCCCTTTGAGAGAACGGAAATCGGAGTAGGGTCATCAATTGTCGATAGGAAGTTAATATTTGCCACTCTGCCTGTAGCAATCATCCCATGCAAATGAGTGATGTTATAGTAATTGGCAACGTTATAGCTAGCCATATTATATGCTTCGATTGGGGGTATGCCCTTATCAATCGCCATTTTTATCATGAAATCCAATACACCTTGTTCATAAAAGCCCGGTGTCGACCCGTCCGTTGTAAACAGTAAGGAATCATACGAATCGATGCCTTTTTCTTTTAATCCGTCTAAAAGGACCGGTAAATCCGGTCGGATGGAGGAGTGGCGTAATGTGACGGTCAGTCCTTGAATAAGTCGCTTATAGACATCTTCACCCGTCATGGCTTCATGATCACCATCAATTCCCAATAAGCGAAGCTTGGCAATGGTTTTGTCAGATGCTCCCGGCAGATGTCCTTCAACGATCTTGCCCATTCTTTTCGCTTCCTGCATCCAGTGGAGAATTAGATCATCTCCCTGGAGCAGTCTCGGCCAGGCGGTCAGTTCCCCTCCTTGAAGCACGGAGTCATGTTCCAGCCATGATTTCACTTCACCATTTGAAAAGGTTACCTCTTCATTCGCCATCTCCGTTTGCGAATCGAACCTAGTCCACCAATACATGGTGACAGGCAGCTTATTGAATTCTCCCAATAAAGAAAACGCTTTCTTTTTTTCCAATTGTAAAAACATCATCAGGTTATCATTTACGAATGTCGTTGTACCAGTTTGGGATGCATACTTGGAAAAAGATTGGGGATTATAAAGCTGAAACGGATGTACATGCGGTTCGATATATCCGGGAACGAGGTACTGTGATTTACAGTCCACTATTTCGCATTTCTCAAGGTTTTCCGGGAGCTGATCGCCTGTATAGACAATCCGGTCACGGTAAACCCAAATGTGTCCCTGCACCCATTTCTTTAGAGTCGAGTGAAGGTACGTTGCATTCTTCAAAAGAAGGCTCGGAGATCTTTCTCCGTTCAGTACTTGTACATGTTCTCGTAGTTGTTTGTTCTTCCATCTGTAGCGCTGTTCCAATGTGAACACTCCTCTAGTGGAATGGTATTAGTTTAAGTTTCATTTTATGTTAACATATTTTGCTATTTAACGCATTAAAGGTTTACAACAATTATGTGAATTTTCTATTAAGGAGGAGTTTACAAATGAAAGTATCATCAAACATTGGGATTATCAATGCCCTTATCCGCATTACCGTTGGTTTCACGATTCTTGCCTGGAGCACATCCAAGCTTGCGAGACGCCCTTGGAGAGACTCTTATCTCGTGATGGCCGTAATTGGTGCCATGAAAGTAGGAGAAGGAATTCTTCGCTACTGCCCTGTTACAGCCCTATTTGAGAAAAGCGGGGACGGAAACGGTGGTTTCGGCGGATTCAAAGCGAAGGATATGATGAACTTTAAAGACATGCTGAAATCAGACAAATCACCAGAACACAAAGACCACCACCCAACAAGCGAACACAAACAAGACCCGCTCGACAATACCAAAAAAGAATCAAACTTCAATCCAGAAGAACTCACCAACAAAGAAGTCCAGGCAGCATTGAATGGTGAGAATATCGAAGGGACGGACCTCCGCTGAGGGACGGACCTCTCCTTCCCTTTCCAAATTCAAAGGCATGTTCTCCTGCAGTGAATTCCGCCTTTGAAATCCGCTAATGGCAAGAGTGCCGAGGTCCGTCCCTTAAATGGGATAGGACCTGGCACTCTTGATTTAATCTATTTTTTAATAAAGGAGTTGTTCATTTATGTTTTGGGAGTATTTAACGGATATGTCGTATGTGTTATTTTCGCTAATTGGCGGCATTGTTGCCATTGCTTTTGTTTATGTTCGCAGAACTAGGAAGAGACGTGTTCGATAGCTTTCTTCCCGATGTCCCTTCTATAGAACAATCCTTTACAGTCTACCTTGTCTAATTCTTTATACACTTTAGCCTGCGCTTCTTCCACAGAAGCTGCAGAGGTAGCTACAAGTAACACTCTTCCACCATTAGAAACTAATGAATCTTCTTCATTCAGCTCAGTTCCAGCGTGGTATACAAGGGTTTCTTCATCTAATGACTTATCAAGATTTGGGAGGGCAATCCCTTTTGCATATTTACCGGGATAACCCTCTGCAGCCAAAACGACTCCAAGAACTGCATCATCCGACCATTCTAATTGCACCGGATTCCCTTCGATCATGTTTTTTACAACGAGACCGAAATCAGAAGTCAACCGCGGCAGTACCACCTGTGTTTCCGGATCGCCAAATCGCGCATTAAATTCGATGACCTTGGGACCCTCATCTGTCAGCATCAGACCTGCATAAAGAATCCCGGTAAACGAGCGATTCTCCTGTACCATCGCTTGAGCTGTCGGATACAGAACAGTTGAAATCGCTTCTTGCACGACATCGTCCGAAATATGAGGTACCGGGGAATACGCACCCATTCCGCCAGTATTCGGTCCCTGATCACCATCAAAGGCACGCTTATGATCCTGTGCAATCACCATCGGATAAACGGATTCTCCATGTACAAAGGCCATCAAAGAAAACTCTTCCCCAAACAGACACTCTTCCACTACCACTTTAGAAGAAGCATCTCCAAACTTTTCATCTAGAAGCATTTCTTCCAATGCACTGATCGCTTCTTCCTCTGTTTCAGCAACCACGACACCCTTTCCTGCTGCCAATCCATCCGCCTTCACAACAATAGGGGCGCCAACTTCTTTTACATATTCAATTGCTTTCTCAACACTTGTGAACACCTCATATTTTGCCGTAGGAATGCTATATTTTTTCATTAAATCCTTTGAAAACGATTTGCTTCCCTCTATGATGGCAGCTTCTTTGGTTGGACCAAAGATTTGCAGCCCTTCAGCTTGGAAGCTGTTAACGATCCCTTCCAATAATGGGTTTTCAGGACCTACAAAGGTATAAGAGATATGCTCTTTTTTGGCAAAAGCAATGAGTTCATTCACATCGGATTCAGTGTATGGGAGATTAGTCGCAACGCTTGCAATCCCTGCATTCCCGGGTGCACAGAATACCTCTGTCACACTTTCACTTTCCGCTAACTTCTTACATATGGCATGTTCACGACCACCGCGACCGATAACAAGTACTTTCATCTTGAAAAGCCCCCTTTTTAAGAAAACCTCTCCTACCAGAGTTGAAGTTGAGGAGAGGTTGTATGTGGAATGGATCTATGGTTAGGTGGGTTTGATGAATTGGCAATGGGTAGGCAGTAGTTTGGTTGAGGTCCGTCCCTCAATCCGCACTCTTTCTAATCACCCAGTTCCCAACATTTCGTTCCCCACATGGTTTAAACGGTAATATTACAAAACTTCCTTGTATAATTGGAGGTCCGTCCCTCAAATTAATGTTTGAAGTGGCGGATTCCGGTGAAGACCATGGTGATGCCGTATTGATCGGCTTTTTTGATGGAGTCTTCGTCACGGATTGAGCCTCCTGGCTGGATGATGGCTGTTATGCCTGCTTTGGCTGCTGCTTCTACGGTGTCGTCCATTGGGAAGAATGCGTCAGATGCCATCGCTGCTCCTTTTGCTTTTTCGCCTGCTTGCTCCAAGGCAATATTAGCAGCTCCTACGCGGTTCATTTGACCTGCCCCGACCCCCACTGTCATATGAGCATCCGTTACAACGATTGCGTTGGATTTCACGTGTTTCACAACTTTCCAGCCTAATTTCATGCTTGCCCACTCTGCTTCAGTTGGCTGACGTTTTGTTACCACTCTCAAATCCGCATCTTCAAGGGTAAATGTGTCATCCGCCTGAACAAGCAATCCACCTTCAACGGTCGTTAATTTACGTTCGATTTTGTTTGTGGACTCAAATGGAACCGTCAATAAGCGGATATTCTTTTTGCCTGAAAGGATTTCAAACGCTTCATCACTGAAAGCTGGAGCGATGACGATCTCTAAGAAAATTTCATGAAGCTGCTTGGCTGTTTCTTCATCCACGACACGATTCAGAGCCACGATCCCACCAAAAATAGATGTAGAATCGGCTTCATAGGCTTTCGAGAAGGCTTCTTTAATAGTAGAGCCAACGCCGACTCCACATGGGTTCATATGCTTTACAGCGACTGCCGCTGGTTCCGTAAACTCTTTCACGATTTGAAGAGCCGCATTCGCATCATTGATATTATTATAAGAAAGCTCTTTTCCGTGAAGCTGTCTCGCCATGGCTACAGAGAATTCAGATCCAAGTGGTGCACGGTAGAAAGAAGCCTGCTGATGAGGGTTTTCCCCGTAGCGTAATGTTTGTTTTAACTCATACGTTCTCGTAAAACGCTCTGGGTGCTCTTCCCCTGAGATGTCTGTCATGTACTCAGCGATAAATGCATCGTAAGCTGCCGTATGACGGAACACCTTGGCCGCTAATTTACGACGTTTTTCCAATGATGGTTCGCCATGAAGCTTTAACTCTGCAATGACTTCATCATAGTCCAAAGCATCGACTACGACTGTAACGTATTGATGATTTTTCGCAGCCGCCCTAAGCATCGTTGGACCGCCGATATCGATATTCTCAATGGCTTCTTCTACACCGACATTCGGCTTAGAGATGGTTTGTTGAAATGGATAAAGGTTCACACATACCAGGTCGATCCCTTCGATTCCTTGTTCCTGAAGCTGCTGGCGATGGCTATCTTCCCCGCGTTTTGCAAGCAGCCCACCGTGGATGTTAGGGTGAAGGGTCTTTACACGTCCCTCTAAAATTTCAGGAAAACCCGTTACTTCTTCCACTCCCATGACGTCCACTTCATTTTCTAAGAGAAGCTTCTTTGTGCCACCCGTCGAAATGATTTCAAACCCAAGTGTCTTTAACTCTTTCGCAAATTCGATGACTCCGCTTTTATCTGAAACACTGATCAATGCTCTCTTTTTCAATGTCTGATCCTCCTCTGCCTTATGTAATGCTGATTTTATTTCATTATTTATTATTTTGTTGTTGAATTGAGGATGGGATTGAGGGTTTAATGGTGTAAAAGTAAGTGAGTGGTTGGGGATTTCGTGTATCATGGCTGTTTTATTCTGTGGGTTGCAGCACTTTTTCGTTTTTGTTGAACTTGTGCCACTTTCGATGTTTGTTGTGCCAAATTATGTACAAACAACAAACACGCCCTGACCATACTATACTGTGCACTCACTCTTCTACCGCTTCACCAAAATAAATCTAATCACAAGGTCCGTCCCTCATCACTTTACCACACTACCACAATAAAGCAACCACCTCTCCCCGGCTTTAGTGGCCGGTAGTAAGGAAGAGGTGATTCAGGATGGTTGGGTATAGGTGGTGTTCGACGTGCTGGATTTTGTCCTGGAGTGATTGTTTGGTTTCGCCTGTTGTGACCCGGACGATTTCCTGCGCGATGATTTCGCCTGTATCCATCCCGGCATCTACATAGTGGATGGTGACGCCAGTGATCTTCACTCCACCATCGATCGCTTGACCGATGGCATCTTTTCCTGGAAAGGAAGGGAGAAGAGAAGGGTGGATATTCACGATCCGTCCTCCGAAGCTTTCCAGTAATGTTGGACCAATCAATCTCATATAACCTGCTAATACAATAAAATCAACACCCAAATGAGCCAGTTCATTTAGGATTTCCTGTTCAAATGCCTGCTTGTTTTCGTAATCTTTTGCACGGAAGACGAATGTCGGAATCCCTGCTGATTGAGCTCGGTGAATCACAAACGCTCCCGGCTGGTCACAGACAAGAAGTTTAATATTCGCTTTCAGTGTTCCGCCTTGTACGGCATCTACCAACGCTTGAAAATTACTTCCGCTTCCTGATGCAAAAATGGCAATCTGTCTCATGACTCGCCCCCGATATTGACTTACTCATCCTTCATTTCAACGAACGAAACGCACTCCATTTCCAGTTGCCACACGTCCGATGATAAAGGCTTCTTCTCCCTGTTCGTTGAAGAATTGAAGAATGTCTTCTGCTTCTTTTTCCTCAACCGCTAATACAAATCCAATTCCCATATTAAAAATGTTGTACATTTCGCTGCGGGGAATTTCCCCATAGTGCTCAAGGGCCGTGAAAATGCTTGGGATATCCCAGCTTCCTTCTGTAATGTCCGCTTGCAAATGATCCGGCAGCATCCGCGGGATATTTTCAATGAAACCGCCGCCAGTAATATGGGACATACCCTTGATGGAGAATTGCTTCAGTGCAGCTAACACTGGTTTCACGTAAATCTTGGTAGGTGTAAGTAACGCTTCTTTTAGTGTGGTCCCGATTTCCGGTAATGATTCTTCCAAAGAGAACGACTGATCTTCGAAGAATACTTTTCGTACTAAAGAGTACCCATTACTGTGTATACCACTGGAACCCAGTCCGACTAACACATTTCCTTCAGAAATTTTTTCGCCTGTGATGATCTCTTTTTTTTCACAAGCTCCTACAGCAAAGCCGGCGATATCATATTCTTCATCGGAATACATACCAGGCATCTCGGCAGTTTCGCCACCGATCAACGCACAGCCAGCCATTTCACATCCGTCCGCAATACCCTTTACAATACCTTCTATCTTCTCTGGAAGTGCTTTTCCAGTCGCTATATAATCTAAGAAATACAGTGGTTCCGCTCCCTGAACGACAATGTCATTCACACACATGGCCACACAATCGATCCCGATCGTATCATGTTTGTCTGCCATGAAGGCAAGCTTCAGCTTCGTCCCGACTCCATCCGTACCTGATACAAGAACAGGCTCTTTCAAATTCAAAGAAGATAAATCGAACATCCCGCCAAAACTGCCCAATTGACCAAGAACCCCCTCTCGTGCGGTTCTATTCACATGCTTTTTAATGCGGTCGACTGATTCGTACCCCGCTTCGATATCTACTCCTGCTTGACGATACGCGTTTGCCATCATGATTCCCCCTATTTCACTAACTCTTTTTCATGTGGATGAAGTGTATCCGGGTAGATTTCGGTTGGATACTTCCCTGTAAAGCAAGCCAGGCATTGACCGCGATTTTCTGACGAATCATTCCGGTCGATGGCTTTTAACACACCATCTGTACTCAAGAAGGTCAGGGAGTCGGCGCCGATGATCTGACGCATTTCCTCCACTGAATTGGAAGACGCGATCAGTTCTTCATGAGTCGATGTATCAATGCCGTAGAAGCAAGGATTCTTGATCGGCGGCGAACTGATGCACACATGAACTTCCTTGGCTCCGGCTTCTTTCAACATGCTGACGATTCGTCTGCTTGTTGTTCCGCGAACGATCGAATCGTCCACCATTACCACGCGTTTCCCTTCTACCACTCCTCTGACTGGTGAAAGCTTCATCTTCACACCTTGCTCACGAAGAGATTGAGAAGGCTGTATAAACGTGCGCCCTACGTAGCGGTTCTTAATAAGACCCAATTCGTATGGAATTCCTGATGCTTCTGCATAGCCGATCGCACTTGAAATGCTGGAGTCAGGTACACCCGTTACAACATCCGCTTCAATCGGTGCTTCTTTCGCAAGTTCCATTCCCATTCTTTTTCTCGCGGAATGGACATTGATCCCTTGAATATTGCTGTCTGGTCTTGAGAAGTATACGTACTCCATCGTACACATCGCATTCCCACCTGAAAAACTGAACCGTTCTGAGGTCAATCCCTCATCATTGATGATCACAAGCTCCCCCGGCTCGATATCCCGTACAAATTCAGCTCCCACAATATCGAAGGCACATGTTTCAGACGCAACACAGTAAGCATCCCCGAGCTTACCAAGTGATAGTGGGCGTAGCCCGTGCGGGTCCAGGGCCACCATCATTTCTGTTTCCGTCATCACCACAAATGCATAGGCGCCCTTCAACATGGTCAGCGCATTTTTCACGCGATCCTTCAAGTTGAAATAACCGCTTCGTTTAATCAAATGAGCCAGTACTTCTGTATCCGAGCTAGTTTGAAAAATACTCCCCTGTCCTTCAAGCTGATGCTTCAAGGCGTTCGCATTAACCAGATTCCCGTTATGGGCAAGAGCAAGGCTTCCGCTCTGCGAATTGAAGAGAAGAGGCTGAACGTTCTCGTAGCCTCCGCCTCCAGCAGTCGCATAGCGCACGTGCCCGATGGCCGAATCCCCTTCCAGCTTCTCGATCGTGCCTTCCTGGAACACTTCCGTTACAAGGCCTTCCCCTTTTAGGCAGCGTAACTTATCACCGTCAGAAACGACAATCCCTGTTCCTTCTTGTCCTCTATGTTGCAAGCTATGAAGTCCATAATACGTAATTTGTGCGGCATTAGGATGTCCCCAAATGCCAAACACTCCACATTCTTCGTTTAAGCCTTTGATTTCAGCAGGCATGGGATGGCTCCTTTCCAAGCTGACTCTAATTCCTTAACGGATGCATGTAAGATGACTTCTCCGCTTCCTGATGACACGTCGATTGCTCCATGATCTGCTACGGTTCCTACTGCCTTTGCATCCGGAACAAGTTTCTCGAATTCATCTTTGTTTTCAGGTTTAACTGAAACGATGAAACGGGATTGTGTTTCACTGAATAGGTCCGCCACATTGTTTTCGCCCGAAAGCTCAACGTTTGCTCCCAATCCTTTTGTTCCAAACGTGGATTCTGCAAGAGCGACGGCGAAACCACCTTCAGCGATATCATGAGCTGAAGCTACAAGCCCTTTTTGGATTGCTTCAAGTAACTGCATTTGACGACGAAGCTCTGTTTTCAAATCGATCTTTGGAGCCTTACCGAAGATTTTTCCTTCTGTAAGCTTTTGAAGCTCACTCCCGCCAAACTCATCATGGGTTTCACCAATGACAAAGATATAGTCTCCCGCTTCCTTGAAGCTTTGCGTTGTAATATGATCGACGTCCTCGATCAATCCAACCATTCCAACGACCGGTGTTGGGTAAACGGCAGTACCCATTGATTCGTTATAGAGGGACACATTCCCACCGATGACTGGAGTGGACAGCTCACGACATGCTTCACTCATGCCATCAACTGACTTCTCGATTTGCCAGAAGATTTCCGGTTTCTCCGGATTTCCGAAGTTTAAGCAGTCCGTGATCGCCAGTGGAATCGCTCCAGAACAAACGATATTCCGTGCTGCTTCAGCTACCGCAATCTTCCCTCCGACCTCCGGATCCAGGTAAAGGTAACGGGAATTACAATCCGTTGTCATGGCAAGGGCTTTTCTAGTACCGCGTACCCGTACGACTGCTGCATCAGAACCCGGGCTTACAACCGTACTTGTTCTTACTTGATGATCATATTGATCGTATACCCATTCTTTACTCGCAATTGTCGGCTGCTGCAAGAGCGCCTTGAGAGTTTCTTTATTATCCTCTACTTTTGGAACATGAGTTTCCATTTCTTGAAACTCTTTATAATACGCTGCTTCTTTAGAAGGCTTGTGATAAACAGGTGCCTCCTCAGCAAGTGCATCGACCGGTACATCTGCCACTACTTCTCCTTTATGAAGAAGGCGAAGGCGCTTATCATCTGTTACCTTTCCAATCGAAACTGCCTCTAAGTCATATTTTGAAAAAAGATCAACGATTTCTTGCTCACGGCCTTTTTCAACGACAATCAGCATACGCTCCTGGGATTCTGACAGCATCATTTCATATGCCGTCATTCCTCTTTCACGCTGCGGCACAAGGTCAAGATTCATTTCGATCCCGGATCCTGCTTTACTTGCCATTTCTGCTGATGAACTTGTAAGACCAGCCGCACCCATATCTTGTATCCCAACAAGGGCATCATTCTGAACCAGTTCCAAACATGCTTCAAGAAGTAATTTTTCCATGAATGGATCTCCTACTTGAACCGCTGGACGCTTCTCTTCTGACCCTTCATTTAATTCCTCGGATGCGAAAGTGGCTCCGTGAATGCCGTCACGACCTGTTTTTGCCCCAACGTACATCACAGTGTTCCCGACACCGTGTGCCTGACCTTTTTTAATATCCTTATGGTCGATCAACCCGACACACATGGCGTTTACAAGGGGATTTCCTTCGTAAGAAGCATCGAATTGAACTTCCCCTCCGACGGTCGGGATTCCGATACAGTTACCATATCCTGCGATACCTGCTACGACTTCTTTAAATAGATACTGAACACGAGGAGAATCCAACTCTCCAAAGCGTAAAGAGTTGAGGAGTGCGATAGGTCTTGCGCCCATCGAGAATACGTCCCGTATAATACCTCCGACACCCGTTGCCGCTCCTTGAAAAGGCTCGATGGCTGACGGATGATTGTGACTCTCGATTTTGAACACCACTGCTTGATCATCGCCAATATCAACAATTCCAGCTCCTTCTCCAGGTCCTTGAAGAACTCGTTCACCTGTCGTTGGGAATTTCATCAGTACAGGCTTCGAATTTTTATAGCTGCAGTGCTCTGACCACATAACAGAGAAAAGGCCGGTCTCTGTGTAGTTAGGTGTTCTTCCCAGAATGTTTTCCACCATTGAAAATTCTTCGTCTGTTAAACCCATCTCACGATAAAGTTGTTCTTCTTTCACTTGGGTTGAAGTTGGTTCAAGCATTAACGACATGTTTTTCCCTCCAGTGTTTCACAATCGATTGAAATAGTTTCTTCCCGTCTTCACTACCTAATAAAGTATCCATGGCCCGTTCCGGGTGAGGCATCATACCGAGGACATTTCCAGCCTCATTTGTAATCCCCGCAATGTTCTCCACACTGCCGTTCGGATTTTCATCAAAATATGTGAACACAATTTGGTTGTTTTCCTTAAGAGTGCTCATTGTATCCTCATCACAGAAGTAGTTTCCTTCTCCGTGTGCTATCGGAATCTGGATTACTTCATTCTTCTCATAGCCATTCGTAAACATCGTTTCATTGTTCTCGACCGTCAACGGAACGGTTTTACAAATGAACTTCAAGCTATCATTTCTGCGCATAGCTCCCGGAAGTAAGCCTGTTTCTAGTAAAATCTGAAATCCATTACATACACCTAAAACCGGTTTTCCTTGCTCTGCCGCTTTCACGACCTCTTTCATGACGTTTGAGAAGCGGGCGATCGCACCTGAACGCAGGTAATCCCCGTAAGAGAATCCGCCTGGTAATAAAATAGCATCATAGTTTTCCAGATTATCAGCATCGTGCCAAACGTATTCGACTTCTTCGCCGATTTCGTCTTTAATCGCATGGTACATATCGATGTCACAGTTAGAACCTGGGAATACAATTACTGCAAACTTCATTGAGCCACACTCTCCTCAATCTCATATCTGTAATCCTCGATGACAGGGTTTGCGAGTAGTCGATGACACATTTCTTCAACCGCAGCCTCCACGTTTTCAACAGTTGATGGAAGAGTAAGCTCCATATACTTCCCGACGCGCACATCTTCAACAGCCTTGAATTCCATTGAATGTAAAGCATGTTTAACAGCACTTCCTTGAGGGTCCAATACACTTTCTCTTAATGTGATATAAACTTTTACTTTGTACATAGCTTGTTTCCTCCTAAGCGTTCTAAAATAATTGAATATACTTCTGTTAAACTGCCTAAATCTCTTCTGAAAACATCTTTATCCAGCTTTTGGTTGGTCTCTGCATCCCATAATCGGCATGTGTCAGGCGAAATTTCATCCCCTAGTAAAATTGAACCGTTGCGATCTTTCCCAAACTCTAATTTGAAATCGACAAGCGTGACTCCCGCTTCCTTGAAAATCCCTTGAAGGACCTCATTTACTCCAAGAGCCATTTCCCTTATTTCAGCACGTTCTTCCCGAGAAGCAATCTCAAGGAAATCAATGTGATCATCCGTGATGAGTGGATCCCCGAGATCATCATCCTTATAATAAAATTCGATGATCGGCTTTTGAAGTGGCGTGCCCTCTTCTTTACCGAGTCGCTTTGAAAGGCTTCCCGCTATCACATTGCGGACCACGACTTCAAGCGGGATGATACGTACACGTTTGACCAGCTGCTCATAATCCGATAACTGTTTAATAAAGTGACTCTGTATTCCTTTTTCAGCAAGCTTTGAAAATAGCAAGCTCGAAATCTTATTATTTAAAACCCCTTTGCCGTCAATGTCCGCTTTTTTCTCCCCGTTAAAAGCAGTGGCAGAATTCTTATATTGAATCCAAACAACATCATCATCCTGTGTTGCAAAGATTTGTTTCGCTTTGCCTTCATATAAAAGTGTCCCTTTTTCCATGCGAAATCCCCCCGTTAACGTAATATTGCCAATCTTCAGTCTATATTTCCATAAAAAAAGGGAGGGATTCTGCTAAAACCCCTGCCCTATTCAATTATCAGAAGGACTTATTCCACCAAGCCGCAACGTTCAAAAATTGTATCCACATGCTTTAAGTGATAGTTATAATCGAAGCAGTCATCAATATCAGAAGGTGTTAGCTTGGATGTGATGGTTGCATCCTCTTCAATGAGAGAACGGAAGGCCACTTGCTTCTCCCACGCCTCCATCGCTTTCGGCTGAACCGTATCATACGCTTCTTCACGCGTCATCCCTTTATCGATAAGGGCCAGAAGAACTCGTTGAGAGTAAATCAATCCAAGTGTACGATCCATATTGCGCTGCATATTCTCCGGGAATACCGTTAAGTTCTTGATGATATTTCCGAAACGGTTCAGCATGTAATTAAGAGCGATCGTCGCATCGGGCAGGATTACACGCTCTGCTGATGAGTGAGAGATATCACGCTCATGCCATAGAGGCACGTTCTCATAAGCTGTCAGCATGTATCCTCTGATCACGCGCGCCATTCCCGTCATGTTCTCAGAACCGATCGGGTTGCGTTTATGAGGCATGGCTGATGATCCTTTTTGACCTTTCGCAAAAAACTCTTCCACCTCACGTGTTTCACTCTTCTGCAGGCCGCGGACCTCAACAGAAAACTTTTCAATGGACGTCGCAATCAATGCAAGTGTTCCCATGTAATGAGCGTGACGGTCACGTTGTAATGTTTGTGTAGAAACCGGAGCCGGCTTAATGCCAAGCTTTTCACATACGTAAGACTCGACGAATGGATCGATATTCGCATACGTTCCAACGGCACCGGAAATCTTACCGAATTCCACTCCATCTGCCGCTGCTTTGAAACGTTCTACGTTACGCTTCATTTCTTCATACCAAAGGGCAAGCTTTAAACCGAACGTAGTCGGTTCAGCATGAACACCATGGGTACGCCCCATCATGACCGTATGTTTGTGCTCGATTGCTTTGTTTTTTAGAATTTCCACGAATCGTTCTAAGTCTTTTAGAATGATCTCGTTAGCCTGCTTTAATTGATAAGAAAGTGCCGTATCCACTACGTCTGTAGAAGTCAATCCGTAATGAACCCATTTTCTTTCTTCTCCGAGGGTTTCAGAAACCGCTCTGGTGAAAGCTACAACATCGTGTCGCGTTTCTTCTTCGATCTCCTTAATGCGATCTACATTGAATCCCGCGTTCTCACGAATCTTCGCAACATCCTCTTTCGGAATGTCCCCGATTTCAGCCCACGCTTCACAAGCCAAAATTTCTACTTCAAGCCATGCTTGAAAACGATTTTCCTCTGTCCAAATTGCACCCATTTCAGGGCGTGTATAACGTTCTATCATACCAGTCGTCCTCCGATCTTTTCTTGCACCTTCCAAATTCCAGCTTCGTTTATAGTTGTCAATGTCTCTTCAATATCATTTGTTAAAAGAGTGACATGCCCCATCTTACGTTTCGGCTTTGGTACATCCTTGCCGTAGAGATGAATGAACCAGTCTGGATGTTTTGGAACAGCCTTCATAATAGGCTCGATATGCTCTCCTAATAGGTTAACCATCACAGCGTCCTTTAATAAGGTTGGTTGAACAAGAGGCCAGTTACAAACAGCTTTGATATGTTGGGAGAATTGTGAGAAGTCACATGCTTCAATTGAGTAGTGACCGGAATTATGAGGTCTTGGAGCCAGCTCATTGATGTAGATGTCTCCATCCTCCGTCAGGAACATTTCAATTGCAAGCGTCCCGACTAGATCAAGAGTCTCACTGATTCTCTTCGCCATCTCGATCGCTTTATCTGCTACTTCTTCACTCACCCTTGCCGGCGCAATCGTTTCGTGTAAGATATTATCCACATGAATATTTTCCACTACCGGGAAGTTGGTTTGTTGTCCATCGGGATTTCGTGTCACAATGACAGATAACTCTTTTTTAAAAGGTATCCATTTTTCTAACACACATGGACCGTTCTCCAATAAAACAGCGGCTTCTTCTATTCCGCTCTCTTCACGGATCACATACTGTCCTTTCCCGTCATAACCACCTCTTGATGTTTTCAGAACCACTGGATAGCCAAGCTTTTCTATATTATCATAGATATCCTGTTGTTGTTTAATCACAGCATAAGGAGCTACTTTCACCCCTGCAAGTGTAAGGGCTTCCTTTTCCATGATGCGATCCTGTGTAATTCGGATGAGCTCTGCTCCTTGAGGTAAAAAGGCACGCTCCGACAACCATTTAAGTGCTTCATAATCGATGTTTTCAAATTCATATGTGATCACGTCACACTCTTCTGCCAATCTATAAAGGGCGTCATATTGGTCAAAGCCGGCCGTGATCACAAGATCTGCCACTTGGGCACATGGTGATTGTGGTGCCGGATCTAAAACGGCCACACGAAAGCCATTTTGTTTCGCAGCAAGGGCCATCATTCGTCCAAGCTGTCCTCCGCCGATGATCCCGATCATCTGTCCTGGTAAAATCGTTTTTTTATTCAAGGTCATCACTGCTTTCCATCACTTTTTCCCGTAGTGCATCTCTTCTATTTTCCAAAGTTGCAGCCAACTCTGTATTTTCTATCGAAAGAATCTGTGCGGCAAGGAGTCCTGCGTTGGTAGCTCCTGCCTTCCCGATCGCCACAGTCGCCACCGGAACGCCGCCCGGCATCTGCACGATCGACAACAGTGAATCCAATCCATTCAAGGCCTTAGACTGAACCGGTACCCCGATCACAGGCAATGTGGTCTTCGCAGCCACCATTCCCGGCAGATGAGCAGCCCCGCCTGCACCTGCAATAATGACCTTCACTCCGCGATCTCTTGCACCTTCCGCAAACTCAAACATATAATCGGGTGTCCTGTGAGCCGATACAACTCGTTTCTCAAACGGAATCTCTAACTCTTCCAATACCTCACAAGCATGCTTCATTGTCTCCCAGTCCGATGTACTTCCCATGATCACTGATATCATAATGGTGACAGGCACCTCCCCTAGTTTAATCCCTCTTAACAAAAAATACCCAGATCAATTGTTCTCTACTTATTGAGAGAAAGCAATTGATCTGGGTATTTTACAGAGAATGGTCCCGTTTCATCCGATAAGGTCCACAAACGAGCTCGTATCCAGACAGCTACTTTCCCTCATAGTCCGACCATTTACGGTAGTCAGGTAGAGACTCATGGGCCTTATTCCCATTATTATATGAGGGTATTCGGTTTATTTGTCTCCATCATAACCTGATATAGAGGCTCTGTCAACGAATAATCGAACGATAATAAAAGTCTGAAAATTAATGTTCGGATTTGAAGCGTTTACTCCTCAACCTTCTTCCCTTCAAAGACAATTGTCTGTCTAATAGGGACATATTCCGTTTTATTGCCTTCTTTCTGCTCTTCAAATACAGGCTTTTCCATCCGTCTTACCGGCATATAACCCATTTCCTTCATACGGTCCAAGCAGTCTGCAATCGTCTCATTCTCCTGCACTTCGAATAATAATTTCTTTTTACTCATTGTTTTAACTTTCCTTTACGTATATTTCGGACTGTCTTCACCCAGAATCCACCGTGAATCGCTTTCGGCTCATAGGCAATGATGAATGCTTTTGGATCCAGCTCTTTAATTGTATCATACAGCTTCATCTCATACTTTCGAGGAGTCAGGATCTGCAAAGCCATCCGGTTCCCTTCCAATCCATTCGCTTCCCAGTTCGTCACCCCGTAACCCCTTGCACGGAGTTCATTAGGAAGGGCCTTATCATACTCTTTCGTGATCACATTGACTGTAATATAACCAAGAGCAAGCTTCTCCTCGATCTTCATTCCCACAATCACACCGAGACCATAACCGACCGCATACGCAATCAGATTCTGAATCTCATTCAAATTGTCCAGTACCAGCCCAAGACCCACAACATAAATCACTACTTCAAATGTACTTACAAAAGCGGCAATATATCGATAACCTTTCAACGTCAAAATCATTCTGATCGTAAAAAAGGATACATATACAACATTGATAATCAAAATAATCGCTACCATCACAAAGCTATTGTCTAACACCGAGATGCTCCTCTCTCCACTACTACTTGTAGTATGCTCAAATTAAGTATCTATTTTACTAGAAAAGAATCGGAATATGAACCATTACAAGTAAAATAAACGTGGATGAACCAGTGACAATTTCTAGAAAAAGTCAGGTTTCCTATTCTGTGTCTTTCCTATTTTCACTATCTTAAAACACAAAAAGGCTAAATGGTTGCCATCTCTCGCAACCATTTAGCCTTTTTCATAGTACAATTTATAAAGATTTCAGCTTCTCAACCACTTCTGAAGGTTCCACACGATCTTTGTAATCTGCTTTGGTATATTCATAAGCAATCGTTCCGTCCTGATTAATAATATATGTCGCTGAAACAGGAAGCGTCCATGAATCACTATCATTCGCTTTCTCCAGATCCAGACCTTTCTCTTTATATATCTCTACTAAGTAAGGAGGAAGCTTATAAACAAGCTTGTATTCATCTGCCACTTTATTTCCTTCATCGCTTAACACGAAATAATCCAATTCATTCTTCTCTTTTGTAGAAAGGGATGCATCAGGTGTTTGTGGACTGATCGCAATCAGCTCGGCACCTGCTGATTTAATGTCTTCCATTAGCTGTTGGTATGCACGCAGCTCCATATTGCAATATGGACACCATCCGCCACGATAAAACGTAAGAATGACCGGACCTTTTTTTAGCACATCTTCCAGTGTGACTCCTTTGCCTGTCGCATCCGGTAAGGTAAAATTCGGTGCTTTCTCCCCTGCACGAAGACCTTTACCATCATCAGAGCGCTCCAATTCGTTGATTGCTTTTCCCATTTTATCCTGTACTTCCTGTGATGCATTCTGCTTAAATTTAGAAATATATTCATTGTACTGTTCTAGCATATTGGTTGCTGTCATTTGAAAAACCTCCCTTTAGAATTTATTTATAGTATAAAAGCAGGTTATTCAAAAGAAAAGCGATGTGCTTGGTTGAGTATGGTGATGGAGAGGGATGGGTGATGGTGTGACACCTTAGATGTTTAGTTTGTTTTCGAATGTAGGGATTACTTTGGCAAGGTGTGAAAGAGGGATGTGATAAATGGTAGAATTGCTTTTTTTAAGGTTTTAATTGAGAATGAATGAAATATAGTTAGAGTCTATGGAAATTTAGTACCTCTTGGTTCCAATGATGCCCTTTATTTCGTTGATTCTTTGTGCTGACTTAACTAATTGCGTCTAAATGGATAGGAATTGCGTCATTTTTATAAATTTATGCGTCTTCTCCGACAGTTTTTGCGTCTAATTTTCATTTTATGCGTCAGTTACACTCACTTATGCGTCTTTTTCCAAACACCTCCTAACTCTAACACAGAGGTGGAGAGAAAATTGCAAACCACATATCCACATCCACACACAACAAAAAAAGAGCAACTCCTAAGAGCTACTCTTTCTTCACATTCGCCTGGCGACGTCCTACTCTCACAGGGGGAGATCCCCCAACTACCATCGGCGCTGAAGAGCTTAACTTCCGTGTTCGGCATGGGAACGGGTGTGACCTCTTCGCCATTGTCACCAGACGAATATTCAATTGAAGGGTTGTTCCTTCAAAACTAGATAAAGAATTGATGTCAAGAAAGCCGAATATCGACCAATGTTGTTCATTTAAAAATGACTCTTTGTGGTTAAGTCCTCGATCGATTAGTATCAGTCAACTCCACATGTCGCCATGCTTCCATCTCTGACCTATCTACCTAGTCATCTTCTAGGGATCTTACTCACTTACGTGATGGGAAATCTCATCTCGAGGGGGGCTTCATGCTTAGATGCTTTCAGCACTTATCCCTTCCGCACATAGCTACCCAGCGATGCCTTTGGCAAGACAACTGGTACACCAGCGGTGCGTCCATCCCGGTCCTCTCGTACTAAGGACAGCTCCTCTCAAATTTCCTGCGCCCACGACGGATAGGGACCGAACTGTCTCACGACGTTCTGAACCCAGCTCGCGTACCGCTTTAATGGGCGAACAGCCCAACCCTTGGGACCGACTACAGCCCCAGGATGCGATGAGCCGACATCGAGGTGCCAAACCTCCCCGTCGATGTGGACTCTTGGGGGAGATAAGCCTGTTATCCCCGGGGTAGCTTTTATCCGTTGAGCGATGGCCCTTCCATGCGGAACCACCGGATCACTAAGCCCGACTTTCGTCCCTGCTCGACTTGTAGGTCTCGCAGTCAAGCTCCCTTGTGCCTTTACACTCTGCGAATGATTTCCAACCATTCTGAGGGAACCTTTGGGCGCCTCCGTTACTCTTTAGGAGGCGACCGCCCCAGTCAAACTGCCCACCTGACACTGTCTCCCACCCCGATAAGGGGCGCGGGTTAGAATTTCAATACAGCCAGGGTAGTATCCCACCGATGCCTCCACCGAAGCTGGCGCTCCGGCTTCCAAGGCTCCTACCTATCCTGTACAAGCTGTACCAAAATTCAATATCAGGCTACAGTAAAGCTCCACGGGGTCTTTCCGTCCTGTCGCGGGTAACCTGCATCTTCACAGGTACTATAATTTCACCGAGTCTCTCGTTGAGACAGTGCCCAGATCGTTACGCCTTTCGTGCGGGTCGGAACTTACCCGACAAGGAATTTCGCTACCTTAGGACCGTTATAGTTACGGCCGCCGTTTACTGGGGCTTCGATTCGCACCTTCGCTTGCGCTAAGCACTCCTCTTAACCTTCCAGCACCGGGCAGGCGTCAGCCCCTATACTTCGCCTTACGGCTTCGCAGAGACCTGTGTTTTTGCTAAACAGTCGCCTGGGCCTATTCACTGCGGCTCTCTCGGGCTTGCACCCTACCAGAGCACCCCTTCTCCCGAAGTTACGGGGTCATTTTGCCGAGTTCCTTAACGAGAGTTCTCTCGCTCACCTTAGGATTCTCTCCTCGCCTACCTGTGTCGGTTTGCGGTACGGGCACCTTTTTCCTCGCTAGAGGCTTTTCTTGGCAGTGTGGAATCAGGAACTTCGCTACTATAATTCGCTCGCTATCACAGCTCAGCCTTCACGATGATGGGATTTGCCTCATCATCAGCCTAACTGCTTAGACGCACATATCCAGCAGTGCGCTTACCCTATCCTCCTGCGTCCCCCCATTGCTCAAACGGAAAAGAGGTGGTACAGGAATATCAACCTGTTGTCCATCGTCTACGCCTATCGGCCTCAACTTAGGTCCCGACTAACCCTGAGCGGACGAGCCTTCCTCAGGAAACCTTAGGCATTCGGTGGATGGGATTCTCACCCATCTTTCGCTACTCATACCGGCATTCTCACTTCTAAGCACTCCACCAGTCCTTACGGTCTAGCTTCGCAGTCCTTAGAACGCTCTCCTACCACTGACACCTAGAGGTGTCAATCCACAGCTTCGGTGATACGTTTAGCCCCGGTACATTTTCGGCGCAGAGTCACTCGACCAGTGAGCTATTACGCACTCTTTAAATGGTGGCTGCTTCTAAGCCAACATCCTGGTTGTCTAAGCAACTCCACATCCTTTTCCACTTAACGTATACTTTGGGACCTTAGCTGGTGGTCTGGGCTGTTTCCCTTTCGACTACGGATCTTATCACTCGCAGTCTGACTCCCATGGATAAGTCTTTGGCATTCGGAGTTTGTCTGAATTCGGTAACCCGATGAGGGCCCCTAGTCCAAACAGTGCTCTACCTCCAAGACTCTTACACATGAGGCTAGCCCTAAAGCTATTTCGGAGAGAACCAGCTATCTCCAAGTTCGATTGGAATTTCTCCGCTACCCACACCTCATCCCCGCACTTTTCA
>NZ_CP168654.1:260000-290000 GCF_041889765.1 Rossellomorea sp. FM04394 | reverse complement strand
GCTCGACTTGCATGTATTAGGCACGCCGCCAGCGTTCGTCCTGAGCCAGGATCAAACTCTCCGATAAAAGTTTGAATAGCTCTTTAAAAATAAATCTAGAATTAACGTTGACGTATTGTCTTGTTTTGTTCAGTTTTCAAGGTTCAATGTGTAAGTGCTTCGTTTGAAGCGACTTGATCATCATATCAAGAATGCAGTATGTTTGTCAACAACTTTTTTCATGATGTTTTAAATTCCTGTTTTAAGTTGTTATGTACTCGCTGCTCTCTTGCGACGGTTTTTAAAGTATATCAATCTATTAGACATACGTCAATACTTTTGAGAGATTTTGTTCGAGAAACTTCCTTTAGTCTTTCTATTATCTATTATTCATTACGACCACACCACCCACAACACAGGCTGGAAACTGACATTCTTGGCTTTGAAGCAGAGACTCTCTGCTATTTTCCTTCTATATATTAAGCAGCTATACTTCACCCATTACCTCTAGTAAAGGTTCAAATACTAACAAAAAAACCATTTCCACCCTCATAGTAAGAGGATGGAAATGGTTTTTGATTATTCATTAATCGATCTTGATGATGTTTTCGTCGTTACGGTTAACCTTACCTGACTTCTCGATCGTTACTTGCTGACCTTCTTTAAGGTTCGTGAATACAATCGGTGTCATGATTGAAGGCGCGTTTTCTTTGATGTAGTCAAGATCTACTTCTAGTAATGGTTGACCTGCTTCTACTTGGTCTCCTTCTTTTACTAGCGCTTCAAATCCTTTACCTTCTAATTTAACCGTATCGATTCCTACGTGGATCAGAACTTCACGGCCTGCTTTGGACTCTAGTCCGATGGCATGCTTTGTCGGGAATACGTTCACGACTTTACCTGTGATAGGAGAAACGATTGTTCCTTCTGTCGGTACGATCGCGAAACCATCACCCATCATTTTCCCTGAGAATACTTGGTCGGGAACTTCCGTGATGTCTTTAATTTCTCCAGTGATAGGAGCTACGAATTTTTCGTTCTTTTGTTCTTCTGTTGTTTGAAGTGCTTCTGGGTTCACTTCTTCAATTTGTTGCTCGACTTCTTCATTTGCGCTTGTTTCTACTCTGCGTGGAGCTTTTCCACGAATGATGTCTTGCATTTGTGATTTGATCGTATCCGACTTAGGTCCGAAGATCGCTTGAATGTTATCTCCGACTTCAAGTACTCCTGAAGCCCCTAATTTTTTCAGGCGATTCTTGTCAACGTTTTTCACATCATTTACAGAAACACGGAGACGAGTGATACATGCGTCTAAGTGAGCGATGTTTTCTTGTCCACCCATAGCTTCCAGGATGTTGTATGGAAGGTCTCCAGCTGAACTTGCCGGTGATCCATCGTCATCTTCATCCACATCTTCACGACCAGGAGTCATGAGATTGAACTTACGGATAGCGAAGCGGAATCCGAAGTAGTAAATGACAGCAAATACTGCCCCTACCGGAATGACGATCCATGCGTTTGTTTGTGGGTTGATCAATCCGAATAGGATGTAGTCAATTAAACCACCTGAGAATGTCATACCGATTTTAACGTCTAATAGATGCATGGTTAAGAAAGATAAACCTGCAAAGATTGTATGGATACCAAATAGTACCGGTGCTACGAATAAGAATGAGAATTCGATTGGTTCTGTGATACCTGTTAAGAAAGATGTTAAAGCTGCAGATCCCATGATACCCGCTACAACTGCTTTTCTTTCAGGTTTTGCTTCATGGTAGATCGCTAATGCCGCTGCCGGAAGACCGAACATCATGAATGGGAATTTACCAGTCATGAAGGTTCCTGCAGTTAGATCCTGTACACCATCTTGAATCTGCTTCATGAAGATGGCCTGATCTCCACGGACGATATTTCCTGCTTCTGAAGTATACGATCCGAACTCGAACCAGAATGGTGAGTAGAAAATATGGTGAAGTCCAAATGGTATAAGAGCACGTTCGATTACACCGAATATGAATGCAGCAAATGCTCTGTTTTCACCAAGCATAAAGTTAGAGAATGCATTAAGACCATTTTGAATCGGAGGCCAGATTAATAACATTAATAGACCTAGTACAACAGCAGAAGCTGCCGTTGCGATTGGAACAAATCGTTTACCTGCGAAGAATCCCAGATACGAAGGAAGTTCGATTTGGAAGAAACGATTGTACATAGCAGCCGCGAGTATCCCGACGATAATACCACCGAATACCCCGGTTTGAAGGGTAGGAATCCCCAGGACAAGTGCATATGCAGGATCCACACCATCACCTGTTACATCTCCGATTCCCAGTCCTTCGACTGTTCCCATTGTTACATTCATAATCAAGAAACCAACGATAGCCGCTAAACCGGCTACCCCTTCACCACCGGCTAAACCGATGGCTACACCCACTGCGAATAAGAGTGCTAAGTTTCCGAAGATAATTCCACCTGCTTGTTCCATGACACTTGCGACCATTTCAACGCCGCCGTTTGAAAGGAATGGAGCAATTTCTAATAACGTCGGATTTTGCAGTGCATTACCGAATGCAAGCAATAGTCCCGCTGCAGGCAAGATAGCCACAGGCAGCATAAGAGCTTTACCGACTTTTTGTAAAACACCAAAAGCCTTTTTAAACATGAAGTTTCCTCCTTTTATTTCGTTCTTTTTTTCAACTAATTAGATGATGATTGCAAACAAAAAAGGCATGAGAAAAGAGGATAATGAACGTATAAGGATAGACTTCCCCAAAATATACGTTTCAATCATCTTCTTCACTCATGCCTGATCGTATCAGTAACACGTAAGAAAGATAAGTGCTTTATTTAACTTTACTCTGAATACGCTGCAAATGCATGGTTAAGTAAACAGCCTCTGCATCGTAGACGGGTTTTTGTAATGTTTGCTGCATCATCTTGATCAGCTTCCAAGATAAATTATAGCAGAGAGGGTATTCCTCTTTCAACAGTTTTGCGATTTTTTCTGGTTCTTCCACTCTTTCTTCCCGGAGTACACGTTCTATTGTATATCGAATATGGCGTACAAGCCTCATATAATCGACGCTTTCTTTGTTAATTTTCACATCCAGCTGCTGTTCGATCATCCCGGTCAGGCGTCCAATCAACTGGGAGTGTTGATTCACTTCAGACAGATCCTTGTTCATCATGGCACTATGGATATGGAGGGCAATAAACCCTACTTCCCCTTCCGGCAAATGAACATCTGTCATTTCATTGATCATACTTACCACTTCTCTGGCTATTTCGTATTCGAATGGATAGAGTGTCCTCGTTTCTACCAGAAACGGATTACGGATTTCCATCCCTCTCATCAATCGGTTAATCGCAAACAGGATATGGTCGGTCAGGGCGATGTGAATATGCTCATTAAGAAAAGAGTTGGTTCTTTTTCTGATTAACTCGATGGCAGAAATAATGACGTTTGACATATCATCATTTAAGAAAGGAAGGAGGTTTTTGTACTGCTCCTGTTCTTTCTCTCCTTTTAATACAAACATCTTTTCTGCAATATCATTCTGAATGGGATCCCCTTTTTTACGGTTGAACCCTATCCCTTTCCCGATCAAAACCACTTCACCGTAGCTCTCGTGATCTGCAATTAATACATTGTTATTTAAAGCTTTTTTCACATTTAAAGTAGACATCGTCATTCTCCCTATAATTTCGACCATTTTCGACACTATCCGATTTCATGATTTTAACGAAAACCCTCACTTTTTTCAATTCATACTTACTCTACACGTATATCTTCTCTAAATCTCCCTCCGACTCCTCTATTTATGTTTCACACTTTTCCTTTATAAAATAAGAAAAAGCTGATCTGCGAGAGACCAGCTTAAAGAATTTTTTATTTTAAACTAAGAATATAAAATACATAACGAAGATAACAAACAAGAAATACATGATCGGATGGATTTCCTTTACGCGACCCTTCATGATCATCGTAATAGGGTAGAAGATAAATCCGATGGCAATACCCGTGGCGATACTGTATGTCAGTGGCATTGCTACGATTGTTAAGAATGCCGGCACAGCTACCTCAAACTTCTTCCAATCAATTTCACCCAGTGACGAAACCATCAACACCCCTACAATGATAAGTGCCGGTGCTGTCACTGCCGATGTAATGACGGCAAGGAGAGGGAAGAAGAATATGGAAAGCAAGAATAAAACCGCCGTTACCACTGACGCAAATCCTGTTCTCGCTCCTGCCGCAACGCCTGCAGAAGATTCAATATAAGACGTTGTCGTTGAAGTACCCAGGATTGCTCCCACTACTGTTGCACAAGAATCCGCAAATAAAGCTTTACCTGCGCGCGGTAATTTATTTTCCTTCATTAACCCTGCCTGATTGGCTACCGCTACAAGGGTACCCGCCGTATCAAAGAAATCAACGAACAAGAATGTTAAAATCACTACAAGCATTTGTATCGTAAAAATACTGCCTGCATCATTGAATAAAGGATCTAAAGCTGCTCCAAACGTAGGAGCAAGACTTGGTGCTGCGTCTACTACTTTTTCCGGTGTGTCGATTAACCCAACGATCATTCCGACGATTGCCGTTACAACCATCCCGATAAAAATACCGCCTTTAACGCCTCTTGTCATTAGAATAACGGTAATGATAATTCCGAAGATCGCAAGAAGAGTCGAACCATTCGTTAAGTCCCCAAGGCCCACTAATACTGCATCGTTATTCACAATAATTCCTGCATTTTGAAAACCGATAAAAGTAATGAAAAGTCCGATACCCGCTCCCACGGCATATTTCAACTCTGCCGGGATTGAGTTAATAATTTTTTCCCTGATACCTGATAAAGTCAGTACGATAAAAATTAATCCTGAAATCAATACTCCCGTTAAAGCTGATTGCCATGGTACACCCATCGTTAACACCACTGTGTATGCGAAGAATGCGTTCAATCCCATGCCTGGAGCTAGAGCAATCGGGTATTTGGCAATCAAGCCCATTATCAACGAGCCGATGGCTGCGGCCAACGCCGTAGCGACAAATACTGCCCCGTAATCCATTCTCATGCTATCCGGCAGATCCGGTACAGACTGAAGGGTTAACGTAAGTGGATTAACAATTAAAATATAAGCCATTGAAAGGAAAGTTGTTAATCCCCCGATAATTTCCCTTCTATAAGTGGTTCCTAACTGATCGAACTGAAAGAAATTTTTCATTCTTGCACTCCTCCTATAGAGTCGTCGTAGAATCTGACATTTCAATAAAAAAAGCCTCGAACTACCAGAGTTCAAGGCTTTGACTGTTAAGATCATGATCAATAGGTAAATGGAAATGAAAAATGTTCCACAATCCTATTCTCAATCACCTCGTAGTCAAGCCATTTACGGTAGCTTGGTAGAAACGCTCGGGCCTTATTCCCGAAATTATACGACGTAATACTTTTATAATGTTTTGTTATGATTACAGTACTATTGTACCAACCAGAAAGGTGACCGTCAACAGAAAATACGAACATTATATAAAAATTTAATTTTAATGTTCGTTTTATACATAAAACGACAGGCACCTCCCGATTTCTGTCGACCCTTATATGCTATCCATATAAGGGTCGACACTTTACGGATGGTGCCTGTCATTACGTTTTCATTTTTATTCCCACTCGATTGTTGCAGGTGGCTTACTCGTCACATCATACACGACGCGGTTGATATGATCGACCTCGTTTACGATACGTGTCGAGATTTTTTCAAGTACATCCCAAGGGATACGAGCCCAATCTGAGGTCATACCATCAATGGACGTCACAGCACGGATTCCAATCGTGTAGTCATACGTTCTGGCATCCCCCATCACTCCCACGCTTCGGATGTCAGGGAGAACAGTGAAATATTGCCAAATGTCACGATCAAGTCCGGCTTTCTTGATTTCATCACGCAGGATGTAATCAGACTCGCGAACGATCTCAAGCTTTTGCTCAGAAATTTCACCAAGTACACGGATACCAAGACCAGGACCCGGGAACGGTTGACGCCACACAATTTCATCAGGAATACCCAGTTCAGATCCCAATGCACGTACTTCATCTTTGAATAATGTGTTAAGCGGCTCGATGAGAGTGAACTGCATGTCTTCAGGTAATCCGCCAACATTGTGGTGAGATTTGATTGTCTGGGCAGTGGCTGTTCCGCTTTCAATGATGTCTGTATATAAGGTACCTTGAGCAAGATACTCGATACCTTTTAACTTGGTTGCTTCATCATCAAACACATAAATAAATTCGTTTCCGATGATCTTACGTTTCTGCTCAGGGTCGGAAACACCTTTCAGTTTATTTAAGAAACGGTCTTGAGCATCTACTTTAATCACGTTCATGTTAAAGCCGTCAGCGAAAGTTTTCATTACGCTGTCCGCTTCACCTTTACGAAGGAGACCGTGATCGACGAAGATACATGTTAATTGATCACCGATCGCTTTATGGATTAACACGGCAACAACAGAAGAATCCACTCCTCCGCTTAATGCGCAAAGGACTTTTTTATCTCCAACTGTTTGACGGATCTTCTCCATTTCAATTTCGATGAAATTCTCCATGGACCAGTCACCTGCACAGCCGCAAACTTCAAATACGAAGTTTTTCAGCATTTCATTCCCGTGCACTGAGTGACGAACCTCAGGATGGAACTGAACAGCATACAAGCCTTTTTCTTCGTTACTCATGGAAGCAATCGGGCAAGATGGGTTTGTTGCATTCACATCAAAACCTTCAGGAGCTTCGACAACCAGATCTCCATGACTCATCCATACGACTTGCTCCTCGGGAAGGTTAGAAAATAGTTTGGACTGCCTTTCGATATTGATGGCCGCTTTCCCGTATTCACGGTGCTTTGCGCGTTCTACCTTACCTCCAAAGTGCATCGTCATAAGCTGCATTCCATAGCAAATACCAAGAATCGGAATGTCCAGATCAAAGATGCGCTCATCACAACGGAATGAGTCTTCACCATAGACACTGTTCGGTCCGCCGGAGAAAATGATACCTGTCGGGTTCATTTCCTTGATCTCTTCAAGGGTAACTGTATGCGGGTGGAGCTCACTGTAAACACCAAACTCACGAATTCTTCGTGTGATTAATTGATTGTATTGACTTCCAAAGTCTAAAACGACGATCATTTCTTGATTGTGCAATTCTTCTTTACCAAGCATTCAGTTCACCTCTTCAGTTTATTTACCTTTTACTATCTATTGTTGTTAGCATTCCAAAAAAATATAAAAAAAACTAGACTTCGCCTTAAAAAAAGGCAGAATTCTAGTTTTTTTGCATACACGGATGTCAACTAAGAACACTGCCTTCATAGTCCAGTCATTTAAGGTGACCGGGTAGATACTTTCGAACCGTATTATCGAGGATATACGAAGGATGCTAACGAACGCTATTATGAATTTGACATCATTTTATACCTTGTTTTAAAAAGGGTCAACCAGTTGTCCTTTTAATTAAATTTTCCCATAATTCTCTCATCTTCGGCCAATCTTCTTCCGCCAGCCTCTGACCATATAAAATACGTTCATAATTATTGGTCAGACTCGTCATTTCATGGGTACCGAAGAATGAGTCAATATATCGCGAATAGCCCCTTAACGTTTGCCCGTCATCCATTTTCAGTCCATATCTCTCAAGCTGTTTGATTAGAGAAAGATAGGCTTCGGAAAACACTCCATCTGATGATTTTCTGCGATAATAGAAAATCAGGACATACGGCATCCAGCGTCTTCTTACGAGGTACAATGCAATTGCCAGGATAAGCAGGAGTATGAATCCCATGACAAGCTTGCCCCAGTTTTCCACAAAGAATGTTTGAATGTCATCCCAAAGCTTCGAAAGAGAAAAACTGCTTCCCGCTGCTCTCGAATCGTCTTCTTCAGGTTGAATCGGCTGTTTCGGAGCTTCCTCTTTCTCCGGAACAGGGACTTCGTTGTTATCCGACTCAGGTACATCCAGGTCATACTGATACGAAACATTATTACTGAATCCAACAGTAGGCTCGAACGGAACCCAACCAACCTCAGGGAAGAATACCTCCACCCAGGAGTGAGCATTATTATTGGACACTTCATATTGCTTATACGTCGTATCCACTTGTCTACTGTATTCCCCTTCTGTATATCCCTTTGCCCATCTTGCAGGAATGCCAAGAGCCCGGACTAATACAACCATGGAAGTGGAGAAGTTATCACAGTATCCTCTCTGTGTTTCAAATAAGAACTGATCAACATAATCCTGCCCTTCCTCAGGGACCGGCACATCAAATTGGTCGTACACATAAGCTTCTTTCGAAAAATAATTCTCGATCGCCCTGACCTTGTCATACCAATTATCTTGCTCCGATGTAATCTCAAGTGCCAGATCCTTCACACGCTGGGGAGTCGTTTCCGGAAGTTGTGTATAACGATCCACAAATTCCGGGTTCTGCATGATTTCCTGACTTTCATTAGCTGCTTTCATTTTCTTCTGAGAATAAGAAGGCGAGCGATAGGAAAGTTCATATTCCCCTAATTGAATGGTTTCGCCTTCCCCTTCATAACTTGTAACCTTTTCGTTAACGGGATCGAAGGAAAAATAGCCTTCTTCATTTCCGACTATTCTCTCCACCCCATAAGGATAGACAACATGGGAATAGGTTCGTTCCACCGTTACCCTCTCTGTTTCCACTTCCCTTTCTCCATCCGGTTCGTTGGTTGTGAAGGGAACCATTTCTTCTGATTCAAAAGAGATAGCTTCCTCCTGGTCACCAGGAATGGACTGCTCCCAGCCCTTGCCTGTATATAAATCCTTCGTTTCAATTTTCCAGTAATGTTCTCTTGTTACTTCCGCATTAAAAACGACAGTAGGATCACCGACAAAGGGGCCGCCAAGCTGAGAGTCATCTGTGTCATACCCGATCTTGTTCACGCCGCTGCCCCCGGCTCCCTCTGCAAAGGATTGAATATAAGGAACCGGATCCGGCCAGATGGGGTTTGCCTTAGGCGCTGCGAAAGCAACGACTGAACTCACCCCAAGCATAACCGTAAGTGGCACAATCCAGCGGTGCCTGCTCATCTTGGATCCAAGAAGGTTCTCCCTTTGAACCAACCGTTCTAGAGCCAACAACCCCATTAAGAGAAAGCCGAAAATGACCACCCGGACAATCGCTTTATCCCCTTCATATATGGTGAAGGTATCAATAAGGCAAACATATGTTACGGTCATCACATAAAAGAGGAGGATCGTTTTTCGTACAGATAACCAGTAATAAATCAAGTATGTCATCAGCCATAATAGAATAAAGAACAATAAGCTTCTATACTCAAACGAAAGGCCGGGCCAGTCACGCCCCAGCGTCAATCCGATATTCAGCCACAAGTCATGACTAAACTTTCTAAGCCAAGCAAGAGAAAAGAAAGAACCTGTATAGTACAATCCATGAAGGCTATACAGGATAAAAAGGATTTTAACCGGTGCGGTTATGAAATAATGAATTCTTAAATACGACAGGACGAGTGATAGAGCGATAAAGACGATGAAGTACGTCAAACTCCCTGTATCCGTCACAACCTGAAGGGGCTTCAGCCACTCCCATAGAAGCAGGAATCCAAACAGATAAATCATAACCGTAAAGACCCGGTGTTTCTGTGTTTCAATACTCATGCCCGTTTCACCTCCATAAAGGCAGAAGAGAAATCACCTTCAAAGCATACTTTCATTCGAATACCACGGGAGGAGGCGTAGGCTTTCAATGATTTCTCCTCTGCGGTATAAGCGTCCCCTTTCCGCTTCACTAAAAAGATGACAACCGAACTATTCCGCTTCGCATATTCATTCACACTCATAATCATCTTCTTCGAAACAGACGAAGTCACAAACAGCACAGCGGCAGACTGAGAGTAATTCAAACCCTCTCCTTGAAGGATTTTCCCTAAAGCGTAAGGGCTGTCTTGCCTGACTTTAGCTAAATGATAATAAAGCTGGTTTTTGTGTTCGTCCCCACCGCGAATGGGAAATGAGACATGATCTTCCCCGATTGAGACAAGGCCTACTTGAGCGCCTTTTTTCAAAATGGAGCGAATCATAGAAGCAGTGAATGTCACCATTCCTTCAAAAGCAGACGACGCTTCCCGATCCAATACAATCAGAACATCATGGGATTGTCGCTCCTCAAACTCTTTCGTCATCAGTTCATTGGTCCTGGCAAAGGTTTTCCAATGAATCCATGAGAAGCGGTCCCCCGGTTGATAGTCACGTATACCCGTTGCCATGGTCGTGTCTTTTTGAATCTTCACACTTGAAGTGGTCATTCCTTGATCATAGCGATTTTCTAAAGGACGGTAAGGGAGATCCACAAACGATGGGTAGACCAGGAGCTTATTGGTACATTCCACCGTCGCTTCCTTTTCAAATACGCCAAAGAAATCACCTGTCCGGAGCCTGACAGCGGAGAAAATATGTTCTCCGCGAGGTAGCTCTTCTATGTAATACGTAAGCTTGATCCGTTTCCTGAACCCAGGGTGGATCATCGCTTTCGCCTTTTGAAAACTTGAATGATGAAACACGGAATCCGTTACCACATCCTCTAACACCATGTAAAATAAAGGAAAGGGTAATTTACGCGAAAGGGTGATTGTAACCTTCAACTCATCCCCCGCTTTGTACTCATTTGATTCGAAGCTCCTCTCTACATAAAACTCTGAAAGAGGATATAAGAATACGAGAACAGCATAGAGAGCAAACGGTAGAAAGCTATAAAACAAAAACCAGCTGACGAATCCACCCTGGAACATCGCATACGAAAACGAGATCCCCACTAAAATGAGCAGAAGCAGAAACTTCCCAAGTGGTTTAAGAAATTGAAGTTTCGTTTTCATCCTATCTCACAAGCCTTTGTACGGGAACCGGGATACGCGCCATCACTCTCTCCACTACTTCTTCAGGGGTGATGCCTTCATATCTCGCTTCTGACTTCATTATGATTCTGTGAGAGAAAACAAAGGGAGCCAAGAATTGAACATCGTCGGGGACCACATAATCCCTCCCTCTTAAAAAGGCATAAGCCTGACATGCCTTCATTAACGCAATCGATCCACGTGGGCTCGCTCCTAAATAAACATTGGCGTGAATCCGGGTTCGATTCGCGATTTCGACAATGTATTTCTTGATGGTGTCATCGACCAATACGTCCTTCACTTCTCCTTGAATATATCTCAATTCCTCCAGGGTCATCACAGGCTCCAACTCATCGATGGGCGGGTTTTTCTGAGCGCGATGCAGAACCTCCATCTCTTCTTCCGGTTCGGGATACCCCATTTTCATCTTTAATAAGAAGCGATCAAGCTGCGCCTCAGGTAGAGGATACGTCCCTTCATACTCGATCGGATTTTGGGTCGCCATAACAAAGAAAGGTTTATCAAGCTTTCGGGTCAACCCGTCTATCGTTACGCTGCTCTCTTCCATCCCTTCGAGTAATGCGGATTGTGTCTTCGGTGACGTCCGATTAATTTCATCCGCCAAGATGATGTTCCCCATTATCGGCCCGGGCCTGAACGTAAATTCCATTTCCTTTGGATTATAAATCGAGACACCAATAACATCGGAAGGCAATAAATCCGGTGTAAATTGAATTCGTTTAAAGCTCGCCCCCACCGACTTGGCGAGTGCCCGGACCATCATCGTTTTCCCGACACCCGGAACGTCTTCAAGCAGTACATGGCCGCCTGCTAACAGGGACACCACGCTCAGCTCCGCTACCTTCCTCTTTCCGATCATGACTTTTTCTATATTATCAATGATACTTTGCAACTTCGGATTCACCATTTCGTATGACATCTTACCCCTCCTGAAATCATCTTTAACTATTATTACTTTCGTTTTAAAAGTCGAAATTCCTCTAAAAAATGGCACATTTATACAGAATTTTTAGGGATTTGGTAGGACATATGGTGTTATAGATGACAGTCACCTTGAAAATCACAAAAAAAGCCGGTCCTCAATAATATGAGGATCGGCTTTTTCACTGATTATTTCCAAAAATCATCAAACACCGTGACAGGCAGATGACGTTTATGTTGCGTTTTTAAATAATGGCCTTCGATGGCTTTCTTTGCTTCAAGAGGCACTTCTTTACCTTCCAAGTAATCATCCAGCTGATCGTATGTGACGCCAAGGGCTTCTTCATCCGGAAGTTGCGGACGGTCTTCCTCAAGGTCTGCCGTTGGTTTCTTATTGTATAAGTGTTCCGGACAGCCAAGTTCCATTAAGAGCTTCTTCCCTTGCCGTTTGTTCAGGCGGAAAAGGGGAACGAGATCTGCCGCTCCATCACCGTACTTCGTATAAAAGCCTGTAACCGCTTCAGCAGAATGATCGGTACCAAGGACCACACCATCCTTCATGGCAGCAATGGCGAATTGAACTTTCATCCGTTCACGTGCCTTTTCATTTCCTTTGACAAAGTCGGAAAGCTCGATGCCATTTTTCTTCAAAGTTTCAACGCTTGCATCGACTGCAGGCTGGATATTAACCGTCAGAGAAACTGATGGACTGATGAACTCGACCGCATCAATGGCGTCTTCTGCATCTCCCTGCTCACCGTAGGGAAGTCTCACTGCGTAAAAAGCATAATCCGATGACCCTGTTTCCTCGTTCATCTCGTTGATCGCCATCTGTGCAAGTTTTCCTAATAAAGTGGAATCCTGACCGCCTGAAATGCCAAGGACCAAGCTTTTCAAAAATGAATGCTTTTTTAAGTACGATTTCATAAAATCAACACTGCGGCGTATTTCTTCCTGCGGGTTGATTTCCGGGGTTACCATCATTTCTTCTACAATTTGTTTTTGAAGGGAATCCATGTTTTCACACTCCGTTTAGGTTTTATCATTTTTTTATCTGATTAATTTACCCATCTTTCATCGGGTTTACATCGTTTTGTTAAATTTCTCTTTTACCTCTGCCTTAACCTTTTGAATCAGATTCATTTTATTCGTCCAGCATTCTTCACTAAGATCCACGGGGTATCCCTCTGGGTTCATGGAACGTTTATACTCGTCCCACAACAGGTCGAGGTTTTCATTCACAAAGGATCTCATTGATTCAAGTGACGGAGACTCATAAACCAGCTCCCCATCTTTAAAAATATCCTGGTGAAGCTCTCTCGCTTCGAAATTGGTGATGAATTTACTGATATAGGTGTGTACAGGATGAAACATTTTCAGTCGGCTTTCATTTTGAGGATTTTCATGCTCCAAGGCAATATATTCCCCTTCTGATTTATGATTAACCGTATTGATGATACGATAAACCTTTTTAAGTCCAGGTGTTGAAACCTTCTCGGCATTACTCGATATTTTAATCGTATCTTCCATTTCCCCCGATTCATTTTCAATGGAAGCGAGTTTATATACAGCACCTAAAGCTGGTTGATCATAGGCAGTGATCAGCTTCGTCCCCACACCCCACACATCGATCCTGGCCCCTTGGGCTTTTAAATTCAGTATCGTATATTCATCCAGGTCATTTGACGCAATGATCTTTGTTTCATTAAATCCTGCTTCATCAAGCATTATACGGGCTTTCTTGGATAAGTAAGCCATATCACCGCTGTCCAAACGAATACCCTTGAAATGAATCCGGTCGCCAAGCTCTTTTGCTACCTGGATGGCCGTGGGTACACCCGATTTCAATGTATCGTAAGTATCCACTAAAAACACACAGTCCTTATGGCTCTCAGCGTATTTATGGAAGGCCTGATAATCATCCTGATAAGCCTGAACCATTGAATGGGCATGGGTACCTGATACCGGGATCCCAAATAACTTACCAGCCCGAACATTACTTGTCGCATCAAAGCCTCCAATATAAGCCGCACGCGTCCCCCAAATGGCTGCATCCAGTTCATGTGCCCGTCTCGTCCCGAACTCCATCACGACTTCATCCTGGACCACTTGCTTGATACGGTTCGCCTTCGTCGCAATCAGGGTTTGATAGTTCACGATATTCAGGATTGCCGTCTCCAGTATCTGAGCCTGAGCCAAGGGGGCCTCGACACGGATAAGAGGAACATTCCCGAACGCAATCTCCCCTTCCTGCATCGAACGGATCGTCCCCGTAAATCGTAGGTCCGCTAAATACTGAAGGAACTCCTCTTCATAACCCAATTCCCTTAAATACTCAATATCACTCTCAGAGAAATGAAACTTTTTCACATATTCAATGATCCGTTCAAGCCCGGCAAACACCGCATATCCATTCCCAAAAGGCAGTTTTCGAAAGAACACTTCAAAAACAGCCTTTCGATTATGAAAATTATCATCCCAATACGCCTTTGTCATATTAATCTGATACAAATCTGTATGTAAAGCTAAACTATCATCCGCATAGTTCGTCATGAATTTCTCTCCTTTAAGCTGTAGCCATTTCTCGAACAGTGTCTGTCTTTTTTATTTTAACCAATTTTGGGTGGGATATCGAATGTTTAGGGTTGGCGCGGGAAGGAGATCTCCATTCTTTTAAGGGATCTTATACAGTTTTTGTATTAAACAAACGTTTGATTAACCATATATGTAGCATTGGGACAAGGACTGATATGGCGTCGCTGTCAGTTCAATCTCAAAAAAACAATAGAATTCCATTTTAAACAAACGTTTGTTTAGATAGCATTCAATAATAAAAAAGATTATTTCTCTAGCTCCTTGGTTCTTTCATGTGTCATCAACAGAATGGGTGCAATGAATATTATAAAATGCCCACCCGGACATACCGGGTGGGCATTTAGCCTTTTCTATATTTGTTTTACCAGTGTTTCAAGAAGCTCTTCCTTACTCATCAGAGCCTCTCCCCCACCTTGCACAAACGACTCCTTTCCTCCGCCTTTCCCGTTAATCATAGGGAAGACCTTGTGAGCAATTTCCCTTAAGTTAACACTTGGAGACGAACCCTTCGCCGCTACGAGCTGGAGTTTTTGATCATTTTGGACAACCAATAACACAAGCATATCTTCTCTCTTAGAGACGATGTGTTGAGCGATTTTCTGGAGCTCTTGGATGGGACGCCCTGCGTACGCTTTCTTAATCAATGTATGTCCTTCTTGCAGAGTTCCTTCTCCGAGTAAACCTTCTGCTTCATATGTCAAAAGAACTTCCTTCAAACCTTCCAGTGCCCTTTCCTGGTCTTTTTGTTTTGCCATTAGCCGACCAACGGCAGGTATCATACTTTCTTCAGGAGCCTGCAATACCCCCGTCAATTCCCTTAAGAGACCATGTTTCCGGTGCAACTGCTCAAGCACCCGATTCCCACACACAAACTGCAATCGGATATGCCCTTTATGCTTTTCCCAATCGAGTATCTTAATCGCTCCGACTTCACTGGTAGAACGGGGATGGGTACCTCCGCATCCGTTATAATCAAAATCCGGGATGATCACTAAACGGATATCGTCGGTGACGGTCGGCTGTTTTCTTAATGGATAGTGGGACAATTCCGCTTCTGTTATCCATTTTGTTTCAATCAGTCTGCTCTCTTGAATGACACGGTTCGCTAATGCCTCTGCTTCCAAAGCCTCCGATTCAGTTATATCCATTACGTCCAAATCGATGGTTAACATCTCTTTCCCTAAGTGAAAACTGATTGTCTCATATTGGAAGGTTTCCACAAAAGCGGCAGATAAAATATGCTGCCCTGCGTGCTGTTGCATATGATCAAAGCGTCTGTCCCAATCGATCTGTCCATTTACGTCCCCTGAAATATCTGCAAATGGCTCTTCTATGTAATGACGGATTTCTCCGTTCACTTCTTCCACATTGAATACCCGGTGATGATTTAATGTTCCAGTATCATGGGGCTGGCCTCCGCCTGTCGGGTAGAATGCCGTTTCTTCGAGCACGACGTACCAGCCCCCCTGTTCATCCTGTCGCTGATCTTGAATCGATGTTTGAAATGTTTTAGTATAAGCATCTTGATAGTACTGCTTAATTGTCATCGTTAAAACCTCTTTCTCAACTGTTCTTCCACTACTTTATCACATCGTTGGTGGAGAGAACCATTCAGTCCTTTATATCCTTCTTCTCTATAGAAATCGGTACCGTCCCTACTTGTTCCCAGGGAATTTCCCATCTCCGTTCAAATTCCGTTTTTGCCCCCTCATCGCCGGCAATGATTCTTTCAACTAATTCCCTTAATGCCATCGTAGTATAATTCATTTCATCACCTTCTTCTTCATTTTCAATGAATGGTGGAGGAAGCTGTGTATATTATTGATCTCTTATGATACTTTTTACCTAATCCAATCACCCCTTAAACATCCATAAGGCCTACAAACTCTCTACTGGCCCACACTAATCAAATCTTTCTTCATATTATGGAGTGAAAATGACTCTTAATCTGAAAGAATAGGTGAGAATATGAGGGTAACACCAGGATATACCATTCTATTAGCGGTTCTCATTATGGCGATCTCAGGATTTATTTCCTTTTATAACATTGGTAAAAACAATAATAAAGCCAATATAATCATCACCAATACGGTTAAAAATAACATCTACGGCAGTGTTGGAAAGGTGGATACCGTCATCTCCAATCAGGTGTCGAAAGGGACAGCCAATTTGGAAAACAATATTATGAACAATGGCAAGGGAGATGGGAACGGGGAAATCAGTAGTTCTATTGAAAATGATGTTAATGGAACCTCCGGGGACTTAAAAAACAATATTACAAACTCCGTTGAAGGAGATGGAAATTACACGTTCTCAAATTCCACCCAAAACGAGCTCGGTGACGAAGCTGATATCAATGTACGGAATACGGTAGAAAATAAGGCAAGCGGGACTGATGGAGATCCACCGCCGCCGTCACCCACACCTGAAGTTGTGTGGGGTATCGATTCCGCCAGTGAAACAACGGAAAGCTTTTATGCCTGTGTAAGAGAAAACTTCGGGGACCCGACCGTTTTTGGACGCTACCTCGAGACGAGAGAGAACATATCCAGAGGGCTCACACCCCAACAGGTTTCTTTGATTCATTCAAAAGGAGACTATATCCTTCCTATCTTTAACAATTTTAACAATGCCACAGGTTTTGAAAATGGAATAAATGAAGCAAGAGAAGCAATCGGATATGCCCAGGATCTCGGGATTCCCTCTGGTGTCGCCCTATTTGCCGATATTGAACCAACCTATCCGGTAGATGCGGAATTTATCAGAGGATGGTTTGAAACGATTTCTGCCTCCCCTTATGAATCAGGGATTTATGGAATCTTCGATCCTGAAAGAGCTTTATATCAATCTTATAACGCAGCCGCTCAGAGTAATAACGCCATACTGGAAGAAAATTATATTTGGACTGCTTCACCAAATGTCGGAATCACAACTCAGGCAGAGGCACCTGAATTCAATCCCGAAGCACCGGAAGGCTCCCTGGCATTTGGATGGCAATATGGAATCGACGCAGAAACATGTAACATTGATACGAACCTTTTCGATGGTGAACTGTTAAAGGTATTATGGAAGCCTGGCTCATAACTAAAAAGACTACCTCCTATAACTAGGAAGTAGTCTTTTTACTTACTATTTATACATCGGACTGCTTCACAAGAGTGAAACGGTCGGCATTTTACATCATGCCGCCCATTCCACCCATGCCGCCCATGCCGCTCATGTCAGGCATGCCGCCGCCTTCTTCAGGAATGTCAGCAACTACCGCTTCAGTAGTCAAGAACATTGCTGCTACAGACGCTGCGTTTTGAAGCGCAGAACGAGTTACTTTCGTAGGATCTACGATACCTTTTTCGATCATGTTTACCCACTCACCAGTAGCTGCGTTGAAACCGACACCTACTTCTTCCTTCTTCAGACGTTCTACGATGATAGAACCTTCGAGTCCAGCGTTGTGAGCGATTTGACGGATCGGCTCTTCTAGAGCACGCAGCACGATGTTAATACCAGTTGCTACATCTGCATCCGCTTCGATTGATGCTACTTTGTTGTATACGTTCACAAGGGCAGTACCACCACCGGATACGATACCTTCTTCTACTGCTGCACGAGTAGAGTTCAATGCGTCTTCGATACGAAGTTTACGCTCTTTAAGCTCAGTTTCAGTTGCAGCTCCGACTTTCACGACTGCTACTCCACCTGCAAGCTTAGCAAGGCGCTCTTGTAATTTTTCTTTATCAAATTCAGAAGTGGACTCTTCTAATTGAGCACGGATTTGATTTACGCGAGCTGCGATTTTTTCCGGATCTCCAGAACCTTCAACGACAGTAGTGTTTTCTTTCGTTACCACTACTTTCGCAGCGCGGCCAAGTTGAGTGATGTTCGCAGATTTAAGATCTAATCCAAGATCCTCTGTGATCACTTCTCCACCAGTAAGTACTGCTAAGTCTTCTAGCATTGCTTTACGACGGTCACCGAAGCCAGGAGCTTTGACAGCAACAGCGTTGAATGTTCCGCGAAGTTTGTTCACAACAAGTGTTGCGAGAGCTTCACCTTCAACATCTTCAGCTACCATTAATAGTGGCTTACCTTGTTGTACGACTTGCTCAAGAACAGGAAGTACTTCTTGGATGTTGCCGATTTTCTTGTCAGTGATTAAGATATATGGATTTTCAAGAACAGCTTCCATTTTATCAGAATCAGTGACCATGTATGGAGATGCATATCCACGGTCGAACTGCATACCTTCCACTACGTCAAGTTCAGTAGTGAAACCTTTAGATTCTTCGATTGTGATGACACCGTCGTTCCCCACGCGCTCCATTGCTTCTGCAATCAGTTGACCCACTTCTTCGTCAGCCGCTGAGATTGCCGCAACTTGAGCGATTGAATCTTTACCTTCGATCGGCTTAGAGATCACTTTTAATTCTTCGATAGCAGCTTGAACCGCTTTTTCGATACCTTTACGAACGCCAACAGGGTTAGCACCGGCTGTTACGTTTTTAAGACCTTCGCGGATCATCGCTTGAGCAAGGACCGTTGCAGTCGTTGTACCATCACCTGCGATTTCATTTGTTTTGCTTGCTACTTCAGCAACCAGTTTTGCACCCATGTTTTCGAATGCATCTTCTAATTCAATTTCTTTTGCAATCGTTACACCATCATTTGTAATAAGTGGTGAACCGAACTTCTTCTCAAGTACCACGTTACGTCCTTTTGGTCCAAGAGTTACTTTTACTGCATTTGCTAATTGATCTACACCGCGAAGCATGGAACGGCGTGCTTCTTCGCTGAATTTAATATCTTTAGCCATTGATAAAGTCCTCCTCTTATTTAAATAGAATATTGTTTATATACGAAGTTTGATTATTCGCCAACTACAGCCAGAATATCGCTATCACGAAGGATCAAGTATTCTGTGCCTTGGTATTTCACTTCTGTACCAGCGTATTTAGAGAAAATGATTCGATCGCCGACAGCTACCTCAAGAGCAACGCGCTCACCGTTGTCAAGAATGCGACCAGTACCTACAGCCATCACTTTACCTTCTTGTGGCTTTTCCTTTGCGGAATCCGGTAGCACAATACCGCTTGCTGTTTTTTCTTCTGACTCAACTAGCTCGATAACGACGCGATCACCTAGTGGTTTTAACAAGTGAAACAACCTCCTTGAAATTATGTAAATGATATTTATTAGCACTCGCTTGTTGTGAGTGCTAACACAACTATTATATTAATTAATTCGTTTTCATTTTGCAAGAGTCCTGCTTAAAATTTTTTTCGTCATATTTCTCTTTTTTTCACACCCTCCTATACTATGCCTCCCCATACGTCTTTATTCTTAAATCGATTGAAGAGCAAACCCCTTAAATTTGAACACTTTCTCTTTTCTTAGTAGAATTGTACAGGAGTATGTTCAGGACGAATTATTAGTCCTTCATCTAACAGGTATTAAAGGAGATCAAACGTTGAAAAAACATTTCGGATTTATCTTAATTGCCTATATCGTAATGCAGCTTTCCAGTGTTGTCGGGATACCCCTTTTATTTAAGATTGGTGCTGATGTCCTTGCGATTCCAGAGCAGACATTACGAAATGTCGTTCCGGGATACTGGCTTGTGATCAGCTTTACATTAACTCTCCTCGTCGTCTGGGGCATTCTGAGAAAGAGCGAGACAAGCACCAATCTTGAACGTTCCGCACCAATGAATGCAGGAAGTTCAATTGTGTGGGCTATAGTGGGGATATTTATGGCGTTCATCGCTCAATCCATCGCAATACAAATTGAGTATGCGTTAGGGATCGAGATGGGATCTGAAAATACGCAAATGATTATCGGGATTATCGAAAAGGTACCGCTATCGATGATGGTCGCTGCGATCATTGGCCCTATATTAGAAGAGATTGTTTTCAGAAAGATTATCTTCGGTGTACTTTACGAGAAGATGAATTTCTTCTTCGCCGCGTTAATCAGTTCTGTTATCTTTGCCCTTGCTCATTTTGAGCCTGAGCATGTGATCTTGTACTCTGCAATGGGCTTTACGTTTGCGTTTCTATACGTCAAAACGAAGCGGATTCTGGTTCCAATATTTGCCCACGTTGCCATGAATACAACGGTCGTTCTAATGCAATCTATTTATAAGGATGAAATTGAAAAAATGATCAACGAAGCTGAACAAATACAAGGATTTATTGGAGGATTATTTCTATGAGGAGATCACCACTATTTTCAGGCGTGATCTATCTCCTTCTCGGTGTGCTCTTCACATACTTTGCTGTGCAAAATGTACAGGATGATGGTTGGGGATTTTTCACTTATATGCTCGTCTTTCTGGCAACCCTTGATTTTGGATCCGGGTTGCGGATGGTGATGCTGCATTTCAAGATCAAAAAGAAAATAGAGAATAAAAAATAAGGATTGATCATTTGATCAATCCTTATTTATATCCTCAAATTGTTCCATTTCAAGCTTTTGTTCTGCTTCTAAAACCTTCTTAAATCCGATCTTAGAGATCCAAATACTGATTTCATAAAGAAGAAGCAAAGGAACGGTTACCATTAAATGCGAGACGATGTCCGGCGGTGTAATAAAAGCCGCGACGACTAACAATATGAAGTACGCCACTTTTCTCATTTGTACCAGGAGCATCGGGGTAATAATCCCCAGGCGTGTCAGAAACAGCATTATAACCGGCAGTTGAAATAGAAAGCCGAATGGGATGGTTATTTGAAACAGGAAATGAAAGTATTCATTAATTCCAATTACTTGCTCGATATTCAGATTGGTGGATAAACCCATCATGAATTTCACGACATATGGAAACAAAATAAAATATGAAAATGACAATCCACCTAAGAAGAGAAGGACAGAAATCGGTATGTAACTGAGCGTTACCTTTCTCTCTTTCTCATATAAGCCTGGACTTACGAACGACCATACTTGATATAGAATGATGGGTGATGTCATGATGATCGCAATAAACATGATCATCTCCATATAGATTTTGAGAGGATCTGTGATCCTGAAAGCGTTCATGGTTAATTCTTTCGCTTCATCTGCGTGCTGCAAATATCGAATCAACGGCTCCGCAAGAAAAAAACTGACGATTACCGCTAACAAGAAGAAAACGACTACAAACATGAGTCGTTTTTGCAATTCTCCTATATGTTCATAGACTGTCATGTCTCTTTGACTTTGACTCATGGCGTTCATCCTACCCTACTTAGCTTTTTTACTAGTATCGTCCTCATCATCTGCTAAGCCCTTTGTTGCATTTTTAAATTCACGTAATGTATTACCAGCTGCTTTCCCTAACTCAGGCAATTTCTTTGGTCCGAAAATCAGTAAAGCAACAACCGTTATCAGTACAATACTACCTGCACCTAACATAATGAGACACCTCCTCTTTTACCATTCTATCATAACGTATATACGAATCATTTTCTATTCGGATATGATTCCATCTTGTGACATTTCCGTGTCATCCTCTGAATAATGCTTTAAGAAATATACCAGCGATTGAAGCTCAACTGCTAAATCAATATGATGCACGCGAATATGGTCCGGAACCGTCAATCTCGCAGGAGTGAAATTCAGGATCCCCTTAATATTAGAAGAAACCAATCGGTCTGTGATATTTTGAGCAGAAGATGCCGGAACCGTTAGAATGGCCACTTCAATATCATGCCCCTCAAGACGCTCTTCTAAATCATCTAAATGAAAAACGGGTACATCGCTGATTTGCGTCCCAACCTTCTTTTCATCCACTTCAAAAGCCATTTCAATCTTAGTATTATTATTTTTTATGAAATTATAATGAAGAAAAGCTGTACCGAGATTCCCTACTCCTATCAGTACAACCTTCGTAATGGCATCTTGATCTAATGTCTTACGAAAAAAGGATAAAAGGTAATTTACATTGTATCCATAACCCTTTTTCCCCAAAGCACCAAAATAAGAAAAATCTCTGCGTATCGTAGCAGAATCAACCTTCACCGCTTCACTCAATTCTTTCGATGAAACTCTCTGCTTTCCCGATGAGTACAGATTCTTAATAAAGCGATAATATAGCGGAAGGCGCTTAGCCGTTGCCTGTGGAATTTTCGTTGTATCCTGGTTCATATTGTATTCCCCCACATCTATTCAAAAACCTCTGATACCGCTTCCAAAATAGAAAGCATACAGAATTTAAAACTCTACTTCCCATCATACACTATATTTTATCCTAAGTGTACGAAGATTAATAGTCGATTTATTGCCGTTCCCCTCCATAATACGGTACACTAGCACTATGAAATAGAGGTGAAACGTCATGATTCTACTACAAGTGAATCAACTTACGAAAAACTTTGGTGCCGATAATATCCTATCAAATATTAAGCTTGAGATACAGACAAGAGATCGGGTGGCTCTCGTTGGACGCAACGGAGCAGGAAAATCGACTCTTCTAAAAATAATTGCAGGTCATCTCTCCTATGACTCCGGAGATATCACGAAACCAAAAGGGGTTTCCATTGGATACCTCGCGCAAAACACAGGCTTGGAATCAGAGCTTTCGATTTGGTCAGAAATGCTGACCGTATTCGAAGAATTACAAACTCAGGAAAAACAATTAAGACAACTTGAGAAACAAATGGCCGATCCTTCTGTTTATGAACAAGAAGATTTATATCAACGGGTATTAAAGGAATATGATGAGCTTCAAGTACGCTTCAAAGATTCCGGCGGCTATCAATATGAAGCCGATATTCGTTCTGTCCTTCATGGATTGAATTTTGCCGACTTTGATTATGAAACGAAGATCTCTACTTTAAGCGGTGGTCAGAAAACCCGTCTGGCACTTGGTAAGCTTCTATTGACCAAGCCGGACATCCTTATTCTTGATGAGCCTACCAACCACCTTGATATTGAGACTTTATCGTGGCTTGAGACGTACCTTCAAAGCTATGAAGGTGCTGTCCTGATCGTTTCCCATGATCGTTACTTCTTGGATAGCGTCGTCAATCAAGTGTATGAAATTTCACGAAATCGAAGCAAAAAATACTTGGGTAACTACAGTAAATACCTTGAACAGAAAGCAGAAGACTACGAGAAGGATCTCAAGATGTTCGAGCGCCAGCAACAGGAAGTCGCCAAACTCGAAGACTTTATCCAACGAAATATCGCCCGTGCTTCTACTACCAAAATGGCCCAAAGCCGCAGAAAAAAACTGGAACGAATGGATATAATGGATAAACCGCTGGGAGATGAGAAATCTGCCAACTTCGCTTTTCAAATTGATCGTCCAAGCGGGAATGATGTTCTTCACGTCCAAGATCTGACCATCGGATATGGTAAAGCCGAACAGATTTCATCTCACATCGATTTCTCTATAAAAAAGGGAGACAGCATCGCTCTTGTTGGTCCTAACGGTATCGGTAAGTCTACCCTATTGAAAACATTAGTGAATAAACTCCATCCTCTTGAAGGTGGGTTTAAATTTGGTTCAAATGTTTCGATTAGTTATTACGATCAAGAACAAGCTGAACTCTCTTCCAATAAGACCGTTTTAAATGAGCTGTGGGACGAGTACCCGATGAAAATGGAAAAAGAAATCAGAACCGTACTCGGAAACTTTTTATTCTCAGGGGAAGATGTCTTAAAGCCTGTTTCCACACTTAGCGGTGGAGAGAAAGCTCGACTCGCTCTCTCCAAACTTATGATGGAAAAAGGGAATGTCCTCATCCTGGACGAACCGACAAACCATCTTGACTTGGACAGTAAAGAAGTATTGGAGAATGCCTTGATTGACTATCCAGGAACGATCCTTTTTGTGTCTCATGACCGTTATTTCATCAATCGCATCGCTACAAAGGTTGTTGAACTTTCCAGGAAGGGATCAACAGAATATCTTGGCGATTATGATTATTATATAGAAAAATTGCAACAGCAGGAAGAACTGGCAGCACTCGAGCAGATGGAGCAAGGGCAACCTGTTTCACAAGGTACCATTCAAAAGCAATCTCATAAAATCGATAAAGAAGCAAAAAAACTTGAGCGTCAACGAAGAAGAAGAGTCGACGAAATTGAAAACCAAATGGAAATCCTGGAAGAAAATATTCAAGAAAAAGAAGACCTCCTTTGCGACCCGGAGATCTTTCAAGATCATGAAAAAGTCCAAGATATCAATGAAGCACTGACAAAAGAAAAAGAAGAGCTTGAATCTCTATTGGAAGAATGGACAGAACTAGAAGAACTTCTTCAAGGAGAACAATAATCCACAGGGTTGGGGATAAGTATTCAAACATCTTGCTCCCCGCCCTTTTCTTATTCCACATCATTATCCACAATCAAAATCCTAAACAACCGTTATTCACACAACTTTTCCACATTATCCACATTCAAAACCTGAATTATCCACAGTCGATTGTATGGAATAGGCTATTTTTCCCATCCCTTTTTCACATAATGTACACAACTTATACAAAGTTATTAACAACTTATCCACAAACTGTTGATAAAACGTATGTTCGTTCCTTTTTCTTTTCTTGCTACCTTTTTTGCTATAAGTTAACCACAAGATATTCACATGTTCCTCCGTCTATTAACAACTTGTAAATAACAGTTCTACAAAGAGAAAAAGCTTAAACGAAGTTAACGTTTAAGCTTTCACTATTAAAAATTCTCTATATCAAGCCCGGGATGTGCATTCATATCCATGCCGCCTCTTTTTCCTTGTTCGAATAAAACCGTTCCTGCCGCTGCAATCATAGCGGCATTATCTGTACAAAGGGATAACGGCGGGATGACCAGCTCAGCTTCTATTTCTTCAAACGCATCATTAAGAGCTCCCCGTAACCCTTTATTAGCTGCAACCCCGCCAGCCAATAACACCTGCTCGACTTTATATTCCTCCACAGCCTTAACCGTCTTCGTTACCAACACATCAATCACACTAGCCTGAAAACTGGCTGCCAGGTCTTGTGGATGAATGGTTACCCCTTTTTGCTTGGCGTTGTGCAGTGTGTTAATAACAGCCGATTTCAATCCACTAAAACTGAAATCAAATGAACCTTCCTCAAGCCATGCCCGCGGCAAATCAAGGGTAGGTTCTCCTTCTTGAGCCAGCCGATCGATATGGGGGCCACCTGGATAAGGAAGACTCAATGTTCGCGCTACCTTATCATAGGCCTCCCCGGCAGCGTCATCCCGTGTTTCTCCAATTACCTGAAACGAACCATGCTCTTTCATTAACACAAGCTCCGTATGTCCCCCGGATACAACCAAAGAAAGAAGAGGAAACTTCATCTCTTTCACTAGACGATTCGCATAGATATGCCCCGCAATATGATGGACACCCACTAACGGTTTATTGTGAGCAAAAGCAAGTGCCTTTGCTGCGTTTACCCCAATCAGAAGTGCTCCTACTAAACCAGGACCCTCCGTCACGGCCACACAATCAATCTCCTCCATCGTCATCCCGGCTTGTTGAAGCGCTTCCTCTAACACATATGTGACCTGCTCCACGTGATGACGAGAAGCAATTTCAGGTACCACTCCACCGAATCGCTTATGACTTTCAATCTGAGAGGAAACAATATTCGTCACAATCTCAGTTCCATTTTTAATAATCGCGACAGCCGTTTCATCACAGCTCGTCTCAATTCCCAGTACAAACGTATCTTTATTCATAAATTCACCCACATTACTAAAGCATCTTCTTGATTATCCGAATAATACCGCTTCCGAATTCCACCATCTTGGAACCCAAGCTTTCTGTATAAATGCTGTGCAGCTACATTGGATACTCTGACTTCAAGGGTCATCACACGAGCTCCAAACTGGGTGGCAATGCCCATGATCTTACGCATAAGACCTTCACCCAGTCCCTGTCCCCGGTATTCGGGGAGCACGGCTACATTGGTGATATGAGCCTCATCCACCACAAGCCACACTCCACAATATCCCGCAACATGGTCGCCATCCTCGACAACAAGATAGGTAGATAGATGGTTATGTTCAATCTCATTCAAGAAAGCGTCTCGACTCCAAGGAATGCTAAAAGATTTCATTTCAATGTCCATTACAGCATCTAAATCATCAACCGTCATAAATCGTATGTCCATTTTCTAACGATCCTCTATCTCTATTAAGAATTTTTTTGAGATTCCAGCCATTTCACTTCTGCTTCAGCCATTCGTATATAATTAGGGAGTACCTCATGGGCTGAAGTTTCAGGTAAACCGGCCCCTATGAAAGCGAGCTCAGAGGGACGTGGATTATGACTGATAAATGGAGCAATCTTCGCTTGATCTCCTACTATCTCTTTAATGGTGCTTTCATGAATCGTTACATCATTACCTACGAATAAGATATCTTTATTTAAATCTTTTAACGTAGTGGCCCATTTATCAAGCATTATATTACAATCTTTTTCAACACACGTAAGTTGATCGTCCTTGAATTCATACAGTCCTGTGTATACCTGACCTCTTCTTGCATCAAATAAAGGTACAATATAACCGGGAAAATATCGTCCAGACGAAGCCAGTGTGGCAAGACTTGATACGGGTATAAGAGGAATATTCAATGACCATGCCAGCGTCTTTGCTAACGTAACTCCAATGCGGACACCTGTATAAGAACCGGGTCCATTTGCTACGACAATCTTCGTTAAGTCCTTAGCCTCTATCCCACAATCCTCCATCAATTGTTCAATAGCAGGCATCGCCCTTACAGAATGATTTTTTTTTATATAGGTAATATACTCTCCAATCACCTTATCCTCTTCACTCAGGGCAACACCTAAAGGATAATTAGAGGTATCGATGGATAATATCGTCATAAAACAACCTCCTTACACAACTCTCTATATCTTTCTCCATTAGGTTTCAACACGATTCTTCTTTCAGAATCACCTTCCCTGAAAATTGATAAACCCAATAGTGCTTTCGGGAGTTGATCTTGAATCAAGTGAGCCCACTCAACGACGGTCACACCTTCCCCCTCAAAATATTCATCGAATCCCAAGTCTTCAAAGGAATCATCCAGCCGATAAACATCCATATGATAGAGAGGCAAACGCCCCCGATATTCTTTTATGATTGTGAAGGTTGGACTGTTTACGGTCTTCGAAATACCAAGGCCTTTCGCCAATCCCTTAGTAAACGTCGTTTTTCCCGCTCCAAGATCACCTTCTAATGTTAACACATCCCCAGGCTGCAGGTATGTTGCCAACTTCTCGGCAAACGCTCCAGTCTCCTCTGGACTAGTGGTTATTAACTCATACTGATTCATGTTATCTCCTCGATTGTAAATGAAGTATAAAAAACCCTTAGGATCGTCTGTTACCCTAAGGGAGAATGTATATATGTAGTTTACCCTTTTTGGGGTATATGAGTAAAGTTAATGATATAATAGGCAATAAAAAAAACGAAACAAAGGTTTCGTTTGAATAAACAAATCTGGCGGTCCGGACGGGACTCGAACCCGCGACCTCCTGCGTGACAGGCAGGCATTCTAACCAACTGAACTACCGGACCAAAGTTTTTTGCGTAAGCAAAATAACTTTCATTATTTGCGTAAGCAAAATAGGTTTCAATATCTCGCAATAGCGAAAATAACTATCCATGCGTGATTTATAAAGTATTATTGATAACCCTTTATAAAACCAAGTCAAAAATGGTATTGCGGGGACAGGATTTGAACCTGCGACCTTCGGGTTATGAGCCCGACGAGCTACCGAACTGCTCCACCCCGCGACGATAGAAATGGTACTTAAGGTGATACTTTCTATATTACTATATGCAGCTTCACAAATAAAGTGATTGTGCAAAAAAATATTTCGCCTGGCGACGTCCTACTCTCACAGGGGGAGATCCCCCAACTACCATCGGCGCTGAAGAGCTTAACTTCCGTGTTCGGCATGGGAACGGGTGTGACCTCTTCGCCATTGTCACCAGACGAATATTCAATTGAAGGGTTGTTCCTTCAAAACTAGATAAAGAATTGATGTCAAGAAAGCCGAATATCGACCAATGTTGTTCATTTAAAAATGACTCTTTGTGGTTAAGTCCTCGATCGATTAGTATCAGTCAACTCCACATGTCGCCATGCTTCCATCTCTGACCTATCTACCTAGTCATCTTCTAGGGATCTTACTCACTTACGTGATGGGAAATCTCATCTCGAGGGGGGCTTCATGCTTAGATGCTTTCAGCACTTATCCCTTCCGCACATAGCTACCCAGCGATGCCTTTGGCAAGACAACTGGTACACCAGCGGTGCGTCCATCCCGGTCCTCTCGTACTAAGGACAGCTCCTCTCAAATTTCCTGCGCCCACGACGGATAGGGACCGAACTGTCTCACGACGTTCTGAACCCAGCTCGCGTACCGCTTTAATGGGCGAACAGCCCAACCCTTGGGACCGACTACAGCCCCAGGATGCGATGAGCCGACATCGAGGTGCCAAACCTCCCCGTCGATGTGGACTCTTGGGGGAGATAAGCCTGTTATCCCCGGGGTAGCTTTTATCCGTTGAGCGATGGCCCTTCCATGCGGAACCACCGGATCACTAAGCCCGACTTTCGTCCCTGCTCGACTTGTAGGTCTCGCAGTCAAGCTCCCTTGTGCCTTTACACTCTGCGAATGATTTCCAACCATTCTGAGGGAACCTTTGGGCGCCTCCGTTACTCTTTAGGAGGCGACCGCCCCAGTCAAACTGCCCACCTGACACTGTCTCCCACCCCGATAAGGGGCGCGGGTTAGAATTTCAATACAGCCAGGGTAGTATCCCACCGATGCCTCCACCGAAGCTGGCGCTCCGGCTTCCAAGGCTCCTACCTATCCTGTACAAGCTGTACCAAAATTCAATATCAGGCTACAGTAAAGCTCCACGGGGTCTTTCCGTCCTGTCGCGGGTAACCTGCATCTTCACAGGTACTATAATTTCACCGAGTCTCTCGTTGAGACAGTGCCCAGATCGTTACGCCTTTCGTGCGGGTCGGAACTTACCCGACAAGGAATTTCGCTACCTTAGGACCGTTATAGTTACGGCCGCCGTTTACTGGGGCTTCGATTCGCACCTTCGCTTGCGCTAAGCACTCCTCTTAACCTTCCAGCACCGGGCAGGCGTCAGCCCCTATACTTCGCCTTACGGCTTCGCAGAGACCTGTGTTTTTGCTAAACAGTCGCCTGGGCCTATTCACTGCGGCTCTCTCGGGCTTGCACCCTACCAGAGCACCCCTTCTCCCGAAGTTACGGGGTCATTTTGCCGAGTTCCTTAACGAGAGTTCTCTCGCTCACCTTAGGATTCTCTCCTCGCCTACCTGTGTCGGTTTGCGGTACGGGCACCTTTTTCCTCGCTAGAGGCTTTTCTTGGCAGTGTGGAATCAGGAACTTCGCTACTATAATTCGCTCGCTATCACAGCTCAGCCTTCACGATGATGGGATTTGCCTCATCATCAGCCTAACTGCTTAGACGCACATATCCAGCAGTGCGCTTACCCTATCCTCCTGCGTCCCCCCATTGCTCAAACGGAAAAGAGGTGGTACAGGAATATCAACCTGTTGTCCATCG
>NZ_CP168654.1:100000-255000 GCF_041889765.1 Rossellomorea sp. FM04394 | reverse complement strand
TTTAATGATTCCTATTAATTCATCCATACCATGCTCGTCCAAATATTTTCGATTGATATCGATATTATGACTACCCAGCATATACCTTCCTCCGGTAGTTCTTAGTCTGGGGTTGAAGTATGCCTTGTGAAGAAAAGGCTTATGAAAGGATTGATTTGAGATTTTTTCAACAAGAATTTGCAGTTCATCATTTGTCATATAAATCCTTCTTTCTTATTTAGAACATGACAACCTATTATAGCATAAACTAGATATCACCCTTACTGTTCAATCATGACAAACTACTCCAAGGAATGTCATCTCATCGGTTTACCTGGCACTTTCTTAGAGATAAGGAGGTTACCCCATGCCTAACTGGCTTGTGAATCAATTGAGGAGGGCCTATTTCGAAAAGGATCGATATCAAATCAAACTCCTTAATCAATGCTGGTATTTTTACCGAAAGAAGAATTGCTCGTAAGTATGTATATCTATGACAGCTTCCATCATATACTGCAAGAAAAGAGCTGACCTGGGTAGCATTCTCTAGCCTACAGTCAGCTCTTACTTGCTTATTGAACCATCGTCAATGCTACCCTGCCTTTTTGAACATCCACGCCATCAACCCAAACGGTTACGACGTCCCCTACAGACACCACATCTAATGGATGCTTAACGAATCCATGTTTCAGTTTTGAAATGTGAACAAGCCCATCTTGTTTCACACCTATATCAATAAATGCTCCGAAGTCCACTACATTTCTCACTGTACCTTGCAGCTCCATACCTTGTGTTAAATCTTCAAGTTTCAAGACATCCTTTTTGAGAAGAGGTTTAGGGAACTCATCCCGAGGATCCCGCCCAGGGCGGATTAAAGAATCTATAATATCTTTCAGCGTTAATTTCCCTATTTCCAACTCTTCAGAAACCTCTTCTAAATTTAATTGGTTCAAAGACTGTTTCAGTTCATCTGTTCCTATGTCGTTTACACTCAGTCCAACTTTAGCAAGAAGCCTTTTCACATCGCTATAATTGTCTGGATGAATCGAGGTCCGATCAAGTACCTCTTTCCCCTCCATTATCCTTAGGAATCCGATACACTGCTCGTACGTTTTTGCACCTAGTCTCGGTATTTTTTTCAATTGAGCTCTAGAATGAAATTTGCCTTCTTCTTCTCGCTTTTTCACGATATTATTAGCGACAGTTTTAGAGAGGCCCGCTACATATTGCAATAACGAAGAGGATGCTGTGTTCACGTTTACGCCAACTTGGTTTACAGCCGTTTCCACTACAAAAGTTAATGATTCATTTAACTTCTTTTGTGAAACATCATGTTGATATTGTCCCACCCCAACTGATTTAGGGTCGATTTTAACTAATTCGGCTAACGGATCCTGCAATCTTCTTGCAATGGAAACAGCACTTCTTTCTTCAACCTGAAGGTCCGGAAACTCTTCTCTCGCTACATCAGATGCTGAATAAACACTTGCTCCAGCTTCGTTGACGATTAAATAGAAGATGGTTTGATCCATATCTTTTAATACATTCACAACGAATTGCTCGGTTTCTCTAGATGCCGTTCCATTCCCGATGGCTACAACCTCAATAGAAAACTTTATCAAAATTGCTTTGATCACTTCTTCTGCCTTAGCTAGTTGAGTTTGGGATGAATGTGGATAGATCACATTAATATCAAGAGCCTTTCCTGTTTCGTCGATGACCGCCAATTTGCAGCCTGTTCGGAAAGCAGGATCGACACCCAAGACCATCTTCCCCTTCATCGGAGGCTGAAGCAATAACTTCCTCAAGTTTTCAGAGAAGATATGAATTGCTTGATCCTCTGCTTTCTCTGTTAATTCATTACGAATTTCCCTTTCTACCGATGGTTGGATGAGCCTTTTATAGCTATCCTCCACTGCTTCCTTTACAAGAGACACGGAGATGGAGTGAACATTTTTAATGACCTGCTTTTGTAAATAGTTCACAATCCCTTCTGTATCCGGCTGAATAGTCACCTTCAGAACATCTTCCTTTTCCCCACGGTTCATTGCTAAAATACGATGAGGAACTACTTTATGAATGGGTTCCTGATAGGAGTAGTACATTTCGAAGACCTTTTTTTCATCTTCCTCTTCTTTTTTCACCTTTGATTCAATCAACCCTTTTCGAAACGTATAACTTCTTATGTATTCCCGGTAAGAGGCTTCATCGGAAATGTACTCTGCAATAATATCTTTCGCTCCGTTTAGAGCTTCCTCCGTTGTCATTACTTCCTTTTCTTCAGATACGTAGTGAGACGCTCTTTCTTCAAGGTCTCCTGATGCCGGGAATGTAAGGATCCAGTCTGCCAGTGGTTCCAGACCTTTTTCTTTCGCTACGGTCGCTTTCGTTCTTCTTTTTTGCTTATATGGACGGTACAAATCTTCTAGTTTTTGAAGCTTATCCGCCTTCTTAATGGCTTGGGTTAACTCTTCGGTCAGTTTCCCTTGTTCTTCGATTAGCCGAATAACTTCTTCTTTTCTTTGCTCTAGATTTTGCAGGTAATTCCATTTATCCATGATATTACGAATCTGTACTTCGTCCAGTGCTCCGGTCTGTTCTTTCCGATATCGTGCGATGAAAGGGACTGTATTCCCATCTTCCAGAAGTGAAATGACGTTTTTTACATTTTTTATTGATAGGTTCAATTCTTTGGATACTCTGTTAAGTAATGGTTCTTGATTTGTTAATGTTGCTGTCAATTTTATTACCTCCATTGAAAGGATTCTTGTTTATTTTACCATAACTGTCTTTGAGGATTGAAAAGGTGACTTAGCATATAAAATGGATATCTTAATTTAAAATATAGTTAGTAGTGGTTGATTTCCGCTCCAGGTGCTCGCTTTCCGCGGGGCGTGAGTTGAGCCTCCTCGGGCTTTGCCCTGCGGGGTCTCAACTTTCCAGCTCCGGCGGCTAGCCCCTCGAGGTCATAAGCTAAATGGTCCAAGAAGGCAAAGAACGCCTTCCCGGACCATTCATCTTATGCTTGTCGGGGCTGAGCAAGCCGCCTCCGCTTTTCGGACTTTCCCGCTATTCCCGCAGGAGTCGAGCTTTTTCCGCTCCAATCAACTTTCCAAGCATGAGCTACTTACTTACTTACTTACGTACTAGAGACAAGATTAAATACCATATTGATTGGTTGACAAAGCCTTGGCAAATCATGTGATTAAAACCACAATCTTTGCGAAAAGATCCTTACTTAAAGTTCTATTCATCATTATTTAAGTGAATCCCCCTGCCATTGCAGTCAGAGTTTTTTTAATTGGCCTTATAAACAAAAAACTTACCCTAAGTCCGTTAGAGTAAGTTTCCAATAATATATGTTGTATCATCCGATGTACCGTCGACTAGAGATTGGATATCACCTAAAGCGCCATGAAGCGTTGGATATCTTTGAAGGATGTTCTTTACTCCCGATATACTCAGTCCATCTGAGTGAATAAGAAATCTTGAGTTGGAATTATACTGAAATCGTTGAGTCTTATATATTTGCGGCCTTCCGGATAAATATCCTGTAACCGGTAAAGGATAGGTCATCTTTCCTTCAGGTGCATACATATAAAACCTGATATTCCCTACACAGCTATATACAAACTCTTTTGAATGGTAATATGCTTTAATGATCGCCACTGCAGCACCACGTTTTTTCTGAAGAGCTTCATTACAAAGGCTCATTAATGTTTCAACATCTTCGTGATGATTCTCTTCAACTAATTCAACGACAACATGTGACGATTCATAAGCAAACTTGCCGCTACCTAAACCATCGGCTAAAACACAGATAAAGTAATCGTTTGTAGAGGTATAGAAATAACTATCTCCACAATAAGGATTTCCATTTTTCGAAACTTGTTCTGCATAAAGCTCTATTTCATTTTGTTGAAGATAGGCCATTAATAATGACTCTCCGAATCGCTCATTTCTTCCTGAATGGCTTCCCTAAGCTTTTTAATAGCTCTTCTTTGCAGACGGGAAACATGCATTTGGGAAATTCCGAGCTTTTCGCCAGCTTCTTTTTGGCTTAAATTCTCTAAATAAGTGTGTTGTATTATAGCTTTTTCTCTATCGGAAAGCACATGAAGCACTTTCTCAAGGACCAGTCGCTGATTAACTTTCTCGTAGCCCTCGTCCTGGTCTCCCACAATATCCAGTATCGTTACCGTGCTACCCTCTGAATCCGCTTCAATCGAGTGATCCACGGATAACGCTTGATAACTCCTGCCCATTTCCATCGCTTCCAGAACTTCTTCTTCACTAACTTCCAGATACTCAGCAATTTCGTGGACTTGAGGAGAACGTTCCAATCTATTAGTTAACTCTTCAACGGTAGACTTGATTTTTGGTCCAAGCTCTTTTATTCTTCGTGGAACATGTACGCTCCAGGTTTTATCTCTTAGAAACCTTTTGATCTCTCCAATAATAGTAGGAATCGCGAAGGCCTCGAAGGATCTACCGAAAGATTCATCGTACCTTCTGATTGCACCAAGCAATCCTATCATCCCTACTTGGATAATGTCCTCGTGAAAAGATCTTCCCTTTGAATATTTCCTCGCAATGGACTCGACAAGATTTTGGTAGTGTAAGATCAGTTGACTTTGCGCATCATCATCTTGTCTTTCCTGATAGTCTTTTATCCATTGAAGGACTTTTTCTTTTTGGGCCTGCTGGTTAGGTTGAGATAGTTTTTTCATCCCTCTCCACCTGCTCCCCTGATAGGAATTTAGTCATAAAGACTGTCACTCCCTCCTTGTGATGCACTTTTACATCATCCATCAGGCTCTCAATAAGGTAAAGACCTAACCCACCTTCTCTTAAGAACTCGACTGAATGATCGGCATGATAAGGACCAACAGCACTGCGAATCTCTTTGAAATCAAAACTTTCACCGTGATCTGCTACCATAACCTCAAGACGATCTTCATATAGCGCGAATCCGACAACCACTTCTCCGTCATTGTCTTTATACGCATGCTGGACCGCATTTGTGATAGCTTCACTAGTAGCAATCTTCAAATCCTCAATTGCATCGTAGTCGAATCCCATACGACTTGCTATTCCTGAAAGCGTCAAACGAATAACCCCGACATATTCCGGCTTTGCGGGGATCTTCATCTCGATGTAATCAAAAGCTTGCATCATTCCACGCCACCTTCTACCTTGGAATTAATATTCATAATATCCCCTAAACCTGTAATATCAAACAGTCTTTGTAAACGATCTGAAAGTCCGATAAGGTTCAGCTGTCCACCACGTGCCTTTACTGTTTTAAAAAGACCAACAAAAACACCTAATCCAGTACTATCCATATATGATACTTCCGAAAGATCTATTGTCATATCCTTATTATCAGCTTCGGCAGAGGGTTGAAGAGTTTCTTTAAGCTTTGGAGCTGTATATGCATCAATTTCACCGGCTACTTTAACGAGCAGCTCGTTTTCTTTTTCTTTCATATCTATTGATAAGTTCATAAAAAGACCACCTTTTTTAGCAACATTATATTAAGTCTCTACACATTTACCCTATTTATTACAAGAATAAACTTTACTTATGAATTTCTTTTTATGATGATCAGAGTGAAATCGTCTCTAAGTTCAAAGTGCTGCAGTTTCTCAAGTTGTTTGTATACGCTATTGACAATCTCTTGGGGAGGCAGGTGTTTATACCGGCTTATCAATTGAACTAAGTCTTCCCTTTCAATAAAGCCTTCTTCTGAACGACACTCCGTTACCCCATCAGAGAGCAGGATGATCATGTCGCCGACCTCGACCCGTCTCTCGTATTGTCGGTACTTCGCTTTTTTATCTACACCTAATAGAAGACCTTTTGCATCAAGATCCTCAAATTCATTGGTTGCCGCTCTATAAAAAAAGCCAGGTTCATGCCCAGCTGATGAGTATGAGAATAGATGGTCCTTCGAATTGTATACACCGTAAAACATGGTTATGAACATGCTTGCATCCACATTTTGCTCCACTACCCTGTTTAAACTTTCCAGGACAGCATTGGGTTCATTCCGGTATTCCGGCAGGCTGTCCATGGCATATTTGATCATGGACATACAAAGAGCTGCAGGGATACCCTTACCAATTACATCGGCAATGGCAACACTTACGCTATCATTTTCATCTTGAACAAAGTGATAGTAATCCCCATTCATCTTTTTGGCAGGTACACTTACAGCCCCAATATCCAATCCTTCTACGTTAGGAATAACCGTTCCAAGCAGAGTTTGTTGCATATTGGATGCTACATCTATTTCGTTATTTAATTCTTGTTGTTTTGTACGCAGACTTTGATGTTCACGATAAGCAAAGCCGTATCCTATCATGACTTCAAGCAAAATATCGAAAGAGTGCAATACTTGATGTGGTATATCAGGCTCCATTTCTAATATTACACTCTTATGGAGACTAATGATCTCCTCTGGCGAAACATGATGCTCAATTGATTTACGACTAAATTTCTGTCCTAAATAAAGAGCTTTTTCATCTTGTTCGTTAAGATAGTGCTCTATAATTTCTTTATATTTAGAATCCATTAAATCTCTGAAATTCATTTAACTCCCCCTAGCGGAGCCACTTAGTCGCCCTGATATCTGTCCCTTCTCCCGGTACAGACTCAACGTTAAACTCGTCCATTAAACGCTTCACTCCAGGCAAACCTGCTCCTAATCCGCCTGATGTGGAATATCCATCTTCCATTACTTTTCTAATATCCGCAATACCAGGACCTTCATCCAATGCGATAATCCGCACACCTTTTTTCCCGGCATCGAATAACTTTTCTATACAAATCTGACCATAGCCAGCATATAAATATATGTTCCGTGCTAATTCGCTGATAGCCGTAGTGATACGAGCTTGGTCAACGGTCCCGAATCCGAGCTCTTTCGCTACATTCCTCCCTAACTGGCGGGCAGCAACGATGTCCCATTCATTCGTGATCTTCACGCAGGATTGGCTATCCATACCTAGTCCCCCAGTTCCAATTGTAATTTCTCCAGACCTTTTTCCAGATCAAGAGCGGTTAGGACGTCCTCTAACCTGATACCCAGCTCGATCAACGTTATCGCGACTGCAGGCTGGATGCCGGTGATGACAACCTTAGCACCCATTAACCTTGACATGTTTATAACATCTCCAAGAACTTTAGCAATGAATGAATCTATAAAATCTATGGAAGTAATATCGATTACTACTCCCCTTGCACTTGTTTCATGGATCTTGTGCAGAAGATCTTCTTGAAATTGAAGGGCTGTTTGATCATCAAGCTCCCACTGAATGGAAATCAACAAACAATCATGCAGCTTTAAAATTGGTATTCTCACTCTAATCCCTCCGCCGAAACTATTTTTCGATTTGTCATTTCAAGAGCTTTTTCAATCCCTTTTCTTAACGTACTATTCGTACTGAACTGATTTAAATCAATTCCTAAGTTTACAATCGTTTGGGCGATTTCAGGTCTGATCCCTACCAACATGCACTTCGCCCCTACTAATCGAACAGCTTCAGCTGCCTGGATGATATGATGAGCTACCATCGTATCGACTACAGGTACCCCGGTGATATCGATTAACACCATTTCCGCTCTATGCTTCACTACACCGTTTAATAGATTTTCCATTATTAGTCGGGCACGCTCTGTATCAATCGTCCCCACAAGCGGCATCACTGAAATTTTTTCAAAAACGGGTATCAATGGTGCAGACAATTCCTGCAATGCTATTTTTTGAAGAGAAACGGTTCTTTCCCATGATTCTGTATAAGCACCGATTACTTTTTTATTCATCGGAGTTAACCATTTATCGAACTTCTCAACTTGTGCCGCATAGTTTTGATCTGTAATGATACCTTCTTTCATCATACCTTCGTAGACCACTTTACCGAAAGTATTTAAAGCCGACGTCACAAACGTCAGCGGCCATCCCAACCTGACAACCTTTTCAGCGAAATCTTCCAACCGGCTATTGAACTCATTGGAATCCCTTAAGTTAGAAGCAATCATTTCTACAAACTCATGGCTTGTCTTAGTAAAAACTTGATCTGAAACAACTTGAAGAAACTTCTCATCCGCTTCGTTCCTCATTCGTTCCATCCAAATACTAGTGATATCTGATTTATTATTCTGAATATAATCCGTGACTTCACTAAACATTTAGTTCTCTCCATTCTATCATATGAAATTTGAACTTCGTATTTATGCCGAATGATGTAACTCAATTTTAAAGTAGTTTACAACAGTGAGCTAAAAAATGACGTAATTACTTTAATAGTAACAAATAAATACAAAAATGAAAAAACCTATGCCTTTTCGGGTATTTTTATTGCTTACTTTTCCCATTATAAATTGTTTACGGTGTTTTGTCATAAAATTGATTATATTTCCATTATCCATATTCTTCTTTTGGGATTAAATAGTACTATCCTTTACCTTTCGAAAAAAAAAAAAAGCAAAACAAAAAGGCTTAATGATCATACATAGTGTTGATCAGCAAGCCTTCTGGTTTGCAGTATTTTGTCCTTATTGTATAACGTGATAAAAAAAGAATTCACACGATGAAAAAGATTCGATTAAAACTGGATCAGACCCACACTGATTTGCAGGGCGTCATCCACTTTTTCCATCATCTCATCATCCAGGTGTGTAATCTTATCGGTAAGACGTTGTTTATCGATCGTTCGAATCTGTTCAAGCAAGATAACGGAATCACGTTCAAAGCCATAACGTTTTGCATCAATTTCAACATGAGTAGGCAGTTTCGCTTTTTGAATTTGAGCGGTAATGGCAGCTACAATAATTGTGGGACTAAACCTGTTCCCTATATCATTTTGAATAACAAGTACCGGCCGAACTCCGCCTTGTTCTGATCCTACAACAGGAGAAAGGTCTGCAAAATATACGTCACCACGCTTTACAATCAAAGGATTAACCCCCGCTTACTAAGCGTTCGACTGTATGTTCTGCCTCATATTCTGCTTGAATCGCCTCTGAAGCGATCGCGAGATTAATCTTAGCCATTTCCATATAGCCGCGTCTCATAGATTCACGTAATTGTCTCTTCTTACGCTCTCTTAAATACATTTTGGTTGCACGATAAATAAACTCATTGCGATTCACATTTTCTTGATCTGCAAAGCCGTCTAATTCTGTAACGAGCTGTTGCGGTAGACGAATTAAGATTTCTGTTGTTGCGCTGGATTCAGACACAAACTACACCTCCACCAATCACTACATACCGTTTCGTTCATTAACATATTAATCATACCATCAATTAAGGGGAATGAAAAGTTAATTTATCAATCTCTTCTATTATCCACCATATAAAATACTAATTATTCATTAATCTGGTGGTTATTTTCCTCTTGACGGTGAATACCTGATGATAAGAGTTTATTCGATACTTCCGAAGGCTCCCCGTTTCGTATATAGATACGCGGCACTCTCGTGGAGATCATACAAGGGACCTCATAGTTAATGGTATCAAGTTTTCCAGCGATTTCATCCATTGTAATCGCTTCTTCACCCTGCTTGCCTATTAACGTTACATGGGTACCGATTTCAAGGAATTCAGGTAACCGGATCATACATTGATCCATGCATACCCTTCCAACAATTGGAACTCTCTTTTCGTTAACAATGACGTCCTGACCTTGTAATTTACGGAGCCACCCATCAGCGTATCCAATCGGGATGGTTCCAATCCACTCTGCCTCTACCGTTTCATAAGTAGCCCCATAGCTCACTTTCTCTCCAGCTGAAAGTTCTTTTGTATGAATAAGCCTCGAATGAAGAGAAAACACTTCTTTTAAAGGAAAAGGCAGTTCGGGCTTCATCTCTGGAGATGGAGTCAGTCCATACATGGCAATCCCCACCCGCACAGCATTAAAGAGAGTATTTGTTTTCCTTAATGTGGCGGCACTATTTGAAGAATGGATATAAGCAGGTAAAGAGTCCAATTGGTCCAGCATGTGTTCAAATCGGGCCAACTGCTGATCAAGATAATCATCATTTAACTCATCAGCCGTGGCAAAATGGGTAAAGATCCCTTCGAGTTCAAACTGAGAATGAGCTTGAATATACTTCTCGATACCCTTTAACTCTTCTGTAGTCCGAACACCTATCCGGCCCATCCCCGTGTCACACTTAATATGAAGGTTTAATCGATCTCCTTCTGAAAGCTGCTTTTCCGCTTCCACCAGCCACTCCCGATGGAAGGTCGTTAACGAAATATCCAATTCGGACGCGATCCGCACATCTTTCGGTCGCGTAGCTCCTAATACGTGGATGGGAGCTGTAATACCAGCTTTCCTTAAAGAAATCGCTTCGTCCAAAAATGCGACGGCCAAGCCGTGGGCTCCAGCAGAGAGCGCAGTAAGGGCGGTTTGCACATCCCCATGCCCATAAGCATTTGCCTTCACAACCGCAAACACTTTCACATCTCCAGGAATATGCGTTCTAATATTCATTACGTTTTCATACAGATGATCTAGATTGATTTCTGCCCATGTATCACGAAAAAATTGCGTCTGGGTTTCCACTCTGTTCACTTCCTCATATCTTTACACAAAACATTGTCATTCTATTCAAGAATACCATTGATTATTCATATTATCATTCATTGTGTCAAATAGATTTTTTGGAGGGGGATTTCAGGAAAGGGTTCTGCGAGAAGTAATATCTGTATTTCAAAATGGTACGGAGATAGTGGTGGATGGGTCTTGGGAACTTGGTTGATCTGAATCATCTTATTCATTTTCTGGCGATTTCAGACGGCTTTATGCGATTTAATGGCGTTTTTTCACCTTGTAACTTACGATATGAATCATTCATGGGTTCTTTATCTGTTTATTAACGTATTTCTGGATATATTATCGACTTTGCCCCTTTTATTATCGACTTCCCTAATATATTAACGACTGCAAATTTGTACATCCGTCACTTCCCATCATCACATCCGCACACCAAGAAAAGAGGCGAACCCAAAGGCCCGCCCCGTTTATTATTTTATTTCACCATCGAACCTTGAACGGATTGTGCTACCATCACCATCTCAGAAGGAGTCAGGTCATTGGAGGCTAGCATATAATCCACTCCGTTATTGGTCCATCTGATGGATTGCTCTGTCATGGCTGCCACTGTGAAGCCAAGGTCCACTAATTCACCTTTTAGAGAAGTAGAGACCGTCATCGTAGGCACGACCGTTGTTTTCTCTTGTACGATTGTAAAGGATTTTTCCCCATCATAGGTTAAGATCACGCGCTTTCCTGTATCGGTCGCGACTTCTTTTTCTTCTATTAATTCAGTACCCGTGATTTCTGACATTGGGTAAAGAACTGTGAACTCTGTGTCCTCTACATTTGCCGTAACCGGTACTTCAAGCTGGGCACCTGTCATGTTTTTCTTCATGTCGAAGTCTTTTTTATCAAATCCAGCTTTCATATCCATCTTGGAAAACTCTACTTTTACAAGTGGATTTTTATCTGAATCCAATACATTTACGGATGCCGGCGTCAGGTCTTTCTTGTTAAAGGCAATCTCTTGAGTCGGAAGCATCTGACTGTTTTGATAACGTGTCTTCGTGTTAAAAATGTAGTGATCTTTTGTTTCTTTGAAAGTAGCCTCTTTATCCTCTAGTACGTCTTGAACAAGTGATTCATACAAGTACGCCTGACTGCTATTTTCAGGCCAGTTACTTTGGAAGCGGAAGCTTTTGTTCAGTGCCGGCGTAAGGACGAATACTCCCTCATCATTACGTAAAATCATTTGGCTCTGATCTTTCGTAGCGTTCTTTAATGCCACTCGATAATAATTAGGGTCATTATGCCACACTTCCACATCATAGGTTTGAGGCTCATCGCCCACCTGCAGGGTCATCTTCGCATCTGCTTTGTACCCCTTCATATCCTCTACTTTTGCCTTAAGGTCCTTGGTAACATCTTCTTTCGATTTCTCTCCACAAGCAGCCAGCATAAGGACCGCTAACATGGCCATCACTAGTATCACTAGCTTTTTCTTCATTTTTTCAACCCCTTTTGTCCCAGGATATACGTAATTGAGAGAGGGAAAGGCCAGCCGTCTAAGAATGGACGATTCTTATAGAATGCCCCGTTCCTTAGTCCAATTGCAATTCGCCAAAGAACCGCGATTGTTAAACACCTGTCCTTGTCTCTCCTATTGCACTACTGAATATATGAGACAACCTAGGGGATTATGCTAGTGAAGATGACAAGCATGAAATAATTTTACTCTTCTATGATCACCTGTGCAGCCGCGTATTCCCGGCTATGGGTGATGGATAGGTGGGCAGTTGTCCCCTCTGGCATTGAAAAAAAAGGCTTTCCGTTCGGGTCCTTACTGATTTCTATATCCTGAAAGGAGAGCGCTGTTCCGATCCCCGTTCCATTCGCCTTGGCAAAAGCCTCTTTGGCTGCGAATCTCCCTGCTGCGAACTCAATCTTGCGCTGCTCGTTTAATGCATAGAATGCATCCTCCTCCTTAGCTGTTAAAATTCTCTTAACGAATTTTGGCTGCCGTTCAATCATCCTCTTAATGCGACCTGTTTCAACGATGTCCAACCCTATTCCTTTTATCATATGTGGTTCCCCTTCTACTCTTGTCCTGTATTGCATATTTTTATAATGAACGATACTCGTGATTTTCGACGTTTTCTTATAGTATAGTAGTAACTTCGTTTTTTGAAATCTGATTTAGTAATGATATAAAAAGAACAACCTACCTAGGAGGATACAATATGTTTGTCCGGACAGAAAGTTTTTCTCAATTTTTACGGTTCTATCCTATTATTTCCCTGATTGTATTCATTCATATCGCCTTATACCTTGTAAGTGCCCTTCCTATTTTTCCACAGCTGTGGGTGTACGAGCAGCTGGCAGGAATAAATTTATTCATTAAAGAGGGCGAATGGTGGAGACTCATCACCCCCATCTTCGTTCATATGGGATTCGCTCATCTGCTATTCAACTCATTTTCCCTTGTCCTGTTTGGCCCACCCCTGGAAAAACATCTTGGAAAAGTAAAATTCGTCGGTCTTTATTTAGCAAGCGGTGTATTTGCTAATATTATTACCTATCTTATCAAGCCACTTACGTATAGTCATGTGGGGGCATCGGGAGCAATTTTTGGTTTATTCGGCTTTTACATCGCCATGATTATTTTAAAGAATCATTTCATTACAAGAGAAAGCCGTCAAATCATCCTGCCCATCGTCGTCATCGGGGTGGTCATGACCTTCATGCAGTCCGGAATCAACATAACAGCTCATATCTTTGGTTTGATCGGGGGCCTTGTGATTGGATGGATTTCAGGTAAAAAATAAGAAACAAAAGTGACCCGCTAACGAATCCCGGGTCACTTTTATCGATTACACACTATGAGAAAACCAAGAAGCAATGGTTTGGATGTCCTTCTTTTCAAGATCCCGGATCGGACTTGAATAACCGGTCTCTCCAGATTTTATCGTTGTCCTGAGACTGCCTAAGTCTTTTCTCGTTTGGAACCAGCTTTCATGGGTGTCCAAAGATTGTATGCGACTTTTCTTTATATGCATCGTATTTTTCAATACGCCCCTATACTGTAAAGATAATTGGCCATCAGAAATCTTCCAACCCCCGGCACGGTATTGGAAGTATCCCAGAATCCCGAATGGTATCATCAACAGTCCGACCCAAAGACCATATGGCCAGTAAAGAAAACAGGCGACAGCGGTCGGAATCACAACCCAGATTGACTGTCGGAACACATATCTTCTCAAGGAACGCCCGGGTAGCCTCTTAAACTCATCATGGATGACGTAATCTGGAAATAAGTCTTTTAATAACACCGGAATCCTTTTCTTTTTAACAATCGGGAATAACTTTATACTCGTACTGTCTTTCTCCAACACAGATCCACCTGCATTTTCAATGTGGACGGTGCAATAACCCAATAATTGCCTGATTGGATTTTCCACTACCCGGATCCCTTGAACACGATTTAATGGAACCGTCACCTGCTTCTTCTCCAGAAGCCCTCTTGTCATGACAATATGATCATCTACAATTTTAATCCTGAAATCACCATAAATAATGAATGTCCAAGCAATCGACAATAACCAGGCAACAAGCAATCCCAAGAAGGCCATCACCGAAACGACAAACACGCCGCTTTTCACAAAAACAGCCAGCTCCTCATAAACGGCTTCGTACGGAATGAACTCATTAAATTGGGATAAGAAAACAAACACCCCGGAAATGATGACCCCGATCCCGCCTGAAGTCGTGGCAAGCACCCAAATGTCTTTTGAACCGAGGTTGAAAAAGGGTTCTTCATCCTTCAAAACCTTCGTATTTTCTTCCGAAAGATTCCCGGTTACGTCATGCCCCTTCTTCTCCCGATAGATCATCTCCTCTAACTCTAATGCTTCTTCTTTTAAAATAGCTGTCAGTTCCGCTTCCGATTCCCGCGGATTCGAAGACCCGGCCGTTTCAACCTTCACCTTGACCAACCCAAAAGGACGATGAAGAATCCCTTCAGAGAAATTCAAACTCTGAATCCGGTCAATGGGAATATACCTCTTCTTTTTCACGAATAGTCCGTATTCGATCCGCAGCTCCCCTTCTTCTACTCGATACGTAAACCGAAGCCACTTCACAATCCCTGTGACCAGAACGAACACAAGGACTGCCGCCATGGATATAACAGGCATATAATCCCAAAATCCCGTCTTCTCTCCCCGGTTATTCAATACAATTAAAAAAACAAAGGGAACGATCAAATCCTTCAACTGCTTTACAAAATTAGCTACAGCTGAAATAGGGTGCAGTCTTTTGTGCTCAGACATCATCTTCAGCCACCCTCGCTAGTTGTGAAATGGAGTTTCTCAAACCATCCGCTTCCTCCATATCCAATGCGGGAATCTCATGAACCGTCGCTGCAGTCGAAATCGTGATCGTCGCTAACCGATACTTTTTTAAAATAGGACCCTGCACCGTATCAACATGTTGAACCCTCACCATCGGCACCAAAGTTCGCTTCACTATAAATATCCCTCTTTGGAGCTCAATTTCCTGCTCCCTCACTTCATATCGCCATCTCTTCCATTTGATCGTTGGAATAAAGAAAACAAATAAATATGTAAATAGAATGAATATGCCAACTGCAACTGCAATGATCCATTGAGGCCAATCAAACAACACGGTAAGAACAATCGCTCCTGCTGCTACAACTGTCACAATCAATGTTTCAAACACGCCATATATCTTCCAAACCTTTAAAGCCTTTGGCGATATTTTCTTTTGAGGCTCTCCAATCATCCCCATCCCCCTCACTTATCTCTTTTACTAAATCTTACAGTATATTTACGATTTGGAACAGAGATGGTTTCAGATAAAGGAGAAAGCTTTGGGAGATATGCCTATTTTAAATTAAACGAACTTTTATCCACCCACTCAATCCCATCAGTCCCTTGCAGCTCCTCCACTAACCGGAACAATGCGTCATCCTTCTTCTTCGCTTCTATCATACAATCAATTTCATCCACCGAACCCTTTATGCCTTGAAGAAAATCAAGGAACATCTTAGGGTCGATGAAATCGGCATGGGCTTTGTAATCTTCCCGGGAGCGAGGACTGGAAATATGCATCTTCACAGGTAACGATGACTGGCTCCACGTTCCAACGATCCTCTCCCAATCCAACAACCAATCCCTTTCGTTATAAGCAAGATGATGGTGGTAATCGAACACATGGGGAATCCCGATCTTTTCGCATAGATAGAGGGCATCAGCTGCACTGAAAACCGTATCATCATTTTCAAGAATGATCATTTGTTGAAGGGAAACAGGTGTCAGCCCCCAATTATGGATGAATTGCTCAAGCGCTTTTTCTTTATCTTCATAAGCCCCGCCGACATGGAGAACACAGCGATGGGTAGGATCGATTCCCATCCCTTTTAATAATGCCTCATGCATCTTAAGTGTTTTAAGCGTGTTCTTCAACACATCCACGTCACTTGAATTCAACAGTACAAAATGATCGGGATGAAAATCCACACGCATGGGATGAAGCGTTAAATACTCTTTAATCGCATCCAGTTCAGGTTTTAAAGGGGAAATGAAATCCCATCCTTTCAATTCAGGATGATTCGCAAGAGGGATCAACTTTGAACTGAACCGAAAAAAATGGATCTCATTAAGAACATTATGCTTTAAAAGCCGCAGGCAGTTTTCAAGATTTGATTTTGCGATCCGTTCCAGTTTATGAATAGCTGCCTCACGATCCTTAATTCCCGAAAACTGCTTATAGGTCATGGTTTGGGAAGGTGATGCATTCTGGAGGTTCATGCTCATGGCAACATAGCCTAACTTTACGAGTGTCATGTGGGGTGGACTCCTTTTTGGGGTTAGTATGTGCGGAATGGGGGGATTTGAGTATAGCTTTATTTATCCGGATTAATGTAGAAAGCTGCTTTTTTTTCTCCCTGCATATCTAAATCTTTTAACATTTTGTATGCCGTTGTCCTAGATGGAACGTGGATAAACTCTCTTAACTCCTTATTTGTTATGTGCTCATTAATTAATAAGAAGTAATCCCGAATTGCTTTCATATGACCATGTTTAGATGACGCACTGCATTTGTTGCAAAACCAGGAGGCTCTAACCCTTGTCATCGGGATGTGATGACAGTTTTCACAGCGCACACCTGTCATAATATCATTCTTAGAAATACCATAGGTCGGGAAGATGTCCGATTCATTTTCTTGATGATCTTTTAAAATGGTTCTTCTCACTTTTGAAATTTCTTTATCGTTAATGATTTCTTTTACACATGTCTCGTTTAAATCTTTAATCTTATCTATAATATTCTGAGCGTGAATGATTTCTCTGTATGGAGAGTCAGCCGGTGGGGTTTCGGTAAAATGTAAGATGGTGGACGGATTACTGAATACAACAAGGTGTTTAATTGGTGGATACTTCAGTTTATGAAGACTGAACCATTTTTGGAGTAATAATGTTTGTCTTTGGACTTGGGAGACAGGGTCGGGAAACCCTTCCGTTAGTCCCTGATAAGTTCGGGTGAGCTGTCTGATTAAAGGATCAATGGTAACAGTTCCAGAGATATTCTTAACTTCAATAATTAAAATATAGAAGGGGGTCAGGACGAGAAAATCGATTTGGAAGTACTGAGAGAAAAGAGGGATTCTAATATCATAAAAGATTTTGTATTTCTTGTCTTTCAAGAAGCTTAGGTGGTAGTAGACAGTTGCCTCCCCATTGTACCCTGCTTTTCTTTTCTTTAGGTCCTTTTCTATTAAGGGAATTATGGGATGATTAAGGGGCAGGCGCCATAGTAATGCTTGGGATTTTTCAATAATGATGGGGATTTTGAGTTCTTTACAGATCAAATGACCACTCTCCTTGAAGGTTTTGCTTAATTAATTCGCCACTCCTATGGAAAGTCCTTCTTTTGTTGAAAATTAGATGGCGGATAACTCGCTTAGGAATCACTTTCCTCAATTATGCGTCAATTTATTATTTTATGCGTCGTTTCTGAGATTTATGCGTCGTTTATTGATTTTATGCTTCGTTTTCGAAATTTATGCGTCGTTTTAACTCGTTTATGCGTCAAAGCTAAATTCCAGCTCGGTTATATCAACACAAGGACCTACATAACTAAAAAAACACGACAACCCAAAGGTCATCGTGTTTCCAATCCATTCTCAATCAAAATCAAGAATTGTTATAAGATTTACGTTTGCTTGAAGATTGTGGTCTGCCGCCGCCAGTACGGTTGCGATCTCCGCCACGGCTTCCGCCTCCGCGATTTCCACCGCCGCTGCGTGGTGATCCACCACGACTTCCGCCTTTACCACTGCGTGCTCCACCTTTGTATCCACCGCCGCGATTTCCGCCGCCACGATTTCCACCACCTCTTGATGGTAATGGACGCTCTTCAGTAATTTCAACTGGTGTTGTATCCGGCTCTTTCGTCAGGACACGGATCGCTGCTGCAACTGCTTGAACAGGATCGTGGTCTCCCAGGAATTCTTCTGCTAATGGATAGTAATCCTTAAGATCGCTTTCTTTCGCCGCTTCAGCTAATTTCTCTAGAGCTAAGCGTTGTTGACCTTCAAGGGCTTCGTTTAAGCTAGGTGGCTTAAGAGCCGTCATTTTCTTCTTCGTTGTTTGTTCAACGATCTTCAGGTAACCCATTTCTCTTGGAGTTACAAAAGTGATGGACATACCTTTCTTACCTGCACGACCAGTACGTCCGATACGGTGAACATAGCTTTCAGGGTCTTGAGGAATATCGAAGTTGTAAACATGCGTTACGCCGGAGATGTCTAGTCCACGAGCGGCAACGTCTGTTGCGATCAAGATGTCGATGCGCCCTTCTTTGAACTTCTTAAGAACAGTCATTCGACGAGCTTGAGATAGATCTCCGTGAATTCCTTCTGCAAGGTAACCGCGGATGCTAAGAGCTCTCGCTAATTCGTCTACTCTGCGTTTTGTACGACCGAATACAATCGCAAGTTCCGGTGATTGAACATCGATCAAACGGGAAAGAGTATCGAATTTTTCTTTTTCGCTTACTTTCGTGAAGTATTGTTCGATGTTCGAAACCGTTACTTCTTTTGATTTCACTTTGATTACTTCCGGCTCTGTCATGAAACGATTGGCAATGCGTCGGATCGGATCCGGCATTGTTGCAGAGAATAGAAGTGTCTGTCTTGTGCTTGGGACAGTCTCAAGAATGCTTTCGATGTCTTCGATGAAGCCCATGTTCAGCATTTCGTCTGCTTCGTCAAGTACTAATGTTTCAACGTTTTCAAGGTTGAGTGTTTTACGTTTGATATGGTCAAGTAGACGACCTGGTGTACCTACGATGATATGAGGGTTCTTTTTCATCGCGCGGATTTGACGTTGGATGTCCTGTCCTCCGTAGACAGATAACACGCGGGCACGCTTGTCAGCTCCGATACGATATAACTCTTCAGAAACTTGGATGGCAAGTTCACGAGTTGGTGCAATGATAAGAGCTTGAACGTTTGGATTTTTCACATCGATCTTCTCGATCATAGGGATACCAAATGCTGTTGTTTTACCTGTTCCAGTTTGTGCCTGACCGATAATATCCTTGCCTTCTAAACCGACTGGAATCGTACTTGCCTGAATTGGTGTTGCTTCTTCAAAGCCCATACGTTTAATTGATTTCAACGTAGATGCGCTTAAGTTTAAATCTGCAAACTTAGTCAATGTTACATTCTCCTTTAATTTACATCTTTTATAACTAATCAATATCTGATTATATTTTTAGGTCGGAACGAAATCTTACCCACCGAAAGACTTCGGTATCTAATCTAAAACCGTCTATATGAGATGTTTAGTTTTATGTTTGGTACAAAAAAATACACTCTTCAAAATAGAAGAGCTAGCACGTCCAACAAAATAAGAACTATGTTGTAGCTATGTTACCACTTCTAGAAATGAATTTCAATCTAATGTCAAATAGTCAATCTATTCATTTAGTAGGAATTGGTAGATCTCCTCAAAAAGTTTGTGCTTATCTTCACTATGACAGATCAAGTGTTTTGCTTTAGGGGAATAAAAAAGGTTTTTTTCTTGGGAAGAAATAGTCTCGTATATATATTTTGCAGCTTTAGGGGGGACTATTCCATCAATCTCTCCTTGGGCAATAAAGGTTGGGATGTTAACCTTTTTCAAGAGTGGACGAGCAATACGAACGACCTTTCTAAATTCGTATGTGGACAGAATTGGGGTTTTGGTCACCTTCCATTTGTACCGGTTGTACAGCTCGTTTTCAATCAGATTTCCTTGAATTCCTTCTTTGATCATATTTCCAATATCTTTCAGTAGTTGCTTCACATTTACATAATAAGCTGCCTCGCTTAAAAGTACGAGCTTATTGACTTCATATTTTACTGAAAGATACGAAGCGATCAACCCGCCCATAGAGAAGCCGATTACGTAAACCACATCGCATTTCTCTATAAGAGCCTGAAGTTCTTCCTCAGCATGCTCGATCCATTCAATATGTTTGACCCCTTTCAGTTCAAGGGTTTCACCATGACCAGGCAGAGTTGGCACAACGATTTCCCAGTCTGTTCTCTCTTTAAGGAAATCTGCCAGAGGCTCTACTTCAAAAGGGCTCCCGGTAAATCCATGGATTAGTAAACAACCGATCATGTTATCCCCTCTTACTTTTCAAAAGGTAGGGAGCGAGCCAATCTCCCATCATCTACAAGCTCATTTTGTTCATTTCTATAAAGGTTTAAACTTGGATGTCAGAATAAATTCAGGCTCTTAATCCATCGATGACTTCTTCAAGTTTCATTCCCCTGGATGCCTTAAATAAAACCAGCTCATCCCCTTTAATGAGGGAGGACAGCTCTTTTGTCAGGCTCTCTTTATCTATAAAAGAGTGCACACGGTCTTCAGGGAAATTCTCAAGGACACCCTTGCCTATAAAGGTTCCTAAATGTCCAAATGTAAATACATGTTGGATTTTATCCGGATCAATCAATCGCCCGATTCCCTGATGAAATTCTTTTTCCTGATCGCCAAGTTCAAGCATATCACCAAGAACCAGGATTTTTGTCTGGAAGCCCTCAAGCTCTGATACAAGCTGAATCGCAGCTTTCATGGAGGTAGGGCTGGCATTATAGGCATCATTGATGATGCTTTCGCCTTTCTTCCCTTCCACCATTTCCATTCTCATTTGGGTGAGCTTTAACGACTGTAACCCTGCTTTCATTTCATCCACACTCAGACCAAATTCACGGGCGATGAGAATGCCGGCTAAAGCGTTATGGATATTATGGATCCCTAACACGGGAAGAAAGAATGTTTCTCCTTCAGCTAACGAAGTTTCAAAATAACTTCCCTGGTTATTCATCTCGATTTTTGTAGGATAAATCGTATTATTTTCGCTTCTTCCGAAGGTTTCAACATGTTCCAGATTTAATTCTTTTAGTCCGTCTTGTAACAGTGGTTCGTCTCCATAATAAGCAAATAAACCATCCGACTTTAGTCCCTTCACAATCTCCAGCTTGGCCTTGGCAATTCCTTCACGTGAACCCAGGTCCTGAAGATGTGATTCTCCAATGTTCGTGATGATGGCAGCGTCAGGCTGAGAAATCTCTGATAGAAGTTCAATCTCCCCGAATCCGCTCATGCCCATTTCAAGCACAGCCACTTCAGAATCCTTAGGCAGAGAAAGAATCGTTAAAGGAAGACCGATGTGGTTGTTATAATTCCCTTGTGTTTTATGAACCCGATATTTCACTGATAAAACGTTTGCCACAATATCCTTGGTCGTTGTTTTTCCATTACTTCCTGTAATGCCGACTACCTTTAAATCCAGTTCATGTCTATATTGATTCGCCAAGGACTGAAGGGCAAGCAGTGGATCTTCCACCACAATGACCGGGATATCCTCAGGAGGATTAGGGACATTGATATCCCACAATGCTGCAGAAGCCCCATTGTTAATTGCCTGACGGACAAACTTGTGACCATCTACGTTTTCCCCTTTAAAAGGAACGAACAGATTAGCGTCCTCAATCTTTCTCGTGTCAATGGAGACACCTTTTACCACAACCGATTCGAATTTTGAAAGATCATTTTTTACATCAAGCATGGTACATATATCTTTGATTTTCTTCTCAAACATTTGCTTTCTCCTTTTACTCTTTTTAATAAAAACAGAGCAGGGACTGCCTTTAGACGGTAAATCCTCTGGTCAGTCCCAAATATTGAACATTACATCGTATGTTTAATTGTTTGTTTGTCTTGATGACGTTCTAAGCCAAGCTCCACTAATTTACCGATCAGGGTAGGATAGTCAACTCCTGTGTGTTTCCAAAGAAGCGGGAACATACTGAATGGTGTGAAGCCAGGCATTGTGTTGACTTCATTCATATAAATTTGACCATCTTCTGTCAAGAAGAAGTCCGCACGCACAAGTCCTGAACAATCAAGGGCTTTATACGATTGAATCGCGATTTTCTTCATTTCATTGTAAATGCTTCCTTCTACTTCTGCAGGGATGATGAGGGCAGTATCTCCATCCTCATATTTCGCCTTATAATCATAGAAATCTTTTTTAGGTACGATCTCACCTGCTACCGAGCATTCCGGTTGATCATTACCCAGTACGCCAAGCTCGATTTCACGCGCTTTCACGCCTTCTTCAATGATGATTTTTCGGTCGAACTGGAATGCTTCCACGAAAGCCGTTTGCAGTTCTTCACGAGACGTACATTTGCTGATTCCCACTGATGAACCTAAGTTGGCAGGCTTTACAAAACAAGGGTAGCCAATTTCATCTTCCACTTGTTTGTATGCGGCCTCGGGATTTCCTTTCCACGTGCTGCGGATGAACCAAGTGTAATTGACTTGGGGAATGCCCGCTTGCGCAAATAGATTCTTCATGATGACTTTATCCATACCTGCTGATGAAGCAAGGACACCGTTTCCTACATATGGAAGATTCAATAGTTCAAGCATCCCTTGAACCGTTCCATCTTCCCCATTCGGTCCGTGCAGTAATGGGAAGATCATGTCGTAGCCTTCTGACTCTGAAGGTGCAATGGATGTACTCAAGGCATTAGGAGCAATCTCTTCCCCATCCATAAATTGTAATGCCTTCACATCTTCAACGGGGGCATTCAGTTGTGGACCTTTGATCCAACTGCCTTCAGTTGAGATGAAAATAGGGTGAATTTCATATTTATTTAAGTCCAGGGCACCGATCACGGCCTTGGCTGTTTGCAGGGATACATTATGTTCAGCAGATTTACCACCGTACAGTAAGCATAACTTCGTTTTCATGTATGAGTTACCTCCAATATTAACAATAGATGTTTCTATTTTATCACTTTCATGGGAAAGGGAAAGAATGATTCCTATGGAAAATTAAAATTACCACATTTGTCTTGATTCGAAAGACATTTAAGTCAAAGCCCATTATATATGTATGCAAACCAAAACTAGTCTTGCGACAGGGAGTCATCATTATTATTCTGAATACACTTAAAATTGCGCCTATTAATAATGGTATTAAAATATCACACAATAAGGTGTATAATCCCCCTATTAAAAACATTTGTATTTTCAAGGAGGACACCCAGATGAGAAAGCTTGGTTTACTGCCTAAGATCCTCTTAGGTATTGCTTTAGGTATTGTGATTGGAGCATTTGCACCAGAGTGGTTCGTTAAAATTTTCGTAACGTTTAATGGATTATTCGGTAATTTCCTAGGATTCGCTATTCCATTAATCATTATTGGATTTATTGCCCCAGGAATCGGGTCCATGGGTAAGGGAGCAGGTAAGCTACTTGGTTTGACCACAGCACTCGCATATGGTTCCACGGTGTTAGCCGGCTTACTCGCCTTTGCGGTTGCCAAGTCTATTTACCCAACTTTACTCGCAAATCAAACTTCTCAATCATTTGAAAATCCGGAAGAAGCTCTGCTCAAAGGGTTCTTCACAGTGGAGATGCCCCCTATTATGGGCGTTATGACGGCACTGCTCATTGCCTTCACGATCGGTCTTGGAATGGCAGCCATTAAAGGGGACACACTTCAAAAAGGGATGAACGAATTTAGAAACATCATTGAACTTGTGATTGAAAAAATCATTATTCCACTCTTACCGGTTCATATTCTTGGGATTTTCGCAAACATGACTCAAGGTGGACAAGTCAGTGCCATCATGTCTGTATTTGCTAAAGTATTTGTTATGATCATTCTCTTACATGTAGTCTTCTTAATTTTACAATATACAACTGCCGGGACTTTAAGAAAACAAAATCCCCTTCTTATGATGAAGAACATGCTGCCAGCTTACTTTACGGCACTGGGAACTCAATCTTCGGCGTCTACGATTCCCGTAACCCTTGAGCGCTCAAAGAAAATCGGTTCCAGGGAACGTATTGCTGATTTCTCTGTACCTCTCCTGGCAACGATCCATTTATCAGGTAGCACGATTACCCTTGTCAGCTGTGCCATGGCGGTCATGTTCATTCAAGGAGAAGCCTTACAGTTCATTCAGTTGTTCCCATTCATTCTGATGCTTGGCATCACGATGATCGCAGCGCCTGGTGTTCCAGGTGGAGCTGTAATGGCTGCCCTGGGTTTACTTGAATCGATGTTAGGGTTCGGACCAACGATGACATCTCTCATGATTGCCCTCTACCTTGCACAAGACAGTTTTGGAACTGCGTGTAACGTAACGGGTGATGGTGCGATCACATCGATTGTGGACAAGCTTACACAGAAAAAAAAAGCACCTCTTTCTAAAATAAAAGCAAGCTGATACATGGAGGTCCGTCCCTATTAGAGGGACGGACCTCTGTTTTCATGTTGAAAGGCTCACTCGCGAAGACGGTTTCCCCCGCAAGTGACCGTTTTGACGGGGTGACCACCAAATACCTCGAACTCCTTCCTACAACAGTGCTCCTTTTCATACACCGGCACCCTTTCTTTTTTATTGGATTAAATGAGCCTGCTCAATGCCATTTTCTGTATAATGAAAATACAAACATATAGAGGAGTGCTCATAAATTGAAAATAAACGGTCAGCGTGTAACACTTAGAAAAATAGAAGAAAGAGATCTCCCTACTTTATGGGACTATCTTTATGGGGACCCTTCTCCGGAATGGAAGAAATGGGACGCCCCTTATTTTGACCACAAACGATTAACACGTGACGAATATTACGAATCATCCATAAAAAACAAAAGTCGAAGCGATGAATTTCAACGCATCATTGAAGTAAACGGTAAGACCATCGGAACCGTCGGATACTATTGGGAATTCGAACCCACAAGATGGCTTGAAGCCGGCATCGTGATTTACAATCCCTCTTATTGGAACGGCGGCTACGGAACTGAAGCACTATCCAAATGGGTGGACCACCTTTTTGAAACGAAGGAAATCGGACGTGTCGGCATCACGACATGGTCAGGGAATGAGCGGATGATGAAAGCGGCAGAAAAAATCGGGATGAAGCTTGAAGGTCGTATGCGTAAATGCCGTTATTACAATGGTGTTTACTACGACTCTATCCGTATGGGCATGATCCGAGAGGAATGGGAAGAAATACGTTCTCTATAAAGGAGATTCATTATGAAAACAATCATCTTGGTCGGTGGCGGACACAGTCACCTGTACTGCTTAAAAAAACATATTCAGAAACGTGATGAAAACGTAAAGTGGATACTCATTTCCCCTTCTCGGCATCAATATTATTCAGGAATGTTCTCTGGTTACACGGAAGGAATTTATCCGTTAGAGGAGACTCGGATTGATTTGGAGAGATTGTGTGAGGAAGCCGGGTGTGACTTTGTCGCAAGTGCCGTTCTCTCCATCGATCCTGATCAACAACATCTTTTAACGGACAAAGGCGACATCTTCACCTACGACTTCGTTTCATTCGACATTGGCTCACGGAACGACTCAATGGAAATCGAGGGCTTACATGAACACAACCTTCCTATCAAACCAAACTATCGTTTCCCTGAGCAAATAGAGAAACTGCATAACAGCAGGAAAACCGTCTTTATCGGTGGTGGTGCAGCGAGTATTGAAATGGCCCTGTCATTGAAGGCATGGAAGGTGGACAACGGTTATGGGGATCATTCTGTATCTGTTGTTCACTCTTCTCCTCTGTTAAAAAAAGCAGGTTCCTTCTCATCGAAAAAAATAACTGAGGTTGTCTCCTCTAAAGAAATTACCCTATATGATGGCCACGTGGAAAAAGTAGATGGCACCCATGTGTTTACTGAAGACGGAGCAAGTATCGACTACGATGAAGTCATCTTCTTAGGAGGACCTAAAGCCCCGCCACTATTCGCGAGCAGTATTTTACCGACAGATGAAAAAGGCTTTCTCCTGGTGAACAGCTATCTTCAATCCGTTGAATACCCGAACGTATTTGGAACGGGGGACTGCGCCACTTTAAAGGACTTTCCGGATGTACCGAAAAATGGGGTGACAGCTGTACGCCAAGGACCCGTCCTTTGGAAAAACCTGAACGGAGCAGCGGCTAAAGGTAAAATCATTCCTTTTGAACCCCAGAAACGATACCTGGCAATCATGTCGATCGGAGATAAAAAAGGCTTTCTGACATACGGATCGTTTTCGTTGGTCAGCAGATGGGCTTGGCGTTTGAAGAATTGGATTGATGAGCGGTTTGTGGGTCGGTATGGTGGGTGATGGAGTAGGGTAGGTTGTTTGTAGTAACGATTGAAGGGAGATTCGTGGACTGGAGTATTTTGAGAGCAGTCTTTCTGGATTCCAAGTGGAGAAACTTCCAAATATTATATGTATTTAGAAGGGATGAGGTCGTTTATTGTGCCACTATTAGACTTTGTTGTGCCAAATTGTGAACACGCGTCATCCCGCCCCACACTCCAATCCAACTCCTCCACAAAAAAACGCAACCGCTTCCCAGCAGTCGCGCCTCCTATGTCTATCATCTAAAAATCTCAACGAACTTCTTACTGATCACCGGCAACACACCATCGAACAGCTTCTCTCTCCAATACAGGTCCGCCACCTGTTGTACGGCTGCAGCATGATTCGGATAGGGATAAACCATATTGGACAGTGCTCCGATTTTACTTCCTTTTTCCATGGCGAACACGACGGGCTGCATCCAGTCTCCTGCACCGGACCCGACTGCGTGGGCGCCGAGTATTTTCCCGCTTTTGTCTGTGATGATTTTTACGAGACCTTCCGTTCGGTGATCTGCGACGAATCGATCGACTTCGTCCAACGTTTTCTTATAGATTTTGTACTCCACCCCTTGCTCCACAGCATCTTCCTCGGTGAGGCCAATATGAAAGATTTCAGGTGTCGTATAGGTTGTCCAAGGCAGTTTATTATAGGAAACTTTGCGTTTTAAGCCAAACACTGCATTTTGGACCACAACCTTCCCTTCCATTCCTGCACCATGGGTGAATGGATATCGACCATTGACGTCACCGATTGCGAATATATGAGGATGGTTCGTTCTTAGTTCGTCATTCACTTTGATGAAGCCCCGATTGTCCACCTCCACTCCGGCAGCAGATAGATTTAAAGACTCCGTACCAGGCTTTCTCCCCGTAGCAAGGAACAATAAATCGCCTTCCACCGTCTGCTCTACACCGTCTTTCACATAGTGGACCAATTTCTCCCCGTCCCTCTCGGATACACGTTCGATCTCCGCTCCATAAACAAATTGAATATCCTTCTCCAGTAAACCTGTGGCTGCTTCTCGGATTTCTTTATCCTCTTTAACCAATATCTCATCATGTTTTTCAAGGACGACTGCTTCTGATCCTAGGTAAGAAAAGGCTTGTGCCAGTTCTAAACCAATCGGACCTCCCCCGATAAATACGACTCGGCGGGGCAGCTCATCTAATTCGAATACCGTTTCATTCGTGTGATACTCAACTTCTTCCAAGCCTTTAATTTCTGGAAACATGGGACTTGACCCTGTTGCAACCACAATTCTTTTCCCGGAGATCTTGTCTTCTTTTTCCACTAAAATCGTGTGGGAATCAAGAAATTCTGCCCCTCCGAAATAAATATCTACCCCTAATTGGAGGAATCGATCTGGATCGTCGTGCTGCTGAATATGGGAAATGGCTTCTTTGACCCTCTCCCTTACCAATTTCATATCCACGGAACCCTTTGTTTCAAACCCATACTCATTACCTGCCCGGATCACAGCCACTTCTCTGGCCGATTGGATGAATGCCTTGGATGGAACGCACCCAAAGTGAAGGCAGTCTCCGCCCAGAAGGCCGCTTTTTTCGATGAGTGCTACTTTTGCTCCCAGGGAAGCGGCTCCGGATGCGACGGTCAGTCCTCCTGCTCCCCCTCCGATTACAATTAAATCGTATTGATCCATCTTGATCTCTCCTCCTTATGAAAGTAAACGTTTCGCTTCCAGAAATCGCTGTAAGCCCGTGTACAATTCCACTGCAAAAAACAATAAGGTGCTCCACAGGACGATGGACGGAAATAGCATCATGACGCTAAATAATATAAAGCCTTCCGTTCTCTCGGCTAATCCTGCTTGATAATAAAAAGATTTCATTCCCTGTTTTTCAGATACAGCTCCAACTGTCAGGAAAATCGTCATGGAAATAATGATGGATACGCTTAGTAAAAGGATCGCCCACATAATGTCCGGGTGTAAGAAGGCAACTCCGAGGATGACACTGATTTCAACGATTCGATCGAAGGTGACATCCATGACCGTTCCAAAGGGAGATGGCTTGGTCAATCTGGCCATGGTACCATCGACTGCGTCCAAAAAGCCGGATAACCATAATAAGATGACGGCTAAGACCGGGTATCCAAGGTAATAAACCAGCCCTGTAGAGGAGCCTATAATAAATGCAATAACCGTCACTTGATTGGCTGATAGTCCTTTTTTCAGAAACAGACGTGCTGATCCCTCTATACTTGGCTGCACCCACTTACGGGCATGTGTATCTAACATGTGTTTCCCATCCTTTACTTGTCGTCATTACCCGATAATCCCAGCCAGGCTTTCATTTTTTTCTTGAAAATTAAAGGCACGATGATCATCAATAAGAAAAAGACGATGGCGATATATAAATTCGTTCGATCTTCCCCTACCAAGCTTGACCCCAGAAATACATAACCAAACGTACCAGGTAAAATCCCGATGGCCGTAGCAACAATGAATGGAATGTACCTCACCTTTCCCATACCCGCGAGGTAACTAATAAGGTCGAAGTTTAAAAACGGCACGAGCCGTAATAGCAGTACATAAACGAAACCGTTCTCCTCCATCCTTTCACGGATCTTAATCATACGCGGAGACGGTCTTTTTAATAGTTTTGCCCCAAGGAAGCTTGCAGTATGATAGGCAACCGTGGCACCTCCCAAGGCCCCGATGATAATGTAGATGAAGCCTTCAAGTGCACCGAACGCAAGACCTGCTGCCAATGATAGGATGGAAGCTGGAAAAAGGATCAGCGGGCGAATCGTATAGACGATAATAAATACAATGGGAGCCCAAATGCCATAAGATACGATCCAATCTCTTATGTCATGAGGCTTTACGTGAAAGAAATTCCGACTCAGCCACATGAGAAAGAATAAAATAGCGATGAACATGACAATCTTACCGATTTCCTTCTTCTTCATCCTTTTTCCCTCCTATTCATCTTTCTGAAACGTTTGGATGCTCTCTTCCTCGGCAAAAAGCCAGATATCTTCAGTAGAAGCTTCTATTTCCAGCGGGAGATTTAACTTCTGCTCCAGTTCATTCACCCATACCTCATAGAGATTGGTTCCGGCTAAAAATAACTTTTTACTCACGGTTCCCTTCCACCTTGACATAGTAGTGCCGGCAGGGCTGCAACTTACTTTTATGTCGGAAGCGTGAATGAATTGATGCTGATTCAAAATGAGTCCGTCACTCATGAAAGAAGCCACAAATGGAGAATCGGGACGATAATAAATATCCTCAGGCTTCCCGATCTGCAAGAATCTCCCACTCTTTAAAACAGCTACTCGATCTCCAAGTTCATACGCTTCATCACGGTCATGTGTGACGAATATGACCGTTGTTCCTTCTTCTTTAAACATCTGTCGCACCCACTGTCTCAGTTCTTTCCTCAGCTGCAGGTCCAGGCTGCTGAAAGGTTCGTCCAAAAGCAAAAGCTTCGGCTTAAGGATGAGAGAACGAATAAGAGATACCCGTTGCTGCTGACCGCCGGAAAGCTCAGACGGATAATGATTCGCCACTTCACCGAGACCGACTCTTTCAATATAGTCCAGAGCTAATTTCTTATTTTCCCCTTTGTTCCGTCCCTTCAATTCCAACCCGTACATGACATTTTCAAGAACGTTCATATGTGGGAATAATAAAGGTTGTTGAAAGACCATCCCAATGGGGCGTTTTTGAGGCTTTAAAGAGGAGATATCACTTCCGTCAATTGACATATTCCCTCCCGTTGCAGACTCTAATCCAGAGAGAATGCGGAGAAATGTTGATTTACCAGAGCCGGATGCCCCCACTAATGAGAGAACTTCCCCTTTATTTAATGAGAACGTTACGTTCGTTAAAATCTCTTTATCTTTGAACTTTTTGGTTAATTGATTAATTTCTATGAATGAACTCAAAACCTGTTCCTCCCTCTTGGAAGTCGATAAGGGAGTATGAATTTCAGACACCCTTCAAGAATGAAATACAGCATGATGGGAATGATGGCGAACACGATCGAGAAGGCTGCCATTACCGCTTCATCCGCCGTATCGGTAAAAGGGTAATAGACCATAGAGAGCGTCACGACATTCCCACCGCCTATTATCGCTGTAAGGACGTATTGACTTAAGCTGATCACAATCGTCAGAAACAGAACACTCCGTATACTTGGAAGAAGCAAAGGTAATTCAATATGGTAAAAACGTTGAAAGCCTCTCCCCCCAAGCATAGCTGATTGCTCGATTAATTTCGCGCCGATCCGGTCATAACCTGTTTTGAACATTTTGATACTATATGGAATGGTGGGCACTAAGTGGACAAGTGCGACTCCCGTCCAGTGATCGGCAAGCCCATATCGTATGAACGTAATATGAAGTCCTATGCCGACCACTAACACGGGAAGGAAAAGCGGCAGCATAAGGAGAGCTTCAACGATTGATTTCCCCTTAAAGGAAGATAAGGAAAACACTTTTCCTGAAGTAATGCCAATCAGAAGGTTTATCGCCAATACGACAAAGGCAATCCAGATGGAAACCCCGATCGAATCCAGGAATTCCCCCTCGTTCATTAACACCTGCCATGCCCTTATACCAGGTTCAGAAGGATGAGGACTCCCCCATCTCCAAACACCGAAAAAACTTTTATACACTAAAAATAAAAGGGGGAACACAAAAAGAAGGAGTGATATGCTGTAGAATAACGATTTCCTCATGTGAACACCTCTAATTTCCAATCCCTTTTGTTATGTGCATGCGTTTCTTGTTTGTGATGTAAATAAGGAGCCACATCACGACCCCAATGCCCAGTCCGACAAATCCAAGTGCGGCAAACGCCAATGGCCGGTCACTCCAGCTGCCACTGTAAAACCAGTCGTAAGCGAGGATGGCCATCATCTGTGGTGAAGTCACTCCCAGAAGCTGCGGAACTTCAAATGCTGTAAAAATGAAAGCGAACAAAATGGCTCCGGTTTCTACGAGAACGGGGAGGATAAATGGCCATTCTGCTACCCAAAATGCTTTAAAGAAATTCGCTCCCAATAAAGAAGCGACCTCGTTATACCTTTTAGAAAGCGTCGCATAAACGGGTAACAGCATCAGAGTAACAAAGGGGACCTCCTTCCAGACATAGGTCATAATGATTCCAATCCCATTTCGGTCCTGGACCAGAATCGGAAATTCACCACGGTCGCTGATTAAACCTGTCAATCCGAATATATTGGAGAAAAATCCGCTTTGATTAAAGAGTAAGTAGATGAGGTAAGCCCATACAAAATGGGGGACCAGCATCGGAATCCAGACAAGGAGTTTATGTTTATTATCCTTTAGTAAAGGGGAGAAGGCCTTCACGATTCCCAAGCCAATGATCAGGGAAAGGATGGTTGAGATGGAGGTTACCAGCAAACTGAAGAGAAAAGATGTCATAAATCGCTTCTCCTCAAACAAATTCACGTAATGCTGTAATGTTATGGTTTCTCCACTCCTGACACTCTCCATTAAAGCGAGTACAATCCCGAGCCCCGGAATAAGGAGAAAAAAAAGGATGGCTGGAATGAGGAGAACTGAGTTATTGACTCTCTGCCACTTCACGGATCCAGTTCTCCTTTAACCATTCCACATATGCCGCATCCAGTTCTCCCTTAAAGCTCTCCTCGAGTACAGAGGCCTCCAGAACACTTTCGCCGCGATCGATGCCCTTAAATTTATTTCTCCATTCCTCATCCAGCTTTTCATAGGAAATGGGTGAGCTTTCTCCCCAATAGTCAGGCTTTAGTTTCTCATACTGAGCTTCAGGAGAGAGGAGTTGATTGATGACCACCATCGCTCCTTCTTTATTGGGACCATTGAATGGAATAGCCAGGAAATGAGTGTTACCGATCGACCCCACATCATTTAACACAAAGGACTTTGTGCTTTCCGGGAACACACCGTCTTTGATAAGGTGTTCTGCTCTTGCTTCGTTGTATCCCATCGTCATCCAAACCTCTTCCCCGCCATACAGCTTATCTAGATCTGTTAAGGTAGAAGGATATGTTTCCCCCTCTCTCCATAAATAAGGCTCCATCTCGTTCAGCTCTTTCCAGACTCCTTGCCCCATCTCTTTTGCGGTTTCTTCGTCGAATGTAGACTGAGCCAAATCGGAATCGGATTTCGCATAAAGAAGATGTCTTAGAAATGCATTTCCGGTGAAATCAGCCGGATTAGGATAGGTGAATTTTCCTGGATGGGTTTCCACGAATGCTTTTAATTCGTCGAAGCTTGTGGGAGGGCTCCCCACTTTTTCACTATTATAAAAGAAGACAAATTGAACCTTTCCCCATGGTGCTTCATATCCTTCTGTTTTAGTCCCGAAGTCATATTGAAACGCTTGACTTTCTGTATCATAATATTTCTTAAAGTTTGGCAGCTTATCAGTAAATGGCCCCGCCAATAAATCATTTTCCTTTGCGTTTTTGAAGTTTTCTCCGTTTATCCAGACGATATCAATCGTTCCTTTATCTTTCCCTGCCCGTTTCTCTGTTTGTAGTTTTTGCAGAATTTCTTTTGTGTCTAAAGGTACCCGATTTAATTCGATATCGTTTTTTTCTTTCAGCACAGGTGCAACCACGTCATCAATATAACGGTTAATTCCATCGTCACCGCCCCACATAAAAAGATTCACTTTTGATCCTTCTGCTTCCGATGAAATCATATCCCAATTTCCGGCAGGAATTTCCCCGCTATCGGTTGCATTTGAAGGACCGCAAGCGGATACTATTAGTATGGTTATAAAACCCATAATTGCTAACCATTTTTTCATACACCTTGCTCCTCTGCTCTTTTTCTATAATTCTATTGTACTGAACCTCATGATTTTAAAAAGTAATCTGCCTTACATATGTAAATCTATGCCCATGTTGAGGAAGAAAGAAACAAGTTCAGCACATCCTCATATGTCATCGTGCTCATATTCGGGAAGGCTTGTAACCTTTTCAGATAAACCCTGTCTAATACAGTAAGGAGGTGGTTTTAGCATGAAGCGATTGATCATGTTATGTATCATACTTATGGCAGGAATAGCAGGCTGTGGAACGACTGAAGATAAAGGCAGTCAATCCGAAGAGAATCAAAACTCAGGAGCCGGTGAAGACATTTCTGTACAGAAAGGGATTGTTGCAGGCGAAATGGAACCTTCATTAACGAAACAAGAGGAAAGCGGTCAGATTGTCTATGTCTACTCCATTAAGAATCAAACAGAGCAAGAAAAAACCTTTGTTTTTTCTTCCGGACAAACCATTGACTTTGAGCTTCGGAACGATAAAGGTGAGGTCGTGTATAAGGACTCAAAAAATAAGATGTATACCCAGGCGATCCAGGAAATCACCGTAAAACAGGGTGAAGAGTTCTCCCAGAAAGTGGTTCTTCCAAAGGTCGGGAGCGGTACCTATACGTTGACCGTTTGGTTAACCGCCAAAGGAGACCAGAACTATAAAGCAAAAGCAGAAGTACAGTTGGATTAGGTATAACAAAAAGGATTAACCTTCACATGCTAAAGACGGCTGTGAGATTAATCCTTTTTTGTATATACAGGTACCGGTCCATTTAAGGCGATACGTTCAGGCGTAACGATGCAGCTTCTTCCAAAAAACCGGACACCCTGGTTGGCGGCTTCTTCCATGACCCGGGCAAAATGAGGATCAATTTCAGGTGCGGAAGTGATCCCGGACAAATCGGTTCGCTGAGCAATAAACAGGACGGCTGCTTGATAGCTCCCACCCATCTGTAAATGCGTAAGTTCCTCCACATGCCTTGCCCCTCTTGACGTGACGGCATCCGGGAATTTCCCCATTCCGTCCTCTACCATGGTGACACTTTTTACTTCGAGCAATAATTTTTGTTCATGTCGTTTATGAGTGAGTAAGAAGTCAAAGCGTGAGCCACCTACTTTATACTCGGCTTTTTCCAATTGCCAATCCTTTAACTCTTCCACCATTTCCTGTTGCAAGGCTTCCAGGACTAACCGATTGGGATATTGTGTATTTAAAGACACATACATACCGTTAGAAGCATCATACGTCATGACGGCTGACCATTTCGTCTTCCTTTTGGGATCTGTTGATGCCTGAAGCCAGATCGGGTTTCCCCGTACCAATAATTCTTTTAATCTGCCTGGATCGGGTAAATGGACTTTTTCAATAGAACCTGAAGGAATCTGACACTCCAGAACAAACCGGTTGAGGCGCTCGAGAAATATCCCTTGAACCAGATTGTCACGAAATTGAATTTCTACCAAACTTTCACGCTCCTTGTTTCCTGCTTAACGAAGTAAAGCACTCCAGCTTTTTGTTTTACGATCATAGGATAATAAACCGTTGGCAGGTGATTTGCGGATTTGCTTATAATCTTCCGCCATCTCGTCCATATCGTAATAATCGCCGATCACCCAGATCGGGATCTCTATCTTCCCTCTCGTTAGTATGGCTTTTTCTAAAGAAATGACCATTCCTTCTTTTAATTTGTCTCTAAAGGAATGAATGACTTCCTTCCCGATGATTGGATAGGCTTTCTCCTTCTTCATACCAAATAAGCCCTTTCCACCTTTGACCGAACTCAATTTCGAAGAAACCGTCGCTCCCAACATATGATAGAAGTCCTCAAAATCCCGATAATAGATCTTGTTAAACCATCCATCATCATGAGATAGGTACGCGTATCGATTGTTCAGTTTTGAATAAAAAGGAGGGTTTAAAGGTTGCTTAATATGACCCATATAGAGCAGCTCAGCGATTTCCTGACCGTTCAATTCATTGACTCCCACTTCTTCCTCGAAGTCAATCCAACAGAAATCACCATAGCTCTGTACTCCGTCATTCATAATCTTCTTCATTTCATCCTGTTCCACATACTCCATATGCGTATGTATATTAAAGGCACCATGCTCGTACTGATGCTTAATAAGAAGGAGATTCTTCAATGGTTTACGGGCATTTGAAGCAAACTCGTTGAAATTAATTCCGTAAGATACGACATACTGACGATCCGTATTCTTGTGAACATAGATGATATCTTTAACCTGATTATTTGCCTTCAAGAACATTCCCTCCATCTGATTAACACGATGCACAATTCATACTTTCTATTCTAGCAAATTTGTAAGGTACTTGTTCTTTTCTATTTCATTTCAAAATGATGACAAAAGTCGCAGGTAATTGTAGAAAATAGTCATATTGCAGGACCGCAGGCTATATATTTTTGTTCTATTTATATAAGAAAAAGAGTAATGGCTTCCAAACGTTAGGAAACGGCACTTTCTTCTTATATTTTAATGATAAGAAACGATCACGATTATGTAAAAAATGGAATTTCGTCCCGCTGTCCATTCGTTGAATCCCTCTCCTGTAAGCTTTTCCTTTGATTTCATTTCGACAAATATCGTATAGTGCCTGTCACATACCGACAGAACTTCCGTAATTTCTCTGGTCATGAGTAGAAATTTCCCTTCATTTCTATTAGACTAGGAATGTGAAATCTTTAGAAATTCAGGTGAATAGATTATGGAAACTCGCCAGCGATTTGCTGATAAGATCGATTGGGGTCTTCTCTTTTTATTAATGTTATTTTTTATTGTTAGCGCTATGGGAATTAGTAGTGCCCAGACGTCAGGTCAGTATGGGACGAACTTTGTGATAAGACAAGCTTTTTGGTATGTCGTGGGTGGAATTATTATTGTAGGAGCCTTATTCCTTGATTCCGATCAGTATAAGCGTCTTGCTTGGTACATATACGGTGCAGGAATCTTCCTGCTTCTTGTATTACTCATTTCACCGGAAAGCATCGCACCTTATAGAAACGGAGCCAAAAGCTGGTTCATGCTGGGACCGCTTGGTTCTATTCAGCCTTCAGAATTCATGAAGACGTTTTTGATTCTTGCTCTTGCACGGATCATTAGCAATCATCATGAGCTTAATCCAAGAAAAACAATGCAGTCGGATTTTCAGTTATTAGTGAAGATCGGGCTTACAACCCTCCTTCCCCTTGCTTTTATTATGCAGCAGCCGGATTTAGGGACTTCCCTTGTTATTTTAGCCATCATGACCGGAATCATCTTAGTTTCAGGGATTACGTGGAAGCTGATCGTTCCAATATATACTTCTATCGGAGTGCTCGGGGGGATCGTCCTTTCACTTGTTGTGTGGGCTCCTGACCTGCTTGAAAAATATTTAAATGTAAAGCCTTATCAGTTTGGACGTATTTATGCTTGGCTAGATCCGTATAACTACGCTAAATTAGAGGGATTTCACTTAATTAACTCCCTTAACGCCATTGGATCCGGGCAAATCTTTGGGAAAGGGTACAGTGGAGGAGAAGTATACATTCCTGAGAACCACACCGATTTTATTTTCAGTGTGATCGGTGAGGAATACGGCTTTATTGGCGCAAGCGTCGTCATAAGTTTATACTTCCTTCTCATTTACCATTTAACCAAAACGGCTTTAGATACGAAGGAACCATTCAATGCCTATGTATGCGCAGGGATTATTAGCATGATTACGTTCCACGTGTTCCAGAACATTGGAATGACGATTCAATTGCTTCCGATTACAGGGATCCCACTTCCTTTCATCAGTTACGGAGGAAGCTCTCTTATGGGAAATATGCTTGCCCTTGGACTTGTTTTCAGTATGAGATTTCACCATAAAACGTATATGTTTTCATCAGAAGATTCTTAATTACAGGTTGCAATCATCACCAGGATGTGTAAAATAATAGTAATTATATACGAATATTCTATGATGAAGAGAGTAATTCTGATGTGGATCGATAGCGAGCCGGGGATGGTGGAAGCCTGGTGAGAAACCTGGAATGAAACGCACTTCTGAGATGTTTTTCTTGAAATCAGTAGAGAAAAACCGGGATCTCCCGTTATACAATGAGCGCCCTTAAAGGGAATAAGAGTGGTACCGCGAGCTAAACTCGTCTCTATATTTTATAGAGGCGGGTTTTTTTGTGTTTGATTTTATCAGGAGGTGTAGATGATGGATTTGAAATCGATCGTTACTGACGTACTAAAGTCACAGGCATTGAATGACTGGAACAAAAAAGAGCTTTATGAATTGCTTGAAACCCCAAAGCATACTCATTTGGGAGACCTTGCCTTTCCATGTTTCCAACTGGCCAAAGCATGGAAGAAGGCACCTCACATCATTGCAGAAGAAATTGCTGACTCTCTCTCCTCTCCCTTTTTCAGCAGAGTAGAATCAGCTGGTGCTTATGTAAATTTCCGATTTGACAGATTGAAAGCAGGAAAAGACATTGTGTCAGCTATCTTGGAAAAAGGGTCAGATTTCGGTAGCCATGTATTTGGCAAGCAAAAAACCGTAGTATTGGATATGTCCTCACCTAATATCGCCAAACCTTTTTCCATGGGTCATTTACGCTCGACTGTCATCGGGAATTCCATCGCCACTATTGCAGAAAAATGCGGTTACACCACAGAAAAAATCAATTATATCGGGGATTGGGGGACTCAATTCGGGAAATTAATCGTCGCTTTCAAAAAGTGGGGAAATCATCAACAGGTCAGGGAGAACCCCATATCTGAATTGTTCATTTTATACAAGAAGTTTCATCAGGAAGCAGAAACAGATCCCTCACTCGAGGAAGAAGGAAGAAGAGCCTTTAAACTTCTTGAAGACGGAGATAAAGAAGTAACGGAGCTTTGGAGATGGTTTAAAGACGAATCACTTGAAGCCTTTAAAACGATTTACTCGCTGCTCGGAGTTGAATTTGATTCCTATAATGGCGAAGCGTTCTTCAATGACAAGATGGCTGAAGTCGTAACATTGCTTCAAGACCATGATATTCTTGAAACATCACAAGGAGCACAAGTGGTTCGTCTAGAAGAAGAGAATCTCCCGCCTTGTCTCATCAAAAAGTCAGACGGAGCTACCCTTTATGCTACGAGAGACCTGGCAGCTGCCCTGTATCGCCATCGCCAGTATGCCTTTGATGAAGCACTGTATGTCGTTGGCCAGGAACAAACCATCCACTTCAAACAAGTGATGGAAGTATTGAAGAAGCTCGGATTTAATTGGGCGAATGATATGAAACATATACCTTTTGGTCTTTATCTGAAGGATGGGAAGAAAATGTCCACCAGAAAGGGCCGGGTCATTTTACTCGAAGAGGTTCTTCAAGAAGCCATAAAAATGGCTGAATATAATATCAAGCAGAAGAATCCTGACTTAAAAAATGCTGCAGAAGTGGCAAAAGATGTTGGGGTCGGGGCGATTATCTTTCATGATTTAAAAAATGACCGGGTTAACGATATTGAATTTTCCCTGGAACATATGCTGACCTTCGAAGGAGAAACAGGTCCATATATCCAATACACATACGCCAGAGCTCAATCCATCCTGAGAAAAGCGGAAGCTCATCCTCCCCTGACCTTTAAGGGGCTTGACGATGCTGAGAGCTGGGATGTAGTGAAGCAGTTACGACTATTTCCGGAGATGGTTGAGAAAGCATGGAACCAATACGCTCCTTCGGTTATTGCCAAATATTTAGTTGATACCGCCCAAAGCTTTAACCGTTATTACGGTAAAACTAAAATCATTTCCGAGGATTTAGAGCAGATCTCCCGCCTGGCCTTGGTCCATGCTGTTGCAACTGTCCTTGCGGAAGGATTGAGATTATTGGGGATGAAGTCTCCTTCAGAAATGTAGAATGAATACGATTTCTGTCACTATTTCCCGAGAAATAGATGATTTTTGATTTAACCTATTTTCAAGCTTTTTTAAGAGTATCATCAATTGTAAATGTGACGAAACTTCCGTGAAGTGGTTTCAACCATACGGGATATTTCATGACTCCTTTTGTAAAAAGTGATATACTTTCTAATGTTCAAATAAAATCAAAAATGACGTTTTATCAATAAAGGAGATTACTGAACTTATGTCTGAACTACTTCACACTTTCGAAGCATGGTTATTGGATTATGGTGTATGGGGTCTGATCCTTGTTTCATTCGCTGATTCATCATTTTTTCCCATCCCACCTGATGTACTACTGATTCCTTTAGCGATTGCCAATCCGGATAGCGCATTGCTTTATGCACTTTATACGACCATCGCTTCCGTTATCGGAGCCCTTTTTGGCTGGTGGATCGGAAAGAAACTTGGACGACCGATCCTTGTGTATTTCTTCTCTGAAAAAAGGATTCAAAAAGTAGAGGAGTACTTTACTAAATATGGGGCAATGGCTCTTTTAATCGCAGGACTGACACCTATCCCTTATAAGATTTTCACGATTTTCGCAGGGGTTTCCGGTGTTAAGATCAGAGTATTGGTAATCTGGTCGATTATCGGGAGAGGAATTCGTTTCTTCCTTGAAGGTGCAATCATTTTAGCACTTGGGGCTAAAGCAAAGCCTTTCATCGAAGAGAACTTTACACTCCTTACACTTGCAGCTGGTGGCGTTTTAATCGCTGTTTATCTTGTTTACTTGGTCATCAAAAAGAGAAAGAAAACTGTTTGACCCAGCAAAAGAGAGCAAGGGGGCAAAAATGCCCCCTTGCTCTCTTTTTATCATGAGCTGCCGACGATAAATCGCAAATGCTTATTTAATACTCGAAGAGACTGCCTGCTTCCTTCATATAATTCTCCATCCATATCAAGCTTTTCACCCTGTCCCAGTTCAATATGGGCTTCTCTTGCTTGGATATGCATAATATCGTCATATTGCTCGCTTATATTGCCTGTGCTCTTGATAACCAAAAATTCCTTTAATAAAGGGAAACCGCTTTTTTTGACGATGTAAATATCCATTAGTCCATCTTCCATATCGATGCAGGTGGGCAGTGGATTAGAGCCAATGGAACGGCCATTTGCAACCAATAGCATCACCACTTCCTCTTCAATCACATCATTTTCAGTTGTTACCTTCACATTTAAGATCGGTGATTCTTGGATGGATTGAAACGCACTTATATAATAGCTTAGTTTACCGAGGACACTTTTTGATCCTACATCGATATTGTCGCTTGTCTCTGCGACCAGCCCCGTTCCCCAGAAATTGCTGAAATACCGATCGTCTGCCTTGACGATATCGATATCCTTTTCGAGCGCCCGTTCGGTTATAAGGCGGACAGCTTGTCCGATATTCATGGGAATATGTAACGAACGGGCAAAGTCATTACACGTCCCTCCAGGGATGATGCCTACCAATGGCCGTTTTTCTAAGGCTGACAATCCGTTGATGGCCTCATGAATCGTTCCATCACCACCCATGATGACAACCAGTTCATATTGATTAGCCGTCTCCTTACAAATTCTTTCGGCATCGCCTTTCTCTTTCGTTTTATGAATAATTAAGTTCGTACAGATGTCCAATAATGGAGGCACAGCATCTTTTAACAGAACTTCCAGCGTTCCTTGACCTGCCTTCCCATTACATACCAGCAATATATCCGAAAACACCGTCATGAATATCGTCACCTAACTTTTGGATTAGAATAGTAAATAAAAAGAGGCTGACCCAAAACGATGAGTGATATCATCCTTACAGGACCAGTCCTTATGCTTTCAGAGTTTCTTATATCTGTCTGTGATTTTCTTGATTTCAGGACCCTTATATCTTGGGTCAACCTCTTTTGCTATGCTGTATTGGAATCTTCTTGAGGAACCTGGAGTACAGATCGGTAGGCAATTCCCAGACGTCCTTTAATATAGCTCTGGGGGTCATAGGGAATATGATGATTCTGCATGCGATGAATTTCCATTTCTGCAAACATCGCAAGGGCACGACACACTTGATCTAACGCCATGCTTACACGATGGGGATCTGTAGGTTGATCCCGACTCATACAGTGGTATGAAATTTCATCTGCCTTCTTTCTGATTTCCTTTAATGCTTGTAAATCAAACATCATTCTCTCCATACCTAACCCTCCTCTTCACTACTATTAAATATATCGTGAGAAAAGGGGAAATATGTCTGTCCAACGTTTCTCGGGTGTAAGTTTAAGAGTCTTGGGTTAACGTCTTAGGTAATGGCTGATACTGCTTTAGTGAATGAAGGATTTCCCGTCTTGATTTCGTTTTTGAAATATTTACGCCCACGTTCGACAATTTCGTTATCACTTTCTTAAAGCGATCGTTCTCCTTTACCACGTTATTCACCTCTTTTATAAAATATCGTTACCTATTTGTACGATTGGTTTCGCAAAAAGTTTCACTTTACGTTTAATAGTTTTTCTTTTCCCTAAAAATGAAACAATAATCCTATTTTTGCACTTTTTCTTAGAATATTTTGTCCCAAATTACACATTTTATAATCATGAAAACAAAACTCGCTCTTATCATGGTTGCACTGTCTATTATCATTAGTTTATTTACTTTAAATGAAATCTCTGCAGCAAGTGTCTATACAGTCAGGAAAGGAGATACCCTTTGGAAAATTTCAAGAAAATTGCAGGTTGGACTCTCTGAGATTATAGAAGCTAATCCTCAATTGTCGAATCCAGATTTAATTTATCCAAATCAAAAAATCAACATCCCCATTCTTCGAAAAGCTAAATCGGTTGAAGGTCAGGTCATTGATCTGACCAATCAGGAGAGGCAAAAGAACGGCCTTTCCCTTCTTCAGCTTGATTGGCAGCTATCCAGGGTTGCCCGGTATAAATCACGTAACATGAGGGATGTTGGTTATTTTTCGCACAGAAGCCCGACGTACGGATCTCCTTTTGATATGATGAAAAGCTTCAACATTGAATATAGTCAAGCCGCTGAGAATATAGCCGCTGGTCAAACAAGTGCTGAACAAGTTGTCCGTGAGTGGATGGATAGTCCGGGACATAGAAAAAACATTCTCACCGGATCCTATACTCATATCGGGGTGGGATATGCCAAGGGAGGATCTTACGGGACTTATTGGACTCAAATGTTTATTACTAAATGATATCCAAAAAGCACTCTTTGAAGGTCCGTCCCTCTCATTTGAAAAAAATGGCTGAACGCATTGGGAATAGTTATGTGGATTTGTCGAATAATAATGGTGTACTGCCAATTTAATTAAGGGGGAATTTACATGCAAGTACGTGATATTATGTCGACAAATGTGGAAGCCGCTTCAAATCAGGACTCACTTCAAAGCGTCGCATCTAAAATGAGTTCAAAGAATGTTGGTTCCGTTCCCGTTGTTGAAAACGGACAAGTTGTCGGTATGGTAACAGACCGTGATATTGCTACTCGTGGACTGACTCAAGGTGCACAGGGAAATGTCTCTCAAGTTATGTCACAGCAGGTTGTGACAATCTCTCCGGATGCCTCGGTTGAAGAAGCATCAGCTTTAATGTCCCAGCATCAAGTGCGTCGTTTACCTGTTGTGGAAAACGGGCAGCTTGTCGGGATGCTAGCTCTGGGAGATTTGGCAGTACAACAGCAATCGGATCAAAGTGCCGGAAGCGCCCTTAGCGGAATTTCACAAAATAACCTTCGCTAAGGCTACAGGTACTCACTTCTAAGCTTTCTTCATCTAAATAAGAGGCTATTTCCACATAGCCTCTTATTTTGTGTTGAAGATGAATGGAAGGTCCGTCCCTCCATTCGACTCGGATATAGGTAAGTCGGCATATTTTTCACTTTAAGGAAGGATTTTCTTGTATTGTGACGAATATGTGTTAATACAAATAATGTTCATGGAGGAGGAGGTTTTTGTATGAGTCGTGCTGCACGATCATATCGTAAGGAAGTACGTCATTTTAAACGTGAGAACCGCAAAAGAGTCTTCGCCGACAGCATTCTTGATTTCTTGTTTATGTTATTTGGTATTTCAATGATTACGGGTATCTTATTATTCGCTTTAGGATTCTGGAATTACTATTGATCGTAATCTCCCCTCCTAAATAGGCATCCTATTTGCTTCACAAGCATTCATTCATCTATTTCACATGAAAGATCAAGATGTTGCCATGGATTTCTGTGGCATTTTTTTGTGAAACTACGCTTCTCATAACTCCTTCATTCCTTCCGTTATTTCTGTTATATTCTGTATTGAATAAAGATTAGCACTTATTAAAATTCTAAATAGTAACCGTTTTCAATGTTATAGTAAACCTTGTTATCGATTTTAAGGAGGTTTTACTATGTGGTGGCGTTTTGACACTATCTTAATTCAAGAACCTATGGCAATCTTTTCTTATTTAGCTGCCTTAGTAGGTCTTGTGTTCATTCTAGGGGAGTCGAAAAATCCTTTTTTACAGAAGTTCTTTCACTATGCACCCCCGTTAATCTGGACTTATTTCCTTCCGATGTTGTCTACAACGTTTGGAATCATCCCGGATCAGTCATCTTTATATGACTTTACATCGGCTTACATATTGCCAGTGGGATTACTATTGCTGCTTCTTTCCGCGAATGTTCCCGCAACATTAAAACTTGGTCCGAAAGCGATTACGATGTTCCTTGCCGGTACTCTCGGTGTCGTGATCGGAGGACCCATCGCTTTAGCCATCTTCCAGCCGTTTCTTCCTGAGGACGCATGGACTGGCGTAGCGGCACTTGCTGGAAGCTGGATTGGCGGGAGTGCCAATATGGCAGCCATGATTGAAGCTACTGGTACACCGAAAGAAATTCTTTCGCCTATTATTGTCGTTGATACCGTTGTCGGATATAGCTGGATGGGAATCATGATTGCCCTGGCAGGTTTCCAGCATAAATTCGATAAATGGAATAAAGCGGACAACTCGATCATCCGTAAGGTGAATGAGGATATGGGAGAAATCCAACGTAAAAATGCCAAGCCTATCGAGGTTCCCTACCTTGCTGCCATTATTGGTTTAGGATTCGGAGTCGCTTACGTTGTAAGAAAGTTCTCAGAAACGTTACCGGTCTCAAATGTACTCTCTGCCGGAACGTGGACGATTATGATCATTTCGGCGGTCGGGATCATCTTCTCCTTTACTAAAATCCGCACCCTGGAGAACTACGGTGCAAGTAAAATTGGATACGCAGGAATTTATCTATTGCTTGCAACAATTGGAGCAAAAGCCGACCTTGCTTATGTATGGGATTCTCCTCAATACGTCGCAATGGGGATTGTATGGTTAGCCATTCATGTGATGATTATTTTCTTAGTGGCACGCCTTCTACGGGCCCCTCTATTCTTCGTAGCTGTAGGATCTCAAGGAAACATCGGCGGAACAAGCTCGGCTCCTGTTGTAGCCTCTGTATTCCAGCCTTCTCTTGCTCCTGTAGGACTATTGATGGGAATACTGGGCAACGTAGTGGGAACTTACGCTGCCGTCGCCTGCGCCTGGATTGCCGAATGGGTAAGCAGGACACTTTAACCAATATAAAACGGATCACTGATCATCAGCAGTGATCCGTTTTTTTGCATTTCACCTCAAGTTCGTCCGTCTTCCCCAAATAAAAAATATGATTCGAAAAGACCGAAATATATTATTTCAGAATAATTTATCTAACTCTACTTTAGACCCACCCCATTGAAAAATCCCTTAATTATTATGACAAAATAGTTCGCCCTCCTAAATACCTAATTGGTAATATTTTAATATTCAGATAATAACTTGACTTTTATTTTAAATTTTCAGATAATATTAGACGTAACCGACACAAATTTCTGAGGGGGTTATCATGGATATTTTAAACAATTTAGTCACGGAAGCAAATTCAATATTATGGGGGTATGTTTTAATAGGCGTACTCCTCATTTTAGGATTATACTTCACTATCGGATCTAAATTCGTTCAAATTCGCCACTTTGGTGAAATGCTTCGATTATTAGGAGATAAAGATGTGGTCGAGGCGGAAGGGGAAAAGCAAATATCATCCCTGCAAGCATTCTTTATTGGAGCAGGTACTCGAATTGGTACAGGTAATTTAGCAGGAGTAGCCATTGCCTTAGCAATTGGAGGACCTGGAGCGGTCTTCTGGATGTGGCTTGTCGCCATTCTGGGAGGAGCCAGCGCCTTTGTCGAAAGTACACTGGCCCAGATTTACAAAGAAAAGGATAAGGTTGGATTTAAAGGCGGCCCCGGCTACTATATGAAGAAACAACTGGGCAAGCCCTGGATGAGTTCGATCTTTGCTGTCACCATCATCCTTTCCTTTGGGACAACCTTTAACGCGGTTCAAAGTAACACCATCGCAACAGCTTTTAGTAATTCATTCGGAATCAATACGTTTGTTATCGGTATTGTGTTAGCCGGTTTGACTGCACTCATCATCTTCGGGGGCGTTAAACGTATAGCGACCTTTTCTTCCATCATTGTTCCAATCATGGCGGTCTTCTATATTGTATTAGCCTTATTTGTAGTCATTACGAATATTACGGAAATGCCGGGAGTCATCGCACTTATTTTCAAAAGTGCATTTGGATTTGAACAAGTGGTTGGTGGCGGAATTGGAGCCGCGATTATGAACGGTGTAAAACGAGGACTATTCTCTAATGAAGCTGGTATGGGTAGTGCGCCGAATGCTGCCGCTACAGCATCTGTTTCTCACCCGGTCAAACAAGGGTTCATTCAAGCACTTGGTGTATTCTTTGATACGCTGCTCGTTTGTTCTGCAACCGCGTTTATCATCTTAACTTCAGATGCGTACGGTTCCGGACTGACAGGTATCGAGCTATCTCAAGCAGCCATGTCTGAGCACTTTAACTCATGGGCTGGTATTTTCTTAGCGATTGCGATATTCACCTTCGCCTTTAGTTCCATCATTGGAAGCTATTATTACGGGGAAGCCAATCTTCCATTCATCAATAAGAGTAAGACCGGACTTCTGATATATCGCTTCATTGCTTTAGGTATGGTGATATTCGGTTCTGTTGCAAGCCTTGATATTGTTTGGAGCTTGGCAGACTTCTCCATGGCATTAATGGCCCTTACCAACTTGATTGCCATCGGTATTTTAGCACCAATTGCCTTTAAAGCATTGGATAACTATATGACGCAGCGTCGACAAGGGCTGGACCCGACCTTCTATGCAGATGATATTCCTGGTTTAAAAGGTGTCGAAAGCTGGCCTACACGTGGACGGGAAATGAATAAAAAAGCTGTGAACGATTAAAGATTCCTACCGAACAGAGCAGGCTGACAGTCTGCTCTGTTTTTCTTTGTCATTTTTTTCTATTCCATTCTCAGGTATACTACTTATAGAAAGCTAGTTAAAGGAGCCTTACATACTATGAGTATCCTATCTACTCTTCTAGGGGTTTTATTTGTTCTTAACTTAGTTCTCGCGGGCGTCATCATTTTCCTGGAGCGGAAAGATGCCGGTGCGACCTGGGCCTGGCTTATGGTCCTGTTTTTCATTCCCCTCCTCGGCTTTATACTTTATTTAATCTTTGGACAAAACTTAAGCAGACAGCGATTATTCGACTGGGAAGATATGAAGAAAATAGGCATTGATGATTTAATTCAAAAGCAAGTACATTCCTTGAGAGAACACCGATTCCCTTTTAAAAATGAAACGTCCTCCAGATATCAGGACCTTATTTATATGCATCTCCTGAATAATGAAGCTCTTTTGACCCAGGATAACGAAGTACAGTTGTTCACTCATGGGGAGGACAAATTTGAGTCCTTATTAGAAGACATGGAATCAGCACAGGATCATATACATCTTCAATATTATATCTTTAAGAAAGACGACTTAGGTAAGCGAATCCTGGAGAAGCTTACTGAGAAAGCCAAACAAGGCGTAAAGATCCGCGTTTTATATGATGAAATGGGCTCGCGGCGCACAAGAAGAGGATTCTTTAAAGAACTTCTTGCTGCAGGCGGTGAAGTAGCCGTGTTTTTCCCTTCGAAAATCCCCTTTATCAATCTCCGCCTAAACTATCGTAACCACCGAAAGCTGGTGATTATCGATGGGAAAGTAGGGTATGTAGGCGGCTTTAATATTGGGGATGAATATTTGGGCTTGAATCCTAAGTTCGGTTATTGGCGGGATACTCACCTGCGGATTGTCGGGAGCTCAACACTTGCCATGCAGACACGGTTTATTCTGGATTGGAATCAAGCCAGCCGTTCGAAGAAGATTGCCTACGATTTACGATACTTCCCGCAGTCTTCCTTTTCCGGCCATGTCGGAGTCCAGATTGTGACATGCGGTCCCGACTCTGAATGGGAGCAGATAAAAAATGGATATATTAAGATGATTTCTTCAGCGAAGAGGTCCATTTATATTCAAACCCCCTATTTCATCCCGGACGTGAGCCTGTTGGATTCATTAAGGATTGCCGCGCTTACGGGAGTGGATGTACGCATTATGATTCCAAACAAGCCTGACCACTTATTTGTCTACTGGGCGACTTATTCCTATATCGGGGAATTACTTAAGGCAGGAGTGAGGATATATATTTATGAGAATGGCTTTATTCATGCCAAAACCATCGTAGTGGATGACACCATTTCTTCTGTCGGTACAGCCAATATCGATGTTCGAAGCTTTCGCCTCAACTTTGAAGTCAATGCCTTTTTATATGACCAAACTCTCTCTGAAAATCTCAGTGCTGTGTTTATAAACGATATTGAAAAGAGTAGAGAATTGACACTGGACGGATATAATGAAAGACCTTTAATGATTAAACTGAAGGAGTCGATTTCAAGGCTCCTGTCCCCTATCTTATAGAAGTAGTATTTGGACATTGCCATGAGTAGGTTGATAAAGGCATAATAGAGGGTATAATGCGTCAAATCAGAGAGGGATGAAATCATGAGTGTACATAAAGACATTTCAAAACATTCTAGTAAACAAAATCAACTGGTTCAACAGTTTATGCTATTGGATGAACGTAGAGAAAAAGAGATCGACGAAGCTGTCCAGCTTTGTTTAGCTGAACAACCGTTTACAACGGATAAGATTAATCAGGTGACCAATGAAATCAACGCCCTTGCCCGTCAAGGTGTCGTGCCCCAAAGAAAGCTTGTCACCACTCAAATGGTTGAGGAATATGTAAATAGTAAATTAAAATAAAAAAGATCCTAAGACGTCTTAAGCCATGCTGATGGTGAAGGCGTGTTGGGATCTTTTTCTTTGCAGAGGGGGCTTAGGCTTTTAATGCGCTATTCCACCCATCATATACAAATACAGGTTGTGAATCATTTTCAGCTCTTTCAATGACGACATAGTTTTTATGTGCCACAACGGTTTGATCGTCTGGTAAATCCAGCTTTTTTGCCACATCTTTATCCATTTTGACGATGACCGTGTTTTCTCTAAGAGTGGTCACCACACCATTGATGACATTCTTCTTTCTTTTAAATTGGACGGTATCTCCAAGGTTGGCATTATCTTTTGAGTAGACGAATGTATTCTCCATTTTAAAATCCCCTTTTCTATAGATTAGACGCTATTTTTATTGGTATTTTAGAAATTTATAACTATTAATCGATGCATTTAAGAGATTACTTTTTAAATATCTTATCCTACTTGTACCACAATTCAAGATGATCAAAACCTTTTCATATTACTTTTTTGAAGACCGTTGCCGTTCGTCTTTTGGATAATTCATTCTGTTGAACGGTCGGTTACCATGACTTTGAATACATACGCTTTGTCTGCTTCCAGGATTCCTCCTGAAGGCTTACCCATCTCATCAAGGGTTAACCCTGAAATTTGACCGTCTTCGGTTCCTGCAATAGCATACAAATATAGGGGCTGACCTTTCTCTAAGGTGGTTTTTTTTGAAAGAAAACTGCCAAAGGTATATCCACTAGGTCCGAAATCATTCACCATGGTAAACGTTCCACCTTCACTGCCATGTATAAACTTGAACTTTTCCTCATCTGAAGTAAATCCAAAGGATAAGAGAGACTGCTTGAATAGGTACTCCACTTGATTAGAAGAAAAAGGATCGTTCTCCACAAGTTTTCCATTTTCATATACCTCAAGCGTCTTTTGCAGATCATCACCTTCTCCGAGATTTCCGTCCATCTCAAAATATTGAATATCCTGAATCCCTGTGAACATAATCAGCTCTTTTTCTTTTGCATTTACTTCATAAGGTTCAATCGTGAGTACTGTCTTGCTTGATCGGTCTTTTTGAAATGTCTGCTCGGGTGTACATGCTGTAAGTAAAAGGACTATCCCTATTATGAAAACCCATTTGATCCTCATTATGTCATCACCCACAAAATAGTTTGCTTCTATATATTATTATACGCCGGTATAGGTAAATCCTTCCTTTATTATAATTTATTTAAATTTTCTAACAAATAGAAAAGACGTCTAAGAGAGAGACTCTCATTAGACGCCTGGAAATAATAAATTAATAGGCAAGTGCATTCTTCTTCTCTTCTTTCATGAGAACGAAGCAAAGGAAAATACCTAATAGGGATAAGACTGCGAAGAATAAGTACACCGTGTAAATGGAATACGTTTCATAGATAAAACCACCGACAAAGGTACTGAACCAATTCCCCAACCCGTTTCCGATTGCTGAATACACGGTAACGGCTGTTGCTGTAATATGGGAAGGCGTGATTTCTTTAATGTAGCGCAATCCGGCCGGAATGAATAGCCCTATGGCCAGACCTTGCATAACCGCCGATGAATAAACCAGCCAAAGACTGGGCTCTGTAAAGTAAAAGAGCCAACGGAGCATGGACGCAGCACCCGCTAACGCTGCAACTGTTAAAAGTCCGAACCGATCAATCCATCCCCCGGCAATCCTCATAAAGGGCACTTCTGATAAGACAGCGATTAAAAACGCAAGACCGATTCCGGCATACGTCCCCCCAGAATCCTCAACAAATAAGCCGAAGTAAACATTATTGGCCAGGTTTGGACCGAATACTAAGAAGGTTACAGCTAAGAAAATGAGGAATTTCTTCATTGTAAATAATTCTTTCATCCCTGCTTTTAAATCAAGCTTTGCTGCCGCTCTCTCTTTAGGAAACCGAAAGGAAAGGAATCCTGATAATACTAGACAGATAAAGAAAGAGTAAAAGATGATGGTGGGACCGATGAAACCTTCCGAAAGTTTCCCCATCATAAAGACAGCAATCCCGAAGCCCAATGAACCGAACAGACGGATATTACCGTAGTTATACCGGACTTTACTTGTATACTTCAAGCTGATACTATCTGATACAGGAATGATTGCACTTTGAAAAATCGCGACTAGAATGGCCACTAGAAGCAGGCCATAGTAAAAGTCCATAAACAAGTAACCGAGTGCAAAGATTCCCGCCACTAAAGAGGTTAAACCAAGAACCACGGTAGGACGATTAGTTGTGTCACTGACCATTCCCCAAATAGGCTGGAAGAAAATCATCATGATGGGACCTACAGACATGATCGTTCCAATCTGATAACCATTTAACCCTACGCTTTCGCTCAAATACACACTGAGTAAGGGATATAAACTACCTACACCGAAGAACGTTAATAAATAGAATCCTTGCAAGGTAAAAATTTGATTTCGTACATTTCTTTCCACTACCGTATCCCCCAAGATGTTTTTGTCTTCCTTATAGTAGACCTTGAACGTTCAATTGTCCATGAGTTTATGCCTTATTATGGATAAAGTCATGTTTTTCAAAGCTCTTTCCGGCGTTCTCGTCTTATGCTTGTCGGGACTGAACGAGCCGCCTTCGCTTTTGGTTCATCCAGCTGTGGCGGCTAGTCCCTCGAGGTCATAACCCAAGAACGCCAAAAAGGCAAAAGGCGCCTTTCCGGCGTTCTCGTCTTATGCTTGTCGGGACTGAACGAGCCGCCTTCGCTTTTGGTTCAGAAAAATTTCCCGTTTGACTTTTTTGAATAAACCCTTTAAAGTATGGAAGTATATTTTAAATCAACTAAATACGATATTCTTCTTATCCAGAGAGACGGAGGGACTGGCCCTGCGATGTCTCGGCAGCGGACTCATATTGAGTGCTGTGCCACATCCAGCAAGCGAAATGCTTGAAAGATAAGGGGAGTGTTTCGTTCTATTGAAACCTCTTCTTATTTTGGAAGGGGTTTTTTGTATGTTAGTAAATTGAACGATGACAAAGGAGTGTTAGGAATGAATCAAGAAAGAGGAAATCTATTGGCATTACTGCCTTTAATCATATTTGTTTCTCTGTTCCTTGGAGCAGGCATCATTTCAGGAGACTTTTATGCCTTTCCTGTATTAGTATCAATTATCATTGCATCCGTTGTAGGTCTGTTGATGAACCGAAAAGAGACGTTAACGGCTAAGGTTGAGCGTTTCGCTAAAGGAGCCGGTCATCCTGATATCATGATCATGGTCTTTATCTTCCTTTTAGCAGGGGCTTTTTCAGGAGTAGCTGAAAAGATGGGCGCCGTTGATTCAACCGTGAATTTTGCCCTTTCCGTGCTGCCTGGTAACTTGATCATTGTGGGATTATTCATTATCGCTGCTTTCATTTCGTTATCGATGGGAACATCCATGGGGACGATCGCAGCACTCGCGCCAATCGGTGTCGGGATTAGTTCAGGGACAGATATTTCTATGCCCCTTGCCATGGCAACGGTCATTGGAGGTGCGATGTTCGGAGATAACTTATCATTTATTTCTGATACAACTATTGCAGCTGTTCGTACACAGAAAACGGAAATGAAAGATAAATTCAAAGTCAACTTCTTTATTGTATTACCTGCTGCCATCGTCACAATAGTGATTCTCCTTTTTCTTACTATGGGGAATCAGTCGACTGTCGGAGCGGAAAGCTTTAATTGGATCAAAATTCTGCCTTACCTTGGAGTTATCATCGGTGCTCTTGCAGGATTAAATGTGTTTGTCGTTTTGTTAGGCGGAATTGTTTTAGCTGGAATCATTGGATTCATTGATGGAAGCTTTACCCCAGCCAGTTATTTCGGGAGTGTAGCCGATGGGATGACTGGCATGGCAGAGATTGTCATCCTTTCTGTGCTGATAGGCGGAGTTGTCGAACTCATTCGCCATAACGGCGGAATTCAGGCTTTACTTTATCACGCCACTCGCAAAATCAAGTCTCCTCAGGGAGCACAGCTTGCTACAGCAGGATTAGTAAGTTCTACTAATCTTTGCACAGCAAACAACACGATCTCAATCATCATTGCTGGCCCGCTTGCTAAAACGATCAGTGAGAACTATGGCGTTGATGCCCGTAAATCAGCCAGTATCCTTGATATTTTCTCTTGTTCCGTTCAAGGATTGATTCCTTACGGAGCACAGGCTCTGTTAGTGGCTGAAGTTGCAGGCATATCACCGATCAGCATCATTCCATATGCTTTCTACCCTGTCCTGATTGCTGTTTGCGGACTTATTGCCATTCGATTTGCACTTCCTAAATTCACTCGCAAATCAGCACCTGATGCAAATCCGGTTCGATCTTAATAAATGAGAGTAGAGAGACAAATCCTTTGAGGTTTGTCTCTTTTTTTGATACTCTCTTTTCGCAAAGATTGTTGCTTTTTAACATAAGCACTGTTAAGGCTCTGTCAATTAGTGAGTGCTGGATGGTGAGGGGAACTGCTCCGCTTGCAGCTAGCGTTCGGCCGAGCCTCCTCAGCTTAGCCGAACGGGGTCTCGGCACGCCCGTACTTCCGCAGGAGTCTGCGCAGTTCCCCTCACCATCTTTTACAGTTTTTTTGTGACAGAGCTTCAAACTGTGCTAGAAAACAAAATTACTTAAAAGATACTTCCTTAAGAGAGACAATCTCTCCTTAACTTAAATGAGATTGTTTGCTAGAAAGCTTCTTTTAATTGTTTTCGATTAAGGATTCATGCTCAGAAAGTTGATTGGAGCGGAAGGATGCTCGACTCCTGCGGGAATAGCTGGACAGGTGAGACCCCGGAGGCGCAGCCGAGGAGGCTCACCGCCAGCCCCGCGGAAAGCGAGCATCCTGGAGCGGAAATCAACTAGTACTTTCTCTTCTATAATAACAACAAACTTTACGAAATGAGCTTTTTGATAAGAAAAAAGCAGATCCCCTTACAGGAATCTGCTCTCTTTTTATAATAAATCATTTACATGATAAAGCTTGCCACTTTCAAGTTCGCTTTCTGTCACAAGCTTAACCAGCGCATCTGCCACGGTATTTGTTTCACGGAGCATTCCTTCCTCTTTATAGCGCTGAAAGGATTCGACATCGGCAAAGGCTTCTTTCGAGGATGAACGGATTTCCCCTTGCATGTCCGTATCCATCACACCAGGGCTGAAGGCAATCACTTGATGTCGGCTATGCTTTTTAGAAAGCTCTAAGCTTACGGTTTCTGTCAGCATGTTCACTCCCGCCTTGGTTGCGCAGTACGTACTCCAGCCATATACAGGGCGACTTCCTGCTCCAGAGCTGATATTGATCATGATCATCTTCGATTCAGAACCACGGGCTGCTTTTATCATCTCATTGGTTGCGATCATGGGAGATAGTAAATTCACATGCACACTCGTTTCAAGAGCTTGGTTTTCTACTTCACCAGAAGGGTTGATTGGTGTCACCACACCGGCATTTTGGACAACGTACACTCTTTCAGGTTTATATCCAAATACCTTTTTACCAGCTTCACGGAAGACCGCTTCTGTTTCTCCTGATTTTGCAAGATCGCACGGTAAGAAATCATACGATACCTCTTTATCCCCGGCAAGCTTTCGCAGTCTTTCATTATCTGATCGCGAAACATTGATCAGCCCTATGCCCTTTTCGATAAAAAGCTTGGCAATCGACTCTCCCAAGCCTCTTGTTGCTCCTGTCACAATTGCATAATCCATATCGACTCATCTCCTTCTCACCTTCTGATTATAAGGGAGAGTCCTCTTTTTACAAAAAAATAAGCATTGGTTTAATATAACATTTACAATTGAGATCAAATTCTTCCGCTTAAGGAAGCTCCACGACAAAGAACGACTTTATCGCAGAGCCATTAGGGATTTACTCTGATTTATTATTTTTCTGAATCACCTTTAAACCTGTTCCCATGTCGGAAGCAAGTATATAGTTCCGGTTAGCAAATACGCCCCATACAAATGAGTTTTCCGGTACATATCTTCCGATCTCTTCTGGCTTTGAAGGATCGGAGATATCAACCGCTCTTACTCCTCCAGCATAGTGGGAAAGGTAGAGGGTGTTCCCTACTACTTTAGGATCATGAACTGTGTTTGCAAATGTAACCCCATCCTCGACATTGTCGACTAAATCCGTTTTGAAATCACTTAATAATTTAGGGTTGGACCTATCTTTAATATCAAAGATTCTCGTATACCCGTATGACTCTTCATACCCTTCTCTTTTAGGAGCATAGACCTCTCTCGTCTCAATAAGCACGGTTCCCCCTTTCGCTACTTGGGCAGAGTGGGCAGACCCTTGTTGTAGTGAAGCAAATTCAGTACGTCCTAAGTACTCAGGATTGTCCGGGTCGCTTATGTCCAGCATGATTGTCCCTAAATCCCAAAATGACAGGAATGCGGTTTGTGCATTCTCATCCGTCATGACACTATGGTTGAAAACAGGACGGACCTTGCCGTCGGGTGCATTCCAATGATAGCCATTAAAGTCATCCGGAACTTCATCAAGTTGTCTCGGATCGAATTCATAAATCGTTTTCGGGTTGGCAGGGTCCGTAACTTCTACTAATGAGAAATCCTTCTTTTCCCCATGTGTGTAGTAATCCGCATAATTGCTTGCTGCCAGTACAAATGCTCGGTCTCCCTGTTTCGCCAAGTACAACTCGTGGGTACCCGATGCTCGCTGATCAACTGCCCAGAAACCTAATTTCTTAGGATGATATGGATCTGTTACATCATACAATAGTACTCCACCAACCGAGTCAGGGTTACTTCGATCGAGCCGTTGTACACTTACCGCAGCTAAATCACCTGTAAAATCCTTCGTATTCACTTGCTTTACAACAACTTTTTCCTGCCATGTACCCGGAATTTCATCTCCAAAAGAAGCAACTTCAATCGGGTTTGAAGGATCTTTCAAGTCAAATACTCTTACGCCACCGTTTCCACCATTACTTGTATGGGTTCCAACATAAGCAAAATTTTTATGGGCATAAACATCTGCGGTATTATTCTGAACTCCATCCTTTTCTTTTAACTGGACAGCCGCTACTTCGTTCCAGCCGCTCACGTTTTTACTTCCTTCTAACTGCGGGATGACAGCAAGACTACCGGCTTCAGCTCCTTTTTCAATTGAAACATCGTCTAATACGTCATGGGCAGATGCGGTTGGCGTAATCATAGCTAATCCTAATGCACCAATAAAAACAGATTTTAGTAGAAGATTTTTTTTCATTTCACTAACAGCCTCCCGGACTTTATTACCATTAATTTCTTTTTATGGTTTTATATGTTTTAACATAGAAGAGAAGACTTGTCACCAAATCCATATGAAAACAGATGAAAAGGACTACTTACTTTCGTAATATTTAGAATATTTAGTTCAATTGATAGGGATAAAACTAATCCTTTCTGACCACAAAAAAAGCACACCATTCAAGGCATGCTCTCATCAATTAAATGATATTCAGGGATTAAATCTGACAGTGGGACAATGGAAGCTTTTTTCTCATAGAGAGGAATAAATTCTTCGAGCATTGTGGCAACCTTGATCCCTGTAACCCCAACATGACCAATGGCAATGGTTGAGTTGTCACTGTCTAATTCTTTCGAAAGAATCTTGGCTTGCTTTCCGATATGCTGGATGGTATAGACATCATCAAAGAATAATTCGTTTTCAAGAAATGGAACGCCTAATTCTTTTGCAAGCTTGGGAATGACACTCTTTCCCGTTGTTTTACTATCCAAATAAAATAACCCCTTATCCTTGCATACCTCTAAAACGATCCTCATGACCCTCTCATCGGCAGTGGCCCTTGATCCCATATGATGATTGACTCCTACTGCATAGGGGACTTCTCCGATCGCCTTTTCTACTCTTTTCCGGATTTCGTCATTTGAAAGCGAAGTGGTAATCGCCCCGGGGCCAAGCCAGCTCGCTTTCCCTGACATCGGTTCCATGGGTAGATGGACGATGACCTCATGCCCAAGCCCATGTGCCTTTTCCGCATCTGTCCTGGTTGTTGGCAGAAAGGGCATAACGGCAATCGTCAAGGTGACGGGTAAGTTCAGGATCTCTTCTGTTCCCTTCATATCATTACCTAAATCATCAATAACGATTGCCAGTTCATTATGATGGGCTGGAAGGGGCAGGATGTTTCGGGCTGAAACGGAAGCATGAAAGGAAATAGTCATTAGTAAACAGAGGAACAGGATCCTCATCTCACATCACTCCTTTTTCCTTTATCATGTCCATTTTGAGGAGGATATACGAATGAAGTCCGTCCCCGAAGAGAGCGTAAATAAAGGCAGGAAGCTGATTGTGGCTTCCTGCCTTTTTATATTATATGGTACGTCCCTCATCCCAGGCCTTCGTTGGGCGGTCACTGGGGTAACCGTGGGTATGGCGGTAGGTTTTTCTTTGGGTGGTGAAGTCCCACCAGTTTTTCTTGGATGCCGGATTGTTTGCGTGGTGGACGACGCACCTGAGGGAGTCTTCCACGCATGGGTCCATCCAGACGCCGTACTTCTTTTCCAACTGTATAATGAGGTCTTCCCCTTTTTCATCCTTGATGTCTTCGAAAGAATGATAACCAAGATCTTCAACCACATTATGCGCCATATTCGGTCCGATCGACGGAATTCGTTGGAAAATGGACATGCCGACTAAGTACCGGGCTCTAGCAATAGAGATGTTTAATTTTTCACTTATTACATCGGGAGACAGTTCGAAGATGTCTCCCAGTCTGATCTTCTCTTTACGAAGTGCCGATCTTTCCTCGTCGGTTAGTGGTAATTTAGGACTCTTTCTACTCACTCTCTATCTCCCCCCTATCCCTTAAAGGATTGTTCCCGAACCAAATGAAAATCTTCCGTCACTGGACGGTAGGTTTTATTCTTGACCAGCTTATGTTTGTTCTTAATTGGAGTGTTGCTTACCAATACACCTACCTTCGTTTGCTGGATTTCCTTGACACCTTGCACAATTAACTGCATGGCGATGATGGCAATCATAAAGGCCGCTAACGGTGCAATGACAATCCAGTACTTTCCGGTCATTAGGGAATCTTTAGTGGAACTGATCAGACCAGACCATTCAAACGTTCCTGATTTCGGAGGATCGGGTACCAGTCCTCCTGTAATGATCGTTCCACCCAAGAACAGATGAAATAAACCCAAATGCACAAGGATGAGAAGGGTTTGGATAAATTGCTGCCCCCATATAATGAATAATCTTGGTGCCAGGTGCGGGAATAGATGCGTCCATAGCAAATGCCGGTTACTTCCCCCTAAGAGCTTCGCCGACAGAACAAAATCCTGTTTTCCTAATAATTTCAGTTCATTCCCTATTAAAACCGTCGTTAACGGCAGCACAAGAATCGTTAACACGACAGCTTCAAAAACGAGTCTTTCAAAGATGGAGTGTTCCCATCCCAAGACGGGCAATCCCCATAGAACTGGTCGTAAAAGAAGATATGCAATGAGACTTAAAGGCAGGAAATGAATGGAATCCACCATTCGATCAAGCCAATTTTTCCTGTTTTCTTTCAAATGAAAATGATAGGCAATACCTAGATAGAATCCACCTATAACCCTCAGTGAAGCGACAACCAACGCAAATAAGAGGGTATACTTTGCCCCCACGATCAGTTGATCGAGGATGCTATAACCGAAGAAATCCGACCCTAATATCATCTCTCCAAATGGTTTATGTGGAGGTGCGCTGATGATTCGTCCCTCATCGTTCTTCATAAACTGAATTTGTTTAATCGGATCTTCTTTCAGCATTGGATAAAGGAAGCTCGTAACAATTAAAAGGAAGATGACACTGAACCCGATGGCAAACTTCCCATTATGCATATGCTGCCACCAAAGCCGTCTAATAGTAGAAAGCCAGCTCCATATCTTCCATTCATTCAACTTCGTTTTATCTTTTTTAAATTTGGTATGATCAACACTGACTTCCCGATTAATCCACAGATATACACCTTGATACACAACAAAAAAAGGCGTGTAAATCATAATCAGTGAGATGGCTATGACCATTGGTCTGAAGTCTTGGACGATGTAGTACGTGATTCCTCTCATATTGAAAATCGTTTCGATGATAAATAAGCTCGACAGCATCCCCCATATAATCAGCTTTCCATGGTAAAACAGACTTGGAGAAATATTTTTCAGTACGTGAGCAAAGAGGATCCTGCCTTTCGTCATGCCTTTACTTTGGGCAAACTCAATATGTGGTTTAAGCATTTCTTCTTCCATAATGAAAAGAAGAATACGAAAGAAAGAGATCATGGGAATAATGGATAGGGTGATGATCGGAGCAAGAAAGATCTTTTCATCCCCAAACTCTGTAAATTTCATTAATTCAAAGCCGAAATGCTTTAAAACATATACAATGAGAAGCTGGAGCATAAAAGCAAACATTAAGTCAGGCACCGTCTCAAAGAGATTTAATACTTTCTTTAGAGAAGAAGTAACCCAACGGGGCAAAAACACTGTAATGATCGTAAGGATGAATGCTGTTCCCAGACCTAAACCCAATGCCCCACCGATAATCTGTAAAGAATATAAATACGGTCCCCAAAGCATGTCCAGAAAATCGACGGTTACCCCTTTATATGAATAGCTCCAGTTTTCACCGTCCAAAAATACAAAAACAAACTTAATAAACTCTTCAAAGAATCCGACAATATTATACAGACCCCTCTCCTTAAATACTTCAGGAGCAATACTCACGGCTAAAATACCAATCAACCCAAGAATATAATAGAACATAAATTTCAGCGGAAATGTCACTAGCCTCATACCCTGATCCCCTTTTTTTCTCTTTTTCCTCAGTTTAATGGAAATTTTAAATGTTTTCAATTTTATTTCAATTCTGACGAAACCACTGCAGATACCACGAAAAAAGGTGACTCCTATAGTTCAAAGTCCCCTTTTTCATTTAAGCTAATAACCGACTCGGCCTTCCCAGATAAAAGCCCTGCCCGATTGTAATCCCAATGTCCTTTGCCACTTGCATATCCTGTTTGGTTTCAATTCCCTCTAATACAATCAACGTATCTTTACCGTAGAATTGATTAAAAAAAGACAGGAATCGTTGTTTCTTATCATCTTGAGACAGATTCAGGGCAAAAAAGCGATCCAGTTTAATAATTTCCGGTTCATATTCAATGGATTTCTTGATGGAGGATGTCCCTTGACCAAAGTCATCGATCGCATACCATACTCCATATTGCTTAAGTTCTTTGAGTGACTCTTTTAATAATGGATTCTGCCAGAGTTCCTCCGCACTCGACTCATTAATCTCCAGCACAAGACGCCCCTTTATTTCAGGATGCTTCTTCATGAGGCCATAAAAATAGGTATGAAAGCTTGGGTGGAGAATCGTCGTGATATAAATGTTAAGAAATAACTTACAGGGCTTCAGTCCATTCTCTGAAAAGCTTTCAAGAGCCTTTGAAATGGATAAGGTATCAAGCTTATATAAGATATTAGCTTTCATGGCCGACTGAAAAACACTTTCAGGATTTTCGTTATACTTGTTTCGTAACAGGCCCTCATATGCAAAGAGGGTTTGTTGCTCGCCCATTTCATATAAGGGCTGAAAATCATGATAAATATAGTTGTTTTGAAAAATAGTAAAGATGTTCATAGGACCCCTATACTCTCTATAGTTTATAAAAAAAACCACACAAAAACGTATTTCTACGTTCGTATGTGGTCGGTTGCGCTACTAGCTCCCCTAAATGTAAGCGCCCATCTATCATTTAGGTTCAAAGCTCCCATTCGAATTGTCAGTATACGATGAATTCACCTTATAAGAAAAATATACCACAAACGTAGTACTTATGGGGTGGATTTTCAGTAAAAATTAGAAAATTCTTAAAAAGTCTTTATCTTGATACATAGGGATTGTCTTTAACCCAGAACCTCCACGGATAATCCCTGGCTTCTCCAGTGTTATCGATCCCTATTCGTTTTCCTTCCGCAATGTTTTCAGGCTGGTATCCTTTTGAAATGATCAGAGGCGGTGCTAAAAAGCTGCCTCCGTAATCCTCCATTGTGATACCTAACGCTTTCGTCAATTTTCCTGGACCATTTGTCCAATTTTTCTTTAAATGACCGGGCCTTCTTCTTTCCATAAGTTCCAAGCCGCCAAGGGGGTCAACGGCTCTAATGAGAATCGCTTCAGGCTTCTCTCGTTCACCGCTCACTACATTCACTAAACAATGGGTATGCATAACGTATGTATAGATCCGGCCTGCTTCATGAAACATGACTTCCGTCCGCTTCGTCCGTCTGTTTCCATAACTGTGAGCCGCCCGGTCCTCTGGTCCTAAATAGGCTTCCGTTTCTACAATATAACCTGAAGCTGTTCCCTCCTCCGTCTCTTTCACTAACACACATCCCAACAGAGACTTTGCAAGTTCCAATGTGGGCTGTTGGAAAAACGAAAGAGGCATAGGGGTATCATTCATGACTGTCACTTCCTTCAATTAAATAGTTCGTACGTATATGTAAGGTATACCCCATTTCATTAATGGTTAAGTAAATTTTCATTAAAGAAAAACCTAAAAAAGGTAACAAATAAAGGTCAGGTCTTATTTCATCAGTCCATAAAGCAAATCTAAAGGTATGGCTTCCACCTTTCGATCATTCCTGCCCGTTGTGGTTTCCGCTTTACAAAGAGAGTTCCATATGGCTTCTTCTACACTATCCACCGTCATTTCAAATAGAGTGGATATGATCGGGCCGTCTTCTTTAATGAAAGAGTAAGGAATCGTGTGATCATGATTGGGGTGATGTGGAATGCGGTGAGCAGTAGAAAACGCAAGGACAATATCACCACTTCCATGTTCTGCATACGAACCCGTTCTTGAAAGACCGAATGAAGCTCGTTTGGCCAGTCGTTTAAGCTGCCTTTCATTGAGAGGTGCATCAGTGGCTAAGATGATCATGATTGATCCATCGGGTATATCCTTATCCTCCCCGGTGTTAAGGATGGGAACCTTTAAATCCTTTCTCTTGCCGAAATTCGTTAATACGAGTGCTCCCACCGTATACTTCTCTTCTCCAAAGGCATACTCCCTGGAGCTGGTCCCTATACCACCTTTATATCCTAAACATAGCATCCCGGTTCCCGCTCCGATACACCCTTCTTCAACAGGTCCGGATTGTGCATGAAGAATGGCTTCCCTGGCATCTTCAGGCTTCACATGAAGACCTCGGATATCATTGAGAAAACCATCATTGCATTCTCCCACAATGACATTTACTGTCCCTGTTGTGTCGCCGATTTCAGGTGTTTCATCGAGCATATATTGAACCGCCCCTTTCAGAACGTCCCCAACGGAAAGAGTATTCGTCAAGAGGATTGGACTTTCAAGCAGCCCGAGCTCCTCCAGTTGAATCGTCCCTACTGTTTTTCCAAATCCATTGATTACATAGCTGGCAGCAGCTATCTTTTCTCGAAACAGATTTCCTTCATGAGGTAAGACCGCCGTGACACCCGTCCTTACCAAGGTACCGTCATGCTCATATTGAAGGGTCTTATGACCGACTTTTACTCCCTCGACATCGGTAATACTGTTATATTCCCCACATGTATAGGAGCCGATACTGCCTCCTATCTCCCGAAAACGTTTCCGTTCCATTAATGAAAAACCTCCTTCTTCCTTATCACTAACTATTCGGCCAAGGAGCTCAGAACCCCTTTTAAAACATAGAAGCAAACCCTATTTTTTACAGGATAATAAAGACGGCGAGAGTAAATATTAAAGACTGTTAATGCCTTATAAAAGGTAATCAACACTACTGGAGGTTCACACATGAATAAACGCTTTCTTTCGGTAACAGTCTGTGCCGTCATCCCGTTTATGCTGATGACAGCCTGTAACAATAACGATACAAACGATAATCTGATGGATACCCAGAACGTGAATTACGATCCCGTTTCCTATGATAACAATGGAAGAGATGGAATGTATGGGATGCAAGGGAACCAGCAAGGGAACCAAACTCCCCTTCACCGTTTCATGGCCCCGATAGATCCAAATGGGGACTTACGCGAATTTACACATTTAGATCCGGGTGAGGAGAATGCGCCCGGTAATGATGAAGCCGGGCAGCCGAATCAGCCTGCACAAGAACCGAATACGGGTCAGCCTGAACCACCAACGGAACAGCAGCCCAAGCAGGATACACAGACTTCTGATGCCAGTGGATTTGTGAAGCAGGTAGTCGATTTAACCAACCAGGAACGGAAGAAGAATGGACTTAATGCCCTGAAGATAGATGGAGAGTTAGGGAATGTGGCGGAGATGAAGTCAGAGGACATGAAGGAAAATGACTATTTCTCTCATACGTCTCCAACGTATGGATCTCCTTTTGAAATGATGGAGAACTTCGGGGTGGATTACTCCACGGCAGCAGAAAACATTGCCGTTGGACAAAAAACACCTGAATCAGTTGTGAACGCCTGGATGAACAGTCCAGGTCACCGCAAAAATATTTTAAACAAACAAGTCACTCATATTGGCGTTGGTACAGCGAAGGATCCCAGCCAGGGGATTTATTGGACGCAGATGTTTATAGCGAAATAAAGGTTAAGACCGGTCCCCCGAGACCGGTCTTTTTCTATTACATAGCCTTCACGCACTCCGCCTCTGGTCTGATTCAAAAATAATCCTATGGCTCATTGTGATGATGTGGCAGCTGAATTAAAATAGAATTATGAAATGGAAAAACAAACCAAAGCGAGGGGTTTTAATGAAAAATGCTTTTGCCGTGATCATTGCTCTGCTGGCATTAGGGACACTTTACGTCATTTTAAATGACAATACATCTTTGTTTGCAAAAGAAAGTCAATCGGGAGAGCGAATGGAGGTAACGAACAAAATAGATCATATTGATCTCAAAATGGAAGGCAGCGATACAGAAGTCATCCCTTCAGAAAGGAATGAAGTAAAGGTTGACATTGAAGGAAAAGGGACGATGACTTTAGATAAAAAAGGCGACACCATTGAAGTGGCTGTAAAGCATAAATGGTATGAATGGATAGGATTCAACCGCAAATCAAACGTAACCGTGTACATTCCAAAAGAGTATGATCGAAACATGGAAATCGAGATAGGCTCCGGTAACTTACAATTTGCCGGAGAATCCGATGCGAATCGAATGCAGCTGAATGAGTTATCTGTGGAGATGGGTTCTGGGAACATGATTCTAGAAAACCTTGAAACGAATGTATTCGTACATGATGGTTCTTCCGGAGACTTGGTCGTGAATGCTCTCTCCACAAAAAAAGGGAATGTCGATATCAGCTCCGGGGATGTGGAGTTGTCGAATTATGAAGGCCCGCTGGAAGGTGACTTATCATCTGGTGAATTAACGGTCTCGATGGACACACTAAAAGGGGACCTGAATTTTGATGTAAGCTCTGGAGGTGTCAACCTGGATCTGCCGGAAGACGCGAGCTTTAAACTGAACGGAAAAGCAAGCAGCGGAGACATCTCCTGCAATCTTCCATTAAAGAATAAGAAGGTAGACGATGGGGACCTTACAGGTGTGGCGGGGTCCGGAAAATACGATATCACTGTTTCGGTTTCCAGTGGGAATGTGGATATATATTAAGGAAAAGAGTGTCAGGCTGGGTCCCGACACTCTTTCTCTTATTTATGGTGAAAGGGGCATTTGCCCTCGATCGGTTCCACATCGTCCCCAATGAAGTATTGCTTCCATTCACGGTGTTCAGGATCTCCATAATGACTGATATTCGGATGCTTCGGTAAGCCGTCCCACTTCTCGACACGCTCCCTTACTTTCTCACGGGACATGATGCCACCCTTTGACGTTCCCTCCAACCCTTCAAAGATCCTTCTCGGCTGGAAGCCTAATACTAAGCTGTTCCCAAGATCTCGCGTCTTACGCTGCTTGTAAGCAGGAGCATTCCCAAACACGAAAAACGGCTCCCCGGCGAACGAAAACGCCCACAAATGATGATCCGGATCCTCAGGATAACCCTCAGGCCAAGCCTCCTCATCCTCACGATGAAGAAACTGCAGAATCCTCCAGAAATAATCACGGTAATGAGGGACGGACCTCTCCTCATCTTCCGGTTCCACAAACAAAAAGAATCCGTGACGAATCAGCCGCTCATCCTCCGGTACATCAAACAAATCGATAAATTCTTGAATCGTTTGGGGAAGATGCTCCCAATTATCGTGACTTATATACGAATATCGAAGCTCTCCTTTTTTCTCTCCGGTCATACCGAAATAACAAGGAAACGTTCGATTTGTTACTACTTCGTGAAAGTTCTTATATTCTTCTATCACCCATTGGGGAACAAGATCAGGGTTTACCATATCTTCTTTTGTGAACAATAAGCTTTCGACTGCCATTTCTCCACCTCACCATTATAAAATATATAGATGGTATGGTTTTCCCGAAGAATAATGGATTAAAACAACTTCTGACAAAAAGGTAGTTAAATCGACTATTTATATACCCACACCTCAGCCGTAATGACGCCTTGCGATAGTAAACGACCGAGTAAAAAATAACAGAAGGGTAAAGCGATTTTCCGCTTTACCCTTCTGTTTTTATTTCTTTCACCTCTGCACCCAATTCCTCTCCAAGTGCCACAATCGATTGATTGATTTTCCACACATAGTAGAGGTGATGAATCAGATCCATCTGTGACTTCAATCTGCTTGGTGCCAGGGTTTCGATCTTTTCCCGTTCCTCACTTAAACTCCAAAAGACCCGTGCACCCTCATTTTCTTTTAGCAGCTCACGTAACGTTTCGATGTTATGAGTGATTTTCTCTTCTGTCTGATGAAAAACGTTATTTAGTTCATCCGAAACCTTTGCCGGTACTTTTCTATGTGATGAAGCCAGCAGATGCTTCGCGTAATAGTTGGTGGCTGTCAACACAGTGATCCAACGGCCGATACCCGATCTTGTCATGGAACCGGGTCGTTGCAGAAGCGACTGTGCTTCATCCTTTATACCCTGAAGTTTCTGATCGAGATCAAAGGCTTGATCTGTTAATGGTTTGCCTTCACTATTCGTAAAGGTCTTAATATAGGAAGAAACATATCCTCCAAGTTCTTCAAGAAAATCATCAAAAGCGTCTGCCACCTTGTCCTTCGTTTTCTTTGGAAATACAAACGCCGAGACAGTCAGGGCAATCAGCGCTCCTGCAATGGTATCAATGACCCGCGCCCCCATCAGCTGCATGCTGATTCCTCCCAGCAGCAGGTCATACATAAACGCAATGAGCATCGTAATGAACAAGCTCATGAGGGTATACGAAACCGTGAAAAGATAGAAGGCCAGGAACAGAACGACAAACAGAAGAAAAACTTCAAGCTCAGAATTTCCTGAAACGAGCTTTGCCGCTCCGAATCCAAGTATGGCACCGATCACCGTTCCTACCGATCGCTGGAAGGCCTTAATATAGGTTCTTCCTACTGACTCTGTACCAATTTGAATAATAAAGGTCGTTAACAGTACCCAGTAGGGCTGTGCAGGAGCAATCAGCTCCCCAACGATAATCGCTAACGTACCTGCAACAAGCGCTTGAATCGCCTTACGTGTGGAAGGCTTTAAACTCTTGGTCTCTTCTTCAGTCTTATCCTCTTTTTCCTCGTCCGAAGACTCAACCTTATTCTCAATTTCAATTACCTTGCTTTCTGAAACCTTCAACGATTCTTGAATCGTAATGGCTGCTTCCAGTACATGATTGGCAATGGACTCGATACGCCTTAGAAGGTACACCCAGCCTTTAGGTTTTTCTTCTTGATTCAACATCTCTGATAACAGAAGTCGAAGGGCCTGGATGGCTTTTTCCGCTTCTTCAAGAGAACGGGGATCATAATCCTGGGCCAGTACCTCGGCATCACGGAGCGAACGAAGAACCCAGACCAACAATCGTCTAAGCTCCTTAACCTCCAAGGCATCCAACTCCTTGAGCCGTTTTAAAGAATCGGTCAGCGTCTGAATCAACATCTCGGTATCAAAAACATAGAGACGCAATTGCGAAGGCTCGATACCAGGCCAAAGCTTCTTCAAATCGTTCTCATTGATATCACCGGCTACGATTCTTGCATACTCATTCAGCCTTCGAACATTTCGATAGAGAAGCTTTCTCCGCTTACTACTCGTGTCGGGATCCTCGATCATCTTCATTAAAATCGTAAACGTCAAATTGGATTGAATATGAAATGAACGCATACTCCTTCTTAATACATGAACCGAGCCTTTAAATATAATGAAGTTATATAGAAAAGCGTACACTACACCAATCACAATCCCAATATAGAACCATGATAGATGCGCCACATCAAGCTGCAAAATTGACGAAATATAAATCGACATAAACCCTGCCATTCCCATGGAAAAATACCGGATGGCAAATCGGGAGAAATAAAAAGCACTGAATATCGCTCCCACCAGCAGGATATTCACCAGGAGGCTAAAATGGGCAAAGGCAGAGCCCAATGTGATTCCAACCGCTACAGCCACACCAATCAATGGGGTAGTGACCTTCTTTTTAGCCGTTGTGTCATCCATGACGACGAAAATCCCGAGCATCCCCACCATACCTGACACAATGGCTGGCGTAATCGCTGTGTGATCGAAAAGTTTTAATAAAAATAGCATCGTAAACACAGCCGATATTAAACTGATCGTTGCCTTACCTGCCTGCTGAAATCTCTTCCGGCCCGGGTCTGAAGCAAGGAACCTTCCGAGCCAAACATTCTGTCTATGTAACTGTTTCATTTATCATCATACCCTTACTTTCACACCGTTTTTCACTCTCTATTATCGTACCCTTCCCAATAAAAAAGTAACCTGGACTGTGAAAGCAGCAGGTTACTCTATATTCGCTGGTGCACGAAGAGAACATGAATCTATTTGTATGATTATAAGGGTTATGGGTAGTTGGGTAAAGGAAAGTGCTTGGGCATTCCTCTTTTCTCACCACTTACCTATCGAACTACCTCTTCTGTGCATAATTCCCACCCCAAATGGCAAACTACGAAATGGTGATAAATTCTATGAATAAACGATCGATCTATCTCATTCATATCTTCTCAATCATTATTCTTTCATCCGGATTGATGGTACATGTACTCATTCTTCCCAGTCTTTTAGGTGCCGGGAAACGGGATTCATGGATAAGTGTATTATTATCCGTACCTCCACTTTTCCTTTGGATTTTTTTATTGTATTACATTTATAAAAAGCTTGGAAATCAAGATCCCATCCAATTCATTCGCACTCATTTCGGTAAAAAAATCTCGAATATGATCGGTTATTTATTAAGCCTCTATTTTATGGGGAGTGCCTTTGTCACTCTTAATTACACGGCGAACTGGAGCCTGACGAATTATACTTTCGAAGTCCCTTTCTGGGTTATCTTGACCAGTATTACGGTCACCACCCTTTACGGGACGTACAAAGGGGTCAGGACCATTGGGATGATTGCTTTTATCTGTCTCCCTGTTGTCACCTTTTTAGGTTTTTTTGTGGCTTCAGGTAACATGAAGAATAAAGACTACTCCCGACTCTTCCCTATTTTCGAAAATGGAATGTCGGATGCATTATTTGGAATGATTTATGTAGGTGCCGGGATTTTTGAACTCGCCGTTTTTTTGTTTCTGGTCCCATTCGTCGTGACGGGGGAAATCAAAATGAAATGGCTGATTGGTCTGGGTATTCTACTTGCATTTCTTACGCTGGGACCAGTTACCGGGGCGATTTCCGAGTTTGGGATAGAAGAATCAATGAAGATGAAGAATCCAGCCTATGAACAGTGGCGATTATTGACTCTTGGAGAGTATATAACCCGTTTAGATTCCCTATCCATCCTTCAATGGCTGTCCGGGGCATTTGTACGGATCAGCATCAGTGTATACATCACTGAAAAACTTTTATTTACCACTGAAAATAAACGGTTCCTTAAAATTCTGATCTTATATGGGGTATTATTTCTAGGAGCTCTTATACCCTGGAATGAAGCTTCCTTTTTTACTTTTTTGTATACCTATTTTTTACCCTATAGTCTTGTTCTATTAGTTCTATGCATCGGTGTATTGGGGATATTAGTAAAGATAGGAGGGAAGAAATCATGAAAGAGAACCATGGAAAAGCCATTGATTTACTACCTTTTAAAGATAGCTCGGATATTTTGGTTTCCGAAAAAAAAGTTCTGAGGGACGGAAATGATATTGAGTTGATTTATGTCTATTCCCCTAATATGGCTGATCAAAATACCTTGTACAAATGGATCATCCCTGAAGTTCAAAAGCTTCTCCATTTCGATGGTTCACTGGAGGCAGACCAATTTTCCGATTTCATTAATGTTTCAACTCCTGATAAAGGCATCGATATTCAGAGACAAGCTGAACAGAGGATTTTTTCTGGGGATATCATGATCGTGACTCCTCATGATCACACTGTGCTCTTTTTCTCTGCCAGCAAGCTCGCCAAACGTTCACCGGAAGAATCCAACACAGAAGTTTCAATTAGAGGCCCCCGTGACGGATTCGTTGAAGACATTGGTGATAATATGGCCCTCATCAGGCATCGGTTAAAGACCAGCTCATTAAAGAGCCTCAAAATGTCCATCGGGAGACGGAGTCAAACAGATGTTATGCTTCTATATATAGACGATATCATGAATCCTGACATTCTTAAGGACGTAAAAAGCCGATTGAAATCCATAGATACTGATGTTATTGTCAGCAGTTACGAATTAGAAGAGTATTTATACGATAATACGTTCTCTATCGTTCCATTAGCTCAATACGTGGGGAGACCCGATTATGTAGTGGAGTCTTTAAACCAGGGGAGATTCGCCATTCTTGTAGATGGCAACCCGACTTGCTTAATAGGTCCTGCCAACTTGGGATTGATGCTGAACTCACCGGAAGATGCCCACACCAGCTTCTTCTACGTGAGTATTGAAAGGATATTGAGGTTCATCGCCTTCGCAACGACCATTTTTCTACCTGGCTTCTGGGTTGCGATTACGACTCATCAGCTGGAGCAAATCCCTTACCCTTTACTAGCGACAATCACAGTGTCCAGAACGGGACTCCCTCTTTCAACCGGGATGGAATTGACTCTTATGCTCATCCTATTTGAATTGTTCAAGGAAGCAGGTGTACGCCTTCCGAAAGCAGTCGGTCAGACGGTTGCCGTGTTGGGTGGACTCATTGTAGGGGATGCTGCCATCAGAGGAGGATTCACCTCCCCCACCATGCTGGTTGTTGCGGCGATTACCATCATTTCAAGTTATACACTAATGAATCAAAGCTTAACGGGAAATATTCTGATTTTACGGTTTACAAACTTATTCGTCTCCTCTTTATTAGGCTTATACGGGTTCTTTCTATGCGGGTTTATCTTCCTGATTGCTCTCGTCAGTACAGAAAGCTTCGGACAACCATTCCTGACCATCTTTGCAAAGCCTACAATGGGTGATTACTTTAAAGGGTATATCAAGTTGCCGAGCTCACTCACAAAGAAACGGAACTTGGGGTATTCACCAACCGACCAAGATCGGAAGGAGTCTTAAAATGGTAAGACGATCAGTCATTCCATTGCACCTACTGGTTCTGTGTTGTTTACTACTCACGGGCTGTTTAGGTTCCAAGGAAATCCAGGATCAAGCTTATATCACTTCAATCGGGTTTGATGTAGAAGATGAGCAGATCATCGTCTACTTCCAGGCACTCAGCTTTTCGAATATTGCCAAGAAAGAAGGAGGTGAGCCTACAGCAGCGCCCATCCTGATTGGCAGGGGTAAAGGCTCCTCAATAGAAGAAGCGTTTAATGATATAGAGCAAACAACGGCTGTCCCTCTTCATTACGGACAAATCAATACGCTTGTTATAAGTGAGAAAGCGATGGAAAAATGGTTAAACACGATTCTGGATTTCATGGGAAGAAATTCTTTTTTACGCTACACAACGTGGACGTATGGAACAAAAGAAAGTATGCAAGATATCTTTGCAGCAGAAAGTTTCTTTGGGCAACCTCCTCTTTATTCCGTACTACATAGACCGTTAACAGTAATGAAGGAAAATTCCTTTCTTCCTGTTGTCCCATTTCATGATTTCATAGGTGATTTTTATGAGCCTGTCGGTGCTTCCTACATTCCTTCTATTTATATCAATAAAGAAAATTGGCAGGAAGACAAAGAAAAGAAATTAACGGTGATCGATGGATTATATTTATTCTCTGAAGAAAAGTATAAAGGAAAGTTTACGAAAGGTGATTTGGAAGGGCTGAAATGGTTCAACCCGGAAACCAATAAAATATATGTCCCCCTGAAAAAATTAAAAGTGAGTGTTCAAATTGTTAAACCTAAAGCGAAAATCAGGCTGAAAGGAAAAGATAAGCCGGTATACAGTGTTGAGATCGATGTTGAAAGTACGTTAGATCAAAATGTTGAGGGATTAGAGGTCAAAACGATTGAAAAACACTTGGAGAAAAAAATAAAAAAACAAATTATAAAAACGTATGAAAAAGGGCTTGAGAAAAAGATTGATATCTATAATTTAACACGGACCACGTACCGTTTTCATAATAAAAGATGGGATGTTTCCACTATCAATGACCTTACAAAGGATTCTCTTGAAGTGAAAGTGAATGTTTTTATCCCCCATACAGGAGATTATAAGAACTGAGGATTGATCATAGTAAAAAACCGATTGGCTCATAGAGACCAACCGGTTTTCATCTATTTGATCCTTACTCAACCGTAACTGACTTTGCCAGGTTACGAGGCTTATCTACATCACAATCGCGGTGCAGGGCAGCATAGTAAGAAATCAGTTGTAATGGGATGACAGAGATAAGAGGTGTTAACAATGGGTTAACCTCCGGGATGACGAAGCGATCTTCTTCGTCTTCTAAGCCTTTCATAGAAATGATACAAGGGTTTGCTCCACGAGCGACTACCTCTTTCACATTTCCTCTGATGCCTAAGTTTACTTCTTCTTGAGTTGCAAGTGCAACGATCGGTGTACCTTCTTCAATCAGAGCGATTGTACCGTGTTTAAGCTCTCCTCCCGCAAATCCTTCTGCCTGGATGTAAGAGATCTCCTTCAGCTTCAATGCGCCCTCAAGACCAACATAGAAGTCCAGTGAACGACCGATGAAGAAACAGTTGCGAGTCGTTGATAGATATTCGCGTGCGATATCTTCAAATTCTTCTTTCGTGTCGCAAAGTGCTTCCATTGCAGTAGCTACGATACCAAGCTCTTGAACAAGGTCAAAGTCCTGGTTGTTTCCACATGCCTGACCGGAAACGTGTGCAAGGATAGCAAGGACAGCAAGCTGAGCCGTGTACGCTTTGGTGGAAGCAACAGCGATTTCAGGACCTGCATGAAGAAGCAATGTGTAATCCGCTTCACGGGACAGTGTAGAACCCGCTACGTTTGTGATCGTTAATGATTTATGTCCAAGCTCTTTGACTTGAACAAGTACGGCACGACTGTCTGCCGTTTCACCACTTTGAGAAATAAAGATGAACAATGGTTTCTCAGAAAGCAAAGGCATATTGTAGCTGAATTCGCTCGCTACATGAACTTCCACAGGGATTCCTGCACTCTTCTCGATGAACTGCTTTCCAACAAGACCAGCGTGGTAACTCGTTCCACATGCAATGATGTAGACACGGTCCGCTTCTTTCATCGCGCCGACAATTGGTTCATCGATGTGAAGCTCGTTGCTCTCATTTTGGTACGCCTGAATGATTTTACGCATCACTAGTGGCTGCTCGTCAATTTCTTTCAGCATGTAGTGTGGGTATGTTCCTTTTTCAATATCACTCGCATCGATTTCAGCGGTGTAAGGAGCACGTTCCATTACTTCACCGATAAGGTTTTGAATTTCAATCTTCTCTTTTGTTACGATGACCATTTCTTTATCCATAAGCTCAACGTATTGATCCGTTACTTGAATCATCGCCATAGCATCACTTGCTACAACGTTGAAGTCTTCTCCAAGACCGACAAGAAGTGGACTTTTGTTTTTCGCTACATAGATCGTTTCATCGTTTTCAGAATCTAAAAGGGCAATGGCATAGGAACCTTTAAGAAGCATTAACGTTTGACGGAAAGCTTCCTCTACCGTGTTTCCTTCTTCAACAATCTTCTCGATCAACTGAACGATGACTTCCGTATCCGTATCACTCTTGAACGTTACGTCTGTTAAATATTCACGTTTTAATTGAGAGTAGTTTTCGATTACTCCGTTATGAACGATCGTGAAGCGTCCTGAATTGCTTTGATGAGGGTGAGCATTCAACTTGCTCGGTACACCGTGGGTAGCCCAGCGTGTATGACCGATTCCAGTGTTGCTTGATACGTTCTCATCCACGATTCCGCGAAGATCGGCAATACGCCCTTTTTCTTTAAACACATGGATGCCTTCATCGTTTTGAACAGCGATACCTGCAGAGTCATAACCGCGATACTCAAGCTTTTCAAGACCTTTTAAAAGAATTTCCTTTGTATCTGAATTTCCAATATATCCAACAATTCCACACATAATTAATATATCCTCCCTGAACATGCAAGGGGGCAAGAACTCTTTTGGGGACAACTTGCCCCCTTATCTCTGTTTGTCATTAGTATTTACATTGGTCGCTTTTTTCTTCCCTTTGTCCATTAAGTTGCCTCAACGATTTAAGGAAGAAACTTTCGGTTCGGTGACACATGCGAACCGGGAGGCATCCGCCGAATGCTCGATAAACCTCCACCTCGTCAACTAAACGATTCTTGTCGTATCCATCGTTTAGCCCTGGCGCTTTATAAAGATGATGACTCACTATCCACCTTTCCTTCTTGACTCATTTCCATTTAATTTGAAAAACGAAAACAAAATCATCATACACTAGCAGGTTTCCCTTAGTCAATAAAAATCTGATCAGTACAAGAAGTTGTTACCCCATTGTCATGTTCCCGCAACAGAGCAGTGATAAACCAAGTGGTAACAAAGCTTCTCTCTTAGGACATCATTGGGGAAACTTAAGCCCCCGTTTAAAAGGACTCTTCTTATTAAATATGCATAAGGGGCATCTGTTGACCCCTTATGCACAAAAAATCAACTATTCATTTAAACCCATTTCTTCGTCAACAACTTGTACGATTTCATTTACATAACGCTCACAAAGTTCTTCTGTAGGCGCTTCTGCCATTACACGTACTAACGGCTCAGTTCCAGAAGGACGAACAAGGATACGACCATTTCCGTTCATTTCTTCTTCAACTTTTTCGATCACTTTTTTGACGGTTTCGTTATCTGTTACATGATGCTTGTCTGTCACTCTTACATTCACAAGCTTTTGAGGGAACTTTTGCATTTCTCCCGCCAGTTCAGATAATGATTTACCGGTCATTTTCATAATGTTTACGAGTTGGATACCCGTTAACAGACCGTCACCTGTTGTATTGTAATCCAGGAAGATGATGTGGCCTGATTGCTCACCGCCCAGAGTATAGCCATTTTTCTTCATTTCTTCCACTACATAGCGATCGCCAACCGCCGTTTGAATGCTTTGGATACCGTGCTCTTCAAGCCCTTTATGGAAGCCGAGATTACTCATGACAGTAGAAACGACTGTAGACTGTTTTAATTGACCTTGGGACTTTAAGTATTTACCGCAGATGTACATGATCTGATCTCCGTCCACAATCTGCCCATGCTCGTCGATCGCGATGATCCGATCTCCATCTCCATCAAAGGCAAGTCCTAAATCTGCACCTTTCTCCTTCACCATTTCAGCAAGTGCTTCAGGGTGGGTAGATCCTACACCTTCATTAATGTTTAATCCGTTTGGTGATGCGCCCATCGTAGAGATATCAGCATCCAAGTCAGCAAACAGATGAGTAGCAAGAGCAGAAGTTGCCCCATGTGCACAGTCTAACGCAATATGTAAGCCATCGAAATCTTCATCTACTGACTGTTTTAAATACTGCAGATATTTTTGTCCACCTTCAAAATAGTCACTGACTTGTCCTAAATCAGCTCCGGTCGGACGAGGTAGCCCGTCAACGGGTTGATCTAATAGATCTTCAATTTCGTTTTCCTGGTCATCTGATAGCTTGAATCCATCCGGTCCGAAGAATTTAATGCCGTTATCTGCAACCGGATTATGAGAAGCAGAAATCATGACACCAGCCTGTGCTCCCAGAGCTTTCGTTAAGTAAGCAACCCCTGGAGTTGAAATAACACCCAAGCGCATCACTTCTGCACCAATTGATAGAAGTCCCGCAACAAGAGCCCCCTCCAGCATATGTCCGGAAATCCGGGTATCTCTTCCAATCAATATTTTGGGACGCGTAGCATCCTTTGTTAGAACATAACCACCAAAACGACCAAGCTTAAATGCTAATTCCGGTGTTAACTCTGCATTCGCCACACCTCTTACTCCATCCGTTCCAAAATACTTACCCATTGTCATTCTCTCCTTTTTACAGCTCTTATGCTGATGTGTTCTTTTCTTTAATTTCTACTTTTACTGTTTGCTGAGACAGGGTCCATTCAATATCCTCGGGCCCTTCTGCCACTATTTCCACCTCATGCTCGCCTGGTTCGAGCCCTGAAAGATCAAGAGCCAGTGAGAAATCATCTTTCGTCACTTTGCTCACTTGTGCATTCTCACCTTTCAACGCTACGTCTACCAGACCCTCTTCAGGAGACATGATGGTATACTCATATTCTTCAGCTAATCCCTGTGGTGTAATTTCAAGTCCTGAAAGGCTCTTTTCTTCGGTTGTATTGACATCGATATTCACCTTTACTTCCTCAGGGGCCACTTTATTTAAACCATCTTGCAAGGCAAGTGGTACCGCAATGGTTGAGTCCTTCGTAATCTTCGATAGATCAATCTCTGCCAGCAATTCTTCCACTGTATCCAATACTTCCTGTCTGCCAAAAATCGTTGCCTCGTCAGGTTCAACGGAAATCGACTCCAGGGTTGTGCCATCAGGAAGGCTCCCATTTTGTTTTATGGTGACAGGTACACTTTTACTCGGGTTCGCAACCGAAACGGTCACCTCGACCACTTCCGGATCAATTTGGACATCTAATTTGTTATACTCACGGTCAAGTACTTGTACCCGGGCTTCCCTTGTCACATTTTCATTGATTTCTTCATCTAAATCAAGAGTTGCAATGACATATGCAATTTGTTCTACTTCATCCTTTGAGCCCGTCACTTTCACTGTTTTTGGATCCACAGCAAGACCTTCTGCTTCATACCCATTGGATAAAATACTTTCATTGAATTGAGGTTCAACTGTAAATTCTTCTGTGACCTTTTCTTGAACCGATATATTGACAAAGTCCGGATCGAGTTTGACATCAAGTTTTTCGGAAATATTATCAATCTGAATTTCAACCTGATGCTCACCGATTCCGATATCATTCAGGTCCACGTAGACTCTGAAATCCTTCACTTGTTTAGCCTGTTGTACGATCGCCCTGGATCCTTCCACCGTTACATTCACCGTATCAGGCAAGCCGCTTACTTCTAAATTCTCACGATCATAGAAAACTTCAAGCGGGACGTCCTGGATCGTTTCAATCGCATTTTGAGAGTTGCCGTTATTATTGCTAGCCGTCTTCTGTATTTCATCAAAGTTAACGGATAGATAGAGAATGAATGCTAACATCAGTCCGACAATTCGCATGAACCAACGACTTTCCATGAATTTATCCATTATCTTTCTTCCCCCTAAAGCTCCATTTCGTTGAGGAAGCATTCGTCTTATCGCCGATGAGCTCTACCGTAAGAATTTCCCTGAAGCGCTCCAAAGAGAGGTCGCGATGTAACTCTCCATTTTTCGTAATGGAGATAGCTCCCGTTTCTTCTGATACAACAATTGTAATACTATCTGTTACTTCACTGACGCCAAGTGCCGCCCGGTGTCTTGTGCCCAATTCTTTCGAAATAAAAGGGCTTTCCGATAATGGAAGATAACACGCCGCTGCAGCAATTTGATTTTTTTGAATGATAACAGCTCCATCATGAAGAGGTGTATTAGGGATAAAGATATTGATCAGCAATTGAGACGTAATCTTGGCATCCAGTGGAATACCTGTTTCAATATAATCACTCATTCCTGTTTCCCGCTCAAGGGTAAGGAGGGCACCGATTCGACGCTTTGCCATATAACTTACGGCCTTCGTCATTGATTCAATCATCTGCTCCTGCTCTTCTTCTTCCTGAAGTCCGGACCTCGAGAATAAACGTCCCCTTCCGAGCTGTTCAAGGGCCCTGCGGAGCTCAGGCTGGAAAATGATGATAATCGCCAGGAACCCCCATGTAAGGGCTTGTTCCATCATCCAACCCAGAGTATCCAATCCGAAGATACTACTAAGACCTCTCACAATGATAATGACAAAAATACCTTTTAATAATTGTACTGCTTTCGTTCCTTTTATCAGCATGATCAGTTTATAGATTACAAACCATACTACGAGTATATCTACAATATCAGAGACATAATCCAGCGCGGAGTAATCCGAAAAAATATTGATAAACGGCATATTACATCCTCCAATAGCTTAATCGAAAGCGTAAGCCGCCATGTGTGGCTTCTCCATTTTCGTAACGTTCCCATTATAGCACATTTTTTCACTGTCAAATGAAAGACACCCACGGCTTCATGATTCTTTCTTTTCTATTCATGAACTCACGTTTTTGCATGAAAAAACTGACACAAAAACAAAAGTGTCAGCCCTTTAGGGACGGACCTTACATTCCATCCCCTCTATTTTATCCTACTTTTCTTCAAGTTGCGAATTTCCCCAATCTAACGTGTCTTTAGCCCCTTTTTTGATCTGGTACCAAAGCCACTCGAATGCCTCATCGATTTCATGGATTTCTCCCGTCACGCTCCCTGCAGAAGCCAAGTACTGCTTTCCATTGATGACCGTGACATTCCCTGTTACTTTTCCTTCTATTTTCACATCGCCGTTTCGAACCGTCAGATCTCCATTTACGACTTCACCTTCAGGTACGACAACCGTATGATCCTGAACGACTAATTTAGCATTTTTAGTAAAAGAGAAAGCCTGATCATCATTCCAGGAAGTGAGGAAGCTCCCGGTCATGAAGAACAGGAATAGTGCAGCAGCCGTGAGTAGCGGGTGGTGGCGGAACCATCTCTTTACACCCACCTTCTTCTTCTCTTTCGGTAATCTTGACATGACTTTATCCGTAAAGTCTGTAGAAGCACTGATGTGAGATGTGCTCTGTACAAACGCAATCGCTTTTTTCAACTCATGGAAGTGGTGCTGACACTCACTGCATTCCTGCAAATGATGTTTCAACGTTTCCTCTTTCTCTCTATTTAAATCTCCATCTAAATAATCATGCATATACCCGATGATTTCTTCAGGACAAGGCTTCATGTTCACTCACCCTCTCTACAGTGATCTTAATTGTTTACGGAGAGCTTCCCGCCCTCTATGTACTCTTGTTTTAACCGTTCCCAGGGGTAGATCCAATATCTCACTGATTTCTTGAAGAGGAAGCTCTTCAATATATTTTAAAACAATGACCGATCGATATTTCTCAGGTAACTTGGAAATTTCCTTCTGAATGGTTTCCTGCAGCTCCATATTCTCCACTTCATCTTCCGGAAGCTGAACATCCGCTGCCACCTGTGAATACATCGTCAGACCCTCAGTCCCTGCTACCTCTGCATCTAAGAAATAATCCGGCTTCTTCTTCCGGATCCGGTCGATACATAGATTCGTCGCTATCCGAAAGAGCCAAGTAGAAAACTTTCTCTTTTGATTAAAGGTTTCAATATTTACATATGCCCTGATAAAAGCCTCTTGAGCAATATCCTCTGCCTCATGACGATTACCAAGCATACGGTAGCAAATTTGAAACACTTTATCCTTATAAAGCTCGACTAATTCTGCAAATGCGTTCTGATCACCTTTCAACACTTGTTTTATCCGCTTTTTCACTAATGCTTCCATTTCACAACCTCCGCTCTATGCGGCTATATTTATATACGTAACACCCTATCAAAAGGTTTCAAATTTTTTATATTACTATCCTAACAAATTTTCCAGGAAAAATGTTTACAATTATTAGAAAAAGGGTATAAAGGAACTAATTATTTCTATATGTAGGAGGATCTCGAAATGAGGGGAAGAATGAATGAGTTATTATTTCAAATTGAAGACTGCCGTCGCCAAATGGTCGAGCTTGCATTAAAGTCTTCCTTTGCCGATGAGCAAGTTGTTGATTTGAGTACTCGTCTTGACGATCTATTAAATCAATACCAAGTGGTCAAACACCATTGAAGAGAAATAGATGAAGGCTGAGAACCTTGAAGGGTTCTCAGCCTTTTTTTATTCACTCTCACAAGTCACCCCGGACAACCTTAGAATATTCTGTCGTCCTTAATATGGGAAGCATTGCGAGCACAGATTGGATTATAGTAATTTCTCTCCAAGCAGGGATCCCATCAACGCTACAGCTACAGTAGCCGTTTTATTCTTTTCATCCAGAATAGGATTAACTTCTACAAATTCCGCAGATGTAATAATTCCTGCTTCTTGTAGCATCTCCATTGCTAAATGACTCTCACGGTAGCTTATCCCCCCAAGAACAGGAGTCCCTACCCCAGGAGCATCGCTAGGATCCAATCCATCTAAATCAAGAGACAAATGAACGCCATCCGTCTTACTCTTCAAGTAATCAATGGACTCTTCCATTACCTTCGTCATACCAAGGCGATCGATTTCATGCATCGTATATACTTTAATGCCTTTTTCTTTAATTAACTCTCTTTCTCCTTCATCTAAAGAACGAGCTCCAATAATGACAATGTTTTCAGGCTTAATCTTTGGTGAGTTCTGCCCGATACTTGTCAAATCTTCATGGCCGATACCCAAGCTCACCGCAAGAGGCATGCCATGAATATTACCTGACGGAGACGTATCCCCTGTATTCAAATCACCATGTGCGTCATACCAAATCACACCTAAATTCTCATAGTGAGGAGAAACACCAGCCAATGTTCCGATCGCAATACTGTGGTCTCCACCAAAGATCAATGGGAAATCTCCACTCCCTATAACATCATTCACCTTACCAGCCAACGTCTCACTGGCTTCAGCAACCGCTTTCAAGTTACGCAGGTTCGTATCAGGATTATTATGTACACGCTCTGCCTGGCCAATCTCGATATCCCCTAAGTCCTTAATCTCATACCCAAGGTTTTCAAGACGCTCAACGATTCCGGCGTAACGAATCGCACTCGGCCCCATATCCACGCCTCTGCGCATTTGACCTAAATCCATCGGTACACCAATAATAGAAATATTTTTCTTCATGAAAAATTCCCCCAATTCGAAATTTATTTACTCCTCTATTTTATCCATACTATAAGCCATGGTTCAACTGGACAGGATTGTGTATATATATGCGCGTGTAGAGGTATTTAAGGTGGAATGGTGTAAGATTATGTAGACGTTTTTTGGACGAGGATGCCAGGGGGGAAATTGATATTGATTCGTGGTCCGGGGTAAAGTGCGATTTGAAAATAAAAATTGGAATTTGAAAATAAATGGCCCAGAATTTAAAATAAAATCTGAAATTTGAAAATAAGTGTAGGAAACTTGAAAATATCCTTGGAACAGTTGGGAGAAATTAGAGGTTGAGCATTGATTTTCTTAAGAAATTCTGAAAAAGTAAAATTCAGATCTTCTAGTTGTGGCAAAGGATTTAGAGTTGATAATAAATATAGTGAAGTTTTTTAAAAGTCGATAATATATACGGGAAAGTCGATAATAAATTACGCAATCCTTTAAACTGACGCCTAAATAGTAGCATTTAATACCCATTCTATCTTCACATACAAAAAAACCTCAAATCTCCTAAAAGATTCAAGGTTTAATCATGTCGTATGTATGGTTAGTTCACTTCGCTCACGTTTCGTAAACGGAAAGATATTTTGCTTTTTACAAAAATCTTGGTGGAGCCTAGCGGGATCGAACCGCTGACCTCCTGCGTGCAAAGCAGGCGCTCTCCCAGCTGAGCTAAGGCCCCATCATGCGATTAAGATTATAGAGAAATTCTCACACCATGCGATGTGAGAAAATGTGTGATGAGCCATGAAGGACTCGAACCTTCGACCCTCTGATTAAAAGTCAGATGCTCTACCAACTGAGCTAATGGCTCGTAATGGCTGGGCTAGCTGGATTCGAACCAACGCATGTCGCAGTCAAAGTGCGATGCCTTACCGCTTGGCTATAGCCCAATAATTACTCTAATGGCATAAAAAAGGGACATTTATAGGATGTCCATTTTACACTTAAATATACAAAATGGTGGAGGGGGGCAGATTCGAACTGCCGAACCCGAAGGAGCGGATTTACAGTCCGCCGCGTTTAGCCACTTCGCTACCCCTCCAGCTAAAAAAACATGGTGCCGGCAAGAGGACTTGAACCCCCAACCTACTGATTACAAGTCAGTTGCTCTACCAGTTGAGCTACACCGGCATATTTAATTCATGGTAGCAATTAAAGGAAAGATATTTTGCTAGCGCAAAAATCTTTGGTGGAGGATGACGGGATCGAACCGCCGACCCTCTGCTTGTAAGGCAGATGCTCTCCCAGCTGAGCTAATCCTCCAATATGTAATGGTAAGTTAAAAAAATTGGTGACCCATACGGGATTCGAACCCGTGTTACCGCCGTGAAAGGGCGGTGTCTTAACCGCTTGACCAATGGGCCATTCAAATAAAAATATAAAAGCTTCCAACCGGGCTCGAACCGGTGACCTCTTCCTTACCATGGAAGCACTCTACCTGCTGAGCTATGGAAGCAATGGCTCCGCAGGCAAGATTCGAACTTGCGACCGATCGGTTAACAGCCGATAGCTCTACCACTGAGCTACTGCGGAATAATATAGCCTGGCGATGTCCTACTCTCACAGGGGGAGATCCCCCAACTACCATCGGCGCTGAAGAGCTTAACTTCCGTGTTCGGCATGGGAACGGGTGTGACCTCTTCGCCATTATCACCAGACGAATTGCTTACAATGACAAATACTATTATATAATATTTTCAGTGTTTTTCAAGGGGTAAATTAAAATTTATTCCCTGAAAACTAGATAAAGAATTGATGTCAAGAAAGCCGAATATCAGCCAATGTTGTTCATTTAAAAATGACTCTTTGTGGTTAAGTCCTCGATCGATTAGTATCAGTCAACTCCACATGTCGCCATGCTTCCATCTCTGACCTATCTACCTAGTCATCTTCTAGGGATCTTACTCACTTACGTGATGGGAAATCTCATCTCGAGGGGGGCTTCATGCTTAGATGCTTTCAGCACTTATCCCTTCCGCACATAGCTACCCAGCGATGCCTTTGGCAAGACAACTGGTACACCAGCGGTGCGTCCATCCCGGTCCTCTCGTACTAAGGACAGCTCCTCTCAAATTTCCTGCGCCCACGACGGATAGGGACCGAACTGTCTCACGACGTTCTGAACCCAGCTCGCGTACCGCTTTAATGGGCGAACAGCCCAACCCTTGGGACCGACTACAGCCCCAGGATGCGATGAGCCGACATCGAGGTGCCAAACCTCCCCGTCGATGTGGACTCTTGGGGGAGATAAGCCTGTTATCCCCGGGGTAGCTTTTATCCGTTGAGCGATGGCCCTTCCATGCGGAACCACCGGATCACTAAGCCCGACTTTCGTCCCTGCTCGACTTGTAGGTCTCGCAGTCAAGCTCCCTTGTGCCTTTACACTCTGCGAATGATTTCCAACCATTCTGAGGGAACCTTTGGGCGCCTCCGTTACTCTTTAGGAGGCGACCGCCCCAGTCAAACTGCCCACCTGACACTGTCTCCCACCCCGATAAGGGGCGCGGGTTAGAATTTCAATACAGCCAGGGTAGTATCCCACCGATGCCTCCACCGAAGCTGGCGCTCCGGCTTCCAAGGCTCCTACCTATCCTGTACAAGCTGTACCAAAATTCAATATCAGGCTACAGTAAAGCTCCACGGGGTCTTTCCGTCCTGTCGCGGGTAACCTGCATCTTCACAGGTACTATAATTTCACCGAGTCTCTCGTTGAGACAGTGCCCAGATCGTTACGCCTTTCGTGCGGGTCGGAACTTACCCGACAAGGAATTTCGCTACCTTAGGACCGTTATAGTTACGGCCGCCGTTTACTGGGGCTTCGATTCGCACCTTCGCTTGCGCTAAGCACTCCTCTTAACCTTCCAGCACCGGGCAGGCGTCAGCCCCTATACTTCGCCTTACGGCTTCGCAGAGACCTGTGTTTTTGCTAAACAGTCGCCTGGGCCTATTCACTGCGGCTCTCTCGGGCTTGCACCCTACCAGAGCACCCCTTCTCCCGAAGTTACGGGGTCATTTTGCCGAGTTCCTTAACGAGAGTTCTCTCGCTCACCTTAGGATTCTCTCCTCGCCTACCTGTGTCGGTTTGCGGTACGGGCACCTTTTTCCTCGCTAGAGGCTTTTCTTGGCAGTGTGGAATCAGGAACTTCGCTACTATAATTCGCTCGCTATCACAGCTCAGCCTTCACGATGATGGGATTTGCCTCATCATCAGCCTAACTGCTTAGACGCACATATCCAGCAGTGCGCTTACCCTATCCTCCTGCGTCCCCCCATTGCTCAAACGGAAAAGAGGTGGTACAGGAATATCAACCTGTTGTCCATCGTCTACGCCTATCGGCCTCGACTTAGGTCCCGACTAACCCTGAGCGGACGAGCCTTCCTCAGGAAACCTTAGGCATTCGGTGGATGGGATTCTCACCCATCTTTCGCTACTCATACCGGCATTCTCACTTCTAAGCACTCCACCAGTCCTTACGGTCTAGCTTCGCAGTCCTTAGAACGCTCTCCTACCACTGACACCTAGAGGTATCAATCCACAGCTTCGGTGATACGTTTAGCCCCGGTACATTTTCGGCGCAGAGTCACTCGACCAGTGAGCTATTACGCACTCTTTAAATGGTGGCTGCTTCTAAGCCAACATCCTGGTTGTCTAAGCAACTCCACATCCTTTTCCACTTAACGTATACTTTGGGACCTTAGCTGGTGGTCTGGGCTGTTTCCCTTTCGACTACGGATCTTATCACTCGCAGTCTGACTCCCATGGATAAGTCTTTGGCATTCGGAGTTTGTCTGAATTCGGTAACCCGATGAGGGCCCCTAGTCCAAACAGTGCTCTACCTCCAAGACTCTTACACATGAGGCTAGCCCTAAAGCTATTTCGGAGAGAACCAGCTATCTCCAAGTTCGATTGGAATTTCTCCGCTACCCACACCTCATCCCCGCACTTTTCAACGTGCGTGGGTTCGGACCTCCATTCAGTGTTACCTGAACTTCATCCTGGACATGGGTAGATCACCTGGTTTCGGGTCTACGACCACATACTCATTCGCCCTATTCAGACTCGCTTTCGCTGCGGCTCCGTCTCATCGACTTAACCTTGCATGGGATCGTAACTCGCCGGTTCATTCTACAAAAGGCACGCCATCACCCGTTAACGGGCTCTGACTACTTGTAGGCACACGGTTTCAGGTTCTATTTCACTCCCCTTCCGGGGTGCTTTTCACCTTTCCCTCACGGTACTGGTTCACTATCGGTCACTAGGGAGTATTTAGCCTTGGGAGATGGTCCTCCCAGCTTCCGACGGGATTTCACGTGTCCCGCCGTACTCAGGATCCACTCAAGAGGGAATGAAGTTTCAACTACAGGGTTGTTACCTTCTTTGACGAGCCTTTCCAGACTTCTTCGTCTACTTCATTCCTTTGTAACTCCGTATAGAGTGTCCTACAACCCCAAGAGGCAAGCCTCTTGGTTTGGGCTACATCCCGTTTCGCTCGCCGCTACTCAGGGAATCGCAATTGCTTTCTCTTCCTCCAGGTACTTAGATGTTTCAGTTCCCTGGGTCTGCCTTCCATACTCTATGTATTCAAGTAAGGATATTGTTCCATTACGAACAATGGGTTCCCCCATTCGGAAATCTCTGGATCAAAGCTCACTTACAGCTCCCCAAAGCATATCGGTGTTAGTCCCGTCCTTCGTCGGCTCCTAGTGCCAAGGCATCCACCGTGCGCCCTTCATAACTTAACCGAATTGGTTGTTACATCAGGTTTAAAACCTAAAATGGCGATACTCGGTAATTTCTTGACTATCAATTTATCTTTATCTAGTTTTCAAAGAACAAATCCATTTTCGTCTCGTAAGAGACAAAAAGTTTTGATAGTAATTAAACCATCAAAACTGAACAAAACTTCGACGTGTCAAACGTATTAGTAAATCTTCCTTAGAAAGGAGGTGATCCAGCCGCACCTTCCGATACGGCTACCTTGTTACGACTTCACCCCAATCATCTGTCCCACCTTAGGCGGCTGGCTCCAAAAGGTTACCTCACCGACTTCGGGTGTTACAAACTCTCGTGGTGTGACGGGCGGTGTGTACAAGGCCCGGGAACGTATTCACCGCGGCATGCTGATCCGCGATTACTAGCGATTCCAGCTTCATGTAGGCGAGTTGCAGCCTACAATCCGAACTGAGAACGGTTTTATGGGATTGGCTAAACCTCGCGGTCTTGCTGCCCTTTGTACCGTCCATTGTAGCACGTGTGTAGCCCAGGTCATAAGGGGCATGATGATTTGACGTCATCCCCACCTTCCTCCGGTTTGTCACCGGCAGTCATCTTAGAGTGCCCAACTGAATGCTGGCAACTAAGATCAAGGGTTGCGCTCGTTGCGGGACTTAACCCAACATCTCACGACACGAGCTGACGACAACCATGCACCACCTGTCACTCTGTCCCCCGAAGGGGAAAGCCCTATCTCTAGGGTTGTCAGAGGATGTCAAGACCTGGTAAGGTTCTTCGCGTTGCTTCGAATTAAACCACATGCTCCACCGCTTGTGCGGGCCCCCGTCAATTCCTTTGAGTTTCAGTCTTGCGACCGTACTCCCCAGGCGGAGTGCTTAATGCGTTAGCTGCAGCACTAAAGGGCGGAAACCCTCTAACACTTAGCACTCATCGTTTACGGCGTGGACTACCAGGGTATCTAATCCTGTTTGCTCCCCACGCTTTCGCGCCTCAGTGTCAGTTACAGACCAGAAAGTCGCCTTCGCCACTGGTGTTCCTCCAAATATCTACGCATTTCACCGCTACACTTGGAATTCCACTTTCCTCTTCTGCACTCAAGTTCCCCAGTTTCCAATGACCCTCCACGGTTGAGCCGTGGGCTTTCACATCAGACTTAAGAAACCACCTGCGCGCGCTTTACGCCCAATAATTCCGGACAACGCTTGCCACCTACGTATTACCGCGGCTGCTGGCACGTAGTTAGCCGTGGCTTTCTGGTTAGGTACCGTCAAGGTACCGCCCTATTCGAACGGTACTTGTTCTTCCCTAACAACAGAGTTTTACGATCCGAAAACCTTCATCACTCACGCGGCGTTGCTCCGTCAGACTTTCGTCCATTGCGGAAGATTCCCTACTGCTGCCTCCCGTAGGAGTCTGGGCCGTGTCTCAGTCCCAGTGTGGCCGATCACCCTCTCAGGTCGGCTACGCATCGTCGCCTTGGTGAGCCGTTACCTCACCAACTAGCTAATGCGCCGCGGGTCCATCTGTAAGTGATAGCAAGAAGCCATCTTTCAACATTTCCTCATGCGAGGAAATGAGTTATCCGGTATTAGCCCCGGTTTCCCGGAGTTATCCCAGTCTTACAGGCAGGTTACCCACGTGTTACTCACCCGTCCGCCGCTGACTGATGGGAGCAAGCTCCCATCAGTCCGCTCGACTTGCATGTATTAGGCACGCCGCCAGCGTTCGTCCTGAGCCAGGATCAAACTCTCCGATAAAAGTTTGAATAGCTCTTTAAAAATAAATCTAGAATTAACGTTGACGTATTGTCTTGTTTTGTTCAGTTTTCAAGGTTCAATGCACACCGCTCTTGTTTGGAGCGACTTTATTAATTTATCACACACAACCGTGTGATGTCAACTGTTTTTTTAAAATTATTTATTGGTGTTTCTTCTAAATAATTCATTGCGTTTCAGCGACGCTTATTAATATACCAAGATTTTTCGGGGCGGTCAATACATTTTATGAACTTTTTTAAAAAAACATTTCAACCACATTAACTATTTTACACCCCTCCACCTTTCAGGCATACATTACCTGAATTCATTAGTAAATAGTAAAGCTCCCACTCGGATATAAGCGGAAGCTGATTTTCATTAATATGTTTCTTTCTTCGCTGCCGTCTTCATATATTTTAAACATTCCTTTTGACTGGCAAACCTTTTAAAGAGTGAGAATAAGATTTTGTACCGTTCATCCATTGCTCTCTTAACGATATGATCAATTCGAGAATCTTTTAGATCGAACAGTATTTCATCCATTTCTCTTTTTAACAAATATTCTATTTCTTGTTTCTCTCTGTCATTAATCATTAACCCCAGCAAGTATGTCACCCCTTAATGTTTGTATTTGTAGTTTTTTCCATTAAAAGAAATTTATAATCATTTTTTTATAAGATAGATATTTTTTCCGGGGACATGCATATCTTTAGTAGAGATAGACGGTTGAACGGAGGGATGAACGATTGAATACGTTTCACACAATTAATGCTAAGAAGTTAAAGCAACTCAGTCTGATTATCGTGATTTCATTTTTTACTGCCTTGTTTGTATATAGCAGTAACCTTTCGACTCTTTCTGTTTTTAGTACGAAGGATGGACCGAAAGCGATCTACAAAGGGGAAAAAGGAGTCGCGATTACATTCAATATTGGCTGGGGAGATGAGAAAGCAGGTCCCATCCTTGAAGAATTAAAGAAGATGAATGTCGGGTCCGCTACCTTCTTTCTTTCCGGAGCCTGGGCGGAGAGACACCCTGATTTAGTGGAGCAAATTGTGAAGCAAGGATATGAAATCGGAAATCTCGGCTATGCCTATTCCGATTATACGGATATGGAACCAAATAAGATCAAGCAGGACATTTTAAAAGCCGATACCGTTTTTAAAAAGCTGAATGTAAAAGATGTGAAGTTATTACGCGTGCCAACGGGTCACTTTGATAAAGAAACATTAAAGGTAGCCGACTCCCTTGGGCTTACAGTGGTTCACTGGAGTGTAGACTCTAAAGATTGGACGAATCCTGGCGTGGAAGAGATTGTAAAGAATGTGAAGAAAGCCAAAAAAGGGGACATCATCCTCCTTCACGCATCGGATTCAGCTAAACAAACAAAGTCCGCTTTACCGACCATCGTGAAGGAACTAAAAGGAAAAGGAAACTTCATCACAGTTTCAGACATGATTTCAAACGGGGAAGCCAAGTCTTCCCTCATTCAATAACAAAAGCCCGATGATGAAGAGATTTCATCATCGGGCTTTTTGTTTAACTTTTAGTTGGCTGCTTACGTTGCCTTTCCAATTGGGACTTCTCAATATATTTAGGAAGACGCAGAAGCTGGAATGCATTACATGCCAATAAAGCCAGCAGCATAAGGTAAAGCCATTTAACGGAATTCACCAATAGGACCGGCAGCCACTCCAGTGTCGTTACAACAATCATAAAGAATAAGGCAGACACAAATGTGTTTGTCTTGGATTCTGATTGACGATTCTTCATATAAGCTACGATTAAACCAACGACCAGGATGCCTACACCCAGAAAAACATAGGGCGTATACGACTCGCCTTCCTCAGCAAAAGCCCTGAATCGGAAGTAGATTAAATCAAAAAGGACAAGGGCAATCAGAACCACTTGAACAGGATTCCATAAGCTCTTAAACATTCCCATCCCAAATTGATGGATGGTTAAATAAGCGAAATAACCCATCTGACTGATTACACTAAATGTGAAACCTACAAAAATAAACCAAAGTAGACTTGATAATATGCCAATCACGTTTCCGTCTTGAATGTATGGTCCGAACTGATCCCATCTAATGAGAAGTGCGGCGGTGGCAGTTACAGCTCCTCCGATCACTAACGTATGAATAAAAAAACGAATCCAATTGCGGATGGTCACTTCTATTTTCCTCCAAATTAAAAAATATACACTCTTTTAATTGTACCAACGCGTGTTTAAAAAATCCAGGTTCCAGTTTTCTCTGTGCATATTTTTTTCGATATTTCTCATATTAAGGGTAAGGGAATTTGTATGGAAGGAGCCTACCCATGAAAAGATATTCCTTTCTTTTTCTACTGACGATTCTTCTTCTATCCGCTTGTGGCGGTGGTGGAGATACAGGCAGTGGCAAAATGGATTATGAAGAAACCAAGAAAATGGTTGTAGATATATTAAAGACCGACGATGGTAAAAAAGCCATTCAAGAAGTCATGTCTGATGAAAAAATGAAATCAGAGCTTATTATGGACCAAGGGGTTGTGACGGATACGATCTCCAAGACATTAACGTCCGAAAAAGGGACTGAATTCTGGAAGAAATCCTTCGAAGACCCTAAGTTTGCCGAAGCGATGGCTAAAAGCATGAAGGATGGAAATGAAAAATTGCTCAAAGACCTCATGAAGGATCCTGAGTATCAAAAAATGATGATGGATCTGTTAAAGGACCCTGAATTCAAGAAGGAACTGACTGAAGCATTAAAAAGCCAAGAATATAGGGAACATTTGCAAAAAGTCATTACTGAAACATTTGAAAGCCCACTGTTTAAGGCTAAAATGCAGGATGTTTTACTGAAGGCTGCCGGTGAAATGAAAGAAGGCGGTAAGAGTGGCGGTGAGTCTTCTTCCGGCGGTGAAGAAGGCGGATCTGGTGATTCTGGAGGTTCCGGCAGTGGTGGCGGAGGAAGCCAATAATTTTTTAAAAAGGACAAATGCGTGGAGATTCAAACGCATTTGTCCTTTTATTAGTTAATTAGGATAGTTTTTCAATCACTTTATGAGCGATTTCACCATAGATTTGCCCTAAACGGTGGTCTTCCGCGTAGATGGAAGGAGCAAAGTCCTCTTCGTTCCAATCAGGCTGTTGAAGTGGAAGTTTGCCCAATAAATCGGTCCGTAGTTCTTCCGTTAGCTTCTCTCCCCCACCTTGACCGAACACAAATTCCTTTTCGCCTGTTAATTTACTTTCGAAATAGGACATGTTCTCAACCACACCAAGAATGTCATGGTCGGTTTGCAGGGCCATGGCGCCTGCACGAGCCGCTACGAATGCTGCTGTTGGATGTGGCGTCGTTACGATGATCTCCTTACAATGTGGAAGCATTGTATGCAGATCAAGGGCAACGTCACCTGTCCCTGGCGGCAGGTCCAGCAGTAAATAGTCCAGATCTCCCCATTCTACTTCTGAGAAGAAATTGTTAAGCATTTTCCCGAGCATAGGACCTCTCCAAATGACGGGAGCATTGTCTTCTACAAAGAAGCCCATAGAGATGACTTTTACGCCAAAACGTTCTACTGGAATAATTCTTTCCCCTCGAACGACTGGTCGCTTTACTATTCCCATCATATCCGGAACACTAAATCCATAAATATCTGCATCAACAAGTCCTACCTTTTTGCCTTGACGGGCCAAGGACACAGCCAAGTTAACAGAAACTGTGGACTTTCCAACTCCGCCTTTTCCACTCGCAATCGCGATAAAAGTCGTTTTGCTTGCAGGTGATAATAAATCAGTCCCTTCTCCACCGGAACCCCTGTGCTTTTCAAGCTCTTCCTGTGGAAGCTCCGTGAAACGGATCCCTACAGATTCGGCTCCATTATCTTTTAGGACTTGTACGATCTTTTGCTGGAATTGCATTTGTTCACCAGTACCTGTCTTGGCAATGGCGATCTTCACGCTTACATGCTTCTTTTCTTCCTTAATTGAAATTTCTACGATACCGTTTGTTTCTTCTAACGTTTTATTTAAAAAAGGATCTTTTAATCCAAATAAAAGTTCTCGTGTCTGTTGTTCAGTTAACATGAATAACCACCCTTTACTATGTATTCGTTTTCAATCGACCTTCTTTCAGTATAACATATTCTTAGTTGAATGAATGATCAAAAGGTTTTGAATGCTTTTGTTGAATAATAAAAGCATTCACTAAAAAAAGCTGAGAGATTATTCCTCGTCAGCTTCTTCTTTATCTTTTGGTATTGTTAAGTAGTTGAGAACTCCCTGATACACAGAGGCAGCTATCTTTTGCTGATAATCCTCTTTAAGTAAATTGGCCCGCTCACCTGGATTCGATAGAAATCCGATTTCCACTAAGGCTCCTGACTTTTTCGCATGTTTTAGGATATACACACTTTGAAGACCTTTCGCTTCACGTGTCGTGTTTTCTAAATTACGTGTCAACTCTCCTTGAATGGCTTTGGCAAGGTCCTTATTTTCTTTATACTTTGGATTATAGAATGTTTGGGCACCGCTCCACTTAGCAGATGGAATGGAGTTCAGATGGATACTTAAAAATAAGTCTGCTTCAGATTCATTGATCAAGCTAAGTCTTTTCTTTAAATCCTCCACTTTCCTGCGGCTGTATCCCTTTGTATCTTCATCAGCCAGATCCTCGTCTTTTTCCCGTGTCAAGACCACGAGAGCACCTTGTTCCTGGAGGTAATCCCTTATCATCAAAGACACATTTAATGCGATATCCTTTTCCAAGGCATCTTTATCACCGGCTCCACCATCCGGACCGCCATGACCGGGATCTATATAGATGATTTTACCTGATAAAGGAAGGTTCCAGGAATCCCAAGTATCCTTGTCTAAAATCTTATATTGAATAATGAATAATAAAATGGCCAGTGCAGAAATTATCCCGATAACCTTTAGTTTCTGAACCATTCCAGTCCTCCTATTTCCAGTATTAACCCGGAGAAAAACTCTTTACAGCTCCGTTGTCTTTACTAAAAATATGGGACAAGAATGATTTTTAGAACTGATATGATTAATTCAAGCGCAGTTTGTGACGCTTGATTCCTTTTTCATACCCTTCTGACCACCATGTTTCCACAAAGTGTTCACAACAGAAATAAAAGGATTCATCCACTTGATTAGAAACGCCCATCTCAGACCAATACAACCAGAAATTATAAAGCGTATCGATAAAGTGTTTTAATTCTTCTTCGCACCGGTTTTTAACGAGCTCGGCGGGTTCACCCGTATAACCAAACTTGCTGAGCTTTCCACCGAGTAGATAAGCTTCAATGGCCACATCAAAGCATGCCTCATCAAAGCCCTGCTGCATAAATACGCCGCCTTGAACCTTTATATATCCAAAATGCTTTCTGACACTCTCCTGAAGCATTTTAATCGAAATCTCTTTCAGCAATGTTCTTTCCGTCTTAATTTGTTTTTCTCTTCTCTTTGTATTGAAAGTTGTAATAACGTTCAAAAATCATCCACCCCTTTGAACGTATTTTCCTACTTAACACACCACTTCATTCGAGTAACTGTTACCAATTTTTTGAGGGACGGACCTCCAGGATTCAGGTAGCGAATTGAAGAGAAATTGGAGGTCCGTCCCTCGAAAGCAAAAAAAGCCCAGCCGACAGAATCGGTTGAGCTTTTGTTTGAAATAATAATTAACGCTTAGAGAATTGTGGCGCGCGACGTGCACCTTTAAGACCGTATTTTTTACGCTCTTTCATACGAGAGTCACGAGTTAATAATCCAGCGCGTTTTAGAGTTCCGCGGTACTCAGGGTCTGCTTGTAGTAAAGCACGAGCGATTCCGTGACGGATCGCACCAGCTTGACCAGCATAGCCTCCACCATTAACGTTTACTAAAACGTCATAGTTACCAAGAGTTTCAGTTGCAACTAGTGGTTGCTTAATTACTTCTCTTAGTGCTGCGAATGGGATATAAACTTCTACTTCACGATCATTGATAACAATGTTTCCGTTACCTGGTACTAAGCGTACACGAGCTACTGAGCTCTTACGACGACCAGTTCCGTAATATTGAACTTGAGCCAAGATAATAACCTCCTCTTATTAATTATCCACGAAGTTCGTAAACTTCAGGTTGTTGTGCTTGATGTGGATGCTCTGCTCCAGCATATACATGTAATTTCTTGAACATTTGACGACCTAGAGAACCTTTTGGAAGCATACCTTTAATAGTAAGTTCTAACATTTTCTCTGAGTAATTTGTACGCATTTCTAATGCTGTACGTTGTTTTAAACCACCTGGGTGATTAGTGTGACGGTAGTAAATCTTGTCCGTTAACTTTTTACCAGTCAGTTCAATTTTTGAAGCATTAAGAATGATAACATGATCACCAGTGTCAACATGTGGTGTGAATGTTGGTTTGTGTTTTCCGCGTAGAATAGAAGCAACTTCACTAGCTAAACGTCCTAGAGTTTTGCCTTCAGCATCTACAACGAACCATTTACGATCGATTTCGTTGGCTTTTGCCATATACGTTGTACGCATGATTTAACCTCCTATTTAATGAATCCGTAGTATTTATTTTCTAATCACAATAAGTTTCCGGGGCTTATCGTGGGGTTAATAACATACCATATGCTATATTATCTTGTTCCCAGTCTATTGTCAAGAGAATGTTACACCAGGATTAGTTGTTTTAGTATTTTTTTAATGAAATCTATATAAACCTATTTCATAACAGGATCATATTCCACTTTCCACAGGTACAATCCATGGGGCGGCGCTGTCTTTCCTGCACGGTTACGATCCCGCGCTTCCAGTATTCCAGGTATATCCTCTACCGGTATATTCCCAGAACCTACCTCTAACAAGGTACCAACCAATATCCTCACCATATTATACAGAAATCCATTGCCCACAAAAGAAAAAATGATTTCTTCCTCATGCTCCTGAATTTCTATACGGTGAATGGTTCTTACTTTATCTTCTACTTCGGTTTTCGCTGAACAAAAACTCGTGAAGTCATGCTCCCCGATCAGATGACGTGAAGCACGTTCCATAACCGTCACTGAAAGATCATACGGAAAATGAAGGGCGAAGTGACGATTGAATGGGCTTCTCGATTGACCCGTATAAACACGGTAGCGATATTCCTTCTGTTTCACGGAAAATCTTGAGTGGAAGTCCGTTGGAACAAAGGAGGCCTCTTTAACGGTTACTTCATCCGGTAAGCGGGTGTTCAGCACCACTGGCCATTTCTCTTCAGGGATGAACAAAGGTGTATCAAAATGAAAAACCTGCCCATTCGCATGGACACCGGCGTCCGTCCGCCCAGACCCACTGATCCGGATCCTTCCCCCTTTATGAATAGTGGATAGAATCTCTTCGATGAGTCCCTGGACGGTTCGCTGATTAGGTTGTACCTGATAACCATGAAAATAAGTCCCATCGTACGCGATGGTACACTTCACTCTCTGCATACTCGACACTCCCGTTATCCTCTAAAAATAATTAATACGACTGTGAGAAGGGCCAGTACAATTAAAGCTCCCGTATCCTTCTTGTGCCAGGATAACAGCCGGTATTTCGTTCTGCCTTCTCCGCCTTGATACCCTCTCGCTTCCATGGCTGTCGCCAAATCCTCAGCACGTTTAAAGGCGCTCACAAAGAGAGGGATCAGTAAAGGAATGATGGCTTTGATCCGATCTTTCACGGGACCGGAAGAAAACTCGGCCCCCCTCGCAATTTGGGCTTTCATGATTTTATCCGTTTCCTCCATTAAAGTAGGAATGAACCGTAAGGAAATCGACATCATAAGAGCCAGTTCATGGACGGGAAACTTTATTTTTTTTAATGGATTCAGAAGCGTCTCAAGACCGTCTGTAATCGTGATAGGGGAAGTCGTCAGGGTCAATAAAGACGTGACGAGAATCAGGTATAAGAATCGTAAAGAAATAAAAATCCCCTGCCTTAACCCCTCTTCATGAACAGACAATATCCCCAGATCCAGAATGACAGGGTCTTCCTTGGTAAAAAACACATGCAAGAAGAATGTAAATAAAATTAACCAAAATACAGGCTTCAATCCACCAATAATAAAACGCAAGGAAAGATTAGAAAGAATGAGTGCGCTAAATGTAAAAAGACCGAGAAGTGCATACGTAACAAAATTATTCGCCAAAAAGACGACACATATAAACCCAAAGATAAATAAGAGCTTTGCCCTTGGATCCATCTGGTGAAGAATGGACTTAGCGGGTACATAACGGCCAAAGATCATTTTCTCCATCATAGTGCTTCACCTCCGTCTCGTATTGAACGGATGGCTGAAGCTAATTCCTCTATCGTTAAGCAGGTTTTCGGGAGCTTCTTCCCGGATTTCTGTTCAAATTGATATTGAAAACGGACGACGTCGGGAACGTCCAATCCCATCTCAAACAGTTCATCTGCCTGAGAAAAAATCTCTTCAGGACTTCCCTGTTTCTTCAGGCGGCCCTTCTGCATAATCACAATCTCTTCTGCGTAATGAGCTGCGTCTTCCATGCTATGGGTCACGAGAATGGTCGTCAGTCCCTTTTCTTTATGAAGGGTGTAGAACATATCCATGATCTCACGTTGACCTCTTGGGTCGAGCCCTGCCGTAGGTTCGTCTAAAACAATGACCTCCGGATTCATAGCAAGTACACCCGCAATGGCTACCCGTCTCATTTGTCCGCCTGATAAATCAAAGGGTGATTTTTGCAATACTTCTTCTGAAAGCCCAACCTTTACGATCAGTTCCTTCGCTCTTCGTATTGCTTCTTCCTCAGGTACGCCAAAATTCATTGGTCCGTAACAGATGTCCTTGAGCACGGTTTCTTCAAACAGCTGGTGCTCGGGAAATTGAAAGACGATGCCTACCTTCTGTCTCACCGGCTTTAAACTTTTTGCCTTTTGCTTCGCTTTTACTTGGTATTCTCCCACCTGGACAAGACCCTCCGTAGGCTTTAACAGTCCGTTTAAATGCTGGAGGAGTGTTGACTTTCCCGAACCTGTGTGACCGATCACCGCGAGAAACTGACCTGCAGGGATGGAAAGATTGATATCTTGTAGGGCAAGCTTTTCGAATGGAGTGTTGAATGAATACCGGTATTCTACCTGTTGAAATGTGATTTGCATAACTCATTCACCAACTCTTCTTCTGTAAAATAGGTTTTCGACAGGGGAATCCCTGCTCCTTTAAGGGCTCCGGCAAGCTTAATCGTAAAAGGGGAGTCCAGTCCCAGCCCGATTAACTTGTCCTCTAATAGAAATATATCTTCCGGGACTCCTTCCTGAAAGACACTCCCTTGATTTAATACAATCATTCGGTCTGCTTTACTCGCTTCTTCCAGATCATGGGTGATGGAGATTACCGTTAAATTTTCTTCCTCTTTCAGCTTACGCACTGTTTCAAGAACTTCTTTCCTTCCTTTTGGATCAAGCATGGATGTCGCTTCATCTAAGATGATGATCGATGGCTGAAGGGCCACGACCCCGGCGATCGCTACACGCTGCTTTTGTCCACCTGACAAATGGTGCGGCTCTTGATCAAGAAAATCTTCCATATGGACACTTTTTAAAGCATCATTGACTCTCTGTACCATTGTTTCATACGGTACCCCATGGTTTTCTAGCCCAAAAGCCACATCATCTTCTACTGTAGCACCAACAAACTGATTATCGGGATTCTGAAAAACCATACCCAGCTTTGAACGGATGTCCCATATAGATCCTTCCGAAAGCACGATTCCATCCACTGTTACGCTCCCCTTCTCAGGGAAATGAAGCCCATTCAACATCTTGGCAAGAGTCGACTTACCAGAACCGTTATGTCCGACAATCGCAAGCCATTCACCTTGATTGACCGACAGACTAATGCCTTCAAGGGCGTAGGTATTCTGATCAGGGTATCTGAAATGCACATCGTCTACTTTAATGATTTCCTTCAATTTCTGTAACCTCCTCTACGCTCTTCCATACTCAGCTCTGCTATAAATATCTCTGCATACAAAAAAAAGCCTGCACCCCGACCAAAGAAAAGAAAGTCTTTTCTTGTTCAACCATTGAACAGCTTCTATGAATATAGAAGTTGGAAGGGGTGCACGAGCTAGACGAGTCAGCCGGAGCTGCTCATCGTAACGCTCTGCTTTTCATCACATGCACTTATACAAAAAGGGCAAAGAAGCAGTTAAGGATTAACTGTCCCGCCCTTAATGTTAGTAGTCACGAATTATTAAACTAATTCGATGATTGCCATTGGAGCACCGTCACCACGGCGAGGACCAACCTTCATAATGCGAGTATATCCGCCTTGACGCTCTGTGTAACGAGGAGCGATGTCAGAGAATAACTTTTGTAAAGCATCTTGGTTGTTTTCAGCGTTTGCAACTTCTTTACGAATGAATGCACCAGCTTGACGACGCGCGTGAATGTCACCACGTTTACCTAATGTGATCATTTTCTCCACAACTGAACGAAGCTCTTTCGCACGAGTTTCAGTTGTTTCGATGCGCTCGTTAATGATTAGGTCTGTAGCTAAATCACGTAGCATTGCTTTACGTTGAGCACTAGTACGTCCTAACTTTCTGTAAGCCATTAAGGGTTCCCTCCTTTGTTGAATCTATATATGAAAGAAGATGTTATCAGTCGTCTTTACGTAAGCCAAGTCCAAGGTCTTCAAGTTTAACTTTAACCTCTTCAAGTGATTTACGTCCTAGGTTACGTACTTTCATCATATCTTCTTCTGTCTTGTTAGCAAGCTCTTGAACAGTATTGATTCCAGCACGCTTCAGGCAGTTATAAGAACGAACAGAAAGATCTAATTCTTCGATCGTCATCTCAAGAACTTTTTCTTTTTGGTCTTCTTCTTTTTCTACCATGATTTCAGCATTCTGCGCTTCATCTGTAAGGCCAACGAAAATATTTAAGTGTTCTGTCAGAATCTTAGCACCTAAAGAAATCGCTTCTTTTGGTCCAATACTTCCATCAGTCCATACATCAAGAGAAAGTTTATCGTAGTTTGTCATTTGACCAACACGAGTATTTTCTATTTGATAGTTAACGCGTGAAACTGGAGTGTAAATAGAATCGATTGGGATCACGCCAATAGGAAGATCCTCACGTTTGTTCTGGTCTGCTGGTCTGTACCCACGTCCACGGGATGCGCTTAAACGCACGCGGAAATGACCACTCTTAGATAATGTTGCGATGTGTAAATCAGGATTTAACACTTCTACATCACTATCATGAGTAATATCAGCAGCCGTTACAACTCCTTCTCCCTGCACATCAATTTCTAGCGTTTTCTCTTCATCAGAGTAGATCTTTAACGCTAACTTTTTGATATTCAAAATGATGGATGTGACATCCTCTACGACGCCTTCAATTGTTGAAAATTCATGCAGTACTCCATCTATTTGAATAGATGTGACAGCAGCACCTGGGAGTGACGATAGTAGGATACGACGTAAGGAGTTACCCAAAGTTGTACCATATCCACGCTCAAGTGGTTCTACGACGAACTTTCCATATGTGGCATCATCGCTGATCTCAACCGTTTCAATTTTTGGCTTTTCAATTTCGATCATTAATATTTACCCTCCTTCAAAACGTCGAAACTCCGGGCTAAATAAGATAAAGTCCGAAATTCCCCATGTTTACGTTCCCTATTGTGCACCAACAACTGGTTACTTTTCTGAATGAACGTATCTTGTATCATATCCCATTATAGACAACGATACAAAATTTATACAGAAAAATTAAACGCGGCGACGTTTTGGTGGACGGCATCCATTATGAGGAACTGGAGTAACGTCTCTGATTGCAGTAACTTCTAGACCTGCTGCTTGAAGAGCACGGATAGCTGCTTCACGACCAGCACCAGGACCTTTAACTGTTACTTCAAGAGTTTTTAAACCATGTTCTTGAGAAGCTTTCGCTGCAGTTTCAGCTGCCATTTGCGCTGCGAATGGAGTGGATTTACGAGAACCTCTGAATCCTAGTGAACCTGCACTTGACCAAGCAACAGCATTTCCGTGAACATCAGTAATAGTTACGATTGTGTTATTGAATGTAGAACGAATGTGTGCAATACCAGCTTCGATATTCTTTTTCACACGACGTTTACGAGTGTTTGTTTTACGTGCCATACTAAGAAGTAACCTCCTTTACCTATTATTTTTTCTTGTTAGCTACAGTCTTACGAGGACCTTTACGTGTACGAGCATTGTTCTTCGTATGTTGTCCACGAACAGGTAGTCCACGACGGTGACGAAGACCGCGGTATGAACCGATTTCCATAAGACGTTTGATGTTTAGTGATACTTCACGACGAAGATCACCTTCTACTTTTAATTTATCAACGATATCACGAATCTTTCCTAGTTCGTCGTCAGTAAGATCGCGAACGCGAGTATCCTCAGATACACCAGCTTCAGATAAGATTTTCGCTGCAGTATTTTTACCAATACCGTAGATGTATGTTAATGAAATGACAACACGTTTGTCACGTGGAATGTCTACACCAGCAATACGTGCCATAGTGATAGCGCACCTCCTTTAAGATTAGCCTTGTTTTTGTTTATGTTTAGGGTTTTCACAGATAACCATAACTTTACCTTTTCTACGAATAACTTTACATTTTTCGCAGATTGGTTTAACAGATGGTCTAACTTTCATCTTATTCTAACCTCCTTAATAGTACGGAGTGCAATAGATTATTTATAACGATAAGTGATTCTACCACGAGTTAAGTCATACGGTGATAATTCTACTGTTACCTTGTCACCAGGTAGGATACGAATGAAATGCATACGGATCTTTCCTGAAACATGTGCCAGTACTGTATGACCATTTTCTAATTCTACCTTAAACATCGCATTGGGCAAAGTCTCAGCGACCTTACCTTCAACTTCAATTACATCATCCTTAGCCATCGAACATGTCTCCCTTCTTCTCATCATTTAAAACTTCGTTAACAAACTTTGAAACAGCATAACGCAGTTTACCGTTCGTTACTCTGCCCGTTTCGATCATACTGTTTTGAACTTCTGGAGAAACATAGTCACACAAGTGAAGATGAGCGATGTTCTTTCGCTTGGCGCGATCAAACTTTCGTCTATCCCCATCTGCTATGAGTACAAAACGTTCATCCAATTGCTGAACAACGACCGAGTAGCTTCCAGTTTCTCTCCCTTTAAGGGTTTGAACAATCTGGCCAATCCTCGGAATCGTCGAATCTGACTCGATCAATCCAATCACCTTCACTTAGGCTTTCGTCAATATCTCATAGCCGTCTTCAGTAATTGCAATGGTGTGTTCAAAGTGCGCACACATTTTATCATCTACTGTGACGACTGTCCAGTTATCTGATAACGTTCTAACATATCGACTTCCTGCATTAACCATTGGTTCAATAGCCAGTACCATGCCAGGCTTTAAACGAGGACCTTTGTTGGGTGGTCCATAATGAGGAATTTGCGGGTCCTCATGTAAGTCTTGACCAACTCCGTGTCCCACATACTCTCGAACGATAGAAAAGCCATTAGCCTCAACAAATGTTTGTATACTATGAGAGATATTCGACAGACGCTCGCCTGGTTTAGCTTCCTTAAGCCCCAGAAATAATGATTCTTCTGTAACATCGAGAAGCTTCTGGGTTTCATCATCTATTGTTCCAACTGGATACGTCCAAGCTGAGTCGCCATGATAACCGTTATATTTAGCACCGATATCGATACTGATTATATCGCCATCCTTTAATACCCGATCGCCTGGAATTCCATGAACCAACTCATTGTTGACTGAAGCACAGATGCTGCCACGAAACCCATTATACCCTTTAAAAGATGGAATTGCATCATGTTTACGAATGAATTTTTCAGCAATTGCATCCAATTCCTTCGTCGATATTCCCGGAGAAATATACTTTCGCAATTCCGCATGAGTTAATGCCACAATCTTACCAGCTTGCCGCATAATCTCAATCTCTCTCGGAGTTTTAGAAATGATCATTATGAAAGGCCTCCAAGTAGTTCATCAATGTCATCAAACACTCTATGGATGTCTTGTTGACCGTCAATGTTTTTCAGATAGCCTTTGTCTTCGTAGTAAGCCAATAGTGGTTGAGTTTGTTTAATGTTCACGTCTAAACGATTTTGAACCGTTTCTTCGTTATCATCTGCGCGTTGATATAACTCACCGCCGCAGCGATCACAAACGCCCTCTTCTGTTGGCGGATTAAAGACAAGATGATAAGTAGCGCCGCACTCTTTACAGATCCTGCGACCTGTCAAGCGCTCCATCAGGATGTCCTTATCTACATTTATATTAATGACATAATTCATTTTTTTACCAAGATCAGCCAGGATGTTTTCAAGTGCTTCTGCCTGAGCAACCGTTCTTGGAAACCCATCCAGTAAGAAGCCTTTTTCACAGTCCTCTTTGCTTAAACGTTCACGAACAATACCGATTGTTACTTCATCAGGAACAAGATCGCCATTATCCATGAATGATTTAGCTTTCAAGCCTAGTTCAGTGCCGCCTTTGATAGCTGCACGGAACATATCGCCTGTAGAGATATGGGGGATACCATATTTTTCTACGATCTTTTCAGCTTGAGTGCCTTTTCCTGCGCCTGGTAAGCCCATAAGAACTATATTCACTCGAACTCCCCCTAATTGTCTATAAAATGGCCTCAGGAACAAGATGTTCCCGAAAACCCTCTTATTTAATAAATCCTTTGTAGTGACGTTTCACTAACTGTGCTTCCAGTTGCTTCATAGTCTCAAGTGCAACACCCACTACGATGAGTAAGCTTGTTCCACCGATTTGAGCTGCAGGAGGTAAACCTGCAAAGTTAATGAAGAAAACAGGAAGAATTGAGATAACAGCTAAGAAGATTGCCCCAACAAATGTTAGACGATACAGAACGCGAGTGAGATACTCTTGTGTGGTTTTACCTGGACGAATACCAGGGATATATCCACCTTGCTTCTTCAAGTTTTCAGCCATTTGTTCTGGATTCACTTGAATGAAAGCATAGAAATACGTAAAGGCAACGATCAGAGCTACATAGATGATCATACCAACTGGTTTAGTGTAATCAAAAATGTACTGAATTGTACTGGTCACATCATTTTCTCCAAAGAAGGATGAAATGGTCTGTGGCGTGATAATGAAAGAAATCGCAAAGATAACTGGAATAACACCCGCAGCATTCACCTTTAATGGTAGATGTGTTGATTGTCCACCAACCGGACTACGCCCCACTAAACGTTTTGCATATTGAATCGGAATTTTACGAAGTGCTTGTTGAATAAACACAACACCAACTACGATTGCAATAACTGCTAAAACAAGAAGTGCAAGAACCACAATTCGAAGGAAGAGCTGTTCGCCTGCTCCTTCAATTTGTTGAGCATAGATTTGGTTTACTGTGTTAGGGATAGCCGCAACGATACCTGCAAAGATCAGGATCGAGATACCATTCCCCACACCTTTAGCCGTGATTTGTTCACCTAACCACATAAGAAAAGCCGTACCAGCTGTTAGAACTAACGCTATTAGTAGGTACGTACTAACTCCTGGGCTTTGGATGAGCATTCCACCATATATTCTGTTGAAACCATAGGACATACCTAAAGCTTGGATAAACCCTAGAACGATGGTGAAATAACGTGTAAACTGAGCTAATTTACGGCGTCCGACTTCACCTTGCTTAGACCACTCTGTAAACTTCGGAACAACGTCCATTTGCAGGAGCTGTACGATGATTGAAGCAGTAATGTAAGGCATGATACCCATAGCAAAGATGGAGAAGTTTTGAAGAGCACCGCCACCAAATGTATTCAGGAATCCAAGAATTCCTGCCTGGTCTTGCATTTTCAACACATTAGCATCTACGTTTGGTACCGGAATGAAGGTACCAAGACGGAAGACTATTAACATTAGAAGGGTGAAAATAATTTTATTTCTTATATCACCCACGCGCATAAAATTGGAGACAGTCTGAAACATTAGATCACCTCGGATGTACCGCCAGCAGCTTCGATAGCTTCTTTAGCAGTGGTTGAGAATTTGTGTGCTTTTACTGTAAGCTTTTTCTCGATTGAACCTTTACCAAGAATCTTAATTCCTGCTTTTTCGTTACTCACTACACCAGATTCTACTAGTAGCGCTGGAGTAACTTCTGTACCATCTTCGAAGCGATTCAATGCGTCAAGGTTGACGATTGCATATTCTTTACGATTGATGTTCGTGAATCCACGTTTTGGTAGACGTTGGAATAATGGTGTTTGACCACCCTCGAAGCCAGGACGAGTTCCGCCACCTGAACGGGCGTTTTGACCTTTATGACCTTTACCAGCAGTCTTTCCATTACCTGAACCAATACCACGTCCTACGCGATTGCGGACTTTACGTGAACCTTCTGTAGGCTTTAACTCATGTAATTTCATGTCGGCACCTCCTTCTTTTTAAGCGTTAAGAATTATTTTTCAGTTACTGTCACAAGGTGAGCAACTTTGTTGATCATACCGCGGATAGCAGCATTATCTTGTTGTTCAACTGTTTGGTGCATTTTGCGAAGTCCTAAAGCTTCAACCGTTTTGCGTTGATCTTGAGGACGGCCAATTGTGCTGCGAGTGAGGGTAATTTCTAGTTTGTTAGCCATCGTTATCCCTCCCTTAACCTAAGATCTCTTCTACTGATTTACCACGTAGTTTCGCTACGTCTTCAGCACGCTTTAATTGTTTTAAACCTTCGATAGTTGCGCGAACCATGTTGATTGGAGTGTTAGATCCTAAAGATTTAGATAGGATATCTTGAACACCAGCTAATTCAAGTACGGCACGAACAGGTCCACCAGCAATAATTCCTGTACCCGCAGAAGCAGGTTTGATAAGAATTTGACCAGCACCAAATCGTCCAGTTACCAGGTGAGGAGTTGTACCTTCAACCATAGGAACTTCAATTAGATTTTTCTTCGCATCTTCAATCGCTTTACGGATTGCATCAGGTACTTCTTGAGCTTTACCAGTTCCGAAACCAACGTGACCGTTTTTGTCGCCTACTACTACAAGAGCAGCGAAACGGAAACGACGTCCACCTTTAACAACTTTCGCAACACGATTGATTGTAACTACGCGTTCTTCAAATTCTAGTTTACTTGGATCAATACGACGCATCTGGATTGTCCCTCCTTTTTTTATTAAAATTCTAAGCCGTTTTCACGAGCTGCTTCAGCTAAAGCTTTGATACGGCCATGATATAAATATCCACCACGGTCAAACACTACGGATTTCAATCCTTTTTCTACTGCACGTTTCGCAACTAGTTCTCCAACTTTTGCTGCTGCATCGATAGTAGCAGCTGAGTCTAGATCGAAATCTTTATCTTGAGAAGATGCACTTACTAGAGTAACACCGTTCATATCATCGATAAGTTGAGCGTAGATATTTTTGTTAGAACGGAAAACGTTCAAACGAGGACGAGTTTCAGTTCCAGTAATTTTTGAACGGACACGAGCATGTCTCTTCTTACGTGTTTTGTTCTTATCTGGCTTAGTAATCACCTACGGTCACTCCTTTCTTTTGCCTACGCGGCATTATTTACCTGTTTTACCTTCTTTACGACGAACATATTCACCTTCGTAGCGAATACCTTTTCCTTTGTAAGGCTCAGGAGAGCGTACAGCACGAATGTTAGCAGCTAATGCTCCAACACGTTCTTTGTCGATACCTTTGATAGATATCTTTGTGTTTGCCGGTACTTCGATCTCGATACCTTGTTCTGGTTCGATCTCAACTGGGTGAGAGTAACCAACGTTAAGTACAAGCTTAGTACCTTGTTTTTGAGCACGGTAACCTACACCGACTAGCTCAAGATTTCTTTGGAATCCTTTAGATACACCTTCAACCATGTTCGCGATAAGAGCACGAGTTGTACCGTGTAACGCGCGGTGTTCTTTTGCATCAGAAGGACGAGTAACTGTTGCTACGTTTCCTTCTAATTCTACTTTAATATCAGAATTGAATGTACGAGAAAGTTCCCCTTTAGGTCCTTTTACAGTTACAGTGTTGTTTTCACCTACTGTTAGAGTAACGTCAGATGGAATTTCGATTGGTAGTTTTCCTACACGTGACATCCTGTTGCACCTCCATTCATATAAAAAATATTACCAAACGTAAGCTAGTACTTCTCCGCCTACTTGTTGAGCACGAGCTTCTTTATCAGTCAAAACACCTGAAGAAGTAGAAACAAGTGCGATACCTAAACCGTTTAATACTTTAGGTACTTCAGTTGATTTTGCATATACACGTAAACCAGGTTTAGAGATACGCTTTAATCCAGTAATTACGCGTTCGTTGTTTGCTCCATATTTCAAGAAAATGCGGATAACACCTTGCTTGTTATCTTCTACATATTCTACGTCACGTACGAAACCTTCACGTTTAAGGATTTCTGCAATTTCTTTCTTGATGTTAGAAGCAGGAACTTCTAATCTTTCGTGACGAACCATGTTCGCATTACGGATGCGAGTTAGCAAATCTGCAATTGGATCTGTCATTGTCATAATAATTTACCTCCTTCCCAATATAGGGTATTACCAACTAGCTTTCTTAACGCCAGGAATCTGACCCTTGTATGCAAGTTCACGGAAACAAATACGGCAAAGCTTGAATTTACGGATTACTGAATGAGGACGTCCGCAACGTTCGCAACGTGTGTACGCTTGAACATTATGCTTTGGCGCGCGTTTTTGTTTCGCAATCATAGATTTTTTAGCCACATTTTCGCCTCCCTTATATAGCGATTACTTTTGGAATGGCATTCCGATTTGTGTCAATAATTCACGAGCTTCTTCGTCTGTGTTCGCAGTTGTTACGATTACGATATCCATACCGCGTACTTTAGACACTTTATCATAGTCAATCTCAGGGAAAATCAATTGCTCTTTAACTCCTAATGTATAGTTACCGCGACCGTCGAATGCTTTTTTAGAAACACCACGGAAGTCACGTACACGTGGAAGTGAAACAGAAATTAATTTATCTAAGAATTGGTACATACGCTCTCCGCGTAGAGTAACTTTTGCACCGATTGGCATACCTTCACGTAGACGGAAGCCTGCGATAGATTTTTTAGCTTTCGTTACAACTGGCTTTTGACCAGTGATTTGAGTTAGTTCATCAACAGCTACATCAAGAGCTTTTGAGTTTTGAACAGCATCACCGATACCCATATTGACAACGATCTTTTCAACTTTAGGTACTTCCATTACTGATTTGTAATTGAATTTGCTAACTAGAGCTGGACTGATTTCTTGTTGAAATTTTTCTTTTAGGCGGTTCATTCAGAATACCTCCCTTCTTAATCGTACTATTTATCTAGAACTTCACCTGATTTTTTTGCTACACGTACTTTCTTGCCGTCTTCTGTCTTATAACCTACACGAGTTGGCTCGTTAGATTTCGGATCTAGAAGCATAACATTTGATACATGGATAGATGCTTCTTGGCTGATGATTCCGCCTTGCGGGTTCATCTGTGAAGGCTTAGCGTGTTTTTTTACAACGTTGATGCCTTCAACTAGCACTCGGTCTTTCTTAGGGAATGAAGCAAGAACAACACCTGTTTTGCCTTTGTCTTTCCCAGTAATGACCATTACTTTATCGCCTTTTTTTACATGCATTTCATCGCACCTCCTTGAATGGCCCAATGCTAATATCTATTAAAGAACTTCTGGAGCTAAAGATACAATTTTCATAAAGTTGCTGTCACGTAGTTCACGGGCAACAGGTCCGAAGATACGAGTTCCACGTGGTCCCTTATCGTCACGGATAATTACACAAGCGTTCTCGTCGAACTTAATGTAAGTACCGTCTTGACGACGTACACCAGATTTAGTACGTACAACAACCGCTTTTACTACGTCACCTTTTTTAACAACGCCACCTGGTGTTGCTTGTTTTACTGTACACACGATAACATCACCGATGTTAGCTGTTTTGCGTCCAGAACCACCAAGTACTTTGATAGTTAATACTTCACGAGCACCAGAGTTGTCAGCAACTTTTAAACGTGATTCTTGTTGAATCATGTAGGTAACCTCCCTTCGGAATATAAAATATCCGAACAAATATATTAGATAATAACTGCTTTTTCAACAACTTCTACTAAACGGAAACGTTTTGTAGCAGATAGTGGACGAGTCTCCATGATACGTACGATATCGCCTACTTTTGCTTCGTTGTTCTCATCATGAGTTTTAAACTTCTTAGAGTACTTAACGCGCTTGCCGTATAGAGAATGCTTTTTATAAGTTTCTACCATAACCGTTACTGTTTTATCCATTTTGTCGGAAACAACACGGCCAGTGTATACCTTACGTTGGTTGCGGTCACTCATTTAAGCAAACCTCCTCTCATTTATCGATTGTTAACCCCGATCTCTCTTTCACGGATTACAGTTTTCATACGAGCGATCCCTTTGCGGACTTCACGGATGCGAGCTGTGTTTTCTAATTGCCCAGTCGCAAGTTGGAAGCGAAGGTTAAATAACTCTTCTTTCAGAGTTTTTACTTTTTGTTCAATTTCAGCAGTGGTTAGGTCACGAATTTCATTAGTTTTCATTTGATTCACCACCAATTTCCTCACGTTTTACAAACTTCGTTTTGATTGGAAGTTTATGTGATGCTAGACGAAGCGCTTCACGAGCTACCTCTTCAGATACACCAGCGATTTCAAACATGATTTTTCCAGGCTTAACTACTGCTACCCAACCTTCTGGAGCACCTTTACCTGAACCCATACGTACTTCTAAAGGTTTTGCAGTGTAAGGTTTATGAGGGAAGATTTTAATCCATACTTTACCGCCACGTTTCATGTAACGAGTCATAGCGATACGAGCTGCTTCGATTTGACGGTTAGTGATCCAAGAAGCTTCCACTGCTTGTAAACCGTATTCACCGAACGCTACCTCTTGACCGCCTTTAGCACGTCCACGCATTTTTCCGCGGTGTTCGCGACGATGTTTAACGCGTTTAGGTAATAACATAATTATTTGCCTCCTTCCTCAGATTTCTTTCTTGTAGGAAGAACTTCTCCACGGTAGATCCATACTTTAACGCCAAGCTTACCATAAGTTGTGTCAGCTTCTGCATGAGCATAGTCAATGTCAGCGCGTAGTGTATGAAGTGGAACAGTACCTTCACTGTAATGTTCTGCACGAGCGATATCTGCTCCGCCTAAACGACCAGATACTTGTGTTTTGATTCCTTTTGCCCCAGCACGCATAGCACGTTGGATCGATTGCTTCTGAGCACGACGGAAAGAAACACGATTTTCTAATTGACGAGCGATGTTTTCAGCTACTAATTTAGCGTCAACGTCTGCTCTTTTAATTTCAACGATGTTGATGTGTACACGCTTTGAAGTAAGTTCGTTAAGAGCTTTACGAAGTGCTTCAACTTCTGTACCACCTTTACCGATAACCATACCAGGCTTAGCTGTATGAACAGTAATGTTAATACGATTTGCAGCGCGTTCGATCTCTACTTTAGAAACTGAAGCGTCTACTAAACGTTTTGCAATATATTCACGTACTTTAATGTCTTCGTGTAATAGATTAGCGTAATCTTTATCTGCGTACCATTTAGATTCCCAATCACGGATTATACCGACACGAAGTCCGACCGGATGTACTTTTTGACCCACAGCTTATCCCTCCTTCTTTTCTGATACGACAAGTGTAATGTGACTTGTACGTTTGTTAATTTGACTTGCACGTCCCATCGCACGAGGACGGAAACGTTTAAGTGTTGGTCCTTCATTTACATAAGCCTCAGTTACCACTAGGCTATTAATATCCATATCAAAGTTGTGCTCTGCGTTCGCAATAGCAGACTTAAGTACTTTTTCGATTACTGGTGAAGCAGCTTTAGGTGTGTGCTTTAAGATAGCAACCGCTTCTCCAACTTGCTTACCTCGGATTAGATCAACGACTAAACGTACTTTACGAGGAGCAATACGTACTGTTCTTGCAACAGCTTTTGCTTGCATTAGGATACCCTCCTCTCAATTAGCGTCTTGTTTTCTTATCATCACTTGCATGACCTTTGTAAGTACGAGATGGCGCGAATTCACCAAGCTTGTGTCCTACCATGTCTTCAGTGACGTATACAGGTACATGTTTACGACCATCGTAAACTGCGATAGTGTGACCGATGAATGCTGGGAAGATCGTTGAGCGACGAGACCAAGTTTTTACAACTTGTTTGCCTTCAGTTTCGTTCAATTTCTCGATCTTATTCATTAAATGATCATCAACAAAAGGTCCTTTTTTTAAGCTACGACCCATGTTTGAACCTCCCTTCGTGATTGATCTACGGCTCTTTTCAGGAACCGTAGTACAATCCCGTTATTTTTTGCGACGACGCACAATAAATTTATCAGATTTGTTGTTTTTCTTACGTGTCTTGTATCCAAGAGTAGGTTTACCCCATGGAGACATTGGTGATTTACGTCCGATTGGAGCGCGTCCTTCACCACCACCGTGTGGGTGATCGTTAGGGTTCATTACAGAACCACGAACTGTTGGGCGTTTACCTAACCAACGAGAACGTCCGGCTTTACCAATGTTGATTAATTCGTGTTGTTCATTTCCAACTTGACCTACAGTAGCACGACAAGCAGAAAGGATCATACGAGTTTCACCAGAGTTAAGACGTACAAGTACATATTTACCTTCTTTACCAAGTACTTGTGCAGATGTTCCAGCAGAACGTACTAACTGGCCACCCTTACCTGGTTTAAGTTCGATATTGTGTACAATTGTACCAACAGGGATGTTGATAAGTGGTAAAGCGTTACCCACTTTAATATCTGCTTCAGGTCCAGACATTACTTCCATACCTACTTCGATTGTTTTCGGTGCAAGAATGTAACGTTTTTCCCCATCAGCGTAGTTGATTAGTGCAATGTTTGCTGAGCGGTTTGGATCGTATTCGATCGTAGCAACGCGTCCAGGTATACCATCTTTTTCACGTTTGAAGTCGATGATACGGTATTGGCGCTTATGACCGCCACCTTGATGACGAACTGTTAACTTACCTTGGTTGTTACGGCCACCCTTTTTGTGTAGGGGTGCTAAAAGTGACTTTTCCGGAGAATCCGTAGTGATTTCAGCGAAATCAGAACTAGTCATACCGCGACGACCATTAGAGGTAGGTTTATACTTTTTAATCGCCATGTTTTTCCCTCCTCTTCTTAATTAAAAGATTTTATACTTCAAAGAATTCGATTTCTTTACTATCAGCAGTAAGCTTAACGATAGCTTTACGACGCTTGTTAGTGTAACCAGCGTGTTTACCCATGCGCTTGAACTTACCTTTGTAGTTCATGATATTTACTTTATCTACTTTCACGTCAAAGATAGCTTGAACAGCGTCTTTTACTTGAGTCTTGTTCGCTCTAGTATCAACTTCGAAAGTATATTTTTTCTCAGACATAAGATCAGTTGAAGCCTCTGTAATTACGGGGCGCTTAATGATTTCACGTACATCCATTATGCGAGCACCTCCTCTACTTTTTCAACAGCTGATTTAGTCATCACTAGTTTGTCGTGTCCAATTACATCTAGAACGCTAATTCCATCAGCAGGAACAACAGTTACACCAGGGATGTTACGAGCTGAAAGTGCTACGTTTTCGTCAAGACCGTCAGTGATTACTAATGTTTTAGAATCAACAGAAAGACCTTTAAGAACGTTAGCAAATTCTTTTGTTTTAGGAGCATCGAATGATAATGCTTCTAATACTAAGATGTTTTCTTCTACTACTTTAGAAGAAAGAGCAGATTTAATCGCTAAGCGACGTACTTTTTTAGGAAGTTTGTAGCTGTAGCTGCGTGGAACTGGTCCAAATACAGTACCACCACCGCGCCATTGTGGAGAACGGATTGACCCTTGACGAGCACGACCTGTTCCTTTTTGACGCCAAGGCTTACGCCCACCGCCACGTACTTCAGAACGATTTTTTACTTTGTGATTACCTTGACGTAAAGAAGCTCTTTGCATCAATACCGCTTCAGTCATCACATGTGTGTTTGGTTCAATACCAAAAACAGTGTCATTAAGTTCGATTTCACCAACTTTAGAACCGCTTTGGTTGAATAATGCTACTTTCGGCATTCTTGTTTCCTCCTTTCTTGAAAAGTTCTATTAGTTTGCTTTAATAGCTGACTTTACTTTGATTAGTTGTTTCTTAGGTCCAGGTACATTACCTTTTACTAAGATAAGGTTACGTTCAGCATCAACTTTTACAATTTCAAGGTTTTGAATTGTAATTTGCTCTCCGCCCATACGTCCAGGTAGTAATTTACCTTTGAATACACGGTTTGGATCAACTGGACCCATTGAACCAGGACGACGGTGATAACGAGAACCATGGGACATAGGTCCGCGAGATTGGTTATGACGCTTGATAGCACCTTGGAATCCTTTACCTTTTGAAACTCCTGTTACATCTACGATTTCGCCTGCTGCGAAAATATCAACTTTGACTTCTTGACCAACTTCGTACTCTTCTACGTTTACACCGCGGATTTCACGGATGAAGCGCTTAGGAGCAGTTTCAGCTTTAGCAACGTGGCCTCTCTCTGGTTTGTTAGAAAGCTTTTCACGTTTGTCTTCAAAACCTACTTGGATAGCTTCGTAGCCATCAACATCGATAGATTTCTTTTGAAGTACCACGTTTTGAGCAGCTTCGATAACAGTTACAGGGATAAGATCACCGTTTTCAGCGAAAACTTGAGTCATACCGATCTTTCTTCCTAAGATTCCTTTGGTCATAAGTCACACCTCCTAATAATTATGGTTTTTATGAATTAAAGTTTGATTTCGATATCTACACCTGATGGTAAGTCTAAACGCATAAGCGCATCAACTGTTTGAGGTGTTGGGTTTACAATGTCGATTAAGCGTTTATGAGTACGCATTTCGAATTGCTCACGAGAATCTTTGTATTTGTGCACAGCACGTAAGATTGTGTAAACAGACTTTTCTGTTGGTAGTGGGATCGGTCCAGAAACCGCCGCACCAGAACGTTTTGCTGTTTCAACAATTTTCTCAGCTGATTGATCAAGAATTCTGTGATCATAAGCCTTTAAACGGATACGAATCTTTTGTTTTGCCATTATTTTCCCTCCTTTATCGCCTATTTTTGAATAGACATTCTCCACAGAAATTTCCCACACACTCGCCATGGCAAAGCGGCCGTGTGTGTCAGCAACCTTCTGTTTCATCGCAGTCAAAGACCAACATTGTCTATTATAACTAAAACACCTAGAAGATGCAAGGGTTTCTTGCAATTTCTTTATGTTTTGCACACTTTCTCTATTATACAAACGAAGCGTGTTATTTTCAAGGTTATGTGGTATTTTCACAATATTTAATATAACGATCATTAAGTAACTTTTTGTAGCTATAATTTATAGATAGTTTATATTGTTTTATGACTTGAAGTTACCTAAATACATGTTCATGAGTGAGTGCATGTTGATTTCCACTGCAGGCAGCTCGCTTTCCGCGGGGTGTCGGGCTTCGCCCTGTGGGGTCTCACCTGTCCCACGTTTCCCGCAGGAGTCAAGCTGCCTTCCGTTTCAATCAACAATGGGTTTTATAAATTATTGTTTTAGAGATAACTGTTCCTAAGAGCTTATATGAAAGTTGAATATTCAAATGCAATTATTTACTTTAATAACACCTTGTTAACAATGGAGTCATCACATTATATATAGAAGAAAGTCGCAAAAAAAAATCATTCATCTTGATGGAACGAACTTCTCATTCATAACTCAAAAAGAGTGCGGGACAAACACTCGAGGTTTTTTGATCAATATCTAATCCGGTAAATCTCTTTGTTGTTTATTTAAAAGCACATAATGTGAATTTTGCAGTCACTAGCTGTTGATTGGAGTGCAAGAAGAAGACTCCTACGGGAAAAGCGGAATAGGTGAGACCCCGCAGGAGCGATAGCGACGAGGAGGCTCGCCTTCCGCCCGAGGAAAGCGAAGTCTTGCGCGGAAATCAACAGCGACGTAACAAATTGATTCTTTTTAGTCTTTTAGATTATAGATCTATATCGTTTTGTCCCAGCCATTATCTTCCCCCTCATTAAAATTGCGCACAAAAAAACAGATGGACATGGTGTCCATCTGTTTTTGATATCAATGATTACTCAGTGATTGTAGCTACTACTCCAGCACCTACAGTACGTCCACCCTCACGGATAGAGAACTTAGTACCTTCTTCGATAGCGATTGGAGCGATAAGCTCAACAGTCATTTCGATGTTATCGCCAGGCATAACCATTTCTACACCTTCAGGAAGGTTACAGATACCAGTTACGTCAGTTGTACGGAAGTAGAACTGTGGGCGGTAGTTAGTGAAGAATGGAGTGTGACGTCCACCTTCTTCTTTAGAAAGAACATAAACTTCTGCTTTGAACTTTGTGTGTGGAGTGATTGTACCTGGCTTAGCAAGTACTTGTCCACGTTGGATATCTTCACGAGCTACACCACGAAGTAGTGCACCGATGTTGTCTCCAGCTTCAGCATAGTCAAGAAGCTTACGGAACATTTCTACACCTGTTACAGTAGTAGATTTTGGCTCTTCAGAAAGACCGATGATGTCGATAGTGTCTCCAACTTTAACTTGTCCACGCTCAACACGACCAGTAGCAACTGTACCACGACCTGTGATTGAGAATACATCCTCAACAGGCATCATGAATGGTTTTTCAGTGTCACGCTCTGGAGTTGGGATGTAGCTATCTACAGCTTCCATAAGTTCGAAGATTTTCGCTTCCCACTCAGGGTCTCCCTCAAGAGCTTTAAGAGCAGAACCTTTGATTACTGGTACGTCATCGCCAGGGAAATCGTACTCAGAAAGAAGGTCACGTACTTCCATTTCTACTAATTCAAGTAGCTCTTCGTCGTCTACCATGTCACATTTGTTCATGAATACAACTAGGTAAGGTACACCTACTTGACGAGAAAGAAGGATGTGCTCACGAGTTTGTGGCATTGGGCCATCAGCAGCAGAAACTACTAGGATCCCACCATCCATTTGTGCAGCACCAGTGATCATGTTTTTAACATAGTCAGCATGTCCTGGGCAGTCAACGTGTGCATAGTGACGAGTATCAGTTTCATACTCAACGTGTGCAGTAGAGATTGTGATTCCACGCTCTCTTTCTTCTGGAGCACCGTCGATTTGGTCATATGCCATTGCAGTTCCACGACCATACTTCTTGTGAAGTGTAGTTGTGATTGCAGCTGTTAGAGTTGTTTTACCATGGTCAACGTGACCGATTGTACCGATATTCGCATGTTGCTTGGAACGATCAAATTTTTCCTTACCCATTTGAAAATCCTCCTTTAATTTTAAAGAAAATAAGTATATTAGTTAGGCTAATCCAGAGGCAGGTTATATCCACCCCTGAACCAGTAATGCTTACATTAGTATTTATACTTTATTAAAGGGAATAAATCAATTATTCACCTTTATTTTTTTTGATGATTTCTTCAGAAATCGATTTAGGTACTTCTTCATAGTGATCGAAGTGCATGGAGTATGTTCCGCGTCCTTGTGTGTTAGAACGAAGAGAAGTTGCATATCCAAACATTTCTGATAGAGGTACGAACGCTTTAACAACTTGAGCGTTACCGCGTGCTTCCATACCTTCTACACGTCCACGACGAGAAGTTACATCACCCATGATATCTCCAAGGTATTCCTCAGGGATAACAACCTCAACCTTCATCATTGGCTCTAAGATTACCGGCTTACATTTAGAAGCAGCATTCTTAAGTGCCATAGAAGCAGCGATCTTAAACGCCATTTCAGAGGAGTCAACATCATGGTATGAACCATCGAATAATCTTGCTTTAACATCAACAAGTGGGAAACCAGCTAAGACACCATTTTCTAAAGCGTCAGATAGACCGGCTTGTACTGCAGGGATGTATTCACGAGGAACTACACCACCGACGATACCGTTCTCGAATTCGAATCCTTTACCTTCTTCGTTAGGTGAGAACTCGATCCAAACGTGACCGAATTGTCCACGTCCACCAGATTGACGCGCGAACTTACCTTCAACTTTAGCAGTGTCACGGAAAGTCTCACGGTAAGATACTTGAGGAGCACCTACGTTTGCTTCTACTTTGAATTCACGTTTCATACGGTCAACGATGATATCTAAGTGAAGCTCACCCATACCCGCGATGATAACTTGACCTGTTTCCTGGTCAGTATGCGCACGGAATGTTGGATCTTCCTCTTGAAGTTTTTGTAGAGCAGTAGTCATTTTATCTTGGTCGGCCTTTGATTTAGGCTCAACAGATAGTGAGATAACCGGCTCTGGGAATACCATTGATTCAAGAATAACTAAGCTCTTTTCATCACATAGTGTGTCTCCAGTACTTGTATCTTTAAGACCAACTGCTGCTGCAATGTCTCCAGCATATACTTTAGAGATTTCTTCACGGGAGTTAGCGTGCATTTGCAGGATACGACCTACACGTTCACGTTTCCCTTTTGAAGAGTTTCTTACGTATGAACCTGACTCAAGTACACCAGAGTAAACACGGAAGAAAGTTAATTTACCAACATAAGGGTCAGTTGCAACTTTGAACGCTAAAGCAGAGAATGGTGCTTCGTCTGAAGATGGACGAGTTACTTCTTCTTCTGTTTCAGGTACAAAACCTTTGATATCTTCAACGTCTGTTGGCGCTGGAAGATAGTCGATAACTGAGTCAATTAATAATTGAACCCCTTTGTTTTTGAAGGCAGATCCACAGACTACAGGATAGAACTCTACAGTTAGAGTTGCAGTACGGATAGCTGCTTTAAGCTCATCATTTGTAAGCTCTTCGCCTTCCAGGTATTTCATCATTAACTCTTCATCAAGTTCAGAAACTGCTTCAATTAATTTTCCGCGGTATTCTTCAGCTTGATCTTTGTACTCTTCAGGAATGTCGCGAGCTTCTGCGCGTGTTCCAAGGTCATCTTCATAGAAGTAAGCTTTCATTTCTACTAAATCGATGATACCTTCGAAGTCATCCTCAGCACCGATTGGAAGCTGAATTGGATGTGCATTCGCTTGTAAACGCTCATGAAGTGTACCTACAGAATAAAGGAAGTCAGCACCGATTTTGTCCATTTTGTTAACGAACACAACACGGGGAACCCCGTAAGTTGTTGCTTGGCGCCAAACAGTTTCAGTTTGAGGCTCAACACCAGATTGAGCATCAAGTACTGCTACTGCACCATCAAGTACACGCAATGAACGCTCAACTTCAACAGTGAAGTCTACGTGTCCTGGTGTATCGATGATGTTAATACGATGGCCTTTCCATTGAGCTGTTGTCGCAGCAGAAGTGATAGTGATACCACGTTCTTGCTCTTGCTCCATCCAGTCCATTTGAGAAGCACCTTCGTGAGTTTCTCCAATTTTATGGATACGACCTGTATAAAATAGGATACGCTCAGTTGCAGTTGTTTTACCAGCATCGATGTGAGCCATGATACCGATATTACGAGTGTTTTCTAAGGAGAACTCTCTAGGCATGCGGTCTTTCTCCTTCCTTATATGAGAATGATTTGTTTGTTTAAGATCAGATTACCAACGATAGTGAGCAAACGCTTTGTTCGCTTCAGCCATCTTGTGTGTATCTTCACGCTTCTTAACAGAAGCTCCAGTGTTATTAGCTGCATCAAGGATTTCGTTAGCTAAACGCTCTTCCATTGTCTTCTCACCGCGAAGACGAGAGTAGTTTACTAACCAACGAAGACCTAATGTAGTACGACGCTCTGGACGCACCTCTACAGGTACTTGATAGTTTGAACCACCAACACGACGAGCTTTAACTTCTAATACCGGCATGATATTTTTCAAAGCTGCATCGAATACTTCCATTGCATCTTTACCTGAACGCTCGCTAATGATATCAAACGCAGCGTATAGTTTCTTTTGAGCTTTACCTCTTTTACCGTCAATCATGATTTTGTTGATTAAACGAGTAACTAATTTTGAATTGTACATTGGATCAGGTAAAACGTCTCTTTTTGCTACAGGACCTTTACGTGGCATGTGATTTCCTCCTTTCAACGAGAAATGAATTTATAGTATTTTTATTATTTTTTAGCTGCTTTAGGGCGCTTAGTTCCGTATTTAGAACGTCCTTGCATACGGCCTTCAACTCCAGCTGTATCAAGCGCACCACGTACGATGTGATAACGTACCCCCGGTAAATCCTTTACACGTCCTCCACGGATAAGAACAACACTGTGCTCTTGAAGGTTATGTCCGATACCAGGAATGTAAGCAGTAACCTCGATTCCATTTGTTAAACGAACACGAGCATATTTACGTAGCGCCGAGTTCGGTTTCTTTGGAGTCATTGTACCAACACGAGTACATACACCACGTTTTTGTGGAGAAGACAAGTTCGTGTGCACTTTCTTAAAGCTGTTGTAACCTTTGTTAAGTGCAGGTGACTTTGATTTAGTTGATTTAGACTGACGAGGCTTGCGAACTAATTGGTTAATAGTTGGCATTTTGTTTTCCTCCCTTCTTATTTGGTAAGCCCACACATCCAGGTGGTTCTTTTTTGGGTAAAAGTAAAGTTTTTGCAGATATCTTCTACAAAAACTATTTTACTGTATAATCGCAACAGCTGCTGCTCCAACATCTATTCCGCACGATTTACCAAGTTTCTTCATGGAATCCACTTTGTTAACCGGTACTTTAAGATCAATAGCGGCCTGGACTACTTTCGCTGTAACTTTGGGATCAGCATCCTCCGCAATAACAACTTCTAGTACATGACCTGTTTTTAGAGCTTTCACTGCTTGCTTTGTTCCTACAATAATTTCTTTAGCCTGCGCTACTTTTTCATAAGACATTTCATATCCTCCAAAGTAACAGGTTATTAATAGGAGCAACCTTGAATATATTATCATCTTAAAATCTCTATGTCAACATAGATTTAAAAGATTTATAAAAGCTAACTCTTAGAGCTTATGTTTGAGCAATCAAACGCGTCTAAGAGTTAGCCTGAATAGATTACTCTACTGTTACTGTTTCTTCACTAGTATCTTCTGCTAATACCGGCTCTGCCTTGCGGTAACGTTGCATACCTGTACCGGCAGGAACCAATTTACCGATGATAACATTTTCTTTCAATCCAAGTAACTCATCACGTTTTCCTTTAATGGCAGCGTCCGTTAACACACGAGTTGTTTCCTGGAACGATGCTGCTGATAAGAAGGAGTCCGTTTCAAGCGAAGCTTTGGTGATTCCGAGCAGTACAGGACGTCCTGTTGCCGGAAGCTTTCCGCCAAATAGTGCTTTTTCGTTCGCATCTCTGAATTGATGGATGTCCATAAGAGTACCTGGAAGTACCTCAGATTCACCAGCATCAATAACACGAACCTTGCGTAACATTTGACGAACCATAACCTCAACGTGTTTGTCGCCGATTTCAACCCCCTGCATACGGTATACTTTTTGTACCTCGCGCAGCAAGTATTCCTGAACGGCTGACACATCACGCACTTTAAGAAGTTCTTTCGGATCGATCGAACCTTCAGTGATTTCCTGACCGCGTGCTACTTTATCGTTCACAGCGAATTTCAAGCGGGCTGTGTAAGGGGCTGTGTAACTTCTCGTTTCCACGTCACCTTGAACGGTAATTTCGTACTGGCGATCTTTTCCTTCACTGATGGAAGTAATGACACCATCGATTTCAGAAATAACGGCTTGACCTTTAGGGTTACGCGCTTCGAAGATCTCTTGGATACGCGGTAAACCTTGAGTGATATCGTCTCCTGCAACCCCACCAGTATGGAAGGTACGCATCGTTAACTGTGTACCCGGTTCCCCGATGGATTGAGCAGCGATGATACCCACAGCTTCTCCTACTTCGACCTTTTGACCTGTTGCCAGGTTCGTTCCGTAACATTTCTCACAAACACCATGTCTAGTGTTACATGTGAAAGCAGAACGGATCGAAACATGTTCGACACCAGCATCAATGATCGTCTTAGCCAAGTCTTCTGTGATCAGCTGATTTTCTGTGATGATGATTTCATCTGTCTCAGGATGACGCAATGTTTTACGTGAGTAACGACCAAGCAAACGCTCTTCAAGGGGCTCGATGATTTCTGTACCCTCTTTAATGGATCCTACAAGTAGGCCTCTGTCCGTTCCACAGTCTTCTTCACGAACGATTACATCCTGGGCCACATCAACTAGACGACGTGTCAGGTAACCTGAGTCAGCTGTTTTCAGTGCTGTATCGGCAAGACCTTTACGTGCACCATGTGTAGAGATAAAGTACTCAAGTACCGTCAGACCTTCACGGAAACTTGATTTGATCGGTAACTCAATGATACGACCAGCCGGGTTGGCCATCAGTCCACGCATACCAGCAAGCTGAGTAAAGTTAGATGCGTTACCACGGGCACCTGAATCACTCATCATGAAGATTGGGTTGCGTTTATCCAATGTCGCCATTAATTTACCTTGAATTGTATCTTTCGCAGCACTCCAGATTGAAATAACACGATCGTATCTTTCATCTTCTGTAATAAGACCACGTTTAAATTGTTTTAATACGTTGTCTACTTTACTTTGTGCTTCGATTAAGATTTCTTCTTTTTCCGCTAGTACGACGATATCTGCGATACCAACCGTAATACCGGCTTTAGTAGAGTATTTGAATCCTAAGTCTTTCATCTTATCAAGCATACGGGACGTTTCAGTGATAGCAAACTTCTTGAATACTTCCGCAATGATATTCCCTAGGAATCCTTTTTTGAACGGGTTGATTAACTCACGGTTTTGGAATACTTCTTTAACGTCCGTTGACGGATCAACAAAATAGTTCTCAGGAGTAGCCACTTCCAAGTTCGTTCTTGTTGGTTCGTTAATGAACGGGAATGTATCAGGCAAGATCTCGTTAAAGATTACTTTACCTACCGTTGTTAACAATAATTGCTTATTTTGCTTCTCAGTGAACGTTTGGTTGTTGATGGTGCTGGCATGGATCGCAATACGGGTATGCAAGTGCACATAACCATTTTGATACGCAAGAATGACTTCATTTGCATCATTGAAGATCATACCTTCACCTACAGCATTTTCACGCTCAAGTGTCAGGTAATAGTTACCTAATACCATATCCTGTGACGGAGTAACAACCGGTTTACCGTCTTTCGGATTAAGGATGTTTTGGGCAGCAAGCATCAGCATACGCGCTTCAGCTTGTGCTTCAGAAGATAGAGGTACGTGAACCGCCATTTGGTCACCATCAAAATCCGCGTTGTACGCCGTACATACAAGTGGGTGGAGACGGATCGCTCTACCTTCGACAAGAGTTGGTTCAAATGCTTGAATACCAAGTCTGTGAAGTGTAGGTGCACGGTTTAAGAGAACTGGATGTTCTTTAATAACCCCTTCTAATACGTCCCATACTTCCGGTTGTACGCGTTCAATCTTACGTTTTGCACTCTTAATGTTGTGAGCCAGACCTTTTTCAACAAGTTCTTTCATAACAAATGGTTTGAATAACTCAAGAGCCATTTCTTTAGGAAGTCCACATTGATACATCTTAAGGTTAGGTCCAACGACGATTACAGAACGACCTGAATAGTCGACACGTTTACCAAGAAGGTTCTGACGGAAACGACCCTGTTTCCCTTTAAGCATATGTGAAAGGGATTTTAATGGACGGTTACCCGGTCCAGTGACTGGACGTCCGCGACGGCCATTATCAATTAAAGCGTCGACCGCTTCTTGAAGCATACGCTTTTCGTTTTGAACGATGATGCTTGGAGCACCAAGGTCCAATAAACGTTTCAAACGGTTATTACGGTTAATAACACGACGGTATAAATCATTTAAGTCAGAAGTCGCAAAGCGTCCACCGTCAAGCTGAACCATCGGGCGAAGCTCTGGAGGAATGACAGGTAATACATCAAGAATCATCCAATCCGGATCATTCCCTGAGTTTCTGAAAGATTCCACTACTTCTAAACGCTTGATTGCACGGGTACGGCGTTGACCTTGAGCTGTTTTCAGTTCTTCTTTAAGGAAATCAGCTTCTTTATCCAGATCAATGTCCTGCAGAAGCTTTTTAATCGCTTCAGCTCCCATTGCAGCTTGGAATTTCACTCCGTATTTCTCACGGTAGGCACGGTATTCTTTTTCAGAAAGAAGTTGCTTTCTTTCCAGAGCCGTGTCACCTGGTTCTGTTACAACATAGGAAGCGAAGTAAATGACTTCTTCCAAAGCACGTGGGGACATGTCTAAAACAAGACCCATTCGGCTTGGGATTCCTTTGAAGTACCAGATGTGAGATACAGGGGCAGCAAGTTCAATGTGACCCATACGTTCACGACGAACTTTCGCCTTTGTTACTTCGACGCCACAGCGGTCACAAACGACACCTTTATAACGGACACGCTTGTATTTTCCACAGTGACATTCCCAGTCCTTTGTAGGACCGAAGATACGTTCACAGAACAAACCATCTTTTTCTGGTTTTAACGTACGATAGTTAATCGTTTCGGGCTTTTTAACTTCCCCGAAAGACCACGAACGGATCTTATCGGGTGAAGCTAAACCAATTTTCATATACTCAAAATTATTTACATCTAGCAAGGGGCCTACCTCCCTTTTAATCTACAGGCTCTAACCCTAATTGCTCTAAATTTATTCTTTTGACCCAACTGTCTCGGATTCTTGTGCATTAGATTCAGAGATATTTAGCGTGTCTGCTTGTTGTACTTCTTCTTCATCCTCTAAGTCACGCATTTCGATTTCTTCTTCGTTACTAGAGAGGATCTTAACATCCATACCTAAACTTTGAAGTTCTTTGATCAGAACCTTGAATGATTCCGGAACACCAGGTTCAGGTACATTTTCACCTTTGACAATGGCTTCGTATGTCTTCACACGACCCACAACATCATCAGACTTAACTGTTAGAATTTCTTGTAGAGTGTAAGCAGCACCGTATGCTTCAAGTGCCCATACCTCCATCTCACCGAAACGCTGTCCACCGAATTGTGCTTTACCACCGAGTGGCTGCTGCGTAACAAGTGAATAAGGACCAGTTGAACGAGCGTGAAGTTTATCATCGACCATGTGAGCAAGCTTGATCATATACATGATACCAACTGATACACGATTATCAAAAGGTTCACCTGTTCTACCATCATAAAGAACTGTTTTCGCATCACGTGCCATACCTGCTTCTTCGATGGTTGCCCATACGTCTTCCTCTCGCGCTCCATCAAATACCGGTGAAGCGACATGAACACCAAGATATCTTGCTGCCATACCTAAGTGAAGCTCCAACACCTGTCCGATATTCATACGAGATGGTACCCCTAGTGGGTTCAACATGATATCGATTGGTGTACCGTCTGGTAAGAACGGCATGTCTTCTTCAGGAAGAATTCTTGAGATAACACCCTTATTACCGTGACGACCAGCCATTTTGTCACCTTCAGAAATCTTACGCTTCTGAACGATGTATACACGAACAAGCTGGTTTACACCTGGAGGCAATTCGTCGCCGTCTTCACGATTGAAGACTTTAACATCAAGGATGATTCCTCCACCACCATGTGGTACACGAAGAGATGTATCCCGGACTTCTCGAGCCTTCTCACCGAAGATTGCATGTAATAAGCGTTCTTCAGCAGTCAACTCCGTTACACCTTTAGGCGTTACTTTACCAACAAGCAGGTCGCCGTCTTTCACTTCAGCACCGATGCGGATGATTCCACGTTCATCAAGATTGCGAAGTGCATCTTCACCAACGTTAGGAATATCACGAGTGATTTCTTCAGGTCCTAATTTCGTATCACGGGATTCAGACTCATATTCTTCAATATGAATAGAAGTATATACATCGTCTTTCACAAGACGTTCACTCATGATGATCGCATCTTCATAGTTGTAACCGTCCCAAGTCATGAATCCAACCATTACGTTACGACCTAAGGCGAGTTCACCTTTTTCCATTGAAGGACCATCAGCAAGGATTTCCCCTTTAACTACACGGTCGCCTTCACTTACGATCGGACGTTGGTTGTAACATGTTCCCTGGTTAGAACGGATGAATTTTTGCATACGATATTTATCGAGGTCACCTTTTACTTCTTGACCGTCGATTTCTTTCACACGACGCACCCAAACTTGTTTCGCTTCAACCTTTTCTACAATACCTTCATATTTACAAATCACGGCTGCACCAGAATCTTTAGCAGATACGTGCTCCATACCCGTTCCGACAATCGGTGATTCCGGATTCATTAAAGGTACTGCTTGACGTTGCATGTTCGCTCCCATAAGAGCACGGTTAGAGTCATCGTTCTCTAAGAAAGGAATACATGCTGTCGCAGCTGATACTACTTGTTTAGGAGATACATCCATGTAGTCAAGACGTTCACGCTTAATGACCGTGTTCTCACCACGGAAACGGGCGATGACTTCTTCATCAAGGAATGCACCGTCATCACCTAGACGTGCGTTCGCCTGTGCCACTACATAGTTATCTTCTTCGTCTGCTGTCAAGTAATCGATACGATCGGTCACTTTCCCTGTATCAGGGTCAACTCGACGATACGGCGTTTCGATAAAGCCGAATTTATTCACTTTCGCAAATGAAGAAAGTGAGTTGATCAGTCCGATGTTTGGTCCCTCAGGAGTTTCAATCGGACACATACGACCATAGTGGGAATAATGTACGTCACGCACTTCGAATCCTGCACGTTCACGCGTTAATCCACCAGGTCCTAAAGCAGAAAGACGACGTTTGTGCGTTAATTCTGCAAGAGGATTCGTTTGATCCATAAATTGAGACAATTGAGAGCTTCCAAAGAACTCTTTAATTGAAGCGATAACCGGTCGGATGTTGATCAGTTGTTGAGGCGTAATCGTGTTCGTGTCCTGGATGGACATTCTTTCACGAACTACACGCTCCATACGTGATAAACCGATACGGAATTGGTTTTGCAGCAATTCACCAACCGAACGTAAACGACGGTTTCCTAAATGGTCAATATCATCCGTCAATCCTACTCCATGTAATAAATTAAAGAAGTAAGAAATAGAGGAAATGATATCTGCAGGTGTAATGTACTTAACCTCTTCTTCAACATAAGCGTTGCTAATTACATTGATCTCCATTTCTCCCTCTTCGTTAGGAGAATAGATTTTGATAGATTGAAGAACTACGTCTTCTTCTAACACGCCGCCGGACTGTTGGTAGTTTTTAAATCCAATGCCGTTTTCTAAATAAGGAATGACCTTATCCAGCGCGCGACGATCAAGAACCGTGCCCTTCTCTGCAAGAATCTCGCCCGTTTCCGGATCTGCTAGAGTTTCTGCTAGAGTTTGACCGAATAAACGGTTCTTAATGTGAAGCTTTTTGTTCATTTTGTAACGTCCAACGTTTGCTAAGTCATAACGCTTAGGATCAAAGAAACGAGAAACGAGTAAACTTTTAGCATTTTCTACTGTAGGAGGCTCTCCTGGACGCAGACGCTCGTAAATCTCGAGCAATGCCTTGTCGATACCTTCCGTGTTGTCTTTCTCGAGCGTGTTACGAATGTACTCATTATCACCGATCAAATCGATGATTTCTTGATCAGAGCCAAACCCAAGGGCACGTAAAAGAACCGTTACCGGTAGTTTGCGAGTTCGATCAATTCGCACATATACAACATCTTTCGCATCTGTTTCATACTCAAGCCAAGCTCCGCGGTTTGGTATAACGGTAGCAGTAAACCCTTTCTTTCCGTTCTTATCTACTTTTCCGCTAAAGTAAACACTAGGTGAACGTACTAACTGAGATACGATAACACGCTCAGCACCATTAATGACAAAAGTACCTGTGTCTGTCATTAATGGGAAATCACCCATAAATACGTCTTGATCTTTTACTTCTCCTGTTTCCTTGTTCACAAGACGGACTTTCACTCTAAGCGGTGCAGAGTAAGTAACATCTCTTTCCTTTGATTCTTCCACCGAGTACTTTGGCTCTCCCAGACTATAATCAATAAATTCCAAAGAGAGATTACCAGTGAAGTCCTCAATCGGAGAAATGTCACGGAACATTTCTCTTAACCCCTCATCAAGAAACCATTGATACGAGGAAGTTTGAATTTCGATTAAATTCGGTAATTCTAAAACTTCACTGATACGCGCAAAACTTCTGCGTTGGCGGTGTCGTCCATACTGAACTAGTTGACCTGTCAACTGATTCACCCCTCAAATCAAGCGTTTTGGTTGTGTCTATATGCCTTAAAGTAGGAATGCTACTCTACACAAGACAAAAAGAAAAAGGGTTTTAATGATAAAACCTCATTTTCAAATGACGAACTATTATTTTATAATCTTTTCCAATTTATCCAATATGTATACATATGGACATAATACCGGAAAATAATATTTTTGCATTTTATAATGTTATCATAGCAGCAAAGCTACGTCAACGGATTTCTTTTACCGATTTCAAGATGTAGTAACCCTTTCTTCTAGCTGCGATTTCTACATTTGAAAACAATTCTTCCATTTTATCCATGGCAGATGGAGCACCTTGTTTCTTCTGAATAACGACCCACAATTCACCATTCTCCTTCAGATAGTCATAACTGGTTTCAAGAATCGAATGAACCGTTTCTTTCCCTGCCCGGATCGGCGGGTTTGTTAAAATGGCCGCAAATTCCGTTTCAACAACATTCGTAAATCTGTCGCTTTGATAGATGGTCACGTTTTGAACTTTGTTCTCTCTAGCATTTTCTTTCGCTAAAGATAACGCTCTTTCATTTACATCAATCATGTGAACCTTACGATCATCATTGTCTTTAGCTAAAGACAATCCGATCGGGCCATACCCACAACCGACATCAAGTAACGGACCTGTTACGTCAGGTAATTCAAACGTTTCGATTAAAACTCTTGAACCAAAGTCAACTTCCTTCTTCGAGAATACACCTTGGTCCGTTTTGAAACGGAACCCATGTCCTCTTAACTCAAAGGCAATTGTTTGGGGGTTGCTCTCTACATCAGGGTTATGAGAATAATAGTGATCGGTCATTATATCATCTCCATCCATTCTTACATCACGTCTATTTACCATCATTCCCGAAAAGGCTCTGATGATAACAGACGAACAATCCATGTTTATATTCTGTTAGAAGCCAGACAAGAAAAAAGCCCGCCAAATATAGCGAGCTTTTCATCTATACAATCATTACTTAACTTCTACGCCAGCTCCAACTTCTTCAAGTTTAGCTTTAAGTTCTTCAGCTTCCTCTTTAGAAATACCTTCTTTAAGAGCTTTAGGAGTGTTATCAACCATTTCTTTCGCTTCTTTAAGTCCAAGACCTGTGATTTCACGAACAACTTTGATAACTTTGATTTTTTGAGCTCCAGCGCTCTCAAGGATTACGTCGAATTCAGTTTTTTCAGCAGCAGCTTCTGCTCCGCCACCAGCTACAGCTACAGGTGCAGCAGCAGTTACTCCGAATTCTTCTTCGATTGCTTTAACTAGATCATTTAATTCAAGAACTGACATTTCTTTAATCGCGTCAATGATTTGCTCTTTACTCATTTTAAATTTCCTCCTTGTATTGTATGCTTGTTTTTTATTTAAACGACTTGCTTTAACTTACGCGCCTTGCTCTTCTTTTTGATCTGCAACGGCTTTTGTTGCCAATGCAAAGTTGCGCATTGGTGCTTGAAGCACGCTGAGTAACATAGAAAGAAGTCCTTCGCGGCTTGGAAGTTCAGCAATTGCTTTAACATCCTCAACTGAAGTGATTGTTCCTTCAATGACACCCGCTTTAATTTCAAGCGCTTCGTGTTCTTTAGCAAAGCTGTTAAGAATCTTTGCAGGTGCAACTACTTCTTCACTGCTGAACGCGATCGCGTTAGGACCAGTTAGGAATTCGTTTAACCCTTCAAGACCAGCTTCTTCTGCAGCACGACGAACCATAGTGTTTTTGTACACTTTGAAGTCGATGCCAGCTTCACGAAGTTGTTTACGAAGCTCAGTTACTTCGGAAACATCCAGGCCACGGTAATCTACAATGATTGTAGATACACTGTTTTTTAGCTTGTCAGAGATTTCTCCAACGATATGTTTCTTTTGTTCTAGAATGCTGCTCATCATTACACCTCCTGTAGATTGACTGATGAACATTTATACCGTCATCCAATAAAAAATGCCCTTATATCAAGGTAGACATAAGGGCATTGCAAACACGCTATAAGCGGTTATTTTATCGCAATTACCTCGGCAGGGCATTAAGCTCGGAATGAGCACCTACTGTCTACGGTACAAATGTATTCGTTTTTTAACAACAGAACTAATTATAATCATTAGTTCTTAGTAAGTCAATACCAAATTATGCCTTAACTGCGAAAGTTGAAGGATCGACTTTAACGCCAGGTCCCATTGTAGAAGTTACAGAAACGTTTTTCATGTAAGTTCCTTTTGCAGCAGCAGGTTTAACTTTAAGCATTGTTTCATACATTGTAGCAAAGTTTTCAACAAGCTTCTCGTTGTCGAATGAAATCTTTCCAACAGGAACGTGTACGTTACCTGATTTGTCAGCACGGTATTCAACTTTACCTGCTTTGATTTCATTGACAGCTTTAGTTACGTCGAATGTAACTGTTCCAGTTTTAGGGTTTGGCATTAAACCTTTAGGTCCTAATACACGACCAAGTTTACCAACTTCACCCATCATGTCCGGAGTTGCTACGATTACGTCGAACTCGAACCAACCTTGGTTGATTTTGTTGATAAGCTCCGCATCACCTACGAAATCAGCGCCAGCAGCTTCTGCTTCTTTTGCTTTATCGCCTTTAGCGAATACAAGAACTTTTTGTGTTTTACCAGTTCCGTGTGGAAGTACAACTGCTCCACGGATTTGCTGGTCATTCTTACGAGTATCTACACCTAAGCGGAACGCTACTTCGATCGTTGCGTCAAACTTAGCGAAGTTTGTTTTCTTTACTAATTCGATTGCTTCTTCAACTGAGTAAGCTGTAGTACGATCTACAAGCTTTTGAGCTTCAAGAAACTTTTTGCCTTTTTTTGCCATTTTAAATTTCCTCCTATATGTGGTTTTAGCGGAATAACCTCCCACGAAATAAGGTTGCGAGTGAAACGTACATTTCATCATCGCAACCTCGTTCAACAGGAACTTTCACTTTAACGAAGCAGGGATTAGTCTTCGATGACGATACCCATGCTGCGCGCAGTTCCTTCTACCATGCGCATAGCTGATTCAACACTAGCTGCATTTAAGTCAGGCATTTTTGTTTCAGCAATTTCACGTACTTTGTCGCGTTTAAGTGTTGCCACTTTCTTGCTGTTTGGTTCGCCTGAACCAGACTCGATACCAGCTGCTTTTTTAAGTAAAACTGCAGCGGGTGGAGTTTTTGTGATGAATGTAAATGAACGGTCTTCAAATACCGTAATTTCAACAGGAATGATTAAGCCAGCTTGATCTGCTGTACGAGCATTGAATTCCTTACAGAATCCCATGATGTTAACACCTGCTTGACCTAGTGCAGGACCAACTGGTGGAGCTGGATTAGCTTTACCGGCAGGAATCTGCAATTTAACCATTTTAATAACTTTTTTAGCCACGAGACACACCTCCTTAAGTCCGTGATGTGGTTATTGGGTTTTTCACCCTCCCACTCATGTAAAAAATGTCTTTATCAACATAAAGAACGTCTATTAGTTTCAGTATCTCTTTAGTGGAGACGCACTGACTTATGAAATAGTACCATTTTTTCAGAATGATTTCAAGTTCTTTTCCATTATAATTTATCAATTTGGGAGAAATCCAGTTCTACCGGGGTATCTCTGCCAAACATATTAACATGAACTTTCACTTTTGCTTTCGCATTATCTATCTCTTCAATCGATCCAGTAAAGTTCGCAAACGGTCCTTCGTTCACCTTTACCGTTTCTCCCAATTCGAAGTCGATCTCTACCTTTTTCTCTGTCATACCCATTTGCTTCAGAAGATTTGTCACTTCTTCGGGTAATAACGGAGTAGGCTTCGAACCGGAACCTGATGAACCGACAAACCCGGTAACTCCAGGCGTGTTACGAACAACATACCAGGAATCATCCGTCATGACGATTTCCACGATCACATAACCAGGGAATACCTTCTTCTTAACGACTTTTTTCTTACCGTTCTTGAAATCTGTTTCTTCTTCTTCAGGTACGATCACGCGGAAGATTTTGTCTTGCATCCCCATCGATTCAACACGTTTCTCAAGGTTTGCTTTAACCTTGTTCTCATATCCTGAATAAGTATGAACTACATACCAATTTTTCTCCATTTAATAGGACTAAACGTCCGTCCCTCCTCGCTATTTAAGAATACTAATCCGCCTTTTTTCTCCAAATGAAAAAACCCGTAAAAAGATAACGGGCTCTAAGGTCATGTACTCTATTAACATTCATTATACCATGATTTCACGGTATATATACAACTAATTCTATGTTTCTCTTACTTAGAACCAATGATCAATCGCATAAGTTCTGAGATTCCCAGGTCAATGACGGCAAAGAATAGGGCAACAAATACTACCGTCGTAATAACCGTAATCGTATAGCGTGTTAACTCTTTACGTTTAGGCCAGCTGACCTTTCTCATTTCCGATGCAACATTGCGAAAGAATTTAAACATCCGTTTGTAACCTCCAACTAATATCAATACGCAAGACTTGGTGCTTCACTATTTTGTTTCTTTGTGTAGGGTGTGAGCATTACATGTATTACAGAATTTCTTTAATTCTAATCGAACTGCTTGATTACGATTACCCGGTACACTATAATTCCTGGAACCACACACCGTACAAGCAAGTATTAATTTAGTAGTCATATATTCCACCTGTACTATCCATAGTAAGTCCTATCAAAAATAACACGACCACCAATTTGTGTCAATATGACTTTACATCGTTATTTCGCGAACTTCCAAGTATCGTTCGAGCTTTCTTTTCACTCGCTGCAAGGCATTGTCGATGGATTTCACATGGCGGTTCAGTTCTTCGGAGATCTCCTGATAAGATTGACCGTCTAAATAGAGAGCCAGTACTTTCCTCTCAAGATCACTTAATAACTGGGCCATCTTGTCTTCCATATTATCGAATTCCTCGCGATTGATAATCAGCGCTTCCGGATCCATTACTTTCGCACCTGAAATAACATCTAAGAGCGTTCGGTCAGACTCGTCGTCATAAATAGGTTTATCCAATGAAACATATGAGTTGAGCGGTATATGCTTCTGTCTGGTGGCTGTCTTGATGGCTGTAATGATTTGTCTCGTGATACATAGCTCTGCAAACGCTTTAAAAGAAGTGAGCTTGTCCTCCTTATAATCACGTATCGCCTTGTATAATCCAATCATACCCTCCTGGACGATATCTTCCTTATCGGCTCCAATCAAAAAATACGAGCGGGCTTTTGCTCTTACAAAATTACGATATTTCCTGATCAAAAAATCTAGCGCTTCGCTGTGACCCTGATGGACGGCTTCTATTATCTCTTCATCATCCATGCCTTCTAATCGATTATCAAATGCTTCTGTCCTGGTGATATTGCTCACACACATCCCCCCGCGCAAAACAATAGATAGAAATATTATACATTACAGAAAATTCAATCGTCAACCTCTCATTGTTCCCCACGGCGCCATTTTTCGAAAATTTCAGCAACTTCATCTGACAATTGGATTTTGGAAGCCGGCCTTTTATCACTTGAATTCCGCACTTTTCTTTCGATCTTTTTTTCGATGACTTTTACTTCTGTATGCAGCTCCCTAGCTGATTTACGAAGGGCTCCCTGGCCAAAGATTGCCCACTGCTCGGTAAAATCAGAAGTGGCTACATGGATTTGTGTTTTAATATTACTTAACTCAATCGCTAATTTTTCAATTCGTTCATCCGCTGTTTCATTTTCTTTCGTGAAAATGACCTCTACCTTATAATTTTTATATTTACGGGCAATTCCCTGAACGTAATAAGCATCAAACACGACAATCACGCGGTAGCCAGTATATCCTTGATATTCTGCCATTTGTTCAACAAGGCGGTCTCTTGCTGCGGCTAAATCTTTATGTTTCAATTCATTCAGCTCCGACCAGGCACCTATTATGTTATAGCCATCCACAAGGAGAATGTCCATCTCCGCTATTCTCCCAGCGGGTGGCGTTTTCGATAAACCTCATACATTAAAATACTAGCTGCCACCGAAGCGTTTAATGATGTTACATGACCGATCATTGGCAACTGAACAAGGAAATCACATTTGTCTCTGAGTATACGGCTCATCCCTTTTCCTTCGCTTCCGATAATTAAACCGATAGGCAGGGTACCATCCAATTGGCGGAAGTCCTGCTTTCCTTTCGCATCCGTACCCGCCACCCATACGCCACGCTCTTTCAACTCATCTACCGCTCTCGACAGATTGGTTACACGTGCGACGGGAATGTGCTCAATGGCACCGGTGGAGGCTTTGGCTACTGTTGACGTAAGTCCCACTGCTCTCCTCTTCGGAATAATGATTCCATGGGCACCTGCCGCATCCGCTGTTCTCATGATCGAGCCAAGGTTATGCGGGTCCTCTAATTCATCAAGGATAATAATAAAAGGGTCTTCTCCTTTTTGCTTGGCTCTATGAAACAAGTCATCGATTTCTGCATACTGATAAGCAGCTACAGAAGCCACGACCCCTTGATGATTTTCAGGTACCATCTGTTCAATCTTCTTCTTGGGAACGTATTGAACCATCACATTCGATTCCTTTGCAAGTCCGACAATTTGCTGGATGGACCCTTTCTGGGAACCTTCTGCGATCCAAATCTTATTGATATCCCTTCCTGACTTCAATGCTTCCATAACGGGATTTCTACCCCCGATAAAATCTTTACTCATCCCTGCTCCTCCTTTCCTGCCTGGGCTTGTTCAAAAATAATCTTCAATAGTTCCTCTAATCGCTCAGTTCGATTAAGTAAGAACAAATATCCAATCAGAGCCTCAAAAGCAGTGCTGTGTTTATACGTTTGTACATCTGTGTTTTTTGGAGTTGTCCCTGATTTTGCGTTGCGGCCGCGCTTTACGATCGATATCTCTTCTTCTGTTAAGAACTCCTGATCGAACAACGTTCTGAGAATGGCCGCTTGGGCTTTAGCAGACACATACTTAGTCGCCGCTCTGTGCAGCTGATTCGGTTTGATCTTTCCTTTCGTTAAGAGGAGCTGCCGTACATATGTTTCATATACAGCATCCCCCATATAAGCCAGTGCAAGTGCATTGATCTGTTTAGCATCAATTTGTTCATTTATCTCATACAGCATTAAGACCCTCTTTTCCAGCGAGTGCCTTGAGGAGTATCTTCCAAGATGATATTCATCCCTTTTAACGTTTCACGAATTTCATCTGCTAATTGGAAGTTGCGATCTTTACGTGCCTGGATTCGTCTTTCGATCAATTCTTCCACTTCTTCATCCAGTAGTTCCGCTTCCCGGAGGCTTAGTCCGAGGACAGAGAAGAAATCCTCGAATCGGTGTAAGAACGTATCAATCACTTCTGTGGACGTATTCTTTTCCATTAAATAATAATTGGCTTGCCTTGATAATTCGAATAAGACGGAAATTCCGTTGGCTGTATTAAAATCATCATCCATTTCCGTAATGAACTGCCCTTTTAACTCAGCAATTTTGTCCAGCCATTCCTGGTTGTTCTCCGTTAAGTCCGTACTGGACTCTTTGCGGTGCTTCAAATTCTCATAAGCTGTCTTAATACGATCTAAAGCAGCTTCTGCGTTTTGAAGAAGCTCTAAATTGTAGTTGATCGGATGACGGTAGTGGACAGATAGCATAAAGAAACGAAGCACCTGTGGATCTTGTTCTTTAATAATGTCGTGAACCAATACAAAATTCCCCAGTGATTTAGACATTTTCTCATTATCGATATTAATATATCCATTATGCATCCAGTACTTTGCAAATGGCTTACCAGTAAGTGCTTCTGATTGAGCGATTTCATTCTCATGGTGAGGGAATGTTAGATCCTGCCCTCCAGCGTGAATGTCAATGGTCTCCCCCAAATAGCGTCTTGCCATGGCGGAGCACTCAATATGCCAGCCGGGACGACCTTCTCCCCAGGGACTTTCCCACGATATTTCCCCTGCTTTCGCTGCTTTCCATAATACGAAATCAAGAGCATCTTCTTTTTTGTCCCCTACATCAATGCGGGCACCTGCTTTAAGCTCATCGATCGGCTGATGAGACAGTTTACCGTAGCCATCAAATTTTCTTGTACGATAATAAACGTCCCCTTGAGATTCATACGCATACCCTTTTTCAACAAGAGCCGAAATAAAATCAATGATGGTATCAATATTGTCTGTTACAGTCGGATGAACATCCGCTTTCTTACAGCCAAGCGCTCCCGTATCTTCAAAATAAGCTTCAATAAAGCGCTGGGCAACAGTCGGAACATCCACTCCAAGTTCCTTTGCCGCTCTTATTAATTTATCATCCACATCTGTGAAGTTAGAGACAAAATGAACATCATAGCCCCTGTATTCCAAATAGCGTCTCACCGTATCGAAGACAATGGCAGGGCGGGCGTTTCCTATATGAATATAGTTATAAACCGTCGGCCCGCACACATACATTTTGACTTTACCCTCTTCTAGGGGTATGAATTCCTCTTTTTGCCTTGTCAGTGTGTTATATAAACGAATCGTCAATATGATCGACTCCTTCCCTCATATTCCCTTAATAATGATTTCAACTCATTCACTTCTTTTTCCAGTTGCTTCATGCGGTCGTTCATCGGATCCGGGAGATCACAGTGATTCAGGTCCTTCTGTATCTTCACTCCGTCTTGAATGACCACCTTCCCCGGGATACCGACTACGGTTGAGTTGGGAGGAACATCTTTTAGGACAACGGACCCTGCCCCTACCTTAGAATTTTCCCCAACTACGATGGATCCTAATACTTTCGCACCCGTAGCAATCAGCGCATTATCCTGGATCGTCGGGTGACGCTTCCCTTTTTCTTTCCCGGTTCCACCGAGGGTGACCCCTTGGAAGAGCGTGACATTATCTCCGATTTCACACGTCTCACCAATCACCACACCCATACCATGATCGATGAAAAAACGACGTCCGATCTTAGCACCGGGGTGAATCTCCACTCCTGTAAAGAAGCGGCTGACCTGTGAAATGACCCGTGCAATGAAAAAGAATTTACGTTTAAAAAATGCATGAGCAATGCGATGCGCCCAAATGGCATGAAGACCCGAATACGTGAGGATGACCTCCACATAATTCCTCGCAGCCGGATCCTGATCAAACACGACCTCTATATCTTCCTTAAACGACTTAAACATCTTATCCCCCCTTCATTAAAAAAACCAAAGCGCAGGCGGCTTGGTCAGGCCCGACAAGCATAAGATGAATGGGCCGGGAAGGCGTTTTTTGCCTTCCTGGACCATTTAGCTTATGACCTCGAGGGCCTAGCCGCTGGAGCTGGATAAACCAAAGCGCAGGCGGCTTGGTCAGACAATAAAAAAACGCCCCTGTCAATATAATGACAGAGACGCATAGGCAGCGCGGTTCCACTCTGATTGAGAAGATAACTCCTTCTCCAACTCGAATCCTGTTAACGGTAGGAAGCCGCCTTTACCTACTATATTTCAGTAACGGGCTCTGAGGTGCATTTCAGAATCGGAGGGGCTTAAACCACTTTCAGCCGGTGATGGTTCTCTCTTCTAAGCATCCTTTTCTTACTTCTCCTCATCAACGCGATATCATTTAGTGTGATACTCTTACTATATTACATTTCCTTCAAAATGTTAACCTAAAAGACTTTGCAGACGATGTTTAACTGTATCTTTCCCTAAAAGCTCGATTGCATTCGGTAATTCAGGACCATGAGTCTGACCAGTGACGGCTACACGGATCGGCATGAACAGCTTCTTTCCTTTATGACCCGTAGACTTTTGGACCGCTTTAATGGATGATTTAATTTCTGCTGCTTCATAATTTTCAAGAGCTTCTATTTCATTTAAGAAGGCTTGAAGAACTTCAGGAACCTGCTCTTCTTCCAGTACCGCTTTTGCATCCTCATCATATTCGAGGTCCGTCTTGAAGAACATTTCAGACAGCTCCACGATTTCAGCACCGAAACTCATTTGCTCCTGGTATAAAGAAATGACGCGACTCGCCCATTCACGCTGCTCATCAGACATATTCTCTTCTACTTTACCAGCACTGATTAAGTGAGGAAGTGATAACTCCACCACTTGCTCTAATTCTAAATTCTTCATGTACTGATTGTTCATCCATGTTAGCTTCTGGTTATCAAACAGGGCAGAAGAAGTAGATAAACGCTCGGGATCAAAGATTTCAATAAACTCATCTTTAGAAAATATTTCTTCTTCTCCTTTTGGAGACCAGCCAAGTAGGGCAATGAAGTTGAATAAAGCTTCCGGTAAATAGCCTAATGCTTCATATTGCTCGATGAACTGAATGATACTTTCATCACGCTTACTCAGCTTCTTGCGGCTTTCATTAACGATTAAAGTCATATGCCCGTATACAGGCGCTTCCCATCCAAGAGCTTCAAAAATCATCAATTGCTTTGGTGTATTGGAAATATGATCTTCCCCGCGTAGAACGTGTGAAATTTTCATCAGATAATCATCTACTGCAACGGCAAAGTTATATGTTGGTGTACCGTCTTTTTTCGCAATGACAAAGTCACCGATTCCGTCTGATTCAAATGCCACATCTTCTTTCACGATATCATTGAAAGAATATACTTTTCCTGCAGGCACACGGAATCGAATGCTTGGTTGACGCCCTTCTGCAGCTAATCTTTCTTGATCTTCTTTTGTCAGGTTACGGCATTTACCGGAATATCGGGGCATTTGGCCTGATGCTGATTGAGCTTCACGTTCAGCTTCCAGCTCTTCTTCGGTACAGTAGCATTTATAAGCTTGTCCGCTTTCTAACAGCTCATTTAAATACTGCTCATAAATATGGTTACGCTCTGATTGGCGATAAGGGCCATAGTCACCAGGCTTATCTACGCTTTCGTCCCAATCAATTCCAAGCCATTGAAGATATTTAAGCTGACTTTCTTCTCCGCCTTCAATATTACGTTTCTTATCCGTGTCTTCAATACGGATGATGAACTTTCCACCTACACTGCGGGCGTATAAATAATTAAATAAAGCGGTTCGTGCATTACCTATATGTAAATGGCCCGTTGGACTCGGGGCATAACGGACGCGTACTTCTTTTGTCATTTGATTTCCTCCTCTTTGTATACCTGCTTTAAAGTCTCTGACCTATTTTAACACCGTTATGTAAGGGAATAAAGCGAATTTGTCCCCTTACTTCTTTTTGATCAACACGGTTGTTTGCGAAGCAATCCCTTCGCCTCTTCCTGTAAAACCAAGCTTCTCTGAGGTTGTGGCTTTCACGTTCACTTGGGAAATATCCGCTTCTAATAAAGTTGCGATGCTTTGTCTCATTTCATCGATATAAGGAGCCATCTTTGGTTTCTGAGCAATGATCGTGCAATCGATATTGCCTAATTCATAGCCTTCCTCTTTCACAAGGGCCCATACATGCTCGAGAAGCTTTGCTGAATCTGCATCCTTGAACTCAGGATCTGTGTCTGGAAAATGCTTGCCGATATCCCCTGCAGCAATAGCCCCCAAACATGCATCCGCTACAGCATGTAATAATACATCTGCATCTGAATGACCTAATAAGCCTTTTTCATATGGTATCGTTATGCCTCCCATAATAAGAGGTCTATCTTCCACTAATTGATGAACATCAAATCCTTGTCCGATCCTAAACATGTTTGTCTCCTCCACTCATTTCCTCTTGCTTCTTCAAAATGGCCTCAGCAAAATATAAGTCCTCAGGTGTTGTCAGTTTAATATTGTCATAATCACTCTCCACAACAGCAACCTCAACATCCATTCTTTCTACTAGAGAAGCATCGTCTGTTCCAAGGAAACCATCCTGCTCCGCTTCCCTGTGTGCTCTTTTCAACAATGAAACACGAAAAGCTTGTGGAGTTTGAACCATCCACAAGCTTGAGCGTTCAATCGTTTCCTCGACTTCTCCATCCAGCACTTTTTTGATTGTATCTTTAACAGGAACAGCGGCAATGGAGGCCCCTGTTGATTGAGTTTTTTCTACTAATTGGTGAATCGTGGATTCTTTAATAAATGGTCTTGCTCCGTCGTGTACAAGAACAATTTCATGATCAACCTCAAGCAATGCATTGTATACACTATGCTGTCTTTCTTCCCCGCCATCTACAAGCTTAACAACCTTCGTAATGCCGAAGCGTTCAAGCAAACTTTCGAACACATCTCGTTCCGATGGATGAATCGCTAAATAGATACCCTGACAATGGGCATCATCTTCAAACACACGCAATGTATGAATAATGACTGGACAGCTATTCAACTCAAGGAGCAGTTTGTTCTTGCCAGCTTTCATTCGTTTCCCTTGTCCTGCAGCCGGAATGACAACTTCATATTCCATACGATAACTCCTTTAACTCGAGTAATACTAATTATTATACCTCACTGAATCAATAGAGTCAGGGCAAAGATTACTTATAAAGCTTTTTCTAATTGCTTCGGCTTCGCAAAGATCATTCGACCTGCAGATGTTTGAAGAACTGACGTTACAAGTACATCGATGTACTTGCCGATATAATTGCGTCCCTCTTCCACGACGATCATCGTACCGTCATCGAGATAGGCAATCCCTTGATTATGCTCTTTACCGTCTTTGATTACCTGAACTTTCAATTCTTCCCCAGGTAATACAACTGGCTTAACGGCGTTTGCCAAGTCATTGATATTTAATACTTGTACACCTTGAAGATCGCATACTTTATTCAAGTTGAAATCATTCGTTACAACGATCCCATTCGTAAGCTTCGCTAATTTCACAAGCTTCGAATCAACTTCCTGAATTTCCTCAAAGTCACCTTCATAAATCTGAACCTCTACAGGCAGCTCCTTTTGAATACGATTCAGGATATCAAGCCCGCGACGTCCACGGTTTCGTTTCAACACGTCTGAAGAATCCGCAATATGCTGGAGCTCCTCCAGCACAAACTGTGGAATCACGACAATTCCTTCTAAGAATCCAGTTTGACAGATATCAGCGATACGACCATCGATAATCACACTCGTATCCAGTATCTTCAGGGTTTTCACACCCGCTTCATCAGAATCTTCGTCAGTCCCTTTTTTCTTACCCCTATTTGACGTACCGAAAAGACTGACAAGTTCATCCCTTTTCTTAAAGCCGACCTGAAATCCTAAATATCCAAGAAGCAACGTTAACAGAATCGGAACCACTGTGTTGACAATCGGAATCTCCATTTGATTGAAAGGAATCCCAAACAAATACGCAACAAAAAGACCGATAATAAGACCTAAACTGCCAAATAACAGATCCGTTACTGGAGCTTTTACTAAACTATCTTCAAACCACTTGACGAAATTGACGACATACTCGACTGCCCAAAACGTAAGAATATAAAAAATAATGGCACCAAATATAGCAGTCATATAAGGGTTATTAATTAAAGGAATGTCTGATAAATTTATGACGGTAAATAATTCGGGAAGCAGAAATATCCCTAGTGTCCCCCCGACGATAAGGAAGCACGCTTGAACGATTCTTTTTAACATTCCCTCACCTCCTCCTATTCATTATAAACAATTTACTATTTTTGAAACGTATTAGCCCTTGAAAAATTAAATTTTAATCAAAAGGAAACCATTTTGATATAAAAATCCCATTTTAATAGAGTCCTCTATGAAAGGCTAACATGCCTCATTACAAACTGTCAATTTTTTGAAAAAACCTATATTGTATCATATCTGGACATCCGTGACCACATACCTATAGCTGTCGATCGGCAAAAGTCTGCTCCTTGATCAGTTTCAGCCCCTCTTTAATCTTTCTGGCCCTTACTTCTCCAATTCCCTCTACTTCATCCAAATCATCTACTGAAGCACTCACCACATGAGGAAGGGTTTCAAACCTTGTAATCAGATTTTCAATGATCACAATCGGTAAACGGGGGATCTTATTCAACACGCGATAGCCCCTTGGGAAAATGGCATCATCATGATGAACATATCCATGGTATCCTAATAACTTTAATAGAACATTATCCTCTAACACTTCTGAATGCACAAGCTCCTGGAATTTATAAAGAAGTTCAAACGGCTTGATATTTCTCTCTTGGGAATAATCCCTGATAATCAACATCGCTTCATCTTCGATATCCGCCAATAGCTCATTCATTTGTAAACGGATCAGCCTGCCCTCGACCCCCAACTCGCTTAGATAGGTTAATAACTCATTCTTAATCCGTAAAACCATCTCGAATCGATGAAGAACCTGCAGTAAGTCACTTTGTGTCACAAGCTCCTCAAACTCCAAAACCGATAGATTAGAGATACTCTGATCGAGAACCACTTTATACTTCTCCAAAGTCTGAATCGCCTGGTTCGCCTTCGTTAAGATGACAGAGATATCTTTTAAAGCATATCGGAAATTCCCTTGATACAACGTGATCACGTTCCTACGTTGCGAAATAGCAATGACAAGGGCATTGGTTTGTCTCGCAACCCGCTCCGCCGTGCGGTGTCTCATTCCCGTTTCCGTAGACGGAACGTACACATCGGGAGCCAACTGAGCGTTTGCCAAAATAATCTTCGTACCCGCTTCGTTCAGGATGATGGCCCCATCCATTTTGGCCAGCTCATACAGATAGCTAGGAGAAAAAGCACAATTGATATGAAATCCGCCATCCAGTACAGATTTCACCTTATCATTATAGCCAACGACAATCAGTCCTCCCGTATTGGCTCTCAGCACATTATCGATGCCATCTCTTATCGGAGCACCTGGAGCAACAAATTGCAATATATCCGACATGGACTTTTCTCTTGCCTTCTTATCTTCCATTTCTTATCCTCCTAAAATAATAGCCAGCGCTTCGTTTATATTTGTTACTCCTGTGACCTCTATATCCGAAGGCGGCTGCCATCCACTTAAGTTATTTTGGGGAATAATCACACGTCTAAAGCCTAGTTTAGCCGCTTCTTGGACACGTTGCTCAATTCTCGACACCCTCCTTATTTCACCCGTCAATCCGACCTCTCCGATGATACAATCATGAGCACTGGACGCTTTATCCCGGAAGCTGGACGCAATACTCGCGGCAACAGCCAGATCAATCGCAGGTTCATCCAGTTTGACTCCACCTGCCACTTTTAAATAAGCATCCTGCTGCTGCAATAGCATTCCTGCCCGCTTCTCCAACACGGCCATAATAAGTGAAACACGGCTATGATCGATCCCTGTTGCCATACGTCGAGGGTTATTGAAGCTTGTAGGTGTGACAAGGGCTTGTATCTCCACCAGAACAGGCCTTGTACCTTCCATGGATGCAACGACCGTTGAGCCTGCCGCACCTTGGGAACGCTCCTCCAGGAATATCTCGGAAGGATTTGCGACCTCCTCCAAACCAAGCTCCTTCATTTCAAAGATCCCCATCTCATTCGTGGAACCGAAGCGATTCTTCACGGCTCTTAAAATACGATATGAATGATGGCGCTCCCCTTCAAAATACAGCACGGTATCTACCATATGTTCCAATAAACGTGGTCCGGCAATCGACCCTTCCTTTGTAACATGCCCTACAATGAAGATGGCGATGCCTTTTGTTTTTCCGATTCTCATTAATTCAGCTGTACATTCCCTTACTTGGGAAACACTGCCGGGAGCAGACGTCACTTCTGGATGGAAAATCGTTTGAATCGAGTCGATGATGACAAAATCAGGTGAGATTTGTTCAATCGTTTGATGAATCAATTCAAGGTTCGTTTCCGCAAATATATATAAATCATCCGACTTGATACTTAATCGATCTGCACGAAGTTTTGTTTGCTTGATCGATTCTTCTCCGGATATATATAGGACCTTCTGTTTTTGATCGGCCAGCTGGGAAGATACCTGAAGCAATAAAGTAGATTTACCGATCCCGGGATCTCCACCTATCAACACCAGTGAACCCGGGACTACCCCTCCACCTAACACCCGATTCAGCTCTTTCGATTCGGTCAATACTCTTGGTTCTTGCTTTGTTTCGATTGAGATAAGCTTTTCTGCTTTAGTGGGCCCGCTATTTTCAGAATGCATAAATGATCCCCGAGGCTTTTTCCCCGTCATTTCAACTTCTTCCACCATCGTGTTCCACTCGTTACACCCCGGACATTTCCCCATCCATTTAGCAGACTCATATCCACATGATGAACATACAAACTTTGTCTTTTTCTTTGCCAATCTATTCTTCTCCTCTTTTACTCTATTTGTTCTTTTTACATTTCATGACAATACCCATCCCATTTGAAATGATTGTATCGGTTTTATGTATTTAATTCAATTTAGGACACTTAAAAGCGGAGGTGGCTTGCTCAGGCCCGACAAGCATAAGTCGAGCTCGTTGAAAAGGCGGTCTTTGCCTTTTTGGCGAGATTGACTTATGACCTCGAGGGACTAGCCACCGGAGCTGGACAATAAGAAAAGCGGAGGTGGCTTGTCCAGAGGCGACAAGCATAAGACGAGTTAACCGGAAAGGCGCTTTTTGCCTTTTTGGTTAACTTGGCTTATGACCTCGAGCCTCTAGCCACCGGAGCTGGACAATCAGAAAAGCGGAGCCGGCTCGTTCAGGCCCGACAAGCATTTCCAGATCCCCTTAAAAGGTATCCATTATGATAAAAGAGGTACACGAAAAACATAAACGTGTACCTCTTTTCTACCTTGTATTAAGTAGGAGTATTAGCTGCTTCTTCTTCTTTTACCTTTACAACAAACTCACTATCCTCTACATCGATGATAATATTCTGACCTGTCAGGACCTTGCCTCTTAACAGCTCCTCTGACAGTTTATCCTCTACATGTTTCTGAATGGCCCGGCGCAGTGGGCGTGCACCGTATTCAGGATCGAATCCTTCTTCTGCTATTTTTTCTTTAGCAGCAGCAGATAGCTCTAAATGAATATCCTGCTCTTTCAAGCGACTTGTCAGTTGGTTTGACATTAATGTCACAATCTCTTTCAAGTGATCTTTTTCAAGTGAGTGGAAAACGATGATTTCATCGATACGGTTAAGGAACTCTGGTCGGAACGCACGTTTCAGCTCCTCCATTACCTTGCCTTTCATATCCTTATAATCCTGCTTTCCATCTTGAATATTGAACCCGACATATTTGTTGCTCTTAAGTGACTGGGCACCGACGTTAGATGTCATGATCAACACCGTGTTTCTAAAGTCTACCGTTCTTCCTTTAGAATCTGTCAGACGACCGTCTTCCAAGACTTGAAGGAGGATGTTAAATACATCAGGATGGGCCTTTTCGATTTCATCTAAAAGTACGACGGAATATGGCTTGCGGCGAACTTTTTCTGTTAACTGACCGCCTTCTTCATATCCTACATACCCTGGAGGAGAGCCTACTAAACGGGAAGTCGAATGCTTCTCCATGTACTCAGACATATCAATACGGATCATGGCATCCTCGTCACCGAACATAGATTCCGCTAATGCACGGGCAAGTTCCGTTTTCCCTACTCCTGTAGGTCCTAAGAAAATAAAGGAACCAATCGGACGTTTCGGATCTTTCAGCCCCGCTCTTGCACGACGGACTGCTTTCGATACCGCTACGACTGCTTCAGATTGACCGATGACTCTGGAATGAAGGATCTCTTCTAACTTAAGTAATCGATCCGTCTCGGTCTGAGCAAGTTTCGATACCGGTACTCCCGTCCAGTTCGATACAACCTTTGCAATGTCTTCTACCGTCACTTCCGTATTTTCCTGACCTTGCTTTTCTTTCCATGTATTCTTCGTTTCTTCCAGCTCTTCACGAAGCTTTTGCTCCGAATCCCTTAGAGAAGCTGCTTTTTCAAACTCTTGGCTTTGGACAGCTGCATCCTTCTCTTTACGGATTTCTTCCAGCTTCGCTTCAAGCTCTTTCAGGTTTGGCGGCGTTGTATAAGAACGCAAACGCACCTTTGAACCGGCTTCATCAATTAAATCGATTGCCTTATCCGGTAAGAACCGGTCTGAAATGTAGCGATCAGACAGTTTCACTGCCGCATCAATCGCTTCATCTGTGATCGATACGCGGTGATGGGCTTCATAACGATCGCGTAAGCCCTTCAGGATCTGAATAGATTCCTCTGCCGTTGGCTCATTGACTTGGATAGGTTGGAAACGACGCTCGAGCGCAGCATCCTTTTCAATATATTTACGGTACTCATCTAATGTTGTCGCACCGATACATTGTAACTCTCCGCGAGCAAGGGATGGTTTTAAGATGTTTGATGCATCTATGGCGCCTTCAGCTCCACCTGCTCCGATTAGTGTATGAAGCTCATCGATAAACAGGATGATATTACCCGCCTGACGAATTTCATCCATCACTTTCTTTAATCGATCCTCGAATTCACCGCGATATTTCGTACCGGCTACCACTGTACCCATATCCAGGGTCATGACCCGTTTATCCCGAAGAATTTCAGGCACTTCATTTGCAATGATCTGTTGTGCAAGACCCTCAGCAATCGCTGTCTTACCTACACCGGGCTCACCGATCAACACCGGGTTATTCTTTGTACGGCGACTTAACACTTCGATGACACGCTGAATTTCTTTGCTTCGTCCGATAACCGGATCCAAGCTTCCTTCACGGGCAATTGCCGTTAAGTCCCGGGCTAAGCTATCAAGGGTAGGCGTATTGGCATTGGCGTTGCCCCCTCCCTGGTGGTTGCTTGAGTCATTGCTTCCAAGTAACTGCAATACTTGCTGCCTTGCTTTATTTAAGCTGACACCGAGATTACCGAGTACACGAGCTGCCACTCCTTCACCTTCACGGATCAACCCTAGTAAAATATGTTCCGTTCCTACATATGAGTGACCCAGCTTACGAGCCTCATCCATAGAGAGCTCAATCACCTTCTTCGCTCGGGGTGTATAATGAATCGTTTGAGATTTCTCGGTTCCTTTCCCGATCAGCCCTTCCACTTCTTTCTGAATCTTTTCAGGGCTCAGTCCCAACGCCGTAAGTGCTTTAGCGGCAATTCCTTCACCCTCGCGGACAAGTCCCAATAAAATATGTTCAGTACCAATATTACTGTGCGCTAAACGAATCGCTTCTTCCTGAGCTAACGCTAATACCTTTTGTGCTCTTTCTGTAAATCGACCAAACATCATATTATTTTTCCTCCTCACATGTATCCTTATCTAACTTAATTCGCTCCCTAATCAAAGAAGACCTTCTTATATCTCTTTCATTTGGTCTCAATGGACCTCCAGAATATTGTTGTAAAAATCCCGGTTGGGTTAAAATCATTAGTTCATTCAATATATTCTTAGATATGACTTTGATGTATCCTAAATCAATCCCAAGCCTGACATCGGATAAACACTTCGCTGCTTCCTTGGACTCGATGATCCGACTGTGCTCCAAAACGCCAAGTGAACGAAATATCCTATCTTCTAATTGTATGTTAGACGTTTTTACTAATGCGTCCCTTGCCGATTGTTCCTTATCGATGATCTGTTTCACAACACTCAATAAATCTTCCACTATATCTTCCTCAGACTTACCTAGTGTCGTTTGATTCGAAATCTGAAAAATGTTTCCCAACGCCTCGCTGCCTTCTCCATAAATCCCTCTTACCACCAGACCTAATTGATTAATGGCAGGAATGATCCTATTCAACTGTTGGGTTAAAATCAGACCAGGCAGGTGCATCATCACAGAAGCTCTAAGCCCCGTCCCTACATTGGTAGGACAAGTCGTTAAATATCCATGTTTCTCATCAAAAGCAAAATCAAATTCGCTTTCAAACCAATCATCAATCTGATTCGCTCTTTGTAATGCTTCCTTCAATTGTAAGCCTGGATATAAACACTGTATTCGAATATGGTCCTCTTCGTTTACCATTATGCTAATATCTTCTTCACCGGATAAAAGGACAGCCCCATAGTTCGTGTCCTCTGCCAAGTTAGGACTAATGAGGTGTTTCTCCATCAATACCCTCTTTTGGAGTGGCTGAATCTCACTTGTAGGTAAAAATTCTAATTCACCTAATTTCTTCGGGTATAAAGAGAGTTTATCCTTCACACGATCCACGATTTCTTTTGCTTCCTCAGAAGAATAAAGAGTGGAGAAACGAAAGTCTGTCAGGTTTCTTGCAAGGCGAACCCGTGAGCTGAGAACAATATCCGAATTCGGTCCCTCTTCATTCATCCAGGAACTAACGGCATTTTGTAAAAACCTTTCCAGGCTCATCCTTTATCTCCCCCCTCATTTTTAATATCTTTTTCCAGGGAGCGAATTTCGTCTCGTATTTCTGCTGCTTTTTCAAACTCTTCATCCGCAATCATCGTTTGCAGGTCTGACTTCAGCTGCTGAATTTTTTTCTTCACATGAATCGCCCCGCCCATACGTTCCGGTACCTTCCCGTGATGCTCCACATTTCCACTATGAACACGCTTTAATAGAGGAGTCAGCTCATCCTTGAACGTCTCATAACAATGTGCACACCCAAATCGTCCTACATTAATAAATTGCTGTAAGGTCATCTTACACTTTTCACACTGTAAAACCTCTGACTTGGGAATTTCCGTTTCCTTTGCCTGCTTAATAGCAGGGGCTATATTAAGAAGACCTGCCAAAAGATTGTTCACAGAGAAGCCGGAAGAAGAATCAAACATAAACATTTCACCCTTATCCTGAGCGCATTGCTCGCATAAATGAACCTCTGTCTTTTCCCCATTTATCACCTTGGTAAAATGAAGGGTTGCAGGTCTTTCATTACACTCTTGACAAATCATCCTACTCACCTCTCAAAACTTACTCGTACTTCAAAGAATCCAGCATGGCTCTGAGCATTCTTCCTCTCAAAACATCCCGTTCTGGTAAATCTACCATGATTACCGAGCGATCCATCACGCTGAGCATGATCTTTGCTTCCCGTTCAGAAATGATATCCTCTTCTACTAAACGAAAAACAATATCAGCTGCCGTATTCTGGCTGATCGTCTGTGTAATGAGTGCCACTAGCTGGTCAATAAGATGAACTTGATCGTGGGCCTTTACTTTCATAATCCTGATATAGCCCCCGCCACCTCGTTTACTCTCTACTACATACCCTCTTTCAATCGTGAAGCGGGTATTGATCACATAATTAATTTGAGAAGGAACACATTGAAACTTATCAGCGATCTCGCTTCTTTTAATCTCGACTATCTCACTTTCACTCAGTTCTAATACATTCTTTAAATAACGTTCAATGATGTCGGATATGTTCCTCATCAAACCTCCTCCTCATTTTGACTTTGACTATATTTGACTATAATTATACAACTGCGTTTTAATCTTTGCAATTATGAAGTTTAACCTTAGAAGTTTTCCTGTTTTAGGAAAGTTTTAAACGTGTAATTGTGAGATTGTTGGATAGAAAACAGGAAATGGGGCATTGAGTGGGTGTGAATTTCTTGGAGGGGAATTGGTGGAACTGGTTTCACGTGGGTTTTGATTTGTGATGTTATGTGGTGTGGGTTACTGGAATGATGGATTAGAAGTTTTGGTTGGGTGAAAGAATTGATTATTCCTTAGTAAAGGGTGTGGAGAATCACTTTGTTAGATAGTGAATGTGTTCTCATTAGGACGAATACTGGTGTTTTGACTGGTAAAATGAATGTGGTTTTTGAGAAGTTTGTGGTAATTGCGTCATTTTCGAGGGGGATTGCGTATTTTACCAAATAATATCTTTTAAAAACTCATCGCACACCCATTTTAACAATCACACCAAAAAAAAGAGTAACTCATTGGAGTTACTCTTTTCACATTTGCCTGGCGACGTCCTACTCTCACAGGGGGAGATCCCCCAACTACCATCGGCGCTGAAGAGCTTAACTTCCGTGTTCGGCATGGGAACGGGTGTGACCTCTTCGCCATTATCACCAGACGAATATTCAATTGAAGGGTTGTTCCTTCAAAACTAGATAAAGAATTGATGTCAAGAAAGCCGAATATCGACCAATGTTGTTCATTTAAAAATGACTCTTTGTGGTTAAGTCCTCGATCGATTAGTATCAGTCAACTCCACATGTCGCCATGCTTCCATCTCTGACCTATCTACCTAGTCATCTTCTAGGGATCTTACTCACATACGTGATGGGAAATCTCATCTCGAGGGGGGCTTCATGCTTAGATGCTTTCAGCACTTATCCCTTCCGCACATAGCTACCCAGCGATGCCTTTGGCAAGACAACTGGTACACCAGCGGTGCGTCCATCCCGGTCCTCTCGTACTAAGGACAGCTCCTCTCAAATTTCCTGCGCCCACGACGGATAGGGACCGAACTGTCTCACGACGTTCTGAACCCAGCTCGCGTACCGCTTTAATGGGCGAACAGCCCAACCCTTGGGACCGACTACAGCCCCAGGATGCGATGAGCCGACATCGAGGTGCCAAACCTCCCCGTCGATGTGGACTCTTGGGGGAGATAAGCCTGTTATCCCCGGGGTAGCTTTTATCCGTTGAGCGATGGCCCTTCCATGCGGAACCACCGGATCACTAAGCCCGACTTTCGTCCCTGCTCGACTTGTAGGTCTCGCAGTCAAGCTCCCTTGTGCCTTTACACTCTGCGAATGATTTCCAACCATTCTGAGGGAACCTTTGGGCGCCTCCGTTACTCTTTAGGAGGCGACCGCCCCAGTCAAACTGCCCACCTGACACTGTCTCCCACCCCGATAAGGGGCGCGGGTTAGAATTTCAATACAGCCAGGGTAGTATCCCACCGATGCCTCCACCGAAGCTGGCGCTCCGGCTTCCAAGGCTCCTACCTATCCTGTACAAGCTGTACCAAAATTCAATATCAGGCTACAGTAAAGCTCCACGGGGTCTTTCCGTCCTGTCGCGGGTAACCTGCATCTTCACAGGTACTATAATTTCACCGAGTCTCTCGTTGAGACAGTGCCCAGATCGTTACGCCTTTCGTGCGGGTCGGAACTTACCCGACAAGGAATTTCGCTACCTTAGGACCGTTATAGTTACGGCCGCCGTTTACTGGGGCTTCGATTCGCACCTTCGCTTGCGCTAAGCACTCCTCTTAACCTTCCAGCACCGGGCAGGCGTCAGCCCCTATACTTCGCCTTACGGCTTCGCAGAGACCTGTGTTTTTGCTAAACAGTCGCCTGGGCCTATTCACTGCGGCTCTCTCGGGCTTGCACCCTACCAGAGCACCCCTTCTCCCGAAGTTACGGGGTCATTTTGCCGAGTTCCTTAACGAGAGTTCTCTCGCTCACCTTAGGATTCTCTCCTCGCCTACCTGTGTCGGTTTGCGGTACGGGCACCTTTTTCCTCGCTAGAGGCTTTTCTTGGCAGTGTGGAATCAGGAACTTCGCTACTATAATTCGCTCGCTATCACAGCTCAGCCTTCACAATGATGGGATTTGCCTCATCATCAGCCTAACTGCTTAGACGCACATATCCAGCAGTGCGCTTACCCTATCCTCCTGCGTCCCCCCATTGCTCAAACGGAAAAGAGGTGGTACAGGAATATCAACCTGTTGTCCATCGTCTACGCCTATCGGCCTCGACTTAGGTCCCGACTAACCCTGAGCGGACGAGCCTTCCTCAGGAAACCTTAGGCATTCGGTGGATGGGATTCTCACCCATCTTTCGCTACTCATACCGGCATTCTCACTTCTAAGCACTCCACCAGTCCTTACGGTCTAGCTTCGCAGTCCTTAGAACGCTCTCCTACCACTGACACCTAGAGGTGTCAATCCACAGCTTCGGTGATACGTTTAGCCCCGGTACATTTTCGGCGCAGAGTCACTCGACCAGTGAGCTATTACGCACTCTTTAAATGGTGGCTGCTTCTAAGCCAACATCCTGGTTGTCTAAGCAACTCCACATCCTTTTCCACTTAACGTATACTTTGGGACCTTAGCTGGTGGTCTGGGCTGTTTCCCTTTCGACTACGGATCTTATCACTCGCAGTCTGACTCCCATGGATAAGTCTTTGGCATTCGGAGTTTGTCTGAATTCGGTAACCCGATGAGGGCCCCTAGTCCAAACAGTGCTCTACCTCCAAGACTCTTACACATGAGGCTAGCCCTAAAGCTATTTCGGAGAGAACCAGCTATCTCCAAGTTCGATTGGAATTTCTCCGCTACCCACACCTCATCCCCGCACTTTTCAACGTGCGTGGGTTCGGACCTCCATTCAGTGTTACCTGAACTTCATCCTGGACATGGGTAGATCACCTGGTTTCGGGTCTACGACCACATACTCATTCGCCCTATTCAGACTCGCTTTCGCTGCGGCTCCGTCTCATCGACTTAACCTTGCATGGGATCGTAACTCGCCGGTTCATTCTACAAAAGGCACGCCATCACCCGTTAACGGGCTCTGACTACTTGTAGGCACACGGTTTCAGGTTCTATTTCACTCCCCTTCCGGGGTGCTTTTCACCTTTCCCTCACGGTACTGGTTCACTATCGGTCACTAGGGAGTATTTAGCCTTGGGAGATGGTCCTCCCAGCTTCCGACGGGATTTCACGTGTCCCGCCGTACTCAGGATCCACTCAAGAGGGAATGAAGTTTCAACTACAGGGTTGTTACCTTCTTTGACGAGCCTTTCCAGACTTCTTCGTCTACTTCATTCCTTTGTAACTCCGTATAGAGTGTCCTACAACCCCAAGAGGCAAGCCTCTTGGTTTGGGCTACATCCCGTTTCGCTCGCCGCTACTCAGGGAATCGCAATTGCTTTCTCTTCCTCCAGGTACTTAGATGTTTCAGTTCCCTGGGTCTGCCTTCCATACTCTATGTATTCAAGTAAGGATATTGTTCCATTACGAACAATGGGTTCCCCCATTCGGAAATCTCTGGATCAAAGCTCACTTACAGCTCCCCAAAGCATATCGGTGTTAGTCCCGTCCTTCGTCGGCTCCTAGTGCCAAGGCATCCACCGTGCGCCCTTCATAACTTAACCGAATTGGTTGTTACATCAGGTTTAAAACCTAAAATGGCGATACTCGGTAATTTCTTGACTATCAATTATATCTTTATCTAGTTTTCAAAGAACAAATCCATTTTCATCTCGTAAGAGACAAAAAGTTTTGATGGTTGAACCATCAAAACTGAACAAAACTTCGACTGTCAAACGTTTAGTAAATCTTCCTTAGAAAGGAGGTGATCCAGCCGCACCTTCCGATACGGCTACCTTGTTACGACTTCACCCCAATCATCTGTCCCACCTTAGGCGGCTGGCTCCAAAAGGTTACCTCACCGACTTCGGGTGTTACAAACTCTCGTGGTGTGACGGGCGGTGTGTACAAGGCCCGGGAACGTATTCACCGCGGCATGCTGATCCGCGATTACTAGCGATTCCAGCTTCATGTAGGCGAGTTGCAGCCTACAATCCGAACTGAGAACGGTTTTATGGGATTGGCTAAACCTCGCGGTCTTGCTGCCCTTTGTACCGTCCATTGTAGCACGTGTGTAGCCCAGGTCATAAGGGGCATGATGATTTGACGTCATCCCCACCTTCCTCCGGTTTGTCACCGGCAGTCATCTTAGAGTGCCCAACTGAATGCTGGCAACTAAGATCAAGGGTTGCGCTCGTTGCGGGACTTAACCCAACATCTCACGACACGAGCTGACGACAACCATGCACCACCTGTCACTCTGTCCCCCGAAGGGGAAAGCCCTATCTCTAGGGTTGTCAGAGGATGTCAAGACCTGGTAAGGTTCTTCGCGTTGCTTCGAATTAAACCACATGCTCCACCGCTTGTGCGGGCCCCCGTCAATTCCTTTGAGTTTCAGTCTTGCGACCGTACTCCCCAGGCGGAGTGCTTAATGCGTTAGCTGCAGCACTAAAGGGCGGAAACCCTCTAACACTTAGCACTCATCGTTTACGGCGTGGACTACCAGGGTATCTAATCCTGTTTGCTCCCCACGCTTTCGCGCCTCAGTGTCAGTTACAGACCAGAAAGTCGCCTTCGCCACTGGTGTTCCTCCAAATATCTACGCATTTCACCGCTACACTTGGAATTCCACTTTCCTCTTCTGCACTCAAGTTCCCCAGTTTCCAATGACCCTCCACGGTTGAGCCGTGGGCTTTCACATCAGACTTAAGAAACCACCTGCGCGCGCTTTACGCCCAATAATTCCGGACAACGCTTGCCACCTACGTATTACCGCGGCTGCTGGCACGTAGTTAGCCGTGGCTTTCTGGTTAGGTACCGTCAAGGTACCGCCCTATTCGAACGGTACTTGTTCTTCCCTAACAACAGAGTTTTACGATCCGAAAACCTTCATCACTCACGCGGCGTTGCTCCGTCAGACTTTCGTCCATTGCGGAAGATTCCCTACTGCTGCCTCCCGTAGGAGTCTGGGCCGTGTCTCAGTCCCAGTGTGGCCGATCACCCTCTCAGGTCGGCTACGCATCGTTGCCTTGGTGAGCCGTTACCTCACCAACTAGCTAATGCGCCGCGGGTCCATCTGTAAGTGATAGCCGAAGCCATCTTTCAACATTTCCTCATGCGAGGAAATGAGTTATCCGGTATTAGCCCCGGTTTCCCGGAGTTATCCCAGTCTTACAGGCAGGTTACCCACGTGTTACTCACCCGTCCGCCGCTGACTGATGGGAGCAAGCTCCCATCAATCCGCTCGACTTGCATGTATTAGGCACGCCGCCAGCGTTCGTCCTGAGCCAGGATCAAACTCTCCGATAAAAGTTTGAATAGCTCTTTAGTAATAAATCTAGAATTAACGTTGACGTATTGTCTTGTTTTGTTCAGTTTTCAAGGTTCAATGTGTAAGTGCTTCTGTTTGAAGCGACTTGATAATCATATCATTTTCACTCAGTCAGTGTCAATGATTTTTTTTTAAAACTTTTTGGTGGAGCCTAGCGGGATCGAACCGCTGACCTCCTGCGTGCAAAGCAGGCGCTCTCCCAGCTGAGCTAAGGCCCCAAAGAAGTGGTCGGGAAGACAGGATTCGAACCTGCGACCCCTTGGTCCCAAACCAAGTGCTCTACCAAGCTGAGCTACTTCCCGAAATATATGGCGCGCCCGAGAGGAGTCGAACCCCTAACCTTTTGATCCGTAGTCAAACGCTCTATCCAATTGAGCTACGGGCGCAAAATATGTTGTTTTCTTTCGAAAAATCAATGGTGCCGAGGACCGGAATCGAACCGGTACGGTAGTCACCTACCGCAGGATTTTAAGTCCTGTGCGTCTGCCAGTTCCGCCACCCCGGCTAGTCTGGAGCGGAAGACGGGATTCGAACCCGCGACCCCCACCTTGGCAAGGTGGTGTTCTACCACTGAACTACTTCCGCATAATAAATGGTGCGGGTGAAGGGACTTGAACCCCCACGCCTTGCGGCGCCAGATCCTAAGTCTGGTGCGTCTGCCAATTCCGCCACACCCGCATGTATGATTGATATTTTGCTTCCGCAAAAATCTTTGGTGAGCCATGAAGGACTCGAACCTTCGACCCTCTGATTAAAAGTCAGATGCTCTACCAACTGAGCTAATGGCTCTCAAAATAAAAAATGAGACAAAATAAAAAAACCTATGGTGCCGGCAAGAGGACTTGAACCCCCAACCTACTGATTACAAGTCAGTTGCTCTACCAGTTGAGCTACACCGGCATATTGAATTATTCACAAACAAAAATGGTGGAGGATGACGGGGTCGAACCGCCGACCCTCTGCTTGTAAGGCAGATGCTCTCCCAGCTGAGCTAATCCTCCGAAATATGTATTGCCTGGCGACGTCCTACTCTCACAGGGGGAGATCCCCCAACTACCATCGGCGCTGAAGAGCTTAACTTCCGTGTTCGGCATGGGAACGGGTGTGACCTCTTCGCCATTATCACCAGACAATATTCAATTGAAGGGTTGTTCCTTCAAAACTAGATAAAGAATTGATGTCAAGAAAGCCGAATATCAGCCAATGTTGTTCATTTAAAAATGACTCTTTGTGGTTAAGTCCTCGATCGATTAGTATCAGTCAACTCCACATGTCGCCATGCTTCCATCTCTGACCTATCTACCTAGTCATCTTCTAGGGATCTTACTCACTTACGTGATGGGAAATCTCATCTCGAGGGGGGCTTCATGCTTAGATGCTTTCAGCACTTATCCCTTCCGCACATAGCTACCCAGCGATGCCTTTGGCAAGACAACTGGTACACCAGCGGTGCGTCCATCCCGGTCCTCTCGTACTAAGGACAGCTCCTCTCAAATTTCCTGCGCCCACGACGGATAGGGACCGAACTGTCTCACGACGTTCTGAACCCAGCTCGCGTACCGCTTTAATGGGCGAACAGCCCAACCCTTGGGACCGACTACAGCCCCAGGATGCGATGAGCCGACATCGAGGTGCCAAACCTCCCCGTCGATGTGGACTCTTGGGGGAGATAAGCCTGTTATCCCCGGGGTAGCTTTTATCCGTTGAGCGATGGCCCTTCCATGCGGAACCACCGGATCACTAAGCCCGACTTTCGTCCCTGCTCGACTTGTAGGTCTCGCAGTCAAGCTCCCTTGTGCCTTTACACTCTGCGAATGATTTCCAACCATTCTGAGGGAACCTTTGGGCGCCTCCGTTACTCTTTAGGAGGCGACCGCCCCAGTCAAACTGCCCACCTGACACTGTCTCCCACCCCGATAAGGGGCGCGGGTTAGAATTTCAATACAGCCAGGGTAGTATCCCACCGATGCCTCCACCGAAGCTGGCGCTCCGGCTTCCAAGGCTCCTACCTATCCTGTACAAGCTGTACCAAAATTCAATATCAGGCTACAGTAAAGCTCCACGGGGTCTTTCCGTCCTGTCGCGGGTAACCTGCATCTTCACAGGTACTATAATTTCACCGAGTCTCTCGTTGAGACAGTGCCCAGATCGTTACGCCTTTCGTGCGGGTCGGAACTTACCCGACAAGGAATTTCGCTACCTTAGGACCGTTATAGTTACGGCCGCCGTTTACTGGGGCTTCGATTCGCACCTTCGCTTGCGCTAAGCACTCCTCTTAACCTTCCAGCACCGGGCAGGCGTCAGCCCCTATACTTCGCCTTACGGCTTCGCAGAGACCTGTGTTTTTGCTAAACAGTCGCCTGGGCCTATTCACTGCGGCTCTCTCGGGCTTGCACCCTACCAGAGCACCCCTTCTCCCGAAGTTACGGGGTCATTTTGCCGAGTTCCTTAACGAGAGTTCTCTCGCTCACCTTAGGATTCTCTCCTCGCCTACCTGTGTCGGTTTGCGGTACGGGCACCTTTTTCCTCGCTAGAGGCTTTTCTTGGCAGTGTGGAATCAGGAACTTCGCTACTATAATTCGCTCGCTATCACAGCTCAGCCTTCACAATGATGGGATTTGCCTCATCATCAGCCTAACTGCTTAGACGCACATATCCAGCAGTGCGCTTACCCTATCCTCCTGCGTCCCCCCATTGCTCAAACGGAAAAGAGGTGGTACAGGAATATCAACCTGTTGTCCATCGTCTACGCCTATCGGCCTCGACTTAGGTCCCGACTAACCCTGAGCGGACGAGCCTTCCTCAGGAAACCTTAGGCATTCGGTGGATGGGATTCTCACCCATCTTTCGCTACTCATACCGGCATTCTCACTTCTAAGCACTCCACCAGTCCTTACGGTCTAGCTTCGCAGTCCTTAGAACGCTCTCCTACCACTGACACCTAGAGGTGTCAATCCACAGCTTCGGTGATACGTTTAGCCCCGGTACATTTTCGGCGCAGAGTCACTCGACCAGTGAGCTATTACGCACTCTTTAAATGGTGGCTGCTTCTAAGCCAACATCCTGGTTGTCTAAGCAACTCCACATCCTTTTCCACTTAACGTATACTTTGGGACCTTAGCTGGTGGTCTGGGCTGTTTCCCTTTCGACTACGGATCTTATCACTCGCAGTCTGACTCCCATGGATAAGTCTTTGGCATTCGGAGTTTGTCTGAATTCGGTAACCCGATGAGGGCCCCTAGTCCAAACAGTGCTCTACCTCCAAGACTCTTACACATGAGGCTAGCCCTAAAGCTATTTCGGAGAGAACCAGCTATCTCCAAGTTCGATTGGAATTTCTCCGCTACCCACACCTCATCCCCGCACTTTTCAACGTGCGTGGGTTCGGACCTCCATTCAGTGTTACCTGAACTTCATCCTGGACATGGGTAGATCACCTGGTTTCGGGTCTACGACCACATACTCATTCGCCCTATTCAGACTCGCTTTCGCTGCGGCTCCGTCTCATCGACTTAACCTTGCATGGGATCGTAACTCGCCGGTTCATTCTACAAAAGGCACGCCATCACCCGTTAACGGGCTCTGACTACTTGTAGGCACACGGTTTCAGGTTCTATTTCACTCCCCTTCCGGGGTGCTTTTCACCTTTCCCTCACGGTACTGGTTCACTATCGGTCACTAGGGAGTATTTAGCCTTGGGAGATGGTCCTCCCAGCTTCCGACGGGATTTCACGTGTCCCGCCGTACTCAGGATCCACTCAAGAGGGAA
>NZ_CP168654.1:37500-97500 GCF_041889765.1 Rossellomorea sp. FM04394 | reverse complement strand
TATCTTCCAAACATATAGTTATGATTCAAAAAACAGCAGAAGCGCTAAGCCCCTGCTGTTCCTCACACGATATTAATCACGATGACGCATTAATGGGAATAATAAAACGTCCCGAATAGATGGAGAGTTGGTTAACAGCATAACAAGTCTGTCGATCCCGATTCCGAGACCCCCTGTTGGCGGCATACCATATTCAAGAGCCTCGATGAAATCATTATCCATCATGTGGGCTTCGTCGTTTCCTTCTTCTCTTTCTTTCAATTGCGCTTCAAAACGTTCTCTTTGATCGATTGGGTCATTAAGCTCTGTGAAGGCATTTGCATGTTCACGGCCAACGATAAATAACTCAAAGCGATCTGTGAAGCGTGGATCTTCATCGTTTTTCTTGGCAAGTGGAGAAATCTCCACCGGGTGACCATAGATGAATGTAGGCTGGATAAGTTTGTCTTCTACTTTTTGTTCGAAGAATTCATTTACCACATGGCCATATTGCATATTGTCTTTGATTTCGATGCCGTGTTCTTTCGCAAGGGCACGTGCTTCTTCATCGGACATTTCTTTCCAGAAATCCACACCAGTCTGTTCTTTAACCGCGTCCACCATATGAAGACGTGTCCACTCTGGCTCAAGGTTAATTTCGTAGTCTGCATATTGAACGGTAGTAGAGCCGAATACTTCCTTTGCAATATGAGCTACAAGATTTTCAGTAAGAGCCATGATATCACGGTAATCTGCGTATGCTTCGTAAAGTTCGATCATCGTGAACTCAGGGTTATGTCTTGTAGACACACCTTCGTTACGGAATACACGTCCAATTTCGTATACTTTTTCAAGTCCACCAACAATCAGGCGCTTTAAGTGTAGCTCGATTGCGATACGCATGAATAATGGCATATCAAGAGCGTTGTGATGTGTATTGAACGGACGGGCAGATGCTCCCCCTGCGATGGCATGCATCATTGGTGTTTCTACTTCTAAGTAACCGTTATTGTCCAGGTATCTTCTCATGGATTGGATGATACGGCTGCGGGCGATGAACGTTTCTTTGCTTTCCTGACTCGTGATAAGATCCAGGTAACGTTGACGGTAGCGCTGTTCAACATCTTTTAAACCATGGAACTTCTCAGGCAGTGGGCGCAGTGCTTTCGTTAGAAGGTGGAATTCTTTCGCTTTTACCGAAAGCTCTCCTACTTTTGTTTTGAATATAGAACCAGTAACCCCTACGATATCACCAAGGTCGGCTGTATTGAATAGTTCGTATGCTTCTTCACCGATTGCATCTTTACGGACATAGATTTGGACTTGTCCGGCCAGGTCCTGAAGGTGAGCAAATCCTGCTTTCCCTTTTCCACGCTTAGTCATGATACGACCTGCAATGGTTACAGTGATATCTTTCTCTTCTAATTCTTCTTTAGAAAATTCATCGTATTGAGATTTGATCTCGGATGAACTGTGTGTACGATCATAGCGTTTACCGAATGGATCAAGTCCCTTATCACGGATTGATTCCATTTTTTCGCGTCTTACTCGAAGTTGGTCATTAATTTCTTCGTGACTCATGTGTTTCACTCCTATTCTATCTACTTGCTTTACTAGACTAATACGATTATATACCATACTATTTTACACAATATCTATGTTTGTAACACCCCTAAAGTATGAGTTATTTCAGAAACGTACTTCGGGGGGTTAAAAAATCTAAAAAAGGCCGATCCAACCTGGTGACAGTGTCACGAATTGGTTCCAGCCTTTTCTAGAATAACATAAAAGGATATACAGGTGCATCAACCGGCATTCACTCACTACGATCATATTCATCCTGAGGAATAAGATCATGTAGTGGGATGTTAAGCACTTCTGAGACGTTGACTAATAAATCTTCCTTCGGTATTCGACTGCCTCTTTCAATTTCTCCAAGGACAGAAACGGATATGGCTAATTCCTTAGCTAAACCCTCCTGGGTATACCCTTTTAGCTTTCTGAATGCACGAATGCGTCTTCCCCATTTATCTGTTTCCATAACCGAACTCCTTCTTTGTCAGGTATTTCGTCCAGAAATTCAGCGAACGGGGCATTAAAAGATGGATGCTCTACATGTGGAGCCACCTCTAATAACGGGATTAAAACAAATGCTCTTTCTTGCATCCTTGGATGTGGAATGAGAAGATTCTCTGATTCAATTTTTTCGTGATCATAGAGTAAAATGTCAAGGTCTATTATGCGTGGACCCCACTTGAACTCCCTTTCTCTTCCAAGGTCGATTTCCACCTGCAAGCACTGATGTAATAGAGTTTCTGGACTTAAACTGGTACGAATTTCAATGACCATATTCAAAAATTTACCTTGTTCTATAAATCCTACCGGGTCTGTTTCATACAGAGAGGATTGTTTCGTTACCTCTATCTTACCATGACTGCCAATGATGTTTATCGCTTTTTCTAAATAATACTCCCGGTCTCCAATATTGGATCCAAGGGAAATGTAAGCAGTATTCATCCTATCGACTCCTATTAATCTCCACCGCCACCGATTGGTAATGACCTGGGATAGGTGGATCAGGCTTTATTAGTGTAATTTTACAACTCTCTACGATTTGGAAGGTTTCTAAGATGCGGGAAGAGATGTCTTCGGCCACCGCTTCGACCAAGTTCTTCGGCTCTCCCTCTACAACAGATTTGGTAATGGAATAAATCTCCGCATAGTTTACGGAGTCCTCAAGCTGATCACTTTGGCCGGACTTCTTTAAATCTACATGCAACTCTACACTAACACGAAAACGTTGTCCAAGTTTGTTTTCTTCCTGGAATACACCATGATAGCCGTAGAATTCCATTTCGTTCAATAGGATCTTATCCATACGCTTTCTCCTTTCCAACAAGGGCATCCATCATCTTGGCCATGCGTGCCATTTCCTTTACATCATGGACCCTCACGATATGGCAGCCTTTTTGAATCCCGTAGCACACCGTCGCTCCCGTGCCTTCCAGCCGTTCCTCTACAGGCAGATCAAGCACATGTCCAATCATAGACTTCCGTGACGTTCCTAAGAGTACAGGATATCCCAGTGAAACAAGGACCTCCAAGTGTCTCATCATGTCTATGTTTAATTGTATTGTTTTGGCAAATCCGATTCCGGGATCCAGGATGATTTGGTCGTCTTTCACCCCTGCTTCTTTTACCAGGAAGATGCTTTCCTGCAGATCTTGTATCGCATCCCGAACGAAGTGGTTGTACTCCAGGTTATCCCGGTTATGCATGAGGATGATCGGGGCACCCGTTTCCGCCGCTACTTGTGCCATTTCAGGATCTTTTTTCGCTCCCCATACATCATTAATGATGCTCGCTCCTGCTTCCAGAGCTTTTCGTGCCGTCTCTGCCTTATACGTGTCGATGGAGATTGGTACATTAACTTCCCGGGATATTGCCTCTATAATCGGCACGACTCGTGAAATTTCTTCTTCAGCAGCTACGATTTGGTGCCCTGGCCGAGTGGACTCCCCGCCTATATCTATAATGTCAGCCCCCATCTCAACCATTTCTTTCGCATGCTCCACTGCACGGTTTAACTCATTAAAAGACCCGCCGTCCGAGAATGAATCAGGTGTGATATTTAAAATCCCCATAATAAGGGTTTTCTCTGAAAAATTAAGTTCGTATTCTCCGCATTTCATTACATGCCCCCCCTGCTATAATTCCTCTATTGAATTCAAGTGTCCAGTATATTTGCTGTATCGTTCATGTAAAAGCCCGGTGTATTCTCCGTTCCGGCCCGGGTAGCTCTTAGAGTCAATTCTGTTTACCGGTATGATTTCTTGCACAGAGTTTGTAAAAAAAACTTCATCCGCCCCCAGTAATCGCTCTTGCCCGAACAACCCTACCCGCACAGGCATTTGCATTTGGTCTGCCAGGGCAAGGATGCACTGACGAGTTATCCCGTTTAAGAGCCCCGTCTCTGTAGCTGGTGTATACAATTCTGCGTCTTTTACCCAGAAAAGATTGGACGTTACCCCTTCACAGAGGTAGCCTTCCTTTGTAAGGAATATCCCTTCCCGGTGAGGAGATGGTCCGATTTCCCGTTTAGCCGCCATATTGTTCAGGTAATGATGGGATTTCAATCGTTCCCCTGTCTCCGGTGTGTTCCTTCTTAATTGAAGCAGCACACCTTCTTTTTCTTTTAATGGCAGAGAAGGGGGCAATTCTTTTTGAAATAGGATCACCGTCGCATCCTCATAGGGGGTCGTTTGTAAACCTATCTCACCTGCTCCACCGGAAACATTGAACCGGCAATATGCATCCTTCAAGTCATTTTTATTTAAAAGTGTTTTTATTGCATTCCTGATCTTTTCTTCATCCAGGTCTGCTGCAATATTCAATTCCTTTAATCCATGAGAAAGCCTCTTCAAATGATCCTTTAGCAAAAACGGATGACCATCATACGTCCGAAAGGTTTCAAACACGCCCAATCCATATAAATATCCGTGATCGAAAGGGGAAATGACCGCCTCTGATGCATGGACGATTTCACCGTTAAGATATAGGTACATTTATAAAACCATCTCGATTTTTTTATATGTCGTTAAAAAGTTCAGGAGCAGCTGTTTCCCTTGTTCCGTCATGATGGATTCCGGATGGAACTGCACCCCTTCGATCGGCAGCTGTTTATGACGGATCGCCATGATTTCCCCTTCTTTCGTTTCGGCTGAAATGTCAAAGCATTCAGGAAGGGTTTCTCTTTTAACGATCAGGGAGTGGTACCTTGTTGCCACGAAAGGATTGGGCATGTCTTTGAAAATGGTTTTCCCATCATGGATCATGGGTGAGACCTTACCGTGCATTAACCGATCTGCGCGAACAACATCCCCTCCGAAAACCTGGGCAATCGATTGATGACCCAGGCATACGCCGAAGATCGGAATCTTTCCGGCAAAGGTTCTGATCGCCTCGAGGCTCACACCCGCTTCATTCGGACTGCACGGCCCTGGGGAAATCATCAGGTAATCCGGAGACAATGCCTCAATCTCAGCTAATGTAATCTCGTCATTTCGTTTCACGATCAGCTCTTCCCCTAGCTCTCCTAAAAATTGCACAAGATTATAGGTAAATGAATCGTAGTTATCAATCATGAGAATCATAGGGTTTCTCCTTCCGCCCTGGCTTTCGCTACCCAAAGGGCTTTCGCTTTCTTCAAGGATTCTTTGTATTCGTACTTAGGGTTGGAATCGATCACGACTCCCGCTCCCGCTTGGATATGGGCTTTTCCATCTTTTACAAGCATCGTCCGGATGACGATATTCAATTCCATATCTCCATTGACGCCAATCCAGCCAATGGATCCTGTGTAAATCCCCCTTCTTACAGGCTCGAGCTCTTCAATGATTTCCATCGTTCTCACCTTGGGGGCTCCCGTAATGGTCCCACCTGGAAAAACAGATCGAATAAGATCCGCACCCGTTTTGGTTTCATCTAGTGTTCCTCTTACATTTGAAACAATGTGCATGACGTGGGAGTATTTTTCGATGACCATAAACTCATTCACTTCAACTGTCCCGTATTGGCAAACCCTGCCCAGGTCATTTCGTTCCAGGTCCACAAGCATCACGTGCTCTGCTCTTTCTTTTTCATTATTGATCAGCTCAAGAGCCAGTTTCTCATCCTCTTCAGCATCTTTTCCACGGGAGCGTGTGCCTGCGATCGGTCTTGTGCTTACTTCCGTTCCTTTTTTCTTCACTAGTAATTCCGGTGACCCGGAGACAATCTGGAAGTCCGGGCTTTGAATATAACTCATGTAAGGTGAGGGATTTAATTCCCGAAGTTTTTTATAGACCGTGAATGGCTCGGCCTTCAACTCTTGCGATTGTCGGACAGATAAATTCACCTGAAAGACATCTCCCTGAGAGATATAGGATTGGATTTGTTTCACGGCACCTGAGAATTCTTCCTCATCCATGGACACCTCAATGCTTGCCGTCCCATGATGGACAGGATCTTCTGCATCCTCTTTCATCGGGGACAGGGCGTCCGTCCAAGTGGATGTCCATTTGGCAAGCTTCTCCTCGACCGCTTCAGATTCTTTATCGGAAAGGATCATCGTCCACAAAGTATTTTCCTGATGATCGAAGACCACCCATTCCTCCAGGTAGTAGAAATAAAGGTCAGGAATCTCCAGATCATCATGCCCCAAAGCGGGAAGTCTCTCAATCTTTCTTGCATAATCATAACTGATAAACCCGATCACTCCACCTTGAAAATCCGGAAGATCCTTTCTTCTTTCCCTCCGAAGCGGCTCCATCCATTTCTCCATTTGAATCAACGGGTCTCCATTTATTGTTTCAACTCCAGAAGAGTCTTGTATGCGCAACCCTTCAGGAACACTTTGTAAAACTGCGTCAGGTTGTAGTCCAGCAACGCTATATCGTCCACCCCGTCCACTCTCTAACAAAATATGATGTGGCTGATGTTGACTAAGTTGTTCGTATGCTGCAAAAAATTGTTCTTTGGTTGAATGGTTTTTATGAAAATATAGGTGCTGCACTTACCCCTCACACTCCTAATCTTTATCTACTTTCATGATACATGAACTTTGGGAAGGTTTCATCGTTAAAAACTTGAAATTATGTGAGTGGGATGATGAAGAATGGATTGATTTTGAAGGGATAATAAATAGTAAGATTTTAATAGCGAAACACAAAAAATGGATCCTGAAGATTCCACTCTCCAGGATCCGGCACTTCAATATTATTCTTCATCAAATTGGTAAAGAGGAGTACTTAAATAACGTTCTCCGTTACTAGGGATAATCGCGAGTACTTTTTTACCTTTCCCTAACTTTTTCGCCACTTCAATGGCTGCATAGATGGCTGCCCCGGAAGAAATCCCACCCAGGATTCCCTCTTCTTTAGCTGCTCTCCTTGCATAGTCGAAGGCTGAATCTTTTTCAACTTGAACGACATGATTATAGACACTCGTATCTAAGATATCGGGGATAAAACCAGCACCGATTCCTTGGATTTTATGAGGTCCGGGCTTTCCTCCTGATAATACAGGTGAATCTGACGGCTCCACAGCATAAAGCTCAATGGCTGGATAATGCTTCTTCAGCACCTCCCCAACACCTGTAATCGTTCCGCCTGTTCCAATCCCGGCAATGAAGGCATCCAGCTGATCACCCATTTGCTCGACGATCTCTGGTCCGGTTGTTTCCCGGTGCACTTTCGGATTGGCTGAATTTTTGAATTGCTGCGGCATGAAATAGCCTTTTTCTTTCGCTAACTCTTCAGCTTTGCGAATCGCGCCTCCCATACCTTCTGCTCCTGGCGTCAATACTAATTCTGCTCCGTAAGCACGTAACAGGTTGCGTCTCTCCATACTCATTGTGTCAGGCATGACCAGTAAGGCACGGTATCCTTTTGCCGCAGCCACCATCGCCAGACCGATACCCGTGTTTCCACTCGTTGGCTCGACAATCGTATCACCAGGTTTAATCGTACCTGCGGCTTCACCTGCTTCAATCATCGCCAATGCGATACGATCTTTTACAGAGCTGCCCGGGTTCATATATTCTAATTTCAAGTAAACATCCGCACTATTTTCATCTACTAATCGATTCAGTTTTACCACTGGAGTCTGACCTATTAATTCTGAAATTGAATTGGCTACTCTCACCATTCATCCATCACTCCTAATTCCAAGTAAATTTGTTGGTTTTATAAAAATGTAACAATATTCAATATATTTGTCAATTGATAAGTATAAGCGGGAGATCCCCTTGTTCAATCTAAATGGCCCGGATTGAAGTAAATTCAGTACATATTGGATGGATGTCTCATCCAACTCCTCTGTTAATTCCTCTAGTTAAAACGGCCAAACCGCCTCCACTCTAGGTTATATGTATGCACATTTCATTTATCCTATGTTACGTTAAAAAGCATCTCTCTATGTAAAAGAAGCTGGCCCATAATAGGCCAGCCCCTTTCTACTTCTGTTTTCCGTAAAACCAGTCCACCTCTACCTCGTCCCAAAAGGACTCAGGCTGCAGCGGCGTCTCTACTTGCTCTAAAGCAATTTGTCTGCGAATTTGAGATTTTACGTCTTTGAATGAAAAATGTCTTTCTTTTAAAACATCGTCTACATAATAAATGACGTACTCTGAATCCTGCTGAATCGGCTTTGTCCATTCCCCTGGTGATAAAGACTCTATTTCTTCTGCCGCTTTTGAAGATAGGAAATCTCCATCCAGAGGGACATACCCGATGTCTCCCCCTAAATGAGCACTTTGCTCATCGTTTGAACGCTCCATGGCCAATGCTTCAAAGTCCGAGCCGGCTTCAAGTTCTTCCAGTGCTTGTTCTGCCTCTGATTGATCAGCTGCCTTCAGCTGCTTCAGCTTATACATTTTAGAAATAGAATATAGATGCTCGTTTTGATCATAGAAGCTCTTCAACTCTTTTTCAGGTACTTGGACATCCCTCGTGAGAAGCTCCTCTAATAACAATTCAGATTTGATTTGAGCCTTTAGTGAATCTTCATCTTCAAGAATTTCTTCATCGTACGCATTATAAACAGATTGTATGAAGTAATATTCCTGCTCTACTTCTTTATCTGAAACCGAGATATCATATTTCTTAGCTAAATGGTCGATCACTTGTTGATTGATCAGTGCTTTTAGCTCTTCTTTGCCATGTTTTTGCTCAAGGGAATACAACCAGTCCTCCCGGGTTACTGATTCTCCGCCAACCGTTGCCACTACTTCAGGGGCTCCGCTCACCCCTGAAGAGCGACTCCACACAAGTGTAATGATGTTTGTGACAAGTAGTACCCCGACCAAAACCATGAGTACAGACCGTTTAATTCTCATTTCTCCCATTCTCCCTGGATATGATTTACTGCTTCGCGTTTGCTTTCAGTTCTTCTAATTCTTCTTTAGAAAATACATAGGTTTCGTTACAAAAGTGACAGCTAGCTTCCGCACTTCCATCTTCATCAATCATTTCTTGAATTTCCTGCTCCCCTAAGCTGATGATGGCATTTGAAAAACGTTCTTTATTGCACTGACACTTAAATGCCACAGGAAGCGTTTCAAGTACTTTGACTTCCCCTTTTCCAAGTACTTCTTCTAACACCTCTTCAGGCGTGAGGCCCTTTTCGATTAATTTAGAGATTGGAGGAATTTTAGCTAAGCGTTCCTCAATCTTCGTAATCGTTTCATCATCCGTTCCCGGCATTAGCTGCAAGATGAATCCACCCGCTGCAAGAATTGAATTGTCAGGGTTCACCAGTACACCTACACCTACAGAAGAAGGGACCTGTTCTGAAGTGACGAAGTAATACGTGAAGTCTTCTCCAAGTTCTCCTGAAACAATCGGAACCTGACCGGAGAAATGATCCCTCATACCGATATCTTTAACAATCGATAAAGTTCCGGTTGTACCAACCGCACGACGGACATCAAGCTTCCCGTGCTCGTTTAAATCAAAGTGTACATGCGGGTTCGTCACATAACCCCTAACTTCACCTTTTGCATTACTATCCACAAGAATGGCACCGATCGGGCCACCGCCCTCTACTTTGATCGTTAATTTATTTTCACCTTTTAGCATTGCCCCCATCATCACTCCGGCACTAATGCTTCTGCCTAATGCAGCTGATGCAGTCGGCCATGTTCCATGTCTTCTTTGTGCTTCTCCTACTGTATCCGTGCTTTTTACTGCATAAGCACGTACTTGGCCATTATAGGCTAACGCTTTTACTAAATAGTCGCTCATGGTTGAAGCTCCTTTCACTTTAGTTCATGTTTCTCTTATAGATTAGTTTTAATCCTTTTAATGTCAGAAAAGGATCTACCACGTCAATGCTATTGGATTCTTTGGAAATCAATGTCGCTAATCCTCCAGTTGCTATGACCGTTGGTTCCTTCTTACTTTGTGCTTTCATTCTTTGAACGATACCTTCTACTTGTCCAACATATCCATAGAGAATACCCGCTTGCATAGCCGTTACGGTATTCTTGCCAATGATGTGCTCAGGACGGGCAATTTCGATCCTTGGTAATTTAGCAGCCTTGGAGTACAGGGCTTCAGTTGAAATGCCTATACCAGGGGCGATCGCTCCACCCATATATTGTCTTTCCTCATTGATATAGCAATACGTCGTCGCTGTACCGAAGTCCACAATAATGAGAGGACCACCGTACTCGTGAATACCAGCGACAGCATTTACGATTCGATCCGCTCCGACTTCCCTTGGATTTTCGTACTTGATATTTAAACCAGTTTTAATACCAGGTCCAACGACGAGCGGAGTGATATTAAAATACTTCTCACACATACGTTCCAAACTAAACATAATTGGAGGGACAACGGAGGAAATGATGATTCCGTCAATCTCGTCAAACGTCAGCTTCACATGCTCGAACAGATTCTTCACAAGCATCCCAAACTCATCTTCTGTTTTATGTCGATTCGTTTCAGCTCTCCAATGATATTTTAAATGGTCATTTTCATACACACCAAATACAATATTGGTATTCCCTACATCCATTACAAAAATCAATATCCTCACCTACTAAGCCAATTGTTTTCACACTGCCAACATCATACCATAATTTATTTAGAATAGGTACAAAAGCGGAACCGGGTTGGTCAGACCCGACAAGCATAAGATGAATGGGCCGGGAAGGCGTTCTTTGCCTTCTTGGACCATTTAGCTTATGACCTCGAGGGTCTAGCCGGTGGAGCTGGATGAGTACAAAAGCGCAAGGGCTTTGAACAGAGGCGACAAGCATATGGCGAAGCTGCTGGGAAGGCGCTCTTTGCCTTTTTGGCAGCTTTGACTTATGACCTCGAGCCTCTAAGCCCTGGAGCTGGATGAGTACAAAAGCGCACGGGCTTTGAACAGAGGCGACAAGCATATGGCGAAGCTGCCGGGAAGGCGCTCTTTGCCTTTTTGGCAGCTTTGACTTATGACCTCGAGCCTCTAAGCCCTGGAGCTGGATGAGTACAAAAGCGCAAGGGCTTTGAATAGAGGCGACAAGCATAAGACGAACCGGCCGGAAAGGCGCTTTTTGCCTTTTTGGACGGTTTGACTTATGACCTCGAGCCTCTAAGCCCTGGAGCTGGATGAGACAAAAGCGGAACCGGCTTGGTCAGACCCGACAAGCATAAGATAAATGGGCCGGGAAGGCGTTCTTTGCCTTCATGTTGAACCATCACAAGTTGTTTCTATGGAAAATCCGGTCAAAAAACTACTTTATTCAGCCGAAAATGATGATAATCCGGCCGAAACCGAACAAAATCCAGCCACTTTACAATAATACCCAAATTCCATTTGATTTCACGAGCTGAGCATAGTCCACCATAAAATCAAAAACTAACCAAAACAAAAAGGGATGCAACCATAAATGGATGCATCCCTCAATATTATGTGCGATCAGAGTTAGAATCGTCTTCTTTTGAAGCCGTATCTTCTTCGATCACAGTTTCTTCATTTTTCTTCTGGATATTTACTTTCACGTCGCTATTATCCTGGTCGGATTCATACGTACGTTCCGGTAATTTGCCATGATCCATTAAATGCTTGATTTGAGCGGCATCTAATGTTTCTACATCTAATAAAGTCTTGGCAATGAGTTCAAGCTTATCGCGATTCTCTGTAAGAATTCTCTTCGCTCTATCATAACTCTCTTTAATTAGACGCTGCATTTCCAGGTCAATTTCGTATGCGATGGCATCTGAATAGTTTTGCTCACTATTGATGTCGCGTCCCAAGAACACTTGACCGCCTTGAGATTGACCAAACTGAAGCGGTCCAAGCTTATCACTCATACCATATTCAGTGACCATTTTACGGGCGATTCCAGTTGCACGTTGGAAGTCATTATGGGCACCAGTTGAAACATCACCGAAGATGATTTCTTCTGCTACACGACCACCAAGTAAACCGGTAATCTTATCAAGGAGCTCAGGCTTCGTCATAAAGTAACGATCTTCTTTAGGTAGCATAACGGCATATCCGCCTGCTTGCCCACGAGGAACGATGGTCACCTTATGTACCATATCCGCTTCATCAAGGACTAATCCAATAACGGTATGACCCGCTTCGTGGAATGCCACGATTTTACGTTCTTTTTCAGATATGACGCGGCTCTTCTTCGCAGGACCGGCAATGACACGGTCAGTTGCTTCATCAATGTCACGCATATCAATTTTCTTTTTATCCTCACGAGCTGCCACAAGTGCTGCTTCGTTTAGAAGGTTTTCTAAATCAGCGCCAGAGAAACCTGGTGTTCTCATGGCAATTGCTTTTAAATCAACAGATTCATCAAGCGGTTTATTATGTGCATGAACTTTAAGAACCGCTTCACGCCCTTTAAGGTCAGGACGATCAACTGTGATCTGACGGTCAAAACGACCTGGACGTAACAATGCAGGATCCAGAATGTCCGGTCGGTTCGTTGCAGCGACGATGATGATACCTTCGTTAGCGCCAAAACCGTCCATTTCAACTAGTAACTGGTTCAGGGTTTGTTCACGTTCATCGTGACCTCCACCTAAGCCTGCTCCACGTTGACGACCAACTGCATCAATCTCATCTATGAAAATGATACATGGTGCATTCTTCTTTGCGTTTTCGAATAAATCACGTACACGAGATGCACCGACACCGACAAACATTTCAACGAAGTCGGAACCGCTGATTGAGAAGAAAGGAACTCCTGCTTCTCCTGCTACTGCTCGTGCAAGTAAGGTTTTACCTGTACCTGGAGGTCCTACTAGAAGGACACCCTTCGGAATACGGGCACCCACTTCAGAGAACTTGCGTGGATCCTTTAAGAATTCCACTACCTCTACAAGCTCCTGCTTTTCTTCATCTGCTCCAGCTACATCTTTAAAGCGAACCTTTTTCTTCTCTTCGCTATATAGCTTCGCTTTACTCTTCCCAAAGTTCATGACACGGCTTCCGCCGCCTTGAGCTTGGTTAAGTAAGAAGAAGAACAGAATGAAGATAATGATAAACGGAATGATCGTCGTGAAGAAAGATACCCAGCCGCTTGTTTCTTTGGCTTGCAATACTTCTACATCAATGCCTTGCTCCGATGCTGCCGTATTGATCTTCTCCATTAACTTTCCATCTGTGGTAAGGACATAGGTTAAGAAGTACTCTCCTTCTTTAGCCCCTTCCATCTGTCCTTTCACTTCATAAACGCCTCTGCCAGGCTGAATTGAAAAAGAAGAAACGTCTCCATCTTCAAGGTTATTAATAAACGTACTGTACTCGATATTTTTGGTTGGCTCGTTGTTGTTACTGAAATAACTCACCACACCTATAATCACTAAAAAGACCAGTAAATAGAATATGGTGTTTCGAAAGATCCGGTTCATCCCTTACCTCCTCCCACGGGTAAACAAACTAAGTAAAATAGTATCATAGAAAATCATGGCATTACAACAAATTGCACTTACAAGATTCCTCTTTAGAATATACTTATTCTCCTGTTGTATACACTCTTGGTTTTAAAACACCGATATACGGTAGATTACGATATCTTTCAGCGTAATCCAGGCCATACCCGACAACGAATTCGTCAGGAACAATAAAGCCTACATAGTCCGCTTTGATATCGGCTTTACGTCCAGATGGCTTGTCAAGAAGCGTGACAATGCTTATGGATTTTGCTTTACGGTAACGGAATAGTTCCACTAAGTAGCTTAGTGTCAGACCACTGTCGATAATATCTTCAATGATCAGGATATCCCGTCCTTCCACTTTCGTGTCTAAATCTTTCACAATCTTTACTTCTCCTGAAGAGACAGTAGAGTTTCCGTAGCTGGATACATCCATGAAGTCCATTTCCATATGTGTATCCATACGTTTACAAAGGTCCGCCATGAATGGCATCGCGCCTTTTAAAACTCCAATGGCCAAAGGAAATCGATCTTGATACTCCTCTGTTAATTGTGCACCTAATGCTTTAATCTTTTCTTGAAGTTCTTCTTCTGAAATTAACACTTTCTCAATATCTTGATTTAACAATGTTCAACTGCCTCCTAGAAGATGATTGCTCTTAAATTGTAGTACTAAACTATTTTCTTGCTCTTCTCCCAAATCGTAAATGGACTTTTTCATTCCCGGTACCCAAAGTATGTGATCATCTGTGTCCACTACAATCGGCCACCCGTCACGGAGGTGTACAGGAACTTTTTCGTCAATAAAGAGTGTCTTTAGCTTCTTTGAGCCTTCCAACCCCTTCACTTTCATTCGATCTCCGCTCTTTCTCGTACGCACATATAAAGGTAGGGTGACCTCGTCCGGATCCAGATAGATCCTATCAGCGGTACGATCCTCTACTGACGAGGAGGAACTATAGAGACGAAACTGATATCCACCTTGAAGTTCAAGCGTTTCATTAACCTCTATCACGTGACAATAAGGAGCTTCGGTTAACGCTAATTCCCCAAAATGAAAATAACATGTATGATACGCCCTTGTTACCCTAAGCCCTTTCGGTAAATTCAGGCTGGCATTAGGCGTTTTTCCTTTTAATATACCCAATACATCGTAAATATGTATAGACGATAAGGAAGATGGTCTAAGTTTGTAAAGATAGTTTAATATTAGATTAATCCCTCTTCTTTGTAAAGGCTGAGCCATTGCAAGAAAACCTTCGATATTTAAAGATGAGAAATCTTCAGAGCTATTCCATACCTTATTCAACTTAATCCTTGTTAATTCCTCTAAAAACGCCTCATCTTCTTCCAATTCTTCACTAAATCGTTGGAATTGAAGATGAACATGAGGGTTTTCGTCCTTTAAGAATGGCAGAACCTTTTTACGGAATCGGTTCCGCGTATAATCTTCCTTATGATTACTTGGATCCCTTCTCGGAGAAAGGTCGTATCTCTCACAATAGCTTTCGATTTCCTTCTTTGTGATTGAGAGGAAAGGACGGATAATCTCTCCTGTAGAAAAAGGGCGCTTGAATGGAATTCCCGCTCTGCCGGCTCCCGACGCTCCCCTTGTCATCTTCATCAAGATGGTTTCTACCTGATCATCCCCATGGTGACCGAGGGCTAATTTGGTAGCTGATACATCCTCCATTACATTCCCCAGGAATTCATATCGAATGTGTCGGGCCTGTTCCTGTAGGCTTCTATTCGTCTTTTCCATTTCAGCTGACACATCCATTCGTCCACCGTAAAAAGGGATGTGCCGACTGTTGCAGAATTCTTCGACGAACAATAGCTCTCGGTAAGACTCTTCTCCTCGAAACATATGATCAAGGTGAGCAGCGATCACTTCTATTCCCCACTCATTACGGTTCGCAGCGAGAAAATGGAGAAGCGCTAAGGAATCGGGGCCTCCAGACACAGCCACAACAATTCGATCTCCCTCTTCAATTAGCCCACGGTCGTGAATAAACTCTTTTGTAGTATGCTCTAACATAACGCTTCCTCTTCCTAAAACCATTTTCCCCATTGTATCAATATCTGAAGAATTCTCACACTCTTACGCTACATCAATTCTCCATAAATATACAAAACATATAATAACGAAACAATAATCACCACGAGCACAGTCTCAAGAAAGTGACTTGACTTTTTATTTCGGTGATTTTGATATCTGCTTGTATGCGAAGTGGAGGAATTCACATGGGAATTCGCAGGAACAGGTCTACTGACTTTAGGTTTTGGTTTGGGCTTCTGTACTGGTTGGGAGTGAGAAAGTCCATTCAGGAGGCTGACCCTCATATCACTTGCAGATTGAAATTTCCCTTCCAACGCATCCAGAATCGTCCCTTCAAACTTCTTCAATTGGTCTTTGGAACCGATTGCTTCCCTTAATTGTTGCATATTCCCATTTCCGGACTTGGTGAAACGCCCGGGGTAGGCTAAATTAATGAGGATCATCCCTACAGAGAAAAGATCATATGAAGGTTCCGCTCTCCGTGAACCTCCTACCCAATATCCTCTATCAAAAAACTCCGTGAACTCTTTGATTGCCCGTCCATTGATGGTCGTTCCCCCAACATCAATACAGCGAATTCGGTAAGGAGGGCCTGTGACGATCAAGTTTTCAGGTTTTAAATCCCCAAATACCCACCCTTCCTTATGAATTCGCTCCAGGTCTGTAAGGAGTTGTGCAATGAGTACACCTGCCCACGAAAATCCTTTTGATTGAACAAATGACAGTAAGTCCGTACCTTGAATATATTCCATCACGTAAAAATGTATTTTCTGTCCTCGATACTCCCAATCGTCCACATCAAGAAGCTTTGGCCCAAGGGGAGCACCTTGGACCTTTGAGAAAGATTTTAAAACATTGACTTCAGAGGTAATCGATACATTACTGTCACTCATCTTTAATGCCTGATATCCCGATGATCCTTGTACAAGGTATACGATACCATTCGCACCATACCCTAATTCTTTTACAATGGTGTAGATGTGCTTATACCATTTTCCTCTTATAACTGTTCCAGGGGGAAAATTAAATGGTTTCTTCGAAGTATTGTTCATCATCGCCACGAGAGAGCAATCCCCTTAATGAACGTTTTTTCTTAAAGTGTGTGATAGCTTCTGAGATCGCTGGACCTGTTGGAGTAATCCCGCCTGGAGACAATTTAGAGAATATACTCGTTAATGTTTCAAGTTTCGGTGTCCAATCTAGCAATTTTTCGACATCTTGTCGTTTCCCGGGAAATACAAAGACTGAAAATTTATTATCACCCATTCTAGCATTTAAGCTTAATGAAAGGTCTAGTAGAGCTTCTTTTACCGTGGGAAGCTTATGTTTCATACTTGCAGACGTATCGACAAGAATCAACACATCCATATCAACGGATTCCCCTAGTTCATCGACAACCTCCATGACCTCTCCGCGTTGTTCGGGAGGAAGCTCCTCCATGGATGCGGATTTACCAAGGATTTGTTTCAGCTCTTTATTCACAACCCCCTGTAAAGTTTGTGTCATCGCTTTACGTGTAACCATTTGCACCGTTTGAGAAAGTTGTTGAGCATATACAATCTGACTTACTCCACCCCCTGATTGAGCAATCCCTTCAATTTCCTGCATTCCGTTATCATCTATCACATCATTATCCATGACACCAATTACGTTAACTGAAATTCCCTGCTCCTTCGCAAGGGCCGCCATCGCAATTGGATCTTCACCTTGATTCGAGCAACCATCCGTAATTAATAGGACTTGACGAAGTGTACCTGGCTTCATCAGACTCCCCTCCTCATTCTAAAGTTGTTACCATCTTCGCCGAATGAGGAGGAAATTATACTCTAGTTAACTATTTTTATAGGTGAATATTCGTCCTAGGATATCCTTTTATTATCTTTGGTTTTCGGTTTTTGCACAGGGATAGAGGACCATTTCGGTATATTATGTTTGATTTTTGAAACCACAATTGTCATATCATCTTCAATTAGACCGGAGCTCGACCTGATCACTTCCTCCATTAGAATATCGGCCACTTCTTGTGGTTCCTCCGTTTCAAGTTCCTTTATTTTTCTCTTCATCCACAAATCATAATTTTCTACATGTTTTGGACCTTCAAAGGCACCATCACTCATCATAATAAGAAGGTCTCCTGCTTTTAACTGTTCAGAAACGACATCAACATCGAAGTCCTGCTGGAGCATCCCCATTGGTAAATTACTTGCTTCCACCTTTATGATTTTATCTCCCCGCTTAATAAAACTTGGGGTTGAACCAATTTTTAAGAACCTTGATGACGCATTTTGCAGATCAATCATGGCTAAATCCAGTGTTGAGAAGATTTCATCGTTCGTTCTGAGGGACAGTATCGAATTGATGGATTTGATTGCTACTTGTTCTTCAATACCCGATTCCAATATCTTTTTCAAAAGCCTCAGTGTCTCATTGCTTTCATAGTGTGCCCGTTCACCGTTCCCCATCCCATCACTGATGGCTACGGCATACTTCCCCCTTCCTAATTCGATCATCGAATAGCTGTCTCCTGATACCAGTCCTCCCCCTTTAGCAGCATGGGAAGCTCCTGTGTCTACCACAAATTTCTTGGCAGACTGGAAGGTCACATGACATTGTCCATTCGGAAATTGAGCACACTCCTCTTTTTGAACAATGATATTTTCACCTAATATATCCGATAGCATCGGAGCAATAAGCTTCTCACCCTGTCCGTGCCCTCCGCAATAAGGCATCGTCATATCTATATCAACATTCCCCTGTTCCAGGTTATAGATTTCAATGTTTTCTATCTCGATTCCAAATTCTCCAATACTCGATAAGATTTGTTCTTCCTGTATATGATGATTCTCCCTTTCTCTTTGAATTTCTTTCGCAAAGTTCCCCATTACCTCGGATACTCCCAGTAATTGATCGGCGACCAGCTTCCTGCTTTCCTGGACCTGCTTCTTTAATTTTAAATTGGCTTGATAGAAGGTCAGCTCCTGATAAATCGTCTCTTTCAGTTTTTTCTCTCTAGTACAATGCTTCTCTACTTCTCTAGCAAGTCTTGGAGACAATGGGACCCTGCCCTGATCATACTCAGTCATCACATCTTTCATTAGATTATAGGTTTTATCAAAATTACGCGCCCAGCATTGATCTTTCTTAAAACAGGTTTGACATGTTTTCTCTGTCACATTGCTTAAGAAATAATCGAATTCTTTATCTTCCTCCTCTTCAAAACGCTCTTCTATTTGTTGAAAACTATTTGATAATGCTTGAAACACCGAGGAAAACTGTGTGACTCTATGTGCTGTCACATCCCTCACCCGGCGCATGTATCCTTGTTGCTCCTGCTGATATTCAGCTGTTCCCGGTATATGCTTGGCAATTTTAGACGTTAAGCTTTGAGGGGTTAAGAATAGGAGTAATATCGCTACCCCAGATTCATATAAGGTTTGAATTATGACCGTATCTGTATCTCCGTACATTCCCATTAATAAGGTAGCAATTAACAAACCGATTGCCGCTCCGAATTTCTTCCCTTCTTTCATAAGACCTCCCAGAAGTCCCGAAAAAGCAAGCAAGCTCATTTGATAAAAGCTTGAAACGTTCGCTAAACTGAAAACAAGCCCGGTTACAACCCCTACTGTAGAGCCCACTGTAGCCCCGGCTATAAAGGAAAATAGCAGCACCAAGTATCTTGATAACACATGTTCCACAGACAAATTATACACAGACCACCCGATCGTCCCCGTCATGATCGATGCCAATAAAATAATCAAACTGACCACTTCTTCTGTCTTCAGAGATCTTCTTCTGCGCTGAACCGTTACGAGGGGTACACTTTGAATGAATATATAGGTTAAGAGAAATGCAAGGCTCGCTTCTATTAAAGCCATCACCCCGTTGTAAACCGTCAGGGCTTGTCCTTGCTGGATATAATCGAATGAAAGCTTCGCTGCCATGACAGTGAAGAAGACATAAAAAGCGACGACCCTCAAATTATTCTTATGATATTTCTGGGATAATCGAAACGCTAATAGGAATATTATCGCACTGACAAACGTATAACTGATACTAGGCAGAGATAAGGTAAGAGCTCCCGCAAGCAATCCGATCAGTGCAATGGGAGACTTTTCTCTCCGGATAATGTAAACAGAGGCGAAGAACGGTAATGCAAAAGGTGTTAAGTGAGAAAGGATTAACGCTCTCCCCAATAAAAATCCGATAACGAATAAGGCGATCCCCTTTTCTACGAATAGCCACTCCAGCTTCGAATAAATAGACTTGATCCCCTTGGATAGCTCCACCCTAGTGTGTTCAATGTCCACGTTCTGAACAGGTTCGATGATCGACTGATCGACTTTCCCCATGTATGAAACACTCCCCATTTCTTTTTTGTTCAGTATAAATGGTACAGGCTTAAAACTTTGTCAAAATGAGGGAATACATACCAAGAAAGTTTCGACGACTTTCTATGGATTCCGGTAAAATATTCAGAATATTCTAGCCTTATTCATTCTCCTTTACTTATTTTTTCGTTATAAACGCTTATGCAACCAGACTTAAGGGAATTTTGACAAATTCTTTACGAGAGTATATTGACAAGATAATTCTTTCTATGTATCATAGATTTTGTGCCTAAAAGGTGCATACAATATGGCGGTGTAGCTCAGCTGGCTAGAGCGTACGGTTCATACCCGTGAGGTCGGGGGTTCGATCCCCTCCGCCGCTACCATATTTTGAGGCCCGTTGGTCAAGCGGTTAAGACACCGCCCTTTCACGGCGGTAACACGGGTTCGAATCCCGTACGGGTCATAGCAAAAAAGACTATCATAATATGATAGTCTTTTTTTTTGTATAAAGAGGCACATCAAGCTTTTTCTGCAGACACCACTTCTTCAATTTGCTCCTGATGATGTTTATCGTGACCGATAAAGTCTTCAAAAAACTCTTCAAGTGTAAAGCTTTGATCTCCTACTCTATACGAGTGCTGCAAATCAGTTTCAGATAAACTATATACATAAGCTATAATTGAATCGCGTGTTTTGATACCCTCTTCAATCAAAACTTCTTTATTAAGCCCATCGTGCGCATATTTTTCAGCTTCTTCATTAAAACGTTGAAAGTCCGGAAAAGGAGACAGCTGCGCTCCTTCTGATACATTTGGAAGAATCTCTTCCAAGGAATGTTGGTCCCATTTGATCATGTGAGAAACATTTGCAGCAATCGACCACTTGCTTTCCTCCATTGGCTGAAACCACTCTTTATCATTAATCCTTTTCAATTCATTAAGCCACAGCTTAAACGATTCATGATGATCGATTATCTGTTCTTTTTTCATAATGGCTGCCTCCATAAAGTTAGTTGAGACTATTTAATTCGATGGTGGCGTGTCATTTTCCTGTCTCCACTATATAAAAAAACAGGCACACTCATCATCATGAGTATGCCTGTTTTCCGTTCACAACCTGCTATATGAGTTAATAGACAGCAAGTTAACCTTTTTTCGCCCCTCTTCCACCACGACGAGACTCAGTATTCTTCTTCAAAGATGATAAACGATCTTCACTGTCTTTCAAGAAACGTGCCATCTTTTGTTCGAAACTCTCTTTAGTGCGTGTGTCGTTCTGTTTGTTATTATTACTACGCGGGCGTTGAGGACGCTGAGGGCGCTGCGGGCGTTGTGGTTGCTCTTTCGCTTTTCGGATGGACAAACCGATCTTTCCATCTTTCTCAACATTAATAACCTTAACCGTTACTTCGTCGCCAACTTTAAGGTGTTCATTAATATCCTTAACATAGTTGTCTGCAACTTCACTAATGTGAACTAAACCTGTTGAACCTTCCGATAATTCCACGAACGCTCCAAAATTTGTAATACCTGTTACCTTACCCTGTAACTTGCTGCCTACTTCGATTGACATAAAAGAAATGCTCCTCCTTAAAATGATAAAAGATAAACCTTATTATATATTATAGCCAATTAAAAAAAAGAGTGTCAATAAGACACCTCTTCTTCTTTCTCTTTATCTGGTTCAGGTATGTTGAAAATAATCTCACCATCATCTGATAAAAAGTAATCCCGGCGTGCCAGTTTGGCTATATATTCATCGTCGTTAAGCTTCACAATCTCTTCTTCCAACGCGGTTTGCTTATCTTTAAGATGTTCTAACTTTTTTTCTAATTGTGCTTTTTCAGTACGTTTATCTTCTAAGACTTGGGCTCTGGAAATGAGAGTCGAAACTAAAAATCCACTAATTGCCAAAACTAATACAAAAAATACTGCTAATCGACGGACTAAACGCTTTCTTCTCTTAGAAGACGATTTATGCATATGCTCCTGATGGCGGACATATTCATTTTCCATTGGTGTCACGTTTTTTCTCATTCCCAAACCTCCTTTACAATATGGAGTGGAAAAAGCCGTAAGCCCTATTCTTTATCTTTAGGTTTTTTGTTAAACTTTTTTACCACTCTATATACTTTTTTGATATACGCTTTAAAAATCCCTGCCAGTTTATTATATAACTTCTCGACTCTTTTTGTAAGATTTTTCGGCAATAAATTCCAAATACCCTTTAATATCCACCATATTGGAGCAGTTACGAGCTTAATCGCCCAATGCACTACCTTCCAAATGACTTTTAATAGGAAGATTATGACGGATAAGAGCCCTTTTCCTATAGATAATACCATTGTAATGAGAAGCACGATTATCCATTTAATCGGTGAATAAATTAATTTTTTCACCATTTGCACACCGAAATTATAAAGGGAGATAAAAAATAAGATCAGCCGTTCCAAAAAGGCAAGATAAAACTGCTTGATGAGAGCTTGATAACCAGCAAAACCACACAGCAAAGCAATGAAAATATAAAAGCGGATCTCACCAAAATTGACGACAAATAAAATGTAAAAGATGGACAGGGCTTGTAAAACCCAAAACATGATGTCGTTTAGGAATACAAGCCACCGTTTTCTTTCAGACCGGTTTAAGAAACGATTGTACGTATCCAAGGTCGCACCAAATAAAGCTCCCATTCCGATCATGGAAAGCATGGTGTAGAACTGGGTTGAGAGCGTCATCGAAACAACTTGCTAAAGAAGCCTTTAGCCTTCTCCCCATTTTGTTCATCCAGGTATACGAGATCAAACACCTTTCCTTTAATGGAGACGATGCCTTTGTCTACGTCTAAATTTTTCATTTGAAGATTTTGGCCCCTGACAGACAAAAAGCCCATCACGGTTTCGAGGAGAAACTCTTCATTATCAAAGCTTTCCACTTGTTTAACACCGGTGATGTCAAGAAGCTTGCGTCCCCTCATCATCACGTCATGTTCTTGAAAAGTCGTTTTATCTTTGTTTCCATCATAATATTGATTCATATCCATCCCTCACATTCCCATAGTACAAGCTTTGTAACTATGTTTATGTTTTCGGGAGAGAAATAGAACCTCTGACTATGTAATCCTTACTCCGTTTCTTCTTGAACCCTTTCTTCTGAAAGGACGGAATAAAGTCCACTCGCTTCTTCTTTTTTGGTTGTTTCAAGAAGCCTTTCTATCTTTACCCTCATAATCTTTTGACCAAACCTCACGCTTAATTCGTCCCCGACTTTCACGTTAGAGCTCGCTTTCGCTTGCAGTCCATTCACTGTTATACGGCCCTGGTCGGCAATTTCTTTCGCCATCGTTCTTCTTTTTATCAGTCTTGATACTTTTAGAAATTTATCTAATCTCATTGATACCATTATACATTTCCCCTTATTCGATATTCATCTTTTTGGCTTCGTTCCAAAATTGGTCTAACTCTTCTAAAGTGAAATCTTCAAAGCCCTTACCCGTTTTCAAAACCTGCTCTTCCACATAAGAGAAGCGGCGATAAAATTTGGTGTTGGTCATGGCGAGTGCTTCCTCTGGGAATACCTTATAGAATCTGGCTACATTGATAAGTGCGAATAAAATATCACCAAATTCTTTTTTTATTTGGTTTTCACTATTATTCTCGACCTCGTTTTCAAATTCCTTTAATTCTTCCCATACTTTCTCCCAGGCACCTCGTGGGTCCGACCAATCAAAGCCCACTTTTGCTGCTTTCTTCTGGTATTCATATGCCTTCATGAGAGCCGGCATTCCTTTCGCCACGTACTTAAGCATCGGTTCATGTTCAACCGGCTTTTCTTGCTTCTTGATTTCATCCCAGTTCGCTTTCACCTGTTCCGTATTTTCCACTTGAACCGAACCGAATACATGAGGGTGTCTTCGGACCATTTTGGAAGCAAGACTTCCAATCACTTCCTCCATGGTGAACATTCCTTCATCCTCACCTATTTGGGCATGAAGCATGACCTGGAGCAGAACATCTCCCAGCTCTTCAATCATGTGATCAATATCATCTTCCTCAATGGCTTCCAGTAACTCGTACGTTTCTTCGAGTAAGTATTTCTTGAGGGAATGATGCGTCTGCTCTTTATCCCAAGGACACCCATTCGGTCCCCTTAGTGTCGAGATGATCTCTCTTAGTGTTGCATATTGTTTATAAGTGGATGCCAGTTCTTTAACAGCCGGGACATACAGGCTTGTTAAATTGCTGAGATGGGCTACACGATCAAGTTCAACCAGGGGGATTCTATCCACCTTCTCTTCCTTGCTGCCTGCCGCCGTTACAAGCATGACTTCATAATCATAAGGATAGAGCTCCATCAGGGTAATCTTCACCTCAGACGCAATAAAGGCATCATACACCTGTCCGATGATAAGCTGTTGATTCATATGGATATCATGAAGCTTTAAGCTGGTACCGTCCAATAACTGAAAGCCATCGATGGGATCCGCTCCGACTGAAGCGAACAGAGCATCAATGAAGCTCTGTCCCCCGCCGATCGACACTTGTATCTTCCCTTTTTCATGAAGGTCCAGAAGCATTTGAACAGCCTTTTCAGCCACTAATGGATGACCCGGAACGGCGTAGACGAGTGAATGCTTTTCAGATGCCCTGACCAGCTCACCTACAATTTCTTCATACACGTGGTCGAACTGTTCATGCTTTTCATATACTGCATCAAAGGAGTGAAACTCGACTCCTTCTGCTGTTAAATCCTTAACGACTGGATGCTCCTTCGTACGTAAATATAGATGTGAGCTGCTCTTTATTAATCGGTACACTCCTAAAGGGAGCTGTTCAATATCTCCTGCACCTAAACCCACAATTGTAATTGTATGCATAGTGATCTCCTCGCTACTTTTTATTCATTGGTTGTACTTTTTCCATTAGCCAAACCCATTTACTACCAAAAGGTAAATAACCGATCTCTTCTCTTGATAGGACATTCCCTCTTAAAAATACGATAAGAAAGATGATGCCACCGATAAAAACCCCTCCTAAAGAAAAGAGGACGGAAAGCTCCCGCTCAGGCATTCCTTTGTCTAAAAGTGTATCATATATCCGCAAAAACACCTGTAACCCGATGGTCATGGATCCACCGCTAAAAAGTAAGGTTTTGTAGAAAGAAAAAGGAAAAAAACCAATAGGGAATAGCCTTCTTAGCTTCCCGATCATCATTCCGGTAATCACAATTAAAGAGCCAACAGTGGCGATGGAAGCTCCCATGATCCCCATGATGGGAATGAGATAGGCGTTGCCGATATATTTTAAAATAATGCCCATCAAAATACAGAAAGCAGGATAATAGATTTTTCCGATTCCTTGGAAAATGCCTGCAAACGTAAGTATGAGACAGCTAAAGAAAATCGATACACAAAAAACAGCTATTACCTTGGAGCCAAGGGCATTTTCAAATAACATCGTATTGGTGGGAACCATGATATTAATGAGCCCCAATGTAGCAGCAAATCCGATGGTAATGCTAATTTTAAGGGACAGCTGACTGTACTCCCTGACTAAATCATCTTTCTGTTTCAGATAAGCGCTTGTCACCAATGGAACGATGGTCAGGGAAATCGAGGTCGCCACTACCGTTCCCAGCTGGACAAAGGGTTGTCCCCGGTCATAAATTCCCTTCCACGTTTTCGCACTTTCCGCTTCCATACCTGATGAGGTTAAGAGGGAATATACATTTAAGGAATCAACAAACTGAAGAAGGACCAGCAGCATGGCACTTACACAAATAGCTGTTCCGTTCTTTAATAATCGCGACCAAATATGTAAATAATCTCCTGGTAATCTAAGGGTTTTCCGTGAAAACAGCTTTTCCTTTCGTGCAGACACAAAGAAAAGTAAAACCAGCAAGCCTCCAAGACCACCGGTTATCGAACCGAATAGCGCCCCGTTCCCGGTGATATACAGGGAATATCCTTGTGATACCAATATCGTGGAAAATACGAGAATGGTCGTCACTCTTATCGTCTGCTCCATCACCTGTGAAACGGCGGTTGGCACCATATCTTCTTTTCCTTGATAGTACCCCCTTATAACAGAGAGGGGAGCTAACAATAGAAAGGATAAAGAAATGACTTGAATCAACGGTTTAAGGAGTGGATCTCCCATCCAATCGGCAATGACCCCCGCACCAAAGTACACGAGAAGAAACCAGCTTAATCCAACGAGACATAGAAACAGGAAGGAGGTGACAACTATATTCTTCGCTCCTTCTTCATCTTCATTTTCTAATTTCTCGGCTACTAACTTCGAGATGATCACAGGGAATCCATAGGTGGATAATGCAATGGCAATTCCGTAGAAGGGATACACCTGTTGATAGATATAAAAACCAATATCTCCAACAATATTTTGAAACGGCACTCGATATACTGCACTCAATATCTTCGTCACTAATGCGGCAACCGTTAATACCATTGCCCCCTTCAAAAATTGGTTGGACGAGTACTTCTTACTCAACCAGCTTTCCTGCCTTTCTGTACCACTTTTTCTATGCCCTGAATTGTCTGATCCGACAGAGAAAAAATCATTTATGTACTGGACATTTTACCATAAAGAGCTGTCTGTTTTCTCCAATAGCATCATTTAAAGCACAAAACAAAAAAGAAGAGCGGCAATGTGCCGCTCCTTCAGGTTATTGCTCCATTTGTCTTGCTAAAAAGCCAGCTGCCGTTTCTACTGCCTTTTGTTCCACTTCGCCTACTGTACGTTCCTTCGAGAAGATCGCAACGGCACCAATCGGGTCACCATTTGCGACAATCGGGGCAATCGTATAGGAAGCAAGATCCTCACCGTGTCCTTCGACAAGCTCAGCTTGTCCTTGTTGAGTGTGTAATAGAGACGTACGGTCATCCATTACCTTTTCAACCAGTTCACTGATGTTCTTATTTAAATATTCTTTCTTTGAAGCGCCGGAGATTGCGATTACAGCATCTCGATCACAAATTAACACAGCACTCCCAAGGCTGTCGTATAATGCTTCGCCGTATTCCTTAGCAAAGTCACCAAGTTCACTGATTGGGGAGTATTTCTTTAAGATGACTTCTCCGTCACGATCAACGAAGATTTCCAGGGGATCTCCCTCGCGAATCCTTAATGTTCTACGAATTTCTTTCGGAATGACGACACGCCCTAAATCATCAATACGACGAACAATACCAGTTGCTTTCATCTATAGTTGCCTCACTTTCATCAGATGATTTTTATTTGGCAATGTACCAACTTGTTATTGAATACTTTACCAGTGTTGAGTTTAGTATCTTACAACTTAGAAGTTCTATACACATTCAGTTATTTTTTCTGTAATTTCACTAAAATTCTAATGCAGGTATCTTTTTCCATTGTTGGCAGCTGCATAAATACTAATACCCTTATCATAGTAAAGTAAAACAATCAGCGCGTTTACATTTTGGTTACAGTATTATAACGAAGGGAAGAATTTCCGTTTTCATTCTGATGGGTGAGGCTGCTTTCATTCTTAAGCGTTTTCTTCTACTTTTAATGCTTCATCTAAGTGCTTGATGATGTCATAAGCCATATTAAACCATTTGGATGCTTCCAAGCGTGTGGTATTGATGGATATTTTAAGCTTAGAACCTTCCATACCAAGCCCGACAGCCCTGCCGTGTTTATTGCATAAGTTAAAGACTTTGGATCCATCGATCTGTGCCGTTCCGTCTGGCGACATGAAGATGTTCACAGATTTCTTATCCTGCTTGATGGATTCAAGCTTTGTATTTTTAGCATATATTTTCATTTCAGAGATTAAGAATAGATAGCCGACTTCCTCTGGATACTCTCCGAATCGGTCAAGAATCTCTTCTTCCAGTTCTTCGATTTCCGGAAGGGAAGAAAGAGAACGGAACCGTTTATACATTTCAATCTTCTGATGGCCGTCTTTAATATAATCATCCGGAATATAGGCATCGATTTCGATATCCACTTCAAAGCTCGACTCCGGCTGCTTCGGCAGATCTCCTTTTCGTTCCTCGATTGCTTCTTTCAGCATTTGAGAGTACAAGTCAAATCCGACAGAATCAATAAAGCCGTGCTGCTGTGCTCCCAGGAGATTCCCTGCTCCACGGATCGTCAGGTCGCGCATGGCAATTTTAAACCCTGAACCGAGCTCAGTAAATTCTTTTATTGCCTGCAATCGTTTTTCTGCGACTTCCGTCAGCACCTTATCCTTACGATAGGTGAAGTAGGCATAGGCCACCCTGTTTGATCGTCCTACCCGTCCTCTTAATTGATAGAGCTGAGACAAGCCCATCCGATCGGCATCAAAGACAATTAATGTGTTCACATTCGGGATATCTACGCCCGTCTCAATGATTGTCGTTGTGACCAATACATCGTATTCCCCAGCAAGGAAGCTTAAAATTACCGCTTCCAGCTCATTTTCACTCATTTGACCGTGTGCGTAGGCAATTCTCGCATCCGGTACAAGCATGGAGATTTCGTCTGCTTTCCTTTCAATATCCTCCACCCGGTTGTAGAGGAAATACACTTGACCGTTACGGGCCATTTCTCTTTCAATGGCTTCTTTTATCAAGGCACCGTTGTATTCCATCACATATGTCTGAACAGGGAAACGATTCTCCGGTGGTGTTTCAATGACAGATAGATCCCTTACTCCAAGCATCGACATATGGAGTGTTCGCGGAATTGGGGTAGCCGTTAAAGTCAACACATCAATATTCGTCTTTAATTGCTTGATCTTTTCTTTATGTGTAACCCCGAATCTCTGTTCTTCATCGATGATCAATAAACCTATATCACGATATTGAATGTCTTTAGACAGAAGACGGTGAGTCCCGACTACGATATCAACCGTACCATTCTTAAGACCCTTCGTCGTTTCCTGCTGCTGTTTTCTTGTTCTGAAACGGCTCAGTAACCCGATCTCAACCGGAAAGTCCTGAAAACGTTCTTTAATCGTTTCATAATGCTGCTGAGCAAGGATTGTGGTCGGTACGAGAATGGCGACCTGCTTTCCATCGGCAATGGCTTTGAAGGCCGCACGAATGGCCACTTCTGTTTTCCCATAGCCTACGTCTCCACATAATAAGCGATCCATCGGACGTTCTCTTTCCATGTCGTGCTTGATCTCACTAATAGAACGCAGCTGATCGTCTGTTTCCTCATAAGGGAAGGCCATTTCAAACTCTCGTTGCATATCCCCATCAGGAGAAAAGGCATAGCCCTTTGCCGCTTCACGTTCAGCATAGAGTTTGATCAGGTCATCGGCTATATCCTGAACAGAAGACTGTACCTTCGACTTAACCTTTTTCCATTCGCTTCCGCCTAATTTATATAGCTTGGGATCCTTATTTTCTGAAGCTACATATTTTTGGACGAGCTCAATTTGATCGACGGGAACATAGAGTTTGTCATTCCCCTGATACTTCACATGCAGGTAATCTTTATGGACCCCGTTGATTTCTAGTGTCTCAATCCCCAGGAATTTACCTATCCCGTGATTCACATGAACAACATGGTCGCCAACCTTCAGCTCAGAATAACTTTTGATGCGTTCAGCGTTTGAAAGCTTTTGTCTTCTGGGCTTCTTTTGGGTCCTCTTATTAAACAACTCTTCTTCCGTAATGACAGCAAGCTTCTGAAGGGGAAGCTCAAATCCGCTCGTCAGGCTTCCGTTAATCATTTGAATCGTTCCGGGTAACAGCTTATCTTCATCTTCCACGAAGGCGATCTCAATTTTATAATCGTCCAGCACCCGTTGAAGCTTCTTCACCCGTTCTTCATCGGGTCCCAGTAAAACGACGGTATATTTTCCTTTTTTCCAGCGATCCAGTTCCGCCTTCAATACATTCATCTGCCCATGGAAATTCTGCATGGGTTTTGTAGAAACATTAAAGATATTCTGTGGGCTTGTATTGGGAATATGACGCAGGAATAGTGAAAAATACACCTTTGGGAGCTTCGTAGAACTAATCAACCTGGAAAAGGCATGAGATACCGGTACGTCATGGATGATTTGTCCTTCTTGTAACAAAGAGGTATACCACTCGGCTTCCTCTTTCTCAAGAGATTCACTCATTTCTTGTACACGACTGAATTCGTCAAAGAAAATGACCCCGTCCTCAGGTAAATAATCTAGCAAACTACTAGGATTTTCATATGCCAGCGATAAGTACTTGAAAATCTGCTCAGGGACCTGGCCATTTTCAAGCTGATCCATCTCATGTCCTATGTACTCTGTTAACTTTTCCTTTACAGCAGCTGCTTTGACTTTCTTTAAACTGGAAGAAAGTCCGGATTCAATTTCACGGATCAATCTTTCGATATTCTCATATTTCAATAAGACCTCTGTGGCAGGACCTATTTCCATGGAATCCAGTTTATCAATCGATCGCTGATCCTCTACAGAAAATAATCGGATGGAATCAATTTCTGTATCAAATAACTCGATCCGTACAGGATTTTGGGACGTTAAAGGAAACACATCGACGATTCCCCCACGAAGGCTGAATTCGCCAGGTGTACTGACCATTCCCGTCCGCTGATATCCCATTTGAACCAATTGGTTTAACACTTCATCCAAGTCGATATCTTCCCCCGTTTTAAAACGAATTTGATTCGTTTCCCACATTGATTTCGGAGGAAGGATCTTTCTTAACCCTGCAACAGGAACAATGTAGACACCTTTATGATTCTGGGATAGCTTGTTTAATACTTCAATTCGTTGAGCTCTCAGTTCCGGACTGGCCACACTTAATTCTGCTGCGATTAATTCATTGGCAGAATATAAATATACTTCATCCTCGGATAAAAATTGAATGAGATCGTCATAGATTTTCTGCGCTTGAAACAAATTATGTGTAACCACTACAGTGGATTTCTTTGTTTGTAAATACACATCCGCTATATAGGCTGTTCGAGATGAGCCTGACAATCCTGCTACAAGTTGTTCTGATAATTGTTCTTCCACTCCAGTGATGATGGACTGGATTTCTTCACTTTGATGAACCTGTTTTAGAATACCTTTCAAGTGTACGCTCCTCCCCTACGGATCTTTCTATATATCTCAGGTTGTAAACAGAAAAATGCTTTGGTTCTGAACCAAAGCGTTCTTACTGAATGATATGATCTAATTGGTGATAGTCCGGGTTTCTTTCCAGACTCTCCTGACAATCTTCACAGATGGTCTTTACATGGATATCTCCGTTGTCCCGATACTGAACCATGTGTAACCGTTCTTCATCTGACAGCGTATGAATCCCGAGCTGCTCCGAATGAACAGATACGTTTGAAAGTGTTCCAACATTCGTGCCACAATGTCGACACTGATAATGGATTGCCATACCATTTCCCTCCATACACATTTATACAGTTAGTATGAACCTGTTAGAGGGGAGTTATTCAACTCTTAAAAAGGAATGATGGATGGTTTCACCAAGATGATCTATTTGTCTTGGAAGTTCAGTATATGAAACCCTTAATTGAATTTATTCATCACTTCGAGGAAAGGTTTATCGAACCATGTTTCGCATGCTTCGACACTGGCAGAGATCGCCTTATCAAGCTCCGCCTGCTCTTCCTTATTAAATTTACCAAGTACGTAATCCGGAACGCTCATCCCATTGACAGGACGGTCGATTCCAACTCTAAGACGGTTAAAGTGTTGAGATCCTAAGTGAGCGATTGTCGATTTAATGCCGTTATGACCGCCTGCACTTCCTTTTTGTCTTAATCTTAATTTCCCTACTGGCAAGTCCAAATCATCATAGATCACAAGCAAATCTTCCTCTTCAATATCAAAATAATCCATAAGGGGGACAATGCTTTCTCCAGACAAATTCATATAGGTAAGGGGTTTTAATAAGATGATTTTTTCACCTTTATAATGGTATGTCCCGTACACTCCTTTAAACTTTGACTGATTTAACGAAACTCCCAGTCGATCTGCTAAAGCATCTATAATAACAAACCCGATATTGTGTCGTGTTTTCTCATATTGCGATCCCGGGTTTCCCAGTCCAACGATTAACTTCATTTCTAACACCTCTTCTGACCTTATACTTCTAGAATAACGTAAAAAGCGCAACCTGCAAAAGGTTACGCCAAAAAATATTGATTTTTATTCTTCCGTTGATTCACTTTCTTCACTGGCCTCTGACTCTCTTCCCTCTTCATTATCAGGAGTACCTGCTTCCTGCTCTTCACCACTATCGATCTCTTCTTCTTGTCTAGGAGCAAGAATGGAAGCAATCGTACGATCATCTTCTTCGTTAAGCGTTACGCTATATTTGTCTCGGATATCACTGATCGTTACCGTTTCTCCGACTTGAAGATCGGCAATATCGACTTCAATCGATTCTGGAATATCCTTAGGTTTAGCCGTAACAGAAACCTCATGTAATGGCTGCTGCAGTACGCCTCCGTCTTTTACTCCAGCCGCTTCTCCTACAAGATCGATACGAACATCCGCATCAATTTCCTCTGACATATTCACAGCAAGGAAATCAACGTGTGTAACGGCATCCTTCAGATGGTCCTGTTGATAGTCACTTAAAATGACGTTTTGTTTGTTGCCATCTACATTTAAAGAAATGATTCCGTTTCTTCCTACTTCGCGAATCGTTTTGATAAATGTAATGGCATCTACCATAATAGGTGTATTATCTGCTTTGTAGCCGTACACGACTCCAGGAATATTCCCCTCATGTCTCAGCTTTGTTAATGAAGATCGTTTAAAATCTTTTCTAGTATTTGCCTTTAATTCTGTTGCCATGTCTAATCCAACACCTTCCCTAATCTTTTATGTTAGTTAAAGTTCTATATATAGTAATTACCCTAATATGATTTGAAATAAACATAGAAAAATCAATTTATGACGGGAAGGACACTGAAAGAACCTTGTCAGATAGGCGTCTTAAAGATAAACAAATAGAAAAGCCTGCCCTATATAAGGGACAGGCTCTTCTTCATATGCACAAACTACAAATATTAATTCTTAATCAAAAAGCGTGCTGACAGATTGTTGTTCATAGACACGGATGATGGCTTCACTGATTAGTGGAGCCACTGACAGCGACTTCACTTTACCGATCATTTTCTCTTCACCTAATGGGATAGAGTTCGTCACAACCAGTTCTTTAATATTTGAATTCTCGATGCGCTCAATCGCAGGACCCGAAAGAACAGGATGCGTACAGCAGGCAAAGACTTCTTTCGCTCCGTTTTCTACTAACGCATTTGCAGCAAGCGTGATTGTACCTGCTGTATCGATGATATCATCGATCAAGATGGCGATTTTCCCGTCAATATTACCAACGATATTCATAACCTCTGCAACGTTTGGTTTTGGACGACGTTTATCAATGATAGCAATCGGTGCTTTCAATCGTTCCGCAAGCTTACGTGCTCTTGTCACTCCTCCGTGGTCCGGGGATACGATCACAAGGTCTTCATTATTGAATCCTCTTTCTTCAAAGTAATCCGCTAAGATCGGAACACCCATCAGGTGATCAATTAAGATATCAAAGAAACCTTGAATTTGAGGAGCGTGCAGGTCCAGCGTAATAACGCGGGTAGCACCGGCAGTCTCTAACAGGTTCGCAACCAATTTAGCTGTGATCGGCTCACGCGCTCTTGCTTTACGATCCTGACGGGCATAACCATAATAAGGCATAACAATATTAATCGTTTTAGCAGATGCCCGTTTCAAAGCATCGACCATAATAAGAAGCTCCATCAGGTTTTCATTTACAGGCTGACAAGTAGACTGAATGACGAATACATCACACCCACGGATACTTTCTTCAATGTTAATCTGGATTTCACCGTCACTAAAACGCTTAACAGAAGATTTCCCTAATTCTACTCCTACTTCATCGGCAATTTCCTTTGCAAGATGGTAGTTTGAATTGAGGGAGAAAATTTTTAATTTGGAATTAATATAAGAGTTTGGCATTGTGGACCTCCAATTATTTCTTATGGTTTAGATTTTGAACATAGTTTTCTTTATTTACTTGGCGAGCTCTTGCAATTGAAAGAGACTCTCCAGGAACATCCTCAGTAATCGTAGAACCAGCAGCAATGTAAGCACCTTTTCCGACTTTCACTGGCGCGACCAGATTTGAATTACAGCCTACAAATACACCATCTTCAATCTTCGTCAAGTGCTTGTCCTTCCCATCATAGTTCACTGTGATCGATCCACATCCAATGTTGACGTCACTTCCAACCTCTGCATCTCCAATATAGCTTAAGTGAGATGCTTTACTTGCTTTACCAAATGAAGCCTTCTTAATTTCGACGAAGTTACCAATCTTCACTTCATCCTCAATGGTCGAAGCCGGACGAATGTGAGCAAATGGCCCAATATGAACATCCGATCCAATCGAGCTGTCATGAGCAACAGATTGCTTCACGACTGTTCGGTCGCCGATTTGACAATCCTTCACCTCAGAGTTTGGTCCGATCGTAGCGTCTTCACCGATTGTGGTGCTGCCCGTAAGAACCGTACCCGGAAGGATAACCGTATCTCTGCCAATCGTCACATCGGCATCGATATACGTAGTGTTTGGATCCTTTATCGTTACACCATTTCGCATATGGTATTCATTGATGCGCTTTTTCATCGTGATCTCTGCCTGAGACAGTGCAACTCGGTCATTCACACCCAATGTCTCATCAAAGTCACTTGTTTGGTACGCACTTACGATTTCGCCTTCAGATTGAAGGATCTCAATCACATCCGGTAAATAATACTCGCCTTGCACGTTATCATTGGAAACCTTTTTCAAGGCATCGAATAACGCTTTATTATCAAAACAATAAGTTCCAGTATTAATTTCTTTCACGTTTCGCTCTTCATCAGTTGCGTCCTTATGTTCAACAATGCGCTCCACTAAGCCATCTTGATTACGGATGATACGTCCGTATCCATCTGGAGATTCAGTGTGACCAGTCAAGATAGTCGCTTTAGCACCCTGTCCTTCATGATGCTTCACTAATGCTTCCATCGTTTCCCCTTTAATGAGCGGTGTGTCACCACATACCACTAAAGTAGTACCTTCTAAATCACCCAGCACATCTTCAGACTGCATGACAGCGTGAGCGGTGCCTAATTGCTCAGCCTGAAGGGCAAAATCACTCTTTCCCTCTAAATGCGACTTCACAAGCTCGGCACCATGGCCAACGATTGTGACAGTCTTCTCTATATGTAGTGTTGAAATTTGGTCGACCACATGTTCCACCATCGGCTTGCCACACACAGGATGAAGAACTTTGTAAAGCTTCGACTTCATTCTCGTACCTTGTCCAGCAGCTAATATAACGGCATATCTATTTGTCATTTTTGGTCCTCCAATAACCTTTTTATCCATAACGAATATATCCTAAAAACTTTATCATTTCAAGGATTCATATAAAAGTACATATATTTGTCAAACGAAAAGCGGAAGGGGCTCGCCCTGGGGCGACAAGCATAAGACGAGTAACCCGGAAAGGCGCCCTTTGCCTTTTTGGGTTACTTGGCTTATGACCTCGAGCCCCAAGCCCCTGGAGCTGGACAATTCGAAAAGCGGAGGCGGCTCGTTCAGGCCCGACAAGCATAAGATGAATTGGCCGGAAAGGCGCCCTTTGCCTTTTTGGCCAATTTAGCTTATGACCTCGAGGGACTAGCCGCCGGAGCTGGACATAACGAAAAGCGGAGGCGGCTCGTTCAGAGGCGACAAGCATAAGTCGAACCTGCCGGAAAGGCGCTCTTTGCCTTTTTGGCAGGTTCGACTTATGACCTCGAGCCTCTAGCCGCCGGAGCTGGACATCATCGAAAAGCGGAGGCGGCTCGTTCAGGCCCGACAAGCATAAGGCGAGTAACCCGGAAAGGTGTCCTTTAACATCTATGTCGAATTTTCTTTCCCTTAAGATACAAAAAAAATAATAATTATAGGTTTCAATACTCTAAACATCGGGGTATACAAAAAACGTAAGAACCGTCACTTTTAACGATCGGCTCTAAGACAAAAAAAAGAGCCTTACAAAAGTAGGCTCTTGATGCAATAGATTCTATTAGGAAGCCCCAGCTTCTTCTAACTCAACTTCTTCTAACTCACCTAGACGATGATACTCAGCTAAAACGGCATCTTGGATCTTGCCGCGAGTACCCGAATTGATTGGGTGAGCAATATCACGAAATTCCCCATCTGGAGTCCGCTTGCTTGGCATCGCTACAAATAAGCCATTGTTCCCATCAATAACGCGAATGTCATGAACAACAAATTCATTATCCAGCGTAATAGATGCGATAGCTCTCATGCGACCATCGGTGTTTACTCGGCGTAATCTTACGTCTGTTACTTCCATTCTGTTCACCACCTTTTTCCCTAGATGAAATCTACTCTATGTATTCAACGAATTATTTAGATATTCCTTCTTAAATTGTAAAATTTTTTGAAAAGTTTTATTTTTTATATCATTTCATCTGTTTCATTTGAACTACACTTCCTTTTTGACACAAAAAAACACCCGTGAATATTACTTCACGAGTGCGATTACTTCGATCTCAACTAAGGCATCTTTAGGTAAGCGGGCTACCTCTACACAAGAACGAGCCGGCTTGTGGTTACTAAAATATTCCCCATATACTTCATTAATCGTACCAAAGTCATTCATATCCTTAATAAATACAGTGGCTTTTACCACTGTTTCCAATGACGCTCCGGCTTCTGATAATACGGCTTGAAGATTACGGAACACCTGATGCGTTTGTTCCGCTACATCCCCTTCCACCATAGTACCTTCTGCCGTCAGAGGGATTTGACCTGAACTATAAAATAAATTATTTACGACAATCCCCTGAGAATATGGGCCAATTGCAGCTGGTGCTTGCTTAGTAGAAACTACACGCATATTAAACGCCTCCCCTTATGGTAGAAATGTTAAATTTGATTGAAAATAATTTCCTTCCGTCAATGAAATCTGTTTATCTATTTCATTCACATCAGACAATTTTAACAATGAAACATAATCATCCACTAGTCGACCATCGATACTATTGGATTCAACTAAAACCCCTATTCCGGATAAAGTAGCCGAGAACTCTTCCAGTAAGTTCTTCATACCGTTGATGGTTCCCCCTGCCTTCATGAAATCATCGACAACCAATACTTTAGACCCTTCCTTCAAACTTCTCTTGGAAAGAACCATGGATTGGATTCTCTTCGATGAGCCGGAGACATAATTGATGCTCACAGTCGATCCCTCTGTTACACGACTATCCCGTCTAACGATGACCACAGGAACATTTAAGTATGAGGCAATTGCATTTGCGATCGGTATCCCTTTTGTCGCTACTGTCATGATGACGTCAATATCCTTCTCAGCAAAAGCGGACGCCAGTAATTTCCCGACACTTTTCATGAGCTGAGGGTTACCCAGCAGGTCAGTCATGTAAAGATATCCGCCTGGCAATAAACGATCTGAGCTTTCCAGATGAACACAAAGCTCATTTATCATTTCTTTCGCTTCCTGACTGTTTACCTTTGGAACATACTTCACTCCCCCGGCTGCCCCGGGAACTGTTTGAACCGTCCCCACACCCCGGCCTTCAAATGTTTCCTTTACAATCGTCAAGTCCTCACTGATGGAAGACTTTGCAGAACCGTACCGTTCAGAGAAAAAAGTTAAAGGAACAAGTTGGTGGGGGCGTTCTAATAAATAATGCGTCATATCAATTAATCGTTCACTACGCTTAAACTTCACCAAAGAAACCTCCTAAATCCGAATATTATAATGTAAATATATCATTAATATACGGATTTCGGCAAGAGCTCTTAATCTCCCAGCATCCGAACCGCGAACACTTGATCACAAAAACCTCTTAAACCATTATAGATTCGATGAAGTCTTGATTCATATTGCACTAATCCATATACCGTTGGGCCACTTCCGCTCATTAGAACAGCATCGGCACCAAAACGCTCCATTTGGTCTTTTATTTGGGCCACATCGGGGTGCATATCCAATGTGACCGATTCAAGTACATTCCCAAGATTGGAGCATATATCATGATAACTTCCATGTTCTAAAGCTGAAACCATGGCGTTTGTATTCGGGTGTGTGATGTTTTTCAGGTCCAAATTTTTATAAACATCTGCCGTAGAAACTCCTATTGTTGGTTTCGCTAAAATAACCCAACAATTAGGTGGAGCAGGTAGATGTTTGATTTTTTCACCTCTGCCTGATGCTAAAGCAGTCCCCCCATATACACAGAAAGATACATCTGAACCAATTTCGGAACCAAGCTCTGCCAGCTCGTCCATACTGAGACCTAGATCCCATAATCGATTTAACCCTTTTAAAGTTGCTGCTGCATCACTGCTCCCGCCTGCTAATCCTGCTGCTACAGGAATGACTTTATCAATGGAGATGGCTACCCCTTTTTTGATATTCAACCTCGTCTTTAAAAGCTGTGCAGCCTGATAGGCAAGATTTCTTCCATCGTCCGGTACAAATCGATTATGCGAGAGAATCTTAATCGTGTCATCGGAAAGATTCGTAAGCTCAATTCTATCTGCTAAATCAATTGTAGTCATAACCATCTCAACTTCATGGTAACCATCTGAACGTTTATGTAAAACATCAAGTGATAGGTTAATTTTTGCCGGCGCCTTCACTAATAACCTCATATCATCACCTTCTTACCAATACTCTTTGTTATATTGTATCATACACTTATTATCGAGGGTGTTAACTTCTAAACATACTCATACAAGTATGTTATTTTATCACGTAAAGTACTGACAGGAAAGAATGACTTGCCATTATTAAACAAGGGCCACCTAAAAAGCACTACACTTTTTTTGGCGGCCCTCTTTATATGGTACTGATAAAAGATGTAATTCTATTGTGTAAAAAGAGTTAGCGAGTACGATCTCCAGATAGTTGCTGACTTGCACGTTCAACTGCACGCTTCACCATATTACCTGCATCCCGTGACGTAATTCCGCCCCATCCATCCTTCTGAACAACCTCGTAGAATCCCAATTCCTGAGCGATTTCTTCTTTTAATTGATCAGACATGATTCCTCTTCTTCTACTCATAGCCTACCTCCTTAAGATGTACCACAGGTTTAGTATGTGTTCAAAAGGACAAAACATAACAAAAAGGGGGAAAACGCTCTCTATGTAAATCATGAAAATCAGACAAATAAAAAAGCAGCAAACGATTGTCTACTGCTGGCTAAAGATGATATTTCCTGTTGCTTCATCATAAAATGTTAATTGAACTGTCTCAGTGAGAACATCTGCATAGCTGTAAGAAACTCGTTCGAACGCATTCTCTTCTTGATCCAGTTGAACAACGAATACAGAAGGATACGTTTCGGCTAGAACACCTGAACGCTCAATTGTTTTTCGACGTCCACCGTTTGCTTTAAGCATTAAACGTTTCCCTAGATTAGAATCAAGGGATCTTTTAATGTCGGCTAATGTTTTTGGCATTTCGCTTCCACCTCACTATAATCAAATATAACACATTATGTAATTTTAGTCAAATAAATTTATTATTTTAACAAGAATCACGAACACCTGTCAATATATTTTATTCAACAAAAAGTACGTTTTTTCTACACACCTAACATTCCCCAGACATTGAGAAATTATGTAAACAATAAAAGCGGAGGCGGCTCGATCAGGCCCGACAAGCATAAGGCGAGTGCATCGGAAAGGCGCTTTTTGCCTTTTTGATGCACTTGACTTATGACCTCGAGGGACTAGCCGCCGGAGCTGGACAACAATAAAAGCGGAGGGGCTTTGCCCAGAGGCGACAAGCATAAGACGAGCATGCCGGAAAGGCGCCCTTTGCCTTTTTGGCATGCTTGACTTATGACCTTGAGCCTCTAAGCCCCGGAGCTGGATAACAATAAAAGCGGAGGGGCTTTGCCCAGAGGCGACAAGCATAAGACGAGCATGCCGGAAAGGCGCCCTTTGCCTTTTTGGCATGCTTGACTTATGACCTTGAGCCTCTAAGCCCCGGAGCTGGATAACAATAAAAGCGGAGGGGCTTTGCCCAGAGGCCACAAGATAAACTCCCTAAAAAACCCACCTTACCAATATATACATCTAAACACCAAATAGACCTTACAATTTACGCAGTAAATTGTAAGGTCTATTGGATTTTTGTCGAACATTCCCTATTCTTCTTCAGTTATTTTATATGGCATCCCAGTACGAAGGACACCCTTCGTCTCGATTCCGCCAAGTCCTTTGTCCCCTGTTAACGTATTACGGATGACGTCCCACACATTAACCGAGTCCTTAAACCCCGTAAAACAAATCTTAGCCACGATATACACTGGATCCAATGCATGAATATTAACTCTGGATGGAGAACTGGCAAAGTTTGCTCCAGCATGAATGAGTGATTCAAAGTGGGATTGACAAGCACCTGCAAAGATCACCAGCTGGTCTAAGTGAGGAGATTTGCTCCGTGCCTCTCTCACTGCCTGAACAAAATACTTAGAATGTCGATATGCGTTAATATCAGCTTTGGCCCCTTTAGCTTTTGAATAGGCATCGTGACCCGTCAATACAATAATATTCGGTCTATATTTATCGATAAGTGGCCCAATTTGTTCAGGCATCTCAGTCTCACTACAGTGAACGCCTTTTACTGGAACACCAATTTTTTCATAAAGATCTAAACACTTTCTTAAATAGCTGGGATCTCCATCAAGATGAAGAACTTTCCCTGGAACTTGGAAATAGTTATAATCGTCTCGATAAGCATTCGTTACTCTATACTCCTGCTTATACTTGAGAAGCTCTATATCCTGGCGGAACAGATCAAGAGATTGTTCCTCCTTTGAACGAAACTCCTGTGTAATACGATCCTGCTCTCTAGGGTCCATCTTCTTCAAATCGTGAAAAGGAGCATCCGCTATTAATCGAAAATCTTCACCATACAGCACCGCCGTTTTTTGACCATCTATCATGCGGATATCTATCACTCGGAATAAAATATCACATTGATATGAAAGACGACCTACGACATCATTGATATCGATATTCACATCCGTCACTCCCATGGGCTAAACATTCGTTGATAAATCAAAAAAAGGAAATAAATAAGCCGAGGAGAATCAACGTTTGTCTTATCCCTCTCAACACGTTCCTTATCATCAATTAAGTAAATATTCCCTGTGATAACCTATGCAACCCAAGAGTATTCGGTGTCAAGAAAAGCGGAGGCGGTTCGTTCAGCCCCGACAAGCATAAGGCGAGAACACCGGAAAGGCGCCTTTTGCCTTTTTGGTGTTCTTGACTTATGACCTCGAGGGGCTAACCACCGGAGCTGGACACCAAGAAAAGCGGAGGCGGTTCGTTCAGCCCTCAAAACAAAAAATGACTAAACGCATAAGAACGTTTAGCCATCTAGCCAGGCTTTATTTAAAGTTCGGGTACAACGCATCACTCAATAGCCCGAATTCCTGTATCGTCAGTGTTTCTCCTCGACGAGTGGGTTCTACCCCGGCTACAGATAAAGCTTCAAGGATCAAGTCTTTCTTTTCTTTCCCTTGAGGAAGCTGACTGCTTAAATTGTTCAAGATCGTCTTTCTTCTCTGAGCAAAAGAAGAGCGGGTCACGGTAAAGAAGAAATCTTCGCTGATGACCTCGACAGGAGGCTTCTCACGCTTCGTTAAACGGATGACGGCTGAGTCCACATTAGGCTGCGGCATAAAGACCGTTTTCGGGACAGTCATGACCATCTCGGCCTCTGTATAGTACTGTATAGCAATCGAAAGTGAGCCGTATGCCTTCGTGCCGGGTTGAGCTGAAATGCGGTCTCCTACTTCCTTTTGAAGCATGACACAGATCCCTCTGATAGGAAGACGCTCCATCAACAGCTTAAGAATGATGGGTGTAGTGACGTAATACGGGAGATTGGCCACAACCATAATATCGTCGAACCCTTCAAACTCTTTGTTAATAATAGCTTCGACATCCGCCTCTAATATATCTTCATTGATGATTTTCACGTTTTTGTAAGGGGATAGTGTATCATCCAGAATGGGAATCAGTCGCTGATCGATTTCGAATGCGACGACTTTTCCTGAGGTACGCGCAAGATGTTCTGTTAACGCACCGATTCCAGGTCCGATCTCGATGGCTGCGGTCTTCTCAGATAACCCTGCATATTCCGTTATGTTCCTGAGGATGTTAGGATCAATCAAGAAGTTTTGACCAAGGCTCTTTTTAAACGAGAAACCATACTTACCTAATATCTCTTTCGTGCGTATCGGGGTGGCAATATCTTTATGCATTTTCTTCCTCCTGAATAATTTCCATTAAAGCTTTTTTAAATTCATCTTTTTGAATATTGAACATCCTTAATCTTTTGTGCAGCTGTTTTCCATTAGTGTATCCGATTCTAAGTTTCTCACCAAGAGCAATTCTTCTATCTTTCGCCTGGGAACTGCCAATTAAACCAGCATCAATGAGATCTTCTTTCGAAATGACCTCTTCCTGCTCAACATCAAGCACATGAGCCTCTCTTAAAGACTCTCTTATGATATCTGGCGAAGCATGTTCTACTCCTATTCCTCTCCCTGACTTTGGCAGCGCATCCTTCTTATGTACAAAGGCATGCTTACAACCCGGCACCGCTTCACTCACAATCTTCCTGATACGTTCACCCGGGTAATCCGGATCGGTAAAGATGATCACGCCTCTTTTTTCCTGGGCGTGTTTTATTTTCTCTATAGTAGCCGGAGACACAGCAGAACCATTTGTTTCAATCGTATCTGCATTTACAGCACGTTGAATGGCTACTGTATCATCCTTCCCTTCCACTACGATGATTTCTTTAATTTTCATAATTCCTCCAAAAAAATTGAAACATTTCTGCTTTCATTTGCGTCTAATCATTGAAGACCTAAAGCTATTATAACGGTTTTAACCGATAAATAAAAAAAAGCAGGAGAACACCCCTGCTCTTAGTTTAATATTTTAACTTTTATTGTTTTTCTTCCCCAGCGATAGGCGTCTGATTTAGACGGGAAGAATACATCAATTTTGTTCCCTTTGATTGCGCCACCTGTATCTGCAGCTACGGCATACCCATAGCCTTCTACGTATACCTTTGTTCCTAAAGGAATGACAGAAGGGTCTACTGCAATCACTTTAACGTTCGGATTTGATTTTAAGTTGATTCCTGTAGCCGTATACCCAGAGCATCCGTTACATGATGCTGTATAAGCTGTAGAACTTACATAAAATTCTCTTCCTCCACTTGGGGCGGCTGAAGCTGAGGCAGATGAATTAGAAGATGAACTTCCACGTGAAACTTGAGCCACTAAAACCTTTGTTCCGACATTAATGATCTTATCCTGGCTTTCTTTCACTACCTTTTCACTAACTAATTTTCTGGAAACCTCTTTGCCGTTTTCTTTCACAACTTCAAATTTCTTTTCGATCAAGCCGTTTTTACCTTCTTGAACGACCTTCTCTTTTCCTTTTGAAAGATCGGAATCCTTTTTGGAAATAACGGTGAAATCCTTTGTCTCTTCCACTACATCGGTGACTTTTTCAACTCGAACGACATTTACGACATCATTTGCTTTAACAACTTTGTCTAAACTTGGTTCAACACGGTCTGAATCTTTTAGTGTAATTCCTTGTTGCTTTAAAAAGTCAGCGACCGTAGTCGAAGTAGACCATACCTTCTGTTCTTTTCCACCGTTCACTAGCTTAAGTGAAAATGCGGTATCAATCTTGACATTCATATTCCCTGTTACTTTTTCTGATAAGCCGGGTTTGACCTTATCATGCTCCCCTACTTTAATTTCATTTTCAGAGAGTAATTCCTTTACTGTATCAGCAGTCGTCCAGACTTTTTTCGTCTGATCCCCTACTACTACTTCTACCTGTTTTGCCGGTTCCCAAACAATGTTCATGTTATTTGAGACCTTCGTATTCCCCGAGGGGTACAAATAGTCTTCTGAGCGGGTTGAAATCTCTAATTCTTTTAATATATCTTGAATAGTATTTGCATGCGTCCTAATCTCTTTTTGCTCGCCGTCTAGGGTCAATGCCACAGTGTTTTTGGATCCTTCATAAAAAAGAATTCCGAATACAGCTGCAGATGTTACCAATGTTCCGATTGTAACAATCCATTTCCTTCGACTCAAAGACTTGGAAAACAGGCTTTTCATGGTTTTAAAGTTCATGAAAAACGCCTCCTTTTCTCGGAGTGATTATATAGAGTAATCCAGTGACTGTCAACCCTTACTTCTTTTAACTTAATCTAGCAAAATATTGAAACCCGGGGGAACACAAAACATATTATCCACAAAAGAAGAGAAAAAGAAAAGAGAGAGTTATCGACATGATTATCCTATGAAAGCAGAAACCTATGTAGAACTTTTTGTTTTTACTTGCTATTAGGACAAGCTCCCTCAATTCTCGACAAAGAATATTGTCAGTTTATGTTGAACAATTTTTTCGCATTTTCGGTTGTTATGTTCTCTACTTCTTTTAATGATACTTCTTTAAGCTCCGCAATCTGTTCTGCTACCAGCTTCACATATGCAGGTTCATTTCGCTTTCCTCTGTTCGGGTGAGGTGCTAAATAAGGACAGTCTGTTTCGATCAGAAGCTTTTCTAACGGAATTTCTTTAGCTACTTCTTTTGGCTTTTTCGCATTTTTAAAGGTTACGGGACCTCCCAGGGAAATGTAGAAATTCATATCCACACATTCTTGAGCAATTTCAGGACTTCCGCTGAAGCAATGCATGATCCCTCCAACTTCCTCTGCTCCTTCTTCCCTAAGGATATCTACTATATCTTGAGTGGCATCACGGTTGTGTATAATAATTGGGAGCTTTACCTTTTTAGCTAAGTGAATTTGTTTTCGAAACACTTCTTTTTGAACATCTTTCGGTGATTTATCCCAGTGATAATCGAGTCCCATCTCCCCTATTGCAACTACTTTAGGGTGACTTGAGAGCTCTTCGATCCAAGCTAAATCTTCATCCTTCATATCAATTGCATCCACTGGGTGCCAACCGATGCTGGCATATAAAAATTCATATTGCTCAATGAGCTCCATCGCCCGGTTAATCGTAGGCCTATCAAAGCCGACTACAACCATATTTTCAACTCCAGCTTCTCTTGCTCTTGAAATAACCTCCTCCAGATCTTCGTCAAATTGTTCAGCATTCAAATGAACATGTGTATCAAATAGCATGTAAGACACTCCTTGTAATAAAGATAAGTTTAATATAAAAAAACATGACAAGCATCACATTCATGTAACATTAATATTACATATTATGGGTTCTATGGATATTTTTTATTAATGCTGTTTCGTTCGCAGTTCTTTTTCATTCTATCTATTATAGTAACAGATCCAAAATAATCTGATTCTCACACTATCATCGTTATATAAGAATAATAAGACAATAAAACTATCACCATAACTAATATATTCATTCAATTTATTCATTATATAAATATAGTAAAGGGATGTTCCACGTGGAACATCCCTTTACTTGTAAAATCATGATTACTTAACTTTTGTACCGTTTGGTAAAGACTGATCTATCGTTGCAAGAGACAGCGTTCCATTTTCTTCACCAGCAAGAATCATTCCTTGTGAAAGTTCTCCACGCAATTTTACCGGCTTCAAGTTTGTCACACAGATCACTTTTCTCCCAACCAGGTCGTCAGGCTGATAGAATTTAGCAATTCCTGACACAACTTGTCGTTTTTCAAAGCCAAGATCCAATTGCAGCTTTAGCAGTTTATCCGCTTTTTTAACCGGCTCAGCTCCAATGACCTCCGCTACTCGAAGTTCAACTTTCATGAAATCATCGATTCCGATTTCCTCTGATTCTTCTTTAGCAGGCTCTTTCTTTTCTTCAACAGCAGGAGCCGACCCTTGCATTTTCTCTTTGATGAAGTTAACCTCTTCCTGGAGTTCAAGTCTCGGGAAAATTGGTTCTCCTTTTTTCACTACTTCAGTTCCTGCGGGAATAGCTCCGAAACTCTCCAAGCTTTCCCATGTGTGCATTTTTTCATCGTGAAGGTTCAATTGTTCAAAAATCTTCTTAGGAGTTCTTGTTAAGAATGGTTGTAAAAGTACAGCGACTCTTCTTAATGATTCAGCTAAATGACTCATCACACTGCCGAGCTCTTCTTTTTTGCTTTCGTCTTTAGCAAGTGCCCAAGGCTGAGTTTCATCAATATATTTATTCGTGCGGCTGATTAACTGCCATAGGCTGGACAAGGCTACAGAAAACTCCATGTTTTCCATTGCTTCTTCATATTTATTCACTGTTTCAACGTTCATATCCACCAGGGCTTGATCGAATTCACCGTTAGAATCAACATAGGTTGGAATGACTCCATCAAAATATTTATTGATCATGGCCACTGTACGATTTAACAGGTTTCCTAAGTCATTTGCTAAGTCGAAGTTGATGCGTTCAACAAATCCTTCTGGCGTAAAGACTCCATCAGAACCGAATGGCACTTCTCTTAACAGGTAGTAACGAAGTGAATCAAGGCCGTAACGATCAATAAGCGTAACAGGATCGACTACATTCCCTTTCGATTTAGACATTTTCCCGTCTTTCATCAGAAGCCATCCATGAGCGAAAACCTTCTTTGGAAGCGGAAGATCTAATGCCATTAACATGATCGGCCAATAAATCGTATGGAAACGAACAATCTCCTTCCCGACCAAGTGAACATCCGCAGGCCAGTACTTTAAGTAATTCGTATCTTTTTCACTGCCGTAGCCAAGGGCTGTAATATAGTTGGAAAGGGCATCAATCCATACGTAAATGACATGCTTGGGATCTCCCGGTACTTTCACTCCCCAGTCGAAGGTTGTTCTTGAAACAGCCAAGTCTTCTAAACCAGGCTTGATGAAGTTATTCACCATCTCATTCTTACGGGATTCAGGCTGAATGAACTCAGGGTTTTCTTCATAGTAAGCAAGGAGGCGGTCAGCATATTTGCTCATTTTGAAGAAGTACGATTCTTCCTTCACTTTTTCAACGGGTCTGCCGCAATCAGGACAGTTCCCGTTTTCTAGTTGACGCTCAGTAAAGAAGGATTCACATGGTGTACAATACCAACCTTCATACTGGTCCAAATAAATATCACCTTGTTCGACAAGCTGATGGAAGATCTTTTCCACGATATCCTTATGACGCTTCTCTGTAGTACGGATAAAGTCATCATAAGAAATATCCAATTTCCCCCATAAATCTTTAATTCCACTAACGATCCCGTCCACATATGCCTGAGGAGTAATCCCTTCTTCCTGAGCTTTACGTTGAATTTTCTGTCCATGCTCGTCCGTTCCTGTCAGGTACATAACATCGAATCCACGCATTCTCTTATAACGGGCCATCGCATCTCCAGCTACTGTGGTGTATGCATGTCCAATATGTAAATTTCCACTTGGATAATAAATCGGTGTTGTAATATAGAAGGTGTTCAACTTTTCTTCCACTTTCTGTTCCTCCTCTTTTTTATCTACCCCCATAAAGCCATAAGGGCATCCGTATGGTTTATAGTGGCATAATTGTTACGTACATCCATTATCTGCGCCTTACCTATCATCTTAACCTCTTATCTCATCAAAATATACCTAAAATATAGGGTTTCTGCAACTAAACAATGTTGAATATTGGTTTTGTCGAAACAAGTGTGGGTTTTTGTCTTATTTTGTCGAATAGATGGATGTCATAAAGATAATTCGACATTTCTCTTCTTTATTACTTTCATTACAATAATATTCAATTGGTAATACATTTTTTTACAACAAAGCGTAAAGCTTATTAAAACAGCACTTTTTTATCCATTTTTTCTTAAAAATTTACAGATATAATTATTGACGATATTCCTATTCGTTGGTATGATAGAAACATCAAAAGAAATTTGTCGAATATTGACGAACTAGATAGAGATATAAATATTTATTTTTGGAGGAGATTTTCAAATGAAGTCTACAGGTATTGTAAGAAAAGTTGATGAATTAGGTCGTGTCGTTATTCCAATCGAATTACGTCGTACATTAGGTATTGCTGAGAAAGATGCACTAGAAATCTATGTAGATGACGAAAGAATCATTTTAAAGAAATATAAGCCAAGCATGACTTGCCAGATCACTGGTGAAGTTTCTGATGACAACATCAAGCTTGCTAACGGTAAATTGGTTCTTAGCCGTGAAGGTGCAGACCAATTACTAAAAGAAATCCAGGATTCACTACAAACGAAATAATTTGTTGTTGATATATCAAAGGACTGAGTCGACTTAGACTCAGTCCTTTTTTTATTTATTGATTTTGCATCCCTGAATCTTTTTATTCAACATGATAAGCTTGATATACTTCCCGTTTTGGAAGGGATCGTTCTTTAGAAACTTGTTTGATTGCCTCCTTAGAGGACAGGCTCTTTTCATTTACATAGTATTGAACATGCTCTTGAAGTGAGAAGCTGCTCCACCAGACGTCTTCCTCTTCTTTTTCCAACGGACCTGCTCCTTCAATCAATAAGCAGAATTCGCCTCGTACTTCTCCATCGTTTGCCCATTCCATTACTTCTTCCAGGGATCCACGGATGAATTCCTCGAACTTCTTCGTGAGCTCACGACAGATGACAATATGTCTATTTCCTAAAGCCGCATATAATTCTTTTAATGTTTCTTTTAATCTGTGCGGTGATTCATACAGGATAAATGTATCTTCCAACGATTTTAGTGTTTCAAGCTCAGCTCTTTTGTCTTTTTTACCTCTATGTAAAAATCCATAGAAATAAAATGGCTGGGGACTTAAACCTGAAGCGATCAGAGCCGTGAGAGCGGCGTTCGCCCCCGGCAATGGAATGACAGCAATTTCGTGATCGATTGCTTCTTTTACCAGTTCGTAACCAGGATCTGAGATCGATGGCATTCCTGCATCACTGACAAGGGCAACGAGCTCGCCTCTTTCCATTCGTTCAATCAGCTTCGGCCCGCTCGTTTCTTTGTTATGCTCATGATAACTAATGATAGGCGTATCAATTTCAAAGTAATTACATAACTTTTTCGTGTTTCTTGTATCTTCAGCTGCGATCACTGTCGCTTCCTTCATCATTCGAATGGCGCGAAACGTCATATCCTCTAAATTCCCGATCGGTGTAGGAACAAGATACAAGCTTCCTTTGTCACTATCTTGAAAGCTTTTTTGTTGGTTCATTGAATAGCTCACCTTCTCATTTCGTTAGTCCTTATCATCATTCTTTCCAAACAGCATATCATATACTTCCTGTGAATATTTGTTATGTTCATCATACACATAAAGGGGAGGAAGAATTTTTAGGTCTGGTTTCCCATCTTTTATTCCTTCTATTAAAATGGTGTTGGCTTCTCTTCCTGGCTTCGGATATACAAAGCGCAGCCTTTTCGGCTCGAGACGATGCTTCCTCATTAACGATAGGATGTCCATCAATCGGCCTGGACGATGGACGAAGGAAGCTTTTCCTCCTTGCTTCAGGAGATAGCTTGAAGCTTTAATGGTATCCTCAAGAGAACATAAGATTTCATGACGGGCAATCGCATAGTGCTCGTTTACGTTTCTTTTATCACCGGGAGGAGTATTAAAGTATGGAGGATTACAGGTTACGACATCATAATGTGAATGATGAAGCAGCCGATCGATCTCCTTCACATCCCCGAGCTTCATCGATATTTGATTTTGACGATCATTATACTCGATACTTCTTTGTGCCATATCAAATAATCGTTCCTGGATCTCCACACCTGTGATGTCCACATTGGTTCTCGCACTTAGTAATAAGGGGATGATGCCGTTACCGGAACATAGATCAACCACTTTCCCTTTGTGAATCGGTAAATAGCTGAAATGGGCCAATAGGACAGCATCTGTTGAAAAGGAGAAAACAGATGGACTTTGAATGATCCTCATATTTTCAGCCAATAAATAATCTAAGCGTTCATCTTCTTTTAACTCGACCATGCCTTTCCTCCACTTTTTCTTCTATTATATGTAGTTTCTAAAGTTTTTAAATGGGGGGGACTATTGTCGCCCCTGGGCAAAGCCCCTACGCTTTTCGATTTGTCCAGCTCCAGGGCTTAGGGGCTCGAGGTCATAAGCCCATTCTGCCAAAAAGGCCAAATACGCCTTTCCGGCAGACTCGTCTTATGCTTGTCGCCCCTGGGCAAAGCCCCTACGCTTTTCGATTTGTCCAGCTCCGGCGGCTAGTCCCTCGAGGTCATAAGCTAAATTGGCCAAAAAGGCAAAAAGCGCCTTTCTGGCCATTTCATCTTATGCTTGTCGGGCCTGAACGAGCCGCTTACGCTTTTCGATTAAAAAGGACCAATCCCACTACATATGGATCAGTCCTTTCTAATCTGTATTCTTTTCAGAAGAATGAAGTGTTCTTATTTCTTGTTTAAGAAAGAAAGACAGAATAAGCAATCTTCATCCTTCCGGGGACTTCCGAAGTGTATATTACAAATATGAAATCCTTCCTGGTATAATCGAGCAAGGTTGTCATACCCTTCTCCAATATCCAGTGTTTTATCTTCTAAGTCTGACTCACTCGTTGTACCCGCATCGCTGTTTGTTTGTACCTTTTTTGGTGAGTTCTCTGTTTGTTCCAGTCTGCGGCGCAAATGCTCATTTTCAAGCTTCAGAGAGTTATTCTCTTCTAGCATTTCAGCTAGGCATTGTTTGAGCTCACCTAATTGATGATATAGATGACCAATTTGTTGTTCCATGTTACTGACTGAATCAAAGAACTCTTTTTTATCCACGACACTACACCCCGTTACTCTGTGGCTTGGAATGATACGGCACCCGCGTTCATAATTTCATCTAATGTGAATTCCAGAACCCGCTCTTCTTCTTTAATTTCCACTTGAAGAATACGTTCCAGAATATTAAGACCTACCACTTTACCTTTTCCATGAGGTGTCTTAATCACTTCTCCGATATCAGGTAATTCTTCTTTTGCTGCTTCATACTCATCGTTCTCGTATTTCAGACAGCACATTAATCGACCACATAAACCTGAAATCTTCGTTGGATTAAGGGATAGATTCTGATCCTTCGCCATCTTAATGGATACCGGTTCAAAATCCCCTAAAAAGGTTGAACAACATAGCATGCGGCCACAAGGACCAATACCACCTAGCATTTTCGCTTCGTCTCGAACGCCAATCTGACGAAGTTCTATGCGCGTACGGAAAATGGAAGCTAGATCTTTTACCAGCTCTCGGAAATCAACTCGTCCATCAGCCGTAAAATAGAATATGACTTTATTTCGATCAAATGTATATTCTACATCTACCAATTTCATATCTAATTGATGCTGATTAATTTTATCACAACATACATTGTAGGCTTCCGTTGCAGATGATTTATTCTCATCTACGATTAAACGATCTTTTTGATCAGCGATACGAATCACTTTTTTCAATGGAAGCACAACATCGTTTTCTCCTACTTGCTTTCTCTCTACGACTACTTTTCCAAATTCGACTCCGCGGACGGTTTCAACGATCACATAGCAATCTTTGTGAATATCCAATTCACCCGGATCGAAATAATAGATTTTACCCGCTTTTTTAAAGCGTACTCCTACAACATCGTACAAAGGACCATCACCCCTGCAGTTTTAGCATAAGCTGTTCTACTAGCAGCTGCGAATTCATATTGGCGTTTAACTTGCGTTTTGCTTCAAGTATCGCCGTCATATTAGTAGAAAGACGATTTGTGGATACTTGAAGTGCGTTTGATTTCCAGTTTTCCTTTTGGTCCGGGTACACGAGCTGTTCTTCTTTTCCTAACTGGATATGAAGTAAGTCTTTATATATTAGAAGTAAAAGATCTAATGCTCGATCGACTTGATCTTTTTCTTTGAAGTGCTGTACAAAATCCTCTTGTATTTTGACCATTGCTTGGAAGGGACTTTTCTGGAGGACTTCATATAATTTTAACACTATTATTCTTGCTTGTGCAAACCACTCATTTTGACATATTTCTACAGCTTCCTCATAATGGTTCGTCAAGTTGGATGCAAGGGTTGCTAAATGAGGCTGAACCCCCTCTTCCAATAATTGTTTTGTCAGCTGTTCTTTCGGCAACGGTTTAAAGGATATCGTCTGGCACCTGGAAAGAATGGTGGGCAAAATCCGATGAATATTTTCTGTGATAAGAATCGCCGTTGTATCGGCTAATGGTTCTTCAAGAAACTTTAGTAGGCTATTAGCCGCATTGGCCGTCATCTTATCTCCATGAACGATAATGTAGATTTTCTTCTTGGATTCTACACCGGTTTTCGAAAATTCTTCTTGTAAACTTTTAATCTGATCCTTCTTGATCGAAAGACCGTCAGGCTCAACGACGTGAAGATCCGGATGATTCCCATGATTAATCCTTTTGCAGTTCGAACAGCTTTCACAGGCCTTTCCATCTACGCGGTTTACACATAGCAATGCCTTCGCAAACAGGATGCTCATTTCTTTCTTGCGTGTCCCTTTTTCACCCTCGAATAAATAAGCATGAGCGACACGATCCTTCACGATACTATTTTGAAGCATCTGAAGGACGACGGGCTGAAATGGTTGTATTTCTTCAAACAACATGTCTTAACATCACTCTCTTACATATAAAGATTAATAAGCAATCCCTTTATTTCACCGATTTTCCCCAGTATATCAATGGAGTTCTTTTCTTTATCCAATACATCTTCCGTCAGTTCAACAAGCTGTTGATCGATGGTTTCTACTATATTTAGCTTTCTGCCCTCACCATGCTGATTCCACGTATGAGATTGCTTCAAATCCATCCCGAAATCTACGGCCTCACGGACAAATTTCCTGACCAATGTTTTATATTTAGCAAGATCTTTAAAGGATCTTGCTTTGGCTAAACGACTGCCAGTGTCCTGTATTGTGACAAGCAGTTTATTGAGCTGGTCCATCTGCATTTTCTGATCATGCTTGTAAATAAGCTGACCGAATTTAACTTGACCTGTCCCGTTAGATTTTTGGTCTTTTGCTACTTTATCTAAGGACACCCGATGGTCCTGGTTGATTTTCATAGATTGAACCTCACTTTAAAACTGATGGAATTGCTCTACAGGAAGTACGAATACGGTCGCTCCTCCAACGGCTACTTCCACAGGGTAAGGCACGTAAGAATCTGCATTTCCACCCATAGGGGATACAGGAGCCACCATCTGATCCCGTGACTGACAGTTTTCTTTAATAACCTGTAACGCTTTATCTACACGAATATCTTCTGTACCAATAATGAACGTGGTATTTCCAGACTTCAAAAACCCGCCTGTACTTGCTAATTTCGTCGAACGAAAATTATGTTCCATCAGGGCATTAGACAAACGATTGCTATCTTTATCTTGAACAACTGCCATAATTACCTTCATAAATCAATTCCTCCGTTTTAAAGCCATTTACTTCCTTCTATTATATCATTGAACAGCCCTGGCATACACGCTTCGTATAAAAAAGAGGCAGACTTCTTAGCACCAATTTTTGCTTAAGAGTCAGCCTCTGCCTTTCAATCTATGTTGTTTTACCATTGTGCAGCATAAAAGAGAGCTATGAAGACTTGTTCAGGTAATTCGTTACGATTTTGTAAGCATCAGAAAACACAGCTTCTTTACTTTTGCTTGCATCTATGATTTGAATTCGATCAGGGTATTGTTTAACCAGCTTCTGATACCCTTCCTGAACGCTTTCATGAAAGTCTACGGACTCGAGATCGAGCCGGTTCACTTCTCTTCCATTATGTTTCGCGATTCTCTTTAAGCCTTCTTCAGGATCAATATCAAAATACAGGGTTAGATCAGGCATCTTATCCTCAATCGCAAATTGATTGATGTTCATGACTTCTTCCATACCGATTCCACGCGCATTCCCTTGATACGCAAGAGAACTATCAATAAAACGGTCACAAATCACAATCTTTCCTTCATCAAGTGCGGGAATCACTTTTTCCACCAAATGCTGTCGTCTCGCTGCAGCATACAAAAGAGCTTCCGTCCGTTTATCCATTTCCGTGTTCTTTGTATTTAGTATCACTTCTCTAATCTGTTCAGCAATCGAAATGCCTCCAGGCTCCCTCGTCTGAATGACATCGAAGCCGTCTTGTACTAATTGATTATATAACTCAGTTAATATCGTTGATTTTCCGGCTCCCTCAGGACCTTCAACTGTAATAAACAATCCTTTTGACATATCTTTCCCTCCACTTGCTTATCGGTACACAAACACACGGTTTTCATCTAAACGGTGATGACCTTGTATATTCGCCTGATTCTTTACATACTCTGTTAAACGCTCAATGGCATGAGAGGTGATTCGTTCTCCTGGAATCAACAGAGGAATTCCCGGTGGATAAGGAGTGACCATTCCTGCAGAAATTTCTCCTTCTGCCTCCTCAAGGGCAACGAGAAGTTCATCTTTCTCCTCCATATCTTCAAAGCTTAATGCCAGGGTAGTAAAATACTCATTGCTATTTGATCGATTTGATTCATGATTCGTTATCTTTTCTATTATCGGTTCATTCCCTAATGCCCTACGTATTCGACTGATTGCTTCCTTATAAGGAAACGAAAGATTTTTTTTCAATAAAGGAAGAATCATTAGTATATAATCTGGATCTGCAAGCTCTGAGAATATCCCTTCTGTCTCTAATAACTGTTGAAGAAAATACCCTGTCCTTCCCTCTAACTGAACGACAAGCTTGAGTGGGTCATGAGCCCGGTATACAATTAGCTGAGGATGAATCCCCTCTAATGCCTGTACAAACTCATTGACCACTTTAATATTCTGATCCACATCCCCTTTAGTAAAAGTTCCAACATAGGATCTGGCATAATCAAGGGATGCCATAATTGGATACGATGGACTACTTGATTGTAGCATAGTTAAATACTCTTTTACCTTACGTTCACTCACTCTGGAACTTGATATATGCAAATAAGAACCCATCGTCAGGGCAGGGAGCATTTTATGAGCCGAATGGACGACAATATCTGCTCCGCATTCAATTGCAGACTTCGGAAAAGGTGTACCCAATGTAAAATGAGCTCCATGTGCCTCATCAATGATACACGTCACATCATGTTTATGTAATTCTTCGATTATCTTTTCGATATTAAAAGTGAACCCATAATAAGTCGGATAGGTCAGAACACATGCCTTCACATCAGGAAATGCCTTCAATGCTTCCTTCAAAGCGTCGGGACGAATACCAAGAGCAGTGCCCTCGTTGTTCCATTCTGTTTCTATTAATATAGGCACAGCCTTCGCAAGTTTGATTCCGTTCATTACCGACTTATGACAATTCCTTTGAACGAAAACGGGATCTCCCGGAGAACATGAAGCAAGAACTGCAGCAATATTCCCTACTGTACTCCCATTCACTAAAAAATAACTTTTCAACGTCCCATATACATCCGACAACAAGTCCTCAGCTTCAAGTATCGCCTGATGTGGATCATGCAAATCATCCAATCCGCTTAACTCAGTAACATCAGATTGATAAAATGGATCGCCTTTCATCAATAAACCATTTTTATGACCTGGCACATGAAAAGAAATCGGCTTGGCAGACCGGTGCTTCTCTATCGCTTCAATAAGAGGGGTTCTCGTTTGATCTCGTTTCATTCTCTAAATCTCCTCAAAACAAATATTCATTCATATCGTAACACAACCGTGCAGTTCCATGCGTGAGGAAACGAGGAAAACTTATTGGTGTACGTAAGCTTTGCACGTAAACTATTAATATCAAAAAAAATCATAACCAAGTATACTTCCTGGTTATGAATAGATTTGAGGAGTATTCACTTTTTTTAATCTTTGAACAAACGTTTTATACAAAGGATCATTCGTTTCTGTCTGAACCATTTCTTTCTCACACTCTGTGCAGATAAACGATGTGTATAGATGGATTCCGATTTCCTTTTCAACGTGACAAACGATACACTCTTCTAAAGCCGCCTTACGCTCCGGATTTAACATAGGGCTCTCCACCTCCATACAACCTATTCTGCCTCAAAACCTCAAATTGTATACACCATTTCAAACTTTCGAACTGACAGAATAATCAAGTGTAATTTATCTTATGTTACAATCGCCCAGTCTGTGTATGTCTCTATAAAAAAGATTGTGGAAAAAGATACTGGGGAGATTTAAGTGGGAAATGGTATGGGGCTAAGTTAGTTCAAAAGAAGAGTGGATATGGATTAGTAACTTTCATTGTTTGGGATTTGGCAAGTTAATCATTAATGTGGTTGGGTAGGGGATGTGGTATGTTTGGTTTTGTTGGATAGAAAGCTTTGAAGCTTATAAAATAGGTTGTTTTTTTGTAAAAATGTGACCAAACCTGGTCAATCCCCCTCTTTTTATTGCTGCTATTACCTTTTATTTAGGTATGGCTTTGACTTGATTTGTTATAATTGCGTCGTTTTGGATGGTTATTGCGTCAATTTTTTATTTTATGCGTCGTTTTCGGCCTTTTTTGCGTCATTTTTCCGTTTTATGCGTCGTTTTTCCGTTTTATGCGTCGTTTTTCCGTTTTATGCGTCGTTCACCAGTTATCACCTAATTATTCATAGTGAATACCCGCTGAATTAGATTTTCTGCCCAGCTGTATAGAGGATTGATGTTCAATCCTCGAACTCAGAACTTAATACACAAAAAAGAGTAACTCCTAAGAGCTACTCTTTTCACATTTGCCTGGCGACGTCCTACTCTCACAGGGGGAGATCCCCCAACTACCATCGGCGCTGAAGAGCTTAACTTCCGTGTTCGGCATGGGAACGGGTGTGACCTCTTCGCCATTATCACCAGACAATATTCAATTGAAGGGTTGTTCCTTCAAAACTAGATAAAGAATTGATGTCAAGAAAGCCGAATATCGACCAATGTTGTTCATTTAAAAATGACTCTTTGTGGTTAAGTCCTCGATCGATTAGTATCAGTCAACTCCACATGTCGCCATGCTTCCATCTCTGACCTATCTACCTAGTCATCTTCTAGGGATCTTACTCACATACGTGATGGGAAATCTCATCTCGAGGGGGGCTTCATGCTTAGATGCTTTCAGCACTTATCCCTTCCGCACATAGCTACCCAGCGATGCCTTTGGCAAGACAACTGGTACACCAGCGGTGCGTCCATCCCGGTCCTCTCGTACTAAGGACAGCTCCTCTCAAATTTCCTGCGCCCACGACGGATAGGGACCGAACTGTCTCACGACGTTCTGAACCCAGCTCGCGTACCGCTTTAATGGGCGAACAGCCCAACCCTTGGGACCGACTACAGCCCCAGGATGCGATGAGCCGACATCGAGGTGCCAAACCTCCCCGTCGATGTGGACTCTTGGGGGAGATAAGCCTGTTATCCCCGGGGTAGCTTTTATCCGTTGAGCGATGGCCCTTCCATGCGGAACCACCGGATCACTAAGCCCGACTTTCGTCCCTGCTCGACTTGTAGGTCTCGCAGTCAAGCTCCCTTGTGCCTTTACACTCTGCGAATGATTTCCAACCATTCTGAGGGAACCTTTGGGCGCCTCCGTTACTCTTTAGGAGGCGACCGCCCCAGTCAAACTGCCCACCTGACACTGTCTCCCACCCCGATAAGGGGCGCGGGTTAGAATTTCAATACAGCCAGGGTAGTATCCCACCGATGCCTCCACCGAAGCTGGCGCTCCGGCTTCCAAGGCTCCTACCTATCCTGTACAAGCTGTACCAAAATTCAATATCAGGCTACAGTAAAGCTCCACGGGGTCTTTCCGTCCTGTCGCGGGTAACCTGCATCTTCACAGGTACTATAATTTCACCGAGTCTCTCGTTGAGACAGTGCCCAGATCGTTACGCCTTTCGTGCGGGTCGGAACTTACCCGACAAGGAATTTCGCTACCTTAGGACCGTTATAGTTACGGCCGCCGTTTACTGGGGCTTCGATTCGCACCTTCGCTTGCGCTAAGCACTCCTCTTAACCTTCCAGCACCGGGCAGGCGTCAGCCCCTATACTTCGCCTTACGGCTTCGCAGAGACCTGTGTTTTTGCTAAACAGTCGCCTGGGCCTATTCACTGCGGCTCTCTCGGGCTTGCACCCTACCAGAGCACCCCTTCTCCCGAAGTTACGGGGTCATTTTGCCGAGTTCCTTAACGAGAGTTCTCTCGCTCACCTTAGGATTCTCTCCTCGCCTACCTGTGTCGGTTTGCGGTACGGGCACCTTTTTCCTCGCTAGAGGCTTTTCTTGGCAGTGTGGAATCAGGAACTTCGCTACTATAATTCGCTCGCTATCACAGCTCAGCCTTCACGATGATGGGATTTGCCTCATCATCAGCCTAACTGCTTAGACGCACATATCCAGCAGTGCGCTTACCCTATCCTCCTGCGTCCCCCCATTGCTCAAACGGAAAAGAGGTGGTACAGGAATATCAACCTGTTGTCCATCGTCTACGCCTATCGGCCTCGACTTAGGTCCCGACTAACCCTGAGCGGACGAGCCTTCCTCAGGAAACCTTAGGCATTCGGTGGATGGGATTCTCACCCATCTTTCGCTACTCATACCGGCATTCTCACTTCTAAGCACTCCACCAGTCCTTACGGTCTAGCTTCGCAGTCCTTAGAACGCTCTCCTACCACTGACACCTAGAGGTGTCAATCCACAGCTTCGGTGATACGTTTAGCCCCGGTACATTTTCGGCGCAGAGTCACTCGACCAGTGAGCTATTACGCACTCTTTAAATGGTGGCTGCTTCTAAGCCAACATCCTGGTTGTCTAAGCAACTCCACATCCTTTTCCACTTAACGTATACTTTGGGACCTTAGCTGGTGGTCTGGGCTGTTTCCCTTTCGACTACGGATCTTATCACTCGCAGTCTGACTCCCATGGATAAGTCTTTGGCATTCGGAGTTTGTCTGAATTCGGTAACCCGATGAGGGCCCCTAGTCCAAACAGTGCTCTACCTCCAAGACTCTTACACATGAGGCTAGCCCTAAAGCTATTTCGGAGAGAACCAGCTATCTCCAAGTTCGATTGGAATTTCTCCGCTACCCACACCTCATCCCCGCACTTTTCAACGTGCGTGGGTTCGGACCTCCATTCAGTGTTACCTGAACTTCATCCTGGACATGGGTAGATCACCTGGTTTCGGGTCTACGACCACATACTCATTCGCCCTATTCAGACTCGCTTTCGCTGCGGCTCCGTCTCATCGACTTAACCTTGCATGGGATCGTAACTCGCCGGTTCATTCTACAAAAGGCACGCCATCACCCGTTAACGGGCTCTGACTACTTGTAGGCACACGGTTTCAGGTTCTATTTCACTCCCCTTCCGGGGTGCTTTTCACCTTTCCCTCACGGTACTGGTTCACTATCGGTCACTAGGGAGTATTTAGCCTTGGGAGATGGTCCTCCCAGCTTCCGACGGGATTTCACGTGTCCCGCCGTACTCAGGATCCACTCAAGAGGGAATGAAGTTTCAACTACAGGGTTGTTACCTTCTTTGACGAGCCTTTCCAGACTTCTTCGTCTACTTCATTCCTTTGTAACTCCGTATAGAGTGTCCTACAACCCCAAGAGGCAAGCCTCTTGGTTTGGGCTACATCCCGTTTCGCTCGCCGCTACTCAGGGAATCGCAATTGCTTTCTCTTCCTCCAGGTACTTAGATGTTTCAGTTCCCTGGGTCTGCCTTCCATACTCTATGTATTCAAGTAAGGATATTGTTCCATTACGAACAATGGGTTCCCCCATTCGGAAATCTCTGGATCAAAGCTCACTTACAGCTCCCCAAAGCATATCGGTGTTAGTCCCGTCCTTCGTCGGCTCCTAGTGCCAAGGCATCCACCGTGCGCCCTTCATAACTTAACCGAATTGGTTGTTACATCAGGTTTAAAACCTAAAATGGCGATACTCGGTAATTTCTTGACTATCAATTTATCTTTATCTAGTTTTCAAAGAACAACCATAATCTCAAAAGAGATTATATGGATGGTTATTTTACTTCGCTGACGCTTCGTAAAAAACCTTGGTGGAGCCTAGCGGGATCGAACCGCTGACCTCCTGCGTGCAAAGCAGGCGCTCTCCCAGCTGAGCTAAGGCCCCTTGTATCGAGAATATGGTGGGCCTAA
>NZ_CP168654.1:12500-35000 GCF_041889765.1 Rossellomorea sp. FM04394 | reverse complement strand
TCGATTGCCACGGCACTGGCTCAGCTGCGATTCATCTTCATAGAAAGAATGGAGGAGAAATTGGTGATGGTCAAGAGCCTCCACGTTTTGTTACTGCTTCCTTACAAGTGGATTTTATGAAACCGACCCCTCATCATGTTCCTTTAAAAGCAGTTGGTACAGTTCATGAAGTCCACCCTAAGAAGTTCAGGGTGCAAACAGAAGTATTTGCAGAGGGAAAACTGTGTGCCCGCGGAGAAGTAGTAGCTGTTGTGATGCCAAAAACGTTTTTAGGTGAATAGTGGAAAATCAGCAAGTGCTCTTCCCTCATCCGAGAAGGAAGGGCACTACAAATACAAAATTAAACTGGTTTGTTTCCCATCCCGGTAAATAATTCATATGTCCTCATCAACCTTGAAGCAGCTTCTTCCAACAAAACGCTTCCGTTTGTCATGGCCTCCGATAAAGACATAGGTTGACTAACGACCGGAAGAAGTAACTGTATACCTTCAGCATAAATCTGCTCCAAGTCCCCTTCTATTTTCCCTGCAAACACCGCTACCGGAACCTCATACTTTGAAGCTAATCTCCCGATGCCTACAGGTACCTTTCCATAAAGGGACTGTGCATCGATCTTCCCTTCCCCGGTCAAAACAAGTGCCGCATCTTTCAAGTGATACTCCAGACTGCTCTCTGTTGCGATTATGCTTAAGCCGCTTTTAATAACTGGATGAAAAAAGGAGAGAAGGGAATAGCCCAGACCACCCGCAGCTCCACTTCCCTGATCAAGGCGACAATCCACTCCCGTATGTTCAACTACCTTTTCAGCAAAGTGTTCCATGCCTCGTTCAAAATCTGCAAGCTTCTCTTCTATGACACCTTTCTGTGGGCCGAACACGGTCACAGCCCCTTCATTTCCTAATAAAGGGTTTGTTACGTCTGAAGCGACTGTCCACTTAACAGCCTTTAGCCTTTGGTCGAGATTGGTAGAATCAATCGAGTCAAGTTCCCCCAGCATGCTTCCTCCAGCTTCAAGTTCTTGACCTTTCTTATTGAAGAAACGGATTCCTAACGCTTGAAGGAATCCTGTCCCTCCATCTATGGTTGCACTCCCTCCTAACCCAAGGATAATGTGCTCCACTCCAAGATCTAGAACGGATTTTACAAGCTCACCGGTTCCGAATGTAGAGGTCACGCCCGGGTTCAGCTCACTTTCGTTTAACAAAGTAAGCCCGGATGCAGCTGCCGTTTCAATGACGGCTGTCTTTGTTTCAGGTACCCACCCAAAAGTTGCTGAGATTTGACGTCCCAGGGGATCTCTCGCTTGAACCGTTCGTGTTTCCCCATTCATGATGGTCATCATGGCATCAACCGTTCCTTCACCACCATCCGCCATGGGGATCAAGACAGTCTTGTATGAAGGATTGATACGGTGAATCCCTCTCCGGATCGCTTCGGCCGCTGCTTTACTTGTCATGGAACCTTTAAAGGAATCAGGTGCAATGACGATTTTCATTGTTCTCCCACCTCTTTTGTCTTCTATGTAAAAAACAGCCAAAATCCAGGTAAGAAAAAATCCCACCTGATACTTCGACTGCCTTTCCTTCTTACTATTCTATTGATCCTTATAAGATCCACATCTGAATGACGGTTAGTCCCACAACTCCGGGAATCCCTAAAATCCCTGAAATAGATGAGGTTGCCAAATTAATAGGAACGTGGATTCCGTACTGACTGCCAAAGGCGTTCAGGAAAAATAAAAAGAGTGCTCCGATCATGACCTTCATGGCAACTTGTCCGACAAACCGAAGTGGTTTGATGGGTGTGCCGGTGGCCAATAGAAGTACAATCAGTCCGCTGATCACCGCAATGACGATAACTGGGCTCATACCCTTCTCTCCTCTCAACATAGAACATAAATAGTCTCTTATTGAAAGGATATGAGGGTTGTCTACCTTTTTATGACGATCTTTCTATGTTTTGCTTCTCTAAAGAGAAAAAAATATTTAGCTTCTGCTATTTTCGAGTGACAGTGGATGTTCAGATTATAATCCACACTCATCTCATCGATGGAACGTTGCTGATTCCAATGATCCTTGGTTTCGTCTAAAACGTGAAGTAAGGATTGGTCATACTCTTTTTTCAGCTTTCCTTTTTTCCGGAAAAACATAGGTATCCTCTCCTTCGTTAAACGTCTCTTCTTCCCTCAAGGGCTTTCGATAACGTTACTTCATCTGCGTACTCAAGATCTCCACCGACAGGAAGTCCATGGGCAATCCTTGTGATTCGGATACCCGATGGTTTGACCAGGCGTGAGATGTACATTGCTGTCGCTTCACCTTCTATGTTGGGGTTGGTAGCGAGGATGACTTCCTGGACCTCGTCACCGTGAAGACGCTTTATCAGATCCGGAACATTGATGTCCTCGGGTCCGATCCCGTCCATAGGGGAGATGGCACCGTGGAGTACATGGTATTGTCCGTTATATTCTTTCATCTTCTCCATCGCAATGACATCTTTGGGATCTTGTACCACACAGATGATGCTGCGATCCCGTCTTTGATCCTCACAGATATAGCATGGATCTTGATCGGTGATGTGACCGCAAACGGAACAGTAGCTTAGATTACGCTTGGCATTGACCAATGCCTTGGCAAAATCAAGTACAGTATCTTCTTTCATACTAAGAACAAAAAAAGCCAGTCGGGCCGCAGTTTTCGGCCCGATTCCCGGCAATTTCATAAAGCTGTCAATCAGCTTCGATATAGGCTCAGGATAGTGCATCGTATTGCCTCCTAGAACATTCCCGGTAGGTTCATTCCTTTAGTGAATTGACCCATAGTTGAGTTCGTTAATTCGTCCGCTTTCTTCAGTGCATCGTTTGTCGCTGCAAGGACTAGATCTTGAAGCATTTCTACATCATCCGGATCAACAGCTTCTTCGTTGATCTTTACATCAATTACTTGTTTGTGACCGGAAACGATAACAGTCACCATTCCGCCGCCAGCTGTTCCTTCGATTTGCTTTTCCCCTAGTTCTTCTTGAGCTTCCGCCATTTTCTTTTGCATCTTCTGCATCTGCTTCATCATATTTTGCATATTACCATTTCCACGCATCATATTATTACCTCCAGTTAATTTTTTCTACATTAATCGTTTAATTCTATTAAATCCATACCGACAAGCTTTTCAGCTTCCTTCAAGAGTGAGTCTTCACCTTGATCCCCGCCTGATGGTTCTCCATCTTCTGTTTTCGAGTTCCGGATAAAGTCTTCCCTTATGGACATCCACTGATCTTCAGGAATTCCAATCGCTGCATAGCTGTTTCCCGTAAGCTCTTCCAGTATGGAAGCAATCGCTGAGGTGAACGCTTGATTCTCCATTGCCATTTGACAATGAATATCGTATTTAAATTTTAACACAAATGAGCCGTTTGTTGCTGCTACAGGTTCAGCATCATTTAATAATGCAGACTGTGAACGCATTTGGCGCTGGTTCAATGTTTCAACCATATCACCCCAGCGGCTCTTTATGAGATTAAGATCCTCTTTCGTCGCCGTTCGGAGCACTTCCTGAATCTTACCGGTAGGTGCCCGGAAGCCCTTCTTTGCCCTGATTGGCTTTTTCACAGGCTGCGCTGCCGGCTCTGCTTGAACCTTGACTCCATTTGCCTTCAGCTGCTCAACCTCTTTTTCAAGAAGTTTAATCTTCTTCATCATGTCGTTCACTTCCGGTGAAGAAGCCGCTGCCGGTGCTTCCATTTGACAGAGCTTAACAATGGACACTTCTAAGTAGATACGGGCATGATTGGTGAACTTCATTTCCTGACCGGCCTGATTCAAGACATCGATGTATTGATAAATCTGCTGAGGCTGGGTTTGTCCGGCTAATTCTTTAAAATCATCATCGAGCATGACCCGTTCCAATGATTCTTCAAGATTAGGGGCCGTTTGGTATAACAGCATATCCCGGAAATAAAGAATAAAGTCCTCTGCGAACCTTGCCGGGTCTTTCCCTTGGAACAACAGTTCTTCCAGTGCACTTAAACCACTGGTGACATCTCTTTCCAGAATCGCTTTCGCCAGTGTATTTAAATAGCCTTGAGAAACAGCCCCTGTTACAGTCAAGGCATCGTCTATGGTTACCTGGTCCTGACTGAAGGAGATGGCTTGATCGAGAAGACTTAGGGCATCACGCATCCCGCCCTCAGCTGCCCTTGCGATAATCGTCAGGGCATTTTCTTCATAGTTCACACCTGATTCTGTGGCAATATGACTCATTCGTCCCACAATATCCCTGGCCGTAATTCGCTTGAAGTCAAAACGCTGACAGCGTGAAATGATCGTAAGGGGAATCTTGTGAGGCTCTGTAGTCGCAAGGATAAAGATGACATGCTTAGGTGGTTCCTCTAACGTTTTCAGTAGCGCATTAAATGCTCCGATAGACAGCATATGGACTTCATCTATGATGTAGACTTTATACTCGACTACGTTTGGAGAATATTTGACTTTATCCCGGATGTCCCGGATCTCTTCCACCCCGTTATTGGAGGCGGCATCGATTTCAATGACATCAGGGATCGAACCGTCCGTGATCCCTTTACATGCATCGCACTCATTGCAAGGTTCCGCTACAGGAGAACGTTCACAGTTAACGGCTTTTGCCAGGATCTTCGCTGCACTCGTCTTCCCTGTCCCTCTTGGTCCCGAGAATAAATAGGCATGGGAAATCTTCTGATGAAGGAGGGCATTTTGCAACGTTTTCGTTACATGCTGCTGTCCCACCACATCAATAAATGACTGAGGACGCCACACACGATATAAAGCTTGATATGCCAAAATGACTCCCCCCTCTTTTTATGTACTATAGTGTCTCTATTATAACGTAATGTAAATCCCTTTTACAAAGAAAACCGGAGATCAATTTAAACCTTTACACAAACAAAAAACTCACCCGGAAATGGATGAGTTGTTGTATATAAATTAAACTGCCGTGCACCTTTCGTCGACAAGCATCCATAGGCGTTACTCAAGCAGTTAGCTCGGCCCAGGCAACCCTGCGGCACATGGGAGCTTCCACTTAATGCTGCTTCCTTCCGGACCTGACATGGTTCATGGATTCCCATTGCGCAGGACCCAGGCGTCAACACCACTTACTTGAGGCAGCCCTACAGAGTGCTAGCCTCGGAAAGGAATTCGGTCTCGCTGGAGCGGATTGCGAGTACAGGGCACCGCTACCTCCCCACCTAGCACGGCAAAATTGATACCATATTTAGTTGCGTCATTAGTGCGACGCAAGATTAAGTATACTAGGATTTACGGTAAAAAGCAATGGCGGAATAATGTAAGTTATTTACAGTCCAGATGTCCTATTCTTCTTCTCCAGCTTCTTCCGCTCTCGCAGGTCTTTAAAAAAACGGGAAAGGATTCCACCACATTCTTCCGATAACACTCCAGGTACTACTTCACACTGATGATTAAATCGGTCATCCTCGAGTAGATTCATTAACGTTCCCGCACAGCCCGCCTTTGGATCTTTTGCCCCATAAATGACTTTCTCTATTCTGGAAAGGATGATGGCTCCACTGCACATAGGACATGGTTCAAGTGTGACATAAAGCTCTGCGCCCTCAAGACGCCATGTGCCAAGCTTCTCACATGCCTCTTGAATGGCTAAAGTCTCTGCATGAGTGATGGCATTTTGACTCGTTTCTCTCAGGTTATGAGCCCGGGCAATGATATCATCACCCATTACAATGACCGCTCCAATCGGAACCTCTTGAATCACTGCTGCTTTTTCTGCTTCCTTTAATGCTTCCATCATAAATTGTTCTTCTCTTATACCCATTATGTACTCCCATAAATTTATTTCTCTATTCTTTATAAAATATCCCCAATCACTCCAAACTATAAGAGAAAGGGGCTTTCAACATGATACCAAACGATACCGCTCTTCTTGTTATAGACATTATGAATCCATTCGACTTCGAACACGGTAACACACTGGCGAGCCATACCCGCAATATAGTTGAACCGATCAACTCCCTGCGTCACTATTGTACCAAACATCAGCATCCTGTCATTTATATTAACGACCATTATGAGCTTTGGAAAGCAGATTACAAGGAGATCTATAAGAAATGCCATAATGAAGTGAGCGATAGCATCATGACTCCTCTCCAACCGATGGATAAAGATTTTTTTCTCATTAAACCAAAACATTCCGCTTTTTATGGTACTGCTTTAAATACACTGTTGCATCATCTGTCCGTAAAAAATCTTATTATCACGGGTATTGCAGGAAACATCTGTGTACTCTTTACAGCAAACGATGCCTATATGAGAGAGTTTAACCTCATTATACCCTCTGATGCTATTGCGTCGGTCAGTGACGAAGATAATCACTATGCATTAACGATGATGAAAAATGTATTAAAAGCAAGGATAGAATCAACCGGTGAGATCTTATAAAATTCACTCCACAAACATATCCATCCCTTCTATTTCATAAGTTGATTATAGTGAATGAAATATAGGAGGGTCTGTGTATGCAAATTCATGTTGTCCAATCAAACCAATCATTATTTGGTATCGCTCAAGCGTATGGATCAACAGTTAAGGATATAGTAGATGCCAATGAACTGCCAAACCCTGATAACTTAGTAATTGGCCAATCACTGGTTATCCCTATTATAGGAAGTTTCTATTTTGTTCAACCAGGTGATAGCCTTTGGGCGATAAGCCAGAAGACAGGGGTCCCCTATCAGGAACTGGCAAGGGTGAACGGAATTTCTCCCAATCAGCCTTTGCAGGTAGGATTTCGTTTATACATCCCACAGAAGCCTAAAGGAAGGGCTGAATTTAATGGGTATGTCGAGCCTTACGGAAAAGAAGTTGCCCCAAATTTGGAAGAAAGCGCGAAAGAAGCAGCTCCTTATCTTACCTATCTGGCTCCATTCAGCTTCCAAGCTAAACGGGATGGAACACTGCAGGAGCCACTCCTTGGAAATTTGCTTCAAACAGGGAAAGATAATAATAATGTGTTAATGATGGCCATCACCAATCAAGAAGAAGGAACGTTTAGTGATGAACTTGGGCGAATCCTGCTAACCGACCAGGCAATCCAGAATAAATTCCTCGATAATGTCGTCCAGACCGCCAAGAAATATGGATTCAGGGACATTCACTTCGACTTCGAGTATTTACGTCCCCAGGACAAAGAAGCCTACAACCAATTCCTAAAAAAAGCAAAGCAGCGTTTCAATCAAGAAGGATGGTTGCTTTCAACTGCCCTTGCTCCCAAGACCAGTGCCGATCAAAAAGGAAAGTGGTATGAAGCACATGATTATAAAGCACATGGCGAAATCGTAGACTTCGTCGTGATCATGACCTATGAGTGGGGATATAGCGGTGGTCCTGCCATGGCCGTTTCCCCCATCGGACCTGTTCGTGAAGTGCTTGAATACGCCATTTCAGAAATGCCTTCATCCAAGATTCTCATGGGGCAAAATTTATATGGATATGACTGGACCCTCCCATTTGTACAAGGAAGTACAGCGAAAGCCATCAGTCCACAACAGGCAATCAAGATTGCCGCCGACAATAACGTCCCGATTCAGTATGATCAAAAAGCACAGGCCCCTTTCTTTAAATACCGGGATGCAGGCACTGGAAAAGATCATGAAGTATGGTTTGAAGATGCCCGGAGCATCCAGGCGAAGTTTGATCTTATGAAAGAGTTAAAATTGAGGGGAATGAGCTATTGGAAGCTGGGGCTCTCCTTTCCTCAAAACTGGTTGTTAATATCCGACAATTTCAATGTCGTAAAAAGATGATAAATAGAAGCTGATGGAAAGGTAAATCTATAAACACCTGTCCATCAGCTTTTTGTATGCGTTCCCCTTAAAAGTTGGCCGGTTGAAGTCGATATAGTGAACGTATCCTGTTTTCTAAATCCTTGGAAATAACCTGAACAAACCATCCATCTATTGTGTTACAATAATTCCTGTCGTAATTTTTTATTTTACATTTTTATACGAGAAAAGATTGCCGTAATATGAGGAGGACAATTAATGGGGCGCATTCCTTTCATTACCGTAGAAGGCCCGATTGGAATAGGAAAAACCTCTCTTGCAAAAGCGATTTCAGAGCATTTCAATTTTCACTTACTGAAAGAAATCGTGGATGAAAACCCGTTCTTGGATAAATTCTATGATGACATTGAAGAGTGGAGCTTTCAAACAGAGATGTTTTTCTTATGCAATCGTTATAAACAGCTAGAGGATATTGAAAAACACTACCTATCTCAAAACAAATCTGTCGTAGCAGATTATCATATTCTTAAAAACATCATCTTTGCTAAGCGTACATTGAAGGATGAACAGCAGTTCAAAAAATATCTCAATATATATGAGATCCTAACATCGGATATGCCAAGACCAAATGTCGTGATTTACTTGAACGCAAGCCTTGATACCCTTTTAAAGCGCATTGAAAAAAGAGGACGGGACTTCGAAAAGAAAATCAGCCCTCTATATCTGAAGCAGCTATCATTGGATTATGAAGAATACATGAATACATTCGAAGAAACTCACCCGGATATCCCTGTTCTCCGCTACAATGGCGACCACATAGACTTCGTTCAAAATAAAGAGGACCTGGAACACATTCTTACTCAATTAGAGACTACACTAAAAAAAGGAGTTCACTATCATGAATCTTCGCACTAAATACGGGATCCCGAATAATGCCGTGATCACCATTGCCGGAACAGTCGGCGTCGGGAAATCCACCATGACAAACGGCTTGGCCAATGCCTTGGGGTTCAGGACGTCATTTGAAAAAGTTGATACCAATCCGTACCTCGATAAATTTTATCAGGACTTTAAAAGCTGGAGCTTCCACCTTCAAGTCTATTTCCTGGCAGAACGCTTCAAAGAACAAAAGAAAATCTTTGAATACGGCGGCGGTTTCATACAGGATCGTTCCATCTATGAAGATACTGGCATTTTTGCCCGCATGCATTATGAAAAAGGGAACATGAGCGAAATCGATTATGAAACCTATACAAGCCTTTTCGATGCCATGGTCATGACACCATACTTCCCTCACCCTGATCTTCTGATCTACCTTGAAGGGTCCATTGATAATGTAGTTGATCGCATCCGTGAACGCGGCCGCCCGATGGAACAACAAACACCTGTTGCCTACTGGGAAGAAATGCATGAACGTTACGAAAACTGGATCAATTCCTTTAACGCATGTCCGGTACTCAGACTGGACATCAGTGAATACGATCTAGTGAACGATCAAAACTCCATCGAACCAATCGTTGAACGAATCGGGTATTTCATTGAACAGACGAGAATGTTAAAAAGTTAAGAAGACAGATAAGACTACTCTCCCCAACGCGGCGGGAGTAGTCTTTTTTATTTAAAGGTTGATGAAGACCTCCATCCGTTTATTTCCATTAGGAAAGAGGTATATGTAGTAATAAACAATCGATGAAGGAGATGAAGGAATGATGGAATCGAAACAAACGTATTTTGTAGATATCAGCAGTGGGGACATCTTGCAGGATCCAAATCAAAACGCCAGTCCAAGCTTTCGCATATTTGCCACCCCGACAGAAGTAAACGAACTGAAAATGTTGTTCAATGATAACTATGATGATGACATGTCGACTATGAGACGGGCGCAGGTCCCGTTCCGCCAATATCACAATTCACCGGAAGACGATCAATATGATCAATCGATGAGGGATATCTATTCGAAGATTTATTTGCTAGGAGATGAAGAAGCACGCCTGCATATCACTAAGATAGGGATACTCGAACATACAGCAAACGACCATTTAAGAGAAGACATCAAAAACCTTAAGTAAATTGGACTGGGTCGATCAGTATATCCATAAAATAAAAAAATTCGTTACATATAATATGTAACGAATTCTATCTCCAATGTTTATGCGCTATGGTTATAAAAAAATCAATGGAGGAGGAAGGGGGATTCGAACCCCCGCGGGCTGTTACACCCCTGTCGGTTTTCAAGACCGATCCCTTCAGCCGGACTTGGGTATTCCTCCGTATCGACAAGAATTATAATACCATGGTGTACAAATGGAGTCAAGCATATTTCTAAAAAAATTAAAGAAGTCTCACCGATAAAGGTGAGACTTCTTTTGGCTGGATAAAATTCCTTTATTTAATGACTTCCACTCCACCCATATATGGACGAAGGGCTTCAGGAACGATGACAGATCCATCTTCCTGCTGGTAGTTTTCCAAAATCGCGGCAACCGTTCTTCCTATCGCTAAACCAGATCCATTTAACGTATGGACATGTTCAGGCTTCGCGTTTAGCTCTCTTCTGAAACGGATGTTTGCACGTCTCGCCTGGAAGCTTTCAAAGTTACTGCAAGAAGAAATCTCGCGGTACGTCCCGTAGCTAGGAATCCAGACTTCAATGTCGTATTTCTTTGCAGCCGTGAAACCTAAGTCCGCTGTACACATAGACAATACTCGGTATGGAAGGCCCAGTAGCTGAAGGACTTTTTCAGCATGACCAGTTAAATTTTCTAACTCATCATAAGAATCTTCCGGCTTCACAAAGCGAACAAGCTCGACTTTGTTGAACTGATGCTGGCGGATCAAGCCTCTTGTATCGCGTCCTGCAGATCCAGCCTCAGAGCGGAAGTTGGCGCTATACGCTACATAACTTACCGGCAATTCGTCCGCCTTCAAAATTTCATCACGATGATAATTCGTAACAGGTACTTCTGCAGTAGGGACTAAGAAATAGTCCTCACTCTCAATTCTGAATGCATCTTCTTCAAACTTAGGAAGTTGACCTGTCCCTGTCATACTCGCTCGATTCACCAGGAATGGAGGAATCATTTCCGTATACCCATGCTCATCCATGTGCAAATCCATCATGAAATTAATGAGAGCTCTTTCAAGTCTTGCACCGAGGCCTTTATAGAAAACGAAGCGGCTTCCCGTCACTTTTGCTGCACGTTCAAAATCAAGCAACCCGAGCCTTGTAGCAACGTCCCAGTGAGGCTGTGCTTCGAAATCAAATTCCCGGATTTCTCCCCATGTACGTGCTTCAATATTATCATCTTCAGTTTCACCCACCGGTACAGTTTCATGAGGAATATTCGGGATAGAAAGAAGGATTCTCTCTAATTCTTCTTCGATGCCTCTTAATTCATCATCCAGCTTTTTGACCATGGCCCCGACTTCACGCATTTCAACGATCATATCCTGAGCATCTTTCTTCTCTTTCTTCAGAACGGCAATTTGTTGGGATACTTCATTACGCTTGCTCTTAAGATCTTCACTTTCCACAAGCAGCTCTCTTCTTCTCTTATCAAGCTCTTCGAATTTATCAAAATCCTCCAGGTTCTCACCGCGGTGCTGCAGACGGGCTTTCACATCTTCCAGATTATTACGTAAATACTTAATGTCTAGCATTTGGTTTCTCTCCTTTTTTATAAAAAAATAAAAAACCCCCATCCCTGGTAAAAGGGACGGAGGTTTCCGCGTTGCCACCCTAATTGAAGACGCAAAGCATCTTCCTCTTAAGAGATGGTAACGGAATCACCGAAAATACCTACTTCATTCAGTACTTCACTCAAGGATGGATTCGTAAAGCTCTTGCGTCGATTCTCACCAGCCACCGACTCTCTTAAGCAACCCTTCTTTACTACTATTTCCTATCAACGATTTAATTTTTTATTAGTTATTTCATAATCTACTACAATGTTTTCCATTTTGCAATAAAATTATGCGATTGTTTTTTCCATGCTTTCCTTCACCATCTCAACGAAGAAGGAAGTTAAACGATGATCATCCGTTAGCTCTGGATGGAAAGAACAACCGAGGAATTGTCCGTGGCGTGCAAGTACAATCCGTTCGTTATGCTTCGCCAAGATTTCAACATCTTCCCCTGCTTCCACGATATGGGGGGCACGGATGAAGACGGCATTGAATCCTTCTCCCACATGGGCAATCGAAAGGTCCGCTTCAAAGCTCTCTTTTTGACGGCCAAAGGAATTACGTTCCACTGTTACGTCCATCACACCAAGATGAGGTTGTTCGTATCCGACAATGTGCTTGGCTAAGAGAATCAATCCTGCACATGTTCCAAAGATCGGCTTCCCATCTGCCGCAAATTGTCTTAACGGCTCCATAAAGCCGTATCGATCAATCAGTCTTCTCATAGTGGTACTTTCCCCACCCGGCATGATGAGTCCTTGAATCTCTTCCAACTGCTCCACACGCTTAATGACGATTGCCTTGGCACCAGAGGCTTCAATTGAACGAACATGCTCTCTGACGGCACCTTGAAGTCCTAATACACCGATGTTCAACATAGAATCACACCTTACCATCCACGATCTTGCATACGGTTTTCAGGTAAAATAGAAGAAATTTCTACTCCCTTCATTGCTACACCAAGCTCTTTTGATAGCTCTGCGATTAACTTGTAATCTTGATAATGAGTAGTCGCTTCTACAATTGCTCTTGCAAATTTCTCAGGATTTTCTGATTTGAAGATACCAGAACCTACGAATACTCCGTCAGCCCCTAATTCCATCATAAGAGCCGCATCAGCTGGTGTGGCAATTCCGCCTGCAGCAAAGTTTACAACAGGTAAACGTCCATTTTCTTTAATTTCTAACAATAATTCGTATGGAGCTCCCAGTAACTTCGCTTCTGTCATGATTTCATCTTCATTCATGCTCACAAGCTTGCGTACTTGAGCATTTACCTTACGCATATGACGAACCGCTTCAACGATGTTACCTGTTCCAGGCTCCCCCTTTGTACGCAGCATAGATGCACCTTCACCAATACGGCGGGCAGCTTCACCTAAATCACGGCATCCACATACGAATGGTACAGTGAAATCTCTTTTATTTAAGTGGTACTCTTCATCAGCTGGCGTTAATACTTCACTCTCATCAAGATAATCAACACCCATTGATTCAAGTACTCTTGCCTCTACAATATGACCAATACGAGCCTTTGCCATTACAGGAATCGACACAGCGCCCATCACTTCTTCAATAATACGAGGATCTGCCATTCTTGCTACTCCGCCTGCAGCACGGATGTCTGCTGGAACTCGCTCTAAAGCCATTACTGCAACTGCACCCGCAGCTTCAGCAATTTTAGCCTGCTCTGCATTCACAACGTCCATGATAACGCCGCCTTTTTGCATTTCAGCCATACCTCTTTTAACACGATCTGTACCAGTCTTCATCATATCTATATCCCCCTTATATTTATCCCATGCCTGTCCCATTTCCATCCAAAAAAGGAAGAAAACGCAACTAAAACAATCGGAATGATTATGTAACCCTACTGCTAAATAAACAATAAAAAAAGACTTATGTCAAGACGAAAAGCGGAAGCGGCTTGGTCAGGCCCGACAAGCATAAGATGAATCGGACGGAAAGGCGCTCTTTGCCTTTTTGGTCGATTTAGCTTATGACCTCGAGGGCCTAGCCGCTGGAGCTGGACATATCGAAAAGCGGAAGGGCTTTGCCCAGAGGCGACAAGCATAAGACGAACATGCCGGAAAGGCGTTCTTTGCCTTTTTGGCATGTTTGGCTTATGACCTCGAGCCTCTAAGCCCTGGAGCTGGACATCTCGAAAAGCCGAAGCGGCTTGGTCAGGCCCGACAAGCATTTCTTGGGAATTCCACAAGGCGCTCTTCCTAAGATACCTCTTTTTCACCCTACCTATAAAAAAACACCAAGACTTGTCCTAAATAAAAGTCTTGGTGCTCATTTAATCATTTTACCTAAGCTTATTAGAACCAGCCTTTCACAGTAGATGTAACTGAGTTCCAGATGTCCCCGAAGAAACCACCTACAGCTCTCATTGAAAGGACAAACCAGTTTGCTTTTTCAACACCGTCTACAGCAACAACAGATGCTTTAGAAGCATTGGTACCTTTATCTGTAAGGTAGCCTAAATCTTTTTTATCTTTTGATTCTAACGTAACATATCCAACTTTTTCTCCTTTTTTAACAGGAGCTGTCAGTTCATTGTCATCGTTAAGCTTTTTCTTATCTAATACAAATTTCGGTTTGTATTGATCTTCTTCACCGTTCTTAATCACCATGCTTAGTGCGGAATCGGTTTTGATTTGAACTTCTTTTTCTTTCCCTTTTTCAACTGGAAGTGTCTTTTGACCTTTTACTTGAAAGTCAGCAGGAAGTACTTCCTCTATTGTATAATTGTTGAAAGCATAATCCATCATTTTTCTTGTTTCACTAAAGCGGGCATCGTAGGAGTTTTCACCAGCTGGAACTTCAACGTCCATTACAACCGTAATGAATCTCATTCCGTCCCGTTCTGCTGTTCCTGTGAAGTTGGCACCCGCAAAATCAGTCGTACCTGTTTTCAGGCCATCCATTCCTTCGTATTCGCGGATCAATCCTGGTAACATCCAGTTCCAGTTATCCATCTGAGTGGGGTCATCCGTTCCTTCCGCAAATACCTTCTTCGCAATACTGGATGTCTCAAGTACCTCCGGATAATCATGCAGCAAGCGGTACGCAAGTGTTGCTACATCCTTTGCAGACATCACATTTTCTTCTTCCGGACCACCTACCACCTTATCTACGTAAGGTGCCAAGTCTTTATTGTTTAAACCTGTAGAATTCACAAATTTATATTCTTCCAGACCAAGTTCTTTAGCCTTTGCATTCATCATTTTAACGAAGTTCGCTTCTGAGCCGGCAATCGTTTCAGTAATCGCTATCGTCGCTGCATTAGCTGAATAAATCGCCATTGCTTCATACAACTCTTTAATGGTATAAGTACTTTCCACTTCAAGACTCACATTACTGAGACCAGTATTATGAGACATTTGAGAAAGGTTCGCAGGTACCGTATACTTCTGGTCCCATTTCACCTTACCTTCTGCCACAGCCTCCAGTAACAAGTACTCTGTCATCATTTTCGTCATACTTGCAATGCCCTGAGCATTATCCGAGTTCTTTTCATAGAGAATTTTACCCGTGCTTGCTTCTACTAGAATCGCAGCTTTTGCGTTAACGTCCAATTCTCCTTGTGCATTTGCAGGTCTCCCCACAATACCCATTGCCATCATAAAAACCATCATACAAACAAAAGATTTTTGAATCCAACTTCTTTTCACTATTAGCCCTCCAAGATTTTATGTACACCTTCGTTATTTTATCATAGTTCGAAAGGTAAGAATAGACAGAGAATATGACTAGTTTTGGCATGGGTCAAGGGACTTGCGGCCTCTGAAACACAGCGGTGAATATCATTTTCATCCAAATGAAAAAATGCTGATCAGGAGTATCTGATCAGCATTTGGAATTATTTTCTTACAACGAATAGTTTGGTGCTTCTTTCGTAATTTGAACATCATGAGGATGACTTTCGCGAAGTCCGGCACCCGTCATTTTAATAAACTGTGCCTGCTCTCTTAACGCGAATAGGTCCTTCGTTCCACAGTATCCCATGCCTGAACGTAAGCCTCCAATTAGCTGATACAATGTATCGGCTAAAGGACCTTTGTAAGGAATCCGGCCTTCGATGCCTTCTGGAACGAACTTTTTATTTTCTTCCTGGAAGTAGCGGTCTTTTGAACCTTTTTCCATGGAGCTGACGGATCCCATTCCTCTATATACTTTAAAGCGGCGTCCCTGGAAGATTTCCGTTTCTCCAGGGCTTTCAGATGTTCCTGCCAGTAAGCTTCCCAGCATAACAGCATGTCCACCAGCTGCTAAAGCCTTTACGATATCACCTGAATACTTGATGCCTCCATCGGCAATGATGCTTTTTCCATGCTTTCTTGCTTCAGTAGCGCAATCATATACAGCGGTAATTTGTGGAACACCCACACCGGCAACAACCCGGGTTGTACAGATCGAACCAGGTCCAATCCCAACCTTGACAACATCAGCACCCGCTTCAATTAATTCACGTGTCGCTTCAGCCGTTGCCACATTACCTGCTACGATGTTTAACGTTGGATAAGCTTCGCGGATTTCACGAACAATAGAAAGAACTCCTGCTGAATGACCGTGAGCCGTATCGATTACAATGACATCTACATGTGCTTTCACTAAATGTTCAACACGAGTCAGCGTATCTTTCGAAATACCGACAGCGGCTCCAACTAATAAGCGTCCTTGATCATCTTTGGCAGAGTTAGGGAATTCAATTACTTTTTCGATATCCTTAATCGTAATTAATCCCTTAAGTGTCCCTTCTTGATCAATTAGAGGAAGCTTTTCGATTTTGTACTGCTGAAGAATTTTTTCCGCTTCTTCTAGGGTAGTGCCAACAGGAGCTGTGACAAGATTCTCCTTCGTCATGACATCCGAAATCTGGATCGAATAATCCTGGATGAAACGAAGGTCACGATTTGTTAAAATCCCTACCAGCTTTTGCTCTTGTTCGTTGTTCACAATCGGAACACCGGAAATTCTATATTTGCCCATCAAGTGTTCTGCAGAAAAGACTTGATGATCCGGAGTTAAAAAGAATGGATCTGAGATAACTCCACTTTCGGAACGTTTTACTTTATCAACCTGCTCAGCCTGCTGTTCAATACTCATATTTTTGTGGATGATACCGAGTCCACCTTGTCGAGCCATTGCTATTGCCATTTCAGCTTCTGTTACAGTATCCATTCCTGCACTGATCACAGGAACATTCAATTTAATTGAATCTGTTAACTCAACAGAGATATTTACATCCTTTGGTAATACCTCTGATTTAGCTGGTAATAATAAGACATCATCAAACGTTAAACCTTCTTTAGCAAATTTAGAATCCCACATGTTTTCGGCCTCCCTAGTCCCAAAATATTATTAGTAGGTTATCAATTGGTTAAAATACTGTCAAGATGAATAGGATTAATTTAATTTTTCAGAATAATTAGAAGGTGATTACTTGAACGAATTACGTCAACACTGGGACTTCATTCACTATTTTCAGTCAGCGGAATACTCCCAGAAGTTTCTAAAAAAGTGCTATGAACAAATGGGGTCTTCTCAAACCGAATCAAAAAGCTATGATAACTGTTATCCATTCATGTACTACTTGGAGCAAGGAGAACTTTATTACAGACAAGCCATGCAATCTCCTATATCACTCCAGCCTATTTTGCTTTTCTACGGATATATTCATTTTATTAAAGCGATTGTTTTAACAGAAGATCCCTTATATCCCGAAACAACCACGGTCCTGGCCCATGGGATTACCTCAAGGAAAAGAAAAAAGCAGCAGTACCGTTTTTTACAGGATGAAGTAAAGGTGCAGAAAAATGGTCTGTTTTCACACTTTTCCAACCTGGTGTTTCACGTGAAACATATCGTGGGGGAAAAATACAAGATGGAAGATTTACTCGTACAAATACCCGAGCTTGAAGAAGTATTTCATGTATTGCTCAAAAAGAAAACCATGTTCTGGTTCAATCCACAACATGAGCTGATCATTGATGAGTCCTTACTATCTCACTTTCATATGTCAGAAAGCTTACTTAAACAGTATCTGAATGAAAAGGTGACAGAGGAATTCACATGGAACTCGGACAATGCGTTACAAGCACCAAATGCCCAAGAGCATCTTCCCATCAGATGGCATTTCCATAAAAACAAATTAGCCCTTCCCGGGATTCGGAATGAAGCCACTACTATACCTGAAGTTCTCATCCACTATGCCATACTATACAACTTAAGCATGATTGCCCGATACGAAACAGAATGGTGGGTGGAACTATTAAAAAACCGAACCAATGAAGACTATCCTATCATCAACACGTTCATCAATGTCACAACAGAAAAAGCACCATACCTTTTATTAAAATTACTCAAGGATAAAATGTAGCCGGAAGAGGAAGGATGAAGCGCTCCCTCTCCTCTTTCTCTATTGTGCTTGAAGTAATTTTTTAATGTCATCTTCGATTTTGCGTGGATTGGTTTGAGGAGAATACCGATCATAAACTTCACCATTTTTCCCGATTAAAAATTTAGTGAAATTCCACTTAATGTTCGAAAGAAGGACACCCTTCTTCTCTTTCGTTAAAAACGTAAACAGAGGATGTGCTTCCTTCCCTTTCACATCGACCTTCGCAAACATCGGAAAAGATACCCCGTAGTTCACCTGACAAAACTCCATGATTTCATCCTGATCATCAAATTCCTGTTTCATGAACTGATCACATGGAAATCCGAGGACAACAAGTCCTTCATCCTTGTAGTCTTCATACAGGCCCTGCAGTTCCTCAAATTGAGGTGTAAAGCCACACTTACTAGCTGTGTTTACGATAAGCATCACTTTCCCCTGGTACTCCTCCAGAGACGTTACAGATCCATTCGCTCTTTTTACGGTAAAATCATAAATTGTGGTCATGTTCTTCTCTCCTTGTATACACTCTTATTTAAATAATACTTTAGAGAGTTGGTGGATAGCAATTTTGAGCATGTGATGATGGTGGTTTGTGGGTGTTTGAGATGCAGTGGGTAGGTGAGGTGTTGGGTGTTGATTGTCAGATTGTCGGACGCTGGATATCTTTTAGAAATATTAAAATGAATAGTTGATGGAAAATAGGATTTTTATACAAATAATTCAGGATGATTTGGAGTAACATTGCATTTGCTGGCCACCAGGAAGGATTTCGAGGCTAATGTGTCTCTCAAATTGAAGTTTTATATGTAATAAGCACTAATAAATGTTCCTATCTATCTAAAAATTCTTCTTTATATTAACAAAGACTATTTTAGGGAGGCAGATATCAATATTTTCATAGATATAGAGGAGGGTTAAGCTTGAAGCTGTATGTTAATTGCGTTGATTTTATATTTTATTGCGTCTATTTGGACTGTTATTGCGTCGATTTTTCATTTTATGCGTCGTTTTTGACTGTTATTGCGTCAATTTCATCCCTTTATGCGTCTTTTTCTATTTTCTAACATAAAGACTTTACCAGCGTAGTGTACTAACCCCGTTCTTCATTTCCAATACCACCTGTATAAAAGATAGATGCCTGATTCACCTTCCAATAACATTTCTAATAAAAAAACAGAAAAAGAGTAACCCCTAAGAGCTACTCTTTTCACATTTGCCTGGCGACGTCCTACTCTCACAGGGGGAGATCCCCCAACTACCATCGGCGCTGAAGAGCTTAACTTCCGTGTTCGGCATGGGAACGGGTGTGACCTCTTCGCCATTGTCACCAGACAATATTCAATTGAAGGGTTGTTCCTTCAAAACTAGATAAAGAATTGATGTCAAGAAAGCCGAATATCGACCAATGTTGTTCATTTAAAAATGACTCTTTGTGGTTAAGTCCTCGATCGATTAGTATCAGTCAACTCCACATGTCGCCATGCTTCCATCTCTGACCTATCTACCTAGTCATCTTCTAGGGATCTTACTCACATACGTGATGGGAAATCTCATCTCGAGGGGGGCTTCATGCTTAGATGCTTTCAGCACTTATCCCTTCCGCACATAGCTACCCAGCGATGCCTTTGGCAAGACAACTGGTACACCAGCGGTGCGTCCATCCCGGTCCTCTCGTACTAAGGACAGCTCCTCTCAAATTTCCTGCGCCCACGACGGATAGGGACCGAACTGTCTCACGACGTTCTGAACCCAGCTCGCGTACCGCTTTAATGGGCGAACAGCCCAACCCTTGGGACCGACTACAGCCCCAGGATGCGATGAGCCGACATCGAGGTGCCAAACCTCCCCGTCGATGTGGACTCTTGGGGGAGATAAGCCTGTTATCCCCGGGGTAGCTTTTATCCGTTGAGCGATGGCCCTTCCATGCGGAACCACCGGATCACTAAGCCCGACTTTCGTCCCTGCTCGACTTGTAGGTCTCGCAGTCAAGCTCCCTTGTGCCTTTACACTCTGCGAATGATTTCCAACCATTCTGAGGGAACCTTTGGGCGCCTCCGTTACTCTTTAGGAGGCGACCGCCCCAGTCAAACTGCCCACCTGACACTGTCTCCCACCCCGATAAGGGGCGCGGGTTAGAATTTCAATACAGCCAGGGTAGTATCCCACCGATGCCTCCACCGAAGCTGGCGCTCCGGCTTCCAAGGCTCCTACCTATCCTGTACAAGCTGTACCAAAATTCAATATCAGGCTACAGTAAAGCTCCACGGGGTCTTTCCGTCCTGTCGCGGGTAACCTGCATCTTCACAGGTACTATAATTTCACCGAGTCTCTCGTTGAGACAGTGCCCAGATCGTTACGCCTTTCGTGCGGGTCGGAACTTACCCGACAAGGAATTTCGCTACCTTAGGACCGTTATAGTTACGGCCGCCGTTTACTGGGGCTTCGATTCGCACCTTCGCTTGCGCTAAGCACTCCTCTTAACCTTCCAGCACCGGGCAGGCGTCAGCCCCTATACTTCGCCTTACGGCTTCGCAGAGACCTGTGTTTTTGCTAAACAGTCGCCTGGGCCTATTCACTGCGGCTCTCTCGGGCTTGCACCCTACCAGAGCACCCCTTCTCCCGAAGTTACGGGGTCATTTTGCCGAGTTCCTTAACGAGAGTTCTCTCGCTCACCTTAGGATTCTCTCCTCGCCTACCTGTGTCGGTTTGCGGTACGGGCACCTTTTTCCTCGCTAGAGGCTTTTCTTGGCAGTGTGGAATCAGGAACTTCGCTACTATAATTCGCTCGCTATCACAGCTCAGCCTTCACGATGATGGGATTTGCCTCATCATCAGCCTAACTGCTTAGACGCACATATCCAGCAGTGCGCTTACCCTATCCTCCTGCGTCCCCCCATTGCTCAAACGGAAAAGAGGTGGTACAGGAATATCAACCTGTTGTCCATCGTCTACGCCTATCGGCCTCGACTTAGGTCCCGACTAACCCTGAGCGGACGAGCCTTCCTCAGGAAACCTTAGGCATTCGGTGGATGGGATTCTCACCCATCTTTCGCTACTCATACCGGCATTCTCACTTCTAAGCACTCCACCAGTCCTTACGGTCTAGCTTCGCAGTCCTTAGAACGCTCTCCTACCACTGACACCTAGAGGTGTCAATCCACAGCTTCGGTGATACGTTTAGCCCCGGTACATTTTCGGCGCAGAGTCACTCGACCAGTGAGCTATTACGCACTCTTTAAATGGTGGCTGCTTCTAAGCCAACATCCTGGTTGTCTAAGCAACTCCACATCCTTTTCCACTTAACGTATACTTTGGGACCTTAGCTGGTGGTCTGGGCTGTTTCCCTTTCGACTACGGATCTTATCACTCGCAGTCTGACTCCCATGGATAAGTCTTTGGCATTCGGAGTTTGTCTGAATTCGGTAACCCGATGAGGGCCCCTAGTCCAAACAGTGCTCTACCTCCAAGACTCTTACACATGAGGCTAGCCCTAAAGCTATTTCGGAGAGAACCAGCTATCTCCAAGTTCGATTGGAATTTCTCCGCTACCCACACCTCATCCCCGCACTTTTCAACGTGCGTGGGTTCGGACCTCCATTCAGTGTTACCTGAACTTCATCCTGGACATGGGTAGATCACCTGGTTTCGGGTCTACGACCACATACTCATTCGCCCTATTCAGACTCGCTTTCGCTGCGGCTCCGTCTCATCGACTTAACCTTGCATGGGATCGTAACTCGCCGGTTCATTCTACAAAAGGCACGCCATCACCCGTTAACGGGCTCTGACTACTTGTAGGCACACGGTTTCAGGTTCTATTTCACTCCCCTTCCGGGGTGCTTTTCACCTTTCCCTCACGGTACTGGTTCACTATCGGTCACTAGGGAGTATTTAGCCTTGGGAGATGGTCCTCCCAGCTTCCGACGGGATTTCACGTGTCCCGCCGTACTCAGGATCCACTCAAGAGAGAATGAAGTTTCAACTACAGGGTTGTTACCTTCTTTGACGAGCCTTTCCAGACTTCTTCGTCTACTTCATTCCTTTGTAACTCCGTATAGAGTGTCCTACAACCCCAAGAGGCAAGCCTCTTGGTTTGGGCTACATCCCGTTTCGCTCGCCGCTACTCAGGGAATCGCAATTGCTTTCTCTTCCTCCAGGTACTTAGATGTTTCAGTTCCCTGGGTCTGCCTTCCATACTCTATGTATTCAAGTAAGGATATTGTTCCATTACGAACAATGGGTTCCCCCATTCGGAAATCTCTGGATCAAAGCTCACTTACAGCTCCCCAAAGCATATCGGTGTTAGTCCCGTCCTTCGTCGGCTCCTAGTGCCAAGGCATCCACCGTGCGCCCTTCATAACTTAACCGAATTGGTTGTTACATCAGGTTTAAAACCTAAAATGGCGATACTCGGTAATTTCTTGACTATCAATTTATCTTTATCTAGTTTTCAAAGAACAACCATAATCTCAAAAGAGATTATATGGATGGTTATTTTACTTCGCTGACGCTTCGTAAAAAACCTTGGTGGAGCCTAGCGGGATCGAACCGCTGACCTCCTGCGTGCAAAGCAGGCGCTCTCCCAGCTGAGCTAAGGCCCCGAATAAGTCGAATATG
>NZ_CP168654.1:0-10000 GCF_041889765.1 Rossellomorea sp. FM04394 | reverse complement strand
TCATGATGTTGGAAAATCGCCAGTTTTGTCTCTGTTTTTAATAATGGCGTATCTTTAACCATCCTGTATCCGTTGGCTGTGTGAAGCTTTATTTCTTTAAATTCACTCTCCGATAAAGGTTGTTCTTTCGTTAATATGTGGGGACTTACCTTGGCCATGCCACAGTCTGCCAGGGCACCCGCTAAAGCCAGCTGGTTCACCTGACCTGAATTCAAACCTAACTTCTTACCTAGGAGGGCACTAATGATCCCCACTGAAATGGCATGATGATAAATATAATCTTTTTCCGTTGAATATTGATGGAGAGAGTGCACATATGTATGGTTCCGTTCAACCATTTGAATAAGCGGGAGTATTAATTCTCTCACTCTTGCAACATTCACAGCAGTCCCTGATTGCCAGTTCATGAATTCTTTCTTATATTCCCTGATAGTCTTTAAATAGAGATCAAAGAAACCGACTGGCTCATTCATCACCTTTTCCTCTTGTTCTATTTCCATATTACCAGAGGGTGAAGTCCTGAGTGGGCGTCCATTCGCTTTTGCATTCTCTATTATGAGCTCAGTTATATGAAACGCTTGAAGGATTTTCAAATGCTCTTCTTCAAGTACTGTATTCTTTGGAATGATAGGGCTCGCTGCCATTCCCATAACATCTTCTGCTACGATGGATCCCAATTGTACCTCTCCACGATGTACCTTCAACTATCGACACCTCACCTCAAACCTTATTTTTATAGTTTATTTTACCAAATTTGACAGCTTATAGATATTTTTTTCAAAAAAATAAGCTATTTCCAGAATGAAGGTTTCATTACTGGAAATAGCTTACCCGTTTAGTTATTGTTCTGTATCATCACTTACATCTTCAGTGGTTGTTTGGTCTTCGCTGTCCGGTTGTTCAATTCCCTCAGCCGTTTCAACTGGTGCTTCCGTTTCTTCTTCATCTTCTTTCTCAACTTTGGCAACTGTTGAAACAAATTCACTTTCTTGAAGACGGATCAGCTTAACGCCTTGAGTGTTACGACCTGTAGTGGAAATATCATTCACGTCCATACGGATAAGGACACCATGTGCTGTGATAATCATTAAGTCTTCTTCACCCGTAACAGCTTTAACAGAGACAAGCTCTCCGTTCCGTTCCGTCACATTACATGTTTTTAATCCTTTACCACCACGTGTTTGAACTCTATATTCACTGGCAGGAGTACGTTTACCGTAACCATTTACCGTTACAACTAAGACATCACTCTTCTCTTCCAGGATTTCCATTCCAACAACAATGTCATCATCACTCAGGTTAATTCCTTTTACCCCGGTAGCTGTTCTTCCCATTGAACGAACATCCGTTTCAGGGAAACGAATAAGCATACCTTTTTTCGTTCCGATGATCATATCTTTCTCTCCATCGGTAAGTTTGACGGAAATGAGCTCATCGTTTTCTCGAAGGTTAATGGCGATGAGACCGTTCGTACGGATATTGGCGAAATCTGATACTGGCGTACGTTTTGAAATCCCTTGCTTCGTAGTGAAGAATAAGTACCAGTCGTCCACGAATTCTTCCACTCGAATCATGGCGTTGATCCACTCATCTTTTTCTACCCCAAGCAGGTTGATGATCGGAAGTCCTTTAGCAGTACGGCTGAATTCAGGAATTTCATATCCCTTTGCACGGTATGCTTTTCCTTTGTTTGTAAAGAAAAGAATCGTATCATGAGTTGACGTTGTCAGTAAGTGTTCAACAAAGTCTTCATCATTGGTACCCATTCCCTGGATTCCTCTTCCTCCACGCTTTTGACTGCGATAGGTCGATACAGGCAGGCGCTTGATATATCCGTTATGAGTAAGGGATACGACAATATTTTCTCTTGGAATTAAGTCTTCATCTTCAATATTCTCAATTCCACCCGCTACGATTTCTGATCTTCTCTCATCATTGAAGCGTTCTTTGATTTCGATAAGCTCTTCACGGATAATTTCAAGAACTTTTTCATCATCTGCCAGGATCGCTTTCAATTCTGTAATCTGCTTCACAAGTTCTTGATACTCGTCTTCAATTTTTTCTCGTTCTAATCCGGTTAAACGTTGAAGTCGCATATCCAGGATCGCTTGAGCCTGCTTGTCAGAAAGGGAGAAATTCTCCATCAATCCTTGTTTCGCAAGTTCTGTTGTTTGAGATCCGCGAATAAGGGCGATAATTTCATCAATATGATCTAAGGCGATTCGTAAGCCTTCTAAGATATGGGCCCTTGCTTCTGCTTTGCGCAATTCGAATTCCGTTCTACGACGAATGACCACGCGTTGATGCTGTAAGTAATGATATAGACACTCTTTTAAATTCAATACCTTAGGCTGCCCATCAACAAGTGCCAGAAGGTTAATACCGAAGCTTGTTTGAAGAGCCGTTTGCTTATATAGATTATTAAGCAAGACATTCGCATTCGCATCTTTTCTTACTTCAATTACGATACGCATACCATTACGGTCCGATTCATCACGTAAATCTGTGATGCCATCAATTTTCTTATCACGAACAAGATCGGCAATCTTCTCGATCAGTCTCGCTTTATTTACTTGATAAGGAATTTGATGAACGATAATCGTTTCTTTCCCGTTGCTTTTTTGTTCAATTTCCACACGGGCACGCATGGTGATGGAACCTTTACCTGTTTCATAGGCGCGACGGATCCCACTTCTTCCTACAATCAGTCCCGCAGTAGGGAAATCAGGTCCATAGATGAATTCCATCAGCTCTTGAATCGTAATGTCGGGATCTTTACTTAATGCAAGGATTCCATCGATGACCTCTCCAAGATTATGAGGTGGAATATTCGTTGCCATCCCTACAGCGATACCTGAAGAACCGTTCACTAACAGGTTAGGGAAACGGGCAGGTAATACTTCCGGCTCTCTCTCGGTACCATCATAGTTATCTTTATAATCAATTGTATCTTTATTAATATCACGAATGAGTTCCATAGAGATCTTGGACATACGTGCTTCTGTGTAACGCATGGCCGCGGCTGCGTCTCCATCGACAGAACCAAAGTTACCATGACCGTCTACAAGCATATAGCGATAGTTGAAATCCTGTGCCATACGCACCATTGTGTCATAAACAGCAGAGTCACCATGAGGGTGATACTTACCGATTACTTCACCGACGATACGGGCTGATTTCTTGTATGCTTTATCAGCAGTCATCCCCAGGTCATTCATCGCATACAAAATACGACGATGTACGGGTTTCAGGCCGTCACGGGCATCAGGGAGTGCACGGGAAACGATGACACTCATCGCATAATCCAGGAAAGACGAGCGCATTTCACTACTTATATTAATCTCTTTAACATTCGATCTCGGTGTTTCTGCCATAGTAAAAGGGACCTCCTTTTAAAGAAAGATTTATACCTTTCTCATTCTTTACCTTGTCCGCTATGTAAAAGACAGGATAGCACGCAGGTCTATCCTGTTATATTTTATTTTAGATATCCAAATTCTTAACGTAAGCTGCGTTTTCTTCGATGAAGTTACGTCTCGGCTCTACCTTGTCACCCATCAGGATATCAAAGGTTTCATCAGCCTCGATTGCATCCTGAAGACTTACTTGCAGCAGGGTTCTTGTTTCCGGATCCATGGTTGTTTCCCAAAGCTGCTCAGGATTCATTTCTCCAAGACCCTTGTAACGCTGGATTCCAGGTTTAGGCGTCGGGGAGATTTCTGCTAAGATGCGGTCCAGTTCTTTATCATTGTAGGCATACTCGATTTTCTTCCCTTGTTGTATTTTGTACAAAGGTGGTTGTGCGATGTAGATGTATCCTGCTTCAATGATATTTCTCATGTAGCGATAGAAGAACGTCAATAATAGCGTGCGAATATGGGCGCCATCGACGTCTGCATCGGTCATGATCACGATTTTATGGTATCTCGCTTTAGCCAGATTGAAGTCTTCGCCAATCCCTGTCCCGAGAGCTGTGATGATCGCACGAACCTCGTTATTTGAGAGGATCTTATCCAAACGTGCCTTTTCTACGTTGATGATTTTACCACGCAGAGGAAGGATGGCTTGGAAGTGACGATCCCGGCCTTGTTTAGCAGATCCGCCGGCTGAGTCACCCTCAACCACGTAGATTTCACTGATGCTCGGGTCTTTAGAAGAACAGTCTGCCAGTTTACCAGGTAAGCTGGAGATCTCAAGGGCACTCTTACGACGGGTAAGCTCCCTTGCTTTTTTCGCAGCCAGACGGGCACGTGCAGCCATTAGTCCTTTTTCCACGACTTTTCTTGCGACAACCGGGTTTTCAAGTAAGAACGTTTCTAAATGCTCTGAGAAAAGGGAATCTGTAATCGTTCTTGCTTCTGAGTTACCGAGCTTTGTTTTTGTCTGACCTTCGAATTGGGGATCAGGATGTTTAATCGAGATAATCGCTGTTAATCCTTCACGAACATCTTCCCCTGAAAGATTCGCATCGCTCTCTTTAAACACATTATTTTTTCGGGCATAGTCGTTAATGACCCTTGTTAGAGCCGTTTTGAATCCGGACTCATGGGTCCCGCCTTCATGAGTATGGATGTTATTGGCGAAGGAATAAAGATTGCTTGCGAATCCGTCATTGTATTGAAGAGCGATTTCAACGGTGATATCATCTTTCTCACCCTCAATGTAGATCGGTTCTTCATGAATGACTTCCTTCGAACGGTTAAGGTGCTCAACGTAGGACTTGATTCCACCTTCATAATGGTAGTCCCTTCTTTTCCCTTCTCCGCGCTTATCTTCAATACTGATCTGGATCCCTCTGTTTAAGAACGCCAATTCACGAATACGGTTTGCAAGTGTGTCATAATCGTATTCCGTCGTTTCAGTAAAGATTTCAGGATCTGGAGTGAAGTGAATGATCGTTCCCGTTTTATCCGTTTCTCCAATAACCTTAAGATCAAAGCTTGGGACACCTTTTTCGAATTTTTGATAATAGATGTTTCCATCACGATGAACATGGACTTCAAGTTCTGTGGAAAGAGCATTTACAACTGATGCCCCAACCCCGTGAAGACCTCCGGATACTTTATATCCGCCGCCTCCGAACTTACCACCCGCGTGAAGGACCGTCATGATTACTTCAACGGCGGGACGTCCCATTTTTTCGTGAATACCGACAGGGATACCACGTCCATTATCTGTAACAGTAATACTGTTATCCTCTTCGATGATGACTTCGATTTCATTACAGTAACCGGCTAACGCTTCATCGATACTGTTATCAACAATCTCCCACACCAAGTGGTGCAATCCTCTTCCGCTTGTTGATCCAATATACATACCTGGTCTTTTCCGAACGGCCTCTAATCCTTCTAAAACCTGAATCTGATTTTCATCATAGGATTGACCTTGTTTTTGTTCCATAGCCATACTGATTCACCTACACTTTCTAACCTTCAGGGCTTTATATTTCTATAATAAATTCTCGTAGTTTGAGTATTTCTTTGATCGCTTCTTCAACGTACTTGATGCCAGTGGTGAGAGATACAACTGATTGGTCGTGATAACAAGAGATTTATATGAACCCTTTGCGAGGTTGCAAAGGTTTTTATCTTTCGTTTTTAGAAAATGTTGAATTTCCTCTGAAAATTGAACGGTGTCTCGATCAATAATTGCGATGATTTCATCTGTACGTACCATGACATCTTCTCCAACATGTATGTACAAGGTAACACCTCATTTCAATCTTTTCATTGATCCGGCTTCCACTTCGAACGTAGTCGCCTCGTTTAAGGTTTGATGATCAATACCATCCACGTTTGTCGTGGTGACAAAGGTTTGAACTTTCCCCTGAATGGTATTTAATAAGTGGGACTGACGATAATCATCTAATTCAGATAAGACATCATCCAGAAGTAAGATGGGGTATTCTTTAATTTCAGAGTGAATCAGCTCGATTTCTGCAAGCTTCACAGAGAGGGCTGTTGTCCGTTGCTGCCCCTGCGATCCGAATGTTTGAACATCCCTTCCATTCACAATAAATTGAAGATCGTCCCGATGCGGCCCGACCAGGGTCACACCGCGATCAATTTCCCGCTCGCGGATACCATCAAATTTCTGCTCATATATATCTACCATTTTTGACCATTCTTGATTATCTGATACATCTAAAGACGGTTTATATACGATTTCCAAGGTTTCTAAGTTCCTTGATATCCCGGAATGGATCGGTTTTGCCCAACTTTCTAACAGCTGAACGAACTCAAAGCGCTTTTTCGTAATTTTCACAGCCATCTCAATGAACTGTTCCGTCAAGACATCCAGCATGGTCTGGTCTTTTTGTTTTCTCGTTTGCAATTGTTTCAGATAATGGTTCCGTTGCTGTAATATTTTCTGATAAAGGCTGATATCATGTAAATAAACAGGAGAAACCTGACCGATTTCCATATCAATAAAACGACGCCTTACTTGAGGGCTCCCTTTAACTAAATGGAGATCTTCAGGCGCAAACATGACAACATTCATATTGCCGACATATTGACTTAGTTTCGATTGTTCAAGGTGATTACTTTTCGCTTTTTTTCCCTTTTTCGACAGGACAAGCTCCAATGGTAACGCACCATTATATTTCTGAATCCTACCTTTTATTTTAGCATATTCCTCGTCCCAACGGATTAAATCTTTATCATTTGAGGTCCGGTGGGATTTAGCCATTGCCAGTACATAGATAGACTCCATAATATTGGTCTTTCCTTGAGCATTCTCTCCAAGAATTACGTTCACCTTATTTTCGAAACTCACGTCGATTGATTCGTAATTTCGATAGTTTCTTAATTCTAATTGTTCAATGTACATGGAAATAACACCCTTTATTATTCTCCAGCAACCACAAATACTCCTACTTCCGGAATTTCAATTGTGTCACCAATTGTGAGTTTTCTGCCTCTTCTTTGGTCTTGTTCGCCATTTATGTATACCTCATATTCACTTAAGAACCATTTCGCCATCCCGCCGGACTGAATTACTTCAGCAAGCTTCAGGAATTGTCCCAATGTGATGATTTCCGTTTCAATGGTGATCTCTTTCGCCACTAAAATCACTACTTTCCGTATAAAGTCTCTAATATCTTATTTTACTCTAAATAGAGTTAAGTCACAACTAACGAAAAATCAGCAAGGACTCGTAGAGCAATTTGCACTTGTTATCATTGGTTTCTTCATTGAGCAGACGCTGTTTTTGGCAGAAATCGACGAAAGGGATTCCTTCAATTACCAGATAAAGTGTAGAAAAAGAGCCAATACCCCCATGTAAAGGCATCGGCTCTTGTATATTCATTAATACGTTCTTACTGGAAGAATCAACTGAAGGATCGAATCATCATGAAGTGGTTTCAGTACGAACGGTCTCATAGCTCCGGTGAAATTCACATAGATTTCTGTTCCTTCAATGGCTTTTAACGCGTCCATCATATATTTCGCACTAAAGGAGATTTTCAATTCCTCTCCTTCAATGGATTGACTTTGTACTTGCTCGATGACTTTCCCGATTTCAGGTGTGTTAGATGAGATCTCTATCATCCCGCCATCAAGAGTGGAAAGCTTCACGACGTTATTTCTTCCCTCTCTTGCAAGTAAAGACGCACGGTCTATCGCTTGTAAAAATTCCTTCGTATTCAGTGTTAGCTCTGTTTTTGTATCTGAAGGAATTAATCGGCTTGTGTCAGGATAATTCCCTTCTAATAATCTTGAGAAAAATAATAAGTGCTTCGCTTTGAATAGCACTTGATTTTCAGTGATCACGATTTCCACAGGCTCTTCTGTATCATCAAGGATTTTATTCAGCTCGTTTAAGCTTTTCCCTGGAATCACAATATTGTATGAAGCATCATGATTTGTTTCAATTGGCGCTTTTCTCATCGCAAGTCTGTGACTATCTGTTGCAATACAGCTTAGTTCCCCGTTTTCAATCTGACAGTTTACACCTGTCAAGATGGGGCGTGTTTCTGAGGTGGACACTGCAAATACGGTTTGTCTGATCATCGTTTTTAGAAGATCGGTTGAAACTTTAATTCCGTTTCCTTCTTCAATCTGAGGAAGATGTGGGTACTCTTCCGGATCTAAACCGTTTAAATTAAATTCCGCCTGCCCCGAACGAATAACCGTTTGGAAATGATTTTGAACTTCAATTTCCACTGTATCTTTAGGTAATTTCTTAACGATTTCACTAAAGAACTTAGCTTGAAGAACAATTCCTCCAGTTTCCATGATCTCTACAATTTCTGAACCTTCTTCCTCATTCGGAATAAAAGATTCAATTGAAATATCTGAATCACTACCTGTTAATGTTACGCCATCTTCAGTAGCAATGATTTTTATTCCTGTAAGAATGGGAATGGTTGTTCTTGACGTTACTGCTTTCATGACATCTTGGACGCTTTGAACAAGATAGTCCCTTTGAATAACAAATTTCATGATTTATTCCTCCAATTTGCACATAATTTTATGGACTGAATCATATACTAATAATTTATTTAAAAAATAGTAACAGAAGTAGTAGGGCCTGTTGATATGTGGATAAGTGTGTGAATTCAACGTAAACACAGCCTATCCACATGTGGACAGACTGTGTGCTAGTTTGTCTTAGTTATTCACATTATCCAGTTTTTTTGTGTGTAAGATTAACTCTTCAAAGACTCACGAATTTCTTTCAGTTGCTGCTGAAGAAGAGCATCTGCTCCGAGTAATGTACTGATCTTCTCATGAGCATGAATGACGGTCGTGTGATCCCGGCCGCCGAACTCTTCACCGATCTTTGGAAGTGAAGAATCCGTCATTTCCCTGGATAGATACATAGCGATCTGTCGGGGAAACGCAATGGACTTTGTTCGTTTCTTGGCCTTAAAGTCTTCCAGCTTCACATTGAAGTGCTCTCCAACGACACGTTGAATTTCCTGGATGGTGATAACCCGCGGTTTTGAGCTCGGAATGATATCTTTCAAAGCTTCAGCTGCCAGATCAGCGTTAATATCTTTATTTATAAGAGAAGAGTACGCAACAACCCGGATTAAAGCGCCCTCTAACTCACGAATATTTGAATCGATTTGATTGGCTATATAAAGCATGGCTTCATTTGGAATGTCCAATCCTTCAGCCTTTGCTTTTTTTCGTAAAATCGCAATTCTCGTCTCGAGATCTGGCGGTGTTATGTCTGTAATAAGACCCCATTCGAATCGAGAGCGGAGTCTGTCTTCGAGTGTCGGAATTTCTTTCGGTGGCCGATCACTGGAAATGACAATCTGCTTGCTTTCTTCATGTAAGGTATTAAAAGTATGGAAAAATTCCTCTTGTGTTTGTTCTTTTCCTGCTAAAAATTGAATGTCATCTATTAATAAAACATCAACGCTGCGGTACTTATTGCGGAAATCGACTGCTTTATTGTCTCGAATGGAGTTAATGAATTCGTTCGTGAATTTCTCAGAGGATAGATAAACCACTTTAGCAGCAGGATTATGCTCCAGTACATAATGTCCGATCGCATGCATTAAGTGAGTTTTACCCAGTCCCACTCCACCATAAATAAACAAGGGATTATAGGCTTTAGCAGGCGCTTCAGCCACAGCTAAAGAAGCAGCATGGGCGAAACGGTTGCCCGAACCGATGACAAAGGTGTCGAATGTATATTTAGCGTTCAGCATATTTTGATTGATATCCTGCTGATCATCGTCTTTCATCGATTTCTTTGGCGGTAATTGAATATCAAACTCTTCCGGCTCCTGGTTTTGAGGAATGATGAATTTCACGACCAATTCTTCGCCCGTTATATCATACAAAACCCCGGAGATTAATTGAGAGTAGCGTCCTTCTAACCAATCCCGCGCAAATTCATTTGGAGCTGTAATGACAAGAGTGTCCCCTTGTATGGAATGTGCCTTAGTAGATTTTAACCAAGTGTCAAAGCTCGGTTTGCTTATCTTTTTTTCGATGCTTTCTAAGGCTTTGCTCCAAAGATCCCCGATATTCTCCAA